>NZ_JCAIJQ010000002.1:2500-2550912 GCF_059429255.1 Phaeobacter sp. CC-HEC084
GCCTGCGACCGACATCACAGGCATAAGGATGGAAGAGCGGGAAAGTATGCTTTTTGGTTCAGAGACAGATGATCCGGTTGTGAACCAGCTTCCGGATCCGACAGTTGTCAAAGACTGTCTCTTTCTGGACCAGATCAAGCGCGAGAAGGGCGTTTGGTGAATGCCTTGGCAGTAAGAGGCGATGAAGGACGTGATACTCTGCGATAAGTCATGGGGAGCCGAGAATAGGCTTTGATCCATGAATTTCCGAATGGGGGAACCCACCTGACAGTTCGATATTGTTACCACGGTAGCCAATATCTTGCTGAACCAGGTACTTAAAACCTGAATACATAGGGTTTTAAGAGCAAACCCGGGGAACTGAAACATCTAAGTACCCGGAGGAAAGGACATCAATTGATACTCCCTTAGTAGCGGCGAGCGAACGGGGACCAGCCGAGCCAGATAAGTGACTGGAATGCGTTGGGAAGCGCAGCCATAGCGGGTGATAGCCCCGTACAGGAAGCTTTGATGGACGTATTAAGTAGGGCGGAACACGTGAAATTCTGTCTGAAGATCGGAGGACCACCTTCGAAGGCTAAGTACTCCTTACTGACCGATAGTGAACCAGTACCGTGAGGGAAAGGTGAAAAGCACCCCGACGAGGGGAGTGAAACAGTACCTGAAACCGAACGCCTACAATCAGTTGGAGGCCCCTTGAGGGCTGACAGCGTACCTTTTGTATAATGGGTCATCGACTTGGTCTCACGAGCAAGCTTAAGCCGCTAGGCGAAGGCGCAGCGAAAGCGAGTCTTAATAGGGCGAATGAGTTCGTGGGATCAGACCCGAAACCGAGTGATCTAGGCATGGCCAGGTTGAAGGTGCGGTAACACGCACTGGAGGACCGAACCCACATCTGTTGAAAAAGATCGGGATGAGCTGTGCCTAGGGGTGAAAGGCCAATCAAACTCGGAGATAGCTGGTTCTCTGCGAAATCTATTTAGGTAGAGCGTCATCCGAATACCCCGGGGGGTAGAGCACTGGATGGGTAATGGGGCCCCACAGGCTTACTGATCCTAACCAAACTCCGAATACCCGGGAGTACTAGATGGCAGACACACTGCGGATGCTAACGTCCGTAGTGGAGAGGGAAACAACCCTGACCTCCGGCTAAGGCCCCCAATTCATGGCTAAGTGGGAAAGCAGGTGGGACGACCAAAACAACCAGGAGGTTGGCTTAGAAGCAGCCATCCTTTAAAGATAGCGTAACAGCTCACTGGTCTAAATAAGTTGTCCTGCGGCGAAGATGTAACGGGGCTCAAGCCATGAGCCGAAGCCGAGGATGCACATAGTGCATGGTAGCAGAGCGTAGTGTGACATAGTCTCATGTCTCCTTACTTCCTTCGGGAAGATTGGAGACAAGAGGCTTTCGATGAAGCCGGGGCGTGAGCCATCCGGTGGAGAGATCACTAGCGAGAATGATGACATGAGTAGCGACAAAGAGTGTGAGAGACACTCTCGCCGAAAGTCCAAGGGTTCCTGCTTAAAGCTAATCTGAGCAGGGTAAGCCGGCCCCTAAGCCGAGGCCGAAAGGCGTAGGCGATGGGAACCAGGTTAATATTCCTGGGCCAGGAGGATGTGACGGATTGCGACTGTAGTTCAGCCTTATCGGATTGGTTGGGCTGCTGAGCAGTCCCTGGAAATAGCCCTCCATCAGACCGTACCCTAAACCGACACAGGTGGACTGGTAGAGAATACCAAGGCGCTTGAGAGAACGATGTTGAAGGAACTCGGCAAAATACCTCCGTAAGTTCGCGAGAAGGAGGCCCGGGTTCAAGGCAACTTGGATCCGGGGGCACAAACCAGGGGGTGGCGACTGTTTATTAAAAACACAGGGCTCTGCGAAGTCGTAAGACGACGTATAGGGTCTGACGCCTGCCCGGTGCCTGAAGGTTAAAAGGAGGAGTGAGAGCTCCGAATTGAAGCCCAGGTAAACGGCGGCCGTAACTATAACGGTCCTAAGGTAGCGAAATTCCTTGTCGGGTAAGTTCCGACCTGCACGAATGGCGTAACGACTTCCCCGCTGTCTCCAACATCGACTCAGCGAAATTGAATTGCCTGTCAAGATGCAGGCTTCCCGCGGTTAGACGGAAAGACCCCGTGCACCTTTACTACAGCTTCGCACTGGCATCAGGATTGTGATGTGCAGGATAGGTGGTAGGCATCGAAACCAGAACGCTAGTTCCGGTGGAGCCTCCCTTGAGATACCACCCTTCGCACTCTTGATGTCTAACCGCGGTCCGTTATCCGGATCCGGGACCCTGCGTGGCGGGTAGTTTGACTGGGGCGGTCGCCTCCTAAAGCGTAACGGAGGCGCGCGAAGGTTGGCTCAGAGCGGTCGGAAATCGCTCGTTGAGTGCAATGGCAGAAGCCAGCCTGACTGCGAGACTGACAAGTCGAGCAGAGACGAAAGTCGGCCATAGTGATCCGGTGGTCCCGAGTGGAAGGGCCATCGCTCAACGGATAAAAGGTACGCCGGGGATAACAGGCTGATACTGCCCAAGAGTCCATATCGACGGCAGTGTTTGGCACCTCGATGTCGGCTCATCTCATCCTGGGGCTGGAGCAGGTCCCAAGGGTACGGCTGTTCGCCGTTTAAAGAGGTACGTGAGCTGGGTTTAGAACGTCGTGAGACAGTTCGGTCCCTATCTGCCGTGGGTGTAGGATACTTGAGAGGAGTTGCCCCTAGTACGAGAGGACCGGGGTGAACGATCCACTGGTGGACCTGTTATCGTGCCAACGGTAGTGCAGGGTAGCTATGATCGGAAAGGATAACCGCTGAAGGCATCTAAGCGGGAAGCCCCCCTCAAAACAAGGTATCCCTGAGGGCCGTGGAAGACCACCACGTCAATAGGCCGGAGATGTAAGTGCAGCAATGCATTCAGTTGACCGGTACTAATCGCCCGATAGGCTTGATCTGTTCCAGTAACAGACAGTCTCATAAACACCAAAAAGCAAAACGAAACCTGGACAAAACGTTGATCTGAAACCTTCCGCTTTTGGAAAGCGCCCCGTGACACAACGGAGCTCGCAATACCAAAAGCCGGAAGCTTTTGGTATTTACTCGGTTTGGTGGTCATAGCACGAGCAAAACACCCGGTCCCATCCCGAACCCGGAAGTTAAGTGCCGTCGCGCCAATGGTACTTGGGCTTAAGCCCTGGGAGAGTAGGTCACCGCCAAACCTAGTAAATACCAAAATAAATTCTCTCTAACGATCATAACCAACAATCTCCGCGGGATGGAGCAGCCCGGTAGCTCGTCAGGCTCATAACCTGAAGGTCGCAGGTTCAAATCCTGCTCCCGCAACCACTGAAATCTGCAAAGCAGACAAGCCAGCGTCCCAAGGGGCGCTTTCTTGTGTTCCACCAGTGCCTTGAAACATCCGGGACACCTCTCCCCGGATCTCAATCGCAACACCACCCTCTGCCTGCGGGTCGCCCCAGAAGCGGACTTCGCCCAGAAGCTCCCGCAAAAGCGCATTCGCCTCGACCATATGATCGCTGCCGGTCAGCAGCTCTTCCAGACGTGCGACCTGGGCACGGTAGATCTCCTCCAGATCCTCCCGGGAAGGCACAGTGAAACTGTTCTCTTCGGAAATCTCCGCGAGTTCCGCCCGGAGCGCATCGCGCTCCGCCTCCCTCGCCTTCAAGCGCTCCATGAGGGCGGCGCTGGCGTCATCTCCTTCGAGCCGATCCAGCAGGCGTTCGATTGCGCCTTCCGCTGGATTGATCGCGATCAAATCGCGATTGGCGGGCCGCTGTTACCAATAAACTTGGACAGATCATTTCATGCGAAACATTGCGATGCGCAGGAGAGTGAATATGGCTGACACCGACAAAAATGGCTGGGATGCCATCATCATCGGCTCTGGTATGGGCGGCATGGCTGCAGCTGCCGCGTTGTCGAAGCTCGGGCACAAGGTGCTTTTGCTGGAGCAGTACCAGACGCTCGGCGGCCTGACCCACAGCTTTTCCATGGAGGGTTTCTCCTGGGACGCGGGTATCCACTACCTCAACTGCGTCGCGCCCGAAGATCGTGAACGCCACATGCTCGACTGGCTCTCGGATACGCCGATCAAGTTCACCTCCATGGGGGCCATATATGATAACCTGCACATCGGCGACGCCCCGCCGCTGTCCCTATCGCGGCCCTTCGGGGCGCAGGAGCGCGATCTCAAAGACCGCTTTCCGGACGAAACCAAGGCCATTGAGGCCTGGATCGCGGCGCTCAGAGAGGGCAGGCAGGCGGCTTTTACGGTAACTTCGACACGCGCCATGCCCGGGATCATCGGGTCGGCGATGAAGTGGTGGCACGGCCATGCCATCGACCGATGGTGTAAGCGGACAACGCAGGAAGTCATTGACGAGATCACCGACAACCCTGACCTCGCTGCAGCTTTCGCCGCGCAATGGTTCGACCACGGCGGCAGGCCCAGTAAGGCAAGCTTTGCGATGCACGCACTGATCACAGGCTCCTATCTGGAGAGTGGTGCCTGGTATCCGGTGGGCGGCGGTGCGGCTTTTGCCCGACACATCCTGCCGACGATCACCAAAGCCGGGGGGGCGGCACGGGCGAACACACGGGTTGAAACACTGGTCATCGAGAATGAGCGGGTCGTTGGGGTACGCACGGCAGCGGGAGAGGAAATCCGCGCCGGAGCCGTGATTTCTGATATCGGTGCGCGGGAAACGGTGAATAGCCTCCTGCCCGAGGGCTGTGGACATCAGGACTGGATTGAGCAAATCCACGCCTTGCCTCACTCGGTTGCGCATTTCAGCCTGTTCATCGGCTTTGAGGGCGATATCGAGGCTGCCGGAGCGACCCGCTCGAACCACTGGATATACCCGGGCGGAAAGGTCGATGTCGTCTGGGCCGACGCACCAGACACTCCGCCCGAGGGCATGTTTGTTTCTTTTGCGTCGCTCAAGGACAGCGCCCACGATCCCGGCCCATCCCGGAAATACGCCGGGGAAATCGTGGCGTGGACCGATTGGTCAGTCGTGGAAAAATGGGCCTATCTGGAGCCGGGCGCACGAGGGGCGGACTATCAGGTCTTCAAGGAAGCGGTCGAGGAAACCCTCTTTGCGCAGTTCGAAACACATTTTCCTGACCTCGCCAAGCTCGTGGTGTTCCGTACTCTTTCGACGCCACTCTCGACCGAAGCGATCACTGGGCATCACCATGGTGGGTTCTACGGAATCGATGTCACACCCGAACGCGTGCTAAGCGACGCGCTTCAGGCAAAGACCCCGGTGCCGGGCCTCATCCTCGCAGGTCAGGACGTATTGAGTCCGGGAATCCCCGGTGCCCTCTGGGGGGGGATTTTCGCTGCGGCCAGCCTCGATCCGAAAGTTTGGCGCGAACTCCCAGGTTAGACGGTGGTTTAAGTTGGAGTGCATCTCTCTGAGGTTCGCCACAGTGGGCTTTCAAGCAGACTGGACCTGTCGCAGATTTTTTGATGTCGGAAACCAATAAAGATAGCAGGCCAGGCCCATATGGCAGTGACAGTGCTCACATACGCGCCGAGCCCTTTCAGCGGCAACGGCGGGGTAGAGGAAAGCCTCATGATCTTTTAGGTTTACGCGGCTCTAGTGAATGCCTGAAAGCACACGAAAACGTGATGTGACCTATCTCTTTCATTCGCAGCCTTCTGGCGCGTAGTCTATCAGGCCGTTAGCAAGTTCGACATTTTTCCGCACAGAAAAACAGTTCCAAGCCGCGTCCGACACTGTCGGCGGAGGCCCATCCATTTTGCGGCGTGCACTTTGTATGCGCGCCTTTAGACAAGACCCATTTTCTATAGGAACCCTGTCCACATGGTCACACGAACCTCATCGCAAACCTTCCCGACCCTGGGGTCTGAATTCCTAGTCAATACCGAGACGGCTTCCAGTCAAAGGCAGCCCAGCGTGGCGGCGCTGTCGGGTGGCGGATTCGTCGTGACATGGGAAACAAGAGATCAGGACGGCGATGGTGCTGGAATCTATGGCCAACGCTATGACGCGGATGGGGCTGTGATCGGTCCTGAATTCCTTGTCAATACATATACAGTTGGCGATCAAGCTATCCCAAGCGTGACGGGGCTTAATGCTGGAGGCTTTGTCGTCACATGGCACTCAGCCGACGGGATCGGGAATACCGAGGGCATCTTTGGCCAGCGCTATGATGCGGCCGGGGTTGCCGTCGGTTCTGAATTCCAGGTCAATACTGAAACCACAGACAACCGGTATTATCCCAGCGTCACGGCCCTTTCGGATGGCGGTTTCGTCGTAACATGGCAATCAAGTGCTCAGGACGGCGACGATTTTCTCTACGGTGGAGAAGGGGCGGATACTCTTGATGGAGGCCGGAGGCATGACGCGCTTTTCGGAAGAGCCGGTGACGATAGTCTGATCGGTGGCTGGGGTCAGGATACCCTGAAAGGGAACTCCGGCTCTGACACTCTGAGGGGGTCGCAGGGTAACGATGTACTGTTTGGCGGCAAGGACGACGATCTTCTCTACAGCGGCCAGGGGAGGGATAATCTTGACGGTGGTAGCGGTCATGATGAACTTCTTGGCCGACGCGGCGATGATACCCTGCACGGTGGACGTGCACAGGACACGCTCAAAGGCGGTTTCGGGGATGATCTGCTCACCGGGAGCTTCGGGGCGGACAGGTTTGTATTCGGCCGTAATGTCGGCAACGACACGATCACGGATTTTGATTACGGCTCCGACACCATTGAAATCACCAGGGGGGCAGAGGCCATGAACGAAATCACGTTTGCCCAATCGGGTGACGACGTCCTGATAACGTTTGCCGAGACCTCTGTGCTGGTGGAAAACATCGCGGTCGATGACCTGAACCTCGCGGAGACTTTCCTCTTCACCTGATCGGACCAGCAGCCCGCTGATGAAGCCTCGCGGCAGCCTCCTATACTGAAGGCTGCCAGTGGGATGCTGGCAGCACACAGCAAACCTACAAGCACGACGTCTCGTGCTGCCAAACCTACCCGGAAGCCCGCGCCCAGTTTGCGAAGTGCTCCACTTCGGCAAAGCGCGGATGATCGGCGCGGCTCACTGCCCAGAAGGTTCTGCCGGGCAAGTCCGTATCGGATAGGCGCACCAGCTGCCCGGTGGTCATAGCAGAGGCGGCCAGAACGCTGGACGCCAGCACCACGCCCTGACCTGCAAGCGCCGAGTCAATGGCATGGATTTCCTCGGAAAAGTGCTGTGTAACCTCTGGTGCCTCCCCCGTAAGCCCGGCAGCGCGGCACCAGCGTTGCCAGCTGGGCGCCGCTTCTGCGCCGCCACTCCAGCGGTATTCGATCAGCGGCAGGCGCAGGATACCGGCATCGTCGTTGACCGGACAGCGGCGCAGCAGGTCAGGTGCGCAGAGCGGGATCAGGCTGTCTTCGAACAGTGGCAGCCATCGGCCCAGCGGTTCGGGTTGGACGGCGTAGCGCACCGCAAAATCGACATCGCCACCGGACAGGTCCACCGGTCGGTTGTCAGCCTCGACCTTCAGGTTCATCCCGGCCTCGCTGCGCAATGCAGGCAGCCGCCGCATGAGCCAGAGACTGGCGAAAGCCACCGTGACGGAAACCGTCAACGGGCGGTCCGTATCCCGCTCGGAAATCCCGGCGATGGTGTCGGCTATTCGGTCGAAACTCTCGCGCAGCACCGGATACAGGGCCTCGCCTTCTGCCGACAGGCGGATCGGGCGCGGATAACGATGAAAGAGTTTCACCTCTAGGATCTCTTCCAGCTGGCGGATCTGGTGGCTGATCGCGGTCGGCGTCAGGTGAAGCTCAGCGGCGGCACGGGCAAAATGCAGGTGTCGGGCAGCGGCTTCAAAGGCGCGGAGTGCGTGTAGCGGAGGCAGTCGCCGCATTGATCTTGTCCTTTCCGTTTGGGTGCAGCCTGGATGAATCCTATTCATCCAGACCCTGAGATATTCGCTTTCGCCAGTGGGTTGGCCACTTGGTAGGCATGGCGCGAAGTGGAAAAACTCAGGAGATTTCCCATGCCCACTCTGTTGCGAATTGATGCAAGCGCCCAGCTTGAAGAACGCTCCCTCACGCGTCATCTGACCGGGCTGTTCACGAAAAACTTTCTGGCTCAGGCACCGGAGACGAAAGTCATCACCCGCGATGTCGGCTTGAACCCGATCCCGGCGATCGACCATAAATTCATTCACGCGGCCTTCACCTCACCCGAAGAGCGCGAGCCGTGGATGATCGAGCGCCTGGCGCTGTCTGATGAGCTGGTCGATGAGGTGATCGCGGCGGATATCGTCGTCCTGGGCGCGCCGATGTACAACTACGGCATGCCGACCGCCCTGAAAGGCTGGATCGATCATATCGCACGGATCGGCCGGACCTTTTCCTTTGATCTGGCGCGCGGCGACACCCCGATTGAACCGATCCTGTCGGGCAAGCGGCTGGTGGTGCTGTCCTCGCGCGGCGAGTTCGGCTTTGCCCCGGGCGGTGTGCGGGCGCATCTCAACGCGCTTGACCCGGCGCTGGCGGCCTGTGCGCATTACTTCGGCGTAGCGCAGGCGGATATCGATACCATCGCGATCGAATATCAGGAGTTCAAGGACGCGCGTCACGAGGCCTCGGTTGAAGCGGCAGAGACCCGCACCCGCGCGCTGGCCGCGAAACTGGCCGGTGCAGCGGCAGAGGCCGCCTGAGACACCCGTCTGGGGCGGTAAAATCGGGGGGTGCGGATTTCGATCCGCGCCCCCTGTGTTTTGTGCAATCCGCTGCAAACCGGTTCACTCAGCGTCCTGATGCAACAGGACTTCCAGCGCGCTCGGTTGCGCATCCTCGCCATTGATCGGCAACAGGTCCATCGGGCAGCAGGAAATCACCACCACGGCGTCCATTTCCGCACGGAACAGCACGTGATCGCCCTTGCTCGAAACCGGAGCCCGCCACTCCATCGCGCCGTCATCGACCACCGGCGTGTTCATCCAGAGGTTCAGCGGGCAAGGCACCGATGTCGGGCGCAGGCCGATGGCCCCCAGCGCCATGCGCAGGTTGTCGGTGCAATTGTCGTGATAGCCCTCGTGGCCTAGTTGCGCGTAGCGGTGCACATCGCAGGAAGCGACCAGCGTGTCGTGCACGCCGGGCGAAGTGTCCTCAACCAGCGTGAGGATCGGGCGGCGGCGGTTGGTCACCAGCGCATCGCCGGGGCGCGGCGACACGCGCCGCAGCGTCGGGCGCAGGTGCTCCATCGACAGGTATTCGTTGCAGTCGCCCTCGGCAAAGGCCCAGAAATCGCCGATCTGGCTGCCGTCGCGGTTGATGACCGACAGCAGTTCGCCCTTTTTCACGCGCATTGCCCGGCCCTGACGGGCGGGAATGGTGTAGGTGGTACCGGCACTGAGGCGACCATCCTCCGCAAGGGTCTGATGCGCGCTCGGGTTCTCACCGTCGGGCCGTGCGGCATCAAAGGGGGTGTTGAGGGTATCCATCTTCATTTCTCCATCAGGACAGGATGTGGGTAGGGGACGGCAGGCTCGCGGTGCGGCTGCCAGGCGCCTTCGGCCTCCTGGCTGGCGGCATAGGCGGCGATCTCTTCCAGCGGTGCGAACCAGACATCGCCGCGCGACAGCACCTCTTCGAGCCAGCGCTCCACCACCCGCCAGCGGGCCAGCCGCCCGGTCAGGAACGGGTGCCAGATGCCGATCCAGAGGCCACCGGCCTCGTATTGCGCTTCGAACTCGTCAAACGAGGCCTCCAGCCCGCGGCGCGGCGACATCACCGGCATCTTGTAGCCGATCTCGTCGAAATGCGCGAAAGGCGGCCAGTCGTCGCTGCCCCAATGCACCGGCAGCTCGTAGAGAGAGCCGGATGCGGTGTCGATCCGATAGGGCAGATCGTCCGCCATCATTGAGCTTTCATAGGTCAGCCCGTGTTTCACCGCGAGCGACAGCACCTCCGGGGTGACGTTATAGACCGGGGCGCGATAGCCGCGCGGGGTGCTGCCGGTCATCTTCCGGTGCACCTCGAGCGCCCGTTCGAACCAATAGGTCTGTTCCTCGGCGCTCTGTTCGGCGGGGTCTTCGTGCAGATACCCGTGGTGGCCGATCTCATGGCCCCCCGCAAGGATCGCCTCGACCGTCGCGGGGTATTGCTCCATCACCCAGCCGGGTATGAAGAAGGATTGTTTCAGCCCCAGCCGCCGGTAGGTGTCCAGAATGCGTGGCACGCCGGAATTCGGGCCATAGCGGCCCATGCTGATCGGGTAGAGGCGGCGGTGCCCGTCGTCGGGGCGGGCGATCTGGATCAGGCTGTCGGCATCGACGTCAAAGGTGATCGCACAGGCACAGCGGGCGCCGTTCGGCCATTTTATCGGGTTTCGGATCATGTCACACTTCCTTTTGCATCAGCAGCGTTTCGACCATTACGGCGGTGGCGAGCAGAGTGCGGTCGCTGTCCGGCGCGCCGACCAGTTGCAGGCCGACCCAGCAGCCCGCGTCCGTCTTGCCGACGGGCAGGGAAATGGCGGGCAAATCCAGCAAGCTGGCGGGCATGGTCAGGCGGAGCGCCGCAGCATTCGTTGCGGCAAAGCTCTCGGGATCTTCCAGCAGCGGCGCCAGATGCGGGGCCTCAATCGCAGCCGTCGGCAGAACGTAGATGGCATCGGAGGCTCGTACGGTTTTGCGCAGCGCCTGCGCTCCCTCTTTGACGCGGGCGATCTTCTCGGGGTCCAGATCGGCGGAGGCGCGCAGCCGCACCGCGACAAAGGGATCGAGGTGGCGGGCGTTCTCGGTTTCCAGCAGATGCCCGTAGGTCTCAACCGCTTCGACAGCGCCCGGCCAACCGCCCGCACGGATCAGCGCCAGCGCCTCGGCGAGCGGCGACTGCCTGAAGTGCTCCATCGACACGCCCGCCTGCGCGAGCGCCGCGACTGCCTCTCTGCAGCGCTGAGCGACCGGCGCGGCAACACCGCCTTCGTCGAGCACATCGCTGAGAACCGTAAAACGTCTGGCGGCCTCCGGGCGGGCGCTGTCGCCGGACAGAATGGCATCCAGCTCGATGATATCGCTGACCGAGCGGGCAAAGCTGCCAACCGTATCATAGCTGGGCGCGAGCGGCATCACGTCGCTGATCGGATAGCGGCCGCGCGTGGGGCGAAAGCCCACCACACCCTGAAACGCCGCAGGCACCCGGCAGGAGCCAGCGGTATCGGTGCCGACAGCGAGGCGGGTGATCCCGCGCGCAACAGAGGCCGCAGCCCCCGAGGAGGATCCGCCCGGCACCCGGCCGTCGAGAAGCGGGGTGCCGTGATGCGGGTTGTAGCCGATGCCGGAGAAGGCCAGCTCGGATTGATTGGTGATGCCGATGCTGACCAGACCGGCCTTGCGGGCGCGCGTCACGACCTCTGCATCCGCTGTGGCGGGGGCTGAGGGACGCCAGTGGGCGGAGCCAGCCCGCGCGGTGACGCCGTTGAGCGCGAACATGTCCTTCCAAGAGAGTGTGGCCCCATCGAGGGGGCCTAATTTCTCTGTGCGATCATCGCTTTGACGGGCTTCCGCGCGGGCACGGTCCGGTAGGAGGGAGAGGAAAATCTCTCCCTCCTGTCCGGCTCTTTTCAGAGCCTCCATGGTATTGTCGAGAACAGAACTCATGCGGCCCTCACCTTGGCGCCTGCTTCCGATCGCTGCGCGCTCTCCAGAATAAAGCCGTCGCAGGGGTGCCAGGAGGCATAGACCCGCGCCCCGGTGCTTGCGTCCAGCTGCTCGAGCTCGCGCTGCTGGACTTGCGCCACCAGGCTGTGGCCGGATGCGGTTTCGAGATGCAGATTGACGACCGCACCGGCGAACTCCTCGGACACCAGCGTGCAGGCGATTTCGTTCTCGCCCCAGCCCGGGTTGACGGTCACAGAGATCCTGTCCGCCCGTACAGCCAGATCGGCGCTGTCGCCTTGTGTCAGTCCGCTGCTGTCGGCAAGCTGGACCTTGCCGTCGCGTGTTTCCAGAAAGCGTTTGCCGTCCTCCTTGCCGGAAATCCGTCCCTCCAGCAGGCTGATCCCGCCGACGAATTGCGCGACGAACTTGCTGCGTGGGCGCAGGAAGATGTCCTGCGGGCTGCCGATCTGCTCCACCCGGCCGCCGTTCATGATCACCACGCGGTCCGCGAGCGAGAAGGCCTCGGAGTGGCTGTGGGTGACATAGACGAATGTGATGCCAAGCTCGCGCTGAAGTTTTTTCAACTCGCCCTGCATCTTGATCGCCATATGAGCGTCCAGCGCCGAAAGCGGCTCGTCCAGCAGCAGCACTTTGGGCTCCAGCACAAGGCTGCGGGCCAGAGCGACGCGCTGGCGCTGACCGCCTGACAGCCGCGCGACATTGCGGTCTGCGTAGGTGGAAATGCCCAGCCGCTCCAGCCAGTCATCGGCGCGACGACGGCGCTCTGCAGCGGCAACGCCGCGCATCTTGAGCCCGAACTCGACGTTTTCCCGCACGGTCATGAAGGGGAACAAGGCCAGGCTTTGCCAGACCATGGGGGTTTCCCGTTCCCAGACCGGCAGTTGGTCGATCCGGTTGCCCGCAAGGGTGATCTGGCCACGGTCTGCGGTTTCAAGACCGGCAAGCATGCGCAGGCTCGTTGTCTTGCCACAGCCGGACGGCCCCATGATTGCGATGAACTCACCTTGCGCAATGTCCAGCGAAAACTCTTCGACGGCGACGAAGTTGCCATAGGACTTGGCAAGCCCGTCCAGTTTCAGATGTGTGTTGGTCATGATGTCTCCTCCTTGGACATGGCGCCGCCGCTCTGGCTCAGGACCACGGCAAGCGCGATCAGAACCAGCGTCAGCGTGACGGAAAAACTCAATGTGCCGATAACGTGGATGGTGGGATCGACCTGCCCCTGAAGGGTGGTCAGAACCGCAACCGGAATGGTCTGGTTCAAACCGCCCGTGAACCAAGAGATCACATACTCGTCGAATGATACTGCAAAGGTGATCAGGAAGGCAGCGAGAATGGCGGGCAGCGTGTGCGGCAGCACGATGCGGGCGAGCGCGGAATGCGGCAACGCACCCAGGTTCTGCGCTGCAGTTTCCAGCGTCTCATCCAGCTGCGCCAGCCGCAGACGGCAGACCGCCATCGCAAAGGGCGCGGCGATCACCACATGCGCGGCAACTACGGCCGCAAGCGTGCCGGCTATGCCGATGCGGGAGAAGAAGGCCAGCATGGCGAGGCCAAGGATAACCAGCGGAACCGTCGGCGGCAGCAAGGCCAGCGCGAGCACGGCCTTCTGTCCAAAGAACCGGAAACGATAGTCCGCGTAGGCGGCGGCAAATCCCAGGGTTGTGGCGATCAGCGCGGTAATCCCGGCAACCGTCAGGCTGTTCCAAAGGGCCTCTAGCATGGCACGATCGGTCAGGACCTGCGCGTACCATTTGGTGCTGAACCCGGACATATCGAGGCTTGGGAAACGGTCGGCACTGAAGGAAAACAGGACCGCCGACAGGATCGGTGCGTAGAGCAGCAGGAAAACCAATGCGAGTCCGGCAATCCAGAAGGCTTTTGGCAAGGCGTGTTTCAGATGCGGAGGCATGTCTTATCCTTTCTCGCGATAGGCCCAGAGGACGGTTACAAAGGCGGTGACCAGCAGGCTGGCGATCATCAGCAGCGACACCACGGCGGCGCGCGGCCATTGCTGACCGGCCCGGACAAGGTCGGTCACGAGGATCGGCAGGGTCTGGAAGGTGCCACCGCCCAGATAAGAGGCGCTGACGAACTCGGCATAGGACAGCAGGAAGGCGAACAGCAGCCCCAGCGTCAGCCCGGGCCGGGCCGCAGGCAGGATGACGCGGAACAGGATGGCTCCGGGACGCGCGCCAAGGTTGGCAGCAGCCGAAATTCCGGTCCGGTCCACATTGGCAAGGGCGATGGTTTGCAGGATCAGTACGACCGGCAGCGCCAGAGTTGCGTGGCCGAGGAACAGCGCGAAATAGGTGTTGAGAAGGCTCTCCCCCTTGCCGCCCAACGCCTGCACGATGGAGGAAATCACGCCGCCCTCGGTCAGGAAGACCTGCCAGGAATAGATGCGGACGAGGTAGCTTGTGAAAAACGGCGCAATCGCAAGTCCCAGCAGCACCAGTCGCTGGCGCGGCGCTGCGACAAAGGCCATCGCGTAGGAGGCCGGAAACGCCAGCAGCGAAATCGCGACAGCGCTGGCCATCGACAGCCCGTAGCTGCGCCAGAAGCTGGCCCAGAGGAAATCAAGGCCCAGAACATAACGCCAGGCCGACAGCGTGGCGTCCGGTGTCAGCCGATAGTTCACCACGGACCAGAAGGAAATCGCCACCAGAAGGCCAAGCGGCACTGCAAAGAACAGCAGCAACCAGGCAGGCAGCGGCAGGACCCAAAGCGCCTGCCAGGCACGATTGAAGAAGAAGTGGAAGCGGCGCCCCGAGGTGCGGGCCGGGAAAGCAGGGGAAGTCATGTCGATATCTCCGATAGGGCTGCGGCCCCGGCGAGTGCGCCGGGGCCGGACCGGACATCAGGCGTTCTTGTAACGCGTCCAGGCGTCGTTCCAGGTCTCCAGCGATTGCTGGACCGGAAGCTCCCGCAGGCGGATACGCCCGGCGCGGATTTCATCGAGCGCATTGGGGCCGTTAAGCACCATGTTCTGACGCTGTGCCTCGCCCGGCAGTTCATCATTCAGTCGCGCCCAGCCCGCCCGTGTCGGGATCATCGCCGGATAGGCCTTGAGCGTGGCGGTCTTCACCTGTCCTTCGGGGGACAGCATGTACTGGATGAATGTTCGGGCCAGATCCTGGTTTTCCGACCGCGTGCCAATCGACAGCGACTCGGTCCATTGCAGGCCGCCTTCCTCGGGGATGGTCGTGGTGACATCCGCGCCATCGCGCGCCAGCACGCCGGTGATCCAGTCCCCGATGCCGGGGATTGCGGAAACCTCGCCCGAGCGCAGCGCTGACAGCATCCCGCCGTAGTCATAGAAACCGCGCACCTGCGGTCGGAGCGACATCATCGTCTCGGTCAGTTCCGTCCAGTGCGCCTCATCCAGATCAAACGGTGACGCGTTGCCATTGAGAAGGCTCAGCGCGCCCAGGTTGGGCAGATGCCAGTCAAAATGGCCGATCCGCCCCTCATGCTGAGAACCCCACATGCTGCGATAGCTGCGGGCTTCCGCCTCGCTCATCGCGGCGCGGTTATGGGACAGGCCGAGGAAGCCGAACCGCAGGAAGACCGCATAGGGCTGACCGTCGAACCAGTGACCGCGGAAGTTCTGGAACTCCGGGAAAAAATCGTCGAACGGGTAATCCTCGGGTGTCAGCGGTTCAATGAAACCCGCCTGCTGCAATTGGACGACGTATTCCGCGTCCGACAGGATTACATCGTAGGTTCCGGCCGGAGACTGCGCGATTTGCGCGAGCATCTGGTCGCCGCCGACATATTCCTTGGCGCGGATGCGAACGTTATGCGCCTCCTCGAAGGCGCCGATCACATCCGGGTCGGCATGGCCCGCCCAGGTGAGCATCGACAGGGTGCGACGGCCCTGCGCACGCAGGATGGCCGGGCTGGCGATGGCGGCGGCGGTTGCAAGCCCCCCCTTGATCAACTGGCGCCGGGTGGTGATAATGTTACGTGTCATTTGTTCCTCCCTTTTCATTCCACAAGCTTCAGAAAGAGGAGGCCGAAAAACAAATGACCATTCTTCAGGCCATGCTGAGATTTCCTTTCGCCGGTGAGAAACACCATGCGTAAACTACTGCCGTTAAACGCAATTCGCGCCTTCGAAGCGGTTGCCCGGAGGCTGAGCTTTGCCGATGCAGGGGACGAACTCGGCGTCACCGCGACCGCTATCAGCCATCAGATCAGGCATCTTGAAGCCTACCTTGGGTTTCAATTGGTGGAACGCCGTCCGCGTCAGATCGCCCTCACGCCTGCGGGGCAGGAGTTGTTTCCCAAGCTGCAGACTGCCTTTGATACCCTTGGCGAAGCCTTCGCGATGCTCGACAAGGACGTCGAGCAATCTCTGGTCCGGGTCACGACAACGTATGCCTTTGCGGAACGCTGGCTGGTTCCGCGTCTCTCAGATTTCTTCGACAAGCATGGCGACATCCGGGTCGAAGTCGAAACCGATGACGACGTTCTGGACTTGCGGACTGGTCGACTGGACCTGGCGATCCGATATGGCCCCCAGTCCGCCGCGAATGAGGAGGCCGAGATTTTGGTCTCGGACCGCTACCTCCCAGTCAGCCTGGCCGATCAACCGGAGACCGGCGCGCAGGACAGTCGGTTGCTGGGGTATCGCTGGCGCAATGCCGACATGGGAGGCCCCACCTGGGAGGAATGGTTCAAGGAAGCCGGGGAAACCTTCCCGCCCGATCGCATTACCCGTTTCAGTGATGAAAGCGCGGCGTTCAATGCGCTGGATCAGGGGCTGGGGTTGCTGTTGTCCAGCAGCGTGCTTGTCGATGAAGGTCTGAAATCCGGTCGCTACCGGCAAATCCAAGGGCCTGAGCTGCAAGGGTTTGACTATTGCCTCGTGCTCAATCCGCTGTCGCGCAACAAACACGGCGTCAAGATCTTCGCCGAATGGCTCAGGCAAGCCGCTAAATAGGCTTGAGACCAAACATCTGGCCGTAATCCGCCACCTATTAATGGCTGGTACTATCCGAGATCGATCTACGTGATCGGCAAGCACATCATTTCTGGTGAAGCCTCGACACGCTCTATCAGACCTCGCACAGGCCCCAGTGTCTCCTTTGCAGTATTGCAGGTCCGCACCCACAGACTTGTTTGTCCTGCTATTTTTCTCCTATGCGGAGTGCCTCGATCTCTGATGCCAGGCTTCGGGCAAGGGCTTCGATTTCCCGCTCGTCCGTTCCCTGATGATGCTCGAGGCGCAAGACATTTACGTAGGCCTGAAAACGGCGGGCGAGGGTAGAGCAATCGCTATCGGCAGGGATCTCCCCGCGTGCTCGCGCGGCTTCGAACATCTGCCGGAACCCGTCCCGCATCAGGGTCAGGTAGACCTCAGATTGGGCCGCGATGGCCGGTTCGGTGGATCGTGTCGCAACGATGGTCTTGACCAGCATGCAGGCTTGTCGGGCGGCATCCTCCTCGGGCAGGGCTGCAAAACCATGCAGGTAATCTGCCATCCCCTGCAACGGTGAAGAGGCCTTGGCGATCCGCTCCCGGAACAGCGCCCGGAACCGGTCAGTATAGCGCTCCATGGCAAGGAGATAGAGGTTCTCCTTGCTCTTGAAGGCGGCATAGATGCTGCCGGGTTTCATCGACAGCGCCGCTTCGAGATCCTTGAGAGAGGTCGCGTGATACCCCCGTTCCCAGAATAACGACATCGCGGCGTCCAGGGTCGCGTCTCGGTCATAGGGGGCAGCACGCGCCATAATCAGGCCTCTTGTTTTGCCAGGTGGTCCAGAATGCGTGAGTAGTTTTCAACGCCTTGTGCACCGGTGACAAGATGCTGACGGTCAAACACCATGGCAGGCACCCCGCGCACGCCCTGTTGCAGCCAGAACCCTTCGCGTTCGCGGACTGTGGTGGCGAAACGTTCATCCTGCAGCACGGCCAGCGCCTCTGCCCGGTCGAGCCCGATTTCGCCTGCGACATCGGCCAGAACCTCGGGATCCGACATATTGCGGCCATCGGTGAAGTGAGCGGAGAAAAACGCCATTTTCAGGTCGTGCCCGCGCCCCTGTTCCTCCGCCCAATGCAGCAGCTGATGCGCGGCAAAGGTGTTGTGCATGCGGGTGTCTTCGGAAAAGGCGAAGCTAAAGCCAAGGTCATTGCCAAGCTCAGTCATCTGAGCCCGGGCCTGTTCCGATTGCTCAGGCGTGGAGCCGTATTTTTCGATGATATGTTCGCGCATGTTCTGCCCTTCGGCAGGCATCTCGGGGTTCAGCTCGAAGGGATGCCAGTGGATCTCGTGGTCTGTTCCGGTCTCTTTCAGCGCCTGTGCCAGCTGACTGAAGCCGATAATGCACCACGGGCACATCACGTCTGAAATGATATCGATGCGAAGGGGCTGATCCGTCATGTTGAGTCTTTCGTGTTTGTGCGTGTTGTTGGCCAGGGGCAGAGCGCCCCTGGCGCATAGTGCATGGATGATCAGAACCGCAAGTCAGGTTTTCACGCCAAAGATCGGCCAGGGCCATAGCTAAGGCACGGACACGCCGCGTGTCACCCTGTGCGGTATGTCCGGGGAGATCGCATCCCGACCGCCCCGGACAGTGTCATCAGGCGGCCTTTTCGTCAGCGGACCATGCGAATTTCTCGAACACGCTGTCGACCGGAGTATCGGCCAGGTGGTTGGTATAGTTCGACATGATTTTCTGGCTGTAGCCAAGGACGACTTCTAGGATCTGACGCTTGGTGAAGCCCGCATCAAGGAAAGCCTGAACCTCTTCCGGGCTCAGGACACCGCGCTGACGCACGACCTGCAGGGTGAAGGTCCGCAGGGCTTCGAGATGGGCATTGGGCAGCGGCGTGCCGTTGCGCAGCGCGTCGGTGATCGCATCATCGACGCTCATGCTCTTGGCGATCCCGGTATGGGCCGGAACGCAGTAGTGGCATTCGTTTTCGACATTCACCGTCTGCCAGACAACCGTCAGCTCATCTGCGTCGAAACTGGAGTTGGAGAATAGTTCATGCACGCGCTGGTAGGCTTCCAGCAGGCCGGGCGCTTCGGCCATCACGGCGTGCAGGCCAGGGATAAAGCCAAATGCAGCCTTGGAGTTGGCGAGCATGGGCTTGGCGTCTGCGGGGGCGGTTTCTTCGGTGTGCAGCTGGAAGTTGGTCATGGTTGGTGCCTTTTGGTTGGATTGGAGACGTCAGATCTCTGCGCGGCTGCGATCGCCGCGTGGCGACCTATCTAAAGAGTTTGAGTGATCACTCAATGTGGAATTTGAGCAATCACTCAAATGTGACTCGTGAGGTTGCGACTTGGTGGAGAGGTTATCCCCCTGAGGCTCCTTTGGGCGCACAGCTATAACAATTCGGCATATCTGGTTGATTTTCGCGTCTCGGCGAAACGGCGGTAGGTTCGAAGCATCGCCAGCATTGGTGATGCTCAACAATGATCGGTGGCCTGGCCTTGCGTGCCGGACCCAAAAATCGCCGCCGAACCGCTATCAGGGAGATATCCGAGATGAAACCTCAATCCAAGCTGACCGGGATCGGCGCCGCTCTTGCGGTTGCATCGCTCGCAGCAACCGCAGGCCAGGCCGAAATCCAGAGCGTCCAGATGAATGTCCTGGGGTCTGTTTCCTTCTTGTCGTCCTATGAAAACTACGAACAGGCATTCTGGGACAAGCACTTGCCCGAAGCCTCGGGGGGACGGATCACCGCCAATGCCCGCGGCTTTGACCAGATGGGTTTGAAGGGCGGCGAAATCTTGCGCCTGACCGGCCAGGGGGTGGTGGATGTCAGCACCACGGTGCTTGGCTATACTGCGTCGGATGATGCCCGCAACGAGGCCGCCGATCTTGCCGGTCTGGCCCCGACTGTGCACACTGCCCATGCGATCGCCGAAGCCTATGAGCCGGTTCTGGATTCCTATTTTGCGGACAAATACGGCGTGAAGGTCCTGGCCACCTGGCCCTATCCGGCGCAGGTTCTTTACTGCAACAGCGAGATCAAGGACCTCAGCGATCTGTCCGGCAAGAAGGTCCGCACCGGCAATCGCACCCTGTCGGAATTCGTGTCGGCGCTGGGCGGCACCGGGGTAACGATGGCCTTTGCGGATGTGATCCCCGCGCTGCAGACCGGGGTGGTGGACTGCGCCATCACCGGCACCCTGTCAGGCAATTCGGCCAAGTGGTTCGAGGTTTCGACCCATCTTTATGCGCTGCCCGTCGGCTGGAGCACGATGGTCACCACTGCGAATCTTGGTTTCTGGAACCGGCTCAACCCGGAGACCCAGTCCTTTTTGCAAGAGGAGCTGAACACGCTGGAAGCCGACATCTGGAAAGGTGCGGGCGAGGAAACCCAGGACGGCATCAATTGCAACGTGGGCATTGAACCTTGCGAGGTCGGGACCAAGGCCGACATGACGCTCGTCTCGGTCACCGAGGAAGACTACAAGCTCCTGGAGAAAATTACCCGGGACGTCATCCTGCCGAAATGGGCCGAACGCTGTGGCAAGGATTGCGTGGACGAGTTCAACCGCACGATCGGTCCGGTCGTCGGGATGACCGTGGAAGTGAACTGAGATGTCGCGTCACGAGACGACAGATACCCAAACTCCAGAGGCGGGAACGCCTCTGGACCGGGTGCTGAACGGCGCCCGCAGGCTCAGCCGCCTTGCCACCTGGGTTTCCGGCCTTGCGCTGGTCGTGATCTGTTTCCTGGTCATGGTTGAGGTGCTCCTGCGCAAGTTCTTTGGTGTGACCCTTGGCGGTATGAACGAGATCACCGGCTATGTGCTGGCGGTCACGGTCTCCTGGACCCTGTCATTTGCTCTGCTGGAACACGCCCATATCCGCATCGACGTTCTCTACAATATCGCGAACCGGCGTGTCCGCGCGCTGCTGGATCTTCTAAGTCTCGGCGCAATGACCGGCTTCATGCTCCTGGTGACCTATTGGGCCGGACAGCTGTTGAAAAACAGCATTGATTTCGGATCGCGTTCCAATTCTGCGCTGCAAGTGCCGCTGTGGTTGCCGCAATCCCTGTGGGTGGCTGGGCTTGTCTTCTTCGTTCTGACGTTGCTGCTCTTGTGTCTGCGCTCGCTAGGATATCTCTGGCGCCGTGATACCGAAGGCATCAACCGGATTGCAGGCATCAAACCCGTGGATGATGAGGTCGAGGAACATGCCATGCTGACCGACCTCAACCACGCGAGACAAGGATAACGGCTATGCTCGCCACTGCTCTTACCACATTGATCGTCCTGATCCTGCTCAGCCTGCCAGTGGCTGCAGTCATGGGCGTCCTTGGCTTGATCTTGGCCGAAATCTACTCTCCGATGCCCTTGGTGCGCACGCTGGGCGATCTTGCTTGGTCCACAAGTACCAATAATCTTCTGGTCGCTATCCCGATGTTCGTTCTGCTGGGCGAGATCCTGCTGCGCACTGGCGTCTCCTCGCGGATGTATATGGCATTGTCGCAATGGCTGGGCTGGCTTCCCGGGGGGCTGATGCATTCCAATATCGGCACCTCCGCCATGTTCGCGGCAACCTCGGGGTCTTCGGTTGCCACTGCGGCCACGGTCGGCACCGTGGCGCTGCCCGAAGTGCCCAACTATGGCTATAACGAACGACTGTTCCTTGGCACGCTGGCCGCCGGCGGGACGCTTGGCATCCTGATCCCGCCTTCGATTAACATGATCATCTATGCGGTGATGACCAATACCTCGCTGCCGAACCTCTATCTCGCCGGGATCCTGCCGGGGTTATTGCTGGCCGGGCTGTTCATGGCGCTGATTGCGGTGGCTTGTCTCTTGAACCCCAAATGGGGCGGGAAACGCATTGCCACCAGCTGGGGCGCGCGTCTCAGGAGCCTGCCACATCTGCTGCCTCCGGCGGCGATCTTTGCCGTGGTTGTCGGGTCGATCTACGCCGGCTTTGCCACCCCGACCGAGGCGGCGGCGCTGGGTGTGATCGCGGCCCTGATCCTGGCGGCGGGTTTTGGTGCGCTATCGCGCCCGGTTCTGCTGACCGCATTCGAAGGCACCATGCGCACCACCGCGATGATCATCCTGATCATCATCGCTGCCTATTTTCTGAATCTTGTGTTTGCGGCAATCGGTCTGGCGGCCGCGATGGAGCATTTCGTCAGCACCCTGGGTCTTGGCCCTTATCAGACGATCCTGGTGATCGCGATCTTCTATATTGTGCTGGGCTGTTTCATGGAGACCCTGTCGATGATGATTGCCACCGTACCGGTCGTTACGCCGATCGTGGTATCGCTGGGGTTCGATCCGGTCTGGTTCGGCATTATCCTGATGCTGCTACTGGAGACTGCGCTGGTGACGCCACCCATCGGCCTGAACCTGTTCGTGGTGCAAAGCACCCGTCCCAATGGCGGGTCGATGAATGATGTGATGTCCGGGACCCTGCCGTTCGTGGGGATGATGCTGGTGATGATTGGTCTGGTCGTTGCCTTCCCGCAGATCGCATTGTGGCTGCCGGACATGATGAACTGATCAGACGCCGCGTCTTACAGGAAGGATAGTTTCATGGATGCCATCGCAATCCTCGCCGATCACGTCATCGCAACCCGTTATGATGTATTGTCCGAACAGACCCGCGCGGCGGCGCGGCGGCTGATCCTGGACACGGTCGGCGTCGGGCTTGGCGGCAGCACCGGGCAGTGGACCAGCGATCTTTTTGCATCGAGCGCCGGGTGGGGGCAGGGCGTAGATGCGCATGTCTTTGGCCGGGAGGGGCGCTTCCCTGCAGGTCTGGCAGCGCTCTATAACGCTTACTGCATTCACAATTCAGAGTTCGACTGCCTGCACGAGGATGCCGTGGTGCATGCGCTGACGGCCGTGTTGCCCGCAGCCCTTGCCGTCGCCGAGGCGCGCGGCGGCGTCAGCGGACGCGCCTTGATTGAGGCTGTGGTGGCGGGCGTCGATGTCGCTGCAACCCTGGGGCTGGCGGGCACGGCCCCGATGAAATTTTTCCGGCCCGCCGTCCTGGGCGGTTTCGGCGCGGTGGCGGCGGCGGGAAAGATCGCAGATCTGGACCGTGCCCAGTTGATCAACGCCTTTGGTGCACAATATGCGCAATCCTGCGGATCAATGCAGGCCCATGAAGAGGGCACCATGCTGCTCGCCCTGCAGATCGGTTTTAATGCGCGCGCTGCGGTCGAATCCGTCGATCTGGCCCGCGCCGGTCTTCTGGCTACGCAGGATACCCTGGAAGGACGTTTCGGTTATTTCAACCTCTTCGAGGATGGCGCCGACCTGCTCACGGCCCTTGCGGCCATGACAGGCATCCGCCGGATCGAGGACGTGGTCGAAAAGCCTTTTCCAACTGGTCGGGCCACCCATGGCGCGATCGAGGCGGTGTTGCGTTTGTTGCGGCGCCGTGCCTGCAGCGAGGAGGATCTGCACCGCGTGACCGTCACCGTATCGCCGGTGGCCCATTCTCTGGTAGGGCGTCCGGTCGGGCCGGAGATGCCTGCGAATTACGCACGCCTTTGCCTCTCATATTGCGTTGCGCGTTGTCTTCTGGCGGGTGATGTGGCGGGCGCGCATTTCTCCTCGCAGGCCCTGCGCGATCCGCAGGTCCTGGCCCTGGCTGCGCGGATCGAAGTGGACACCTTTGACATGGCAGAGCCAAGTGCCTTTGGCCCCAGCCGTGTCTCTATCACCTATGCAGATGGCACCCGGGCTGAGGAAACCATTGGCCAGGCGCTGGGCCATCCGTCGAACCCGGTTTCGGAAGGGCAACGTTCTGACAAGTTTCGTGCCAATTGCCGCGCGGCCCTGCAGCCGCTTGAGGAGGCGCGGATTGTGGCGCTGGAAGACCGTATTGCAGATCTCGACAGGCTTCAGGACGTGCGGCAGTTGATGGAGCTGGCGTGCCCGGCGACCTAGCGCGGTCAATCGGCCTGCCGCTTTGACAAGATGCCCTGCCATTCGCTGCTGGCGGCCATATCATGCACGATATCACCGCAGAGCTGGGCGACGATGCGCATCGACGCCCGCACCGGGTGGTGCGTGGTCGTGGCCAGAACCAATGTCCGACGCAGATGCATGGGATCGATCTGAGTGGCGACTATGCGTCCCTCCGCGATCTCGCGCTGTACCGCGTTGAAGGGCAGAATGGTGGCGACATTGCCGGTTTCCACCATGCGCACGATGGTCATCAGAGAGTCCACCTCGTGTTCCACGGTCAAGGAGCCGCCCATATCGTTGCAGACTTGGTCAAGCAGCGCGCGCAGGCCGTGGCGGCGGCTGGGCAGCACCATCGGGTAATCCTTAAGGTCCGTGATCTGGATCGGCGTCTCTGGCGGGGCGGTCGTGTCTCCGCGTTGCAGCAGGTAGAGGCTCTCATGCAGCAGCTCATCAGCGATATAATGCTTGGTCCGCGGTGCCTTGTAGAACAGGGCGACATCGATAAGGCCGGTGGTCAGAAGTTCGCTCACATCACCGCTGAAGGCCTCGACGATGCGCAAATCGACGCCCGGGTGTTCACGCCGCAGGGTGTCGAGCAGGCGCGGTAGCAGGATGTGGCTTTCCGTCGGTGGCACGCCAAGCGTGACCTTGCCTTCTATAACGCCTTTCAAGGCACGGACATCGTGCTCCATCTCTCCGATATCCGCCAGAATCTTGCGCACGCGGCCATCAAAGACACGGCCTGCGCTGGTCAGTTTCATACCGCGCCCGGTACGATGGAACAGGGGCACGCCCAGTTCCTCTTCCAGAAGTCTCAGCTGACGGCTGATCGCAGGTTGCGCCACCGACAGTTTGACGGCGGCGCGTGACACGCTTGCCTCGTCCGCAAGCGCGACAAAATAATGTAATTGGCGCATTTCCATGGAAAAAAGTCCGGCGGTTCGTGATGGTCCGTTGCGATCTGTCGGCCGGACTGATGCCCGGGGCAGGCATAGTTTAAACCAGAAAGATCACGGAACAAAACGAAACCGCCGGACTGGGGGGATCAGCCGTTCACCAGATCCAGAAGGCCGCGCGCACTGGGCAATGTGTCGAGCGACCAGATGCTATCGAGCACCTTGCGGGTCTGTGTGTCGGACAGGATCCCCGAGACGCAATCCATGAATTTGCCTTCCAGTTCCTCATCGGACAGCGGGTTGTCCGGCCCGCCGCGATAGCGGTCGTCCGAGAAGCGTTGAATGGTCTTGCCCGATTTCGTCACCACCTCAATCCGCGACAGGATCTTTTCGTGCCCCATCGCCGCGATATCGGGATCGAACTGCGTCTCGACGCGCTGCTGCATAGCCTGGCACTCCGGGCTCTGCACGAAGGCATCGGTGAATTCAGCCTTGCCTGCCCGACCGGTCAGGATGATCGCCGACAGCAGGAAGGCCATGCAGAATTTGCCTTCCAGTTCGGTCTGGGCAATGCGGAAGCGGATCGGATGCAGGATGTTGTTTGAAGCAAAGAGCGTGACGCTTTCGATATCCTCTGGGGACAGCGCGTGCTCTTCCATCAGCGCCTTCATGGTATCCATCGACGGATGGGTCAGAACTCCGCAGGGATAGGGTTTGATGCTGACGCCCGGTTCGCCCAGCGAGAACGGGTTGCCAAAGCGACCCATCACAAGGTCCGGCTCGCCGCCGCGCCCCGCCACCGACAGATAGCCCCATTTGCCATCGAGCGCCTCACCGTTGAAGGTAAAGCCTTCCTGCGCCAGCAGCGCGCTGGTGACGCCGTTCTCCGACGAGCGTCCTACGTGCATCGGTTTGCCCATGCTGCCAAAGTTGGCGCGGATGCCCGCAGCCATCGAGGCCGCGCCGCCCAGGGCCTGCGCGGTACGACCCCCATCCAGGCCGATCATCCGCGCTGCCGCAGCCGCCGACCCGAAGGTGCCGATTGTGCCGCTGGTGTGGAAGCCGAGGTTATAGTGGTCGGGATTGATCGCCTCGGCGATCTTGCACTCGACCTCGACCCCGGCAACAAAACTGGTGATCAGGTCCTTGCCACTGACCTTAGGATTGGTTTCGGCCAGCGCCAGGGCGGCGGCCAGCGGCGGCACGGTCGGATGGGTCAGCAAGCCATAGGGCCGGTTTGGACCTTCGGCGACCTGGGTGTCGTCCCAATCCATCGCATGCCCGGCCAGCCCGTTCCAGAAGGCCGCCTGCTGCGCCGAAAGCTGCAGATCCGGATTGCCGACAGGCCGGGCCACCGGTCGCGCTCCGGCCTTGCGCAGGTAACGGTCGGCGACCTGCAGAGCTTCCTGCTCGGTGCCTGCCAGCATGACGCCAAGCCCGTCGATGATGCAGCGTTTGGCGATATGCAGCGTTTCTGCGGGAATATCCTCATAGGCCAGGCTGGCGGCGAAACCTGCGGCTTCGGCCGTCAGGCTGTCCTGTTTGGTCATTGCGTCTTTCATTGGGGGGCTCCTTTCCAGGCCTTGATCAGGTCGGCGCTGTCGCAGACCAGTCCAAAGCGGGCATTGGCGGTTTTGAGGGTTGCTTCGTGCAGTTCCTGATTCCACGAGGCGCAGCCGTCGCGGGGCAGGGCGGTGTAATGTCCGGTCTCGAATGCATCGCGCAGTGTGCTTTCGACACAAACGTTGGTCGAAACGCCGGTTGGCACTACCGACCGTATCCCCCGGGCGCGCAGCACGGTGTCCAGATTGGTGCCCTTGAAGGCGCTGTAGCGGTGCTTGTGGATCACCGGCTCTCCCGGTTCCGGGGCCAGTTGCGGGATGAACTCGGCACCTTCGCTGCCTTCCATCGCGATCCGGTCCGAGGCATAGGTGGCGCGCCTGCGCTGGGCCAGCCAGGGCGCGGTATCGCTGCGGTGCCGCTCCAGCGTCCAGAACCCAACATGGCAGACCAGAACGCCTGCCGCGCGGGCTGCGCTCAGCAGGTCTTGCAAGGTGGGAATGATGGCCCGCGCGGCATCCAGCGGTCGCCCGGCCTGGCTGGTGGCATAGCCGTCGAGACAGAAATCCTTCTGCATGTCGATGATCAGCAGCGCAGTATGATGCGGTGCGAAGCGCGCGGCGAAACCGTCCAGAATTTCGGGCTCATCTCGGTTCATCGGGCTGCCTCCTCTGTGTACCAGTCGGCAATCTGCGATCCGGTCATGAAGGTGACGTCGTCTCGGGCCTGCAGCAGGTCGATCATCTGCACCAGATAGGGGAAGCGGTGGGGCACGCCGATCAGATGCGGGTGCAGACCTATCCCAAGCACCCGTGCCCCTTCGGGTTCCTCGGGGCTGTCGAAACAGGCCAGCGTCGCCTGCAGTCGCTTCAGCATTTCGGCAGAGCTGTGTTTTTCCACGGCGTAGACAACCGAGTCGTTGATCTCCAGCGTGTAGGGCATGGCAATCAGCGGGGTCGGCATGGCCTGCATCCGCTGCGGTACGTCATCAACGTTCCAGTCGCAGAGGTATTCCACACCATGGGCCGAGAGGATGTCCGGGGTGTCCGTGGTTTCCCGCAGTCCCGGGCTCAGCCAGCCGCGCACGGGGCGTCCGGTGAACTGCTCAAGCTTGTGCAATGTGCTGCGGATGACATCCGTTTCGCTGCGGCCGCCCTGCAGACTGGTCTGATGCATGCCGTGACCGATGAATTCCCAGCCAGCATCGCGGATCGCTTCGGCGCAATCGGGGTAGGCGTCGATGACGGTCGCGTTGACGCTGGCGGACACCGGCAACCCGCGCGATGTCAGCAATGACAGAAGGCGCGCCATCCCGGCCCGCATGCCGTAATCCGCCCAGCAGAAATTCGGCACGTCCGGGACCTGCTCCCGCCCATGCGGTGCGGTCAGCACCTTGCGCGGCATGTCCTGATCAAACGGCCAGTATTCGACGTTTACCACCAGGTTGACGATCAGGCGTTTGCCGCCCGGCCCCTGCAAAGGGGGCTGCTGATGCGCCAGCCGGTAGGGAATGCGGGGATTGGCCTGAAGCGCGCTGGAAAGCGCCCCAGGCGGTGACAAGACGTCGTCCATGTTCCATCCTGAATTTATTCGACGATTGCGTCGGAGTTTTCCGGTAACCCGCGTGGGATGCGGATCCTGCGGCAGCTTTGAAAAGATGCCGTCGTCAGAATGTCAGCAGGGGGTCACAGGTACCAATCCCATTGGGTGCAAGCGGTTATAACAAAACGCGATGGCAGCTTTCCGGAGCTGGTGAGTATGGCCGTGAACCGGTCCGACAACGGCAGCGCCCCGGCCTTAACGGGGCCGGGGCGCTGCGCATCCGAGTGTAGTTTTGTGGTCTGGGCCTTGTGTCTTACTCCAGCTCGATGAGGAGGTCCTTTGCATCGATCTGGCCGCCGGGCTGGACGTGCACGGCCTTGACCACCGCGTCGCGTTCGGCGTGCAGGCCGGTTTCCATCTTCATCGCTTCGATGGTCAGCAGCATATCGCCCTCATGCACCTGCTGGCCAACTTGGACCGCGACCGAGGCGACGACGCCGGGCATCGGCGCGCCGATGTGGTCGGGGTTGCCCGCTTCGGCCTTGGGACGGGCAGCGGTGGTGGATTTCACCAGACGGTTCGGCACCCGGATCACCCGCGGCTGGCCGTTGAGTTCGAAGAACACCTTCACCTCGCCGTTCTCATCGGTCTCGCCGATGGCCTGCAGGCGGATCTCCAGCGTCTTGCCGGGGTCGATCTCGGCCGAGATTTCCTCGCCCGGTTCCATCCCGTAAAAGAACGCCCGTGTCGGCAGGCTGCGCACCGGGCCGTACTGGCGATGGCGGCCCATGTAATCGAGGAACACCTTGGGATACATCAGGTAGCCATTCAGATCCTCGTCATCGACTGCCTTGCCTTCCAGCTGCTGGGACAGCTCGGCGCGGGTGGCTTCCAGATCGACCGGCTCCAGATGTTTGCCGGGGCGCTCGAGGTTGGGCTTTTCGCCTTTCAGCACCTTGTCCACGATACCCGCCGGAAAGCCGCCCGGCGGCTGGCCGAGGTTGCCGCGCAGCATGTCGACAACGGAATCGGGGAAGGAGAGATCGGTCTGCGGATCCTCCACCTCTTCGCGGCTGAGGCCCTGGCTCACCATCATCAGCGCCATGTCACCGACCACCTTGGAGGAGGGCGTCACCTTGACGATATCGCCGAACATCTGGTTCACATCCGCATAGGTCTGGGCGACCTCGTGCCAGCGCTCTTCCAGTCCCAGGGAGCGCGCCTGCGCCTTGAGGTTGGTGAACTGGCCACCCGGCATCTCGTGCAGGTAAACTTCCGAGGCCGGAGCCTGAAGGCCAGACTCAAAGGCTGCGTATTGCGCCCGCACCTGTTCCCAGTAATCGCTGATCTCGCGGATCTTGGCGATATCCAGCCCGGTGTCGCGGTCGGTGTTGCGCAGACCTTCGACGATCGACCCCAGACAGGGCTGCGAGGTGCCGCCACTGAACGCATCCATCGCCGCATCCACTGCATCGACGCCCGCATCGGCGGCAGCCAGAATGGTCGCCCCGGCGATGCCGGAGGTGTCATGCGTGTGGAAGTGGACCGGCAGGCCGACCTCTTCCTTCAGCGCCTTCACCAGCTGACGCGCGGCGGCGGGTTTGAGGAGGCCCGCCATATCCTTGAGGCCCAGAATATGGGCGCCCGCGGCTTCCAGATCCTTGGCCATGCCGACGTAGTACTTGAGGTCATACTTGGCCCGGTCCGGATCCATGATGTCGCCGGTATAGCAGATGGTGCCTTCGCAGATCTTGCCGCTCTCCACCACCGCATCCATCGCGACGCGCATGTTCTCCACCCAGTTGAGGCTGTCAAAGACCCGGAAGACATCGACGCCGGTGATCGCGGCCTGTTTCACAAAGGCCTGCACCACGTTGTCGGGGTAGTTGGTGTAGCCCACCCCGTTGGAGGCGCGCAGCAGCATCTGGGTTATCACGTTGGGCATCGCCTCGCGCAGGTCCCGCAGCCGCTGCCAGGGGCATTCCTGCAAGAAGCGATAAGCCACGTCAAAGGTGGCTCCGCCCCAGCATTCCACCGAGAACAGCTGGCTGAGGCTTTGTGCATAGGCGGGTGCCACGCGGATCATGTCGATGGAGCGCATGCGGGTGGCGAGCAAGCTCTGGTGGCCGTCGCGCATGGTGGTATCGGTCAGCAAGAGCTGGCGCTGCGCCTTCATCCAGTCGGCCACCGCCTGGGCGCCTTTCTGCTCCAGCAGGTTGCGGGTGCCATAGGGCAGGGCGCCGGTCTCGACCTTCGGCGGGCGCGGATCCTTCAGACCCGCTTTCGGCTCGGCGCGGCCCTCGGTCTCCGGGTGACCGTTGACGGAGATGTCGGCGATATAGGTCAGCACCTTGGTGCCGCGGTCCTGGCGCTTGGCGAAGTTGAACAGCTCCGGCGTCTCGTCGATGAACTTGGTGGTGTATTCATTGCTGAGGAAGGTCGGGTGCTTCAGCAGGTTCTCGACAAAGGCAATGTTGGTGGAGACCCCGCGCACCCGGAATTCGCGCAGGGCCCGGTCCATCCGCGCGATGGCTTTCTCCGGGGTCGGCGCCCAGGCGGTGACCTTGGTCAACAGGCTGTCGTAATAGCGGGTGATCACCCCGCCCGCATAAGCGGTGCCGCCATCAAGGCGAATGCCCATGCCGGTCGCGGAGCGATAGGCGGTGATACGGCCGTAATCGGGGATGAAGTTGTTGAGCGGATCCTCGGTGGTGACCCGGGTCTGCAGCGCATGCCCGTTCAGGCGGATCTCGGACTGATCGGCCTTGCCGGTGGCCTCGGCAATGCTCTTGCCCTCGGCGATCAGGATCTGCGCCTGCACGATGTCGATGCCGGTGACTTCCTCGGTGACGGTGTGTTCCACCTGAACGCGGGGGTTCACCTCGATGAAGTAGAACTTGCCGGTTTCCATATCCATCAGGAATTCGACGGTACCGGCGCATTCATAGTTCACATGGGCACAGATTCTGCGGCCCAGATCGCAGATCTCGGCGCGCTGGTCTTCGCTCAGATAAGGCGCCGGGGCGCGCTCCACGACTTTCTGGTTGCGGCGCTGGACTGAGCAATCCCGCTCGAACAGGTGATAGATCTCACCGTGCTTGTCGCCAAGGATCTGCACCTCGACGTGGCGGGCGCGGGTGATCATCTTTTCGAGATAGCCCTCGCCATTGCCAAAGGCGGCTTCGGCCTCGCGGCGGCCTTCCAGAACTTTCTCTTCCAGCTCAGCCTCGGAGAGGATCGGCCGCATGCCGCGACCGCCACCGCCCCAGGAAGCCTTGAGCATCAGCGGATAGCCGACCTCACCCGCTTCCTTGCGGATGGCGTCCATGTCATCGCCCAGAACCTCGGTCGCGGGAATGACCGGCACGCCTGCCTCGATGGCGACGCGGCGGGCCGAGGCTTTGTCGCCAAGGGCGCGCATCGTCTCGGCCTTGGGGCCGATGAAGGTGATGCCATTGCGGGCGCAGGCATCGACGAAATCAGGGTTTTCCGACAACAGACCATAGCCCGGATGGATCGCATCTGCGCCGCTTTCCTTGGCAACGCGGATGATCTCATCAATCGACAGATAGGCCGCCACAGGCCCCAAGCCTTCGCCGATCCGGTAGGCCTCATCCGCCTTGAACCGGTGCAGGCCAAGCTTGTCCTCCTCGGCGTAGACCGCAACGGTCTTCTTGCCCATCTCATTCGCAGCCCGCATCACGCGGATCGCTATCTCGCCGCGGTTGGCGATCAGAATTTTCGAAAAGCGCTGCATGTGTGGCCTCCATCAGGCAAGTTGGTCGCCCGCCCTTGCAATCGGGGCATGGGCGGGCAGAACTGGGATTTTAGCCCAGTTTTTCGGTGAGTTCGGGGACGGCCTGGAACAGGTCTGCCACGAGGCCATAATCGGCAACCTGGAAGATCGGTGCCTCTTCGTCCTTGTTGATGGCGACGATGATCTTGGAGTCCTTCATGCCCGCCAGGTGCTGGATCGCGCCGGAGATGCCGACCGCGACATAAAGCTCGGGGGCGACGACCTTGCCGGTCTGGCCCACCTGCCAGTCGTTCGGCGCATAGCCGGAATCGACCGCAGCACGCGAGGCACCAACTGCAGCGCCCAGCTTGTCCGCCAGACCTTCGATCAGTTTGAAGTCCTCTTCGGAGCCGACACCGCGACCACCGGAGACAACAACGCCAGCCGAGGTCAGTTCGGGGCGGTCGCTTTCGGCAACCTTGTCTTCGACCCATTCGGACAGGCCGGGGTTCTCGGCTGCGCCGGTGGTTTCAACAGCGGCAGAGCCGCCCTCACCAGCCGCGTCAAAGGTCGAAGTCCGGAAGGAGATGACCTTTTTGGCGTCTTTCGACTTCACGGTCTGGATCGCGTTGCCGGCATAGATCGGACGCTCGAAGGTGTCGGCGTCGACAACCGCGGTCACATCCGAGATCACCATCACGTCCAGCAGCGCCGCGACGCGCGGCAGCACGTTCTTGGCGTCGGTGGTCGCAGGCGCCACGATGTGGCTGTAATCGCCAGCCAGCGACACGATCAGCGCTGCAGTCGGCTCGGCCAGGCGGTGACCCAGCGTGGCGTCCTCGGCGACCAGCACCTTGGCCACGCCGTCGATCTTGGCAGCAGCGTCGCCCGCGGCAGCAGCCGATGCACCTGCACAAAGCACGGTCACATCGCCCAGCGCCTTGGAGGCGGAGACAGCCTTGGCGGTGGCGTCCATCGCCAGTTCGCCATTATTCACTTCAGCAAGGAGAAGAACAGCCATTACACAGCCCCCGCTTCTTTGAGTTTCGCAACCAGTTCGTCAACCGAACCGACCATGATGCCAGCCGAGCGGGCCTGCGGTTCGGTGGTGGAGACGATTTCAAGACGCGGGGAGACGTCGACGCCGTAATCGGCAGCGGTTTTCTCGTCCAGCGGCTTTTTCTTGGCCTTCATGATGTTCGGCAGCGAGGCATAGCGCGGCTCGTTGAGGCGCAGGTCCACGGTGACGATGGCGGGCATCTTGACCGAGATGGTCTGCAGACCGCCGTCCACCTCGCGGGTGACCTTGGCGCTGTCGCCGTCGATGTCGACTTCGGAGGCAAAGGTGCCCTGCGACCAGCCCAGCAGTGCGGACAGCATCTGACCGGTGGCGTTCATGTCGTTGTCGATCGCCTGCTTGCCTGCGAGCACCAGACCGGGCTGCTCTTCCTCGACGACCTTGGCGAGGATCTTGGCCACGGCCAGCGGTTCGATATCGGTGTGCACGTCATCGGCGGCGACAACCAGGATGGCGCGGTCTGCGCCCATGGCCAGTGCGGTGCGCAGGGTTTCCTGTGCCTGTTTTACGCCGATCGAGACCGCAACGACCTCATCCGCCTTACCGGCTTCTTTCAGGCGAATGGCCTCTTCGACGGCGATTTCGTCAAAGGGGTTCATCGACATTTTGACGTTGGCGAGATCGACACCGCTTCCGTCCGCTTTGACGCGGACCTTCACGTTATAGTCAATCACGCGTTTGACAGGCACGAGTACCTTCATGTTCAGACTTCCTTTCGCTTTGGGCGGTGGGGTGGGATCAGGCAGTTGCGAGCGCCCCAAGAATGGCTCGCGCGCGCAGGCGGACGGGTTCATCGACCATGGCGCCATCGACGGTCGTCGCGCCGTCGCCAGAGGCAAGGACCCGTTTTGCCCAGTGGATTTCATTCGCCGAGGGGGCAAAGGCGCGCTGCACCTCACCGACCTGCCGCGGATGGATGCAGAGTTTGCCAGACATGCCGAGGGCGCGCGCATGGGCGGCATCCGCCTGGGTTTCGGTCAGATCGTCCAGCCGCGCGGTAACCCCGTCGATGGGTGCGCAGATCCCGGCCAGACGGGCGGCAAGAACCAACTCGCTGCGGGCGGGCAGCAGCACCTCGCGCTGATGTGCAGCACCGATGTCGGCGCAGAAGTCGATCGAGCCGAACACCAGATGTGTCACGCCGGGCACCGCCGCGATGTCGCGGGCCGCCGCCAGCCCTGCGGCGCTTTCGATCAGGGCCAGCAGCGCCACATCAGGGCCGAGCGTTTCGGCCAGATCGGTAATCAAGGCGGGATCTTCGGATTTGGGCAGCATGAGACCAGCCACCGGCAAGGATGCGACGGCTGCGAGATCGGCCGCGTGCCAGGGGGTGCGGGGGGGATTGATGCGTACAATGACGGGCAGCTCGGTGAAATCGCATATCAGAGCGGCACGGGCGGCCTCCTTGTTGTCGCGTGATACCGCATCTTCGAGATCGAGTATGATCGCGTCGGTTCCGGACCGGGGTGCCTTGGCGAAAATGTCCGGCCGGTCAGCCGGAACGAACAACGGGGCGCGGATTGCGTCGGACATCACCATTGCGCCTGTGCCTCCATCGCGACAGGGCCACCGGGCGCGGCGGTCCACAGTCTGATCCCAGCCTCAGCCTCGGCGGCGCGCAGGCCAAGCCCTTGCGTGTCGTAGACAGGCGACAGGCTGCGGAAGCTGAAGTGGGCGGGCGCGGCGCCGCGCAGGTCGGCGGCGAATTGCGCCAGCAGGGTTGCCTGCATCGGGCCGTGTACTACCAGCCCGGGATAGCCTTCGTCCTCCTGGCAATAGGGGCGGTCGTAATGGATGCGATGGCCGTTGAAGGTCAGCGCCGAATAACGAAACAGCAATGTCGGCGTGGTGGCGATGTCGCGATTATGGGGTGCTGCCGGGGCCGTCGCAGCGGGGGAGGGCGGCTTGGCTGTGCCGGTGGGGGCGCCGCGATAGACGATATCCTGTCGTTCCGTGATCAGATCGCCGCTATTGCTGTTGAAATGATGGCGCACGGTTACAAAGCACAGGTCTCCGCTGCGGCCTGTCTTCAAAGCAACATCTTCGATCACTGAACGACGGGTGACAGTATCGCCGATGCAAAGCGGCGCGTGAAATGTCATCTCTCCGCCCGCCCACATGCGCCGGGGCAGGGGCACGGGTGGCAGAAAGCCGCCGCGTGCCGGATGCCCGTCGGGCCCGAGGGCTGCCGATGGGGCCACCGGCTGACACAGGCAGAGGTGGATCATAGGGGGGGCTTCGGCGCCTTCATCAAGCGGTCCGTCGCGGTCAAAGGTGGCGTTGAAGCGTTCCACAAGGGTCGGCATCAGCACTTCGGAGCGGGTTTCCTCGTGGCCAATCCAACTGCGCAGGTGGTCAAGATCGATATTCATTTCAGGTCTCCTGTGGTCGGAGTGCGGGCACCGGACCATAATGCGGCGTCTCGCCATGCCAGATCGGGGCGGGCGCCGGGTAGGACACTACGCCGTTCGGAGTCTCGACCGAGATACGGCGCAGGTGCGGGTGGTTTGAGAGGCCTTCCATGTCGTTGACCGAAGCGAGGGCGACATCTGCCACGCGCAGGGCCTCTATGGCCTCGGCGCCAGTTCTGCGGACGAATCCCCAGGCGACAAGGGCGTCGGTCTGATCCCGGTTCGCCACCCGCGCCACATTGGTAGCAAAGCGGGGATCATCGGCCAGATCGGGCTGATCGAGAAAATCGATGCAGAGTTTCTTCCATTCCCGGTCGCTTTGGATCGAGAGCAGAATCTGCGCGCCGTCGCTGGCCGTGAAGACCCCGTAGGGCGCGATTGACGGATGCGCCATCCCGATCCGCTTGGGTGGTTTGCCGCCTTCGTGGTTCAGCAGCGGCACGGTCAGCCAATCAGCCATGACGTCGAACATCGACAGCGATATCCGTGCGCCCTTTCCGGTCTTGTAACGCCGCAAGACCGCTTCGAGAACGGCGGAATAGGCGGTTGCCCCGGTGGCAATATCGACGATGGAAATGCCGACACGGGAGGGATCTGATGGCCCGCCGGTGATCGAGCACAGCCCGGATTCCGCCTGGATCAGCAGATCGTAGGCCTTGCGCTCTGCCATCGGTCCAGCTTCCCCATAGCCGCTGATCGAACAGGTGATAAGACGCGGGAAGTCCTCGGCCAGCCGATCAGCGCCAAATCCCAGCCGCTCCAGCGCGCCTGTCTTGAGGTTCTGGATCAGCACATCGGCATCGATCAGCAACCGCTCCAGTTCCGCCTTGCCCTCGGGCGCGGCCAGATTCAGCGTTACCGAGGTCTTGCCGCGGTTGAGCCAGACAAAATAGCTCGATTGGCCCTTCGCGACATCGTCATAACCACGGGCGAAATCTCCCTCGGGGCGTTCGATCTTGATCACCTCGGCGCCCGCATCCGCAAGGCGCGCAGTGCAGAAGGGGGCGGCTACGGCCTGTTCGATGGCCACCACCTTCAATCCTTCCAACGGGCGGCTCATCAGAACGACCTCGGCAGGCCCAGCACGTGTTCTGCCACGTAGCTGAGGATGAGATTGGTTGAAATCGGCGCCACCTGATACAGGCGGGTTTCGCGGAATTTACGCTCGACATCGTATTCGCAGGCAAAGCCGAAACCACCGTGGAATTGCAGGCAGGCGTTCGCGGCCTCCCAGCTGGCCTTGGCGGCGAGGTATTTCGCCATGTTCGCTTCGGCGCCACAGGGCTGGCCTGCATCATAAAGCCGACATGCCTTCTGCCGCATCAGGTTGGCAGCTTCGATTTCGACATAGGCTTCGGCGATGGGGAATTGCACGCCCTGGTTCTGGCCGATGGGGCGGCCAAAGACCGTACGTTCAGAGACGTATTGCGTCACACGGTCGGTGAACCAGTAGCCGTCCCCGATGCATTCGGCGGCGATCAGCGTGCGTTCGGCATTGAGCCCGGTCAGGATGTATTTGAAGCCCTTGCCTTCTTCGCCGATCAGGTTCTCCACGGGGATTTCCAGATTGTCGAAGAACAGCTCGTTGGTTTCGTGGTTGACCATGTTAGGGATCGGCCGGACGGTCATGCCCGACTGCATCGCTTCCTTGATGTCGACAAGGAAGATGGATAGGCCTTCGGATTTCTTCTTTACCTCGGACAGCGGCGTGGTGCGGGCAAGCAGGATCATCAGATCCGAATGCTGGACCCGGCTGATCCAGACCTTCTGGCCGTTCACAACGTATTTGTCGCCTTTCTTGACCGCGGTGGTCTTCAGCTGCGTCGTGTCGGTGCCGGTGGTGGGTTCGGTGACGCCCATGGATTGCAGACGCAATTCGCCGCTGGCCAGTTTTGGCAGGATGCGGCGCTTCTGATCCTCGGACCCATGCCGCACAAGGGTGTTCATATTATACATCTGCCCGTGGCAGGCGCCCGAATTGCCGCCGGCGCGGTTGATCTCTTCCATGATAATCGCCGCTTCGGTCAGGCCAAGGCCGGATCCGCCGTATTCTTCGGGGATGAGCGCCGCCATCCAGCCGGCACGGGTCAGGGCATCGACAAACTCTTCGGGGTAGGCGCGGGCCTCGTCGACTTTGCGGTGATATTCATCCGGGAACTCGGCGCATAGCGCGCGCACCGCATCGCGGATATCCTGAAATTCGTCGGTCTGCTGCTGGTACATTTGGGGTCTCCGGTTTGAGTCTTGCGAAGTCTTCGCTATTGCTCTGGATATGCCCGGCTTGCCCTGTATACATCAAATATCTATTAGTGCTTATAGGTATAACGTTTCTGTATATGGGGCGCGGATCGTGGATCTGAGACAGCTGCGATACTTTCTAGCCATCGTCGAAGAGGGTTCTTTTACTCGGGCAGCGCAGCGGGTGAATGTGGCGCAACCTGCCTTGTCCCTGCATGTGCGCAATATGGAAGAAGCCCTTGGAACGCCGTTGTTGCTACGCGCGCCACAGGGGGTTACCGCAACAGAGGCCGGAGAACTACTTGCCCGTCGCGCCCGAACGCTTCTGATGGATCTGGAGCGCACCGAAGAAGATCTGCGCAGTCTGGGCCGGGAGCCGACAGGAACGGTACGTCTGGGGCTGCCGGGGACCATCAGCGGTATTCTGTCGGTGCCGCTGATCGCGCGGTGCCGCGCGCGCTATCCAAAGATTAAGATCGTCATCGCCGAAGCGATGAGCGGCTTTGTCCGCGAATGGCTGCTGGATGGCGGTGTCGATCTGGCGGTTCTATATGCTGAATTGCGGGAAGCCGGGGTGCGGTCCGAACCGCTGCTGGATGAAGAGCTGGTGATGCTGGCCCCGCCTGAACAGGCCGGGGCAGGGCCGACCCCGCTTGACCACCTTGCGGATATTCCGCTGATCCTGCCTAGCGGCGCGCATGGGCTGCGCGCCATGCTGGAGGAAAAGCTGCGCGTGAAAGGCATCTCGGTCGCACCCGATATCGAAGTCGACAGTTACAGCAATATCAAACGGTTGGTTGAGCAGGGCTATGGGTGTTCGGTGTTGCCGTTCCACGCGGTGGCACAGGAGGCCTCCGCCGGGCGCTTGTCGGTTAGCCCGTTCGACGCACCGGGGCTGTGGCGCCGAACTTACCTAGCCCACACTACCGCGCGGCCGCTGACCCGCGCGGCATCGGCTGTCAGTGAAATCCTGACAACCGTTTCCGCAGAATTGATTGCTGATGGAACCTGGGCCGGGGCGCAACCAATTGCGACAAAGGCTGCGGATATCACTTCCTGACGGGGCAAGACCTTTTGGCAACTGGGCTGCGCTTCCTGCCTGATGGGGAGACCTGTGGGCATTCTTGAAGCTGATGAGAGATTGTCTTTCGAATTTCACGGTTAATCTTCTGGGTGGATCTGCGGATTGTCTTGCCTTCCCTTTGAAACCGTCAGCGAGGCCCGCAATGTTCGCTTCTCCCCCTGCCATTTTACTCCCCCAATCGAACCGCAACCGCGGGCTGCCGCAGATCCGTCCGGACGCCGCTGATTGGCACATCCGGGGGATGTTCAAATGAGCAGGCCGATCAAGATCGAATTCTTCCACGACACGGTGTGCGCCTGGTGTTTCAATCTTTCATCCCGCTTGCACATGGTAGCACATGAAATCAACCTCGACATTCGTCACCGGACCTTTGTGCTGCAGGCCAGCCGCCAGGAAATGGCACAGCGTTGGGGCAGCCCTGAGGCGGCGCGGAGTACCATTCTGGATCATTGGCGCCATTGCCGTGCGGCCAGCGATCAGCCGGAACACATCAATATTAACGCGATGCGGGCGGCCCGTTTCGATTATCCCCATGGCATGAACGCGGCGCTCGCGTGCAAGGCGGCGGAAACTTTTGGTGGTCAGGCACTGCACTGGGAGATGTTCGACCGGATCCAGCGGGCTCATCTGAGCGAAGCCCGCAATATCGCCGACCCGAAGGTGCTGGTGGATCTGGCGCAGGAACTGGGTCTGACCCCGGATCAGTTCAAGTGTCGCATGGAGGATCCGGCGGTGGCCCGGCAGGTCGACGCTGATCGGCATTTTGCCCGGGTGAACGGCGTGCAGGCCGTACCGACGCTGATCATCGCTGCAACGGGCACGCGGTTGCTGACTGGTTCTGTCGATGAGTTGCGGTCGCATCTGCGTGTTGTCGCGCGGCAAGTGGAGCATCTCTGAGCAGGTTACGCCTGGAGCGGTACGCGGGCAAAGCGCTTTGCAGAGCTAGCCCATCGTGTTTTATTTCTGGGAAGCAACGGAGAGAGCCATGGACAAGTTTGGTGTCATGCGGGCCTTCTGCCGCATTGTCGACCGTGGCAGCATGGCGCGCGCGGCAGAGGATCTGGGCGTGTCGTCCAGCTTGCTCAGCCGCGATCTGAAGCTGCTGGAAGAAAGCCTCGGCTGCAGGTTGATCACGCGCACCACCCGCAGCATGTCCCTGACCGAACACGGTCGGCTATATTACGAGCAGGCCGACCGCATCCTGCAGGCCGTTGATCTGGCCGAGCAGCAGGTGCGGTCTGGGGCGCAGGTGATGCGGGGCGAGTTGCGGATCAATGCGCCGCATTCCTTTGGCACGACGGTTCTGGCTGATTTGTTGCCCCGGTTCGCCAGTCGCTATCCTGACGTGCAGCTGTCGCTTGTGTTTGACGACAACGTGCTGGATCTGGTTCAGGGCGGCTTTGATGTGGCGATCCGCATCCGTGCCAGTCTGCCGGATTCGGGGTTGATCGCGCGCAAAATCATGCCCGTGCATCAGGGTGTTTTCGCCAGCCCCGAATATCTTGCAGATTGCGGCCAGCCTGAGGCTCCGGAGGATCTGAAAAGACACAGAACACTGTCCTATAGCCTTGCTGAAACTCCGCTGACTTGGGAATTTAATGGGCCGCAAAGACGGGTTACGGTGCCGATTTCGCCCCAGCTGCGCCTTGGCAGCAGCATTGTCCTGCGTGACATGATCAAGGCCGATATGGGGATTGGCAGCTTGCCGAATTTCCTGTCAGCCCCGCTTGAGGCGACGGGCCGGATTGTCCGGGTTCTGCCAGACTGGCATCTGCCAGAACGCACGGTCTACACGCTTGCCGCGTCACGCCTAAGCGCGGATGCTAAGGTGATGGCTTTCAACGATTTCCTGGCTGCGGAATTGGCGGGTCGGCCCTGACAGCCAGCAAGGATGCAGTTGCGGCGCTCCTGGTCGGCGACCGGTCCAAACACCCTGATTTCCGAATTGACCGTCAAACTTCTGATCGTACCCAACGACAGGAGCGCCGCGTGACAGATAGCGGGGCTAAAGAGGGGCTTATGGCCCATAGAGTGAGCTCTCGGCACTCGTTTCGAGTCCGATGCTCAACACCCAGCACCCTACATCCGAAGCGAGACGTTCCGGTCACAATTTTCCCGGAAAAGGATGCGAGGGAGGCTTTGGAACGTCGCTGGCCGCCGGGATGCGCAGCCTGAGATTGCATCGATTGGCTGCAAATAGGCGATAATTCGCCGTATGCGCGAGTTATTTTGAACATTGGTCATCATTTGGCCGTAATCTCAACGTAGAGTTTTTCAGTTGCCCGTGGTCCGATGGGCGATTGAAGACCTTCGGCGTCCGTTAGCCATCACAAGGAACGAGGGAACGGGCAATGGAAGGAGGATGCGTATGTTTGCTTTGCCGCCAGACGTCAAAAGCGCCATAGCTACCCAGAACGATCTCGTCCGCGCGGATCTGCCATCCCGTTTCGCGTCGATTACGCTTGTCTCGCTCCTGTCCCTTTTCTTCGTGCCAATCCCAGTGGTGGCCACCATATATCTGGTCTATGGGCTGATCGAGATCATCGGTGTCTACGTCTACAAGAAGCTGAGTAAAGAGGTCACAATCGGTTCGGTGCTTCTGTTTGCCGGATCTGCCTTTGCCGGCGTCTGGGTTTTCAATGCGATCCCGCTGCTTCTGTTTCTTCAGTCAGAACCCTTTCCCAAGCTGATGGGCTCAATGCTGTTGATCATCGCGCTCAATCACAGTGTGGTGGCGCGATCTGCCTGGATGTTCTTTGGCATTCTGACGGCGGTGCCAATCCTCTGCGTGTTTGGCTATATGATTGGTAGCTTCCTCTATAATTTCGCAAGCCCGGTGGAGATTGTGATCGCGACCATCGTGGTGGTTCTGGGGTCGGCCTATATGCTGCATGCCATGTGGGTGCAGCACCGGCTGACCGGCCGCCTGCGCGAGGCCTTGCGCGAAGCAGAGGCCGGAAGCCGTGCCAAGAGCCGGTTCCTTGCGGCGATGAGCCATGAGATCCGCACCCCTCTCAATGCCATTTGCGCCATGTCCGAACTGATCGAGGATGAACGCACCGACCGGCAGACGCTGCGTGAACGCACCCATCTGCTGCGTAAGTCTGCCCAGGCGCTGACCGGTATTCTGGACGATGTTCTGGATCACGCGAAAATCGAATCCGGACAGTTCGAGCTGAACCTGACAAATGCGGAGCCAAGGTCCGAAATCTCCAGCGCGGTGGAAATGTTTCGGGCGCCCGCCGATGAAAAGGGGCTGCAACTGATCGTCGATATCGAAGACAACGTGCCTGCCTATGCGGAATTCGATGCGCTGCGTGTCCGCCAGATCATCGGAAACTTGGTGTCCAATGCGGTCAAGTACACCGAGACGGGTCAGGTGCTGGTCGGGGCGCGCGGCGAACAGGTCGATGGTCAGACGGTTCTCACCGTTGAGGTGTCGGATACCGGACGCGGCATGACGCCGGATCAGACCGCACAGCTGTTCACGGAGTTCTACCGGGCAGAGGACAAGAACGCCCTCAGCGTGCCGGGCACGGGTCTTGGTCTGTCGATTGCACGGCGTTTTGCGCATATGATGGAGGGTGAAATCACAGTCAGGAGCAGCCCCGGCCGCGGAAGCTGTTTCACCTTTACATGCCCGGTCCGGGTTCTTGATAATTCGGAGATCGAGGCCCTGTCGCCGCAAACCCCGGATGAAGACCGAAGCGATCTTGGTGTTCGCTCGATCTTGCTGGTGGATGATACCGCGTCGAACCGGGTGGTGGTGCGTGCCTTCTTGAAAAACAGCGATGTTGAGATTGTCGAGGCAGGGAATGGTGTCGAAGCTCTGGCCTGTCTTGAGAAACAATCGGTGGATCTTGTGCTGCTCGACATGAAGATGCCGGTGATGGACGGCCGCGAAACCCTGGCGGAGCTGGCACGCCGTGGGGGTAGGATCGGCAATACGCCGGTGATCATGCTGACGGCCAACGCTGCGCCAGAGGACCAGGAATTGTTCCTCAAGCTAGGGGCGGCTGGGTATCTGGCAAAACCGGTCAAGAAGTCCGTGCTGCTATCTGAAATCCGAAGGGTTGCAACCGAACGCTTCATCCGCGCCGCCTGATGGCGTCCCGCTGGCCATGGCGCGCCGGGCGTTGGTCAGAGGCTCCGATCCTGAACAATGTCATGGGGAATGATCTGGTTCCGGTACTGAGCGTGCCTGCTGCCTGATCGTTCCGCCACGGTATACAGGTCTGCTGGTAAAGTCTGTCCGCGTCCGACGGCGCTTTCATATTCTCTGAAATAGATCTGTCCGGTCGGACCTGTGCCGGTTTGTTGCCTCGGCTTCGGCGGAACTGCGCCCATCCTTGAGCGGCCTTTAGAGAAAAGGCGCGTATAACGCGCACTTGCCCAAAAGTTGTGCGTGATGAGGTGGGAAACCCTCATCACGGTTAATTTAAAATTTACGATTTCTTGTGAAAGTTGATTCAAATTTGCTGAAAGTTTTCAGCGTCACATTGAGATTATGGAAAAAGGCGGCGGGACAGCCCGATGCAGTCGACAGAAATATCGTTCGACAACTTAGGAGAGACCGGTGCTTTGTTCACCGAGCTCCTGCGCGCGCGTTATCATCATTTTATCGAGGCGCGCGGCTGGGACCTGCCCAACGTGCGCGGGCTTGAGTTTGATCAGTATGATACCCCGGAGAGCATCTATTGCGCGATTCATGATGGCATGACGATCCATGGCGGTTTCCGGGTGACGCCCACCACTGCAAAATGCGGCAGCGCCAGCTATATGCTGCGCGATGCGCAACTGGGCCTGTTGCCGGATCTTCCTGCGGACATTCTGGATGCGCCCGCGCCACAGGACCCGAAGATCTGGGAGGTCAGTAGGGTCTTCGTCGATGATACGCTCAGCAGCCGCGAACGCATGCGTGTGCGCGGACAACTGGGGGTGAGCTTTGCCCGGATGGCCAAGGACTGGAACATTGATGCGTTCCTTTGCCTGACCTCTGTTTCGGCTGCTTTGCTGACGCGTCAGGCGGGGATCAACATCACCCCGGCCGGATTGCGCTTCGAAATCGAAGGGGAAACCTGTCAGGCTTACCATCTTAAGGTCGATGCCAAGAGGCTGCGTCGCAGCCGAGCGGCGTGATTCACAGCGGCAGGACTATGCGTCAGGGGCAGGACACTCTGCGCTGACTGTCTGATGACAGGCCCGCAGGGCAAACGAGACGGCAACGCAAAAGGGAGCCCTGATAAGGGCTCCCTTTCCTTTTTTTTTCACATGTGGGCGTTGTCTACGCCCGGGTTTCAGCGATCAGACCGCGCCAGATCGCCCAGCACATCAGAAGCAGCACCACGGTAAATGGCAGGCCTGTCGAGATGACCATCGCCTGCAGCGAAGCCAGTCCGCCGCCGATGAGCAGCGCAATCGCCACGGCGCCCTCGAAGACGCACCAGAACACACGCTGCGGGACCGGCGCATCGACCTTGCCGCCTGCGGTGATGGTATCGATCACCAGCGAACCGGAGTCCGAAGAGGTGACAAAGAATACGACCACCAGGATGATCCCAAGGAAGCTTGTGATCGAGGCCAGCGGCAGTTCGGCCAGCATCTTGAACAGTTTCAGCTCAAGCGGCGCTTCGGTCACGGTGGTGACGCCATCCTGAATGACCTGCTGGATGGCTGTGCCGCCAAAGACGCTCATCCACAGAACGCAGACCATCGAGGGGATCAGCAGTACGCAAATGATGAACTCACGCACGGTGCGGCCACGGCTGACGCGGGCGATGAACATGCCGACAAAGGGCGACCAGCTGATCCACCAGGCCCAGTAGAAGGCGGTCCAGCCTTGGCTGAAGTTGGTGTCTTCGCGGCCAATTGGGTTGGACAATGCGGGCAGATACTGGATGTAGGCGGCAAGGCTGTCCACGAAGCCGGTCAGGATCGCGATCGTGGGTCCGGCGATCAACACGAACAGCAACAGCAGGGCCGCAAGCCCCATGTTGATTTCGGACAGCACTTTCACCCCGCCGTCGAGGCCGCGGATCACGGAGATCAGTGCGATTGCCGTAATGCCGGTGATCAAAACAACCTCGGTCGTCGATCCCACGGGGATGCCGAACAGCTCATTCAGACCTGCATTCGCCTGTGTCGCACCAAAACCAAGCGAGGTTGCAAGGCCAAACAGGGTGGCGAAAACCGCCAGCACGTCGATGGTGTGCCCCGGCCAGCCCCAGACACGTTCGCCCAGGATCGGGTAGAAAGCCGAGCGAATGGTGAGCGGCAACCCCTTGTTGTAGGAAAACAGCGCCAGCGCCAGAGCGACAACCGCGTAGATCGCCCAGGGGTGCAGCCCCCAGTGGAAGATCGTTGCTGCCATGCCCAGGCGGACCGAAGCCGCCTGATCCCCGGCGGCTGCCCCCAGCGGTGCCCAATCGGTCCGCGCGCCATCCTCACCAGTGGAAATGCCGCCCATTGAGGTCGAATAATGGCTCATCGGTTCGGAGACGCCATAAAACATCAGGCCGATGCCCATGCCGGCGGCGAACAGCATCGCGAACCAGCCGATATAGCTGTAATCCGGTGTCGCATCCGCACCGCCAAGCCGCACCTTGCCCAAAGGCAGCACGATCAGCAACAGGCAGAACAGGACAAAAATGTTGGCAGCGCCCAGGAAGAACCAGTCAAAGGTGCTGGTCAGATAGGGGCGCAAGCTGCCGAAGATGTCGGCGGATTGCTCTGGCAGGGCCAGCGCATAGAAAACGAAGGCTACGATGGAAAGCCCGGAAATCAGGAAAACCGGGTTGTGAACATCGAGCCCGAACGGTCCAACTGTCGTTTCGATATTGTCCTGACCAATCGTGTAGTCGGTATCGATGATTTCTGCTGTCCCTTCGGGCTCGGGTATGCCCTGGTTGGTCGTTTCGTCGGCCATTTTGGAGGCCTCCCTTTATCAGATCTTACAAATGCTGTTCGCGGCTCTGTGGTCAGCCGCGCACGACAAACACCGAACATTTCGCATGCTCGGCAATTTTTCCGCCATTCGAGGGCCAGATATAGTCGAGCACGTTGGGCAGATGGCTGGCCATCACTACCAGGTCTGCACCCGTGTCCTTGGTGGCTTTCAGCAGCGCATCGTCGACATCCGTGGTCGGATCGTGGCTGACCACCGGCACTGCCGATGCGGTGAACCCGTGCTCTGCCGCTTGTGCCTTGGCGAATTCATCGAGTTTGACGGCATATTCGGCCGGATTATGCGCAGTGGCGCTGGGCGTAGAGGCGGTCACCCCAACAAACACGACTTCTGCCCCGTAATGCTTTGCGAGATCTGACGTGCACTTTAGGGCCTTCTCAAGATGCCCTTGATGCGCCAAGTCCACCGGCGCCATGATTTTCTTGAACACTCGGTTGTCCTTTCTCTCAGTTTGAAATTTTCGGCGGCTCATGTGTCGCAGCCGACCCCGGCGGGGGTGAAAAACCGCCCATCACATATCGATCACTGGGGTGAAAGTGATTTTTGATCTGTCTCCTCCTTGAGGAGCGTAACATCAAATCTGAGCCGCAGACAAACGAGGCGTTGAACTTTTGGTAGGGAATGCGGACCTGACGCTTTGGAATTTGCGGACGTTTAACAAAAATATATTCTTGAAAAACAATGTTTTGTTCGAAGGTCACGGGCTGCTTCAGGGCAAGCCGGGCCGGTGAAACGATTTCCAGAGGCGCGCCATCAGGCGCCGCGATCTGACAAATGCAGCCCATTCCAGTGGTCGAAATGAACGGGCTGCATTGGTTTTCTGCGGATGGGTTGGTCCGGAGTTCGGGGTGGCGAAGAGCGCCATCCCCATCCTGATCTGGCGCATCCGTGCCGCGGAGAGACCGCCGCCTCAGCCCATCGCGTCGAGCAGGCCCTCACCGGCAGAGAGTTCGCACTGGCCGGGGTTTTCCTCGCGGTTGAGGATCGTCACCTTGCCATCCTCGACCAGCATCGCATAGCGCAGCGAGCGGCCGATCAGCCCGGCGGGCGGCGCATCAAAGCGCATGCCGATGGCATCGGTAAATTCGCTTTGGGCGTCGGCCAGCATGGTGATACCTGCTTTGTCCGCGCCGGTTGCCTCGCCCCAGGCCTTCATCACGAAGGGATCGTTTGCCGATATGCAGATGATCTCATCCACGCCCTTGGCATCGAACTGATCCTTGGTGCGGATAAAGCTGGGCACATGGGCGGAATGGCAGGTCGGGGTAAAGGCGCCCGGAACGGCAAAGATGGCAACCTTACGGCCCTTGACCCTCTCGGCCATCTGCACCGGCTCGGGCCCTTCGGCCCCCATTTGCACCAGGGTGGCGTCCGGCAGGGTGTCTCCGACTGAAATCATCGCGCGTTCCTCTTCTGTCGTGATTGCGTTATCTATGGTCCCCCATATAGGGTCCGGTCAGACCGTGACCAGAACATGCGCAGGAGGCAAGAGGGGACATGAGCCACATCGTGGTAATCGGAGCAGGGCAGGCGGGATCGTCTCTTGTGGCCAAATTGCGCAAAGATGGATTTGACGGTGACATCACCCTGATCGGAGCCGAAACCGCGCTGCCTTACCAGCGGCCACCCCTGTCCAAGGCCTACCTGCTGGGTGAGATGGAGAAAGAGCGCCTGTTCCTGCGCCCCGAGAGTTTTTACGCCGACAATGACATCACCCTGAAACTGGGCGCCACCGTCACAGGGATTGATCCGGCGGCAAAGACGGTCAGCCTTGGGGATGAGGTGATCACCTATGATCAACTGGCTCTGACCACCGGTTCCGACCCGCGTCGCCTCCCGGCGGCCATCGGCGGCGATCTGGACGGGGTATTCGTTGTCCGTGGCCTGTCCGATGTGGATGCCATGGCGCCGCATGTGACGACAGGCAAGCGGGTGCTGATCGTGGGCGGTGGCTATATCGGGCTGGAGGCCGCAGCGGTCTGCGCCAAGCGTGGCTTGTCGGTGACCCTGGTCGAGATGGCAGATCGCATCCTGCAACGGGTGGCAGCGCCCGAGACCTCCGATTATTTCCGCGCCCTGCACAAGGGGCACGGTGTCGACATCCGCGAAGGCACGGGGCTGGAGCGGCTGGAAGGCGAAGACGGAAAGGTCGCGCGGGCGGTTCTGGGCGATGGTAGCACGCTGGACGTGGATTTCGTGGTGGTTGGTGTCGGTATCGCCCCGGCGACCACCCTGGCCGAGCAGGCCGGGCTGACGATTGAAAACGGCATCCGGGTCGATGCGCAGGGGCGGACCTCGGACCCTTCGATCTGGGCGGCGGGCGATTGCGCCTCGTTCCCTTACAAGGGGGAACGTATCCGGCTGGAAAGCGTGCCCAATGCCATCGACCAGTCCGAAATCGTGGCGCAGAACATGCTGGGCGCAGGCAAGGATTACGTGGCACAGCCTTGGTTCTGGTCCGACCAATATGATGTGAAATTGCAGATTGCGGGCCTCAACAGCGGCTATGACAACGTGGTCACCCGTCAGGGCGAGGGGAAAAGCGTGTCCTTCTGGTATTACAAGGGCGATCAGCTGGTGGCGGTCGACGCGATGAACGATCCGCGCGCCTATATGGTCGGCAAACGGCTGATCGATGCGGGCAAGACGGCTGACAAATCCGTGGTCGCCGATCCTGAAGCAGACTTGAAACCGCTGCTGCGGGCATGAGGATCATCGCAGGTGAGTTTCGCGGCCGCGCGCTGGCGGCCGTGGGCAAGGGCGATGCGGGTGCGCATCTGCGTCCGACGACCGACCGGGTGCGCGAAAGCCTGTTCAACGTGCTGATGCACACTGGTGCCATCGGCGGCGCCCGGGTGCTGGATCTCTTTGCCGGAACTGGCGCGCTGGGGCTTGAGGCGCTGTCGCGCGGCGCGGCTTTGGTCACATTTGTCGATGATGGACGCGTGGCGCAGGGGCTGATCCGCAAGAATGTCGGTATTTGCCGGGCCGAGGATCGCACGGCCCTGATCCGCCGCAGCGCCCTGAAGCTGGGGCAGAACCCCGATGCCCCCTATGACGTGATCTTCCTCGATCCGCCCTATGGCAAGGATCTGGGTCAAAAGGCGCTTGCCGTAGCCGATGCTGGCGGCTGGATCGCGCCTGGCGCCCTGATCGTGTGGGAGGAAAATGCTCCGATGACGCCGCCCGAGGGATACGAGGCGCAGGACAGCCGCAAATACGGCGATACCCATATCTCCCTGATGTGGCGAAGTGTTTCAGGTTGAAATGGGGTGGGCAGGAAACGGCCTGCGTTAGATTTGCTATGTGACGGTTCAGGCAATAGCCCTTAGCGGTATTTGTTCAGGTTGCATTGAAGGAGCCTCAGATGCCCAAGACATTTCCCACGCCGCAATTGGTGATCTTTGACTGCGACGGGGTGCTGGTGGACAGCGAAACCGTGTCCAATCAGGCCATGGTGGACAATTTGGCGCGCCACGGCCTGTCGCTGACCCTGCCAGAGGCCATGGGGCATTTTGTCGGCGGCACCATGATGGGGGTGATGGACAAGGCGCGAAAGCTTGGCGCGGATCTGCCACAGGACTGGGTCGAGGAAATCTACGCCGAAACCTATGCGCGGCTGCGTGCAGGCGTTGGGCTGGTGCCGGGGCTCCTGGATCTATTGGCGCGGCTCGATCAGCATAGCATTCCCACTTGCGTTGCCTCCAACGGCAGCGAAGAGAAGATGCGCATCACGCTCGGACAGAACGGGCTGTGGGAGCGGTTCCATCCGCAAGCGATGTTCTCGGCCCATGCGCTGGGCGTTGCGAAACCGGAACCGGGGTTGTTTCTGGCCGCAGCCAGCCATTTCGGGGTAGAGGCGCGCTCCTGTCTGGTGATCGAGGACAGTGCGACCGGTGCGCAGGCCGCATCCCGGGCCGGGATGCGCTGCCTTGGCTTTGCGCCGCACGGGCAGGGCGCGGCGCTGGCTGATCAGGGTGCAGAGGTGTTTACCGGCATGCAGGAGGTGCCAGCCCTGATTGGGCTGACCTAATCAGCCGTAGGTCGGGTGGAACTTGCCCGCAGGCGACAGGGTGAAGATATCGAACCCATCCGCGGTAACCCCGATCGAATGTTCGAACTGTGCTGACAGCGATTTGTCGCGGGTGACGGCGGTCCATTCATCGGCGAGGATCTTGGTCTCGGCGCGGCCCAGGTTCACCATGGGTTCGATGGTGAAGAACATGCCTTCCTCTAGAACCGGACCGGTGCCGGGACGGCCATAGTGCAGCACGTTCGGCGGCGCGTGAAACACCTGTCCCAGACCGTGACCGCAGAAATCGCGCACCACGCTCATGCGCTGGGCTTCTACATAGGCCTGAATGGTGTGACCGATATCGCCAAAGGTGTTTCCGGGTTTCACCGCTTCGATCCCCTTCATCAGGGCGTCATGGGTGACCTGGATCAGCCGCTCGGCCTTGCGGGACAGCTTGCCTGCAACATACATGCGGCTGGTGTCGCCAAACCAGCCATCGACGATCACCGTTACATCGATGTTGAGGATATCGCCGTCCTTGAGCTTCTTGTCACCGGGAATGCCGTGGCAGACCACGTGGTTCACCGAAATGCAGCTGGCGTGCTGGTAGCCCTTGTAGCCGATGGTGGCGGATTTCGCGCCTGCATCCTCGACCATCTGGGTGATGATGCGGTCAATTTCGCCAGTGGTCTGGCCGGGAAAGACATGGGGGGCAATATCATCCAGAATGCGCGCGGCCAGAGCGCCTGCCGTGTGCATGCCCGCAAAATCGGCGGGTTCGTGAATGCGGATGCCGTCCTTGGTGGTGCGGCCGTCTTTCGATCTCATCGGGCGGAGCTCCCTCGGGTGTTGTTATCTTGCTATGTAAGCGGTCTTGGCCAAAAGGGCCAGAGGGGGCGGTGCAGTGACTACAAGGCCGCTGCATCCCCTGCATATCAGGCAGGCAGGGGCGGACCTGCAGGTGCCGGTTTCGTGATTTGAATACGCCACAGCTTTCCCCGAGCGTGCGACCGAATCTGAAATCAACGACAGGAAAACATCATGATCGGCTACGTCACGATTGGTGTCTCGGATATGGAGAACGCCAAAAATTTCTACACTGAACTCTTCGCGACTGAAGGCGCCCAGGTCCTGATGGACGCAGGCCGCATCGCCTTTATCGGCAAGGACCGTACGGCGCCGATGCTGGCCGTCTGCACCCCGCATAACGGCGATGTCTGCACCAGCGGCAACGGCGGCATGCTGGCCTTTCCGGCCGGGGATAAGGACAACGTGCAGGTGATGTATGACAAGGCGATCAGCCTTGGCGCCACCGACGAAGGCGAACCGGGCGAGCGTGTGCCGGATTTCTTCTATGGTGCCTATGTGCGCGATCCGGACGGCAACAAGCTCTGCTTTTACGTCATGGGCTGAGCACAGCCCTTTGCAATTTCTCAGGAGGGCAGCCTTTTGGCTGCCTCCACCCACACGCCATCGGGCGAAATCCGCGTGGTGCAGACCAGCCGTTCGACACCATTTGCCTGCGCGTCATCAAAGGCCGCGGCGTAGGCCGGGTCGATATCCGCCGCCAATTGGAAGTGGTCGCAATCGGTGCGCTGCACGAGGTAGAGCATCACCGCCCGGTGCCCTTCGGCCACCATATTGGCCAGCTCCCCCAGATGTTTGGTGCCTCGCGCGGTAACGCTGTCGGGGAACTCCGCCAGACCTGGCTGACGCGACAGCGTCACGCTTTTCACCTCGACATAGCAATCGGGCAGACCTGGCTGGCTCAGCAGGAAATCGATACGGCTCTTCTCGCCGTATTTCACCTCGGCCCGCACGGTTTCATAGGCGGCAAGCTCGGCAATCTCGCGGGCCTCCAGCGCGGCTTTCAATGCGCGGTTTGGAACCGAGGTATCGACGCCGGTGAAATGGCCGTTTTCGTGATCGACCAGGCGCCAGCCGTATTTCAGTTTCTTCTTCGGATCGTCGTTCGGCTCCAGCCAGATTTTCATCCCAGGTTCGGCCAGCCCCATCATCGATCCGGGGTTGGCGCAATGGGCAGTGATCTCGCGTCCATCCTCCAGCCGACAGTCGGCAAGGAAACGTTTGTAGCGGCGGATCAGCCGGGCGGGGATCAGAGGGGTTCCAAAGCGCATGTTCTTGGGCCTATACCTGCCTTAACACCGGATCAAGAGGAGAGGCGCCATGGGCAATCCAACCGCTGCAATGCTGGTTATCGGGGACGAAATCCTGTCGGGGCGCACGCGCGATTCGAACATGCATTTTCTGGCCGGAGAGTTGACCAAACACGGCATCGACCTGCGCGAAGTTCGCATGATCAGCGACGACGAGGTGGCGATTATCGCAGGTGTCACCGCGCTGTCAGAAACCCATGACCATGTCTTCACCAGCGGCGGTATCGGGCCAACCCATGATGACATCACCGCCGATTGCATCGCCAAGGCATTTGGCGCGCATCTGGATGTCCGGGATGACGCCCGCGCGATCCTGCAGGCCCATTACGACAAATCGGGAACCGAGCTGAACGAAGCACGCCTGCGCATGGCCCGCATTCCGGATGGCGCTGCGCTGATCGACAATCCGGTTTCGGCGGCGCCGGGCTTTACCCTCAAGAACGTGCATGTGATGGCCGGGGTGCCATCGGTGTTCGAGGCGATGGTGGCCAGCGTCCTGCCCACCCTGACCGGCGGCAGCCCGCTGTTGTCACAGACCCTGCGCGTGATGCGCGGCGAGGGCGAGATCGCAGGCAATCTTTCGGCACTGGCAGCGGATTTCTCTGATCTGTCGATCGGCTGCTACCCGTTTCAGAAGGACGGGGCTTTTGGGGCCAATGTGGTTGTGCGCGGCGCCGATGGCGCCCGCGTCGACGCGGCGGTCACGCGCCTTGCACGGGAGCTGGACCTGTGAGCACCGATCCCCTGTATTACGCTGTGGTTGATGGCACCTGGCCAGCGGCCTCAAAACGCGATCTTGGCCCAATCACCCTGCGCGAAGGGCAGGGTGGCGGTAGCCGGGTATCGGCGGCCACCACCAATGGTCCGGTCAATAAGGATCAGATTGCCGCTGCCGAAGAGGCCATGCGCGCCATGGGGCAGGAGCCCCTGTTCATGATCCGCGATGGCGATGATGTGCTGGATGCGCAGTTGGCGGCGCTGGAGTATGAGATCAAGGATCCGGTCAATATCTGGACCTGCCCACCGGCAAAGCTGACCGATGTGCCGATCCCGCGGGTCACCACCTTCTGCGTTTGGGAGCCGCTGGAAATCCAGCGTGAGATCTGGACCGCGGGTGGCATCGGGCCGGGGCGTATGGCGGTGATGGAGCGCGCACCGGGGCCGAAGACGGCGCTGCTTGGGCGGTTCAACGACAAACCCGCCGGGGCGGGGTTCGTGGCTATCCACGATGGGGTTGCCATGGTGCACGCGCTGGAAATCCTGCCGCATCAGCGGCGCAAGGGGATGGGCGCCTGGATGGTGCGGCAGGCGGCCTTTTGGGCGGCCGAACAGGGCGCGCGCGAGTTGGCGCTGGTCTGTACCAAGGCGAACGCCGGGGCGAATGGTCTTTATGCCTCACTTGGAATGACCTGCAGCGGGCAGTACCACTACAGGCACAAACCTTGAGGGAGGAGAAAGAAGACCATGACCGATCAGCAAAACCCAACAGCGCTTGACCTGCCGCAGGTGGATCCGCTGCCGCCTGCGACGCAGAAGTATTTCGATATCTGTCAGGACAAACTGGGCATGGTGCCCAATGTGCTGCGGGCGCATGCCTTTGACATCGACAAGCTGAACACATTCACCGCGCTTTATAACGATCTGATGCTGGGCGACAGCAACCTGAGCAAGCTGGAGCGGGAGATGATCGCGGTTGTGGTGTCTTCCTACAATCGCTGTTTCTACTGCCTTGCGGCACATGGCGCGGCGGTGCGTCAGTTGTCGGGTGATCCGAAGCTGGGCGAGATGCTGGTGATGAACTACCGGGTCGCGCCGCTGGCCGCGCGGCAGCGGGCGATGCTTGATTTTGCCCTGCAACTGACTCGCGCCAGCGCCGAGGTCGAAGAGGCAGACCGGCAGGCCCTGCGCGATGTTGGTTTCAGTGATCGTGACATCTGGGACATTGCCAATGTGGCGGCCTTCTTCAACATGACAAACCGGGTGGCCAGCGGCACCGCTATGGTCCCGAACGACGATTACCACGCCCAGTACCGGTGATTGGGCGGTTTTTCATATCATTGGCGGCGGCCCTGTTTGTCGGGGCCGCGCTTTTTGTCTCGGCACCTTTGGCCCGGGCTGAAATGTCCTTACCGGTCGGCGCCCAGGCGCTGGCGCTGCGGGAAACCCCACTGGGCACCTATGCCTTGCCAACCGGCCCTGTGGGCGCCGATGGGGTGCCGTCCCGCGCGATCGAAGGGCGGATTTTGCGCCGCACCTATCGGATCCGGGGCGAGGCGACTGTTTTGCAGGTTCTGGCGCCCTTGCGAGAGCAGTTGCTGGAGACAGGATACGAGCTGCTCTTTCAATGCGAGGCGCGCCAGTGCGGCGGCTTTGATTTCCGATTCGGTATCGAGGTGGTTCCGGCCCCGGATATGGCCGTCAGCATTGGCGATTATCACTTCCTGTCCGCCGTGAAGGGGGCGAGCGCCGTAACTCTGCTGGCCTCGCGCAGTGGCACCTCAGCCTATCTTCAGATCATCGAGGTCTCACCGCCCGAAGCCGCGGCGCTGGAACTGGCACCATCCATCCCGGCAGGGCAGGCCGAGACGGCAGAAGCTGTCGGAGCAGGCACCGAAAGCCTGCCAGATGGCAACCCAACCGATCTGGCGCAGGCATTGCTGGAGCAAGGCCGGGCGATCCTGCCGGGGCTTGATTTCGGGACCGGAGATGTGGCGCTGGGCCAGGAAAATTATGAAAGCCTGAAAGCACTTGCCGAATTCCTAGCCGAATTTCCAGACTATTCCGTGGTTGTGGTTGGTCACACCGATACGGTTGGCGGGTTGCAGGACAATACCGACCTGTCGCGGCGCCGGGCCGAGGCCGTGAAGACCCATCTTGTGGAGAAGTCCGGGGTGGATGAAACCCGGATTGAGGTGGCCGGTGTCGGCTATCTGGTGCCGGTCGCATCGAACCTCACGGCCGAAGGGCGGGAGGCAAACCGCCGGGTCGAGGCGGTGTTGCTGCCACGGCAAAAACCCTGAGGCAGGGCCATCACTGGCCGCCGGAAAAGGGCTTGACCGGCGCAAAAGCCTGCTCTACCCCAAGAGCAGGCCGCAGACGCCCGCCCCCCGCAGACGTGTACTCGTCGAGGTGAAGTTCTGCTTATTGCTATCGTTTCTGTCACCTTCTCCGCGTCTCGCGCGGGTGGTAACGCGGGTCCCATCCATTGAGCGAGATCGACGCATGAGGGCTTCAGAGCGATGCAAGATCCGACTCCCAATACATTTCTGACCGGGCGATTGCCGGTCATTTTCGCGAAAACCGCGATACCCATCATATTCGTCATGAGCATGAACGGCCTTCTGACGGTCGCCGATGCCCTGTTTCTGGGGCATTTCGTCGGCCCGCAGGCGCTAGCGGCGGTCACCGTGGTGTTTCCGTTTTACATGCTGATCGTGGCCTGCGCCACGCTGGTCTCTGTCGGCATGTCGAGCCTTCTGGCCCGCCACCTTGGCGGCTCCCGCTTTGATGAGGCCGAGCGTATCTATGCCGCTGCGCATTGGCTGGCCCTAGTCGTGGGGGGCATACTGATCCTGCTTTACCTTGGCTTGGGTGGGCAGTTGATCTGGCTGGTCACCGGCGGCGACAGCGCGCTTGCCGAATTGTCGGCCAGCTATCTTGGCATCCTGATCTTTGCCACGCCGCTGACCTTTGTGCTGGCGGTCAATTCTGACGCCCTGCGCAACGAGGGGCATGTGGGCATGATGGCCGCGATGAGCCTGTTGGTGTCGATAGGCAATATCGGTTTCAACTACCTGATGATCGCGGTGCTGGATCTTGGCGTTGCCGGTTCGGCCTATGGCACGATCGAGGCGCAGCTTTTGGCGCTGGGCGTGATCCTTGCCTATCGTCACAGCCGTGGCACCCTGCTGCATCCGGTTATGGTGCTGCGCAACGTGATCCTACAGGGCAGCGGGCGCATTCTGGCGCTGGGCGCTCCGCAAAGCCTTGGCTTTATTGGTATTGCGCTTGGCTCCTCGGCGATCCTGACGGCTTTGCAGATGGTGGGCAGTCCGGACTACGAGGTTACGGTCACAGCCTATGGAATCGTGACGCGGGTCGTCACCTTTGCCTTCCTGCCGCTCTTAGGGGTGTCGCAAGCGATGCAGACGATCACTGGCAACAACTTTGGCGCGGGGCTGTGGCAGCGCAGTGATAACAGTCTGCAGATCGCCGTTCTGGTGGCACTGGGGTTCTGCCTGTCTGTGCAGGCGGTGTTCAGCCTGTTGGCATCTCAGATCGCAGCGGCCTTTGTGACCGACCCTGCCGTGGTCGCAAAGGTGGCCGTTATCATGCCGGTAATGCTGGCCTTGTTTGTCCTGTCGGGACCTCTGATGATGCTGGCGGCCCATTTCCAGGCCATCGGTGACGCGCGACGCGCCGCGGTGCTGAGCCTGTCAAAGCCCTTTGCCTTTGCCATTCCGCTGACCTTTGCCTTGCCGCTGTGGTTTGGTGAAATGGCGATTTGGTGGGCGGGGCCAGCGGCTGAGGTTCTGCTGCTGCTGTTGGCGGTCTGGGTTCTGTGGACTCGGGCGCGTCGCACCCGGCTCAGCTGGGGCGTATTCACGACAACCGAGGAGGCGCGGTCATGAGCGCAACACTTCCGACACTGGTTGAGGCCAAAGCACAGGCCAAACGTCTGCGCACGGGGCTGGAGGCTGAAGGGCGCGAGATCAGCCACAGTCAGAGCCTTGAGCTGGTGGCACGTCAGCATGGGTTTCGCGACTGGAATACCTTTCACGCCGCGATGGGCAACCGGCCGCCAGAGGGATTTACCCCCGGCGGGCGGATTGAGGGGACCTATCTGTCGCAGCCCTTTGCGGCGACGGTGCTGGCCGTTGAGATGCTGCGGCCCGGTTGGTTCCGGCTAGAACTGGATCTCGACGAGGCAGTCGACGTGGTCACATTCGACAGTTTCTCGAACTTCCGCAAACGGATCCGGGGCACGGTCGGTCCCTCGGGCACCTCGCGGGAGCGGACCTCGGACGGGACGCCGCATCTGGTGATCGAGATCTGAAATCTTGTTCCCAAGACAAAAAAGCCCCCCGCAGTGTGCGGGGGGCAGTTTCACGAGGGAGGGTCGTGTGTTTCAGGGGCCAGTCACCACTTCACCGGGTCGCGGTCGGCAAAGGCATGGACAAGGAAATCAATGAAGGCGCGCACCTTGGGCTGGGTGAATTTCCCAGGCGGGTAGACGGCATAGATGCCCAGAGTCTCGACCGGCAGGTTGGGCATCACGTCTTCGATCAACCCCTCTGACATGGCTTCCGAGTAGAGGTAGCTAGGCAGGTAGGCGATGCCGAGGCCGGAGATGGCCGCATTCAGAAGCGATTGTCCGTCGTTCACCGACAGCCAGCCGGTCGTGCGAACCTGACGTTTCTCGCCAGAGGGGGCGGTGATCTTCCAGACATTGCCACTCGACTGGTTGGAATAATGCAGCAACTTGTGGGTGTTCAGATCGTCGATCTTTTGCGGCCGCCCGTATTGCTCCAGATAGGCGGGCGAGGCGATCATACGTTTGGTGGTTTCGGTCAGCTTGCGGGCTCTGAGAGAGCTGTCTTCCAGCTCGCCGATCCGTAGCGCCATATCAAAACCTTCCGAGATCAGTTCGACATAGCGGTTGTTCAGCACCATGTTGACGGTGATCTCGGGGAAATCGCGCAGGAATTCGGACAGGACCGGCGACAGGTGATTGACGCCGAAATCGGTGGCAACCGAGATCCGCAGCAGGCCCGAGGGCGCGGATTGCATCGAGGTCACCAGCGCATCGGCTTCGCCTGCGTCATTCAGGACGCGCCGCGCCCGGTCGTAATAGGCCAGCCCGATTTCGGTCGGCGATACCCGCCGGGTTGTGCGGTTCAGAAGACGTGCGCCAAGCCTGGCTTCGAGGCTGGAGACGTGTTTGGAGACAGCGGATTTGGAGATCCCCATCTTGCGCGCCGCATCGGTGAACCCGCCCTGGTCCACAACATTTGCGAAGGCCTCCATTTCGGTCAGTCGATCCATCGTTGCCCGTCCTCGTCCTGTTGTCTGACCTCAGGTTTTGACGGGCAATTCGGGCAAGAACGGGGCGAGCTTGGGATAATTGCGGGGTTTTTACTGCATCGTTTACGCTTGCGAAACGAAATCCTGAGGCGCGGGAGGGGCCGGGGACTGGGCAAAAGGCGATGCTTCGCTCCGCACCGAAGCCTTTGTCGGGCAGGGGGCGGTAAATCCCTGCCATCCAATCACGATCTCAAGAGGAGTTTCCCATGCTGACCTGCGTCATCCGTTATCACATCGATCCCACCCAGCACGATAACTTTGCGCAATACGCTCGCAATTGGGGGCAGGCGATCCCGCGCTGTGGGGCTGACCTTATCGGATATTTCGCGCCGCACGAAGGGTCGTCAACGCTGGCCTACGGGATCTATAACGTGGACAGTCTTGCCGCCTATGAAGACTACCGCACCCGTCTGGCAGAGGATCCTCTGGGGCGGGAGAACTACGCATTTGCCCAGCGGGAGAAATTCCTTGTCCGCGAGGACAGGACGTGGCTCAAACGGGTTTCTGAACCACATGGAGACAGCGCATGATCGCGGTAATTTTCGAAGTCACACCGGCAGCGGGTAAGAAGGAGCCTTATCTGCAGGTTGCAGCCCGGATGCGGGATCTGCTGGAGGATATGGAAGGGTTCATCTCGGTCGAACGGTTTCAGAGCCTGACAAACCCCGAAAAGCTGCTGTCGCTGTCCTTCTGGGAGAATGAAGAGGCGGTGGCGCGCTGGCGCGCACTGTCTGAACATCGGGGCGCACAGAAACAGGGGCGCGACAATCTCTTTGCCGGGTATCGCCTGCGCGTGGCCGGGGTGATCCGGGACTATGGTATGGAAGAGCGCGATCAGGCGCCTGAAGACAGCCTCGAGGTGCACGGCTGAACAGGCCGTAGAATGCGCCTGTAGGACAGGATTTCCGATCCGCTTGAGGCTTGGGACAGGCGAGCCATCATAGCAACGAGAGGCGCGTTTCTCCCGCCTGTCGCGTGGCCTTTTGAAAAAGACCAGCTCCCGTTGGGCGTGGCACCGCGCATCGCGCGGTGCCACGCCCAAGGCCGCCAACGGGGGCGGTGCAATCGGGCTGCCTGCGGGCGCGGGAGAGCGCCGCTGCTGATCGTGGCCTGCCGGACCCGTCAGAGGGTGGCGGCGAGGCGGGTGCCTTGGTTGATCGCCCGTTTGGCATCGAGTTCCGCTGCAACATCGGCGCCACCGATCACATGGGCGGTGATGCCTTTCGCCGCCAGCGCATCGGCCAGTGTGCTTTCCGAAAGCTGACCCGCGCAAAGCACGATGGTGTCGGCCGGGATCACGGTCGGGTTTTCCCGTGCCTCGCCAAAGCTGACGTGCAGGCCCGCATCGTCGATCCGCTCGTAATTCACGCCGCCGACGAATTCGACCTCCTTCATCTTCAGTGCGGCGCGGTGGATCCAGCCGGTTGTCTTGCCGAGCCTTTTGCCATGACGCTCGGCCTTGCGCTGCAGCAAGGTAACATGGCGGGCTGGGGCCTCGGGCTGCGGCCCTTCGGGGGCAAGGCCGGAGCGGTGCTCGGCCGGATCGGTGACGCCCCATTCCTTCATCCACAGCGGCAGATCTGTGGTCGGGCTGGTACCTTCGTGCAGCAGGTATTCGGAGACATCAAAACCAATCCCGCCTGCACCGATCACAGCGACGCGCGCACCCACCGGGGCCTTGTCACGCAGCACATCTATATAGCTCAGCACGTTGTCGCGGTCCTGCCCGGGTATACCCGGATCGCGCGGGATGACGCCGGTTGCGATCACCACCTCGTCAAACTCGGTCAGATCCTCGGCTTGGGCCTCGCGGCCCAGTTCCAGCGTGATGTCCGCATCGGCCACCATGCTGCGGTACCAGTCTACCAGCCCCCAGAATTCTTCCTTACCGGGCACCTGCTTGGCCATGTTGAGCTGGCCGCCGATCTCATTCGCCTTGTCAAACAGCGTTACCTTGTGTCCGCGCTCAGCAGCGGTGAGGGCGGTCGAGAGGCCCGCAGGACCAGCGCCAACGATGGCGATAGTCTTGGGGGTGGCGGCCTTTTCTATCACCAGCTCGGTCTCGTGGCAGGCCTGTGGGTTCACTAGGCAGGACGTGAGCTTGCCGCCAAAAGTATGGTCAAGGCAGGCCTGATTGCAGGCGATGCAGGGCGCGATATGGCTGGCCTGTCCGGCCTCGGCCTTGGACACGAAATGCGCATCCGCAAGCAGTGGGCGGGCCATCGACACCATGTCGGCGCAGCCGGTTTCCAAGACGTCCTCGGCCACCTCGGGCGTGTTGATCCGGTTCGAGGTGACGACGGGGATGGAAACCTTGCCCATCAGTTTCTTGGTGACCCAGGCAAAGGCCGCGCGCGGCACCGATGTGGCGATGGTTGGGATGCGCGCCTCGTGCCAGCCGATGCCAGTGTTGATGATCGTAGCGCCTGCCTGCTCAATCTCCTGCGCCAGCTGCACCACTTCATCATGGGTCGAGCCATCGGGCACCAGATCGATCATCGACAGGCGGTAGATGATGATGAAATCACTGCCGACCGCCGCCCGGGTGCGGCGCACCACCTCGATCGGCAGGCGCATGCGGTTTTCATAAGATCCGCCCCAGCGGTCGGTGCGCTTGTTGGTATGGGTGACCAGGAACTGGTTCAGGAAATACCCTTCGGAGCCCATGATCTCGACCCCGTCATAGCCTGCTTCTTTTGCCAGCCGGGCTGCGTTCACGATGTCGGCGATCTGTTTTTCGATCCCGTCTTCGTCCAGTTCGTTGGGCGGGAAAGGAGAGATGGGAGATTTAATGGCGCTGGGCGCCACGCATTTCGGACCATAGGCATAGCGGCCTGCGTGCAGGATCTGCATGGCGATCTTGCCGCCTGCCGTGTGCACGCGGTCCGTGACGATGCTGTGGTTCTTCACGTCCTCTTCGGTGGTCATCATCGCGGCCCCGGGCAGGACCGAGCCTTCGAGGTTGGGACCGATGCCGCCGGTCACCATCAGGGCGACGCCGCCCCTTGCGCGTTCGGCGTAGAATTCCGCCACCCGGTTCCAGTCGCGGGTCTCCTCAAGGCCCGTATGCATGGACCCCATCAGCACGCGGTTTTTCAGCGTGGTAAAGCCAAGATCCAGCGGCGCCAGAAGGTTTGGGTACGCAGTCATGACACTCTCCCTATCATTTGCCAGGCAGGATCGCGCCACGGCGGGCGTTTGTCACCTGTCAACGCGGCGTCACCCCCTTGCGTGCCCCGGCGGCAGCAGGTCTAATCGCCGGGAACAGACCCAGGGAATGCCTATGACACCGGAAGACATCGCCAAGCTGCCCTATCGCCGCAACGTCGGCGTGATGATGATAAACGCCGACGGGGCGGTCTTTGTCGGACAGCGCGCGGACCGCTACAAGGATGCCTGGCAGATGCCGCAGGGCGGGATCGACGAGGGTGAGGACCCGCGCACCGCGGCCCTGCGGGAGCTGGAGGAAGAAACCGGCGTTCTGCCCTCTCTGGTCGAGATCATCGCCGAATCGGAAGGCTGGCTACCCTATGATCTGCCACATGACGTGGTGCCCAGCTTCTGGGGTGGGCGTTATCGCGGGCAAGAGCAGAAATGGTACCTGATGCGGTTTCTGGGCAGCGACGATCAGGTCAGAATCGACACCGAACATCCGGAATTTTCCGCCTGGTGCTGGCAGCCGGTAGAGCATCTGGTGGAGAAGATCGTCCCCTTCAAGCGCGAGGTCTATGCGCGGGTGGTCGAGGAATTCGAAAGGTACTTATAGAATGGTACGACTTCCCAAGTTGGTTCGCCGGGCGGCGTCGTTGTTTGTATCCTGTGTGGCGCTCGGCGCTGCCACCTCTGCTTCCGCGCTCAGCTGTGTGCCCTGGGGCGTTCCGGACGCCTATCTTGCGGCGGCGAATTCCAACCGCTCCTACGCAATCCTGCAGGGGCGCCTGTCTTTTGATGAACGTCGCCTGCCACGACCGTCTGCCGGAAACCCTAATGCGGCCCCGCCGGTCACCCAGTTTCGCGGAAGTTTCAACGGGGACCTTCTGGGGGCACGGGCTTTCGATCGAGCCGTGCGCGCCGATGTGGTGATCGAGGTGCAATGCATGGGGCCGTGGTGCGGCAAGGCCAAATCCGGTGTCGAGTATCTGATTTTTGCCGAACAGCGGGGCAGGGACCTGATCGTCCGTTTCGATCCCTGCGGCAGCTTTGCCTTTGGCGGCGATGTGCACAGCTTTCGCAAGCAGGTGCTGGACTGCCACCGCGGCAAGGCCTGTGTGCCTCTGGCGCCGCAGTAGCAGACGGGGTCACTCCGCAGGCGCGGGGCGCGGGCGTGCCGGTTTGGTTGCAGCCTGACCCAGCCAGACGCTGAACAGGGCGAAGATGGCGCCGGTCAGCTGGTAGATGCTGAGGGTTTCCTGCATCCAGAGCCAGCCCAGGATGACAGCCGTCAGCGGGCTGAGTACCCCCAGAAGCGATACGGCTGAGGGTTCGATGCGCGACAAGCCCCGGAACCACAGAATATAGGTTAGCGCGCCGCCGATCAGGCTCATATAGGCGAGGCCCAGGATGTTCTCTGCGGTGAAAACCGGCATCTCGGGTACTGCCCAAAGCGTGACGGGCATCAGCAGGATCCCCCCGGCGGTCAGCTGCCAGGCGGTGAAGGTGAGGGGCGGCACCGGCGGCTGCCATTTGCGGGTCAGCACGACACCTGCCGCCATCGACAGGGCGCCAGCAAGGCCTGCGATGACCCCGATCATGTCCAGCTGTGCCGCCGGGGTCAGCACCAGCAGCGCAACCCCCGCGATGCTGAGCGCCGCCGCCACGAGTGAGGCAGGTCTGATCGGCGCGCTCAGAACCATGGCCGACAGAAAGACCACGACCAGCGGCTGTATCGCGCCAAGGGTCGCGGCCACCCCGCCGGGCAGGCGGTAGGCGGACAGGAACAGGAAGCTCCAGAACAGTGAGAAATTCAGAGCGCCAAGCACCATGAGCTTTGGCACCCAGTTGAGCGGCGGCAGCCTGCGCACGAAGAGGAGCAGCAACAGCCCCGCAGGCAGGGCGCGCAGCAAGGCCACCATGAAGGGTGAATGCCCGGGCAAGAGGTTGGTCGTCACGATATAGCTGCTGCCCCAAATGGCAGGGGCCAGCGCGGTCAGAAAGAGGTCGCGGGACAGCATGGGGTCTTCTCCAAAATTATCTCGACATCGAAGTAACAATATTTAATCTTGACGTCAAGATGTCTCTCCGCAAAACAGGAAAGATGGATCATGTGGATTTTGTCACCCAGCAATGGGAACGGGAGCGGCCGGACCTTGATGTGTCCGCCATGGGAATAATCGGCCGGGTGGGACGCCTTTATTTGGCCTATCAGGCAGAGATGCAGAAGACGTTTCAACGTTTTGGTCTCAACGCCGCCAAATTCGACGTGCTGGCGACGCTGCGCCGGGCGGGCGCGCCACATGAATTGTCTCCGGGGGATCTCTTGAAGGCGACGATGGTGGCTTCGGGCACGATGACCAACCGGATTGACCGGCTGGAGGCAGACGGGCTGGTGCGCCGCAAGGTGAACCCGGCGGACAGCCGTAGTTTCCTGATTGCCTTAACCGAAAAGGGCGGCGCGCTGATCGACGAGGCCCTGGAGGCGCATGTGGCCACCCAGTCGGGGCTACTTAAAGGTTTTAAGGCAGAGGAACTGGACCAGTTCAAAGGCTTGCTGTCCAAGGCATTGATCTCGGCCGGAAGCGATTGAGGCCCTGCGCGGGCTAATGCCCTTGCGTCCTACGCCCGACGAAAGGGAGTGCCCCTTGGGGCATATTCGATGGGCGGGAGTTTTCCCGCCCACGGATTTGGCTCTGTGACTTAGAGCAGCCCTTCGGCCTGCAGCACCGCGCGCATGTCCTTTTCGGGACGCGGGCCGATATGGCTGATCACCTCGGCGGCGCAGATGTTGCCGATCTTGGCGCAGGTCTCCAGATCGCGGCCCGTTGCCAGACCGAAGAGGAACCCGGCCGCGAACTGATCGCCAGCACCGGTGGCATCAACGGGCACGACCTTGGTGACCGGAACATCGATGCGGGTCTCGCCCGCAATCACCGAAACCCCGTCGCCGGAGCGGGTGCAGACCACCAACGGACAGATTGCGGCGGTCTTGGCCAGGGCCTCCTCCAGATCTTCGGTTTCAAACAGCGAGCGGATTTCGGCTTCGTTGCCGATCACGAATTCCAGTTCATTCTCGATCAGCGACAGGAAATCGGCGCGGTGGCGTTCGACGCAGAAGGGGTCTGAGATGGCGATGCCGGGCTTGCCGCCGCCTTTGCGGCAATCGCGCGCAGCTTCCATGAAGGCGGTCTTGCCCTTGTCCTTGTCAAAGAGATAGCCCTCAAGGAACATGATCTGGGTCTGACCGGCCACCTCGTTCGGCACATCTGCAGAGCTGAGTTCGGAGGAGATGCCAAGATAGGTGTTCATCGATCGCTCACCGTCCGGGGAGACAAAGATCATCGAGCGCGATGTCGGCAGCTCGCCACCCGGGACCGGCGGGTTGACGAAATCGACGCCATCTTCGTTCATCGCATCGGCGTAGAACCGGCCCAGAGCATCGTCATGCACGCGCCCGATAAAGGCCGCATCGATGCCAAGCGCACCTGCACCGGCAATGGTATTGGCGACCGAGCCACCGGGGGTTTGCACGCGGCCTTCCATCGCACCATAAAGCACTTCGCCGCGATCCCGTTCGATCAGCTGCATGATGCCTTTCTCGATCCCCATGTGATCGAGAAAGCTGTCATCGCATTGGCTGATCACATCGACGACGGCATTGCCGATGCCGACAATCTGGTAGGTCTTCATAGATTCTTGTCCTCATATTGGCACAGGTCGCGGATGATGCAGGTGCCGCACATCGGCTTGCGTGCCTTGCAGTGATAGCGGCCGTGCAGGATCAGCCAGTGATGGGCATGCTGCTGGAAATCGACCGAAATATTGTCCTCGATGGCGCGTTCAACCGCGTCCACATCCTTGCCCGGGCAGATGCCCGAGCGGTTGCCGACCCGAAAGATATGCGTATCCACCGCTTGTGCCGGGTAATGCCACCACATGTTCAGAACTACATTGGCGGTCTTGCGGCCAACACCGGGTAGGGATTGCAATGCGGCGCGGGAATTGGGCACCTCGCCGCCGTAGTCGTCGACCAGAATGCGGGCCATCTTGATGACGTTCTTGGCCTTGTTGCGGTAAAGACCGATCGTCTTGATATGTTCGATCAGCCCCTCTTCGCCGAGGTCGAGCATCTTTTGCGGCGTGTCGGCGATTTTGAACAGCTCGCGCGTTGCCTTGTTGACGCCTGCATCCGTCGCCTGCGCCGACAGGGCGACGGCCACCACCAGCGTATAGGCGTTGACGTGATCCAATTCGCCCTTGGGTTCCGGCTCGGCGGCCTGAAAACGCGAAAAGATTTCGCGCAGTGTATGATAGTCGAGTTGCTTGGCCATGCTGCTCCTTTTGCCGGTCTGCGGCGAAGGGCGCAAATGAAAAAACTCCAATGGTTTCATCGTGCCGCAGGCGCTGTTGTGCTTGCAACAGATCGCTCGGGCCCCCGCAATGCGCAAATTCCGGGTCGCCGGTCGCCGGTGTCCGCTCTACTGTGTTGCTGGACCCTTTGCAGGAGAACAGGGAAAGATGCGCGAAGCGGGTGAACAGAGCTATCACTACGGCGTCATAGGCCGGGCCATCGAGCTGATCGACGCAGGCGGAGAGGATCTTGGCCTTGCGGAGCTGGCCGCCCATATGAACATGAGCCCGGCGCATTTCCAGCGGGTGTTTTCGGCCTGGGTTGGTGTCTCGCCCAAACGCTATCAGCAGTATCTGCGGCTGGGCCACGCCAAGAGCCTGCTGCAAGAGCGGTTTTCAACCCTTGAAACGGCCCACGCGGTGGGGCTGTCCGGATCCGGTCGGCTGCACGATCTGTTTCTGCGCTGGGAGGCGATGAGCCCCGGCGAATACGCCCGCAAGGGCGCGGGGCTGACAATCCGTTGGGGTTGGTTCGACAGTCCATTCGGTTTGGCGCTTGTCATGGGCACCGAGAAGGGGATCTGCGGCCTCGCCTTTGCGGCCGAAACCGGGGCTGAGCCGACCCTGGCCGATATGCGCGCGCGCTGGCCAAATGCCGATTATGTCGAAGACCCGATGATGCTGCGCCCCTTGGCCGAGGCGATCTTTGCCCAAAAAGGCGAGGCTGCGCTGCACATGATGGGCGCGCCGCTGCAGATCAAGGTCTGGGAGGCGCTACTGCGGATCCCGCCGGGCCATGTCACCACATACTCCGAACTCGCCCGTGCCATTGATAACCCACGCGCGGTGCGGGCCGTGGGGACGGCTGTGGGCAAGAACCCTATGAGCTGGCTCATTCCCTGCCACCGGGTCCTGCGCAAGGGCGGCGATATCGGCGGCTATCACTGGGGAGTGCCGGTCAAACGCGCGATGCTGGCTTTTGAGGCCGCGCGCGATGACAGCGCGTCGGAGAAAGAAGCGGACTTTCCAGCTGTGACAGGCGAAGCCGAAGAAACTGGGCGGCAAACCGCCTAGGTTTTGCACTCCGCGCTTGAGCAGCAGCGCCGCAGCGATGATATAATCAAATAAAATCAGCGGTGCGTGAGACCTCGCCGGGCAAGGACGAGCCAAGCCCGGACAGAGGCGCGCGAAACAGGCAAGAAGGTTGGCAAAATGACGATTTTGAAATTCTCGACGGTTGCGGCAGTGACGGTTGCGCTGGGCCTTGGCGCCTGCACCGATCCGGCGCTGCTGAACAGCGATGGTACGCCCAGCAAGGAAAAGCAGGGCCTGATTGCAGGCGGCATTCTGGGTGCGGGTATCGGTGCCCTCTCGAATTCCAGCAACAAGACGGGCGCCGTTCTGGGCGGCGCCGCGGTCGGGGCGATTGCGGGCGGGCTGATCGGCAGCCAACTGGACAAGCAGGAGGCCGAGTTGCGTCAGTCGATTTCCAACGACGGCATCTCGATCATTAACACCGGCGACAGGCTGGTGGTATCGCTGCCCAATGATCTGACCTTTGCCACCGACAGTTCCGCAATCAGCCCGTCGGTTCGTTCTGACCTGTTGAAAGTGGCGGACAGTCTGGTGCGCTATCCCAACAGCACCGTGCAGGTTATCGGCCATACCGACAGTGACGGGGATGCGGCCTATAATCAGGGCCTGTCCGAGCGTCGCGCCAATGCCGTGGCCGATCAGATCCAGGCTGGCGGTGTGCCCTACAACCGGATCCGCACCATCGGGCGCGGCGAAGAGCAGCCCGTGGCCAGCAATCTGACCGAAGCTGGCAAGGCGCAGAACCGGCGGGTGGAAATCGTCGTCATCCCCACCGGCGGCTGAACCTGGCAGGCCGGGTGATCTGCGCCAGGACGCGCGCAGACTGTGCATTTCCGCGCCCCCGGGCGCGGGCTTTGCCAGTTGATGCACAACACTTGCGCGGTCATTCGGGTATGAGGCATCCCGGTCTTTGCTTAAGCTATTGGTAAGTCAGGCCCATGACAGGGCCTTGCGTGTCAATGTGTTAGTCAAGGAATGTTCTGATGTCCGATCCGCTACTTCTCACTCTTTCTGGATCCCTGCGTGGGGCTGCAACCAATCGCATGCTGCTGAAGGAGGCGGTGCGTCTGTTCGGTGCCTGCTCCCACGTGGAGGGCGACCTGAACCTGCCGCTGTACGATGGCGATGACGAAGATCGCGATGGTGTGCCTGCCGGGGTGCAGCTCTTGGCTGATCAGATCGCTGCGGCGGATGCGGTGTTGATCTCGACCCCGGAGTATAACAAAGGCCCCTCTGGGGTTCTGAAGAACGCGCTGGATTGGGTCAGCCGTACCAAGGGCAAGCCCTGGGCGGGTAAACCCGTGGCAGTCATGTCGGCGGCGGGTGGCCGCTCGGGTGGTGAGCGGGCGCAGATGGTGCTGCGCGGTTTCATGGTGCCGTTTCAGCCGCGCCTTGTGTCCGGGCCCGAGGTGCATCTGGCCAATTCGTCGAAGGAGTTCGACGAAAGCGGCCAGCTGACAAGCGAGATCTACCGGGGCACGCTGGAAACGCTGATGCAGAACCTGCGCCGCGAAATCGAGCGCTGATCAAACCGTAAAGGGCTGGGGCGCGCCAGTGTTCCTCCCGGCCTTCGGCGGCTTGTCCTTTCCGAAGACGTGGCTAAGGTCACGGGATGAGCGAATTCAGTCCCACAAATCCCGCCCCCCGTACCGAACCTGGCCCCGATACCAGCTCTGAGATCCGGCAAACCGATGTCATGGACCCGGCCCGCGCCGCAGCCTTTCAGGTGGCGCTGGGGCAGGAAGCGGACATCACCGAGGGCAGCGTTCTGCCGCCGTTCTTTCATCAGCTGTACTTCTGGACCCCGCAGCCGCCCGAGGCACTGGGCCGCGATGGTCATCCGCGGCTCGGCGGCACAGGCGGGCTGATCCCGGATCTGGGCCTGCCGCGGCGCATGTGGGCTGGCGGGCAGCTGCAGTTCGACGCGCCCCTGCGGGCGGGCAGTCCGGCAGAAAAACGCTCGGTTCTGGAAAAGGCCGAACATAAAAACGGGCGCAGCGGGCCGTTGGCATTCGTGACCCTGCGCCATGAGATCTGGCAGGAGGGACAACTGTGCCTCACCGAATGGCAGGATCTTGTCTATCGCGAGGATCCGGACCCACAGGCGCCAAAACCGGTGCCGCCCGAGGCGCGGACGGATGAGCGTGATGCGCGGGAGGCGGCGTTTTCATCGACGCTGCTGTTCCGCTATTCGGCGCTGACCTTCAACGGGCACCGGATCCACTATGATCTCGACTATGCGCGCGATGTCGAAGGCTATGACGGTCTGGTGGTGCATGGTCCGCTTTTGGCGCAACACCTGATGTTGCTGGCCGAGGAGGTGGGGGGTGCCTTGCGCCGCTTTGCCTTTCGCGCTTCCTCGCCATTGATGCATTTTGAAACGGCTACGTTCTGTTGCAACGGCGCGGATCTGTGGGTCAGAGGCCCGGATGGGCGCCAATGCATGAGCGCCACGGCAGAGTTCGCATGAGGGAGAGGCTCCCGCCTGCCGGGCCATATTCTGCGAATAGGGCGCTGCCAGTTGGGCCCGGCGCCGCTGCGCGGCGAAAAAAAACTGCTGAGAAGCTTTTTGAGGGGCAGATCTGCCCTCAAAAGCGCCTGTTCCAGTCTGGGATGTTCCGCTCCGCCTCAAGGGCAAGGCGCGCGATGCGCGCAGGCTGCGCCTCCCTTGACCCGGAGCGAAACTGCTGGGGATGACGGCATCAGAGGTTGTCTTCGACGCGGAAGCCTGCAGGGATGGCATCGATCTGGTCCAGCAGCAGATCGGCCATGATTTCGGCGACCTTGGGGGCCATGCCGAAGCCGATCTTGAAGCCTCCGTTGGCGATGAAATGCCGGCTGCGGCCCGGCCAGGGGCCAAGCATTGGCGCCCGGGATCTTGCGCGCGGGCGCACCCCGGCCCAGCGTTCGATGAGCTCGGCGCCTTGGAGAATGGGAACGGCGGCGCGGGCGCGTGCAAGGATGTCGTCGAGCTGAGCGTCCGTCTCTGTGCCGTTTTCGAACTCCCGCTCGCTGGTGGAGCCGATGGCCACTGTGCCATCCGCATGCGGGATGATGTGCAGGCTGTCGGCGTACAGCTGGGGAACCTCTCCGGCATCATGGCGCAGCAGGGCGGCCTGTCCTTTGACGCCGTTGCCGATGGTTTTCCCCACGGTTTTGCCAAGCGTTTGGTTCAGGTCCAGTAGCCCTGCATGGCCGGTGGCGTGAACAACCTGACCCTGATCGGTGCCGTCTTCGCCTACAGTCACACCCTGTGCCTTCAGCGCGGCGACGAGTGCGGCGCAGGCTCGGCGCGGATGCATGCGGGCGCTGAGCGTGTCGTGAATCACAAGGCCGGTGGCACTGGGTGGGGCCCACCCCCCAAACTCCTCTGCCGCGCAAATGCGCCATTCGGCCTGTTGCCCGGCATCGGTGCGCCAAAGCTGGGCAGCGGTGCTTTCGCGCTGGCGGGCCAAATCCAGCACTCGATCGTCATTGATGGGCTGCAGACGGCCGGTGCGGCCATAGCCGGGGGAGACGCCGCCCGCATGTTCCACATCGCGCCAGAAATCTTGTGCCATCAAAAGACTTTCGAACTGGAATTGTTTCTTGGCATTCCAGTTTTCCGGCACATGCGGGGCGAGGGCACCGACAAGGCCGCCGCTGGAACCGGCGCCGGGGCCGAAGGGGTCGATCACCTGAACCTTTGCGCCGCGCCGGGCGCAGATCCAGGCGATCGAAAGACCAAAAATGCCCGCGCCGCGCACCGTGATATCTGCCATTGCCATTCGCCCGCCCTTTCGCCAGTGTCGCGCCGTTCCGTGACATCACTTAGGGGAAAACAGCATGGCAGACCAGCAGGCCCGGCTCAGTTGGCGTGATGGCACCATTCCGGTGTCCGATCAGTTCGATGACCCCTATTTTTCGATCCACGACGGGCTAGCCGAGACCGGCCATGTGTTTCTGGCCGGAAATGATCTGCCTGCGCGGTTCCGCCCCGGTTTCCATATTGCGGAGCTGGGGTTCGGCACCGGTCTGAACCTGCTCGCCGCCTGGAAGCTGTGGGAGGACAGCGGGCAGGTGGGCGCATTGCAATTCACCAGTTTCGAGGCCTTCCCAATGGTGCCTGCCGATATGGCCCGGGCGCTGGAGGCCTTTCCTGCGGTCGCGCCCTGGGCCGAAAGGTTCTTCGCGGTCTGGACGGGGCAGGGCAGCTGCGATCTGGGCACGCTTTGCTTCGAGATGATCACCGGCGACGCGCGCCTGTCGCTGCCAGAGTGGACGGGGCGTGCTGATGCCTGGTTTCTGGACGGGTTTTCCCCGGCCAAGAACCCGGAACTGTGGGGTGAGGATTTGATGGCCGAGGTGGCCCGGCACACCGCCGCGGGCGGCAGCGCCGCGACCTATACGGCGGCGGGCTTCGTGCGCCGGGGCCTGGAGGCGGCGGGCTTTGCTGTCACACGTATACCTGGCTATGGACGCAAACGACATATGACAAAGGCGGAGCTGGCATGAGCAGCGTAGAAGTCCACGAGGCAGGCAATAACACGCGGCTGGGCGTGATGCTGATGATTGGCGCCACCATCGTGTTTGCGCTTCAGGACGGGATCTCGCGACATCTGGCGGGGGAATACAACGTCTACATGGTGGTGATGATCCGCTATTGGTTCCTGTCTCTGTTTGTCGTCTCCATCGCTTTGCGGCAGCCGGGCGGTCTGAAAAAGGTGGCGCGGACCCGGCAGATCTGGCTACAGATCTTTCGCGGCTTTGTCTGCGCGGCGGAAATCTGCGTCATGGTTCTGGCCTTTACCCTCTTGGGGCTGGTGGAAAGCCACGCGGTCTTTGTTTCTTACCCGCTGATGATCGCGGCTTTGTCCGGGCCGATCCTGGGGGAGAAGGTCGGGATCTGGCGGTGGAGCGCCATTCTGATCGGTTTCCTTGGGGTGTTGATCATTCTGGAGCCGGGCATCGGCGTGTTCCAACCTGCTGCGCTGGTGCCGCTCTTGGCAGCGCTGATGTTCGCTCTTTATGGGCTTCTGACGCGCTATGCCGCGCGCAAGGACAATTCGGCCACCAGTTTCTTTTACGTGGGCGTTGTCGGCGTTGTCTTTATGACGCCGATCGGCCTGTGGAACTGGGAGGCGATGAGCACGCCGGACTGGGGTTGGATGGGGCTATTGTGCCTGACCGGCGCTCTGGGGCACTACCTGCTGATCCGTTGCTATGAGGCGGCAGAGGCAAGCGCGGTTCAGCCCTTTGCCTATCTGCAACTGCCCTGGGCAGCTATGCTGGGGCTTGTGATCTTTTCGGAAACCATCCGGTTCAACGTGGCGCTGGGCGCCGGGATCGTGGTGGCGGCGGGGCTGTTCACCCTATGGCGCGAACGCCGACAGCGTTGATCCGGTCAACTCCCGCGAAAACGGCACCGGCAGCGGCGTCTGCCCCAGCCGTGCGCGATAGACCGGCAGGCTTTCGGTGACGCGCATCACGTAGTTGCGGGTCTCGTTGAAGGGGATGTGCTCGATCCAGTCGATGATGTTCGGGGTGCCGTCGCGGGGGTCGCCATAGCGTTCCATCCAGGCCGCAGGGCGATGCGGGCCTGCGTTATAGCCAGCTGCCATCATCACCACGTTGCCACCGAACTCTTCGGCGAGACGGGCAAGATACTGCGCGCCAAGGGTTGCGTTATAGTCCCATTCAGCGGTCAGGCGGGCAGTCTCGTGCTCGGACAGGATGCCCAGTTCATTAGCGACCAGTTTTGCTGTGGCGGGCATCACTTGCATCAGCCCGCGTGCGCCCGCGTGGCTGATCACGCCGGGGTCGAATTCGCTTTCGCGCCGGGCGATGGCCAGGGTCATCTCGGGCGCCATCGGCAGGTCCTTTTTCGCCACCGGGTGCAGCGGGTAATAGGCGCCTTTCAGCTCGATCCCGGATTGTGCCGCGCGTTTGCCGATCATCACTGCCAGGTGTGGCCGGTCCATTTCCACCGCCATCTGACCCAGCTGAAAGGCCTGCTCGGACGGCAGGCTTTCGGTCAGATGGGTGAGGAACCGTTCGGCCAGCACATCCTCTCCGGCGCGCAGCAGCAGCAGGCCCGCTTCGGTGACCGAGGAATTGAGGTAGGGGGCACTGCGCCAGTCCGGCAGCGCAGGCGGATTGGCAAGATCCGGATCGAAGGGGCGGCCAAGCGCCTCGGCGGCGAGGATCCCATAAAAGGAGGTTTGATAGGCGGCAGCCCGGGAGTAGGCATCATGCGCCTTGTTCACTTCTCCCATCTCGGCATAGGCACGGCCCAACCAGTAGCCGCCGCGCCCGACCGAGATCGGGGTTTCGACCGAGGCGAGGAAGCGTTCGAAGTGCTTTGCGGCCAGACCGGGATCGTTCAGCTTGCGCAGGGCGATATAGCCGGCCAGCCATTCGCAGTCAGAATAGCCATAGCCCGCCTCAGGGGTGGAAAAATGATGCGCGGACAGTTGGTAGGCGCGTTCGTGGTTGCCGTCCCGCATGTCCTGCCGGGCCAGATCGCGGCGGCGGCGCAGCCATTTTTCCGGCGCTCCCAGTTTGTCGGCGCTGGTGCTGCGATCCATCAGCATCTGGATGGCGTCCTCGCGGCGTCCTTTTTTGTCGCGCCAGTCGAACCGGTCGTAGGCCAGACCGGCATCATCCTGCAAATCCGCTGGGATCGCCGCGATCTTGGCATCGACGCCCGGGGTGCGCTGCTGCAGGGCCAGACGGGCCTCGGCCAGCTTGCGCGGACCGTCCGGCACCAGGTCCAGCATGCGTGGCGCACTGACGTGGTGGCGGTCCCACAAGAGCCGGTTCAGCCGCGCCGCATGATGCGGTTTCAGCAGGGCGCTGAAATCGGCGAGATAGGCGTCCTGTAACTCGGACGTCATCGGCATGGTGCGCCAGGCCATGACGATTTCGGCCTCACCATCGCCCCGGCGCCCCGCTGCGATCAGCGCGCGGCCGAGGCTCAGCGCGCCTTCGGCTGTCTGGGGTCGGTTGCCGGAGTAGAATGACAGAATGGTCTTGCGGTCGGCCGTGGCCAGTGCCGCTTCGCTTTTTTCCCGCAGATAGGGCAGGCCGGGCCAGTCGGGGCGACGCGCCAAAAAGGCCATGACATCGCGCGCCGAGCCTTCGCCCGCGCGCAGACGGTGCCATTCGATCACGTCGCGGGCGACGGTGGCTTCGGGGCCTGCCATCTCTCCGGCGGCGTCCCATTGCTGCCCCCGGACCAGCTCCAGAGCGTCAGCAAGCCTGTCTGCCCGGGCAATCTGCGGAGTAAGCAGGGGCAGGAGCAGCAGAATGAAGGCCAGAATGCGTGTCATGTCTTGCATTTTCTCGTGAACCGGGGATAGAGGCTGTGACGATAATCCGTGACGCGCCGGTATCAACTCAAAACCCGGTCAAGTCCACTATTCCGGCGGCGCTTTGCCTGCCGACCATTCGCAACTAAGGGAGCGTGCCCATGTTCAAAGGCTCTATGCCAGCCCTCGTCACCCCGTTTCGCAACGGCGAGCTGGATCTGGATACGCTCAAACACTTGGTAGAATGGCATATCGAGCAGGGCTCGACCGGTATTGTGCCCGTTGGCACCACTGGCGAAAGCCCGACGCTGAGCCATGAAGAGCACGAGACCGTGATCGCCGAGGTGGTCAAGGCGACGGCAGGCCGGGTGCCGGTCATCGCGGGCGCTGGCTCCAACAATACCGTCGAAGCGATTCGTTTTGTCGAGTTTGCGGCGCGTATCGGTGCAGATGCGGCGCTGGTGGTGACGCCCTATTACAATAAGCCGACCCAGCGCGGCATGGTGGCGCATTTTGAGGTCCTGCACGACTGCGCCGATATTCCGATCGTGATCTACAACATTCCGGGCCGCTCGGTCGTCGACATGACACCGGCCACCATGGGGGAACTGGCCAAGCTGCCGCGTATCGTTGGCGTCAAGGACGCCACCGGCGATCTGGCCCGCGTCAGCCAGCAGCGCGGTTCGTGTGGTCCCGACTTCATCCAGCTGTCGGGCGAGGATGCAACCGCGCTTGGCTTCAATGCCCATGGCGGCGTTGGCTGCATCTCGGTCACCGCAAACGTGGCGCCGAAACTCTGCGCTGAGTTCCAGGCCGCGACCCTTGCGGGCGACTACAAGACCGCGCTGGACTATCAGGACCGCCTGATGCCCCTGCACGAGGCGATCTTTATCGAGCCAGGCCTTGTGGGCGCGAAATATGGCCTGTCCAAGCTGGGCCTGTGCAGCGAAGAGGTCCGCTGCCCGCTGACCACGCTGGAGGACAGCACCAAGGCAGCGATCGACGCGGCCATGAAGCACGCGGGCTTGCTGTAAGGCCAACCGGTTTTCCGATTTTAAAAGGCGGCTCCTTTCGGGGCCGCCTTTTTCGTTGTTCAAATCAGATACGTTCAGCGTTTGCCGTAGTAGAGGCCGACGACATGTTCAGCCTCAGCAAAGAACAGCCAGCGCAGGCAGGCAATCCCTGCGATATGCAGCAGCACCGCGACGCCTGCCATCAGGTGTTTCATCATCACGCTGTCAAACGGCATCACCATCAGGGCAATCGGCAGCGCGAACCCCAGGCCAAAGCCGATGACGCGCAGTTTTAGCGCGTGTTTGCGGCCCACTACATAGACGAACTCGCGCAGCAGGTAGTTGCTGCCCGTGTGCGGCGGCTCGAAGGCGCGCACGCTGCCGCGATTCCCCAGCCCCGTGGCAGTGCAAATGTCGGTGCCGGAGTGCGCCAGTGCCTTGTCTGTCTTGGCCCAATAGATCAGCTGGATCGCCCCGGCGAGCGCCAGAAGCCACGGTGCAAGGCTCTCGCGACCGGCCAGTAGAGCGCCACCCGCGACTGCGAAGCTGAGAAAGACCAGTGGCGTCAGCGGGCTGTGCCAGCGCGGGATCGTCTTTAGTTGGGTATAGATCATCGCGGTGGTGAAAACGGTGCCGATGCTGAGCGCAGCGCCCAGAAGGCCGAGGAAGCGCCAGTCAGCGTCAAGGAAGACAGCCCCGGCCGCATAAAGCCCCATGACCAGCAGCGCGGCGACGGCAGTGCAGCCTTCGCGGCTGAGCCAGCTTGTGCGCCACTGGCTGAAGGCCTTCCAGGCGCGTTCGGGATGGCCGAGGTGAAAGGTCGAGGCCAGAAGCCCGCCCAAGGCCAGCGCATAGGCGATGAGATAGAAGACAAAGGCGACCCAGCCGGTGACGGCGGGCATCCCAAGCCCGAGAAAGGCCAGTAGGCCAAAGCCGAGGCCGGACAGGGTGGTGAAGATGATGACGGAAGGGGCCGGATGCATCAGCGATCTCCTCCGGGCAGTTTATCAAGCGCCTTGTCGAGCCAGCCAAGGAAACCGCTGGGTTCCTCCGCGACCGGTGCCAGAAGCGGCGCCAGCACGTCGATCTGATCCTCGATCCGGTCCTTGGGGCGGGGCGGCAGGTATTTGTTCACAGGCTTGGTGCCCATTTCCGGCATCAGGTCCATGCCGCCGCGCGCTGCGACCAGTTGCGAGACTTCGCTATCGGGATCGCCAAGATCGCCGAAATGCCGCGCGCCCGCCGGGCAGGTGCGCACGCAGGACGGAACGCGATCCTCTTCGGGCAGGTTGTCGTTATAGATCCGGTCCACGCAAAGAGTGCATTTCTTCATCACCCCCTCAGCCAGATCCAGCTCACGAGCGCCATAGGGGCAGGACCAGGCGCAGAGGCCGCAGCCGATGCAGTCGCTTTCGTTGACCAGCACGATGCCATCCTCGACCCGTTTGTAGCTGGCGCCGGTGGGGCAGACGGTGACGCAGGGTGCGTCTTCGCAATGCAGGCAGGATTTCGGGAAATGCACCAGCTGGGCAGCGGGGGCGGGCTGGGCGCCTGTGGACTGTGGCTGCACCTCATAGGAATGTACCCGGTTGAGGAAGGTGCCCGAGGGATCGGCGCCATAGGGATCCTGATCCGACAGCGGCGCGCCGTAGTTTTCGGTGTTCCAGCCTTTGCAGGAGATCACGCAGGCATGGCAGCCGACGCAGGTATCAAGGTCGATCACCAGCCCCATCTTGCGATTTGTCTGTGTGGGAAGCTCGGTCATTTGCCTACCTTCCATGTCAGTGTGTCCGGACCGGTGCCCACCGGAGATGCAATCGGATCAAGTGCGGGCTGGCTTTCCGCGATGTCGTCTGGCGGGGCGGCCTTTTCGATCTTCACCTTCAGATCGAACCAGGCAGCCTGTCCGGTGATCGGATCCGAGTTTGCCCAGCGAAGACCATCGCCCTTGGGGGGCAAGAGCTCGTGGATCAGGTGATTGAGCAGGAAGCCCTTGGTGGCCTCGGGCGCGGAGTCGTCCAGCGCCCAGGCGCCCTTGCGCTTGCCAATGGCGTTCCAGGTCCAGACGGTGTTTTCATTGAGCGCAGCCATCTCCATCACCGGCACGGTGATCTCTCCATGCGGAGAGGTGACCCGCGCCCAGTCGCCATCCGACAGGCCGTTCTCACGCATCAGTTTCGTCGGCACGTAAAGGGGATTACGCCCGTGCAACTGCCGCAGCCACGCGTTCTGGCTGCCCCAGGAATGATACATCGCCATGGGCCGCTGGGTGAGGGCGTTGACGGTAAAGCCTTCATTGCCCTGCTGGTCCGATTCATACCAGATCGGCAGCGGATCCATGGTGGCCTTGATCCGCTTGCGCAGATGGTCGGGGGGCTGTCGCTCCCCATATCCTTCGGCGGCGAGTTGGAATTTCCGCATCGGTTCCACATAAAGCTGGAACAGGTAGGGTTCGGGCTTGTCATAAAGGCCCATGCCCACGGCCCAGTCCTGATAGGCGCTGTTCCAGGGTTTGTAGTAGAGCGCCGCATCGGGGATGTGGCTGACATGAAAGCCGCCGTTCTCGATATAGCGGTCGAGTTGTTCAGGGTTCACAGCACCACGCCCGGACTGGGTTCCATCGCCGCGCCAGCCTGCCAGCGGGCCGATGCCGGGCTTGCGTTCGTGGTTGACGATATAGTCGGCGTAATCCTGATACTTGGCGCTGCCGTCCTCATTGGTGAAGCCCGGTAGTTTCATCCGGTTCGCCAGTTGCACCAGCGCGGTCTGGAACCCGCGCACGTCCCGGTCCGGCTCCACCACCGGCCAGCGGATGGCATCGGCGGCGGCATCCGCCTCGCAGATCGGGCGATCCAGCAGCGAGATACAATCGTGCCGCTCCAGATAGGTGGTGTCAGGCAGGATCAGGTCGGCATAGGCCACCATTTCCGATGAATAGGCGTCCGAGTAGATGATGCGCGGAATGACATACTCGCCGTCCTCGTCCGTGTCGGTCAGCATCTCGATCACCCCGCGGGTGTTCATCGAGGAGTTCCACGACATATTCGCCATATACATGAACAGTGTGTCGATCTTGTATGGATCGCCTGCATGGGCGTTGGAGATCACCATATGCATGAGGCCATGGGCGCTCATCGGGTTTTCCCAGGTGAAAGCCTTGTCGATGCGGGCCGGGCTGCCGTCTTTGCAGAGGGCCAAGTCATCGGGGCCGTGCACAAACCCCAAGTGTGGGCCGTCCAGCGCGCAATCGGGTTTGACGCCGCAGTGCGGTTTGGGATGCGCGGTCGCGGGCTTGGGGTAGGGCGGTTTAAAGCGGAAGCCGCCGGGAACCTCGACCGTGCCCAGAAGGATCTGTAGGACGTGCAGCGCGCGGCAGGTCTGGAACCCGTTGGCATGGGCAGACACCCCGCGCATGGAGTGGAAGGACACTGGGCGCCCCACCATCGTCTTGTGAGTCTCGCCACGGAAATCGGTCCACTCCTGATGAAGCTCGAACGCCTCGTCAAAGGCGACGCGGGCGATTTCGGCGGCAATGGCGCGGATGCGACTGGCGGGGATACCGCATTGCTCGGCCACGGTTTCAGGGGCGTAGTCATCAGACAGATACCGTTCTGCCATCAGGTGGAACACCGGCCTGTGGGTGACACCGGCATGGCGATAGGTGGCATGCAGGTCCGGGCGCACGCCTGGCTGGTCAAAGGGCGTCAGCTTGCCGGTATTGCGGTCGATCACCAACTCCTTGCCAGTCTCATCGCGCAGGAACAGGCCCTGTTCAGGTCCGTCGCTGGCGTTTACCAGCACCGGCGCATTGGTGTAGCGGCTGAGGTAATCTAGATCGATCTTACCGGCCTTCAGCAGCACGTGCACCATGGAGAGGATGAACAGCCCGTCGGTGCCCGGCGTGATGCCGACCCAGTCATCCGCCACCGCGTTATAGCCGGTGCGGATCGGGTTGACGCCGATCACCCGCGCGCCGCGCGCCTTGATCCGGCCGATACCCATCTTGATTGGGTTACTGTCATGATCTTCGGCCACGCCGAACAGCATGAACAGCTTGGTATGATCCCAGTCGGGTTGACCGAATTCCCAGAAGGCACCGCCCATGGTGTAGATGCCAGCCGTCGCCATATTGACCGAGCAGAAGCCGCCGTGCGCGGCATAGTTAGGAGTGCCGAAATTCTGCGCCCAGAAACTGGTGAAGCTCTGCGACTGATCGCGGCCGGTGAAAAACGCCAGCTTTTCTGGTGCATTCTTGCGCAGCGGCTCCATCCAGGAGGCCGCCAGATCCAGCGCTTCGTCCCAGGCGATTTCCTCGAACTGTCCTGACCCGCGCGGGCCGACTCGTTTCAGCGGCGCACGCAGCCGCGAGGGCGCGTTGTGCTGCATAATGCCAGCGCTGCCCTTGGCGCAAAGGACACCCTTGTTCACCGGGTGGTCGCGGTTGCCCTCGATATAGGCCACCTGTTTCTTGCCATCGCTGCCGGTCTTCATATGAACGTTGATGCCGCAGCGGCAGGCGCACATGTAGCAGGTGGTCTGGCGGATCTCCTCGGAAACCGGGGGCGAGGTGTCGATCTGAGGCTGGTTGAAACCCATGGGTCATCCCTGTTCGTCGCGTCGGGGCAGGCTAGGTCGGATCAGTCTGCTGCGCGAGAGTTTTCTGTTTTTCCCGGCTCTTCCGGGAATCTGTTCTTTGAAATCGTATTGGTGGGGATCAGCGATCTGCAATCGGCACATAACCGCGCGGTTCCGGCCCGTTGTACAGCGTCAGCGGTCGGATAAGGATATTGCCGCGCTGCTGCTCGACACACTGGATCACCCAGCCGGGCATGCGCCCAATGGCGAAGATCGGCACATAGAGGTCCATCGGGATGCCGTGCAGCTGGTAGATCACACCGGAATAGAAATCGACATTCACGTTAAGGCCGTGGCGCGCATAGGGCGACATCGCCTCGACCACGGCCTGCAGGATTTCGTACCATTCGGGGGCGCCCATCTCCTCGCCCAGCTTGCGGACACCTTCGCGCATGTGGCGGGCGCGGGGGTCTTCCTTGCGGTAGACCCGGTGGCCAAAGCCGGTGACGGCCTCCTTGGCGGCGCGTTTGGCCTTCACGTAGGCGGCGGCCTTGTCCGGGGTGCCGATCTCGTGGACCATTTTCATCACGTCTTCTGCGGCGCCGCCATGGGCCGGACCTGCGAGGGTCGACAGCGCCGTGACGATGGCGCCATGAAGATTAGCCTCGGTACCCACTGTGACGCGGGCAGCAAAGCTGGAGGCGTTGGAGCCGTGTTCGGCGTGCAGAATGAAATCCACATCCGCCAGGCGCGCGGCATCCGCGCTGGGTTTTTCTTCCTTCAGCATCCACAGCCAGTTGGCTGCATGGCCAAGGGTCATGTCGGGCGCCACGGGATCGCGGCCGTTGCGGATTGCTTCATGCGCGGCGATGATCATCGGCACCTGGCTGGTCAGACGCACGCCATTGGCGAGGAAGGCCTCCTCGCCGACCTGCTGGCTGGCAGGCTCTAACGCTGCAAGGGCCGACACACAGGTGCGCAGCACATCCATCGGGTGGCCGTCCTTGCAGGCGCGGATGATTGCGTGGATCTCATCCGGCAGCACCCGCGCCGCTTTCAGATCGGCATCGAAATCCGCCAGTTGCCCTGCGGTTGGCAGCTCGCCGTAGATCAGCAGGTAACAGACCTCTTCAAAGGTGGAATGGGTAGCCAGATCGTGGATGGAATAGCCGCGATAGCTCAGCTCGCCCTTGGCCCCATCAATGTCCGAAACGCCGGAGCGTTCGAAGTAGACGCCTTTCAGGCCGCGGTTGATCTTGACGTTTTCGCTCATTGCTGGCTCCTTCGTGGGGTAAGGGAGAATGATATGACTGTTCTGGAAAATGCATTTGAGGCGGCAAAGGCACGGCGGGCGCGGGTGGTTTTCCCGGAAATGGAAGACGCACGGGTGGCAGAGGCCACGCAGCGTCTGCGCGCCGACGGCCTGTGCGACCCCTTGCCGCTGGCGGAGCCGTCCGAGGCCCATGTGGAGGCCTTGGTTACCGCGCGCGGTCTGAAAGAGGCGATCGCAAAACGCATGGTTTCCAAACCCTTGTACCGCGCTGCCGCGATGGTTGCGCTGGGCGAGGCAGATGCGATGGTCGCAGGCGCGGATGTTCCCACCCGCCGGGTGATCGAGGCCGCCAGCATCGGTATCGGGCTGGCCGACGGGGTGTCCTTGCCCTCGTCGTTCTTCCTGATGGTGTTTCCGGGTGGGCGCGAACTGGTCTTTGCTGACTGCGCGGTAAATGTGGCACCCGATGCGGCGCAACTTGCCGATATCGCACGCGCTTCGGCGGCCTCCGCCAAGGCTCTGCTGGGCACGGCGCGGGTGGCGATGCTGTCCTTTTCCACCGGCACATCGGGTGACGGCGACAGCGTGGCGCGGGTGCGCGAAGCAGCCGAGCTTGCGGGCTTTGCTGGGCCGGTGCAGGCGGATGCGGCGCTGAACGGTGCCATTGCCGCCAAGAAGGGGATCGAGGCTCTGGATGCCAATGTGCTGATCTTTCCCAGCTTGGATGCGGGCAATATCGGGTACAAGCTGTGCCAAGAACTGGCAGGCGCGCAGGCGCTGGGGCCGTTCCTGCAGGGCTTTGCCCACCCGGTCTGCGATCTTAGCCGTGGCGCCAGCGTTGACGACATCGTCGCGGCAACGGTGCTGACCGCCGCGCAGGTCTGAGGGATATGCTGGGCGCAGCTCATGTCGCCTCCGGCATCAGGGTAAGGGCGTCCATGGCGATCTGGCGCTCTTCATCGGCTGGGATCACCCAGATCTTCACCGCTGAAGACTGGCAATGCAGCGCCATCTGGCGGGCCTCATTGGCATCGGGGTCCATGCGCACACCAATCCATTCAAGGCTCCGCAGAACTCGCGCGCGGATGGCGGTGGCGTTCTCTCCGATACCGCCGGTGAATGCGATGGCGTCGAGCCCTTCGAGCGCGGCAATCAGGCTGCCCGCATGACGAAGGGTCCAGTAGCAGAAGTGATCGATGGCAAAGGCGCTGTCGGCGCTGGGGTCTAGCATCAGCTTGCGCATGTCGGATTTGCCACCCGATAGGCCCAGAAGCCCGCTTTCGTGATTGAGGATCGCCTTGGTGCGTTCCAGCCCGTTGTCTTCCACGAGGCGCAGAACTGCGTTGGCATCGATGCCGCCCGACCGGGTACCCATGGTCAGCCCGTCCAGCGGTGAATAGCCCATGGTGGTGGCGATGGATTGCCCGCCCCGGATAGCACAAAGCGAGGCGCCATTGCCCAGATGAAAGGCCAGCAGCCGGGCGGGTAGTTTATCACCAGAGAGGTCCGGCAGGCGCCGCACCAGTGCCGCGTAGGACAGCCCATGGAAGCCATAGCGGCGGATGCCCTCCGTTTCGATCATCCGCGGGATGGCATAGCGTGTCGCCACATCGGGATTGGTGGCGTGAAACGAAGTGTCGAAACTGGCGAACTGCGGCAGGTCCGGGGCGAGTTCCCCCATGGTGTCGATGGCGGCCAGGCTGTGCGGATTATGCAGCGGCGCCAGCGGGGTGCAATCGGCGATCTCGGCGCGGACCTCGGGCGTGATGCGGGTGGGGGCGGTCAGGTTGCGTCCGCCATGCACCACCCGGTGGCCTATCGCCGTCAAGCTGCCTGCCGTGATGCCGCGATCCGCCAGCGCGTTCAGGATGCCCGAAAGCGCGGCCTTATGGTCGATAAAGGGGATTTCGGTCTCGGCGCCGTCCACGATCAGCCGCGAGGCGCCGCCGATCCCGTCGGCAAGACCCTGCACCTGCTCTTCGAACGCGCTGTCGAAGACAGCGAATTTGATGGAAGAGGATCCGGCATTGAGGATCAGAACCCGTGCATCGGCCATCAGAGCACCCGCACGATGTTCAGCACCGAAAGAACGGTCAGCAACAGCACGATACCACGGCGGAAATTCTTCTGGTCGGCGCTGGCAAAGCGCTGGCTGCCGGTCCAGATCCCGGCGCCAAGGATGGGAAAGGCAAGCAGCACCCCGTAAAGCGTGTCGACCCCGGTCAGCCCGTTTGCCGCCATCACCGGCAGGGCCATCATGTCGATACCGGTCAGAAACACGATCATGGTGGCGCGGAATACGGCCGGGGGGATGGGCTGGGCTGTCAGAAACGCGGCAGCGGGCAGGCCGCCGACACCGGCGCTGTTGGCAATTCCGGCCACAAGACCGACGCCGAGGTTGCCTTTGCCCCCGATGGGGCGGCGCAGCTGCCAGCCGCTGAGCAGGACAAGGCTCAGCATCAGCACAAGGCCCGATATGGCAAGCCGGGCGTGATCTTCGCCCAGGCGGGACATGATGGCGATGGCGGGAACCGTGGCAATGGCGGCCCCGCCCAGCAGCAACAGTGCCCGCTGCCAGTCGATATGAGGCCGGATGCCGCGCGCCTGAAAGGCGGTCATCGTGATTTCACAAGCAAAGACCACCGGGATTAGCGGCAGTGGGTTGGTCACCAGCGCTGCCAGAATGATAAAGATCGCCGAGAAGCCAAATCCCGAATAGCCACGGATAAAGGCCGCCACAAACAATGCGGCGGCCAGATAGGCGCCCTTACCTCCATTCAGATCAAATGGCAGATCAAAGGGCAGCATCATTGCGTTCAGCCGACCTGCTGCGGACGCATGTCGTCGGCAGAGATGCCAGCGACCTCGACCGGGTTCTTCATGGCGTCGCGGCGGAACGGTTCACCCAGTTCCTGGTTGATCATCGCCTCGATGAGGGTGGTGATGCCGTTCTTCTGGTCCTCGACCGCCTGTGCCAACGCAGCGGTCAGCTCTTCCATGGTGCGGGCGACGACGCCTTTCAGGCCGCAGGCATTGGCGATCCCGGCATAAGAGACCTGCTGATCCAGCTCGGTGCCGACAAAGTTGTCATCGAACCACAGGGTCGAGTTCCGTTTCTCTGCGCCCCACTGGTAGTTGCGGAATACCACCTGAGTGACAGCGGGCCATTCATCGCGGCCAATCGCGGTCAGTTCGTTCACGGCGATGCCAAAGGCACCGTCGCCGGAGAAGCCGACAACCGGCACGTCCGGGCAGCCGATCTTGGCGCCGACCACGGCAGGCAGACCGTATCCGCAGGGACCGAACAGTCCCGGCGCCAGATATTTGCGGCCCTCGTCAAAGGACGGATATGCGTTGCCGATGGCGCAGTTGTTGCCGATGTCGGAAGAGATGATCGCCTCGCGGGGCAGCGCCGACTGGATCGCGCGCCAGGCCATGCGAGGGCTCATCCAATCCGGTTTGTCGGCGCGGGCGCGTTCATTCCAGGTGGTGCCGGGATCGTCATCCTCGTGATCCATCGAGCTGAGCTGCTGCGCCCAGCGGGACTTGGCTTCGGCGATCCGCGCCTTGCGATCCGCGCGCCCTTCGTCGCCAGCGCTGTCGCTCAACTGGTTTAGGATCGTCGTTGCCACCTTGGCCGCATCGCCAACGATGCCGACCGTGACCGGTTTGGTCAGGCCGATGCGGTCCGGGTTGATGTCGACCTGAATGATCTTGGCTTCGGTGGGCCAATATTCCATCCCATAGCCGGGCAGGGTCGAGAAGGGGTTGAGACGGGTGCCAAGGCAGAGCACCACATCGGCGTCCTTTATCAGTTCCATACCGGCCTTGGAGCCGTTGTAGCCAAGCGGACCTGCGAACAGCGGATGCGATCCGGGGAAGGCGTCATTGTGCTGGTAGCCAACGCAAACGGGGGCATCCAGACGTTCGGCCAGCGCCTTGGAGGCGGCGATGCCACCCTTGGACAGCACCACACCGGCACCGTTCAGGATCACCGGGTTCTTGGCGTTCGACAGCAGCTCAGCCGCCTGCGTTAGTGCGGTTTCGCCCCCGGTGGGGCGTTCGAATTCGACGATGGCGGGCAGAGCAACGTCGATGACCTGGGTCCACATATCGCGCGGGATGTTCAGCTGCGCCGGGGCCGAGGCGCGTTTGGCCTGCATGATCACCCGGTTCAGAACTTCCGCCACGCGGGAGGGATCGCGCACCTCTTCCTGATAGGCGACCATGTCTTCGAACAGTTTCATCTGCTCGACTTCCTGGAAACCGCCCTGACCGATGGTCTTGTTCGCCGCCTGCGGGGTGACCAGCAGCAGCGGAGTGTGGTTCCAGTATGCGGTTTTGACGGCAGTGACAAAGTTGGTGATGCCCGGGCCGTTCTGGGCGATCATCATCGACATCTTGCCGGTGGCGCGGGTGTAGCCATCGGCCATCATGCCGGCGCTGCCTTCATGCGCGCAGTCCCAGAAGGTGATGCCTGCCTTGGGAAACAGGTCCGAAATCGGCATCATCGCCGAGCCGATAATCCCGAAAGCATGCTCAACCCCATGCATTTGCAGGGTTTTGACAAAGGCTTCCTCGGTGGTCATTTTCATGGTGTGTTCTCCTGGTGAGACGCTGACAGGGCCGGACAGGCGCCGGGCGTTATATCCGGTTTAGGCTGTCGGAGGGGGAGGGGTTAGGGCCAGATACCTATCCGGATTAGAGCCAGATATTGCGCGGTCGCAGTGGAAGCATCAAGGCCAGCAGACGCGCACCCCTGCACCTATGTCAGGGTGACTTCAGGATTGCTTCAGCGCATCGGCCAGCAGCGCCAGCCCGGGTTCGATGCGGCTTGCCGGGATCGAGGAATAGCCCAGCCGGTAATAGTTCTGCTTGCGGTGTTGCGGTGCAAAGAAGGGCGCGCCGGGTTCGATAATGACGCTCTTTTCCTTCAGCCGCTCGGCAGCGGCGGCAGTATCGACACCTTCAGGTGACCGCATCCAGAGAGATGAGCCGCCGTAGACGCCGACACCCGAGACCGAAAGTCCGTGTGCGGCTATGGCCTCTTCGATCACAAGGCGGCGGTTGTGCAGCTCCTTGGCGGTGCGGCGGATCTGGGAATCGTAGTGCCCGAGGGAAAGGAAATAGGCAACGGTGCGCTGAATGTGCCCGGGCGGGTGGCGCAGCACGCTGGCGCGCAGGGCGCGGGCCTGACGGATGAAGCTTTCGGAGCCCACCAGATAGCCAAGCCGCAGCCCCGGAAACAGCGATTTGGAAAAGCTGCCGGCATAGACCACGCGCCCGTCGGTATCCAGGGATTTGAGCGCCGGGGAGGGGGCGCCGAGGAAGGACATCTCGAACTCGTAGTCGTCCTCGACAATCACCGCGTCGATCTCGCGGGCGCGCTCCAGCAGTTGCTTGCGCCGTGCCATGGGCATGGTGGCGGTGGTCGGGCTTTGGTGGCTCGGGGTGCAGAAGATCACGTCGGTGTCTTCCGCGATCTGCTCCGGCGGTAGGCCGTAGGCATCCACCGGAATGCAATCCATCTGGCAGCGCACATGGGTGAGCTGATCGCGCAGGGTGTAATAGGTCGGATCCTCGATCGCCGCCTTGCGCCCCCGGTTCAGCAAAAGCTGGATCACCAGCCACAGGGCATTCTGCGCCCCGAGGGTGATCAGGATCTGCTCGGGGCGGGCGGTGACACCACGGCGTGGCAGGGTGTGGCGGGCGATATATTCGATCAGCAGGGGATCATCCTGATCGAAATAGTCGTTGGTCAGCGCGGCAAAGTCTTTCTGCCCCAGCGCCCGCAGCGCGCAAAGCCGCCAGTTGGCATGATCAAACAGCGAGGCATCGGCCTGACCATAGATGAAAGGATAGCGGTAGTTGCGCCAGTCGCGCGGTTTGCGGGGCGTATCGCCACCGGTAAAGGTGCGGGCAATGGCCTGCGACCAGTCTACCGCGTCATCAGAGCGTTGCGGCGGCGTGTAACTGGGCGGCACCGGCGCGTTTTCCGAGACGTAATACCCAGACCGCCCGCGCGACGTCAGATAGTCATTGGCCAGAAGTTCCGTATAGGCCAGCGTCACGGTGATGCGGCTGATGCCAAGGTGGCTGGCCAGTTTGCGCGAGGATGGCAGCTTCTCTCCGACCCGGAAACGGCCCGACAGAACGCCTTCGGCGATCATCTCCTGGATCTGCGCCTGAAGCGTGCCCTGCGCATCCGGGTTGAGAAAGAATGTGTCGACGGAAATTGCCATTCCGGGACAGTAGGCTGGCCTTAGGGGGAGCGCAATCTGGACTTACCGTCCCGGATGATTTTTTGAGCTTGATTTTGAATGTAGAATCGAAATAACTAGTTTTATGGTTTTATTGGAGCATGTCATGCAGTGGGAAGAAGCAGCAGGTGGTTTTGCGGCCATGGGGTCAGAGGCGCGTCTGAAGGTCCTGCGCTGTCTGGTCCGGGCAGGGCGCGATGGATTGCGGGTTCAGGACATTCAGACCCGCACGGGCATCGCGCCCTCGACGCTGGCGCATCATTTGAAATTTCTTTCGGGCGCCGGTGTCGTGGTGCAGGAGAAGGTGGGACGCGCGACGATTAGCCGGGCCGATTTCGACCGGCTGCGGGCGCTGGCGGACTTCATTCTCTGTGAATGCTGCTCGGATCAAATGCAGGAGGCTGCAAACGATGGCTGATCTCACTCAAAATCTCGGGGCCTCGCAGGCGCTGCTGCGCTGGCTCAAAACGCCCTGGGCCGTGATCGTGGCGCTGCTGGTTTCTGTTGCGGTGCTGGATATGGGAAATTTCCAGACCATTGTGATCTTTGCGCTGAATGCGCTGGCCCATACCGGTCGTTACATCCTGTTTGCTGTGCTGCTACTGGCGTATCTGAAGGCAACCGGCGCCGAAGCTCTGGTGGCGCGGGCCTTTGAGGGGCGCGAGGTGCGGATGATCTTTCTTGCGGCGGTGTTTGGCGGACTGGCGCCCTTCTGTTCCTGCGAGGTCATTCCCTTTATCGCCGGGCTGCTGGCTTTGGGCGCGCCGTTGTCGGCTGTCATGGCCTTCTGGCTGTCCTCGCCGCTGATCGATCCACCGACGTTGCTGATCACTGCTGGGGCGCTGGGCTGGCCCTTTGCCATCGGCAAGGCGGTTGCTGCCGTGGCGCTGGGGTTGTTCGGGGGCTTCGCGATCAAGGCGCTGATGGGCCATGGTGTCTTTGCAAACCCGCTGAAGCAGGTGCAGAAAACCAGCTGTTGCGGCTGCGGTGCGCCAAAGGCCGATGCAAAGCCGGTCTGGGCCTTCTGGTCCGAACCTGAGCGTCGGCAACGGTTCCGCAGCGAATTTGTCGCCAACGGTCTGTTCCTGCTGAAGTGGCTGGCGCTGGCCTATGTGCTGGAGGCGCTGCTGGTGTCCTATGTCCCGGCGGATGTCATTGCGGGTCTGGTCGGCGGTGAAGGCGTGGTGCCGATTGCCGTGGCCGCGCTGGTGGGTATGCCGGCCTACCTAAACTCCTACGTGGCGCCGCCGCTGCTGGCGGGACTGATAGAGCAGGGGATGAGCGCTGGGGCGGCGATGGCCTTTATGATTGCCGGTGCGGTGAGTTCGATCCCGGCCATGGCTGCGGTCTGGTCGCTGGTGAAGCCGCAGGTCTTTGCCGCCTATCTGGGGCTGGGGGTCAGCGGTGCAATCCTGTCCGGCATTCTGTTTCAGATGCTGTGAGGGGGCGCGGGAGGGGCGCTCCCGCCCGGATCGCGGCAATCGAAGATTGCCCCTCTCCCGTTGGGCCAGGCGCCGCGCTGACGCGCGGCGCTTTTTCGTGCTGAGATGGCCCTTACGGGGCAGGTCTGCCCCGTAAGGGCCGTTTCCGAGTGTCTTAAGATTTGCGCGTCAAGGACAAGCCGCCTGACGGCGGGGCCTTGCGGCCTCCTTGACCCGCGGGGGGATCACCTTTGGGTCATGAATTCCAGGTTTGCGCGGACCGCGGGCCAATCGGCGGCGGTTATGGAGTAGACTGCGGTATCACGCAGGCTGCCGTCAGGCATGATCATATGCGCCCGCAGGGTACCGTCCAGCTGCGCGCCGAGTTGTTCGATGGCGGCGCGGCTTTGCCGGTTCAGGCGGTGAGTGCGGAATTCCACCGCGATGGCATCGCGGTCTTCGAATGCGTGGCGCAGCATCATGAGCTTGCAGGCGGTGTTGATCCCGGTGCGCTGTACCGATTTGCGGTACCAGGTGGAGCCAATTTCGACGCGACGGTTGCCGTGATCGATGTTCATATAGGTTGTCATGCCCACGGCGCGGCCCTGTGGGTCGAGGATGGCGAAGGGCACCATGGATCCAGCCTCCTGAAGCGCGAGGCGGCGGTCGATCTCTGCCGGGACCCGGTCCGGTGTGGGGACCGTAGTGTACCAGAGCCGGTGCAGGGCGCCATCGTCCGCAGCCTCTGCCAGATCCGGGGCGTGATCCTGTGTGAGCGGTGCCAGTGTCACCTTGTCCGAGGTCAGGGTGGATGCTGTCATCCAGAGAGGGCCGGGCATGGCGGGCTTCCTTGTGCTGTGTCGCCCTGCCAGAAAAGAGGAAAGGCGGCCCGGTGCAAAAGGGCCGCCTTTCAAAAATCTAAGTAGCCCAATTGGCCTGATCAGCCAAAGACCTTGGTCAGGGCCACGTCCACCGCATCGGTGATGGCGTCGATGTCCTCGGCCGTTGCGATCAGCGCCGGGCTGAAGCAGAGGGTGTTGTTCTTGCCGGGGATCGAACGGTTGGTGACGCCGATGATAACGCCCTGGGCGCCGACCTCGGCCACGACGGCTTGCGCCTGTTTCTCGTCCACCGGTTCCTTGCTCTCGCGGTCGGTGACCAGTTCGGCGCCGAGGAACAGACCCTTACCGCGCACATCGCCGATCACCGGGTGCTTTTCCTGCAGCCCCTTGAGGTTGTTCATCATCCGCTCGCCCATGGCGGTGCAGTTGTCGAGCAGGCCCTCGTCTTCGATGATCTGCATGTTGGCCAGCGCGGCAGCGGGACCAGCGGTGCAGCCGCCGAAGGTGGAGATGTCACGGAAATAGTTCATCGGATCGTCCGCGTCGTCCTTGAACATCTCGAAGATTTCTTCGGTGGTGACCATGCAGGCAATCGCAGCATAGCCCGAGGCGACGCCTTTGGCCATGGTGACGAAATCGGGCTGGATGCCGTAGTGCTGGTAGCCGAACCAGGTGCCGGTACGACCGATCCCGCAAACCACCTCGTCGATGTGCAGCAGGATGTCGTATTTCTTGCAGATCTCCTGCACCCGCGGCCAATAGCCTTCGGGGGCCTCGATCACGCCGCCGCCGGCAGTCACCGGTTCCAAGCAGAGGGCGCCAACGGTGTCGGGGCCTTCGCGCAGGATAACCTCTTCGATCAGGTTGGCGGCCGCGATGCCGAATTCCTCGCCCGACAGATGCTCAAGACCCAGCTCGTGCTTGCGGTATTCCATGCAGTGGGGCACGCGCACGAAACCGGGGGCAAAGGGGCCGTATTGGGCGTTGCGCTCATCCTGGCCGCCCGCCGACATCGCCGCCAGGGTGGAGCCGTGGTAATCGCGGTCGCGGTAGAGAATCTTGTGCTTCTTACCGCCGTATTTCTTGTGCGCGATCTGGCGCACCATCTTGAAGGCTTTCTCGTTCGCCTCGGAGCCGGAGTTGTTGTAGTAGACGCGGCTCATGCCGGGCATCTTCTCGATCAGCTTTTCGGCAAAGAGCGAGCCGGGAATAGAACCTGCGGACTGCGCGAAATAGCAGAGCTTCATCAACTGGTCATAGACCGCTTTGCAGATTTCCTCACGGCCATAGCCGACGTTCACCGTCCAGACCCCACCGGAGACCGCGTCCAGCCATTCCTTGCCGTTCTGGTCCCAGATCCGCATGCCTTTGCCTTCGACGATGATCCGGGGATCGCTGGTCTCAAAAGGTTTGTGCTGGATCAGGTGGTGCCAGACATGCGCCTTGTCGGCGTCAATCACCCGGCTGAGGTCGTTTTCGTTGAACGTGCCGTCCATGACATGTCCTTCCCTAAATAGTGGTGTTCTGGTCCGGCGCGCATAAGGGCAAGCCGGACTTTCCTGAGTTTGACGAAACGCCAAATCTGCCGCTTGCACTAGGTCCAGATGGTGATGAGCTTTGTGGCCAGTGCAGCGGGTTTTCTGCGCCGCCCGCATCAGGCCCCTGTTTTCAAGGGCAGAACTTACGTTCTTTGCCTTGGGTGCGGCGCTATGCTCCAGCGGTTTTCCGCATGTGGCCCGCCAGGTTGCCCGAAAACCGGGCGTGGCCGTGTTCCGGGGCGGGTGATCCAGGGATAAACGCGGGTTTTCCAGTATATCGCGATCCGGTGCAGATCAAAAGAACGTGTGTTCTTTCGTGTGCTAATTGAGAGCGTGCATTTTTCCCATCATGGTCGGGCGCAGCATTGGCCAGCGGAGAATGGGCGTGGCGGAGTTCACAGTGATGGTTGCCCCGAGTGGGGCACGGCGTGGCAAGCGGGATCATTTGAACCTGCCGGTGACACCTGAGGAAATCGCGCAGACGGCCGCGGACTGTTATGTGGCCGGAGCAGGGGCGCTGCACCTGCATGTGCGGGATGAGGAGGGCCGACATTCGCTGGACGTCGGGCGCTATCGCACGGCGATGGAAGCGGTGCAGGAGGCGGCGCCCGGCATGAAGGTGCAGATCACCACCGAAAGCGCGGGTCTCTTCTCTCCCAAGGACCAGTTACATTGCCTGATGCAGCTGCGCCCGGCGGCGGCCTCGGTCTCGGTCCGGGAAATGGCGCGGGATCTGGCAGTAGCCGCGCGGGCCTATGCATTTAGTGCTGAGGTCGGAACGCGGGTTCAGCACATCCTGTATGGGTCGTCCTGTATCGCGCAGCTGAAGGAATGGTACGGCGATGGCACGGTGCCGCCCTCGATGCGCGATGCGATCTTTGTCCTCGGAAGCTACGCACCGCCGGTGCTGGGGCAGCCGGAGGATATGGCCGGGTTTCTGTCGGCGGCAGCGGATCTGAGACTCAACTGGACCGCCTGCGCCTTTGGCCGCAACGAACGGGCCTGCCTGCTGGCGGCGATTGCTGCCGGAGGGGATGCGCGAATCGGATTTGAGAATAATATTGAAACGCCGGAGGGCGAGATGCTGCAGGACAATGCAGCCTCGGTAGCGGCGCTGGTCAGGGCCGCACAGGATGCCGGTCACAGCCTCAAGGAGGGCTGAAAATGTCTCATGTATTTCCCCGTCATACCAAGGCGAACCTGCCCACTGCCGTGGGGGGCGATGGCTGTTATCTGATTGATTCGACAGGAAAGCGGTATTTCGACGGATCGGGCGGCGCGGCGGTGTCCTGCCTTGGCCATTCCGATGCGGCAGTCATCGCAGCGGTGCAGCAGCAGGTGGGACAGCTGGCCTTTGCCCATACCGGGTTCATGACCTCGGAACCGGCCGAGGCGCTCGCCGATCTGCTGATAGCCAATGCGCCGGGCGATCTTGACCGGGTCTATTTTGTCTCTGGCGGATCCGAGGCGACCGAGGCGGCGATCAAGCTGGCACGACAGTATTTCCTAGAAAAGGGGGAGCCGGAGCGGCGGCACCTGATTGCCCGGCGGCAAAGCTATCACGGCAATACGCTGGGGGCGCTGGCGGCGGGGGGCAATGCCTGGCGGCGGCAGCAATTCGATCCGCTGCTGATCGGCGTGTCGCATATCGCGCCTTGTTATGAATACGTGGACCGGGCCGAGGGCGAGAGCAGTTTTGACTATGGCCAGCGCGCCGCGGATGAACTGGAGGCGGAGATCCTGCGTCTTGGCCCCGAAACCGTGATGGCATTCATGGCCGAGCCGGTAGTGGGTGCCACATCCGGGGCGGTACCTGCGGTCGAAGGCTATTTCAAACGCATCCGCGAGATCTGCGACAAATATGGCGTGCTTCTGATCCTGGATGAGGTCATGTGCGGCATGGGGCGCACCGGTCATCTGTTTGCCTGTGACGCCGACGGTGTCGCGCCCGACATCCTGTGTATCGCAAAGGGGTTGGGCGCCGGTTATCAGCCGATCGGGGCAATGCTGTGCTCCCGCCAGATCTACGAGTCCATCGAAGGCGGCAGCGGCTTTTTCCAACACGGGCATACCTATATCGGCCATCCGGTGGCCACAGCGGCCGGGCTGGCGGTGGTGAGCCAGATGCTGGAGCGGGATCTGGTGGCCCGCTGCGCGGCGATGGGCGATCGCCTGCAATCTGCCCTGCAGGAGCGGTTCGGCCAGCATCCCAATGTCGGCGACATTCGCGGGCGTGGTCTGTTCCGGGGCATCGAGCTGGTCCGTGACCGCGACAGCAAGACGCCCTTTGACCCGTCACTTGGGCTGGCGGGGAAGATCAAGAAGGCCGCTTTTGAAGCCGGGCTGATCTGCTATCCGATGTCGGGCACCCGCGATGGCCGCAACGGCGATCACATCCTTCTGGCGCCGCCCTTTATCATTTCGGGGGATCAGATCACCGAGGTGGTCGACAAGCTGGACGTGGCGATAACACAGTCCCTGCCTCAAGGCTGACAGGGGTCATTGTCTTGAAACGGACGATGGCCTTAGACTTGTCTCGTGCCCATTAACGAGCAGGGGAGGGCCATCGTCATGATCATCGCCATCGTCAGAATTCCGCTGGAAGGACCGAAACGGGATGCGGATCTGGTTGCCCGCCAATCCGTTGAAGCGACAAAGATTTTCCACGACGTCAAGGGTTTGAGGCGTAAGTATTTCCTCAACAGCGACGCAGGTGGTGGCGGAATTTACGAGTTCGATACCCGTGCGGATGCCGAAGCCTGGTTCAATGAAGGATGGGCGGACTGGATGGAGGGGCGCTTTGGTGTGCGCCCGACGCTGGAGATCTACGACAATCCTGTCGTGCTCGACAATGAGCAGGATGAGGTGCGGGTGAACGGTGACCGGATTGAACCGCCTTGGATTGACGCAGGCTGAGCATCCCTGATTTGCCCATAGGTCGAAAGCGGGAGGCTCGCAAAATACATGCCTAGAAGGCTGAACAGTTTACGATGTCTGGGGGTGAATGGTGGAGCCTAGGGGAGTCGAACCCCTGACCTCTTGCATGCCATGCAAGCGCTCTCCCAACTGAGCTAAGGCCCCATTCACATCCGGCTTGGCTGTTACCTCATCCGGTGTGAGTGGTCGTTTAAGGGACGATGGAGCAGGCTGCAAGTGCAAAATGCACCATCATTCAGAGTTTTTTTGTGGCCCATCCGGGCCCGGGTGAAACGGGGCCGAAACCGCCCCGGTCAATCCGCCATTTGGCGGCATCCGGGCCCATACGCGGGCCTTGGATCAGGACTCGTCGTCCTCGGATGCGACGTCGGCAATCTCGTCGAGCGAGACGTTGTCGTCATCGTCATCATCGTCCAGAACGTCATCGCCCAGATCCAGATCGACGTCTTCGTCATCTTCCAGAACTGCGTCGTCCCCGTCCATGTTCTCTTTGGCCTTCATCGACGCAGCGTCTTCCGAGTCGGCTTCGATCATGCGGCTCTTGCCGGTGTCGAGGGCAACGACCTCGCCCGTGTAGGGGCTGACGATCGGGTCCTTGTTCAGGTCATAAAAGCGTTTTCCGGTGGTTGGGCAAACGCGCTTTACACCCCATTCTTCCTTGGGCATGTGGATCCCCTTGATTTACTGGTGAGTCGTATCGACGATTCAGGTGCCTTGCCATATGGGGATGGTACTGTCAAAGCCTTTGCCTGCAAGGGAGAGCCGATGAGCGCCCATCATCTGCCGGGGGACCCTCCGGTGCCACTGCTTCTGCGTCGCTCCGCGCGTGCGCGTCGGATCAGCCTGCGGATTTCCGCGCTGGACGGTCGGGTCACGCTGACATTGCCCAAGTCTCTGCCTGAACGCGCGGCCCTGGAATTTGCCGCCGAGAAGGAAGATTGGATCCGCGGGCATTTGGCGCGTCATCCCGGACAGGTCGCGGTGACATTTGGAACGGTGCTGCCGGTGGCTGGGCGCGACTTGCGGGTCGTGCGCGGGCAGGCGCGGGGCGTGCGGGTCGCCGGGGATGAGATCGCGGTCTCTGGTGACCGGCCGGCCCGGTCGCTGGAACGCTACCTTCGGGAATTGGCCCGGGATCGGCTGGCCGCGGCGTCGGATGCCTATTCGGCGCAGCTGGGCCGTCCGTTTCACAAGCTGGTTCTGCGCGACACGCGCTCGCGCTGGGGGTCCTGTTCCTCGGCCGGGGCGCTGATGTTTTCTTGGCGTCTGATCCTCGCCCCGCCAGAGGTCCTGCGTTATGTGGCTGCGCATGAGGTGGCGCATTTGCAGGAAATGAACCACTCGGCAGATTTCTGGGCCGTGGTTCAGGACCTTTTCGGCGATCATGAGGCGCCGCGCAGATGGTTGAGGGAGAATGGCAGCCAGTTGCACCGCTACCGGTTCACGGACTGACCAAGGTGGTGCCATCAAGGATGTGCGCGCGTGGCGCATTGACCTTGGTTTCATTTGTGATCACAACAGGCCATGACCTTGTCTACCCGCTCCACATCCGACGGGCTGTCGTCAGCCCATGATCGCGTCTACCGGGCGCTGCGCACGCGTATCATGCACGGAGAGATCGCGCCGGGCGAGGCGCTGACCCTGCGCGGGATTGGACGTGAGTTCGATGTTTCCATGACCCCGGCCCGGGAATCGGTGCGCCGCCTGGTGGCCGAGGGGGCCTTGTTCCTGTCCTCCTCGGGGCGGGTGTCGACACCCGAGCTGAGCAACGAACGGATCGAGGAGCTTGCAGCGCTGCGGTCGCTGCTGGAGGTGGAATTGTCGAGCCGGGCGCTGCCGCGGGCCCACATGGCGCTGATCGACAGGCTGCAGGCGATCAATGTCACCGTGGCCGAAATGGTGTCGAAACGCGATGCGGTGGGATACATCCGCGCCAATCTGGAATTTCACCGCACGCTGTACCTGCGGGCGCAGGCGCCTGCGATGCTGGCGATGGCGGAAACGGTTTGGTTGCAACTGGGGCCGACCATGCGGGCGCTTTATGGCCGTCTTCGCCGGACCGAACCGCCGCATAATCACAAGCTGATCATCGCGGCATTGAAGGCGGGGGATGAGCCGGGATTGCGGCTGGCGGTGCGGTCGGATGTGACGCAGGGTCTGCGCCTGCTGGCGGGCTAGGGCGCCGGAAAACCAATCCAGGTGTGATTGTGAATGGTGGGGAGGGGCGCTCCCGCCCGGCCTTGGTGTTTCTGCGAAACCCTGCGGCCCGTTGGGCCGGGCGCCGCTGTTGCGGCGCCGCGGTCAGGTCACATCAGGCCGCGAGGCCCTTGGAGCCGATATCGAGGAATTTCTGGCGGCGGTCCTTGATCAGGGCAGCGCCGTCCTTGTCCTTCAGCTCATCCAGCATCGCTGAGATTGCTGCGCCGACCGAGGCAATGGTGCCGGAGGCATCCCGATGGGCACCGCCCAGCGGTTCGGCGATGATCCGGTCGATGACGGCCAGTTCCAGAAGGTTCTGCGCGGTCAGGCGCAGCGCCTCGGCGGCTTCGCGCATCTTCTCGGCATCCTTCCACAGGATTGAGGCGCAGCCTTCGGGGCTGATCACCGAATAAACCGCATGTTCCAGCATGGCGACCCGGTTGGCGGTGGCAAAGGCGACGGCGCCGCCGGATCCACCTTCACCGATGATGACCGACACTACCGGTACGCCGATCTGCAGGCTCATTTCGGTGGAGCGGGCGATGGCTTCGGACTGGCCGCGTTCCTCGGCGCCTTTGCCGGGGTAGGCGCCGGTGGTGTCCACCAGCGTAATGACCGGCAGGCCGAAGCGCCCGGCCATCTCCATCAGGCGCACGGCCTTGCGGTAGCCTTCGGGGCGGGCCATGCCAAAGTTATGCGCGATGCGGGTCTTGGTATCGGCGCCCTTTTCGTGGCCGATCACCATCACCGGCTGATCGTTGAAACGAGCAAGACCGCCCATGACCGCCAGATCATCGGCAAAGTTCCGGTCGCCGGCCAGCGGCGTGTATTCGGTGAAAAGCGCATCGATATAGTCGCGGCAATGCGGACGCTCGGGATGGCGCGCGACCTGACATTTGCGCCAGGGCGTCAGGTCCTTGTAGAGATCCTTCAGCAGCTGTTCGGCCTTGGCATCCAGCGCGGCGGCCTCATCGGCCACGTCCATCTCTTCGTTGGTGCGGGCCAGGGCGCGCAGTTCTTCTGCTTTGCCTTCGATCTCGGCCAGCGGTTTTTCAAATTCCAGATACTGGGTCATGTCGCCTCACTGAGCGCCTTACGGTGCGCGGTTTGTGCGATATATGGCCTTGTCGGGCGCCGGATGCAACTCGCCACACGCATCTGTCTTGTCCCCGGTGGCTCGCGGCGGCGCAGGCCGGTGGCGTTACGCGGGCCAGATCACCGGGTAAAGCGATGCGACCAGCAGCGCCGCCATAGCCCAGTTGAACAGCATCAGGCGGCGTGGATTGGTCAGCACCCGCGCCATTTGCTGCCCCAGCAGGGTCCAGGAGCTGACCGAGGGCAGGTTGACCGCCCCAAACAGCGCCGCCACCAGAAGGATCGCCCAAAGGGTCTGATCCGGGGCATAAACGCTGATCGCGGTCAGGGCCATCGCCCAGGCCTTTGGGTTGACCCATTGAAAGGCGGCGGCCTGCAGGAAGGTCATCGGGTTGCCCTTGCCTTCGCCGGTTTCTGCAGGTCCTGCGTTGGCGATCTTCCAAGCCAGATACAGAAGATAGGCCACAGAGGCGACCTTCAGCACGGTATAGCTGACTGGGAAGGCTTCGAAGATCCCAACCAGACCGGCGCCGACCAGAACGACCATGAAGACGAACCCCAACGCCACCCCCAGCATATGCGGGATGGTGCGGCGAAAGCCGAAATTTGCGCCTGAGGCCATCAGCATCAGGTTGTTCGGTCCCGGCGTGATCGACGAGACAAAGGCGAAGAGCGCAAGCGCGAGGAGAAGATCGTATGTCATGGCGAGAATTTGGCGCGTCAATGCCCGAATGAAATTGCGTTTTTGTGCGTCAGCTGCGAAAAATTGCAACCAATGGCTAAAAATGATCGCATAAATCAGCAGATATTGCAGGAACTGTCCCGCGACGGGCGGATCAGCAACCTGGAGCTGGCTGAGCGTGTGGGCCTGTCGCCCTCGGCTTGTTTGCGCCGGGTGCAGGATCTGGAGCGCGCCGGAGTCATCACCGGCTACAAGGCCGTGCTGAACCGCGAGGCGATGGGGGTGGGCTTTGTCACCTATATCGGTGTCGGCCTGGGCGAACACACGAAGGAGGCGCAAGAGGCGTTTGAGCGCGCCATGCAGGCCGCGCCCGAAGTGGTGGAATGCCACAATATCACCGGCACCATCGAATATCTGCTGCGGGTCGAATGCGCGGATCTGCCCAGCTACAAACGGTTTCACACCGATATTCTGGGCACCTCGCCCTATGTCACGGGGATCACAACCTATGTGGTCATGGGGTCGCCCAAGGATATGCGCGCCTAACCCTGTCCCAGAAGGGCGGTCATGGCGGTCTCGGGCGAGGTCAGCACCGGTACATCGCTGTCGATCAGCGCGGCTGCGCCAGCCATTGAGGCTTGCGCGAGAACCACGCAAGCGGTGCCAGGCGTAAGTGTGAGGCTTGTACTCACCCAGGTGGCGACTTGTTTGTGAAACTCTTCGGTGTCGCCGTTGGTGAAATGGTGCCAAAGGCCGGTCAGAGGCAGGGTGCGGATGTCGGGCGCGCGGCCCTGTTTCGCAAAGGCGCGTTCCAGCAGGGCGGTGGAGGGAAGGCGGGTGCTGTCCAGACAATAGACCAGCATCACCGGGCCACCGGTGCCCGCGGCCTGTTGCATCATCGGCCAGTCAATTCGCGTGGCGCCTGCTTCTTCAGCCACTGCGCCGATGGTGGTGCAGGTGCACAAGGCAGGTCCCTTCGCCGCGTGGATCGCTTCGGCAATTTCCTGGCGGAGGTCGTCATCGACGCCGGTCTGGGCCCGTTCAAGCCAGTCGGTGCGCACCACATGCGTCAGGTTCGCCTCGGGTGCCAGGGCATCGAATGTCGCCACATGCACATCTGCGGTGTGGAAGAGTGTCAGATCTGTCATGTCGGCCCCGCGTTTCTGTCAATTTGTCGCCGAATAGGGCGCCAAAGGCAACGGGGCCGCCTCAGAGATTGATCTCGGGCTATTGTTTCTTCGCCATGGCCACGACCTGCGCGAACTGCTCCGGGGTCAGAACCGTGCGCCAGTGGTCCGCGCAGTTGGAGCGCATGGTCACCAGCTTGACCTCATACTCCCCGACCTTGGCTGCAAGGCTGGCGCGCTCCTCTGCCGGGGCACCGTCCAGAATGGCGGTGCGCAGGGCGGCGCGGGCTGCGATTGCCTCGGCTTCCAGAGCCTTGCGTTTGGGCGGGCTGGTCGCCAGCCAGTTCTGCAGATCAGCGCGTTGCTCTGCCGTCAGGCCAAGCGCGGAGGCATTCTGTTTGATCAGCGGCGTCAGGCGCACGATGGGCGCCGAGAGCTCGCTCCGGTTCTTGCCCTGCTGGGCGGGGAGGGCGGTCGCAGTTGCCAGAAGAAGAGCTGCGGAAAGAAGGGCTTTTTTCATGTCGTCACCAGTGGTTGCCGATTCTGTCGGTTTCGTTATGCGGCAACATTCCAGCACTGGAGGGTTCTTGAGTTGATATGTATCAAAAAAATTGAATGTGTTTGGCGAATGCGGAATAAAAATGGGGCGCCCGGATTCCGGACGCCCCATGGTCAGCTGCGTTCAAAGGTCAGCCTTTTGCGATCAGCTCTGACTGTGCGACGATCACTTCGGCCTGTTTAATCGAAGCGATGTCGACCAGGCGTCCCTTGTATACTGTGGCGCCTTCGCCGTTGGCCTTGGCCTGTTCCATGGCGGCCAGGATCTCTCGCGCTTCGGCGACGGCTTCTTCCGAGGGGGTGAAGACCTCGTTTGCCAGGGCGATCTGTTTCGGATGGATGGCCCATTTGCCGACCATGCCCAGCGTGGCCGAGCGTTTGGCCTGTGCGATATAGCCGTCGTCATCCGAGAAATCACCGAAGGGACCATCGACCGGAAGAACGCCATGGGTGCGGCAAGCGGCGACGATGGCGGTCTGGGCCCAGTGCCACGGATCGGAATAGTGCCGCGTGTCGCCATGCAGCATGTAGTAGTTTTCCTGAGTGCCACCGATGCCGGTGGTCTGCATGCCCATGGAGGCGGCGAAGTCGGCGGCGCCAAGGCTCATCGCCTGCAGGCGCGGAGAGGAGGCGGCGATCTCTTCCACATGTGCGATGCCCGCAGCGGATTCGATGATCACCTCAAAGGAAATCGGTTTGGTACGGCCCTTGGCGTTCTCGATGGCGGTGACCAGCGCATCGACGGCATAGACATCGGCGGCGCAGCCGACCTTGGGGATCATGATCTGGTCCAGACGGTCGCCGGCCTGTTCCAGCAGATCGACCACGTCGCGGTACCAATAGGGCGTGTCCAGACCGTTGATGCGGACCGACATGTATTTGTTGCCCCAGTCCACGGTGTTCAGCGCCTCGATGACATTGGCGCGGGCAATGTCCTTGTCGGTGGGAGCAACGGAATCTTCCAGATCCAGATTGATCACATCCGCAGCCGAGGCGGCCATCTTGGCAAAGAGTTTGGTGTTGGAGCCGGGGCCGAACAACTGGCAGCGGTTGGGACGGGCCGGGGCGGCGGGCTGGATGCGGAAGCTCATGAGGGCGCTCCTTGCTGGGAAAGGAAATTACGATTTGACTGGTCATTGTGGTATGAAATTGCGCAACCCCATGCAAGAGGGACTTTGCAGGCGCAGCATCAACTATGCTGCAATCGCAATGAATTCCCGTGTTGCCGCATAATAGTGAGCGAGTAATGCGCCATTGTCGGAATTTTCTTCGATGAAAATGTATTTTTGTAGAAGAAACTTCGATCATGTCTTTCCTGCAAATGCAAAAATGGGACCGCTTCGCAAGGCGGCTCGATTATCGTTCGTGGTGAATCACGTTTAACGGAGGCCCCGAGATGATCGAGACACCCTATCTGCTGTTCCTGGGCGATGCGCCCGATATGCTTGCGGCAAAGGTTGCCATCGGCATCCGCGACTGGCGCCCGGACCACGCGGTCGGGCAGATCTCTCTGCCGGGCTGCGGCGCCGATCTGGGACTGACCGAAATGTCGCTCGAAGAGGCCAAGGCCGCCGGTGCAAAGACGCTGGTGATTGGTGTCGCCAACCGCGGCGGGATCATCTCCCCCGCCTGGAAGGAAGTGCTGATCAAGGCGCTTGAAATGGGTTATGACATCGCGTCCGGCCTGCACAACCTGCTGCGCGACGAAGGCGATCTGGTCGCTGCTGCCCAAACTCACGGCGGCACACTGCATGACGTGCGTGTGCCTTCGGTCGGCTACCCGATTGCAAATGGCGTGAAGCGCAAAGGCAAGCGCTGTCTTGCCGTTGGCACCGACTGCTCGGTGGGCAAGATGTACACTGCGTTGGCGATGGACGCCGAGATGCAAAAACGCGGTATGAAATCCACCTTCCGCGCCACCGGCCAGACCGGCATTCTGATCACTGGCCACGGTGTGCCGCTGGACGCTGTGATTGCCGACTTCATGGCGGGTTCCATCGAATATCTGACCCCGGACAATGATGAAGACCACTGGGACATGATCGAAGGGCAGGGTTCCTTGTTCCACATTTCCTATTCCGGTGTGACCATGGCGCTGGTGCATGGCGGTCAGCCCGATGCGCTGATCCTGTGCCACGAACCGACCCGTGAACATATGCGCGGTCTGCCGGGCTATTCCCTGCCCAGCCTCGAAGAGCTGCGCGACACCGCGCTGCCGCTGGCGCGCAAGGGCAACCCGGATTGTCAGGTTGTCGGTATCTCGGTGAACACTCAGCACCTGAACGAGGAAGAGGCGGTTGCCTACCTTGAGGAAGTGGAAAAGCGCATGGGGCTCCCCGCGGTGGATCCTTACCGCCATGGCGCCGACCGCTTGGTAGACGCGCTCGCCGCAATCTGATTGTTATAAGGGGGCGTCTGGCAGCAGGCGCCCTTTTTTTGTGAATTCAGGCGTCTGTGGAGTGCGGCCCTATCCATTCCCAGAAGCCGAACAAAGACCCCGAAAGGATCGAACATGAAAGTCACCGTGACGCCGGATGTATTCAAACTGGCGCGGGCCTTTACCATCTCCCGCGGCTCGCGGACCGAGGCGAAGGTGCTGACCGTCAGGATCGAAAAGGACGGGGCTGTGGGGTGGGGCGAATGTGTGCCTTATGCCCGCTATGATGAAACGCTGGACAGCGTGACCGCCGAAATTACCGGCCTGCCCGACAGCTTTACCCGCGAAGAGCTGCAGGACCTGCTGCCTGCCGGTGCGGCTCGCAACGCGGTGGATTGCGCGCTTTGGGATCTTGAGGCGAAACTGGCGGGCAAACGGGTCTGGGAACTGGCCGGTCTGCCGAAACCCGGCCCCGAAATTACCGCCTATACCCTGTCGCTCGACACACCCGAGGTGATGCAGGAGCAGGCCGCCGAGAATGCTCATCGCCCGCTTTTGAAGATCAAGCTGGGCACCGCCGATGACATGCCGCGACTGGAAGCCGTGCGCGCCGGGGCACCGGACTCGGATATCATTATCGACGCCAACGAAGGCTGGAGCGCCGAGGTCTATGCCGAGCTTGCGCCGCATTTGGTGCGTCTGGGCGTGTCGCTGGTCGAACAACCCTTGCCCGCCGGTGAAGACGACGCGCTCATTGGCATGGAGCGTCCGGTACCGGTGTGCGCGGATGAAAGCTGCCATGACCGCGCCAGCCTGCCGAAACTCAAAGGCAAATACGATGTGGTCAACATCAAGCTGGACAAGACCGGCGGCTTGACCGAGGCGCTGAAACTGCGCGAAGCGGCGCTGGCCGAAGGTTACCGCGTGATGGTTGGCTGCATGATGGGCTCGTCACTTGCGATGGCGCCTGCGGTGCTGCTGGCGCAGGGGGCGATGGTGACGGACCTTGACGGGCCGCTGCTTCTGTCCGAAGACCGCGAAACGACAATGGAATACGATGCTGCCGGTGTGCATCCGCCCAAGGCAGAACTCTGGGGCTGAGGAGATGACAATGACCCGTACTGTTTATGTGAATGGCGAATACCTGCCGGAAGACGAAGCGAAGGTCTCGATCTTCGATCGCGGCTTCCTGATGGCTGATGCGGTATACGAGGTGACCTCGGTTCTGGGCGGCAAGCTGATTGATTTCGAAGGCCACGCGGTGCGCCTGAAACGCTCGCTGGATGAGCTGGACATGCAGGAACCCTGCACCAAGGACGAACTGCTGGAGATCCACCGCAAGCTGGTGGAACTGAACGGCATCGACGAAGGTCTGGTTTATCTTCAGGTCACCCGCGGGTCCGATGGCGACCGCGATTTCGTCTTCCCCGATCCCGAGACCACCAAACCGTCGATTGTTCTGTTCACCCAGAACAAGCCGGGGCTGGCCGATAGCCCCGCCGCCAAGAAGGGTGCCAAGATCATCTCGATCGAGGACATCCGCTGGGGCCGCCGCGACATCAAGACGGTGCAGCTGCTGTACCCGTCGATGGGCAAGATGATGGCCAAGAAGGCCGGAGCCGATGACGCCTGGATGGTCGAAGACGGCTACGTGACCGAGGGCACTTCGAACAACGCCTATTTCGTCAAGGATGGCGTGATCGTCACCCGCCCGCTGTCCAATGACATCCTGCACGGCATCACCCGCAAGGCCGTGTTGCGCATGGCAGAAGAAGCGCAGCTGAAGATCGAAGAGCGTCTCTTTACCATCGATGAAGCGAAAGAGGCGGATGAGGCCTTTACCACCTCGGCCAGCGCATTCGTGATGCCGGTCGTGGAGATTGACGGCACCGCGCTGGGTGACGGCACACCCGGCCCCATCGCCAAACGCCTGCGCGAGATCTATCTGGATGAATCGGTGAAGGCCGCGATCTGATCGCTGCGCGTATCCGTATCAACAATTAAGGCCGCTCCTGACGGGGCGGCCTTTTGTTGTTTCAGTGGCAGTGCACTCTGCCTGTGCTGGTCTGCATATGGCAGCATTTGCCCGGTGGAGAGCTTTTGCGGCAGCCTCCACCATGCTGGACCAAAGTATCGGCCTGCAGGCCCGCATGCGAGAATGAGGCCCCAAAACTGATGGTCGGTATAGCAGTGGCGAGCGCAATATGTGCGGCCAGAGACAAGGCTTTCATTGAATAAGTCTTCCTTCGATTGCATCAACGTAAACGTATCACAACTTTATCGTGATATTATTGCCAAAATACAATCATAAGCTGCCTTTGTCCGAGCGGTCTTGAGGCTGCCCGCAACAGAGGCGTTACCCAAAGCGGAAGCTAGAGGCCGTGACGCCGCCAAAGATGTCCTTCTGGTGGTAGACCTGAGTTGCCGGTTCTTTCTCGGCCGCGCCAAGGGCTGTGAAGAGCGGCACAAGGTGATCCTCCTGCGCGTGGCAGGCGCGGGCATAGGGGGCCTGTTCCCAGTTGAGCAGTGCCTCGGTCCGCGCGGCGGCTGGCAGTTGCAGCGCCGCATTCAGCCATGTGTCGAACTCTTCCGAGGGCACCTTGGCCCGGGGGCCGAATTCCCGCAGATTGTGGTAGCTGAGACCGGAGCCAACGATCAGCACGTCCTCGTCACGCAGGGGGGCAAGCGCGCGGCCAAGGGCGAAATGCTCTTCTGGACTGTAACCATGGCGCATGGAGACCTGAAATAGCGGAACATCGGCCTCCGGGTACATCAGGGCCATGGGCACGAAGGTGCCATGGTCGTATCCCTGTTCCGCGTCCATCGAGACCGGCAATCCCGCCGCTGCGATCAGATCCGCAGTGTGCTGGGCCAGCTCTGGCGCGCCGGGCGCCGGGTATTGGATTTCGTAGGTCTCTGGCGGGAAGTTGTAATAGTCATAGACCATCGGCGGTTTTGCAGCACTCATCACTGCAAATGTGTCCTTTTCCCAGTGGCCGGAAATCATCAGAACCGCCGAGGGACGGCGCCCGATTTCCTGCGGCATACGGGCAAGCGCATCTGCCAGCGGTGCCAGCGCCTCCCGCATGTTCGGGATCCAGGGCCACGGTCCGCCGCCGTGGGAAATGAAATAGCTTGGCATCCTTGAACGCATCCGAACCTCCATCACACATACTGTTGGTTCAGATGTTAAGGGATCCGGGCCGCCGGGGTTATACCCAGTGGCGAACACCCCCTGTGCGCCGATGGCGACAGGGGGGGCAATCCGCCAGGGATCAGGCCTTGTCTGTGACGTTTTCCTTGAAGGCGACTTCGAACTCGGCCTGTTTTTCCGGGCTGGCCTCGGTCTGGTACTTGGACTTCCACTCATCCATGGTCATGCCATAGTAGATTTCGCGGGCTTCATTCTTGTCCATTTCGATGCCGCGTTCGTTTGCTGCTTCCTGATACCAGCGGCTGAGGCAGTTGCGGCAGAACCCGGCCATGTTCATCAGGTCGATGTTCTGCACATCGGTGCGGTCTTCCATCAGATGCTTTTGCAGGCGGCGGAATGCGGCGGCCTGAAGTTCGATCTCGGTTTGCTGGTCCATGGGGATCCTCCCGGTTGTCTTGCGTTCCGTAATATGTGGGTGCCACTGTCCAGAGGCAAGCGCTGCTACAGGCCCGAGTTCGCAAGGGCCCGGGGCAGGAGCTTGGCGAGTCGTTCGGCCCACTGCCGCTGTCCTACCGCATCAGCGATCAGATCGTTGCGCAGTTCGATCAGCGTGTTAGGGCGACCATGGGCTGTGCCGTGGGTGTCGATGGCATCGCCGGGCAGGTAGCCGGTGTAGGGCTCGTTGATCCCGACACAAAGGTCAGGCTCGGCCTGCAATGTGTCGATCAGCACCGGGGAAAACCGCTCTCCCTCGGGGAAGAGCACGCCGATTTGCCAGGGACGCGGCGGACGTCCGCGCAATTGTCGGGTGAAGGAATGCATCGAGACGATGACCGTGTCCGGGCGCGCGGCAAGGCGGCTCACTTCTGCGTGATAGGGGCGGTAGCAGGCCTCAAGCCGCGCCGCGCGCTCTGCCGCATCGGCGTGACGGTTGGCGGGAATGATGGTCCCGTCATAAAGCTTCATCAGCAGAGTTGGATCATCTTCGCCCCGGTTGGGGTCGATCACCAGACGGGAGAAATTGGAGGCCACAACCGGCGCGTCCAGCAGCTCACCCAGATGGCGGGCGACGGCATAGGCCCCCACATCATAAGCGATATGACGCTCCATATCCTCATGCGGCAGGCCAAGGTCACCGCCGTTGACGAAGGGAGGTACGCGGTTGGTGGCATGGTCGCAGGTGATCAGCCAGCGGGCAGGGCGGTCGGCCCCGTGAACAAAGAAGGGAGTATATGTCATGCGCCTGTCATCGATTGTTGACGATACCTTTAGGGGAGTTGCGGCAAAATGGAAATTGCGCGATAAGCACCGCAAGATATGTTTGCGGTAACACCGCCTATTGCTGAGCTGACACCAGAAGGACCCACCCCATGAAACGTTCCCGCAGTGTGAAGATTGTTGCCACCCTGGGACCGGCGTCCGAAACCTATGAAACGATTCGCGCCCTGCACGAGGCCGGCGCCGACGTGTTCCGCCTGAATATGTCGCACGGGACCCATGCAGAGATCACCCAAAAGCACGAGATCATCCGCAAGGTGGAAAAGGATCTGGACAGCTCGATCGGTATTCTGGCCGACCTTCAGGGTCCCAAGTTGCGCGTGGGCGTCTTTGCGAATGGTTCCGAGGAACTGGAAGAGGGCGCGTCTTTCCGGCTGGATCTGGATCCCACCGATGGTGATGCCACGCGGGTCTGCCTGCCGCATCCCGAGATTTTTCAGGCGCTGGAGCCCGGCGCGCATCTGCTGGTGAATGATGGCAAGATCCGCCTCCGGGTGGAGCGCTGCGGCGCCGATTTTGCCGATTGCAGCGTCGTGACCGGCGGCACCATCTCCAACCGCAAGGGCGTGAACGTGCCCGATGTGGTGCTGCCCCTGGCGGCTCTGTCGGACAAGGACCGTGATGATCTGGAGTTTGCCTGCACCCTGGGTGTGGACTGGATCGCACTGTCCTTCGTGCAGAGGGCCAAGGATGTGTTTGAGGCCAAAGGCCTGGTCGATGGCCGCGCTGCGGTGCTGTCCAAGATCGAGAAGCCTTCGGCTGTGGAGCAGTTCGAGGAAATCCTCGATGCCTCGGACGGGATCATGGTGGCGCGCGGCGATCTGGGCGTCGAACTGCCGGTGTCTGCCGTGCCGCCGATCCAGAAACGGCTGGTGCGCAAATGCCGCGCGGCGGCCAAACCGGTGATCGTCGCCACCCAGATGCTGGAAAGCATGATCGAAAGCCCGATGCCCACGCGCGCCGAGGTCTCGGACGTGGCGACCGCGATCTATGAGGGCACCGATGCCATCATGCTGAGCGCTGAATCCGCTGCCGGGCAATATCCGGTCGAAGCGGTGCGAACCATGGACAACGTCGCCGCCGAGGTGGAGACCGACCCCACCTATGCGCAGATCATCGCCTCTTCGCGCTCCTCCAAGGGCAACACGATTGCGGATGCCATCGTTGCTGCCGCCCGCGAAATTGCCGAGAAGACGGATATCAAGGCGATCTGCTGCTTCACCCAGAGCGGCACAACTGCGCTGCTGACCGCGCGGGAACGTCCCGGTGTTCCGATCATCGCGTTGACCCCGCTGGAAGGCACCGCCCGGCGTCTGGCGCTCAGCTGGGGCTGCCACTGCGTGGTGACCAGCGGACAGGACCGGTTCAAGGGGGCGGTGGTTAACGCCGCCCGCGCCGCCCGCGCCGGCGGGTTCGCCTCCGAGACGGATCAGATCGTCGTGACCGCAGGCGTGCCGTTCAACGTGCCCGGCACCACCAACATCCTGCGCGTTGCCCCCTGTGATGAACGTTTGATTTACAGCACCGACCCGGAATAAGCTTTCCTCCAGCCCGGCGTCGGGCTGCGGTTGGAGGGATGTTGCATGAACAGTGACCTGTTTCTGGTGCTTGGCCTTCTGCTTGCATGGCTGGCGATACCGTCCATGTTGTCGGCCTATAGCGACAAGCGGCGGCCACAGGTCTCTGTCTTCCTGCTGCTGGGCAGTGCGGGCCTGATCGCCTATGCAGTTCTGACACAGCCGGGCGGTTATCGTCTGCGCGATGTGCCAGATGCGTTTTTCAACGTGATTGGCCAGGTTTTTTAGAAGAAACCGCTTGCCCTTGTGGTCCCGTTTTCGTACATGGCGGCCCTGTTCACGTGGCCGGCCAGAGTGGCATGCCGAGTCGCGTATCTACCGAACTCGCATTGAAGGAGACGGAAATGCCCAAAATGAAGACGAAATCGAGCGCCAAAAAGCGCTTCAAGGTGACCGCCACCGGTAAGGTGTTGGCAGGTCAGGCCGGTAAGCGCCACGGCATGATCAAACGTCATAAGAAATTCATCCGTGATGCCCGCGGCACCACGACCCTGTCCGCCCCCGACGCCAAGATCGTCAAGGGCTTCATGCCCTACGACCGCTAAGAGGAGATTTGACACATGTCCCGCGTTAAAGGTGGTACCACAACTCACGCCCGTCACAAGAAGGTCATCAAGGCAGCCAAAGGTTACTATGGCCGCCGCAAGAATACCTTCAAGGTCGCCCGTCAGGCCGTCGACAAGGCAAACCAGTACGCAACCCGTGACCGTAAGGCGCGCAAGCGTAACTTCCGCGCCCTGTGGATCCAGCGTATCAACGCTGCCGTCCGCAGCCACGACGAATCGCTGACATACTCGCGCTTCATCAACGGCCTGAACCTGGCCGGTATCGAAGTTGACCGTAAGGTCTTGGCCGATCTGGCCGTGCACGAGCCCGAAGCCTTCGGTGCGATCGTCAAGCAGGCACAGTCCGCACTGGCAGCCTGAAGCGTTCCACGCTGAGATTTAAGAAAGCCGCCCCTCAGGGGCGGCTTTTTTGCGCTTTGGCCAGGGAAACGGATCCCTAAGCTGGGGAAGGCTGGTCCGTCGGGCCTTGCTTTCAGCGGCTGCTGTGGTAGCACGAGCCAAGCAAAATTCAGGGGACCGTCATGGACGATCTTAAGGCAAAATATCTGGGGCAGATCGCCGATGCCCACGACGAGGACGCGCTGGAGGCGATCCGCCTCGCCGCCGTCGGGAAAAAGGGCGAGGTGGCCCTGAAGATGCGGGAATTGGGCAAGATGACGCCCGAGGAGCGCCAGACCGTGGGTCCGGCGCTGAACGCACTCAAGGATGAAATCAACTCTGCCCTGGCCGCCAAGAAGGCCGCGCTGGCCGATGCGGCGCTGGACGAGCGTCTGCGCACGGAATGGCTGGACGTCACGCTGCCCACGCGCCCGCAGCGCCGCGGCAGCCTGCACCCGATCAGCCAGGCCAGCGAAGAGCTGACTGCGATCTTTGCCGAACTTGGCTTCTCGGTTGCCGAAGGCTCGCGTGTTGAAACCGACTGGTACAACTTCGATGCGCTGAACATTCCGGGCCACCACCCCGCCCGCGCCGAGATGGATACTTTCTACATGCACCGGGCCGAAGGCGACGACCGCCCGCCGCATGTGCTGCGCACCCACACCTCGCCGGTACAGATCCAGTCGATGGAGAAGATGGGCGCCCCGCTGCGCGTCATCTGCCCGGGCGGTGTTTACCGCGCCGACTACGATCAGACCCACACCCCGATGTTCCACCAAGTCGAAGGCCTGGCGCTGGACAAAGACATCTCGATGGCGAACCTCAAGTGGGTGCTGGAGGAATTCGTCAAATCCTTCTTCGAGGTGGACGATGTGGAGCTGCGCTTCCGCGCCTCCCACTTCCCCTTCACCGAGCCTTCGGCCGAGGTGGATATCCGCTGCTCCTGGGACAACGGTCAGCTGAAGATCGGCGAGGGCGACGACTGGATGGAGATCCTTGGTTCCGGCATGGTCCACCCCAAGGTGATCGCCGCCGGTGGCATTGACCCCGAGGTCTACCAGGGCTTTGCCTTTGGCATCGGTATCGACCGTCTGGCGATGCTGAAATACGGCATCCCCGATTTGCGTGCCTTCTTTGACAGCGATCTGCGCTGGCTGCGCCATTATGGCTTCAGCTGCCTGGACGTTCCAACACTGCATGGCGGGTTGAGCCGATAACGCTTGAACCGCAGGGCCCTAGCCCTGCGACGCGCCCGACCCGCCCCATGGGCGGGCGCGTTCCGCACCCACCCCGGGCCGGGCGCGCTGCCAGAAATGGAGTGCCGGGCCGCCAGTCAACCGATTTGCCAAAAGGGCGCTGAGATATGAAATTCACTCTCTCCTGGCTGAAAGACCACCTTGATACCGATGCCTCCGTTGCGGAGATCACCGAGGCCCTGACCGACCTGGGACTGGAAGTCGAAGAGGTCTCGAACCCCGCCGACCGGCTCAAGGATTTTACCCTGGGCTATGTGAAACACGCGGAGAAGCATCCTGATGCGGATAAACTGCGTGTCTGCAAGGTGGACACCGACGAAGGCGAGATGCAGATCATCTGCGGCGCGCCAAATGCCCGGGAGGGCATCACCGTGGTGGTCTGCAAACCGGGCATGTATGTGCCGGGTCTGGATATCACCATCGGCGTTGGCAAGATCCGCGGTGTTGAATCCTTCGGCATGATGGCCTCCGAGCGGGAGCTGAAACTGTCCGATGAACACGACGGCATCATCGAGCTGCCCTCGGGTGCGGTCGGCGACCGGTTCATTGACTGGCTGGCAGAGAACGATCCGGCCAAGGTTGATCCGGTGATCGAGATCGCCATTACTCCGAACCGCCCCGATGCGCTGGGTATCTTTGGCATTGCCCGCGATCTGGCGGCGCGCGGGATCGGCACGCTGAAAACACACGACTACGAGGCGGTCCCGGGTGACTTCGAAAGCCCGGTCAAGGTGACCATCGACGAAGACACGCTGGATGGCTGCCCGCTGTTCACTGGCCGGGTAATCAAGGGCGTCAAGAACGGCCCCAGCCCGCAGTGGCTGCAGGACCGGCTGACAGCCATCGGTCTGCGCCCGATTTCGGCGCTGGTGGATATCACCAACTTCTTCACCTTCGATCAGAACCGTCCGCTGCACGTCTTTGACGTGGCCAAGGTGCAGGGCGATCTGCGGGTGCATCGCGCCAAGGGCGGCGAGACGCTGCTGGCGCTGGATGAAAAGGAATACACCCTTGGCGCAGGCCAGATGGTGATTTCCGATGAAAATGGCCCCGAAAGCATCGCCGGTATCATGGGCGGTGAGGAAACCGGCTGTACCGACGAGACGGTCGATGTCTTCCTAGAAAGTGCCTTCTGGGATCACGTGCAGATCGCGACCACCGGCCGCGCGCTCAAGATCAATTCGGACGCGCGCTATCGCTTCGAGCGTGGCGTTGACCCGGAATTCACCCTCGAAGGGCTGCATCGTGCCACCCAGATGATCCTGGATCTTTGCGGTGGCGAGCCGTCCGAAGTGGTGATCGCGGGCGATGTGCCGGATCATTCGCGGGCCTATAAACTGGACCCGGAGCGGGTGCAGTCGCTGGTCGGTATGGACATCCCCGAAAGCGATCAGCGTCAGACCCTGACCCGCCTTGGCTTCCGGCTGGAGGGAAACCTGGCCCATGTGCCCAGCTGGCGCCCCGACGTGCAGGGTGAAGCCGATCTGGTGGAAGAGGTCGCGCGTATCGCTTCGTTGACCAAGCTGCAGGGCAAGCCGCTGGCACGCTTGACACCGGGCATCCCCAAGCCGGTGATGACGCTGCAGCAGCGCCGCCAGCAGATGGCACGCCGCACGGCGGCCAGCCTCGGCTACAATGAAATCGTCAGCTACACCTTCATCGACAAGGCCTCTGCGACGCTGTTTGGCGGCGGCAGCGATGCCACAATGCTGGCCAATCCAATTTCCTCGGAAATGTCCCATATGCGTCCGGATCTGCTGGCCGGTCTGATGCAGGCCGCCGCGCGCAATCAGGCGCGGGGCTTCATGGATTTGGCCCTGTTCGAGGCGGGTCCTGTGTTCCACGGCGGCGAGCCGGGCGAGCAGCGCGAACAGATCTCGGGTCTCTTGGTCGGCCGCACTGGCCCCAAGGATGTGCATGGCGCGGCGCGCCCGGTCGATACCTTTGATGCAAAGGCCGACGTCGAGGCGGTTCTGGCCGCTATCGGCGCGCCGGCCAAGGTGCAGGTGCTGCGGGGCGGCGATGCCTGGTGGCATCCGGGCCGTCACGGCAAGATTTGCCTTGGCCCGAAAAAGGTACTCGGCGTCTTTGGTGAGTTGCACCCCAAGGCGCTGAGCGAAATGGGCGTCAAAGGGCCTGCCGTGGCCTTTACCATCTGGCCGGACGAGGTGCCGCTGCCGCGTAAATCCGGTGCCACCCGCGCGGCGCTGGACATCAGCGACCTGCAGGCGGTCGAGCGTGACTTTGCCTTTGTGGTGGATGAGAGCGTCGAGGCGCTGACCCTGGTCAATGCCGCTGCCGGTGCCGACAAGGCGCTGATCGAGGACGTGCGCGTCTTTGATGAATTCATCGGCGGCAGCCTGGGTGAGGGCAAAAAATCCCTGGCCATCACCGTGCGCCTGCAGCCGACTGACAAGACGCTGAAGGAAAAAGACATCGAAGCGGTGAGCGAGAAGATCATCGCCAAGGTGAGCAAGGCCACCGGAGGCATTCTGCGGGGCTGATCTGCTGAGCGGAATGGTTGGAATTTCAGGCCGTGCCCGATCCGGGCGCGGCCTTATTTTTGAAAAAAGTGCTCTGCCAGCAGATCGAATACCAGGCGGATCTTGCGGCTGGTGTGCAGCTCCCGGTGGGTGGTCAGCCAGACTGGGAACCGGATCGGCTCCATCTGCGGCAGGATCTGCTCGACCTCGGGCGTTTGCCGGGCGATGCGATCTGACATGGGGGCGATACCAAACCCCCGTTTGACCAGTTCCCACGCGACCAGCCCGCTTTGTGATTCATATCGAAAATTGCGCTTTGTCAGGGGAAACCCCAAGGGCGTGAGATGACCGACCATCCCTTCTGCATCGCCGAAGCTGATGAAGTCATGGCTGCTCAGATCCCGGACGTCTTCGGGCCGCCCGGCCTTTGCCAGATATTGCGGCGCGGCATAAAAGCGGGCGGTTTCCTCGTGGATAAGACGGGCGATCAATTCGGGCTGCTCGGGGCGCACGTGGCGGATGGCGATATCCGCCTCGCGGCGCATCAGATCGCGGATGTCGTTGGAGGCGATGATGTCGATGTGCAGATCCGGCGCCAACTGGCGCAACCGCCGCAGCACATTCGGCAGCAGGTAAGCAGAATAAACATCGCTGGCGGTAATCCGGACGGTGCCGGTGATGGATTCTGATTGTCCCAGTGCCGCAAGGGCGATCCGGTCCGCTGCCAGACCCATGGGGCGGGTATGTTCCAGCAGTTCGACCCCGGCTTGCGTCAGCTGCAGAGATTTGCCGATCCGCTCGAACAGCATCAAGCCAAGGCTTTCCTCCAGCGCAGCCACCTGACGGCTTAGCGTGGGTTGTGTCAGGTTCAGACGCCGGGCCGCAGCAGAGAGAGAGCCCGTCTCGGCGGTGGCGAGAAAGGCGCGGATGTGGTTCCAGTCGAAGGTGTTTGGGGTGCTGGTCATACATTACCGTATATCGTGCCTGCATATTTCGGCAATTCCTGCATGTATGGCTTTCTCGTAGTTTCCTCGCAAAGGAGACAAAACCATGCAGACCTCAATTCAGTTCTGGGACGGAATTGCCGAAAAATATGCCCGCAGTCAGATCCGGGATCCTGCCGCTTATGACTATACGTTGGAACGCACTCAGGCCTATCTGAATCCGGGCGACCGGGTTCTGGAACTGGGTTGCGGCACCGGGACCACCGCGCTGCGCCTCAGGAAGGCGGTCGCCTGTTATACTGCCACCGATCTGGCGCCTTCGATGATCGCCATCGCGCAGCGCAAGAAGGATGAGGCAGGCGTCACCAATCTGCGGTTCGTCGTCTCTGACATCGCAAATGCACCCGTGGGACCCTTTGACGCGGTGATGGCATTCAACCTGTTCCACCTGATAGGCGATCTGGATGGCGCCCTTGCGCATATCTACCGGACCATTCGCCCCGGTGGCACTTTTATCTCGAAAACGCCCTGCCTGGCCGATAGCAAAAGCGCGCTGCAGCGTTTCATGATGCGGGTTGCGATTCCGGTGATGCGGCTTGTCGGCAAGGCGCCGCCCTCGGTCGTGCATTTCCTGTCAGTGGCCGATTGGCAGGCACGGCTTGAGGCTGCGGGTTTCGAGATCATCGAGACCGGAAACTACCCGGCCGATCCGCCCAACCGGTTTCTGGTTGCACGCCGCAAGTGATCTGTAGGCGGCGGGGCTGGTCCGTTCGGGCGATCCGGTCTAAGCATGGCGGAACAGCGAATGGAGGGTGCGATGACTTTGAACGTATATCTTTCGGGTGAAATCCACACGGACTGGCGCGAGCAGATCGTGACTGGCGCGGCGGATCTGGACGTGGCTTTCAACAGCCCGGTCACTGACCACGGGGCCAGCGATGACTGCGGTGTGGCCATTTTGGGCGCCGAAGAGAACAAATACTGGCACGATCACAAAGGGGCCATGGTCAACGCGATCCGTACCCGCAAGGGGATCGAGGATGCCGATGTGGTCGTCGTGCGTTTTGGCGACAAGTACAAGCAGTGGAATGCCGCCTTTGACGCAGGCTATGCGGCGGCGCTGGGCAAATCGATCATCGTGCTGAGCCAGCCGGACCATCAGCACGCGCTGAAAGAAGTGCACGCTGCCGCGCTGGCAGTGGCTGAAGAGCCGCGGCAGGTGGTGGAAATCCTGACCTATGTGCTGACGGGCAAGCTGCCCGGGTGAGCGAGGTCATCCTTGAAACCGACCGGCTAATCCTGCGTCCGCACCGGACTGAGGATTTCCCCGGTGTGGCCGCGCTTTGGGGTGATCCCGAGGTGGTGAAATACATCGGCGGCGTTCCTTCTGACCCAGAAGCCTCGTGGGCGCGGCTTTTGCGGAACATGGGGCACTGGCAGGCGATGGGCTTTGGCTATTGGGCGGTCACGGATCGCACCGATGGCCGGTTCCTGGGAGAGGTCGGGTTTTCCGACTTCAAACGCGGCATCGTTCCGCCGCTGAACGGAATGCCCGAGGCCGGCTGGGTGCTGGCAGCCCATGCCCATGGCCGCGGCATCGCGACCGAGGCGGTGCGCTCTATCCATGACTGGGCGGATCGCTGCATGGACTGGTCGGAAACGGTCTGCCTGTTCGACCCGGAACATCTGGTGTCACAGAACGTTGCCCGGAAACTGGGCTACGAGATGCGCGAAGAGGCGGCGGTATATCGGGGCGATCCCACCGTCGTGATGGTCCGGGGTTCCGGCAGCTGATCTGCGGCGGGGCTGCCTTCATCGGCGTCTGCGATTGGGCGCACAGGGGACTGCAGAAACGACAACGCCCCGCCAAAGGCGGGGCGCCAGGCCCAACGGGCAGAGGGTCGCAAAACCCGATAACGGGCGGGAGGCTTACCCCTCCTTTTTCTGGATCTCCACACTGTGCGGGTAGGGGATCGAAATGCCTTCGGCGTCAAAGGCTTCCTTCACAGCCTGTGTCATGGCGAATTTCAGCTCCCAGTAATCCGATGCCTTGCACCACAGGCGCGCGGTCAGATCGACCGAGCTGTCACCAAGGTTGGTCACGCGAACCCAGGGTTCGGGATCGGTCATGACCCGTGCATCGGCGGCGGCCTGTCGCAGGATGATCGCCTTGGCCTTGTCGGCACTGTCGCCATAATCGATGCCAAAGACCAGATCTACCCGGCGGGTGTCATGGGCCGAGAAGTTAGTGATGATCGATCCCCAGGCCTGACCATTAGGGATGATGATCTGCACGTTGTCCGCAGTGGCCAGTTCGGTCACAAAAAGGTTCAGATCCTTTACCGTCCCGGCGGTGCCGCCGATGTCGACGTATTGACCCAGCTTGTAAGGGCGGAACAGGATCAGCATGAAACCGGCTGCCAGATCGCTCAGCGTGCCTTGTAGGGCCAGACCGATGGCCAGCGTAGCAGCGCCCAGCATGGCGACAAGACTGGTGGCCTCGATGCCGAAGATCCCGAGAACCGCAACCAGCACCACAGCCAGCAGCGCCCAACGGATCATGCTGGCGGCAAAATTGCCTAGCGTCGGATCGATCTGAGGGGTCTTGTTGATGCGGCGGCGCACCATGTTGCTGATCATTCCCGCTGCCACCCAGCCAAGGATAAGAACAACAAGTGCCTTGGCAGCGCTCAGTGCCAGCGGCCAGAGGGCTCCGGCTTGTTCAATCATCTCTTCCATACCAATAGGTCCTCTTTCAATCCTGTCATCCGGCGCGGACCTGCTTTGGTCGACGTCGGATTCTCCGACTCAGCCTTATTGTTACTATCAAGATTGTTTGAATTGACAGGGAATTTCTTGGCCACGTTTGCATTTAGCAACCCGGCACAGGGTCGCCTGGCTGGTGGTGGCGGAATACGGGAAGATAAAAATCCCCGCCAGTGCGCAGGCGCTGGCGGGGAGGAGGTAGCAGGGTAATCCGTAATGATCAGTCAGGTTCGCGGACCGGAACTCAGGATTTGATCGCCAGTGCTGGGGAAACGACATCGATCCCCAGCGCCTTGCCGACGGCATAGTAGGTCAACTGGCCCGCATGGACGTTCAGCCCGTTCAGAAGATGCGGATCATCGGCGCAGGCCTGTTTCCAGCCTTTGTCCGCCAATGCCAGCAGGAAGGGGAGGGTTGCATTGCCCAGAGCCTGGGTCGAGGTGCGGGCAACGGCGCCCGGCATGTTGGCCACGCAGTAATGCATGACGCCATCGACCTCATAAATCGGATCGGCATGAGTGGTGGCTTTCGAGGTTTCGAAACAGCCCCCCTGATCGATCGCGACATCGACCAGGACAGCCCCCGGCTTCATCTCGCTGAGCTGCGCGCGGGAGACCAGTTTCGGTGCCGCTGCGCCGGGCACCAGCACCGCGCCGACAACCAGGTCGGCTTCGCGGACCAGTTCGGCGGTGGCGGCGGCGGTGGAATAGCGGGTGCGGAAGTCTCGGCCAAATACATCATCGAGGTATTTCAGGCGATGCAGGGAGCGGTCCAGAACGGTGACATCGCCGCCCATGCCCGAGGCGATGCGGGCCGCATGGGTGCCGACCACACCGCCGCCGATCACCACCACCTTTGCCGGAGGGACGCCGGGTACGCCGCCCATCAGGACGCCGCGGCCGCCGTTTGCCTTTTGCAGGGTCCAGGCGCCGACCTGCGGTGCCAGCCGTCCGGCCACTTCGGACATCGGCGCCAGCAGCGGCAGGCCACCAAAGCTGTCGGTGACGGTTTCATAAGCAATCGCGGTGCAGCCTGATGCAAGAAGGTCGCGGGTCTGTTCGGGGTCGGGGGCCAGGTGCAGGTAGGTGAACAGCAACTGCCCTTCGCGCAGCATCTTGCGCTCACCGGCTTGCGGTTCCTTGACCTTGACGATCATGTCTGCGGTGGCAAAAATCTCTTCGGCCGTCTCCAGCAGCGTCGCACCGGCGGCGGCATAGTCGGCATCGGTGTATCCGGCACCGGCCCCGGCGCCGGTCTGGATGAAAACGTCATGGCCATGTGCGATGGCTTCGTGGGCCGCGTCGGGGGTCATGCCGACGCGAAATTCCTGCGGTTTGATTTCAGTCGGGCATCCGATTTTCATGTAGCTTCCTCCCTGCTATACTAAAACCCTAGATCCGCTGTTGGGAAATGTGCTGCTTTTTTGGGCGAATTAAAAAGATGCGGATCGAAGATAATTCGAATAGATGCGGAATATGAGCAAGGTACTACGCAATTATGTCTCTTGATTCGACGGATCGTCGTATTCTGGAGGTCCTCCAACGGCAGGGCCGTATTTCCAACGCGGATCTGAGCGAGCGGGTGAACCTTTCCGCATCGGCCTGCCACCGCCGGGTGCAGCGGCTGGAGGCTGAGGGCTATATCAAGGACTACGTCGCCCTGCTGGACGCCCGCAAGCTGAGCGTTCCGACAACCGTCTTCGTGGAGATCACCCTGCAGGGGCAGGCGGACGAGCTGTTGGATGCTTTTGAACGTGCGGTGGCGCGGATCCCGGATGTGCTGGAGTGCCACCTGATGGCGGGATCGGCGGATTACATCCTGAAGGTCGTGGCCGAAAATACCGATGATTTTGCCCGCATCCATCGCCAGCATCTGACACGGCTTCCGGGGGTGGCGCAGATGCAATCGAGTTTCGCTCTGCGCACGGTGTTCAAGACAACGGCGCTGCCCGTCTGAGCTTTCTCTTCGTAGCGCTCCCGCCCGTCGGCGGCTTTTTGAAAAAGACCTCCTCCCGTTGGGCGTGGCAGCGCGCGGGCGCGCAGCAGCCAAGGCTGCCAAGGGGTGCGGACGCAGTCGGGGCCCCCGCGGGCGCGGGAGGGCCTCTTGCTTGGCTGTTTGGGCCGGACAGTTGGGTGCTGTGAATACAGATGGGGGCATAGAGGACTTATTTGTCTTACATTTCGCTCCTGCTTCTGGTTCAACAGGAAGACGAGGGAAAGACGGGGAGCAGATCATGCAGTTCGACTACATCATCGTGGGCGCCGGGAGTGCCGGCTGTGTTCTAGCCAAGCGGCTGAGCGAGGCGGGCAAGCAGGTGCTGCTGCTGGAGGCGGGCGGCCGTGACAATTATCACTGGGTGCATATCCCGATGGGATATCTCTACTGCATCAACAACCCGCGCACCGACTGGATGTATCGCACAGAGGCCGACCCGGGGCTGAATGGTCGGGCGCTGATCTATCCGCGCGGCAAGGTGCTGGGAGGCTGCTCGTCCATCAACGGCATGCTGTATCTGCGTGGGCAGGCAGCGGATTATGATGGTTGGCGCCAGCGCGGCCTCGCGGGCTGGGGCTGGGACGATGTGCTGCCCTATTTCAAGAAATCCGAGGATTACGTCGAAGGCCCCTCCGAGATGCATGGCGCGGGCGGCGAATGGCGGGTCGAGAACCAGCGGCTGCATTGGGATGTGCTGGATGACTGGATGGAGGCCGCTGCGGCCTGGGGCCTGCCCAAGGTCACGGATTTCAACACCGGCAATAATGAAGGCGTCGGCTATTTCCGGGTCAATCAGCGCGCGGGCTGGCGGATGAATACCGCCAAAGCTTTCTTGCGTACGGCGACGGGGCAGGGGTTGAAGGTGGAAACCCAGGCCCATACCCGCCGGATCCTGATCGAAGAGGGCCGCGCGACGGGCGTCGAGTATCAAAAGGGCGGCGAGGTGCATGTGGCCCATGCCGCCGCCGAGGTGATCCTGTCGGCAGGGGCGATCAACAGCCCACAGATCCTGCAGCTGTCCGGGCTGGGGCCGGGCGCCTTGCTGCAACAGCACGGGATCGAGGTTCTGCGGGACATACCGCAGGTCGGTGCGAATCTGCAGGACCATTTGCAGCTGCGCTGCGCCTGGCGGCTGGAGGGGGCGCATACGCTCAACACGCTGGCGAATTCCGTGATCGGCAAGGCCAAAATCGGTCTGGAATACGCGCTGAAACGGTCTGGACCGATGTCCATGGCGCCAAGCCAGCTGGGCGCCTTTTCCCGCTCGCGGCCCGATCTGGAAACGCCGGATCTCGAATACCACGTGCAGCCCCTGACGCTGGAGGCCTTCGGCCAGCCCTTGCATGATTTTCCGGGGCTGACGGCCAGCGTCTGCAACCTGCGCCCCGAAAGCCGGGGCCGGGTCGAGATCGCCTCGGCCGATCCGATGGTCGCGCCGAGTATCCAGCCGAACTACCTGTCTACAGAAGGCGACCGTCAGGTGGCCGTGGCGGCGATCCGGCAGGCGCGGGCGATCATGGGGCAGGCCAAGATGCAGGCCTACTGCCCCGAGGAGATCAAGCCGGGGATCGCATCTGATAGCGAGGCCGATCTGATGCAGGCGGCCGGGGATATCGGCACGACGATCTTCCACCCCACCTGCACTGTGCATATGGGCAGCGACGAACGTGCGCCGCTTGACCCCGAATTGCGTCTGCGCGGGGTATCGGGGTTGCGGGTGGTGGATGCCAGCGTGATGCCCACGATCACCAGCGGCAACACCAATGCGCCGACAATCATGATCGCGGAAAAGGCATCTGACATGATCCTTGCAGCTGCGCGCGGCTGAATTTGGCAGAAAGCCGGAAGCCGGTGCTTTTGCGCTTGCACCCGGTCGGGATTTTCGTTTGCCTTTGACCCGGGCGAATTAACGCCCTTTGTGACAGTTCCGGTCAGGCCGGATCGGAACTGCCTATTTCAGGCCATTCGGGCAGCGGGTGCTGCTGTGACATCAAACAATCACATCCGTGCGTTAGAGCGGCCGAAACAGACGAGTAACAACAAGGAGCCGCGCCGTGACCAGCGATACAACCCCTGATTCATTTGACTGGCTGGATGCCGAGCTTCAGGACACGCTGGACGAGGATTTCGAGATTGAATTTGCCGAGCCCATGCTGTCGATGGAGCTGCGCAAGATCTACCGGTCGCAGCATCCCGAAATGCTGGATCGCAAGGTCTATTTCAGAAACCTGTTGCGGCTGCAGGCGGAACTGATCCGACTTCAGGATTGGGTGCAGCACAGCGGCGCCAAGGTATGCATCCTGTTCGAAGGGCGCGACAGCGCAGGCAAGGGCGGTGTGATCAAGCGGATCACCCAGCGTCTGAACCCGCGTGTTGCCCGCGTCGTGGCCCTGCCCGCACCGTCGCGCCGTGAGCAGAGCCAATGGTATTTTCAGCGCTACGTGCCGCATCTGCCGGCTGCGGGGGAAATCGTGCTGTTTGACCGGTCCTGGTATAACCGCGCCGGGGTTGAACGGGTGATGGGCTTTGCCAGTGAGGATCAGGTCGAACAGTTCTTTCAGGACGTTCCGGAATTTGAACGCATGCTGGTGCGGTCGGGGATCATCCTGCTGAAATACTGGTTCTCGATTACGGATGAGGAACAGCAGCTGCGGTTCATGATGCGGATCCATGATCCGATGAAGCAGTGGAAGCTGTCGCCGATGGATCTGGAAAGCCGTATCCGCTGGGAACAATATACCAAGGCAAAGGAGGATATGTTCGAACGTACCAACATCCCCGAAGCCCCCTGGTATATCGTCGAGGGCAACGACAAGAAGCGCGAGCGGCTGAACTGCATCGAGCACCTGCTGACCAAAGTGCCCTATGAAGAGGTGCCGCAGGAGAAGGTGTCGCTGCCGGACCGGGAATATAATCCCGACTATGAACGCAGGGTTCTGCCAGACGAGCTGTACGTGCCAAAGATCTACTGAGCGGCCTCTGCGTAAAGAGCGAGGGCGGGCTCCTCCGCCGGTTCCAGCACAGCCTGCGGACTGTGCTGCCGCCGTTGGGCCCGGCGCCGCACCGGGGCGCGGCGTGCGTTTGTCTCAGGCTGCCTGCCTCAAGGCCGTTGTGATCTTTATTCGGGCGTGTCCGCCTGATCTGCCATATTGTCGAGAAACCGTTGCAGATACCCGGTGAAGGCGGTGAGCTCCTCGGGGGAGAAGCCTTTGAGCAGGTCGCGCTGCCGCTCCAGCGCGCGCGGCAACATCTGGGCGTGCAGGGCATGCCCCGCCTCGGTCAGGAACCAGGATTTGCGCCGCTCATCTCCGCCCCGGACCTCGGCCCGGACGAGACCGGCCTTTTCCATGCGCTGCAGTGCGCGGCTGACGGCGGCCTTGTCGATACCGGTGAGGTTCGCAGCCTGACCGACGGAACAGCCCGGATCGCGCGTCAGCATGACCAGCATGCGCCAGTCCATGACACCGATTCCGAATTCCTTTTGGTAGGCGCGCGCAGCGTTCCGGGTCAGCCGGTTGCCTGCGAATGTCACCGTGACCACCGGGTTGCGGCTGTAGTCCAGTGTCGGGGCGGCGGGGCTGTCCTCACTGCCATCCGGCAGGATAAGGAACAGATCGTCGGGTAAATCGCTCATCCAGGCAGCTTAGGTCAGGCGAGTTGACAAGACAACAGTTGCCACGCAGTCTTCCCTGAAGCTGACAATCGGGGGGAGGGGCAGTGATGGAAAGGCCAGTTTATAACATCGATCCGCAGGCGTTCTGGCGGGATCCCTATCCGGATCTGGCCCGTATGCGAGCCGAGGCGCCGGTGGCCTATGTGCCACAACTGGATGCGGTTCTGATCACCCGCCGTGACGATATTTCCCGGGAGGAAAAGCGGATCGAGGTGTTTTCCTCGGACCAGCCTGAGGGGTTGATGACCCAACTGATGGGGCAGAACATGATGCGCAAGGACGGCGCCGCCCATATGGGAGAGCGCAAGGCGATCTTTCCGGCGGTCTCTCCCAAGACGGTGAAACAGCATTGGCTGGCGCAGTTCCGTTCCGCGACGGCGCGGATACTTGACGACCTGGCGCCCCGGGGGGCCTGCGATCTGGTGCGTGACTTCGCCATGCCAGTCTCGGCAGAGGCGCTGAAGGCAGTCACCGGCCTGACGGGCATGCGCGCCGAAGAGATGGACGCGGTGAGCCAGGGAATGATCGATGGCTGTGCCAATTATGCGGGTGATCCGGAGGTTGAGGCGCGCTGCCATGACAGCACGCGGCTGATCGATCAGCATATTTCCGAGATGTGGCAGAGTGATTCTGGCGCGGATGACTATTCCCTGTTGCGGGTTCAGCAGGCTGCGGGCCTGCCGGAGGATCAGATCAGGGCCAATATCAAGCTGGCGATCTCCGGCGGGCAGAACGAGCCACGCGATGCGATTGCCGGGACCGTCTGGGCCTTGCTGCGCCATCCGGAGCAACTGGAAGATGTCCGCGTCGGCCGTGCCAGCTGGCTGCAGGCGTTCGAGGAATATGCCCGCTGGATGTCCCCCATCGGAATGTCACCGCGCCGGGTGGCGCAGCCTTATGTCCTGCACGAGGTGGCGCTGAAGCCTGAGGACCGGGTGTTTCTGATGTTCGGTTCTGGGAACCGGGACGAGCAGGTGTTTGCGCGCCCCGATGCCTTTGACATCCATCAGGATATCAGCGCGGCCATTTCATTTGGCGCCGGGCCACATTTCTGCGCCGGGGCCTGGATATCACGGGCGCTGATCGCCGAAGCGGCGCTACCGATGCTGTTTGAGCGGCTGCCGGATCTATCCCTAGCGGGGGAGGCACGGTTCGGCGGATGGGCTTTCCGCGGTCCGCTTGAAATGCCGGTGACCTGGGTCAAAGGGGAGAGGAGCCGGTAAGTGCGGAGAGCGCCGGGAGGCACGCGCAGATCAGACCAATAAGGGGCTCAAGAGGAAGTCACCCGGAGGGGCAGACGCCTTGGTGCAGGGAGCAAGGCTATCGCCAGGTTTGGGGGGGGAGCGATGTGCCTCCTCCGGGAAATGCCGACCGTTCCAACTTCGGCAACAGGGCCGTCCGCCTTGGGAAACGTGAGGTTTCGGCGCCCTGCTACTATTGATAGCAAAGATGGACTCTGAATACACGTATAAGTTTAACTATTTAGCCGCAGAACCGATATTCCGCCGTAAAATATGTATCTTAGAAACGACAAACCCCCGGGGCGGGCCACGGGGGTCGTCAAAAGCGTCCAGAAAAAACCGGAGGAAGATCTTAGAGGAGACCTTCGCGCTGTGCTTTCTTACGTGCCAGTTTACGGGCACGACGAATCGCTTCAGCCTTCTCGCGCGCTTTTTTCTCGGAGGGTTTCTCGAAATGTTGCTTGAGCTTCATTTCGCGGAACACGCCTTCGCGCTGCAGCTTTTTCTTCAGGGCACGGAGCGCCTGATCGACATTGTTGTCACGAACACTAACCTGCATGTGGTTTTCACCACCTTTCTAAGTTGGGTTGCAAGGATTTGCAGGAGGTGGCCGTATAGCAAAGCCGGTCTAACTTGTCTAGTACTGAGCAAAAGGGCAGATCGCGCAGCGACGCAGGCCCTTAAAGGCGCATTTGTTGACGAGGAGATGCATCATGACTGAGCAAACAGCCACAGAGCAACCGGCCGCCGACACCGGATCGATCGACGCGCTTCTGGATGCGGCGCTCATTCATGTTGCCTTTGACGGCTGGACCGAAGCCACCTTTGCTGCTGCAGTCGAGGATTGCGGCATGGACCCGGTTCTGGCACGCGCCCTGTGCCCGCGTGGGGCGGTGGATCTGGCGCTGGCCTATCACCGGCGCGGCGATGATCAGATGCTGGAACGGTTGAAGACGGCGGATCTGACGGGGCTGCGGTTCCGGGACAAGATCGCCGCCGCCGTCCGGTTCCGCCTTGAAGCCTCTGACGACAAGGAAGCGGTGCGCCGGGGCGTGACGCTGTTCTCGCTGCCGGTCTATGCCGCCGACGGGGCCAAGGCGATCTGGGGCACGGTGGATGCGATCTGGACCGCGCTGGGCGATACCTCCGAAGACATCAACTGGTACAGCAAACGGGCCACGTTGTCCGGGGTTTACTCCTCGACCGTTTTGTTCTGGCTGGGGGACGACAGCCCGGGCCATCAGGCCACATGGGACTTTCTGGATCGGCGCATCGACAACGTGATGCAGTTCGAAAAGCTGAAGGCCGATGTGCAGAAGAACCCTTTGCTGAAGCCCCTTCTGGCCGGCCCGTCCTGGCTGGCGGATCAGATCCGGCGCCCGTCGACGCCCACGGATCTGCCAGGCCGTAGGACTGGCCGCTGATCAAACGCCACGTCCATTCGCCGTTTCAGTACATCCGGGCGCAATGCAAGCCTCCTGCCGGGGTTTGTGCCCCGCACCCAAGGTGTTATTCAAAGCGGTAAAACGCACCACGCAAGGGAAAGGATCTTTGCATGACGGAGACATTGCCGGAAACGATGCGCGCGATTGAAATCTCGCAACCCGGAGGCCCCGAGGTTCTGACGCTGACAGACCGGCCCGTTCCGCAGCCGGGCCATGGCCAGCTGCTGCTGAAGGTAGCCTATGCGGGCGTCAATCGGCCGGACGCGCTGCAGCGGGCGGGGGCTTATGATCCGCCTGCCGGTGCCAGCGATCTGCCGGGGCTCGAGGCTTCGGGCGAGGTGGTCGCCATCGGTGCGGGCGTCACCGAATACGCCGTGGGGGACAGGGTCTGCGGCCTGCTGCCCGGCGGCGGCTATGCCGAATACGTGGTCACACCGGCCGCCCATTGTCTGCCAATCCCCAAGGGCATGTCGCTGAAACGCGCGGCCTGCCTGCCGGAAACCTGTTTCACGGTCTGGTCAAACGTCTTTACCCGGGGAGGGCTAAAGGCGGGCGAACGTTTTCTGGTGCACGGCGGCTCATCCGGGATCGGAACGACAGCGATTCAGCTGGCCTCGGCCTTGGGCGCGCGGGTGTTCACCACTGCCGGGTCCGATGCCAAATGTCAGGCCTGTCTCGATCTGGGGGCCGAGCGTGCGATCAATTACCGCGACGAGGATTTTGTGAAAGTTCTTAGCGCTGAGGGCGGCGCCGATCTCATCCTCGACATGGTGGGCGGCGACTATATTCCCCGCAATATCCGGGCGCTGGCCGATGATGGCCGTCTGGTACATATCGCCTTTCTTTCAGGCCCTAAGGCCGAGCTGAACTTTGCCCAGATCATGGCGCGCCGCCTGACGGTGACGGGCTCGACCCTGCGCCCGCAGAGCGATCTGGCCAAGGCCCGCATTGCGCAGGATCTGGCCGAGGCGGTCTGGCCACTGGTCGAGGCAGGCAAGATGGCGCCGGTGATGGACAGCGAATTTGCGCTGGAGGAGGCGGCAGCCGCACACGCGCGGATGGAAAGTTCCGGCCATATTGGCAAGATCGTTCTGAAGGTGGGCTAAGGCCGCTTACCTGCACGCAAGAAGGGCCGACAGTTGCGTCGGCCCTTTTCTGTGTGGTTCGCTCTATTTCACCGCGCGTCGGTACAGGTGCCATGTGGCGTGCCCCAGCACCGGCACCACGATGATCAGCCCGGCCAGGAACGGGATCGCACCGATTACCAGCATGCTGCCGACGATCACGCCCCAGGTAATGCAGATCACCGGGTTCTTGCGCAGCACCTTGATTGAGGTGGCCACCGCCACCGGCAGGCCCACGTGGCGGTCCAGTAGCAGCGGGAAAGAGACCAGGCTCATCGCCAGCGCGGCAAAGGCAAAGACGGCCCCTAACGCGCCGCCTGCAATTGCCATGATCCAGCCTTCGCGGGTGGTCACTACGGCGGTGGCGAAGCCGAGCATCGAGGTCGGCGGCTCTGGTCCCAGGGTGCGGATATAGATCATGTCCGCCGCGACCAGCCAGATGATGAACAGTGCTGCCAGATAAAAGCCCAGCACCAGAATGGCGCCGAAGGCAGGCGAGCGGATAACACCAAAGGCATCCATCCAGCGCGGCTCAAACCCGGCTTCGCGGCGCGAGGACATTTCATACAGCCCGACCGCCGCAACAGGCCCGAGGATCGCAAACCCCATGATCATTGGCACGATCAGCGGCAGCAGATTCATCGACAGGCTCATCACGATCAACGCGATGCCAATCACCGGATAGAACAGCACCAGGAACATCGCATCGCTGCGGCAGGCGGCAAAATCTTCAAGGCCTGCGGCCAGTGAATGGATGAGGTCGTCCATCGAAAGCCTGCGCGCCTGAGGCAGCTCCGTGACGTCGCTGCTGCCCATTTCTCCCACCGTCTTGCCGAAATGCTGTCCGGTGGTTTCTGCCCCCTGCAAGAGCCAACTGAGCGGATTACCGATTGTCTTTGCCATGCGCTTGTTCCTCCTCTTCCTCCTCGCGGATTTAAATGGAAGTGCCGTTTAGGCAGGGCCGTGCGCGGCACGTGGAACAATACTAGCACAAAATCGGCCAAAATGCGCTGCACAAGCCAATCAATGTCGCGTGAGGGAAAGCTGCCCAGTGGCGCCTGCCTCCTCTTTTCGCGGCCAAGCCGCCTGTCGGGCGGTGGGGCAGGGGGAGTTGGGGAGATGGAGGAGGAAGCCAAGCCTCCATAAGGTTCAGCGCACCGGGGCAAATAGTGCATCCTTCAGAGTGCAGTCGCGGATCACGTCCCGGCCGCAGGGCACCGGATCAAGGCTGCGCGACAGGCAGATGCGGGCCTCTTGGATGTGACCATCGCGGCAGGTGATGGTCAGGCTGTCCCGGCTCAGCTGTGGATTTTCCTTCAGAAAGGCTTCCTCGACCAGCGATGCGGGCAGTTTCACCAGTTTGTCCAGCTTGCGGAAGATGGCCGGACGGGTGATCTGTCCATAAGCCTCGCGCGAGAGGGAAAAATACTGGGCAGGGGACAGGCCGGAACAGCTGCCGTGTTTCTTCCATTGATGCCAAGCCAGGCCCGGAGACCCCATGATATCGGCCATCTCGGCGGTCTGGCGGCGGCTTGGCGGGGCCTCGGCGGTGTTGCAGAAATCCGGCCAGCCCCGGTGATACTGCGGCCACAGCCCATGCAGGGTCCAGCCGTGATCATGGCGGCTATCGCATTGGTCTGCTCCCCTGGCATCGCCTTCGATGGCGCACCAGTTCGGTGACCAGCTGAGGCTGAGGACGTAGTAATCGAATTCGCCCGCGACCTCCCGCGACCGGTCGCTGTCGGCGTAACCGGGCAGCGACGCCAGCCCGGAAATCACGGTTGCAATTGCCAGCAAGAACCTGCGCATCGCCTCTTTCCTTATGAAAACAAGGCGACTATATAGGACTGAAGTTCCCCGACAACGGAAACCCGCCCCAGACCTCGGGGCAGCCTAATTCAGGCGACGGGAAAGATGTACGTAGATGTTCGTGGGGCAAACGTGTTTTAAGGAGATAAGCGCATGGCAAAACCGTTGATGACCAAAGCGACCGCCGTGTGGCTGGTGGACAATACCACGATCAGCTTCAAGCAGATCGCCGATTTCGTTGGCATGCACGAGCTGGAGATCCAGGGCATTGCCGACGGTGACGTCGCCGCCGGCGTCAAAGGCTTTGATCCGGTCGCAAACAACCAGCTGACGCAGGATGAGATCGACAAGGCCGAGGCCAATCCGCTGCACAAGCTGAAGCTCAAGTTCAACCCGGCCGCTGCTGGCGAGGAAAAACGCCGCGGACCGCGCTACACGCCGCTGTCCAAGCGTCAAGACCGCCCGAACTCGATCCTGTGGCTGGTGAAGTTCCACCCGGAACTCTCCGATGGTCAGATCGCCAAACTGGTAGGCACCACCAAGCCGACGATCCAGTCGATCCGCGAGCGGACCCACTGGAACATTGCCAACATGCAGCCGATCGACCCGGTTGCGCTGGGCCTGTGCAAACAGTCCGAACTGGACTCTGCCGTGCAAAAAGCCGCCGCAAAACGGGCTGCCGAAGGCGGCGTGATGAGCGATGACGAACGCCGCAAGCTGGTGTCGACCGAGCAATCGCTGGAGATGGATGCCGAGCCGAAGATCCCCTCGGCCATTGAAGGGCTGGAAACCTTCACTCTGGGTGGTGGCTCTGCCGAAAGCACCACGTCCGAAGAGCCGCTGCCCGATGCGGACAGCTTCTTCAACCTGCCCTCGGGCGGTGATGAGGACGACGAGGACGAAGACGGGACCGATCCCCGCTTCTGAAGCGTTCAGACATCAGGGCCGACACGGTCCAACGAATAGGAAAACCACGCCCGGATCCGGGCGTGGTTTTTTCTTTGTGGCGGTCCTACCAGGCGTCGGCGTAGCGGGGGGCGGGGGTCGCGTGGCCTGCGCTCTCCAATGCGCGGTGCAGCGCGGCGCGGGTCTCTGCCGGGTCGATGACCGCGTCGAATTCCAGCAGGCTGGCCGCATTCAGTGCCTTTCCGCGCTCATACAGGGCATCGACGAGGCGTTGATACTCCGCTTCCCGCTCTGCCGGGTCCTCAATCGCGGCCAGATGGTCGCGGTGGCCCAGCCTGACTGCGCCCTCCAACCCCATGGCGCCGACCTCTCCGGTGGGCCAGGCACAGCAGAAATGCGGACGATCCAGCCCGCCGCCCGCCATCGCCATCGCGCCCAGACCATAGGCCTTGCGCAGGATCAGCGTCACCAGCGGTTGGCTGAAATGGGCTCCGGCCAGAAACAGCCGGGAGATATGCGCCACCTGTCCGGTTTTCTCGACCTCGGGGCCGACCATGAAGCCGGGCGTGTCACATAGGGTGACGACGGGCAGGCCCCAAGCATCACACAGCTGCAGAAAACGCGCGCCCTTGTCACCGGCCTCGGCATCAATGGCGCCGCCAAGGTGCAGCGGGTTGTTCGCCAGCAGCCCCACCGCGCGACCTTTGATCCGGGCAAAGCCGGTGATCATGCCCGCGCCAAACCCGCGGCGCAGCTCCTGATACGTGTCACTGTCGGCCAGCCCGTCGATGGCTGCGCGCATGTCATAGGCGCGGGTGCGGTCCACAGGCACGACATTGCGCAGGTCCGGGGTTTCCTCTGGGTCATCAGCGGGTGGTGTCTGTGCGGCCTCAAGGCTTAGCAGCCGTTTCGCAGCCTCTACGGCCTCGGCTTCGTCTTCGGTCAGAATGTCGATCAGCCCGGTGCCTGCCTGCACGTCACTGGGGCCGATCTCCTTCGGGGCGACGACACCCAGCCCGCCGCCTTCTATCATCGCCGGGCCGCCCATGCCGATCCAGCTATTGCGGGTGGCGATCCGCAGGTCGCAGACCCCGTAAAGGGCCGCGTTCCCGGCGAAACAATAGCCCGACACGATGCCGATTTTCGGCCCTTTGTAGGCGGCGAAATGGCGGAAGGAGGTGACATTCAGCCAGGCCGCCATGATCAGGGCGGTGTCGCCGTCGTTGGGTCTCCCGCCGCCGCCTTCGGCGAAGAGGACGATGGGCAGCCGGTCGCGGCTGGCGACCTCGATCAGGCGGTCCATCTTACGGTGGTGGTTGAAACCCTGTGTGCCTGCCAGAACCATGTAATCTACCGCCATGGCAGCCACCGTACGCCCAGAAACCGTGCCGATTCCGCAGATGATACCGTCGCCCTGCGTGCGCGCATGGAGATCGGGCAGCGCCCGCTTGCCACGCTGGGCCGCCACAGCGAGGGCGCCATATTCAGTGAAACTGCCTGCATCGAACAGGTCGTTGATATTCTCCCGTGCGGTGCGGCCTCCCTGCGCGTGACGTTTGGCAACGGCCTCGGGTCGGGCGCTATCGTCCAGCAGTGCCATGCGGGCCGCATATTCCTCCAGATCTGGACGGGCGGTATCGTCGGTTGCGGCCTCCTCAACGGACACGCTGCCGGGTTCCAGTGTGATCAGCGTCTCACCGCCCTGCAGCTCTTGTCCGGCGGTCACGTGAACGGCAGTGACAATCCCGCTCTGCTCGGCGCGGATTTCATGGCGCATTTTCATCAGTTCGGTGGCCAGCAACACCGTGCCTGCGGCCACTTCCTGACCCGGTGCGACATGGACTTCGGCGACGATTGCGGCGCTTTCGGCCTTTATGAGTGTCACCAGTACCCCTCCCTGATCGCTGATGTTGTTCTCAGTCAAGCGTTCGCCGGGGGCAGCTGTCAATTTGACCGTGGGGTCACTTTTCCGGATCAGGGCTGGGGCGGGACACAGAAGGTTGTTATCTACCCGCGACTTGGGGGTTTTCGTGCCGACCTCTTGCGGCTAGCGTTGCGCAAAATCGACTGGAGAGATCATCATGAGCCAATATGCAGGAATGACGCAGACCGAAACCGGTGCAGGGGTGCTGTGCGATCTGCGCAGCGACACGGTCACCCGCCCCGACGACGCGATGCGTCAGGCGATGGCGGCGGCTGAGGTGGGCGATGATGTCTATGGTGAGGATCCGCAGGTCAACCAGTTGGAGGCTACCCTGGCCGAGCGTCTGGGCAAGGAAGCGGGCCTGTTCCTGCCCACCGGCACCCAGAGCAACCTGACCGCGCTCCTGTCTCATTGCGGCCGCGGAGAGGAAATCATTACCGGCCGCGACTACCACGTATTCAAATACGAGGCGGCCGGCGCTTCGGTGCTGGGCGGCAGCGCGCTCTACCCGCTGGAGGTTCAGCCCGGCGGTGGACTTGATCCCGCAGCGATCGCGGCAGCGGTCAAACCGGATGATTCCCATATGCCGATCAGCCGCCTGCTGTCCTTGGAGAACACCCACAACGGACAGGCCATTTCGCTGGAGGACATGCGCGCGATGACCGATGCGGGCCGGGCTGCGGGGCTGTCGCTGCATCTGGACGGGGCGCGTTTTTTCAACGCGATCACTGAACTGGGCTGCTCTGCACCGCATCTGGCGGTGCTGTTCGATACCGTGTCGATCTGCCTGTCCAAGGGGTTGGGCACGCCTGCGGGATCGGTTCTGGTCGGTCCGTCCGATCTGATTGCCCGCGCTCGGCGCTGGCGCAAGATGCTGGGCGGCGGCATGCGCCAGTCCGGGGTGTTGGCCGCAGCAGGTCTGATGGCGCTGGAGCAGAACGTCGACCGTCTGTCAGAGGATCACGCCCGGGCCGCTACGCTGGCAGATGCCTTGCGCGCTCTGGGCGCGGGAGAGGTCACGCAAGCCACGAACATGGTGTTCTTCACCCCGGCAGAGGGGCAGAACGCAGCCCTGCAGGCGCATCTGGCCAAGGCGGGCGTGGTGATTGGGGCAGGGGACAGCGGCCCGATCCGGCTGGTGCTGCACAAGGATGTCACCGATGAGGGCCTCAACGGCGCGATTGCCGCCTTCCAGGCCTTCTTCAGCTAAGAACGGGTTATCCGTTGCACAAACGGGATCAGGGCAAATGCGATTTGCCCTGCCAACCCGATCGCCCCGGCAGGGGTGGCCCAATGGCTGAAGTAGCTGCTGGGGGGCGCGCCCATCAGGTTGGTGGCGAGTACATATTCCGCGACCATCAGCAGCCCGAAGGCCCAGATCCCCATCCACAGGCGCGCGGCGGCAGGATACAGATCCTTGCGATTCCGGGTCAGGTGCCGGGCGATCAGCCAGCTGAGGGTGAGCATGATGGGCAGTTCAAGGCAGACCGCCCAGAGTTCATCCATCAGGGGCAGCAGCACAAAGATCCGCAGGCTGCCCAGAACAAATCCGCAGAAGAACACGGCCGCAAAATAAAATGTGGCGGCTCTCAGAACCGGGCGGTGCAGGGCGATTGGCATGGCTGTCCTTCCCCTTTTGCCGTCAGAGTTCCTTACGGGCCTTCAGCGCGGCGCTGATGGTACCGTCGTCGAGGTAATCCAGCTCGCCGCCGATGGGTACACCCTGCGCGAGCGAGGTAAGTTTCACCTGACCGCTCAGCTGGTCGGCGATGTAATGGGCTGTGGTCTGCCCGTCGATGGTGGCATTCAGCGCCAAGATCACCTCGCTCACTGCCTCGCTGCCGACCCGGTCGACCAATCGGGGAATGCGCAGGTCTTCGGGACCGATGGCATCCAGCGCCGAGAGGGTGCCGCCGAGCACGTGATAGCGTCCCTTGAAAACGCCTGCGCGCTCCATCGCCCAGAGATCCGAGACGCTTTCGACGACGCAGATTTCGCCATTGGCGCGGGCCTCGCTGTCGCAGATCTCGCAGATATCCTCGGTCCCCACGTTGCCGCAGTTGAGGCATTCGCGGGCAGTGGTGGCGACGCGGGTCATCATGTCCGACAGTGGTGTCAGCAAAAGCGCGCGTTTGCGGATCAGGTGCAGCACCGCCCGCCGGGCCGAACGCGGCCCCATGCCGGGCAGTTTTGCCATCAGATCGATGAGGGTTTCGATGTCGCTGGTAGAGCGGTCTTGCATGGAGGCGGCCTTTGGAGTGTTAGCCCATATAGACGCATCACGGCGGGCAATGGCAAGGGGAAGCGCGATGGATGTTCAGGGTTTGTCTGGGCGGTGCCTGCGCGTTAGATCGGGCAAAGGGCGTATGCCCGTGAGACATGAAAAAGGCGGCCAAGGCCGCCTTTTCGGAACTTTTCAGTCGCGCCTCCGGATCAGAAGGGCAGCTTGATATCCTTGGGCAGGCCCATGCTTTCCGTGAGGTTGGTCATCTCTTCCTGCGCTTTTTCGGCTGCCTTGGACTGTGCGTCCTTGATGGCGGCCAGGATCAGGTCCTCGACCATTTCCTTGTCATCGCCGTTGAAGATGGACGGGTCGATATCCAGCGCCTTGAGGTCGCCCTTGGCCGAGGCGGTGGCCTTGACCAGGCCCGCGCCCGCTTCGCCGGTAACCATGACGTTGTGCAGGTCTTCCTGCATCTGCGCCATCTTGGTTTGCAGTTCCTGTGCCGATTTCATCATCTTGGCCATATCGCCAAGACCGCCGAGGCCTTTGAGCATCTGTGTTCTCCTAAGTGCGGGGGCGCAGCGCGCCGTAAGTCATTCCCGAACATATCGCAATTGCAAGCGTGATGAACAAGTGGGGGGAGGCGGTGCAGTCTTCGATTATGCCCAAGGCACTCTTATCATCAAAGAAAAGCTCATGATTATCGACGGCAATTACGGCCGCGAGCATGCCCCAAAGAAAGCCTGCGATTGCAAAGGAGGCGCGCTTTCTGCTGTACAGTGCGAATCCGGCAAGAGCGAAGAGGGCCAATACAGCAGGCTTGGCCGATATCCGCCAAAGCACATCCCACGCGCTGTCGGAAAGATCGCCGGTGGCAAGGCAGGTTTTGGCGTAAGCGGTTGTCGGCAGGGTGAACAAGAGGACCGTCAGGCCAGTCGCTACCCGTCCTCGAACGGATCCCATTCGTCCTCCACCTCGGGCAGGGCTTCGGCCTCAACCTCGGCGGCCATTTCCTCGGCGGTACGAATGCGGGTAATCCGGGCCTTGGGGAAACTGTCGATCACCGCCTGTACCAGCGGGTGTTTGCTGGCCTTGGTGCGCAATGCGTTTTCGGCGGCATCGCGGATTTCGGCGATCGTCGGGGCCTCGCCGTCGGGGGCTATGGTGACGACCCAGCGGCTGCCGGTCCAGTTTTGCAAGGCGGTGCCGAGGCGCGCAGCAAGGTCTCGGGGCGCATTCGCATGCGGTGTGAATTCGATCCGGCCCGGCTGGTAAGAGACGAGGCGCACGCCTGTTTCCACCTCGACCAGCAGTTTCACATCGCGGTTGGTGCGGATCAGTTCCACCACATGTTCGAAGGTCGGGTAGCGGGCGAGGGCCTTTTCTGCGGCCGGGGCCAGCGCAGTGGCTTGTCCCTGTCCCTGTCCCTGTCCTTGGCCGTGGGACATGGTCATGCCGCCGGACGGTCCACCGCCCGGTGCGCCTTGCGGCGGAGCAGAGGTGATAGCCGATGCCCCGCCCGCGGCAGGCGCGCCCATGCTTTGCATGGGCATTCCGCCACCACCGCCGGGCGGCGGGGGCGGCATATCCTGCAGCTTGCGGATCAACTCCTCGGGGCTGGGCAGATCGGCCACGTGCGTCAGGCGGATCACCGCCATCTCGGCAGCCATCATCGCGTTGGGGGCGGCGGCGATCTCTTCCAGCGCCTTGAGCAGCATCTGCCACATGCGGGTCAACACCCGCATCGGCAGCGCTTCGGCCATCTGTTGACCGCGGGCGCGCTCATCCGGGCTGATGGTCGGATCCTCTGCCGCGTCTGGCGTAATCTTTACCACCGACACCCAATGGGTAATTTCGGCCAGATCGCGCAGAACAGCCAGCGGATCGGCGCCTTCGGCATATTGCGAGGAGAGCTCGCTGAGCGCCGCAGCCGCATCGCCGCGCAGGATCATATCCATCAGGTCCAGCACCCGGCCCCGGTCGGCAAGGCCCAGCATGGCGCGGACCTGATCGGCGGTGGTCTCGCCCGCGCCGTGGGAAATCGCCTGATCCAGCAGTGAGGTCGCATCGCGGGCCGAACCTTCGGCGGCGCGGGTGATGAGGGCGAGCGCATCCTCGGCAATCTGGGCGTTTTCGGCGGTGGCGATCTTGCGCAGGAGGGCGATCATCACCTCGGGCTCAATCCGGCGCAGATCGAACCGCTGGCAGCGCGACAGCACCGTCACCGGAACCTTGCGGATCTCGGTGGTGGCAAAGATGAACTTCACGTGGGCGGGGGGTTCCTCAAGCGTCTTCAACAGCGCGTTGAACGCGCTGGTCGACAGCATGTGAACCTCGTCGATGATGTAGATCTTATAGCGGGCCGAGGCCGCGCGGTATTGCACCGAATCGATGATTTCGCGGATGTCGCCGACGCCGGTGCGGCTGGCGGCGTCCATCTCCATCACGTCCACGTGGCGGCCTTCCATGATCGCGAGGCAATGCTCGCACTGACCACAGGGTTCGGTGGTGGGGCCGCCGGTGCCATCGGTGCCGATACAGTTCATCCCCTTGGCAATGATCCGGGCGGTGGTGGTCTTACCCGTGCCGCGAATACCGGTCATGATGAAAGCCTGGGCGATTCGGTTCGCGGCAAAGGCGTTTTTCAGCGTACGCACCATGGCGTCCTGGCCAACCAGATCCGCAAAGGTTTCGGGCCGGTACTTGCGGGCGAGGACCTGATACTGGCCGGACGGCTGCTCCGCGTGCTGAACCTCAGCGGTTTGGGTTTCAGGATCGGATGTTGGGGTGTCGCTCATGCTGTCTCGTGCCGGATTCGGAATGGGATTGGGACCGCCTCATAGGGTAGGGAAGCCCGCGGGCTTCGTCCACCGCTGTTGACCGCCCGGCAGGGCAGGTGGCAGAGTTTTTCCCTGTATGTGGTGGAGAGTGTGTGATGACTGGGATGAGTTCCGACGGGGCGGGCGCGCAGGCCGGGCAGCCCTTTACGATCTACGCGGTGTCCGCCGCCAATGGCATTCTTGCTATCTGCCCGCTGCCCGGTGCCGGGGGCGACTACAAGGGGGACCTTGAGCTGATCCACGACTGGCAGCCCGGTCTGGTCATTTCGATGACCACCGAAGCCGAGCATGTCTCCGTTGGGGCCGCGACGCTGGGGGTTGATCTGCAGAGCATGGGAAGCCGCTGGGTGCATCTGCCGGTGGCGGATTTCGGTGTGCCCGGCCCGGAGGTGAACGAGGCCTGGCCCGGGGTCAGCGCCTCGGCGCGCCAGGCGCTGAACGGTGGCGGCCGCGTTCTAGTGCATTGCCGGGGCGGCTGCGGGCGCTCCGGCATGGTGGTGCTGCGCCTGTTGATCGAATGCGGTGTTGCGCCAGAGGCGGCGCTGAACCGGCTGCGCATGTCTCGCCCCTGCGCGGTCGAGACCGAGGCACAGATGGCCTGGGCCCGCAGCCGCTGAGCCAGAGGCAGCCCGCCGGAGCGGGCTCGACTGTCATCCCGCTTTCTTCTTCATGGGGCGCGGCATTCACCGAATAAAACCGACGCCCCTCCTGTTGTTTGCTGGGTCTGCCGCTACGCCGCGCTGAGCGGGATGGCTTCTCCGAAGGAGCAGGGGCGATGTGGCAGGTGATCTGCGGGCTGCGCTTGTGCATCGCTGGACAGCAGCGCGTCGGCAAAACGGTCCAGACCGCTGCGCTCTGCTGCGGTGTCCACTTCGCAGAACACCCGGATCCTGTCGTGCGAGGCAAAAAAGCGCGCCGGGCAATGGCGGGTGCAGCCATCGAGCAGGCTGTCGCCGGTGATTTCAAAATCCTCTTCGGTCATATCCCGCGCGGTATCGAGCGCCCCGCACAGGGCCACCAGCATCCGTTCCAGTGCCGGGCAGCTTGCCCCGGTGTGTTGACAGGTTGTTGCCGCAAGTTCATGCGTTTTTGTCGTCCAGATCATCGCGCCCTCCGCGCTGAGGCAGGGGCATAAAGAGGGGGGAGAGACATGTGGTCGGATGCTTGTCGGCCAGAACGGGCCGCGCAACAGGAGCCATCTCACCCGCTCCGGACACCCCGCCCGGTTTCGAGTTGTTCGATGGCAGGTCTCCTGACTTGCGGGTCATAGCTTCTCCGGTCCTTCCCGGCCGCAGGTCTGTACCTTGCGTCCAGTGGATCTTCCGGGGTCGCTCTCCGCCTACAGTTGCGGGGGCAGTCGTGGAATTGTTCTGGCCGAGAGAGGCCGGATCGCACCACGTTCCCTTTTCATCCCGAACCCGCCAAAGGCGGATCGCGGAAACCATCTGTGAAATGGGTAGCGGGTCGAAGGGCGAGTCGTCAATTCGCTTGTGTGAAAGTCGGAGAAATCCGCGCCAACACCAGCAAGCCAGGTAAGCTTGCTGAATTGTGCAGGCGGATGCGGTGCCCTCAGGCCGTGCGGTTCAATCGTTCTTCGGTCAGCCGTGCGAAATCTGCCGCACGCGCTTTGAATTTTTTATTGAGCGAACCGCGCGCCAGTTTGAAGGATTGCAGCAGCAACCGCCCCGACAGGGTCTTGGCCGTCAGGTTGAGTGAAATTGTTACACGGGTGCGCCGCGGCGACAGCGCCATCAGTTCGATCTCGGTTTCGCCGTTCAGCCCGCTGCTGTCGCCGGACAGCAGAATGCGGGTGACGGGATCATAGGATTTGAGAGCAATGCGCAGCTCGCGCGCCTTGCCGCGAAAGTTGAATTTGGCATCCCAGGCGAGGCCGTTTTCAGGCGTGCTGATATCGCCGATCCGTTGCACGTCGATGCCGCGCCGGATGGCCGAGCGTTCAAAGCTTTCAAAGTCCGACAGGGCTTCAAACACGTCGGCGATCGGTGAATCGATATCTTCTTTACTCGTGAAATCCATGACTCTGACGCCTGCTTGCCTGTTTTGATTGATCAATTCTCAGCGTGGCTGCGATATTCCCTTTAATCCAGCGTATCCGCAAGCCAGTTCTGCAACAGAAAATGTGCAATTGCTCCTTTTCGGGCAGGCTTCAGGATCGGGTGCTCTCCGGCAAAGGCGGTCATCATGTCCTGCTTGCTGACCCAGATCGCGTCCTCGATTTCATGTGGGTCGATGGTCAGCTCGCGATCCAGTGCGATCCCGCGGCAGCCGAACATCAGCGACATGGGAAAGGGCCAGGGCTGGCTGGACAGGTACTCCACCTCTCCGACGTTCACGCCGGATTCTTCCAGAACTTCACGCCGCACGGCGGCCTCCAGCGTTTCGCCGGGTTCAACGAAACCGGCCAGCAGGGAGTACATACCTTCCGGCCAGCCGGGTGAGCGGCCCATCAGGACCTCGTCCCCATGGGTAATCAGCATGATCACAACCGGATCGGTGCGGGGGAAATGGCTCGCCTTGCAGCTGGGGCAATTTCTTTGCCAGCCAGCCTGAACCATATCACTGGGGTGGCCACAGCGGGCACAGAACCCATGCGAGCCATGCCAGGAAAACAGCGCCTTGGCAGTGGCGGCCAGCTCGGCCTCCAGCGGGGTCAGCCGGGTCATCACCCTGCGCAGCTCGGCGAAAGCATAACCAGAGGGCAGGTCCGGGTGCTGCTGCTCCGTCACATCGGCAAAACTGGCCAGCGCCATCTCGTCCAGCGCATCGGGCTGCCAACTGCTGATGTCACAGGCGAAGGCCGGGCTTTGATCCGGCAGGAGGCCGAGAAACAGAGCGGCGTCGCGGCACTCTGCTGCCATCGGATGCGTGGTGGCGATCCAGGCAAGAGCGTCCGGTCCGCGCTCTGGATCTGACCGCTGGCACAGGGGTTTGCCGCGCCACATCATCAGCACCTGTGCATTCTGTGCCCCCCTGGCAGCGTCTAGCGCTTCGGCATCCGCACGCAGATGCGCGCTGCGGTCCAGGCCACCCTTGCCGCCAAATGTCACCTCTTCGGCCCGTTTCATATCGTTGTCCTTCTTTTGGCAGGGGATCCGGCGTTAAGGCCCGATTTCCTGCATTGATGGCGGCAAAACCGCGCAATGACCAGCCTGTTCGGGTAGCGCGGTCGATGCATTTTTATGGTTGTCAGTGGATGTTTAACGCTAGGTCACCGGTCTGCCGCTGGATATTGGCGTTAGACCGGTCAAATTTTCGGCATCAGCGCCACAATCGTTAACATCCTCAAAAATGGTGACTTTGCAAATCAAGGAAACGCTGTTTCAAAGGGTTAACGCGTTCGTGTCAGAACGTGAGAAAAAACGAAGATCGGAAGACGCCGTGCAGGCTGCGGGTAGAGCAATATGACAGGACCGGATCAATCCTTGCCATTGGGGAAGGGGGTGCTGCGCTTGTTGGCAACCACCGATCTGCACAGCAATCTGCTCAGCTACGACTATTATGCCGACCGGCCGGACCCCAGCATCGGCCTGTCCCGCGTCGCGTCCCTGATCGCAGAGGCGCGGCAAGAGGTCCGGGAGGCAGGGGGCACGGTGCTGCTCTTGGACAATGGTGATGGGCTGCAAGGGGCGCCGATTGGTGAGATTTCCTCTGACGACCCGATCGTGCCGCATCCGCTGATGCAGGCCTTCGACGTGTTGCAATACGATGCCATCGGGCTTGGAAATCACGACTTCAACTTCGGTCTGGAGACGCTTGAGCAGGTGCTGGAGCAGGCACCCTGTCCGGTGATTTGCTCGAATATGACAGCCGTGGAGGAGGGACGGGAGCTACCTTTCGCCCGCACCACCATTCTGGAGCGGGAGGTGCCCGCCTGCGCTGGTGCGCCGCCGCTGCGGATCGGGATCCTGTCGGTGTTGCCGCCGCAGACGGTAACATGGGACGCGCATCTTCTGGAAGGTCAGGTCGTGGTTGCGGACATGGTGCAGGCGGCTGCCGCCGCTGCCAGCGCGCTGCGGCGGGAAGGATGCGATATCGTGATCGCATTGGCGCATACTGGTGTCGGAGGGCTGGAGCGGGTGCCGGGCATGGAGAATGCCTTGCTTCCCATCGCGGCCACGGCGGGAATCGATGCGGTGATCGGCGGGCACACCCACAAGACCCTTCCAGATCCCGAGCACAGTTTCACCAAGCCGGTGGTCATGCCGGGCGCGCATGGCTCACACTTGGGGCAGATCGATCTGCAGGTGTCGCACGGCTCGGAGGGGTGGCGGCTGGAAAATTGGGACGCCCGCCTCAAACCCATCTGCAGCAGGGCAGAGAATGGCGATCTGATGTCTCTGGTCGAGGAGGACGCTGAACTGACCCGTGCGCTTGGCCCCGCGCATGATTCAACGCGCGAACGGATGCGTCAGCCGGTTGGCTTCAGTGACGTGCCTTTGCACTCCTTCTTTACTTTCTTTGGGCCCGATCTTGGGCTGGAACTTGCAGCAGCAGCGCAGGCGGCAGCGGTCAGGCCGCTGCTGGAAGGCACTGAGGTTGGCAAACTGCCGCTCTTGTCCGCGGCGGCGCCGGGTAAATTCGGTGGCCGCTCCGGGCCGGGGCATTATACCGACATCGGGCGTGGCGATCTGTGTATGCGCAACGTCGCTGATCTTCACATCTTCCCGAATGAGCTTAGGCTGGTTGTTGCGACCGGCGCGCAAGTGCTGGACTGGTTGGAAATGTCTGCGGGTGTGTTCAAACAAGTCCGCCCAGGCAGTACCGAACAGGAACTGGTTGATCCCAGCCGTGCCGGGCATAATTTTGACGTTCTTTTTGGCCTGCAATACGAAATAGATCTCTCGGCACCGCCGCGGTTTTCCTCCTCTGGCGTGCGGATCAACCCGGCGGCAGGGCGCATTCGACGTCTTCGCGTGCATGGGCGGCCCGTGGCCCCTGCACAGCGTTTTGCCGTTGTGGTCAACAGTTACAGGGTCAGCGGTGGTGGTAATTTCCAGATGGTCAAAGACGCCGAGAGCATCCCGCTGCCGCCGGTGCGAATCCGGGATGTGATCCGGGACTACGTTGCGGGCCGCCTGCCTGAGGATCCACTGGCGCAGGAAGAGTATCCGTGGCGGTTTGCCGAGCTCAACAACGCCGAGGCTGCCGCCTATACCAGCCCGGAGGCGGTGCAGTATCTGGATGAATTGCCGGAAGGGCAGGTGCGCAACTGCGGCATGACACCAAAAGGCTTTCTGAAACTGATGCTTGCCCTCTGAACTGCGGAGCGGTGGATCGGGGAGGCCCCCTTGTCATTGCTGCGGCAGCCGCCTATATCGGGATTCGAGAGGTTGGCGCGGGCAAGCGCCTCGCCAACCTGGTCAGGTCCGGAAGGAAGCAGCCACAACGAGCCCCGCTTGGGTCGATGTCCAACCTCTCACCTTTCCCCAAAATACAGGTCCAGCCCGCCGAAAGGCGTGGGCTGTCTTAATGCCCGCAGAATTACAGGTTAGTAGCGGCCATTGTCAGCGGGATAGACGCCCAGGATCTCGACGTTGGTGGTAAAATAGGCCAGCTCGTCCATTGCCAGCTGCACGTTCTCATCCTCGGGATGGCCTTCGATATCGGCATAGAACTGAGTCGCCGTGAAGGAGCCGTCGACCATATAGCTTTCCAGCTTGGTCATGTTGATTCCATTGGTGGCAAAGCCACCCATCGCCTTGTAAAGCGCGGCGGGGATGTTGCGCACCTGGAACACGAAGCTGGTGATCATGCCATGGGCACCGCGACGGCTGTAATCTGGCTCGCGTGACATGATCAGGAACCGCGTGGTGTTGTCGCCGTTGTCTTCGATATGGCGGGCCAGCACATCCAGACCGTAGATCTCTCCGGCCAGCTCGCTGGCGAGGGCGGCAACGTGTTTGTCGCCTGCCTCCGCCACATCGCGGGCGGCCCGTGCGTTGTCGGGGCTGACCCGGCCGGTGATGTCATGTTTACGCAGGAACTGTCCGCATTGCGGTAGAAGAACCAGATGCGATTTCGCCTCGCGGATATCTTCCAGCCGGGCACCGGGCACGCCCAGAAGATTGATATGCACCCGCACAAATGCCTCGTCGACAATATGCAAGCCGCTGTGCGGCAGCAGACGGTGAATATCGGCCACCCGACCATAGGTCGAATTCTCCACCGGCAGCATGGCGAGGTCCGCCTGACCGCTTGTCACCGCTGCGATCGTGTCCTCGAAATTGCGGCAGGGTAGCACTTCCATGTCGTGCCGCGCGTTGCGGCAGGCTTCGTGGCTGTAAGAGCCAAGCTCCCCCTGAATGGCGATTTTTCCGGTCATGAGTGCGACTTTCCTGCAAAACTTGGACAATCGGGCGTTTCGTCGCGCTGTCTACACCTTGCCACTTGAGAGGGGAAGCCTTAGACACCCTCCCAGACAGCTGAAATGGACTCGCGATCATGTTTGACACGATGACCCTTACCAAAGCGACTGCAGGCTTCTGCGGCGCGTTCCTCGTGTTCCTCCTGGGCAAATGGGCCGCAGAGGAACTGTATCATGTGGAGGCCCATGGCGAGGCTTCTTACGTGATTGAAGTGGCAGAGGCAGGTGGTGCAGAAGAAGAAGTGGAAGAAGTCAGCTTTGAAGAGCTGATGGCCTCCGCTGACGTTGGCAAAGGCGCCAAAGTCTTCAAGAAATGCTCCGCGTGCCACAAACTTGAGGCTGGCGCCAATGCGACCGGTCCTTATCTCTACGGTGTGGTTGACCGTCCCAAGGCAAGCGCCGAAGGATTTGGTTACTCCGGTGCCCTGTCCGGTATGGAAGGCGCATGGACCGCTGAGAACCTCAATGAATTCCTGATCAAACCGTCCGACTACGCACCGGGCACCACGATGAGCTTCTCTGGCCTGAAAAAGGTCAAGGACCGCGTGAACCTGATCGCTTATCTGGACAGCCTCGACGACTAAACCGTCGCTCCGGCTGGTACATAACCGGATTTGAGTTTTGAAAGGCCGCTGATCCTCAGCGGCCTTTCGCTTTTTGTGGGGCCTGTCGGAGAATATGTGCCGCAAAAGGATGGGAAATTGCCCTGGCCCAACCCGAAAGTGACCGCATCACAACTTGAATGTTGCGCCTGCCTGCCATTAGCTTGAAATACGGTAGAAATCCGGATCGCTTGAACACCGGACAGCGGAGGTTAAGGCAGATGAGATCACAACAGATGACAGCCCGAACGCAGACCATGCGCGGGGGGCTGCCAGCGCAGCTTGGTTTTCTGATGCAGAGCGTGCTGGCGCTGGGTGCGACGATGCTGGCACTGGTTGCCGTGCTCGCAGGAACAGCCCGCGCCGAAGAGACAATCATCAAAAGCCATGGGTTCGCGGAATTCGGTGAGCTGAAATACCCCGAAGGATTCGCGCATTTCGACTATGTGAACCCGGAGGCGCCGAAGGGTGGGGAGCTGTCCTTTTCCGCCGTCGGTACCTTCGACAGCATGAACCCCTTTACCCGCAAGGGGCGGGGCGGGGCGCTGTCCTCCTACCATCTGGAAAGCCTGTTGATCGAATCCTATGACGAACCGGGCTCCTATTACGGGCTGATTGCGGAAAGTCTGGAATACCCCGAAAGCCAGGATTGGGTGATCTTCAACCTGCGCCCCGAAGCGCGGTTTTCGGATGGATCGCCTGTGACCGCCGATGACGTGGTCTTTTCCCATAACATCCTGCTGGATCAGGGGCTGCAATCCTATGCCGAGGCAGTGCGCAAACGCATCCCCAAGGCCGAGGCGCTTGGCCCGCACCGGGTCAAATTCTACTTCTCACCCGATTTCCCGCGCCGCGCGATGATTTCGCAGGTCGCAGGCACGCCCGTCTTCTCCAAGGCCTGGTTCGAAGCCGATCCCGAAAACCGCCGTCTTGATGAGCCGCGTCTGGATCCGGGAATCGGGTCGGGGCCATATGTTCTCGACAGCTTCGACATCAATCAGCGCATCGTCTACCGCCGTAATCCGGATTACTGGGGCGCCGATCTCAATGTGAATGTCGGCCGTCACAACTACGACAGCATCCGGATCGAGTATTTCGGCGATGCCATCGCGGCGATGGAAGGGTTCAAGGCCGGTGTCTACACCCTGCGCCCCGAGAACAGTTCCAAAAGCTGGGCGACCGCCTATGAGTTTGACGCGGTTGCGCGCGGTGATGTCATCAAGGACGAAATTCCCGACGGTAACGTGCCTGCTGCCAATGGTTTTGTAATGAACCTGCTGCGTCCTGTGTTCCAGGACATCCGCGTGCGCGAAGCGGTGCAACTGGCCTTCAACTTCGAATGGACCAACGAAAGCCTGCAATACGGACTATTCCGGCACCGCTCCTCCTTCTGGCAGGACAGTGCGCTGGAGGCCAGAGGCCTGCCGGAAGGGCGCGAAAAAGAAGTGCTCGAGGCGCTGGGCGACCAGATCGACCCCACCATCCTGACCACTGAACCGGTGATGGCGCATGCTTCGAAACCGGGGCGTCCATCGGACCGCCGCAATCTGCGCCGGGCGATGAGACTTCTGGATGAGGCAGGCTGGGCCGTTGGCGATGACGGGGTGCGCCGCAATGCGGCGGGCGAGGTCATGCAGATCGAATTCCTGCTGGATAGCCCGACGCTGGAACGCATCGTACAGCCCTATGTCGCGAACCTCATCACCATGGGGATCGATGCCAAGCTGAACCGGGTGGATTTCGCGCAATACACCAGCCGTCGCCGGGAAAAGGATTTCGATATGGTGAGCTTTGCCTATCCGAAGTCGCTGGAACCTTCGACGGGTCTTTATCAGCAATTCGGATCGGAGGCGCACCAATATTCGGTGTTCAATCCCGCAGGGCTGGCCGATCCGGCAGTGGACGCGCTGATCGACAATATCGTCAAGGCCACCACCGAGGAGGAACTCCACGCCAGCGCCCGCGCGCTGGACCGGGTGCTGCGGGCTAAGCGGTTTATGGTTCCCACGTGGTATCTGGACGTGAACTGGATTGCCTACTGGAGCATGTATGAATACCCCGAGAACCTGCCGCCCTATGCGCCGGGCACGATGGATCTGTGGTGGGTGAACGCCGAAAAGGAGGCCGCTCTCAAGGCCTCTGGCGCGTTGCGGTAGGCCCGTCCCATGGCAGCCTATATTCTGCGGCGTTTCCTGCTGGTGATCCCGACCCTGTTCGGGATCATGGTGATCAACTTTGCCCTGGTGCAATTTGTGCCGGGCGGGCCGGTGGAACAGATCATTGCCCAGATGCAGGGCAGTGGTGATGTGTTCGAAGGCTTTGCCGGTGGTGGCGGCGATGCGGGGGCCACGGAAACCCTTGGATCGAATGACAACTATGCGGGTCGTCAGGGCCTGCCACCCGAGTTGATCGAAGAGTTGAACGCGCAATTCGGTCTAGACAAGCCGCCATTGGAGCGGTTCATCCAGATGATCGGCAACTATCTTCGGTTCGATTTCGGCGAAAGTTATTTCCGCAAGATCGATGTCACCGAACTGGTGATGGAGAAAATGCCGGTGTCGATTTCGCTGGGCCTGTGGTCGACCTTGATCGCCTATATGATCTCGATCCCGATGGGCATCCGCAAGGCGCTGAGCGACGGGTCGCGTTTCGATACTTGGACCAGTGGCATGATTATCGCGGCCTATGCGATCCCCTCGTTCCTGTTCGCGATCCTATTGCTGGTGCTCTTTGCCGGTGGCTCTTATTGGCAGATCTTTCCGTTGCGGGGGCTGACCTCGGACAACTGGGAGGAGCTGAGCCTGCTGGCCAAGATTGGGGATTACTTCTGGCACATCGCGCTGCCGGTCATCGCCTCCACCATCGGGGCTTTTGCGACGCTGACGCTGCTGACCAAGAACTCCTTCCTGGATGAGATCAAGAAACAATACGTGATGACCGCCCGGGCCAAGGGGCTGAGCGAACGACGGGTTCTGTATGGCCATGTGTTCCGCAATGCCATGCTGATCGTGATCGCGGGCTTCCCGGCGGTGTTTATCGGCGTCTTCTTCTCGGGCAGCCTGATCATCGAAACGATCTTCTCGCTTGATGGGCTGGGGCGTCTCGGGTTTGAGGCCGCCGTGGCGCGTGATTATCCGGTGATCTTCGGCACGCTGTTCATCTTTGGCCTGATGAGCCTCGTCGTGGGGATCGTGTCAGACATCATGTACGTGCTGGTCGATCCGCGCATCGACTTTGAAAAGAGAGAGGGCTGAGCCATGGCATTGTCCCCACTCAACCAGCGCCGCTGGAACAATTTCCGCCGTAACAAGCGGGCCTTCTGGTCGTTCTGGATCTTTTCGGTGCTCTTCGTGCTGTCGCTGTTTGCCGAGTTCATCGCCAACGATAAGCCGATCCTGGTCAGCTATCGCGGCGAATTGCACATGCCGATCTTCAAGTTCTATCCCGAAACCGCCTTTGGCGGCGATTTCAGGACCGAGGCGGTCTACAAGGACCCCGAGGTGGAATGCCTGATCCGTTCGGGCGGCAATCTGGACTGTTTCGATGACCCTGAGGGGATCATGGAGCAAATCGCAGCTGGTACCTTTGCAGGGGAAGATTTCCACGAAGGCTGGACCATCTGGCCGCCGATTCCCTACAGTTTTAACACCACGGTGGACCGGCCCGGTGCAGCGCCGCTGCCGCCGAACGGGCAGAACCTCTTAGGCACCGATGATACCAAGCGGGACGTGCTGGCGCGGGTCATCCACGGCTTCCGCCTGTCCATCGTCTTTACCCTGATCGTGACAGGTGCGGCAACCGTTCTCGGCATCGCGGCAGGCGCCGTGCAGGGCTATTTTGGCGGCTGGCTGGATCTTCTGTTCCAGCGGTTCATCGAAATCTGGAGCTCGACCCCGACGCTTTATGTGATCATCATCATGTTCGCGATCCTGGGGCGCAGTTTCTGGCTGCTGGTCTTCCTTATGATCCTGTTCGGCTGGACCGCGCTGGTCGGGGTGGTGCGCGCCGAATTCCTGCGGGCGCGCAATCTGGAGTACGTGCGCGCGGCCAAGGCGCTGGGTGTTGGCAACATGACCATCATGTTCCGCCACATGCTGCCGAATGCCATGGTGGCGACCCTGACGATGATGCCCTTCATCGTGACCGGCACTATCTCTTCGCTGGCAGGGCTCGATTTCCTCGGCTTTGGCCTGCCGTCCTCGGCGCCTTCGCTGGGGGAGTTGACCCTGCAGGCGAAACAGAACCTTGAAGCGCCCTGGCTGGCCTTCACCGCCTTCTTCACCTTCGCCATCATGCTGTCGCTTCTTGTCTTTATCTTTGAAGGCATCCGCGACGCCTTCGACCCAAGAAAGACCTTCTCATGACTGCGATACTGGAGGTGAAAGGTCTGCGTGTCTCTTTCCGCCAAGACGGCAAGGAGACCGAAGCGGTCAAAGGCGTGTCCTTTGAGGTGGGGCGTGGCGAAACGGTGGCGCTGGTGGGGGAATCCGGCTCTGGCAAATCCGTGTCGGCTCTGTCGACGGTGTCGCTTCTGGGGGACAGTGCCACGGTGAAGGGATCGGTGCTCTACAACGGCAAGGAGATGGTCGGCGCCGACGAAAAGCACCTGATGAAGCTGCGTGGCAACGACATCAGCTTTATCTTTCAGGAGCCGATGACCTCGCTTAATCCGCTGCACACCATTGAAAAGCAACTGTCGGAATCGCTGGCCCTGCATCAGGGGCTGGTGGGGCAGGCGGCGCGGGACCGCATTCTGGAACTGCTGATCAAGGTCGGCATCCGCGATCCGGAAACTCGTCTTGGCGCCTATCCGCACGAGCTGTCCGGTGGGCAGCGGCAGCGGGTGATGATCGCCATGGCGCTGGCCAACAAGCCCGAGATCCTGATCGCGGATGAGCCGACCACTGCGCTGGATGTCACTATTCAGGCCCAGATTCTCGAACTTCTGGCCGAGCTGAAGGAAAGCGAAGGCATGGGGTTGTTGTTTATCACCCATGACCTGGCCATCGTGCGGCGTATCGCCGACCGGGTTTGCGTGATGAAGGACGGCGAGATCGTCGAAAACGGTCCTGCCGAGGATATTTTTGCAAACCCGCAGCATCCCTATACACAGAAATTGCTGGCAGCCGAGCCCTCCGGGCAACCTGCCGCCGTGCCCGAAGGCGCCGAGGAATTGGTCCGAACCTCGGATCTCAAGGTCTGGTTCCCGATCCAGAAGGGGCTGTTGAAGCGCACCGTTGGGCATGTGAAGGCGGTCAATCCGACCTCCATTTCCGTCCGGGCAGGGGAAACCCTTGGCATTGTCGGGGAAAGCGGCTCTGGCAAGACGACCCTGGCGCTGGCCATCATGCGGTTGATTGCGTCGGAGGGTGAAGTGCGATTCCGCGGCGATGACCTGCGACAATGGTCAACGCGGGATCTGCGGCGCCTGCGCAAGGACATGCAGATCGTGTTTCAGGATCCATTCGGTTCTCTCAGCCCCCGGATGACCTGCGCACAGATTATTTCCGAAGGTCTGGCAATCCATAAGGTCGATCAGCATCGCGACACCCGCGAGTTGGTGGCTGAGGTGATGGTGGAGGTGGGCCTAGACCCGGCGGCGATGGACCGCTACCCGCACGAGTTTTCGGGCGGACAGCGGCAACGCATCGCCATTGCCCGTGCCATGGTGTTGCGGCCGCGGCTGGTGGTTCTGGATGAGCCGACATCGGCACTGGACATGACGGTTCAGGTGCAGATCGTCGACCTGCTGCGCGATCTGCAGACGCGCTATGGGTTGGCCTATCTGTTCATTTCCCACGATCTGAACGTCGTGCGCGCCATGTCGCACAAAATGATTGTGATGAAGCAGGGCGACGTGGTGGAGGCTGGGGAGGCAGACGCGCTGTTTGACACCCCCCAAGAGGAATACACGCGCCAGCTTCTTGCGGCGACGCGATGAACGGCTGACCCGCCAGCGGCAGGCAGCGCGGCCTTTTGAGGCGTCGGCGCGATATCAAACGGGATATCAGATCGCGGAGCTGTGCCCGGCCTGGTTCACCTCATAGGCGTCCAGACTACGTGCGATCATCCGAGTCAGGGGGCGGGCGCGCTCCGGGATCGACAGCCCTTCCTGCGACAGTTCCACCATGTTCGGAAAGGCGCGGGCTGTTTGCTCCAGCACATCCCGGAGCCATTGCGCCGAAATCTGAAACTTGCCCAGGATATCTTCGGCGCTGATCCTGAAATCGCACATCAGCGATTCGATCATGCGACCCCGCAACTTGTCTTCTCCCTGAAAGACATGTCCGCGCGCGGTTGCAAACTGACCCGTCGCTATCGCCTTTGCGTGGTCCGCGGTGCCGGGGGCGTTCTGGGCGTAGCCCTGCGGGAAGCGCGAGATTGCCGAGGCGCCGATGCCGATCAGAACGTCGGCGGGATCCTCGGTATAGCCCTGGAAATTCCGTTTGAGCCGCCCAGAGGTCTGAGCCTTGACCAGACTGTCGTCCGGCCTTGCAAAATGGTCGATGCCAATTTCGCGGTAGCCGTCCCACAGGAACAGGCGCCGGGCGGTATCAAAAAGATCCAGCCGATTTTCGGGCGTCGGCAGGGTATCCGTAGGAATCATGGTCTGGCGCCGCGCCATCCAGGGCACATGCGCATATCCAAACAGGGCGACCCGATCCGGTGAGAGGGACAACAGTTTCTGCGCGCTGTCGGTGATCCGCTCCGGCGTCTGATGTGGCAGCCCGAACAGGATGTCAGCATTGATACTGTGGATTCCCCGCGCGCGCAGCATTTCGAAGGTTTCATGCGTCAGCTCATAGCTTTGCAGCCGCCCGATTGCGTTCTGGATGGTGGCGTCGAAATCCTGCACCCCGATCGAGGCCCGGTTCATGCCTGCCTCGGCCAGGGCATCCAGCCGCGCCGCGTCGCATTCGTTCGGATCAATCTCGACCGAAAACTTGGTGCCAAGGGCCCATGGCGCCAGATCGGCCTGCGCGGCGGCCAGTTCACGAATCATATCGGCTGATAGCAGCGTCGGTGTGCCACCGCCCCAATGCAGCCGGGACAGGCTGACACCTTCGGGGAGGTGCGATTTCAGCAGCGCGATTTCGGCCTTGAGCGTGTCGAGATAGGCCCTGACCGGGGCGTCCGACTGGGTTCCCTGTGTGCGGCAGGCGCAGAACCAGCACAGCCTGCGGCAGAAAGGCACATGCACATAAAGCGAGATCTGACTGCCAGGCGCGATATCCCTTAGCCAGCCTGAGAAAACACTGGCATTTACGCCGCCTGCAAAGTGCGGCGCCGTGGGGTAGCTGGTATAGCGCGGCACTTTAGCATCGAATAATCCGAGGCTTGCCAATTGTGATTTCTGTTTCATCGGACTATCGTAAATCGTGTACGAGTAACTAGACTTTGACCCAGATCAAGCGGGACACGCCATGACAGCCCCCACGATTTCATCTTTCAACTGTGGTGATTGCCCGATCAGGCATCGCGCGGTCTGTGCGCGCTGCGATTCGGATGAATTGGAAGAGTTGGATGCCATCAAATACTACCGGACCTATGAGGCGGGGCGCCCGATTATCTGGTCCGGCGACTCAATGAATTTTGTCGGTTCGGTGGTTTCCGGCATCGCGACCCTGACCCAGACAATGGAAGATGGTCGTACCCAGATGGTCGGTCTTCTCCTGCCCAGCGATTTTGTCGGACGCCCTGGGCGCGATGGCGCGGCCTATAACGTGGTCGCCACAACCGAAGTGGTGATGTGCTGTTTCCGCAAGAAACCCTTTGAAGAACTGATGGCGCGTACGCCACATATCGCGCACCGCCTGCTTGAAATGACGCTGGATGAACTGGACGCCGCGCGGGAATGGATGCTGGTACTGGGCCGTAAGACCGCCCGGGAAAAGATCGCCAGCCTGCTATCGATCATTGCGCGCCGGGATGCGTCTCTGACTCCCGCAGGAGCGAAGGATCGGATGGTGTTTGATCTGCCGCTCACGCGGGAGGCAATGGCAGACTACCTTGGCCTGACCCTAGAAACCGTCAGCCGCCAGATGTCGGCACTGAAAAAGGACGGCGTGATCGAGCTCGAAGGCAAGCGGCACGTGACCGTGCCCGACATGGGGCGCCTGCTGGAAGAAGCGGGCGACGATAGTGACGGTGGTTTCCTCGGCTGAGATCCACGCTGTGCGCAATCAACACGTGCATATTGGACAGGGGCGAAGCAGGTGCAGATCTGTCCGCCCCTTTTTCGTGTCAGCTTGGCAAATTTCCTGCGCCCGCACTCTCTTTCAGCCAGTCAGCGACCTGATTGACCGCCGCCGTTGATCCACGGCCCGGCAGGCGCCACAGACGCAGCGCATCCGGCAGTGTGACCTCAGTCGCAAAGGGCGCGACCAGCCGTCCTGATTGAAGCAAAGGCGCCAGAAGGGCAGCATGGCCGATCAGCACCCCGGCACCGTTCAGGGTTTCCTCTACCGCGAGGGCATAGAGCGAATAGACCGGTCCCCGTGGCGTCACGGTCTCACTGAGATCCACTGCAGCCAGCCAATGCATCCAGTCCCGGTCCCATGTGGTGTCAGTCAGGCAGGGCACATTTCGCAGATCCTCGGGCCGCGAAAGCTGTGCGGCCAGATTGGGAGCGCAGACTGGAAATATGACATCTCGTTCCACTGGCTGCCCCTGCGACGGGTCGAAGAACAGGCACAGATCATAAGGCGTGCGTTTCAGGTTGGGCGGTGTTTCCAGCGCGGTGACCGAAATGGCAACCTCGGGCATGGCCTGACGCAGGGCGGGCAGGCGCGGGGACAGCCAGAACTGCGCAACCGAGGGCAGGGTGGCGATATGCACCACCGCAGGCGCGGCCTCATCCCGCAGGGTTTGCACCGCCCCGGCCAGCTGATCAAAGGCGGCGGTAAATTCGGGCAGGGCCCGCGCGCCCGGTGCGGTCAGCTCCACTGCCTTGGCCCGGCGATGAAACAGCGGCGCTCCCAGCGCATCCTCCAGCGTCTTGATATGCGCCGATACTGCCCCTGGTGTAACGCCAAGTTCCTGCGCTGCAGCGGAAAAACTACCCAGCCGGGCAGCAGCCTCGAAGGCGCGTAGGGCGGTGAGGGGCAGGGATCTGGGACGGGGTGGAGAGACGCTCATGAAGTAAGCCTTAGTTTTTCTAACCCTAATTTTTCGTAAAACTGGTTTGCGCACAAGGGCGCGCGGCGGCTTCACTGAGGCAAAGAAACAGACCTTCAACAGGGATGATCCACATGACCGATCCGGCAAAACAACGCCTTGCACAGCGCCGCTGGGTGCCAGCGGCCTGCGAGGCCCATGTGCAGGAAATTGCAAAGCAGACCGCTGCCGCAACCACCGACGGGCTGGCAGGCCGCATCGATACGCTGATCCGGCGCAACGCTGAAATCCACGATGAAGAGTGTTTCAACCTCAACCCAGCCACCAATGTGATGAACCCCGCCGCCGAGGCGGTGTTGTCATCCGGGCTCGGCAGTCGGCCGTCGCTGGGCTATCCTGGCGACAAATATGAAATGGGGCTGGAGGCCATTGAGGAGATTGAGGTGATCGCCGCCGAATTGGCCGCCGAGGTGTTTCAGGCGGCCTATGCCGAGGTTCGGGTCGGCTCCGGCGCGCTCGCCAATCTCTATGGCTTCATGGCTCTGACGCAGCCGGGGGACAGTATCATCGCGCCGCCCGCCACCGTGGGTGGACATGTGACGCACCATGAGGCGGGCTGTGCGGGGCTTTACGGGTTGAAAACACATCCGGCGCCAGTGCACGCGGATGGCTACACCGTGGATCTGGATGGCTTGCGCCGTATGGCGCATGAGGTGCAGCCAAGCCTGATCACCATCGGAGGCAGCCTGAACCTCTTTCCGCACCCGGTGGCAGAGGTCCGCGCCATCGCAGATGAGGTCGGCGCAAAGGTGCTGTTCGACGCGGCGCATCAATGCGGTATCATCGCGGGCGACGCCTGGGCCAATCCACTACAGGAGGGCGCCCATCTGATGACGATGAGCACTTACAAGAGCCTTGGCGGACCGGCCGGGGGGCTGATTGTCAGCAATGACGCGGCGGTTGCTGAGCGGCTTGATGCCATCGCCTTTCCGGGGATGACGGCCAATTTTGACGCGGCCAAGACGGCGGCGCTGGCGGTCAGCCTTCTGGATTGGATCGACTATGGCCCCGCCTACGCAAAGGCTATGATCGACCTGGCGCAGGCGCTGGCGGATGAATTGGAAAAGCTTGGACTGCCGGTGTTCAAAGGCGCAGGAAAGGCAACCCAATCGCATCAGTTCGCGGTTGAGGCCGCTGGATTCGGTGGTGGGCAGGCAGCATCCAAAACCCTGCGGAAAGCCGGGTTCCTGGCCTGTGGGATCGGCCTGCCAATTGCCGAGGTGCCGGGTGACATGAACGGTCTGCGCATCGGAACGCCCGAATTGGTGCGCCGGGGTGTCACGCCTGCGGATGCGCCGGAACTGGCGGCGCTGATCGCGCAGGGGCTGATCGGGAACGATCCCGCAGCCGTGGCACCGCGCACCCGCGCGATGCGGGCACGGTTCCAGGGCATGCATTACGTGCGGGCGTGACCTCGCAGGGCTTCGCAGCTAAGCTGCCTGAAACAGGGGAGAAATCATATGCACTTCGAAAGTCTGATCGGAATGCTGATCATCGGCGCCTTGGCAGGGTGGCTGTCGGGCAAGATCATGCAGGGGCGCGGGTTTGGCGTCATTGGCAATATCATCGTGGGGATCGTTGGCGCCTTTCTGGCGGGGGCAATCTTCCCGGCTCTTGGCTTTGCCGTTGGTGGCGGGGTGCTGGCTTCGGTGATCCACGCCACCATCGGCGCGGTGATTCTATTGTTTGTTATAGGGTTGATCCGAAAAGCACGCTGAGCCAGCCCTGCGACAGAATGTAAAAAAGGCGCCCCTGATCGGGCGCCTTTTGTTTGCGTCGTTTCTTTGCCAGCCACGCGTGGCCAGTCGGTGAAATCAGTGGGCCATAAAGACTGGAACGGTCGCTTTTTCCAGCATGTTGCGGGTTGCGCCACCCAGAATCGCCTCGCGGAAACGGGAGTGGCCGTAGGCGCCCATCACGATCATATCCGCACCGGTATCGGTGGCATGGCGGTTCAGGATGTCCGAGACCCGTGGCATCGTCTTGCTGAGCACGTCGATTTCGCATTTTACGCCATGGCGCGAGAGCATCTGCGCCAGCATCCCGCCGGGATCGGACCGTTCCGGGCTGTGCTGCGGCGGGTCGATGACGACGATGCGGGCCACCTCGGCGCCTTCGAGGAAGGGCAGCGCCTTGCGGATAGCGGTCATGGCCTCGATGCTTTCGTTCCAAGCCAGCAGCACGGTTTTCGGCTGGGTGATCGGCTCGGCGTCATCCGGCACCACCAGAACCGGGGTGCGTCCTTCAAACAGGGCCGCTTCGACCACGGGCTCTGCCTCTACGCCGATGCCTTCGCCGTAGGGCTTGCCGAGCACCACCAGATCCGAGAATCGCGCATGATGCGCCACGTGGCGGCCCAGATCGGCCACCGGCGCGATGGCGATATCGGTCGAAAAGGGCGTGCCACTGCGCTCCATGACCTCTGCGGCGTGGGTTTGGACCTCTGCTGCTTCTTCCTGTGCCCGTACCATGGCTTCCTGGATGATCATGGCATTGGCACCGGCGTAGTAGTACCCCGTTTGGGTCCGGTCCACGCCAAGGCACAGAACCTCGGTATGGCCGGAAAAATGCTCTGCCAGAGCGGCGGCCTGAGCCAGCGGAGCTGCGGCGGTGTTCTGGTCAGTCAGAACGGATAAGAAGGTTTTGTAGGTCATTGTCATCCCTTGGTGGAAATAGCGCAAAATCCCCAGAAGGGACCGCGTTTCAATGGCTGTGCCATAAATGATGTGTCACACTTGTTTGGCAATTGTCTTGATGCAGATCAATGCATGGACGCGGCGCGTTCTGCATCACAAACTCGGTCTAAAAAGGTCCCGCGTGGCGGAAGAATCGCGCGGTACATGTTAAAGGGACGCAAGATGTCTAATTATCTCAAGCTGATAGCGCTTGGTCTGGTCACGCTCTTTGCGATGATCGGGATCAACTATGCGCGCGATCTGGCTTACCAGGTGCACGCGATCATCGTGATGCTCGTGGCTGGTGGGCTTTTCCTCTACACACTTCGCAAGACGGATGAGCCGGTACCGGCCACCGGCAATCTGGAGCACGAATATTTCGATAGTGTCGTGCGCTACGGGGTCATTGCCACCGCCTTTTGGGGCGTTGTTGGTTTTCTGGCGGGCACGTTTATTGCCTTCCAGCTGGCCTTTCCGGTTCTGAACTTCGACTGGGCGCAGGGCTTTGCCAACTTTGGCCGTCTGCGTCCGCTGCACACCTCGGCGGTGATCTTCGCCTTCGGGGGCAACGCGCTTCTGGCAACCTCTTTCTATGTCGTTCAGCGCACCTCCGCGGCGCGGCTTTGGGGCGGCAACTTGGCGTGGTTCGTGTTCTGGGGCTATCAGCTGTTCATCGTTCTGGCCGCAACCGGCTATGTCCTGGGCGGGACCCAGTCCAAGGAATACGCCGAGCCGGAATGGTATGTTGACCTGTGGCTGACCATCGTATGGGTCGCCTATCTTGCTGTCTTCCTGGGCACGCTGATCAAGCGGAAAGAGCCGCATATCTACGTCGCCAACTGGTTCTACCTGGCCTTCATCGTGACCGTCGCGATGCTGCACGTCGTCAACAACCTGACTATCCCGGTCTCCATCTGGGGGTCCAAATCGGTCATCGTCTGGCCCGGCGTGCAGGATGCGATGGTGCAGTGGTGGTATGGCCACAACGCGGTGGGCTTCTTCCTGACCGCTGGCTTCCTCGGGATGATGTACTATTTCATCCCGAAACAGGCCGAACGTCCCGTGTTCAGCTACAAACTGTCGATCATCCACTTCTGGGCGCTGATCTTCATCTACATCTGGGCTGGTCCGCACCACCTGCACTACACCGCGCTGCCTGACTGGGCCTCGACCCTTGGCATGGTGTTCTCGATCGTGCTGTGGATGCCGTCCTGGGGTGGTATGATCAACGGTCTGATGACCCTGTCGGGTGCCTGGGACAAGCTGCGCACCGACCCCGTCATCCGCATGATGGTGATCTCGGTCGGCTTCTACGGCATGTCCACCTTCGAAGGTCCGATGATGTCGATCCGCGCCGTGAACTCGCTGTCGCACTATACGGACTGGACCATCGGTCACGTGCACTCCGGCGCCCTTGGCTGGAACGGCATGATCACCTTCGGTGCCCTCTACTTCCTGGTGCCGGTTCTGTGGAAACGTGAGCGTCTCTACTCGCTGCGGATGGTGTCCTGGCACTTCTGGCTCGCCACCATCGGTATCGTTCTCTATGCCGCCTCCATGTGGGTGACCGGCATCATGGAAGGCCTGATGTGGCGCGAAGTGGATGCGAATGGCTTCCTGGTGAACTCCTTTGCCGACACCGTGGCTGCAAAGCTTCCGATGTATGTGGTGCGCGGTCTGGGCGGGGTCATGTACCTCACCGGTGCGATCATCATGTGCTACAACCTCATCATGACCGTCCGTCGGGCGCCGGCCAAAGAAGCCAGCCTGTCGGTCTCGGTCCCGGCTGAATAAGGAGGGCCGGACAATGGCAATTCTCGACAAACATAAAATCCTCGAGACCAACGCGACCCTCCTTCTGGTGTGCAGCTTCCTGGTTGTGACCATCGGTGGTCTGGTGCAGATCGCACCGCTGTTCTGGCTGGAAAACACCATCGAAGAGGTGGAGGGCATGCGTCCCTACACCCCGCTGGAGATGGCTGGTCGCGAAGTCTACATCCGCGAAGGCTGCTATGTGTGCCACAGCCAGATGATCCGCCCCATGCGGGACGAGGTCGAACGCTATGGTCACTACTCGCTGGCGGCGGAATCGATGTACGATCACCCGTTCCAGTGGGGGTCCAAGCGGACCGGGCCGGATCTGGCCCGTGTCGGTGGCCGCTACTCGGATGAGTGGCACGTGGACCACCTGCGCAATCCGCAGTCGGTGGTGCCGGAATCGGTGATGCCCAAATATGGCTTCCTTGAGCGGACCATGCTGGACGGCAAATACATCGGTGACATCATGGCCACCAATGCGATCCTGGGCGTGCCCTACACCGACGAGATGGTCGAAGCCGCGCAAGCCGACTTCATGGCGCAAGCGGATCCCGACAGTGATTACGACGGTCTGATGGAGCGCTATGGCGAAGACATCAATGTGCGTAACTTTGATGGCCAGCCGGGTGTTTCCGAAGCGGACGCTCTGATCGCCTATCTGCAGATGCTGGGGACTCTGGTCGACTTCTCGACCTTCACCCCGGATGCAAGCCGCTAAGCAGGAGGGACAGATGGAAGAATACACACTCCTGCGGCAGTTCGCAGACAGCTGGATGCTGCTGATGCTGTTCGCTTTCTTCATCGGGGTCGTTGTCTGGGTGTTCCGCCCAGGCAGCAACCGGGTCTACCGCGACACGGCAGATATCCCCTTCCGGCATGACGACAAACCCGCCCCAGCAAAGGGTAAAGCCAAGGAGGCGCGGACATGAGTAAGAAACCACAAAAGTTCGATAGCGATCCGAAGACAACCGGCCATCAATGGGACGGGATCGAAGAGTTCGACAATCCGATGCCGCGCTGGTGGCTCTACACCTTCTACCTCTGCATCATCTGGGGCATTGGTTACACCATCGCCTATCCGGCATGGCCGATGATCAACTCGGCCACGGCCGGGGTGCTGGGCTGGTCGACCCGTGCAGATGTGGCCAGTGAAATCGCGGCCGTGGAAGAGGCAAACGCCCCGACCAATGCCAAGCTGGTCGAAACCGACCTGACTGAGATTTCGGCAGACCCGGATCTGAATGCCTATGCTGTGTCGGCTGGCTCCGCCGTGTTCAAGACCTGGTGTGCCCAGTGTCACGGATCTGGCGCTGCAGGTGCCAAGGGTTATCCCAACCTGCTGGACGACGACTGGCTTTGGGGTGGTTCGGTGGAAGACATCCACGCGACTGTGGCCCACGGCATCCGCAATGAGGACAGCGACGATGCGCGCTACTCCGCGATGCCTGCCTTTGGCCGGGATGAGCTGCTCGAAGCCGAAGAGATCGATCAGGTCGTGAACTACGTTATGTCCCTGTCGGGCGAAGCGCAGGATGCCTCCAAAGTCGAAGCAGGCGCTGTTGTTTTTGAAGACAACTGTTCGTCCTGCCACATGGAAGACGGCACCGGTGATCGCGCTCAGGGCGCTCCGAACCTGGCCGATGCGATCTGGCTCTATGGCGGCGATTACGACACGCTGACGGAGACCGTGACCAATGCGCGTTACGGTGTGATGCCGGCCTGGAACCTCCGCCTCAGCGAGGCCGAGATCCGCGCGGTTACCGCCTATGTGCACCAGCTGGGTGGCGGCGAATAAGACCGGGTTTCACAGCAAATATCGGAACACGTAAAAGGGCTGCCCAACGGGTGGCCCTTTTCATTTTGCCCTTGCCCGGGCTGCTTGGTTCTGCCGGTTCAGGGGCCTGCCCTGTGGGGGGCGACCGTGCGCCCGGTCTGGCTGCTCAGCATGATCGCCGCAAGGATCAGGGCGCACGCGATGGCCTGCGCCAGAGAGATTCGCTCTCCAAAGGCGATGACACCCACCGCGAACATGGTTGGCAGTTCGATGCTGCCAATGACAGCGGTGCGCGCGGCGCCGATCATCGGGCTGCAGACGGAATAGACCAACTGGGGCACCAGTGCCGTGCCAAGGCTGATCCCCAGCAACAAAAGCCAGCCTTCGCCGCTGTTGGGGACCATTGCGGCCGCATCCGTCGTCATCACCAGCGGTAAGAGGCCCAGAACGGATCCTAACGAGACCGCCGCGATCCGGGCCAAAGGCGGAAGAACGGTCAGCCGGTAGACTAACACGGTGATGCCAAATCCAAACCCCAAGGGGGCCGCCAGAGAAATCGCCAAGGCGGGCAGCGCGGCAGCAGGGACCGCACCCGGGCCGCTGGCGATTGTCGCGGCAACCACGATCAGACCGGCGGCCCAGACGGCGCGCAGGGGCGGTCTGTCACGAAACAGCACCCAGGCGATCAGCAGCGTGAACACCGGGTAGGTCATGTAAAGAACCCCGACCACGGAGACCGGCGCGCTGCGCAGGGCGCTGACATATCCAATCCAGCCAAGCCCCATCAGTGCCCCGGCCGCCATCCCCCACAGGATTGCGCGGGCTTTGTCCCGGTGCAGGAACAGCAGCGGCGAGAGGACCACGGCCGCCAGGGTGAAACGGTAAAAGGCGATGATGTGGGGCGGCATGCCCTGTTCGGTCAGGCTGCGGGCAAAGAACGGCAGCGCGCCGAAGCAGAGCGAAGCAAACAGCACGCCCGCGCTGGCCAGAACAAGCGATGGCGCGGCAGGAAGCGGGCTGGAAGAGCGATCTGACATCCAAAGCCGATAGCACCGGTTTGGAATTCCGGCAAGAATTCCACGGCGACCTGCGGCGGGCCCAGTCAGAGCTGCGCAGCCCGGCGGCAGTTTCTGTCCAATTTGGCGCCTTTAGTTTGCGTGACTTGATCCGTGTCAAATCGCGTTGGGCTGTCGCGTGCTTATATCGTTTCAAAGAGAAACAGGCCCTGCAGGGCGATAGGCATCAGGGTGATGCTTTCCTGCCGGGTCCTTCGCATCCCGCCGGTACCGACGTGCTGGTTAGGCGGGTACAGGCGTCGGCTTTTCGATCTGTTCGCGCGTTTCCTGAAAAGCCGACGCTTTTTCTTCCTAGATTTTCTGCGGGTCGATGCAGCGGGTGCGTCGCGCTGGTTGACTGCCGCGCCGTGTAAGCCAGGCTTTGATCCGGCCAAGGCGGCTCCGTGGCTGGGGTAGCGGTTTGGCGGGTGGCATATCCCGCAGGGGGGCGCAGTCGAGGCGGGTCGCGGTGAATACGGTGCGTGCGTAGATGTCGGTCAGCATTTCGATGCCTCCTGAGTTTGAACATGTCCGGTACTGTTGCGCCAAAACGCGTTTCATGCGACTCAGGAAAAAAGTCACTATGTAAGTCAGGATTACATATGGAGTGGTTTAGCCTGCCGCCTCTGGCTGCGCTCAGAGCCTTTTCTGCCTTTGCCGAAACGTCGAATGTGGTGAAGGCAGGGGCGGCGCTGAATGTCAGCCACGCTGCCATTAGCCAACAGCTCAGGGCGCTGGAACGCCATATGGGCGTGGCGCTTCTGGACCGCAGTGGCCGGGCGCTGCGGCTGACGCGCGAGGGGGAGCATCTGGCGCGCGGACTGCAACTGGGGTTCAGTGCGATTCAGACAGCGGTTCAGGACCTGACCGTTTCTGGCGCGCAGCGGCCGTTACATGTCAGTTGCACGCCGATGTTTGCCGCCCAGTGGCTTATGCCGCGCCTTGCAGAGTTCCGCGCCCTGCATCCGGAGGTGGATATGGTTCTGGACCCAAGTGGCGAATTGGTCGAACTGACGCCGGGCGGGATCGACATTGCGCTGCGTTATGGTTCTGGCGATTGGTCCGGGTTGGCGGCTGAGATGTTGCTACAATCGCCGATGTCCGTGGTTGCGGCGCCGGATCTACTTGATGGGCGCAGCGTGTCTTCGCCGCAGGACCTACTCGATTTTCCCTGGCTTGAGGAATTGGGAACCACGGAGGCGGCCAAATGGCTTGTCTCCCGTGGTGTCGTCGACGCCCTACGTGGCCCCCGGGTCCGGCTGCCTGGAAATCTGCTGATGGAGGCGGTGCGCGGCGGTCAGGGCGCGGCGGTCAGCGTGCGCGCCTTTGTCGAAGAGGACATTAGGGCAGGGCGGCTGGTGGACCTGTTCACAGAGGACGACACGCGCGGTTATCACATCGTGACTCGGCCCGGCGTGTTGCGGTCGCAGGCCCGCAAATTCATCGCCTGGCTCAGGAAGCACCGGCAGGTTCCGAATGCTGTGGCGGAGGATGACACCGGCGATAACTGACGGGCGGGACAACACAATTTTGTGAAGCTGCGCCCGTGAGCCCGCCGATCCCGGTTGCGCGCCTATGATCCCTTGGTCACAGAGACGTTTGCAGATGCGGAGGCGTGCAAAAAGGTCGCGTTGCGCATCCATATAAGGTCGCTGACAACCGTTTCAGACGTATGTCGTCAACCTATCACGGTAGTTGGTGGCCGGTTTTTTTGACGTGATCAAAGGGTGGCAGGACGCTGGCAAAGATATTTGTCCGATATCCTTTTTGATCCACGTCAAAGCTGTGCTGCGCCGCATCTGTGAGAACGCAAGACAAAGAGCAAATTCAGTGGAGTGAGTCCGTGAGCGATTCCGATCCCGCCCCAAGCCTTTATGCCGCCAGGGAGCCGATTTTCCCAAGGCGCGTATCGGGCATGTTCCGCAATCTCAAATGGTATCTGATGGCCGTGATGCTGGGCATCTACTACATCACGCCGTGGATCCGCTGGGACCGGGGGCCGTCGTTGCCCGATCAGGCGGTGCTGCTGGATCTTGCCAACCGCCGCTTCTATTTCTTCTGGATCGAAATCTGGCCGCATGAATTCTATTTCGTGGCCGGTCTTCTGATCATGGCGGGGCTGGGCCTCTTCCTGTTCACCTCGGCGCTGGGCCGGGTCTGGTGTGGCTATGCCTGCCCGCAGACTGTCTGGACCGACTTGTTCATTCTGGTGGAACGCTGGATCGAGGGTGACCGGAACGCCCGCCTGCGTCTGCACCGTCAGAAAAAGATGGATTTCCGCAAGGCGCGGCTGCGTGTCACCAAATGGGTGGCCTGGTTCCTGATCGGTCTGGCAACCGGCGGTGCCTGGATCTTCTATTTCTCCGATGCCCCGACACTGCTGCATGATTTGGTGACGCTGCAGGCGCACCCCATCGCCTATACCACCATGTTGGTGCTGACCCTGACCACCTTCTTCTTTGGTGGCTTTGCGCGCGAACAGATCTGCATCTACGCCTGCCCCTGGCCGCGTATTCAGGCGGCGATGATGGATGAGGACACGCTGACCGTCGGCTATCGTGAGTGGCGGGGTGAGCCGCGCGGCAAGCATCGCAAATCAGCCGAGTCGCAGGAAATGGGCGATTGCATCGACTGCATGGCCTGCGTCAACGTCTGTCCGATGGGTATCGACATCCGGGATGGCCAGCAACTGGAGTGCATCACCTGCGCCCTGTGCATCGACGCCTGTGACGATGTCATGGCCAAGATCGGCAAGCCGCGGGGCCTCATCGACTATATGGCGCTGTCGGACGAGGCAAACGAACGCGCTGGTCAGCCACCGCGCAGCGTCTGGAAACATATCCTGCGTCCACGCACGATCATGTATACCTCGCTCTGGGCTGTTGTTGGCTTTGCGCTGGTGTTTGCTCTGTTCATCCGCCCGGACATCGATCTGACCGTCGCACCGGTCCGCAACCCGACCTTCGTTACCCTGTCGGATGGCTCCGTCCGCAACACCTATGATGTGCGCCTGCGCAACAAGCATGGGGAGCCGCGCCAGTTCGAGCTGTCGATCAAGGGTGAGCCGGAAATGCGGATCCAGCTGGAAGGCACGCCCTATGCCTCGGTTCAGGTGCCTGCCGACACCGCCTTCCTGCAACGGGTTTATATTGTTACCCCTAAGGGAGCGCCTGCGTCCGGAGCCGAGTCGACCCCGGTCCGGATCTGGGTCGAAGACCTCAACAGCGGCGAGCGTGCCTACAAGGATACGACCTTCAACGGGAAAGGAAACTGAACCATGGCGGCAGACAAACCCCAGCGTGAGTTCACTGGTCGCCATGCGCTGATGGTGTTCGGCGGCGCTTTCACGGTCATCATCGGCGTCAATATTGCGCTGGCGGTCAATGCTGTGAAAACCTTTCCTGGTCTGGAGGTGAAGAACTCCTACACCGCCAGTCAGGAGTTCGATGCCCGTCGCACCGCCCAAGAGGCGCTGGGCTGGTCGGTCTATGCCTCGGCTCAGGACGGTCAGGTAAAGCTTGAGATCACCGACCGGGATGGCAACCCGGTCGAAGTGGCCAAGCTGACGGCCACTTTGGGCCGGGCAACCCACGTGAAGGACGACCAGAACCCTGATTTCCAGTTCAACGGCCAGGCCTATGTCGCGCCTGCCAAACTGGGCGCTGGGAACTGGAATATCCGGATGGTGGCGCGGGCCCAGAATGGCACTGAGTTCACTCAGCGGGTCATCCTGCACGTGGCAAAAGGGTAACGCAGATGACGGCTCCGATGCGTCCTCAGATGGCAGTGTGCCCGGGCTGCGTTGCGGCGCCGTCTGGAGCTGTGGAACAGGCTCCGACAGACGCACGGCTGGCCTTGTCCCTGCCGTCAATCCACTGTCAGGGCTGCATTTCCGCGGTCGAGCGCGGGCTGAACGCCCATCCGGGCGTAAAATCGGCGCGGGTCAACCTGACCCTGAAACGGGCTCTGATCGAAGCGGAGCCAGATGTTCACGCCGCCGATCTGATCCCGGTGCTCGAAAATCTGGGGTATGAGGCGCATGAGCTGGATGTGACCGCCCTTGCGGCAACCCAGAACGATACCGCAGGCCGGGATCTGTTGATGCGGCTGGCGGTTGCGGGCTTTGCCTCGATGAACGTCATGCTGCTGTCGATCTCTGTCTGGTCCGGAGCTTCGGACGCGACGCGGGACATGTTCCACTGGATTTCGGCGGCGATCACCTTTCCGGCGATCATTTTCTCGGCGCAGCCTTTCTTCAAGAACGCCTGGAGCGCACTGAAGGTCGGGCGCCTCAATATGGATGTGCCCATTGTCCTCGCACTGGTTCTGGCGCTGGTGACCTCGCTTTGGGAAACCTCGCTGTCGGGGGAACATGCCTATTTCGATGCAGCGCTGACGCTGACCTTTTTCCTGTTGGCAGGCCGTTATCTGGACTATCGCACCCGTGCCGTGGCGCGGTCGGCAGCGCAGGAGCTTGCGGCGCTTGAGGTGCCTCGCGCGATCCGTCTGCTGGACGGTCAGGAATATGAGGTGCCGGTCGCCGATCTGGCCATCGGGGATCTAATCTTGGTGCGTCCCGGCGGGCGTATGCCGGTGGACGGGGAAGTGACCGATGGGCATTCGGAACTGGACCGGTCCCTGCTGACAGGGGAAACGCTGCCAGTCTTTGCGGGTCCCGGCACCGGGGTTTCTGCGGGTGAGGTGAACCTGACCGGGCCGCTGACCATTCGCGCAACGGCGGTGGGGGAGGATACCTCTCTGCATCGCATGGCCGATCTGGTGGCGATCGCCGAGTCGGGCCGCTCGCGTTATACATCGCTGGCCGACAAGGCCGCCAAACTCTACGCGCCCGGGGTGCACATCCTGTCGGCGCTCGCTTTTGTGGGCTGGTATCTTTACACCTTTGATGTGCGCACGGCGCTGAACATCGCTGCGGCGGTTCTGATCATCACCTGCCCCTGTGCGCTGGGCCTTGCGGTGCCTGCGGTGACCACCGCAGCCTCGGGACGGCTGTTCAAGAAGGGCATGCTGATCAAGCATTCCACTGCGTTGGAACGGCTTGCAGGCGTGGATACCGTTGTCTTTGACAAGACCGGGACCCTGACGGCTGGCACACCCCAGTTGGTCAATCTGGACGAGATGGCGCAATCCGATCTGGAAATCGCGCTGGCACTGGCCGCGCCCTCAGCGCATCCGCTGTCGGTGGCGCTGGCACGTGCCGCGCGGGAGGCCGGGATCACTCCGGCAGAGGTTTCTGAGCTGAAAGAGGTGCCGGGCTACGGCACTGAAGGCATCTACCAAGGCCGCCGCGTGCGGTTGGGCCGAGCGGCTTGGGTTGGCGCCGCGCAGGGCAGTCAGACGGCTGCCTGGCTTGATACCGGCGATGGCAATCCGCGCGGTTTCCTGTTCACTGATGCGCTGCGTCCCGGCGCGGCCGAAGCGGTGCGTGCGCTGCAGGCGGCGGGTAAGGACGTGTTGCTGATTTCGGGCGATACCACCGGCGCGGTGGAGGCGCTGGCGAAGCGGCTTGGCATCGAAAAATGGGTGGCCGAGGCGCTGCCAGAGGATAAGGCTGGGCGTATCCGCATGCTTGCAGGGCAGGGGCGCAAGGTGCTGATGGTCGGGGACGGTCTGAACGACACTGCGGCCCTCGCGGCAGCGCATGTGTCGATCTCACCTGCCTCGGCGCTCGATGCGGCGCGCGTGGCCTCGGATATCGTGCTATTGGGGCAAGATCTGGAACCTATCGCCGATGCCTGCACCGTGGCGCAAAAGGCGATCCGCCGGATCCGCGAGAATTTCCGCCTTGCCACCCTTTACAACGTGATCGCGGTACCTTTGGCTGTGGCAGGGCTGGCAACGCCGCTGATCGCGGCGCTGGCGATGTCCAGCTCTTCGATCACCGTATCGCTGAACGCGCTGCGCCTGAAATCCTGAGCTGAGAAAGTCCGCAAGATGAGCGTCCTGTCCTATCTGATCCCAATTTCGCTGATCCTAGGCGGCGCGGCGCTTGTCGCCTTTATCTACACCGTGCGGTCGAACCAGTATGACGATCCCGAAGGCGATGCTCGGCGCATCCTGAGCGATGAATGGGATGATCACCCGAAACCCTGACCCTTGGCGCTGTGCTGGATCACGCAAAAGAAAAGGCCCCGTCGTCCGGGGCCTTTGTCGTTTCTGGTGGTCTGGTGCCTTGTCCCTTGCATGGGGCAAGGGGGTCAGGAGGCGGGTCCCAATGTATCGCAGGTCACGTTGCGGGCCTGTAGGCGCCGACAAGCCAGTTCCGCGCTTTCCTTGCTCATGCCAAGGAAGTTGGCTTCAAACCCCAATCTGGATTTGGACACCTTGCGCAGCGAGCCATTGAGCGTTTCCATTTCCGACAGGGCCGTGCGCAGCAGGACCTTTTCCGCTTCATACCGGTTGGTGTAGCGGCCCACGTTGATACCCCAATAGCGCCCCCCGGAGGTCGAAAGACGGGTGACAACAACCGGTTCCGGCTCGGCGGCGGTCTCTGCCTTTGCCAATCTGGCCGGGCGGGCGACGGGGCGCAGCCCTTTGAAGAAGGTCTTCACAGCCGCGCCAACGGTCGGTTTCTCGGCAGAGGCGGGAACCACTTTGGCTTCGGTGATTGCGGCTTCGACGCTGGCCTGCAGGATCTCGGGGTCGAGCTTGGGCGTCGATGCCACGGTATCCGCAGCGGTTTCTTCTGTGGCCTGGCTGGCTTCGGCGACCAGCACCGGCGCTGTATCTTCGGCAGGCTCGGTTGCGGGGCGCAGACGCGGACGCAGGCTGGTCTGGACCCGGCCGCTGACGCGGATGGTCTTGCCTGCGGCACCATCAGCCACCTGGATGTTCTGGTTGCCCACATAGGCGGGCATCGCCGGTTTGCGCAGTTTCGCGTGCGCCGGGGCACGGCGGAAGCCGAGGTCCAAAAGCTCTGCGACCTTGGCGTTGCGCGAGGTCGAGGATTTACCGCCGAACACGGTAGCGATCACTCGCTCGTTGCCGCGCTTGGCCGAAGCCACGAGGTTGAAACCGGCGGCGCGTGTATAACCCGTCTTGATCCCGTCAGCGCCCTTGTAGGCCGCCAGAAGGCGGCGGTTTGTGTTGGGCACGACGCGCACGCCGGCGTCGGTGGAGGTGCGCGAAAACAGATTATAATACTCAGGGTAGTCATAAAGCATGTGACGTCCCAGGGTGGTCATGTCCCGGGCGGTGGACATATGGCCGCTTTCGGTCAGACCGTGGGCGTTCTTGAAGGTCGTGCGGGACATGCCAAGCGCCTTTGCGGTGCGGGTCATGCGGCGGGCAAAGGCGGCTTCGGATCCGGCCAGAGTTTCTCCGATGGCGGTCGCGGCGTCATTGGCTGATTTCACTGCGGCGGCACGGATCAGATATCGAAATGCGATGCGCTGCCCCGAGCGAAGTCCGAGCTTGGAGGGCGGCTCGGAGGCAGCGTTGCTGCTGATGCGAACCTTGGTATCCAGCGAGATTTCACCGTTCCGGACTGCTTCAAACGCGATGTAGAGCGTCATCATCTTGGTAAGCGAGGCCGGGTGCAGGCGTGTGTCGGCGTTGCGCGAGTGCAGCACCTCGCCGGTCCGGGCATCCACGACCATTGCCGCATAGGGGGCAGCGGTTGCCTGGGTAGGCGGAAGGCCCACCAACGCGACTGTTAGAACAACACCCAAGGCCCAAGCCATCTGCCGGGCGAATGCCCGCAGGGCGTGGGTCAGCGGAATACACCTGACCTGCACGATATCTGCCATTTTCTGCCTCTCGCCGCCGGTTTTCCGGCTGACTGTTCTACTTCTTTAACAAAACGGTAGCATGTGATGGCGCTGGAATAAACCATTTCCGTGACCGGTTCTGCGGCTGCGGCAGGTACATATACCGACATGTTGTAGCGGCTTTGAGTGCGTTGCCTAGATGTGCGTTTGGTTAAAAAAGTGTTGACCAAAAAGGTGGAAAATTGGGCGTCTGGCCCGCTTTGCAGCGCTGAAAAATCAGTCTAGGCGATGCGTTTCGGCAACAGGTTTTTGGCGCGTCGAGCTGTGTGGCTTGCGGGTTGAGTTCTATCCGATTTCCCGGATCAGATCCTGAAGGCAGCCAAGGTCCGAAATCTCGTGATACCGAGGGTGCCGCTCAGGTGCCTCGGCGTGCTCAACCTCCCAGATCAGCCCGTGCGGCACATAGGTGCCCCAGCCTCCGGCCTTGATCATCGGTACCACGTCCGAGCGCATGGAGTTTCCCACCATCATTGCCTGTGCCGCACCCGTCCCGTGCCGCTCGAAGATATCGTGGTAGATCGGGGCGGTTTTTTCCGAAACGATCTCGACCCCATCGAACAGATCGCCCAGCCCCGATTGTGCCAGCTTGCGCTCCTGATCCAGAAGGTCACCTTTTGTAATCAATATGATACGGTAGTCACCAGCCAGTTTCTCGATAGCCTCACGGGCATGGGGCAGCAGGTCGATCGGATAGGACAGCATCATCTGTCCGGCGACGATCAGCTCTTTGATGACGCTGGCCGGGACCTGTGATTCGGTGACATCTATGGCGGTTTCGATCATCGACAGGGTGAAGCCCTTCACGCCGTAGCCATAGCGTCCGAGGTTGCGCTTTTCCGCCTCCAGCAGCCGCGCGGCTAGCGCATCGGGACCCATGTCCTGCGGCGTATGATCCTGCAACAACTCGGCAAAACGCTCTTGCGTGACACGAAAAAAACGCTCGTTGTGCCAGAGGGTGTCATCGGCATCAAAACCGATTGTCGTCAAATTGCGTGTCAGTGAGGCCATACACTCTCTTTTCCTGCGCGGTCAAAACGCTATATATGCGATGAAACCAATCCAAGCACGACCGGAATAGAGACGCTATGCTGCTTCAGCCAGTGATGATGACGGACAACTCGGACGACGATAGCGATCTTGGTGTCCTGACCAAGACCCGGCCGAAAACCCAGCGACCGCCGCGTTACAAGGTTCTGCTGCTCAACGATGACTACACCCCGATGGAATTCGTGGTCATGGTGCTGGAACGGTTCTTTGGCATGACACACGCGCAGGCGTTTGAAATCATGCTGACCGTGCACAAAAAAGGTCTGGCCGTGGTTGGCGTCTTCAGCCACGAGATCGCCGAGACAAAGGTCGCGCAGGTGATGGATTTTGCCCGTCGCCATCAGCATCCGCTGCAATGCACCATGGAAAAAGAAGACTAAAGAGGTTCCGCTATGTCCGTTCGCCTGTCGCTCGCTCTTGAGACGGGCGGCTTTGCGGTGCCTGCAGAGGGCCGTATCGCCGTTTTCCACCCGCGCGCGGAGCACGATCTGTCGTGCCTGCCAAAGGATCAGCTGGTGCTGATCCAGCCGATGCGCGGTGAATACGATGCCTTTGCCGCGCAAGGGTACGATTGTCGCCCCGAATTGCCGGATGACATGCGGTTTGCCGCTGCCGTGGTGTTCCTGTCCCGCGCCAAGGCGCAGTCGCGGATGGCGGTGGCGCAGGCTTCGGCCCTGACGGACGGGCCGGTGCTGGTAGATGGGGCCAAGACGGACGGGATCGATTCCATCCTGAAGGAACTGCGCAAACGCATGTCCCCGTCCGAACCGGTGTCCAAGGCGCATGGCAAGGTCTTCTGGTTCGATGGCGGCGGTGATGCGCTCACTGACTGGTTGCCACCCGCAGGCGGCGTTGACGTGGAAGGCTTCGTGACCGTGCCGGGGGTGTTTTCCGCTGACGGAATCGATCCGGCCTCGAAACTACTGGTCGACGCCCTGCCTGCAAAACTTGGCCGTGCCGTTGCCGATCTCGGCGCAGGCTGGGGGTATCTATCCCGGCAAATGCTGAGCTACCCTGAAATCGAAGAGCTACACCTGGTCGAGGCCAATCATGACGCGCTGTCCTGCGCGCGGCGCAACGTTGCCGATGACCGGGCGCAGTTCCACTGGGCCGATGTGCGCAATTGGAAGGCGCCGGGGCAGATGAACGCAGTGGTGATGAACCCGCCGTTTCACAGCGGCCGCAGCGCTGAGCCGGAGCTGGGGAAGGCCTTCATTTCCCGCGCTGCCGAGATGCTGACCGCTTCGGGCCATCTGTGGATGGTTGCGAACCGGCATCTGCCCTATGAGATCACCCTGTCAGAGCGGTTTGCCGCGGTCGAGGAAGCCGCAGGCGACAATCGGTTCAAGGTTCTGCACGCTAGCCGCCCCAAGCGGCAGCGGCGTTAGGGCGGTAAGGTCACCCAGTATTGCAGGTTTTCAAACGGAATGGTCCGGTCTAGGCTCCGGCTCAGTTTTCACTACGCGACGCAACATTCTGGAGTGCCCGAATGTCCTTTTCGATTTCCGGCAAAACTGCCATCGTGACCGGCGCCTCAAGCGGGATTGGTCTGGCCATTGGCAAGCAGTTCGCGGATGCCGGTGCCAATGTGATGTTTGCCGATACCAACGAGGCGGCCCTGATCGCCGAACTGGGAGAGCAGGCCGACGAAAGCAACATCCGCTACTTCGCCGGGGATCTGCGCGAAAGGCTGACCATCGCCAATCTGTTGTCGGCGACCATCGATGCCTTCGAAGACGTGGATATCCTCGTTAACGGCGCCCGTCAGGTGGTGCCGAGTGATCCGCTGGACCCGAAGGACGAGTCGCTGGAACTGCTGCTGACCGAGAACCTGTTGCCGACACTGCGTCTATCGCAGCAGGCGGCGCGGCGGATGATCAAGCAGGGCGAGGGGCGCGAGCCGGGCGCTGCGCGCGGGGCCATCATCAACCTGTCGTCGATCGCGGCGCGGCGGACCCACCCCGATCTGATGGCCTATTCGGTGGCTTCGGCGGCGCTGGATCAGCTGACCCGGTCGCTCTCTGTCTCTTATGCGCCGCACGGGGTCCGGGTGAATTCCATTGCCTTTGGCTCGGTGATGAGCGCGTCGCTTAGGGGCACGCTCAAGGACAACCGCGCCTATCGTCAGGATATCGAAGATCACACACCGCTGGGCCGCATCGCCGCACCGACCGAGCTGACCGAAACGGCGCAGTTCCTTGCCTCGGACGCGGCCAGTTTCATGACGGGCCAGATCGTGACGGTCGATGGTGGTCGCACGCTGCTGGATTCCGTTGCCGCTCCTGTTCACTGATGAATGCCGGGGCCTGCCTGCGCTCACGCAGCGCGGCGTCCCACAAGTACCGAAAGACGCTCTGAGATGACTGCAGAAATGAAAGACGAAAAAGCCCGCGCCGCCGCCTGGTTCCGCACCCTGCGCGATGAGATCGTCGCGGCCTTCGAGGCGCTTGAGGCGAGCCATGACACCGGCCCCTTCTCTGATCAGGCGCCGGGCCGGTTCGAGGTGAGCGAGACAAAGCGCACCGCGGATGATGGATCGGACGCGGGCGGCGGGCTGATGAGCGTGATGCGGGGCGGCCGTGTCTTTGAAAAGGTCGGCGTCAATATCTCCGAAGTCTACGGCACGCTGGGCGAGCGGGCGCAGAACGCCATGGCGGCGCGCAAGGGCATTCCGGGCATGAAGGACGATCCGCGGTTCTGGGCCTCGGGCATCTCGCTGGTTGCCCATATGCAGAACCCGCACGTGCCTGCGGTTCACATGAACACCCGCATGTTCTGGACACCGCATGCCTGGTGGTTTGGCGGGGGCTCGGACCTCAACCCTTGCATCGAGTATGCCGAGGATACCGCCCATTTTCATGCGCAGCAGAAACAGCATCTCGACCCGCATGGCACCGATCTCTATCCGCGTCTGAAGGAATGGGCGGATGAGTATTTCTACATCCCGCACCGCCACCGGGCGCGGGGGGTTGGTGGCATCTTCATGGATGATCGTTGCACCGGTGACTGGGAGGCGGATTTCGCTCTGACCCAGGACATTGGCCGCGCCTTCCTGCCAGCCTATCTGCCGCTGGTGGAAAAACGCCGGGTTCAGTCCTTTGATGACAAGGACAAGGAGGCGCAGCTGGTGCATCGTGGCCTCTATGCCGAGTATAATCTGGTCTATGACCGGGGGACCAAATTTGGTCTGGAAACCGGGCATGATGCCAATGCGGTTCTGATGAGCCTGCCACCGCTGGCCAAATGGGTCTGAGCGGCGCAGCAAACTGGCTCCGGGCATATCGGTTTCTGCGAAAAAATCCGAGGATGTAGTCCGCGCGGGCCAGAGGCGGGGCAAAAGACTGTGTTTGTTTGTGTGCGGAGAGATGATGCGGTTCTTTTTGATGTCGGCCCTTTGCCTTATGGCACTGGCTGCTTGCGGCACCCGGCCCGAGCCGGAGCGCCCGGCGCCGACCCAGCTTCCGTCCGATGCACAGCTGGCCCGGCTGGTGACCTATCCCCGGTTCGAGGACAGCGATCCTCATTCCTGGGAGGGACGCACGCCCTACTCCTATGCCATTCACGGGATTGATGTGTCGCGCTGGCAGGGCGACATTGACTGGGACACGGCCAAGGCGGCAGGCGTCTCCTTTGCCTATCTCAAGGCGACCGAGGGCGGGGATCTGCTGGATCCGAAGTTCGGCGACAACTGGCACGGCGCTGCACGGGCAGGGGTGCCGCGCGGGGCCTATCACTATTTCTACTTCTGTCGCCCTGCGCGGGAGCAGGCGCGGTGGTTCATCCACAACGTGCCGCGTGATGCAAAGGCGCTGCCCCATGTTCTGGATATGGAGTGGAACCACCACTCAAAGACCTGCAGGCATCGCCCCGATGGTGCGCATATCCGCTCTGAGGCGCGTAAGTTTCTGGATATTCTGGAGACCCACTATGGCCGCCGCCCGGTCATCTACACCACGGTGGATTTCTTTGCCGAAACCGGCATCGGTCGGCTGCACGGCACTGAGTTCTGGCTGCGTTCCGTCGCCGGGCATCCGCGCCAGACCTATCCCAGCGCCTTCTGGCGGCTCTGGCAATACACCGGCACCGGGCGGGTGCCGGGGATCGATGGCGACGTGGACCTCAATGTGTTCCACGACAGTCCCGAAAGCTGGTTGCGCTGGTCCGGCCAGCTGGAACAGTAGGGCGCAGGATCAGGCTCGCCGCCAGCCTGCCTCGGCCAAGGCCTGACCATACCCTTTCGCGATGCGCATCTGCTCCCCCAGCCCCTTTTTCAGCAACAGGGCGTGCATGCGTCTGAGCTGCCAGCAGGGAACGTGCATTACCATGTGATGCTCCAGATGGTAGTTCACCCAATAGGGCGCCACCAGAAGCCGGGCGAGCGGGCCTGCGCGGGTGGTGCGCACGTTCTGCAGCGGGTTTTCGGATTGCTCGGTCGCGCCGTGCTCGGCGATGTTGCGCACCCGCAGCACGAACTGGAACCAAGTGAGATAGGGCAGCAGCCAGAAGGCAAGCCCCCACCACCAGTCGCCAATTAGACTGATGAGCAGGGCAATGCCGAAAAATACCGGCAGTGCCCCCCAAAGGCGCGGCGCCTTGAAGCTTTGGGCGAAATCGGAGTTCGCTGCCTTGATCGCGTCGTCATCTCCGGCCAACTGCAGGGACATGGCGATCTGGCCCAAAAGCTGTTTGATGCCGGTCTGCCCGGTTAGATCGCGGGTGAACTTGCGCCGCAGCGAGGCGCGGGAGGTGGGGAATTTCGACGACAGGACCAGATCGGGGTCCTTGTCCGTCTGGGTGAACCGGTGATGGGTCAGATGGTAATGCCGATAGGCGCCCAGATCCGCCAGAATGGGGCGACCGCAGAGCCAGTCCCCGGCAAGCTCATTCCAGCGGCGGGTCTTGAACAGCGCGTTATGGGCGGCCTCGTGCATCAGGATCGCCAGCCCCAGCTGGCGCGAGCCGATCACCATCACGGCGAGTACAAAGGTCAGAACATTGGGCCAGAGCGCGAAGAGCGCGATCGCCAGGGCAATCGTGCCCCAGCAGTGCAGTAGCAACCACAGTCCCATAGGATCCGATCGTTCCGCCAAAGGGCGAATTTCGTCAGAGCTGAGATATGTTTTTCCCGGTGTCATGCGTGTAGTCCTCCCAAGCCTCAGGCTTCCAGCAGAAGCGCAAACAGGTCAAGAAAACCGTGGCGTCAGGTCCGGGGCGGGGCGGTCAGCCGCGCCAGTCGAAGAAACCTTCCCCGGCCTGCTCCAGCAGTTTTGCCGCCATTTCACGGCCCAGCTCCGGTCCGTCCTCGATCGCGCAGGTCTGCGCATCCTGAAGGGCTTCGGAGCCATCGGGACGCAGCACTTCGCCGCGCAGGCGCAGGGTGGTGCCATCAAGCTCCGCAAGGCCCGCGATGGGCGTTTCGCAAGACCCGTCCAGCGCGGCCAGAAAGGCGCGTTCGGCGGCCAGACGCTGTGCGGTGACCCCATCGTGGATGGCCGCCAGCATATCACCGGCGCGGCTGTCGTCTGCGCGCCGTTCGATGCCAATGGCGCCCTGCGCCACGGCGGGCAGCATGTCGTCCGTGTCGATGCCGGTTGCGGGCACGTTCTCCATCGCCAGACGATTCAGCCCGGCCATCGCCAGGAAGGTGCATTCGGCCACGCCGTCGTCGAGTTTCTTCAGGCGGGTCTGCACGTTGCCGCGGAACTCCACCACTTTCAGATCGGGGCGGCGGTTCAGCAATTGCGCGCGGCGGCGCAGCGAGGAGGTGCCCACGACAGAGCCCGGCGCCAGTTCGGTGATCGAGGACAGGCTGGGCGAGATGAAAGCATCGCGCACGTCTTCGCGCGGCAGATAGCAATCCAGCAGCAGACCCACAGGCTGCGCCACTGGCATGTCCTTCATCGAATGCACCGCTATGTCGATGGCACCGGTCAGCATCGCCTCTTCGATTTCCTTGGTGAACAGGCCCTTGTTGCCGATTTCCTTCAGCGGGCGGTCCGCCGCGATCAGCGCCTGATTGTCACCGGTGGTTTTGATGACGACGATCTCGAAGGCCTCCTGCGGCAGATCGAACGCGGCGGCCAGACGGTCGCGCGTCTCATGGGCCTGAGCCAGGGCCAGCGGCGATCCACGGGTGCCGATCTTCAGGGGCGAAGCGGGGGAGGGCAGGTTCTGTGTCATGTCAGAACCTTTATTCGCGACATTATGCCGTGACAAGCATCGGCCTCACCACCCTTGACAATTTGCCGCTCAGCCTAGACCTCAGTACCCAAGAGAGAAGCGAGGGATCCCATGGCCGAACAGAAGAAACTGCTGCGCGCATTGGCAGGCGAAAAACAGCATGTGCCGCCGATCTGGATGATGCGCCAGGCGGGCCGCTATCTGCCGGAATACCGTGCGACGCGGGCTCAGGCCGGGGATTTCCTGTCGCTGTGCTACAATTCCGAACTGGCGGCCGAGGTCACCCTGCAACCGATCCGCCGCTATGGGTTTGATGCGGCGATCCTGTTTGCCGATATCCTGTTGGTGCCGCAGGCGCTGGGCGCGGATCTGTGGTTCGTCACCGGCGAAGGGCCGCGCCTGTCGACCATCACCACAGATGCGGATTTTGCCAAGCTTGGCCCGGTCAGCGACATCCACGAGACGCTGAACCCGATCTACGACACCTTGCGCATTTTGAAACAGGAATTGCCCAGCGAGACGGCTCTCATTGGGTTTGCCGGGGCGCCCTGGACCGTGGCGACCTATATGATCGCCGGACGCGGCACCCCGGATCAGGGGCCTGCCCATGCGTTGAAGGCAGAAAACCGTCCGCTGTTCGAGGCGCTTCTGACCCGCATCACCGAGGCGACCATCGATTACCTGTCGAAACAGATCGAGGCGGGCGCCGAAGTGGTGAAGATCTTCGACAGCTGGGCCGGATCGCTGAAAGGCGAGGATTTCCAGAAGTACGCGCTGGAGCCCTGCCGCCAGATCACCGCGGCGCTGAAAGAGCGTCATCCCGGTATTCCCGTCATTGGATTCCCGCGTGAGGCGGGCGACAAGTACATAGGTTTTGCCAAGGCAACAGGTGTCGATTGCGTAGCGGTGGATAATTCGGTGACCCCGGAATGGGTCGCCGAACATGTGCAGGTCGATGGTTGCGTGCAGGGCAACCTTGCCTCGCGTCACATGGTGACCGGTGGTCAGGATCTGATCGATGATACCCGCCGCATCGTCAACGCCCTGCGCGGCGGCCCGCATATCTTCAACCTTGGCCACGGGATCACCCCGGATGCCGACCCGGACAATGTCCAGCTGATGATCGATACGGTCCGCGAAGCCTGATCGTGCGTCGCGTTCAGCCAATCAATATGTGAGCGAGAGTAATGGATTACAGCAAGCAAGGCGGCCAGAAACCGGGCCGCAACGAACCCCGCCACAGCGAGCATAACGCCAAGGGCACCGACAAGAACCCCTACAGCAAGCGCGAAACCAAGGCAGAGTTGCTGGCCCGCATGAAGAAGGCCGCAGCCGCCCAGAAGGACGGCTGAGCCGCGCCGTTCGGCCTTATTCGGTCAGGGTGCGGGCAATCAGCTCTTTCATGATCTCGTTCGACCCGCCGTAGATCTTTTGCACGCGGGCATCGGCGTACATATTGGCGATTGGGTACTCCAGCATGTAACCGTAGCCGCCGTGCAGCTGCAGGCATTCGTCCACCACATCGCATTGCATCTGGGTGACCCACCATTTCGCCATTGACGCGGTAGTGGCGTCCAGCTCTCCGCGCAGGTGCTTGGCGACGCAGTCATCCAGGAACACGCGGGCGATATGGGCAATGGTCTTGGCCTCGGCCAGCTTGAATCGGGTGTTCTGCATCTCGATCAGCGCCTGACCAAAGGCACGCCGCTCTGACGTGTAGGCGATGGTATCCTCCAGCGCCTTCTCGATCACGGCGGCGGCGCCAAGGGCGATCACCAGCCGTTCCTGTGGCAGCGCCTTCATCAACTGATAGAACCCCTGTCCCTCGACCCCGCCAAGCAGATTCTCGGGCGGCACGCGCACCTCGTCAAAGAACAGCTCTGATGTGTCCTGACTCTTGAGGCCCAGTTTCTCGAGGTTGCGACCCCGTGCAAAGCCTTCGGCGCCCTCGGTTTCCACCACCAGAAGCGAGATCCCCTTGGCGCCCTGCGTGGTATCGGTCTTGCAAACAACGATGATCAGATCCGCCTGCTGACCATTGGTGATGAAGGTTTTGGAGCCGTTCAGCACGTAATCGTTGCCGTCGCGCAGGGCGTTTGTCTTGATGTTCTGCAGGTCCGACCCGGTGCCGGGTTCGGTCATGGCGATGGCGCAGACCATTTCGCCGCTGGCCATCTTGGGCAGCCAGCGTTGTTTTTGATCTTCGGTGCCGTAATCAAGGATGTAGCCCGCGCAGATCTGGCTGTGCACCGAGTTGCCAAAGCCGGAAAATCCGGCGGCGCGGAACTGTTCGGTGGTTATCACCGCCTCATGGCGGAAATCGCCGCCCATGCCGCCGTATTCCTCGGGAACGCTCGCACAGAGAAGGCCAAATTCACCGGCCTTGTTCCAGAACTCCCGGTCGATATGGCCTTGTTTCTGCCAGCGTTCTTCATGCGGGGTCATTTCGGCGGTGAAGAAGCTGCGGCAGCTGTCCTGCAGCATGGCCAGTTCATCCGTCATCCAGGGAGAGACATGCGCTGTCATGGGATCAGTCCTTCTTTCGGCCCAGTTCGGCCAGAATTTCTTTTGCGTGTTGTCCGCGAACGGGGCTTTCGGGCGGGGTCCAGTCGCCCGCATCAGAGAACCGCGGGGCAGGGGCGGCCTGAAGCGCGCCATGCGCCTCCACCCAGGTTCTGCGCGCGTTCATCGGGTGGGTCAGCGCCTCGCCGGGGCTGAGAACAGGCGCGACGCAGGCATCGGTGCCCTCAAAAATACCTGCCCAGTGATCGCGGGGCTGGCTAGCAAAGATCCCGGCCAGACGCCCGGTCAGCGCGGGCCAGAGTGATTTGTCAAACTGACGCTGGAAATCGGCATCCTCCGCAAGATCCAGCAATGACAGGAACTGGGCGTAAAACTTCGGCTCAAGACATTGCACCGACATGAAGCCACCATCGGCGCAGGCGTAGGTGCGGCTCCAGTGCGGGCCATCAAGCAGGTTCTGTCCGCGCGTGTCGCCAAAGTTCCCCGCCTGACGGATGCTCATCAGGAGGTTCATCATATGGGCCGAGCCGTCATAGATCGCCGCATCGACCACGCAGCCTTCGCCGCTGGTGCGGGCGCGCAGGATTCCGGCGAGCATACCCGCCACCAGATACATGGCGCCGCCGCCGATGTCGCCCACCAGCGTGGCTGGTGTCAGCGGCGCATCGCCGGGATTTGACCCGTACCAAAGCGCGCCGGACAGGGAGATGTAGTTGAGGTCATGCCCCGCGGCATGGGACAGGGTACTGTCCTGTCCCCAGCCGGTCATACGGCCAAAGACGAGGGCCGGGTTCACCGCATGGCAGGCCTCGGGGCCGATGCCGAGTTTTTCCATCACGCCGGGGCGGAAGCCTTCGATCAGACCGTCGGCACTTTCCACCAGCGCCATGAAGGTCTCGATATCGGCAGGGTCTTTCAGGTCCAGCTCGATCGATCGCTTGCCACGATCCAGAACCGAGCGTTCCGGCATGCCGGGGGTGACGCCGCCGCCCTTGCGGTGGATACAGATCACATCGGCGCCCATATCGGCCAGTGTCATCGCGGCAAAGGGGCCGGGGCCGAGGCCTTCGACCTCGATGATGCGGGTGCCTTCCAGCATTTATGTCGTCTCCCGTAGTAACACCCGCCCCGGTGTGGGGCGGGCCTGTGCGCTGTTTCTGAGTGTCGCGTGGGTCAGGTGCCGGACAGGCCACCGCCCACGATTAGGGTCTGGCCCGAGACGTAGTTGCTTTCGGGGATGCAGAAGAGGTAGACGCCGCCCGCCGCCTCTTCGGGCGTGCCCGCACGGCCCACGGGGATCATCATCTCCATGCCCTGCACCAGTTTCTTGGGGATGCCGATGCCGATCTTGTTGCCTTCGACCTCGATCGATTTTTTTTCGTCCGTGGCCTCGGTCAGGCGGGTGGAGATCATGCCAAAGGCCACCGCGTTGACGTTGACCTTGAAGCGGCCCCATTCCTTGGCCATCGTCTTGGTCAGGCCGATGACGCCGGATTTCGCGGCGGAATAGTTCGCCTGTCCGGGATTGCCACCGGTGCCCGAAATCGACGAGATATTTACCACCTTGCGGAAAACCTCGCGTCCTTCGGCGGCCTCATCCGCAGCCGCTTGGGTGATAAAGGGCGACGCTGCGCGCAGGATCTGGAAGGGCGCCTTCAGGTGTACATCGATCATGGCGTCGAACTGTTCATCACTCATCTTGCCGATGAAGCTGTCCCAGGTGTAGCCGGCGTTGTTGACGATGATGTCGATGTCGCCGAACTTGTCGATCCCGGCCTGGATAAAATCATCGGCAAAGCCTGCCGCCGTGACGGAACCGGGAATGGCCAGCGCCTTGCGGCCCATGGCTTCGATCTCGGCGACGACGGCGTTTGCGGGGTCCGCGTCCAGATCGTTCAGCACCACATTGGCGCCGTCCTCGGCCAGTTTCAGCGCGATGGAACGGCCGATACCGCGTCCGGCGCCAGTGACATAGGCGGTCTTGCCTGCAAGTTTGCTCATATCTTCAGTGTCCTTTGTCGTTATGGCAGCTCAATCAGGGCGGTCCCGGCCAGTTTGACCTCACCGTTCTGATCGGCGGCCTCAATCTCAAGCGCCACCAGATTGCCGTCGCGTTTCTCCACCACCTTGCCGGTGCAGGTGATCACCGCGTGAACCTGGGTGATCGCCACGAAGCGGGTGGTGAATTCGCGCAAGGCCGATTGCGGCACCCATCCCGTCAGCAGGCGGCCCAGATAGGCCATGTTCAGCATGCCATGGGCAAAAACATCCGGCATGCCTGCGCGTTTGGCGAAATCGATGTCGATATGGATCGGGTTGTGATCGCCCGAGGCGCCGGCAAACAACGCCAGCGTGGTGCGGGTGATCTCTTCGGTGGTGAGGGGCGGCAGCGCGTCGCCCACCTCGATCTCTGCATAGGTTGGCATGGTCATTGCGGATGCCTCACGATTACGGTGCGGGTCATGCTGCCTGCGTCTTCGCCGAGCTGGTTGGTGGCCGAGGTTTTCAGATGCATGAACTCCATGGCGCCGCCTTTCTTGGCGTAGATGTCAGTGACCTTGCTCACCAGGGTAATGGTATCCCCGGCGCAGATCGGCGCGCCATAGGTAAAGGCCTGCTCACCATGAAGGACCTTTGCGATGTCGATCTTCAAGAGCGTGATGAAATAGAACGGATCTTCGCGGTCCAGATCGAGCGAGAACAGATAGGTGGGCGGCGCCAGCAGTCCGCGATAGCCCGCCGCCTTCGCGGCCTCCTCATCCAGATAGACGCGGTCGCTCTGGCCGGTAGCGCGGGCAAAATCCCGCAACCGGCCTTTCTCCACCGTGACCGCATAAGGATTGGTCACGTGGCCGATGTAAGAGGTGTCGATCATCGCCGCCTCACTGCGCCTGATACATGGTGACGACGCAGGCGCCGCCAAGGCCGAGGTTGTGCTGCAGCGCCGTGCGGGCGCCTACGACCTGCGTGCTGCCTGCGGTGCCGCGCAGCTGGCGGGTCAGCTCGTAACATTGCGCAAGGCCGGTCGCGCCAAGGGGATGTCCCTTGGACAAAAGCCCGCCCGAGGGGTTGGTCACGTATTTGCCGCCATAGGTGTTGTCGCCATCGGCGATGAACTTGGATGCGCCGCCTTCGGGGCAGAGGCCAAGGCCTTCGTAAGTGATCATCTCGTTATGGGCGAAACAGTCGTGCAGTTCGACCACGTCGACGTCTTCGATGCCGATGCCGGTTTGCTCCTGCACCTGTTTCGAGGCGGCTGCCGTCATGTCGTAGCCGACGACCTTCATCATGTCGTGGGCGTCAAAGGTGCTGGCGTAATCGGTGGTCATCGCCTGGCCCGCGATGCGCACGTTGGTGTTCAGCCCGTGTTTCTTGGCATAGGCCTCGCTGACCACGACCGCCGCCGCCGCGCCGCAGGTGGGCGGGCAGGCCATGAGGCGGGTCATCACGCCTTCCCAGATGGTGGGGCTTTCCAGCACATCCTCGGGCGACAGCTCATTTCGGAACAGGGCCAGCGGGTTGTTCACCGCATGGCGGCTGGCCTTGGCGCGGATGCGCGCGAGGTCCAGCATGGAAGAGCCGTATTTCTCCATGTGCGACTTGCCCGCACCGCCGAAATAGCGCAGCGCCAACGGGATCTCGGGCTGGCCGACCAGATCGTCGGTTTCCGCATCGAAGGCGTCAAAGGGGCTGGGCCGGTCATCCCAGTGCGAGGTCAGTGCGCCGGGTTTCATATGTTCAAAGCCAAGCGCCAGCGCCACATCGACAACACCCGATTCCACCGCCTGGCGCGCCATGAACAGGGCGGTCGATCCGGTCGAGCAGTTGTTGTTGACGTTCATCACCGGAATTCCGGTCATGCCAACCTTGTAGAGCGCCGCCTGGCCACAGGTGCTGTCCCCATAGACATAGCCCGCATAGGCCTGCTGCACGGCGTCATAGGGCAGGCCCGCGTCCTGCAGCGCATCGCGCACGGCGGCAGCGCCCATTTCGGTATAGGGTTCATTCTGGCCGGGTTTGGCGAATTTGGTCATACCCACCCCGGCAACCATCACATGTGCAGACATTGGCTCTCTCCCTTGCGCGAGTCGGAATTACACTTCCGGGTTACTTTCGGTTCGGGCTGGGCAAACTGTCAAGAAGAGTGTAACTGATGAGTGTAATTACCGGGCGTCAATAGGTCAGACCTCGCATGGGGTGGGCCGGGGGAAGAACGGCGATGGGCAATAAAACCTGGACGAAAACGGCAGACAGCCGCAGTGCGCAGCGCGAGATCAAACGCCGCGCAGTGCTGATGGCCGGTGCGCGTCTGTTCAACGATCAGGGTTATGAGCAGACCTCGCTTGAGGATATCGCCGCCGCGCTCAACATCACCAAGCGCACGATCTACTATTATGTGCAAAGCAAGGAGGACATCCTGTTCGGTTGCCACCAGCTGAGCCTGGAATTCCTGGGCGAGGTGATGGAGATCAGCCGCGATGACAGTCTGCCAGTGGCAGAGCGGATTTCGCGACTGATCCGCGGCTATTGCGAGTGGGTGTCCACCGATCTTGGTGCCAGCCTAGCCATGGTGCGGGCGCACAGCCTGTCGCCCGAGCGGCGCGAGGCCCTGCACGAGGGTAAGGCGCGGGTGGATTTTCAGCTGCGGATGCTGATTGAGAAGGGTATTCGCGAAGGCGTCATCCGCCATTGCGATCCGCGTCTTGTGGCGGCCGGGGTGTTTGGCGCGCTGAACTGGATCCCTTTCTGGAACCGCACTGACCGGCCGGTTCCCCACGAGGAAATCGCCGAACAGTATCTTGCAATGATCCTGAATGGTTTGCTGCCAGGCGCCGGGGGCAGCAAGCGTTGATCGGTGTCAGGCGCTGTCGCCCAATTGTTTGCGAAAGGCGCGCGGCGGCATGCCGGTACCCTTGGTGAAGACGCGGCTGAAATGGGCGGGATCGCTGAACCCAAGATCATAGGCGATCTGCGCCGCGCTGAGCGACGTGTAGAGCAGCATCCGCCGGGCTTCGCGCAGCATGCGCTCATTCACCAGATGCGATGCGGACTGGCCCGTGACCTGATGCACGATCCGGTTCAGATGAGTTGGGGAGACGGCGAGATCGCAGGCATACTCCGCCAGCGGGCGGCGGCTGCGGAAATGTTGTTCCACAAGGGTTTCAAATCGGGAAAAGATTGGGTTGCCAGCATTCTGACGGTCGCCGCCCTCAGCTGTGTGAATATGGCGGGCGACAAGGGCGGTCAGGGTTCCGGCGAGCGAACGCAGCAGCTGCGCGCGGGCAAAATTCTGGCCGTGGTATTCCTGATAAAGCGTTTCGGCCATGCTGCGCAGGTCGGGCGGCAGCGGCAAAACGCAGGCATGATCCAGCGGGCCGCGCACGCCTTCGCCGCTGCGGATGCAATGATCAACAAGGTCTGAGGGCAGGGTGACAACCCAGCCGCTGGTCTCTGGTTCGAACGTGTAACCGTGAACAACCCCGCGCGGTATATTGACGAAACAGGGGGCGGGCAGGGTATGGGCGCCGCCGTCCAGATCCACCACGCCGCCGCCACTGGTCATGAACAGAACCTGATGCAGCCGGGCGTGCCGGTGCGGTGACAGCTGCCAATCATGCTGCTCGGAGCGGGAGCGGATCGTCTCCACATGCAGCACGTCCGCCAGTTCATCGGTTTCCCCGAACAGGTTGTAGCTGCGGATCTGAAGGGCGCTGGTCATGTGCGAAATGTACAAGAACTTGCGCGCATGGTCCATTCGCAAAACCCGGACCCCGCGTCATATTGCCCGTCACCATGAAACGGAGACGCGCTTATGACCGTGCAGAAAACCCAAGTCGCAATCATCGGAGGCGGTCCTTCGGGCCTGCTGTTGTCGCAGCTGTTGCACCGCAAGGGGATCGATAGCATCGTACTGGAACGGCAATCCCGCGACTATGTGTTGGGCCGGATCCGGGCAGGTGTGCTGGAGCATGGTTTCGTCAATCTAATGCGTGAGGCGGGCTGCGGAGAGCGGATGGATGCCGAAGGCGAGGTGCACGAAGGTTTCTATATCGCCCACCAGGGGCGCAGCGATCGTATCGATCTGGAAAAATACGCAGATGGTGCCACGGTTATGGTCTATGGCCAGACCGAGGTGACGCGCGATCTATACGCCGCCCGCGATGCCATGGACGGGGTCGTCATTCACGAGGCCGCCAATGTGCAGCCGCATGATCTGAAGTCCGAAAGCCCCTATGTTACCTACGAAAAAGACGGATCCGAGCACCGAATTGACTGCGATTTCATCGTCGGCGCCGACGGGTTCCACGGGGTCAGCCGCAAATCTATTCCCGGCGATGTGCTGAAGGAATACGAAAAGGTCTATCCCTTCGGATGGCTGGGCATTCTGTCGGAAACCAAGCCCGTCTCGCCCGAGCTGATCTATGCCCGTCACGAGCGTGGCTTTGCGCTTTGCTCGATGCGGAGTCAGGTGCTGAGCCGCTATTACATTCAGGTGCCACTGACGGATAAGCCCGAGGACTGGTCGGATGATGCTTTCTGGGCAGAGCTGAAGCGTCGCCTGCCTGAGGATGTGGCCGCTGGGCTGGAAACCGGCCCGTCGGTCGAGAAATCCATCGCGCCGCTGCGCAGTTTCGTGGCCGAGCCGATGCGCTATGGAAATCTGTTCCTGGCCGGGGATGCCGCGCATATTGTGCCGCCCACCGGGGCCAAGGGGCTGAATTCGGCGGCGTCGGATATCTACTATCTCTACCATGGCTTTATGGATCACTACCTCAATGGCGACAGTGCCGGGCTGGATGGCTACTCGGAAAAGGCACTGGCCCGGGTCTGGAAGGCAGAGCGGTTCAGCTGGTGGATGACCAACCTGTTGCATCTCTTCCCAGATGCGCAGGAAGTGGATCAGCGCCTGCAATGTACCGACCTTGATTACCTGTTCTCTTCGGATGCGGCGCAGGCTTCGCTCGCCGAAAATTATGTGGGTCTGCCCTACTGACGTCGCGTTCGCACGGCTAGGTCTTAGCCTCCGGGCGTGCTTTCCTCCCTCGGGAAATGAGGGAGGAAGAGATGACGACAGTTGCCTATGAAAAAGACGGTCGGATCGCGCGCATCACGTTGAACCGGCCGGAGACCATGAACGCCATCGATGATCAGATGCCGCGGGATCTGGCGGAGGCAGTGGCGCGGGCAGATGCGGATCCGGGCGTGCACGTCATGGTGCTCTCCGGCGCCGGAGAGGCGTTTTGCGCTGGCTATGATCTGACCTTTTATGCTGAGGGAAACGGGTCGGGTGAGGCCACCCAGCCGATGCCATGGGACCCCATCAAGGACTACCGGTTCATGTGGGAAAACACCCAGCATTTCATGTCGATGTGGCGTGCGGTGAAGCCTGTGGTCTGCAAGGTACACGGTTTTGCGGTGGCGGGCGGATCGGATATCGCGCTGTGCGCGGATATGACGATCATGGCCGAGGATGCGCAGATCGGATACATGCCCGCGCGCGTCTGGGGCTGCCCGACCACGGCAATGTGGGTCTATCGCCTTGGCGCTGAGCGAGCCAAGCGGATGCTGTTCACCGGTGACAAGATTTCGGGGCGCGAGGCAGCCGATATGGGGCTGGTGCTGAAGGCGGTGCCTGCAGAGCAGCTGGACGATGCGGTAGAGGAGATGGCGGCCCGCATGGCCACGGTTCCGATCAACCAACTGGCTATGCAGAAAATGGTGATCAACCAGGCGATCGAGCAGACCGGTTTGATGCAGACCCAGCGGCTGGCGACGGTATTCGACGGCATCACCCGCCATTCGCCAGAAGGCATCGCCTTCAAGGAACGTTCTGAGGAAAAGGGTTGGAAGCAGGCGGTCCGGGAACGCGACGAAGGCACATACGACTGGACCCGGCAGGAGGAAATTCCGAAGGGCAACCGGTAACGGCCGGGCGCCATGCCCTCGGGGGGGGGCACGGCGCGGCGGCGCAATAGAGTGTGGTTTGGCGTCAGCCGGGCTGCATGGCCGGTGCGGGCGCCGTCCAGGCTGCGGTCAGGCGGCGACGGGCGATTTGAGGCGCTTCGGCAAGATCCAGCATCGCCACCGCGAAATCCGCATAGGTGATCTGCGACTGGCCTTCTGCGTCGGTGACCAGCGTATCGGTGCCAAATTCATAGTGGCCGGTCCGTGGCCCCGGCAACAGCATCGCAGGCGGGCGCAGGCAGGTCCAGGTGGCTGCGGTGTCTTGTTCCAGAAGCGCGTCCTGATCGGCGCAAGCCTGCGCGATGGGGCGCACTGCGTCCGGCAGGAAACCGGGGGCGCTCAGAACCGTGTGGCCGCTGTCATCTGCCAACTTCAACAGCGCCGCGCCGCCAGTGATCAGCGCGGGGATCCCCGCTGATGCAGCCGCGTTCAGCGCGGCGCGGGTGAGGGGAACCAGGTCACCCTCGTGCCCTGCAGCGGGGCGCAGGGCGCTGATCACCAGATCATGTCCGGCTGCGGCATCCGCTGCCGCGTCGGGCTTGCCGAGAAGGTCGAGCGAGAGGGCTTCTACGCCGGAGGGTAGGGGGCCGAGCCGACTGGTATCCCGCGCTACGGCTGTGATGTGGTGGCCGCGGCTCACGGCTTCGCGCAGGGTGGCGCTTCCGACATCGCCGGTGGCGCCGAAAAGAATGATTTTCATAAGCGAACTCCTTTTGTCTCGTCGTCGAGATATAATGTAAAAGTCTTGACGTCAAGATAAGTGTCGTCAAAGCAGTCCGCTCTCTTTGCACAGGTGCCGTTCAGAGTATCAGTCGCTGGGCTTGGCTGGGTCTCGGTAGCGCATCAGAACCGTCCGGTGGTTCAACTCCTGTCCGGTGTGTCGGTCGGTCACTACCGGTTCGATCTCCTCGCCGCCGTCCCTGAGGATAAAGGAGAGGGGAGAGGGGGCCTCACTGGGAAGATTGCTGCGCGCCCAGTCCTGCAAGGCGAGCATCACCGGGGCAAAGGCCTTGCCCGATTCGGTTAGTCGGTATTCGTGACGCAGGGGGCGTTCCTGATAGGGGCGGCGCTCCAGCAGGCCCATCGCCTCAAGCCGTTTCAGCCGTTCGGCGAGCAGATGCCGGGTGATCCCGAGGCTTTTCTGGAAGTCGTCGAACCGGCGCACACCCAGGAAACATTCCCGCAAAATCAAAAGGGTCCAGCGGTCACCCACCACCCCCATCGCCCGTGCCACCGGGCAGGCGGCCTCTTTCATGTCATGCCATTTCATGAGGCAGTTCTAGCATGGATTGACAAGGTTCTCAAATGGAACTGATAATGAGTTCCAAATAAGAACTAACTATTGCGGCAGCCACGCAGGCCTCGCGAAATCCCGGGCTGCAGCCGCCGCGCGCCGACATCAGGAGGACCAGCCATGGTCAGTGTCACATCGAATGCAACGCCCAAACGCCGCCCGCCGCCCGCCCTGGCGATGCTCCAGCGGGCATCGGGCATGTTGGAGGCTATTTCTCCGGCAGCAGCTTCTTTGCTGCTGGCGACGCTGTTTACCCGGCCAAGACGGCAAAAGTTGCCGAAACGGGAACGGGACTGGCTGCTGGCAGCGGCTGCGCGGCCCCTGAGGCTGCAATCGGGGGTCGAGATTCCACTTTATGAATGGCGCGCGACGCCGCGTGGCCATGGTGTCCTGGATGAGGCGCCTCTGCCGACCATCCTGTTGGTACATGGCATGTCGGGCCGGGCCGGGCAGCTCGGCGGTTTCGCGGCGCCACTGGTCAAGGCCGGGTTCCGGGTCGTGGCCTTTGATGCGCCCGGTCACGGGGCGGCCCCCGGGCGCCGCAGTTCGCTGCCGGAAATGCTGTGGGTGACCGAGGAGGTCGCTGCCCATCTGGGGCCGTTGGCCGGGATTGTCGCCCACTCCAATGGCGCGGCAGCCACGGTGGCCGCACTGTCGCGGGGCCTCCGGGTGCGACGGGTTGCGCTATTGGCGCCGCCGACGGATCTGGCGGCCTATCTGGGCAAGATCGCCCGGCTTCTGGGCTTTGGGTCCAAGGTGGCAAAAGGCGCGCAGACCCGGCTGGAAAAACGTTATGGTCTTCCATTCGATGCGCTGCGCGGCACTGATCTTGCCCGTAGGTTGGCGCAACCGTCCCTGATCGTGCATGACAATGCGGACCGTGTGGTGCCGACTTCGGAAGGGCGTGCCTTGGCGGACAGCTGGCCGGGGGCGCGGTTGCATGTGACCGCGGGGCTGGGACACGGCAAGATCCTGCGGGATGACAGTGTGATCGCCCGGGTTGTCGAACATCTGACACCTGAGGTCGCGTCGGTCGAAGAGGAGTGATCAGGGGGTGCCCTTTGCACCCGCGTGACGCTTCCGTCTTGGCAGACGGCAGGGTGGCGGCTAGGTCTGTAAGGGATAAGAGACTGCCGACACCCGGCCATAACGGAGGACCCGCCATGCAGATGAGTGATCAGAAGGAAATTGCCGCCCCGCCGACCGAGGTCTACGCCGCGCTGCTGAACCCCGAGGTGCTGAAAGCCTGCGTGCCTGGCGCCACCGAGGTAACCGGCTCCCCGGAGGAAGGCTTCGAGGCTTCGGTTACCCAGAAGGTCGGGCCGGTCAAGGCGACCTTTAAGGGGCAGGTGACCTTGTCGGATCTGGTTCCGGGCGAAAAGCTGACCATCGCCGGTGAAGGCAAGGGCGGCGCGGCCGGATTTGCCAAGGGCGGCGCAAAGGTGAGCCTAGAACCCTCTGATGGCGGCACTATGCTGAGCTATGAGGTCGAGGCCAAGGTCGGCGGCAAGCTGGCGCAACTGGGCAGCCGGATCATCGACGGCTTTGCCAAGAAGATGGCTGATCAGTTCTTCGTCAACCTGCAGACCCATCTGGCGCCCGAAGCGGAAAACGCTGGGGAAGACGGCGCCGAGGATGGCGGCGAAGAGGGTGAAGGCAAAAAAGGCTGGTTCAAGAAAATGACGGGCGGTTAAGGGGCGGCTGATCGGCGCCTGACCGTAGCAGCCGTAGCCTTTCTCTCTGCGCTGGCGCACATGCAACTGCGCGCCTGACCACTGGTGGCTGGATCAGTGGCTGGATAGCCTGCGCTCAACGAAAATATGGGGAGAGGCCATGTCAGCGATCCTGTCTATACGCGATCTGCGCAAGACTTACGAAGGTGGGTTCGAGGCGCTGAAAGGGGCCTCTCTGGAGATTGAAGAGGGCGAAATCCTTGCCTTGCTCGGGCCGAATGGCGCGGGCAAGACAACCCTGATTTCAACCGTCTGCGGTATAACCACGCCCACATCAGGCAGCGTCACCGTCGCCGGGCATGATATCCTGCAGGAGTTCCGCGCGGCGCGGCGGCTGATCGGGCTGGTGCCGCAGGAAATCAATCTGGAACCGTTTGAAACGGTCTGGAATGCGGTGCGGTTTTCACGCGGCCTGTTCGGCAAGCCCAAGAATGACGCGCTGCTTGAGGAGATCCTGAAGAAACTGTCCCTCTGGGACAAGCGCAAGAGCCAGATCAAGGAATTGTCCGGCGGCATGAAACGCCGGGTGCTGATCGCCAAGGCGCTAAGCCACGAGCCGCGCGTGCTGTTCCTGGATGAGCCCACCGCCGGTGTCGATGTGGAACTGCGCAAGGACATGTGGGAGGTGGTGCGCGAGCTGAAGGCCGATGGCGTCACCATTATCCTGACCACCCATTACATCGAAGAGGCCGAAGCCATTGCCGACCGGATCGGGGTGATCACCAAGGGGCAGATCCTGCTGGTGCAGGAAAAGGCTGATCTGATGGCGCAGATGGGCCGCAAGCAGCTGGAAGTGCAGCTGACATCGCCGATCACCGAAGTGCCCGAGGCGTTGGCAGCACATGGGCTGGAACTGGGCGCGGACGGGCGGTCACTCATCTACAGCTACGACACAAGGGGTGAGCGGACCGGCATCACCGCGCTGCTCAACGATGTGGCTGCGGCCGGGCTGGTGCTGTCAGATGTGGTGACACGCCAATCCAGCCTTGAAGATATCTTTGTCGGTCTTGTCGCGGGAGAAGAGTCATGAACTGGATGGCGGTTGCATCAATCTATCGCTTTGAAATGGCGCGCTTCTTTCGCACGCTGATGCAAAGCTTCCTGTCGCCGGTCCTGTCGACCTCGCTTTATTTCGTGGTCTTTGGCGCCGCCATTGGTAGCCGCATCGACGAGGTCGAGGGCATCGCCTATGGCGCCTTCATTGTGCCGGGGCTGATCATGCTGAGCGTGATCACGCAGAGCATTTCGAATGCCTCCTTTGGGATCTATTTCCCCAAATTCATCGGCACGGTTTACGAGCTGTTGTCGGCGCCGATCAATTTCCTTGAGATTGTCCTCGGCTATGTCGGGGCGGCCGCGACCAAGGCGCTGTTCATTGGGGTGGTGATCCTGTGCACGGCCTCGCTGTTCGTAGATCTGTCCATCGCGCATCCTTTTGCCATGGTGCTGTTCCTGCTGCTGACGTGCCTCAGCTTTGCGCTGTTGGGCTTCATCATCGGTATATGGGCGAAAAACTTTGAACAGCTGCAACTTGTGCCGTTGCTGATCGTGACTCCGCTGGTGTTCCTGGGCGGGTCTTTCTACTCGATCTCGATGTTGCCGCCGCTCTGGCAGAAAATCACCATGTTCAATCCGGTGGTCTATCTGATCTCGGGCTTCCGCTGGTCCTTCTTTGGCACCGCAGATGTTCCGGTGGGAACCAGCCTCTTGGCCATCGGCGGTTTTACCTGCCTGTGCCTTGCGGTGATCTGGTGGATTTTCAAAACCGGCTGGCGCATCCGGTCCTGATCGCTGGGCGATACAGCGCGGGCAGGCGGGCCGCAACATTCGGACGTTTGCCCGGGGTGGTGCGTTGCAAAATTGCCTGCGCACAGGCGCTTTTTCCCTTTGCGGTCGTTTCCCTGCCCCGGGGACCTTGTTTCGGGGCGGGGGGCATTCTACATCGGCGCCATGATCCTGCGCATACCCTTTGTCAAAAAGCCGCCTCTTGTCTCTGTGGTCCGCCTGTCCGGCGCGATCGGAATGCCGGGACGCGGCAGTCTGAGCGATGCGGCGTTGGCCCCTGTGCTGGAGCGCGCCTTTAGCAAGGGCAAGCCTGCTGCCGTGGCGCTGGAGATCAATTCCCCCGGCGGCTCACCGGTGCAAAGTTCGCTGATCGGCGCGCGCATCCGGCGCCTGGCCGAGGAAAAAGAGATCCCCGTGATCGCCTTTGTCGAGGATGTGGCGGCCTCGGGCGGCTATTGGCTGGCGGCCGCGGCGGATGAAATCTGGGCAGATGACAGTTCCGTCGTCGGTTCGATCGGCGTGATTTCCGCGGGCTTTGGTGCCCATGTGCTGCTGGCCCGTCAGGGGGTGGAGCGCCGGGTCTACACGGCAGGCGAAAGCAAATCGATGCTGGATCCGTTCCGTCCTGAAAACCCCGAAGACGTGGCGCGCCTGAAAAGACTTCTGAACGATATTCACACCAATTTCATCCATCACGTGACCAGCCGTCGCGGCGATGCGCTGAGCAAGGATGAACCGCTGTTTACCGGCGAGGTCTGGCTGGCCCGGCGGGCAACCGAACTGGGCCTGATTGACGGGATCGCGCATCTGCTGCCGAAACTGAAGCAGCGCTACGGCGACAAGGTGCGGATCCGCCGTTATGGCATGAAGCGCCCGTTCCTGAGCCGGTTCGGCATGCAGATGGCACAGGATGCCCTGGGTGGCCTTGAGGAACGCGCGGAATTCGCGCGGTTTGGCCTCTGACGTGCTGCTCAAAATCGTTTCCATTTTCCTGGTTGTTATGGCGGTTATGGCCATGTTCGGAAAGCTCCGGCTGCCCGGGCACAAGCAGCTGAAATCTGCGCGTTGCCCGTCCTGCGGACGCTTTAGGATTGGCAAAGGGCCCTGCGCCTGCGGAAAAGGAGGACCACGGCGATGATGCCTTGGTTGTATTGTGGACTGGGCCTGGTGATCCTGCTGCTGGCCGGGGACGCATTGGTGCGCGGGGCGGTGAACCTGTCGCTGCGCCTTGGCGTTCCGGCCCTGATCGTCAGTCTGACCATCGTGGCCTTTGGTACCTCGGCGCCGGAACTTCTGATTGCCATCAGCGCGGTTATGGAAGGTGCCGACGGCATTGCGATGGGCAACGTCGTAGGATCCAATACAGCCAATATCCTTCTGGTTCTGGGCGTGCCTGCCATTCTGATGCGGCTGGATACCAGCAAATGCGCGACGCAGAAGAACTATGTTTACATGCTCATCGCCTCGGTGCTGTTCATCGCGCTGGCTTTTGTCGGGGTGTTCACCCTGTGGTCGGGGCTGATACTGCTGGCGGCGCTGGCGATTGTACTGGGCGGCGCATTCCGCGAGGCACGGGCACACCGGCGCAACCGGAATGGGAACGCGGAGGCAGCGGATGATCTGGAAGAGATCGAGGAAGCCGACCCCGACATGCCGTTCTGGCGTATCGGCGTCTACCTTGTCCTCGGGCTGGTCGGCCTGCCACTGGGCGCGGATTTGCTGGTAGACAATGCCACGATCATCGCGCGGATGTATGGCATCAGCGAAACCGTTATTGGTCTGACGTTGGTGGCGATAGGAACCTCCCTGCCGGAACTCGCCACCACGGTCATGGCGGCGCTGCGGCGGCAGGCGGATGTCGCGCTGGGCAATGTCATCGGCTCCAACATGTTCAACCTGCTGGCCATCATCGGTGTGGCAACCTTTGTCGGGCCGATCTCGGTCGATCCCGAATTCCTGCGCTTTGACCTTTGGGTGATGCTGGCGGCCTCGCTGCTGATCTTTCCTTTTGTCTTTTTCAAGATGGACATCACGCGCCGGTGGGGTGGTCTCTTGACCGGGCTTTATGTGCTCTATCTGTGGGTTCTGCTCTGACCACAGAAGCAGGCAGGCAATCAGGGAGGCATCCATGCGGGCTTTGGTGACAGGAGCGGGCAAACGTCTGGGGCAGGCGATGGCCCTGAAACTGGCCCGGCAGGGGTTCGACGTTGCCGTCCATTACGCGACCTCTGAGGCTGAGGCGAAAGCCACTGCCGATGCGATACGGGGCTTGGGGCGGCGCGCTGAACTGGTGCAGGCTGATCTTCTGTGTGAGGCTGAAGCCGTAGAACTACTGCCTGCGGCGGCCAAGGCATTGGGCGGCCCGATCACCTGCCTTGTGAACAACGCCTCCATCTTCGAGCATGACAGTTTTGAAACCGCGACGCGGGAAAGCTGGGACCGGCATTTCGGCAGCAACCTGCGTGCTCCCTTCGTGCTGACGCAAGCGATGGCCGCACAAGAGGTCGAGCAGCCGTTTGATGAGAACAATGAGCCGCAGGCCTGGGGGCTGGTGGTCAACATGATCGATCAGCGGGTACGGCGGCTGACGCCTGAGTTCAGCAGCTACACGCTGGCAAAATCCGCCCTCTGGACGCTGACACAGACGGCGGCACAGGGGCTGGCACCCCGGATCCGGGTCAACGCCATCGGGCCGGGGCCAACCCTACAGGGACCGCGCCAGAGCCCGCAGCAGTTCAACGATCAGCGGGCCAGAACCGTGCTGCAGCGGGGCGCCAATCTGGGCGATATCACGGCCGCACTAGGCTATCTTCTGGAGGCGCCCGCGGTTACCGGACAGCTGATCTGTGTCGATGGCGGGCAGCATCTGGCCTGGGAAACGCCGGACGTTGTCGGGCTTGAATAGCCCCTGTCGGACCGGTCTTTGCGAAAAGTTTTGCACCACCAGCGCGATGATCACAAACCCGTTACAAAAGTGTCTTTGTTTTCAAAACCTTGTCAGGCGTCGGAAAATTTTCAAAACGAAATCAAGATCTTGTATATCCGCCTAAATTTTAGGCATTCATCCAAAACCGGTCGAAAACAAGGGAAAACGCTGGATAGCCCGAAGATATCTTCACACTTATCCACAGGAGTGGTGGATTTGTCCGCTCTTGAAACAGGCTGGGAAACATTGCAGCGACATGCGTAGAATCATATGTGTCAGGACATGATTGATCAGACTTCAGACGCATCATCCTCTGAACCGCCGCGCAGCGGTTATGCCGTCATTCAGGACTATGTGAAAACGCTGGATTCCTCGCCCGGCGTTTATCGCATGCTCGATGCCGACAGCCGGGTTCTTTATGTGGGCAAGGCGCGCAATCTGAAGGCGCGGGTGTCGAATTACACCCGGCCGGGCAACAGCCCGCGGATCGAACGGATGATCGCGCTGACTACCTCGATGATGTTCCTGACCACGCGGACGGAAACCGAGGCGCTGCTGCTGGAGCAGAATCTGATCAAGCAGCTGAAGCCGAAGTACAACGTGCTGCTGCGCGATGACAAAAGCTTTCCCAATATCCTGGTGTCCAAGGATCACGCCTATCCGCAGATCAAGAAGCATCGGGGCGCCCGTAAGGAAAAGGGGAGCTATTTCGGACCCTTTGCCAGCGCAGGCGCGGTGAACCGAACGCTGAACCAGCTGCAAAAGGCGTTCCTGCTGCGCAACTGCTCGGACGCAATGTTCGAGAGCCGCACGCGCCCCTGTCTGCAATATCAGATCAAGCGCTGCTCGGCCCCCTGTACCGGGGAAATCAGCGCCGAAGAGTACGCCGCCAGCGTCCGTGATGCCGAGCGGTTCCTGTCCGGGCGCTCCACCAAGATCCAGGAGGAGTTGGCAGAACAGATGATGGCGGCCTCCGAAGCGATGGAGTTCGAGCGCGCGGCCGCCCTGCGCGACCGGATCAAGGCGCTGACACAGGTGCAAACGGCGCAAGGCATCAATCCGCGCGGTGTCGCCGAGGCGGATGTCATCGGTCTGCACATGGAGGGGGGGCAGGCCTGCGTTCAGGTCTTCTTCATCCGGGCGAACCAGAACTGGGGCAATCAGGATTTCTATCCCCGCGTCGATGCCGACAACAGCCCCGCCGAGGTGATGGAGGCCTTCCTTGGCCAGTTCTACAGCAACAAGGAGCCGCCGCGGCAGTTGATCCTGTCTGATGATATCGAGAATGGCGATCTGATGGAACAGGCGCTGAGCGAGAAGGCTGGGCGCCGGGTCGAGGTGATGGTCCCGCAACGCGGTGAAAAGACTGAACTGGTGGCTGGTGCCGTGCGCAATGCCCGCGAAAGCCTGGCCCGCCGCATGGCTGAAAGCGCGACGCAGGCCAAACTGCTTAAGGGGCTGGCGGAGGCCTTTGGCCTAGACGGTCCGCCAAATCGGATAGAGGTCTACGACAACTCGCATATCCAAGGCTCCCATGCGGTCGGTGGCATGATCGTCGCGGGTCCCGAGGGGCTGATGAAGAATGCCTACCGCAAGTTCAACATCAAGGGCGACGACCTGACACCTGGCGATGACTTCGGCATGATGAAGGAGGTGCTGAACCGCCGTTTCTCGCGTCTGCTGAAAGAGGATCCCGACCGGGAAAAGGGGCTGTGGCCGGATCTTCTGCTGATCGACGGCGGCGCCGGGCAGGTGTCGGCGGTGGCGGAGATCATGGAAGAACACGGCGTGCAGGATATTCCCATGGTCGGCGTCGCCAAGGGGGTGGATCGCGACCACGGCAAGGAAGAGTTCCACCGGCTGGGCGAGAATGCCTTTGCCCTGCAGCGCAACGATCCGGTGCTTTATTTCATCCAGCGTCTACGGGACGAGGCGCACAGATTTGCCATCGGCACCCATCGGGCCAAACGGGCCAAGGCGATGGGGGCGACACCGCTGGATGAAGTGGCTGGTGTCGGCGCCAGCCGGAAACGTGCACTGCTGGCCCATTTCGGCAGCGCCAAGGCGGTGAGCCGCGCCAATCTGGCTGACCTCAAGGCGGTGGACGGCATTTCCGAGGCGCTGGCAGAACGGATCTACGACCACTTCCACGCGCAAGGCTAGGCGTCTGATTTTGGGGTAGGGGGGAAACATGCTATTCTGGGCGCGCGTCCCTAGCCGCCCGGAGGAGCCATGGCTGTTTCCCTGACCGTAAAGCCCGTCGCCTACGACACTTATTCTGTGTCCGGAAAGACGCTGCCGGACATTGCCAAAAGCATCAAGAGCAAGGGGCCCAAGGACCCGAACGACAACAAGAAGGTTACCTTTCTGACCACCACGGAGCTGGAGTGCCTGACCGCCAAGGGCAAATACGTGGCGGATGGCAAGGCAAAGATCGACAAGAAGACCGGCTGGTTCGAGGTCACGACCAAGGTTTCTACGCTGAAGCTGATCCTGCACACCACGGTGCGATGTCCGAAACGCTCGGTCAGCGGCCTGTCACCGCGGGCACTGATCGAATGGTACCGTTTTTATGCCTGTTGCCTCGCGCATGAGGGGGAACATCTGATCAAGGCCAAGAAGGAATGCGAGAAAATCGCCAAGGAGCTGGACAAGCTCAAAGGCACCGGGCTGGCCGAAACCGAGGCGGAAGCCCTCAAGCTTGCTCAGGAAGACCTGATGCGGGTCATCAACATCCACATCTTTGACGACCGCAATCGCCTGAACGAGGTGCACCGGAAGTTCGATCATTCCAGTCATCACGGTGAAAAGAAGGGCGCACTTTTGGATACCTCGGTTGGGTGATCGGACGACATTCCCGGCGCAGCGGATCCGCAGCGACACAATTGGTCGCGGCCGGTCTTTGCCGGACCACGTCAAAATTTGATTAAGCCTGCTTTCCACTTGTGAAACAGCCGGATAATGTGCGTCCATGACGTGGACCTTGCCCAATATCCTGACCATCGTGCGGCTGCTGGCTGCACCCGGTCTTGCCATCATGTTTCTCTACTTCAGTCGTCCGCTGGCGGATTGGTTTGCGCTGTTGCTGTTTGTCGGCGCAGCGGTGACCGATTGGTTCGACGGCTATCTGGCTCGTGCTTGGAAGCAGGAGACCAAGATCGGCGCGATGCTGGATCCGATTGCGGACAAGGCGATGGTGGTGATCGCGCTGATGATCCTTGTTGGCTACGCGGCCGAGCATTGGGCTCCCTGGCTGGTGCTGCCCGCGACGGTCATCCTGTTTCGTGAGGTTTTCGTCTCTGGCCTGCGGGAATACCTGGGGGATACGGCTGGCACGCTGAAGGTCACCAAACTGGCCAAGTGGAAGACGACGGCCCAGATGACGGCCATCGCCACCCTGTTTTGCCAAGGGGTGTTCGAGCACTATCTGGTCATGTCCTCCTTCGGGATGGATGATGAGCTTCTGGGGCAGATCCTTGCAGGAGAGGTCGAAGATGTAACCGGCCTCAGATGGAAATTCGAAGGCATGGTCTGGACCGGCCGCATCGGGCTGTGGCTACTGTGGATTGCAGCGGCGCTGACCCTGATCACCGGGGCCGACTATCTGAAAAAGGCCCTGCCATTTCTGAAGGAGACGCGCTGATGGATATCTTGTATTTTGCCTGGGTGCGCGAACGGATCGGCCTGCCGCGCGAGCGCGTCGACACCACGGCGGCAACCGTGTCGGATCTGGTTGAGGAATTGCGCGCACGGGAGCCGCGCTATGCGGCGGCCTTTGCCGATATTTCGGCCCTGCGGGTGGCGCTGGATCAGGAGCTTTCCGATTTTGATGCCCCGCTTGAGGGTGTTCGGGAAGTGGCCTTTTTCCCGCCGATGACGGGGGGCTAGGCGATGCGCGTTCTGGTGCAGGAAGCGTCTTTTGATCTTGGGTCGGTCACCGAAGCTTTTGCCGATGCAGTGGCCGGGGCCGGGGCTGTGGTGACATTCACTGGCGTCGTGCGCGATGCAGACACCGGCGACATGGCCGCGATGGAGATTGAGCATTATCCCGGCATGACGCAGAAGGCGCTGGAAAAAATCGCCTCCGAGGCGATGACGCGCTGGGATCTAGCGGATGCGTTGGTGATCCACCGCTACGGGCGGCTGGAACCCGGAGAGCGTATCATGATGGTCGCAACCGCCGCTCGCCACCGCAAGGACGCCTTTGAGGCGGCCGAGTTCCTGATGGATTACCTGAAGTCCCGGGCTCCGTTTTGGAAGAAAGAGGTCCTGCGGGATGGCGAGGCCGAATGGGTCGCTGCCAAGGACGCCGATGAAGACGCGCTGAAGCGCTGGTAACCCACCACTTCAAGGACATTGAAAGCCTGCATTCGGCCTGTTGGGGGACCCCGGCGGGGCGCTTTCTGCTGCGTACACTTGGGATTTAGGCACGTTGTTCGGCATAAAGTAAGTATGCATATAATAATTGACAGGCAGCGCCTTCAAAATGTAAGTAAGCTTATCAAGTGCCGAGCTCGTGGAGGAAAGCGCATGCAATATCACCTGAACGGATTTCGCCCGGGCGATCCCGCGGTGCACACGGACCTTACCCAAAACGGGGGGGATACGGCGCCACTGCCTGACACGCTGGACGTTTTGATTGTCGGTACCGGCCCCACGGGGCTGGTGCTTGCCAGCCAGTTGGCTGCGTTTTCGGACATCCGGACCGGGATCGTTGAACAACGCGTTGGCCCCATCCAGGTGGGGCAGGCGGATGGGATTGCCTGCCGCTCGATGGAGATGTTCGAGGCGTTTGGCTTCAGCGAGAAGGTTCTGAAGGAATCCTACTGGGTCAATGAAACCTCGTTCTGGCGCCCGGATGCAGAAAACCCCGGCTGCATCACCCGCAGTGGCCGCATTCAGGATACCGAGGATGGCTTGTCGGAATTCCCCCATGTGATCCTCAATCAGGCGCGGGTGCATGATTTCTTTCTGGAGACCATGGCCAATGCGCCCACGGCGATGGCGCCCTGGTACAACCAGCGCATCAAGGATCTGACGGTGACCGGGGACGCGGAGTACCCGGTTACCGTGACGCTGGAGAGCACCGCGCCCGGCCATGAGGGCGAAACCCATGAGCTGCGGGCAAAATACGTGGTGGGCTGCGATGGTGCCCGCAGCCGCGTGCGCGAGGCGATCGGGCGTAAACTGACTGGCGATTCTGCCAATCAGGCCTGGGGTGTGATGGATGTTCTGGCCGTTACCGACTTTCCTGACATCCGCATGAAGGCCACCGTGCATTCGGCGGAAGAGGGCAACCTTCTGGTGATCCCGCGCGAGGGCGGCTACATGGTTCGGCTTTATATCGAGTTGGACAAGCTGAAAGAGGATGAGCGGGTCGCCAGCCGCAATATCACTCTGGACAAACTGGTCGCGGCGGCGCAGCGGATCCTGCATCCCTATACGCTAGAGGTGAAGGAAACCGCATGGTGGTCGGTCTATGAGATCGGTCAGCGGCTGTGCGACAAGTTCGACGACGTTCCGGCCGAAAACATCGACAGTCAGCTGCCGCGCGTCTTCATCGCCGGGGATGCCTGCCACACGCACAGTCCCAAGGCGGGGCAGGGCATGAACGTCTCCATGCGCGACGGTTTCAACCTGGGTTGGAAGCTGGCCGCTGTCCTGCGCAAGCAGGCGGTGCCCGAAATCCTGCACAGCTACTCTGCCGAACGGCAGGGGGTAGCAAAGATGCTGATTGACTTCGACCGTGAATTCGCTCGCATGTTCAGCGCCAAGCCCAAGACCGGCGATGCTGAGGGCGGCGTCGACCCCGAGGAGTTCCAGAAATATTTCGTGCAGCACGGGCGGTTCACTGCCGGCACGGCGATCCAATACGCGCCCTCGGTTCTGACCGGAGCGGACACCCACCAGGCACTGGCCAGCGGGTTTCCTCTGGGCATGCGGTTCCATTCGGCGCCGGTGATCCGGCTGGCGGATGCGCGTCCCTTGCAGCTGGGCCATGTGGTGCGGGCCGATGGGCGCTGGCGTCTCTTCGCCTTTGCCGCGACCGATGATCGGGGGCAGGAAGGCGGCGCTTTGCATGCGCTGTGTCAGTATCTGGAAGGCGATGCCGCCTCACCTTTGCGGCGCTACACGGCAAAGGGGGCAGATATCGATTCCGTTCTGGATGTGCGCGCGGTGCTGCAGCAGGAGCACCGCAGCCTGACGCCGGGGGACATGCCGTCACTGTTGCGGCCTTTGAAGGGACGCTACGGGTTGCGCGATTACGAGAAGGTCTTCTGCCCGGATCTGAAATCGGGGCAGGATATCTTTGACATGCGCGGTATTGATCGGAGCCAGGGCTGCATGGTGCTGGTGCGTCCGGATCAGTACGTGGCCCAGGTTCTGCCACTGGATGCCCATGAGGCGCTCAGCCAGTTCTTTGACGGCTTCATGATCCCGGCAGCGGGATAAGAGAGACGGAGCTCTTCAGCCCCGTAACGGGGCTGCGGGCTTTATGCGGATGCGAAATGGCAGGCGACCTGGCTGGCCCCATTGGGTTTCAGAACGGGTTGCTCCTGACGGCACAGGTCCTGCGCCAGCGGGCAGCGGTCCACAAAGGCGCAGCCTTTTGGCGGATTGATCGGGCTGGGCGGATCGCCGGAGAGTTTCAGCGGCCGCACATAGCCTTTGGATTTGCGCCGCGCCAGAGAGGGCGCCGCTGCCAGCAGGGCCTGCGTGTAGGGATGTTTCGGAGTGTCGAACAGCTCCTCCCGGCTGGCTTGCTCCACGATCTGGCCCAGATACATCACAGCCACATCATCGCAGAGGTGCCGGACCACGCCCAGATCGTGGCTGATGAACAGGTAGGACAGACCAAGTTCCCGTTTCAGCCGCGCCAGCAGGTTCAGGATTTGCGCTTGAATGGCCACGTCGAGGGCGCTGACAGGTTCGTCACAGACCAGCAGCCGGGGATTGGTGGTGAGCGCGCGCGCGATGGAAATCCGCTGCCGCTGCCCGCCCGAAAACTGGTGCGGGAAGAGGTTCAACTGGTCGGGACGCAGGCCCACCAGTTCGAACAGCTCCTTGACCCGGGCCAGACGGCTGTCGGCATCGCCGATATTCATCAGGTCCATCGGCTCGCGCACGATATCCACCACCCGCGCCCGCGGGTTGAGCGAGGAATAAGGGTCCTGAAAGATCAGCTGAATATCACGCCTCCGGGCGCGCATCGCCTCGTCATCCAGTTGCAGCAGGTCTTCACCGTCGAACAGGATCTCGCCCCCAGCCGCAGGTACCAGCCGGATTGTCGACATGGCCGCGGTGGTCTTGCCCGACCCGCTTTCGCCGACAATGCCAAGGGCACGGCCCCGCTCCAGCGTGAAGGACACGCCCCGCACCGCCTCCAGAAAGGGTTGCGGTGCAAAGAGCGAAGGTTTCGGCAGGGCAAAGCGGACCTTCAGATCCCGTACATCCAGAAGCGTTGTCATATCCGGTTCTCCTCGACCGCGTGGCAGGCCGCGGGATGGTGGCCATGGGTGGCCAGAAGCGGCTTTTCACGGGTGCAGCGATCGGTGCGATGGGCGCAGCGATCAGCAAAGGCGCAGCCCGCCCCCAGCAAATGCAGCGGCGGCACCACGCCGGGGATTTCCGCCAAGGTCTCCGGCATTTCGCCTTTGCCAAGGGCCGGGATGCAGGAGATCAGCCCTCGCGCATAGGGGTGTTGCGGATAGTCCAGCACATCGTCGGCGCTGGCTTCCTCGATGACCCGACCGGCGTACATGACCGCCACCCGGTCCGCCATTTCACTGATTGCGCCCATGTCGTGGGTGATCAGGATGATGGCGGAGCCGAAATCGCGCTGGATTTCGTTCAGCAGGTCAAAGATCTGCGCCTGCACCGTCACATCCAGCGCGGTTGTCGGCTCATCCGCGATCAGCACTTTTGGGCGGCAGCTTACGGCCATGGCGATCATCACGCGCTGGCGCATGCCGCCAGACAGCTGGTGCGGATAATCCCGCGCCCGTGCATCGGGCGACGGGATACCGACCCGGTCCAGCAGCGCCACGGCATCCCGCAGGGCCTGATCGCGGCTGACGTTCTGGTGCAGCATAATGGCCTCGGCAATCTGATCCCCGACAGTGAACACCGGGTTGAGCGAGGTCATTGGCTCCTGAAAGATCATCGCCATTTCCGAGCCGCGCAGGGCGCGCATCCGGGATTCAGAGGCACGGGTCAGATCCTCGCCATTGAGGCGGATCGCGCCCCCGGCGATGCGGCCGGGCGGGGTTGGGATCAGCCCCATGACCGACAGGGCGGTGATGGATTTGCCGCAGCCGCTTTCGCCCACCACGCCCAGGGTTTCACCGGCGCTGACATGCATCGAAATGCTGTCCAGCGCGGTGACTTCGCCATAGCGGGTGTTGAAGGTGACGCGCAGGTCTTCGATTTCCAGAAGGTGGTTCATCGTTCCCTCAGCTTTGGGTTGAAGGCATCGTTGAGCCCGTCTCCGATCAGGCTGACGGCAAAGACGGTAAAGAAGATCGCAAGCCCCGGGAAAGTGACCGGCCACCAGGCGTCCAGAATGTATTCGCGGTTGGCGCCGATCATCAGGCCCCAGCTCATTACATTTGGATCGCCAAGGCCAAGGAAGCTCAGCCCTGCTTCGAACAGGATCGCGACCCCCACAGTCAGCGTGGCTGAGACGATCAGCGGCGGCAGGGCATTGGGCAGGATCACGGTCCAGATGATGCGTTTGTCCCGGGCGCCGATCGCACGGGCGGCGGTGACGTACTCAAGGTTCTTGATCTTCAGGAACTCGGCCCGTGTCAGGCGCGCGGTCTGCGGCCAGCTAACCACTCCAATGGCAAAGGCGATGGTGAACAGGGTGGGCGACAGCAGCGTCACCAGCACCATGGCAAACAAAAGGGCAGGCAGCACTTGAAAGAACTCGGTGACGCGCATCAAGAGGTTGTCGACCCAGCCGCCATAGTACCCGGCCAAGGCGCCCATCGCGATGCCGATCACCATGGTGATCGCAGCCGCAACGGCCCCGACCGCCAGGGTCGGCCCGCCCCCGGTCAGCATGCCCGCAATGATGTCCCGGCCCAGATAGTCCGTGCCGAGGGGAAACTCGGGCGTCACCCCGGGCGGTTCATGCGGAGCCCAGACGATGTCGAAGGGATCGCCGCTGTAAAAGAAGGTGCCGTAAAGCGTCGCGCCTATGATTAGGGTCAGCAGCACCACCCCGAACAATGCCGGAATGTTGCGGCGGAACATCCGCCAGGCTTCCAGTGCCGGGCTTTGGGCCTGATGCTCGGCCGCAGACGTGTCGGTTGCGGTGTTGTCGGACATCAGCTTTTCCCCCTCAGTCGCGGATCGGCCAGCCGGTAGCTCATGTCCGTCAGGATATTGGCGATCACCACCATGGCGCTGGCAAAGAACAGGACCCCCATGATGGTGGGGTAATCGCGGCGCAGGATGGAATCGAAGGCCAGCCGCCCCATGCCGGGCCAGTTGAACACGGTCTCCACCAGCAGCGCGCCCGAGATCAGGTTGCCGAATTGCAGGCCGGCCACCGTCAGGATCGGCAATGCCGCGTTGCGCAGCGCATGTTTGAACAGGATCGAGCGCTGCGAGGCGCCCTTGGCCTTGGCGGTGCGGATGTAATCGGATCCCAGCACCTCAAGCATCGAGGCACGCGACAGCCGGGCGTATTGCGCCAGATAGATGATGGCGAGCGTAAAGGCCGGAAGGGCGAGGTGATGCAGCACGTCCAGCGCCTGCACAAAGATCCCCGCATCGCGCAGCTTGACCGATTGCATGCCTTCGACAGGGAAGATCGGCAAAACGCTGGCAAAGAGGATGATCAGCATGATCCCGGTCCAGAATACGGGCACCGCATATCCGATGGTGGCAAAGACCGAGACGAAGGCGCTCATCACGCCATTGGGCTTGCGGGCTGCGATCACCCCCAAGAAAACCCCGATGATGATCGACAGGACCTGAGCCGTGACCACCAACAGGATGGTCGGCAGGATGCGCTGGGCGATCAGGGTGGCAACAGGCTGGTTGAAGAAGAAACTTTCGCCAAGGTCGCCTGTCACCACGTTGCCGACATAGATGCCCAGCTGCGTGATCAGCGGCTTGTTCAGTCCGTATTCTTCGCGGATGCTTTCCAGCATCTCTTCGGTGGCGCCGCCCATTTCCCCGGCAATCACCACTGCCGGATCACCCGGCGCCAGGCGGATCAGCAGGAAGTTCAGGACCACCACACCCAGCATCAGGACCAGCCCATAGCCAATCCGGCGTATCAAAAACGAAGCATTCATTACATGTCCCCGGCAGAAAGAAAGGGGGCGGGCGCCAGTATTCTGTTTGTCGGCGCCCGCCGGATCAGCCGATCAGGCCCGGGCTCATTCGCCCCAGGAGACCATGTCCATCGGGTGCATGGTGCCCCAAATGCCAGTGGGAACGTTCATCAGTTTCTTGTCGTAGGCCGTGTGATAGGGCAGCGCGTTGATCCAGTAGACCGGCAGGTCCTTTGCGACGATCTGCTGGAACTCGGCATAAAGCTCTTTACGCTTGGTCGGATCGCTTTCGATGGCGGCGGCGTTCAGCAGTTCATCGACCTTTGCGTTGGCGTATTGCTGGGTGTTGGACCAGATCACACCTTGGCGGATGTTGTCGCTGAGATAAGTACGGTGCACCCCGATTACCGGGTCGCCCCAGTTGAACACGATATCCATCGTCAGTTCGAAGTCATGGCCGCCAACCCGGCCGGCCCAGGTCGGGAAATCCGGCGCGGCGCGCACGGTGACGGCAATACCGATCTTCTTCAGCTGCGATTTCATGTATTCGGCAATCGACTGCTGCTGTTCCTTGGGGCCGGGGATGAAATCAATGGTCAGTTCCATCCCGTCAGCAAACCCGGCTTCGGCCATCAGGGCCTTTGCCTTGTCCAGATCGGCATCATAGGCGGGGATACTCTCGTCAAAGAAGGGCGAGCTTTCGATGATCGGACCCCGTTGCGGCGTGGAAACGCCCCTGTGCAACGCCTTGGTGATGAAGTCGCGATCCACAGCATAGGCAATCGCCTGACGCACCCGCACGTCGCTCAGCTTGGGGGAGGCGGTGTTGAAGGCCAGCCAGTTGAGCGGACCAACCGCAGCATAGCCTTCGGCGGTGACACCCAGATGGTCGGCTTTCTCAAGGCGGCGGATTTCCTGGCTGCCGGCCATGAAGGGGTACATATCCGCTTCGCCGTTTTCCATCGCGATCAGCAGCGCCGAGGGATCCTTGATGATGCGGACGATGATCTCATCCAGCTTGGGGCGCCCCTCCAGGAAGAAGTTCGGGTTCTTCTTCAGAACGATGGCCTCGCCTGCCTTGAATTCCTCCAGCATGAAGGGGCCGGAGCCGACGGGTTTGGAATTCATCGGGTGGGATTTGATGTCCTGCCCGTCGTCGAACACGTGTTTGGGCAGGACCGGAGCCAGCGCGGGCGACAGCGCCAGCAGCAGCGCCGGGTGCGGATTGCTGAGGTTGATCACAACCGTATGCGCATCCGGCGTGTCGATGCTTTCGACAGGTGCGAACATGGATTTGAAAGGGTGGTTTTCCTTTGTGGTCAGGATGGAATAGGCCACATCTTCCGAGGTGATCGGCTCTCCGTCGTGAAAGGTGGCATTGTCGACCAGATTCAGCGTGACGGTCAGGCCGTCCTCGGAGGTTTCCCAACTTTTCGCCAGATAGGGCTGCGGCTCCCAGTTTTCGTCATAACGGATGGGCGAGGCAAAAATCTGCGTCGACGGCACGGCGGTTGCGATGCCCGATTGCACCGCGCCGTTCAGGTGTCGCGGCACCTGACTGGAGGCGATAACCAGCGTGCCACCGTCGGCAAATGCGGGCAGGGCGGTAGAGGATAGTGCGGCAAATGCGGCCGCGCCCAAGAGGCGTGACATGAGTTTCATCTGGATCTCCCTGATCGTTTTTTTGCTGTTTCAATCAGGCTAGTCTCGCTCACTCGTCTCAGAAAACAGTCTTTTGCAGGGGTGAAAGTCTCATTTTTTAGCGGAAGATGTGGGCCGAGGAGGGTGTTTCCTGCGGGTTGGAAAACAGTAAGTCATCAAAATCCCCGCGCTCCGCCACCTCGCGGCAGGAGGCCAGAACCGATTTCACGATGGCAGATTTTTGTGACGCAGGCGTGTAAGCCACTCCATATTGTGGTGATTCCAGATCGCCCTTGATCGGGCGGGCGACATAGCCGCTTTGTCCGATACGGTCGTTAGGGCCGCAGATATTCATCAGCGCATAGCCAAAGTTCGCTGCAACAAGCCCCCGCAGGACAGACGAGCTTTTGGTGGTATGCGCAATATTCGGGCGCAAGCCCCGGGCCTCGAAAAGGCTGCAAAAATAGGCACGCGTTCCCGGCAGATCCAGAAGGATCATCGGCAGTTCCGCCAGATCCTGAAGGTCGACCTCCGGCTTTCGGGCCAAGGGTGACTCGTCGGGGATCAGGGCAATCGGCGTGGCCCGGAACATCGGAATGAAGGGCTGCGCCTCTGGCGTGGTGCGCCGGTAGGTCAGCGCCACATCGATGGCCCCCGAACTCAGCAGATCGGCAATCGACTGCATGTCGCCCTCTTTCAGCTCGATGCTGATTGACGGGTAGTCTTCGGAAATCCGCTTCAGGATCGGCGGCAGCACATAAGGTGCGGTCGGGGCATAACAACCCATTCGCAGGGTCCCTGCCAGATCACCGGTCAGGGACATCAGATCCGATTCAAAAATCCTGGATTGTTCAAGAAACTCCTGAACCCGCTCGCCTACAGCCAGCCCGCTGCTGGTTGGGACGATCCCGCGCGCGGGCAGCCGCCGCAACAGTTCAGTGCCCGTCGTTTGCTCGATCATGTCGATGGCCGCGGTGATCGAGGATTGCGAAATATTCATCTCGACAGCGGCCCGTGCGATGGAGCCGGTCCGCAGCGCCGCATCGAAATAGCGAAGTTGTTTGAGCGTGAAACGCATATCAATTCCTGCATTTTTTGCGGGTTACCTCGACAGTAATTACATTTTTCCAATGTTCAAAGCTTGGATATCCCAAAGGGAACCCAAAGGTGCTCCATGTCAAAAATCACTGTTTTCAAAGCAAAAAAAATCATCACTCAGGATCCGAACAATCCGGTAGCGACCCATGTCGCGGTGCAGGACGGCAAAATTCTGGCCGTTGGCGATGCCGATTGCGCGCAGCAATGGGGCTCGGTTGAACGTGATGACAGCCTTAGCGAGGCGGTCCTGATGCCCGGTTTTGTCGAAGGTCATGCCCATATGATGGCGGGGGCGATGTGGAACTATGCCTATGCCGGATATCACGACCGGATCGACCCCGACGGGCGTATGTGGTCGGGCATGACGGACATTGGGGAGGTGGTTTCCGGCCTCACGGAGTACGCCGGATCTCTGGGTGAGGACGCGCCACTGATTGGCTGGGGATTTGATCCGATTTTCCTGCCCACCGAGCGGCTGAACCGGCACCATCTGGATGAGATCAGCACCACCCGCCCGATTGCCATCATCTATTCCAATTTCCACCTGATGTGTGTGAACTCAAAGGCGCTGGAACTGGCGGGATACAGCCGGGAGACCAATGCCGAGGGGGTTCTAAAGGGTCCCGACGGCAACCCGACCGGCGAGTTGCAGGAGATGGCAGCAATGTTCCCGGTGATGCGCCGTCTTGGCATCGATTTCCGTAGCCTGGCCCAGCAGGCGCCATCGATCCGGACTTATGGTGAGGTCGCCAAACGCGCGGGCGTCACCACGATCGCAGATCTCTTCTCTACCATGGAAGACAGCGATCTGGATGTCATGCTCGAGGTGACGGGCGCACCGGATTTCCCGGTCCGCATCGTGCCTGCGCAGGGGGCAATGGGGGCAACGCCCGAACAGATCGCCGCCCGGGCCAAAGATCTGCGCGCCCGCTCCACCGACAAGCTGCGCCTTGGGGCGGTCAAGCTGATGACCGATGGTTCGATCCAGGGCTGGACCGCGCGGGTGAAATGGCCCGGCTATGTGGGCGGACAGCCTAATGGCATCTGGAACACTGCACCCGATCAGATCTACGCCCTGTGCGAAGTGATGCAGCGTGAAGGCGTGCAGATGCATATCCACGTCAACGGCGACGAAGCTTCGCAGGTCGCCATCGACGCCATCGAGGCAGCTCTGCGCCGGGCGCCGGGGCAGGGGCATCGCCATGTGCTGCAACATTGCCAGATGATGGGGCGTGATCAGTTCGAACGCTGTGCGGAACTGGGGATCTGCACCAATATCTTTGCCAATCATATCTGGTACTTCGGCGATCAGCACGCGGCTGCAACCATTGGTGAGGATCGCGCCACGCGGATGGATGCCTGCCGGACCGCGCTGGACGCAGGTGTGCACATGACGATCCATTCCGATGCGCCGGTAACGCCGCTGGCGCCGCTGTTCACCGCATGGTGCGCCGTCAATCGCCAGACCATGAGCGGTCGGACCCTGGGCGCAGCGCAACAGATCACGGTGGAAGAGGCGCTTCATGCAATCACCCTTGGCGCGGCCTATACTCTGCGCCTTGATGATGAGATCGGCAGTATCGAGACTGGCAAGACAGCCGATTTCGCGGTGCTGGGGGAGGACCCGACCGCGGTGGATCCGGTGGCGCTGAAGGACGTGCCGGTTCTGGGCACAGTGTCGGGCGGTCGGGTGCATCTGCTGTGATCCGCCATGATTGACAACCGCCTGCCAATGACCGTGATCGGGGGGTACCTCGGAGCGGGCAAGACCACGCTGATCAACCGCCTTCTGTCGGCGCCGCATGGCCAGCGTCTGATGGTTCTGGTCAATGATTTCGGCGCCATAAATATCGATGCCGAACTTCTGCACAGCGCCGATGAGGATACGCTGACCCTGACCAATGGCTGCGTCTGCTGCACCATGGGGGCGGACCTTTTCATGGCTATTGCTGATGTGCTGGACCGCACTCCGCGCCCGGACCACCTGATCGTCGAGGCCAGCGGCATTGCTGATCCGCAAAAGATTGCCAATGCCGCCGTGGCAGAGCCAGAGATGCGTTTTGGCGGCATCGTGACCGTGGTCGATGCGGGCAGCTATCAGAACCTTTCCAGCGATACGCTGATCGGCCCGCAGATCCGCGATCAGGTGGCCTGCGCTGATCTGGTGCTGGTCAGCAAGACCGAAGAAATACCGGCTGCTGTGGCCCTTGGGCTGGCCGCCGACAGCCGGTCGGCCCCGGTTCTGCTGAGCGATGCAGGCCATGTGGCCGAACTGCTGCTGTTGCAGCCGGACCCCGGCAGCAAGCCGCAGCGGGGGGCCAGGGCACATCCGGATTACATGCATTGGCATCACAGCGAGGATATCGTTCTCAGCCGGGAGGAACTCGCCCGGATCGTTGAGACCCGCCCACCCGGCTTGTTCCGGATCAAGGGGTTCGTGCGTGGCAGGCCGGGGCGGGGCTGGCTTATTCAGGTGGTTGGGCAGGACGTCAGCATTACCCCGGCTGACGTGCCCGGCGACACGCGCCTGGTCGGGATCGGCCTCTCCGCTCAGGTCACGGTGCAGGACTGTGAGGTATGGTGGCAGGGGGCAGAGCAGCTCTCTGCGGCACCTGCCAAGGCGGATTGAGGTCGATCAAGGACAGCGCAGCCCGCACCTAGTATTCCTGTATCCACATTCGGTTCATAGCCAGCGAATGCGGATACAGGCATGCGACAGGAGGCGACTGCAATGACGCTTTTCAAAGATCGAACAGATGCGGGGCAGGCCCTTGCGGTCGAACTGTCTGGCAAAGGGTATCAAGACCCGGTGATCCTTGCGCTGCCGCGCGGCGGCGTTCCGGTTGCGGCCGAAGTTGCGCGCGCGCTGAATGCCCCGATGGATCTGATCATGGTCCGCAAGATCGGCGCTCCTGAGCAACCCGAACTCGCTGTGGCGGCGGTGGTGAACGGCTCGGAGCCAAAGATCGTCACAAACCGGGAAATCGCCAGATCCTTTGGCCTTGCGGCGGCGGATATCAAACGGATGTCACAGCCCCGGCTGGAGGAAATCAGGCGCCGCCGGGACGTCTATCTGAAAGGGCGCAAGCAGGTGCCGCTTAGGGGGCGGACGGCGATTGTGGTGGATGATGGCATCGCCACCGGGGCCACGGTCCGGGCTTCGCTGCGGGCCGTGCGTGCGCGCAAACCGGCGCGGCTGGTGCTGGCGGTGCCGGTGGCGCCGCGCGATGTCGCCGAGAGTTTGCGCGACGAAGTAGATGAGCTGATCTGTCTGAAAATGCCTTTTCCTTTCGGTTCAATTGGGCGCTTCTACAGCGATTTTTCGCAGACCTCGGATGGAGAGGTCGTCCGCCTTCTGGATGCGGCGGCCAAGGCAGCCTCCGCAGAAACGCCCTGAGACAGGGCCAAGGCAACGCGTCCGGTGGTCCCGTCAAGGATCGTATCCGCCCGCGTTTTCACCCAAGGCTTGTGTCTGGGCACTGGCGGGGTGATCGCAAGTATGCCACCTTTCCCACACCCATGCTGAACCAAATCAGGAGCTTGCATGTCTGATACGGCACTGTCGCCCGATGAACTGAGACGGGTCTGCGATCCGACGGAGTTCGAGTTTGCAACCACCGCCGATCTTGAGCCGCTTGAAGGGCCGCTGGGGCAGGGCCGGGGAATGGAGGCGATCCGCCTGTCGGCGCAGATGAAACACCGCAGGTTCAATCTTTATGTGCAAGGCCCACGGGGCAGTGGCCGTAAATCCGCCGTGCTGCGCGTGTTGGAGGAAGAGGCCGCCAGCCGCCCCATTCCAAAGGACTGGGTCTATGTGCAAAACTTTGAGGACGCCGATCAGCCCAACGCCATTTGTCTGCCGCGTGGGCAGGGCGTGCGGCTGCGCAATGCGATGGCCCGGCTGCTTGAGGAGTTGGCCAATCATATCCCGGCGCTGCTGGTGTCCGAAGACTACCAGAACAAGCGGATGGCGCTGGAGCAGGATTACAATGCGCGGCGCGAAGAGGCCTTTGATGCGCTGCGTCAGAAGGCCGAAGCCAGGAATGTCGCGATCCTGAGTACGCCGATGGGGTTTTCCCTGGCCGCAAAACGCGACGATGAGATCGTCAAACCGGAGGTGATCGACAAGCTGCCCGAAGAAGAGCGGATACAGATCCGCGACGCGGTTGCGGAAATTCAGAGCGAGCTGGAGGATTTCCTTCTGGACCAGCCCGAACTGGAGCGGGAACAGCGCGATGCGTTGACCCGGCTCAATGCGGAAATGGCGCGGATCGCAGTGGATGCCGCCGTAGACAGGGCCTGTCGCGGTTTTGTCGAGATCGATGAGCTTGGTCCGTATTTCACGGCCCTGCGGGATGATCTGGTGGCCCATGCGGATCTGTTCCTGTCACTGGACCTGGGGCGCTCCAAGGCGCCGTTTCCCGCCGGGCTGGCTGCCTTGCGCGAGGATCCGCAGTTTCACCGCTATCATGTCAATGTTGTGGTGACCCATGAGGGAGATGCGGACCGGGCGCCGGTAGTTGAGGAAAGCCTGCCGACGCTGGCCAATCTGACCGGGCAGATCGACTACATGGCGATGCAGGGTGTGCTGGTCACCGATTTTACCCAGATCAAACCGGGGGCATTGCATCGGGCAAACGGGGGCTTTCTGGTGCTGGACGCCCGCCGGGTGCTGGCGGAACCCCTGGCCTGGGATGCGCTGAAACGCTGCCTGGAAACAGAGGCGGTCCATGTGATCACCCCGGGTGAACGGTTGGGGCTGATTTCGACCACCACGATGAAACCCGAACCGATCCCGCTGGATGTGCGGGTTGTGCTGGTTGGGGATCGTATGCTGCACATGCTGCTGGCGGAATACGATCCGGATTTTGACAAGTTCTTCCGCGTGACCGCTGATTTTGGGCCTGACATGGTGCGCGATGCGGACAGTATTGCGCTGTTTTCCCGCCGGGTTGCGGCGCTGGTGGAGGAAGAGGCGCTGCGCCCGGTGACCGCTGATGGTGTGGCGGCGCTGATCGATGCCGCCTCGCGCGCCTCGGCGGATCAGGAAAAGCTGAGCCTTCGGATCGAGACCTTGTGGGATATCCTGCGTGAAGGCAATCACTACGCCCGCCAGGAGGGCGCTGAGGCCATTTCGGCAAAACATGTAAATGGCGCCATAACTGCCGCCGAAGAACGCCGTGGTCTGATCCGCGACCGGATGCGCGAGATGATCGCGCGGGAGCAGATCCTGATTTCCACCCGGGGCAGTGAAATCGGTCAGATCAACGGGCTGACCGTTTCGGCGCTGGGCGAAGAAAGCTTTGGCGCGCCGGTGCGGATCACCGCCCGCGTTCGCGTAGGGTCCGGACGTGTTGTTGATATTGAGCGCGAGGCCAAGCTGGGCGGTCCGATCCATTCCAAGGCGGTGCTGATCCTCTCTGGCTATCTGGCGGCGCGCTATGTGCCGGACGCACCCCTGTCGCTTTGGGCCAGCCTCGTTTTCGAGCAAAGTTATGGCGGCGTCGAAGGCGACAGCGCGTCGTTGGCAGAACTCTGCGCCCTGATGTCGGCCCTTGCCGAGGTGCCAATCTCACAGTCCTTCGCGGTGACCGGATCGGTGAACCAGATGGGCGATGTGCAACCCATTGGTGGCGTGAATGAGAAGATCGAAGGGTTTTTCGAGGTCTGCCGTACCGAGGGGCTGACAGGCCGTCAGGGGGTTCTGATCCCGCGCAGCAATGTGGAGAACCTCATGTTGAAACCCGAGGTGGTGGAGGCAGTGCGCGCCGGGCAGTTCCAGATCCACGCGGTCAGCCATGTGGATGAGGCCATCGAACAGCTGACCGGCCTGCCTGCCGGGCTGCGCGATCTGCACGGTGCCTTTGAAGACGGGTCGGTCAATGCCAATATCGAGGTCAAACTGCTGGATTTCGCACAGACGCGCGCTGCCATGGGTGGATCATACGAGGCGCCGAACTCTCCGGATCCAGAGGACTGATCCCGGAAGGTCAGGACGCGCTACGCGTCATTTCCATTGCATTTCGGCCCCGGTCAGGGAAATCAGCAACGTATCCTGCGGCATCTGGCCAAGGCCTTCGAACATCTTGATATAATTGAGGTTCGAGTGAATTTCGGCGATCTTGTCGTCCTTAATCCGGAACATCATCTGGCCGTCAAAATCAAAAGGCGGGCGTGTGGGGTGTTTCGTGACAGCTACCGTGAAACAGGTGATTACCCAGTCGCCTAGCTCTTCGAAGACGGAAAAGGACACCTCTGGTGTGCATTCAAGGCGCGCTTTCAGGGCTGAGACGATATCGATGGACCTGAAATCCTTGTCTGCCAGATTGGACACCGGGCCACTCGCCTTTGCACCGGTTGAAAACATCTCGTCCTGTATTTGGTCGTTGTTCCGGTACCAGATTTCCTCGAACCAAAACCGCACCAACTCTGCCTTGCTTCCCACCAGTTATTCACCTGTTTAGAGTTCCCGTTTGGCGGGATTTTATGCCGTGTTTACGACCGCCGTCGAGAGCATGAATACGTCGGTCGCGACCTGTGTCAAAAAGGCCAAAATCGGGCGGGTTGGCTGCCCCGTGGTTATTCTGGGCAGTCGCGGATTGAACTGCTAGCCTGATCGAGGCCTCGGGGTTCAATCGCAAATGCGGGGCACAGCGGGACAGGGATCGGGGAATCCGGGTGCAATTGAGGAGTTGCGCAGCCTGCCGCGCGTCGGGAGGGGAAACGATGAAACACGCTGAGCAACAGGCAGATGTCATTATCGTCGGGGCGGGGCTGGCCGGACTGGTGGCCGCCGCCGAACTGGCGGACCGGGGCAAGACGGTCATGATCGTCGATCAGGAACCCGAGGGTTTTCTTGGCGGGCAGGCTTTCTGGTCGCTGGGCGGGCTGATGTTGATCGACAGCCCCGAACAGCGCCGCATGGGGATCCGTGACAGCCGTGAATTGGCCTATTCTGACTGGATGGGCAGCGCCGGTTTCGACCGTGACGAAGACCTCTGGCCGCGCAAATGGGCCGAAAGCTATATCGATTTTGCGGCCGGTGAGATGCGGCCCTGGCTGCATGACATGGGCATGCGCTGGTTTCCGATCGTCGGCTGGGCCGAGCGGGGCGGCTCCTTTGCTTCGGGGCATGGCAATTCGGTGCCACGGTTCCATCTGACTTGGGGCGTGGGTCCCGGCACGCAGGAGCCGTTCGAGCGCCGCGTCAGGGAGCATGAAAAGGCGGGGCGCATCAACCTGAAGTTCCGCCACCGCTGTTCACATCTGCTGATGCAGAACGGCGCCTGCACGGGCATCAGCGGCGAGGTTCTTGCCGAAGACACCAGCGCCCGCGGGCAGAAGACCAACCGCGAGGTCATTGACGATTTTGAATTGCGCGCAGCCAGCGTGGTGGTGGCCTCGGGCGGGATCGGTGGCAACTTGGAACTGGTGCGCAAGGCCTGGCCAACGGACCGGCTGGGGGCCGCGCCAAAACACATGATCGCAGGCGTTCCCGCCCATGTGGACGGCCGTATGGTCGCGATCACCCAGCAGGCCGGTGGCCATGTGATCAACGCCGACCGTATGTGGCATTACACCGAAGGCGTGAAGAACTGGGATCCGATCTGGCCGAACCATGGCATCCGGATCCTGCCGGGACCTTCCTCAATGTGGTTCGATGCGACCGGCAACCGTTTCGCGCCGCCTGCCATGCCGGGCTTCGATAGCCTTGGCACGCTGAAGGCCATTCTGGCCACGGGCTATGATTATTCCTGGTTCATCACCACGCAGAAAATCATCAAGAAGGAATTTGCGTTATCCGGATCAGAGCAGAACCCGGACCTTGCCTCCAAAAGCTGGAAACAGGTCCTAAAACAGCGACTTTTGAACAAGAAGGCGACCCCCAACGTGGAAGCCTTCAAGGAGCACGGCGAGGATTTTGTCGTTGCTGACCGGCTGGAGGATCTTATCGCCAGTATGAATGCACTGCAAGGGAACAGCCTGCTGGATGCCGAAAAAATACGGGCCGAAATCACTGCCCGGGACGCGCAGATCGACAACCCGTTCTCAAAAGACGCCCAGATGATGGCGATCCACGCGGCCCGCAATTGTCGCGGCGACAGGCTGATGCGCACGGCAAAGCCGCACCGGATCCTGGATCCCGACAATGGTCCGCTGATCGGGGTCCGGCTTAACATAATCACTCGCAAGACGCTGGGCGGTCTTCAGACCGATTTGAACGGGCAACTGGTCGATGCCAATGGCAAGACCATTCCCGGCCTTTTCGCCGCGGGGGAGGTCGCCGGGTTCGGCGGCGGTGGCTATCATGGCTATAACGCGCTCGAGGGCACGTTTCTGGGCGGCTGTATTTTTTCGGGCCGCCAGGTGGGACGGGCGGACAGCATTGCCTGATGACCGGAATCAGTCCTCTAAGTAATTCGCCAGATAGGAATCCAGCAGGGTGAGAAACTCCTGCGCGTAGATATCCGCGTTTTCTGGGTTGGACTGAGCCGCGATCATATCCTCCATGGCAACCGCGATCTGCAGTACCGTCTGGGCCACCACCTTTGGATCGCCACCATGAAACCCGTCCTGACCGCGTTTCCAGCGCATTTCCATCAGTTCGGTGGTGTATTCACGTTCTCGGTCTCGGGCAGCGACTGCCGGACGGGCCGAGACGAAGTACATCAGCAGCAAGCGGTAGTAAGGATTGTTCCTAACGTAGTCTCTTTGGGTAAGGATGATGTGATGCAACCTGTCGCGCCAGCCCGGTCTTGTCTCGGTGTTTTCCAGCGTCTCCAGAACCTTGTCCCGCAGTTCCTGCGCGCTTTGCAGGTAGAGCTCGCGCAACACCTGATTCACATCGGAGAAATAGCGGTAAATGGAGCTGACCGGGATACCGGCATGAGTGGCAATCTGTGTGGTCGTGATCGTTTGCACCGGATGATCTGACAAGAGATCGGCCGTAGCGGACAGAATGATGTGGATGCGCTGGACAGCGCGGGCCTGTTTCGGCGTGTTCCGTGTTTTCAGGGGGCCAAAGACCATGGGTGTTTGTGCGGACGGGGTCATCTTACAGTCTCAGCAGTTGGGCCAGGGCGGCTGCCGAATGGCCTTGCTTTGGCGTCGGCGCGGCCTCTTGGGCTTTGATCAGGTCGTAAAGGGCACTGTTGATGGGCGCTGGACAGTCGGCAGCTGCGGCCAAGCGCAGGATTTCGCCGGTGATCGCATCGATTTCGGTGGGCCTGCCCGCGGCCAGATCGACGGCCATGGAGGTCATCGACGCCGGATCGAGTTTCTGAAGTCGCAGCAATGTCCTATTGAACAGCGCGTCGGGCAAACGCAGCAACCATTGCACCAGCCGCGGGGAGAGGGGACCGACGGTCTGCCAGGTAACCCCTGCTTCGTCATAGACCCGGAGCGCTTCGCGCAGCGTGGCCGCGTATATCCGGCGGTACTCCGATTGGCAGAGCATGGCATGAAGCGGCAGGCCGCTGAGGGCATTGATCGGATTGATCAGGTTCAACAGCAGCTTGCCGTATTGAATGGGCTTCAGCGCATCCTGCAGCTCTGCCGGGGCGCCGGTGGCTGCGATGATCTCGGCAAGGGCAGCGCTGACTGGGGTGCGTTCCAACTTCAGCTGCCCGGCGCTGGACCGATGCAGGTGGTTGCCGGATGCCCAGACTACATTGAAGGGCACCATACCGGCGATGACCGGATGAGCGGGAAAGGCGGTACCCAGCTGCTCCACCGCGGACACTCCGTTCAGCAGGCAGAGGATCGGCGTTCCTTCGGCGGCGTAGGCGCGGATCTCTTCGATCGCCCGCTCCAGCCCGATGGATTTGAGCGTCAGCACGATAAGATCGGCCTCTGACAAGGCCTCGGGGCTGTCGTGCAGGTCCAGAAGCGACAGGTCAGTGTCCGCCGCCCTGCCGCCGGTCAGTCGCAGCGGTCCGGCACCGATCTGTGCCCAAGTGGCGGCCCGTCCGATCAGGCCAAGACGCCCGCCCGCCGCCTGCACGGCCGCTGCCCAATGCGCACCGAGGAAACACCCGATCGCTCCGGCGCCCAGAAAGACAACTCTGCGGGGTGTCACGTTCAATCGAGCGTTCTCCAGACCGAGGCCAGGTCAGACAGTGGAAGAATGAGTGAATAGCGCGCTCTGCCCCCTGACGCGCCGTGCGGCAGTTCTACAATCATTCACCGTTCCACGGAAATATTTTCCCGTTTTGCGGTAAAATATTGGTTCATAGGCTGATGTGATGCTGCGCAAACGCCCGATTTGCCGAGGTTCAGAGCAATTTCAGGGCACTGCGGAGGCCATGACTGTCGGTAAACTTTGGACAGTTCATTGGGGTGCTGGGCGTCAGCGCAGGTTGGCGATGTTTTCCACCAGCGAAGTGCAGGCATCCGCGATATGCGCACGTGTCAGCTCTGCTGCCAGGGCGGCATCGCCGTTGCTGCAGGCCTCAAGAATGGCAAGGTGTTCTTCATGGGCGCGCTGCATGCCATTGGACAGCACCAGCTGCGCGCGCAAATATCTGTCGACCCGGTCCATGGCATTGTCGATCACATCGAGATGATATTGCAGGCCGCTAGCCGCGTAGAGCTGCGAATGGAAATCCCGGTTCAGCTGACCCCAGGTCAGGGGATCGTCCGATGCGGAAAACGCTTCCAGACACTGGCGGGCCTGCTCCAGGACCTCTGGCGTCATCTGCGGGACCGCACGGCGGATCACTTCGGGTTCGATCAGCGCCCGCAGGTCAAAGATCTCCTGCGCCTCTTCCGGAGAGAGGCCAGACACAACCGCGCCCTTGTAACGCTGGGTCTTGACCAGCCCCTGTTCCTCAAGCCGCGAGATCGCCTCGCGGACCGGGATCCGGCTGGTGTTGAACAGCCCGGCGATTTCATCCTGCCGCAGCGGTTCGCCCTCTTTCAGGTCACCTTCAATGATGGCCTTGCGCAGGGCTTCGAAAACGATCGACGAGGCCGAGGCGGTTTTCGAGATATCGACGGGGTTCAGCTTCATTCGGTTTGGCTCCTCCTGAAGCCTTGATAGGATCTTTTGCCTGCTCTGCAAAGGTTTGGCCGCAATTATCCGCTGCAGGCCCGGTACAGGCCACATGTGGAAGCGCTTGCCGAGGCAAGCACAGAGAATAGGCGGAGGAGGGAAGAAGCTGCCCGTTACGGGCGATCCGTGCCAAAACCAGCGGTCGTGAAGCTGCCTGTCAGGGCGGCGGAGGCAGTCTGCGGAGTGGTGGCCGCGCGGCTGGCCATGCGCTCAAGGTTCACGATGGTTGAGAGCATGATCCGATCATGGCTCCAGTCGGCGGGGCGTTGCAGCAACAGGGCCGTTGTCATCACCGCAGCAACCATCAGGCCCGAGATGATGGCCCAGCCCAGCGGGCTGGCTTTTGCGCTCTGGTCGGCGGTCACGGCGAGCAGGCGGCGTTCCAGCGCTGATGCGCCACGACCTGTTTCGCGGCGATCCACCAGGGCCACCGCAGGGCTGCGGCGGGCAAACAGTACCGGGTCCTTGGCCGCATGGGCGCAGGCGCGGATCAGGCATTCGCAATAGGCGCGCAGATCGAAATGAGGCCGTGCCATCATCGCCTGATCGCAGGCAAATTCACGCAGCAGCCGCACTTCGCGGCGCCACAGGTAGAAGGCGGGATTCCAGAACAGCAGCGGTCGCAGCGCATCGAGGAGAAATTCGCATTCGATGTCTCGCTGCCGGAAGTGCTGCAATTCATGCGCGACGGTCAGGCGCAGATCCTGCGGATCCTCCAGCAGGGCGGTCGGCAGAACCACGTAGCGCGTAAAAAGACTGCGGGTGGAATAGGCGACGCGGGCCTCATCAGACAACAGCAGCCGCACGCTGCCGATGCGTTTCCAGGCAAAGGCCTGCCGCAGGCTGCTCCGCAGGCGCAGGACCGACACCGCCAATTGCGCCGTGCAGAAGGCTGCGCCTGCGGCCAGAGCGGCCAGCGTCGCCTGTGCCCAGAGAGGTCGATCGCTGGTCAGGGTGCGAACCAGATCCTCGCGCAGGCCCAGAAGATCCTCGAACCGGGTTGCGCTCATCCCGACATGACCCTGCAGATATTGCGCAACCAGAAGGTCCGACAGGTTGGGTGGATGGGCAAAGACCAGGCTGGTCAGGGCCAATACCAGCAGCGGAGACAGTGCGAGCAGCAGCGTCACCGTGTTCAGCAGCTGTAATTGCGGGCGGTAGGTTGAGCCGAAAGCGCTGCGGGACAGCAGTTTTCGCGCGACCAGCCAGAGCGCCGCGCCCGCAAACAGCAGCAGGTTCAGATCAAGATAGGCATTCAGTAGAGCATCAGGTTGCATTGTCCCCCAGCCTTTCCTCCAGAAGCGCTCTCATCTCTTCGAGCATTTCGTCGGTCACGTCCTCATCATCGACAAGCCGGGCAACAAGGGCGGCCGGGGCTCCGTTGAAGAGTTTGCTCGAAAGGTTTTTCAGAGATGTTTTCTGGTACTCTGCCTTGGGAACAGCGGGGCGGTAGACCAGCGACCGGTCAGCCCGTTCACTGGTTAGGAAACCCTTCTGCTCCATGATTTTCAGGACCGTTGCGACCGAGGTATAGGCGCGTTCCTGCACCTTGTTCAGCTCGGCCAGAATATCGCGCACGGTGCCGCCGCCGGTTTCCCAGACCACGGTCATGAACTCCAGTTCCACTTCGGTGAGGAGCGATTTGTCCTGTTTCTTTCGCATGCGCGCAGTTGCCTGATCCATTTTGGTCTTCCGCTTATGCTAGGGGAAAGGGGGAGGGGTTGAAAACTATTTTTTTAGCAGAGGCCAGGCACGCAGATTTCTGGTTGCCCGACCTCGTAGGGCAGAGACCTCTGTGCACCAGCAGAAAAGGCCCGATTTGCTGAGAAGGCCTTGAGGGGCAGATCTGCCTCTCAAGGCCGTTTTCAAGGGTATTGAAGGCGTGCGCGTCAAGGACAAGCCGCCTTTGGCGGGGCCTTCGGCCTCCTTGACCCGCCGGGTGGGCCCGCCGTCACACCTTCCAGAAGCAGAAGACGCCCCAGGCGATAGACAGGCCGAGCGGGATCCACAGGGGCATGCCGATCAGACCGAGCCAGGCCAGAAAGATATAGGCGGTCCCGAGGAGGCTGATGAACAGCCGGTCGCCGCGAGTGGTTTCGAGCCCCAGGACCCCCTTGCGCAGGTCGCCGCCGGGGTGACGGATCTCAAGCGCGATGAGAACGCCGATTGCAGAAAAGATACCGATAAAGACCAGCGCCGTCGGCCAAGTCCAGGCCATCCAGGATAGCATGTCAAACCCTCCCCATCGCAAAACCCTTTGCGATGTAGTTGCGGACGAACCAAATCACGATGGCGCCCGGAATGATTGTCAATGTGCCCGCAGCCGCCAGAAGGCCCAGCTCATAGCCGGCGCTGGAGGCGGTTTTGGTCATGGTGGCAGCGATGGGTTTGGCCGCCACGGCAGTCAGGGTTTTGGCCAGCAGCAACTCCACCCAGGAGAACATGAAGCAGAAGAAGGCAGCAACGCCGACCCCGGCCTTGATCGATGGGATGAAGATCACGGCAAAGAACCGCGGGAAGGAATAGCCATCCACATAGGCGGTCTCATCCAGCTCCTTGGGAATGCCGCCCATGAAACCTTCGAGAATCCAGACCGCGAGCGGGATGTTGAACAGGCAGTGCGCCAGCGCCACCGCCAGATGGGTGTCGAACAGCCCCACAGCCGAATAGAGCTGGAAGAAGGGCAGAGCGAAGACCGCTGCAGGGGCCATCCGGTTGGTGAGCAGCCAGAAGAACAGCTGCTTGTCTCCGAGAAAGCGGTAGCGGCTGAAGGCATAGGCGGCCGGAAGGGCCACCGCGACCGAAATCACCGTGTTGATCGTCACGTAGAGGATCGAGTTGATATAACCCCAGTACCAGGTCGGATCGGTGAAGATGACCTTGTAGTTCTCCAGCGTGAAGGTCTGCGGAAAGAGCGAAAAGCCCGCGAGGATTTCATTGGTTGTCTTGAAGCTCATCGCCACCAGCCAGTAGATCGGCAGCATGAGGAACAGGATATAGACGATGGGGACGATGGAACGTTTCTGCATCTGATCCCTCCCTTAATTCTGATCGTCTTTGGTCATCAGCGTGTAGAACAGCCAGCTGACCAGAAGCGTTATTGCAAAGTAGATGAGCGACATCGCGGCGGCGGGGCCAAGGTCGAACTGACCCAGCGCGATTTTCACCAGATCGATCGACAGGAGCGTGGTGGAGTTGCCGGGGCCACCGCCGGTCAGAACGAAAGGCTCGGTGTAGATGTTGAAGCTGTCCATGAACCTGAGCAGGATCGCGATGGTCAGGACGGTTTTCATCTTGGGCAGCTGGATGAACCGGAACACCGCCCAGTTAGAGGCGCCGTCGATCTTGGCTGCCTGATAATAGGCGTCGGGGATCGAGACGAGACCCGCATAGGACAGAAGCACCACCAGCGAGGTCCAGTGCCAGACGTCCATGGTGACGATGGTCACCCAGGCCGCGACCGGATCCTGCGTCATGTCGTAGTTGATGCCAAGCGTGTGGTTCAGGAAATAGCCCAGAAGGCCGATATCGGGGAGGGTGAAGATGTTCCACATCGCGCCCACCACGTTCCAGGGGATCAGCATCGGCAGCGCCATCAGCACGAGGCAGACCGGCACCCAGAACCCTTTGCGTGGCATCGACAGCGCAATCGCGATGCCCAAGGGCACCTCGATGATTAGGATCAGGAAGGTGAAGAGGAACTGACGCCCCAGCGCCGCGTGGAACCGGTCGGAGCGCAGGATCTGTTCGAACCAGTCGAGCCCCTGCCAGAAAAAGACGTTGTCGCCGAAGGTCTCCTGCACCGAGTAGTTGACGACGGTCATCATCGGGATGAGCGCATTAAAGGCCACCAGCAGCAAGACCGGCAGCACAAAGAACCATGCTTTTTGGTTTTCGGTTTTCATTTGCTGTTACTCCGGGTCTGTGGCGAGCCAGCCGTCCACGTAAAGGCGGGTCTGGTCTTGGCGGAAGGCGAGGTGGGTTTCATCGCCTTTGTACGGGGCGGCGCCTTCCTCGATCACGGCGTTGACCTTGTGGCCAAGGCAGTTGCATTCGACCACCGTGTGGCGGCCGATGTCGGACACCTTGGTTACGGTGGCGGGCAGGCCGCTGTCTGAGAGCGAGACGAACTCCGGGCGGATGCCGATCTCGGTCTTACCATTAGGGGTGCCGCGCACGGGGCCTTCGAGGGCGACGTGCTGGCCTTCGATCTTTGCCTCTCCGTCAAAGGTGCAGGGCAGGATGTTCATACCCGGCGAGCCGATGAAATGGCCGACAAACGTATGCGCGGGGCGTTCGAACAGCTCAACCGGCGTGCCGATCTGCACCACTTCGCCAAGCTGCATCACCACCACCTGATCGGCAAAGGTCAGTGCCTCGGTCTGGTCGTGGGTGACGTAGATCATCGTCGCCTTCACGCGCTGGTGCAGCTCTTTCAGCTTGGAGCGCAGTTTCCATTTCAGATGCGGGTCGATCACCGTCAGCGGCTCGTCGAACATCACCACATTGACGTCCTCGCGCACCAGGCCACGGCCCATCGAGATCTTCTGCTTGTTGTCAGGTGACAACCCTGCGGCCTTCTGGTTCAGCATCTCGGTGACTTCGAGCATCTCGGCAATCGCCATGACGCGTTCGCGTACGATAGCCTCGTCCCGGCCACGATTGCGCAGCGGGAAGGCGAGGTTGTCGTAAACGGTCATCGTGTCGTAGATCACCGGGAACTGGAACACCTGCGCGATATTGCGCTGGTCGGGGGGCAGTTTGGTGACGTCCTGGCCATCAAACAGGATCTGACCTTCGGAGGGCACCAGAAGCCCTGAGATGATGTTCAGCAGGGTGGATTTACCACAACCCGAGGGGCCAAGCAGCGCATAGGCGCCGCCGTCGGACCAGTCGAGATCGATCTCCTTCAGGGCGTAGTCGGACGCGGAGGTCGGCGCCGGAAGGTAGCTGTGGCGTAGTTTTGAAAGGGTAATTTTTGCCATAGTCTTGCCTCACGCCACGCGGGAGCCATCGGGTGCAAAGAAATAGCACGCGGATGGATCCATATAAAAATCATGCATTTCACCGACCTGGTAGGGGTGAACCCCGGCCGAAAGGGAGACCCAGCTGCCCTGAGTGCTGCCAAGGCCCAGATCGAAATGGGCGCTGCTTTCGGAGCCCGAAAGCTCGGTCACCTGCACGCGTCCGGCGATGCGGACCGTGGCCTGCGTGGTGGCGACGGGCAGCACGTGATAGGGGCGGATTGCGACGGTATAGGTGCCATCCGCCAGATCTGCGGCAGCGCCCTCCAGAACCCAGGTCACATCCGGGGTCAGCCGGGCCATGTTGCCCTGTTTGGTGATTTCGGCGGTGTTGATCGGCGGATCCGAGAACACCCGGGCCGCGGCCACGTTTTGCGGGTCGCGGTAGATCTCTGCTGTGGGGCCGAACTGGGTAACGTGGCCATCGCGCATCAGCGCGGTCTTACCGCCCAGCAGCAACGCCTCTTCGGGTTCCGAGGTGGCATAGACTACAACGGCACCACGTCCGGCGAAAAGCTCTGGTAGCTGGTCGCGCAGTTCTTCGCGCAGTTTGTAATCGAGGTTCGCCAGCGGTTCGTCCAGGAACACCGCCTGGCTTTCCTTGGCAATCGCGCGGGCAAGGGCGCAGCGTTGCTGCTGACCGCCAGAGAGTTCATGCGGGCGCCGGTGCAGCATCGGGCGCAGCTGCAGGATATCCGCGGCGTCTTCTACCCGACCTTCGATTTCGGATTTTGCCATGCCTGCGACCTTCAAGGGGGAGGCGATGTTTTCAAAAACCGTCATGTGCGGGTAGTTGATAAAGAATTGGTGCACCAGGCTAATGTTGCGTTTCTGGGTGTTGAGGCGGGTCACGTCCCGGCCTTCCATCCACACGCTGCCGCTGGCAATCGGGTCCAACCCGGCCATCAGTTTGATCAATGAGGTCTTGCCCGACCCGGTGGCGCCCAGAAGGACGTTGAAGTGACCGCTCTCCAGTATCAGAGACGTGTCTTTTATGTGCTCAATCGCGCCGACGCGCTTGACCACGTTTTTAAGTTCAAGAGCCATCTTGGTTGGTCTTTCCGGAGAATGGGCCCGCTTGCGCTGCGCCGCTGCGGGCGTCGGCGAGAGAGCCAAAGCGCGATCCGCGCTTCCGTGGGGTTTGCAAATGCCCCGAAGCAGGACATGGGCCGCTTCGGGGTGGGTCGGCCGGGCGGAGAGCCGCCCGGCGGGGAGGGAGCCCTTAGTTCTTGGCCCAGCGGGCAACCAGCTCGTCATAGTTGACGGTCTGGCCCTGAGGCTTCTCGTTCTCCAGCTTCGGCTTGGCGCCGCCATTGGCGTACCACCATTCCGCGTCCTTCTCTTCGTTCAGGCGCGGACCACAGCCGCCGTAGATGTTGGCCTGCTCGTCAGCGCGCTGCATCCGGCTCATGGTGATGTCCATTTCCTGAGCAAGACGATCCATCGCTTCCTGCGGCGTGAAGGCGCCGGAGTTTACGTCACCGATCTGCTGCCACCAGATCTGGGCCAGCTTGGGATAGTCCGGAACGTTCACACCGGTCGGCGACCATGCCACGCGGTCGGGCGAACGATAGAATTCCACCAGACCACCGAGTTTCTCGGCACGTTCAGAGAAGCTCTCGTGGTTGACCGAGCTGTCGCGGATGAAGGTGAGACCCACGTGGGATTTCTTCACGTCCACGGTTTTCGACACCACGAACTGAGCGTAGAGCCATGCAGCCTGCGCGCGGTCCAGCGGAGTGGAGTTGAGGAAGGTCCAGGAACCCACGTCCTGATAGCCGACCTTCTGGCCTTCTTCCCAGTAGGGGCCATGCGGAGAGGGCGCCATGCGCCACAGCGGGGTGCCGCTGTCGTCGACGGTGTTGTTGCCTTCGGACTTCGGCTTCACCATGTCTGCGGTGAAGGCGGTGTACCAGAAGATCTGCTGTGCCACGTTGCCTTGGGCCAGGGCGGGCAGGGACTGGTAGAAGTCATAAGACGCCGCACCCGGAGGCGCGTATTTGCGCAGCCATTCGTCCCATTTGCGGATCGCATAGACCGCAGCCGGGCCGTTCGCGGCACCACCGCGGGTGACGCTGGCGCCAACCGGGTTGCAGGTGCCTGCTTCCATGCGGATGCCCCATTCGTCGATCGGCACACCGTTCGGCTCACCTTTGGAGCCTGCGCCCGCCATCGACAGCCAGGCGTCGGTCATCCGCCAGCCAAGGTCAGGCGCGCGTTTGCCGTAGTCCATGTGGCCGTAGATATCGACGCCATCGATGTTCTTCACATCTTCCGAGAAGAATTCAGCGATGTCCTCATAAGCGGACCAGTTAACCGGAACGCCCAGATCGTAGCCGTATTTCTCTTTGAAGGCCGCTTGCAGGTCTTCACGGTCGAACCAGTCTTTGCGGAACCAGTAGAGGTTCGCGAACTGTTGGTCGGGCAGCTGGTACAGATCGCCATCGGGACCGGTGGTGAACTGGGTGCCCATGAAGTCGTCGAGGTCGAGACCGGGGTTGGTCACCGCCTTGAAATCGCCTTCCATCATGTCGCTGAGGTTATAAGCAAGCTGCAGACGCGAGTGGGTGCCGATCAGGTCGGAATCGTTGACGTAGGCGTCATAGAGGTTCCGCTTGGTCTGCATTTGGGTCTGAACCGCCTGAACGACTTCGCCCTCACCAAGGATCTGGTGGTTCACCTTGATGCCGGTGATTTCTTCAAAGGCTTTTGTCAGAACTTCCGATTCATAGCTGTGCGTGGGGATGCCCTCGGACAGCACGTTGATTTCCATGCCCTTGTAAGGCTCTGCCGCCTGAATGAACCACTGCATCTCGGACAGTTGTTCATCCTTGGACAGGGCCGATGGCTGGAATTCTTCATCAATCCATTTTTTGGCAGCTGCCTCATCGGCATATGCTGCTTGGCCCGCAACCACGGCGCAAACCGCTGCTGCGGACAAAAGATACTTCCGCATCTTTCTCCTCCCTAAAGTCAGTAAGGCCAGATGTGCGTTGCTCGCACCTGACTGCTACAGGAGTTTCATAGGGTGCGGCGGATTGTCAAACTAAAAAATTAGTAATGATGTAAGTGCCTGACAATGTTGTGATTAAAGTTGATCTGAGGATACCTGTTTGCAATGCGGGCGCAGCGAAAACCCGCTGCCGCACCGCAGCATCAACCGGATTGGTGGCTCGTGTTGTGGGGATGGCGAGGGCGCTGGGAGAATCGCGTTTTCCCGTCGCGGTGTTCTGAGTTTCCGGCTAAGGAAGGTGCCATGACAGATGAATCCACATTCGAGATCTTTCTGACCGCGGCGCCGGGGCTTGAACAGGCCCTGCTGGCCGAGGCGCGTGAGCTGCAATTTTCCGATCCCCGGGCTGTTCCCGGCGGTGTCACGGTGCAGGGCGGCTGGCCCGAGGTCTGGCGCGCCAACCTGTACCTGCGCGGCGCGGCGCGCGTGCTGGCGCGGATCGGTGCTTTCCGGGCCTTCCACCTTGCGCAACTGGACAAACGCGCACGGAAATTTCCGTGGGCGGATGTACTGCGCGCGGATGTTCCGATCCGCGTCGAGGTGGCGACCAACAAGAAGTCAAAAATCTACCACGCAGGCGCTGCCGCCCAACGGATCGAACGGGCCCTGTCCGAAGAGCTGGGCGCCACAATCATTCCGCCCAATGCCAGTGATGAGATGAGCGGCGCAGGCGTGACGCTGAAATGCCGGATTGAGGACAACCTGTGCCAGTTCAGCGTCGATACTTCGGGCGAGGGGCTTCACAAGCGTGGCCACAAATCGGCCGTGGGCAAGGCGCCGATGCGGGAAAATCTGGCGGCGCTGTTTCTGCGCGAATGCGGGTTCGACGGAAGCCAGACAGTAGTGGACCCGATGTGCGGCTCCGGCACCTTCGTGATCGAGGCCGCCGAGATCGCCATGGGGCTGGCGCCAGGGCGCAGCCGCAGCTTTGCCTTTGAGCAACTTGCGACATTTGATGCGGATGCTTTTGCCGCGATGAAGGCCGCAGTCGTTTCGCAGGAGACCCCGGTGCGGTTCTACGGATCCGACCGGAATGCGGGTGCGGTGGAGATGGCCACTGCCAATGCCGCCCGTGCGGGTGTTGCAGGCTGCACGTCCTTTTCGCAGGCTGCGGTAAGCGATCTGATGCCGCCCGAGGGGGCGCCAGGGCTGGTGATCGTGAACCCGCCTTATGGGGCGCGGATCGGCAACAAGAAACTGCTTTTCGCGCTTTACGGCGCGCTGGGGCAGGTCCTGAAAGAGCGTTTTTCCGGCTGGCAGGTGGGTATCGTGACCAGCGAAACCGGTCTGGCAAAGGCGACCCAACTGCCCTTTTTGCCCTTCGGGGCACCGGTCGCACATGGCGGGTTGAAGATCCGTCTGTTCCGGACTGCTCCGCTGCCATGATCCATCGTTCTGATGTGACAATGCTGGCCATACTGCTGAGATCAGTGGCATCTTGGCTGCGCCGGGCTATCTGAACCCGGCGCCAAATCCTGCATTCACGGAGCCGCAGCATGAGCACATTTGACGAAGATCTGTTTCTCAAGGGGCTTGAGCAGCGCCGCGCCACCCTTGGGGCGGAATATGTAGATGCCAATCTAGCCGCTGCGGATGATTTCAGCCGCCCCTTTCAGGAGGCGATGACTGCCTGGTGCTGGGGGTTCGGCTGGGGCGATGATGTCATCGATGCCAAGACCCGGTCGATGATGAACCTTTCCATGATCGGCGCGCTGGGCAAGATGCAGGAGTGGGAAACTCACTGCAAAGGGGCGCTGAACAATGGTGTCACACAGGATGAACTGCGGGCGATTATTCATGTGATCGGGATTTATTGCGGTGTGCCGCAGGCGCTGGAGTGCTTCCGGGTGGCCCGGCGGGTTCTAGCCGAGGCTAACGCGGAGAGCTGAGGCTCAGCCCTTGTCATGGGCCCCGTGATCGGGTGGGATCAGCAGGATGTTTGTTTCCCGGAAGGTCCCTCATGGTTTTGCGTGCTCTGCTCGTTGTTTTTCTGCTGCTGGGCGGCCTCGGCTCGGCCTTGGCCCAGGATCACGCCGCCATTGAGCGCCAGTTCCAGACCTGGTTGCGGCAGGAGGTCTGGCCGCAGGCTCGGCAGGCGGGTGTCTCGCGTCGCACGTTTAAGGCCGCCTTTGACGGCGTGACACTGAACTGGAAGCTGCCCGATCTGGTGCCCCCTGGCGCCCCGGCCAAGACGCCGAAAACGCAGCGGCAGGCTGAATTCGGCAAACCTGGGAAATACTTCGGGCGTGGCACGGTTGATGGCGCCACGGCGACCGGGCGCCAGATGGCCCGGCGCCACAAGGCAAGTCTGACAAGGGTCGAACGGGAGACCGGCGTGCCCGGGCAGATCATCCTCGCGATCTGGGGGCGGGAAAGCGCCTATGGGCGGGCGGCCATTCCGCATGACGCTTTTCAAGTCCTCGCCACCAAGGGCTTCATGAGCACGCGCGCGGACTATTTCTCGGCCGAGTTGATCGCGGCGCTGCAGATCGCGGAGGCAGGTCACGTGCCGGCCCATGCAATGAAGAGCAGCTGGGCTGGCGCCCTTGGCCAGCCGCAGTTCATGCCCACGAACTTTCTGCAACATGCCGTAGACGGCGACGGCGACGGCCGCGCGGATATCTGGGGGTCAGAGGCCGACACCATCGCCTCAATCGGGACCTATCTGAAGCGGCATGGCTGGCAAACTGGGCGCGACTGGGGGTTTGAGGTTTCAGTTCCGGGCAGCGTCTCTTGCACGCTGGAAGGCCCGGATCAGGGCCGCCTTATTTCCGATTGGGAGGAAATGGGGATCACCCGTGTCTCCGGGCGCCCCTTTCCTGCGCATGAACGCGGTCAGCAGGGGTATCTGTTGATGCCTGCCGGGCGATACGGACCTGCCTTCGTGGTGACGCCAAATTTCTATGTCCTGAAAGACTACAACATGAGCGATCTATACGCCCTGTTCGTGGGGCATGTGGGGGACCGCATCCAGTTCGGTGTCGGCGACTTTCACGCCCGCTGGGGCTCCGTCGGGGGGCTGCTGCGGTCGGATGTAGCCGCCATGCAGCGCGCGCTCATAGGGCAGGGGCATGATGTCGGCGGCGCCGATGGGCTGGCCGGTTACAAGACCCGCCGCTCCATCGGGCGCTGGCAAGAGGCCACGGGGCAGCCCCCGACTTGTTTCCCCGATCCTGCGATGAAGGCGGCGCTTGCGCGGTGACTGCGCCGCTGCTCGGCGCAGTATGCGATTCTGAAAAACGCGGCGATAGCGCGGGGTTTCGCTTCGCAGCGGGTGAGGTAGGGGAGGAGGCGTCCAGTCAGCCTAACGCTCGGGTGCCAAGGCTGCGATGTGTTTCACAGTGCCTGTCTTTGCGGTCATTTTGTTTGGTGGTTTAAGGTGCTGTAAATATTGTAAAATTTTAAGACGGCCCATTTTTTTGACCAGAAAATCCTGCACAGCCGATTTTCCTGCTTGACCCCACCGGCCCCATTCCGTAAATCGCCTCCACACAGCGAGTGGCGGAGTAGCTCAGCTGGTTAGAGCAGCGGAATCATAATCCGCGTGTCGGGGGTTCAAGTCCCTCCTCCGCTACCAAAAACTTCTGCAACGCAAACCACGTTTGCCGCCGTTAGAAGAAAAAATACCCGAAAGCGACATATAGTGCCTGACGCCCGGATCTGATGTTCTGGACGCGTTGTGTTTTGATGCCTGCAGTTTGGCGCCTCTGGCGGCGTGCGGCGCAGTGCAGCGAGGCTGCAGAGGGGCGACCGCATCCTTCTGAGAACACGGTCGCTTGTCTTTAGCTATTATTCTGCTTCACAGCCGTTGACGAAGGTCGCGACAGGCCATTTCTCCTGGCGCAGTGCGGTCTTGCTGACCCAGCCGCTGGCTTCTCCGAAGCGGGCTCGGCACCAGATACCGTCCGAGGCCACAGTGCAGTAATTCACCTTGAGGCATGCGCCCTGCGGCAGTGTACCCACGATCCGCGCATCCCGTCTGGGCTGATCGCGGACATTCAGGTTGACCAGAAGGCCCAGAGAGGCAACGACACCCCCATCTTCGCTCATGACAGGGGCTGCCAGATCGGAACGTTCTGCGCAGTCGCTTGTGTAGCCAAGGTAAATGCAACGGTGTTGGCGCACAGCCTGGCTGAAGGCGGCCTGATAGGCGTCGCCGTTTGGTCGTTCCAGAATGAGGCTGACAAAAGAATCGGAAAGATCGCCTGTGACACGGGATTGGTTACCGCCCAACCGAGCAACGACAACATCCTGCTGAGCGTAGAGGACAAGCTGGTTCTGCTCGATGTCCCAAGCTGAAACGCTGTTCAGCGGCACAACGCAGTTTTGGCTATTGGCGACGGGGCGCAACTGAGACTCCTCAACTACCCCGTGGAGTTCCACCTTGTTTTCCAGGCTGAGCGAACACGGTGTGGAACTGGTCGAGAATGCGGTGTCGAAGACCACCCAGTTCCCGGAAAAAGCTTCAAGCAGCTGTTCTTTTGTTTGAGCAGACGACGGGGGCGCAATCAGCGTTACAAGCGCGGCAAGCGCACCCAGAGAAAGCGATTTGAGCATTACCATTCCTGTTCCTTGGAAATTATGGTCCGAATGTGGACACCGCGGTGGCAATTTCGGCTCCGTCTTGCGTTACGGATAACTCGACCGAGAGCTTGCCGCCGGGCTGTATCGAAAGGGTCGTCTTGCCTATGACATGACGTTCCCCACGGTGTATTCCGATTGCACGGCTTTGTGTCAGGTTGGAGGTTCCGCCAGAGTCGGATTTGACGATTGTCAGAGCAGCCTGCACCTCACCCTCGTCCAGTCCGATCACGCGACCTTCGATTTCCACACCTTGAGCGGTGGGAATGATCGAAATCTCAGCTGCAGCGGATTGCGCTGTGGCGGTGGATGTTCCCGCGGACATCAAAACGGTGCAGGCAAGTCCAAGGGTCGAAAGCAGTCGACGCATGGCGCAGCCAGCCTAGCGCGTCTGCGTGATCAGAACAGTTCCGCCGTTTGAAATGACGGTTGGCCCCGCTCCATTCACCGCTGACAGTCCATTACCAATCTGCGTGTAGGTGACATTTGTCGAATCACCCGCCACAGACAGGCTGAAACTGTTCTGATTGCCGGTCTGAACCAAGGTGCCGGAATTGTTGGAGCCGGACACATCGACATTGCCATCGTTGCCATTGCCGGTCTGCAGAAGGCCCGCGGAGTTATTGATGCCGGTCACGGAGATCTCACCGGTATTCCTGGAGCCGGTTTGGGACAACACGATGGAGGCCAATTCGCCGCCAAAGATGGTCGCGGAATTGCCAAGTGGTGATCCGGTTAAGGCATTGTTTTGACTGAAGTAAACAGTTGCGCCTTCGCCTTCTAGAATGATCTCGCCGCTGTTGTAGGTGCCGTACTGGCTGGCAGGTGACAGCCCGTCTGGAGCACCGGCGACGAGCGAATTCGTTGCGTCACTTTGGTCAATAAATAGCTCGTTGCCCGCGCTCGTGCCGTCGCCCTGCTCAAGATAAACAACGTTTCCACTGCCAGCAGCAGCCATGGAGGTCAGTGAAAGCGCCACGACGACCGTCATAGGGGTAATATCAAGTAAACGTATCAAAGCAAAAACTCCCCAAAAGTTAACAATACGTTACCATGATGATTGGGAGATCGCTACACTATTTCCGTTTCCATGCTGATGAAACACGGCCACATTTGCATGTCCGGTTTGCATGACGAGCGCTGTGTTGCCGGTGCCGGTTATCTGACCAAAGGCCCGGTTATTGGAACCATTCTGCGCAATGGCGAAAAGGTTGTCTGATCCGAGGACAGACAGGTCGATTTGATTGCCGAAGCCTGTTTGCGACAATACGCCCGGCTGAATAGTTGCGGCGGCAAATGCGGGAAGCGCGGGCCAGCTTTGGCCAAATCCGCCGTTGTCATTTCCTGAGATGGTCAGGGTTATCGTATTTTCTGGCTCGACGAGGACCTCCAGGGTATTGGCCGGTTCTGTTCTGAGTGAAACGACATTGTCCTGAGCTGCTGCCGTTTCGGTGCTGAGGCTCAGCGTGAAAGCTGTCAGGCAAATGAAATGTGCAACCAGAGGTGGTTTGAACGGTGTCTTCATTGCATATCCTCCTGTGACGGCGAGGCCTTCGGTCAGCGACCTGGGGCAGGCACAGGAAAGGATAGAATAAGGGCGAGTTTGAGGCGGGCTATAGGCGCTTGAAGGAGGCTTTTTGGATGTTTTTATCTTAAATTTAAACAAATTATTACTGTGAGCATTTGCCTTTGATGGCAGTACAGCAAACAGCGGAGCAGGCATATGCCTGCTCCGCTGTCTGGCCCAGGATCTGAAACGATCCTGTTATTTCAGAAAGTGAAGTGCCTAAGCGGGCAGAACGAGGTTAACCAATGACCTCGCCGTCTGCCGGCGGCGGCGGCGTTACCGGGCCACCTTCATCGACTGCAGGCGGCAACTGACGCACGCTGGGGGCGGGCGGCGTTGGTCGCGGCTTGGGCCGCGTCTGGGTAATCCGAGCGGCAGAGATCGTCACCGGACGCACCGGGGGGAGCGTCTGGCCGAGGTATTCCCCCAGTTTCTCCTGACGGTACTTCGCAATCAGGCGCTGCTGGGATCCCTTGTCCTTGAAGGCCCACAACCCGACCTCGGCCCCTTCGATGATGGTGCCGTAGACGGCCTTTTCGATGGCCTGTTGCAAGGCAATCAAGCGGGGTTCGTTCCCGGTCACGCCGGCTTCGATTTCAAGCAGCTCGTCCAGCGCGATGTAGCGGAACACGCTGCCCCGGATCAGGGAGGAGCCGATTGATTTCTGGGTCACCACGCTGGTGAGGACTTCGCCAGTTTCGGTCGAGACAGCCCGCAGGCTGACGGTCACGGTATCCAGTTGCCACTCGGTATTGCCGCCGATGCCAAGGTATCGTGCACCTGCGCCACCTGTTTGGGTGTTGCTGTCGTATCCCACGATTCCACCCTGCAGGATGATGCCGGAGTGCAGCAGCGGCGCCAATGCATTCGGATCGATCTCTGTCTCACCGCGATACTGCCGACGCATTTCAGTGAGGATCTGGCGCTCCCGGACGAGGTCCTGCAGGCCGGCGCGATCCAGAACTGTGAACCAGCGGCGTTCACCGGCATCCTGTAGTGCTTTGATCAGAACCGCAGAACCGCCCTGGGACACGGCCCGGGACAGTGTCTGGACGAGTTCGCGCTCTTTGTATTGTCCGGTAAGGTCAGGAAAATCGTAAACGGAGACGGATATGCGGCGTGTCGGTTCTGGCAGCGTGCGTAGGCTCATGTTGACCGGTGTCGGCTGCACAATCGTCGGAGCGGTGGTCCCAAAAAATGGCCCAGGTGTCGTGGCGCAGCCAGAGAGAGCAGCGGTTCCAGCCACCACCATGGCACGGAGTAGCACTCGCAGGCCTGCTTCTTTACCAAACACCATGTTTATCCTCGTTCTAATTCGTAGCTGTGGCTGCCCGATCTGCCAGGCAATCAGCAAACCTAATTTTAACTTCCAGTTACCAGTTGCGGGACCACGATTTCTGTCACGGTGCCATCCAGGGAGTCGACAATTGTGAGGCTGATGGAATCTACCGTACGCTCAAAGGTGACTTCGGTGGTTCCGAACGTCACTGTGCCCTGATCGGATGGGTTGCTTCCGAAGATCGCCTCGGTCACCTGGCCCGCGAGAGCGGAAAGCAAGCGACCTTCGAGCTGGCGCACGAACAAATCGGCGTTTGTGGTTCCGGTCGGAGATGTTGTTCCGGTCCCTGTGGTCGAGCTGCTTACTGCATCCCGCGCCGTCGCGTCGCGCTGCGCATTCGCAGTCGACAGCAGGTGGGATGAGTTGAGGGGAGCACCGCCGAAGGACGGGTTGATCGGAGTATAGGTCAACTCTCCAGATACACCGGCTCCCGCAAATAAGAGTGCTGATGCAGTGAAGCCAATGAAGGAATTTTTCATATCAACCACCAATCCTACAAACCTGCCGTGACGCGTCGCTAATTGACCGACTCACGGGTGATAACAACCACGCCGACTGGGTGTCCAGCGCCCATCACCTCTAAAAGCGCAGCAAATAGTGACTTGGCGATGACGAATTGTCCAAGTTGAAATAATTCGCATAAGTGTGTTGCGAATCTGTCACTTGTTGATGATGAAGGCTCGCGTCAGGGTTTTTGCGGGAAATTGGGCAATTCTAACAATGGTTGTGTTGACGTTACGAAAGCGCACGCGTTGCGCTTGGATTCGTTGGTGGGTCCCCCGTGAAATTGACGCTTAATTGAAAACAATCGCCCGGATTTGGGGTGAATGGGTGCGGGGTGCGAACGAGTTCGGTCCGGATTGGCTAAAATTATATAAAAATTTGCGACTTGATTACTGAAAGCTTGATTTAAATCATCTCTTAGGTCTCAATGAGGCGGCAGAATTGTTAGCAGAAAGTTAACGGTGCGTGGGGGCGCACGAGGGGTGAATGGGCAGAGGAATATCTTTCATAGCCACATCTAAATTCTTGGTGCGTGGGCCCTTTTAAACAGTTGGGTCGGGGCATGCCTGCAATTGATGCAGGACGCCCCGCTGGGGCGGTTCCGAAGTCGAAGGCTTCTTTGGCGGAAGAACCTGGTAACGATAATTGGAGACCAAAATGCGAATTTCAAAACGTTTTCTGGTGGCAACGACTGCGTTGACGCTGAGCATGAGCGCGGCAGCCTTTGCAGACAGCAACAAAGCTTACCTCGATCAAATTCAATCCGGGGGCGGCACGGGCACGAACTCTGCGCTGATCGACCAAAGTGGGGGCGAGGGCAATGAGGCGGGCTCTGATAGCCAGAACATCCGCCAGAAGGCAACGAGTAACAAGAATAACACTCTGGATATTGTCCAGAGCGGCGACTACAACGACATTGGCTTGGGCGGCTTCGAACAGAAGGCGGAGAGTGGGCCCAATTCCTCCCTTGGAAACACCGCAACGATTACCCAAAGCTCGTCTTACAACGTTGTTGGTAAGGTCACCCAGTTCAACCGTTTTGGTGGCTCGGCGGGTGAAAACTCTCTGACCATTCTACAAGAGATGGGTGACGGCAACGAAATCACAGAGGTCTTTCAGGACAAACATAAAGGCGCCTCCGGCAACACGGCGGATATCCTGATGTCTGGTGTCGACAACACCATTGCACTGGTCCAGCAGGCCGCAACCGGCGGAATCGTCGGCAACTTTATGGACGTCGATATCACGGGCGACAACAACGGTAACGCTCCACTGAGTGGATTTGCTGCTCTCAGCGGTGCGAACACAAGCGAACTCAAGCAAGGTTTTGCAGACAATAACGGCGGGAACTGGCCAAAAGGCAATAACTCCCTGACACTGAATATTGCTGGTCACAACAACCAATTCGGCGTGACCCAGGAGGGTACGAACAACACCGTTGGCACCCTGTCCATTACCGGCAGCGACAACGAACTGGGTATCAGTCAGGCCGGGAATGCGAATATCGTCGACCTTGCAGTACTGGGCGGCAACTTCAACAACATTGGTATTGCACAACTCGGCACCAACTTTGCCGATGTCAGTATCTCTGGAAGCTCCAACGAAGCGGGGATCCTGCAGGTTGGCTGGAACGGTAACGGTAGCGACGGATTTGGTGTGAAACTCACCATCGACGGTGATTACAATGGCACCGGCTACTTCAGCGGCGCCGCGCAGAGCGTCGGCGGGGCATTCAACGGCGTGATCGGCCAGGGCGGAAGCGACAACCTCTTTGACGCAACGATCACCGGCAATAGCAACATGTTCGCTGGCGGTCAGCTCGGGGATGACAACACCATCCAAGCCACGGTTACCGGGGACACCAACCAGTTTGCTGTTTTGCAGATGGGTGACAGCAACATGGCGAGCCTGGTTCAGACGGGCAACGGCAACAACGCCGGTATTAGCCAGTAATCAATGAGTTATGCGGGGCTGAGACACTACCTTGGCCCCGCGATTTATCAGTTTTTTATTCCGACCTCTGGGGGGAGGTATGATCATGAAACTTATTAAGACGGCTTTTGTAACCTCGACCGCGCTGACCCTTTCGATGGGCACAGCAGCTTTTGCAGACAACAATGCGGCCTATCTGGATCAACAGGGTGACTACAACAACGCCTTGATCATGCAGAACTACGGCGGCAACTCCGGCAACATCGCCGGGAACACGGGCGCCACCAGCATCCTGCAGGATGGCGATGCGAACGACCTCTACGTCAGCCAGCAGGGATCAAACAACCGCGTGGGCAGCGGCACGTTCTTCCAGCGCTCGGATACCAATCTTGGACCAAGCGACCTGGCCAACAAGGCAACGATCACGCAGTTCTCGGACCAGAACACGGTGGAAAAAATCCGCCAGAACGCGATTGGCGCTTCGCTGGCGGCCGGCCCCAACGAAGTCGAGGTCGAACAGGGTACCACCTTGGGCACCGGCGATCTCAACTATATCCGGGACATAGCTCAGGAACGTGGTGCCAATAACTACCTCCTGATCAAGCAGACAGGCGCGTCGAACTACACTTACAGCGCACGCCAGGAAGGCAACGACAATGATGCCAGATTGGTGATTTCCGGGAACGGGAATGGCGTATCAGGATTGTCCCTGCACCCTGATTATGCCGGTGCGGGCGGGAACACCGGTCTGCTGAGCAACAACAACCATGTAGGGGCGTTCCATTGGGCAGCGATCGAACAGCGCGGCACCGGTAACCGGACGGATCTGACGATCAGCGGAAACAACAACCAGTATGCAATTCAGAATGGCCGCTACAGGAACTCTTCGGAAGACAACATGGCTCAGGGCCTGCTGATCAGCGGTAATGACAACCAGTTGGGCATCAGTCAGGTTGGAAGCCGAAACGATGTTTCCCTGTCCACGATTGCAGGGGATTTCAACTCAATCGGCATTGTACAGACCGTGGATGACAACTGGGCGCAGGTGACGATCGAGACATCCTTCAACAAGGCGCGGGTGACCCAGGATGGCAGCCGCAACAACGTGGACCACTGGGTGAACCTCGGTCACAGCCAAACCGCGACGATCGACATTCTTGGCGACGACAACCAGCTGAACAGCCAACAACGCTGGGGCAATGGAAACCAGATGTCCGTAAGCGTAACGGGCAATCGCAACAACGCTGGTGGCACATTGAGCGGCAGTGCCGGCGCTGCATTCGCAGCGGGTGACAGTGTGACCGGCCTGTCGATGTCCGCAGGCTCGCTGTGGCAGCACCTCCACAACAACCAGATGACCATGACCGTTACTGGCGATGATAACCTGTTTGCCGTCTTGCAGCGTGGCAACGGCAACATGCTGAACGGCACGGTGATCGGAGACTACAACCAGGCAGCTGTCGCGCAAAATGGCAACAACAATATCGTCAATTTTGTCCAGAACGGGTCCTACAACAACCTTGGCATCATCCAATAACAACACCCCCCGTCGCGGCAGGTCCGCGACGGGGCAGCGCCCTGCTGCCAGCATGAGCTCAGCGGCGCAAATGACAATTTGTTAACCACTCAAAGGGGAAACGAAAATGGCAAACCTCAAGACGATCCTGGCGGCTTCCACGGCCATGGCTCTGGCCGGTGCGGCCTGGGCAGACAACAACGAAGCCTGGCTCGATCAGTTCGGCAGCAACCATTCGGCGATGATCAACCAGGGGGCAGGCAGCAACAACCAGGCAGGTGCCGATGGCAACTCGGTCACGCAGCGCTCCCTGAACACATCTCTCGGCAATACGCTGACCATCACCCAGAGTGGCGATGACAACGATGTGGGTCTTGGCGTTATCCTGAACCGCAACTCTGGCTTTTTCCAACTCAACCAAAGCGGGCCGGGCAGTACTGCGACCGTCTTGCAGACGTCGAATGGCAACTCCATCGGTACCATCAATCAGGTTGCCCGCACGGCTAGTGCCACCGGCAACAGCCTGACCGTCACCCAGGAAGTGGGCGATGACAACAGCATCGGCGCCATCAGCCAGGACCGCAGCGGAAGCACTGCAGCAGGCAAGATCGGCCATACCGCAACGATCCTTCAGTCCGGTGCGGGCAATGAAATCGGTCTTGCTCGTCAGGGCACCCAGTATGACGCCAGCGCGGGGAACTCCATGTCCCTTGAGCAGACCGGCACCGACAACTATATCGGCAACGCGATCCAGTCGGGCACCAGCAACAGCATGACCGCCGTCTTTGTCGGGACTGACAACGGTGCCGACAACGGTAAGGGGACCACCAGCTTTGGCAGCGGCATTGCGACCTTTGCTGATGATGCAAGTGTGCCGCAGGGCAACCTGACCCAGACCGGCGACAGCAACTTCATCGACATGATGGTGACCGCCGACCGGACCTATTTCGGCATCCAGCAGACCGGTGACCGCAACCGCGTCGATCCGATCACCATCACCGGTACCCGGAACGAGCTGGGCATCCTGCAGCAGGGCAACGACAACCTGGCCTCTGTTTCCGATATCGCCACCTTTGGCAACAACATCGGGATCCGGCAGTTCCAAGATAACAACACCGCGACCGTTTCCTTCGGCACCGGTGTCTTGGGCGGCAACAAGTTCGGCATTCTGCAGGATGGCATGTGGAACACCGCATCGGTCAGCATTTCCGGCGGCGGTGCCAATGGTATCGTGCCCCCCTATGCAAGCTTGGCAGGCCCGGCGGGTCTGGTCGCGGGCACCGCTGGATTTGAGCGCGGCATGATCAAGCAGCTGGGTGACCTGAACGCGGCGACCATCACCGTGGTGGGCTCCGACAACGAGTTCGGCACCCTGCAGGATGGCAACGACAACGTCCTGACCGCCAGCATGACCGGCACCTTCAACGTGTCGGCCATTGCGCAGGTGGGGTCGAACAACGTGGCCAGCACCTCGCAGACCGGCAGCAACAACAACCTTGGTGTTACGCAATAACCGAATGCCCCGTCGCGGGTATTCCGCGACGGGGCTGATTCCTGTTTGCAGTATGGCTCCTGCTGAATTCAGCGAGCAAATTCGGCGCCTTATCTCGAATACGCTGCGCGTAATATGAATCTTTTGATTATTAAATTGAGGACGTAAGATGACAAATCTGAAGACAATTCTGGTGGCATCCACGGCCATGGCTCTGGCCGGTGCGGCCTGGGCCGACAGCAACGAAGCCGCCATTGACCAGAACGGCAGTGGCAACACCGCATTGATTGACCAGAGCACCGGTGCGAACAACGTGGCTGGCACATCGGCAACGTTCACCGACTATGTAAACCAACCTCTTCTGCAGAACGGGGACAACAACGACCTCGACGTTGATCAGTCCGGTGACGGCAACCTCGTGGGCTATAACGGCAACAGCGGCAGCCCGGCTGGCTATGTTAAGCAGCTTGGCGACGATAACGTTGCCGATATCGAACAGACAACCGACGGCAACGCTGTGATCCGGGTGTCTCAGGAGGGCGACGCTGGCACTGGCACGGATGAAAACATCCTGACCATTCTGCAGACAGGTGGCAACAACAACACGATGCGCACCGTGCTCCAGAAGGCGACCGGCGGCGTACCGGATCTGGCTAATACTGCGGATCTGAGCCAGGACGGTACCGGCAACCTGATCAATACCGTTCAGCAGTTCGGCGAAGACAACAGCGTGACCGTGCAGATGACCGGCGATGGCAACGGCACCACCGCGCTTTCGGGAGTCGCGGCTGTGGCCAACAACGCCACCTTCATCCAGCGAGGTCTCGGCAACATGATCAATGTTGACATCGATGCCAACAACACCGGTATCGGGGTGGAGCAGCGCGGTGATGGCAACTCGGTCGGTACGCTGGACATCAACGGCGACTACAACGAGATCGGTATCGCGCAGGGTGGTCCTGCCAACCAGTCCGGCCAATCGGGCAACAACAACGTTGTGGCAATGGGTGTGGTCGACGGCGCCTCCAACATCGTCGGGATCCGTCAGTGGAACGATGACAACATGGCGACGCTGAACATCATCGGCGCCTCGGATGACAACATCGTGGATATCATTCAGGAGGATGCATTCGGAACAGGTGGCGAGGCTATCGTCAACATCGAAGGCAGTGCCAACGGCGGCGACGCCAACGACATCTACATTGAACAACAGGCCTGGGGCTTTGCGGATGTCGGCATCGACGGTGATCGCAACGATATTTCCATTCGCCAGTTCAATGCCGATCAAGCCACCGTTCGCATCGGCGGCATCCCGGAAGGCGATGACAACGTTCTGTCGATCGTGCAGGGCGGGTCCAGCCCCGCCAACCCGAATGTCATGAACGTGTCCATCTTTGGTGACGACAATAACTTGTCTGGCGGCTTCAGCGGCAGCGCGCTCACGGCTGCGGTGGCTGCGACCGGCTATCAAACCTGGAACGATCTGCAGCCGGGCGCATTGAGCCAGCAGGGTAAAGGCAACACGATGACGCTGACAGTCGGCGATGTCCTCAGCGAGGCGAGCGGCAACCTCTTCGCTGCAAGCCAGCATGGTAATGACAACACACTGACCGGTGTCATCAATGGTAACTATAACCAGGCTGTCGTCGCACAGATGGGCAACCTGAACACTGCTGCATTCAGCCAGGCCGGGTCCGGTAACAATACTGGTATCATCCAGTAATTTACTTCCGCCGGGGCGGTTTGCCGCCCCGGCACCTACGAAAGGGGAAGGTGTTCCCCAGAAATAAGGGATCAATTCAATGACGCGCACTGCAAAGTTTCTGGCAGCCTCGACAGCGCTTTCGCTTCTGTCGACCGTAGCATACTCCGGCAGCGGCAACGAAGCGCTACTGAGGCAAGTCGGCAATGCAAACAGCGCGCTTGTCACGCAGTCGGGTGACAACAACAGTGCTTTTGGCTCCGGCGATGGCGGCCTCAACAAGGCAGACATGGTGCAGTCCGGTGATCAGAACGCGCTGGTCATTACCCAATCGGGCGATGGTAATGAGATTGGCATCAGGGGCAGCCTTGTCACCTTTGGCGGCAGCGCCGGTCTGAACCAGACCAACAACAATGCCACCACCGCGGGCAATTTCAACGTGCTGAGCGTCACCCAGTCCACCAACAACAACGCGGTGCAGGGCATTCGCCAGCGCGTCTTTGCCGGGGCAGGGGGCAATAGCATGACGATCACCCAGCAAGGGGGCGATGGCAACCTGATCGGTGATATCAAGCAGTGGCACTACGGAAACTCCGGGGCCAACAGCCAAGGCCAGACGATTGTTATCCGCCAGGATGGTGCCAACAACTGGATACGCGCCGTCTATCAGGATCTGAAGGGTAACGGCAACGAAGGCAACACGATGTATATCGACATCCTGGGCAACAACAACAGCGGCGCCCAGCCGGTCAATTCGGATGCACGTGCCGGTTATAATGGTGGCGGACAGTTTCGCCAGAACGGCTACGGCAACTATATGGATGTGGACATCACCGGTGACTCCAACGGCTATGGGGTGAACCAGGTTGGCGCCCGCAACTCGATCGGCACGCTGGCCATCAACGGCAATGGCAACGCCTTTGGCATTGAACAGGTGGGTGACGACAATACCGTGACCGTCTTCGGTGGGATCAATGGCAACGACAACGATTTCGGGGTCAACCAGGCAGGATCCTCCAACCTAGTGGATGTTGCGCTTTTCGCTGGTGACCTGAACGAGCTGTTGGTCGATCAGGACGGTGCTGACAACGTCTCCTACGTGACCATCGATGGTGACCAGAACGATGGCGACATTACCCAGGGTGGCGGTGGCAGCAATACCGCATCGTTAAGCCAGGTCGGTGACAGCAACGTGGCGACCATCACTCAGTGACGCCGCAGCGTCGGATTGGCGCAAAAAATCAATCAGGCCGGGCGCAAGCGCGCCCGGCCCCTGATCCGTAGGAGCCCGTCGTACAATGCGCATTCTCGTTCTTCTCAGCGTTCTTCTTCCTGTGGCGGCTGCCGCGCAGGACAATCTGGTTTTCATTGATCAGATCGGTTTGGAAAACGAGGCGCTGATCGATCAGGTCGGAAGTGGCAACCAATTGGGCCTTGATACGGATGTCGCGCTGCAGGAGGGTTATTATAACAGCCTGATCGTGACCCAGACGGGGGCGGACAACCAAGTGGGCACCATCGGACGGGGTTTTGAGCAAAGCGGCAATTCGCAGACACCTACGATTTTCAACCAGGTCGACATCACCCAAGGCTCCAACAGCAACCTTGTGGGAGAGGTACTTCAGGCCGCAACCGGGGCCATCCCATCTGGCGCCAACCGCCTGTTCATTCTGCAAGGACAGTCCGGGTCGGGAGATGGCAACCAGATCATCACCGTAATCCAGGAACAGCTGGACGGAATGCCTGGTCAGATTGCCCAGATTGAACAGACCGGCACTGAAAACACTCTGCTGCGGGTCGAGCAGCGGTCCGAAACGGCCGCGCAATTCGCCGAGAACATCATCCGCGCCCGGTTCACCGGATCCTACAACGGTCGCGGTCAGCTGACCGGGCCTGCTTTGCTGTCCCGCGCCCTCGACAACGCGCTCATCCAGCGTATCGGCTACGATAATATGGGTGCAAACGGCAATGAGATGGATCTGACGGTTTCTGGGGATTTCAACCGTTTTGGCATCTTTCAGGGCGGACGCCGCAATTCGGTCGGTTTCGTCACAATCACCGGCGACACAAACGAAGTGGGGCTGCGCCAGGATGGTTTGCAGAATGATATCACCATGTCCACGGTCGCTGGCGATGAAAACCGGGTCGGGGTGGGGCAGATCGGCACGAACCGCGCCTGGGTGGAGCTGACGGGGTTCAGCAATCGGAACGACATTCTCGGGCTGCAGGAAGGCACCAACGATCTGGAGTTCTATGTCGAAGGAACTGGCAATATCGCCTCAGCGGACCAGAACTATTTGTCAGGATTGGGGGGCGGCAATGCCGCGGAATTCCGCATTCTCGGAGACAGCAATTTCCTAGACCTTCTGCAACAGGGGCAAAACACGGCTGTCTTTCTTGTTGAAGGCGACCTGAACAATGCCGCACCTGCAAGCTTCACGGGTGTTGCAGCCAGTGATCCAGGTCTGACGCCGGGTTTCTTCAAGCAACTTGGCTTCGGGAATGATGCCGCGACATCCATCACCGGGGATGCAAACCGCGTTGCCGCGGTACAGGACGGTGATGCGAATGGTTTCACGGTCATCATTGTCGGCAATACGAACCAGGCCGCCGTCGCACAGCGCGGAAACGCGAACGACGCGTGGATTTCTCAAAACGGGACCGGAAATACGGCTGCAATCATCCAATAATCTGGCCCCCCCTTTATCTCTGCCAATATCGTGCACTTGCGGAGCGGAGAGGATGTAAGCGCTTTGCCGCGCTACTGGCCTTGGCGGACGGTTCTGTATGGGGCGCTTCGTCTTGCGCCGCCGAACTGCAACATGGAGTTGGCCAGAAGCGGCTGACGCCCGGGGTCCGTCAGCGGGATGTGACCGCCCCCCTGCGAAATTCCCGCCTGTCAGGTGGCGGGCGTCGGCGGCAAATTCAGGGGGCAGGTAGGGGCTGGACGCGGCGCTCAATTGGGGCAGGCAAAGCCGCGAGGCCCACAGGAGCGGATGAGACGAGAGACGGGCTTCACCGGACGGATCGAGAAAGAATGCTGCTTTCACGGTTGATTTGCGTGACCATGCTATCGTGTTTGAGAGTGACCAAGAAAGGCGAGCTGCCCCTGAAACTGGCCGCCATAGACGCCGGAGGACCGGGGCATCGTAATGGGAAGAAGCACAAGACCGGCCGCCATGGCAGCGGCCAGTGCCAGTGCAAGAAGAGAAGTCATTTCTTTCATTTGCGGTTTCCACTTCCTGGGCTGAATGGTTTTAAAGACGCACTGGCCGTCTGGCGCATGGCGTACTCAAGGTATCGTTACATGTTTTGTACGGTGTTCCGGGGGCGGGGGTCTTGGCAGGTTCTGCCAGCCATATGACCCTATCTGCCAAACCGGGGGGCCACGCTGCAGTTATTGGGTCGCTGCAGCCTGCCGGTATTGGGCAGGTGCCTGGCCAACCCAGCGTTTGAAGGCGCGGCTGAAAGTACTCTGTTCGGAAAATCCGGTGAGGAATGCGATCTCGGCGATCGAGAAGTCGCTTGTGGTCAGCAGTTCATGGGCAAGTTGGGTTTGGGCCTGTTTCAGAGCCTCTCGATAAGTCAGCCCCTCTTCGGACAGGCGGCGGTAGAGAGTGCGTTCGCTCATCCCCATGGCGCGCGCGATGTCGCCCGCTTGCGGCAAGCCATGTTTCAGGGCCTGTGACAGGTGGCGCATCAGATCGGTCATCAGCGGTGGGTTCTTGTGCAAGGCACACATTTCCTCATCCAGATGCCGGATCAGGAAGTCGGACACCGCCTTGTCTCCGAGCCGGACCGGCAGATCCAGCGCGGTGGAGGGCAGGGCAAGGGCGTCCTGGTCGGCGCCGAACCGGACCTCGCAGCCAAAATACTCGGCATAGCGTTCAGGCGTGCCTCGGCAGGGGTGACGAAAGGATGCATAGGAAAACTGGATATCCTGTCCCAACAGGCAGCGGATCTTGTGAGCAAAGCTGGCCAATGCGCATTCATTGCGAAATTGCAGGACGGGATGAGTGACGGAACGCTCTTCGATGATCAGGCGAGCAGGGTCCTGAGTTTCATCAAAAAGATAATCGACAGTGTCGGTCATGAGCCGGAAATAGCGCTCGATAAGGCGCATGGAGCTACGGAGATCAGGTGCCGTCTTGATCGCAAGCCCCAGCACCCCGAGATCGTCCAGCTGGATGGTCTCTGCGTAAGTGGAAATGAGAGCGACCTCATCTTCCTGGGTGCTCCGTATCCAGTCCAGAGCGTTGAAATACTCGGCCTCGGGCATGATCCCATCCGCGCCCGGCCGAAAGCGATAAACAACTTCCCCTTCAGAGAGCAAAGCACCGTCGTCCGACATCGTCAGACCAGCGGCATTGGCCATCGTCGCCACAAATGTCGTTGTTACACTTGGCATTCGACTCTCCCTGTTTGGGAAACGAAGATAATTTATCTTTTGATTTAGGGATAGAGACTTCGGGGTGTCCTTGGTGCCTCCACGGGCGTCGTTGTTGCGCCTGTCGGCTCCATTTGGGTGCCTGACGCGCTTTGGGGCGGTGGCAGCGCCTGCAATTAGGGGCTGGTCCGTCATGATGCGCCTCCTCCCTGATAACCTATGAGTTAACTGATCAGTCAATGATCTGAAGGGTGTACTGATCGGTACGTAAATGTCAATGTGATTCTTTTCTGCTCCGCTTACTTCACAAGTTGGAGAGGGAAAATCTAATGCTTTTCAGCAGCTTAATAACTTGTTTGCAAAACTCACGCGCGCGTGAGTGAAGACGGATCGGTACACCTTTGAGATGAGTTCGGCGGTGCGATCATGAGGCACGGTCGTGGTCAGGGCGCCGTCTAGGCCGATCGCGATAGCGACATGCCGTGGTGCCCAAAGAACCCAGCCAGACGGAGGCTCGCTGAGTAAATGAAAATCGAAGCGTTCTCAGACGCCTGCAACATGGCAGCAGGGCACTGCGACGTTAGCCGCAACGGGAAAGGCCCGCCAACTATGGCAGGCGCGGCATCCACCATGATGCGCCCGAAGTTCTTTGCCTGGTTATTTTACGCCAAGGCCCATCTGCATCAGGGTCCGGCGCACCGGCGCCATTGAATAGAGCGCATTGAGGCCAAAGGCACGTAGATCGCGCAGCGGGCGCGGTGCCAGCATTGAGGTGCGGTTCAACAGGTCGATGCCTTTGACGCGCAGCATGATGTCCTTGTGGCGGGCCTTGTTGTAGGCCTCCAGCATCGCAGCATCGCCCAATCCCTCGGGGCGGGCCTCGGCCAGTTCCAGCAGACAGCGCAGATCACTCAGCGACATGTTCAGCCCTTGGGCGCCGATTGGCGGCACCACGTGGGCCGCCTCTGCCATCAACGCCAACCGCTCGCCGTTCAGCCGCTCAGCCGACTGGCTGATGATCGGCCAGATGGTGCGGCGTGAGGCCAGCGTCAGATCACCCAGCAAGCCACAGCTGCGCCGGGTCATCGCAGCCTCGAACTCTGCCGTCTCCATCTGCAGCAACTCGCTCGCCCGCGGACCGCGTTCCATCCAGACTACGGCTGAGGACGGCAAGCCTTGATAGTCGGGCAGGGGGACCAGGGTGAATGGCCCGCCCGAGCGGTGGATTTCGGTCGAGACGTTTTCATGTGGGACCGGATGGGTCACTGCAAAGGCCAACGCCTTTTGCCCGTATCGGGTGGTCTTGACCGGAATGCCTGCGGCCTCGCGCATCGGGGAATTGCGCCCGTCGCAAGCAAGAACCAGTTTCGCCTTTTGCTGGCTGCCGTCGGTCAGGGTCACGCGGGCTTCATTCAGGCGGGTGAACAGCTGCGTGGTGCCAACGCCGGGGCGGAAATCTACATTCGGTAGATCAGCCAGCGCTGCGACCAGCTCCCGGCGCAACAACCAGTTGGGCAGGTTCCAGCCAAAGGGTTGGTCCGAGATATCGGCGGCGTTGAAATCCCGCACCACTCGCGGTTCGGGGTGCTCTCCACCAGCATCGACGATGCGCATGATCTGGAGGGGGGCGGCGTGACCGGCAAGCCGGGCCCAAAGGCCGCAGCGTTCCAGTAGGTCGCGGGCGGGTTGCAGAACTGCGGTGGTGCGCAGGTCTGAACCATCGACATCGCGTTCGGTGATCGGGGGGGCCGGATCGACGCAGATCACCCGGAATCCTGCAGAGCCAAAAGTGGCGGCGGCCGTCAGTCCGGCAATACCGCCGCCGGAAATCAGGATGTCACAAGTCTGGTCCATGGCTGCCGCCTTTCATCGTCCGTCTGCCCTGAGATATGCCCCAAGGCAGAGGAATGACAAGCGGCATATGGTCCTTATCCGCGCGTGATCAGGATCAAGAGCGTGAACATCACCGGTACAAGGCACAGGGCTGGTATATAAAGACCGGGAACGCCGAACATGACGACCGAGCAACCCCAGAGGCTGACGAAGGTGCCAAGCGCGTAATAGATGTTTTCCTTGGCGCCATAGGCGACCTCTTTGCAGATCCGGCCCAGAAGGGGGATGGCAAACAGCAGCCGCTTCCAGAGAGACAGGCGTTCGGGGAGGGTATAAGCAGTCATATCGCGTTTCCTGTATGTATTACTGCGGCTTCATCTAGGTCAGGAAAGGTGACTGTTGCAGGCGAGATTTCGTCGCAGTCAGCTTACGCGTGGAAAACCGCTCAGCTGAGCCGCAGATTGGCGCAACTCGGCCGCCACCCTGCCGCGCCGGGCGAGCCGGTGCAGTCATTGGACGCGCGATGTCGGCCTTATAAAATGCGGCTCAAAAACCCGGACAGGTCATCGGTGTGGTGATGGATGTGATCGCCGTCTTGCGGGGCTGGCGCGACATGGACAGTGCGCATGCCCATGGCGTGCGGTGCAGCCAGATTGCGTGGATCATCCTCGAACATGGCGGCGCTTTGTGGCGCAATGCCCGCCTTGGCAAACACAGTGTCGAATGCCTGCCGTTCCGGTTTTGGCCGGTAATCGGCATGTTCGACGCCATAGATCCCGTCAAACAGCCCAGCCAGACCGCGCGCTTCGAGAACCCGCTCGGCATAGGGGGCGCTGCCGTTGGTATAGACGATCCGCCGCCCCGGCAGATCCCTGATCCGGGCGGCAAGCTCGGCATCCGGGTCCAGCGGCGCAAAGGAAATGTCGTGCACCGCAACCAGATAGGGATCGGGATCAATGCCGTGCTCTTGCATCAGCCCGGCCAGGGTGGTGCCATGTTCACGCCAGTAGTGTTTGCGCAGACGGTCGGCCTCGGCGTGATCCACGCCCAGTTCGGCCATCACATAATCGGTCATCTTGACCTCGATCTGATCGAACAGCCGCGCCGAGGGCGGATAAAGCGTGTTGTCGAGGTCGAAGACCCAGTGACGGACATGAGAGAAATGTGATTTGACCATGCTCTTCGATTAAGTTGGATGCAGCTGTTTTACAATGCCGCGTGGGCTTTCTGGCCTGCGTGATTTCGGCGCAAATTGAGCAAGAGGCTTGATTGGCCGGGGCCGCACTGTAGAAAAGACCGGATGAAATCCAACGGAAAGATCATGAACCAGCACCGCAGCACCCAGAAAGACGCCTATGCGCTGATCCTTGAGGCCATCGACGTAGGCGTGTACCGGCCCGGCGACCGACTGGTGGAAAGTGATCTGGCCGAACGCTTTGGCGTCTCCCGCACGCCGATCCGCGAAGCCCTGCAACGGCTTGAAACGCAATCGCTGCTGGAGCGGGACGGCAGGTCGCTGATCGTGGCCTCGCTGGATCATAACCAGATGGCCGAGCTCTATGTGGTGCGGCGCGAACTGGAAGGTCTGGCGGCCCGGCTTGCCGCGCAGCACGCCACCGAGGAAGAGATCCGTGTCCTGCAGGAGATGGTGAAGGCCGATGATCAGCTGGTCGATGATCCGACCGAGCTGGCCAAGGCGAACCGGCGCTTTCACGAACAGATCCACCTTGCCTCGCACAACCGCTATCTGGTCCAGCAGCTCAATCTGGTGCACCGGACCATGGCCCTGATGGCAACCACTTCGCTGGCGGCCAAGGGACGCGGCAAGATCGCGCAATCTGAGCATAAGGGTATTGTGGATGCGATCAGCAGGCGCGATGCGGATGCTGCGGCAGATGCCCTGAAAGATCACATTTCTATCGCCTTCATGACCCGTCTGAAACAGGATGCTGGCGACCGCAGCAAAGGCTGAGAGTCAGGTTGCGACTCTTGCAGGCAGGTCAACTCTGTGCGCTGCTGCAGGCCTCGGCCTGTTCTGCGCTCCGTGTCTGTGGGTCATAATAATCGTCCGGCGCGTGGATCCCATGATCGGTCTTGTCCCAGAAAAACGGATGAAAAACCAATTCATAGAGGCCCTTGTAGGCGGCGAGGACTCCCATAGGATAATAGAACAGAAGGCAAGGTGCCCACAGGGCCAGCCATCGCCGACGGGTAACAAAGGCTGCGACAACAGCCGTTATCTGGTTCAGGAGCTCAATAATTACGATGCTTGCGACGGCGAGCGCCAGCCAGCCTCCGGGAACCGTGTCTGCGCTGGGATGAGGCAGCCCTAAGGCGACGAGCCAGAAGCTCCACAGGAATGGCGCGAGCAGAAATTGCCCGACAGAGCACAGAAAGAAGATCTGGAAGCCGATGAACCGCCACCAGCCAAGATCCCGAAGAAGCTGCGCCGGGGATCGCATGTGGACGCAATAGGTTACCATGAAACCTTTGAGCCAGCGTGATCTCTGCTTGATCCAGGGCCAGGGGCGGCAATTGGCCTCTTCATAGGTGGTGGAGGCCAGCATCTTGGTGCGATAGCCCGCTCGGAACAGGCGCACGCCCAGGTCGGCATCCTCGGTCACATTGTGGGCGTCCCAGCCGCCAACCCGGTCCAGAATGTCGCGCCGGATGAACATGGTGGTGCCGCCAAGCGGAACGACCAGTCCCATGCGGGCAATTCCATGCAGGATAATGCGGAACCAGCTGGCGTATTCCAGCGTAAAACAGCGCGCGATCCAGCTGGCGCGAGGATTGTAATAATCCAGGACACCTTGCACACAGGCCAGTTCAGGAGGAGCATGGGCAAAGGCCGCAGCCACCCGGTGCAGCTGATCGGGCTGCGGCGCATCCTCGGCATCCCAGACGCCGATGATTTCACCCTGGCAGTGGTTCAGCGCGTAGTTCAGCGCCCGGGGCTTGGTCTTCAGGTCCGCATAGGCGGGCACCCTGATCACCCGGATCCAATGGGGCAGCCGGGCCTTTTGCACCGCCCGCAGGGTGATGGCGTCATCCTCTTCCAGCACCAGGATAACCTCCATAAGGTGGCGCGGATAGCGCAGTTTCCGGAGCCGGTGCAAAAGCGCGCTGCTGATTTTTGCCTCACGGAACAAGGGCACCAGGACGGAGATGCGGGGCAATTGATCCGGTCGCAAAAGGCTGCGGTGGGGCCGGGGCGGGCGGTAACGCTCTGCAAGAAAGCCTGCGAGACCGATCACCCGAAAGCCAGTAAACAGCAGGAGCAGCGCAAGGGCCAGCGCGCTGAAGGCGCTGAAAACGAACATCGGAACCAGAATGGTCAGGCTCAGCACCATCCCAATCCACACCGCCATTGCCATATGGAGCCTGCCATGGGCGAGGAAGCGGCTGCTCATCTCGGACGGCACGCTGACGCTGGCGTTCCGGACCATCCGGTGCCGCAGGGTGCGCGTCAGAAGGTCCTGCACCTGCACCTTGCGGGCAAGAACCGGGATCACGGTGCCAAAGGCATTGCGCAGTTGTGCCTGAACCCGGTCGGCCTGGCTGAGATCGGCCATGGCCACAACGATGGAATCCCCCAGCCGCATCCAGGGCACGGCAGAGTTTCGCAGCCAGAAGGCCGGGGGCATTTTGTGTAGAAGGTTTGGGTCAGGGCGGGCGTTTGCCAGCTCGACATAGCGGAAAACGTCTGGGGCAGAGGCTTTGTTCCCCTGGGACGTTCGCGCGCCTTTTCCAGAGGATCGCGTGGTCCTTGGCAACATGGACTGCTGGCTGTCTGGCGGGGATTTTCCATGCTGCCGCAGCGTTAGCGCACGGATAGTTGCGTCCGCCGGTGGTCCGGCGCTGGGCGCTGGCGGCTGGCGCGGTTTGATCCTTGCCGGAGGGGCGCCGAAAGCGGAATGGTTCCTACTTTTTTGGTTCTGACGCGCGGTGAAATGAACCTGCGCCTGATGCGCCCGGATGAGCGCGCTTGCTGGAAGTCGCAATCCCGGTGTGTGTTTGCCCATGTCAGATCAACCCCAGATGGAATGTGGGGCTACGGTTGCCGCCCATGGTTAATGGGCGGTTAACAGTGCTGAGCTTGGGGTTTTCCCGGGGGTCTTTTTACGAAGCCTTGCGGGTCGCCATGGCTTCCGCAAAACGTTCGAAAAGGTAAAAACTGTCCTGCGGACCGGGGCTTGCCTCCGGGTGGTGCTGTACAGAATAGACAGGTCGCCCGGTCATGGCGATGCCACAGTTGGAGCCGTCAAAGAGCGAAATGTGGGTCTCTTCCACGCCTTCGGGCAGGGACTGCGCGTCTACTGCGAACCCGTGGTTCATCGAGGTGATCTCAACCTTGCCGGTGGAATGCTCTTTCACCGGGTGGTTTGCACCATGGTGGCCGTGGTTCATCTTGACCGTCTTACCACCCAGCGCCAGCGCCAGCATCTGGTGTCCAAGGCAGATGCCAAAGACGGGCAGATCGGTGGTGTCGAGGATCGTCTTGATCATCGGCACGGCATAGGCGCCGGTGGCCGCCGGATCGCCGGGGCCATTGGACAGGAACACTCCGTCAGGATTATGGGCGAGCACCTCTTCGGCCGTGGCCGTTGCAGGCAGAACGGTCACATCGCAGCCCGCAGAGGCCAAGCAGCGCAGGATGTTGCGCTTGGCGCCATAGTCGACGGCGACGACTTTGTGCTGGGGGGCCTCCTGACGGGTATAGCCTTCGGGCCAGGCCCACCGCATTTCGTCCCAGCGATAGCTTTGGGCGCAGGTGACGTCCTTGGCCAGATCCAGACCTTCCAGACCGGACCAGCCGCGGGCGGCTGCAACCAGTGCTTCCACGTCGAAGTTGCCTTCTGGATCATGCGCCAGTGCCGCATGCGGAGCGCCCTGCTGGCGGATCGCGCGGGTCAGGCGCCGGGTGTCGATGCCGCCGATGGCGATACGGCCGGTGCGGGTCAGCCAGGCTTTCAGCTCTTCGGTGGCGCGCCAGTTGGAGGCCAGCGTCGGATCCCATTTCACCACCATGCCAGCCGCAACCGGATCGCCGGTTTCGTCATCCTCGGGGGTGACGCCGGTGTTGCCGATATGCGGGAAGGTAAAGGTCACGATTTGCCCGGCATAAGACGGGTCGGTCATGATCTCCTGATAGCCGGTCATCGCGGTGTTGAAACACAGCTCGGCCACGGTTCGTCCTGTTGCGCCGAACCCGGTTCCGTAAAAGACGGTTCCATCAGCAAGCGCAAGGCACGCGGTTGGCTTGGACGGTGCGGTATCGGCCATGACACGACTCTCCATGAGGTGAAATTCAAGGGCTTGTAGGGGGTGGTTCAGAGCGGGTCAAGAGCGCTGCGCACAGGCGCGACAAAGCCTGCAGGCAAAGGGCGTCAGAGCGCGCGCTTGAAATGCGGCTTTCAATTGGATAAACGTCCGAATTCCGATGCCATGGGGATGGGTACAGAAAATGGATACGCGTACACGGGTCAATCAGGCCCTGAAGCAGGCCATGAAAGACAAGGCAGCCGAACGGCTGGCAACGCTTCGCCTGATCAATGCCGCGATCAAGGACAAGGAAATCGCCGCGCGCGGTGATGGTGAGGAAGGCAGCATCGGCGATGCTGAAATCCTCGGGATCCTGGGCAAGATGACCAAGCAGCGCAACGAAAGCGCCCGCGCCTATGAAGAGGGCGGTCGTCTGGACCTGGCTGAGCGGGAACTGGCGGAAATTACCATCATCGAAGAATTCCTGCCCAAACAGCTGACCGAAGAAGAGATCCGCAGCGCGGTCAAGAGCGCGGTCAGCGACACCGGTGCGGCCTCGATCCGGGATATGGGCAAGGTCATGGGCGTTCTGAAGTCCAAATACACCGGCCAAGTCGATTTCGGCCTTGTTGGCCCGATGGTCAAGGACGAGCTGTGCTCTGAAGGCGGCTGCTGAGGCAGCTGCCGGAACGGGCACTCGCCATGAAAAATTGAGTGCGAAAAAAAGGCCCGCATCGCTGCGGGCTTTTTGCTTTTATGGCAGTTCGGCATCCAGAGCGCCGACCACGGCCCCGGCCTTGCGCAGGAAATCTTCGCGTACCTTTGCGGCAAAGGGATTGGCTTCTGCAATTGCGGCAAAGACGGCAGGGGGATCCCCCTGAACCATCTGCACCGCTTCGACCAGCCGGTCAAAGCTGGCAGTCGTCATCCGGGCGGGCAGGGGGCCCATGTCGGACAGGGTCCGGGCAATTAGGTGCGTCAGCCCCTGAACGGTGGCGGCCTCAATATCGTGCTGCTCGGCGGTGGTCAGAATCACCTGTAGGCCCAACACCGTTCTGAGAAAGGCCGCCAGGGGCAGGTGAGACCTGCCACGTATGTTGCAAAGGGCAATCTTGTGACCAGCGAGGCCAGCGCGGGCGCTTTGCGGGCCAAAAAGCGGGTGGGTGCCCACGAGGTCGACATGATCCGGCAGGCGGCTTTGCATGATTTGTACCGGCTCCAGCTTGACCGAGCCGACATCCGCGACAATGGCGTCGGGCTGAAGGTATGGGCGGATCTCACTACAGACGCTCCCGATGGTATGAACCGGCACCGCGAGGATCACCAACGGGCAACCAGCGGCCGTGGCCAGATCGCCGGCGCGCTGGTTCGGTCCTGAGATGGCGTCTGGTGGCAGGGCTGGATCGCAAATCACGAGCGGTACATGCGGCGACAGGTGTCGGGCGATCAGCTTACCGAATTGGCCAAAGCCGATCAGGCCAACCGTGTGGATATGAGGCATTGAAGTCATCGAAACGCTCCGGTGGGCCACGAAACCGGAGGAGTGTCTGATGCTGCTGCTGACCGCCGGATCGCGGCGGGTGAACATCAAAACAAGTGTATGCGGCCGCCGTTATGGAAACAGCGGATAATAAACGGTGCTGAAAAGAGGCGTCGTTTTACACATGCAGGCTGAGTAGCCCGCGGACCGGGGAAAGTCAAAACCCGATTTCAGCAGGCTCAGCCCCGCAGTGCCGATTGCAGGTCGTCATAGAGCGCTTTGCGCTCCTCCTCGGACAGGAAGGCGCCGATCTCGACCTCCCGGCCTCCGCCGCGCAGGGTCACGTAGTTGGGCACTGGTCCATCGTAGGCGTGCAGTTGGACTGTGGTCCAATGGCGATTGCAATGCCAGCTTTGATGTCCGCCGCGGGGGCCGGTGCGCTCCAGCCGGGCTTCTTCGGGGCCCAGCGTCAGGACCTCCAGGATCTGCCGGTCGCGTCGGCTGCGGTCCAGCGCCCATTTCATGCCGAAGAGGGTGATCAAAAGAAACGGCAAAAGCCCCCAAAGAACGAAGGATCCAAGCAGCGGCAGCAGGGGCACCGCAATCAGAGCGGCAGTCAGGGCCAGAAACCGCACGTAGCCTTCGACGGGCAGGGATTGATGCGGCCACAGGTGCAACTCACGAGGGGCATCGCCATCTGCGGGGCTGTCGGCGTGGGTCCAGTTGTAGGGCATGAGACGAGCAGGATGTAAGGATTGGATAGAGCTTTGAAGTATGGTCCCGGCGGGCAGGTTTTCAAGGCGCGCTTTGTCGCAAAAGACAAGATTGAATCTACGAAAAAAGGCCCCGGAACATCTGCTCCGGGGCCTTTTGTTTTACTGCGCCATCCACCTTTTAGTGGGAGTGGGAACGATCCCAGTCTTCCTGCTTGGGCAGGATTTCAAAGGTGTGCTCGGGCGGCGGCGAGGGCAGCGTCCACTCAAGCGTATCGGCATATTCGTTCCAGTAGTTGTTCTGGGTGATACGTGCGCCGCGCAGCAGCGAGTAGATCACGACACCGAAGAAGAACACGAAGGATGCGAAGGACAGGAACGCGCCGTAGGACGAGATCTTGTTCCAGTAGGCGAAGCCTTCGGGATAGTCGATGTAACGACGCGGCATGCCCTGACGGCCCAGGAAGTGCTGGGGGAAGAAGGTCAGGTTTGCACCGATGAAGAACATCCAGAAGTGAATCTGAGCGCCGATCTCGGAGTACTGCTTGCCGGTCATCTTGCCGAAGTAGAAGTAGATGCCTGCGAAGATCGCGAAGACAGCACCCAGCGACATCACGTAGTGGAAGTGAGCAACCACATAGTAAGTGTCGTGATAGGCACGGTCCACGGCGGCCTGCGACAGAACCACACCGGTCACACCACCAACGGTGAACAGGAACAGGAAGCCGAAAGCGAACATCATGGGCGCTTTGAACTCGATGGAGCCGCCCCACATGGTTGCGATCCAGGAGAAGACCTTAACCCCGGTGGGAACCGCGATGACCATCGTTGCCAGCATGAAGTAGGCCTGCTGGTTCAGCGACATACCAACGGTGTACATGTGGTGCGCCCAGACGACGAAGCCCAGAACACCGATCGCAATGATCGCCCAGACCATCGGCAGGTAACCGAAGACCGGCTTCTTCGAGAAGGTCGCGATCACGTGGGAAATGATACCAAAGCCCGGCAGGATCACGATGTACACTTCCGGGTGGCCGAAGAACCACAGGATGTGCTGGTACAGGATCGGGTCACCACCGCCTGCGGGGTCAAAGAAGGTAAAGCCGAAGTTACGGTCCATCAGCAGCATGGTGATGGCGCCAGCCAGAACCGGCAGGGACAGCAGGATCAGCCAGGAGGTAACAAAGATCGACCAGGAGAACAGCGGCACCTTGAACAGGGTCATGCCGGGGGCACGCATGTTCAGGAAGGTGGTGATCATGTTGATCGCGCCGAGGATCGACGAGGCACCCGAAACGTGGACGGCGAAGATCGCCAGGTCCATCGAGAAGCCGCCTTCGTTGACCGACAGCGGCGGGTAGAGAACCCAGCCCACGCCAGAACCCATCTGGTCGTTGCCGCCCGGTGCCAGCACCGAGGCAACCGCCAGCGAGGTGCCAGCCACGTAGAGCCAGAAGCTGAGGTTGTTCATCCGCGGGAACGCCATGTCCGGCGCGCCGATCTGCAGCGGCATGAAGTAGTTGCCGAAACCGCCGAACAGTGCCGGGATGACCACGAAGAACATCATCAGGATGCCGTGCGCGGTGATCAGAACGTTCCAGAGGTGTCCGTTCGGGGTACATTCGCCCGGAACAGATGCCGCCATCGTGCTCAAGAAGCCGCTGATGAGACCTTTGTCCAGGTGCTCCATGCACATGTACTGAACGCCGGGGTCCATCAGCTCAAGCCGCATGAACACGGTGAACGCGACGGAAATGAAACCTGCAAGCGCCGAAACGATCAGGTAGAGAATGCCGATATCCTTATGGTTCGTGCTCATGAACCAGCGGGTGAAAAAACCGCGCTCGTCTTCGTGGCCGTGACCATGAATGGCTGCGTCTGCCATTTAAGGTGCCTCCTGTTGCAAAACTTAAGGCCACTGGGAGGGTTTCCGGGCGGCCTAGACTCGATGTTGGTTTTAGAGCGCCCTTAAAGGGCCTTCAATGGCGGAGTTTGATCTGGATCAAGAATAATTGTCGCGGGGGGTGGCTTTTCTGGGGGCATTCCTATCGCGGATCGGCAATGTTAGACCTGCGCCAGCCCGGCGCGCAAAACCGGGAGACCGCCAAGGATGGAGAGACAGCCGATGCCCGCCTATGATTCTGACAATATCTTTGCAAAATTGCTGCGCGGGGAAATCCCCTCGGCGCGGGTTTATGAAGATGATGATACTCTCGCTTTCATGGATATCATGCCCCGGGCAGATGGGCATCTTCTGGTCATCCCGAAAACACCCTGCCGCAACGTTCTGGATGCCAGCCCCGAGCAACTGGCGGCCGTCATGCAGACCGTGCAGAAAATGGGCCACGCGGTGCTCAAGGCTTTTGACGCGGATGGTGTCACCATCCAGCAGTTCAACGAGGCCGCAGGTGGGCAAGAGGTGTTCCACCTGCATTTTCACGTGCTGCCGCGCAAGGAAGGCGACAAGCTGCGCCCGCCGGGCAAAATGGGCGACATGGAGCAGATCCAGGAATACGCGGCCAAGATCCGGGATGCGGTCGCCGGTTGACTGGCTGATGCAATGCTGAACGACATCGCTGCCGCATCTTTTTGAAGGGCGGCGGCGAATATTAAATCGACCGAAAACTGGGCGTTGTTCGGGGGCGGACCGACCGGGTGCTGGTCAGGCGTTTTGCCTCTGTCTAAGATGGCCGTCCATGCCCGCTGCCTGCCTCTGGTTCTTCGGCCAGCCTTCTGGGGGCGGGGACACAACTCATTGGTGGGATTGGGCGGATCTCCATTGCATTGGTCTGCCGATGCGGCTTCCCTGACAGTCAATGTATAAGGTGGCAAAGCGGTCACGTTCTGTGACCGTGTCGACGCCAGACCGGTCCGGGAGCTGCCGGACCGGACATGGAAGGCGATCCTGGGATCAGGCGGAGCAGGATGCTCCGTTGGCGGCGGCCTCTGCCCCGAAGACCTCATCGAAGCTGCGGCGCAGGGCGACATCGACATCGGCCATGGTGACGGGCAGGCCCATATCCACCAGACTTGTGACGCCATGCTCCGTGATGCCGCAGGGCACGATTCCGGTGAAATGCTCCAGATCCGGTTCCACGTTGATCGAAATTCCGTGGAAACTCACCCATTTACGCAGGCGGATCCCGATCGCGGCGATCTTGTCTTCGGCCATTTCTCCCGTCGCGGTGCGCGGCTTGTCCGGGCGTTCGATCCAGACGCCGACACGGCCGCAGCGGATGTGTCCGGTCAGGTTGAATTCTGCCAGGGCGCGGATCACCCAGTCTTCCAGCTGCTGCACAAAACGGCGCACATCATGGCCGCGTTTGCCCACGTCCAGCATCACATAGACAACCCGCTGACCGGGGCCGTGATAAGTATATTGCCCGCCGCGTTTTGACGGGTAGACCGGAAACCGCTCTGGGTCGGTCAGGTCTTCCACCCGCGCCGAGGTTCCGGCGGTGTAAAGGGGCGGATGTTCAAGCAACCAGATGCATTCATCTGCCTCGCCTGCGGCGATGGCTGCGGCCCGCGCCTCCATGAAATCGGTCGCTTCCTGATAATCGACGGGGGTGTCGGATGTGATCCAGTCAACCATTGCAGGGCACCTCTGATGGAGTTTTAGGAAAATGGAAGTCCAATGCTGCAGGAAAAAATCTGCAGAAAATCAGCATTTTCAGGGTATCCTATTTGCAATGATTCTTTTTGTTGTTCAATAGAGGGCCTGTTTCATGTTCCGTACCCCGATCAAGACCGCGCTTGCGGCGACCCTGTTTCTATCTGCCCCTTCTGGCCCCGTTGCTGCTGATAATCTTGGGGCCGCTCTTCTGGGCGGCATTGTCGGCGGCGCCATCGTCAATGAGGTGAACCGCAACAAGAAACGCCGCACCGTCAGCCAAGGCTATTCGGCCACGCGGGCGCACAACCGTGAAACGCAGGCTTCTCTCAACTACTTCGGCTTCCCGGCGGGTACGCCGGATGGCGTCATGGGGCGTCGGTCCCGGACTGCGATCAGCCAGTACCAGGTCCATATGGGTTTTCCGGCAACCGGTCAGCTGACCGCCTATGAACGGGATTTTCTGGTCTCATCTTATAATCGTGCCCAGATCGGTGGTCCGCAGGTAATTAAGGCGATGCAAGGCCCCAACGGCGTGCGCGGCTTGCTGCACACCTGGCGGGATGAGGCCGCAGGCGTGCGCAGCGCCAGCACCGGCTATGCCGGACTGCCGATCGAGGTCAGCGATGCTGTCGACGAAATCGCCGCCTCTGCCGAACCGAGCGCCGAGCAGCTGTTGCAGCGCTCCGGGTTCATGCAGCTGGCGGACATCAACGGCGACGGCAAGAACGATTATCTGATCGACACCTCCGTTTCGGGCAGCTCTTTCTGGTGCGGCGCCTCGCATTGTTCGGTCATGGTCTTTGCCTCGACCCCGCAGGGGTACCAGCGCAACGATTTCATGGCGCGCGGTGTCACGACGGCGAGCTTCTCCTGCCATCAGGGCGTGTGCCGCATGAATGATACGATGCAGGCCTCGGGCCAGGGGGCAGGGCAGGCGGTACCCGCAGCCCCGGCGCCTGCAACACCTCCGGCTGCGTCGCAGCAGGGCGGCACGGTGATGGCATCGGCCGGTGGTCAGGCGCTCGGAGCGATCCCGACCTTCAATGCGCCTTCGCAGGCGGCACAGACGGCCTCTTTGGCCAGTCATTGCAGCAAGGTCAGCCTGCTGACCAATTCGAATGGCGGTTATATGACCGTGTCGACGATGACGGACCCTGACCTCGCGTTGGGCGAGCAGTTCTGCATCGCGCGCTCCTATGCGATGAATTCCGGCGAAGCCATCGTGGCGACCCTGACGAATGTGACCTCGGCGCAGGTCGACAGCCAATGTGATTCCTTTGCCCCGGCGATCCAGCCTTTCCTGGCGCGGCTGAGCTCTGACAACAGTCAGGCCGTCATGGCAGATGTGCAAAAGTTCGTGCTGCAATCCAACATGTCGATTGATCAGCTGGCCAACACGGCGGCCGTCTGCATGTTCTCGGGCTATCGCCGAGACAAGCTGGATATCGCGATGGGATCGGCGCTGATCATGGTCGCCATCGGCAAACGCCCCTATGCCGAGCTGATCGGCCACCACATGTCGCAGGGGTTCGGTGCAGCCAAATCTGTTCCTGCGGCGCAGGATTGGTACGGCGTTGCTGTCACGGCCCTGGAAAATGGCGCCGAAGCGGTCTTCTCGCCCGGCCAGCCGGAGCGCGCTGGTCTGATCAAGGCGGCGGCTGCGCAACTCGGTGGTTCCGGCCAACTGCAACCCGTACCGGCCTCTGGCGCCGCGGCGGCCTTGCCGACATTCTCGAACAACTGATCTCCGATCCCACTGCGGAAAGGGGCAGTCAACCGGGCGATTGCGGGCCAGTTGAAGTCTCGTTTCAGCGGTCACAAATTTTCGAAGAGGCAAGATGTCAATTTCAGCATTTTGCCTCTTCACATCACCAGGCGGCTCGTCTATACGCCCCTACACCAAGCCTAGGCAGTGCGGTCGTGGCGGAATTGGTAGACGCGCAGCGTTGAGGTCGCTGTTCCTTAACCGGAGTGGAAGTTCGAGTCTTCTCGACCGCACCAACTATCTTCCCTAAGTTGATTGATCTGAGCGTTCCCATGTCGAGGAGCGTAATCGCAGCGGGTCGTTTCCTACGTGCAAATCAACCAAGCGGTCTGTTCACCCAATGAGACGGGCGCGGGCGTTGGTTGGCATCTGTGCGCATGCATGGGGCTGGCAGCAATGCAGGCCATCTGATTGGCAGGGCCTTTGGGTTTGCGGAAATAAGCGCGCTGTCGGCTTTTCAGGCCTTCCGTCGGAATGTTGTTACACGGCACTGCTAGCCCGGTGAGCAATCGTAACCACTCTACGGAGACTCACATGCGTTTCGCTCTTTCCGCGCTCGCCGCCGCCTTGCTGTCCACGTCTGCGTTTGCCGCCGATTTGTCGGGCAAGCTGGTTGTCTATACCTCGCAGCCCAACGCCGATGCCCAGCAGACCGTCGATGCATTTCAGGCCAAATACCCCGACATCGAGGTTGAATGGATCCGCGATGGCACCACCAAGATCATGGCCAAACTGCGGGCAGAGTTCGCGGCCGGTGCGCCGCAGCCCGATGTGCTGCTGATCGCCGATATGGTCACCATGGAAGGGCTCGAGGCCGAAGGGCGCCTGATGGCTTATCCCGAAGCGGACACATCCGCTTATGATCCGGCGTTGATGGATCCCGAGGGGCACTATTTCTCCACCAAGCTGATCACCACCGGGATCGTCTACAACACCGGCGCCGAGATGGTGCCGACGTCCTATGCCGACCTCCTGAAGCCCGAAGCCAAGGACAAGCTGGCGATGCCTTCGCCGCTGACCAGTGGCGCCGCGACCATTCACATGGCCGCGATCACCAGCAACCCCGATCTTGGCTGGGACTTTTACGAAGGCCTCGCGGCACAGGGTGCCAACCCCAAGGGCGGCAATGGCGGCACCTACAAGGCCATCGCCGGTGGTGAGAAGCTCTATGGCTTTGTTGTCGATTTCCTTCCGATCCGCAACAAGCTGGCCGGTGCCCCGGTTGAGTTCGTCTTCCCCGAGGAGGGCGTGTCGGCCGTGACCGAACCGGCCGCGATCCTGTCGACTGCCAAGAACCCCGACGCGGCCAAGGCCTTTGTCGACTTCCTGATCTCCGAGGAAGGCCAGCAGATGGCATCGGACATGGGGTATCTGCCCGCGCATCCAGGCATCACCCCGCCGGAAGGTTTTCCGGCGCTGCCCGATATCAAGCTGCTCGAATTTGATCCGGCCAAGGCACTGGCTGAAGACACCGAGAGCAAGATGAAGTTCACCGAGATTTTCGGCGGCTAACCCTTGTCCCGATCGAATTATTTCCGCAGCGGAGAGGGGCTGGCCCTTGCCGCTGCGGTGCTTTTTACCTTGTTGGTTCTGGTCTATCCCCTCAGCCTATTGGCGCGTGTCGGGATAACGCAGGACGGCATGCTCAGCCTTGCGCCGCTGCTGGAGGCCCTTGGGTCCCGCTCGGTCTTGCGCGCCTTCTCCCATTCTCTGGAAAGCGCCTTTTTGTCGTCTATCCTGTCATTGGTCGCTGGGACGGGGATCGCGCTTGTCATGGGGCTGACCGATATCCGCTGGAAGGGGGCGTTCACCTTCCTGCTGCTGATCCCGATGATGGTGCCGCCGCATGTGACCGCGATTGCCTGGATACAAGCGATGGGGCCGTCCTCGCCGATCCTGCGCAGTCTGGGCATGGCGCCGGAACTGGGGGCGACCCATCCGCTCTATTCAAAGGGGGGCCTCGTCTTCCTTCTGGGCGTGCAGCATACGCCACTGGTTTTTTTGGTGGTGCTGGCGGCCCTGCGCAGCCTGCCGCGGGAAATGAGCGACGCCGCACGGATCGCCGGGGCCCGCAGTATGGGGCTGTTGCGGCGGATCATTCTGCCTTTGCTGGCGCCGACGCTGATCGCAGCCTTTGCGCTGGCCTTTGTGTCGTCGCTGGGCAATTTCGGCATTCAGGCGCTGCTGGGCATTCCGGCCCGCTATATCACACTGCCGGTGCTGATCTGGCAGAGGCTTGCAAGCTTCGGACCTTCGGTCCTGACCGATGTTGCGGTGATTGCTTCCCTTTTGGCGGTGCTGGCGGTGACGGTCATTCTCGTTCAGACGCTCTTGCTGCGCCGTACCCGCAACACGCTGATCGGGCCGCCGCAACCGCCACTGCAGATCCGGCTCCGCCGGTTGCGGATCTGGACCGAAGGCGCGCTGGCGGGGCTGGTCTTTGCGACGCTGGTGCTGCCGGTTTCGGCGCTGCTGGCGACCGCTCTGGTGCGCACCTATGGGCTGCCGCTGAATGCAGAGACCATCACGCTGGACAATTTTATCGAGGTTCTGTTCCGGCAGGCCGTCACGGCGCGGGCGTTTCTGAATTCCTCCCTCAGCGCAGGTGTCGCCGCCGTTGTGATTTCCGTGGGCTGCATTTTCGTGGCGCGGTTCATGGCTTCCCGCAGGGGCGCCACGCGGCGTACCGGGATGGGCATCGCTACCCTGGCCGAGATGACCTATGCCATTCCGGGGTTGGTGATCTCGATCGCTTTCATCCTGGCCTTCCTGAAGCCGCTGCCGGTTCTGAACATCGCGCTCTACAACACCCTCGGGATCATCTTTCTTGCGTATCTTTGCGCGTTCTTCTCCGTCGGGTTGAAGCCGGTCAGTGCCGCCTTTGTGCAGCTTGATCCGGCGCTGGAAGAGGCCGCCCGCATCGCTGGGGGCGGCTATATGTTCCGGATGCGCCGCATCTTTGTGCCGCTTATCGCACCGGCAGCGGCCTCCGGCGCGATCCTGGTGTTCCTGACGGCCTATAACGAAGTGACAGTCTCGGCTTTGCTGTGGTCCTCGGGCAATGAAACCATTGGCACCGCGATCTACAATTACGAGGATGGCGGTTACACCACACTGGCGGCGGCTATGGCCAGCATCACGATTGTGGCCACGGTGCTTCTGATGGTGGCGCTGGACCGGCTCGGCAAGAACGCTCCGCGTGGCGTGGTGCCTTGGCGCATCTGACCGGACCCGGGGATCAGTCCAGCAGCGGGGCGAATTCAGCGTCGATGGCTTCGAAAGCCGGAAGGTAGGCTTCTGTAGTGTCCAGAATGGCCGCGTTGCCCGCGTGCCGGACCCGGATGTCGGCAATCCGCGCGGCAAGGATGAGGCTTTCGCCCCTGGGGCCGGAGCGGTTGTCGCAAAAGGTCAGCGCGCGGCTGAGCGCGGTTTCAGTCATTCGGCAGTCCGGGCCGTACATATGCATCAGATCGGGTCTGCTGCGGCTGGCCAGTCCGCGCGCGCCAGAATGATGCAGCACCGCGTCGACGATTTCGCCATCAAACCCATCCTTGCGGGCAGTTTCGGCGCCGTCGACGGGGTGGAACCCGGTTGTGGCCAGAGAGGGTGCGTAGCCGATGTCGTGATAGGTGGCAGCGGCGATCAGGCGACCAGAGAAGGAGCGCCGCGCCTCAATCGCCTGTGCCGTCCTGATCACCTGCTGGATGTGGGCCAGCCGGTCATTGTCCGGCGCGAACCAGTCTTCAGGCCGTCTCATCCAGCTCTCCACGGGTTTGCATTTGCGGCAGCACCCAGGCTCGATCGACGGCGAGCGACAGGAGCTGGCCGATGTGCAGCGCCGTACCATGTGTCAGCGACAACAGCGCGCCCCCGGCGATTTCAACCTCTGCGTCCCATATGCCGCCGCGGTAAAGGATACTGCGGACCGTGCCCTGCAAGCCGTCCTTGCCCGCATCCGGCAGGATTCTGATCCCTTCGGGCCGCAACAAGGCCTGCGCCGGGCCATTCGGGTGGCAGGGCAGGGCGGAGGCAGGGAAGCGATACCCGGCCAGTTCGGCGCTGCCATTCTGATAGGTGACGGGCACCACCGCGCCCTGACCGATGAAACGCGCCACCTCGGGGCAGGCCGGGCGGTCGTAGATCTCTTGCGGGGTGCCGATCTGCAGGAAGCGCCCGTTCTGCATCACCGCCATCCTGTCGGCCAGTGCCATGGCTTCGCGCTGATCATGGGTGATGTAGATGGTGGTGGCCCCCGAAGAGCGGTGGAACCGCAGCAGTTCCTTTTCCATGGTGCCGCGCAGGTGCGGGTCCAGATTGGCAAGCGGTTCGTCCATCAGAACGGTGTTGGCGCCTCCGGCAAGGCAGCGCGCCAGCGCCACCCGTTGCCGTTGACCGCCGGACAGGGCTTCGGGCTTGCGATCTGCCAGCGCTTGCATGGAGACCGTTTCCAGATGCGGCTCGGCCAACCGGGCGGCTTGTTTGCGGGACATGCCCGCGGCTTCCAGCGGAAAGGCAACATTGCCCCGCACCGTCATATGCGGCCAGAGCGCGTAGGACTGAAACACGAAACCGGTGCCGCGCTGTTCCGGTGGCACCATGGTCCCGTCCCCGGCAACCAGATCCCCGTGAAGCCGGATTTCGCCCTGATCCGGGGTTTCCAGTCCGGCGATCAGCCGCAGAAGCGTGCTTTTGCCGCAACCGGACTGGCCGACGATGACAAAGAACTCATGCTGGGCAATGTCGAAGGAAACGCCATCGACGGCGGGTTTGCCCGCGTAGGCCTTGCCAATCGAATTGACCTGTATTCCGCCTGCCATCCGTCGCCTTTCGGGAATCAAGAGTTCACCTGTCCGGGCTACATGGTCGGCTGGGGTAACCGTTTTATGACAGGGCGCGTTTCCATGCCGGATGCGGGGCAGGGGTTCAGCCCTTCAGGATCTCTTTCAGGCTTCCACTCGGCTTGGGCGTCTCGCTGAGGTCGAGCCCCGAAACGATATCGAGCAGATGGCTTTTCATCAGCTCTTCGGCGTCTTGACCGTCCCCCCGCCGGAAGGCATCGACCAGCGCGTGATGGGCGTGCTTTTCACACAGGGCGCTTTGCCGTTTCCAGTACAGCGCGATGATCAGTGAAGAGCGCGCCACCAGCCGCTCGATAAAGCCCGCGATGGTGGATTGATCCGCAATGCGCGAAATCTCGATATGGAAATGCCCCGACAGGCGCAGGGCCTTGCCGACTTCGCCCTCGGCCAGGGCCTCGTGTTCGGCGGCGATATGCGCCTCCAGCCGGGCCACGGCTTCTGGTGTCATGCGCTCTGCTGCCGAATGGGCGGTGCGCGGTTCCAGCAGGGCACGCGCCTCGAAGACTTCGCGGGCCTCGCGCACGGTCGGCTGCGAGACAAAGGCGCCGCGGTTGCGTTTCAGCTCGACCAGTTCCACATGCGACAGCGCCTGAAGCGCGCTGCGCACCACGGTGCGCGAGACATTGTAGATCTCACTCAGCTCATCCTCGCCCAGTTTGGTGCCAGGCAGAAGGCGATGCTCATGGATCGCCTGGCTGAGAGAGGCCACGAGATGGGCCGAGGGGCCGTTCACAGCGGGTTGGATAAAATCGGGTTTGTCTACGAATCGCGTCATGGGGTGCTCCTGCCACAGACATGAGGGCTGGCGGATTCCATGACAAGATGAAGTCATATCGAATACGGCATATGAGATAATTGTATACAATATTGTGCGCAATATTTGACCAAAGCCCGCACAACTGCGGTCAGATTACAGGCAATTGCGATAATCGGCCCTTTCCGTGACCGGTAGGCTTTGCGCAATGCGTCCGGCTTCGGCCTTTCTGGCTGCAACTGAACGCTGGGGACGCAGATGACCGGACACGCTGATCTTGAACTTGTTGCGCTGACCAAACGCTACGGCGGAACCGTTGCGGTCGATGCCATCGCGCATCGATTCAAGGCAGGGGTCTATGCCTGCCTGCTGGGGCCTTCGGGCTGTGGGAAATCCTCGACCCTGCGCATGATCGCCGGGCACGAAACGGTCAGCGATGGATCGATTGTGCTGGCGGGGCGGGATGTTTCACATCTGCCTCCGGCGCAGCGGGGCACGGCGATGATGTTCCAGAACTACGCCTTGTTTCCCCATCTCAGCGTGCGCGACAATGTTTCCTTCAGCCTGCGCATGGCTGGCATTGAGAAACCCACCCGGGACAAGCGCGCCGATGAAATGCTGGAGCTGGTCGAGATGACGGCGCTGGCAGACCGCAAGCCGGACCAGCTATCGGGCGGGCAACAGCAACGTGTCGCGCTGGCCCGTGCCCTGATCACCCGTCCACAGGTGTTGCTGCTGGATGAGCCGCTCTCGGCGCTGGATCCGTTCCTGCGTATCCGCATGCGGGCCGAGCTGAAACGGCTTCAGCGCGAATTGGGCATCAGTTTTATCCATGTCACCCACGGCCAGGACGAGGCGCTGGCGCTAGCGGATGAGATCATCGTCATGAACGATGCCCGCATCGAACAGGCAGGCCCGGCGCGCGATGTCTTCAACCGCCCCAAGACCGCCTTCGTGGCGCGCTTCATGGGCGGGCACAACGTGTTGAACCTGCCGCAGGGCAATATTGCGCTGCGCACGGATGAAATGACGGTTACCGCCGCGCAGGCAGGGCGCATCGACGGGCGGGTCATCGGTATCGAATACCAGGGAACCCATGTCGCGCTGACGGCCGAGGTCGCGGGCGGTCAGGATGTCACGGCGCTGATGCCGGACATGGATTTCCTGCAAACCCCAAAGGAACTGGGAGAGGTCATCGGCCTCGACTGGGAGGACCGGGTCGCGCACCCGCTCTCCGCATGAACAACACAACGCAAATAACGCAAAACGCATAACAGAGAGGGAACGACCATGACGACAATTTCGAAAATTCGCTATAGCCGCCGGGCATTGCTGAAGACGGGTGGCGCGGCGCTCGCGGCCTCTGCGCTTCCGGCGCCAATGGTCTGGGGGCAGGAGAGTAAGAACATCACCCTGCGCCAGTTCGGCACCGGCGTGTCCAACCTCAATGAAGTGGCGACCAAGGTCAAAGAGGACCTCGGCATCACGCTGGAAATGACCGCGCTGGATACCGACAGCGTCACCCAGCGCGCTGCCACCCAGCCGGACAGTTTCGATATTGCTGACATCGAGTATTTCGTCTGCAAGAAGGTCTGGCCGACCGGCAACCTTCAAGCCATGGACGCCTCCAAGATCACCAATTACGACAAGATCGTTGGTATCTTCCGCGACGGTAAACTGACACCCGATAGCGAGATTGCGCAAGGCACCGCACCGCATACTGTCGGCTTCGTCGATGGGCCGGGCGGCACCGATTTCGTCGACAGCGAATCCGGCTGGATGACGCTGATCCCAACGATCTACAACGCCGACACGCTGGGTATCCGTCCTGATCTGATCGGCCGTCCGATCGAAAGCTGGTCCGAACTGCTGAACCCCGAGTTCAAGGGCAAGGCCTCGATCCTCGATATCTCCTCGATCGGCATCATGGATATGGCCATGGTCTGCGAGGCGATGGGCGAAATCAGCTATGGCGACAAGGGCAACATGACCCGCGAAGAGATCGACAAGACCATCGCGATCTTCACCGAAGCAAAGAAGAACGGCCAGTTTCGCGCCTTCTGGAAAACTTTCGACGAAAGCGTCAACCTGATGGCCTCGGGTGAGGTAGTGATCCAGTCGATGTGGTCGCCGGCCATCACGGCAGTTCGTTCGCGCGGGATCGACTGCGTCTATCAGCCCCTCAAAGAAGGCTATCGCAGCTGGGGCGGTGGCATCGGCCTGTCGGCCTCCCTGTCCGGCATGGAGCTGGATGCGGCCTATGAATACATCAACTGGTATCTCAGCGGCTGGGTCGGCGGCTTCCTGATGCGTCAGGGCTATTATTCGGCGGTGCCGGAGACCTCCAAGAACTTCATGTCCGAAAACGAGTGGGGCTACTGGTTCGAAGGCAAGGAAAGCACCGACATCATCACCTCGCCCTTTGGAGACAAGCTGGCCGGAGCGGGCGAAGTGCGCGACGGCGGCTCCTTTTATGACCGCATGGGCGCAGTGGCCTGCTGGAACTCCGTCATGGAGGAAAACCAGTACATGGTCCGCAAGTGGAACGAATTCATCGCGGCCTGACGCAACACCTGCGGGGGCACCTCTGCCCCCGCAACCACTTCCTGCATTTCATCAAGGACCGGACCCCGGATATGAGCAGACAGATCATCGCATGGATCCAGGCCGCGCCGATGGCGTTGGTGCTGCTTGGTTTTCTGGTGGCGCCCATCATCATGATCGTGATCGTCAGCTTTTGGGGCGCGACGGAATATTCGATCTACCCGGCGTTCCAGTTCGACAATTACGAATTCCTGTTCGGATCGCCGGTCACCTACACGGTGTTTTTCAACACCTTCAAATATGCCCTGCTGACCTGGGCGCTGACGCTGGTGATCGGCTTTACCGTTGCCTATTTCCTGGCCTTCGAGGTGCGCAGCCTGAAATGGCAGATCGGACTGTTCCTGCTCTGCACGATCCCGTTCTGGACCTCGAACATCATCCGGATGATCAGCTGGATTCCCTTCCTGGGCCGCAACGGGCTGGCCAATTCGGCGCTGATCAGCTGGGGCGTCATAGACGAGCCGTTGGAGTGGCTGCTGTTCAGTGATTTCAGCGTCGTTCTGGCCTTTGTGCACCTTTACACCCTGTTCATGGTGGTGCCGATCTTCAATTCGATGATGCGCATCGACCGCTCCCTGCTGGAGGCCGCCCGCGATTGCGGTGCCAACGGTCTGCAGACCCTGTGGACGGTGATCGTGCCCCTGTGCAAACCCGGGATCATGATCGGGACGATCTTTGTCTCAACCCTGGTGATGGGAGACTTCATCACCGTGCGGTTCATGTCCGGATCGCAACGCGCCAACGTCGGGCGGTTGATCTCGAATGACATCAGCCTGCTGCAATACCCCTCGGCCTCGGCGACGGCAGTGGTGCTGCTGTGCACCGTTCTGATCGTGATCGCGCTGCTCTTGCGGCTGGTCGATATTCGCAAGGAGCTTTGATCGATGGAAACGCGCAGCCGGTCCTTTTACATCCTCGCCGCCTTTTTCGGTCTCTTCGTGCTCTTCCTCTACGGGCCAATCCTGACCATTGGCATCCTCAGCTTTCAAGGGCCGCAAGGGGGGCTGACATTCCCGATGAACGGCGTGTCGCTGTATTGGTTCCGCGATCTGTTTCAGGAACAAGCCGTCGGCGATATCTGGGGGAGCTTCCGCCGCTCATTTGCGCTGGGGCTGATGGTCATGGTGACCACCGTTGTGGTCTCGGTCCTGGGTGGACTTGCCTTTCGCAAGCGTTTTGCGGGCTCCGGGCTGCTGTTCTATCTCGCCGTCACTTCGCTGGTGATCCCGTCGATCCTGGTGTCCCTTGGGGTCGGGTTGATCTTCAACCAGCTGGGGCTGCCGGTGCATTGGGCGAGTTCTGGCTATGGCAGCCAGCTGACCTGGACGCTGCCCTTTGGCCTGTTGATTATGTTCGCCGTCTTCAACCGTTTCGACAAAAGCTATGAGGAAGCCGCCCGCGATCTCGGTGCCACCGCCTGGCAGACCTTTGCCCATGTCGTCCTGCCGATCATCGCGCCGTCTTTGCTGGGGGTGGCCCTGTTCGGCTTCACGCTCAGCTATGACGAGTTTGCCCGCACCCTGATGACGGCGGGCAGCTACAACACCCTGCCGCTGGAAATCTTTGGCATGACCACCAATGTGACCACCCCGGTGATCTTTGCTCTTGGCACGCTGACCACTGGGTTTTCGCTGGTGGTGATCGGGGTCTTCTTCCTGACCGTCTGGCTGATGGCGCGCAAGAAGGATCGCGGATCCGATGCGGGCAAGGGGATGGTCTGAGCGATGCCGGTGATCGTGATCAATCCCAACAGCACCGAAGCCATGACCGCCAGCATTCTGGCCGCCGCCCGCCATACCGCGCCGGATATCCGGTTCGAAGGCTGGACCTCGGTCGGTGGACCGCCCGCCATCGAAGGCCCCGAGGATGGCGCACGGGCAGTGCCGCCGCTGCTGGAGTTGGTCCGCAAGGCCTCGGATGCGGGCGCGCGGGCCATCGTGATCGCCTGTTTCGATGATACCGGACTGGAGGAAGCCCGGCAGCTTGCCACCTGTCCGGTGCTCGGGATCGGGCAGGCCAGCTATGTCATGGCCGAGCTGATCGGCGGGCCGACAGCGGTGATCACCACGGTGCAGGCTGCCGTGCCGGTGATCGAGGCCAATATCGACGCGCAGGGGCATGCCTCGCATATCGGTACGATCCGGGCAGCCAACGTCCCGGTGCTGCTGCTAGAAGATAGCCCCGCTGAAGCCGCAGCAGCTTTCGCCGCTGCCGCCCATCAGCTTCCGCCCGATACCGTAAATGTAATCATCGGATGCGCCGGCGCGGTGTCGGTTACCGGCCATCTGGGCGATCTCCCGGGACTGACCGTTATTGACGGCGTGACTGCGGCAGCGAAGCTCAGCCGCGCGTTGGTCGGTTGAGCTGTGCGGTGCGGGCGGCTAGCCTTGAAAATCTATATAGCTTTCGCAGATGAGTTCAGCCGGTACATGGTTTGCCGCCTTTCTCTCTAAGCTCTGTATTCTGTCATCTGACCTGGGCCCCCAATTTCCTCCACCTCATGGAAAGCCCTTGGGGTCGGTTTGATGGCCTTTTGCGGCCAGTGTGTCCATCGTTCTTTTCTCAGAAAACTCACACGGGGCGTACTGGACGCAATACTGACGGTAACCTATGAGCGCCAATATGTTCCATCATGTGGTGGGGGCATGGAAGGAAAAGTATTGAAAAACCGGAGCTTATGTTAACTTCCAGTGACGATTGATGCTATGCTGCGGCTATCTGCATTGGCAGGGCTGTGTTCGTTTCTGTTAATAGCTGGCGTGGTTGCCAAACTGAGATCTTGGCGTGTGTGGGGCGCCCTAGCGCTCGGCATTATCGTGTGGGTTTCAGTTGCTTCGGTTCCTGTTTCAACATCCCGCGAGAAATTGCGATCTGAATTTCTCGAAAAGGTAAGCAAGTCAGGAAAGATTCTGTCGCATCTAAATTCCTCGGTACGCCGGGGGCTGGTGAACGGTTGACGCTCTCGCCTGGGCTGGAATTCACCGAAGTTGGCGGAGTTGATGCCTCGACTTCTCAAGGTCGGAAAGCTGCGGAAGATTTAGCACGGAGGTTTCATGTTCCGAACGGCTTTGTTGTTGGCATCACAGAAGGAGGGAGCATCCACCCCATCAGCAAAATCCAGCGTCACTCTCAATCAGCTCGGACCATCGCGGGCTTCACAACCCTTGATTTCAATTGGCATTCGCTTCGCGCAGTTCGCGATGCAACCGTGCCTCCTCCTCGGCCTTGGGGGTCGAGAACCGCGCCAGCAGCAAATAGGCCGCCGGGGTCAGAAAAAGCGTCGACAAGGTTGCGAGCCCCAAACCACCGACGATCACCCACCCCAAGGCTTCGCGCGCCTCGGCGCCCGCCCCGGTTGAGAAAATCAGCGGTATCCCCCCGAGAACCGTTGACGTCATGGTCATCATGACCGGACGCAGGCGTATGGTCGAGGCATCATAGATTGCTTGATGTACATCCGCACCGCGATCCCGCAACTGGTTCGCGAACTCGACGATCAGGATGCCGTTCTTGGCCATAATCCCGACTAACATGACAAGGCCGATCTGACTGTAAACGTTGAGGCTGAGCCCGGTCAGGGCAAGGGCAAAAGCAGCACAAGCCAGACCGAAGGGCACGGTCGACATGACGACGATGGCGGAAATGAAGCTTTCGAATTGCGCAGCAAGGACCAAAAGAACGACGATGATCGCAAAGCCGAAAATAATGCCAATCCCCGAGTTCGTCTGATCCAGCGTCGCGGCCTCGGCCAGCGGAACGACACTGTTGTTTTCGGTGATTAGATCCGCCGCCAGATCCTGCACCTGGACAAAGGCATCGCCCAGCGCAAGCTCCGGCGTCAGGCTGGCCGCGATCTCGACCGAGCGGTTCTTTCCTTCGCGGCTGAGTTCCGGAGCAACGGCGCGTTCCTCAAGCCGGACAAAGGACGACAGGGGAACCATCTGGCCATCGGACGCACGTACAAAGATGCTTTCCAGATCACCAGGATCATCAACCGGCATCGAGGTCGAGAGCATCTGGATATCATAGCTGGTGTCATCGATGAAAACCGACCCCACGCTTCGCCCGTCCAGAACGGCCCGCAAGGCATCCCCCAACCCGGAGATTTCGACGCCAAGGTCCGATGCCCGTGCGCGGTCGATTTCGATAAAGAGCTGTGGCTGCGTCGTTTCATACTCAAGCCGAACCCTGCCAAAGTCGGGATTTTGCTGCATCCGCTGGACCAGTTGCTCGGCCACGCCCGCCAGCTGGTCATAGTTGTCGCCCGTGATCGCAAACGCCAAGCCGCGTCCGGCGCCGCGAATTCCCAAGGAATTGCGCTGGATTACGAAGACCCGAACTCCGATGATCGAAGACAGCCCCCGGTTAATGTCGTTGACGATGTCCTGCTGACCGCGGCTGCGCGCCTCCCATGGTGCAAGCGTGGCAACCATGAACCCCCGATTGTCGGCGCTATAGCCCGTAATCGAGAAGACATTGCGCAGCTCGCCGGTTTCGCGAAGGGGAGACAGCGAGCGCTCGATCTCGTTCATTTTTGCCATGGTATAATCGAGCGACACCCCCTGAGGTGCCGTGATGGACATCAGCACAAGCGATCTGTCTTCAGGCGGGGTCAGCTCCTGTTTGATACCAGAGCCAACCATAAGCGCAGTTGCCGCGAACAGCAGCGACGCCAGAACCACAATGGCCGGAGCGCCCAAGGCCATCCGCAATGTGGCTCCGTATAGCGCTGCGAGCCGGTTGCCCAGCCAGGTGATCGGTCCGCGCCCGCTGTTATTCAGCTGCACGCCATCCAGCAGGCGGCTGGCCATCACCGGGCACAGTGTCAGCGCCACAACCGATGACAGCGTCACGGACATCGCCAGTGTAAAGCCGAACTCGCGGAAAAGCCCCCCGGCCTGTCCGGGAAGGAACGACAGGGGCACGAAAACAGCCGCGAGGGTGGCCGTCGTGGTGATTACGGCAAAGAACACCTCCTGAACCCCCAGAACGGCAGCCGCGCGGGCGCCCATCCCCTCGGCGCGCCGCCGCACGATGTTTTCCAGAACCACGATGGCATCATCCACCACCATGCCCGTTGCCAGAACAAGCGCCAGAAGCGTCAGGATGTTGACTGAGAACCCCACCAAATAGATCCCGGCCAGCGTTCCGACCAATGCGACGGGAAGTGTCAGTGCAGGAATGAGGGTGGCTCGGAAGCTGCGCAGGAAGAGAAAGATCACGGCAACAACAATTGCGATAGCCAGACCCAGCGTCTTGAGCACCTCCTCGATCGAGCCATTGATGAACACCGCATCATCAGAGGTGATGAATATATCCACGCCTATCGGCAGGGTTTCATTCAACTCTGCAACCACCTGATGCACGGCTGCCGAGATTTCCAGCGTATTGCTGGTTGCCTGACGGATCACCCCGATGCCGAGCCCTGTCTGGCCATTGGCGCGCAGGATGGTTTCATTCGGCGCGGGGCCAAGGGTAACGCGTGCCACATCCCCCAGTTTGACATTGTCGCGGATTTCCAAGGCTTCAAAGGCTTCGGGTGTCGAAACAGAAGCCGTTGTGCGGACATTGATCGACTGGCGCGTACCGCTCAGATCGCCCGCCGGAGCATCATAGGCCACATCCGCAAGCGCACGGCGCAAATCCGCAAGGCTGAGCCCCCGGCTGGCAAGCTCCCATTGGTCGATATCAACCCGGAATATCGGATCGCGATCCCCATAGATCTGCAAATCGGCAACGCCCGGTATCGAAATCAACCGGTCTTCCACCCGGTCATGCACGATTTGTGTCAGTTCCTGTGGCGAGCGGCTGTCCGAGGTCACCGCCACACGGACCACAGGCTGCGCGTTGGCGTCGGCCTTTACGATGCCGGGGGTCTCGGCATCCTCTGGCAGGGTATTAGCGATCCGGCTGACCGCATCACGGGCATCCGTCGCGGCAACATCCAGATCTACACTATCCTCAAATTCCAGCGTGACCCGGCTGCGGCCATAGCGAGATTGCGACGAGATCGTCCTGATCCCCGAAACCCGCCCAACCGCGCCTTCAATCCGGCTTGTGACCTCCTGATCAACGGTTTCCGATGACGCGCCCGGGAAATAGGTCGTCACCGTCACCACGGGGCGGTCCACATCCGGCAATTCGCGGATCTCGACCCCGAACAAGCCAGCCACTCCGGCAATCACAATCAGCGCGTTGAGCACAAAGGCCAGTACCGGCCGTTTAACGAACAAGACGGTGCCCGTGCCATGCTGCCCATGCAGAGTCTCGCCAAGTATACTCACGACGATACTCCCTTAACCGTTGGTCTCAGATGGTTCTGTGCCCTCGACAGCTTCAACCTCAGCCCCCGGCCGGATATTCTGAACGCCTTCGACGATGATGGCATCCCCGGCATTCAGCGCGCCTTCGACCAGGACAGAGCCACTGTTGCGCTGCAATATCTTCACAGCGACCCGTTGTGCCTTGCTGTCTTCGATCTTCCACAGGAAAGGCCCGTCCGAAGACCATTGCACCGATAGCGGATCCACTGCCAAGGCCATTTCGCCGGGAAACGAAAGCGCGACCGAGAACGCCATCCCAGCCCTGAGCGTATCGCCCTCGTTTTCAAGCTGCCCCTGAACCCGCAAGGTGCGGCTGTGCCGGTCGACGATATTGTCGATCGCGTTGATCTTCCCGACAAGCTGCTGATCCGGGTTCGCCAGGGGAACGACCTGCATCGGCATGCCAAGCGACAATTGGCTGATCGCCCGTTCAGGCACCCGGAAATCGATCAGGATATGCGAGCGGTCCGTGATCACCGTCAGGACATCCTGCACGGAAATGCGGTCGCCAACCTCGATCTCCGACAGACCAGCCCATCCCGAGATCGGCGCGACGATGGTTCGCTGTGCAAGGTCAAACCGGGCCTGCTCCAATGCCAGTTCCGCCGAGCGCAGTTCCAGTTCAGCCTCGCGGAAACGCACAGCTGTTACCGCGCCGGTTTTCTGCAACTGCTTGAGCCGGTCGACATCCTCCTTTGCAGCCTCCACCTGCAATCGCGCCCGCTCGACTGCGATCTTTTCGGCTGCGTCTTCAAGGTGGTAAAGCTCATCCCCCTTGCTCACATAACCGCCGGCCACAAACCCCGTCGACACGATGCGCCCCGTCGCTTCGGCGCGCACGGTAACGGATCGAATGGCCCGCCCGTCCCCAATCGCGCGCACCTGGTCATTCATCGGTTGTTGCGAAACCTCTCCCGCAACCACGCGAACCGGCCCGCGCGGACCACGTTTCGCAGCCGGTTCTGACGCTTCGTCCGAGGGAAGGGGCGCAACCTGTTCAATGATATCCAGCACGCCCCAGCGTTCGAGCAAGGGGCGCGACGCAGGCACATAGGCAGCCCAAAGATACAGAGCCCCGCACACAAGGAGCGCTCCCGCAAAAAGTTGCTTGATGAGCTTCATGGAGTTTCCTGCACTGAGTGAACTGGGGCGGTTGTCGCCACAAATTGCGTTGTGTGTATCATCGTAAAAACTGCCTACAAAAAACATGCAACTGCAAGCAAATTCTAGCCGTCCCGAAGCCTACCGGTGTCGAGATGTTGCTTGTTTTTGCACAACAAAATGCACACCACAGTATCATACTGAAAATGCGCAAACTATGCAGCTCATCAGGCTGAGTTCGTCGGTTCTGCTTCAAGCAGACGTAGCGTGGAGAATTACTTTTCAAGAGCTAACGCGGATAGGGATCAAACACCGGGCCAGGGCGCGCTGAGCGGTTCGCCAGATCGGGCTCGAAGCGGCCATTTTCCACGATCAACGTCAACGTCGGCTGTGCACGCTCATGCCTCCCTGTGTGCCCTGCAGGTCAAACTTTTTAAAGCCGGTTTTTGCGCCTAACAAACCCGGGCGCAGTGAACACTTCCTTGAGTTGTGCCGTGCCCATTCCGTCACACTTTGCGCTTGGGGGTAATAGCTTTGCTCAGTCACACCGATCTCTCTGACCGCATCGATGCGTGGTATTCCTTGCCGAAACTTCACGAAAAATTCGTCAGGTTTCGGTTTCTTCGCACGTCTTGCTGTTGTTGGGCGATGGACTTGAGGGGGGCAGTGCATTTTAAATTGGAGAACGGTGCCTTTCTCATTGCCACCTTCCTGTAACTGCCGTTTACACCGATGGGCCAGAGCGAAGGATGAGGCCGTTACGTGAACGCCTTCCAAATTGAAGGAACCCCGGCCGGACATCGTGACTTTTTATGGGGTCTAGGCCGTGTTTATCCAGACAAGGGGGGACTGGAGATCGCCCAGCGCAGATATTGGACTTTGCCAAGTCGGGTCCTGCAGAGAGTTAGGGCAGGAATGGCCGAACCAAACCGGCCATTTAGTTTCTCGCCTAATACTGCGTTGCAGCCCATTGGAGCTGCCATTCGTGCATCGTGCAGTATTTTCGTGGAGCGGGTGACGATCGCGTGGTGTGTTTGCTGCGCGCCTTAGCCCAGTCCGCGCTCCAATAAAAATTGAAATTTCTGCGAAAAAATGGCACCATCGGCCATCATGCTCAGGTTCCTTACCGTTTTGCTGGTGGCAGGAGCAACATTCGCGTACCTCGCATCGGATCTCAGCGCTCCTTCTGCAAAGCCCACATATGTGACCGCCCCTGTGGAATTTGGACGGCTGGAGGAAACTGTGTCTTCGACCGGTACTGTGGATGCCCTTTTTACGGTGGATATCAGCTCGCAGGTCTCCGGGCGGATTACCAAAGTCACTGCAGATTTTAATGACAGCGTAGAGAGCGGCCAGCCGCTGGCGCAGATTGACCGACAGGGATTTGAAGCGCGGGTCGCCGAGGCTGAAGCTGCTGTCAGCATTGCCTTGTCCGCAGTTGAGGTTCGCAAAGCGGCGTTGAGGCGGTCGAAAGTTGAAATCGACGCGATTGGATTGGAGCGGAGTGTTCATCAGGCTCGGGTGGATAAGGCCAAGGCAGAGTGGCTCTTGGCACAGTCCAATCTTGATCGAAAAGAAGGGTTGCACCGTTCTGGGACCGTTTCAGAGGCGGACATCGACAATGAGCGCACATCAGTGCTGACTGCATCCGCCGCCCTGCGGGAGGCCGAAGCCCTGATGGCCGTCAACGAGCAGAGGATTGAGACCGCGCGCGCTGATTTTGCGAGAAACCAAGCCGAACTCGCGGGTGCGCGTGCAAATGTTCCACAGCGGCAGGCCGCGTTAAAGCTGGCTGAGGTTGAACTGGAGCGCACCACCATACGCGCGCCGATAGATGGGGTGATCATCAACCGCAGCATCGAGGAAGGGCAGACCGTTGCGGCGGCTCTGGAGGCGCCGACCCTGTTTACGATCGCCAAGGCTCTCCGGAATATGGTGGTCTATGTCAGCGTGGATGAAACCGATATTGGCCGTATCCGCATCGGACAGGCGGCTGGGTTCACTGTCGATGCTTTCCCGGATCGGATGTTTTCAGGTGTTGTGACCGAAATCAGAAAATCCGCCAAGGTGATCCAGAACATTGTGACCTATACCGTCGTCCTTGAGACTGAAAACCCCGAAGAATTGCTTCTTCCTGGGATGACAGCATTTGTCAAAATAACGATCAAAAGGTCTGAACCTGGGCTCAAAGTTCCGACCAACGCACTGAGTTACACCCCAAGCACCTATTCGGGAACATCTGAAACGACTGCGGTGATCTGGCGATTGGATGACCTCGGCAAGCCTGAGCCGATGGCGGTCGTGCCGTTGGACAGCGATGCAAGCCATACGCTTATTGCTTCGGAGGAGATCGAAGAAGGCGATCTTGTTATCGGTGCCGAGATTGAACATCCGCATGAACGGTCGCTGTTTGGGAATTGGATCGGAGCGAGGCTGTGACCACGCTGATCAAAGCAGCGCATCTTGGGCGGAGCTATAGCAGCGGCGGAACATCCATCGATGCTTTGAAGAACTGTTCCATCTCGGTCACCGCGGGGGAATTCGTGGCCATCATGGGCCCGTCCGGGTCCGGGAAAACCACCTTGATGAATCTGCTCGGTCTGCTTGACCGGCAAGACGCCGGGACGCTCGACATTCTGGGGCGCCGGGCCAGCGGTCTGACGGACGCACGCAGGGCTGAAATCAGGAACAGGATCTTTGGGTTTGTGTTTCAGTCGTACAACCTACTGCCGCGTCATTCTGCGGTCGAGAATGTCGAACTGCCGATGATCTACGCCAGTATCCGGGCCGGGGAGCGCCGAAGGCGGGCAGTGAAGGCGCTGGAGGATGTGGGGTTGGCTAAACGGCAGGGCCATTATCCGCACCAGCTTTCTGGCGGAGAGCAGCAGCGTGTTGCCATTGCGCGGGCCCTGGTGAACCAACCGCGCCTGATCTTGGCTGATGAGCCAACGGGGGCCTTGGACAGTCAAAAGGGCCGACAGATCCTCGCCCTGTTCCAGACAATCAACCGTGCAGGTCACGCTGTTGTGGTTGTGACGCATGACGAACGGGTCGCCCGGCATGCGCAACGCATCCTGCGGATGGCAGATGGTGAGATCATCTCGGATGAAACCGTGCCAAACCGTCTTTGGGCTGCGGATGCTGCATCAGAGGTTCTGGTGCTGAGATGATCGTGCTGGAAAGTTTCAAAGTGGCTCTGCGGGCGCTTCAGGCGAACCTGCTTCGCAGTTTCCTGACCATGCTTGGCGTCATTGTCGGTGTGGCTTCGGTTGTCTCTATGGTCGCATTTGCAGCCGGGGCGCAGCGACAGATTTCGGAGCAGATCAAAACGCTGGGCGCGAATGTTCTGATGATCGAACCGCCCAGAAACAGCCGTGGAGCGGGGCAGGCCGGCCGCGGTGCGGTCTCGCGGCTGACAGAGGAGGACGCGGAGGCCATTGCGGCCAATATTGCTCAGATCGCTTTGACCGCTCCTGCGCTTCGCGGCAACGTGCTTGCGGTTCATAAAAACCGGAACACTTGGACAACGGTGAACGGCACCACCTCCAGCTATTTCGCAATTCGTGAATGGCCCTTGAAACAGGGGCGCTATTTTTCCCAGCAAGAACAATCCGGAGCGGGAAAAGTTGCGGTGCTGGGGCAATTGACGGCCGAGCAGCTTTTTGGCGACACGGACCCGATTGGGCAGGTGATACGCGTACTGTCGGTTCCCTTTGAAGTGATTGGTGTGCTGTCAGTAAAGGGCACCTCGGGTTGGGGGCGAGCGCAGGATCAGGTTGTTTTTGTACCTATCCGCACAGCAAAGCAAAGGCTGATCGGCAGCTCCAACGCGGTTCACCGGAATTCAGTTGAGTACATTCTCGCAAAAGCGGTCTCTTCCTCTGCGGTCCCGGTGGCAGAAAAGAGAATGACGGCTCTCCTGCGGCAAAGGCACAGGATTGGTTCGGGGGCGGCCAACGACTTTCTGGTTTCGGACCCGGCCTCAATGATGGCGGCTGAAAATGCCGTAAAGAGAGCGTTAGGCTGGCTGTTGTCGGGCATTGCATCGGTATCGCTGATCGTGGGGGGGATCGGCATCATGAATATCATGCTGGTGTCAGTGACAGAGCGCACCCGCGAAATCGGCTTGAGGATCGCAATTGGTGCCAGCCCAGGGCATGTGCAGCTGCAATTTCTGATGGAGGCTGTCTTGCTCTGTGTCTTCGGTGGGGCGATTGGATTGGCGATCGGTGCATCTGCTGCAGTATTGGTGGGGCAATTGGCTGGCTGGCCGGTCTTTTTGAGCCCTCTGTCCGTCATTGGCGGGGTGGCGGTTTCAGCAGTGGTCGGTTTGATATTTGGTTATTTTCCGGCACGCAAAGCATCCAAAATGGATCCGGTCGCAGCCTTGAAATTTGAGTAGGCACCAAACTACGCAGGGTGGGCGCGCTGCATGGAGCAACGGGAGCGGCCGAAGGCAACCCAGCCGCCGGATACAGCAAGAGCCCCCAAAGGGGCTCTTGTTCAAAAGGCTCAAACGTAAATGTCAGCTGGGTTGGCCCACATTGCACTGATCACCGACTTCGGTGCCTGGAGTTTTGCCGTTGCCAAACGGATCGTTGTTGGGACCCGGGTCTTTGGCTGTGGTCCGGAAAACGGACCCTGGCGGAACGCACAAAGCTTTACGGCCATTAGTTTTGGTTCCGTCAGGATAGGCGTTTGCATTGGGTTGGCCGCCGGTATCTGCAAATGCCATGCTTGAGGTGCCAAGTGCCAGTGCCCCGGCCGCAATAAGTGTGACAAGTTTCATGATAACCTCCCAGTTTTGTGAATACAGGCCGCAAGATTTGCATAATTCCGGGATTCCAACATCGCTCACCCGAGTGAGTATCCGCGGCATTTTTCTAACTCGAATGGGGTATGCGTTCTCGTCAGACGCAGGTCGCGGTAGCCGCCGCAGTATCTGACTGGCAGGCACATCTGGGTTTCAAGGCTAGAGTTTACTGCTCTACTTGGCTAAATTATTCGCGCGATCCGACGGCGTTAGTAATCGGCATGGGCTAACAATGCCACCAGTTCTGCCTGTCGGTGGGTGTTGGTTTTCTGGAAGATAGAGCGTAGATGACTGCGTGCAGTCCAAATCGATATATTCAGCTGTTTGGACGCTGCTCTCAGGCTTGCACCCGCTGCAAGCCGGATTGTGACCGAGGCTTCGGCAGGCGTCAGGTGATACTCCTGCTGCAGGAACTCTTTGAAATAGTCAGAGGCGTGCGCGACTTCCCGGATATAGAGCAACGCATGCGCCCCATTTAGCTGTTCGCGCAACTGAATGGGCACCGGCACAGCATCAATGTAAAGGACGCGGCCCGTCTCGGTTTCCAGCTTGACCGGGGGCGGCAAAGGGGTACTCCCCTGCTCACCGAAATCCAGGGAGGCTTGAACAAGCCGCGAGAGTTTCGCTTTCTGGTGTGGGTCACAGAGATGGATATTCCGCCAATTCAGCATCACTTGCCACAGCGGCTCTTCGGCGCAGGCCTCATCAAATGACACCGCGTCACCATTTTCATTCAGAAAAATGATACAGTGGCTTTTGTCACCCAAAAGCGTAATCCACTGGGATAACGAAATAAAACTCATGTCGCATGTCCCAAGCCTGGAGTGTTTCATCCAGCTCGACCCAGCCTCATCTCGAGCGTGCAATCTGGTTTTTACCCACTGCTCACAGTGTGATTGCATCAGGCCAGCCAGTATCCGCTACCGCCTGCGATTGGAGGCGGACGAGAAACGAGGGGGCCGAGATGTATTGTGATATCTTAACGATAAATCAAGCCGCGATTCGTGTAAACTGACCCAGCCTTCCGCCAAGTTTCCCTATGGCGGCGCGAGTGGCGGACCCAAGGGGGCCGGGCAGCAGGGGCGGGGCCGGAGCCGCCAGAGACATGCAGGCTGCGACCTTTGCTACTCGACGAGCTACCCATACGCTTTTTCAGAAGACGCAGCTCCGGTGCCTGCTCGGCAACGACCTCTTCCAGATCACCCGCCTCCCTTCGCAGATCCGTGGTCTCACTCTACATCGCCGCCCGCGCCGCGTTGCCCGCCAGGCGTTTCTTCCCAGCCTCAAGGAATTCATTGCACCAACTGTAGTAGAGGCACAGAGCAATGCCCTCCGGGCAGCACATTTCAGCAATGCTGCGTGTAGACCTGTCGCGTTTCTGCGCCGCCCCAAGTGCTCGTTTTCCTCTCTGGACCTGTCGCGGACTATGCCACTCCTTTGGGTGTCGGAACGTGGGGAGAATTCTACAATCGGATAGGCTGATGTCCGGCATCTTCCGCCGCGCGCGGAAGATTGATGAAACCGAGACACGTGCGAAGATTGTTGACCGAATGATGGAACAGGGCCGGAAGCTGTTTAGTCGTTCCGATTTGCCCCAGAAGGTCGAACAGGAGGAGCTCGATATTGAGAGAGCGCGGGAATGATAGAAAACTTCCGTTCCCCACAGGCCTGGATTTTACGCCCCCGAAACCTCGTGACCTGCTCCCGGTACAGGGACAACTGTAGGAAAGTTCAAGCTGACCGGCGCGCCAGGCTGATCAGGCGAAGAATCCGGCGGTGCTCAGTCTTTTTCGAAGAGCTTCTGAAGCGTAGGCTCGGTACGCGATCCGCTTTCAGGGAACCTCCCAAGATCATCTTGCGACGATGAGCCTGTAAGTCGGCGTGCAGCGAAAGCGAGGTAGGTGAAGAGCCAGAAATAGGGGCTTGTCGAGGGGCCGAATGAATCGCTCGACATGTTCGCCGCGATATAGACCAGGGTGCTGAGCGACAGTCCGATGCAGATCATCCGGGCCGATGTCGTGCCCCGTGTCGCGCGTAGCATTCCGACGATTGACCACAGGCAGAGGGTCACCACCGCGCCGATCATGATCGCGACGCTCAGCAAGCCCGGCGCGCCAAGGGTGCGCATGTAGTCCAGAAACAGGTTGTGACTGTGGGAAACGTCGGCTTGACGGTAAAAAATATCGATGCGCTGGCTCGCTCCCTGGCCGAGGAACGGATCGGCGAGAAACTGGTCGATACTGTAGCGCCACAGGAACCCCCGGGTCATCAGGGATTCCAGCTCTTCCTGACTGTAGAGGAACTGGGACAGAAGCCCCAATGCGCGCGGGTTGAGAACGTTGAGCGCGAGAATGCCAAGCCCCGTCATCACAAGGGTGACGACAAGGTATAGAGCCATCATGCCGATCCGTCTGACGCCGGAATATGCAACGATGGCATAGGCCAACAGCATCGTCAGGATCGACGCCCAGGCCAGCATCAGATTGGTCTTGGAACCCGACGCCAACAACCCAAGCAAAATCAGGAACAGGCAGAGTATCCGGAACGGGCGCCGCCGCCGCACGGACAGAAGCAACGCCATGAGGGCCGGGATCGTGGTGGAGATCGCCATGCCGAACTGATTTGGGTTCTTGAACATCCCTGCAGCGCGGTCGGTTCCCTTGAAAACCATCTGGTGCAGCGGTGCGACGTCATAAGCGATCAGGCTCAACAGCGCGGTCGCCGCCAGCGCAGCTGCAATGATGTCAATGTAACGCAGGATTTGCTGCCGTGTGACCGTGCTACGGACAAGGAGATAGATTGCGAAACCGGAAACGAGGGTGGACAGATAACGGCTCGCCCGTAAGGGTTGGGTGGCCCCGAAGGTCGACAGCAGCGACCAGACGATGAGAAACCCGGCACAGGCAAGAACAATCGCGATGGTGCGCGTGGCCGCGACATCGAACGGCGTGCGCCGGGCCCGGGCGGCCTCGAACCAGACCGGTAGCCCGACCAGCATCACCCCAAGGGCCAGCGGCGCCCCGGCGGGAAGGCTGACAAGCGCCGGGGCGGCAAGCAGCGCGACATAAAGATACGCCACATAGGCAGGGAGAGGGGCTGCGCTCGATCGGCGCGCCAGTGCGAGGGGCCGCCCTGCCGGAAAGGGCCCTGCGCCGCTGCCTGACGGCCAATCAGACCCGCGCACGTTCATTGCGCTTCCATTCGGAAATCCCCGCGAGTCCCACTCCCACGAAAATACTCAGGGTGAGAGAGAGCGCCAGCACCACCATCTTGTTCGGCGAACTGGGCAGGGTTGGAGCCACGGCATCGGCGACGATGCGCAGGTCGGAATGGCTCTGCGCGGCGTAGCGGGTGGTCTCAAGCTGGCTCAGGTATTCCTGATAGGCGCCATCATAAAATATCTTGTCGCGCCGCGCCGCCTGAAGCGCGGACCAGGTCTCGCTTGCGACATAGGCGTTCAGCTGACTGATCTGATCGCTGACGCTTTCCTGTTCGGCCACCGTGGTTTCAAGCTCCACTTCGATTGCACTGGCGGCGAGGCGAACCTCTTGCCTGAGGCTGGCTTCGAGGGTTTTGATGCTGTCGGTGATGGCAGACACGGATTGCGGCTGGGAGCCGGGCTGCTGCTGAATTCCGGCAAGCCGGTCCCTAGCTTGTGCGAGCTCGGTAAGCAGCTGTCGGCTGGCCGCGCTGTCAAGGGTGATGACCGATGTATCGCCCGTGCGTTCATAGGCTGCGATCAGCGACAGCTTGGTCTTCAGCGCCGCCGCCTTGGCTTCGAGCATCGAGAGTTGCTGGCGCAGGGCGAAGGTTTGCTGTTGGATCTGCTGTGGGTCGGCGGCCACCCTGCCGGTTCCGCGCAGGAGAGACCGGACATTGCCGTCGGCCTCGGCCGCCTTCTGCCGCGCGCGTGCCGCAAGGGATTCCAGCTGGGCGATTCGTTGCACCTTTGCCTCTTCGTCGCGGGCTAGTGCCCCGGCCAGGTGGGCGCGCGCAAACGCATTGGCGATATCCGCCGAAAGCGCCGACGAGACCGAGCTGTAACGCAGTTCGATGAGCCGCGTATTCCCCTTGCGAGAGACACTCAGACCCTTCCTGACCTTGCCGATTACCATCGGCATCGGATCAGCGGGTTCGTCAGGACTGGCGCGTCCGGCCCATTGCCTCAGCGTGTCGACCAGCGCCGCAAGGGTGCTGGCCTCAGGTGCGAATTCCGGCAGCGTAGCAAGATCGAGTTCGCGGATCACGGCAGCGGTGGTTTCGTCTGAGCGGATCAGTTCGGCGTTGGTGTCGAGGTCAATCGCCGTTCCCAATTCGGACCGCAGATCGCCCCCGGTGACGGACCCGAGATAGAGCGAAACACGCGCTGCATACATCGGCGTGGAGAAGACGATAATCGCCAGCGCCAGAAAAATACCGGCAGCGAGGCAGATCAACAGTGTCTTCGCTTGCCGTCGAACCGCCGCCAGAAAGGATGCGATGGTCGGCGGAGTTGCCTGCCATTCGAATTCGAGAGGATCGTCTGGTAAGTCGGAGCCATCCATTGCTTCCCTGCCTTCAGTTTCTTGTTCTCCGTCCCCGCGCACCCTTCGCACCAGCCTGATGAAAGATTCGGCTGTGGGCGCCTCGTAGAGCCAATAATTGTCGAGCGCATCTTCGGTTTGTTGTGACCCTTTCATTGCGTTTCTATCCCCTGCTTTCCGGGCTCCACGGCCATGCCGGGGGGCAGGACGTGAAGTTCGACGATATCCCCTGGCATTAGGGCCATCGCAGGCTTGGTCTTAGCCCGGGCGAGCGTCACGCCGTTCCGGGTCACCGTGGCCGTCGGCTTGATTCCGTAAAGCTGCCGTATTGGGTCTCCGGCACTTGCTGTCAGGGTCGCCAGGTTGGCCTGCCGCTGTTGGGCGCGGGCCACGGCTTCGCCTAGGTCCTTCCAGGCTGTGATGCGTGCATCGCTGTCGATGGCGCTGATTTCAGCTGAGAGCTTCGCCGCCTCGGCGCGGGCTTCTTCCAGGGTGACGTCGATCTGCAACGCTCGGCTCGCCGTGACCAGAGCGGCGCGGCGCACCTCGGACACGCGCGACATTGGCGCCAGCCCCTTTTCCTGCAGCGCGCGGATGTCTTCGAGATCCTTCTCGTCCATCGCCGCGCCGTTGTCCTCGTTCTGCTTTTGCTCACTCAGGACGCCAATGCGCTTGCGAACCCTTTCGATTTCGTCCTGCAGGTGTTGTTTCTGCGTCTCGATGGCCACGCGGGTTTCTTCGAGGATAGACCGCTCGACGCTGACGATGCTGTCTATCGCGGGGATATGTGCCACAAAGATGCGTTGGTAATCCTGAGGCGTGTCGGTCCCGAGGAAGGTTTTCAGGCGCCATATCCGGGCGTATTCATTGGCCAGCGCGGTCACGGCGGCCGCAATTTCGTCGCTGGAGGCCGGTCGCTGGGTATCGCGTGGCGGTCCGCTGCTTGCCAGCGTCATCACGTGGTGCAGGGTCATGCCGCCGCGGAACGGGATTTCATGCGCGCCACCGGCATCTCCCGAGACATAGATCGGCCGGTAAGAAGCCACAGTAACAAGAACCTGATTGGTTTCGATGATCTGGGGCAACCCGCCACCAGGAGCGACCCGTCGGGTCAGGCTCATCTCGGCATAGGCCTCGGCGGTCTTGCGGCGGACGTCGTCAAGCGTTCCCCCGCCTACAGCGATCGGTCCCACCAGCGGGAACCAGGCCGCGCCACTCATTTCGATCGGCACGTCGACATTCAGTTCCGGCGCTCCCACGACAAGCAGGCGCAGCATGTCACCCGGGGCCAGCCGATAGTCATCGGCCGCAATCGGGAGTGCCGTCAGCAACAGCGCCATGAGGGATAGGACAGCTGCAAGCCATGTTCGGGTATGGGGCTGCGACCGTGTTTCGGCAGGGCGGTTTGGTGCGGTATTCATCACAAGACCTTCCAGATCACGCGGCGGACGGATCGAACAACTTCGTCAAGAGGCTGGTCGGCATCGATTTCCGCCACCAGCGTTTCGTCGGGAAAACGAAGGGCGCGGACCACGTCGATCCGGTTTTCGATTTCCTCAGCGCTCATCTCGGGGCGGCGGGACAATGCCACCTCGGGCGAGGCGATGAGCTTGATCACGACGTCAGGTGGGTAAAGCCGAGCGTCGGCATAGGCGCGGGCTTCCCACCGTGCCAGCGCCTGGGCAAGGCGGGAGGACGAGCTTGCAAAGCGGCCAAGCAGGCAGCCATCGTTGAAGCCTTGGAACTGGTCTTGCGGGTAGCGATCGCAGATGACCACCAGACCACGGTTCCGGGCGCGGATCATCCGCCGCAGCTTCGCGCGTTTCTCAAGGCTGAGGCTGAGCGCCCAGGGGATCAGCGCGACGGCCCTGAGACGCCCACGCAAACCGCTGCGGCGCTGGCTTGGCGTGCCGCTCGCGGCGCGTCGGTCGACAAGGCGCCGGGCGATCTGCAGTGGCAGTCGCAGCAGCGAACCGGGACCGTCGCCGCTTCCGAAATAGATCGGAACCACGTCGAGTTTCTGCCCAAGCCAGGACATCGTGTCGGCGCGCATCGTCGACTTGCCCGCTCCGTCGGAGCCGAGAAAGGCGACAACAATACCGCCCCGTGGCGATGTGCGGCGCAGCGGGATCGCCCAGTGAAACCGCCTGCGGCTTAATCCGCCGAGAATCCAGAAGATCTCCCGCACCTTCATGAACAGCGCTGCCGAGATGGCGCCGTAGGTCCGATGCGGGCGCAGCGCGGCACGCACCACCTTGGCAAAGGCCGCACGGTCGGAATGTCGGGCCCCGTCTGCAAGGATACGGCGCAGTGGCGCTTCGGTCTTCGGTCCTATCAGCCTGGCAGCGAGCGAGACAATCGCATCAGCTTCAGCGCGCTCGACCAGCCAGGCGAACTCGCGTTCGAAATCATCGTTCCCGCCTTTGACACGGATCCATGCGGCAACGGTTGTTCTGATCCGCCGCTTGAGGGCGTCGCGGACGAGAAGCAGCAAAAGCTCCATTTCGGGGGCGGTGACATAGGCGCCGTGAGTGGGGTCAAACCTGCGCGTCGCGAGGGCCTGCGCTTCCCAAGGCAGGCGGTGGCCTTTGAGGTGCTTCTGACCAAGCGTGAGGCGGTGATGCAGATGAAGGTGAACCAGCGTTCCGGTTGCGTCGTCAACGGCGAGATAATCCTCGACCGCCGGGTAGGCGGTAAGCGCGGTCGCCTGGAACCGGCGGAAACCGCTTTCGGCCAGGATGCGCTGCAAATCGTCGCCGCGCCACGGTTCCACCAGAACGTCCAGATCCGTGAGGCCCCGCATCCCGGCACCGAGGTGTTCATTGCTTTTCCAGTGGCAGTAGTGCAGGTCGGCAGCATGCAGGCGGTCAAGAAGCTGCTGCACTACCGCGAGGCCGATTTCGGGTACCGGCGCGCCGTCCCAGGTCGTGCTTTGCAGCAGATGTTCACGATCATCCTTCATCACGATACCCGCCTTTGAAGCAGTGCGATGCCGCGCCGCATGCGCATGGGGCCGACATTGGCAAGGGCGAGCAGCAGGCGCTCTCGATCCGGCCCGAGAAAGAGCTGCGGGCGCATCCAGATCAGAAGCGGCACCAGCAGCGCGGCAACCAAGATAGTGCCCCCGACGACCGGAACCGATCCCGCGCCGGTGCCCCGCAGGCCGGTTGCGATGGTGAAGCTGCTCCCGCCGAGGATCAACGCGAGAAGCGCGCCAGGCAGATGCGCCTGGCCGAAGGTTCGCCAGCTCATGGCGGACAGGCGCAGGCTAAGCTGCGCCATCATCAGGAAATTGAGGGCGAGGGCGCACAGGACACCGATCGCCACGCCGATCAGCCCCCACTGCTGCCCGGACAGCGCGCCGACAAAGACCGCCATGGCGAACACACCCTGGCGCCAAGCGCGGGCATATACGGCGCCGGTGGCGCGCACGATGGAGTCGCTGATCTTGGAACTGGTGCGGAACAGCATCCCGATGGCAAGGAAGCGCAGCGGCACCGCCGCGCTCGCCCAGTTCGGCCCCAGCAGGATGTGCACGATTTCCGGGGCGAGGATGGCAATGACGACACCCGCAGGCAGCATCACCGTCGCACAGGCAAAAATACCGCCACGGTAGGCTCGGGCCAGACGTTCGGGCTGGCTCTGGACGCTGGCCATGGTCGGGAACAGCACCCGGTCGAGAGCCTGCCCCACCAGGATCGCGGGCGCGGCCATAAGTTGATAGGCATGACCGTAGAGCCCAAGAGCCACCGGCCCAAGCCAGCGCCCGACGACCATGTTGTCGGCCTGGGACGCGAAGTAGTTACAAAACTTGGCGATGGTGAAGCCCGTGCCGAAATAGAGAAGCTCGCCAACGGCACGCGATTCCAGCATGAGCCGGTTTTCATGCGGTTGGCCGAAAAGCAGTATCAGTGTCCGGGCGATATTCTGCGTCAGGTAGGCGCCGACCAGCGCATAGACACCTAAGTCCATCAGCGTGAGTACCGGTGCCACCACGATGAAGCCGAGCCCGAAAGCCCCCGCCTCGACCAGTGCGAGCCAGCGAAAGCGGAAGGTGCGAAGGGCAAGCGCCTCAGCCACCGTCGCGATGCCGCGCAGCGGGAAGCCGAGTGCCATGATCCGCACCACTCCTGCCAGTTCGGGCATCTGGAAGAAACTGGCGATCGCATCCGCCAGGAGATAGGCGACCAGCCCCACGACCAGCCCCATCGCCACCGACAGCGTGAACCCTGTGCGGATATGCCGAGGCTCAAGCGCGGGGCGCTGAACGATGGCTGGGCTGACCCCGAGTTCGGAAATGATCGCGCAAAAGCCGCCGACGACCATCGCCGCCGCGAAGAGGCCGAACTGTTCCGGCGCCAGCAGCCGCGCCAGGAAAATGATCGCGATCACCTGCAACAGCGCCCGCGCGCCGACCGCCAGCGAGGTCCAGCCGAAGCCGGAAATCGTCGTTTCGGTGAGTTTTCGTCCGCCCGTCATCGCGTCACGCTCCGAAAACACGGGGGATATCGGCTTTGGTGCCAGTTACCCGCAGGCCAGTCACCGGTTTCTCCGTCACCCGCTGGCCTGTCATGCAATGGCCCAATCGCTGTGCAGGTTGATTTCAAACAGGCGCCCGTCCGGCTCCTGGTCGTAGCCGTAATCGACGGCATATAGCGACATCTTGTCCCCGTCATTCGGGTCGCTGCTCGGCGCGAGTTCGAGCCCCTTCAGCTTTGGCTTGCCGCCAGTGATCGGGCTTCTGTAATCGTTCAGCAGGTCGGTCGAGGCGAGAATGTTGCACTCGCGATCAACTTCAAAGATGGTGCCGCGCGTGCTGCCGCTTGAGATATAGAAGACATCCTGCGCGGCATCGTAGGCCAAACCCTCGGTATCTTCGATTTCGCTGGGCAGAACGGTCCGTTCGATCAAGTCGCCGGTTGCGGACAGTTCGACAAGTTCCCGGTTCGCCCCGTTGAGCAAAAAGATGTGGCCCGTCGCAGGATCGATCACCGGATCTTCGGCGTCTTGGATGTCGAGCGCGCCCACGTCGATTTGACCGAGCAGGAGCGTCGGGTCGTTTGGATCGGTGATAAAGATTTTGTTGGCGTCGTCGTCGGTGATGTAGAGAAGGCTGTTGAACGGATTATAGGCCACTCCCGTCGGCTCATCGGTGTAGCTGATCAGGGAGAAGGCGTCGACATAGGTTCCGTCGAGCCGGGTCGCGAACAGGTTCACGGGGCTGTAATACGGGCTTTCGTTATGCTCGGAATCCACGATGAACAGCAGGTCGAGTTCGGGCACATAGGCAATGCCGGAAGGATCACCTGATCCATAGCCCGAGGGGTCGCCTGGGAAATAGTCGGTCGTGTTATGGATCGCGACGACTTCGGGGGAAAGGGGCTGCACAACGGCGTCGTTGTCGATCACCGCAACCGAAACGCTGGACGTCCTGCCATCATAGGCAGTGTCGGGGCTTGAGGTCGTCAGGATCAGGGTGAAATTCTCTGTCCCTTCGGTAATCGTGTCGTCGATCGCGCTGAGCAGGATCGTTTGCGATGTCTGCCAGTTTTCGGAGGTGAAGGTCAGGGTTTGGGGCGCGAACCCGATATCGTCCGGACCCGAGGTCGAGACTGTGATCGTCACGTCCGCAGTTGGCGCAGTTTCCAGCGAAACGGACAGGCTGTCTCCTTCTCCGTCCTCGGTGACGATCGTCGATCCGTCGCTTTCGGTGACTGTGATGCCCGGCACCGGATCGGTCGGGATAGAGTAGGTCACTGACAGGATCGGGGCGGTGCCGCTCTCGGATGATCCGAAGCGCAAACCGTTGTCGCCGCCGACAGTCATCAGCCAGCCGTTGTTGGCCAGCCCATCGGACCACGCTTGCAGACTCTGCGTCACATCAATCAGTTCAGTCCCCTTATTGAGACGGCTGAGCACAACATCGGGGGAGGAAAATGCCTCCACGTCATCCGTCTGAATGCCGTTGCCGAAACCGTTCCAAGTTATGTCCGCCTGGCTGGTCCAATCCCCCGCCATGAGGTGGAACGCCACCGAATCCCTGGTGCCGTTGGACAGCACAAGCGTCAGGGTCGCCGAGGTGATCGTCGCGCCAAGTGGAATCTGCCCCGGCCCGTTTCCGAAGATCTCCGAGAACCGGATGAGCCCCTGCATCTCGCCGCCTGCCTTGTCGGCGCCATCGACATAGACAACGGGCTTGGTGTCATAGCTTCTGTCCGCGCGGCTTTCCCGGATGTAGGTGTCGATCGTCCCCAAATATCCCCCGACATTCTGCTGGAAGCTGGTTGTCACCTCTGCGGCATTCTCAGCCGCAGGAACATAAGCCGCGGCGGCTTGGTCGATCATCGTATAGGTTGGGGTAACGTCATCCTCATGCAATTGGACGCTCCGGTCGGTGCTGCCATTGCTGCCGAACAGCCAGCCGAAACTCTCAATGCCATAAGACCAGCTTTGCAGGCTCCGCATCGCCTCAATGACACCGGTGCCGGAGAAAAGACCGCCGGAGGAGCGGTGCGCGCTGCTGTTATCCGTCAGACTACAAACGCCGGTGGTGTCCCAGTTCCAGTTTGCCAGGCCGGTCCAAATAGAGGAAATTATCGGTCCGAACGGGATTTGGTCTTCACCGTCCCCGAATGCATTCGAGAAGTTGACGAAGCCCAGTGTTTCGCCCGGAAAATTGTGGAAACCGTCGACGTGGACATCGGGGGTGGAATCATAACGGTCATCCGACGCATTTTTCCAAATAAAGGCGTCTATAGGGTCATCAAAGTCATATAGATATTTCTGATTTGCAGTTGTCGACATTTTTTCACCTATTTAACAAGCAACATTTCCCCGAAGCCAAAAACAAACGTAAAAGGCTATACAATTGCCATGTCTCCGAGAACCTGAGAAGGATTTTGCATCAGGGCGCTTTTTGAGAACCCGATGACTGGGGTTTTTGAGGTCAAGGGATGAGGATTTGTGCGTCGTGTTGCGCCAATTATTGTTATGCATGCAGCCCCCTTTCTTCCATGCGCCGACGTGGCACCCGTCGGGTCCCGTCTGCCAGCAATTGCGTCACGATCTGGTGCGCTGTCTCGTCTGGCCTTGCGGTGCCGTCGACTGTGATGATCCGGGGCGCGATGCCGCGCGCGTGGCCGACAGCCGTAAGGGTGTTGAGAAGAGATCGGCGCAGGAATTCCGCTTTCTCCCACGTGCGTTCGGCGTCAGTGGCGTCTCGGATTTGCAGCCGCGAATGCTTGGAGTGCCGGGCAGCAAGGCGGTCGGCGCAAGTCGTTGCCGGGGTTGCGACCGATACGTAGATGCGGCTGTTGGTGACCGCACTGGATAACCCGTCACCCATCAGCGACTGGGTGTCGCCATTCAGGGCGCGCAGTTGGACCGACCAGAGCGCTTGCAGCAACCCCTGGTCGAGGACCGCGCTCATGCCGTGGCGTTCGAGCCGGGCATAGAACGCCATGATCGTGGCAACAGTGGAGACGGCGCGGAGCTTGTCTCGCAATTGCGGCTGCTGGATCGCCAGAGTCTGTCTTACTGCGTTGCGGCTGCCGCCGTCATGGCCAAGGTTGGATAGGATCAAACGCAGCTTCGCGGCCGCACGGGTTGTTTTGCCTGCTTCGTCCCTGAAAAAATCGGGGGCGAAGATCAGGTCAGGGTGTCTGCGTGCCAGTGCCGCGTGAACTTCGCGCGCAACAGTCGTCTTTCCCGACCCGGGCAGGCCGAAAAACTCGATCTTCAGCCCACGCATCAGCCCGTGTCCCGGCGCGGTGGCAATCCTTGATCGCTGCGAGTGAGGCAACTGGTTCATGCCGGGGCCTCCCTGAGCAGGCTGCGCGGCAGCAGCTCTTCGTAAATTTCAAGCGTTCGCCTCGCCATGAAATCCGCATCCCAACGGTCCAGCGGCGTGGCGCGGGCTTCGGCAGCCATCGCCGCCCGCCGCTCGGGAGAGGAGACAAGCTGTCCGAGCCTTTCACGGAAACCCTCCCAGTCTTCCTGGGGGACAATGAAACCGTTCACGCCATGGGTAATGATCTCTTCGATGCCGGGCAGATCGAACAGGACAACCGGACGCCCCACTGTCAGGGTTTGCAGCACCGTTCGCGGCAATCCTTCGCGCTCGGCGGTGTGGATACAGATATCGGCCATGGCGATGATCCGTTCGGGATCGGTGCGGTATCCGAGCAGCGTGACCTGGTTTTCAAGGTCGAGTTCCCTGATCGTGTCTTCAATCGTTGACCGAAGATGCCCATCCCCTGCAAAGACGAGGTGCAGCTCCGGTAACTGTTTGAGAAACATTGCGATTTCCCGCAGGAGTTCGAGGTGCCGTTTGCGCGGTTCAAGCACGGCAAGCATGGCGATCACGACCGGGCGAGGGGCGTCTGAGCCGAGCCCGAGAAGATCGCGCCAGCCCTCTGGCGGCACGGCTTGCCGAAACCGCGACAGCTCGAACCCGGAGGGAACGACAAAGTGCTGTCGGCTTGCGCCGACTTTGTGGTCTTGGCAGGCGCGCCGCATCCCCTCGCTGACATGGATAAAGCCATCGGTCATCCGCGCCGTGGCCCGTTCGAGCCCGAGATAGACGGCCTTTTGGGCTGGTCCGACGCCGAGAAATGGCAGGATATGGACCCCATGCACGACAAGCGGAACACCGGCCGAGGTTGCGGCGAACCGACCGATGATGCCGGCCTTGGACTGGTGCGTATGCACCACGTCGGGCTGGATCTCCCTCAGCAGACGACGGATTTCGAGGAAAGCAGCCGGATCCTGAACCGGGCTGAGGTTTCGTACCAAGGTGGGTACCGCTACAAGCTCTGCGCCCGGTGCGAGCGCCCGTGCGAATTCGGGCAGGACGTCACGGCCATGCATAAGGATCACCTCATGCCCGGCCGCGACATGGCGGGCGGCTGTCAGCAGCGTGTTCTCCTCGGATCCGGCGCGAAGAAGGCGGGTAAGGATATGGACGATCTTCATTCCACCGCCCCGCTCTTGTGTGTCTCAAGCGTTTTCAAGGTCAGGCCCCCGTCATCCGGAGAGCCGCCGGCAAGGTCATGAACAGGATCCTGAGATCCTCAAGAAGCGACAGGTTTTTAGAATAGAGATGGTCGAGTTCGACCCGTTCTTCGTAGCTGATATCGTTCCGACCCGAAATCTGCCACAAGCCAGTCATGCCGGGACGTACGCTCATGTAGCTGTCGATGACATGCCGGTAGAGCGGTAGTTCATCCTTGGTAACCGGGCGTGGCCCGACGAGGCTCATATCCCCGCGAATGACGTTCCAGATCTGCGGCAGCTCGTCGAGGCTCGTCTTCCGCAATATCCGGCCCAGGCGCGTGATCCGCGGGTCTTTGCGCAGTTTGAAATCCCTGTTCCATTCGGCTGCTGCTGCCGGATCTTCGCGCAAAAGCTTCTTGAGGCGGGCCTCCGAGTCAGCGACCATTGTGCGGATTTTGAAGCACGGGAAGGCGCGGCCATTCTTGCCGACGCGGCGGTGTGAGTAGATCGGCTTGCTTCCGTCGATGGCGACGAAGGCCGCCAGAATCAGGATGAGGGGCAGAGCTAGTGGCAGGAGCAGGAAAGCGCCGACGATGTCGAAGCACCTTTTGCCCCACAGCGCATAGAGATGGGTCGGCGTCGTTCGACCGAGTTTTCCGATAGGATTGGTGCCTACGGCGGGGGCATAACTCGTATTCGAATAGCTGAAATAGTTCTTGTCTTTGGGTACGCGAAACATAATACATCTCCCCTTGGCGAGGAATCGTACTTCCAACGCCAACTAAAAGCGTTCAACGCCAAATAAAGGCGTTCCCGCGATACGCGAAGTGTCGCATGCATTTTAGATTTGGAGTGATTGCAGTCGGATCCGAAGATTGATCCGTAATCTCTTCTTGTACTTTTTAATTCACCGTAAACGCTCGGCAAAAGAAGGGCCGAGATAGTTTCTTCGATTTACGGGATTGCGCCTGTATTATTATTATACGGAAAGGCTCAAGCAAATTAGTGAGCCCCGCAATCCTCCGTAGAATTAGTCACAGTTTCTAAACGGTGACAGACTTCCCAGAATGAGTCAATCATTTAGTCATAAATTTGACACATATCTGACATATTCCTGCCGCAATCTATTTGGGTGGGAAGTCCGGGTAAGGATATGTGGGTGCAAACCGAAGCATAGACGCGCGCAAGGAGTGTCAAGGGGGAGACATCCTGTTCGGTGCGTGTCGAGCGTCCCGCTGACAACCACTGATTGAGCCGATTGGACGAGGTTCAGGATGCATTGAGTTGCAGAAGTATGTGACGGTTGCGGCCAGGGCGATTGGCGAGAAAAAGACATTCGGGCAACGGTCATAGTTATTTGTGACGCGCCGCCAGTCCTTCAGTCTTCCGAACATGATCTCTATGTGGTTGCGCTGGTTGTGGCGGCGATTCTCGTATCTTGCTGTAGTCGGTTGTTGCTTCTTGCCTAGGGGGCAGGTGCGGATCCCGTTATCTTGCAACGCTTCTCTGAACCAATCGGCGTTGTGCCCGCGATCACCAAGACGCCAATCCAAATTTGATGAGCCCGACACGCTGTCACGAACAGGTTCAGTGGGCGTCCTTTGCTGCCGCAAACTGCGTGCAGTTTCGTGTTCGTGTCGCCCTTGGTGCGTCTGATCAGGCGGCCACGCCTCTTGTTGTTTCGACGCCTAGATATCCGCTTTGAACCAATCTGAGGCTTATCCATGACATTGATCCAGAGGAACAGCCATATAGGCGACAATTTAGTCTGGCCGTGTGTGAGCGGCGGCAAGGAGCGGAAAGCGGTCAGTGCTCAGATGGGCAGGAAACGCATGGCGCCTTGTTTGCAGAAATTCCGTAAGGCGCAATGCCAATAGGATGATTCTCAGATCGAAGCTTCGACGTGCTGCCAGATCGTCGGCTACGTTTGATGATCACGTTTTGTTGATCGAATTGATCCGCTCACCGAGAGTGGCCGTAACCAAGGGTGCATAACCAAAGCGGACACGTTTTGCCGAAACTGCTTATCTCGTGGCACTATCACCGCAATGGCTACCGCCTCGACCCACGACGTATCCGAATAATGCTCGGAACCGGGGGAGGCGCGGCATTGCAGACTACGACTGTCACCAGCGCCGAGACCGAGACTTCAAAGGCGTCACAAGCGAGATCGAAGAGGTGCTCCCGCCGAAGTTAGCGATAACGAGCTCTAGGGCTGACAGGAGGCATGCTGGCCTTCTGTGCGTCTGAGTAAATGGGAGAGAGAGACCATGACCACCATTGCAGGAATCGCATCAAGCGATACGACCTTCAGCATTCTTGTCTCAGTGATCGAGTTCATTGATGCTGAGAAAGGGACTGCCTATATCGACACCCTCAACAACACGGCTGCAGACCTCACCGTATTCGCGCCGACGAATGCGGCCTTTGGTCAACTGGCCACCGATCTTGGCTTCGCAGGGGATACGGCCGACACCCTCGCGGTGACTGAATTCCTTAGCACGCTGGATGCGGACACGCTCGAAGCTGTGGTGACCTACCATGTTTCGGTTGGGACACAGTCCTCCGGTGATATTGCAGCGGCCGGATCCGTGACGACGTTGCAGGGCGGCATTATCGATGCCTCCGAATTGCCGACGCTGGGCGACAACGAACCGGATCTGATTGATCCCTCGCTGATTGCGACGGACATCATGGCGGACAATGGCGTGGTGCATGTGATCGACAGGGTGCTCTTGCCTATTGATTTGCCCGACAATGATGCCCCGACCGTTACCGGTCTCGTGCTCGAAACGAGTGGTGCGGAGGGCTTTGACGGCAACGGCGCAGACTTCGACATTCTGCGCGATTCCGTGATTGCCGCCGATCTTGCAGGAGTTCTGGACGATGACACACAGGATTTCACAGTGTTCGCGCCGACCGACTCGGCGTTTGTCGGTCTGTCCCAGACCCTCGGGTATGAGGGAAGTGACGAAGCAGGCGCTTTCGGCCATTTGGTCGATGCGTTGCGCCTGCTGAACGAAGGCAATGACCCCATCGAGCTTTTGTCCACCGTTCTGACCTACCACGTAGCGGGCCAGAGCCTGCAAGCTAGCCAGGTGATTGCCACTGGAGAGGTGGAGACGCTGCAAGGCGGGACACTTACGCTCGACGGCCTCAGTCTTGTCGATGCCGATCCGGATCTTTCGAACCCCAACCTGATCGCGACCGATCTTCAGGCTTCTAACGGTGTCGTTCACGTCCTAGACGGCGTTCTTCTGCCTGTCGACCTGTTGCCAACTGATGGGGCGAACGACGTTGACTTCGTGATTGCTGATGATGGACGCGATTTTTTGCGCACGGGGCGGGACAATGACCTGATCGATGCGAAGGGCGGCAAGGACTTGGTTTTTGCCGGGGCGGGTGACGATCTCGTGTTGGCGGGTGCGCAGCGCGATAAGGTTTTCGGTGGCAGAGGCAACGATACGTTGAAGGGCGAAGCTGGCAGCGACTTCATAAAGGGCGGCCGGGGGAATGACCTGATCGACGGAGGAAAGGGCAATGATTATCTCTTTGGCGGCCGGGGAGCGGACACCTTCGTCTTCGCGGAGGACGACGGTCACGACCTGATTGTTGGTTTCCGCTCAGGCAAGGACAAGATCGACCTCAGCGCGTATGGCTTCGAAAGCTTCGATGAAATCGAAGGGGCCATCAGCGAGCGGGGTTTCCGTACCGAGATTGACCTCGATGACACGGAGATTACGCTCCTCGGCCTTCGCGGGCATTCGCTGGACGAAGGCGATTTTATACTCTGACAGGGCAAGACACCCATGGTCCCCGGCCGGATGCCTATCCGGGCGGGGGATGTAGCGGTTCTGGATGTCCGGGCTGTTCAGCGGCTTGGTTGATGGCATGGATGCCGCCTCACGGCGGCATCACAATGTGCCAAGGTGATATTGGCGAAAGACATCGCGGAAGGAGAGACCTTCCTGGGCCATGGTACAGAACAGCGCGACCGGGGCTGTCTGAAACCGCCACCTTGGGAGAGAAGCTTGCCCATCAAGCTGCTCCAGCGGGGGAATTCGATGAATTGTTCAAACCTTCCATGGATTTATTGGCAAGCTTATGGAAGATTTTGGAAAAAGGTTCTTGCGAACTCAAGAGAATGGTATTGCGAATGGCCTTTACAGACCCCACCAGTGTATCACGCGAAATCGGACTTCGAACTGCATAACCACCATGCCGTTCAAGACGTTACGTTTTCTGTCTACCTCCGAAAGTCAAATGGTGCGGGCGGTGGGACTCGAACCCACACGGGCATACGCCCTTCAGATTTTAAGTCCCCATACCCAAATTATAACCAATTGATTTTAAAAACTTTTCAGGCGATTTGTTCATTGTGTAGCATATGCTGTAGCACGATAGACTACCCTCATCAGATATTTTACGCTAAGAAATGCAGGCACGCAAAGTGCAAGCAAGCCCGGTCAAACCGCTCCGTTCACGGTAGCGAAAACCGTGCCCACCACCGGTTCAAAAACACAGAATAAACACAAAACGGGAGAGAGGATGCCGCACAGCGCGGTGGCCGAGGGTGGGTGTGCAGGATACCCCGCAGGGTGGCACTTTAGAGTGGTGGCATACCTCACAGAAAGACAGACTTTCTGTCCCGCACAAGACGTATCGTGGGTTCTCAGTTTGAGTTTACTAATGCAGTTCGGATCGTAGTGGGTAACGCCAGAGCTATCTGCATCCCTCACTAAAGTAACCATTCGCTTTCAATAGGTGTTTGATGCGCATCCCCAAAATTAAGATTGTCAGGTTCGGAGGCAGTAATCCATTTCAACGCAGCAGCTGCACTACCACCACCAGATGCAGCAGAAACACCCGCATCGTCTGGAGCAGCTGCACTACCACCACCTGCCGCAGCTGCGCCCCCAACATCCGCATCAGCTGAACTATCATCACCTACTGATCCCGTAACACCACCTGCCGGAGCTACGCCCCCACCGCCTGCGGCAGCTGCACTACCACCACCAGATGCGGAAGCACTATCATCGCCTGAGGCAGCTGAACTATCACCACCGCTTGCGGCAACTGAACCACCTCCTCCGGCCGGTGCCGAGGAATTTCCAGCTGCCGCCGCGCTTCCACCACCTGGCGAGGCTACAGTCTCATTGCTCTCAGATGCATTGTCACCCAAATCGTCCGAAAATTTGAAAAAACGCGCTCTCAAGTCAGTGATGTCAGTATCAGTCAAAGTAATCGTTTGCTTCCTTCCAATGTGGATGATTACATCTTCTTCGTCTTGGAATATGTGATTTTTCTTCAAATCCCGAATATCTGAGATGATGCTGAATTCACTGAGGTCCAGCTTGTCGCGGCCAGACCTAAAGTCGGAAATAGTATCATTTCCAAAGCGACCGTTGAACAAAAAAGTATCCGCAGATTTTCCACCTTGGAGGATATCATTACCCCTCCCGCCTTCCAAAATGTCTGCCCCCTTACCAGCGATCAACGTGTCACGACCTGCCCCCCCATTGACTGTGTCGGAACCATTTCCTCCGACTAGTTTATCCTTTCCACGATTTCCTATTATTTTATCATCACCTCCACCACCAAAAATTGTGTCATCCCCACGGCGTCCAATGATCTGGTCCGCTTCAGATAAACCAAATATTCTCTCTGAACGCCCTGTTCCTGACAGGATTTTTGAAGTTTCAGAGCCAGCAGCGTCGGTTGGAAGAATACTTACTACTTTAAAATTGGTGTGTGCATTGTAAGCAGTACTTTTTTCATCCAATAGCAATGATGAAGCATAGTTGTAGTCCTGGTGTTTTGCAGGCGGTCCGTTTGACTTTTCTTTTGATGAAGTTGGAATCGTTTGAGAATTAAAGCCATCACGTGCCGTGGTTTTTTTTTCACCCCAATACGCGAAGCTGAAATCACTAATATCCGCTTCATCTTCTACAAATCGGTTGCTTTTTTGTATGATTGCAGAACAATCGTTCAGGATCTGTGGGTTTAACTCAAACTCGCCACTTCCCATAATTGACTTGCTGTTTTTGGAAAGATTTTTCACAAATTTCATTTTTTGTTTCCCGTCAGGCCCAATCAGGACTTTTGAATTTTGAACTATTTTTGCCTATGCACGTGTTCCGCTTGGTTGGTGCCCAGACGGCAACACCACAGGCCAGGTTACTCCGAACATTAAGTTGCCTCCTCCAATCATAGCCTGTTGGTTAATGACGGCAAGCTTGGTCGCGGATTTTGATATAAAATATTTTGCCTCATCTGCGGGTGCGCAGAGCCCAGATGCTTTGCACACCGCGCCCTTCCCGACGCCCAAGCGACCTTGGAACGGCTGCGACCATATCAACGACGCCCGAGCGTTCCACCACACCGTGCTCAGCCAACGCGGCGGTGATGTTCAGATAGGTTTCCACATCTGGTTCCACATTGCCGACATCTTTGATACTGCCCGCGTAGAACCCGAATGGCATATCATTGATGATGCTGAGGATGCAGGGTTCACCATCACCCCGCCATTCGTAGAACTGGGCTTCCCCTCGCAGGGCTTCCTCAACGGTGAAATCCATCCCGAGACAGTTTTCAAACCGACGAGCGGCATCGCGCAACTCCCCTACTGTGGCAATGTGGCGAAACCGTTCATCCACAAGGTAAGGCGCTGGGCACCGGGCATTGTTCAGCATCACATCAAGCAGCTTCCGAGGCGATGTGCCGCTTTCCAGCTTTTTCCCTACATCACGCCAAACAGCATCACTGGGCTTGCCACAGTGCATCCAAGTGACGGCATCAATGAACCTCATCGTGGCCCCACTTTCGCCAAGGCGCTGGGCAATCCCGATGGTACGCAGAGGTTCCGGCAAAGCTTTCAGAACCCTGTAGAGTTCAAACACCGGAACACGGCTGGAAGCAATCTGCCGGATACGGGAGCCATCATCATCCCCAAGGAAATCGTGCCAGAACTGGTAAAATTCTTGATGATGGCCGGTATCACCACAAAGGCCAAGCAAGGTGATGAACCCAGGTGGGCAAGAACCATACGCCCCGCTGACCAGAGTTTTCCCAGGTAGGGTGAGCAGCTGTTCAAAGAGTTCATCACTATCACATTCACGAAACCGACCAGTGGCCAGAACAGCGTTCCAGACAGCCCGCCGTTTCGGTTCTGCGAGAATGTAGACCACCGCGCGTTCATCGCTAAAGACGGGCGAAACGAACCGGAACAGAGGGCCAGCAAGATGGTGAACAAGGTGTTCGTGATTTTGAGCCGCAGGGCTGCGTGACAAAAGTTCCAAAAATTCTGAACTTTTGCAAAAGTTCTTGTGACCCTGATGCTGCCCCACGATTCCCCCACGATTGCCCCACGATGTTGATGATAAGGCTTGCATACAGCAATCCGAAAGCTGAAGGGGGAATAATGTTGCGGTTCCGCAAAAAGTTCTTGTGACAGCTGGCCCACAATAGCCCCACAGAGCCACGGAGCGGCCCGTACAGTGGCATCTCTCGGCATCCGGCCACCAAACCCTGCCAGCAATAAAAACTGCAATTTTTGCGGCAAAATCGGCCATCTTGCCACGGAAAGATAAATAGAAAACAACATACTTTACAGAGGCAAGATAATGACATTGTTACAGAAAACGGCAGATAAACTGATTGCACACGGCCTTGCCGAAAACTATCAGGACTTTTCGCGCAGATACTGCGGGTTGACTGAGAACTATTTTTATCGGCAAGTTCACCACAACCGTGACTTTTCACTTGAAGGGCTGATTTCTTGCATCGTCAGCATACGGAGGGCAAACGGCCGCTACGACAGGTTTGCGACTATATTTGAAACAGAAATTGACGAGCTGGGAAAAATTGAAAGAGAATTATCTACTGAGTTAATAAAAAGACTAAAATTAAACGACGAAAGCAGGGCGATTATTTCGGCCTGCATAGCGAATTAACTGGACAGTTCGCGCAAATTGTGCTATAGTTCATAGCACTGCTACTAAGAAGATTGCCAAACAAAAAGGCGGCCATAGCAGGTGCCAGGTTTAGCCATAAAAGCAATCATCAAATCACTCAGCATCCGCAGCCATCGGCGGCGGTGCAAGTGTTAGAAGTACCTAATGCAATACAAAACAAGATGGAAGAAAAATGAAAACATTATTCAAACATCAATCAAACAGATCATTTAAGAAAACAAGGATAAAATATGAAAGCAGATATAAAGAAAAAATATAAAAACAAATCAATAATACCTGATACCCGACAATGGGCAAAAAGAAAAGCACTTAGCAACGCATACATCGCATCAGCTGTTCAACATTTTAGAACAACTGAGAACATTGATAAAAGATGTTATTTCATAACCGCTCACAAGGAAACAAGAGCAGCTAAGAACAAAATTTTACCATCTCACAGAGCCATCTGCACCAGCATCTATAAAGAAATAGTTAAATTATTAGCAACCACATTTACTGGAAATCAGGTTGATATCTCACCACAAGATAAGCCGGGAGTGATATTCTGTGGTGATGCAGCTGGAACACGCAGTGATGCCAACCAGATAAATTTCACACCACGAGATAAACACCACATCCACGCCCTTCTGTTCCTCCCTTTTGAAATATGTGATGAACGAACTGATGTGGCATTTATGCACAAACTTGTGGAAGTTATTCGTGATGTAGATGGCATTCGCAGGTTGAACATTGGCACCACAAATAACTCAATTCAGGTGGACAAATTTACCCCTAACACCCCCATCTGGTGGACCCTTGACTACAGCGATAAAGCAGAACGGTTCACCTATGCGCATCAAGATTTCCAGCCACTTGTTTTCCCCTATCAACAGATTTTGGAGAAATACGAACCATCAAAAGCGAAAACGGATATTGAACGAGAAAGATGTGTTAGGAAGCGAAATGCCATTCTTGCAGGGCAAACGCGAAAACTAAGAGACCTTACTTACAGCCCAAATCTTTTTTACGCATCAGAGATGTGCCGTGATTTTTCTGTTTCGCATAAAGCGCTTCTCGCCTGCAACAAACTCACCAAAGCAGAAAACTACATACCAAGTGAGCGGGAACTGAATCAAATTATCAATTGGCGAGGCAGTTTTGATGGCAGCCAGCGTGGCAATCTTACTCCCGTTTCTACTGCTAACACCTCCAAGCCAGATATGCTCTTTGATGCGGTTCAACCAGCCGAATGGGGGATTTCACTTGGTGGCTATATTGATGAATCTGCTTGCCGTGTTGCCCTTGGAAAGGCCGTGAACCCACCAAGTTTTGCACAACAGGGATTGATGCCAACCGATTTTTGGCAAAGCCCATCCGAACACGCGTGGCTGAAAACCCAAGATAACTTTCATCAGCGATTGGCATTTTGGCGGATGCATTTCCGGCTGCTTCCACTGCAAAAGTTTTCAAAGGCTTACAGGTGAAGCGCGGATGAAGATTGATTATGATCCCTTTCGTGGCCAGCTTGAACCCGTTCAGCGAGACCCCATCCCAAGCCGTTTGCACAGGAAGATGCGGCGATACTTTCAGCAAGCAGCTGTTCCCGTGATGGTTCGCAGCCCCTTGCCAGAGCCGATAGCAGAAATCCGTGAATTTCTTACCAGTGTTGTTGGCATTCAAACCGATGAGCAGCTGCGGGAATGGATACGCGGCCACCCGCTGTTTCAAGAAATCAAAGATGCCGAACACAGCAAGCTGCGTGGTGATGAAGGCAGAAAGCAGCCACTGAAAAAGGGCAGAAAGCGCAACAAGCGCCGTGGAAAAAATAAAAGGTGAAAATTTAGGGTGGCTGGCTTCGCACGATGCAGGCTGGCCATTTTGGGTGGTTCCTGCTGGTATGTGAGTTATCCGTGTGCCTGCCGCCATTTTCATCCTGTTCCTGTTCTCTGGCGATGAGGTACCAAATCCGACCCCCGCTTGGCAACAGGTTTTTGCTCTCGGCGAAAACTTTTAACTTAATATCTTGTTGATTTTATTGAAAAAAATTCACCGTTTGATGGTTCGGCAGCCGGTGTTATACCGAGATTACAATCACTTGAGGCATTTCTATGAACACCACATCTGTTGACGAGTTGCTGGCATCTTACCGCAGCGCTGCCACCACTGAGCGGGACAAGGGCACCTATTTTGAACGCCTTTGTGCGGCCTTTCTGACCGCCGACCCGGTTCAGCGCGAACAGTATGAGCAGGTGTGGCACTGGGCTGAATGGGTGGCTGGCGAAGGTGCTGAGTATGCCGACGCCAATGGTTGGACCGCCAAGGATGTTGGGATTGATTTGGTGGCCAAGCTGCGGGGCCACCCCGGCTATGCTGCCGTTCAATGCAAGTTCTACGCCCCAGAACACCGCATCGCCCAAACCGACCTGAGCGGATTTCTCACGGTTTCGGCCAAAGAGCCGTTCCATCATCGGGTAGTGATGGACAGCACTACTGTGGAATGGAGCAGCAACGCTGAGGCGATGATGCTGGGCTTGGACAGGCCCGTTATCCGCATCGGCCTTGGGGAACTGCGTGCATCGCCTATCCAGTGAGGCCAGTTTGCCAGCAAAGGGGATGTGGTTCTTGCCCCCAAGAAGGAACTGCGCCCGCACCAGAGCGAGGCCCTTGAGGCCGTTCGGGCTGGGTTTGCAGAACGCGACCGTGGCAAAGTAATTATGGCTTGCGGCACGGGCAAAACCTTCACCAGCTTGAAGATTGCCGAGGATGTGGTTGGGCAAGGTGGGATGGTTCTATTCCTTGTTCCAAGCCTTGCTCTGATGGCCCAAACGGTTCGGGAATGGACCACAGACACCACAACGCCCCTGCGTTCTTTTGCCGTTTGTAGTGATACACAAGTGGGCAAGCGCCGCGCTGCCAAGGACGACGTGGCCGAGATTTCCAGCCTTGACCTTGCTTTTCCTGCTACCACCGATGCGGGCAAGCTGGCGGCAGGTGTGGCCGACCAGGCCGCCGGCGTGATGACCGTTGTATTCGCCACCTATCAATCCATCGGAGTGGTATCTGATGCGCAGCTGCTGCACGGGATGCCACGGTTCAACCTGATTATCTGTGATGAAGCCCACCGCACCACCGGGGCCACATTGGATGGACAAGCCGAAAGCAATTTCGTTTGGGTTCACAGGGACGATGTGATTGGCGGCGACAAGCGGCTGTATATGACCGCCACACCACGCATTTTCGGGGATGGGGCAAAAAGCAGGGCGGACGAAGAAGGCATCACCCTTGCGACGATGGATGATGAAGACACCTACGGCCCCACCTTTTTCTATCGTGGGTTTGGCTGGGCGGTTCAGGAAGGGTTGCTGACCGATTACAAGGTTATAGTGTTGGCAATGGACGAGGGGCTGGTTGCCAAATCCGTGCAAAAGCGGATGGCCGATGAGGACAACGGCCTACAGCTGGACGATGCCACCAAGATTGTGGGCTGCTACAAGGCCCTGACCAAGGCTGACCTTGCTACCGATGTTGGAGCAGATACCCAGCCGATGAAACGGGCCTTGGCGTTCTGCCGCGACATTGCCAGTTCCAAGATGGTTCGGGATGAGTTCGCCGCCGTGGTGGATGAATTCCTGGGCTATGACCCGGTGCTGGAAAGTGATGGTGACCAACAAGACGACCACCTGCGATGCCAGATTCAACACGTGGATGGCACCTACAACGCCAAAACCCGTGGCGAGTTGCTGGACTGGCTGAAAGCTGAACCCGAGGAACACACCTGCCGCATTCTGACCAATGCACGATGCCTGAGCGAAGGCGTGGATGTGCCCGCCTTGGATGCCATTATGTTCCTGCATCCCCGAAAATCCCAGATTGATGTGGTTCAATCGGTGGGCCGTGTGATGCGCAGGGCACCGGGCAAGCGGATGGGCTATGTGATTTTGCCCGTGGGAGTTCCGGCTGGTGTTCCACCGGAACAGGCCCTTGCTGATAATGAAAAGTATCGGGTGGTGTGGCAAATCCTGAACGCCCTGCGCGCCCACGATGAACGGTTTGATGGCACCATCAACCAGATTGATTTGGGGCAGGATGTTTCCGACCGCATCCAGATTGTTGGTGTTTCGGGCAAGCCGGAAGACAGCGAGGAGCTGCAAGCTGTAACGGCCACGGTGGAAAACCTGCCCAACAAAACGGCGGCCAAGGGTTCTGGCATCGGTTCTGGGGCTGCTGGCGAACGGGATGACGATGTGGTGATTGAGGGGCCGCCCTTGCAGCCGGAACTGCCCGGTTTCGTGGTGGACGAATTTGCCCGCGCCATCCGTGCCAAGATTGTGAAGAAATGCGGCACTCGGGACTACTGGGAGGACTGGGCCAGCAACATCGCCGAAATCGCCCAGGCCCACATCACACGCATCACCGCCATCATTGAACAGCCTGATACCCCTGAACGAGCGGCCTTTGATGCGTTCCTTGCCGAGCTGAGGGATGACCTGAACGAAGGCATCACCGAGGAAGATGCGGTTGAAATGCTGGCACAGCATATCATCACCCGCCCAGTGTTTGAGGTGCTGTTTGAAGGCCACCAGTTCACCAGCGAGAACCCCGTTTCCCGAGCCATTCAGGGCGTTCTGGGGGTGCTTTCTACGGCCAATCTGGACAAGGAAAACCGCGACCTTGAAAAGTTCTATGCCAGCGTTCAGGCGCGCGCATCTGGCATCACCGACCCGAAGGCCAAGCAGGAACTTATCCGCCAGCTGTATGACCGGTTCTTTGCCGTGGCGTTCAAACGGGTGCGCGACAAGCTGGGCATCGTATACACTCCTGTGGAAATCGTGGATTTCATCCTGCAATCGGTGAACGATGTGCTGGAGGATGAGTTCGGCCAAACCATCGGTTCGCCCGGTGTGCATATCATTGACCCGTTCACCGGCACCGGCACCTTTGTAACCCGACTGCTGCAAAGTGGGCTTATCAAACCCGAGGAACTAGAACACAAGTTCCGCCACGAGCTGCACGCCAACGAAATCGTGCTACTGGCCTACTACATCGCCGCCATCAACATTGAGGCGGTGTTCCACGGGGTGCGTGGGGGCGAGGACTATGTGCCTTTTGAAGGCATCTGCCTGACCGATACCTTCCAGATGTATGAGAATGGCGACTTGGTGGCCCAGATTATGCCCGACAACAGCGAAAGGCGGAAGCGACAGCGCGATCTGGATATTCAGGTTATCATCGGCAACCCACCCTATGCCGTCTCCCATCACATCAACTATCCCCATCTGGATGGCCGGATTGGAGAGACCTACGCCGCCCGTTCCACAGCCACCAACAAGAACGCACTATACGACAGCTACATCAGGGCCATTCGCTGGGGTGGCGACCGGCTGGGGGACAGCGGTGTTCTGGCCTATGTGACCAATGGTGGCTGGGTGGATGCCAACACGGCAGACGGGATGCGGAAATCCTTGGCCGATGAGTTCACCAGCATCTATGTGTTTCATCTGCGGGGCAATCAGCGGACCAGCGGGGAAACATCCCGCCGGGAAGGTGGCAAAATCTTTGGTGGGGGCAGCCGAGCGCCCATCGTGATTACCCTGTTCATCAAGAACCCCAAGGCCGCGCAGCACGGCCAAATCTACTTCCACGACATCGGGGACTACCTTTCGCAACAGGACAAGCTGAACATCATCCGCAGCTTTGGCAGCATCCGGGGCATCACGGCCCGGAACGGCTGGCAGATGGTGGAACCCGATGAACACGGCGATTGGCTGAAACAGCGGGATGGCAGCTTTGCTAATTATATCGCCATCGGAGACAAGAAATCTGACCAGCCGGTGCTGTTCGCCAACTATTCGGCTGGGCTGAAATCCCAGCGAGACGCTTGGGCGTTCAATTCATCGCGCAAGGGGCTGGAACAGAACATCCAGCGTACCGTGACCTACTACAACCGCCAGCTGGACGCCTACAAAGAGGCCAAGGCAGCGGATGCCAGCACCGACCCGGATGCCTTTACCAAGGACAATCTGGCGGAGATTTCTTGGAGCGCCGCCCTGCGGAACGATTTCGGCAAGCAGAAACCGCTGGATGTGAGCGAGGGGGCCTATGTGCCCGCCCTGTATCGCCCGTTTTTCAAGCAGTGGCTGTATTTCAGCCGCCGCCTGAACGAACGCCAGTATCAAATCCCCCGCATTTTCCCCGAGGCCGGGGTGGAGAACAGGGTGATTGCGCTTTCAGGGGTTGGGCACATTGGCCGATTTTCCACTTTGATGACGGACCAAGTGCCCCCGCTTGAACTTGCGGCAATGAAGGGTGGTTCCCAGTGTTTCCCCCTGAAACTATACGAGGAAGCCAAACCAGCGGATGAGGGCGACCTGTTTGCTGGGCAGGCAAGCGACACCGGCTACACCGTTCGGGACGGCATCACCGATGCAGGGCTAAAGCACTTTCAAGCGGCGTACCCCGGTGAGGCCATCACCAAGGAAGATGTGTTCTACTATGTGTATGGCCTGCTGCATTCCGAAGACTACCGCGATGCCTTTGCGGATAACCTTTCCAAGGAGCTGCCCCGCATCCCAACGGTGAAAACTGCTGCTGATTTCTGGGCGTTCACCGAGGCAGGGCGCAAGCTTGGCGACCTGCACGTGAACTATGATACCGCAGAACCTTACCCGGTGGTGGTGGAACAAGGCGACCTACGCCTTGCCGACATCCCCGACCCAGAAGCCTTTTTCCGCGTGACCAAGATGCGGTTCGGCGGCAAAGGGCGCGCCAAGGATAAGACCACCATCATCTACAACAGCAATATCACCATCACGGACATCCCAGAGGCTGCATACGACTATGTGGTGAACGGCAAGCCCGCCATAGAATGGGTGATGGAACGCCAGGGTGTGAAGACCGACAAGAAATCCGGCATCACCAACGACGCCAACGATTATGCGACCGAAACCGTGGACGATCCACGATATCCGTTTGACCTGCTGTGCCGTGTAATCACAGTGAGCCTTGAGACGGTGAACATCGTGAACGGTTTGCCCAAGTTGGATATTTGAGGGGCAGTTGGCAGTGGCCTGTGGGAGTTTCACCCCCACTTGGCAACACGGGCGTAAGCATCTTGAGGGTTTGTGCGGATACGCAAAACAGCTTGACGCGAAAGCTCGGTAGCACGAGCGGCATTGGTGGTGTTTATCCTCGCAGCTAGGCTGGCCAGCAGTTGGATTTGGTAACGGCTGTAAGACGGGTTGCGGCCACGATACTTGTCAGCTTCGCCTTTTACGTGGGCGATGTCAGCATACTGCGCCTGTGTTGCGCTCTCGGCTTTGATCAACGCACTCCCACAGAACAAAAGATTTGACAATGATACAAATCAAGTCAACTTTGTATTGCGTGCTATACTTATGGATAGGGATATGCGCAAAAGTGTAGGTAGGGAGGTTCTGAGTGATTGATCCAAATGTACGAGGTGAGTCCACTACTGTAGCGAACTACAGCTCAAAATTGGTGAGTTTTTGGAAATTCTTTTCCGATGGCAATCAACTGAAATACGAGCAAATTGTTGAAATTGTAGTGTTGTATGTTTGTTTCTGGCTGTTTGTGCTAATTGTTCTGCTCTCCGCCGCGCTCTACAGTGTTTACGCTTAACCTAACGTTCAATGGCATCGTGCTGATATCCATTGGGGTATCCATTTGGGCGGTATAGAGGCTATTCCTCTGGTGCTCTGTGAGCTATGTCAGCGGAAACGGGACAATACGCGTTATGTGGCGTGCGTTCTGACCTGTTGATATATCTTAAGAAGTGAAAATAACGAAAGTTACGTTGACTGTTTGTTGCGGCTTAAACGACGATGAGAAGCGCTCGGGCGTATTTTTCTTGAGCTCCAAGGATGCGTGGTTCACAGTACACCCATCCTTGTCCCGAGCGCTTTGCCACACCAGATCCCCCAATCTGGTGTGGTTTTTTTATGAATTCTACTTCGCAACACGGGCATAGACACCCTGCGGGTTTGACCTGCTGGCCCCTGGCCTTGCCGCCCGGCTACCGTCGCAATTGGCTACACCCTTGCAAGACACCCTCAAGATGCTGTTTCTGAAGTGTTTTTTGGGTCCGAATCCTGGAAAAAGCACAATTGTTCGTTTAACTCTAAAGCCATCCGAGACAAATGGAGGCTATAGATGCGGATTGGCTATGTGCGTGTGAGTAGTGAGGACCAGAACACCGACCGGCAAGACCTCGGGGCAGTAGACAAGCTGTTCACCGAAAAGGTTTCAGGTGCCACCGCCAAAGACCGACCACAGTTGCAGGCCCTGATGGAGTTTGCACGTGAAGGCGATGAGGTCGTTGTTTACAGCATTGACCGCCTTGCCCGCGACCTGCGTGATTGCCTCCACATCGTGACCACCCTCAACCGCAAGGGTGTGACTGTGGCCTTTCTGTCCGAGCGGCTGACCTTCACCGCCAAGGATGATGACCCCTTTGCCAAGCTGCAACTTCATCTGATGAGCGCGTTCGCTGAATTTGAACGGTCTATCATCCGTCGCCGCCAGCGTGAGGGCATTGAGAAGGCCAAGAAGCGCGGTGTCTACAAAGGGCGTCCTCCACAGATTGATGCGGTCCAAGTCTGCCAGATGCGTGAAAGTGGGCTTGGGCCTACCGAAATCGCTCGTGACCTCGGCATCTCACGAGCATCGGTTTACCGCCTGATGAAGCAATCTGCCTCCCATCCTGCGGCCACCGTGGGGTAGACGGTCTCCGGCGACTTACGGATTTTTGCGGTTAGTCTGGCCAAGCAACAAGACTTCAGCCCAAGTGTCCGCTGTCGCGTGGTCGTAGTGCTTATGCAGCATCGTGATGCTTGTGCCCAATTGGGGTTTAAGCTGTTCGTAGGTCGTGCCGCGCCTCAGGTTCCAGGTGGCGTAAGTGTGTCTAAGGCTGTAAAGGGTTCTGGGTTCGCCTGAGATGCCGACCCTAAGGTTGGTCGCATCAAGAGCTTTGCGAAACATCTCGCTAAATCCGGTAATCGGTGAGCCATCCTTCATACAAAAAACCAAATCATCTTCACCGACTTCACCTTCACGAAGAAATTTCAAAATATCAAGCTCTTGAACCATAGCGAGGTCCACTACCACAAATCTGTGTGCTTTCTCGTCCTTAGTCCTCCGACCTCGCCCTGCTTTTTTCCCGGAGCGAATAAAGATTTTGTAATACTCCGGATTTTTGTCAGATGCAGGAACATTTTGAAAATCTGACCAGCGAATAGACTCAGCTTCTTTACCTGGTCTTAAGCCCGACATCGTAATAAGGTACACATAGCTTGCCAGCACAGTTCGCTTGTATTTAGTTAGCTCTGTTCGGCCTGATTTTGGCCAATTGTGGAGGAACCTAACAAGCTCGTTCCATTCTTCTGGCTCAAAGAACCCTCGTCGTTCTGTTTCAACTCCCTTATCCTTGATAGTAAGCTTAGGTAAATCCTGCCGCTTTAACCACTTATTACGAACAGCAAACTCAAGGACACTTCTTAATACGATGTTGTGTTTGTTGATTGTGCTTTTGGCAGGCTCTCTTCCCATCTTAGTGCGACGGTAGTCCTCAAAATCTGAAATTAATCCTTCATCAATGCGTTCTATTTTGTGGTTTTCAAAGAATGGAATGAAGTATTTTTCAACGATTGCTACATACTGCTTATGACTGGCATTTGCATTGCCTGCCGCTTCAACAGCTCTCTTTTCCCTTAAGTACTTTTCAGCAACATACGAAAATGTTTTGCCGCCTACTGAAATTCCGTGCCGCTCTAACACTGACCACTCCGCCAGCTTTTTTCGGCCAAACTCTATTGCCGCGTCTTTATCGGTGGTTCTAGATGAAAAGCGATGCCATTTTTTGTCAGAACCCTTGAGAACAACTTGGATGAACTTGCTGTTTTTTCGGATTTCTAATCTCAAGTCTGGTGAAATCGTTTCGTTCATTTGCACCCATCATATCGGCTGATATATGGTGCGGGCGGCGGGACTTGAACCCGCACTCCACTTGGGAACGAGATTTTAAGTCTCGCGCGTATCACCAATTTCGCCACGCCCGCATACTTCTGTAATAGCAACGCAGCTTCGCCCACTCAAGCGCTGGCATCAAGTGTAGTTCAGGGTGTAGCAAATGTAGCACATATGTAGCAGAAGGATTTTAACTCTAAGCCATTGACTTAAATGAGTAAATCTTCCGAGCCTCGGGATTTTAAGTCTGATATGTCTACCATTCCATCACGCCCGCATCCGGCGCCGAGTGTGAAGCGGGCTTTGGGGCCTGAACAGAGCGATCCCCAGACCAACTTCAAACAGCGCGTTTCAACACCATGTTTCGTATGCAGATTTTCACGCATGCACAAGCGTTTTTGGGACCGCATTGCGCACAGAGGTGCGCCGGAACGCGGCATCGATCTGTTTTTATGCGCGCATTCCCGGCACCGTACTGGCTGCGCCCGGTGCAGTGGCCGAAGGTCTCATCGTCAGTGTGGACGGGGCGCCCTATAACAGGGCAGACTACGCTGGGAGTGGCTGTAAAACGCTGCCCGGATAAACCTGCCACAAAGAGCCAGATCGGTTGAGATGACCCAATCCGCAGCCACGTCCGATGAACTTGCAAGCGCGATCCGTTCCATCGGAACGCCGGATTTCCTGCCCGCGTTGTTGGATTTCATGCGCACAGCAACGCCGTTTCGCGGGGCCTTTGTCAGTCGGCTCAGCCCCAGCAGGCTGCCCGAGCATATTTATGACAATGTTCGGCAGGAGCGGCGCTCGATTGTGGTGGACCGCTGGCTGGACCGGGCCTGGCTGCTGGACCCCTTTGTAGTGAGTTATATCAGCGGCAAATATGATCCGGTCATGGTGCTGGATCAGGTGGCGCCGGACCGGTTTTCCCAGACCGATTATTTCAGCATCTATTACCGATCCGTGCGGCTGAAGGACGAGATGGCGGTGTTTGTCACCCTGCCGGAGAGCACCCTGTTCCTCTCCCTCGGGCGGCTGACGGGGGAGATGCGGTTTTCCAAGCGGGATCTGGCACGGCTGCGCAATATACATCCGGTGATCTCGGCCTTGTGCGAGCAGCATTTTCACCGGCGTCCGCAGAGCAGCGGTGAGGCGGCGGGCGGCAGCGTCAGCCTTGAGAGCATGATTGAGCAGGTCTGCGAAGGATTGACCTGCCGCGAAATTGAGATCGTACAGCATCTGCTGCGCGGGCATTCCAGCCAGTCGATTGCGTTGCTGCTGGATCTGTCACCCGCAACGGTGAAGGTGCACCGCAAGAACATCTACCGAAAATTGGGGATTTCCTCGCAATCCGCGCTGTTTTCGATCTTTCTGCAATCGGTGACCTGATGAACGCCTACCCCTTTGGGGGTAGGGCCGACACCCCCTCCTGGAGGTATTTCCCCATTGCATTTGGGGCTTTAGTCTGACCGGACAGACTGCCAACAGGAACGTGCCGGAACAGATTATGATCAACGTGAGAGAAGTGACAAAACGGTTCGGCATCGGCGCCTCTGCTGTGACGGCGCTTGAAACCGTGTCGCTGGATGTGCCGGAGGGCAGCTTTTTCACCCTGCTGGGGCCATCGGGCTGCGGCAAGACCACGCTGCTGCGGCTGATTGCCGGGTTTGAACTGCCCAGCGAAGGCGAGATCGCACTGGACGGGCAGGAGATCGGCCATCTGCCGCCGCACAAGCGTCCGGTGAACACCGTGTTCCAGAATTACGCCTTGTTTCCGCATATGACTGTGGCCCGCAATATCGGGTTCGGGTTGGAAATGCTGAACCGCCCGAAGGCGGAAATCGCCGCCGCCATCGATGATATGCTGAATCTGGTGCAAATGGGCGAGTTCGCCGCGCGCCGGGTGGACCAGCTGTCTGGCGGGCAGCAGCAGCGGGTGGCGTTGGCGCGCGCGCTCGCGCCGCGTCCCAAGGTGCTGTTGCTGGATGAGCCGCTGTCGGCGCTGGATTTGAAGTTGCGCAAGGGCATGCAAAGCGAGCTGAAACGCCTGCAAAGCGAAACCGGCATCACCTTTGTCTTTGTCACCCATGATCAGGGCGAAGCACTGGCGATGTCCGATCAGATCGCGGTCATGTCTGCAGGACGCGTGCAGCAGGTGGGCACCCCACAGCAGATCTACACCGCGCCGCAAAGCCGGTTCGTCGCGGATTTCATCGGCGACACCAATATCGTGGCGGCGAACCTCCTTGGTTATGACGGGGCACAGGCGCGGATCAGCTTTTTCGGCGGGGAGCCTGTGCTTGCCAATGCGGCCAGCGACGGCTTGCCTCCTGGGGTAGTCTATGTGGCGCTGCGTCCAGAGACCCTTACCGTTTGCGCGGCGTCCGATGCGGCGGCTGTGCTGCACGGAACCGTGCTCGACAGCAGTTATTTCGGAGCCGGTTCGCAAATGCGGGTGCGGCTTCAGAACGGCACCGAGATTCAGGTGCAGGTGGCAGAGCCCAGCCCGGCGGGCAGCGAGATCGGGCTGATCCCGGAAACCTCCATGCTGCATGTGCTGGCAAACTGATGGGGCAGGGGATGCAACAAACTTCGCCCACGGTGCAGAATTTGCAGCAGGCCGTTGCGGCCCGCAGCCGGACAGTCCGGCGGGTCCGGTTGTTCCTGCTCTTGCCTGCGCTCGTGATCATCGGTGTGTTTGGTCTGGCGCCCCTGTCGATCGCGCTGGTCTATTCCTTGCTGGAGCCGGGAACCTATGGTGGCGTCGAATGGGTGTTCTCGACCGATGCCTATGTGCAGTTCCTGTTCGAGCGGGACATCTTTGATGACACTCTGAGTTTCAACAGCGCCTATCTGCAGATCTTTGGCCGCTCTTTCGGGCTGGCGCTATGCGCGATGATCGGCACTTTGATCCTCGGCTTTCCGGTGGCTTATTTCATCGCGGCCCGCCCACCCGAACAGCGCAATCTCTGGCTTTTTGCCATTACCCTGCCGTTCTGGACCAACCTGCTGATCCGCACCTATTCCATGCTGCTGATCGTGCGCGACGAAGGGTTCTTGAACCTTGCGCTGATGAAACTGGGGCTGATCAGCGCGCCCATCGAGATGCTCTATACCGATGGGGCGGTCTTGGCCGGGCTGGTCTATAGCTATCTGCCCTTCATGATCCTGCCGATCTATGCCTCACTGGAAAAGTTCGACTTTTCCCTGCTGGAGGCGGGACACGACCTTTATGCCTCCCGCGTGCAGGTGTTCCGCCATATCGTCATTCCGATCAGCCGCCCGGGTATTGTGGCCGGATGCGCGCTGGTGCTGATCCCCGCGCTGGGCGCCTATATCACGCCCGAGCTATTGGGCGGTGGTAAGAAGCTGATGATCGGCAACCTGATTGCCATGCAGTTCGGATCCGGGCGCAACTGGCCCTTCGGCTCGGCGGCGGCGCTAATCCTGATGTCGGTAGTGCTGATCGCGCTTCTGGTATCGCTCCGGGCAGGCGCCGAGAAGGAGAAGGCCCATGGATGATCTGCCCCGCAAGAGGCTTGGCATGCTGTGGCGCAACAGCGAGACGCGTGAGTTGCGGCGTCAGCCCCTGTTCACGGCGCTTTCATGGCTGGTTCTGCTGCTGCTTTATGCGCCGATCGCCGTGCTGGTCCTGTTCTCTTTCAACGACAACCGCTCGGTCGTCGTCTGGACCGAGGCGAGCCTCAAGTGGTACGCGAAGGCGCTGGAGAATGACGACATCCGCAACGCGGCCTGGATTTCGATCCGGGTGGCTCTGACTGCCACCGTCATCTCTACCGTCATCGCGACAATGGCGGCGTTGGCGACAACGCGGGGCGGCAGCTATCGCGGGCGCGCAGCGGCGATTGCCCTGATCAATCAACCGCTGATGATCCCGGAAATCGTCACCGCCATTGCCACCCTGTCGTTCTTTTCGATCCTGCGGCAGCTGACAGGGATCACTGGGCTGGGCTGGCTGATCCTGGCGCATACGGTGTTCTGTATTCCCTTTGCCTTTATCCCGGTGCGCGCCCGTCTTGCCGACATGTCCGAAACATTCGAGACTGCCGCCGCCGATCTTTATGCAACGCCCTGGCAGACCTTCCGCCATGTCACCCTGCCGCTGCTGATGCCGGGCATTCTGGCGGGCGCAATGCTGGCCTTCGTGGTCTCGCTGGATGACGTGATCATCACACTGCTGATCGCCGGTCCCGGGGAAACCACCCTGCCGATCTACATCCTGGGCCAGATCCGGCGCGGCGTGACGCCCGAAGTAAATGCGGTCTCCACCATTCTGATCCTGCTGACCGTGGCCATGGTCGCGCTGACCTTCGCCCTGCAACGCAAACGAAAATAACCAGAAGCCCGCACCAGACGGGACCCACCAACCAACAAGAGGAAGATTCATGAAACTGACGATCCTTAAGGCGGGGCTTACCTCCGTCATCGCCCTCAGTGCGGCTGCAGCTAACGCCGAAGGCACGCTGAACATCTACAACTGGGGCAATTACACCAACCCCGAGATGATCGAGAAATTCGAAAAGCAGTATGACATCGAGGTCAGGTTGGATGGCTATGACAGTAATGAGACCATGCTGGCCAAGGTCAAAGAAGGCGGCAGCGGGTACGACATCGTGGTCCCGGGCGACTATATGGTCGCCATCATGGTGGGCGAGGGGCTGCTGGCCGAAATCAATGCCTCCGAGATGGAGAACTTCAAAAACCTCGATCCGAACTGGGTCGATGTCTACTGGGATCCGGGCCGCAAATACTCAGTACCCTATCAGTGGGGCACCACCAGCTTTACCGTCGACAGCGCGGTATACGGCGGTGACATCGACACGCTTGAGATCGTGTTCAACCCGCCCGAAGAGCTGAAGGGCCGCATCAATATGCTCAACGACATGAATGATGTGATCAATGCCGGGCTGCGCTATCTCGACTATCCGCGCTGCAACTCCGACCCCGCCCAGATGAAAGAGCTGCTGGCACTCTTGCTCAAGGCCAAGGAAGACTGGCGCACCATGGACTACGCGGTGATCGAAAAGCTGACCTCGAAGGATGTCGACCTGTCGCAAAGCTGGAACGGCGCCGCGATGCGCGCCCGCGCAGATCGCCCGACGCTGAAATACGCCTATCCTAAGGAAGGCTTCACCGGCTGGATGGATAACGTCGCGGTGCTGGCGGATGCCCCCAACATGGAGAACGCCAAGCTGTTTGTGAACTTCATGATGGAGCCGGAAAACGCGGCGATGACTTCCAACTTTGCCCGCTATGCCAACGGCGTCATCGGGTCCGAAGAGTTCATGGACGCCGAAATGCTGGAGGCGCCCGAGATCGTGATGCCTGAGGGCGCCCCGGTGCCGGACTTCGTCAAACCCTGCGATCAGGATGTTGTGGCGATGTACAACAAGGTCTGGACCCGCCTGAAGCAGTAACTCAGCCAAACAGAAGGGTGGTGGCCCATGGGGCCATCACCGGAATTTTTGACCGCAGTCCAGGCGCTGGGCTGCCATGCGGGAGCGTGCCCAATGCACCGGACAGCAGACAGTCTGAAGCCGAAAACGGCGCGGGAAATCGGCATCATGCAGGGATTTCCGCCGCCGCCGGAAAAACGGCCGACGCTGGACAACTGGGATCTGGCCCCCTTCAATCGCTGGTCCTTCCAGAACATGCGGCGCCTGTTTCCCACGGCGGATGTGCGCAGCGGTCCCGCTGCGGCTGCGCCGCTGCCAGTTGCGCTGCAGGATATGTCAGAGGTCTGTTTTGCCACCGGCGCAGGCACCCGCCAGTCGGTCGGCGATTGGCTGTGGCAAAGCTACACCGACGGGTTTTTGGTGCTGCACGGTGGCGCCATCGTCACCGAGTTCTACGCCAATGATTTTCACGCCGAGGCCGCGCATCTGGGGCAGTCGGTCTCCAAATCCGTGATCGGCATCCTCGCCGGGATTTTACACGGCGAGGGGCTGCTGGATCTGGCTGCCCCGCTGGAGGAGATCGTGCCGGAACTGGCGGGCACCGGCTATGCGGGTTGCACGGTGGATCAAGCGCTGGACATGCTGTCCGGTGCGCGGTTCTCTGAGGATTATGGGCTGCCGGGCAGCGACATGACCCGGGTCGATATCGCCTCGGGTTGGCGCCCGGTGCGGGACGGGGAGATCAAGCCGACCATACGCGACGTGATCCTCTCCCTACCGCAGGAGCGGGCGCATGGGCTCGGCTTCTCCTATCGGTCGATTGAAACCGATGTCATTGCCTGGGCGCTGGAGCGGGTAAGCGGTACGGATCTGTCTGCACTGCTGTCCGACCGGATCTGGCGTAGGCTTGGCTGTGAACAGGATGGGTTCTTTACCGTCGATGATGCGGGCACGGCGCTGGCCGATGGTGGGTTCAATGCGAGTCTGCGGGACTATGCCCGGTTCGGACATATGGTGCTGAATGGCGGCCGGGTTGGCGATGACCAGATCGTGCCCGAGGCCTGGATCGATGGTATCTGCACCGGCGCGGATCCATCGAAATTCGGCGCGCCCTATGACGTGCTGTCACCGCAAGGCGCCTATCGGCGGTTCTGGTGGGTGCACGATCCCCGGCGCGGCGTGTTCATGGCCCGGGGTGTGTTCGGTCAGCTGATCTTCGTCGATCGCAGCGCCGATGTTGTGATCGTAAAGCTGTCGAGCTGGCCTGACTATCTGATCCCGGCCTTTGGTCTGGATGCCGTGCAGGCCTGCGAGGCCCTCGTCAGCGCGCTGGACTAGGGCGGGGGTTACCTTCGCGCGCGGCGGCGCAGGATGTAGATATCCATGATCCAGCCATGCTCCGCGCGCGCCTTCGCACGGACCTTGATGATCTCATCTGCGGCTTCGCGCAGCGCGCCGGATAGGGAGATTTCATTCTCCATCCCGGCATAAGCCGCCCACCAGATCTGAACACCTTCGGGGTCGATGGACTGAAAACTGCAGTCGCCGTCCAGCATGATGACCAGCGTGTCGGCACTCTCCGGCCAGCCCGCCTCGCGCAGTTGGCGGCCGGTGGTGATGGTGACGGGATCACCGATTTCGTTGAGGGGGATGGCATGGCTCGCCGTCAGCGCCTGGATTGAGGTGATGCCGGGAATGACGTGCAGGGAAACCTCGGTCCGGGCCTGAAGCCGCGCGGCGATGCGCATGGTGCTGTCGTAAAGGGATGGATCGCCCCAGACCAGAAAGCCGACCTTGCCGCCCCGGGGCAGGTGCTGATCGATGGTCTCTTGCCAGATCTCGGCAATGGCATCGTGCCAGTCGTCCACTCGCTGTCGGTAGCTTGGTGTCGCGGGATCGCGCTGCGGCAGGTCGAAATCGACGATCGCAGGCCCTGGCGATTTGATCACCCGTTTGCAGATGTCCCGGCGCAGACCGGCCAGATCGTCCTTACCGGCACCCTTGTTGGGGATGAGGATTAGATCCAGCCCGTTCAGGGCTTCGACCGCCTGCAGGGTCAGATGCTGGGGATTGCCGGTGCCAATGCCAACAAGGGTGAGATCAATCATGTCTGGCGCCTTTGGAAAAGAAACACGGCCCCGAAACGGGACCGCGCTATGTGACACTTCAGATGTCAGCGAAAGGCTTACGCAGCCGCATAAAGGCGGGGCGTGACCAGACCGCTGCGCTCAAGTCCGCGCAGGCTTTTGGCGGCGGCCAGAACGGCCAGATCGGCCAGCGGTTCGATCAGGATGACGGTCATGTAAGCTGCACCAAAGGTAAAGACCGAGGCCATGGTTTCGGCGCCGATGCCCTGACCGTAGAAGGCCCAGAAAGCGACCCAGCCGACAACGCCTGCCTGATAGGCGGTCGACAGCGCCAGCGCCTGAGAATACTTCAGATCAACATAGGCAGTGTTCGGAGCGATGATCCGCTTGGCCAGTTCCTTCATCGCGAACAGCGGGACCAGCAGCGTGGTCAGGTTGATGAAATACTGCGGCAGATCAATCGGGGCAAAGAACACGCCCTGGATCAGAAGTCCCATCGCCAGACCGAAGGCAGCAGGTGCAGCGCCCAGCAGCAGGAACAGGGTCGAGCCGAGGATGAAGTGAACCTCGGAAACGCCCACAGGGAAATGCGGCAGCACTTCGAAGAAGGTGAAGACGCCGACAGTCGCAATGGCCGAACGCGCCGCAAAGGATGCGATGCCGGAGGTGGCCAGATCTTCCATCGTCTTTTTCGCAGCAAAGCCCATGGCGCCAGCGGCGGTGGCATAGGACAGGGCGATTTTGACGCCGTTTACGATTCCGGGTTCGATATGCATGTTCTGTCTCCTTGCCGCCTCACCCGGCGGCATTACATAGGTTATGGATGGGCCATCCTGGCCACGTCTTCCAACGGCAGGTCTCCTGACTCGCGGGTCGATGCCGGTCCGGGGCCTTCCCAGTCCTGATAGGGACCAGTGGCTATGCCCGGTGGCTCTCCGCTCACAGTTGCGGGGGCAGTCACGGAATTGGCGCCTGATGGCTACACCTCACCGTGTTCCCTTTTCATCCTTGGGTCTTGGACCCGTCGGAACCTTTGGTCTTTCAGAGATGACACAGCGCTTACAAAGCTGTCAACGTGTCTGGCGCGTCATCCGTGTTTCAATTGCGGCATATGGGCGATCAGCCGGGCAGGTCCTCATCGGCCAGGGGACCATAGAGGATCAGCACCGGTGCCTTGGTCTCCATCGCGCGTAGAACCTCGGGGAGTTCCCCCACCGTGTGGCAGGACAGCGACTGATCCGGGGTCGAAACACCCAGCGCGATCAGCGCGTGCGTCTCGGGCGGCAGCCCGGCCACCAGCAACCGTTCGGCGAGCGCTGCAAAGGTGCGTTTCCCCATGTAGACAACGGTCGTCGCTTCGGGATCGGCGAGGGCGGCCATGTTCAGCCCTTCGGGCAGGCCGCCGGTCACGTCGTGGCCGGTGATGAACTGCAGCCGCCGCGCGGTCAGGCGCCGGGTCAGCGGGATATTGGCGGCCGCAGCAGCTGCCGAGGCCGCGGTGACACCGGGCACAATCTCGAAACCGATACCTGCCTGCCGCAGCGCGGTGATTTCTTCTTCCAGACGGCCAAAGACGCCGGAATCCCCGGATTTCAGCCGCACCACATGCGCCCCCGTCGCGGCGTATTCGACCAGCAGCTGGCTGACGTGATCCTGCCGGGGGGAGGGGCGGCCTGCGCGCTTGCCCACCCCGACCAGATCGGCGTCCGTGCGCGCATGGGTCAGGATCGGCCCCGATGAAAGGTCATCGAACAGAACCGCATCGGCTGCCCCCAGCCGTTTCACCGCCTTTACGGTCAACAGCTCAGGGTCACCGGGGCCGGAGGAAACGAAACTGACAAAACCGCTCATGATTGCTCTCCGGAAATCAGGTGGAAGAAGGTGCCGGTCACATGCCCCCGCACCGATCCGGTTTCCGGCACCGGGTTGCCATCCGCGTCCATCACCCGGGCCAGCGGGGCGTCCGGTTCATCCAGAATGGTCGAATAGTGGAACTCATGTCCGCGCAAGGCACCGCCCGCCGCAAAGCCCGGCATCGGGACCTCCAGAACGGCGCGGCGGTAGCCAAGGTGGAATTTCCGCTTTTCATATGAGGTAACAAGCCCAAGAAGCCCGGCCATCCGGTGACGGTTGCCGTCCTTGTCGATCAGGGCTTCACCAAGGGCCATGTAGCCGCCGCATTCGCCATGCACGGGGCGGGTCTCTGCGTGTTTGCACAAAGCCGCGCGGAAGGTTTCGGCCGCCGCCAGCCTACCGCCGTGCAGTTCGGGGTATCCACCGGGGAGCCAGATCAGATCGGCATCCGGGGCTGGGGCTTCATCGGCGAGAGGGGAGAAGGGAATGATCTCGGCCCCTGCTGCCCGCCAGCCTTCCAGAAGATGCGGGTAGGTGAAGGAAAACGCCGCATCCCGCGCCAGTGCGATGCGCTGCGCAGGAGGTTTCGGCAGCGGGGCCGAGGCGGGCGCAGCTCCGGCGCGGGCGGCGGATTTGATCGCCTCCAGATCCACGTTTTCACGCAGGAAGGCGGCATAGCCCGCAATCGCGGCCTCAAGATCCGGGTGCTCCACCGCTTGGATCAGGCCGAGGTGGCGCTCGGGCAGGGTCAGATCGCCACGCCGGGGCAGGGAGCCGAGGACGGGAATGCCCGCGCGCTCCATCCCGAGGCGGGTCAGCCTTTCGTGGCGCGGGCTGGCAACGCGGTTGAGGATCACCCCAGCAAAAGGGAGATCGGGATCATAGGCGCGAAACCCCAGCGCCGTGGCTGCTGCCGATTGCGCCTGCCCGCCGACGTCAACCACCAGCACCACCGGCCAGCCCATGCGTTTTGCGGTTTCCGCCGAAGAGCCAAAGCCGCTTTGGCCGCGCGTGGCAACGCCATCATAAAGCCCCATGGAGCCTTCCCCGATGCAGATCTGCGCGCCGTTTGCCTGCCCCGCAACGGCATCCAGAAGGCCGCCATCCATCGCCCAGGTGTCTAGGTTAAAAGAGGCCTGCCCCGCAGCGGCCAGATGAAAGGCCGGATCGATATAATCCGGTCCGCTTTTGAAGGGCTGCACGGCAAGGCCATCCTCGGCCAGTGCGCGCAACAGGCCCAGCATCACAGTGGTCTTGCCCGTGCCCGAGGCGGGCGCCGAAATCATCAGACCCGGCGGATAGGATCCGGTCTTGCCCGTTTCAGTCATCTCCTTCGCTCCAATCCGTCCATTGGCTGTCGGCGCTTTGCGGGCGGTAACGCCGGTAATAGTCCTGCGCGTAAAGGCAGCTTTCGTCGAAGTGCTCGGCGCCAAGGGCACGGCCCACGAGGATCAGCGCGGTGCGCCCGCGCGCGCCCTCGGTTGCCTCGATCAATGTGCCTAGGGTGGCCTTGATGATCTTCTGATCTGGCCATGTCGCCCGCCAAACCACTGCGACCGGGCAGTCGTCGCCATAGGCCGGAGAGAGCCGCGCCACCACATCGTCCAGCACATGCACCGAGAGGTGAATGGCAAGCGTCGCGCCGGTGCGGGCGAAATTCTCCAGCGTTTCGCCTTCGGGCATCGAGGAGGCCCGCCCCGAGGTGCGCGTCAGCACCAGCGATTGCGCAACGCCCGGCAGGGTCAGCTCGGCGCCCAGCGCAGCGGCGCCTGCGGCAAAGGCGGGCACGCCGGGGGTTACGTCATAGGGAATACCCAGATCGCGCAGACGGCGCAGTTGCTCACCCATGGCGGACCAGACCGACAGATCGCCGGAGTGCAGCCGCGCCACATCCTGTCCGGCTTTGTGCGCTGCCTCGATTTCGGCCACAATCTCATCCAGCGAGAGGGAGGCCGTGTTGATGATCTTGGCGCCCTCCGGGCAGTGCTGTAGCAGCGCCTCGGGCACCAGCGAGCCGGCATAGAGGCAGACGGGGCAGGCGGCGATCAGGTCGCGGCCACGCAGGGTGATCAGGTCGGCAGCACCGGGTCCGGCGCCAATGAAGTGAACGGTCATGAGGTCAGTCTTTCTGCAATGGCCGCAGTGGCAAGGCCATCTGCGGTGACAACGCGGGGAACGAGAAGGCGGGCGGTTGCTGTGGTGCGGCCGTGGCATGCGCCGCAGAGGGCAGCAGCTTCGGCTAGCGATCCGGTTGCGAACCGGGTTTTGATACGGGGCGACATGGTCGGCGTTTCAAGGCCCGCAATCGCCTCTTCCGACAGGGCGATCATCGGCAGGTTCAACTCGGCGGCAAGGGCTTGAAAAGCGGGGCTTTCCACCTTTGCTGCGAGTGAGGCGAGCGCATCGGGCTGATACCCGGTCAGCGCCAGGGCGGCGCGCAGGTCGGCAACGGTGGCCGCTTTGCGCAATCCCAGACCCGCGACCTTCATCGCGTGACGCTCCACTGGATGACAGGACGCGCGCGCTCCCAGCCGCGCATCGAACCAAGCGGCCCGGCTTCGGCCAGTTCCACCTTCATCAGATTCCCGCCGCGTATGGCATGGGCCTGCATCAGCAGGGTCTCGGTTTCTAGTGTCACGCCATTGGCGACGATCCGAGTGCCCTCGGGCAACACTTGCCACTGATGATCCAGCAACGCCTGTGAGCCACCGCCGCCGATGAAAACGCAATCGGGTCTTTTCTGTCCATCCAACACATCCGGCGCGCGGCCCAGAACCGGTTTCATGCGGTGTTCAATCCCGAACCGTTCGGCATTGGTGTGGATGTTGATGAGGCGGTCAGCGCGCGGCTCGAAGGTGATGGCGCGGGCACCGGGGGCCGCAAGACACCATTCCACCGAAACCGAACCGGATCCGCCACCAATATCCCACAGCAGTTCGCCTGCGCGGGGCGAAAGGGCCGATAATGTCAGGGCACGGATGGGGCGTTTGGTGATCTGCCCGTCGCTCTGGAACAGATCGTCGGGCAAGCCGCTGGCGCGGGGCAGGCCCGTGCTGCCTGCCACCTGAAACGCGGCCACCACGGGGGCGGCGATGCCGGTCAGGTCAAAGGTATCTGCGCGACTGCTGCGCACTTGGGCGCGGGGGCCGCCCAGCGCCTCCATCACCTTCAGCGTTGTTGCGCCGAATCCCTGCGTGGTAAACCAATCGGCCAGTGCTGCCGGGCTGCTGCCATCTCGAAGCGTGCAGATGATCCGGGCCCCGGCGGCCAGCACCGGGGTCAGCCGAGAGAAGGGGGCAGCATGAAGACCAAGGCAAAGTGTCTCCTCCAGTTTCCAACCCAAGGTATTCGCCGCCAGAGCAAAGCAGGAGGGGGCGGGGTGCGATACCCATTCATCCGGGCTGAGATGCGCCACCAGCGATCCACCCGCGCCGTGCCAGAAGGGATCGCCCGAGGCCAGCACCACGGCGCGTTGACCGCGCGCAGCAAGCACCGGATCGATGGAAAACGGAACCGGCCAGGGCTGGCCGCGATTACCTGCCTGCACCAGATCCAGATGGCGGGGGCCGCCAAAAATCACCTCGGCCTCGTCCAGCGCCTTCCGGCTTGCATTCGCCAGCCCAGCCGGTCCATCGTCGCCGAGGCCGACAATGGTCAGCCATTGTTTCACAAGAGGATCAGACATGACGCGCATCCTGCTTCTGGGAGGCACCACCGAAGCCTCGCGCCTTGCCGAGGCACTGGCCGAGGCCGGGGTGGATGCAGTGTTCTCCTATGCGGGCCGCACGGCGCGCCCCGTCACCCAGCCGCTGCCACTGCGCGTCGGGGGCTTTGGCGGGGGCGAGGGCTTGGCGGCTTTCCTTCAGGCCGAAGGGATCACCCATGTGATCGATGCAACGCACCCCTTTGCCGCGCAGATGAGTGCCAATGCGGTCTATGCCTGTGAACTGGCGAATGTGGCGCTTTGTGCATTGGAGCGCCCCGCATGGCAGGCGCAGTTGAGCGACGACTGGCGCCATGTGGACAACTTGGCCCAGGCGGTTGAGGCGTTGCCGGAAGTGGGGGCGCGAGTCTTCCTGGCGATCGGCAAACAGAACCTCGCTGCCTTTGCTGGCAAACCCGGAAACCACTATCTGTTGCGGCTGGTGGACCCGCCCGAAGGCCAGATTCCCCTGCCGGACAAGACCGTTGAAATCGCGCGGGGCCCGTTTGATGTGGCGGGGGATCGGGCACTGATGCAGGCCCATGGTATTACCCATATTGTTTCCAAGAACGCCGGTGGTTCCGGTGCCGAAGCCAAGCTGCAGGCGGCGCGCGATTTGGGGCTGCCGGTGATCATGATCGCCCGCCCGAAGGTGCCGCAGCGCCTGATCTTTGGAGCCGTGCCTGCGGTCATGGCGTGGTTGTCTGGCCGCCCGGATCACGGGGCCGAACCTTCTGCGTAGCGGGGCGTGTAGACGTGCCGCCCGATGGCCCGCGTGTCGCGGTTGCCAACGATCACCATGGTGCGCATGTCCGCCATTTCCGGCCGTGCGTCCTTCAGCGCGACGGTGGTGATCTCCTGCGTCGGCTTGGTGACGTCCCGGGCAAAGCTGATCAGCGTGTCTTCTCCGCAGGCGGCGCGCAGGATCTCAAGCGCGCGGGCGAACTGGTGAGGGCGGGACTTGGAGCGTGGATTGTAAAACGCCATGGCAAAGCCCGCTTCACCCGCCGCGCGCAGGCGGGTTTCGATCAGCGACCAGGGTTTCAGATTGTCGGAAAGGTTGATCGCCGCGAAATCGTGCCCGAGCGGCGCACCGATCTGGGCGGCGGCAGCTAGCATGGCGGTAATGCCGGGCAAGACACGGATATCAAGCTCCAGCCAGTCATTCGGCCCAGCCTCAAGCGCCTCGAACACGGCGGAGGCCATGGCAAAGACACCGGGATCGCCGGAAGACACGACGACAACGCGCCGCCCTGCAGCGGCCATTTCCAGCGCATGGGTGGCCCGGTCCACCTCGACCCGGTTGTCAGAGGCATGAAGGGTCAAGCCGTTGCGCGGGGCGATCCGTTTCACGTAAGGGATGTAGCCCACGATGTCGGTGGCGGCATCCACGGCATCGCGCACTTCCTGTGTGACCAGCGCCCCATCACCGGGGCCAAGGCCCGCGATCACCACCCATCCGGTTTTTGCAGCCTCTGTCATGGGCGGCGTCCCTGTCCATGCACCAGCACGATCGAGAAATAAGGCACCTCGCCAACTACTTCGGTCAGCTTTTGCACGCTCTGTGTCGGCATGGTGCCGCGTTCCACCAGCCAAGCATCGTCGAGCTTGCCAGCCGCCTGCAGCGCGCGGCGCAGTTTGGGCAGGTTGCGGCCGATCTTCATCACCACCAGCGCGTCGGTTCCGCGTGCGCGCTCGGTCAGCTCATCCTCGCTGAGCGTGGCCATGGCGACGGTCAACACGTCATCGCCCCAGGTGATCGGCTGATCCGTGGCGGTCCAGCAGCCGGACATGCCGGTGATGCCGGGGATGATGTCCACTTCGGCGCGGGCCTGAAGGCGGCTGTGCAGATGCATGAAGGAGCCATAGAGGAAAGGATCGCCTTCGCAGAGGACAACGACGTCGTCGGTCCGGGCGATCTCTTCCAGCCGGTTGGCCCATTGATCGTAGAATTCCGACAGCAGGCGATTGTATTCGGGATCGGAGAAATGGATCTCCGTTGTTACCGGATATTCCATCGCATGTTCCTTCACCGTGTCTGGCAGCAGATGTTCGACGATGGCCCGGGCCTGCCCCTTGCGGCCTGCCTTGCGGAAATAGGCGATGTGGCGCGCGCCGGTGATGGCGCGGTGCGACTTAACACTCATCAGGTCCGGATCGCCGGGGCCGAGGCCTGCACAGATAACTTTGCCCATGGTTATTCTTTCCAGCTGGCCAGCGCGTTGACGGCTGCTACGGTGATGGCCGATCCGCCAAGGCGGCCCTTCACGATCATCGACGGCACGGGAAGGTCCTGCATCAGCGCCTCCTTGGATTCCATGGCGCCGACAAAGCCGACTGGGCAGCCGATGATGGCCGCGGGGCGCGGGCAGGCGGGATCCTTCAGCATATTAAGAAGATGAAACAGTGCGGTCGGGGCATTGCCGATGGCGACCACGGCACCGTCGAGTTTTGGGCGCCACAGCTCCAGTGCGGCAGCAGAGCGGGTGTTGCCCATCTGCTTGGCCATATCGGGCACCTTCGGATCGCGCAGGGTGCAGATCACCTCGTTTCCCGCAGGCAGGCGCGGGCGGGTGATGCCTTCGCTGACCATATAGGCATCGCAGAGGATCGGCGCCCCCGCCGCCAGCGCCGCGCGGGCGGTTTCGGCCATGCCGGGGGAAAAGCGGATATGCTCCTCGAGCCCCACCATTCCGGCGGCATGGATCATGCGTACGGTGACGCTTTCCTCATCGCGGGTGAAGCGGCCCAGATCGGCCTCGGCCCGGATTGTGGCAAAGCTTTCGGCGTAGATCCTGGCGCCATCGGTTTCATAGGTGTGGAGCATGTCAGCTGCCCTCTGTCAGAAGTTCGGGAGCGGCGCGCAGGGCGCGGGCGCTCAGGCGGTGTTTAATGGGGTGATCGGCGGCAGAACCGTTGCGGATCAGGGTGAAGGTGTCATTGGCAGTAGCGGTCAGGGTCAGCGGCGCAGGGCCGGGGTGGGCGCAGCCCTTGGCGCAGCCGGAGACATGCAGATGGGCGTCTTCCGGCACATGCGGCGCCAGATCGTGGGCCAGATTGCGGGTCGCCGACAGCGCCTGCAGGCAGCCGGGCGCCCCGGTGCAGGCGCTGACCCGCAGGCACGGATCAGCGGCGTCTAGGATCAGGCCGGGCAGGGGGGCGATATCACGAGCGCCTTCGATCAACAGCATCCGCCAGGGCGTGAGGCGCAGGGCGCCGTGATCGGCAAGTGATGTGAGCGTGCTCGCTAACATTTGGCCAAATTCCAGCGCAACCAACTGGCCTGCGCCCGTTTGGCCCGGCCTAGCAGCCGAAGAAGCCACGTTGGCGACCAAGCTATAGCCTGATGGAAGTGGTGTGCCTTTGGCAAGGTGCAACCTCATCCGCCCGCGCCCATCGGGTGCACCACCGGTGTCAAGGAACCATCGGGCGAGGTTCAGTGCCTCGGGGACGGCGGTTTCCCGTGTCACGGACAGGCCAAGCTCGGCGCTATCGGGGCGCAGGATCAGGCCCGATGCATCGCGCTCGATACGGATGTCAGCAGCAGCGTCCCGCAGAACGGGCGCTGTGCCACAGTCCACTGCAAATCCGAATTTCCCCGGCAATGTCAGATCCGTGGCCGCCGTCAGGGCGGAGGCCAAACGCCGTGCAATCACCGCGCTGTCGTCGCCTTCTGTCCAGAAGGGTGTCAGCATCACATTGCGCCGTGCTTCGGCAGCCTCATCTGTATCGAGAAGCCCAAGATCCCGTAGGCCAGAGAGCAGCGCAGTGTGGCTGTCGCCCTTTATGCCGCGCATCTGTAAGTTGGCCCGGGCTGACAGGTCAAGAAGGCCATTGCCATGTCGCCGGGACAGTTCAGCAACGCCGCGGGCCTGTTCGGGGCTGAGCCGTCCCATGGGCGCACGGATGCGCACCACCAGCCCGTCGCCCGACATCATAGGGCGCAGGGCACCGGGGCACCATCCGTAGACTTTTGGGGCCGCGCTCATGGTGCGCCCTCCAGCTCGGCGATGATCGAATTGCGCCGGGTCACCCAGAGACCGGCCTCAGCCAGAGCCCGGAACCTGTCGCGTAGGGCGGCAAGCGCGTCGGGGTTTTCCCGCTCCAGGAACTCCACCAGATCGTCCCGGCCAAGGGTGGCTTCGAAATAGAGGTCAAAGAGATGCGGCGGCACCACCTGCGCCAGATGGGAGAAGGCTGCCATGTGATCGAGCGTTGCGGCAATCTCGGCACCACCGCGAAAGCCATGCCGCATCATCGAGGTTGCCCAATCGGGGTTGGCGGCGCGGGCGCGGGTGACGCGGGCGATTTCCTCGCTTAGGGAGCGTGCCTGCGGTGTATCAGGGCGGGTGGCGTCCAAATGGTATAGTACGGGCGCTTTTTGCCCGATACGGGCCATGGCGGCGGCAAAGCCTGCCTCATGCGCAGCGTAGTCCGAGGCCACGAGGAGGTCCGTTTCCGGCAGGTCCTGAAGGTGTACGAAACTGTCGGCGCCTTTCAGGCGATCCTCCAGTGCTACGCGCGCCTCGGTAATCTCGCCCTTGGCGTCGATGGCATGGGAGGAGGCATTGAGCCAGGCCTCGCCCGCGGCGGCGCGGGCCTCGTCCGAGTAATCGTCCAGATGTGCGCCCATGGAGAGACCGTATTGGCCGGGTTTCGGGCCAAAGACGCGCGGCGCCTCTGCCAAATAGGGGTTATCGGCCTTGGCTTCGTCCCGGTTCGCCAGAGCGGCGGCGGCGGTCTCGAACATTTGGGCAAGGCCGGGAAAGACATCGCGGAACAGGCCCGAGACGCGCAGAGTCACATCGATGCGGGGGCGGTTCAGCATGGAAAGCGGCAGCACCTCGAAGCCCGAAACCCGTTCAGAGCCTTCATCCCATTTTGGAGCAAGCCCCGCCAGATGCAGCGCCATGGCGAATTCCTCGCCCGCGGTGCGCATGGTGGCCGATCCCCAGAGATCGATCACCAGCCCCCGTGGCCAGTCGCCGTGATCCTGAAGATGGCGGCGCAGCAGCTCTTCCGCCAGCTTGACCCCCTGCGCATGCGCCGCCCGCGAGGGGACCGCCCGTGGATCGGTTGTAAAGAGGTTGCGCCCGGTGGGGATCACATCGCTGCGCCCGCGAAACGGAGAGCCAGAAGGGCCGGGGGCCACCAGCCGTCCAGAAAGCGCGTCCATAACACCGGTGATTTCCTGTGGTCCGCACTGGCCGGTGCCAAAGATGTGCAGGCCCTCGCCGTACTGGCTTTCCTTGATGTCGCAGACGAAGGCGTCGATGCGGGTGATCGCCTCGGCGGCAGAGCAATCGGGGGTGAGGCCGAGATCCGCCTCGACACCGGTGCCTTGCGCCTCGGCGCGGATATCTTCGATCAGACGGTCGCGGCGGGCAGGGTCCAGACCATCGGCGGTTGAATACTCATCCAAGAGGCTTTCCAGCCGCGCCATGCCATCGGGCAGGTTGGTCTGCGCCAATGGCGGCGGCAGGTGGCCCACGGTAACACCGGCGATGCGCCGCTTGGCCTGTGCGGCCTCGCCGGGATCATTGACGATGAAAGGATAGATCACCGGCAGGGTACCGATCAGCGCCTCGGGCCAGCAGGTGTCAGACAGGGCGACCGCCTTTCCGGGCAGCCATTCCAGCGTTCCATGGGCGCCAATGTGGAGGACCGCATCAACCAATTGCTGGAGCCAGAGGTAGAAGGCCACATAGGCATGGCGTGGGGTGCGGTCGAGATCGTGATAGTCATCGACGCGGGTCGTAACCTCGCCGCGTTCGGGTTGCAGGGCGATGATCGCCTTGCCTGCGATGAGGGCATTCATGTGAAAGGCACCATCCTGCAAATCCGGGTCGTCTTCGGGGGCACCCCAGGCCGCCTGAAGGTCGGTTTGCAGGGGGTCGGGAAGCGTTTTCAGAGCCGCCTTATAATCCGCCAGCGGCAAGGCGATGCGCTCCTCTACGAGGCGGGCACCAAGATCGCCTGTCCCCGTGACGCTGTAGCCCTGATCGGCCAGAGCGCCCAGTAGCTGTTCGCAGGAGGCCAGCGCATCAAGGCCCACCGCATGGGCGATGTTGTAGTCGCGCCCCGGATATGTGGAAAGCACCAGCGCCAGACGCTTGTCACGGTTTTCCAGTTGCGCCAGTCGCAGCCAGCCTTCGATCCGGTCCACGGCGGCTCGCACGCGGCCTAGATCGGCGCGGTGGGCAAAGCGCGAATACTGGAGGTCGGGGTCCTTCTTGGCCGGGGCCTTGAAGCTGACCACGCCCGCCATGATACGGCCATCCACCTCGGGCAGGACCACATGCATGGCAAGGTCAGCGGGCGACAGGCCCCGCGCCGCCTCGGCCCAGTCCTTGCGCCGCGCGGTGGAGAGCGCCACCTGGAACACCGGGCAGCCTGTTGTGCTCAGCGGCGACGGGCGCCCGTCTGAGCCTTGCGCCGAAAAGGCGGTGGCGTTGATGATGGCGGCGGGGGCAAGCCGGGGGAGTTCCGCTCCCAGCCAATCGGCGGCTGCGGGGGCCTTGAGGCTGGCGGTAAAAGTGCCGTAGGCGGCATACCCGCGCGCGCGCAGCTCGGCGATCAGCGCGTCCACCGGGGCGGTATCTGCCGAAGTCAGGTACGAGCGGTAGAAACTGACCAGGACCAGCGGCCTGTCCTCGTTGGGGATATCCGCGATCACGCCCCGATCAGGGTCGTAGTAGCCATAGTCGGGCGTTGTCTTCATCCCCGGAACCGGACCCGCGTATAGGCCGGCCGCCAGGGCCAGCTGTGCCAGGGCCGCTTGTGCTGCGACCGCGCCGCCCGCATCGCACAGCGCCTGAAGACGCCGCAGGGTCGAAACCGGCAGGGTCGAGAGTTCATCAAGCCGCGGATCCTCGCGCCCGTCGGCGGGCAGGATGGCGAGGGCGATCCCCTTGCGACGGGCCAGGTCCTGAAGGGTTGCAAGGCCGTATGACCAATAGCTTTCGCCGCCAATGAGGCGCACCAGGACGCCCTTTGCGCCTTCCAGCGTCTGTTCGGCGTAGGTGTCCACCGAGAGGGGATGTTTCAGCGCCACCAGATTGGCAAGGCGACAGGAGGGAAGCTTATCGCCCGCCCGGTGCCAGCCCGCGGCAAAGGCGCCCAGATCGCTGTCGGAAAAGGACAGAACGATCAGCTCCGCCGGATCCTGCCCAACGTCAAAGGGCGTATCGGTTTCTTCGAGGCCGTGACTTTCGCGAAAGACGACATGCATGGGTCAGCTCCGCAACAGCGCAGTGAGGGGCGCGACCGGCCTCGGGGGGGCGTTATGCGCCCTCCCGGGGGGGAGGACGGGCGCGTCCCGGCCTGTCAGCCGGGACAAGTCCCTATGGGTGGTGCCGCGTTCCCACATGTGTTCTCAGGCTCCCAGATCCGCGTGGATGCCGGTCACATCGATATCGTCGTGTTCGGCAATCACCACCAGTTGGGTTTTGCGCGGCTGGGCGCCCCAGGGTTGGTCGTATTGGGCGCGCAGCCGTTCGCCGACGGCCTGAACCAGCATGCGCATCGGTTTCCCTTCCACCGCGACATAGCCTTTGACGCGCAGAATCTTGCGGGTTCGGGCCATTTCGACGATGCGGTCCTGCAGGTCTTCGGGATCAGAGACCTCGCCCATTTCGACGACGATGCTTTCAAAATCATCATGCTCGTGATCGTGGTGGCCATCGTGATGACTGGGGCGGGCCTCCAGATCGTCTTCCGCCGCCGCGCCGATCCCCAGCACCACACGCGGATCGATCACGCCTTCGCTCATCGGCAGGATCGGCAGTTGGCGCGGGGCTTCGGCTTCGATCACGGCACGGGCCTTGGCAAGGCCTTCTTCCCCGGAAAGGTCTGCCTTGGACAGAAGCACGATATCTGCACAAGAGATCTGGTCCTCGAAGACTTCGGACAGCGGGGTTTCATGATCCAGACTGTCGTCCGCTTCGCGCTGGGCCTGCACGGCGTCAAGATCCGGGGCGAATTGCCCTGCGGCGACGGCTTCGGCGTCAGCCAGGGCAATGACCCCGTCTACGGTGATGCGCGAGCGGATAGCGGGCCAGTCAAAGGCTTTGAGCAGCGGTTTCGGCAGCGCCAGGCCAGAGGTTTCAATGAGGATATGCTCGGGCGTTTCCGGCAGGGCCATCAGCGCCTCGATCGTGGGGATGAAATCATCGGCCACGGTGCAGCAGATGCAGCCGTTGGCCAGCTCCACGATGTTGTTTTCCGGGCAGTTTTCATCGGCGCAGGATTTCAGGATGTCGCCGTCCACGCCCGCGGTGCCGAATTCATTGACCAGCACGGCCAGACGTTTGCCCTGCGGGTTTTGCATCAGATGGCGGATGAGTGTGGTCTTGCCCGCGCCGAGAAAGCCGGTCACCACGGTGACGGGAATTTTGTTGAGATCGCTCATCGGTTACTCCTCGGATGGGCTGTCACCCGGCTGGGGCGCCGGGGGAATGCGGGCGATGGATTGCTTGCGAAAGACCTGCGGGCGCGCGCGCCAGGGCACCAGACCGTCGTCGGTCGCGGCATAGGCAGCCGCACCTTGCAGGATCTCCTCTACGTGTTGATCGGGATCCAGATCGCCGTAGATGTAGCTCCAGCGCTCGGTGCCGCCGCTCAGCACCATGGAGCAGCCGCGCTTGCAGGCGGACAGGCATTCGACGCCGCGCACCGAAACCCCGTCGGGCAGGTCGGCGGCGCTCAGCGCCTGCAGCAACAGGGTGCCGGGTCGGGTGGCTTCGGGATCAACGCCTTCGCGCTTGCAGGTGGTGCAGATGGTCAGGGTGACCTCTGGGCTACCTTTGGGGGGCTGTTCAGCCGTATCCTTCGCCATTGGCGGGCGTCTCCTTGCGTCCTGTCAGACAGACGGGGAGAGGCCAGAGGGGAGCCGTATGGATGAATCGGCTCTCATCCGGTCGCGGCACACCCCGTCCGCCCGTAGATTAAGTCTGTTGGCAGGTCTCCCGGCTTGCGGATCTCAAGGCCACCGCATTGCTGCGGTGTCTTTGCGGTTCTCCGGCCTTCCCGGTGTTACCCAGTGGCGTGGAGACCTCTCCGGTCACGGTCGCGGGGGCGGCTGTGCTTGGGCCAGATGGCCGTGTCACATTCCCTCTTCGCCTGCTTTCGCAGGAACCAACAAAATCCCCTTGCGCTATTGCGGGCTTCCTTGTCAAGACATGGTGCCAAACTGCAGGAGGGCACTTGGTGACCGAAAAGTCTGATAACGGCATTTCCGAGGAAGAAGCGGCACGGCACGCGTCCAAGATGGCGAAAAAGAAAGCGGCGCGTGACCGCATGATGGCCAATAAGGACGGTGAAAAGGGGCTGATCATCGTCCACACCGGCCCCGGCAAGGGCAAGTCCAGCTCGGGATTCGGCATGATCATGCGCTGCATCGCCCACGGCATGCCATCCGCCGTGGTGCAGTTCATCAAGGGCGCCTGGCAAACCGGCGAACGCACCCTGATCGAGGAGCATTTCGGCGATCTGTGCCAGTTCTACGCGATGGGCGAAGGGTTCACCTGGGAGACTCAGGACAAGGCCCGCGATATCGCAGCAGCCCGCGCAGGTTGGGAAAAGGCCAAGGAAATGATCCTGGATGAGCGCAACACAATGGTTTTGCTCGATGAAATCAATATCGCGTTGCGCTATGAATATCTGGGTCTGGATGAGGTTCTGGAGTTCCTGGTCGAGCAGAAACCGCCGATGACCCATGTGGTTCTGACCGGACGCAACGCCAAGGAAGAGCTGATCGAAATCGCGGATCTGGTGACCGAGATGGGCCAGATAAAGCATCCTTTCCGCGCCGGGATCAAGGCGCAGAAAGGGGTGGAATTCTAAGACGGCCAGACCATCTGCAGAGGTGTCACCGGGCAGGGAAACCCGTGCCCGGTGCGTTTAGATTGCCCCGCCGTTACGCGGCAATCTTGTCCTTGATATAGGTATCGACCGCGGCGCGTTCTTCCTCGGTCAGGCGCAGGCCCAGTTTGGTGCGGCGCCACAGGAAATCATCGCCGCTGCGCACCCATTCGTTGGCAATCGCCCAGTCCAACTCCCGCTCGGTGATGGTGGCGCCAAAATCGCGCCCCAGCACCTCGGCGGATTTTGCTTCACCCAGGATCAGCCGCGCTTCGGTGCCATAAGCGCGGATCAGACGCCGGGCCCAATAAGGCGTCAGGAAGGAATAATCCGCTGCAAGATCCGCCTGCAGCTTGGTCACATCTTTGACCGCGAAATTGCCGCCGGGCAGGGGCACACCTGCTGTCCAGTTGCCGCCGACGCCGGGCAGGGCCTCGGAGATCTTGGCAAGCGCGGCCTCGGCCAGTTTGCGGTAGGTGGTGATCTTGCCGCCAAAGATGTTCAGCAGCGGTGCATTGCCCGTGTCCAGTGACAGCACGTATTCCCGCGTCGCCGCCGTCGCCGAGCTGGCGCCATCGTCATACAGCGGGCGCACACCGGAGTAGGTCCACAGAATGTCGTCGCGGTGCAGCGGCTTTTTGAAATACTGCGAGGCAAAATCGATCAGGTAGTCCTGTTCCTCGGGGGTGCAGGTGGGGGCCGTCTCCGGGTCGGGATGGTCGGCGTCGGTGGTGCCGATCAGAGTGAAATCCTCTTCATAGGGGATGGCAAAGATGATCCGCCCGTCGGTGCCCTGAAAGAAATAGCAGCGCCCGTGGTCGAAGAGTTTCGGAACCACGATATGGCTGCCGCGTACCAGACGCACGCCTTCGCGGCTGTTCTGGCCCAGTTTCTGGTTCAATACCTCCGCAACCCAGGGACCCGCCGCATTGACCAGCATCCGCGACCGACGCGTGAACACTTGTCCCGTCAGACTGTCCTTCAGGTGGATGAGCCAGTGATCCTCGGCGCGTTCAGCCGCCAGAACTTTGGTGCGGGTCATGATTTCGGCGCCGCGCGCCTGCGCGTCGCGGGCGTTGAGCACCACCAGCCGGGCATCCTCGATCCAGCAGTCCGAATATTCAAAGGCGGTCTGGAACTTGTCCTTCAGCGGCGCCCCCGCTTCGTCGCGGCTGAGGTCCAGCTTGCGGGTGCCGGGCAGGATGCCGCGCTTGCCCAGCGTGTCATAGAGAAACAGCCCAAGGCGGATCAGCCAGGCCGGGCGGCGGCCCTTCATCCAGGGCATGATCCGTGTCAGCAGGCGGGAGGTCGGCGTTTCACTGTCGAACCGCATCTCCTTGTGAAAAGGCAGCACAAAGCGCATCGGCCAGGAAATATGGGGCATTGCCTTCAGCAAGACCTCGCGCTCGATCAGCGCTTCGCGCACCAGACGGAATTCGAAATATTCCAGATAGCGCAGACCGCCATGAAACAGTTTGGTCGAGGCAGAGGAGGTGGCCGAGGCCAGATCGTTCATTTCTGCAAGGCTGACCGACAAGCCACGGCCTGCCGCATCGCGGGCAATGCCGCAGCCGTTGATGCCGCCGCCGATGATGAACAGGTCGGTGATCTTTTGATCAGTCATTTTCGTTTCTTTCGTTTTGGCTGGCGGTGTCTCCCGCCACGATGATGCGTGTTCCCGCGGCGCGCGCTGCCTCGGCAAAGGCATTGGGCACCGGCGCATCGGTGATCACTACGTCGAGATCCGCCACATCGCAGATCCGCACCGGCGCGGAGCGGTCGAATTTGCTGTGATCGCAGACCAGAACGCGGGTACGTGCGTTTTTCAGGATGGCGCGGGCGACGGAGACCTCGCGACCGTCGTGGTCCATGATGGCGCCATCCGCATCGAGGGCGGAGGCGCCGATAATGGCGAAATCGACCTTGTAGCGGGAAATGAATTCCACGGCGTCTTCGCCGACGATGGCGCCGTCGCTTTGCCGGACCGCGCCGCCAACCAGGATCAGCTCACGCGCCTCGCCACCCATCATCATATTGATAATGTTTATGTTGTTGGAAATGACTGTCAGGCCGCGATGGCCGGATAGGGCACGGGCCACTTGCTCGGTCGAAGTGCCGATATTGAGCGTGATTGAGCAGTCTTCGGGGATGAGTTCTGCGGCCTCGGCTGCCATCGCCAGTTTCCCCGCCGCGTTCAGCTTGCGCCGGTCCGCGTAGGCGCGGGTGGCGGCTGAGCTGACGCGCACCGCGCCGCCATGCACGCGCGACAGCGCGCCGCGCTGCGACAGCTCGCGTAGATCGGTGCGCACGGTCTGCAGCGACACGCCGAACCGCTGTGCCAGATCCTCGACCTCGACGCGATCCTGAGTGTTCAGCAGCTCTATGATTTCGTTCTGACGAGTCGTGGCATCCATGGGCTTTCCTTTTCAAAGCCCATCTAGCGATTCATTTTCGCTTTGTCATCGTTTGTTTTCGAAAAAGTTCGCTTTGCGCGGAGAACAAAAATCCACTTGTCGCGCAGGCTTCATCTCGCCCGCCCCGGCGATATGCGGGACGGGGGGAGTTGTTTCAGACTTCAGAGGAGTGTCAGATGACAGGGATCAGGTGGTTGTCCCAGCGCAGCTCGGCCTGGTTCAGGACCGACAGGCGACCCTTGGCGATCTCGACGATCTCACCGCTGCCGGAACTTGCGATAAACCCATCTGTCGTTTGGGACAGGCCGCAGACATCGGGCAGATGATGTTCCGTGGTGAGCGCGCCGCTTGCGGTGTCCATGACCTGCACCACGCCGCCGCGGGGCGAGGTGACAGCTACTTGCTGACCATCAGTGGAAAAGGCAATGGAGCCGCCGTATCCATTGAGGTTGCGCAGGCGCGGGTCATCGGCGGCCATCAGCCGTGGCGCACTGCCGGGCTTGTGCAGCCCGACGATCGGCACATCTGCACCCAGATCGCCCTGCCATTGCATGGCAAAGGCAACGGTGCCATCCGTCTGCATCGCGAGATGGCGGATCGAGTTCTTGTGCAGCTGTGCGTCCAGTTCGACCTGTTCGGTCACCTGGCCGTCGAAATCCAGATAGCTGAGGTTGGGTCGCATGGTGGGGATGTTCAACTTGGCCCGGCCACTGTCGGGATGGGTGTCGATGCCGCCATTTGCGACGACCAGCCCCGTACCATCTGCGCGCAGCATCATATCATGCGGGCCGACCCCGCCAGACGCAAAGCTGCCGATGCGGCGGTAGGGGGCGGTGCCATCCCAGACACCAATGATGCCGCGCCCGGCCTCGAAGTGGTTTTCGGTGGTCAGCAGCAGGCTGCCATCGGGTGTGAAGACGCCGTGTCCGTAAAAGTGATGACCTGCTGGAGGCTCCAGCCGGGCCAGTTGCGCGCCGGTGCGGCAGTCGATCACATCGGCAAAGCGGCCGGGGCGGCGGGCAAAGGCCACCGCGATGGGCCGCGTGGGGTGGGCGGTGGCAGCATGGCCGCGGCCGGGCAGGGGGTGGCTGAACAGGAGGGTGCCAAGGTCCGAAAGACCCGCCAGGAAAAAGCTGCCGTCGGCGGCCTTGCCTGCGGACAGATAGGCGGGCGAGCCCAGATCGGCCCAGCTGGCCGCCGGGGCCATCCCCACCGCCAGAAGCCCGGCCAGAAATCCACGTCTTGAGGGCATGTCTTTGGGTCCTTTCTGTTAATCGCCATCCAGGGCGTTGAAACCGGCCTCGACGCCAAGCGCGGGACCAAGATCCTCACCGATGGTTTCGCGCAGTTTCCGGATGTCCTGCTGCACTGCCTCGATCCGCAGCCGCGTGCCCGGCTCTGCAACGCCTGCAAAGGTCGGATCGTCGAGGCGGCTGGCGTGCTCGACCGCAATGTCAAAGGCTGCATCCAGTTCCGCAGCAAGGTCGGCATCTCCGTCGCTGAGGATACGGGCCAGCGGTGCCAGCGCTTCCAGCGCCAGGATCACGTGGTGCTGGGAGCGCCCCGAACGATAGGCTTCGGCGCGTTTCGGGCGCGGCCTGTCGTAGGTGCCCAGCGGCCGTCCCAGCCGCATATCGATCAGGATCTGCAGGCCGGTATCCAGCGCCTTGAACAGTTCCTGTTTGACCTCGGCCTCTGAGCGGTAACGATCACCCGGGTGGCGGATCTGGTCGGCATAGCTGTCGCGCCAGTCCATCCAGATCACATCGGCTGTGGTGGCGATATCTTCTGCAATGGCGCGGGTCAGCTGGCAGCGGTAGTCGGCGCTGCCCAGCTGCTGCATGTCCTCGTCGTAAAGGAGGAATTCCAGCGCATAGAAGCCGCGCGCTGCAATCGATACGCTGGTATAGGCCGCCGCATCCTTGGCAATCGGATCCTCGGCAGTGATCAGCGCCCGCAGCGCCTTTGGCGTTTTGCCCCGGCTGTCCGGCCAAAAGGCGAGCGCAAAGGCGCGGTTATCCCTTTCGGTCGGCCCGAACCGCAGGTGGCTGACCGCGACCCAGGCATCAAAGGCTTCGCCGTAGGCCTGCTGCAACTGGACCGATCCGGGGTCGCAGACCTCAGCGGCTGTCGCGCTCAGTTGCTGGGCCTCCTGCGCCAGTGTTTCGAAGCCCGGCAGAATGTGCTGCTCCAGGGCCTCATCAATCACCTCCGCGCGTGCAGAAAATGGCGTTAGGGTAAGGGTGACGGCAAGGACAGGGGCCAGCAGGCGGGGCAGGATGGGGCGTGTCATAGGCGCTCCAGAAAACGGATAAGATCGGCGCGGTCCTCGGGGGGCAGGGAGACCACGTGGTCGCGGGCATCTTGCGCTTCGCCGCCATGCCACAGGATCGCCTCTAGCAGGCTGCGGGCGCGGCCATCGTGCAGGTAGGTGGCGCGCGGCGACACCTGTTGCGTCAGGCCAATCCCCCACAGCGGCGCGGTGCGCCATTCCCGACCAGTGGCGCGGGCTTCGGGGCGGTGATCGGCAAGGCCCTCTCCCATGTCGTGCAGCAGCAGGTCGCTATAAGGCCAGATCAGCTGAAAACTGTGCTCGGGGCGGTCTTTCAGGCGATGGGTCACGAATTTGGGCCGATGGCAGGCGGCGCAGCCGCTGTCGTAGAACAGTTCCTTGCCGCGCAGCACCTGCGCATCGTCCAGATCGCGGCGGGCGGGTACGGCCAGGTTGCGGGCGTAGAAGGTGACCAGATCCATGTTCGGTTGATCAATCTCGGTGCCGCGGGCGTCATCATTTCCGTGCGGGGCTGCGCGGCATTTTGTTTGGCTCGTGGTGCATTCCCCCCAAGGGGCGGGAAACAGCGGCGTGGAAATGCCGATATCGCCGGAAAAGGCAGCGGCGGATTGTTCGTGCACCGTCGGCATGCCCGCCTTGAGGCCAAAGCGGCCCAGCATGATCTGCTGAAACTCTTCGGACCAGACCAGATTGGCCCGACCGGAAATGCCATCTCCGTCGGCGTCGTCCGGATCGGCAGCGGCAAGGATATCGGCGGTGGGGATCGCCTCAAGCAGGCCAAGGCCAATCATCGGCGGCGCCACGCGGGGGGACAGCATGGCGTTGGTGTGCAGCGGGCCGTAGCCCAGATCCTCGGCGCTGTAGATCGGTCTGCGCAGCGAGGCGGTTTCGCCACCGTTCAGATCGACGGTCTCTTCTTCATATCGGATGCCAAGCCGGTATTCCGGGGAAATGCCTGGGGCCGAGAAATCCTGAAGCTGCTGCCCATAGGTGGGGTCGGGGGCCGTGCCGATATAATCCTTGATCGCCTGAACCTGCTCGGGTACCGGGCCGGGAATGGAGACGCGCAGAAACATCGCGGTAGAACGGTAATCCGGCCCCGCAGGCACATGGCCGCGCCCATCCTTCAGATGGCAGCGCTGGCAGGAGCGGGCGTTGTAAAGAGGGCCAAGCCCGTCAGAGGCGCGGGTGGAGGAGGGCGAGAACACCCAGATCTTCTTGAACAGCCCGTTGCCCAGCTTGAATTCCAGCTCCTGCTCGAAAGACAGGTTGGCGGAGTGTTGGGAAAAGGCCTCATCGTCGCTGCGGGCGCGTGTTGTCGTCGCGCCAGCAGGATGGGTTTCATAGGCTTCGGGAGCCGAAAAATCCGTGGCAGGGGCCGTCACGGCGCGGATGCGCTGGCTGTCCTCGGTGGTGCGGGGGATCACATCCAGATGCGGATCGCCAAGGGGCAGGCTGGTCAGATCCAGCGCCTGTCCGGCGTTGGCTGCGACAAGCGCCGCAGCCAATAGGAGGTTACTCTTCAGCCTCTTCCATCTTGGTGGCGTTGAGTTGTGCATAGTTTTCGGCACCGATCCGCTCGTGCAGGTCCAGCTGTGTCTCAAGAAAGTCGATATGGCCCTCTTCATCGGCCATCAAGGCTTCGAACAGCTTCATGGTTACGTAATCGCCTGCGGTGTCGCAGGCTTCGCGGGCTTCCTTGTAGAGCGCGCGGGCGCTGATTTCGGCCGCAAGATCGCATTCCAGCGTTTCCTTGGGGTTCTGGCCAATGCGAAGGGGGTCCAGTTTTTGCAGGTTGGGATGGCCGCCAAGGAACAGGATCCGTTCGATCAACTTGTCCGCGTGCTGCATCTCTTCGATGCTTTCCTCGCGGCTTTTCTTGGCCATGCTGCCCAGCCCCCAGTCTTCCTGCATGCGGAAGTGAAGCCAGTACTGGCTGACAGCGGTCAGTTCATGGCGCAAGGCCTTGTTGAGGTAGTCGATGACGATTGGGTCGCCCTTCATGGCTGTTCTCCTGTCCGAGTGGCTTGCGTAGGTTCTGCAACTGCGCAGGTACACTTACCTTAGCATTGCCGCGCATCGTGTCCAGGAAGAGCGGCATGCATCCGCCACAACCAGCGGCTTTGCCGAGCGCATGGTAGATTTTGCCGGGGGTGATGATCGTCCGGGGGTCTGCGGCGCGCATCCAGTCGATGGCGGCGTGAATGTCGTGATCGGTGATCTGTGTGCAGTGGCAGACGATCATGGCCTGGCTCCCTTAGAGGTGGCAAAGGGGATCTCGATTCCTGACATCAGGTATCTGACAAAAATAGTCAGACGGCAAGGGGTAATGCTGACTATTTTTATCGGAGATTGTCCGTGGCACAGTGTGGCTAGCCCAATGGGGACAGCAGGGCGCATGAAAAAGGGCCGCAGAAACTGCGGCCCAGTCGGGTTCTGTTGCGAAAAGCAGTCAAAACCGAGGGATCGTTCAGCCGCCAAGCGGAATGATAAGGCTCACACCCAGCGTCGTGTCGGCAACGCCGGTGTCTTCGACCTGGGCCAGCGCTCCGGACAGGGTCATGCCGTTCTGGAATTCGTAATCCGTGCCAACCGAGATCAGATCGGTGTCGCCAGCGCTGTCCAGATCACGGTGGGCCAGGGTGCCGGACAGGGTCCATTGGCCAATGCCATAGGCCGCGTTCAGCGTGGCATAGGTGGCGTCATCCGCGCCGCCGCCAAAGTTGGAGAAGGAGGCAACCTCTGCGAAGACATCAAACCCGTCTGCAAAGGAATGGCCGATGCCGGCGACGAAGCCTTGTTCGTCATCCACATCGCCAGCGCTTGCGCTCAGATGGCGGGCGCCAATATGGAACCGGGTTGCGCCGACGCTATGCGCCCATTGGATTGCAAAGTTGTCCAGCTCGCCGGTGTTGCCTGCGCCGCCCGCAGCGGCGGTATTACGGCCCCGGTCGAACCATGCCGAACGGCTAAGACCGGTGTCATCCGCATAGAAGACGCCAAAGGACAGGGTGCCCGCGCCATTGAGTTCTACATCAGCCAGGACACCGATCTGTTCGGCGAGTTCATAATCTTCGGCCAGGGTGCCGCCAAAGAAACCCGCTGCATCGTCCCATGCGGTGCCGAACACGGGGTGGAGTTTACCAATGGAGACGGTGGTTGCTTCGCCGATGCCAAAGCTGAGGCCGATCTCTTCGACGTAGAGGCCGATGTCGTCAAAGCTGCGGTCGGCAGTGGCGTCAGTCACGCTTTCGGCGGTGAGGGTCGAGAACAGCGAAACGCCATTGCCGAAGGTATAGGTGCCGGTGGCGGTGATGGTCGCGTAGGTGTCGCGGATTTCGTTCGCGGCCACGTCCGAAGAGATGATCTGCTCGTTGCCGATTTCGATTTCACCTTCCCAGGTGAATTCGGCCTGTGCCGCCGTTGCGGAAAACACGAAAGGGGCGCCGAAAGCCAGCGCCGCAGCCAGAGTCTTGTTCATAGTACTGTCCTGATATTTGGATGCCGGGCGGCGTATCTGGCTGCGGTTGTCGGCTGGGCCGCCCGGTGATTTTTTGAGTTATTGGAAGACGGCGCCCGGGTTGTCGAGCGAGTCGGAGCCTTCGAATTCGACGTCGGTCAGTTGCAACGTCGCAACCGCGCGTTCGATCGAACGGGTCTGGTCGATCAGACCGTTCACACCGCCCATCACCAGCGCTTCGCCTGCGGCATTGCCCTGTTCCAGCATCTGGTCATAGGAGAAACCGGCCTCGGCTGCGGTCTTGATCCGACCAAGCGCCTGCATGGTGTCGGCCAGCTTGCCGCGCAGTTCCGCGTCCAGATCGGCATCGGCCGAGGCAACAAGATCAGACAGTGAGGCGCCGGAGACGAGCTCACCGTTCACCCGCACGTATTCGCCCAGATAGACGTTCTGAATGCCAAGCCCATCGTAATAGTGGCTGTTGTGGGTGTTGTCGGAAAAGCAGTCGTGCTCTTCCTCGGGGTCGTTCAGCATCAGGCCAAGGCGCATCCGCTCACCGGCCTGTTCACCGTAGGAGAGCGATCCCATGCCGGTCAGCATTGCGACGATGCCTGCGCCTTCATCGGCCATCAATTCGGCGCGGGCGGCGCCACCCTCGGCCCATTGTGCGGCCATCCAGTCCAGATCGGAGACCAACAGTTCAGTTGCGGCCTGCAGGTAGGCGCCGCGCCGGTCACAGTTGCCGCCGGTGCAGGCCTCACCCTTGGCGTAATCGGTCCATGGGCGGTTGCCCGCGCCATGATCGGTGCCATTCAGATCCTGGCCCCAAAGCAGGAATTCGATGGCGTGATAGCCGGTTGCCACGTTGGCCTCGACGCCGTCTGCCTCGTGCAGGGTGTCTTCCAGCAGTGCCGGGGTGATGTCGCTGGTGTCGATGGTCTGGCCTGACAGCTCAAATGCGGGATTCGCGATCACGTTCAGCGCGGCCAGTGCATTCTCATCTGACGGGCCGCCATAGGAGGCATCCACGTAGTCGATCAACCCTTCATCTAGCGGCCAGGCGTTCACCTTGCCTTCCCAGTCGTCGACGATGGCATTGCCGAACCGGAAGGCTTCGGATTGCTGGTAAGGCACGCGTGCGGCCAGCCAGGCGGTGCGGGCGGCTTGTAGAGCTTCGGCCGAGGGCTCTGCCACCAGCGCATCAACCGCCGCCTTCAGGCGCTGGGCGGTGGTCAGGCTGTCCTGATAGGTCGCCTGGGCGATATTGGCATAGGTGGTCAGAACGGCGCCTTTTTCGGGGGCCGCTGGTGCGGCCATTGCGGCAGAGCCGCCCATGGCGAGGGCTGTGAGAGCGGTTCCGGTGAGAAACAGCGATTTCATCGGGGTTATCCTTGCTTGGTTGGATCGGAAGATGGAGGGGCGCAGGTTGTGCGTAGGCTGTGGCGAGCCTCTGAGGTTATTTTGTGAGGATCAGCTTCCCGGCGCGGGTGATGCGCAGGCTGTAGATCTGGCCGTTCAGCAGAATGCGTGCCTGAATTCCGCCGCGCGTCAGGTCTTCGGCGTGATATGTGGGGAATGCTTCAGTCGTGGCGGTGGTGGCCACGGGTTCAGATGTAATCTGGTTCATGATGAGTGCCCATTTCTGAAATCCGCCCTGTCAAATTCGGCCCGGTCCAGCAGCCATTCCAGGCAAAACCCCGAAAGGCTGCCGGAGCGCGCAAATACTTCGAGCCAGATCTGGGACAGGCTGTCCTGATCGTCAGGTTCGGATGCGGTGGGCGCGGGGCCAGGAGCGATGTTCGACATGATGACGCAATGTGGTTGTCTCGGTTCGTTCGGGCTGGCCTGACAGATCAGGTTGGCTGGATTGTGTTATACCTGATTTATTTACTCACCTTTGTCAATCCGACTTTTTTACTCGGAAATTTGTGCCGAGCGGCTCGCCTTAATGTGGATTGTTTCCAAAACTTAGGGAAAGGCGCAGTTTTCGTGCGGTCTGTTGCCGTCACGTGTCTGCCGCCCGGCTGCAACCTGGCGCCACGAGGTCTGATGTTTGCTGAACTAGGCCGAGTCGCTCAGGTGGCAGCAGACACAATAAAAAAGGCCGCCAATTTGGCGGCCTTTGAAATTTGATAAATTGGGCGTTGCTTAGTCGCGGGTGCCCGAGAACCGTTCCTGCCAGTCTTCGCGCTGCTCGTCTGCGATCTTCGCGAACAGAACCTCCGGCACGGTGAAGCCATGCCCGGCGGGCAGGGCGGAAAGGGCCGCAGCAACATCGGTAGGCCAGCCCATGTCCGAGCTATTCAATGCTTCCATCAGCTTGGCGCTGGCCTGCGGGATGAAGGGTGCGCTGAGCACGGCATAGAAGCGGATCAGGTTGAGGCCGAGACGCACCTGCGCAGCGGCGCGCTCGGGGTCTTCCTTGAACACCGACCAGGGCGCAGCCGATTGCAGGTATTCGTTGCCCGCAACCCAGATCGCGCGCAGCTCCTGCGCCGATTTGCGCACCTCCATCGCGCCCATCTGCTGCTCATAGGCGCGCAGGCGGGTGGTCAGCTCTTCGATCAGCGCCGTTTCCTGTTCACCGTATTCGCCGCCCGCCGGAACCTCTTCGCCGAACTTGGAACGGCAGAATTTGGTGATACGGGAGACGAAGTTGCCGAGGACATCCGCCAGGTCCTTGTTCACCGATTGCTGGAAGTTCTCCCAGGTGAATTCGGAATCGCTGCTTTCCGGTGCGTGGCTCAGCAGCCACCAGCGCCAGTAGTCGGCGGGCAGGATTTCCAGCGCCTGATCCATGAAGACGCCGCGCCCCTGGCTGGTAGAGAACTGACCGCCGTCATAGTTCAGGTAGTTGAAGGACTTGAGGTGATCGACCAGCTTCCACGGCTCACCCGACCCCAGAATGGTCGCCGGGAAAGACAGGGTGTGGAAGGGCACGTTATCCTTGCCCATGAACTGGACGTATTTCACATCCTCGGCGCCCTTGTCGGTGCGCCACCAGCGTTCCCAGTCGGCGTCCGTCTTGCCATGGGCATCGGCCCATTCCTTGGCGCAGGCGATGTATTCGATGGGCGCATCGAACCAGACGTAGAAGACCTTGCCTTCCATGCCGGGCCAGTCTTCTTCGCCCTTCTTGACCGGAATACCCCAGTCGAGATCACGGGTAATGCCGCGGTCCTGCAAGCCGTCGCCATCGTGCAGCCATTTCTTTGCGATGGAGGTCGTCAGGACGGGCCAGTCGGTCTTGCTGTCGATCCAGGCGTCCAGTTGGTCCTTCATGGCGGACTGGCACAGGTACAAGTGCTTGGTCTCGCGCACTTCCAGATCGGTGGAGCCGGAGATGGCCGAGCGCGGATTGATCAGATCGGTGGGATCGAGCTGCTTGGTGCATTCCTCGCACTGATCGCCGCGCGCCTTCTCGAACCCGCAGTTGGGGCAGGTGCCCTCGATATAGCGGTCGGGCAGGAAACGGCCATCGGCGTTGGAATAGACCTGTTTCTCCACCACTTCACGGATCAGCCCGGCCTCGGCCAGCTTGCCCGCGAAATGCTGGGTCAGCGCGTGGTTCTGTGGGCTGGAAGAGCGCCCGAAGTGATCGAAGCTGAGGCAGAACCCCTTGGCGATTTCGGCCTGCACATCGTGCATCTCGGCGCAGTATTCCGCGACCGGCTTGCCTGCCTTGGCGGCGGCCAGCTCAGCCGGGGTGCCATGCTCGTCGGTGGCGCAGAGGAACATTACCTCGTTGCCGCGGCCACGCTGATAACGCGCGTAAAGGTCGGCAGGCAGCTGGCTGCCCACGAGGTTGCCCAGATGTTTGATCCCATTGATGTAAGGGATCGCCGAGGTAATCAGAATGCGTTCCATACCATCCATCCACATGTCGCTTTGCCTGACCCTCTATCGCATGGCGGGGGCGGCGGAAACCCCGCCTGTGCCATTCGCGCGAAATCCAACAGAAGTCGAAACATGTTCAAGGTTTTTCTTGAGTATCAAACGGTCCCCGGCCATCGTACCCTCAGGTTGTACAGGGTGCGGGATTGAAACGGTCAATAACCCTTCCCATATTCATTGTATACTACTGCATACTTTATGATCCTGAGTTGTGAGGTCGGTTTCTACATGCTGCAATTTCTGCTCGACGGAGCTTTTGCCCCGTTCACATTGGCGCTTGGGCTGCTGACCGGCTTGATGGTGCTGGAATTGGTGGCCTTGCTCTTGGGCGGGAGCCTGATCGGCGCTGACAACGATGCAGATCAGGATATCGATGCGGGCGATGTCGGCGACTTCGATCTTGATCTGGATGGTTCGGAACTGGGCGGGGTTGAGGGCATTGATGCTGCGGATCTGGACCTGCCAGATGCAGAACTGGATCTGGAACTGGCACCTGATGCACCTGCAGATGCAGGTGTTTCGACCCCGACAGGCCTGGCATCCTGGCTGGGGCTGGGCCGCATGCCGACGGTGATCTGGCTTGGGGCTATTTTGCTCGGCTTTGGCCTTTCGGGTATGGGCTTGCAGGTGGCGCTGTCCTCGCTCTTTGGGCTGCTTGCCCCGGCTTGGGGCGCAGCCATTCCAGCAGGCGCCTTTGCCTTTTGGTTCGCGCGGGTTTTTGGGGCTGCGTTTGCCCGCGTCTTGCCGCAGACCGAAACCGAGGCACTGTCCGAGCGCAATCTGGGCCGCCGCCGCGGTATTGTCACCCAAGGTACCGCCGCCAGGGGGCGCCCGGCTGAGGTGCGAGTCATGGATGGCTATGGCAATGCCCACTACTTGCGCGCCGAACCTCTGAAAGATGGCGATACCATCGCTCAGGGCACCGAGGTTCTGGTGATCCGGGATCGGCGCAGGGGGAGTTACGTGCTTGTTGCCGTCTCCGAATAAGCTTGACGATAAAATTCTAACTTTTGTCCCACAGGGAGGTTTCTCAATGGAGTTTGAGTTTCTGTTGATTGTTGTTGTTACCGTAATTATTTTTCTTGCCCTGTTCGGGCTTGTTATTGGTCGCCTCTACCGGCGCTCTACCCGCGAGATCAGTCTTGTGAAAACAGGGGCTGGCGGCAAAAAGGTGATCATGGATGGTGGCACGATCGTTGTGCCCCTGTTGCATGAGGTCAGCCCGGTCAACATGAAGACCCTGCGCCTTGAGGTGAAGCGCGATGGCGAGGCGGCATTGATCACCCAGGACCGGATGCGCGTCGATGTGGGGGTGGAATTCTACGTCTCGGTCATGGCCACAACAGAAGGGATCGCCCGTGCGGCTCAGACCCTTGGCAGCCGGACCTTCGATGTGGAGCAGCTGCGAGAAATGATCGAGGGTAAGCTGATCGATGGTTTGCGCGCCGTGGCGGCGCAGATGACCATGGATGGCCTGCATGAGAACCGCGCTGACTTCGTTCAGGAGGTGCAGAACGCGGTTTCCGAGGATCTGCTCAAGAACGGTCTGTCGCTGGAATCCGTTTCCTTGACTGCGCTCGACCAAACCCCGTTCGAGGCGCTCGATGAAAACAATGCTTTTAACGCGGTGGGTATGCGCAGGCTGGCCGAGGTGATTGCGACCTCGAAGAAAGAACGCGCCCAGATTGATGCAGAGGCGGATGTCGCCGTGCGCCGCGCCGCGATGGAGGCTGAGCGTCATAAGCTGTTGATCGAACAGGACGAAGAACAGGCCCGGATCGAGCAAAAGCAGAAGGTGGAAACCCTGCGTGTGGCGCAAGAGGCCGAGATTGCCGCCCGGACTGAGGACAGCGTGCGCGAAACCGAACGCGCCCGGATCGCGCGGGAAGAGGCCATTCGCGCCGCCGACATTGAGCGCGAGCGTAAGATCCGTGAGGCCGAAATCTCCAAGGAGCGGGAGTTGGAGGTCGCTGAACAGGAGCGCCAGATCATCATCGCGCAGAAATCCGAAGAGGAAAGCCGCGCCCGTGCCTCGGCGGATCTGGCCCGCGCCGAGGCGACCAAGGCGACCGAAGCGGTGGCAACCGCCCGCCAGGTGGCAGAGGCTGAGCGTCAGAAGCAGATCGTTCTGATCGAAGCTACGCGCGAGGCGGAACGTCAGGCCACCGGCATTCGTCTGGCCGCTCAGGCGGAGAAGGAAGCCGCCGCCGACCGCGCCGAAGCGCGCCGTGAAGAGGCGCAGGCCGAAGCCGATGCACTCAACATCCGCGCCGAGGCCAAGAAGAACGACATGCTGGCCGAGGCCGAAGGTAAGCGCGCCATCGTTGAGGCAGACAATGTCCTGTCTGAGGCGCAGATCCGCTTCAAGGTCGATCTCGCCCGGATCGAAGCGATGCCTGCCATCGTGGCGGAAATGGTCAAACCTGCCGAAAAGATCGACTCGATCAAGATCCATCAGGTCGGAGGCATGGGCGTTGGCGCAGGCGGTGCAGGCTCCGTGGCCGCACAGGCGGGTGGCGGCGACAAGCCCGTCGTCAATCAGGCGCTCGATTCCATTATGGGCATGGCGGTTCAGATGCCCGCCCTGAAGAAGCTGGGCGAAGAACTGGGCCTGTCCATGGAGGATGGGGTGGCCGGGATCACCAGCGGCGCTTTGGGGGTGTCATCTGGACCTGCCAAAGAGACGGTGGAGGCCGAGGCATCGGCGGCAGAAGAAGCGGCTGATGAGGTGGAGACGCCGCTGGCCTAGATCGCCTGGTTGCACACATTGTATGAAAGGGCCGGATTTCTCCGGCCCTTTTTCGTGGGATCTAGCGTTTCTCGCGCGAGCCTTTCATCAACCGTCCGATGGTAAAGGAGGTGCGCGGGGCGTAGACGTAGTTGGTGCGTTCGTCCGGGGTCGGGCGCGAGCGCATGCGCGACAGGCCGAACAGGATCAGCCCGAAATGGCCAACCGCGATAAAGGCAAACAGCGCCTTGGGGCCGTAGCCGCTGATCAGTGCGGAGGATACATAAGGCGCAGCGATGGCGCCGAGCGCGTAAAAGAACATCAGTGCGGCAGAGAGTTCGACCCGCTCGTCTGATGTGGCAAAGTCGTTGGCATGTGCCGATGAGACCGAGAAGACCGGGAAGGCGGTGAAGCCAAACAGCCCTGCCATCATCATGGTGGCCTCGGTGCTTTGACCCGATATGAGGATCGTCAGGCCGCAAGACATAATGGCGGCTGCTGACAGCCAGATCAGCACCCAGCGGCGGTCATATTTGTCCGCAAGCCAGCCCACCGGGTATTGCGCGAGCGCGCCGCCCAGCACGAATGCTGCAAGGAAAAAGGCGACCTGGTTCAGCTCCAACCCAACTTCGGTGCCGTAGATCGGCCCCACCATCCGGAACGAGGCGGCGCCGATCGCGGCGACGATGACGCCGACAACGGCCAGTGGCGAACAGCGCCAGGCCAGCCCGGGCCGCAGGCGCGGCGCTGCTGGGGTTGCGGGTTGGCTGTTGCGGGTCAGGGTCAGCGGCAAGAGCGCGGCGCAGCAGAGCAGGGCCAGAAGGTTGTAGGAGACGTAAGAGGCTGGTGGCAGTACCGCGATCATCATCTGCGCTGCAAGTGAGGCGATCAGGTCGGCCAGCCGGTAGGTGCCCATGGCCCGGCCACGGCTTTCGTTGGTGACCTTGGCGTTCATCCAGGCTTCGATCACCGTGTAACAACCAGCCACCGACAGCCCGGATGCGATGCGCATCGCGGCCCAGGCCAGCGGCGCTTCGGTGAGGGTGTGTCCGATCAGGCCCATCGCCCCGAGGGCGGTGCAGACGGCAAATGCGCGGGAATGGCCCACCGTGCCCATCAGCCGTGGGGCCCACCAGCAACCGATGAAAAAGCCCAGAAAATGCGCAGACCCCAGTAGACCGATTTCTTGCTTGTCAAAGCCGAGCGTCAGGCCCGAGATCGCATCCAGCGGTCCGACGCCGCCAGCAGAGAGCTGCAACAGAATGACAGAAAGGAACAGGGCGGCAAAGGAAAGGATCAGGCGCATGGTGTTGCCGACTGTGCCAATGCGCGTGGGGATTGCTAGCCCTTTTCGTCAGATCATGTCGTATTCAGCTAACTTTTTTGATTTGCTTCCCGGCTTCTTCCATTGGGGGCGTGCCTCGGCTCTGGCCTTGGTCTTGTCCGGGGGAGGGAGTGGACGTGTCTGGGGCAACAGTTTCAGTCAAAGGGCCGCCCGGAGCCCGTTGTGTCAGCTGCCAGCTGCGCGGGGGCAGGGCGCGGGCGCGCAGCCGGTCCAACTGCCAGATACGATTGCGGTACTGATGCGCGGGGCGCATGGTCCAGCGGCTTTCGATGCCCTGGGCGCCGCCCGCGCCGGGCGTCAGCAATAGGGCCAGCGGCGCGTTTCCGTCCATCGCCAGAGGCCCGCCCGCCGCAGCTGCCATATGCAGGCGCCGGACCGGGGTAATGGCCGGGGGGGCGGGCAGGTCCGCGATGACAAGCGGGGTGGCGCCGCTACGCAGGGCTTCCTCCATGGTCCAGAGAACATCTTCGGATCGGGGGGCTGTCACCCAGAGAAACCGGGACGGATCCGCAAAATCCACCATGCCGTCGGGGTTCAGTTCTGCGGCGTCCCGGGGCGGAGAGATCCACAGCACTGGCCCGGCCATCGCCCCGGCCAGCCAAAGCGCGAAACTGTACCGGGCGCTACCACAGGCTTCATGCGCTCGACCGCGCTGCAGGGCGATATCCCCGAGCAGGGTGACGCTGGCCTTTCGCTGTCTTTGGCCAGGGGTGGAAGCAGAGGCTAGTCCGGTAGGCAGCTGTGGAGGGATGGGATGAATCGACATGGTTGTCAGATTACAGTGTTCTCTTTTTGTTCTCAATATTGTTTGGCGGGAGTGCAGCAGAAAGGGCAAGGCATGAAGGAGGGGGAATGGGGCAAAAGGAAAGCGACACGGGAGGGCCGTGTCGCTTTCCTTTTGCCGCTCAGGGCGGGTGATATCCGGCGGTGGGTCAGCTCTCGCGGGGGACGACGGCGCCGCCCTCTTCGGCCCATTTGGTAAATCCGCCTTCCAGATGCATGACCGGGGACAGGCCCATCTCCATCGCCGCGCGTGCGCTCAACGCCGAACGCCAGGCACTGGCGCAGTAAAACACATAGGTTTTGTCCTGGTTGAAGATGGGCTTGTGATAGGGGCTGTCCGGGTCGATCCAGAATTCAAGCATGCCGCGCGGGCAGGAAAACGCGCCGGGGATCATGCCCGAGCGCTGCAGCTCGCGAATATCGCGCAGATCGACAAAGATGTAAGACTCGTCCTGGGCTTTCTCTTTGGCGTCCTCCAGGGACATGGTGTCAACCATGGCGTTGGCTTCGGCAAGCAAGGCCTTGATGCCTTTGGTGATGTTCTGTGGCATGGAGACTCTCCCTGATTAGATCCGCCGCAGGCTGTTCTATTTTCACACCCTCGGCAAGACCCTCGGATGCGACAGGCAGCAGGAAAGCGCAGGGAGACATGACGACGCCCCGGCATTCGGAGGTGCCGGGGCGTCCAGAGAAGGGCGCAGGCCCTCTCTTTACTCAGTGCGGGTAGGCCAGCGTTACCATTTAACCGGACACAAGGCGCCGCCGCTTTCCATCCAAGCGTCCAGGCCGCCCTCCAGATGCCGGACCTCGGGAAGGCCCATTTCCAACGCAGCCTTGGCAGCCAAAGCCGATCGCCAGCCATTGTCGCAGTAAAAGACAAACAGCTTTTCTTCGTCAAAGACCTCCTTGTGGTAGGGGCTTTCCTTGTCGATCCAGAATTCCAGCATGCCACGCGGGCAGGAAAACGCGCCGGGGATCACGCCGGTGCGGTAAAGTTCGCGAATGTCGCGCAGATCCACGAATTGGGAGCGTGCCTGGCTTAGGAGCGCCTGGGCTTCATCGAGCGTCACGTGTTTCACCACGCTGTCCGCTTCGGCGATGAGTTCCTTGTAACTTTTCTTCAGTGGAAATGTCATGGGGTGCTCCTTCAATTCGGGTTATGTTTCAGGGTCTTGTTCCGGGTCCTTACGTGATTTTCGTTCGGGTCGGGCGGTACCTGTTCGCGTTAAGAGTGTGCCTTTTTTGGAGGCAGCAGGTAAAGCGACCAACGGCATAGGGTTGCACTCCTTTGGGTCAGGAGTAGTGTCTTTTGAAACGTTTGAGACAGGGATCGCGCGATATGAAAATGAACCCTCTGGGCCGCACCGGAATGACGGTATCCGAGCTGTGCCTTGGCACCATGACCTTTGGCACCCAGACCAGCGAGGCCGACGCACATACTCAGATCGACATGGCGCTGGCGGCGGGCGTGAACTTTGTCGACACCGCCGAAATGTACCCGGTGAACCCGGTCAGCAAGGAAACCGTCGGCCACAGTGAAGCGATTATCGGCAACTGGAATGAAAAGACCGGACGCCGCAGTGATTACATCCTGGCCACCAAACACTCGGGTGAGGGGCTTGCTGTGGTGCGCGACGGAGAGGCGATCTCGTCAAAGACCATCGCGCCGACCATCGAAGGCTCGCTGAAGCGGCTGAAGACCGATTACATTGATCTCTACCAATTTCACTGGCCCAACCGGGGCAGCTATATGTTCCGCAAGAACTGGAGCTATGATCCCTCGGGCCAGAACCGGGAGGAAACCCTCGCCAATATGCTGGATTGCCTGGAGGCGCTGCAGGCGCAGGTGGACAAGGGCAATATTCGCGCCTTTGGTCTTTCCAACGAAAGCGCCTGGGGCACAGCCCAATGGCTGCGCTTGTCCGAGGAAAAGGGCTATCCGCGCGTGGCTTCGATCCAGAACGAATATTCGCTCCTGTGCAGGATGTATGATACGGATCTGGCCGAACTCAGCGTCAACGAAGACGTGGGGCTGATGGCGTTTTCGCCGCTGGGAACCGGACTTCTGACCGGGAAATACCAGGGCGGTGCGGTGCCAGAAGGATCACGCAAGACGCTGAACCCAGAGCTGGGCGGGCGCCACTCGCCGCGGGTCTACGCCGCCGTTGATGCCTATCTGGAGATCGCAAAGCACCACGGGCTGGATCCGGTGCATATGGCGCTGGCCTGGTGCCGCACGCGGCCCTTCATGGCCTCGGCCATCTTCGGGGCGACCACCGTTGCGCAGTTGGAGCATGCCCTGCAATCAGTCGATGTAACGCTGGATGCGCAGGTGTTGGAGGAGATCGACGCGGCCCACCGCGCCCACCCGATGCCTTACTGATCGTTCACTACACGAAACAGAGCGCTCCCGCGCCCGCAGGTGCATCGGCTGATGCCGATACCCCTTGGCGGCCTTGGGCCAGGTTCGGCGCTTCCGCGCCGAGCCTGACCCAAGGGGAACGGTACATGTTTCATGTGCCGATGACGCGCGGGAGCGCCCCGCGATCCTTCAGCCCGGTCGTGTGACTTGGTCGACCCGTTTGCCGCATCCTCAGTGGGTGGTGGGGCGGTGATCCTGCGCGGCGTGGTCCGCGGTGGAATAGGCCGTGGATTGCGTTTCGTTCCGCTCCTGGCGCAGATCCCGGGCCGAGCTGCCATGTGCCAGCCGGAAGGCGCGGGCAAAGCTCGATTGCGAGGTGAAGCCCGTGGCCATGGCCACATCCATTAGCGGCAGATCGGTATCGGTCACCAGCCGCCGCGCCTCGGCCAGCCGCAGTTGCAGGTAATGGTCCTGCGGTGTGGTATTAAGGCGCAGGCGGAATTGCTGCTGCAGGCTGCGCGGGCTGGTGCCGAGGCTTTCTGCAATGCGCGCAAGTGGCATCGGATCATCCAACGCTGCTTCCATCAATGCATTGGCCTTGGCCGTCAGCGCGTTGTGCTTGTGTCCGCCAAGGCGGCTTTGCGGGCGGGCCATGCTGGCAGCTCCGTCATAAAGGAACAGACCAGCGACGCGGGCGGCAAATCCGGCGCCATGACGGGCGCTGATGATATGCAGCATCATCTCGATCGCAGGGGTGGCGCCGCCCGAGGTCATCCGTCCGTCGGACACGGTAAAACGGTCGCTGCGGCAATCCACATCCGGGAAACGGGCCGAGAAATTCTCCAGATCCTCCCAATGGGTGGTCGCGGGGTGATCGTTCAGCAGGCCCGCTTCGGCCATCAGCCAGGGACCGCCGTCGATGCCTGCAATGGTGGCACCTGTGCCCGCAATGCGGCGCAGCCCGGCCAGCAGGCTGGGGGTGGCGTGGCGCGCCAGCTGGAATCCGGCCACCACAATCATCAGCTCGCATCCTTCGAGCCGGGACAGAGGCGTGGTCGGCACCGTCAGCCCACTCGTCAGCATCGGCGGCTCATCCGTTGCGCTGATATAGTCCCAGTCAAAGGCACAGCGACCGGCCAGCCGGTTGGCCGCGCGCATCGGGTCGACCGCTGCCGCAAAGGACAGCGTGTTGCATTCGTCCAGCACCAGAACCGCGCATTTCAGCGGGCGATGCTCGGGTTGCAGGATGTTTTTCGCGGATTTCATCAAGTCGGATTCGCTTTGCGTAAACTGTTCCCCGGAAGGCTGAGGCACAGTAGAGGTCAACGCAAACAGGAATCTGGGGAGGAGCCTGGGGATAACCCACGGCAAAACCCTGTACATTGAGGGGAAAACGAAAACATGCCTCTGACCATGAACCGCGACGTCTTTATCACCTGTGCCGTGACCGGCTCTGGCGGCAGCCAGGACCGCAGCCCGCATGTGCCGCGCTCGCCCAAACAGATCGCCGACAGCGCCATCGCAGCAGCCAAGGCCGGCGCGGCCGTGGTCCACTGCCACGTGCGCGATCCGGAGACCGGCACCCCGAGCCGCGATCTGGGTCTTTACCGCGAAGTCACCGACCGCATTCGCGACAGCGACACCGATGTGGTGCTGAACCTGACGGCCGGTATGGGCGGCGACATCACCTTTGGCGACGTGGAAAACCCGCTGCCGGTCAAGGACGCGGGCACCGATATGATCGGCGCCACCGAACGCATGGCGCATGTGGCCGAATGCCTGCCGGAAATCTGCACTCTCGATTGCGGCACAATGAACTTTGCGGAAGCCGACTACGTGATGACCAACACCCCCGGCATGCTGCGCGCCATGGGGCAGATGATGACCGATCTGGGCGTGAAGCCCGAGATCGAAGCCTTTGACACCGGCCACCTGTGGTTCGCCAAGGAACTGGTGAAAGAGGGCATTTTGGACAGCCCGGCGCTGGTGCAGCTGTGCATGGGGGTGCCCTGGGGCGCGCCCAACGACCTCAACACCTTCATGGCGATGGTGAATAACGTGCCGGACGACTGGGACTGGTCGGCGTTTTCGCTGGGGCGTGATCAGATGGCCTATGTCGCGGCCTCGGTTCTGGCGGGCGGCAATGTGCGCGTCGGGCTTGAGGATAACCTCTGGCTGGAGAAGGGCGTGTTGGCCGAGAACTGGCAGCTGGTTGAACGCGCAGGCACCATCATCGAAAACATGGGCGCCCGGGTGATCGGCCCCGAAGAGGTCCGCAAGCAGCTCGGCCTGACCAAACGGGCGCCGGTGGCGAAGTGATCCGCCGGGCTCTGACATCCATGGTCTTTTGCGGCGCGGCGCTGTCTGCTGCCGCAGAGGAGGCACCGCTTTGGGAGGGCTACTGGTCCCCCAATGCGGCCTGGTGCGCCCGGGCCGGGGATGTCGGAGAGCAAACGCCTGACTGGTACGGGCGTGTAGGATTGTTCGGTCTGGAGTGGAGCTGTGACATTGCGGCGGTCCGCGAGACCGGCGTGGGCAACAGCTGGGCTCTGAAACTGCAATGCCTTGATGCGGGATACGCGTACAGCGATGCGCAGATATTCCTGGTGACGCCGGATGATCGGCTGCAGATCATTGATGAAAACGGGTTTGCGGCCGATCTGGTGCGCTGCGCAGCTCCACAAGACTAAACTGATGGGATGGCGTGCACGGCGCGCCCTGTGAAAGCGTAGGCGTTGCCCGCGCAGAGGCACAGCCAAATGCAAATGGAAATGAGAACATGAAAACAGCAGCAATCATTGGCGGCGGCGTGATCGGCGGCGGCTGGGCCGCGCGGTTCCTTCTGAACGGCTGGAACGTACGGGTCTTTGATCCCGACCCCGAGGCGGAGCGCAAGATTACGGATGTGCTGGACAACGCCCGCCGGTCCTTGCCGGGGCTTGGCAATGTGGCCCTGCCTGCCGAAGGCGCGCTGTCTTTCCATCCGACCATTGCCGAGGCGGTTGCTGGCGCTTCCTGGGTGCAGGAAAGCGTGCCTGAGCGGCTGGACCTGAAGCAGAAGGTCTATGGCGAACTTCAGCAGCATGTGGCGCGGGGCGCGGTGATCGGCTCCTCCACCTCTGGCTACAAGCCGTCGCAATTGCAGGAGGGGTTTGACAATGCGGCGCAGATCGTGGTCGCGCATCCCTTTAACCCGGTCTACCTGATGCCGCTGGTCGAAGTGGTCACGACCGAGACCAATACGCCCGAGGTCATCGACAAGGCCAAGGCGATCATTACCGAAATCGGTATGTACCCGCTGCACCTGAAAAAGGAAATCGACGCCCATGTGGCGGACCGCTTCCTGGAGGCGGTCTGGCGCGAGGCGCTGTGGCTGGTCAAGGACGGCATCGCCACCACCGAAGAGATCGATAATGCGATCCGCTATGGCTTTGGGATCCGCTGGGCACAGATGGGTCTCTTTGAGACCTATCGCGTTGCGGGCGGCGAAGCGGGCATGAAGCACTTCCTGGCCCAATTCGGCCCTTGCCTCACCTGGCCCTGGACCAAGTTGATGGATGTGCCGGAATACAACGACGAGCTGGTCGACCTGATCGCCGGTCAGTCCGATGCGCAATCGGGCAAATACTCGATCCGTGAGTTGGAGCGGATCCGCGACGACAACCTTGTCGGCATGATGCGGGCGCTGGGCAATACCAACTGGGGCGCGGGTGCGCTTCAGAACGCCCATGATAAGGCGCGCGAAGGCGCCATGGGGTTGGCCAGCACCATGCAGGACGTCGCCGACCTGTCGCAGCCGGTTCTGACCCTGAACCGCACCGTTCCGTTGGATTGGACAGACTACAATGGTCACATGACCGAAAGCCGCTATCTGGACGCCTTTGCCCAGTCCACCGATCGAATGATGGCAATCATCGGCTGCGATGCCAACTATATCGCCTCGGGCGGCAGTTTCTTTACCGCCGAGACCCACATCCGCCACATCGACGAGGTGCATGCAGGCCATCCCATTCAGGTCAGGACGCGGGTGATCATGGCCGAAGGCAAAAAGATGCACCTGTGGCATGAAATGTACGAAGGTAAACGTCTGCTGGCGACCGGGGAACACATGCTGCTGCATGTGGATCTGAAAACCCGCCGCTCGGCGCCGCCCGAGCCGCATCTGGCAGCGAACCTGACAAAATTCGCCGAGGCGCATGCGGCGCTGCCGACCCCTGAGGGGCTGGGCCGCGCCATCGGCGCGCCGCGCTAGGGCGGCGGCGATGCGGGTTCTGATCACCGCCGGGGCATCGGGCATTGGCCGCGCCATGGGCGAGGCTTTTGATGCCGCCGGGGCCGAGGTATGGGTCACCGATCTCGACCCCGCAGCGCTGGAGGCGCTGCCGGATCACTGGCACTGCCACGCGGCGAATGCCGCGTTGGAGCCGGAGATGCGGGCGGTCTTCGACAAGATCGCCGACGCTGGTGGGCTCGATGTGCTCTGCGCCAATGCAGGCATCGCCGGGCCGACCGCGCTGGTCGAGGATATCGACCTTGAGGACTGGCGCTCTTGTGTCAGCGTCAATCTCGAAGGCGCTTTCCTTGCTGCCAAACATGCCACGCCGCTGATGAAATCGGCGGGGCGGGGGGCTATCGTGCTGACCTCCTCGACGGCGGGGATCTATGGCTATCCGAACCGGGCGCCTTATTCGGCGGCGAAATGGGCGGTGATCGGCCTGATGAAGACCCTCGCGATGGAATTGGGGCCTTTTGGCATCCGCGCCAATGCGATCTGCCCCGGCGCTGTTGAAGGCCCGCGCATGGAGGGTGTGCTGGAGCGGGAAGCGGCGCTGAAGGGCATGAGCCGGGATGCGGTGTATGAGGGGTATGCTTCGGGCACCTCGATGCGGTCCTGGGTGACAGCCGCGGATGTGGCCAATATGGCGGTGTTCCTAGGCTCGGATGCCGCGCGGCTGGTGTCGGGTCAGGTGATCGCGGTGGATGGTCATACCGAAAACCCGGACCCGAAGGTCTGAAGGTGGCTCTGCCTGCTGCCGCAGGCCGAGCCTGAAGCTGCGCCTGGGCGCAGCTGTGCCTAATCGCGGATACCGGTTTTCCAGGCCCGCAGCCGTTCGGGCAGCTGACGGGCGGTCAGATCCGCCTCGCGGATCAGTTGGTCGAAGTGGTTGGTGAAGGTCTCGATCCGTTCGCGGTCGCGGAATGCCATGTAGTGGCTTCCGGCATAAAACACGCAAAGCAGCGGCCCGAAAATGGTCACAGGCGATGCGAACAGGCGTTTTGCATCAAAGAGATAGATCCGCAGTCGCGGATAGAGTTGGGTGCAAAGCCGTTCGAAATGATCCAGCTGCTCAAGCCGGATATCCAGCGGCAGACCTTCGTAATAGCCGCAGGCATTGGCAAAGCTTTCCAACTCGTACAGCGGCATCGCGATTTCATAGTCGGATTGGGCTTGCCGCATCAGGGACAGGCGGTCTTCGGAGGCGCCGATGGCCTGATCGGCAGTGCGGCCCAGGTGCGGCGCATATTCCCATTCCAGCAGGGCGCGGGTTTTCAGCAGATCGGGCAGGGCGGCCGGCACATGGCGGATCTTGTAACCCGCCGCCTCCCGATGCCATTCGAAAATCCTTTCATCCACCAGGGCGCGTGGGGCCTCGGTGACCGACATGCTGGAGGCCAGCAGCTCTGCCGCGCTTTCGGGGCGGTCCGACAGGCTCAGCAGCCAATCCGCCGATACGCCAAGCGCCGAGGCGCAGGACCCCACCACATGCGCATTCGGCAGCCGGGCGCCGTCATCGGTGAGCAGCTGCGAAATGGTGGACCGGTCCACGCCGGTCTGGCGGGCCAGGGCGCTTTGGCTCATCCCGCGTTCACCAAGTGCCCGGTTCAGGCGTTCGCGGAATTGCTGCGCGCGAACCCGTTTGTCAATTTTAGTATCCATTGGTGATAAATATCACATGTGATGAAGTTTGTTAATTACATTCAGAATGTCGAACATCCGATACCGGGCCTAGTCTGAGCGTAGAAGCAGAGCAGGGCGCGACCGACGGCAGCGCCTGCCAGCTCCAGTCAGCACAGTGTAGGAGGTACTATGGAAACGCGCAGACGTTCTGTCGTGAAAGCGGTAATCTGGAATGTGATTGGCCTGACCGTGATGACGGTTGTGGGCATGCTTGCAACCGGATCGGCGACGATCGGCGGGGCGATGGCCTTGGTGAACACGGGGCTGGGGTTCGTCACCTACCTGATCTATGAGCGGATCTGGGCCGGGATCGCCTGGGGGCGGGCGCATGTCTGAGGTGCGCGCACAAATGTCCGAGGCAATCGGCCAGGGTACGGAGGCGCCGATACTGCCCTCTGACCTGATGCCGCGCGGCGTGGAATGGGGCACGCTGGTGCTGATCCTGATCTGCTATACCACCTGGTTTGCGGTGATTTTCTGGCTTGCGGCCCTCAGCATGGCGCTGGCCGTGGTACTGGCGGGCGTGTTGATCGCCTTTCACTCTTCGCTGTGTCACGAGGCCTTGCACGGGCATCCGTTCCGCAACCGTCTGCTGAATGAGGCGCTGATGGCGCTGCCGCTCAATCTGGTGATCCCCTATGGCCGCTTTCGCGACACCCATCTGGCGCATCATCAGGACGAACGTCTGACCGATCCGTTCGACGATCCCGAAAGCAATTTCATGTGCCCCGAGGTCTGGCGCGGGCTGGCTCCGTGGAAACGTGCGGTTTTGCGTATGAACAACACGCTGCTGGGGCGGATGCTGCTGGGACCGCTGATCGGGCAGGTCTGTTTCATGGCGGGGGATTGGCAGCTCGTTCGGCAGGGCGACAGGCGGGTGATTGCGGATTGGCTCCTGCACATTGCGGGCAGCGCGCTGGTGGTCTGGCTTGTGCTCCGTGCGCCGATGCCGGTCTGGGCCTATGCCATCGCCGCCTATCTGGGGCTGGCGCTGCTGAAGATCCGCACCTTTCTGGAGCACCGTGCCCATGAAGAGGTCCGTGGCCGCACCGTGGTGATCGAGGATCGCGGGCCGCTGGCGCTGCTGTTCCTAAACAACAACCTGCATATCGTGCACCACATGCACCCGGGCGTGCCCTGGCACGCGTTGCCGCGGCTCTATCATCGGCACCGCGCGCTCTATCAGGCGGCCAACCGTGCCTATGTGTTCCCCTCCTACCGGCAGATTTTTCGCGACTATTTCCTGCGGGCCAAGGATCCGGTGCCGCATCCGCTCTGGCAAAAGGGGAAATAAGCGCTCATAAGCTGATCATGCTGACCTGGATTCCCGTTTCAATCGCCGCCGCGAGCTTTCAGACCGTACGCTTCATGCTGCAAAAGGTTCTGAGCAGTGTCACCCTGTCCCCGGGCGGGGCGACCTTTGCCCGCTTTGCCTATTCGGCGCCGATCATTCTGGCGGCACTGGCGGCTTATCTGATGGCAACTGGGCAGAGCCTGCCGCATCTAGGCCTCATGTTCTGGGTCTTTGCCACCATCGGCGGCACGGCGCAGATCCTCGCCACGGTCTGTGTGGTAGCCCTGTTCAAGCAGCGCAATTTCGCGGTTGGAATCACCTTCAAGAAGACCGAGGTTATCCAGACCGCGATTGTCGGCCTTGCGGTGCTGGGGGACGGGATCAGCCCCTGGGGCTGGGCAGCGATCCTGATCGGGCTCTCGGCCGTGCTCGTCTTGTCGAAAACTCCGGAAGTGAAGGGCGCCTGGTGGCAGCATCTGACCAACAAGGCCTCACTGCTGGGGCTTGGCTCTGGTGTGCTTTTCGCCTTTTCCGCCGTCAGCTATCGCGGGGCATCACTGCAACTCGGTGATCTGGACCCGGTCTTTCGTGCCGGTGTGACGCTGGCATCGGTTGTCTCCTTGCAGACGGTGCTGATGCTGATCTGGCTGGCGCTCAAGGAAAAGGGTGAGATTACCCGCGTCTGGCAGGCGCGCCGGGTTGCGGTCTGGGTTGGTCTGACCAGTATGGGCGGTTCGTTCTGCTGGTTCTGGGCCTTCACCTTGCAAAACGCTGCCTACGTCAAGGCGCTGGGACAGATCGAACTGGTGCTGTCGCTGCTGGCCTCGGTCCTATTCTTCCGGGAGAAAATCACCGTCCGCGAAATCACCGGCATGGGACTGCTGATCCTGTCGATCCTCGCGTTGGTGCTGGCAATCTGACCTTCCGCCGTCACGGAGGGGTGAGCAGGTTCAGGAGCTTTCCGGCATCGGATAGCCCTTCAGCCGCAGGAACAGGCTGGTTTCATCATCGTTGCGGAAATAGGGTACGCTGTCCGGCGGATTGGTGTCGCGGATGCGGCCAGTCACCTCGGCCAGAACCACTTCGGTGATAAAGGGCAAATCGAAGGTACGAACCTCGCTGAGCGGGATCCACTGCAGATGCGACAGCTCGTCCGAGGCCTGCGAGAAATCATCGAGATCGCCGACAATGGCATCGGCATCGATCAGAAAGAACCGCGCATCGAACCGGCGCGGGCGGCCCGGCGGGGTGAGCGCCCGGAACACGAATTGCAGCGCCCGCGCCGAAGGCAGATGGCCGCTTTTTGCAAAGGTCTGCCAATCCTCGGGGATCGGGTCGGCCCAGTCGCCCGGCGTGCCAAGCAAGAGCCCGGTTTCCTCCCACAGCTCGCGGATCGCGGCAATGGCCAGTGCGTGGTGCAGATCATGCGGCGCCTGTTCGGACAGGCGGTCGCGGCAGACGGCGGGCAGAGGATCGGCCAGCGGCACGGAACTGTCGGCCAGATCCACCGCGCCGCCGGGAAAGACGAACTTGTTCGGCATGAAGGCAGCCTTGGCGCCACGCTGGCCCATCAGGACCTGCGGGTCATCGGCCATCCGATCACGTACGGCGATCACCGTCGCCGCGTTGCGGATTGCCGTTTTGTCCTGACTTGTTACGCCCTGAACCTCTGCGCTGCTCATCTGCCTCTCCCCTTTGTTTCCAAAGGGTTCAGGTTCTGTCTTCGAACCCGTGCATCCGCCGCGCCCATTGATAGGCGACGACAACCCCCTTCAGTCTGGGGAGAAGATACAGCGACGAAGCCAGACAGCCAATCGAGAAAACTGTGAACGTTACGAGAGGTGCCGGCCGCCAGGCGAAATAAACCACATGCAACAGCGGCGCCATCAGATGGCCCACCACCAGAATGGTCAGATAGGCGGGGCCGTCATCGGCGCGGTGGCCGGACAGATCGAGGCCGCAATTACTGCAGCTGTCGTTCACCTTGAGGTAGGAATGCAGCAGTTTGCCTTTGCCGCACTCGGGGCATTTCTGGCGCCAGCCTTTCAGCAGGGCAGGCATCGTCTCGCGTTCGGTATCGGTGTCGGGGGCCATCACGGCTTGGGACTCAGTCATGAAATATCCTGTGTTGCAAACGCATGTTTGCGCGCTTCTTGCCCGAGGGAAAGGGGGGCGCACAAGGTCTGCGGCTGGATGCCGCAAAAATAGCAGGCAAAAGTAAATCACATTTTTGCGACGGAAAGATCGGGCTGCGGCGTTTCTTCTATGCATCGGGCAGCACAGGGCTGCCACCAATCAAAGGGAAGATGACATGAAACATACGCAGTTCATCGCCGCTATCGTTGCAGTTGCCGGCCTGGCCGGAGCTACGGCTGCTCTTGCTCAATCGGGTCCCGGCCATCACGGCCCCAAAGTGTCGTTCGAGGAACTGGATGCCGATGGCAATGGCGCGGTATCGCCCGGGGAAATGACCGCCCACCGCGCGGCCCGTTTCGCGCAGGTTGATGCGAATGGTGACGGCAAACTGTCGGTCGAGGAAATGCAGGCCGAAGGTGCGCGGCGCGCAGCCCAGCGTGCGGCGCGGATGATGGAACGGTTCGACAGCGATGGCGATGGCGCGCTCAGCCAGGATGAGTTGCCTGATCACTCCAAGCGTGGTGATATGTTCTCTCGGATGGACAAGGACGGCAATGGCGCTGTGTCAAAGGAAGAGTTTGACCAGGCCCGGATGAACCGTGGTGGTATGCATCATGGCGGCAAGGGCGGCAAGAATTGCGGTCAGAAACAGGGCATGGGGCAGAACTGATCCTTCAGGCGTGCTGCAAAGAACGGATACATCAGCGGGCAGGGCTTCCTTGGAAGGCCTGCCCAAGGTGAGCGCGTCGCCGGATGACGAGGTGCTGCTGGAGCTCTTTGCCCAGGGCGACCAGCGCGCAGCAGCCCTGCTGACCGACCGGCTTGGCCCCCGTGCATTCGGGGTGGCCATGCGGGTTCTGGGCAACCGGGCCGAAGCAGAGGATGTGACACAGGAGGCGATGATGCGCCTGTGGCGGATCGCTCCGGAGTGGCGGCGCGGAGAGGCGAAGATCTCAACCTGGCTCTACCGGGTGGTGATGAACCTTTGCATCGATCTGAAGCGTCGCCAGCGCGGCGGGTATCTGGATCTGGACGCGGTCCCCGACCCGCCGGATCCGGCGCAAAGCGCGCCCGAGGCGATGCAGGACGGGGCCCGCCATGATGCGCTGCAGGAGGCGCTGATGCAATTGCCCGAGCGGCAGCGTCAAGCAGTGATCCTGCGCCATCTGGAAGAGCTGGCAAATCCGGAGATCGCCGGAATTATGGATATTAGCGTTGAGGCGGTCGAAAGTTTGACCGCCCGGGGCAAGAGGGCGCTGGCGGCACTGCTTGCCGGGCGCCGAGAAGAGTTGGGGTATCACGATGGCTGACACCGAAAAAGATATCGACCTGCTGGAGGCGCTGTTCGAAGAGGCGCGGCGGGACCAGCCGACATTGCCGGATGACCTGAGTGCGCGCATTCTTGCGGATGCAGCGGATGTTCAGGCCCGGCAGGCGGCGGCTTTGGCCGTGCCCCCGGCGCAAAATCCGGCAGGGGCGTTGGCTGCATCGGCAATCGGGATGTGGCGCCAGTTTCGCGCCGCGGTTGGCGGATGGCCGGCCATGGGTGGCATGGCAGCGGCCTGCGCTGTCGGGCTGTGGATCGGACTGGCGCCGCCGTCCTTTCTGCCGGACCCGGCCGAGTTCACGCAGCTGTCCGTGGACACGACAGCCCTGCCATACGACAGTTACGATCTGGCTGTGATGCTGGGTGAGGAGACAGAATGAGCACTGACGGACATACCCCGAACTCTACCGGAGGCGGCGCGGGTGAAGCCCGGACTGGAATGCGGCTTTGGCTGAAGGTGCTTCTGGCCGTGTCTCTGGCGGCCAACCTTGCGGTGGCAGGGCTCGCGATCGGGGCTTTCATGCGCTGGCACGACGGATCGCATCCGGGCAAGCGTCCGCCCTCGGTCGGGTCGATGATATTTCGCGATCTGGACCGGGAGACCCGGACAGAATTGCACCGTCGCGCCGAAGGGGATCATGGCAGCTATGGGGCCCGCCGCCGCGCCGAGGGCGAGGCGGTCATCGCGATCTTGCGGGGGGATCCCTTTGATGCCGGGCAGCTGGCCAGGGTCCTGGAGCAGCAGGCCGACAACCGGCGGGCCTTTCAGATCTCGGTGCAGCGGGCCTGGATCGCACAGGTGGAGGCCATGACTGCAGATGAACGTGCCCGCTATGCCGAGCGGATGCGGGAGATGCTGCGCCGACATGCGGAATGGCACAAGGCGCATAGGTCCGGGAAACCCTGATACTGCTGCGCAACGTAGGCAGTGCCGGAAACTAATAGCAGCGGTGAGGAGCGCTCAGGCGACTGCTGTGTCGGGCCGTGACAGGGTGACCTGGTTGCGGCCTGAGTTCTTGGCGCCATAGAGCGCCTGATCTGCCTTGGCGATCAGAGAGGTGACATTTGTCATCTCCTTCTCAGCACCATCGCCAATGACCGCGCCGATGCTGATCGTCACCGCGATCGGTTCATCAATTTCTGGCACATCAAAGGGAGTGCTGTTGATCGCGTTGCACAGGGCAACGGCGGCCTCGCTCGCTTCCTGTTCATTGGCGCCGGGCAGGACGATCATGAATTCCTCGCCGCCAACCCGCGCCAGCAGGTCCACCGGACGCAGGTGGCTTTGCAGCCGGCGGGAGGCTTCGATCAGAACCGCGTCGCCGGCTGGGTGGCCATAGCGGTCGTTGATCTGCTTGAAGTGGTCAAGGTCGGCCAGCATCAGGGCGAATTTATCGCCGCTTTCGGCGGCGCTGCGGGCGGTGCGGTCCAGAAACGGTTTTGCATAGCGGCGGTTGAAGAGCCCGGTCATCGGATCTTCGACAGCGGCGCGCAGCCCGTTGCGGACGCTGTCGCGCAGCAGGTCGTGGCGGTGCTTGTATTGCAGCTGCGTGCCAAGACGCAGCGCCAGTTCCTCGACGTTGAACCCGTTTTGCAGCACATCATGGGCGCCGCGGTCCAGCGCTTCGGCGGCGATATGCGCATCGGCCGGATTGGGCACTGCGATGACCACCGACTGACGGGTGGTGGCCCGGGCTCTCAGATCGGCCAGAAGCCGCAGGCCGACGCCCGACGACATTTCGTTCAGCTCGATAATGAAAACATCGGCGACGGGATCGCTCATCAACGGTTGGATGTCACCGATCTGATGGGTGCGGATGTCATGCGGCACGTAGTGGGACAGACGGTCCTGCCAGTTCCGCGCGGTCTGGATATCCTCGGCCACCAGCGCCACCGTTGCCTTGATGTTGTGGGGGGAGCGGCTACGGTCGGTCAGGGGCAGGACAAAGCCATGCGAGGCATCGCGCTGGAGGTTCAGCTCTTCATTGGCGCTGCGGGTGCGCAGCAGGCTGCGGATCCGGGCCTGCAGGATCACATCGTCCAGCGGTTGCGGCAGCACGTCGTCGATCCCTGCCGAAAGCGCCTCAAGCCGCCGCATGGGGTTATCCGTGCGGCTGACGGCGATCACCGGCACATCCGCCAGGCTGTCGTCGCGGGTCAGTTCCCGTTTCACATCTGCGGCGCTGCCATCGGGCAGGGAGTTGGCGGTCAGAACCAGATCGGGGCGGCAGCCACGGGCAATTTCCAGCACACCGGAGACCTGTGTCGCCAGCACGACATCATAATAAGCGGCAGCAAGCTGCACCTTCATCATGATGCGGTTGGTTGATACACCGTCTATGACCAGAATGGTTCCCTGCACGCGCAATCCTTTCGAGGCATGCGTTTCGATGACTAGAAGTTTTCACCTCTGCTGGTTAATAAACCCTTTCATATTTTCATTAAAATGGCCGCAAAGTGTCAGGAAGGTGCCGACATGCAGTTTTCCGCCGATCAAGCTGAAACCATTGCCTTGCAGGCCCTTGCCTGGCTGTCCGGAAATGACGAATTATTTCCGGTGTTTATGGGCGCAACCGGGGCCAGCGAGGATGATCTGCGCAGTCGCGCCACCGATCCGGAATTTTTGGGCTCGGTGCTCGATTTCTTAACGATGGACGATTCCTGGGTTGTGGAATTCTGTGACAGCTTGGGCCTCAGTTATGAGACGCCAATGCACGCGCGGATGGCGCTTCCGGGTGGTGCGCAGGTTCACTGGACCTGATATGCAGTGCTCTGACCCTATTCTGATCAGGACCTTGTGATGCTGGTAGATGCTTTTCTGTTCGACAAGGACGGAACCCTTTTTGATTTTGCTGCCACCTGGAACAGCTGGGCGGCCGGGGTGCTGAAGAGCCTCGCGGGCGGGGATGTGGCCCTCGCAGGCGCCATGGCCGACACGCTGCGGTTTGATCTGGAGCGGGAGTGTTTCCATCCGGACAGTTTCGTGATCGCGGGCACCAACGGTGAGGTGGCGGCGGCCCTGGCGCCCCATGTGCCGCACATGAGCGAGGCCGAGCTGGAGCGGTTTCTGGCCGAAGGCGCAGCCAATGCGGCGCTAGCCGAGGCCGTGCCGCTTGCCGATTTCCTGGACGGGCTGCTGGCGCGGGGCAAGGTGCTGGGGGTGATGACCAATGATGCCGAAGTGTCGGCGCTGAGCCAGCTTGAGCGGGCAGGGGTTCTGGACCGCTTCACCTTTGTCGCCGGGTTCGACAGCGGCCATGGCGCCAAACCAGATGCCGCGCCGCTCTTGGCCTTCTGCAAGGCCTGCGGGGTTGCCCCAGAACGCACCGCGATGGTTGGCGACAGCCTGCATGATCTGCAGGCGGGGGCGGCGGCGGGCATGCGCCGTCTTGGGGTGCTCACCGGAATGGCCAGCCATCAGGATCTGGCGCCTCACGCCGATGCGGTCTTGCCGGACATTGGCCATATTCCCGAATGGCTCGACCGCGCGAGCCAGCCAGCGGCGCAATAACCTGCGATCCTGACGTGATGTTGCTGTGCGGATCTGTCCGCGCAGCCAAAAATTTGGGCTGAACTGTTCACTTGTGTCTAGAAAATGCCTCCATGCACCCCGGGGAGTGAAAAAACGACAGCGGATGTCGTGAACGGAAAGGTTGCAGGCCTCGTTCTCGGGCCAGTTGAACGGCGCAAGAAAACACAGACGCTTCAACAGGACGGAGGTCATCATGGCACGAGCAACAGCGGGACGCAGGCGCGGCGGCGGCAGAGCAGGCGCGGCGGCCCGGCGCGGAGACGCGGCACTGGCGCAGATGCCTTGGTCGATCCCGGTGAACATTGACCGTCCCATTGAACCGCTTAGCCCGGATGGTGTTGAAGCCATCCACGATGGCGCCATGCGCATCCTCGAAGAGATCGGTATCGTCTTCCTCAACCCTGAGGCGCTGGAGATTTTCAAAGAAGCAGGCTGCCGTGTAGAAGGCGATCTGGTGCGGATGGACCGCGAGTTCGTGATGGAGATGGTGGGCAAGGCGCCGGACAGCTTTGACATCACCCCGCGCAATCCAGAGCGCAGGATCCCCATTGGCGGCAATCATATCCTGTTCGGTAATGTTTCCTCCCCGCCCAACTACTGGGATATGGAGCTGAACAAGAAAGTCGCGGGCACGCAGGAGCAGTGCCGGAACCTTCTGAAGCTGACGCAGTATTTCAACTGCATCCATTTCGCCGGTGGATATCCGGTGGAGCCCGTGGATATCCATGCCTCTGTGCGCCACCTTGATGTACTTTATGACAAGCTGACGCTGACGGATAAGGTGATGCACGCTTACTCGCTCGGCAAGGAGCGGGTTGAGGACGTGATGGAAATGGTGCGGATCGCCGGGGGGCTGAGCCATGAAGAGTTCGAGTCCCGCCCGCATATGTACACCAACATCAACTCGACCTCGCCGCTGAAGCATGACTTCCCGATGATCGACGGCTGTCTGCGGTTGGTCCGCAAGGGGCAGGCGGTGGTTGTGACGCCCTTTACCCTGGCCGGGGCGATGGCGCCTGTCACCATGTCGGGTGCAGTGGCGCAATCGCTGGCGGAATCGCTTTGTGCCATTGCGCTGTTCCAATATGTGCGGCCCGGCACCCCCTGTGCGATTGGCACCTTCACGTCAAATGTGGACATGAAATCCGGTGCTCCCGCCTTTGGCACGCCGGAATACATGCGCGCCACCCAGATGACCGGCCAGATGGCGCGCTACTATGGCTTGCCGATGCGCTCTTCCGGGGTCTGCGCGGCCAATGTGCCGGATGGGCAGGCCATGTGGGAGACGTCGAATTCCCTCTGGGCGGCGGTGCAGTCGGGCACCAATATGGTCTACCACGCCGCTGGCTGGCTGGAGGGCGGTCTGATCGCCAGCCCGGAAAAGTTCATCATGGATTGCGAGGTGCTGCAGCAGATCCAGCGCTACTTGCAGCCGCAGATCTGCGCCACCGGCCCCGAGGAGATTGCTCTGGATGCCATCCGGGAGGTCGGCAACGACGGGCACTTCTTTGGCCTGAAACACACGCAGGACCGCTATACGGATGCATTCTATCAGCCGTTCCTCAGCGACTGGCGCAACTATGAAGCCTGGGAGGCGGCAGGTGCAGTCTGGACGCCGGAGCGGGCGCATAAGATCTATAAGGACATTTTGGCCGATTTCGAGGCGCCGCCGATGGACGACGCGATCCGCGAAGAGCTGGGCGATTTCGTGGCCCGTCGCAAGGCCGAAGGCGGCGCACCCACAGATTTCTAATCAAAATCGGCGACAGGGAGTCATAAGGGAAACGCCAAGCGTGGGGTCAAAATGACCCGTGGTCCTCTGATTCCCTGTCATTTTGTCTAAATGGCCAGAAAGTTTGCATGCGCAGATTTTCTGGTTACTGCTGTCTGCCCGGATTGTGAGCCGCGGGTCGGAGACAGAGCGCGGCGGTCTCAGTTTTGATGACCGCGATAGCTTGTGTTTTCCTTGCAGTGTTCGTGGCTTACGCAGACTCTCTTGGCAGAGTCCCGTGTCGGAATAGTGAAAACCTGGGATGGTTTTCCGGCTGGTTTCCTGAGGTATTTGGCCGAATTTCGTGCGCTTTCAGGGCCGCGTTGGCTAAAACCACCGACGTTAATCTAAGAGAAAATTAGGGAAGTATCTCTAACCTTGCATGTAAATGAGCGTCACTAAAGGACCAGTCTACTATGCCTACGTTTCTCTACCGATTGCCGGCCCGTATCTATGCGCTGGCAGGATTGGGGGTTGCTCTTGCCGCCGCTTTGACCTTTGTGCTCCTGACCCGCGCTGTCGACAATGCCTACGAGATGCGGGAAAAAGAACTCGACAGCCTGACCGATGCCATGGTCAGCGTGCTGGCCGATCTGGAGGCGCAGGTTCAAGCAGGTTCCCTGACCCCGGAAGAGGCCCAGGAACGCGGGATCGCCGCGGTTGAGACGCCGCGCTTTGGCACGGCAGGATATTTCTTTGCGCTGAACCGGCAGAACTACATGGTCGCCCATCCGGTCGCCAAGCAGCTGATCGGCAAGGATCAGACCATGTTCGAAGACGTCAATGGCGTCCTTGTGTTTCAGGAATTCCAGAAGATCGCGGATTCGACGGGCCACGGCCCACTCATTTTCCACTTCAACAAGCCTGACTCGGACATCCCTGAGGCAAAGATGGGCTATGTGAAGCTGTTTGAGCCCTGGGGCTGGATCGTCGGCACTGGCGCCTATGTGGCCGATATCGAGGCGGATGTTGCCGCCATGCGCAATTCTGCCCTGATCGCGCTGGTGATCGGACTGGCAGCCATGGGGGTTGCAGCCTTCTTCCTGGCGCGCAGCGTGATCAAGCCGGTTGAACGTATCAAAGACCGTATGCAGTCCATGGCCGAGGGGGACACCAGTGCCGAGATTCCGGGATTGGCGAGCCACAGCGAGATCGGCGACATGGCGCGCACGCTGGACGTGTTCCGTACCTCTCTGATCCGCCAGAAAGAACTGGAAGCAGAACAGAAAGAGCGCGACCAGGCTCAGGCTCAGGTGGTACAGACTTTGACCAGCCGCCTGTCGGTTCTCGCGAATGGCGATCTGACCGTGCGTATCGACAGCGCCTTCCCCGAGGACTACGAGCAGCTGCGTATCGACTTCAACCGGACGGTCGAAAATCTCAGCGATACCGTGTCGAAAGTGGTGGAATCCGCGTCCAGCATTCGCAACGGCGCGGCTGAGATCAGCCAGTCTTCGGATGATCTATCGCATCGCACCGAAAGTCAGGCCGCAACGCTCGAAGAAACCGCTGCTGCGCTGGATGAGTTGACCGCATCGGTCAAATCCGCTGCCGACGGTGCACGTAGCGTCGAAAACATCATGGATGAGGCCAAGCAGGAAGCCGAAAACAGCGGCGTCGTGGTGCAAAGCGCGGTTTCGGCGATGACTGAAATCGAGCAATCCTCGACCCATATCGCCCAGATCATCAGTGTCATCGACGACATCGCCTTCCAGACCAATCTCCTGGCGCTCAACGCCGGGGTCGAAGCCGCCCGTGCCGGCGAAGCAGGCCGTGGTTTCGCAGTGGTTGCATCCGAAGTGCGCGCCCTGGCGCAGCGGTCCTCGGATGCGGCGATGGAGATCAAGACCCTGATCGGCGACAGCTCGAAACAGGTAGAGCGCGGTGTGGATCTTGTCGGCAAGGCCGGCGAGGCGCTGCAGAATATTGTGCAACGGGTCAACCACATCTCGAAACTGGTGACCGATATCGCCGAGGGCGCGGCCGAGCAATCGACCGGTCTGGGGGAAATCAACACCGGTGTGGTGCAGCTGGATCAGGTGACCCAGCAGAACGCCGCCATGGTGGAAGAGGCCACCGCTGCGGGCCATATGCTAAACAGCGACGCCACCAAGCTGGCCGAACTGGTCGCACACTTCAAGATCACGGGCGGCAGCAATATCACCGCAATGCCGCAGCCTTCGGCACCCATCGCACCGACGGCTCATGGCGAAGATGATTGGGATCTGGACGAGATCACTCCGACCCCCGTCGCCGCAACTGATGGAAACGCTGCCATCGACAAGTGGCAGGACTTCTAAGGGATCGCGATCCTTGTCTCTGAGCGGGAGATCCGTGCCTTTATAAACTGGTTTTCCCGCTCACGTGGCGCGCAAGGCTCAGAACAATGACTAAAGAAAACGCCCGGCAGGATCTGCCGGGCGTTCTTGTATTGCTGTGCCTTTGAGCGGGGACGGACGCCCCCGCTGTCCCGGCCCTTAGCCGATGATCGCGTTCAGCGTTGCGCTGGGGCGCATCACGGCTGCTTTTTTCACCGCATCGGGGTGGTAGTAGCCGCCGATGTCCGCCGGGTTGCCCTGGGCAGCAGCGAATTCAGCCAAGATCTGCTCTTCCTTGGAAGCCAGAGCTTCGGCGATCGGCTTGAACTCGGCTGCCAGATCCGCATCCTCGGTCTGCGCGGCCAGGGCTTCGGCCCAGTAGCGTGCGAACCAGTAGTGGCTGTCGCGGTTGTCCGGTTCACCCACTTTGCGCGAAGGCGACTTGTTGTTGTCCAGAATGCCCTGGGTCGCCACTTCGGCTGCGCTGCCCAGGACGCCGGCTTTGGCGTTGCCTTTGGCATCGGCAAGGAAGTTCAGCGACTCGCCCAATGCGCAGAATTCACCCATCGAATCCCAGCGCAGGTGGCTTTCTTCGACCAACTGCTGCACGTGTTTCGGAGCCGAACCACCGGCGCCGGTTTCGAACAACCCGCCGCCGTTCATCAACTTCACGATCGACAGCATCTTGGCCGAGGTGCCCAGTTCCAGGATCGGGAACAGGTCGGTCAGGTAGTCGCGCAGCACGTTGCCGGTGATGGCGATGCTGTCCTTGCCCGCAGTGATGGTGTCCAGCGACTGACGGGTCGCTTCGCGCGGCGCCATGATCATGAACTTGTCGGCCACGCCAGCAGCCTCCAGCGCCGGTTTGACGTATTTGATCAGCTCGGCGTCATGGGCGCGGTTTGCGTCCAGCCAGAAGATCGCTTCGGAGCCGGTCAGGCGCTGACGGTCCATCGCCAGTTGGATCCAGTTCTCGATCGGTGCCTTGTTGACGGTGCATGCGCGCCAGATGTCACCGGCTTCCACATCGTGGCTGTGCAGGGTTTCGCCATTGGCCAGCACGATGCGGATGGTGCCGTCTGCCGGGGCTTCAAAGGTGGTGGGGTGGCTGCCGTATTCTTCGGCTTTCTGCGCCATCAGGCCGACGTTGGCGACGGAACCTGCCTTGGTCACGTCGAGCGCACCGTTTTCTTTGAAGTAGTTGATCGTCTCATCATAGACGGTCGCATAGCAGTTGTCGGGGATCACGCAGTTGGTATCGCCCTTGTTGCCTGCTTCGTCCCAGCCTTTGCCGCCAGCACGGATGACCGCGGGCATGGAGGCGTCGATGATCACATCCGACGGCACGTGCAGGTTGGTGATGCCCTTGTCGCTGTCGACCATGTACATGGAAGGACGGTCGAGCGCTGCGATCTCGGATTTGATCTCAGCCGCGTTGGGCAGCGTGTCGATGGCAGCCAGAACAGCGCCCAGACCCGAGTTCGGCGAACCACCGGCAGCAGCGATCGCCGCGCCGTGCTTGTCCCAGACCGGACCCAGCCAGGCTTTGACAGCGTGGCCAAAGATGATCGGGTCCGAGACCTTCATCATGGTCGCCTTCATGTGCAGCGAGAACATGGTGCCGTCGGCCTTGGTGTCCTCAATGGCATCGGCCAGGAAAGAGGACAGCGCCTTGGCAGACATGAAGGTCGCGTCGGTCACGGTGCCTTCGCCCAGCGACCAGCCGTCTTTCAGCACGGTGACAGAGCCGTCCTTGGCGACGAATTCGATTTTCGCGTCACCGGCCTGTGCGGCGGTGATGGTCGCGGATTTTTCGTTCGCGTAGAAATCGTTGCCGGGCATCGAGGAGACTTTGGTCTTGCTGTCAGCCGACCATGCGCCCATCGAATGCGGGTTGTTCTGGGCGTAGTTCTTCACCGCCTTGGCCGAACGACGGTCCGAGTTGCCTTCACGCAGCACCGGGTTCACGGCCGAGCCTTTGAGGGTGTCGTAGCGCGCGCGGATTGCCTTTTCGGCGTCACTCTGCGGGTCTTCGGGGTAGTTCGGGATGTCATAGCCCTGCGCCTGCAGTTCGGCGATGGCGGCGGTCAGCTGCGGCACCGAAGCGGAGATGTTCGGCAGCTTGATGACATTGGCGTCGGGGGTTTTGACCAGCTCACCGAGGGCCGCCAGATCGTCGCTCTGGCGCTGCTCTTCGCTCAGACCTTCGGGGAAGGTCGCGATGATGCGGCCGGCCAGCGAGATATCCTTGGTTCCGACAGAGACACCGGCAGCCGAGGCGAACTTGCGGATGATCGGCAGGAAGGACGCCGAGGCCAGCTCGGGCGCTTCGTCTACGATGGTATACAAAATGTCGGGGTTTGAATTTTCTGTCATATTCCACAACCTTTCAGCGATATCGGAAGCTTTGTTGACTTTGGGCGGCGGCGCTTCACCTCCCGGGTTTTGGTGATGTCCCGGGCGCGTTGCCGTACATATCGCCCCCCGTGTAAAACACGCGGCGCCGGGGCGCAATTGCCTGCTTGGATTTTCAAGGGCGCAGTTTGACGCGGGGTCGCGAATTCCCGCGGATATTGTTCCGAAACGCCCGAATGCGAGGCATTTTTCCGGTTTGCGGACCCCGGTCCGCACCAATCTTGGTGCGGAGATTGTCGTTGGCCTGCCTTAGAATCGCGGACCCGGCCCGCAGGCTGCAGAGCTGCAAAGCCGCGTTGACCCTGTCGGTCGGCTCTGCCACCTATGACAGTGAACACTGCCCCGGTCCGGAGACCTCAATGCCGTCCATTCGTTTCCTGCACACCTCTGATTTGCACTTAGGCAAACGGTTCGGGCGGTTCGCAGAGGAAACGCGGATGGCATTGCTGCAGGCGCGGCAGGAGATCCTGTCCCGGCTGGCAAAGCTGGCGCAGGCACATGACGCCAGGCATGTGCTGATTGCCGGAGACATGTTCGACACCGAAACACCATCGGACCGGGTGCAGCGGCAGGCCCTTGCGGCCATGGGCGCGGCGCCGGACCTGCAATGGTGGATCATCCCGGGCAACCATGACAGCGGCGCGGCAGAACCACTCTGGACGTCGCTGCATAGCCATCTGCCGGAGAATGTGCATCTCTTGATGACCGCCGAGCCGGTGCAGATGGCGCCCGGGGTCATGCTGCTGCCCGCGCCCTGTAGCCATCGGTTTCCAGGGCAGGACCTGACCGCCTGGATGGACGAATGCGAAACCGGGGATAACGCGCTGCGGATTGGTCTGGCCCATGGTGGTGTGCTGGAATTTGGCAGCAGTGCGGCGGGCGGCGGCGATTGCGCCGAGACGATCTCACCGCAACGGGCCCAGGCGGCGCGGCTGGATTATCTCGCACTTGGCGACTGGCATGGCCGGTTCGAGGTCAACCCGCACACGCAATATAGCGGCAGCCCCGAGCCGGATCGGTTCAAACACGCCGGGCGTGGCCAGTGCCTGCTGGTCGAGCTTGCAGGTGCTGGGCAAGCGCCGCTGGTGCAGCCCATTGAAACCGGTCAGTACCATTGGCAGGAGGTGGCGCTGGACCTGACGCCTGAAACAGATCCAGAGGCGGCGATCACGGGCCTGTTGCCGCCGGAGCGGGCCGACTGGCGGTATCATCTCATGTTGATGCGGGCGTCGGGCTGGGTGACGCCGCCGCAGCGGCTGGCGCTGGAACAGGCGGTGGGGCGCTATGCGCCGGAGTTCTGCCACCTGGAGCTGGATCTGTCCGCAGTGGGCACCGAACATCAGGCCGGGGATCTGGATCTTATCGCCCGGGGCGGCGCGCTGCGGGTTGCCGCGCAAGAGCTGATGCAGGCCGCCGAGGATCCGGCCCTTGCCGAACAGGACCGCAGGGTGGCCAGCGCAGCGCTCAACCGGCTTTTTGCTTATACGCAGGATGATGGCGACGGGGGAGAGCGCGCATGAAACTCTGCTCTATCCGGCTGGAGAACCTGCGCCGTTTTACCGATCCGGTGGAAATCACCGGTATCGGGCCGGGGCTGAACGTCTTGGCAGCCCCGAACGAACAAGGCAAATCCACTATCTTTGATGCGCTTCACGCGCTGTTTTTCAAGGACGCTAAGGCCTGGGACAAGGAGATCCGCGGGCTGGTGCCGCATGCGGGTGGCGATCCCCGGGTCGAAGTCGAAGTGGACCATGAAGGCGCTCGCTATCGCATCGCCAAACAGTTCTTCAAGACCTCTGGAAAAGGCGAGGTGCGGATCTGGCGCGAGGGGACGCTGCTGCATCAGGCCGACGCGGCAGAGGCCTGGCTGAAGGCGCTGATCAAACCGCCCAAGGAGGATGGCCCGTCGGGACTGTTGTGGGTGCGGCAGGGGTTGACCTCGTTCGAGGATGCCAAGGAAACGCTATCCGCGCGGCGGGATCTTTTGTCCTCGGTCGCGGGTGAGGTCGAGATGGTGACCGGCGGCCAGCGCATGGATGCGATCCGGCGGCAGGTGCGCGAGGCGCTGGATCAATTGGTGACCACGCGCGGCGCCCGCAAAGGCGGTGCGCTGGATCTGGCCGAACGCGCGGTCGCCGACTTGGTGCAGCGCCGGGATCAGCTGAGCGCGCAGGTGCAGGAGCTGCGACAGCTTCTGGATCAGCGGCGGGCTCTTCAGGTCGAGCAGGCGGCGCTGAATGACCCGGAGGAACGCGCAGAACTACAGGCGCGGCTTGAGGCGGCAGAGGCTGCGATGGAGGCCGCCAACCGGCATCAGGAGCAGCTGGCGCAGGCCTCCCACGCGGTGCAGCTGGCGGAAACCGTGCTGGAAAACCATCAGCGCAAGATCGCGGAGCTGACCGCGCGGCTGGAGGAGGCGAGCGACGCAAAGGCAGCCGTGGCCGAGACATCAGAGGTCGCAGCGCGGGCGCACGTCACGTTCGATGCGCAAGAAGAGAAAAAGCGGCATCTGACCGAGGCGGCCACCCAGGCCCGCGCGGGCGCGAAAAAGGCGCGGGCCGCTCTGGACGCGGTGCAGCTGGCGATTTCAGTGGCGCAGGCAGAGGGGCTGCGCCGCGATCTGAGCGACCGGCTGAAACAGGCGCGGGCGCAAGCCGAACAGATCGACAGTCTGGCCAAGGCCGCCGCATGCGGACCTGATGAAGCGGTGTTGCGCCGGATCGAGGCTGCGCGCGAGGCGCATAATCTGGCCCGGCGGGCGCAGGAGACAACCGCGACTGCGGTGACCGTGCACTACCAGGCGGGTCAGGAGGGCGGCATCCACTTGGAAGGCGCCGGAGTTCCGGACGGGAAGCGGTTGCCGCTTCCGGGCGGCGGGCGGCTGGTTGTACCGGGCGTGGCAGAGATCGACATTCACCCCGGTCAGGCTGGTGGCGCCGAGGCGCTGGAGCAGGCACAGGCCGCGCTGACGCAGCTCTTGGAGCAGGCCGGTTGCACCAGCGTCGAGGAGGCCCGCACGCAGCACAAGGCACGGCAGGAGGCGCAACAGCAGCGGCAGGAGGCGCAGACCCTGTTGAAGGTACTCGCCCCGGATGGGATCAAGGCGCTGATCGACCAGCTGGAGGCGCTTCCACAAGCACCGGGGGCAGGCGCGCAGGACGAAAGCACGACTCCCTTGCCGGACCGGGCAGAGGCCGAAGCTGCCTTCCGCGCCGCCGAGCAGGAGGCCGAGGCGGCGGAAAACGCGCTGGAGGCCATTCGCAGCGCGGCAGCAGACTCCCGTCTGGCGATGGAGAGCGCCTCGGCACGCGCAGATGCAGCGGTGCAGCGGCTGGACCGCGCTCTTGCTGTCATCGAGGGGCAGGAACAGGCGGCAGAGGCGCTGCAGCGCCTGTCGGAAGACCTGCCCGCCCTGCAGCAGAACCTGTCACAGACCAAGGCCACCGAAACCGCCCTGCGCCAGGCCGCACCGGACCCGGCGCAGACCCGTGCCATTCTGCAGCGGGCACAATCGGCGCAGGAGGCCGCACGCCAGCGGGCGCAGGAGGTGGCGCGGGATCTGGCGGTGCTGGAAACTCGGATCGCCACCCATGCCAGCGCCGCAGTCGAGGAGGAGCTTGCTGACACCGAGGGGCAATTGGATCGGGCACAGAAGCGTCTTGCGGCGGTTGAATTCGAAGTGGCGGTGCTGCGCCGTCTTGATGTGGCACTGGAACGGGCAAGATCCGAGGCGCAGGAGCACTATGTCGGACCGGTGATGGCGGAATTGCGCCCCCTGTTGCGGATGCTCTGGCCCGAAGCGGAACTGTCGGTGGACGCCGGTAAGGTGTTGCCCGAAGAATTGCAGCGCGGCGGTGAGACGGCAGCCTTTGACAGCCTGTCCGGGGGCACCCAGGAGCAGATCGCCCTGCTGGTGCGGCTGGCTTTTGCCCGGTTGCTGGCCCGTTCAGGCCATCCTGCGCCGGTCATTCTGGACGATGCGATCGTCTATACCGATGATGCGCGGATCGAGAAGATCTTTGATGCGCTGACCATGCAGGCGGATGAATTGCAGATCTTGGTGTTTTCCTGCCGTCAGAAAGCCTTTCGCGGGCTCGGGGGAACGCAACTGACGATCCGGCCCGTGGAACCGGGCAGCTAATAGCAACCAGGACCCGCCCAAGGTTCGCCGGGGTTATTCGCGAATTTCCTCGGGGTAAACGCCCCAGATCGTGGTCTTTGGCGTCCAGCCGCTGTAGCCGCCAGCAGAGATTTCGCACCAGTCGATGGTGCATTCTCCCAGACGTGCAACCACGCCCAGTTCAAAGGCGGCGGTCACAGGCGCTGCCTTGTCCGGTCTAGAGTGCACGGTCAGCAAATCCTGCTGCACCAGCGCCATGCGCACGCCTGAAATCAGCGTATAGTGCACCCATCCGCCGGCGTTGTCATGGTCCCGCACGCGGCGCCAGTGCCCGTATTCGGCGGTCACCTCCAGAGGCATGCCGCGCCGTTTGAACACCCAGTCGATCCGGTGGGTCAGCGAGGGGCCGCGCCGGATGTTGGCCTCGGAAGCTTTCATCGAAACGAAGCGGGGCAGGGGTAGATTCGTGACCGGGCCACGCGCGTCCTTGGCCATTGCCCCATGCGCAGCTGCCACAGTCGCGCAAATGGCCACCGCAAGAAGGCGCAATTTCAAAGCCGTCATGTTCACCGCCTGCTCGTTCTGTGCCGGTTCCGGCGCCGGTCCTGGGGCTGGCCTGCCGTGTCAGCCCGGTTTCTTGTCCGGTCGCGTCCGCGTGTCCATAGGTCATAGGATCAGATGATCTGGAGGGAAAGACCCGAATGTCGCGTCACTTGGACCGAGGAGGCGGAAGGGTTCTTGTGCCTGCCTGCATCCTGCGCCACGATGCCATGGAGGTGCAGGAACTGAAAAGCCATGGGAGAGCGCAAGTGGTAAGAGAACGTCTGACTGTTGTCGTTACGCGACGGTTGCCGGAACCGGTCGAAACACGGCTGAGCGAGCTGTTCAACGTGCGGCTGCGCAGCGATGACACACCGATGACGCGCAGCGAAATGGCCGAGGCGATGCAAGAGGCCGATGTGCTGGTTCCGACGGTGACCGACACCATCGACGCGGCGCTTCTGGCGCAGGCAGGGCCGCGGCTGAAACTGATTGCGAATTATGGCGCCGGTGTCGATCACATTGACGTGGCCACGGCGCGGCAGCGCGGGATTCTAGTCTCCAATACGCCTGGCGTGCTAACCGATGATACGGCGGATATGACCATGGCGCTGATCATGGCGGTGGTACGCCGGATTCCCGAAGGTCTCGCCCTGATGCAAAAGGGCGAATGGGACGGCTGGGCGCCGACCGCGATGCTGGGTGGGCGGCTGGCGGGCCGTCGCCTGGGGATTCTGGGCATGGGCCGGATCGGTCAGGCCGTTGCCCGCCGGGCCAAGGCATTCGGCATGCAGATCCATTATCACAACCGCCGCCGCCTGCGCCCGGAGATCGAGGAAGAGCTGGAAGCCACCTATTGGGAGAGCCTCGATCAGATGGTCGCGCGGATGGATGTGATCTCGGTCAATTGCCCGTCCACGCCCTCGACCTTTCACTTGATGAACGCCCGGCGGCTGAAGCTGATGAAACCGGATGCGGTGATCGTCAACACATCGCGCGGCGAGGTAATCGACGAACACGCGCTGACCCGGATGCTGCGCGCCGGGGAAATCGCCGGGGCGGGGCTGGATGTCTATGAACATGGCACCGACATCAACCCGCGCCTGCGCGAGCTGCCCAATGTAGTGTTGCTGCCGCATATGGGGTCGGCCACCATCGAAGGGAGGATCGAGATGGGCGAGAAGGTGCTGCTGAATATCAAGACATTCGAGGATGGCCATCGCCCGCCAGATCAGGTGGTTCCGGCGATGCTGTAACACAGGATTGATCTTTGCGACGCGGGCTATTGGCCCGCGTTTGCATTTTGAGGCAAGGCATTGTTTTGGAGGAGGCGATTATGAAGAAGATCTTTTTGATGTGCCTGTGCATGTCCGCAGGCACGGTGAGCGCGCAGCAGGCTGCAGATGCGGTGGCGCCGGAACCGGCTGCAAAAGGCGGGGCCGAGGCGCTGTCGCCCCAGGTGGCTTCTGCGCTCAAGTTCAAAGACGCCGGTCTGCCGGTCGAGGCGGACAACTGGATGGTGGCTGCAGCCAATCCTCACGCGGTGGAGGCCGGGGCGGCCGTGCTGCGCGCCGGGGGCACGGCGGCGGATGCCATGGTTGCGGTACAGGTGGTTCTGGGACTGGTCGAACCGCAATCCTCAGGGCTGGGCGGTGGTGCCTTTCTGGTCTGGTACGATGCGGAAACCGGCGAGATGACGACGCTGGATGGGCGTGAGACCGCGCCGCTGGCGGCCACACCGCGGCTGTTTCAGGATGACAGCGGCGCGCCGCTGAAATTCTTCGACGCTGTTGTCGGGGGTCGCTCTGTGGGCACTCCCGGCACGCCCGCGCTGCTGGAAGCAGCCCATCGCCGCTGGGGCAAGGCCAACTGGCCGTCGCTTTTCGAAGCAGGGATTTCGCTGGCCGAGGATGGGTTCGCGGTGTCGCCGCGTTTAGCCGGTCTGATCGAACGGGACGCCGAGCGCCTGTCGCGGTTTTCCGCAACCGCCGAGTATTTCCTGCCGGGGGGCAAGCCGCTGAAGGCGGGAGACAGGCTGGTCAACCCGGCCTATGCCGAGGTGCTGCGGACTCTCGCAACAGAAGGCGCGGATGGGTTTTACACCGGGCCGGTTGCAGCGGATATCGTGCGCACGGTGACCGGAGCCGTTGGAAATCCCGGCGTTCTCTCCGCTTTCGATCTGGCGCTTTATCAGGTCAAGGAACGCCCGGCGGTCTGCGCCGAATACCGCGCGTTTGAGGTCTGCGGCATGGGACCGCCGTCCTCCGGGGCGCTGACCGTGGGGCAGATCCTTGGCATGCTGGGGCAATACGATCTGGCGGCGCTGGGCGCCGAAAGCCCCGAGGCCTGGCGGTTGATCGGCGATGCCTCGCGGCTCGCCTTTGCTGATCGGGGCCGCTACATGGCGGATAGTGATTTCGTGCCGATGCCCACGCGGGGGCTGGTCGATTCCGCCTATCTGGCGGAGCGGGCGAAACTGCTGGCAGGCGACGATGCCTTGCCCGAGGTGGCGCCGGGGGCGCCTGAATTCGACCACGCGGGGCTGACGCCGCAATGGGCCGATGATGCGTCGATCGAGTTCCCTTCGACCTCGCATATCTCGATCGTGGACCGCTATGGCAACGTGCTGTCTATGACCACCACCATCGAAAACGGCTTTGGCTCGCGGCTGATGACTAACGGCTTCTTGCTCAACAATGAGCTCACCGATTTCTCCTTCCGCACGCACCGGGATGGGGTGCCGATTGCCAACCGGTTGGAGCCGGGCAAACGGCCGCGCTCCTCAATGGCGCCAACCATCGTGACCAAGGACGGCGCGCCGGTGCTGGCCATCGGATCGCCCGGCGGCAGCCGGATCATCGGCTATGTCGCTTCCTCGATCATTGCCTGGGCTGATTGGGGCATGGATGTTCAAAAATCCGTGTCCCTGCCGCATGCCGTGAACCGGTTCGGCACCTATGATCTGGAAGAGGGCTCGGCAGCGGTTGGATTGGAAGCACCGCTCACGGACATGGGGTATAAGGTCAATGTCCGGGGGCTGAATTCAGGTCTGCACGCGATTGAGATCGGTGAACGGTTGAAAGGCGCTGCCGATCCCCGCCGCGAAGGCATTGCCCTGGGGGAGTAAATAATGCGGACCGGGGCGCGAATGGTCCATCACCGCGCCCCTTCAGCCCCACTTGCGTCTGCAGGTGTTGAGACTATATTGCCGCTCGTGTTGACGTGACAACACGAGCCTGGAGGAGAAAGGACGACCCATGGTGCAAGCCACTTCACTGCCGCGGAACGAGCCGGGGATCAAAGCCGCCATAGGCGTTCTGAAACAGACATTCGGTGACCGGCTTCAGACCGGGCAGGCCATCCGTGAACAGCATGGCCACACCACCACCTGGATCGAAACCCAGGCGCCGGATGCGGTTGTCTTTCCGACCTCGACCGAAGAGGTCGCCGCCATCGTAAAGACCTGCGCCGAATATGGCGTGCCGGTCATTCCCTTTGGCACCGGAACCTCGCTGGAGGGCCATGTGAACGCTCCTGCAGGTGGCATTTCCGTGGATATGGCGCGTATGGACAAGATTTTGGCCGTGCATGCCGAGGATCTGGATGTGGTTGTGCAGCCGGGGGTGACGCGCGAGCAGCTCAATACCTTCCTGCGCGATCAGGGTCTGTTCTTTCCCATCGACCCCGGCGCCAATGCTTCGCTTGGAGGGATGGCTGCGACGCGGGCCTCGGGCACCAACGCGGTGCGCTATGGCACCATGAAAGACAACGTGCTCGCGCTTGAGGTCGTCATGGCTGACGGCGAGGTGATCCGTACCGCCCAGCGGGCCAAGAAATCCTCGGCCGGATACGATATGACCCGGCTGATGGTTGGCTCCGAAGGTACCCTTGGCCTGATCACCGAAATCACCCTGCGCCTGCAGGGCATCCCAGAGGCGATCCGCTCTGCGCGCTGCGCCTTCCGCTCGGTGGATGATGCCTGTCGCGCGGTGATGATGACCATCCAATACGGCATTCCCGTCGCCCGGATCGAAATGCTGGACGCGATGAGCGTCAAGGCCGCAAATACCTATTCCAAGCTGGACCTGCCCGAAGTGCCGCTGCTGCTGCTGGAATTCCACGGCTCCGAAGCGGGCGTAGTGGAGCAGGCCGAGATGTTCAGCTCCATCGCCGAAGAGTTCGGCGGTTTCGATTTCGAGGCGACCTCCACCGCGGAAGAGCGCAACAAGCTCTGGCAGGCGCGCCACGATATGTACTGGGCCTGCCTCGGCCTGCGCCCCGGTGCCAAGGGGATTTCGACCGATGTCTGCGTGCCGATCTCGCGGCTGGCCGAATGCGTCTCTACCGCCCGCGAAAAGGCAGAGGAAATGGGACTGATGGCGCCCATGGTCGGCCATGTAGGCGACGGCAACTTCCACGCGTTGCTGCTGATCGACATGGACAGCGCTGAGGAACGGGCCAAGGCGGATGAATACGTCGGCTGGCTCAACGATCTGGCGATTTCCATGGATGGCACCTGCACAGGTGAACATGGCATCGGGCAGGGTAAACGCCCCTATCTGACCAAGGAACTTGGCGCCGCGACCCGCTATATGGCGGCGGTCAAGGCAGCACTGGATCCGGATAATATCCTGAACCCGGGTAAGATCATTTCCGATTGATCAAAGGGATTAAAATCACGACCCTTGAAGGGCGGTGCGGGCGTGAACCTGCGCCGCCCTTTTGCGTTCGGCGCGGGGCAGGGATTCTGTCGCGTAGCGAAGATTCCGCACGGCAGGGCGCGAAAGGTCGGTTTTGTCGACTTTTGCGTCGGATGGATTTCGCGGTGATTTCAGGAATTCCGGCATACCATTGCCAAACCCTAGTCATTTCTTCCGGAGAAGCGGGATATGAAAACCCAAGTCAAAGCACTGGTTGTCGGCGGTGGCGCCGTCGGGACCTCGATCGCCTATCATCTGGCCAAGGCGGGCTGGGACGATGTGATGCTGATCGAACGGGACGAGCTGACCTCGGGCTCTACCTGGCACGCGGCCGGCCTGTTGCCGCTGTTCAACATGTCCTATGCGACCACCCACATCCACAAGTACTCGGTCGATTTTTACAAGACGCTGGAAGAAGAAACCGGGCTCAACGCCGGGTTTGCTGTGGTGGGCAACCTGCGTATGGCGCAGACGCAAGAGCGTATGGACGAATACATGCTCTATGCCTCGACCGCCGAGACCTGCGACGTCGATTACGAATGGCTGACCCCGGAGCAGATTAAGGAACGCTGGCCGCTGATCGAGACCGGCGATCTGAAGGGCGCGATCTACCACACTGAGGACGGTTACATTAACCCCGCCGATGTGACCCAGGCGATGGCCAAGGGCGCCCGTCAGCGCGGTGTCGAGATCGTGCGCAAACTGCAGGCCGATGCCTTCCACTGGAATGGCACCCACTGGGAAGTCACCTGCACCAAGATGGTCGAAAAGGGCGGCAACCTCGTCGAGAGCGACGAGCAGGTGGTGATCACCGCCGAGCACGTGGTGACCGCCTCCGGCAACCACGCGCAGCGCACCGCCAAGATGCTGGGCATCAAGATGCCCGCGATCCCGGTCGAGCACACCTTCATCGTCATGGACAAGGACCCCGAGCTGGTCAAATGGCGTGAAGCGGGCAACCCGGAGCACCCCGTCGTGCGTGATGCCGACAATGAATCCTACGCGCGTGAAGAGCGTGGCGGCTGGATCCTCGGCATCTATGAGCATGGCGCGCCCGCACGGTTCGAACACGGCGTGCCGGACAGCTTCCGCGCTGATCTGTTCCCGTTGGATCTGGACCGGATCGCCGATCAATACATGGCGATGGCAGAGCGCGTGCCCTCCTGTGCCGAATCTGGCCTCAAGGACGATTTCAACGGCCCGATCTGCTATACGCCCGACGGCAACCCGCTGGTCGGCCCGGCGCCCGGTCTGCGCAACATGTGGCTGGCCGAAGGCTTCTCCTTTGGCATCACTGCTGCGGGCGGCACCGGCTATTACCTGGCGCAGATGATGGTCGATGGCGAGGCCGAGATCGACATGGCGTCGCTCGACCCCAAGCGGTACTCCTCCAACTGGATGACGACCGAGTTCGCCGCGCGCAAGAACGAGGAAGCCTACGAGCACGTCTATATCCTGCACCACCCGGACGAAGAACGCCCGGCTTGCCGCCCCCTGCGGACCTCACCGGCCTATGATCGTCAGGCGGCCCGTGGCGCGCAATTCGGTTGGGTCAACGGCTGGGAACGCCCGAACTATTTCGGCCCGCTGGACGCGCCGGAGAACTTTGATCACGATGCACGTTCGTTCCGCCGTGGTGGCTGGTGGCAATACGCGGTCGAAGAGGCCAAGGCGATCCGTGAAGGCGTCGGCCTGATCGACGCGACCGCTTTCACCAAACACGTGGTCAAGGGCCCCGGTGCCACTCAGTTCCTCGACTGGTTCACCTGCAACAAGCTGCCCAAGGTGGGCCGTATCAACCTGACCTATGCGCTGACCTCGGCCGGGACCACCCGCACCGAATACACCATCGTGCGCAACGGCGAGAACAACTACTACCTCGTCTCTGCGGGTGCCTGGACCGAATATGATGCGGATTACCTGCGCAAGGCGGCCGAGGACAAGATGGAGGAGTTCGGCTATATCGAGATCCAGGACGTGACCACTCAGTGGGGCGTCTTCGCCATCGCCGGGCCGAAGTCCCGCGATGTTCTGAAAGAGGTGATCAAGGACGCTGATCCGGAGACCGCGCTCAGCAACAAGCGTTTCCCCTGGCTGTCGGCCAAGCAGATCGAACTGGGCATGTGCCCGGTGAACGCGATCCGCGTGGCTTACACGGGTGAGCTGGGCTGGGAGCTGCATCACCCGATCGAGATGCAGAACTACCTGTTCGACCTCTTGGAGAAGGCAGGCGAGAAACACGGTATGAAGCTGGTCGGCGCCCGTGCCCAGAACTGGCTGCGTCAGGAGAAGAGCTACCGCGCCTTTGGGCACGAGCTGGGCCGCGACGCGACCCCGCTTGAGGCAGACCTGCCGCGCTTTGTCGATCTGGAGAAGGATTTCTACGGCAAGGACGAAATGGTCGCCAAGGGCATCCGCTCCAAATGCTGCACCATTCTGATCGACGGTCCGTCCGACACCGATCCCTGGGGCCGCGAGGCGCTTTATGCCGAGGATGGCACCCGCGTCGGGCGTCTGACCACCGGCGGCTATTCGGTGGCCTTCGAGAAGAGCATCGGCATGGGCTACGTGAAACCGGAATACGCGGTGGAAGGGACCAAGCTGAAGGTCAAGATGCTGGACCAGCTGTGGGATGCGGTCGTGACCTGCGATAGCCCCTATGATCCGAAGAACGAAAAGATCCGTGTGAACGGATAAAACAGCAAAGCCCCGGCCACCGTGCCGGGGCTTTTTTGTCGGAATGACGAACCGGTCGCACTTTGCTGCCGGTTGTCCTGCTTCTTTTTCCGACTACCCTTTGCGAGGTGCCGTGCATGGCTGTGGCGTCTGCGGGCTGGTGATCGAATTTGCGATTTAAGGGAGAAGAGGATGAAGCAGGTCTTTGGCAGTGCAGCTTTGTGTCTGACGCTTGCAGCGTCTGCATCGGCGCAGTCCGCTCCCGGAGAACCGGGCACGATTAGGATCACCGGATCCGCCGAACACACCTATATCGACCAAGACACGGCATCTGCCGATGCGTTGCGGCGCGTGTTGGAGGGCATCCGTTTGCCGACGGGGTTCAGGATCGAACTCTATGCGATGGTTCCCGGTGCCCGCCACATGGCACTTTCCCCTGATGGCACAATTCTGTTTGTCGGCACACGGCGGGACAAGGTCTGGGCAGTTCTGGACCGTGACCGCGACGGCGCTGTTGATGAGGTCAAGGATTTCGCGCCCTCCCTGAGCCTCGATATCCCCAATGGCGTGGAGGTTTCTCCGGACGGTGATCTGTTCATCGCCGAACGGAACCGGGTTTTGCGCATTGCAGGCGCCGAGGCTTTTGAACAAACCGCTGATATGGTCGCGGTGCCAATCGTGCCGCGGGGCAGCCTGATCCCCGTGGGGGAGGAAAGCTCTTATCACACGGCGCGGGTCATCAAGCTGGGGCCGGACAACAAGCTGTATATCTCGCTTGGGCAGCCCTTCAACGTGGCGCCACCGGAAAAGCTGGCGCTTTACAATGAAACCGGGATTGGCGGGATCATCCGCATGAACCGTGATGGCAGTGGGCGCGAAGTCTTTACCTATGGCGCGCGCAATTCCGTTGGGCATGACTTTCACCCGGAAACCGGAGAGCTGTGGTGGACCGACAATCAGGTCGACGGCATGGGCGACGACATTCCACCCGGCGAAATTAACCGCCAGATCGAGAAGGGTCAGCATTTCGGCTTTCCCTGGTACGGTGGCGGATCAACCCGGACGCGCGAGTATGCGGGGCAAGAGGTTCCGGTCGAGGTTGTCATGCCTGCGGTCGAAACCATCGCCCATGCGGCTGATCTGGGCATGAGTTTCTACACCGGGGACATGTTCCCCGAAAAATACCGCAACGCGATCTTTTCGGCCCAACATGGGTCCTGGAACCGCTCCGAGCGGGTCGGCGCACGGGTGATGGTGACCTTCATCGACGCGCAGGGGAACGCGGCCATCGAACCCTTTGCCGAAGGCTGGCTGAACCAGGATGGTGAATATGATGGTCGCCCGGTGGATGTTATCCAGCACCCGGATGGCTCCATTCTGGTGTCGGATGATTTTGCCGGTGCCGTCTACCGGATTTCCTACTCCCCGTAGGCCTGCTGCCTTGTCCGACCCGATGAGAGGGCACGCCGCTTGTTTGGATGCCAGAGGGATGCCACAGTCACCTCATCAGGTGCAGGAGGGATAAGATGCTGGGTTTCCTTACGCTTATACTGGTGTGTCAGCTGGCTGGGGAGTTCATCACCGGCGCCTTGGCGCTGCCCATACCGGGGCCGGTGCTGGGCATGGTGTTTCTGTTCATCATTCTGATGCTGCTGGGCCGGGTGCCCGCGCAGCTGGATCAGACGGCAAACGGCCTGTTGCGGTCGATGTCGCTGCTGTTCGTGCCGGCCGGGACCGGGGTGATCCTGCATTTCCAGCTGCTGGGACAGGCGCTGTTGCCGCTGGGGCTGGCGCTGGTGGTCTCGACTTTGGCGACCATCGCGGTCACCGGGCTTTTGATGCAGTGGCTGGGGGCAGGGTCGGCCGATGGATAACCTGCAGGACACCTGGGTCTATCTCAGCGCATCGCCGCTGTTCCATCTCACCCTGACGCTGGTTGCCTTTCAGCTGGCCAGTTTCCTGTTTGAGAAAACCGGCAGGAACCCATTGCTGAACCCGGTGCTGGGGGCGGTGCTGATCGTTGTGGCTGTGCTGATGCTGACCGGGACGGATTATGGCAGTTATTTCGAGGGCGCCCAGTTCGTGCACTTCCTGCTGGGGCCTGCCACGGTGGCCCTTGCGGTGCCGCTCTATCGGCAATGGTACCGGGTGCGCCGTTCGGCTCTGGCTATCGTGGTGAGCCTGGTTGCCGGATCGCTGACCGCCATCCTGTCCGCCTTGGCAGGGGCCTGGCTTGCAGGCAGTTCCGAGGCAGTTCTTGCATCGGTGGCGCCGAAATCGGTGACTGCGCCCGTGGCAATGGGCATTGCCGAGAAACTGGGCGGCCTGCCGTCGCTGACCGCGGTTCTGGTGATCGTGACCGGTATCCTTGGCGCCATGCTGGGGCCGAAGGTTCTGGACGTGACCGGCGTGGTCGACTGGCGCGCGCGGGGGCTGGCGATTGGCACCGCCAGCCACGGGATCGGTACCGCTCGGGCGCTGCAGGTGAACGAGACCGCTGGCGCCTTTTCCGGCCTTGCCATGGGCCTCAACGCGCTCGCAACCGCGCTGCTGCTGCCGATCATCTGGAGTGGCATCCTGTGGATCATGGGCGGCTGAGCCGGATCAGCTGTCGCTGGTCTCGTTCAGCTCCATGTGGCCTTCGCCGCGCGCGAGCACCCGGCGCAGGATCGGTTCGAAGAATTCCAACGGTTTCGTCGGGTAATCCGGGTCAAAGGCGCATTGATCGTAGTCGTGACAGAACTTGCGGCAGTCCTCCCAATAGGGGCTGTCGCGGTATTTGTCGCGTGCGTGGCGGTCGCCGCCAAGGTGGTGATTGTAGTAATACCCCTGAAAGACACAGTGGTGTTTCAGGATCCACCAGGTGCGTTCGCTGACATAGGGTTTCATCATCGCGGCGGCCAGTTCGCCGTGGTTATAGGGCGACAGGATATCGCCCACATCATGCACCAGCGCCGCAACGACGATTTCGTCATCAGCGCCATCGGCATGGGCGCGGGTGGCGGCCTGAAGACAATGCTGGAAGCGGTTTACCGGGTAGGGCGTCCAGTCCTCGTCAAGCGAGCGGATCGCGTCCAGAATACGGTCGGGCAGGGCGGCGTTATAGGCTTCCTCATACTCCATGACCGCATCCCAGTCTGCCTTCCCAGCCTCTTCAAAGCTGGTCCAGGTGGGGGTGTGACGTTGATCTTTCATGGCAGGCTCCCGGTTGATCTTTTCCGGAAGCCTAGCCGCTGTTTTTCGAATGGAACAGGCCATTCTGTGTGTGGTGATCCACGCCTCAGGCGGCGGTCAGCTCGTCAAAGCAGGTCATCGCCTTGGCTGCGTACATCATCGCGGGTCCGCCGCCCATCTGGATCGACATCGCCAGTACGTCGGCCACTTCTTCGCGGGTGGCGCCAGCCTTGATCAGGGTTTCCACGTGCAGCCCGATACAGTCCTCACACCGCAGGGCGACCGCGATGCCAAGCGCCACGAATTCCTTCTGCTTGAACTCCAGCGTGCCACCCTGCTTCACCGCCTTGCCAAGGGCGCCAAAGGCCTGCGCGGTCTCGGGGATCGCCCGGTTCAGATTGCGCAGCCCGTTGCGGGTTCCGTCCAGTTTCTCGTGCCAGCCCATGATCTGTCCTTCATCATCATATTCATTTTCCTGAAGGAGTAGGTTGGCTGCAGTACTGCGGCTTTGATCTGGGTCAGAAATCCGGTTTTTGCGCCACCAGGGCCAGATTGTTTGCTGGCATTTCGATCACCTCGGCCAGATCAAGGCCCGCCTCCTGCAGCCAGTCGATGGTGTCGAAATCGTCCTTGTAGCCGATGAGCGGATCATGCCCCGTCAGAGAGGCGTGGAACCTCTGATCGCCTTCGCTTGTCAGCTCACCAGCGCGCATGAAGGGTCCATAGATCGCGATCCTTCCGGCCGGGGCCAGCGCGCGTGCGGCTTCGCGGATCAGGGTCTTGGCGTCTTCCTCGGTGATAAGGTGCAGAAGATTCGACAGGATGATGAAATCGACTGGCCCGACCGTTGCGGCCCAGCCCGGCGCCGTCGCATCCAGTTCTGCGGCGGGGCGCAGGTTATCAAGGCCCGCCTCTGCGACATAGGCATCGATGCTGGCGCGCCGGGCGGCGTCCACCTCGGTCGGTTGCCATGTCAACCCGGGCAGGCGCCGGGCATAGGCCACCACATGTTGCCCGGTGCCGCTGGCGATCTCCAGCGCGCTGCCGGTTTCAGGGGCGATGTCGGCTAAGAGATCGCACAGGGGATCGATATTGCGCTCAGCGGAAGGGGCGAAGAGCTTGCCGTCCTGCGCAGCGGCGACAGAGGCGGTGCCGGGAACAGAGCGAACGGGCATCAGCGCAGCCTTTCTGGTGACAGGGCGGCGATGATATCGCGGTCCAGTTCGGGCGTCTTGCCGCCGATCAGGTCGCGCAGCAGGCGCGAGGCGGCTGGTGCGGTTTGAAAGCCATAGCCGCCCTGCGCCGCGCACCAGATGAAATCGGGGCGGTCAGGGTCCGCGCCCAGCACCAGCGCGCCATCGCTCACGAAACTGCGCAGACCGGCCCAGTTGCTTTCGACCCGTGTGACGGGTTCGGTCACCTTTTCCTCATAACGCGCCAGCCCCTCGGCTAGCACCATATCATCGGCAAAGGCATCGTGCGGCTCAACCGGGTCGGCATCCGCAGGGGAGACCAGCAGCTTGCCTGCATCGGGTTTGGCGTACCAGCATTCCCCGACGCCCATCATCATCGGCCATTTGGTGACATCGTGACCGCCCGGCGCGGGCAGCCGCGCCATGGAGCGGCGTTTTGGTGTGATCCCGATGGGCGCAACACCGGCAAGGGCGGCGATACGATCCACCCAGGCCCCTGCGGCATTGACCAGTTGCTTGCCCTCGTATGTCTGACCGCCTGCCGTCACCTGCCAGCCCGATCCGCTATGCTGGATCGCGGTGACCTCGGCCCGTGTGATCACCTGTCCGCCTGCACCGCGCACCACGCGGGCAAAATCCTGGATCATCCGGTCGGTATCCAGATCCTGCGCGTCCTCGTGTAGGGCGGCCATGGTGACGGAGGCCGGATTCAGGATCGGCACCCGGGCATAGGCATCGTCGATATGGATCTTGTGCAGGTCCAGTTCTGCGACATCGGCTGCAAAACCGTCTTCTTCGCCGGGGCCTGCCACCAGCATGAAACCGCGCGGTGTCAGGTAACCGCCGTTGGCATTGTGGTGGTAGTCGGAACTGGCCTTGTTGAGCGCGACAACGGCTGGGTTTCCATAGCTTTCCTCGAACATGGCGGCCGAGCGCCCGGAGGCGTGGTAGCCAAGCGCCTCTTCCGCCTCCAGTACCGTGACGCTGCCGAGCTCCGACAGCCGCGCTGCGGCGCTGATCCCTGCGATGCCGCCGCCGATGACGATAAAATCACTCATGCCGAAATACCTTCGTCCTGTTCTTCAAGCCGGTCTGTCGCCGGCGCCGGGCGCGGGCTGAGCGCTGAAATCCGCGCATAAAGATCGGCACTCATGTCAAAATCCATCGCCGCAAGCGACGGCGCAAGTTGTTCTGCGGTGCGTCCCGAGATGATCGGCATCGGACCGCTGGAATGGGCCGCCACCCAGGCCACGGCAAGGGTCGCCGGATCGGTGCCAAGCTCCTGCGCCAGCGCGGCCAGATCTGCGGCGGCGCGGTGCATCCAGTCCTGCCCATAGCGGCTGTTGTAGCGGGGATCTTCCTGCAGGCGCCCTTCGCCACTGCCCTCGGCGTATTTGCCGGTCAGCAGTCCGCCGCCCAGCGGAGAGTAGGGCGCGATGGCGATGTCCTGATCTGCGCACATGGGCAGGATCTCGACCTCGGCCTGGCGTTTGACCAGGGAATACATCGGCTGCAGGATATCAATCGACAGATCGAATTTGGCGCCGATCATCTGCGCCTTGACCACCTGCCAAGCGGCGAAATTCGACAGGCCCACGTAACGGATCAGCCCCTGTTGTTTCAGGGATGCAAAACATTCCAGCGTTTCGTTCAGGTCGGTCTCGGGATCGAACCGGTGCAGGTAAAGGACATCCACCATATCCAGATCCAACCGCGCCCGGCAGGTGTCGAACTGCGCCCGCATGTTGGCTTCCCCTGCGCCGCCGGTATAGCCCACCTTGGTCGCGATCAGCAGCTTGTCGCGCTCCCCCTTGATCAGGCGGCCGAGGATCTTCTCGCTTTCGCCCTCGTTATAGACCCAGGCGGTGTCGAAATGGGTAATCCCGGCTGCGCGGCAGGCGTCATACATTTCGGCCGATTGCGTTTCGTCGGCGCGGCCTCCGAACTGCATGGTGCCGAAGGCAAAGCGGCTGACGGGGGCGTGGTCGGGGGTGGTCAGGATGCGTGTCATGGCGGCAACCTGCCACGTCGCGGGAACAGGGAAAAGAGCGAAGATGACGCAACAACAGGCTTCTGCCAAAAACGCCGCCGCGCGCAATTGTGACTGGAGCGCGCAGCGTTTGCAGGGCACAACAGAGCCATGTTTGATGCCCGTATCCGCCCGTTGATCGACCCTGCGTTGAACGCGCAGGGCAGGGTCATTGCGCGCTGGGGGATCAGTGCCAATCAGGTGACGCTATTAGGGCTGGCGCTTGGGCTTCTGTCTGCTGCGCTGATTGCTCTCGGGATGTTTGGCTGGGCGCTGCTGCCGTTGTTGCTATCACGCCTTGCCGATGGGCTGGATGGGGCGGTGGCGCGGGCCAGCGCGCCGACGGGCTTTGGCGGCTATCTCGATATCACCTGCGATTTCCTGTTCTATGGCGCGGTGCCCTTGGCATTCGTGCTGGCGAACCCTGGGGCCAATGGCGCGGCAGGTGCCTTTCTGCTCATGTCTTTCTACGTGAACGGTGCTAGCTTCCTTGGCTATTCCGTCCTGGCCGAGCGGCACCAGATGTCCAGCACCGCGCGCGGCGTCAAAACGCTCTACTTTACCGGGGGGCTGCTGGAAGGGGCGGAGACAATCGGGTTCTTCGTGGCGCTGTGCCTGTTTCCGGGGGCCTTTGCCCTGATGGCCTGGGTCTTCGGCGCTTTGTGCTTCGTGACGGCTGCGTCGCGTGTGCTGTTGGCCTATCGGGTGTTCTCGCAGAAGCGCTAGGCCCCCAGTGATTACTGTCGAGGCTGCGCTGTCTATGCGCCAGCTTATCGGCGTCTGATCCGATCCCGTCGCGCGACAATGTGAGTGACCGCACAGACCGGAAGCCAGATCTGAGCAAGCAGACCCGCGCCCAGTACGTTCCAGAACAGCGCCTCGGCGCCGCCCGAAAAACCGAACCTGGTTCCGGAGAGCAGGAACGCCACGCAAAAGGCGATCAGGCAGGACAGGAAAAATGCGCGCCATGGCTGGTTCGGCAGACGCCGGATCGTGAGAATAGACGCTGCGCAAGCAACCACGACAAGGGCGATGGAGTAGGGGAGCCAGTCGCCCGCCAAGAGATAGCCGTAATCGAAAAACTCCATCCTTTTCTAGGCCTCCCGGTCTAGCGCCCGCCGATGCTGGTGCGATGAGAATATTAGGAGAGTTGGTCGTGGTCTGCAAAAGGTTGCTTTGCTGCAGAAGTTGGGGTCGCCCAAGATTTGCGGAGTGGCTGTGCAGAGGAGAACTGCAGCCACCAAAAGAAAAGGCCCGCCAATCTGGCGGGCCTTTCCGTAACTCGTCTGGGCAAGCCGCTTACTGCGGGATGTCGCCTTCGATGCCTTCAACAAAGAAGTTCATGCCGGCCAGGGTGCCGTCATCGGCGGTTTCACCCTCTGCCAGCCACGCCGAACCGTCCTGCTTGTTCAGCGGGCCGGTGAACGGGTGATAGGAACCGTCCGCGATCGAGGCTTTCAGCGCCAGCGCGGCTTCTTTTACGTCGGCGGGAACCGCGTCGGAGATTTCACCGATGCCCACCATGCCCGGGCCGATGCCGTCCCAGGTGTCAACCGAGGTCCAGGTGCCGTCCATCACGGCCTTGGTACGGGCGATGTAATAGGGCGCCCAGTTGTCGATGATCGAGGAGACGCGCGGTTTCGGCGCATACTCGGCCATGTCGGAAGCCTGACCAAAGGTGATCACGTTGCCTGCGGCCTGTGCAGCGGCCTGCGGCGCGGTGGAGTCGGTGTGCTGCAGGATCACGTCGGCGCCCTGTTCGATCAGAACCTTGGCGGCGTCGGCTTCTTTGGCCGGGTCGAACCAGGTGAAGGCCCAGACGATCTTGAAGGTGACGTCGGGGTTCACTTTCTTGGCGTGGATATAGGCAGAGTTGATGCCGCGGATCACTTCGGGGATCGGGTAGGACCCGATGTAGCCGACGATGTTGCTCTCGGTCATGTTGCCCGCGATGGTGCCCTGAACGGCGCGGCCTTCATAGAAACGTGCGGAATAGGTCGAGACGTTGTCGGCGCGCTTGTAGCCAGTGGCGTGCTCGAACTTCACGTTCGGGAATTTCTTGGCGACGTTGATCGTGGGATCCATGTAGCCGAACGAAGTGGTGAAGATCAGATCCGCGCCTTGAAGGGCCATCTGGGTGATCACGCGCTCGGCGTCGGGGCCTTCGGCGACGTTTTCAACATAGACGGTTTCGACCTTGTCGCCGAATTCCTCTTCTACGGCCAGGCGGCCCTGATTGTGCTCATAGGTCCAGCCACCGTCGCCGACGGGACCGACATAGACAAAGCCTACCTTGGTCTTGTCTTCGGCCATCGCACCGGTCGCAAGGCCAAGCGCCATGGCGGCGCTGGTCAGAAGTGTCGTCAGTTTCATCAAAGGGATCCCCCGTTTTGTTTATAATGTGCCCGGATGCCCGGGCAGGGTGTTTGGCCTGCCGTCAGATCCTAACGGGAGGCATGGAAATTGCGGCCAAGGGCAGCGGGTGCGCTGCTCTTATCCGCTGATAGAATGACAAGCACCACAATGGTGATCAGATAGGGCGACATTGCCAGATACTCGACCGGGATGGCAACGCCTGCTGCCTGAAGATTAAGCTGCACCACGGTAACACCGCCGAAAAGATAGGCGCCCAGCAGCACCCGCCAGGGTTTCCAGCTGGCAAAGACCACCAGCGCAAGGGCGATCCAGCCGATGCCGACGGTCATGCCTTCGGTCCACTGGGGGACCCGGATCAGGCTGATATAGGCACCGCCCATGCCTGCGCAGGCGCCGCCGAACAGGATCGCCAGCACCCGGATGCGCAGCACCTTGTAGCCAAGCGCATGGGCCGCATCGTGGTTTTCCCCCACCGCGCGCAGGATCAGACCCACACGGGTGTATTTCAGTACCACCCAGACCACCGCTGTCAGGACAATGCCGAAATAGAGGATGATGTCATGGCCAAACAGGATCGGTCCAACGACGGGCAGATCGCTCAGTACCGGGATATGGATGTCCTGCATCTGCGGCGGTTTGATGCCGACATAGCTTTGTCCCATCAGCGCCGAGATTCCGAGCCCGAAGAGCGTCAGCGACAGGCCCGATGCGACCTGGTTGGCCTTGGCAAACTGGGTGAGGATGGCGAAGAGGGTGGACAGCGTCGCCCCCGCCACTGCGGCGATGACAAAGCCGAAGAGCGGCGAGCCGCTTTCGACGGCGGTGGCAAAGCCGGCGATGGCGCCGGTGATCATCATGCCTTCGACGCCAAGGTTCAGAACGCCTGCCTTTTCCACCACCAGTTCACCCACGGCGGCCAGCAGCAAGGGCGTGGCCGCCACCATGAGGGAGGCGATCAGCAGGACCGGGTTGATTGCGGATAGATCCATCTTACGCCACCTCCGGCTTGCCGATTGCGATACGGAAATTGGTGAGCAGGTCGAATGCCAGAAGGAAGAACAAAAGCATCCCCTGGAAGACCTGGATCGCCGCCGAGGGCAGACCCATGTTCGATTGCGCGATATCGCCGCCAATATACGTCAGCGCCATCAGCCCTCCTGCCAGCAGGATCCCGACGGGATGCAGGCGACCAAGAAAGGCCACGATAATGGCAGTGAACCCATAGCCCACGTTGAAATCGATCGAGACCTGGCCCGACGGGCCGGAGACCTCGAACAGGCCCGCAAGGCCGGCCAGCATGCCGGAGGTGCCAAGGCAGAACAGCACCAGCCGCGCCGGGTTCACGCCGGCAAAACGCGCGGCGCGCGGCGCTTCGCCGGTCAGGCGGATCTGATAGCCCAGCATGTGCCGGTTCAGCAGGACATAGGCAAAGATCACCGCGATCAGCGCGGCAACCACACCCCAGTGCATGCCGGAGCCTGCGATCAGATCGGCGTTATGAGCGCTTTCATATTGTTGCAGGTTGCGGCTGCCGGGAAAGCCAAAGCCTTCGGGGTTTTTCAGCAATCCCAGCGACATGGAGGCGAGGAACTGTTCGGCCACATAGACCAGCATCAGCGATACGAGGATTTCATTGGTGCCGAAGCGAACCTTCAGAAAGGCCGGAATCATCGCCCAGATCCAGCCGCCAAAGGCCCCTGCGAGGACCATGAGCGGGAAGATGTACCAGGCTTCATGGGGATAAAAGGCCAGCCCCATCCCGGCGCCGAACAGCGCGCCCATGATGTACTGCCCTTCGGCGCCGATGTTCCAAATCCCGGCGCGAAAGCCCAAGGACAGCCCGATGGCGATCAGCACCAGCGGCGCGCCTTTGATCAGCAACTGCGGGCGGTAGTAGAAGGCAAACTCGCCAAACAGCGGTTCCCAGAAGATGGTGCGGATCGCCTCGACCGGGTCCTTGCCCAGGATTGCGAACAACAGCCCGCCCGCGATCATCGTTGCGAGCACCGCCACCAGCGGCGTGGCCATCGACCAGGCGCGCGACGGCTGTGGCCGTTTCTCAAGCCGGATCATGCGTCGGCTCCTTCATTGATAGTCAAATACTGGCGGAGATCAGACATGCGCCACCTCCATGCCGTGGGCGCCGCCCATCATCAGGCCGATTTCATCCACTGTCAGCCCCGCAGCCGGGCGCGGGGCGCTCAGGCGGCCTTCGTTGAGAGCGGCGAAACTGTCGGAAATCTCCATCAACTCGTCCAGATCCTGACTGATGCAGATGACGGCGGTGCCACCTGCGGCCAGATCCAGCAGCGATTGTCGGATCGCGGCGGCGGCAGAGGCATCGACGCCCCATGTGGGCTGGTTCACCACCAGCACCTCGGGGCGTTGCAGCACCTCGCGGCCGATGACGAATTTCTGCAGGTTGCCCCCGGACAGGGAGCGCGCCGCGTTTTCCGGTCCCGGCGTGCGCACGTCGAATTCGGAAATCACGCGTTTGGCAAACGCCTTGGCGGCGGGCCAATTGAGGAACCCACGGCTGACCAGACCTTCGCGTACGGCGGCGGTCAGCATGGCATTTTCCGTGAGGCTCATGTCCGGCGCCGCCGCATGGCCAAGGCGTTCTTCGGGGGCCGACAGCAGCCCAAGGCGGCGCCGCGCAACCGGACCCAGCTTGCCGATGGGCTTCCCGTGAAGTTTTACAGCATCCGGAACCGACAGGGTCTCGCCCGACAGAACTGCAAGGAGTTCATCCTGCCCGTTGCCGGCCACACCGCCGATGCCAAGGATCTCCCCCTTGCGCACGCTCAGGTGGACATTTTTCAGCGCGGTGCCAAAGGCCGAAGGTGCGGGAACCGACAAGCCGCTGATGTCCATCGCCACGTCGCCGAGGTCACGGCCAGCGCGTTCCGGGGTCTTGAGTGCGGTACCCACCATCATCTCGGCCATATCGCGGGCCGAGGTTTCGGATGGGGTGCATTCGCCGACATTCTTGCCCAGCCGCAGGATCGTGGCGTGATCGCACAGGGTGCGGATCTCTTCCAGCTTGTGACTGATATAAAGGATCGAGGTGCCTTCGCTGCGCAGTTTCTGCAGGGTCTCGAACAGGATCTCGACCTCCTGAGGGGTCAGCACCGAGGTTGGCTCGTCCATAATCAGCAGTTTCGGGTCCTGCAGCAGGCAGCGGATGATCTCGACCCGCTGGCGTTCCCCGGCAGAGAGATCGCCCACGGTGCGGAATGGATCGAGCGGCAGACCATAGGTTTCAGAGACTTCGCGGATGCGGCTGGCCAGATCGCGCAGCGGCGGCGGGTTTTCCATGCCAAGGGCGATGTTTTCCGCCACGTTCAACGCATCGAACAGGGAAAAATGCTGGAATACCATGGCGATGCCATCGGCGCGGGCGGCGCGAGGCTCGGCCGGGGCAAAGGGCGCTCCGCGCAGCAGCATCTGGCCGCTGTCCGGCTTCACCAGCCCGTAGATCATTTTCACAAGGGTGGATTTGCCGGCGCCGTTTTCACCCAGAAGGGCGTGGACCTCGCCTTCGCCGATGTCGAAGGACACCTGATCGTTGGCAACGACGCCCGGGTAGGCCTTGGTCAGGCCCTGGAGGCTCAGAAGGGGTACAGTCACGCGTGCCGGTCCTTTCTTAGTTCCTGTTCTGCGCTGCCTCTTGCATCCAGCGCCAGCAGCTGCGCCGTCACACCGACCGCGATTGCCTGCGGGTGCTTGCCCAGGGCCGGATCCCCAATTGGGCAGGTGATCCGGTCGATCCGCGCGGGGGCGTGGCCTAGGGCAGCAAGCCGGGAACGGAAGCGCGCCCATTTGGTCGCGGAGCCGATCAGCCCGGCAAAGGCAAAGTCATGTTTCAGCAGGGCGTGGCATAGCGCCAGATCCAGCTCATGGGAATAGGTCAGAACCAGATGTCGGGCAGTTGACGGCGCGTGAGCCACCAAAAGCGACGGATTTTCAGCCCATACGGGGGTTATGGTGTCCGAAATATGCTCAGGAAACCGGTTTCGGGCGGTGTCGACCCAGGTGATGTCGTGATCGGGCAGGGGCGCCAGAACATCGACCAGCGCGCGCCCGACATGGCCCGCGCCCCAGATCCACAGCGGGTGCTCTGGCTGGTGCCTGGCTTCGATCATCCAGCCATCGATCAACTGTGGGGCCGGGCGCTGGCCCTGATTGCGCTGCCGGGTCAGCAGACGCCGCACCGTGAGCGGCATCGGGCTGTCCTGTCCCGCAGGACGCGCGATCACCTCGGTGTCGAGGCGTTCTAGGTCATCCGCCTGATAGACTTCGCTCAGCAGCGTTACCGATCCGCCGCAGCACTGGCCCAGATCGGGGCCAAGCGCGTGGGTGCTGAGAACCGATGCCCGGTCCTGCACGACGGCCTTTTGCGCTGCTTCATATTCAAGCGCTCCGCCGCCGATGGTGCCGGACTGGGCAAAACCGTCCTCTGTGCGCCAGACCAGCATGGCGGCGCCCACTTCGCGCGGGGAGGAGCCGCGGATGGCGGCGATCAATACGCGGGTGACACGACCGTGTGCTGTTACTGCGGCCTTGAGCCCGTCCAGATCAACCCCCATCACTGGTCCTCCGCGCCGCGCGCCAGATCTCTTCGGCGGTGGCCGGTGCATCAAGGGCAGGATAGGTCGCGCCAAAGGCGGACACCGCATCCGACAGCGCCAGCCAGGCCGAGATCCCTAGCATGAAGGGCGGCTCGCCCACCGCCTTGGACCGGTAGATGGTGTCCTCGCGGTTCTTTCCGTCATAAAGCGCCACGTTGAAGACGTCCGGACGGTCAGAGCAGGCCGGGATCTTGTAGGTTGAGGGCGCATGGGTACGCAAAGCGCCCTTGTCGTCCCAGACCAGTTCCTCGGTGGTGAGCCATCCGGCGCCCTGCACATAGCCGCCTTCGACCTGGCCAATGTCCAGCGCCGGGTTCAGCGAGGCGCCCGCATCATGCAGGATGTCGGTGCGCAGGATGCGGTTTTCGCCAGTGAGCCGGTCAACGACCACCTCGGTCAGGGCGGCGCCATAGGCAAAGTAGAAGAAGGGGCGCCCCTGTCCCTTGATCCGGTCCCATTCCAGTTTTGGCGTCTTGTAGAAACCCGTCGATGACAGGCTGATCCGCCCTTCGTAGCAAAGTTTTGCTGCGGCATCGAAGCTGAGCTCTATCGCATCGCCAATCCGAACCACGCCATCTGCAAAGACCACATCCGCAGGCGCTGCCTGATGCAGGTTAGCCAGATGTTCGGCCATACGGGCACGGATGGTGTCGCAGGCGGCCTTGACCGCCATCCCGTTGAGGTCAGACCCGGAAGAGGCCGCCGTGGCGGAGGTATTGGGCACCTTGGCGGTGTCGGTGGCGGTGATCTTCACCTTCTCCAGTGGGATGCCAAACCGGCTGGCGGCCACCTGCGCGACCTTCTGGAACAATCCCTGTCCCATCTCGGTGCCGCCGTGGTTCAGGTGGACCGAGCCATCCTGATAGACATGAACCAGTGCCCCAGCCTGGTTGAGGTGGGTCAGGGTGAAGGAAATGCCGAATTTGACCGGAGAGAAGGCAAGCCCCCGTTTGAGGTGTGTCTGCCCCTGGTTCCAGGCAGCGATTTCTGCCTTGCGGGCGGCATAATCCGCGCTCTCCAGCAATTGCGCGGTCATCTCGTGCAATTCGAAATCGCTGACCTCCATGCCATAGGGGGTCGTGTTGTCGCCCGTGGCGGTGCCGGGAGCGGCGTAGTAGTTGCGTTGCCGCAATTCGACCGGGTCCAGCTTCAGATCATGGGCGATATGATCCATCACCCGTTCGATCCCGACCATGCCCTGAGGGCCGCCAAAGCCGCGATAGGCGGTGGCGCTTTGCCGGTTGGTCTTGAGACGATGACTTTCGATGCGGATCGCGGGGATCGCATAGGCGTTGTCAGCGTGCAGCATGGCGCGGTCAGCCACCGGCAGCGACAGATCCTGCGCCCAGCCGCAATCCACCAGATGGGTGAACTCCACCCCCAATAGGCGGCCGTCCGTGTCAAACCCCGCCCGGTAGGAAATGCGGAAGGCGTGACGTTTGCCGGTGATGACCATGTCGTCATCGCGGTCATAACGCATCTTGCACGGGCGCCCGGTGTGGCGCGCGGCCACGGCGCAGGCGACAGCCAGCGCGTTGCCCTGGCTTTCCTTGCCGCCAAATCCGCCACCCATGCGCCGGGTCTCCACCCGCACCGCATGCATTGGCAGGCCGATGGCCTCGGCCACCTTGTGCTGGATCTCGGTCGGGTGCTGGGTCGATGAATTGACCAGCATGCCGCCATCCTCTTGTGGCTGGGCCAGCGCGGCCTGGCCTTCCAGATAGAAATGTTCCTGCCCGCCAAGGTCAAAGCTGCCTTCGACCATGCGCGGGGCGGCGGCGATGGCTGCGGCGGCATCGCCCTTTTGATAGATGCGCGGGCCTTCCTCGAAACGGCTGTCGGCGGCCAATGCGGCCTCCAGCGTTAGCAGGGGTGTTTCCTCGGCGTAGTCGATGACGGCTTTGCGGGCGGCGATGCGCGCGGCCCGGTGGCTGGTTGCCACCACCAAAAACACCGGCTGGCCGACATAGTTGACCGCGCCGGATGTCAGCAACGGCTCATCATGGTTCGATGGGGAGACATCATTGTCAAAGGGCAGATCACCGGCGCTCAGCACCGCGACCACGCCGGAGCTTTGGCGGGCGGGCTCCAGATCCATCTTGGTGATGCGCCCCTTGGCGATGGGCGACAAGCCGAAGGCCAGATGTAGGGTGCCGCGCGGCGTCGGGGTGTCGTCCACATAGCGGGCGGCGCCGGTCACATGCAGGCGGGCGGCGTCGTGGGGCAGGGGTTTTGCAACGCTCATTGGCCCACCTCCAGCACGCTGACGGTTTCGCCCGCGAGATCCGCGAAACAGCGTTGCAGCATGTTGCGGGCGCAGTCGAGACGGTATTCATCCGAGGCGCGCATGTCCCGCATCGGGGTGAAGTCCTTGTCGAATTCCGCTTGGGCAAGGGCAATGGTTGCCGGTGTCCAGGGCTGCCCGATAAGAGCGGCCTCAACATTGGACGCGCGCTTGGGAATGCCTGCCATGCCGCCAAAGGCGATGCGCGCCGCGCGCACGATGCCATCTTCGACCGTGACATTGAAAGCGCCGAGCACGGCCGAGATGTCCTGGTCAAAGCGTTTGGAGAGCTTATAAACGCGCAGGGTATCGGGCTGACGCGGGAAAGAAACCGCCTCGACGAATTCGCCCGGCTGACGGTCCTGTTTGCCGTATTCAAGGAAGAAGTCTTCAAGCGGCAGATCGCGCCGGGTGTCGCCCTTGCGAAGATGCAGCGTGGCGCCAAGCGCGATGAGCGCGGGCGGGTTGTCCCCGATGGGGGAGCCATTGGCGATATTGCCGCCGACCGTGGCGGCTGCACGCACCTGCTGCGAGGCATAGCGGCGGATCATCTCGGCATAAGAGGGATGCAGGGGCGCAATGGCAGCCCGCATCCGGTTCATGTCGACCATGGCGCCGATGCGGACTGTCTCGTCGCTGATCTCGATCTGTTTCAGATCGGCGCAGCGGTCGAGGAAAATCATCTGTTCCAGATCGCGCAGGCCCTTGGTCACCCAGAGACCGACATCCGTCGCTCCGGCCACCAGCGTTGCCTCGGGGTAAGCGGCGAAGAGCGCGGCGAGATCGTCGGATGAGATCGGCATGTTATCAAGGGGTGTGGCCGCAGGCGGGGCCTCGGACGCAATCCAGTCCGGCACTGGCTGATCGGCCGCAGCCTTGGCCGCGCGAATGATGGGGGCATAGCCGGTGCAGCGGCACAGGTTCCCGGCCAATTGGTCGTCGAAATCGCTGGTGCCGTTCTTGTGGGCAGTGACCATCGACATGACGAAGCCGGGGGTGCAGAACCCGCACTGGCTGCCGTGATGCGCGATCATCGCGTCCTGAACCGGGTGCAGGCTGCCGTCCGGCCCGGCAGCGCCTTCGACGGTACGCACCGATTTGCCATTCAGCTGCGGCAGGAACAGAATGCAGGCATTCAGCGGCTTTGCGCCCTGTGCATCGGTGACCATGACCGTGCAGGCGCCGCAGTCGCCCTCGTTACATCCTTCCTTGGTGCCGGTCAGGCCGCGCTCTTCGCGCAGCCAATCGAGCAGCGTCGCCGACGAATTCGCATCGCTCAGCGTTACCTCCTCACCGTTCAGATGAAAGGTGATTGTCATCTTGTGAAACCCGTCGCCTTACCCTGTTTTCCCGTACTGCCGACCCTTCGATGCGACGTAGAAGAGCCAGCGGGATATATGCATGCTTGTTAAGCATAGCCTAGAAAGCCCAAGCGGATTCTGGCAAGAAAAAGCGACACTCCGGGCGGCAAAAGCTTTTGGCCGTGAAATCGTCCGGCCGAATGATTTCCATTTGTTATTAGTACGGTAGCGGGAATTTTGGTGCGCTGGCTTGCCGCGCCTGTTGAAAACACTTTCAAAAAGAGGCGAAGAATACAGCCCATTATTCAGGCGAAAAGACAGAATCTGCGGTGACAGGCGGCAGCGCGTAAACTGCCGGGCGCGGCACGAATGCGCTTTTCTCCTGCGCGTGGGATCGGATAGCTTGCAGCCATGACCAACGCTCCCCGATTCATTCACCTGCGCACCCACACCGAATACTCGTTGCTGGAGGGGGCGCTGCGGCTGAAGAAGCTGCCGGATCTGTGCAAGGCAAATGATATGCCTGCCATCGCGGTGACGGATACCAACGCGATGTTTTCCGCGTTGGAATTCTCGGTCACCCTGTCCGGCGCCGGGATCCAGCCCATCATCGGCTGTCAGGTGGATCTGACTTTCGAGAAGACCGAACCGGGAGAGCGCCCCAAGGCGCCGGCCCCCATCGTTTTGCTGGCCCAGAACGAGGAGGGATACGAGCATCTGATGAAGCTGTCCTCCTGTCTTTACGTGGACAAGGGTGGGCAGCTGCCGCAGGTCACGCTGGAGGATCTGGAGGTCAATTCGGCGGGTCTGATCTGTCTGTCCGGCGGGCCGGACGGGCCGGTGGGACAGCTTTTGCAGCAGGGACAGCGCCCGGCGGCCGAAGCGCTGATGCAGCGGTTGAAGGCGATCTACCCGGATCGGCTGTATGTAGAATTGCAGCGCCATCCGGGCGAGGACGGGCAGCCCGATGCGGAAAAGCTGACCGAACGCGGCCATGTGGAAATGGCCTATGCGATGGAACTGCCGCTGGTCGCCACCAATGACGTCTATTTCCCCAAGACCGAGATGTATGAGGCGCATGATGCCATGATCTGCATCGCGGAAGGCGCCTATGTGGACCAGTCCGAGCCGCGCCGCCGCCTGACCGCACAGCATTATTTCAAAAGCCAGCAGGAGATGGTGACGCTGTTTGCCGATCTGCCCGAGGCGGTCGAGAACACGGTGGAAATCGCCAAACGTTGCGCTTTCATGGCCTATCGGCGCGACCCGATCCTACCGAAATTTGCCGATGACGAGGTGCAGGAACTCAGGCGACAAGCGAACGAGGGCCTGCAGAACCGGCTTGCGGTGATCCCGCATGCGGTTAGCGTCGAGGAATACCAGAAACGGCTCGATTTCGAGTTGGACATCATCGAGGGTATGGGTTTCCCCGGTTACTTCCTGATCGTTGCGGACTTCATCAAATGGTCCAAGGACAACAATATCCCTGTCGGGCCTGGCCGTGGCTCGGGTGCGGGCTCGTTGGTGGCCTATGCGCTGACCATCACCGACCTTGACCCGTTGCGCTATAGCTTGCTGTTCGAACGCTTCCTCAACCCGGAACGGGTGTCGATGCCCGACTTCGACATCGACTTTTGTATGGACCGGCGTGAAGAGACGATCCGCTACGTGCAGCAAAAATATGGCCGCGACAAAGTAGGCCAGATCATCACCTTCGGTGCATTGCTATCCAAGGCGGCGGTGCGCGATATCGGACGCGTCTTGCAGATGCCCTATGGTCAGGTGGACCGCCTGTCAAAGATGATCCCGGTGGAAGGGGTGAAACCTGTCTCCATCGAAAAGGCCTTGCAGGACGAACCTCGCTTGAAGGAAGAAGCCCGCAATGAGCCTGTGGTGGACCGGCTTCTGACATACGGTCAACAGGTCGAAGGTCTGCTCAGGAATGCCTCGACCCACGCGGCGGGGGTGGTGATTGGCGACCGGCCATTGGATGCGCTGGTGCCGCTTTATCAGGATCCGCGGTCGGACATGCCCGCGACCCAGTTCAACATGAAATGGGTGGAACAGGCCGGTCTGGTGAAGTTCGACTTTCTGGGCCTGAAGACGCTGACCGTAATTCAAAACGCGGTGGATCTTATCAACCAGTCCGGGCGCGATCTGCACATCGCAGCCGATGGCACCCAGCTTTATGAGCCGCCCGAAGGCGCGGTGAACGAGATCAACGCCATCCCGCTGGATGACGAGGCCTCTTACAAGCTTTATTCCTCGGCCAAGACGGTTGCCGTGTTCCAGGTGGAATCCACCGGCATGATGGATGCGCTGAAGCGCATGAAGCCGAACTGTATCGAGGATATCGTTGCGCTGGTGGCGCTGTATCGTCCTGGTCCGATGGAGAATATTCCAACCTATTGCGAGGTGAAGAACGGCCAGCGCAAGATCACCTCGGTCCACCCGCTGATCGACCATATCCTTGAGGAAACCCAAGGCATCATCGTCTATCAGGAACAGGTGATGCAGATCGCCCAGGTCATGGCGGGCTATTCGCTTGGCGGCGCGGACCTCTTGCGCCGCGCGATGGGTAAGAAGATCAAGGAGGCGATGGACGCCGAACGCCCGAAATTCGAAAAGGGCGCCGCGGAAAATGGCGTCGACAAGAAGAAAGCCTCGGAGGTTTTCGACCTTCTGGAGAAATTCGCCAACTACGGCTTCAACAAATCCCACGCGGCGGCCTATGCGGTGGTGTCCTACCAGACGGCCTGGTTAAAGGCGAACCACCCGGTGGAGTTCATGGCCGGGGTCATGAACTGCGATATTCACCTGACGGACAAGCTGGCGATCTATTTCGAAGAGGTTCGAAAGGGGCTGAGCCTGCCCTACGTGCCGCCCTGCGTGAACCGGTCAGAGGCGACGTTCAACGTGGTGAACGGCGAACTGGTCTATGCGCTAGGTGCGCTCAAGAACGTCGGCGTCGATGTCATGCGGCTGGTGACAGCGGCGCGGCGCGAGGATGGCACGGAACGGCCCTTTGTCAGTATTTTCGACTTTGCCCGCCGGGTGAATCTGAAGAAGGTCGGCAAGCGCCCGCTGGAAATGCTGGTGCGGGCCGGAGCCTTTGACCAGCTCGACAGCAACCGCCGCCGCCTGTTCGAAAGCCTTGAGGGGCTGGTCAATTATTCTGCCGCGATCCACGAACAGAAGAATTCCAACCAGGTTTCGCTATTCGGCGAGGCGGGGGATGACCTGCCGGAACCACGCCTTGCTGGTACCCCGGACTGGCTGCCTGCCGAACGTCTGGGCGAGGAGTTCAAGGCGATCGGTTTCTACCTGTCCGGTCACCCGCTGGACGACTATATGCCCGCCCTGAAACGCAAGGACGTGATGACCCTGGATGAGGTCACCGCCAAGGCCGAGCGCGGCCCCTTCATGGCCAAGATGGCCGGGGTTGTCGCCGGGCGGCAGGAGCGCAAATCGGCGCGCGGCAACCGGTTTGCCTTTGCCCAGCTCAGCGATACCAGCGGCGCCTATGAGGTGACCCTGTTCTCCGAAGTTCTGGAAAAGTCGCGGGAGTTCCTTGAGACCGGTGCCAAGGTGGTGATCACCGCCGAGGCGACCATGGAAAGCGATCAGCTGAAACTGTTGGTGCGCTCGGTCGGGCCAGTGGATGCGGCCATTGCCGATGCAGGGAAAAGCTCGCTCAGGGTCTATGTCAGCGATGCCAGCGCTATCGGCACCGTGGCCCGCGTGCTGGAGGATGCAAAATCCGCCGCCCGCAACGCCAGCCGGGGCGAGGTGCTAATGTATCTGCAGGATCCCGGCCTTCCCGGGGATGTGGAAATGGATCTGGGGCAGATCTTTCCGATCAACCCGCAGATCAAGGGCGCGCTGAAGTCGCTGGAAGGTGTTTTGGATGTCGAGGAAATCTAACCCCAGACCCGGCGGGAAACCACCGCGCCGGGATGTGGGGAGGGAACCGTTAAAGCTTTAGATAAACGTTTTCTTCTTGCTGAACGTGTTTTTAGGATAACTGGCATAGTCAAAGGGAAACCTTTTGCACTAGGGCTGCTTCGTGTCATCGTTTTTCGCCAGATTGAAAGACTACTGGGTCTACCTGCTGATCTGTGCAGGGACGATGGTAACCTTTGTGATCAGCGTTGAAATCGATGCATTCGATACCTTCTACGAGTACAGTCGCGCGCATGAGGACTGGGAGCTGGACGAGATCGCCATTCTGGTGCTCAATCTGGCCTTCGGGTCGTTTGTTGCGCTGATCGTAAGGTCCCGCCAGTTGGCCCGCGTTGCAGGGGAACGGGACCGGGCCGAGAAAGAGGCGCAGCAGTTCGCGTGGCATGATCCCCTGACGGGCCTGCCGAACCGGCGTGCGTTCGTCGATCACCTGGCTACACTCGACAGCGCAGACGGGGCATCGGGCGGGGTTGTGCTGATGCTGGATCTTGATCGGTTCAAGGCGGTCAATGACATCCACGGACATGCCTATGGCGATCTGGTCCTGATGGAGTGTGCAGCGCGGCTGAGGGCAGAACTCACTGCGGATGATCTTGTTGCGCGTCTGGGCGGAGATGAATTTGCAATCGCGCTGGATCCAGAGACCACCGCGACGCGCGCTGAAAGCGTCGCCCGACGTTTGCTGACTGCGATTTCACAGCCGATTCTGGTGGATGGTATCCGGCTGTCCGTCGGCACCAGTGTCGGACTGGCCTTGCTGACACCCCGGCATAAGGCGTCAGACGCCCTGCAATACGCAGATCAGGCGCTCTATTCGGCCAAGAAAGGCGGCCGTGGGCAATTTGCCTGGTTCGACGCAGAGTTGGAACAGGAGGCGCGGGAGCGGCGCGCATTGGAGCTGGATCTGAAAGAGGCCGTAGCGAATGACGAAATCGCGCCCTTCTTTCAGCCCGTCTTTGACATTGCCACCGACAGGCTGCGCGGCTTTGAGGTGCTTGCGCGCTGGACCCACGCCACCCGCGGCGTGGTGCCGCCCGATCTGTTCATTGAAATCGCCGAGGATGTCGGGCTGATTGCCCCGCTGGGCTGGAGCGTCCTGCGCCAGGCCTGCCTTGTGGCGCGCAGCTGGGATCCGCGGGTGCGGCTGGCGGTGAATGTATCGCCGACCCAGTTCCGCGACGGTCATCTGGTCGAGCGGATGAAAGAGGTGTTCGAGGAAACGGGCTTTGATCCCCGCCGGTTGGAAATCGAACTGACGGAAACCGCAATCATGTCGGATTTTGCCATGGCACAATCCACCCTAAGACAGCTGCATGCACTGGGCGTTACAGTGGCGCTGGATGATTTCGGGGCGGGTTTTTCGTCGCTGTCCAACCTGCGGCAATTGCCGTTCGACAGTATCAAGATCGATGGCAGCTTCATTTCCGACATCAAGGATCGGCCCGAAAACCAGCGAATCGTATCGGGGATCCTGGCCCTGGCGCATGGGCTGGATCTGGAGGTGACGGCGGAAGGAGTGGAAACCGATGCGGATTTCGACTTCTTGCAGTCGGTGAAATGCGAAATGGGGCAAGGGTATCATTTCGCCCGCCCCATGTCGGGGGAAGACGTGGCTTGGATGCTGGAAACAAAGTGGTCATCGCTGCGGCGCATGCGCTCCAGTTCTGATCCGGAGCAGGACCGGTTCTCCAAGGCAGGCTAGCGCCGCGTGCCTGAAACGCCGCAGCGGCGGGGCGGAAACGGGTGACCGTGGCCGGGGAAGGGGCTTTCCAGCCTTGCCTGCAATCCTATAGCAGCTCAGTAATGCGGCGGCCGTTCATCTCCGAAAATCACCCCGCCGGTGCCTTCCTGAGACCGGGTTGCCTCGCGCTCGAACAGCATCTGAACCCGGTGGGTCAGGCGGTCCAGTTCGGTTTGCTGACGGGCAATCACATCGCTCAGCTCGTCAACGGTGCGGGTAAGATGCGCGATCTGTTCTTCCAGGTGCTGCATGATGTGTCTCCTTGGCTGCGCAACGTCATACGCGTGCCGGGCTTGCCGGTCCATGGGGGAAACGCCAACCTGCTACTGCGGTGGGCCGACGGGAGACGGCCGACAGGCACAGGATCGACAGTGAGGACAGGTCATGACAGTCAGTAGCGAAATACGGGATGGGGTCACCACCATCTCCATCTGCCGCCCCGAGGTGCGCAACGCGGTGGATCCGGATACGGCTCGCGCGCTGTTCGAGGCCTTTCTGGCGTTTGACGCAGATCCCGATGCCCGTGTTGCGGTGCTGACGGGGCAGGGCGGTTATTTCTGTGCGGGCTTTGACCTGAAATCCGCAGGATCGGGCGCTGCCGATGCCTGGATTGCCGGGCTGGATATACCTGAAGGCTGGTCTGATCCGATGGCCGATCCGCTGCCCGGACCGATGGGACCCTCGCGGCTAATGCTGCGCAAACCGGTGATCGCTGCCATCGAAGGACCTGCCGTCGCCGGGGGGCTGGAACTGGCCGCATGGTGCGATCTGCGCGTGATGGGTGAAGACGCGACCGCAGGCGTATTCTGCCGTCGCTGGGGGGTGCCGCTGATTGATGGGGGCACGGTGCGCCTGCCGCGCATTCTGGGGCAGGGGCGCGCCAATGATCTGATCCTGACCGGACGCCCGGTGCAGGCATCGGAAGCCCTGTCGATGGGGCTGGCAAGTCGGGTCTGCGCCCCAGGGGCTGCGTTGGAGGAGGCTCAGGCGCTGGCCGCCGATCTGGTGCGCTATCCGCAGGCCTGCATGCTGGCCGATCACCTCTCCGCCCGTATGGCACCGGGGGAACTGGCGGCAGCGCTGAAACGCGAATGGCAATCGCGCGCAAGCTTCGTGGCCGAAGGGCGCGATGGCGCGGCGCGCTTTGCCGCAGGCAAGGGACGTGGCGGGGATTTTGCCAATATCTGACAGGCTGTCGCACCTAAACGCAGCTGAGGCGCAAAGGCCGCGACATTGCCTTCGCGCGTATCGTTACCTTGCCGTTGTTACATGCATCGGCTAGACCCCGCGGCACGTATCAGACCAACGACACCCGTGAGGAGGCCACAATGGCCAAAGTCAAGAAACAACCCCGCCCCAAGGCCATCACGCCCAAGGGTTTCCGCGATTATTTCGGCGCCGAGGTCACCCAGCGCACCGAAATGCTGCATGCGATCGCCGGGGTTTACCATCGATACGGGTTTGATGCGCTGGAATCCTCGGCCGTGGAAACGGTGGAGGCGCTGGGCAAGTTCCTGCCGGATGTGGACCGCCCGAACGAGGGCGTGTTTGCCTGGCAGGAGACAGACGAGAGCGGCCAGGGCGACTGGATGGCGCTGCGCTATGATCTGACGGCGCCGCTGGCGCGGGTTTATGCCCAGCACCGCAACGATCTGCCCACCCCCTATCGCCGCTACGCGATGGGGCCGGTCTGGCGCAACGAAAAACCGGGGCCGGGCCGCTATCGCCAGTTCTACCAATGCGATGCCGATACCGTTGGCACCGCTTCGATGGCAGCGGACGCCGAAATCTGCGCCATGCTGTCTGACACGCTCGAAACCGTCGGCATTCCGCGTGGCGACTATCTGGTGCGGGTCAACAACCGCAAGGTATTGGACGGCGTGTTGGAGGTAGTTGACCACAATAAAGTTTGTGATCGTGAAGCCATTCTTAGGACCATCGACAAGTTCGATAAGGTCGGCGAAGAGGGTGTGCGTCAGTTGCTGACCAAGGGACGGCTTGATGCCTCCGGTGCCTATATCGACGGAGTCGGTCTCAGTGAGCAACAGGTAGGGCCGGTTCTGGCCTTCCTGACCTCCAAGGCTGCCGACACCGCTGGAACGCTGGAAAACCTGCGCGCTGCGGTTGGTGACAGCAAGATCGGCGCCGAAGGCATTGCCGAGCTGGAGCAGATTGGCGCGTTGCTGGCGGCGGGTGGCTATGGCCCCGACCGGATCGAGATCGACCCCTCGGTGGTGCGCGGTCTTGGCTATTATACCGGTCCGGTGTTCGAGGCCGAGCTGACCTTTGAAATCCTTGATGAAAAGGGCCGCAAACGGCAGTTCGGCTCGGTTGCGGGCGGTGGACGCTATGACGGGCTGGTGAAACGGTTCACCGGCCAGGAAGTGCCGGCCGTTGGGGTCTCCATCGGTGTCGACCGTCTGTTGGCGGCGCTGCGCGAAAAGGGACGTCTTGCGACCCAGCCGACCGGGCCCGTGGTGGTCACCGTGATGGACCGCGACCGCATGGCCGATTATCAGGCGATGGTAACCGAACTGCGCAACGCAGGCATCCGGGCCGAGGTCTATCTGGGTAATCCCAAGAATTTCGGCAACCAGCTGAAATATGCAGACAAACGCCATTCCCCCGTCGCCGTGATCGAAGGCGGCGACGAAAAGGAAAACGGTGTGGTGCAGATCAAGGACCTGATCCTTGGGGCAAAGATTGCCGAAAACGCCACGCTGGAAGAATGGAAAGAACGGCCCAGCCAGTTCGAAGTGCCGCGCACGGATCTTGTCGCGAAGGTGCGCGAGATCCTCGAAAGTCAGGGATAGTCCGATGCCCACACGTTCAGACATATTGGCCCGCGCCGCACGGTTGCGGATGAATTTCGAGGCGGCCGGTGCCCAGGCAGTCGAGCCGCCGCTGTTGCAGCCTGCGGAAACGCTGCTGGATCTTTACGGCGAGGACATCCGTGCCCGCGCCTATATCACCTCGGATGCGCTGCGCGGCGAACAGATGCTGCGCCCCGATTTCACCGTGCCCGTCGTGCAGATGCATATGCGCCAAGGCGCCGATCCGGCCCGCTACACCTACTCGGGCGAGGTGTTTCGCCGTCAGGAACATGACCCGGATCGCGCCAATGAATATGTGCAGGTCGGCTATGAGGTCTTTGACCGCGCCGATCCCGCCGGGGCCGATGCTGAGGTTTTTGCCCTGATCGCCCTGCAGCTCCGGGGCCTGCCGCTGCGCGCCGCGACTGGCGATATCGGCATTCTGATGGCTGCGGTAGAGGGGCTGAACACCACCGACAAGCGTAAATCCGCGCTGATGCGGCATATCTGGCGGCCGCGCCGGTTCCGCAGCCTGCTGGAACGCTATGCCGGGCGGGGCACCGTGCCGGAAAGCCGTAAGAAACTCTTGTCCACCGAAGGTCCCCTGAGCGGATCCGCCCCCGCGATTGGCAAACGCCGCGCCGCCGAGGTTGATGCGCGGGTTGAATTGCTGCGCGCCGATGCCGCCATGCCGCCGATTTCCGAGCATGAGCTGTTGGCGTTGGAAGCGCTGATGGCCGTGCGCGAAACCATCCCCTATGCCATCGAGCAGATGCGCGATATCGCGGTGGATCTGCCGCAAATCCTGCCCGCGCTGGATCGGCTGGAGGCGCGCAGCGCCGCGATGAAGGCGCGTGGCATCGATGTCGACAGTCTCGATTTCGAAGCCTCCTACGGGCGCACCTCGATGGAATATTACGACGGCTTCGTCTTTGGTTTTTATGCCGAAACCAAACCCGGACTGCCGCCGGTCGCCAGTGGCGGACGCTATGATGCGCTGACCCGGCAGTTGGGGCAGGGCGACGAAATCCCGGCGGTGGGCGGGGTACTGCGCCCCGATCTGATGCTGATGCTCGAGGAGGTGCAGTCATGAGCCTGAAGCTTGGCGTGCCGTCCAAGGGGCGGCTGATGGAAAAGACCTTTGACTGGTTTGCGAAACGGGGCGTGACTCTGTCGCGCACCGGGTCAGAGCGTGAATATGCCGGGGCCATCGAAGGCGTGCCGGGGATGGAGCTGGTGCTGCTGTCCGCCGGAGAGATCCCGCGCGAACTGGCGGCGGGGCGGATTCACCTTGGGGTGACGGGCACCGATCTGGTGCAGGAAAAACTGCCCCGCTGGGAACAGCAGGTCGAAGAGCTGGAGCCGCTGGGGTTCGGGTTTGCCGATCTGGTGCTGGCGGTGCCGCAGTTCTGGATCGACGTGGATACGCTTGATGATCTGGACGCGGTTGCGGCAGCGTTTCGCCAGGCCCATGGGCATCGGCTGCGGATTGCCACGAAATACCACCGGCTGGTGCGTGAATTCCTGACTGAGGCCGGTGTAGCCGATTACCAGCTGGTCGACAGCCAGGGTGCCACCGAAGGCACGGTGAAGAACGAGACCGCTGAAATGGTCGCCGATATCACCTCGACCGGAGAAACCCTGAGGGCCAACCACCTGAAGCTGCTGAGCGATGGTTTGGTGCTGAAGTCCCAGGCCACTCTGTGGCGCAGCCGCGAGGCAAAATACAGCGCCGATGAAAAGGCCGCGCTGAATACCCTGTTGGACATGATTGGATAAACTCTCACGTCGGCCTGCGGCTCCCGCATTTGCGGGGGCCGGGTTCCGCGGCAGGGCGCGTTACAGGACGCCGATCTCCGCCAGCGCTTGCGACAATTCGGCGGGCAGGGGCTGTTCCTCTTCGCGCCCCTCGGGCAGGTCTGCGGGGCTGTCCTCGGGCTTCAGATAGCGCCAGCCCTGAAAGGGACGTTTGGGCGCGGTGTTGGTGCGATGCAGGTCGCGGTCCAGCACGATAGCGCAGCGGCGAATTCCGTCCTCGCCGGTGACTTCATCCAGTCGCAGAATGCGCTGGCGGCATTGGATCAGTCCCTTGATCACCCAGAAGATCGAGCCGCCATTCAGCAGCTCGGCCTCGCGTTTCGGCCACATGCGGGTCACGTGGCGGGGCAGGCCTTCGGGCAGCGTCTGGCGGTACTGCTCCTGCCAGGCCTGAAGGGTTTCCACGCTTTCGGTTCCGACCGAAAGTTTGACCAGATTGATGTGTTTTTCCAAGGTCGTCCCCCAAGTGCCCAGTCATAGTGACCGGGTTCGTTAGTCTAGGCCTTTTGCCGCGCACGGCAAGCGACTGCAAATCGCTTTTGCGTGGGAGACACCTGCGCTGCTGTCATGTGCAGGTCCGGGCGAGGCGTTCGAAAATTCTCCCACAGTTATCCACAGGCTGCCCACAGGTTTCTCCCCGCAGGCAACAGCATCTAGTGTTTCGTTTGGGGGTAGGCGTCAATATGTGGTAGGGTCAAGGGCAAAAATCTATGTCGAAATCGTAAATTTGCGTTGAGGCTTCTCTAAACCGTGTAGTATCGAGAGCGCCACGCCGTAACGACCAGCCACGAGGGATTCGCTGTATGAGCCGCTTTGCCGCCCCCATTGCCGAGCAGATCTGGGACATGAAATACCGCTTTAAACAGGCGGATGGGACCCCGATTGACGTCACTGTCGAAGACAGCTGGCGCCGGATTGCGCGCGATCTGGCACGGGCCGAGGACAAGCCCGATGTCTGGGAGGAAAAGTTCTTCGAGGCGCTGGAAGATTTCAAATACCTGCCCGCAGGCCGCATCACCGCAGGGGCGGGGACCGCGCGTCAGGTGACCCTGTTCAACTGTTTTGTGATGGGCACAGTGCCCGACAGCATGGCGGGTATCTTCGACATGCTGAAAGAAGCAGCCCTGACCATGCAGCAGGGCGGCGGCATCGGCTATGACTTCTCGACCATCCGCCCGCGCGGCGCGGATGTGAAAGGCGTGGCAGCGGATGCATCAGGTCCCTTGTCCTTCATGGATGTCTGGGACGCCATGTGCCGCACCATCATGTCCGCAGGCTCGCGCCGCGGCGCCATGATGGCGACCATGCGCTGCGATCACCCGGATATCGAACAGTTCATCACCGCCAAATCCGACCCGGCGCGGCTGCGTATGTTCAACATGTCCGTGCTGGTCACCGATGACTTCATGGATGCTGTCAAGGCAGACGGCTCCTGGGATCTGGTCTTTGGCGACAAGGTCTATCACACGGTCGAGGCACGTGATCTGTGGAATAAGATCATGCAGGCGACCTATGACTATGCCGAACCGGGTGTGATCTTCATCGACCGGATCAACAAGGCCAACAACCTCTCCTATGTCGAGGAAATCTGCGCCACCAACCCCTGCGGCGAGCAGCCCCTGCCGCCCTACGGCGCCTGTCTGCTGGGCTCCATCAACATGGCACGGCTGGTGTCGAACCCGTTTGAAACCAATGCCGAGTTGAACCTTGATGCGATGCAGGAACTCGTCGCCACCGCGGTGCGGATGATGGACAACGTCGTTGATGTCTCCAAATTCCCGCTGGAGGCGCAGGCGGCCGAAGCCCAGAACAAGCGCCGGATCGGCCTCGGCGTCACCGGGCTCGCCGATGCGCTGCTGATGCTGGGTCTGCGCTATGGCTCGGACGAAGCGGCGCGTCAGACCGACGAATGGCTGCACCAGATCGCCCGCGCCGCCTATCTGGCCTCGGTGGATCTGGCCAAGGAAAAAGGCGCCTTCCCGCTGTTCGATGCGGAGAAATATCTGGCGTCGGGCAACATGATGAACATGGACGAGGACGTGCGCGACGCGATCCGCGAACATGGCATCCGCAACGCGCTGCTGACCTCGATTGCGCCCACCGGCACCATCAGCCTTTACGCGGGTAATGTCTCTTCGGGGATCGAGCCGGTCTTTGCCTATGCCTATACCCGCAAGGTGCTGCAAAAGGACGGCTCGCGCACCGAAGAGGAAGTTGTGGACTATGCCGTCAAGATGTATCGCGACAAGTTCGGCGCCGATGCGGAACTGCCCGACTATTTCGTCAACGCCCAGACCCTGGCGCCTGCGGATCACGTCAAGATGCAGGCAGCGGCGCAGAAGTGGATCGACAGTTCCATTTCCAAGACCATCAACTGCCCGGAAGACATCTCATTCGATGACTTCAAGGATGTCTACATGCAGGCCTGGGACCAGGGCTGCAAGGGCTGCACCACCTACCGCCCCAATGATGTCACAGGATCGGTCCTGTCGGTCAGCGAAAGCGCCGATACTGCGCCGGGTGAAACTGCGGATGCACCGCACGAAAGCGACACGGAGAACGGCGCAGAAGTGGTCTATATGTCCGAGCCGCTGGACCGTCCGCAAAGCCTGGAAGGCCATACCTACAAGCTTAAATGGCCAGACAGCGAGCACGCGATCTACCTGACCATCAACGACATCATCATTGGCGGCCACCGCCGCCCGTTCGAGGTCTTCATCAACTCCAAGAACATGGAGCATTACGCCTGGACGCTGGCGCTGACGCGGATGATCTCGGCCGTGTTCCGCCGTGGTGGCAACGTGTCCTTCGTGGTGGAAGAGCTGAAAGCCGTCTTCGATCCACGTGGCGGGGCATGGGTGCAGGGCAAATACATCCCATCGATCCTTGCCGCCATCGGCGGGGTGATCGAAACCCATATGGTTGCCACGGGCTTTCTCGAAGGCGAAGGCATGGGGTTGAAGTCGGATCCCAAGGCGGAAGTCGTCACTCTGAATACCCCGCGCGGCAAGGCCTGCCCAAGCTGCGGCCAGTTCGAGATGCAGATGGTCGAAGGCTGCATGACCTGCCGCAGCTGTGGCCATTCCAAATGCGGCTGAGCGTGGGGTAACCAAAAGTGTCGGGACCACTAATAAACTGCCATTGACGGGGGTTTTTTGCCATTCCCGCACGAGATAAATTGCCACCGGCTGCGTTGCAGTCGGTGGTTTTGTTTTTAAACAATGACTTAGGCGAGGCCCCCGATTTACCTGCTGAAGGAGGCCTTACTTCCTTGAGCAACAAAGGCACCTGTTGACCGAGGCAACCGTATTGAGCAGGAGTGAACTCAATACCTGGCCAGGTTCTTCCCCAAACTTCCCGACCGCACTTCCTTGCATTCGGGAACCAAACGGCGCGGTGCGTCGGGAAAGGACCAATGATGACTAAGATCAAATTCATTGAGGCGGAGTTTTATGATGCCAATGCAGACAAACGAGCAATTCGGCGGCGCCTGGAACGGTTCCTGAAAGTACGCCGCGCTCCAGGGCTCGGGGTCGCGCCGCCCGATCCGGATGCTCCGAGTGATCTCCTGCGTTGGGAGAGCGATTTGGCCTTTGTTGAAATCGGGCGCGAAGTTGAGGGGCGGATAGATCGCCGGGCTGGTAGGATGGTGGAAATGCGGGCCGCGCTCGCAGGCCTCTCTCATCTCAAGCACGATGACTTGAAGGCCCTGAAGGTTTTGCGCAACGGTGCGGAGCTGATCCGGATCCGGTCGGAGCAGCAGGCGGATGAAATCGCTGCCGGGATCCACGAAAACATGCCTTGGATGGCGCCCGCGACAGATTTTCTCTGGAAGTCGATGCGACGCTCATTTCGCAATGGCGACGCGGGCTTCCGCCTTCCTCCGGTTCTCCTCGACGGACCGCCGGGGATCGGAAAAAGCATGTGGGCCCGCCAGTTGAGCACAGCACTTGGTGTGCCCCGCTGTGGCGTGGAGGCGACGGCAGAGCAGGCGTCGTTTAGCATCGTGGGGGCGCAGCGCGGCTGGGCCAGCGCACTTCCGGGACGCCCATTGACGACAATCCTGAAGCATCTGATTGCGAACCCGGTGGTTGTTGTGGACGAAGTTGAAAAGGCCGGGACTGCCAACTCGACCAAAGGGACCAGCTTTGGCCTGACCGAGGGGTTGTTATCTCTTTTGGAGCCATCTTCCGCGATCTCGTGGCAGTGCCCCTATTACCAGGTGGGGTTCGACATGTCCTGGATTAGCTGGGTGCTGACTTCCAACACATTGGCGACTTTGCCTGCTCCATTGCTGAGCCGCCTGGAGGTTATGCGCCTGCCAGCGATTCCTGTTGCTGAACTAACCGATTTTGCCCGTCGGGAGGGCATGAGGCGTGGACTAACGCAATCTTCGGTCGAGGCCGTCGTCGAGACGTTGGACATCGCTGGGCGAGGTGCGGAGCTGAACCTGAGGCATGTGACCCGAATGCTGACACGGGGTGAAGCGATGGAGGTGGCTGGAATTCGTCATTGAGCACACAGTTCTGCGCCCACTTCATCCACAGAAAAGGAGCCGCATATCCGAAGCCCGCGCGGAGAGATCCAGGTTTCCTGGCATGGTATCTTTTCTTTGATCTCCTGACTTTGGATGCATTGAAGGTCACCGAAGAAACCTACGACTTCCTGACCGAGATCATGAACAGGACGGTTGACGAGTAACCCACACCCGGATCCGCGATCCTTTCTGTAGAACGTACATATTTACAGGGGCATTGATGAAATCGTCCCCACCTTGGAATGAAGTGAGATGAGGTACCACAAAGACCATGTCGAGACAGAGCAAGCTTTTATCACGCATCCTCCGGCATGAACCTGACCTGGTCGGGCTGACACTTGGCAGGGGCGGCTGGATCCAGGTGGATGACCTGCTGCGCGCCTTGAAAAAGGCAGGACATCGGATCACGCGCGACGCTCTTCACCAGATCGTCGCGGAGAATGACAAGCAGCGCTTCACGCTGTCCGGCGACGGGCGTCGCATCCGGGCGGCGCAAGGTCACAGTATTCCTGTCGAACTGGAATTGACGCCCTCCGAGCCCCCGACCGTACTGTTCCACGGTACCGCAAGCGCTAACCTTGATGCGATCTTTGCATCTGGCCTCATCCCTGGCCGCCGACAGCACGTCCACCTGTCACCCGATCAGGACACTGCGTTGAAGGTCGGCACGCGCCACGGCCGCCCGGTCGTCCTGCGGGTCAACACTGCGGCCATGCACGCAGATGGCCTCATCATCTGGAGAACGGATAACGGCGTTTGGCTTACCCCATCCGTTCCATCCAAATACTTGGGCTTCTGAGCTCTCGATCACTCTCAGAGCCATAGACCCAGACCGTTATCTTGGGCGAAATTGGCAGCCTACATTGGGAACAGCGCGGCTATACTGCCCCTACAGCCGTCTGGCATGACCGGCCGACTAGGCGCAGGAAGTAGACCTGGTGTTTGGAGTATAGAACGCCGCCCAGTCCGGCGCGTCAAAGCCCTTCGTGTGAGACACATAGTACGGCCGCAGCCCAGCCCAAACAAGACATTGGTGCTGAGTGCAGCGCGAGCCACGCTGCATACGCGAAGAGAAGGAACGGATTTCCCGAAAGCAGTCATTCAAGAGGAAACCTCGGCCATGGGAGATGGTGCAACCCAATTTTCGGGATGCTGCCGCTCAAAACCGACGCGACATCTCGGAACAGGGCCAACAGGAGGTGCGAAAAACCTCATGGGCAGCACTTACGACACGCACTCCCCCAAAATACCGCAGGAAACATTAGCGATAGAAAACCGCTCTCTCGGCAATTTCGGCTTGCGGGTGGAGCTCCCCTGCCGTCTGGAGACATAGAAACGGCAATATCTCGGTCCGGCTGTCAGAAGGGATTTGTCCTACCGATCGCCGCGTTCATATTGCAGTCGGGATCGTCTAAGGCGCTCATTCTTGGCTCGGCGCATTTCGTTTTCGTCATCCAGAATTTCACGTGCTGCACGGGTGGTTTTCTCCATCGCTGTTTCCTTGCGGCGAACACCGACGAGTTTCAGCGCCTCAGTATCAAGCTTGGTCATGGTCTTGCTCCGTTGAGATCGATTGTGCGGCAGGGCGGTATTGCGTAAAAATTCAGTCCGTTTTCTGTCGGGTGGGCTATGGGATGGATGGAAACGGCTGCGCGGCCATGGCGCCAACTAGCGGTGGCTGCCTAAGCAGCCGCAGGAACATCCGCCTGAAATCCAGCGGTGTCCACTGCCAGAAGGAAAGCGGCGTGCGCAGCTCCGACAGGAGCAAGACAGTCCATGGCCGCATCGATCTGCTCGAGTGCGACGTCTCTGTTTCTGTAAGAAACAGGCCATGCTTTCTGCAGCCAAAAATGGGCTTGTTCGATTGTGGAGATTTTCCGCGTTCGCCCTTCGGACGGCAGGAAAATGGTCATGGGGGTGCCCCAAGAGAGTTCTATCAAGTGTATTCTTTCGGTACTTTGGGAAAAACCGCATCTGGAACATGATCACTGAAGATGCGGGAAGCGAGAGCATTGCAGAATGCTCCCGCTGAGTGCTTGAAACCTGTAAAGGTTTAGGCGAGTGCAAGATTGCTGGCGGACTCGCGCCCGTCGCGACCGGCCTCGACATCAAAGGTCACGGCTTGACCATCGTCCAACTGCTGGATGCCAGAGCGTTCCAGAGCGGAAATATGGACAAAGATGTCCTTCGATCCGTGCTCGGGCGCGATAAAACCAAAACCTTTTTGAGAGTTGAACCATTTCACGGTGCCATTGGCCATCGTGTCGTCTCCTTGAAAAAATGCCATCCGCAACATGCGATAGCCCGGCCCAGTGTCGACATAAGAACAACTGGGGCCGTGAGGAAACAGAAGAACGTAGGAAGAAGCTTTGCCCAACCTACATGGGGGAGGTCCCCGGCAATTGCAAGGATTTTCAAGTGTTTTGCAGTAAACCGCATGCCCGCGCCGGAGCCCAATCCCTTTGCGACGGCATGTTTCCGGTTCGATTGCATCGCCGATCAAGATCGGGTCTAAAGAACTTTAGCTGGCTCCGCAGGCAATCATAGCAAGGCTGAAGACAGCCGTATCATTTTGCATACCCATGGGTTTGTCCTCGTGGGACAGGTCAACACGACAGAGAGTTTACCCCATGCTGAGCACATCCAAGCCACCGCTCCTGGCCGTCCTTATTGACGCAGACAACATATCTGCCAAACACGCCGAGATCATGTTTGAGGAGATCGCATCCCTGGGAGAGGCGAGCATTCGCCGTATTTACGGCGATTTCTCGGGGTCCGGCGCTCAAGGCTGGACCAAGGAAAAGCTTGCCTCGTTGGCAATCGTGCCGCATCAGCAGTTTTCCAATACCACAGGCAAGAATGCCTCTGATATCGCGCTGGTCATCGATGCCATGGATATTCTTCATTCCGGTCGCTTCGACGGGTTTGTTCTGATCTCCTCGGACAGCGATTTCACGCGGCTGGCCAGCCGCATACGCGAGCAGGGATTGGATGTTTTCGGCATGGGGATGCGCAAGACCCCAACTGCGTTCGTGAAGGCCTGCAAACGGTTCATTTATGTTGAAAACCTCATCTCAGAGCCAACAAAGACAACACCTAAATCAACGGCCCCAAAAGAGGACAGCCAGGACGGTGCTCCGACGCATCTGGAAGATCCAAGCAAGCTTGTGAAGCGGGCAATGGATGCGATCAATCAGGACGATGAGTGGATTCCGCTTGGGCAGATCGGGCAATATCTCTCCACTGCTGCTCCTGATTTTGACACGCGCAGCTATGGAAAGCGAAAGCTCAGCGAGCTGATCGCCACATTGAAAACGCTCGAGACCAAACGCGGCGAAGGCAATCAGATTATGGTGCGTCGTCTCGACTAGGGGTTAAGCTCGCCTTTGCCTAACGTCGTTTGACCGCTTCCCGCTGTACGACCCGTCGTGCTGCACATGGCTCGAATGCGCCACGGCCAAGGTCTGCTTGTGAGTGCGGCGTCACAGCGGTGAGGACCTATTGAACTGGCCCGAAGGCCAGACTTTGCAAATGTCGCTATCTGCGCATTACGGTCGTCCATGGTTGGCGCAGAGAAGGTCGGCTCAATGCGCCATGCCACGCTGCATCCCAGGTCGGTTCCGACCCCGGACTGACCGTTGTTGCGAAGATCAGGAAAGACTGCTGTCAGCAGCTCCGAGGCTGTGATGAACAAGTTCTCGCGCAGCCATCGCTGCGGCCTCAGCATAGCTGGGATCGCGATGCGTCAGCATGGCCGCGAACGCCCCGTCCATCAGCACGGCCACCTGCCGGGCCACGACATCGGAGTCGCCGATTCCGGCCGCGGAAAATCGTCCCGCCAACCAGACCTCGAACTTCTTCTTGTGGGCGGCCCCCACCGCCACCGCCGGATGCCCCGGCATGTTCGCAAGCTCAGCTACGGTTCGCAGGAACCCACAGCCCTTCCATTTGGGATGCCGGGCGTTCCGTGCGACGTTGAGAAAGATGGCTGACGTCTTGTCGGCCACCGACCCTTCTGCGGCGTCAAACCATCCTTCGAATGCAGCGAGATTCGGCTGATCCCGGGAGACAAGATAGGCCTCGATCAGCTCATCCTTGCTGCGGAAATGATAGTAGAGCGAGCGCTTGGTCAGTCCGGCCTTTTCCGCGATAGCATCGACGCTCACCGCGCGGATGCCTTCGCCGTAAAACAGCTTGTTGGCCGCTGTAAGGATCCTGTCGCGCGTGGTCTCGGCAGAAGGTCGTGGCATGTATACTACCCAGTGAGTTTACTTAAACATCCTCGGTTCGCAGAGTCGTGTCAATGCAATCAATGGAGGTAGCATCATGACTGAAACTGTATTGATGGAACGCGAGGGCGCGATCGCCGTGCTGACGCTCAACAGGCCCGACAAGCTCAACGCGCTGAACTATCAGATGAATGATCGGCTGATCGAACTTCTGGACGTAATCGAGGATGACAGCACTGTGCGCGCTGTCATTCTGACCGGTGCAGGGGATCGCGCTTTCTCGGCCGGCGGGGATATCCATGAATTTTCCAGAAGCGTGAAGATGGGTCCGGATATCGCGATCAAGCAGTTCGTGCGCCGGGGGCAGAGAATGACGCGGCGCCTGGAGGCCTTCGGTAAACCGATCATCGCTGCCGTGAACGGGATCGCCTTCGGTGGCGGCTGTGAAATCACCGAGGCGGTTCATCTTGCCGTGAGCTCCGACAAGGCCATTTTCGCAAAGCCCGAGATCAATATCGGCATCCCGCCGACCTTTGGTGGAACCCAACGTCTGCCGCGGCTTGCCGGGCGCAAGCGTGCGCTTGAGCTTCTGCTTACGGGGGATACGTTCGGGCCGGATCGTGCTTACGAGCTTGGCCTTGTCAACCGGGTCGTTCCGCACGACGATCTCATGCCCGTCGCATTTGGGTTGGCCGAGCGTATTCTGCGTCATTCGCCCTTGGCGGCCGCGCGGATCATCACCGCCGTGACGCGCGGTCTGAACGCCTCCATCACGGAGGGCCTTGCAATTGAACGCGAACAGTTTGGCCGTATGGCTGCCACCTGTGACATCGGCGAGGGCCTGTCGGCATGGATCGACAGGCGTACTCCTGTATATTCCGGCACGTGATAGCCCGGGCGCAGCCACCTGACCTTGTATTCGGATTTTTATGCCGAGTGATCAGGCGGCTGCGATTTGCCGCAAGGCGACATCTGCATTGAGGCACACAAGGTCACCTTTTCGGCGCACCAGTCTTCCGGACCCAAGGCGTTCGCAGTTGCCGCTGATGTCTCCTTCGACGGGCAGCGCCGCGGGGTAAGGGCCTGAGGGTGAAGGTCGGCTTAGGGCGTTCCTGTCGGCTACCATCGACCTGAACCCCCAACTTTGCAAATTTCGCTTTCTGCGCATTTCAGTCGACCATGAATGGCGTAAAAAACGCCCGTGACCGACTATGTCAGCAGCTCGCCCCCCGATTTCGCCAGAGGCAACAGGTGGCAGCGTCAATACGTTTCCAGAGCTGATTGCTGCTGCTTTGACCGCGAACTTCACCTTCATATGAGCCGCCCACTCTCATCCGCTGTGTCGAGAGGCAGGAGTGCCCCATCAGGTAGTGGTCGCTGCAATTGTTGGGCAGCCTCAATGGGCGAATTTAGCCAGAGGTCCCACTCACCCGGCTCCGTCAAAATCACCGGCATAGCCTTCGGATGGACCGCAGCGACCTCGGCATTTGGCTGGCACGTCAGAAAGGCAAAAAGATCGTCCTCCGTCTCCCCATCCTTGACCTTGCGCACCGAGCGCCAACTGCGCGTCTCGATCCCCGCGAAGAACATTGGGCGATCTGGATCGGCGCAACTGAACCACTGATTGCCCCCTTTGATCGGCTCGGCAAAGGAGGTGATCGGCACCAAACAGCGATGTGCAGGTCCCAACCAGCTTTGCCAATGGCGCGAGGCCAGGTTTCGCACGTTGGTGACGCCAGGATCTCGCCTCGTCTTCAGCACAAAAGCAGGGGATGGCATTCCCCAACGCGCTTTGACCAGTTCCAGTCCGTTGGCTGAATGCCGAATGATCGGCGCCAGCTGGTCGGGGTAATAGGAGCCACTTCCCAAGTTCCCGGCGCGATCCACGAGGCCGGGGAAGAGGTGTCTCATGGCGTCTTGAGATCTGGTGTTGCTGTAGAGGTTGCACATATCGCCACGCTGCCGCCATTGGCTTCGGTTGGTCAAGGCTCCAACCTAAGATGTTCTGTGTGGTTTCACTCTCGGGGGCGGCTTTGATGATTGTGCCGTATGGAATACTACGGCAGGAGCGCAAGCGCTATGTCCACTACTGATCAGGAGGCGTGTATGAACGATGCACAGATTGAGGTTTCAAGATTGCCTGATGGGCAAGTTAGCGTTCGTAAAGGGTTCTGGAATGATATCTTTCCTGAAGAGCGCCGGGAGCCTTGGGCGGCTTGGTATCAGAGCATGTACGAACAGTATGGATATGCCGGTTACCTTAATATGGCGCGCGCCTTACGGGACTTAGGTCCGATAGCCAGCTGATCTTTGAAAAGAGTGTAGCGGCCCAAAGCCGCCTTCCACCCTACAAGCAGGTGCCGCGCCGCAGCTTCACCAAACCGGCCATTCGTCCGTGGTGCAGCATTTTCGGATGATGAAGGTCGGCAGAGCGGACGAAGCTGCCGTTGGACAGCATCAAGGCGATGTTCGCTTTGTTGAAGAGGTGACTAGTGGCACGGCTGCCCCGTCATCCTGCTGTAACTGGACGATCAACGCCTTGATGTCTTTCTTTCGCTGACGTGCTGTCGCGATCAACTCATCCACAGCGGATAATTTTTGAGTAAGCAATTCCACCGCAACGGCGCAGGATACCGGATGGGCGCCAGATCCAGGCTCAACATCCCGAATTTCGTTTAGCGTAAAGCCCAGCTTCTGTGCCTGTTCGATGAACCCCAACTGTCTGATCAGATCGGGTGAGTATTCGCGATACCCGTTATCATTCCGTGTCGCATGTGGGATAATGCCCCGCTTTTCGTAGAACCGAATTCGTGAGGTCGTAACCCCGGCTTTGCGAGCGATTTCACCAATCTTCATCTTTGGCCCTTGACCTTCAACCTAGGTTTAAACCCTATATGGGGTTGCAAGAGATGTCGAGGAGCAATGAAATGACCGATCTTGCACAACAATCCCGCTTGTTTGAACCGCTTGCACTGCCTGGTGGGCAAATCATTCCGAACCGTATCGCCAAAGCTTCTATGGAAGAAAACATGGCTTCAAAGCAGCATACTCCTAGCGACGCGCTGTTGACGCTTTATCGTCAATGGGCCGCAGGGGGGGTAGGCTTGCTGCTGACCGGCAATGTCATGGTTGCGGCAGACGCAGTGACCGGGCCAGGTGGGGTGATCCTTGATCCTGACCAACCATTGGAAGCGTTTAGAAAATGGGCGGAGGCAGGGCAGTCCGGCGGAGGTAAAATCTGGATGCAGATCAATCATCCGGGCCGCCAGGTCTTTGCTGCAAACAACCCGCAAGCAATTGCACCCTCAGCGGTGCCGATGGACATGGGCGAGTTCTCCAAGATGTTTGCCATCCCGCGCGCCATGACCGACGCCGACATTGAGCATGTGATCAAGCAATTCGCAACGACTTCGGCACTGGCGCAGAAGGCGGGTTTTGACGGAGTGCAAATCCATGCCGCGCATGGCTATCTGCTGAGCCAATTCCTGTCGCCCAGGACCAACAGGCGCGATGACAGATGGGGCGGATCAGTTGAAAACCGTGCCCGCCTTCTGGTCGAGATCGTGAAGGCAGTTCGTGAGAAAGTTACTCCCGACTTTGGCCTGGGGGTAAAGCTCAACTCGGCTGACTTCCAGAAAGGCGGCTTTGATACACAGGATGCGATTGCGGTTGTCCGACTGCTGAACGACCTGCCTGTCGATCTGGTCGAGATTTCAGGCGGCAGCTATGAAAGCCCCGCCATGCACGGTGCCCCGCAAAAATCCAGCACGCGAGCGCGCGAAGCCTATTTCGTCGACTTCGCCCGCGACATACAGAGCGAAGCGACTATGCCGATCATGGTGACGGGTGGAATCCGCCGCCGGGAAGTCGCGGAAAATGCGCTTGTTCCAAAAGACGGCCTTGACGGTGTGGCAATGGTCGGCATTGCGCAGGCATTGGCCTTTGCCCCGGATTTGCCCAACCGTTGGCGGGAAGAGGGGCATAATGTTGAACTGCCTGAAGTCGGGTTCAAAAAACAAGGGATCGCCAGCATGGCGCGCATGGGCATCGCAAAGTTTCAACTGCGCCGAATGGGTCACGGAAAACAGCCAAAATCATCGGTATCTCCGCTTTGGGCGTTAATTGCGCAACAAGCTCTGACCTGGTCTCGTAACCGCATTTACCGGAATTGGCTTCGGCGTCGCTCGGTTCAGAGCGAAGGCTGAAATGACACATACCAAGCGGAGTTCCGGAACAATGAAAATCACCAAAATATTGCTCGGCATTGCGGCCGTCACTACCTTCCTGCTGTTCGTCCCCAACTTGTTTCTGAGTAAGGCTGTGATTACCAGTGTATCCAGCAGCACCATGGCCAGCGCACTACCGCCGGACGGCATACAGGGTCAAAGCACCGTGATTGACCTAGCGGGCTTCGATGTTCCAGTCCTGAAAGGCGGGTTATACGACCGCTACCGGTCCAATCCGCCCCTGTCGGTGATTGCGGAAGAACGGCCGGATATCGACTTGGGTTGGTTCGAAACCTTGGAAAAACAACGCGAGGACGTAGGCTTTACCACCTATTCGCCCAATTTCTACTACAGCAACACAAGCATCACCGCCATTTACACGGCTGATATGGACCGCATCAAAACCTTGATCCCAGCGAAGGTGCGTGAACTGGTGCAACCCATTTCCGTTACGCCCGGTCAGGGCCTGATCGCCTTTACCTCCTACGCCTACCATTATTGCGACAATGACTCTTACAATGAGCTATCGGTCTCCATCGTCACAACGAAACCGCACTCGGGCAATCTCGGGTTGATTTCTCTGATGGGGGAACTGAACGACAAGAGCATGTGGGGATATGTGCTGAAACTGCCGGTGGATACCGAACTGGCGCGCGTGCGTGGTGTTATCGGCTATAACCTTCCCAAATGGCTGATCCCTATCGGCTATGACGCCGAGGGCGATAACGTGGCTTTCACCTATTACGACGAAAGCGGCAATTTTGACTTCTCGATGGTCGGCAAAAAGCTGGATGTCAGCGGGGCCACCCCAGCCATATCGCGAATGAACTTCACCAATTTGGATGCAGAAGGGCAGCTGTCTCACGGCTACAGCGATGTCAGAGCATTTCAAAAGGCCAGCAGTAGTAGCTCTGATGATGTTCAACTGAACCTGTCCGATGGCCCGCTTTCGACATTCATCAAATCGCTGGGGCTGAAGAAACTGGTCCGCTACGACTACCAACCCGATTTTCAGGCCGCTCTCTATACACCCGAAGGACGACCTGCGGAGTAGAAGCGCCGAGCGGCATGACACCCGTTTTGCGGCCAGTATTGTCTCATTTGGTATGCATTGCGGGCGTCTGGGACTATCGCGATCCCACACATCATCCAATGAACAACCGCGTTGCAAGGTACTGGCGACCCGTACAAGACAGTGGCAATCATGCAGGACAAGCTGCTGCAGAGCAGCCAGTTAATCCTCTACGAAGGTTTTTCGCACGGATCACTGACGGTGAGCGCCGACATCGTAAACGCCGATTTGTTGAAGTCACAAAGAGCTCAGGGTAATAAATTGGTGGCCGCCTGCACATGCGGGCGGCCATTTCCTCGACGTTCAAAAGCGATACGACCGCAACCAAGCCGTAAGCGGTGCAAAGACCCCATGTTTCAATAAAATAAGGGGTTTGAGATACTGGCGCCACCTGAAGAAAGGAGGTGGCAATGCTGGATGGAATGATGCCGGAAGAGGTGAAAGTGTGGGGGATCACGGTTCCTGTTTCCCCAACCGGGAGGCGGAAATGGCCAGACGCGCTCCGTGCCAAGGCTGTTCAAAAGATCCTAGCTGGAGCCGGAATCCGCGAGACGGCTGAGGAGATCGGCGCCAACAAATCTCTGGTCGCTCTCTGGGTTAAGAAGGCCGACACTTTCGGGAAGAGCCCAGCTTTTGTCGAGGTCGTTGCTCCGGCGGTCCAGCGGCTGGCCGAGCCTCCTCGCGAGAATGACCGCGAGACTACAACCGGCCCCTCCTGCCGGATCAGTATCGGAACGGCAGCCATTGAGATACCCCCTGGCTATCCTGCCGATCACCTGGTGGAAGTTCTGCGGGCTGTGAGGGCAGCACAATGATTTCTCCTGCGAACAACTTCCGGATTTACCTTGCCTCAGAGCCGGTCGATTTCCGCAAGGGTATGGACGGGCTTGCAGCCTGTGTGTCTAACAATTTCGATCTCGACCCCTATTCAGGGGCGATTTACGTGTTCCGCTCACGGCGCGCCGACCGGTTGAAGATTCTGGTTTGGGATGGTTCAGGCCTCGTGCTGATCATGAAACGGTTGACCGGTAAGCGTTTCACCTGGCCGAAACCGCAAGCCGGGCCTGTCACTTTGAGCAAAGTCCAGTTCGACGCCCTGTTCGAAGGGATCGATTGGACCCAGGTGGCCGCATCAAGCAGCCGCAAGCCCGTTTTTCTGTAAACCCAACAGCCAGTTCCTTGTTGAGTGGCCGGAGCGCTCCCGGCCAATAGCCCAACTTTGCCATAGGTCTTAATCTGATGTCCCGCATCCCCTTCATCGAAGCCCGGTTTTTCAACCCGGATGAAACCACCTACACTCTGGAAAAACGGTTTGTGCAGCACCTGCGCGACCTACGCAGCCGGGAGCTGTCAGATACCAACGCTGGTGCAGAGCACGCAGACAGCAGTGAAAACGCCGCAAGGCACTGCCACTCCATCAGCCCCAGCGACCAGGAACGAGCCCGGATCAAGTGCCGTGTTGATCTTCTTCTCGAACGCCGGAAGGCAGCTTCCCGCATAGGGCATCTCACCCGAGAGCACAGGGAGCGGCTCGCTGTGCTGCGTGATGGCGTCAGGCTCGCTGCAATCGCTACTGAACACCAGGCTGATGAACTGGCGGCCGAGCTGCACGGGGAAATGCCCTGGATGGCTCCGGCGACAGAGGCCGTATGGCATGCGATGCGCCGGTCCGTGCGCGAAGGGTGGCCGGGTCTGCGTTTGCCGCCCATTCTGCTGGATGGGCCGCCGGGTATCGGAAAAAGCCACTGGGCGCGGCGCCTCGGGCAGCTTCTCACAGTCCCGACGGCCGTTGTCGAAGCTACTAGTGAGAATGCATCGTTCGGCGTTGTAGGGTCCCAGCGCGGCTGGGGCAGTGCGCATCCAGGGCGCTTGCTGGAGACCATTCTGCAGGCGCGCGTTGCAAACCCGGTTCTTGTCGTGGATGAAGTGGAAAAGGCCGGCAAAGTTTCGTCCATCAAGGGCCATACATTTGGCTTGGCTGAAGCGCTCTTCATGTATCTTGGGGCCAAGCACATGGTCACCGGATATGACCATATCCTGTTCCTGGTGGGCGTCGTCTTCTTCCTCTACAAAATGAAGGACGTGGCCATCTACGTCAGCCTCTTCGCGCTTGGTCACTCGACCACGATGCTGATGGGGGTATGGTTCGGCTGGGGCGTGAATGCCTATGTCGTGGATGCCATTATCGGCCTGTCCGTCGTCTATAAGGAACTCGATAACCTCGGAGCCTACCAGCGCTGGTTCGGGGTTCAACCCAATACCAAGGTTGCAACGCTGGTCTTTGGCTTTTTCCACGGTACAGGGCTGGCAACCAAAATCCTTGACTACAACCCGGCAGCCGATCGCCTGATCCTGCCAAGAGATGCAAGACGCTTGATGTGATGATGCGAAACGAAGTCAACCAAGAGCAAGGACACTCCGACGAATGTCGCGGCCCCCAGTGGTCGTTGAGCCGATAGGAACCTCGCTTGCGGAACTCATCAGGGCCAGTGGCAATAGCCACGCAAACAGGCCGGACACACGACTGTACTGACAGACCATCGCAATCGCAAAAATCGCTTGCAATGCAGGAGTCATCCACACAGGACATACGCACCTTGCAAGCCTTTGCGATTAGAATACTTTCTGTGATGTAGTCCGTTCAAGTGGGCGTTGTTGCATTACCCACGCGTGAGATGTGACTTCCACTTTCTCCGTTGTCGTTATGACACGCGTTGGATCTTGGAGGTGACGAGGGCCGAGAAGCGGTTCATGAGGGAAATGCGGATGTGGATTTCGTCGGTCTGGCGGTCGGGGTCTCTGGCGTCGATGCGTTCTCCGAAGGCTTTCAGGCAGCGCATCTTCGCTTCGACCCGACTTCGGGCGTGATAGCCCGTCCAGCGCTTCCTGAAGGCCCGGCCATAGTAGTGGAGGCCCCTCCCCAGGCCCAAGCCGGAGCACCCGATGCAGGTGCTCCAGCCGTGGAACGTAATTTACGCATACTCAGACTGCTTGACGCCGGTGTGGATCTGCTTCGCGATCTGATCTGCCAGATAGCGGCTGTCTTCTTCGATGCCGAGGAACCGGCCTGACCCCCAGGTGTTAAGCCAGCCAAGACCGATGAAATGCAGCCCTGGTTGCGCAGTCACGCCGCGGTCAAAGACAGGCTTGCCGCGCGCGTCGAACACATCGGCTTCGATCCAGGAATAATCGGGCCGGAACCCGATGGCCCAGAGCACGGAAGAAATTCCCGCCTCCGCCAGATCAATCTCGGTGCGTTCCTCTGCGGGCTCCCAGACTTTTTCGAAGGGCGGTTCGACCGGGGCATCGATGCTTTCCCATTGGATATGGGCGTCGATCTGGTTGCGGATGCCGACGTAGGAGCGGTCCGCGTCATCAAGGTTTTTTGTGAGGTCTGGCAGGAACTTGACCGCCGTGCCGTCCATGTCCGCAAGGGAGCCGTAAAGTTCTACGCTGTGATCGATATGAAATTTGCGCAGGTCGATTTCCTTGCCGCCATCGCGGCCTGACATGTAGTGGTTTGTTTGGGTCAGCGCCTTGTGCGGGTCCGGGTGCTGGGCAATGGTGACGTTGTAATGCCCCGCGTCATAAAGCCAGTCGGTCGCATCACGGCCCCGGTATTTGCGGGGGCTGCGCGGCGCAGGGCCGACTGCCAGATGGACGTCGCGGCCCGCACGGGTGAAATCCTCCATTAGCTGCACGCCGGATTGGCCGGTGCCGACGATCAGAACGCCGCCCTCGGGGAACTGCTGGACGTTGCGATAGTCGACCGAGTGCATCTGAAAAATCTCGGGAGACAGGTTCTTGGCATAGGCCGGTTCGATGGGCGTGTCGTATCCGCCAGTGGCGATCACCACCTGCTCGCAGGTCCATGTGCCCACCGAGGTCTCGACGGTAAAGCCGCCATCACGCGGCACGACCTGGGTGACATCCACGCCTTCGCGCAGGTTCGGCTGGGTCATCTCTGCAAAGGCATCGACATAGGCGGTGATTTCGTCCTTCAGCATAAAACCGTCAGGATCGGTGCCACCATATTCGCGGTCATAGTGGAAATCGGGCAGGCGACATTGCCAGTTGGGGGTGACAAGGCAAAAGCTGTCCCAGCGGTTGTTACGCCAGGAGTGGAATTTCTCATGGCGCTCGAAGATGATGCTCTCGATGCCTTTCTGTTTGAGGCAATAGGCTGTCGAAAGCCCGGCTTGACCGCCGCCGACGATGACCACCGGAATATGGGGGGTCTGGGTATCTTTCATGGTGCTGTTCCTCATTGCGTGATGTTCAGGCATGTGATGCTGGCGCCGTCCTGTTGCGGAAGGGCGTCTATCTTCGCCTCGATCCGGTCCAGCTGGGCCATGGCAGAGCTGCAGGCGTAGCCGAATTTCCGCTCCACCCGGTTGGAGGCGCGTTGCAGCGCGATGCGGGAGCGGTGCAGGAAGTCTGGGACCGGATAGGTCTGACCGGCTTCAAACAGCTCTGCCACCACGCTGGAGGGGGAATATAGTTTCTCTTCGCTGCCGTCCGGCCAGCGGACGGTCCAGAATGTTTCAGGCATGGTGGTCTCCAAGATCCAGATAGGGGGTTTGGGCGTGGTCCCAGAACAGCGCGGTCTCTTCCATGTCGCTCAGGGTGACTGCAGAGCCCGACCTGATGCGGCCCATCACGCCTGCGGTTATGTTGCGGCTTTCAAACCGCTGGCAGACTTCCTGTGCCTGACCGGCGGGCGCGGTGAGGAGGAAGCCGAAACTCGGGAAGCTGCGCAGCCAGCGCTCCAGCGGCACGCCAGCGGGCGGCGTGATTGCGGTCAGGTCGATATCGAGGCCGACGCCCGAGCATTCCGCCAGCATCAGCGCGGTGCCCACGATGCCGCCCTGGCTGATATCCTTGCCTGCGCGCACCAGCCCGTCTTCGGCGAGTGCAGGCAGTAGCGCCAAGTCCGCGCGCAGCCGGTCGGAAGGGGCCTCTAAAGCGGCGCAGAAATTGTCGAAATTGCGGTAGGCGCCGCGTTGATCGATTGCGGCGATCAGCACATCGCCGGGCATTGCGTCGAAGCTGGTGATCAGGCGCTGCGCCTTTCCAGTCACTGAGGCCGCGAGGCCAAGGGCGGGGGCGGCGAGATTGGTGTGCCCCCCAACCAGCGGCACGCCATAGACAGCTGAGGCGTCGCGCAGACCTTCAAGCAGCGGTTTCACCGCCTCAGCATCTGGGGCCCAGACCTGATCGATCACTGCGGTGGCGCGCCCGCCCATCGCAGCGATGTCCGAGAGGTTCACCATCACCGCGCACCAGCCGGCAAACCACGGATCATCCGCAATAAAGGCGGGGATGAAGCCTTCGCCGGCAAAGAGGTCGTAGCCGCCGTCGCAGGGTAGGGCGGCGGCGTCGTCGCCCGGGCGTCCGGCAGTCTGCGACGTCAACTCCAGCACCCGCGTCGCATGGGCGATGCCCAGCTTGGAGCGGATGGAGGGATGGCTGCGCAACCGCTCAGCAAGATCTGCGGGCGTTGTCATGACAGATGCTCCCGCACGCGCGGACGGTGATACCAGCCAGAGACAGGATCCCGGCAAGGCGGATAGTGAATGAGATCGGCGGCCATTTTCATATGGGGTGTGCCGTGAATGGTGACCTCTTCCAAAGACTGCCAGTGCATCCGGTGAAACAGAGGCACATTCTGCATCTGCACATGGGCCAGGAAACGATCACAGCCCCGCGCATTGGCGCAGCAGACCGCAAGACGGATCAACTCTGCCCCAAGATGTCCGACGGCGCGGAAATCCCGGTCTACAGCTAGGCGCGAGCCCCACCAAAGACCCGGTGCCTCTTCGTGAATGCGCACGGTTCCGACCACCTGATCGGCCTCATGCGCATAGGTGGAGAGCGCCACCAGATGGGTGGCAATCAGGTCGATATCATCCCGGTCGTGATCCGGGAAAATTCCCTGCTCCTTGACGAACACCCGGTGACGCAGTGCGGTTGCGCCCTCGGCCTCGAAGGCCTTTGAGGCGGCGCGGATATAGTAGCCTGGGCATTGAAAATGACGTGGTTCAAGTTCGATCATGCCGGGGCTCCCTTTGCGGGTACCTTCAGCTTTTCATAACTGGACAGTGCCGAGCAGGCGCCGCATTTGCCGCAACCCGCCTTCATATCGGCAGAGCGGATACCGGCGCGGGCGATCATCTGACCGAGCGGGCGCAAGATCGAGGCCATGAATTCCGAAGAGGGGCTCGGGTGGCTTTCCAGCGGCGTGCCGGAGATCGGCACGAAGGGCACCACGAAGGGATAGACGCCCATCGCGCAGAGTTTTTCACCCATCTCGAGGATCGCCTCGCGGCTGTCGCCCAGTCCCGCCAGAATATAGGTGGAGACCTGCCCGCGGCCGAAGACCTTCACTGCCGCCTCGAAACTGGAGAAATATTTCTCCAGCGGCACCGTGGCTTTGCCCGGCATGATGCGCTTGCGTACTTCGGGGGTGACGGCCTCAAGATGCATGCCCAGCGTTTCGATCCCCGCATCGAACATGCGCTGATGCCATGTGTCGTCCTCGGGCGGCTCGCATTGGCCCTGCAGCGGCAGATCCACCGCCGCCTTGATGGCCTCAGCACTTTCACACAGCACCTTGGCGCCGCGATCCTTGCCCGCAGGTGTGCCGGTGGTGAGCACCATATGCGTCACGCCATCGAGTTCGACTGCAGCCTTGGCCACCTCGGCCAGTTGGTCCGGCGTCTTATGCGCAATGGTGCGCCCGGCGGCGAGGCTCTGGCCGATGGAGCAGAACTGACAGGTCTTCTTGCGGCTCTCGTAGCGAATACAGGTCTGCAGGACGGTGGTGGCCAGCACATCCTTGGAATGCAGCGTCGCGATATGGCTATAGGGAATGCCGTCCGCTGTTTTCAGCTGGTAGAACTTTGCGGCCGTCGGAAAACGGACCTTTGCGATTTCAGTCCCGGCGCGGGTGACGCGGGCGGCGCCGGTGGGGTCTGGCGCCTCGACGAGGTAGGGGCTGTCGAAACTGGGTGCGGTATGCACCGGGATCATGACGGTGCGCTCACCGATGGTGATGGCCTTGTGATCCGATGGCCCTGCGCCGCCGCGGCGGCTTTCCTGTCCGGCGCTGGGGTCGACCAGTCGCATTCCGTGAGTCTGCAACTCGGTGATGAGTTCGGCGTGATCAAGCATCCTGACAATCCTCCTGCAGGTCCGGTGTGGGTTCGGTGACGTGGCGCGTCTGGGCAGCGCTTGCGTTGTGGTTCAGCGACAAAAGCTCGGGGCGGGCGTAATGGCCAACGCTGTCCATCATCCGCTTGCGCTTGGCGACAAGCTTCATGTCGAGATCCGCGATCAGGATGCCTTCACCAGAGGTCAGAGGTTCGGCCAGATGGCGCCCTTCGGGAGAGATGATGCAGGTCATGCAGCCGCTGTGCATGGCCTTTTGCAACGCCGGATCCGGGTGAACTTGGCTGATCTGTTCTTCACTGAGCCAGCCGGTGGAATTGACCACGAAGCAGCCGGATTCGAGCGCGTGATGGCGCATCGTCACCTCGATCTGATCGCGGAAGATGTCGCCGACGAGAGAGCCGGGGTAATGGCCGGCGTGAATTTCCTCGTGCTGGGTCATCAGCGCATAGCGCGCCAGCGGGTTGTAATGTTCCCAGCAAGCCAGAGCACCGACACGGCCGACCTTCGTCTCCACCACTTTCAGACCAGCGCCGTCGCCCTGACCCCAGACCATGCGTTCATGGTAGGTCGGCGTGATCTTGCGGCGCTTCAGGGCAAGCGTGCCGTCGGCGTCGAAAATGAGCTGGGTATTATAAAGCGAGCCGTGATCGCGCTCGTTCACGCCCAGCACCACCACGACCCCGCGCTTGCGGGCGGCATCTGCCACCGCCTCGGTTTCCGGCGAGGGCACGACGACCGCTTCCTGCATCAGGTCCAGGTGAGGGGCACCCTGCTGGACCGGTGGCAGCACAAAGCTGAAATAGGGGTAATAGGGCACGAAGGTTTCGGGAAAGACGATGAACTGCGCGCCCTTGTCGGCGGCGTCGGCAATTGCGTTGAGCACGCGTTCTATGGTGCCTGCGCGACCGGACAGGTCCGGTGCGATTTGGACGGCGGCGGCGCGGATGGTGTCGGTTCGCATGGCTGTGCCTCTGGTTTCGGGAGGAGCCGAGCCGCCGGAATAGACGGCTCGGGGCCGGGGACCGAACAAGGCCCCCGTGGTGTCGTGGATTAAACCGTCCAGGTGTCGAGGATGACCGCGTCGGCGTTCTTGTGCAGCAGGATGCAGTCCAGCACGTCCTGCGGAGCGATCGGGGTGATGCCGGGCAGCAGCGAGGGTTCGCCGTGGCCGTAGAGCGCTTGCAGAGCAAACCGGCAGGCATAGACCTTGCCGCCTTCGCTCATGAATTTCTTCATGTTCGCGGCATAGTTCTGATGGCCCGGGAAGGCCTCGTCACCCAGCGTCGGGAAACCGCGCTGAATCCCCAGGGTCACGCCGGGACCGTAAAGCAGGATCGAGGTCTCATAGCCTTTGCGGTTCAAGCGGATGGCGTTGAGGATATTGACCAGGCCGATGGAGCCTTCGAAGGCGACGGTGTGGAAGGTGACAAGGGCCTTCTCGCCTTCTTTTGCTTTGACGTCTTCAAAGACTTTTTCTTCGTAGTTGACGAAGAAATCTCCGTCCTTGTGCGCTTCCTTGGTGACTTCAGGCATTTTGGCCTCCTTGTTGATGGTGTCTACAGGGATGGCGCGGTCAAATTGATTGCATCAATAAGCAGTGTAATATACATACAATAAAAGACGCAAAGCGGGTACATCTTCAGGCATTATGCTGGAATTTTGAGCGATTACGCTCCAGGAATCCACGAATTTGACCGAAATACGGTTCAAACGCAGCGCGGGAGTTGCGCTCATCCGGTCAATGATTCCATGAAGGCATACAATTGTCCCATCAATTTTACAGGGGCATCGCATATGACCTCATAACCCTAATGGCAGGACACAGATGATCGACTGGATTCCCGACGCGCTCGAAAGCGGCAAACCCCGTTACCAGGCCATTGCAGACGCGATCGCAGAGGACATCCGGAGCGGGCGGCTGGGGGATGGCAAGCGGCTGCCGCCGCAGCGACGGCTGGCGGCGGCGCTGGGGATCGACTTTACCACGGTGTCCCGAGCGTATGCCGAGGCGCAGGCGCGTGGACTGGTGGAAAGCCATGTTGGACGCGGTACCTTCGTCAAAAACCATGTGATCACAGACCGCCCCGATCCGTCGCGCGCCGGTGAGGCGGATCTGCTGATGAACATGCCGCCCGAACCCAACGATCCCGGCCTACGCCGCCGGATGCAGGAGGGACTGGGATATGTATCGGCCAATCTTATTGATCTGCTGCGCTATCAAAGCGCGACCGGGTCGGAGCGCGATCGGGTGGCTGCCTCAAGCTGGCTCAGCATGCGGGGCATGGTGCCAGCGCTGGAACGCGTTGCGGTCACTCCCGGCGCCCATGCAACAATGGCTGCTATTCTGTCGATCAATACCCAGCCCGGGGATACGGTGCTTTGCGAGGCCATTACCTATCCGGGTTTCCGCAGCGTGGCCGGGCGGTTCGGGTTGCGTCTGGTCGGGATCGAGATGGATGAGGACGGCATTCTGCCGGATGCGCTGGATGCGGCCATCCGCGAACACGGGCCCAAAATGCTGTACCTCAACCCGACGCTTCAGAACCCGACGACGCTGACCATGCCTGAAGCCCGGCGCCTGGATGTGGCCGCGGTCTTGCAGCGGCACCAGCTCATGCTGATCGAAGATGATGCCTACGGCTTTATCCCGGCCAAAGGGCCTGCGCCCATCGCGCTGTCAGCGCCGGAGCTGACCTGGCATATCGGAGGGCTTGCGAAATGCATCGGGGCAGGTTTGCGCCTGGCATTTACGATCGCGCCGACCCCGCGCTGTGCCTATCATTTGGCGCAGGCGATCCGCGCGCTGTCGGTGATGCCCTCACCTCTGTCTATGGCGCTGGTTACCCAGTGGATCGAGGACGGTACCGCAGATGGCATTCGCCGCTTTATCCGGTACGAAAGCGCTGCGCGGCAGGCGATTGCGGCCGAGGTTCTGACAAGTGTCCAATATCGCAGTGCCGACAATGCCTTCAATCTGTGGCTTGAACTGCCGGAGGGCCTGAACCGCGCCGAATTGGTCGCCCGAATGGCCCGGCGCCAGATCGGCGTGATGCCCTCGGATGCCTTTACCGTTCTGGGCAGCCCGGGCGAACAGCTGCGTGTTTCTCTTGGTGGGCCTGCGTCGCGTGACAGCCTGCGGGAGAACCTGCACTTTCTGGCAAATGCTCTCTCTCCCAATAGCTTTATGGGATGAGCGGGGCGCCCATCAGGAATAATCAGCCCGTTCGTGTTGTTGCTGGCGCGACTGGGGGCGTCGAACTCTGGCTGTCGGCGGGCGTTGTTGCATTACCCACGCGTGAGAGGTGACTTCCCCTTACTCCGTTGTCGTTATGACACGCGTTGGATTTCGGCGGTGCCGAGGGCCGAGAAGCGGTTCATAAGGGCAATGCGGATGTGGACTTTGGCGGTCTGGCAGTCGGGGTCTCTGGCGTCGATGCGTTCTCCGAAGGCTTTCAGGCAGCGCATCTTCGCTTCGACCCGACTTTGGGCGTGATAGCCCGTCCAGCGCTTCCAGAAGTCCCGGCCATAGTATCGGATGGCGCGCAGGGTTTCGTTGCGGACGCATGCTGCCGGGCAGTCTTCCTTCCACAATCGACCATTCTTGCGGATCGGAATGATCGGCACCGCGTCGCGCGCGAGGATCGCGCTGTGGCACCGGCGCGTGTCTGAGCTCCCCCCGAAATTCGGACACTGACATAAGCTACGACTTGCAGTCTGCAGATCTTCGACGAGAAAGAGATCAGAGATGTCGAAACGGAAACAGCACGCACTCAAGTTCAAGGCGAAGGTCGCGCTGAACAAGGCCATCCACAAGTTCGGCCCGCTCGAGATAATGAATACCGATCAAGGATTTCAGTTTACCTCCTTCGCTTGGACGGACCGGCTTCGCCGATCCGGCGTGCGGATCTCAATGGACGGAAAGGGGTGTTTCCTCCCCTCTCGGGATATTGCTGCGCAATGGCCTGCCGGGCAGCGGATCAACATCTTCATCGAGAGATTATGGCGGACACTGGAATACGAATGCGTCTACCTGCACGCCTGGGAGACCGGTTCGGAAACGAAAGCGGCCATCCGGAAATTGATGACCTTCTACAACCACCAGCGCTCTCATTCAGCCCTCGGCGGCAAGCCTCCGGCGCTGGTCTACTGGCAGAGAAATGATATCTACCAACCCGATCAGCAGGTGCAACGAGTAGCTTAAATTACGCCAGATCATGTCCAAGAGATGGGGAGTAGCTCAGCTGCCCGTCAACGCATCCTGCGCGACCGTCGGCTAAGCGCAGATAGCGACCTTTGCAAAGTCGGCGGATCTGGCGACATGGCGAGCGATCCATGCCGCAGGCGCGCAAGGAAGAGCTGACCTTCGCCGCAGGCGCAGCCGCCGACCACTTTCGTACGGCGGGAACGCGGACAAAGCGGTGATTTGAACTCAAGGCCCCTACTCCAGTTCCTTGGCTAGATACTGGATTTCCTCGCTTGAGCAAACAGAACCGCTGGCGAGGCGAATGACTGCTTCCGAAACAAGTTTAGGATCAACGTTTAGGGCTCTTTCGGAATTGGCTATTACGGAGAAGTCCTTTGGTTCACAGGAAAAAATACTCCTTCGCCCAAAGTCATCAATAAATTCTGTGAAGCCCGCAAGGTTCAGAACTGTCGCAGATTTTTCAAGGTCGCCACTGCACATATTGTCAAAGACCTTCATCGGCCCGCTTCCGCGTGGGTTTTCTATGCAGAAGTGCATGTCAAAGATGCAGCGGGCGATCGCAAGAATTCTGCCTGCGTGTGTGTTTTCCGGGGCTGGCAACCAAGGCGGATATTCCATGTTTCAAACTATGACGACGCAATTTCTGGGAGGCAAGCACCGCTCCGGGCTCGACACCGGACCTGCGCCGCTGCGGCAAGGGGCGCGTAGCGATATCGCACCTGGTCCCCGCCATCAAATGCCAGCCAGCCCTTATGTATGTGCAAGGTCACAAAGCCCTTGAGGGATTTCACATAAGCTTGGTCTCCAATTTAGCACTTCCTTAGCAAACCTCACGGTAATGTTCCCTCGCGCCTTGGGAAACGGGGGGGCGCGGAAGCCGGATGGCTTAACGCATAGTCAGAAAGACGTCAGAGACGCCCTTCGGGGCATCAAACACGCGAGACGAAACGTCTCATATTGCTAAAGGAATAAAAGCTATGACCAGCATTCTGACGAACAACGGCGCAATGGTCGCTCTGCAGACTCTGAACTCCATCAACATGAACCTGGAGAGCACCCAGAACGCGATTTCCACCGGTAAGGACGTCGCAACTGCCAAGGACAACTCGGCCATCTGGGCGATCTCGAAAGTCATGGAATCGGACGTTGCAGGTTTCAACGCCGTGGGCGACTCGCTGGCTCTGGGTGAATCCACGGTGGCGGTGGCAACGGCCGGGGCCGAACAGATCACCGACCTTCTGAAGGAAATGAAGGAAAAAGTGGTCAATGCGACCGGGGAGAACGTGGACAACGGGAAACTCGAAGCTGAAGTCACCGAGCTGAAAAACCAGATCACCTCGATCATCACAGGGTCGCAGTTTAACGGTGCGAACCTGCTGAACACCGCTGGTGGCGACCTGACCGTTCTGTCCTCGCTGGACCGCGATTCCACGGGTACAGTCACCGCGTCGAACATCACCGTAAGCTCGGTCGATTTTGAAGCCAGCCTGGACCTGACAACCGTAGTGGTCGACACGGCCGCAAACGCTGAAGCTTCCATCGACGACATTGAGGCTCTGATTCAGACTGCGGTTGACGGCGCCGCCGCCCTGGGGGCTTCGGCAGCCCGCATCGAGAAGCAGTCCGAATTCGTCTCAAAGGTGTCCGACGCGATGAAGAGCGGCATCGGTGCGCTGGTAGATACTGATATGGAAGAAGCATCCGCCAGATTGAAGGCGTTGCAAACCCAGCAACAGCTGGGTGTACAGGCTCTGTCGATTGCCAACTCGGCGCCACAGACACTGCAGCAGCTGTTCCGTTAAGCGATCTGATCCGGGGCGCGCCAAGCGCGTCCCGGTCTTTACCCCAGCCCCTCACCGATGACTTGGGCTGTTCATAGCAGCCCTTACCAGAGTTTAGGCGCTGGAATAGTTTCTGCCAGTCTTGCGGGGCGGCGCTCCAGCCCCAATCACGACATTCATTCAAGGCGCAGCGAAGGCACTGCTGCGTGCGCGAAAGGCTTACTGAAGGCGGACCTTCAAGTCTGCTCAGTTGACCCAGGGGATGCTGCGCCCGGCATCAAGGTCAGCGAAGCGCAGGAAGCGGATTTGCAAAGTATGTAATGAGTGCCATGCAGTAGGGCATAGCGACCGAAAGCTACCGTTCAGCCAGAGGTCTACGCATCGGCTGACTCGACCGACGTGGTCGCTTGAATTGGCCACTTTAGAACGTCGTTTCAGATACCGGGCACGACCTATTCAGTGATCCATCGTTCACTGCCCGGCGCGAATTGCCTCCCCGGGATGAACATCCGCGTTCAATTCTCCATTACGGATCACCGGATGTCCGTTGACAATAACATGTACGAAGCCTTTGGAGGCGAGGCTGTTCGTCCCAGCATCGTACCCTGCCATTCCATTCACTTCGTCTGGATCGAAGATAGTGATATCAGCGAATGTTCCCGCTTGAAGACGACCACGTTTTGCCATTGACGGGGCGAAAGGCTCAAGGAATTCAGCTTGCAAATAGGCTGTTTTGGCGATGATCTGCGGCATGGTCAGGGTGCCATCGTCGATCGCGATCCTGAGGTATTTGCCAAACGTGCCTGCGCTGCGTGGGTGACCAAGGCCAGCTCCGAATGGTGCGTCAAAAGGCAATGAATGCCCGTCATCATCAACCAGAGGCATACCATCGCTGCCGATGATGATGTCCGGGTGCAAGATGGCGGCCATCATGTCGGGTTCTTTTATGTGCTCCATCACGAAGAAGCCATCGGGACGTTCGGCGCGATATTTGTTGAAAGTCTCCTCGGTCAGCGTTTCTCCGGTTTCGACCCAAATCAAATCCGAATAGTCCATGCCGGTCCGTTCCTGCCACCCCGGAGAGAGGATCTCGGCGGCGATGAAGCTTGAACCTTTCACATAGGGAAAGGCCTCTCCCAGGATCTTCGCGCCATTCGCGTTGCCCCGGTCAACCATGGCAAGCGCGGCTTTTGTATCGGATAGGGCGTTTGTCGGAATGTGGTGCAATACCAGTGGCACGTCGTATGCCATCGACAGGGCAATGAACTCTTGCTGCCCTAACACTCCACTAGGGGCAATGTTGCTCAGGTAGCGGGGATGAGTGGTTAGGAAACTGTGGTTGTCAGACGCAACGCGCGCCATCCGAGCGATGCCTTCACTGCGGGCGGATGGATAGTATCCGACCATGACGCCAATCCCGAGTCCACCATTATGAATTCCGTCTGTAACCAAATCATCGATCTGATCCAGTTGTTCATCCGTGGCTTGGTTGACGGACCATTGATTGCCAGTCTTACCCGCCTTTTGCAGAGCGTGGGTCATCATAGGGCTGCCGTGGGACTCTACGCCATCCATCAACAATAGACGGGCAGAAGCATGGCCAACCGACGCTCCATAATTCGCCAGCGAGATTCCAGCCTTGGCTTCATAGTAGTCCGAAAGCGGCAGGGCGCCCGCTTCGAGGTCCATTTGTGTCGTGCGACCGTCGAAGATGGAAACCTTCTCGCTGTAGGGGTCCTGGCCATGGGCATGAAAATCGATGAAACCCGGAGCGGCGATCAACCCGCTGGCGTCAATCACGTCAGCACCGCTGATCGCTTCTGGTGTGACGATGGCGATCTCTTCGCCAGAAATGCCGATATTGCGAACTTGGTCCAGCATCGTTTCGGGATCGACTACGCGCGCGCCGGTGATGACCAGATCGTAACGTTCCTCTGCTGAAACAATATTGGACATCAATCCGATGGCGACGGCCATGGTGATCGTACGTATCATATCAAATCTCCAAGCTTGTAGAAAAATGGGCGAACTACCGACAGGCGAAGTCCAGAAAATCTGTATGTGAACGAGCAGCAGCCACCGTGTAGAACCCAAACACTGGACCGCACCCCAAAAGGGCGATGTGAGTTTTATTCACCTTAAAATTATACTGTGGTACTGAGGCAGTTCTTTGACAGGGATCAAAGCGCTTGATCAGCAACAGGATCAATGTGGGGTCCGGTCAGCTCGGGGCACCATGTTCACTGCCACGCATGATCTCGCTTCGTTCCACCTTTCCTGACCCTTTTGCCTCGACAAGGTTGCTAGACACCAGCTGCGTAAGGGCGCAGGCTGAATGGTTGCTTTGGGCAGTTCCTCTCCGCCCACAATGCTCATGTGCTTGCTGCAGCCTGTCCTAAAGGCAGCGTACGAAGCAGTTCGTACTTCACGCGATTAGCGCTGACCTGGCGATAAAAGGCGATCAGAAATGCCGTCGGCGCTTGCAGCCGACTCAATCCTAGGGTCGCGGCCACGATCGTGCCGACATCCGTTCGACCCTCAAGAACAAGCGCTCCGCCCAGCATGAAGACAAAGACCGTGCCTGCACCGTTGATGGCGCTCAGAATGAACTTCGTCGACAGCTTCCAGTGAAACATGGTGCGTCTGGTTTCATAGATACGGTCGAAGTCTTCCTTCACCGAAGTCACGACAGCGCGCAGCTCAGTCTCTGTCAGCTGGTCAGCCGCGCGCCGCAGAATCTTCACCCGCTTAGCTAGCAACATGTTCACCTTGCTCTGAGAGAAGACCACGATCCCGATCTGCGGAACCAGCATCAAAAGCGCTACGACACCCAGCACGGGTTGCGTTGATGCGATGAAGCCGATCACGCTGATCAAGGTCCCCAACTGCATCACCGGTTCCGAGATGGCGGACCCGGTGAACTTGCCAAGCTCTTCGGCTTCGGCCGAAATCGCGGTCGACAGTGCGCCGGTGCGAACACGACCGTTTATTCCTTGTTCACTGACGGCCCCATCCAGCAGTCTGCTGCGAAGTAGACGAATGACGTCCTCCCCAAGGATCTGAGATCGGTATCCCATAAGCCACTTCAGGCCAAGGCTGAGCAGGACCACGCCCATCATGCCGCCCCCGAGAATGAAGAGCTCCGACGTGTCAAAAGAGCCTTCGGTCAGAAGGTTCACGATGTCCTGCTGAAACTTGAGCGGCGCGGCCGCGAGTGCGGCTATGGACAGAGAAAGCAGGATCAGTACAATTTGGCGCGGACCGCTTACGCGCCAAATCGCGGAATAAAGCTGAAGCATCTTGCCCCCCTTTGCGTGGTCGGCCAGAGACACAGTCGCGCCAAGGTCGGCATAGCACAACTCTGAATCATTCGCGTCCCTTCACCAACCGGCCTGTTTGTCCCCCTAGGCGCAATGTGGATTGTAGGGTGCGTTACGGGTGAGAACGGCCCACACTTGGCACAGCTGCCAAGCAAAGAGTTGCCAATTTGACGATAGGGATGGATTGGCAATGTCCATTTTCCGCACTTCGCTTACGCGTGAGCGAAGTGCGGAAAATGGAAAACGGATATCCGAACCCGGCATGGAAACAAACGAAGCGCCACGCTCTCTGCCTTGGCGGAATAGTCCGGTGGCGCCAAACGGCTTGTCTGAACTGGCCACGCCAACGAAGTGCTTGTCCCAAGCAGCCCGGCCCATTTCAGTTCGAACAGCCTCTCTGAAATCCGTTGTCACAATGCGCTTTCAGACGTTGGGTATCGTCGCTTGTCCAGCCCTTGGGTTCGGTAACCTGCACCCACGGGCCGATATAGTCCTGTGCATAGTAGGCATGGCCGTGCCCGGGCGGCGAGCCGAAGGACAGCGCCAGATCCAAAGCCAACTGAAACTGGGTCACTATAGGCATAAAGAAAAAGTGCTTGGACATATCATCTGCGGGCGGGTCACGCATCCATTGAGGTCGACGCCAAAGAGACGCCGGATCGTAGAAGACGACCGGATCACTGGAATACTGCAGAAAGACAATGCGCATAGGGCCCCAGGCGGAAGGTGACCCGGACGCATCGCTGGTGCGTGAAGCGTAGCGCACCAGCGAACCATCTCCGATCTGCGGTAAAACCCAGGAACTGCCCGGATTGCGATGTTTCTGGACGTAGTTCCAAAAATTCGAGGGAAACGGTGGACCTGCCCAGAAAGCCCCATCAATCGGGTCGTCCAGAAGCCGAAAAAGATTGGTTGCATGCATTGAGGACCAGGCACCGAGGCTGAGGCCATGCATGTAGAGCCGCGGACGGGCGCCCTCGGGGAGTGTTTTCCAGTACCGGTGAACAACCTCCTGAAGCGCAGTAGCTTGCTCGAGACCGGTACTGGTCTCAAGGATCAGCGCCAGTGGCGACTGCAGATACGAATACTGTACGGCAACCGTGGCGATGTCACCGTTGTGCATGTATTCGACCGGATCATGCGACCCAGGGTCCATCCAACCGGTTCCGGTGGGGCTCGCCACGATCAGAACCTCACGCTCGAAGGCGCCCAGACGGCGCAGTTCAGCCAGTGCCAATTCCGCACGTTCGCGGGGCGTGGCCGCATTGGCACGGCCGACATACACCCGGATCGGATCGCGCGCTGGCCGTCCTGTGAATGCCGATATGTCTTCCGCATCAGGCCCCGACATAATGAAATCCCGGCCCGGCTTTCCGATTGCCTTCCAGTCGATCAAGGAGGCCGTACTTCCGGTTTTCCGCAGATCAGTCGGCGGTGGCGGGGCGTCATCGAACAGAGCCTGCGCCGCTTCATAGCTTTCATCAAGGACTGCGATGGTCCGGTCCAGAATGCCATCTCGTGTGACCACGAAGAGGATCAGTACGACTGCGATCAGACTGAACACATTCGCCCTTCGTGGCGGCATCACCCGATAGAAGCGCGCCCGGATCAGCCGGAACAGCGATGCGACGAGCCGCCCGAGCACAAAGGCGCAGACGAGTGTCGCGGCCGCAATGATCGAGATCCACGCGAGGTGCAAAGCGTCGGCTGGCTCCATCCCCATTTTCTGGCGGAGATCGTTCTGCCAAGTCAGGCTGGAAGCCAAAACCCACAGGAACATCACAACAATCGCTCCGGACACGATCCAGATCAGCACATTCGCCGGACCGCGCGACAAGCGCGGCAGGTCACCGGCATTCCACATGAGTGCAACGATCTGGCCGACCAGATATCCGAGCGCCGTGACCAACCCGCCAAGCACGCCCTGCAACTCGGGGCCACGTGGAATCAGGGACGGCGTCAGAGAGGCCGCGAAGAACAACAGGCCAAGCAGAAGGCAAGGAACTGAAATCGGGCCGAAGATTAGTGAAAGGATTCTCTTAGTCATCCAACTTTGTCCTTGGTGCCAACGCGCGGCTGCAGAACTGATCTTTCGCAAAACCTAGCCAGTGTCGGTTGCTTGCGAAACTGGGGCGGTGCCCATTCCGTCAACAGGCCCAGCTGCATGTCTGCTGGCCGAAGCGCCAGTCGCACCAGGCTGTTCGATCCACAGGGCATCCGAACCATCGCTTTGACCAGCTAAAGAGCGGCAAACACGCCGACGAGCAGTACATTGGCGAGGTCAATAAAAAACTTGGAAACGAGGGGCAGGACGATGGAGACCAAAGGAGCGGGCCCAAAATGCTTGGTGATGCGTTCAGGACGAGTAGACCCTTCTACCATCCATCCAGGTTTCGAGAACGCTGATGTTTTTGATAGCGTCGGGAGGTACATCGCGCGGGTCCTTTTCGAGGATGACCATGTCGGCAAGCTTGCCCGGTTCAAGACTGCCGACCTCGTGATCGGAAAATAGTTGCCATGCGGCCTCGGAGGTGAGCGCCCGGATCGCAGATTCAACCGATATCGTCTCCTGTGGCGCCAGAATGTAATCCGGCTCTTTCCAGGTGCGCCGGGTGACGGCCATCTCAATCATGTGCAGCGGGTTCGGGTCGGTCACCATGAAATCCGAATGCAGAGTGAAACCAACCCCGGCTTCTTCGACGCTTCGGCATCGGTCTAGCAACTGCGCCTTTTCCTCCCCAAATACCTCGTCACGCATCGCGACGCCCCAGTAGTGAACGTGACCGATCAGAAAGCTCGCCGACACACCGAGCTGCTGCATCCGTTCGATCTGGTCGTCGTGAAGTATCGAGCAATGCTCGATCCGCGGACGGACCCGGGACATGTCGATACCAGCATCAACAAGCGCCTGACAGGTGTCCAGCACATTATCGATCGCCGCATCGCCATTGCCGTGGATCGCAAGGTGCCAGCCCTTCCCGGCCCGCTCAAGCGCCATTGCGGTCAATTCATCAGGTTCCATATAGGCAAGGCCCCGGTCTTCGCTGTTCAGGTATGGTTCGCGCTGCAGTCCGGTGAACCCCTGGTTCGAGCCGTCTGCCACCAGTTTGAAGCCCGCGATGCGGGCCATGGCATCCCCGTCCCCCTGATGGATACCCGCCTCGTCCCAGGCTTCGGTTCCCAAGGTATAGAAAGGATAGGCGCGGATACGCGCCTTGAGGCGCCCGGATTGCGCCGCTGCAGCCATCACCTGCGCGTCCGCAGGCGACTGCGCTAGCGCGCCAAGGCTGAGTTCCGAGACCGTCGTGAGGCCGACCGCGCCCCATTTTTCCAGCAGCCCAATCAGGCCTTCCACCGGATCGGCCTCCATCATGCCCGGGTAGTGCGAGGCAACCTGCAGGAACGCCACGTTGTTCTTCATGAAGCCGTTCAGGTTACCCTCAGCATCGCGGACAAACTCTCCGCCCGAAGGATTTTCGATGTCATTGGGGATCCCGGAGACTTCGAAGGCCTTGGAGTTGGCATAGGCCAGGTGCCCCGAGGCGTTTAAAACGAAAATCGGGTGCTCGGTTGAGATTGGATCCAGCTCGGCAAAGGTCAGCGCATCCGGTCCTTCCTGAACCGCAGGGTCGAAGTTGCGGAAAACCAGCCATTCACCCGCAGGCGTTTCCGCTGCGCGCTTTGCGATGTGGTCCAGCACTTCGGCGGCGGTCGTGAAGCGGGCCATGCCGACATAGTCCATGATGGAGTCCACCACGGAACCGGAAATGACATGGGCGTGAGCATCGATGAAGCCGGGCAAGACAGTCTTACCTTCAAGGTCGACGATCTTGGCATCCGCGCCAGCCACTGCGCGAACCTCACCGTCGGTTCCCACTGCCAGAATACGGTTGCCGCGAAGAGCAATCGCTTCGACCTCGGAGAAATCATCATCGACGGTAAGCACATTGCCGTTGGTGAAGACGGTGACTGACTGCGACTGCGCTCTGGCGCCCCTTCCCATAACGGCTGCCAACCCTACACCGGCGGCACTCGTCTTCATGAAATCCCGGCGCCCCATGCTGGTCCAGTTGATACCCCAGTTGCAGGACCAGCCTGTGCCACTCTCAGCCGCGGCTTTCAGCTTGCTGACGTTTCGGCTTACTTCAAACAACTTTCCAAAGGTGCCACTGCAGCACGGGCAACCAAACTTGTCATGGGTCATGGGCTCATTCCTTTTCGGTTCGTTCAAGTTGTTGGTATTGCAGGAAGGATAAGTCGGTCTTGCACAATATTGCAGCGGTTCAGCTGCGGTCTTGCGACGAGCTCCAAGGCTCCGAGGTGCCAGATATCACGACCCGATCTGCTGCAACCTGGTTCCAGCGCTCCGTTTAGAATAGCCAAAAGATGGCGGGATCGCGAAGGCTTTCGCCAACTGTAGGCATTCACGCCAACAATGCACATCTTCGACGGCGCAGCCATCGCGAGCCTACTTTGTGAACGGAATTTCGTCAGCACGGGCATGCGATGCGACGTGCGGCGTCCTGAACAAAGCGTACCTAGAAAATGAGAAGGCAGCTTCATTGCGCTTATGCCTCATAAAAATCATTCGCAGAATAGCAGTGTTCTCGATTGGTGGTTTTGACGCAAATCAACGCCAATAGCTCAAAACACGTTCAAGCTGTTTTCCAAAGTACTTCATGTGATCGCCAGCAGGGCGCGGCATTTTTTCTTGTCTGCTCGAATGCCGCGATTTGTTGCACTCAGCTCAGGTAGCCTAATAGCAGGCGGCCAGAGGAATTTTCCCGCATGGCGCATTGTCCAATAAGAGGTTTGATTATGAGGATCGATATCTTCCGTACTGACCAGGCGCGACATGCCGATGGCAGCTTTCACCCCGGATGGAGAAGGATGTCATTGACCGGGCTCTTCGCCGCAATAACAGCGTTGATAATCCCCGGCAGTGTCTTTTCGCAGGACACAGATGACCTCGCCAAGCAACTTGCCAATCCGGTCGCAGATCTGATCAGCGTACCGCTTCAGTTCAATTACGATCGCTATGGCGGCCATACTGATCGGTATCTCCTGAACATCCAACCGGTCATCCCCTTTGATCTTGGGGATGACTTGAACCTGATAACGCGCACGATAATACCTGTCGTCTCTCTGGATGGGCCTGGCATCAACCAGAATGGCGTCGGCGACATTGTCCAGAGCTTCTTCTTGTCACCGAAGGTACCCACGGCGGGGGGCTGGATCTGGGGGGCCGGTCCGGTGTTTCTCTACCCCACTGGTGGGGACGGGGTGTCTGCCGACACCTTTGCTGCAGGCCCAACAGCCGTGGCTCTCCGGCAGCGGGGTCCCTGGACCTACGGCGGCCTTGCCAACCACCTCAGGTCGCTTGACGACAATCCAGGGACTAAGATCAACTCAACGTTTCTAAACCCATTCCTCTCTTACACTACGCCTACAGGGACCAGCTACGCTCTGCAGACCGAGGCAACTTACGACTGGGAGGTCAAAGAATGGTCAGTTCCAATCGGTGTTGTCGTGACACAGGTTTTCACGATTGGCTCGCAGCCCGTGTCCATAGGGGGCGGTGTCAGGTACTGGGCCGCATCACCCGGGAACGGCCCAGAAGGCTGGGGTGCCAGGTTCAACTTCACCTTCCTTTTTCCAAAGTAAAAAGCCCTTAATAGCTTTCCTATGCCTAGCAGGAATAACCGCGCAGGTGCTTGGCGCGGTGGGTAAATTATTAGCTGGTGCTGGGAGGCATCTGGCAAATTGCACCGAACATGAACAGAATGAGACATCTTGATTGAAAGGAGTATGGCAGGTTTTATGGAAGGGCATTCTGCGCACGGATCTTCTGAAGCTTTGGTCTTCGCGCGAACCGCATCACCCTCTCCTGCCAGGGTGTAGCGCAAGGTCGCGGCAACGGTTCCGAGGCTGCGCTGCCTTCGCTGTTCGCGGTGCTTGGTCATGTCTTGTCTTTTCGTCGGGCTTGTCACTCAGACGGCGGTCGTGCAGAGGGCGCATCGAACGGTTCCCGAGCGACAGGGGGAGTGGCCCGGCCGATGTGACCGGACCCAAGGTAAAGGGGCCGATGCAGGATTATTCTTGTTCTGACATGCCCTGCATCATCTGATGCCCGCCCATGCCTGTCCCGTGCATGCCGCCGTCGTTCACCCCGTTCCCATGCATGCCTTTCCCGTGCATCCGTTTCATCCGATTGGCGATGGCGCTCATTTCACCAGAGGTGATGGCGCCATCCCCGTCCGCATCCAGATGCTGGAAACGGTCTACCATCGTCTCGCGCAGCATCGCGGCGTGCCAGACCGAAAATTCGTCAAGGGACAGGGTACCATCACCGTCGGCGTCATAGTCTTTCAGGCCCACCTGCATCTTTTTGCCAGGCATGCCATCCATCATGTCCGCCCCCATCATGGTCCGCATCATGTCGCGGTCCATCCGGGACATGCCGTGCCGTCCGGCGCCGCCGCCGTGCATCTGCATCATTTTATGCATCATGTGTTTCATCATCATCTCGTGGCGGTTGCCCTCCATTTGAGGCTTTTCATCCCCCATATGTGCCCCGCCGGTATTGCCTCCGTGATGGCGGCTGTCGGCCAGAGCGCCGCCGGCGGTGAGCAGGGAAACGGCGAGAATGCTTGCGGTTATTACAAATGTCGGCATGAAATTCTCCTTTGGTTCGGGTCGATACCCATCACCTTGGGATGATTGCGCAGAATGGAAGGCCGTCGCATCATCAGAATTGTAACGGTCTGTCGCAAGCCGATCGTCTGATACAATCCGCTACAATTGCGATGGTGAAACTCTAACGGCCTTTCCGGTAGGACAAAAGCATGGGACCCCAGCCGCATATCCTTGTCGTCGACGATCACGCGCAGATCCGTGAAAGCGTGACGCGCTACCTTGAAAAGAACGGGATGCGGGCGACAGCGGCCAAGGACGCCGCCGATATGGACGTGCAGCTTGCGGCAGGGCATTTCGATCTGGTTGTGCTGGACGTGATGATGCCCGGCGAAGACGGCCTGTCGGCCTGCCGGAGGCTGGCCGATGAGGGCACGGTACCAGTCATCATGTTGACCGCGCTTGGCGAAGAGAGCGACCGTATCTCCGGTCTTGAGATCGGTGCAGATGATTACCTTGCAAAGCCATTCAATCCGCGCGAGCTGCTGGCCCGGATCAAGTCGGTCCTTCGGCGGAGCAGGCGGCAGGACCCTCTGGCCGGGCGGCTGGCGGGGCACAGGGTGCGGTTCGAACATCTGGTGCTCGACACCGACCGGCAGATCCTCATTGATGACAACGCAGATGAAATCCCGCTGACCAGTTCGGAATTCCGGTTGCTGGTTGTCCTGCTGGAACGGGCGCGCATGGTGCTGAGCCGCGATCAGCTGCTCGATCTTACCGCCGGGCGAACTGCCGGCCCTCTGGACCGCACCATCGACAACCAGATCAGCCGCCTGCGGCGCAAGATCGAGCCCGATGTCCTGCGCCCCCGGATCATCAAGACGGTGCGCAACGGCGGGTACTGCCTGGCCACGGATGTGGAGGAGGAGGCGTGATATTACGCCGCCGGATGTCGCTGCGGGTGCAGCTGACCCTGCTGGTCGTTGCGGCACTGGTCGCAGCGCTACTGCTCAGCCTGTTCCTGTTCGCGGATGAACGCAGCCTCGCGATCCGCGCCGCGCTTGGCTTTGAAGCCGCCGGGCGCGCGGCAAATGTGGCGCGGCTGATCGAGGAAGCGCCTCGCGATCTGCATGCTTCGATCCTGCGGGCCGCGAACTCGCCGCTGGTGCGTTTCGAATTGGCGGATATAGCGTCGGTCCAGCACATGGACCACTCTGACGGCGGCCTGGTCGAAGCCCGTATCCGCACGCTGTTGGACGACAGTTTCAGCCGGGATATCCGTGTCGAGCTGCACCAGATCGAAGGGCAGCTGATGCCGCTGCCCAACCTGTCGCCGGAAATGACCGACATGCATATGGCGATGATGCGGGGTGAGCTGACGGCGGTCGAGATGAACCTCTCTATCGCGATCCGTGGCGGTCAATGGCTGAACGTGGGCACCCGTTTTGAACGGCCTCCGATCCAGTGGCCGCTCTATTCGATGCTGACCTTCGCCCTGTCGGCGGCGGTATTGCTGGTCGTGGTGATCTGGTTCGTGATGGCGCGCCTGACTGGCCCCCTCAGGCGGCTGGCCCGAGCGGCCGACAGTCTTGGACGCGGCGAAGATGTGGCCGAACTGCCCGTCGCAGGCCCGAGTGAGGTGCGCGATCTTACCCGTGCTTTCAACCGTATGCAGGACCGCCTGACTCGCTTTGTGGGGGACCGCACGCGGATGCTTGCCGCTTTGGGGCACGACCTGCGCTCACCGCTGACCGCCCTGCGGGTCCGCGCGGAGATGGTCGATGATGAGGAAACCCGCGACAGCCTTGTGGTCTCGGTACAGGAAATGCAGGGCATGGTCGATGCAACGCTGACCTTTGCACGCGGGCTGACCGGATCCGAACGCCCTGAAACCATAGAACTGCATGATTTTCTTTCGGCCTTGCGCGCCGACATACCAGGCGGTTTCGCTCTTGGCGCCGGGCCTGACACAAAGGCGCGCTTGCGGCCCAATGCCATCCGGCGGGCGCTGCGTAATCTGATCGAAAACGCCAACCGCTATGGCGGCGGCGCCTCGGTGGGCTGGCAGCGCGTGGGCGATACTGTTGTCCTGACGGTTGACGACAACGGCCCCGGCATTCCGGAGGACGAGGCCGAGAAAGTCTTTGATCCATTCTACCGGCTTGAGGCGTCGCGATCGCTGGAAACCGGGGGGCATGGGCTGGGCCTGTCGATTGCGCGGACGATCATCCAGGCGCATGGCGGCGACATCACCCTCAGGAACCGTGAAACAGGCGGGCTACGCGCCATCGTGACGATCCCGCTTGCCGGAGAAACACCCGATGAAAGGAGAGAAAGATGACCCTGAAACTCTGGAGTATGACTGCTGCTGCGGGCCTTTTCGCCTCAACAGCAATGGCAGATCCCGAAGGCCACTGGGACGGGCATATGATGTGGGGCGGCGGCTATGGCGTATTCGGCGGGCTGATGATGCTGGTCTTCTGGGGCGTTGTCATCGCCCTGATCGTGCTGGCCGTGCATTGGCTGAGGGACAGCCGCCCGGGTGGCGCCCGGTCCTCCGATGCGCTCGATATCCTGCGGGAACGGCTCGCCAAGGGCGAAATCGACGAGGATGAATTCCGCCGTCGCAAGGCCACGCTTGAGGAATGACCGGACCCAACAGGTCAAACGTTCGAACAGCACAGGCTGGGCGCAGATCTGGGAGGCAGGACCACTGAGGCTGATCCTCACGCGTATCATAGAACCCGGTTGCGGCCGGGGTCGCTAGATTGGTTTTTCGCCAGCATGGATGTGATCATCTTGCCGAAAAGCTGTGCTCGTCAGGCCGTCCCGCCGCCGGATCTGGTCAAGGATACAAACCGATACATTTCTCGCGGCCGTCCCAGCTTGCCGCACAGGGCGTCTTCGATATTCACTTCCTGAAAGCAGGCGGAGGACAGGCACGTCTCATTCACTCGGTAGCGCGCACGCCGGACCTCAGGCTAGGACTAATCTGCACAACGCAAAGCGAAAGAAAGACACGAAATGAACAAGTTGACTGTTGTGGTAGCCGTCATTCTGGCTGGGGGCATCGGAGTCGGTGGCTGGCAGTACCTGCAACCCGAGGCCGCACCGGTCGGTCATTCGATGGCGTCGCCTGACACGGGCGCGCTTGCCCCTGGCGCTCCGATTGCAACGGTCGCGCTGCCGACAGAACTCTCTGGCAATGCCCAGCTTGGAAAATCCATCTTCGAAGCCAAATGTGCCGACTGTCACGGGGAAAACGCAGCAGGGCAGAACGGGGTTGCGCCGCCGCTGGTGCATAAGGTCTATGAACCCAGCCACCATTCCGACATGGCCTTTATCCTGGCTGCGCAGAACGGGGTGCGCGCCCATCATTGGCCCTTTGGCAATATGCCTCCGGTCGAGGGGGTCACGCCAGGTGATGTTAAGATGGTCATTGCCTACGTGCGTGAACTGCAACGTGCGAACGGGATCGAGTGATGCTCCTGGGTTCTTGATCTCCAAGGGCAGCAAAATTCAGCATCAACGGAGTATTGATACGATGAAGACAACACCCATTCTGGCAGCAATCGTCATCACCGGCACAGCAGTCGCAGCCTTTGCGCACGGCAATGCCAAGGGCATCGTCAGGGATCGGATGGAATCGATGGAGGCAATGGGGGATGCCGTGAAGGCGGTCACCCCGATGATGCGTGGCGAGAGGACCTATGATGCCGCCGCCATGCGCAACACAGCCCGGATTTTCCAGAAACACGCAGGCGAGGCCCTGACCGATCTTTTCCCTAAAGGGTCTGGCGGTGCCCCTTCCGAGGCCAAGGATGCGGTCTGGGCAGACTGGGATCGGTTCGCGGCGCTGGCACGGCAGTTGGAAATCTACGCCGAGGGCCTGGAGGGCGCTGCCGGGAATGGCCTCGCTGGTGGCGGAGGAATGGGCGCAGGGTCGATGATGGGGAATAGCTCCGGAATGGGATCGGGTTCGATGATGGGCAACGGATCCATGATGGGGTCAGGCACCAGTATGATGGGCGGCGGCGCCGGGATGATGCGCGCAGAGGATATCGCCGCGATGCCTGTAGATGCGGCCTTTGCGATGACGACACAGGTCTGCTCGGCCTGTCATTCCCGGTTCCGGGCGGAAGACCACTGAGCATGCGCCGGGTCGCATTTTTGTCTGGCGGGGCGGCGGCATGTGTTGCCGTTGTCCTGACCGCGGTGATCGCGTGGCCGGTCGGCAGCGCTCCGAAGCCGATCACGACGGAGGGCGACGTTAACCGGGGTGCTTACCTGGCACGTGCCAGCGGCTGTATCGCCTGTCATTCGAATTTCGAAGCGGGCGGCGCCCCGCTGGCGGGAGGGGCGCCGCTGAAGACGGATTTCGGCACCTTCTATCCGCCGAATCTGACCACCGATCCCGAACATGGCATCGGCGGCTGGACTGCCGAGAGTTTTGCAAAAGCCATCCGCCAGGGGATCGGACCAGATGGGGAACCCTATTTCCCGGCCTTTCCTTACCCCTTCTACGCCGAGTTTTCCGATCAGGATATCGCCGATCTGTGGGCCGCGTTTCAGACCGTGGCACCGGTGCCTGAGGCCGCGCCGGATCATGCGGTCGGTTTTCCCTTCAATCAGCGCTGGGGACTGAAGCTTTGGCGGGCCGCGTTTTTCCACGATCCGGGGACGGAACCGCTGCCGGGGCGCAGTGCGGCCTGGAACCGGGGCAGGGAACTGGTTCGCGGTGCGGCCCATTGCGGGGCCTGCCACACGCCGCGCAATCTGGCGGGGGGCCGCGATCCTGACGCAGCCTTTGCCGGCAATGACGCGCTTCCGGGCGGCAGCAAGGCACCCTCGATCCGGGCCGGTGATCTAGCCAAGAACGGCTGGACAGTCTCGTCGCTGTCCTACGCGTTGCAGACGGGCCTGACGCCATCAGGCGATGCCTTTGGCGGCAGCATGGCCGAGGTGGTCCGCGAAGGCACCCGGTTTCTGACTCCAAAGGACCGTGAAGCCATCGCCACCTATCTGCTCGACGCTGATGGGGGAGCAGCCGAATGAACGATGTGGACGCAACGCGCACCATTACCTTTGCCGCCGACAATCCCGGTGACAGGTTGTTGCACTGCCACATGCTCACCCATGCGGCCTCGGACATGAAGACATGGGCGCGGGTCACATGAGGGGGCAAGTCATCATCGCCGTGCTGGCAGCGGCAGTGGCTGGCGGCGTTTGGATGCTGCAAGGACAGGATCCGGCGGTGGCCTCCGGCGCCGAGGGGCTGGACATTGCCGAGGGCGAGGCCCTTTACGCTGAAGCCTGCGCTGCCTGTCACGGGGCTCAGCTGGAAGGCCAGCCGGACTGGCGCGCACGCGGCCCCGACGGGCGTCTGCCCGCCCCCCCGCATGATGAAACGGGGCACACCTGGCATCATTCGGACAGCCTGCTGTTCAACTATACCAAGCTGGGCGGCAAGGCCCTTATGGCCCAGCAGGGCATGGAGTTCGACAGCGGCATGCCGGGGTTTGGCGACAGCCTGACGGATCAGCAGATCCGCAACGTGCTGGGCTATATTCGGTCCACCTGGCCGGAGCATGTAAAGGAAGCTCAGAAAGCGCGAACCAATGCGGAAAATGGAGAGAACTGACATGACCCTTAAGGCACCGATCCTTGCACTGGCGATGGCCACGTTGCTGCCGATACCCGCACTCTCGCAGGAACTCGATGAGGCCCGCGTCCGAGAGCTGGTCCTGGAGACGATACGGGAGAACCCCGAGATCGTGATGGAGGCCGTTGCTCTGCTGGAAAAACAACAGGCGGATGCACAGGCAGAAACCCAGGCAGAGGTGCTGCGCAGTCAGCGCGACCTGATTGAACGCGATCCGAATGCGCCGGTCCTCGGCAATCCGGAGGGGGATGTAACCGTGGTGGAGTTCTTCGACTACAACTGCCCCTATTGCCGCCGGGTAAAACCCGAGGTCAGGGCGCTGATCGAGGAAGATCCCAATATCCGGCTTGTCTACCGAGAATGGCCCATCCTTGGCGACGGCTCGGTCTTTGCCGCCAAGGCCGCGCTCGCGGCGCGGGCGCAGGGAAAATATGAAGAATTCCACTGGGCGATGATGGCGATCAAGGGCCGTGCCCAGGAGGCCACGGTCCTGCGCGTCGCCGAAGAGGTCGGGCTGGATCTTGAGCAGCTGAAAAAAGACATGGAGGCGCCGGAAGTGGCTGAACACATCGCCACATCGATGCGTCTGACCCAGGCGCTTGGCTTCAACGGAACGCCGTCCTTCGTTGTCGGGGATGCGCTGGTGCCGGGGTTTGTTGAAAAGGACCAGCTTTCTGAACTGGTGAGCACAGCCCGGGACCGCGCCGAATAATGGGGATCCCGCGCCGGAGGGGGCCGACGCGGGACTGGATCAGGCGGCAGCGGGCTGCGAGTCGTAGCCCGCGTCCTTGATCACGGCGGTAAGCTGATCAGCCGACAGTGCGCTGTCGATCTTCACCAGGCGTTCGCCGAGGTCGCAGGCAATCGTGGCGGCCGGATCGGCGGCCTTGACGGATTTTTCGATGGCGGCAGTGCAGTGGCCGCAGCTCATGTCCGGAACCTTGAATTCCATTTCGAACCCTCTCTGGTTTGGTTGCAGGGCGAGAGATGGGGCTTCCAGTTAGGGGAAGGTCAAGACGTGATCTGACCTGTGATAAAATTTTGACGCGCCCTTGACCTTCCAGTGACTAGAACCACCATGTAAGGCACAGCCACACAGAATCGAGGAGGCTGTCATGCCCGAACAAACCCCTGTTACATTGTCCGTCGAAGGCATGTCCTGTGCCTCTTGCGTTGGGCGCGTGGACCGCGGCCTGACGGCGGTTGAGGGCATCCATGACGTCTCGGTCAACCTTGCATCTGAAACCGCACGACTGGTTGCCGACAACCCGGAGCGCATCGCAGACGCCATCGCGGCGCTCGACAAGCTTGGTTACCCGGCGCGGGTGGCATCGGTAACGCTGAACGTGGAATCGATGTCCTGTGCCTCTTGCGTGGGGCGCGTCGACAAGGCGCTGGAGGCTGTGCCGGGCGTGCTTGACGTCAATGTAAACCTCGCATCTGAAACCGCGACCGTGCGCTATGCCGAAGGCGCGGTCACCCCCGCCGAACTGATGGCGGCCAGCAAGGACGTCGGCTATCCCGCGACCTTGGCAGAGGCGGCGGGCGGTGAGGATCGCACAGCCCGCAAGGCCGAAGAGGCCCGCAGCCTTGCCCGGCGCATGGCCTATGCCGCTGCCCTTGCGCTGCCGGTCTTTGTGGTTGAGATGGGCGGCCATGTGTTTCCGGCCTTTCACCACTGGATCAACGCCACTATCGGTCAGCAGACCAGCTGGCTGTTGCAATTCGCCTTGACGACGCTGGTGCTGATCGGGCCGGGTCGGATTTTCTATCTCAAAGGCTTCCCCGCGCTGCTGAAGGGTGCGCCGGACATGAACAGCCTTGTCGCGGTGGGTACCGGGGCGGCCTATCTTTACTCCGTTGTCGCAACCTTCCTGCCTGCGCTTTTGCCGGACGCGGTGCGTGCGGTCTATTTCGAGGCGGCAGCAGTCATCGTCGTGCTGATCCTGCTGGGGCGCTTCCTTGAGGCGCGCGCCAAGGGGCGCACGGGCGCCGCGATCCAGAAACTGCTGGGGCTGCAGGTGCGCACCGCCCGCGTGATGCGGGGCGGCGAGAGCACCGAGGTCTCTGTCGATGAGCTGGTGCAGGGCGACATCATCGTCGTCCGCCCGGGCGAGCGCATTGCCGTGGATGGCGAGGTGATCGAGGGCAGCAGCCACGTCGACGAAAGCATGCTGACAGGCGAGCCGGTTCCAGCGGAAAAGACCGCTGGTGATGCCGTCACCGGCGGTACCGTGAACGGCGCAGGAAGCCTGCAGTTCCGCGCCACGCGGGTTGGCGGTGACACCACCCTCAGCCAAATCATCCGCATGGTCGAAGAGGCGCAGGGCGCCAAGCTGCCGATCCAGGGGTTGGTTGACCGGATCACCCTGTGGTTCGTGCCCGCAGTGATGGCCGCCGCGACCCTAACCATCCTCGTCTGGCTGATCTTCGGCCCGTCGCCCGCGCTGACGCTGGCGTTGGTCGCAGGCGTATCGGTGCTGATCATTGCCTGCCCCTGTGCCATGGGTCTGGCCACGCCAACTTCCATCATGGTGGGCACCGGCCGCGCCGCTGAGATGGGCGTGTTGTTCCGTAAGGGCGACGCGCTGCAACAGCTGGACACGGTCGAGGTCGTGGCGCTGGACAAGACCGGCACCGTGACCGAGGGCCGCCCGGAACTGACCGATCTTGTTCTCGCGACAGGTTTTGAACGGGCGGAGGTGCTGTCCAAAATCGCCGCAGTGGAGGAGCGCTCGGAGCATCCGATCGCCGAAGCCATCGTCCGCGCCGCCCGCGCCGAGGGCGCACCACGCGCCGAGGCGGGCGATTTCACCTCGATCACCGGCCACGGCGTGCGCGCCATGGTTGAAGGGGCGCAGGTGCTGGTGGGGGCCGACCGGTTCATGACACGCGAAGGCATCGACACGACGGCGCTGGCGTCGCAGGAGACCGAGCTTGCCAAACGCGGGCGTACCGCGCTCTACGCGGCAGTTGACGGGCGGCTTGCGGCGGTGATCGGCGTGGCCGACCCGGTGAAACCGGCCAGCCGCGCGGCCATCGCTGCGCTGCACGAAAAAGGGCTGAAGGTCGCCATGATCACTGGCGACAAGCGCGAGACAGCCGAGGCCATCGCCCGCGAAACCGGCATCGACCACGTGATCGCAGGCGTTCTGCCCGACGGCAAGGTCGCGGCGCTGGACGAATTGCGGCAAGGGCGCCAGATCGCCTTTGTCGGGGATGGTATCAATGACGCCCCTGCGCTGGCCCATGCCGATGTCGGCATCGCCATCGGTACCGGCACGGATGTGGCCATCGAAAGCGCTGATGTGGTGCTGATGTCGGGCGATCTGCGCGGTGTGGTCAACGCCTTCGAGGTCTCTCGCCGCACTATGCGCAACATTCGTCAGAACCTGTTCTGGGCCTTCGGGTACAATACCGCGCTGGTGCCGGTTGCGGCGGGCGTGCTGTATCCCGCCTTCGGGGTGCTGCTGTCGCCGATGCTGGCGGCAGGGGCGATGGCGCTGTCGTCGGTCTTTGTCCTGACCAACGCGCTGCGCCTGCGCCGCGTAGCACCGGCCATGGATGAAAAAGCCGGGGCCAGCGGCGCCCGCGCAGGCAACGCGCATGTTCCGGCGGAATGACAGGGGGCTGGAATGAATATCGGTGACGTATCACGGCGATCAGGACTGCCCGCAAAAACGATCCGCTACTACGAGGATATTGGCCTGATCCACCCGCAGCGTAGCGAGAACGGGTATCGCAGCTTTCGTGAACAGGATCTGCACAAGCTGGCCTTCCTCGGCCGCGCCCGCGCGCTTGGTTTTTCCATCGGCACTTGCCGGGCGCTGATGGCGCTATACGAGGACGAGGGCCGGGAAAGCGCGCAGGTCAAGCGCATTGCCGAAGAGCATCTGGCCCAGATCGACGAGAAGATCACTCAGCTCCAGTCTATGCGTGATACGCTGGATCAATTGGTGCACGCCTGCGCGGGAGATCACCGCCCGGATTGCCCCATCCTGAAGGATCTGGCACGAAACACGACTGAGGAAAACATTGGGGAGTCTGTGGTGCGTTGATGAGGCAAGCGTGAATTCTCGGGTGCTGTATGGGGTGGGCTTTTCGGACGCGGAGAAAGTGCTGTTTTCGCGAGACCCCTAAGGCATTTTCAAAGCGCGACCAAAGGATGCGGCAGGGTAAAGGCTAGTGCGGCGGGTACATGCGGTATCTGAGTGATCTGCCGCGTCGAGATTGATAACCTGCTAGATCAAACCTTCGGCGTCTTGGGCTCACACTTGGGAACGCTGATCTACAATACTTCAATATTTCGGCGACCGAGCTTGGTGCGCGACGAAGACTGGCCCGCCATCGCGATCACGGAGAATCTCACTGTCGATCTGATAGGCCCGGTCCAGGCAGGGCGACCGCAGAACCTGTGAGGTTGGTCCAGCCACGGCCAGCCTGCCGGTTTCAAGAAATACCGTCTGATCCGCATAACGGGCTGCCAAGGTCAGGTCGTGCAAGGCCGCGAGCACGAGCCTGCTCTGCGCAAGCCTTTGCAACTGTTCGAGCACCTCGAGTTGGTGGTGCAGGTCCAGCGCACTGGTGGGTTCGTCGAGGATCAGCAGGCGGGGATTGCGGATCAGGCGTTGCGCCAGAAGAACGCGCTGTTGCTGGCCCCCTGACAGACTATCCATCCGATGATCGGCGAGGTGTGACAGGTTTAACATCTCCAGCATCTGGGCAACTTCGGCGCGCTCCCGCGCTGTGATGCGCCAACCGAGCCTTTCGCGTCGCCCAAGCAGCACACATTCCGCGACGCTCATGGCTGCCTTCACGGTAAAATCCTGTGGCATGAATCCGATGCGTTCAGGCGCAGGCCAGTTCTGGTCCAGCGCCTTGGTGCCGCCGTGGCGCTGAACCCCGGCAAGAGCCTTCAGCAGGGTGGATTTGCCTGCACCGTTTGGGCCAATTACCGCAACGAGCCCGCTCGAGGGCAGCTCTAGCCTTTCAATCCGCAGCAAGCGGCGGCGCCCGGCATCAACGGTGAAATTCTCCAGAACCAAACTCATGTACGCCTCTTCAGCAGGATGATTGCAAGCAGCATCGGAATACCCGCGATGGCGGTGATGATGCCCACCGGAATCACCGCACCGGGCGAGATGACCTTGCCCAGTACGGAGGCGGCGACCAGCACCACAGCGCCCATGATCGCTGCCATCGGCAGGCCGAAACGGTGATCTTCGCCCACCAGAGCGCGCCCGACATGCGGGGCGATCAGGCCGACAAAACCGATGGTGCCGGTAAAGCTGACGGCACCGGCAGTCAGAAGCGCGATTATCACCAGCACCCGCAGGCGCAACCTTTCGACGTTCAGGCCAAGGCTTGCAGCATTGCCTTCGCCAAGGCGCAGTGAGGTCAGGTTCCACACCTCACGGGCAATCAATGGCAGGGTCACGGCAAGGATCGTGGACAAGACCTGCACCGATGTCCAGGTCGCCTTGAGCAGGCTGCCGAACAGCCAGAAGACGATCTGTTGCAGCACTTCGGGGGCCGCCATGAATTGCAGCAGCGATTGCAGTGACTGGAACAGGAAGAGCACCGCTATGCCCGCCAGTACCAGCATCTCGGGCGAGGCGCCGCGCAGGTGCGCGACGAGGTAGACAAGTCCAGCTGCGACCAGCGTGGCGGCAAAGGCCGCGAGCGGTACGCCGATCCACATCGCCACCGGCAGTGCCGTACCGAACAGGATCACCAGTGCTGCGCCGAAACCGGCAGCGGCGGAAAAGCCCAGCGTATAGGGGCTGGCCAGAGGGTTATTGAGGATGGTCTGCATCATCAGCCCGGCGATCCCCAGGGCAGCCCCCACCAGTGCAGCCGTCAGGGTCTGCGGCATGCGAAGATGCCACAGGATCGTCGCGAGGCGGCGGTTCTCTGCATCCGGGCCATCGCGCAGGCCCTTCAGGACATCGGACAAAGGCAGACCGGCGGGACCGGTCACAAGGTCCACCACCATCAGGGCCGCCAGGATGGTGAGGGCGGCACAGACCGCCCCCATCCGGGTGATGCGGGTGCGGTCGAAACCGCTCCCTTCACTTACCGCGATACTCATTCCGCCTGCATCATGAAGGTGCCCTCGGGCGTGATCGGCAGCCAGTCGGCGTAGAACTTCGCCAGTTCGGCCTGCGGGTCGACATCGGCAAAGGTCGCCGGGTGCATCGCCTTTCCAAGGAAACGGAAATAGGCAAAATCAGACAGCGTGCGCGAGCCGCCGTGATAGATGCCGTAGACCTTGCCGTTTTCGACTGCGGGCAGGTCTGACCAGCCGGGGCGACCGAGATAGGCACCGATGCGTTCGTTCGCCAGCGCCTTGTCCGCGCCAAAACCCATCGGGACCGAGGCAGGACGGTTCAGCCATTCAGAGCCGGAGAGAAGGATCACCTCGGGGGCCTCGGACAGCACGTATTCCGGCGACAGCGGCCCCCAGTTCTCGATCTGGCCATTGGCGATGTTCTGCCCCTTGAGCCGGTCGATAACTCCGCCCCACATGCCGCCTGCATAGGAGTTTCCGACCTCGTCCGGGCCTTTCTGTGCCAGTTCGACATAGACCTTTGGTGCCTCGGTTGACTGTTCTACCCGCGCAGCGGTGTCTGCAGTCATCTCGGCATAGAGCGTTGCAAGCGTCTCGGCGCGCTCTTCAGTGCCCATCGCCATCCCCAGCGCGCGGGTCGAGGCCAGGTGCGCCTCAAGCGTCTGCGCGTTGTAATCGAGCACGAGTACGGGAATATCCGCTGTATCGAACTGCGCCGCGCTTTCACCAAGCGCGTCGTACTCCCAGCCTGCAAGGATCACCAGATCCGGGTCTGCGGCGATGGCGGCCTCGATGGACATGGTGCTGTTTTCTGTGTCGCCCACATCGGGCAGCTCAGCCAGCTGTGGAAAGACTTGCGTGTAGGCGTCCCATTGTTTCGGGCGCCAGTCGGCCCAGGGACCGCGCGACAGGCCGACCAGCTTGTCCACCGCGCCGTCGCCGACGACCGCGAGGTAATCCTCGTAGTAAAAGCCCAGCAGCACGCGTTCCGCCGGAGCTTCGAGCGTGACGGTGCGGTCGCGCAGGTCGGTGATGGTGATCTCGGCCCATGCGGCGGTTGTCAGCAGCGTGGCGAGGCAGGTTGTCAGTGCAAGTTTCATGGTTTCTCCCTGTGTTATGAAAAGGTCAGGCGGCGACGCGTGCAGGCGCATCGCCGGTCAGCTCGTGAAGGGCTACGGCGTCCAGAACGCGGACACGGGTGGGTAGCGGCATGGCAATCAACCCCGCCTTTTCCAGCGCCCGCATCTGCCGCGAGACGGTTTCCAGCGTCAGGCCGGTCAACTGTCCCAGATCAGCGCGGCTCATCGGCAGGTGCATCTCGTCCGGTCGCCCGTGGCGCTGGTGGAAGGAGACCAGCATCGAGGCCACGCGTTCGCTGGCGGTCTTGCGCCCCAGCAGCAGCTGCCAGTCCTGCGCCTGCGCCAGCTGGTCCTGTATCAGATGCAAGAGGTTCAGCTGCAGCCGGGGAATGGCGCTGGCCAGTTCCTCGAATGTGCGTTGGTCGCAGGTCATGACCTCGGTCTCACCAACGGCGGTCAGCGTGCATTTGGCACGGACGCAGCCCAGCGGCGCCAGCGCTTCGTTGGCAAAGGTCAGGGCGAGCAGATGCGTGCGCCCCTGCGGCGTCGGCCTGTCCTCGCGCAGCATGCCGGATCGGACGATCCCCATGAATGGCGCATCCACGCCCTTGCAGGCCAGTGTTTCGCCATCACGGTATTTTTCGGTTGTGAATTTGCGCTGGATTGAGCGCATCTCGGCAGACCTCATTCCCCGGAACAGGGCGAGTCTTGAGGCAATTCTGAAGACCCTGTGGTCCGGCCACGGGTGTATCATCGCAGTCATGTTGGGTTCCTTGTCTTTGACTGACGGACAAGGGGCGCTGGGCCCCGGCTGAAGGATCAGACGGGAAGAGGCGGCGCGCGGCTGCGGTGTTGATTTGGAAGATCTTGCGAAACTGGACGTTGCGCCGAACCTGTTGGCAGCGCCAAAGGCCGAAGCGGCATTTGGATCAAAAGACCGACGTTCGAAGAGGGCACGGTTCCGGCGACGCTGACTTGGACGCAATGCGGCCCGTCGTGATCATCACGGGCGGGCTGCTCATCCTCGGCAGGGATGATCTCGCCCGCATCGGTCAGCCAGACCTCCTGCGTGCCGTCGGGCGTGCAAAGCACCAACCGCATGCCTTCGGGGCCTTGAGCGCGCATAAGCCCGTCCGGCACTGTGGACGAGCCGAGCAGCGCCAAGAGCAGCAGCGCGCGTGTTATGAGACTGAGAAAGAACAAGGATCAGTCGCCGAAATGGTCCATCCAGGAACGACCCAGCCTGTCGGCGGGATCGCCCATGAACGCCGGTTCTACCTTATTCCCGTAGAGCGCGCAGTGACGTCACAGGTGGCGGCAAGAGCCGCAATAAGAGCGATATTCATGGATGTCTCCAGAGTCTGCTCCGGCGCACGGGCCGGATTTTTCACCAATAGGTCGGGAAAATTCAGACGATCGGAGGTGCTCGTGCCGGGCGTGCTGCTTCGGCGGTGAGGGCGTTCAGAACAGGTGGCTGCGGCACCCAATCTGCCGGATCACAAGACAATTCGGCAAGGATGAGGGCAACAGCTGGCTCTGGCAGTGAGATAGCCGAATGCAGTCGGCAGGCGTCACAGGTTTGCGTGCTGTCGGCATCCTCGAAATCTCCACAGATCGACGAGATGTCCAGCCCATAGGTTTGGGCATAATCCAGTGCAGCCTGCTGTTCCGGTGTTGCAAAGCGATGCGCAAAACCCGACGTTGCCAAGGCAACCGTCAGCAGCACGGCCAGCGTGCGAAGCCACCAGATGGAGTGCATCACCTTCATATCAAAGGTCGATAGCAGAACCGGTGTAAATCGCAACCGCGCAACTTCAGCTGCGACAATGCGGACACCGGCACGAGGGGCGACCCGGATTCGTGCGCCGGGGTAACTTTGGCGCATACAGCGTCATTTGCAAAGTCAGCCTCTAAGCCGGTTGAAGCCGGGCCTATTCGCCGCGTGGCGGCATCAAAAAAGCGCCCTTCGTCGCACATGCGGCCTTGGAACATGTCAGATGGGCCGTTCAGCGGGGCAAAGTGGATGAAATTGCGTGCAGGGAGGTTATTGGCCCGCTGCATCTCTGTACCTATAGCGTCTTAGACTCCTGAAATTACCGATAGGAAACAATGCGAGGTACCTTCATTCTGCATGAAGCAGAACGAAGGTGCGCCAAAGCTATTTCCAGGCGGGGGAAACGGACTATTCCGCTGCTATTGCGCGCGCGTCGGCGGATTGATCCTTGAAGCGTGACCATTCCAAGTCGCCGCAATAGCGCCAAGCCAGCTTGCCTTCGTCATCCATTGCGATGAGGTGCAGCCAGCCATTGTCAAACAAGGCGCGGACGCCGGGATGGCGCCGCAGGATCTCGGACATGGCTTCGCGCGGAGCCTCCACGATTACCGACAGGCGTAGCGGATCGTGCTGAAAGCCGTCACCGTCATGCACTGACTGCCACGGCAGACCCGGACGCGGAGCGCCCGTGTTGCCTTCCAGAACGCCGATGCCGCCCACTACGTTGTGGAGCAGCTTGTTGCCGCCACCGAACAAGCCCGGCGCCACGGTTGAACCGTAATACTGAAGGCTGATCCAGCTGGCGACCACGACGGGCGCCGTCAGGATCAATTCAAGCACGCCAAAGCCATCATCCCGCCGCCAGTCGTAATTATGTAGGAAAGCCTGCCCGGACAGGTCTGCCCCATCGGTTCGGCGGCGCGGCGCGGCGACAAAGGCACGGCATCCGGCCAGGCCCCATTCGGGGCGGGTTTCGGCCCAGTCCCGAGCCCGCTGCGCGACATGCGCTGCGCCCGCGGCGCGCGGCAGGCGCTGGGAACGCTCTGCCCGGGCGAGCGCTCCGGCGGCGGTAAGCCAGGCCTTCAGCTGGCTAAGGTCAATGGGCGTTTCCGGCGGCAGATCCTGTTCAAACAGGGTCACTTTGTCGGTGGTCGTATGGTGCAGCGCGGGCAGGAATGCCGTATCCGAAGGGATATTGATCCCGTTGTCACGCAACCCAGTCCGGACGTCCTGATTATTCAACAGGCTCGCCAGTAGGCGGGCATTCACGTCCCCCGCGTGACCGCCACAAGCGCCACACTGCAGGGCGCTTTGATGAGGATTGTTGGTGACATCGGCGCCGTGGCCGACCAGCAATACGATCGGCGCAAATTCATCCGTGAGAGACATGGCGGTCAGCACCGATTTTGCCATTTCAACACGGGATTCGAGATTGAGCGCGGGATCCATCTCCGGCGCAGGGTCTTCCGCGGTTTTATTGCCGAAACCGAGAGCATCCCGAACAAGCTTGCCTGCATAAAGCGGCCCCGACGCCTCGACAAAGGCAAAGGACGACACTGCGGCCAGCTTGAACCGGCCCCAGGCGCGTTTGGCCCGGGCGCCATAGCGGCGGTTCAGGTTTGCCGTTTCGGGTTCGGCTGCCTGTGAATTCAGCCCCGGCTGCAAGAGAACCGGACCGCGCAATTCGGTCACATCCGATCCGGCGGCCTTATGGGCGCTGGCCAGGCCAAAGAAACCGGCAAAGCCGATCGTCTCGATGCTTTCATCCTGCGCTTCCAATGCGCGGCGGAAGACTTCCGAACGCACATCGATACAGAAGGCCGCCTGCACGGCCGGGCGCGTCTCGCCCTTACGCGCTGTACCACAGGACAGCCTGTCGGCCAGCACGCGCTGCTCGGCCCGTTCTGCGGCGTCCTGCAGCACCGCATCGATGACAAGATCCCGGGGCGGAGTAACTGGGCTCTGATGGGCCGCGACCACATCTGCCCAACGTGCTGCAATCTGGTCTTCGTAGAGGTCGAACAGAGCTTCGTCGAAGACCATCCGGATGGCCAGAAGTTCGGTCACGCTGCTGTTCGCTTTGCCTTCCAGTTCCGCCTGCCACAACAGATAGCGCCCGTATTGCGCCCATCCGCCCAGCGTCATCAGCCAGCGGTGGAACGCGGTAGGCGCAGCAGCAGTGGTGACGCCAAGCCTTTCCGAAGCGCGACCAATAGCGCGCCAATGCGAACGGTTGGTGTCAGCAACAAAAGTGCAAAAGCCCGTAAGCCCCTGAATCTCGGGCGTCAGATCGCGCGAGGCGAAGTCGCGCCAAGCCCTGAAGGGGCCACCGCTGCCTGCCTGTTTCCAGAGTGCCTGCCCCTGATCGAAGTGACTGGCGGCCCAAACGCCGATGCGGTCATCAATAAGCCCGGGCCAGTCGATGCCGGAGACATCCGCTGCCAGTTCTGCCACGGTAGGAAGGGCTTTGGGCGCGGGGCTCTCATCGTCGAGAGACGCTTTCAGCTCCTGCAGGCTTGGCACGTTGAACTGGCCTTTGATCGAAGCCAATGCCTCCTTCAGATCTGTGTCGCAAATTTCGCCCGCGCTGATTTTGCCTGCCCAATGCGTACGTGGTGGGATCGCCCGGGCGCCCCCGACCCGCGCGAGACGCGCGGCGGTGACTGCAAGCGGCTCATCGCTCTGACCCAGAAACGGGTTCACTGCGACATTGGCAGATAGAGGGAACAACGGCGGGATCGCCTTGGCAGCCGTGTTGGCCTCTGCGACGAGCTCCAGCAGGGCGGCGGGGTAGGTCTCGAGTTTGGCAAACATGAGGTCGGTTCCTTTCAGGCTGCAGACCGCTTGGACCATCCGTCCAGAAGCTTGTCGAAGATTGCATTGGCATAAAGGCCGTTGGTCAGGTGCACGCGCAGACCTGTTGCGGCCGGGTGCGATGCCCACAGGGGGAAGGTCGCCTGTGCCACAGCGACCACTCCGAAACTGATCAGAGCGAGCAGGATCAGCGCCCATTCCAGCGGGCCGGGGTTTGGGGTCGGAGGCAGGCTGCCAGCGGTCAGAGACTGGGCGATAACCTGAAGGGCGAAATAGCTCACCGACGTCACCAGCGCGTAGACCACGATGCGCTGCGTCAGCGCGCGCGGCGCCGCATCGGCAAAGCCCTGCGCCAGCAAGTAGGCGACACCGAAGATCAGGATGACGCCCAGGGCGATGGCCTGAACCGACTTGCCGTCAAACCCAATAACCGTGCCAACCAGACCATAGATCGCGATGGCAATGACAAATGCTTGCACGACGTTGCGGGCGCTCGGAACCGCAATTGGTCCGGGGCGGGCGATTGCCGCGACATTGCGCACTGCCTCACCGGAACTGAGGAAGGCATGCGCCTTGTAGAGCGAATGCGCCACGATATGCAGGAGAGCCAGCGGGAACAGCGCCAGGCCGCATTGCATGATCATGAAAGCCATCTGCGCGATGGTCGACCATGCCAGCGAGGTTTTGACCGCCGGTTGGGCCAGCATCACCAGACCACCAAAAAGTGCGGTGAACCCTCCGAGCATAACGAGAAGCGCCATGACACCCGGGGCCAGCAGCATCACGTCGGCAAAGCGGATCAACAGGAAGCCGCCCGCATTGATGACGCCCGCATGCAGCAGGGCAGAGACCGGCGTGGGCGCCTCCATCACCTCGGTCAGCCATCCGTGTATCGGGAATTGCGCCGAGGCTAGTACGGCCGACAGGGCAAGCAGGAGAGCTGCTCCCATAGTCAGCCAATCGGCCTCAGCGCTGGCAAGAAGCGTTTCAATATCAGTGGTCCCGGTTGCCGCGATCAGCAGGACCACGGCACCGGCCAATGCGCCCTCGCTCAACCGTGCGACGATGGCTTTCTTGCGGGCGGCGCGCTGTGCTGTAGCGCGTTCGGGATAAAACAGCAGCAACCGGTTCAGCGACAGGCTGGTCAGCGTCCAGGCCGCGAACATCTGAAAGAGATTGCCGGACATGACCAGCAGCAGGACAGCGGCCAATGTCGCAGACATCCAGCCCGTGAAGGCGCCTTGCCGATCCTCACCGTCCATGTAGGTCCTGGAATAGCGCAGCACGATCCAGCCGATGAAGCTGACCAGAACCAGCATCACCGCGCTCACCGCATCGAGCCGCACCGACAGTCCAACACCGAATAACCCGATCAGGGCCGAGGTGCCGGAGCCTTTGACCACAAGGAGCGTTGCAGCCACGGCCGCCATCGCGAATGCGGCGAATGCAGCGGCCTCGGTCAGGGCAGGCACTCGTCCGGGACGTTTCCCGGGATGGCGCGCCGCATAGAACGCGGCCATCAGCAGGACGAGCGGGCTCAGAAGGGGTAAAAACAGATAAGCCATCATCGGACTCCTTTGAAATTCGCGGTCAGCGACCTTTCGCAATGGCTTAGGGGAGACGGCCCGATAGTAAAAATTCATTGTTTTTCATTTTACGTTCTATAAAATCTAACGAATGCCGTTGAACTATCACCATCTCCGTTACTTTTGGGCCGTCGCGCACGACGGGAACCTGACGCGTACGGCGCAGCGGCTGAACCTCTCGCAATCCGCCTTGTCGGTTCAGATCAAGCAATTGGAAGAACGGCTTGGGCACGCTCTGTTCGACCGGCGCGGGCGACAACTGCACCTGACCGAAGCGGGGCGGATCGCGCTGGATCACGCGGATGCAATTTTCTCGACGGGACAGGAACTTGTCGCGACCCTTGGAGGCACGGTGCGGGATCGCAAGGCGCTGCGCGTCGGCGCGCTTGCAACCTTGTCGCGCAACTTTCAGATCGGCTTTCTGAGGCCGATCCTGTCACGTCTGGATGTCGAGGTCATTCTGCGTTCAGGCAGCCCGACCGAATTGCTGGAAGGATTGGGAACGCTCAATCTTGACCTGGTGCTGATGAACCGCCCGCCCCCGGACGACAGTCTGACGCCTTACGAAACCCATCAGATCGGAGAGCAGGAGGTCAGCATCGTCGGCGCGCCCGAGCGGCTTGATCCGGAGCGCCCGATCCGCGATTTGCTCGCCGAGCAACCGTTCATTCTGCCAACCACCGACAGCAGCGTGCGCACCGCATTTGACGCGATGGCCAGCCGGTTGTCCGTACGTCCGCAGATCGCCGCCGAGGTCGACGATATGGCGATGATGCGTCTTCTGGCCCGGGAAAACATCGGGTTGGCGCTGGTCGCACCGATCGTCGTGAAAGACGAATTGACCTCGGGTCGGCTTGTCGAGGCCAAAGAACATCCCCGGATCAAGGAAACCTTTTTCGCCATCACCCAGCGACGGCGGTTTCCGAATGCTCTGGTTCAGGATCTTCTCGAAAGGAATGCCGGTTCCGCAGCCTTGTCCTGAAGTGCAAACATGCGTGCAATCTGCGAGCTTTCGAACTTCCTAGGGTTGTTTTTGTAATGCTTCCAGGAAGCTCGATTTCATTGGTTTTGTCGACAAGACGGCTGCTTTTTCTTAATGAGAGATCGTAGCATGTCCGCTGCAGGGGCAGATCGGACGTGCGGCGGCGCGGCTGCCCGATCGCAGATAAAACCGGGCAGACTTTTTCGCCGGATGGCGTCAGCCCGCCCATCCACGACATGCATGCGAAGTTCAGCGAAGGTTCTGCTGCAGGCGCAATAGATCATGCTGGGTTTTCTGGAAGCGGACCTTCGGATCAGCGACACCGAGCAGGGACACGTGCGTTTGGCTTGAAGGTCAGCTTTGCGCAGGACGCATCAAGTGAAAAGTCGAGGGATCTGGCGATGCGATGGACGCCCGTGAAAGTCAATTTGGATCAGTTAGATGAGGCAGACACAGTGCTCGACAACGTCGTTTTGAAAGACCTGCTGGGAAAGGAGGCTACCGACCCGCCATTGCTGCGAGAGGGAAGCCGAACCTGACGGTACCGGAAGAACGGCGGGAGGCAGTACTCATTGCAATGTGGGATCATGACAGCCCGAAGTGCAGTGCTTTGACTTATCCCGCTGCATTGACCAAGTGCGGAAAGACAAAACGACTGTGCGATCAACATGAATGAGCGCGTTGCGCACTGTCGCAATGCGCGTCTTGACCAGAGCATTCCTAACGCAAAGATGACCTTACTTTACATTTAATTAATCGCATCGAGCGCAGCGCTAACGGAAAATATTAACGCACGCGGTTAGGATTTAACTATTTGTTAATATTTGGGCTGTTCAACCCAAGATTGCAAAATGTCAAATTCTGGAGATACTAATGACATCACCCAACACCGTAAACGCACCTTCTGCCGGCGGCACAGCGTTTGGAGACGAAGGTGACAACCTAGTCCAAGGGTCATTGTTTGACGATACCCTTAACGGCGCCGGAGGAAACGACACGCTGACGGGCGGAGCCGGGAATGACACCTTCCAGGCGGATCTTCTCTGGAACGGTATGGACTACGACGGGTTTGGCGCCGAAGTCATTACGGATTTCTCTGACGGCGATGTGCTGCAGCTGAACAGCTTTGGTCCGGGTGCTGTCGTCACGATCTCGCTTGAGCATGTGGGCAACGACACGATCCTGACCCTTGGGGCGGGCACCTCCTATGAGAGCACGGTGACGCTGCAGAACTATCACCTGCACAGCTCGCTTCTGCCGCAGGACGGGACGTTCGACGGTAGCTTCTCCATCCTCGGGGACAGCTATAGTGTTGCAACCGATGACTATCTTGTCGGCAGCGACGGTGGTGTTGATCAGCTCTATGGCAATGCTGGCAATGACACGCTGGTTGCGGGCGAATCTGGGGATCTCCTGTTCGGCGGATTGGGCGATGACAGCCTGATTGGCGGAGGCGGCTCGGATCTGCTCTTCGGTGAATGGGGCAATGACACGCTGCGTGGCGGCGAGGGGGCCGATACCTACTACATTGACGTGGTGCCTGCGGACGCAAACGGCGAAGGCACCAGCTCCGGCCATGACGTGATCGAGGGGTTCAATGACGGCGATGTGCTGCAGCTGAACAGCTTTGGTCCGGGTGCTGCCGTGACGATCTCGCTTGAGCATGTGGGCAACGACACGATCCTGACCCTTGGGGCGGGCACCTCCTATGAGAGCACGGTGACGCTGCAGAACTATCACCTGCACAGCTCGCTTCTGCCGCAGGACGGGACGTTCGACGGTAGCTTCTCTATCGTCGGGGACAGCTATAGTGTTGCAACCGATGACTATATTGTCGGCAGCGACGGTGGTGTTGATCAGCTCTATGGCAATGCTGGCAATGACACGCTGGTTGCAGGCGAATCTGGGGATCTCCTGTTCGGCGGATTGGGCGATGACAGCCTGATTGGCGGAAGCGGCTCGGATCTGCTCTTCGGTGAATGGGGCAATGACACGCTGCGTGGCGGCGAGGGGGCCGATACCTACTACATTGACGTGGTGCCTGCGGACGCAAACGGCGAAGGCACCAGCTCCGGCCATGACGTGATCGAGGGGTTCAATGACGGCGATGTGCTGCAGCTGAACAGCTTTGGTCCGGGTGCTGCCGTGACGATCTCGCTTGAGCATGTGGGCAACGACACGATCCTGACCCTTGGGGCGGGCACCTCCTATGAGAGCACGGTGACGCTGCAGAACTATCACCTGCACAGCTCGTTTCTGCCGCAGGACGGGACGTTTGACGGCAGCTTCTCCATCGTCGGGGACAGCTATAGTGTTGCAACCGATGACTATATTGTCGGCAGCGATGGTGGTGTTGATCAGCTCTATGGCCATGCTGGCAATGACACGCTGGTTGCGGGCGAATCTGGGGATCTCCTGTTCGGCGGATTGGGCGATGACAGCCTGATTGGCGGAAGCGGCTCGGATCTGCTTTTCGGTGAATGGGGCAATGACACGCTGCGTGGCGGCGAGGGCGCCGATACCTACTACATTGACGTGGTGCCTGCGGACGCAAACGGCGAAGGCACCAGCTCTGGCCATGACGTGATCGAGGGGTTCAATGACGGCGATGTGCTACAGCTGAACAGCTTTGGTCCGGGTGCTGCCGTGACGATCTCGCTCGAGCATGTGGGCAACGACACGATCCTGACCCTTGGGGCGGGCACCTCCTATGAGAGCGCGGTGACGCTGCAGAACTATCACCTGCACAGCTCGTTTCTGCCGCAGGACGGGACGTTCGATGGCAGCTTCTCCATCGTCGGGGACAGCTATAGTGTTGCAACCGATGACTATATTGTCGGCAGCGATGGTGGTGTTGATCAGCTCTATGGCAATGCTGGCAATGACACGCTGGTTGCGGGCGAATCTGGGGATCTCCTGTTCGGCGGATTGGGCGATGACAGCCTGATTGGCGGAAGCGGCGCGGATCTGCTCTTCGGTGAATGGGGCAATGACACGCTGCGTGGCGGCGAGGGGGCCGATACCTACTACATTGACGTGGTACCTGCGGACGCGAACGGCGAAGGCACCAGCTCCGGCCAGGATGTGATCGAGGGGTTCAATGACGGCGATGTGCTGCAGCTGAACAGCTTTGGTCCGGGTGCTGTCGTGACGATCTCGCTTGAGCACGTGGGCAACGACACGATCCTGACCCTTGGGGCGGGCACCTCCTATGAGAGCACGGTAACGCTGCAGAACTATCACCTGCACAGCTCGTTTCTGCCGCAGGACGGGACGTTCGACGGGAGCTTCTCCATCGTCGGGGACAGCTATAGTGTTGCAACCGATGACTATATTGTCGGCAGCGACGGTGGTGTTGATCAACTCTATGGCAATGCTGGCAATGACACGCTTGTTGCGGGCGAATCTGGGGATTTCCTGTTCGGCGGATCGGGTGATGACAGCCTGATTGGCGGAAGCGGTGCGGATCAGCTCTTCGGTGACGATGGCAACGACGTGATCACCGGCGGATCCGGCGCCGATCATTTCCAGTTCGATCTCTACAGCAACGGGGTTGATACATTCGACTTCGGTTCGGATGTCGTCACCGATTTTGAGGTCGGCGATACGCTTGAAATCAAGGGATGGGGCCTTGGCGACCTGTCTGTCAGCGTCACGCAGAGCGGAGCAGATACACTGCTTACCGCAGAAGCGGGTACCAGCCACGAAAGCAGCGTCCTGCTGGAAGATGTGCTGGTGTCGCCCGGAGAGTGGGACCTGAGCGGGGATACCTTCACCCTCTGGGGATAAGCGAACAACATAACTTGCTTTTGGACGGGCGCCGTTTGGCGCCCGTCCTGTTCACGCTTTCGATAGTCCCTGCAATTGACGCGGCAAGCGTCCGACCAGCACCACTAGGAAGATACAGCGTGACCGTCAGACTAAGATGGCGTGGTGCAATCGACACCATTCCTAGTGAGTTTCAGTCATCCATGACATTTTGGACCGCACGGACCAGCCACAGGACGTCCTGGTCACGTAGCCGTGCCACATTGATGCGCCCGCCTTGTACGACGTGGATGCCATGGTCGCGGGTTAGCGCGACTTCCTGGGATTTGGTCAGCGGCAACAAAGAGAACATCCCCTTCTGCCGACCGAGAAACGCGAGGGTTCCTGTGCCATAGGTTTCTTGTTCCGCTTTGACGATCGTCTCTCGCATCTGTGCCACACGATCCCGCATCTGTTCGAGTTCATCCTGCCAGAGCGCCTTGAGCTTGGGGTCTTGCAGGATGGTGCGAACAACAGAGCAGCCATGGTCGGGCGCGTGTGATGCCCCCGAGCGGACGATTGCGGTGACCGCCCGTTTAACGCGATTGCGATCTGGGGTGCGTGTTTTGACAAAAAGTGCCCCGGCGCGATCACGATAAAGGCCAAAGGACTTTGACAGGGTGATGCAGACAATGCACTCGGGAAACCGTTCCGCAATTTGTCGGGCGAGGTCGCAGTCTGCATCGAAACTGCGGGCGAACCCGAGGTAGGCGAGGTCGATCCACGGCACAATGCCGCGCTCTTCCAGGATGTCGAGCAGAGCTGCGATTTGCTCTGGTGTCATATCCGCTCCGGTCGGGTTGTGACAGGCGCCTTGCATCAGGAAGACATCGCCGGGGCTGGCGGCCCTGAGCCCGTCGAGCATTTCGTCAATAGTGAGCTCGCTGCGGATCGAATCGTAATAGGGCAGGGATCGGAAGTTCGCCTGCGCCGCGGAGAGAATCGGGACATAGTTGCCGTAGGTCGGAGATTGCAGCCAGACCGTGGGTTTTTTGGGCATTTGAGCCAGAAGATCTGCGATCACCCGCAGGGCAACCGCACCGCCGGAGGTTTGCGCCGCGATCCAGTCGCTGCTGTAGGCGTCGCCCATGATCTCGTGGCCGAGCACCGCGCAATACTCCGCATCGCCCGTGAGCGCGAGGTAGGACTTGCTGGTCTGGCTTTCGACCAGCCGCTGTTCTGCCTGTTTGACGGCCTTCAAGACCGGCGTCTGTCCCTGCGCGTCCTGATAGATGCCAACCGTCAAGTTCAGCTTGTCCTGCCGCGGGTCCTGAGCGAAATACTCTGCCCCGATCATGATTGGATCTACAGGGTATTCTTCCACCTGCTCAAACATTATTCACCCTTTCCAGTTCGACGGTCCGACTATGGAATGCTGTGATCGCGCGCGGCATCATCGTGCCGCCTCGGTCGTCAGTCATTACCTTTTCAGCCACATGAGGCGTCATGTTGGGCTGCGTCCCGCGCCGGGCGGTTTTTCCGTTGGCATATCGCCTTTGATCGTCGGCGATAACGCAGGCCAAGGTGTCATTTCCGATGAATGCGATTTTCTCCATGGCTCAAAAGCGGGTAATGACAGTGGCACCCACGGAGCGGAATTTATCCATCTCCATCAAGGCCTGAGGGGCATCGGCAAGGCTGATCTGCTCTCCGACCAGTCGTGCCGGATCCAGCTTGCCGCTGGCGACGAGGTCAAGCATCGCGCCGTAGCGATGTGCCTGCATCCCGTGTGAACCAAGCAATTCGATTTCCTGCCCGACGATCTTTGGCATTGGAACGGTCGGTGCCGCGTGCTCACCCAGCATCAGACCCACCTGCACATGCTTGCCCCGCGGCCGCAGGCAGAGGATTGAATTGGTCATAGTTGACGGGTGACCAAGTGCGTCGAGAGAGACGTGGGCACCTCCGCGGGTGATCTCCCGAATGGCCTCCGGCACGTCGGCCTCCCTACCGTTTAGCACCGTCACGGCGCCAAGCTCCTTCGCCAGCGTCAACTTAGCTGGATCAAGGTCCACGCCGATCACGTTGGCCCCACAAGCCGAGGCGATCATCACGGCGGACAGGCCTACGCCGCCGCAACCATGCACAGCCACCCATTGTCCTGCGCTGACCTTCCCTTGATCTACCACCGCCCGAAATGAGGTTGCAAAGCGGCAACCAAGGCTCGCGGCAGTGGCAAAATTCATGGTCTCGGGCAGGGCGATAAGGTTCAGATCGGCCTGATGAATGCCTACGTATTCCGCAAAGGATCCCCAGTGGGTAAAACCCGGCTGTTCCTGCTGCAGGCAGACCTGCTGGTTGCCGGAATGGCATTCGGAACAGCTGCCGCACCCACAGATGAATGGCACGGTGACCTTGTCGCCAACCTTCCATTTTGTGACGTCATTCCCAACGGCCTCGACGACGCCAGCCAACTCGTGGCCAGGCACATGCGGCAAGTCGATGTCGCTGTCGTGTCCCATCCAGCCATGCCAGTCGCTGCGGCAGACGCCGGTGGCCGCAACCCTGAGGACAACGCCATGCGGCTCTGGCGTCGGGTCGTCCACGGTAACCAGCTTTGGCGCGCTTTGGAATTTTTCGAAAAGGACGGTTTTCATGGCAGGATCTTTCGCTGAAGAGTATTTTGGACGAGATCATAGTCTGGAAGAGGGAAATACCTTTGCCAACCCTCCCCGTATTGCGCAAATTTGGAGTGGAATTCCCTATGGAATCGTCATTATTGAAAGATATCTACCCATGCCTGACATCGACGCCGTCAATGCCGAGATCTTGACCCTGTTGCAGGAGGATGGCCGCATGACCAATGCCAAGTTGTCCGAGCATCTGGGGATGAGCGAGACCCCCTGTTGGAGGCGGCTCAAACGTCTTGAAGAAAGCGGCATCATCGAAGGTTATCAAGCCAATCTGAGCCGTCGAAAGCTCGGCCTCGGCGTTATGGCCTTCGTCCAGTTGCGCTGTTCCGAGCATGATCAAGCCGCGACGGCAGAATTTCAGCGCATCGTTGAGACGACACCGAACATCCTGGCTTGCCACAACACGACCGGCGCGGATGATTTCCTGCTGATCGTGGTTGCCCGTGATCTCGATGATTACAGTGGTTTCGTCGACAGCACTCTGAGGCGGCTACCCGGTGTCACCAGCATTCGGTCCAACCTCTCATTGAAAGAAATGAAGGCGTCGAGCAAGCTGCCCGTCAGTGCAGCATCAATGAAATAGACTGCCGCGCAAGCTGGTTTTCCGTCGTGTTTGAACCGGAGCCTGTAACCGGCCACCGGACTGAACCTGTGCCCGCGACAGACCTTTGCGAAGATCTGGGCGTTCATGCGCGGTCTCGTACTGGAACGCTTTGGGCGGAGATGAAAACGGCATAGCTCCGCCGGGATGCGGAAGAGGCGCGTTGCCACCGCAGGGGCATTGCCAGGGGAAATCTGTCCGTGATGCGGGGCAGGGGGGACAGCCACGACCCCAGCCATTGGATTCGGTGGAGATCGGAACGGGGAACCATGCCGTGGCGTGGAATATCGCCTGCGCAAAGGTTGCGGTCGATGCAGCACAGCATTGCGTTTGCAGCATTGAAACCATCACTTAGCAGTTGATTTCAGGCGATTGTTGCTGGTGTGCGCGGTGCATTGTTTGAAAACTCCATCCTTGGCGGCGTCTACTCCTTCTTGACAGAGTAAATCCAGTTTGCCTAAGTCCGGCCATTCTGGTCCGGCTGGGAATACCATCCGGGTAAAAGGGAACATGGTAAGGCGTCGGTACAAGACGTCAAAACCATGACTGCCCCCGCAACTGTGAGCGGAGAGCAATGCTGCGATATGCCACTGCCTCAAGAGGAGGTGGGAAGGCGCGGCAAAGCTGCGACCCGCGAGTCAGGAGACCTGCCAGAAGGATCACCCAGTCCGGGTGCGGGGCGCGCCGAGGACGACGGACTTCCGTAGTGGTGGCAATTAAACCGTCTGTGGAAGCATTGCCTTCCAAAGACCGATGATTTGTACATGTTGCCCGCGATGGGCAGCCACTTTTCCTGCACCGAATGTGCAGGCTGGGAGAACTGAAACGATGCGCAAGGCAAGCTTGTCCCTGGCCGCCACCCTGATGGTCACTACCCCCGCAATTGCAACCGCCCAGGAGGCGGAGATCATCGATCTGGGCGAACTCATCGTCTCCGGTGGTTTTACCCCTGTCGAGGCGCAGAAATACGGTCGCTCGGTTTCGGTCGTGACCAGCGAAGAGATCGAACAGCGCGGCATCACCACGGTTCAGGATGCGCTGCGCTCGGTTCCTGGTCTGATGGTCACCGGTGCAGGTGACAGCTTTACACAGGTCCGCATTCGTGGCGCCGAAGCCAACCACACGCTGATCCTGATTGACGGCATCGAGGCCTCGGGCGGCGACAGCGACTATATCCTGTCTGGCCTTGATACCGCCAATATCGAGCGGATCGAGGTGCTGCGCGGTCCGCAATCGGTGTTCTACGGCTCCAACGCCTCGGCGGGTGTGATCAACATCATCACCAAGAGTGGCGGCATCGGCACCGAATACGGTGGCAGCGCCGAAGTCGGCTCGGACGGCTACCGGGCCTCGGCGCGGGTGTCGTCCCGGACCGAACGCGGTGGCATCTCGCTCAACCTCGCCCACGATAATGACGATGGCTACGACTTCTCCGGCAGCAGCGGCGAAGAGGATGGCATCCGCCGCAACACCGCGCAGGTGAAAGGCGACTACCTTGTGACCGAGCGGCTGAAGCTGGGTTTCAACCTGCGTGCCTCGGAAGAGCGTTTCGACAGCGACAGCACCTCCTTCACCGCCACCGATGCGGCCAGCTATGTGGTGGATGATCCCACGCAGTTCAGCGACCGCGATGAACAGCTGGCGCAGATCTTTGCGGAGCTCGACACGCTGGGCGGACGCCTGAAACACCGTCTGTCTTACGAGCGTACGGATTTTGACCAATCCTACAACGGCGGCGCCCTGACCGAGACAAAGACGGAAGCGGCGAAATACCTGCTGAGCTTTGGCCTTGATGGCCAGACGGTAGATCTGACAGATCACCTGCTGAACGCCATTCTGGAATGGGAAGAGGATTCCAGCCGTTCCAACCCGGCCTTTGCGCGCAAGACCAATTCGATCGCGCTGGAATACCGTGGCAGCTTTGCCAATGGTCTGGATCTGCAGTTGGGTGTGCGCCGCGACAACAACAATGCCTTCGAAGATGCCACCAGCTGGAACGCCAGTGCGTCCTATACCTTTGCGGGCAGCGGTGTGCGCCTGCATGGCTCGGCCGGCACCGGTATCGTGAACCCGACCTATTTTGAGCTCTTTGCCAACAGCACCTTTGGTGCCACTACCTATCTGGGCAATCAGAACTTGCAGCCCGAAGAAAACCGCAGCTTTGATCTGGGTGTCGAGGTGCCGTTCCTGCAGGGGCGCGGGCTGGTTGATGTGACCTATTTCGACGAGACGCTGACGGGTGAGATCGAAGCCTATATGGTGAATGCGACCACCTTCTCCTTCCGCAATCAGGCCGGAGACAGCGAGCGCAAAGGTGTCGAACTGGCGGCCAGCCTTGAGGCCACGGAAAACCTCGATCTCCGTCTGTCCTACACCTATCTGGATGCCACCAACCCCAATGGTACGGTCGAGGTGCGCCGCCCCGAACACGAACTGCTGCTGAGCGCCACGCTCGACACTTTCAATGGTCGCGGCTCCATCACTGCGGATGTCCGCCATGTGGCAGGCAACTGGGACAGCCAGTTCTTTGGCACCTATGCCACGGCCGAGCTGCCGGATTACACCACCGTCGATGTCTCGGCCCAGTATGAGCTGAACCCGAATGTGGTCCTGACCGGACGTGTCACCAATCTGTTTGACGAGGAATACTCGGACGTCTGGGGCTACGCGAAACGCGGCCGCGCCGCCTATATCGGCGTCCGGGCCTCCTTCTGATCGATGCGCTGGCTGCCCGGCATAGCCCTGGCCCTTTTCTGGGCCGCCACCGGAGCCTTTGCCGGGCCGTCGCGCGTTGTTACGATGAATCTCTGCGTGGATCAGATGGCGATGATGCTGGCCGCGCCGGGACAGCTGATCTCGATTTCCTTCGTCGCCCGGGATCCGCGGGCCTCGGCCATGGCCGAAGAGGCGCAGACCTATCCGGTCAATCACGGGCTGGCGGAAGAAATCTACCTGCTGAAGCCGGATCTGGTGATCGCTGGCGCATCTTCGGCGCCTGCAACGATGGATATGCTGCGCCGCCTTGGCGTGCCGGTGGCGGAATTCGGGCCCGCCTTTTCGCTGGAGGATGTCCGAACTCGCATCGTTGAGGTAGGTGAGGCGCTGGGCCGTCAGGAGGCCGCGCGCCGGTTGCTGGCGGATTTTGACCAGCAGTTGGAGTTTCTGCGGGCGGATGCCCCGGATGATCGCCCGCGCGCCGCGCTTTATGCGGCCAACGGATATACTGCAGGCCGCCAGACGCTGGCCGGGCAAATCCTGGAGGCGGCAGGTTTTCGCAACATCGCCGATGAACTGGGCTATTCCCATTCCGGCCAGCTGCCACTGGAACTGCTGGTGCTGTCAGAGCCGGATCTGCTGGTCGGCACAACCGCCTATCCGCGCAATTCCCGCAGCGAGGAAATCCTGAAGCATCCGCTGGTGCGCATGCTGGCCGGGCGTAGCGGCGCCGGGGAAATCCGCAATGCCGACTGGATCTGCCCAACACCGCATGTGTTGCGCGCGGTAGAGACACTGGCGGCAGAGCGCCGCGCCTTTATGGAACGTGAGGCCCGCCAATGACCCGGCTCATGCTGTGCCTCTCGGCGGCGGTTCTGGCGCTGTTCCTGATTTCCCTGACGGTGGGGCCTGCAGATGTCGGTGTGGGCGAAAGCCTGGCGGCCCTGTTTGACGATGGCTATGGCCCGCTCAGCCTTGTGATGCGTGAAATCCGGCTGCCGCGGGCAATCCTTGCCGCGGTGATCGGCGCCGGGCTGGGGCTGGCGGGCGCGGCGATGCAAGGCTACCTGCGCAACCCGCTGGCCGAGCCGGGGCTGATCGGTGTGTCCTCCTCGGCGGCGCTAGGTGCGGTATTGGCAATCAACACCGGCCTCGCTGCCACCGCCACGCTGGGCCTGCCGCTGTCGGGGCTGGCTGGCGCTCTGGGCGGTGTGTTTCTGGTGATGGCGCTGGCCGGGCAGCATGGGGGATCACTGACGCTGATCCTCGCGGGTATCGCCATTTCGGCAATGGCAGGGGCGCTGACCTCGCTGGTTCTGAACCTCTCGCCCAATCCCTTTGCTGCTAATGAGATCGTCTTCTGGATGATGGGGTCGCTATCGGACCGCTCGATGCAGCATGTCTGGCTGGCGCTGCCCTTTGTGCTGGCCGGGATGGTGATCCTGCTGCCGCTGGGGCGCGGGCTGGATGCGCTGACTCTGGGCGAGGATGCGGCGCAGACCATGGGCGTGAACCTGAGGCAGCTGCGTTGGTTGCTGGTCGTCGGCACTGCAAGCATTGCCGGTGGCACCACCGCGGTTGCAGGCGCCATCGGCTTTGTCGGGCTTGTGGTGCCGCATATTCTGCGTCCGTTCGTCGACGGGCAGCCCTCGCGGCTGCTTTGGGCCTCGGCCCTTGGCGGCGCCATCATGTTGCAACTGGCGGATATTGCCGTGCGGCTGATCTTGCCCACCCGCGATCTGAAGCTGGGCGTGGTCACCGCTCTGGTTGGCGCGCCCTTGTTTCTGCACTTGATCTACAAGACGCGGAAGGGGCTGGCATGAGCGTGCTTTCGGTTCAGAACCTTTCTGTGACCCTGCGCAGCCGTTCGGTGCTGCGCGATGTGTCCTTTGAGATTGGCAAGGGGGAGTTCGTCGGCCTGCTGGGTCCGAATGGCGCCGGGAAAACCAGCCTGATGCGGGCCGCGCTGGGGCTGATCCCGGCAGCGGGCAGCAGTTCGCTGGCCACAATGAACGCCTCTGAACGGGCCCACACGGTGGCCTGGATGCCGCAATCGCGCGAGATCGCCTGGCCGATTCCGGTCGAGCGTTTGGTCGCTCTTGGCCGTCTACCGCATCTGCCGCAGGGGCGGCGACTGCCAGCCGCCGATCAGGCCTTGGTGGATCAGGCAATCACTCGCATGGGGCTGGACTCGTTCCGCAAGCGCGCCGCCTCGCGCCTGTCAGGCGGCGAGCAGGCCCGCGCATTGATCGCCCGGGCGCTGGCCCAGGATACGCCACTCCTGATGGCGGATGAGCCCTCTGCCGGGCTGGATCCCTCGCATCAGATCTCCACCATGGAGGTCTTTGCCAGCCTCGCCGCCGAAGGGCGCGCGGCGCTGGTGTCCCTGCACGATCTGGGACTGGCCGCCCGTCACTGTACGCGGCTGATCCTGCTGGCCGAGGGCGGTATCATGGCCGATGGCCCGCCCGCCGAGGTGCTGACGCCCGATCTGATGGCGCGCGCCTTTGGCATCTCGGTCTGGCACGAGACCACAGCGCAGGGCCCGATATTTCAGCCGCTGGAGGTGCTGTGATGGGCGCGGTCACCCTGCAACGCCCATGGATCGAGTTTGATCTCGGCGCCGAGATGCAGGTGCTGAGCTGGGCGGTGAACCGGCCCGGATTTGTCACCGCTCGCCGCATCCTGTGGCGCGAGGTCAGGAACAGCGACCTGCCGCGCGATCTGGATGTCACCGAATGGTTTGCAGACGAGTTGGCACAGAGCGGCGGCAGCGACGCGGTCGCTTTCCTGACCTCGCGTGATGTGCGGCACTATTGCGAAGCCTTGGCCACGGTCGAGGGGATTTCGGCCCATGCGGTGGCCACCGTCGGCTTGTCAAACGGTGAACGGATCGGCAGCCGGGTGGACTATTCCCGCCGCGACTGGGGCACCATCAATGTCGCCCTGCGCCTTTCCGAAGGGTTGACGCAGGCCGGGCTGATTGAGGCGCTGAGTATCGTGGTGCAGGCCCGCACCGCAGCCGTGATGGATGCGGGGTTTGAGCTGCCGGGCGGCGGTGGAACCGCAACCGGGACCGGCACCGATTGCGTCGCGGTTGCTGCACCTTCCGGGGCAAATCCCTATGCCGGGCTGCACACGGCCACCGGCGAAGCCATCGGAAAAGCTGTCTACAAGGCCGTCCACACCGGTGCGCTGGAGTGGAAGGTATCCAACGCCCGGAGGGCGGTCGATGCCTGAGCGCGTGCAGATGCAGGCAGCGGCGTTGACGCGGGCGGGCCGCGCCTGCACCATCTGGCCGGGTCACGACCGTCCGGCAGACTTCCATTCGGCGCGTTTTGACCGCGGCGCTGAGCAAACCAACCCGGGACTTCCGGGCCACTGACGGAGGCTGCTATGTCCTTTGCCCCTCTTTTCGATTTCATGGCCCGCGGCGGTCCCGCCCTTTGGGTCATCGGCGCGCTGTCGGTGCTGACACTCGCCCTGTTTCTGTGGCGCCTGATCGGGCTGGCACAGGTCGGGATCTGGCGCAGGCCGCAATCCGAAACATGGTTGGATCAATGGCGGGCCGGAGGGGCGGTGCCTGTTGCACCCGGGCGCACGCCGCTGGACCGGGTCACCCGGTCTGCGATGGTGGCCCTGCTGACGCCCGAGTTCAGCCCCGAGACCGCAGAAAAGGAAACCACCCGCATCGCCAAGGCGGAGCTGGCCGCCCTGCGTCATGGTCTACGCCCGCTGGAGCTGATCGCGGCGATTGCGCCGCTGGTCGGCCTCTTGGGCACCGTTCTGGGCATGATCGGCGCCTTTCAGGCCCTGCAGGAAAGCGGCAGTGGCGCGGATCCTTCGGTGCTGGCCGGTGGCATCTGGGAAGCGCTGCTGACCACGGCTGCGGGCATGGCCGTGGCGATCCCGGCCTCGGCGCTGGCGTCCTGGATCGAAGGGCTGGCCGAGCGTGAACAGGCCCGGATGGAGGATGCCGCCACCCGCGTCTTCACCGCAGCCGCCGCCCGCCCATCGCTGGAGCAGGCCGCGCAATGACACTGGCCTTCGGAGCACCGCGCCGGAAAAAGCGCATCAGCCTTGCGCCGATGATCGACGTGGTGTTCCTGCTGTTGGTGTTCTTCATGCTGGCTTCGCAATTCGGCCGCGACCGGGTGGTGCCGCTGACCATGAGCGGGGCAGGCGCAGCCTATCAGGGGCCACCCCGGCTGGTGCTGGTTACGGCGGATGGTTTGCATCTGAACGGGGTTCCCGTTGCATCCGAGGCTCTGGCGGCGCAGCTGATCCCGCTGACGCAGGAGATGTCGGACGCCATCATCCTGCAACCGGACAAAACCGCGTCGCTCCAGCAGTTGATGGATGCGGCGGTGCTTCTGACCGATGCTGGCTTCACCGGCCTCGTGGTCATGGAGTGAGCGGCATGGACTTCTCCACACCGAAAAAGCGCGAGACGGGTGAGCCGATCCTGCCGATGATCAACGTGGTCTTCCTGCTGCTGATCTTCTTCCTCCTGTCCTCGCAAATCGCGCCGCGCGCGCCCTTTGCGGTGGTGCCGCCGAAACTGGAAAGCGGAGATCCCTCCGCGCCCGAGGCCTTACTGTTCATGGCCGCTGATGGCCGCCTGCATTTCGCGGGCGCGCAGGATGAGGGCGCCATCGCTGCAGTGACGGCGCAGGCCGGGCAGATCGGGGTGCTGACACTGCGGGCGGATGCCGAGGTTCCGGCGCATGAAGTTGCGGCGCTGATCGCCCGGCTCAGGGCGGCGGGCATTGCATCGGTCACATTGACCGGAACCGGATCATGAGCCGTATCGCGCTCTTTCCGGCATGTCTTGCCTCGGCGGCGCTGTTGCACGCGCTGCCCTTTCTGGCGCTTCCGGATGGCGGCACCGAGGCAGAGGGCAGCGGCGGCACCGGTCAGATCACGCTGGTGGCGGCCTCGGCTGAGCTGACCCAGCAGGTGTCCAAATGGCAGCGCCCGCAGGAGATCACCACTCAGGTGCTTGCCGTAGTGCAGCCCGCTCCGATCGCCAATCCGCAGCCCGTCCCGTCCGCCAGCCCGTCCTCTGTGCCGGACCTTCCAACCTCCGCTCTGGCCGTGCTGGCCCCGGCGGCCCAGGCGGAGGCCGTACCCGAAAAACCCGCATCCCCACCGCCGCCGCCTGCTCCCCCACCGCCTGCGCCTCCGCCGGTTGCTCCGGCACCGCCTGCGCCAGCCCCGCCGCCCAAACCGGCGCCAGCAGCTGAGGCTCCGGCAGAGGCAAAACCGGCAGCGGCCTCGGTGGCCGTGAACCAGCAGGCAGCAGGCAGCGGCCAGCGCAGCGCCCGTGGTGACAATGGGGGCGACGAAGCCAGCACCGGAAACGCTGCCCGGGATGCCAAGCTGAAACGCCGCTGGGGCGCGGCCATCCTGTCCCGGATTGAACGCCAGATGCGGCGCCCGCGTGGCGACGATCAGGGCAAAGCCCGGGTGCGCCTGAAAGTTTCGACCCAAGGACGGCTGATCGGGGCCTCTGTCGTGCGCAGCTCCGGCAGTTCGACGCTGGACAATGCCGCATTGCAGGCGGCGCAAAAAACACGGTACCCACGTGCGCCCAAGGCGCTGGCGCCGGGTACCTATACCTTCGATTTCTCACCCCGTTTCACTAGGTGACGCTTGCAGTTCAGCGTCCTCGGGACAGGAACAAGGAGTACAGTAAATGCCGCGCAGGACATGCCGGTCGGGAGGCATTTCTGTGCCACTGGATGACCGCTGGACACCTGCTGACCGGCAATCGTGTCAGTCGGCGATTTCTATGCGGACTGTGTAGGGGGCGGAACGCACCAAAGGTGCGATATCGCCATCGAACGCCCCGAGACGCACCAAGCCGCGGGAGTTCTGGAACGGTTTGAAGAAGATCGCCAGATTGCCCCAAGGCGCATATAACGTGATGTCGCCGGTTTCGGGCTTGTAGCTTGCCGGTGCGCCTGTTGTGTCAAGTTTGCGCGGCAGGTCGGAAATTTTTTCAATTCCGTGGTAATCCGTAAGGGTCAGCTCAAGCGGCAGCATCGCCGCAAAATCCCGTCCGGCAGCAGTATCGTCCAGCGTTGCTGAGAGGCGGTCTTCGCCAAATATGAACTCGATTTTGGTCATGGTGCCTTCTTTCTGTGTCGCTGTACCAGATGTTTCTGCCACGACGTGAGCGGACAGCGCGAGCGCACTCATCAGTGCCAAAGCCGGAGTTTTGAGCCAGTTCACGTTCATTGTCCTCCTCAGATTTCCTGAAATGCGACCAAGGCGTAATTGAGTGTCCCGCCTTGGCCATGATGATCAGGCCTTGGTCATGTCGATGACATAGCGATAGCGGGCCTGCTTTCTGACGACCTTTTCACAAGCCGCGCCGATCTGATCCGGAGTGATCATTTCATAGGTCGCTGCGATGCCGTGATGGGCGGCAAAATCAATGACCCGCTGCGTTTCGGCGATGCCACCGGTCATCGAACCTGCCAGGCTTTGACGGCCGAACCCCATCATCATGCCATGCGCCCCTTCGATGGGGAACAGCGCGCCAACATTGACCAGGGTCTTGTCGAGCTTGAGCATATTGAGGAATGGTTGCATTGGGTAGGCCACCGGCACCGTGGAGAGCATAAGATCAAAACTGCCCATCTGGCGGCGCATGGCGTCTTCATCGGACCAGAGATAAGCCTCGGACGCACCAAAGGATTTCGCGTCCTCCAGCTTATCCTTGGATGTGGTGAAGACGACAACCTCGGCACCTTTTGCAGCGGCGAGCTTTACCGCAAGGTGGCCAAGACCACCCATGCCGATCACGCCATAGCGCTGCCCGGGCTGCAAATCCCAGTGGTTGATCGGCGAGAAAGTCGTGATACCTGCGCACAGCAGAGGCGCAAAACCCGCGAGATCCACCCCCGGCGGAATGCGAAGCGCAAAGTCCTCTTTCACGACGATCTTCTTCGAGTAACCACCATATGTGACCCCGCCCGAGATCTTGTCTGGGGAGTTGTAGGTGAAGGTGGTGCCATTCAGGCAATTCTGTTCCCGGTCAGCGAGACAGTTCGCACATTCGCCACAGCTGTCGACCATGGTGCCTACACCTGCGATGTCGCCTTCGCGGAACTTGGTCACCTCGGCGCCGACGCCGGTGACACGGCCCACCATTTCATGGCCAGGGACCAGCGGAAAGGTCGGCATCCCCCAGTCGCCTTTGTAGGTGTGGATGTCCGAGTGGCAGATCGAGCTGTACAGGATTTCGACCACCACATCCTTTGGACCGGCTGCACGGCGAGGGATGGTGTGCGGTGCAAAGGATCCGCTGGTGTCGAAGGCGGCCCAGCTTTTTACATTGCTGGCGCCAAGCGGGCTTGCGGCCTCCTGCGCCTTGGCCGCGCTGGACAGGGCCGCAGCGGCGAGCGGGGCAGTTGCCATGGCCGCGGTGCCGCCAAGGAAGGACCGGCGGCTTTCGCCCTCGCGGGTCAAGATTTCGGCCTTTTGGTTGCAAGCTTCACACATGGGGATCTCCTTGGACGGTTGGCTACGAGGTACAGGACCAAGATACTCCATTCTCCGCATTGGATAATCCCGGCCTGCTGCACAGCATTCATGAGAAGCCGTCATGAATGCTGTGCAGAACAGGCCCATGATCCGGCTGGCGGAGCTCTCTACCTTTTGTCCTATCCAACGCGATCAACCAAAAAGGACAAATGCCATGAAACTCATGCTCACGGCCCCCGCGCTCATGCTCGCCGCCTCAACCGCCTTTGCCCAATCCGTGGAGATCAGTCGGCACGAAGACCGGCCCGGCCAAATTGGAAGCGGCACGGTCTTTACCGGTACGGCCTATATCTCCCCTGTATTCGGCCCCCAGATGAATAATGTCAGCGCTGGCGAGGTGACGTTTCTTCCCGGCGCCCGCTCTGCTTGGCATACGCATCCGGCTGGGCAGATGCTGGTCGTTACCCATGGCACCGGCTGGACCCAGGAGCGCGGTCAGGACAAGCAGGTCATCAAGGCCGGTGATGTGGTCTGGTGCCCGCCCGGTGTTGAACACTGGCACGGCGCGAGCGACAGCACATCGGTGACACATTACGCCATTCAGGCGGTGGTCGATGGCTCGGCCGTCAGTTGGGGTGACCAGGTCACGGAGCAGGAATACCTCGACTGAAGCGCAACTTAATCATCGATTTCATGAAGGGCGGACATAGATTGTGGAAGAACGACAATGAGCAACAACACACAAATCCCGGCCCCTTTCATGATACGCGAGAACATCAACGACCTGATTGCCTTTGCCGCTGTTGCGGAAGAGCGCAGTTTCACGCGGGCTGCGGCACGGCTGAACGTGTCGCAATCCGCGCTGAGCCATACAATCAAGGGGCTGGAGCAGCGGCTGGGCTTGCGCCTTCTGACGCGCACCACACGCAGTGTTGCCCCGACCATCGAGGGAGAGGACCTGCTTGCCACGCTCAACCCCTGTTTCGAGAAGATCGAAAATCGGCTGCAGGCTCTGAATGACGCGCAGGATCAGCCAACGGGAACGGTGCGGATCGTGGCAGTGGAATACGCCATCGAAAGCATTCTGTGGCCCAAGCTGTCGCCGGTGCTCAAGAAGTATCCTTCGGTGAATATCGAGCTTGTCATGGACTACGGCTATACCGATCTGGCGGCGTCACAATGCGATGCAGGGGTGCGCTATGGTGATCAGGTCAGCGAGGGGATGATCGCTATGCGGATCGGCCCGGATGAGCGGATGGTCTGTGTCGGTGCCCCTGAGTATTTCAAGGAAATGGACACACCGCAGGTGCCACAGGACCTGTCCGATCACCGCTGTATCAACCTGCGTCTTTCCACCCACGGCGCGCTTTATGCCTGGGAGTTTGAGGACAAGGACGGCAACGAGATCAACGTCAAAGTCAAAGGTCAGGCCTGTTTCAACACGGTCAATCCAGTGATGCAGGCGGCCACGGATGGGCATGGTCTTGCCCTCATCCCGGAACGCCTTGCCCAGTCGCGTCTCGACAGTGGCGCACTGCAGATGTGCCTTGGCGATTATTCTCCCTATTTTCCGGGCTTCCACCTTTATTACCCCAGCCGCCAACGCCCGTCCTCGGCGTTCAGCCTGGTGCTGGAGGCTCTGCGTGAACGCGGCTGAGACCAAAGGAAGGGTATGAGGCTAGGCATTCATGAAATGGCATCATGAGTGGGGTGATCAGGACGGGCATTAAGCTTTCGGGAAAAGGGGCCACATCATCAGGCAGAAGCAACCCAACAGGAGATCCCGATGAAGACCTCTATTGCCGCCTCTGCCTTTGCGCTGATGACCAGCCCGGCCTTTGCCCAGGATGTGAAAACCACGCTGCCCGATGCAGTGGGGCAAGTCTCCCCGGCGCTGGAAGCCTATGCCACGGATACGATCTTCGGCTCGGAATGGACCAATGAGGCGCTGTCGATGCGTGACCGTGCACTGCTGACATTCGCAGCGCTTGTGACACGTCACGAAACGGAAAATCTTGGCAGCTATGTCGCTCTGGCACTGGACGCGGGCGTGACCCCGGCAGAGCTGTCCGAGACGATCAGCCACCTGGCCTTCTACACTGGTTTTGGCAATGCAACCGCAGCGTCCGAGGCCGCAGCGCCTGTGTTTGCCGCTCGCGGCGTGTCGATCGATGCCTTGCCGCCCGTGTCCCCGGATCTGTTGCCGCTCAATGAAGAGGCCGAAGCCGCCCGTGAAAAGCTTGTCAGTGGCCTTTATAGCGACGTCAGTATTGGTGTTGTCGACAACACCCGCGAGGTGCTGTTTCTGGATCTCTGGCTGCGGCCAGATCTAGCGCCCCGCGACCGCAGCCTTGTGACCGTCGCCGCCTTGATCGCCGCAGGTCAGCCTGAGCAGATGACCTTTCACCTGAACCGCGCCATGGACAATGGTCTCTCGCAGGAGGAAGCTGGGGCCATGCTGTCGCACCTTGCCTTCTACGCGGGCTGGCCAAAGGTATTCTCGGCCATGCCCATTGCCAAAGAGGTGTTTGAAAATCGCGGGCAATAAGACCGTATAAAGGTTTGGGAAAGGCAGCAAAGTCAGAAGGAGAGATGCATGAAGATCGGAATTCTCGGCTCCGGCCTTATGGGCGCCAAGCTTGGCGCACTCTGGGCAGCCTGTGGTCATGACGTGTGTTTCTCCTATTCTCGCAGCACTGCCAAGCTCGCGCGTCTCGCAGGCGATTGCGGCGGAACATCGGGCACGGTTGCCGACGCGGTCGCAGGAGCGGATGTGCTGCTTCTTGCGGTGCATTGGTCACGCATCGACGATGTCCTGCAGCAGGCCGGAGATCTGGCGGGAAAGGTCGTGCTCAATTGCTGCGTGCCGCTGAATGACAGCAACACAGAGCTGGTGGTGGGCACAACGTCCTCGGGCGCCGAAGAGCTGGCCAAGGCCCGGCCCAAAGCCCGCTGGGTGTCGTGTTTCAACACCATCCCGTCCGAGAGTTTCCGGCCTGTGTTTGACCGCAAGGGACAAACGCCCGCGCCGCAGGTCTTTACCTATGGTGATGATGCGGAGGCAAAGGAGATCGCGGGGACGCTGATCCGGGACATCGGGTTTGAGCCGCTTGAAACCGGGGGGCTGCGCAATGGGCGTTTTGTCGAACCCTTTGCCATGGCGACGGTCGAGCTGGCCTATGTGCAGCCCGGCGGTCCGGCGCTGACCTATCGATTTGAAAAACTGCGCGGCTGACCGCGCATGAAAGGAGATCAACCATGAAAATCATCCGTTCCGGCAGCGCGCCGTCCAGACCGGGCCCCGAAGACTGGTTCACCGGCTCGGTCCGGATCGACCCGGTGTTTCAGGCCGAAGACCCCGGGCGGGTCAGCGGTGCCCATGTGACATTCGAACCCGGCGCCCGCACCGCGTGGCACACTCATCCGGCAGGGCAAACCATCATCATCACATTTGGCCGCGGACGTGTGCAGCGCGAAGGCGGCCCCGTCGAAGAGGTTAGCGCAGGCGATGTAGTCTGGTTCCCGGCTGGTGAAAAACACTGGCACGGCGCATCGCCTGACACCGCCATGAGCCACCACGCCATCCAGGAAAGCATCGATGGTGTCGCCGTTGACTGGATGGAGAAGGTCAGCAACGAAGACTACAACGGCTGATCTTTGGGGCGAGCAGGCGGGTTAGACCTGCTCGCTGCCCAAGGGTCTTGCATCGGCGATAGTTGCCGCGGGCATCAAGGGCGCATGGCACAGTGCGCGCCGCCTTGGCGTTCCGCCATTAATGATCTGAACTCATCAGTGGGTTCAATTCTGCATGGATTATCGCAGGAGCCTGCCTGCCATAAGTTCCACCCCATCAGATACGCACTGGAACTTATGCCGCTCGATCGACGGCAGGGGAGCCATTGGCGATACACTATGACAAAGGAAAACCCCAATGATCCTTCAAGAAACTTACACTCTTTCCAATGGCGTCGAGATTCCGAAACTTGGTCTTGGCACCTGGATGATCGACGACGCGGTAGTTGCGGATGCGGTCAAGGCGGCTGTGAACCTTGGCTATCGCCACATCGACACCGCGCAGGCCTATGCCAACGAACGCGGTGTTGGCGAAGGAGTCCGTGACTGCGGCGTGGCCCGCGACGAGATTTTTGTGACCACCAAGCTGGACGCCGGCATCAAGACCTATGACGAGGCCAAGGCAGCCATCGACGGCTCTCTTGCCACGATGGGGTTGGACTATGTCGATCTGATGATCATCCACAGCCCGCAGCCGTGGGAAAATTTTGCAGGCGACGACCGGTACTTCGAAGGCAATCTTGCGGCGTGGAAAGCGCTGGAAGAGGCGCTTGAAGCGGGCAAACTGCGCGCCATCGGTGTGTCCAATTTCCAGAAGGAAGATCTCGACAACCTGATCGAGAACGCCACCGTCAAACCGATGCTGAACCAGATCCTGGCCCATATCAGCAACACGCCCTTTGACCTGATCGACTATACCAAGAGCAAAGGGATCCTTGTCGAGGCCTATTCGCCTGTCGGTCATGGTGAGCTGTTCAAGAATACCGAGGTCGGCGCAATGGCCGAGAAATACGGCGTCAGCATCCCGCAGCTTGGCATTCGCTATTGTCTGCAGCTGGGCCTGTTGCCTTTGCCGAAGACCGGAAACCCGGATCACATGGCCAACAACGCGGCGGTGGATTTCGAAATCTCCGACACAGATATGGATGCACTTAAGTCCATCGAGAAGATCAAGGACTACGGCGAACATAGTTTCTTCCCGGTCTACGGCGGCAAGATGTAAGCGGCGCCTTCAGGATCGGCCGATACTGAAACAACCGGTGGGGCCCGTGGTCCCGCCGGTCTATTTGTCGGTTCTGCTTGGCGTGCCCGCGATATTTTGGGCGCGAGAATACGAGCATATGGTGGGCTGGGACCATAGTCACGGGGTCGGAATGATCTTTGGCCCCGTGCTTTGGATGACCGACCTGGGTCTGGTGGTCGCCGGGCTGATCTGGCTGGTGCGCGGGGGCGACGGGACGTCATCGCAGCGCAAAGCGTCCGGCGCGCAGTCCGAACTCGATATGCGATTTGCCCGTGGCGAAATCGATTCATAAGAATACGCCGCACGCAAAAATTATTGATTTCAAAAGCTTGCGGGCCGCTTGGGGGAGCTTCCATATAGCCGCTGCAAGGATCATAGCCGTTGCAAGGATCGTCGGGCATAGGCAGTGAGAGAGATCTGAACGCATCAAAAATGCCTCGACTGTGTGTTATTCGAATTTTAGAATGTGATAAGCACACGAGATGAGGGAGGATTCAGACATGCGTGGAATGCTATTGGGCCTTTGTATAGCCGCCATCGCGGCGCCTGCACTGGCGGATAAGGTCGGCATCACAAAGGACATGATGAGCGTGACCGTGACAACGCCTGGCGGCGCGGTTGAGATCAAGCGCAATCAGGATCCCGAAGCGCGTCTGGGTGAACCTTGGACAAAGACCTCGCGCCCCTGTCCCAATTTCTGCATCCAGCCGATGACACCGGCACCCGGGGTGACGACCATTGGCGAGCTGGAGGTGCTGGAGTTCCTGAAATCGGGGGAGGCCCTGCTTGTCGATGGGCGCGTTCGCCCGCAATATGAACAAGGGACAATTCCGGGTGCCATGTCGGTGCCTTATACCGAGGCGGCCGACCGGCTGGGGGAATTTGGCTGCGAGGTCGATTTCGATGGCTGGATCTGCGAGGGCGAGGTGCCTTCGGTCGTCCTGTTCTGCAACGGGCCATGGTGCGGCCAGTCGCCGACGGCCGCGCGCCGCATGATCGAGGCGGGCTTCCCGGCCGAGAAGATCTACTACTATCGTGGTGGCATGCAGAGTTGGAACATGCTGGGTCTGACCGTGGTGCCGGGCGGCTCCTGAGGCAGCCCAGACCGATATGCTATGGCGCGCGCCTTGAGGCTGATGATGCAGCAAGGCGCGCGTAATCGGGTCCGGAAACCGGGCAGGCGGTGCCTCAGGCGACCACCCGGTCCGCATCCCAGGACCCGGCAGCCTCCAGGATCCGCTCGGGGTTGCGATAGGCATCGCGCAGCAGGTGTTCATACAGGGCGCCTTCTGACTGCCGCGTGACGGGACCGCCGATCAGCGCGGTAAGGGCCTCTTCCAGCGCATCGACCGTGCCGGAGCCTTCGTCGAATTGCGCCTTCTTGCGCCAGACCAGATCCGGCGGCAGCAAGTCTTCGCAGGCTTTGCGCAGGATCCACTTTTCCGTTGTTGCGCCGGTTGCATCAGGAGCCGCAGGATCGGTGCGGCGCATCTTCAGATCTGCGGGGATGGACTGGGCAAAATCGATCAGCTCCCGATCCAGGAACGGAGTTCGGGCCTCTAGGCTCTCGGACATGGTGACGCGGTCGACCCGTTGCAGATTGATGTTGTGCATGGTCCCAAGGGACCGGGTCAGCTCATCTGCCAGTGCCCTGGGATCGTCGACATAATCGTGGTGGTAGGTATAGCCGGCGAACAATTCGTCGGCGCCTTCGCCGGTCAGTACCGCCTTGAGCCTGGCCCGGGCCAGCCGTGCTGCGAACAGGGTGGGCAGCGCTGAGCGCACCAGGTCCACATCAGCGGATTCCAGATGATAAAGGACATGCGGCAAGGCCTCTGCCACGTCTTGTGCTGTAAAGACGGTCTCGTAGTGGTCTGATCCGATATGGTCGGCCACGGCGCGCGCGGCGACCAGATCCGGGCTGCCCTTGGTGCCGACGGCAAAGGTCTTGAGCGGACCCAGCCCCTGTGCCTTGCGCGCCCTCTGGGCAAGCGCCGCGATGATCGAACTGTCCAGCCCGCCGGAAAGGAAGCTGCCCACCTCCACATCCGCGACCATCCATTTGGAAACGGCCCCCTCCAGCACAAGACGCAGCTCCTGCGCGGTGCCGTTGATATCGAGATCAGGCTCAGCCGCTGCGGCGCCCTGAGGCGTGCGGTACCATTGCCGCCAGCCGGTGCGGCTGTCGAACAGATGTCCGGGCGGGACCGCTTCGACCTGGTCGACCGGGACGCCGTCAAAGGCCTTCAGCTCGGAAGCGAAGACCAGCCCATTGCCCAGACGCGCCATGTAGAGCGGTTTGATCCCCAGTGGATCGCGCGCGGCAATGATGCGGTCTTTGGTAATCAGAACAAAGGCGAACATGCCATCCAGCTGGGTGACCCAGCGGGAGCGCCCGGAGCGGAACAGGTGCAGGATCGTTTCACTGTCAGAAGCCGTCTCAAACGCCGCATCGCCTAAGATAGCCCGCAGATCGGCGTGGTTGTAGATCTCGCCATTGGCAACCAGCATGTCACCTGTCTGGTGGATGGGCTGGGCGCCGTCCTCGGGGCCGATGATAGACAACCGGCAATGGGCCATGGTGAAGGCGGTCTCAGTTGCAGGGGGCTCGATGGTGGGGGTATCTGCATGCCGGAGGACATGCACCTCGTCGGGGCCGCGATGGGCGATCTTCGCGATCATCTCCTCGGCCAGCCCGGCATCGCTGGTATTCCAGAAACAAACAAATCCACACATGGTTCTTGGTCCTCAATCGGTTCCATAGCAGTCGCCATAAGGGCGGGGCCGCTTTTTGCGCGCGCCGGGCCGTCCTTGCCATGACAGGCCGCGCTGCGCTGTCTTGGCGGCGGCGGGGCAAGGGGGCTGCTGATCGGCTTTGGCCGATGGGCGGGCGCCTTTAAAGTTTTGCGGCACCATAGCTATCAAAATCTCGTGGTTGATAATAATGAAACATTCTAGCACTATGGGTGAGAAAAATTTGACCATAGTGCCATGCCTCGACGTCTTCCTGTTCTCAATGCCCTCAGATCCTTCGAAGCTGCCGCGCGGCATGAAAGCTTCAAGGAGGCGGCGACTGAGCTGAACGTGACCAACGCGGCCATCAGCCATCAGGTCAAATCGCTTGAAGAAGCCTTTGGGATGAGCCTGTTCCGGCGTCGTGGGCGTGCGGTTCAACCGACCGACGCGGCAAAACGTTTTGCAGACCGGATCGGCAAGGCCTTCGACACGATCGAGGCAGCTGCGATTGAACTGCAGGGCAACCCGATGAGCGGGACATTGCGGGTGGCGGTCACGCCCTTTTACGGCAATCGCATCGTATTGCCGCGCCTGTCGCGGTTTCATGCCATGTATCCGGAGATCACGGTCGAACCGGAGATGAGCGCCACGGATACCGATTTTCGCAAATCGGATCTTGATGGTGGCATGCGCTATGGCACCGGGGAGTGGTCCGGGCTGACCGCAGTCGAACTGCACCGTGATGAACTGGTGCCGGTGGCGGCGCCCTCGGTCGTCTCGGGGCGGCGCCTGCCGCTGTCTGCCGATGAGATTGCCAAGCTGACCCTGGCCTATATCGAGGGCCGCAAGGACGATTGGCAGGCCTGGCTGGATCTTCTGGGTTATGCGGGACCGCCACCACAGGACATGGTCGCCTATGACAGCCGGGCGCGGGTCGTGGACCTGGCCTTTGCCGGGCATGGCGCTGCGTTGGCCGATGTCAGTCTAACCGCTGCCGATGTGGCTGCTGGGCATCTTGTGCGCCTCAATGAGACCCGCCTGACCACCGGACGGGGGATGTGGCTGGTCTATCCGGATACGGATTTCCCCGATCCGCGGCTCATTGCCTTTGGCGAATGGTTCAAATCCGAGGTCGCAAAGATCCCGATCGCCTAGGTGCTCGACGTGAGTGGGCCTCTCAGCAGTGAGGCTTTGCTCCGATCTCTCCAATGCGATCTTGAAATGTGCTCTGAGCATTCTAAAGGCTGTTGTCAGAACGCATGCGCTGGCATGTCTGGCAGCATGCAGAGGTTGCCAATCGGCTTCCAAGGCTTGCGGCACGACGTCACGAGTGCAGTCGTGGCAGAGGGTGCACGGCAAAATTTCGCTGCCAAATCAGCGGCGCAACGCCGGTCTGCTGGCAGGCCAGTTTCAATTCACGAGCCAATTTACATATGTATTTTTCTGAATGTAATGGGCGCGCCGGGCCTCGTTCACCTTGAGATCAGCAACCGGCACAGGAGAAAGACATGAGCATGAACAGTGTTTCCTACCGCGAGTACACAGTGAGTTTCGAAGGCACCGACGGTGTTAAACTGTCCGCCGAAACCGGCCTTGATACAGGTATTGGCGGTGGCAAATGGCACCGTAACGAAGCTGAGACACAGCAGGTTGAAACGGTATCAACCGATGATGCCTCTGTTGCTGTGACGCTTAGCGCTGAGGCCATCGCAGAGCTGAAGTTCATGATCGAAGAGGAAAAGCTTGCGGGTGATCTCTACGAGGCCTTTTACGATGTTTATGGAGAGGAGATCTTCGCCAATATCGAGGAGTCCGAAGACCAGCACTTTGACGCGCTTGTCGATTATGCAGAGAAGATCGGCGTCGATGTCGATTCCTTCGTTTTCGACACCGCTGGCGAATTCTCCAATCCCGAGTTGCAGGAGATGTACGACACGCTTCTGGAGCAGGGGCTGACCTCGCTAGAAGACGCGCTGGAGGTCGGTGTGGCGATCGAGGAGAAAGACATCGTCGATATCGCGGCAGCGGCCGAAGCCGTGCAGGACACCGCCCTGGCGGATATCTATGAAAACCTGCTTCAGGGCTCTTATGCGCACCTTGATGCCTTTGAGGCTGTACTGTGACCGAAATCGCCTCCGGTTTCAGTCACAGATTGGCTTGGCCTCGCAATCGCGAGGCCAAGTGCAGCCACGGACCTTGCAGGTGAAGGCAGACCAGCTGGTCGGGGTGGCGTCAACCGGGAGTAGTTCCGCGCAATTGGCGAACTGCGCGTCCGACCCATTCCGGGGCCGGGGACAGAGCCGCATCCAAAAGGCTGTTATAGATCGCCTCGGGGAAGGCCGTGGCACGTTGCTGGCGCGTATCGTAGTGCAGCAGCATGCATTCAAACGTCGCGCATTCCTGATCGGCCGACCACATGGTGTGCCCGATCTGCAAGCGTTTGCTGTCCACGCCCAGGATCGCCGCCTCGATTGACAGGGTTGCCGGAGCGCGCACTTCCCCCACGTACCGCAGGTGCGTCTCAAGCGTATATAGCGCGCAGCCCGTTGCCTCGAAATATGCGGTGCCGATCCCGAAACGGTCCTGCAGCTTCCATGTCGCATTGCTGAACGGGACCAGATAGTAGGCTTCGTTCAGGTGGCCATAGGCATCCAGCCACTCCTGCTGAAGCGGCTCTTCGTGTACGCGAAATGTCGACATCTCCGCTCCCCCGGCTCAGGCAGGTTTGGAAAAGACGACCAGTTTGGTCATCGCGGGGATCAGGTTGTCGACAGTCTCTACCTCGAAACCGATCTTTTTGCCCATTTCCGTCAGCCAGCCCACCGATAGCGAACGGGCGTCGGGGGTAAAGGCCATGTGTTGAAGCTGCCAGAGTGCGGCCAGCGCGGGTCCGCGGCGGTTCTCTTCTACCATGAAGTCATGCACCATCAGCTTGCCGCCGGGGGCGAGCGCCTCAAAGCCTTTCGTCAGCAGGCCTTCGACGTCGTCGCCGGGAACGCCGCTCATCAGATAGGACATCAGGATGGCGTCCTGATTGCCTGGCCACTGGATTTCGATGGCGTTGCCTGGAATATAGCGCACCCGGTCGATCAGACCGGCCTCGGAGACAAAGCCCCAGCCGATTTCGGCCACGTTGGGGAAGTCGATGATGGTGGCCTCAAGGTTCTCATATTCGTTGCACAGGCTGATGGTCATCGCGCCGGTGCCGCCGCCCACGTCCAAAAGCGTCTTGGCATGGGACAGGTCCACAGTGCGGGCCAGTGTGCGCCCCGGGCCAAGCGAGCCGGCGTGCTGGCTTTCGGAATAGACCGAAGCCTGTTCTTCATCCGCCATCCAGTGCCGGTAAGAAGCGATTGCATCCTCGGAGAGTTCACCTTTCATCACCGCATTCAGCTGCAGCAGGAAGGGGTACATCTGTTGGTCGATCTGATAGCGCAGATAATCGCCGAAATCGTATTTCGATGTTTTCGAAAGGAAATTCTGCGCGGCGGGGGAATTCTTGATCTTGTCATCGTCCGTGTTGCTCAGCAACCCGACGCTGGCCAGCGCGGTTGTCAGCGTGACGATGCGGTTGAGCGGCACATCCGCAGCCTCTGACAGTTCTTTGGCCGTCTTGGGGCCGTCCGCGAGCAGTGAAAAGATACCGACATGCAGACCGGTGAACAGCGCCTTTGATGCCATGAAACTGAAAGCGATGGACGACAGATCCTCCGCGCTTTCGATTGCATTGTTGTCGAGTGTCGCCGGGGTCAGATCCTGCATGAAGCCCACTTACCTTTCTGTCATTTCGGATGTGTCTGGGAGCATACACAGCCGTAGCCACCACGCAACAGTAGCGCCGGAAACATGTTACAAGTTGTCGGTTTTGAGCCAAATTTTGATGCATTCTACGGTGAAGAGCGCCTTCCATCCCTGCTTTTCCAGCCGCGATGGGCAGAGCACGGATGGGTTTAACCGCACCTAGTGGCAGGGCAGATCGCCTGATGTCTGCCCGACAAGAGGAACGTTTTTGCCCCTCCGCCGCCGCGGTTTGCGCTGAGTGTCGGCTGCGCGGTGTTAGCCTGCCTGGCGTTCAGCGCCCGTATGGCGGCCTTCACCCATGTAGAGTTTCTGCATATCGACGAAAGGTCCTGTCTCCAGCCGACCGCGGATCGCGGCCCATCCCTCCGGGTTGTCATGGATTATCTGATACAGCTCTGATGGCACGTTCAGGTATTCGATGTATTTTTCCGATGCGGTTTCCAGCCAGGCAAAGACATAGCTGCCGGTCTCTTCGTCCACATCGACAAGTCGCAGTTCAATGCCTTCGGCCAAGGGGGCGGTTTCGACGCTGCGCAGGATATGCAGCTTCATCATCTCGACGATCACATCGTCCAGCTCCAGTTGCCGCAGCAGCAATTTTTCCCGCACCGCTGGCCAGCCAAAGGTCAGTCGCACGGTCAGCCCTTTGCCGACCTCCTGCGCGGCAGCGGGAGCCTGCGACCCATAGCTGGTGGAAAACAGATCATTGGCCTCATCCTCCAGCTCCAGATGATCGCGCAACCGGTTGGCGGGCATCGCAGCGATCCATTGCCCGCGCCCGACGTCGAGGTAATTGAACTGCGGTTGCAGGCGAAAACTCTCGCCGCAGGCGGGGCAGGCCGCGTCTTGAAACCGGTCCTCCAGGATGTCGTCCCGTAGGTCGGGACGACGGTCGGCGTTGACACTGCCGACGGCGGACATGGACACGGGCGCCTCGCATTGCGGGCAGAGCAGATTGACGGGATGAAACAGGGACATCGGTCGGCAGCCTTTCGATCAGTCAGAGTTTGGACAACCAGTCAATCGCCGGATGGTTCGGTTTCAGCTTGCCCGAGTGATAGGCGGCATAAAGTTCGGAAAACCATTCGCCCGGCGCCCGGAACTGGTAGCCGGTCATGCCCTTGGCGCGTGCGCCAAGCAGATAGGAGGTCCAGCTGTTGGTATAACTCTCCTGATATACAACACCGTCAATCGCGAGCTTCTTGGCAGAGGTCATGCTGGACCATGGTTTTGCGGGCTCAGAGGCGCTATCGATATGCGCCTGAACCTGAACGCGCCGGGTTTCCCATTCTTCGTCCGTGCAGGTCTCGTCCGCGGGTTTGTCCGGGGCATGGGCGCTTGTGTTATGGGCCATGTATTCGGTGATATAGTCTTTGTCGTATTTGAACTTCTTGGCAAATTTCTCGGCGATGTCCGAAATCGCCATGCCGTATTCGGTCCAGCCACCGAAATCCTTTTTGCTGCCGTTGCTGTTCATGAAGCCGTGTTTGTCATCCACCGCATGGCCAACCTCGTGTAGGGTGTTCCAGTTGAAGTAGGTCACCGGTTCTTCGTTCGCGGGTTTGCATTTTTCCAGCTCGGCGCGCTCCTCCGGGGTGGCCGCATCATCCAGGCTGCCGACCGCGTCATCACTGCCGAAGGCATAGTTGGGCGACAGGCCCGCATCACCTTCGTGCATCACGATCCGCTTTTCGTTGCCCTGGTACATGGATCCGCCTTTGTCGGCTTCGTTGATGGCGAATTTCTTCAGCGAGTCATTGTTGAGCGTGTGGTCCAGCGGCAGGTCTTGCATTGCCTTGTAGAAGGCCACGATATTGGGGCCTTTCAGATCGCCATCGGCGATTTCGGTGGCTGGCGCCAAGTTCTTGTTGCTGAAGTTCTTGATATCGCAGCCAAAGCGCGCCTTGAAGGCGACCTTGACCACCGCGCGCTGGGCTTCCGGCTCCAGATTGTCGATCATCGCATCCAGCTCGGCGGTGCCACCCGGGCGTGCCAGGATTTTCTCGATGTCTGCCGGGTCTGGCGGCGTATTGGCCCGCATCTGCGCCATGACATAGGCGCTGGTGCCAATGGCGCGGGCCTCTTCCAGCAGCTTGATAGCATCTGCAGGCTGTTTACCTGCGTCCTGCGCCGCGGCATCCGCCAGTTTCTTGCGCATGGTGTCGATGCTGGGTTTGATGGCGTAGCGGTGTTCGTGCCCTTCGAGCACGGCCAGGCGGGGCTCCACTTCCGGTTCGGCGCGCAGCTCTTTGTACGTCTTATGCTGCTTGGCCAGCTCCAACGCGGTTTTGGTCAGGGCGATAGCCTTTTCAATATCGGCGCTGACCGATGCATAGTTCTGGCCACCTCTAGCAGCGGTCTGTGCCCCGGTCAGCAGCTTTTCAACTTCGGCGACCTCGGCGGCGACATAGGCGGCTTCTTCGTGGTCCTCGACCGGGGTCAGGGCCGTGCAGGCGTGGGCGATTTCCTGCGTGATGAAGGCATATTGCGAAATCACCTCATCCGCCGTGTTGCAGGCCTCCAGCGCGGCAAGAAGATGCCCTTTGGCGACCTTTGGCGCCAATCCGTCTTTCTGGCAGTTTTCGATTTCCGCCGTCGCGGTCTTCAGGTGTACCGCTGCGACATCGGCGTTTTCACGGCTGCCGACCACTTTGATCGACAGTTTCGCCGCCTGTACCTGCGGCCACCAGGGGGCGCTGTCCTCATCCCCGCCAATGGCCGAATTCACCACTTCAAGGATGCCATGCGTTTTGGCGGTCGACAGGGCCTCTTCGGCCGAACGCGCCACTTCCTCTGCCATGGTTTTTGCCGTCGCGTAGTCACTTGGTGCCAGTTTGACCAGCGCGTCATATTTGGCTGTCAGCCGGGTCAGCTGCGCCGCGATGGCGTCGGCCTGCTTGTGCGCCTGCGCCTCGTCCAGCTTGGCCTTTGCCTCTGTCCGGGCGGTTTCATACTCCGATGATCCGGTGATCGCGGTCAGCAGCGCCTTGGCGGTCTCGGTGAGAGCCTTCAACTCCTTCACGGCTTGCGAATAATCGTTTTCCGTCAGGTCGGTCCGGGTGGTGTCGAGCTTGGCTGCCGTCAGCCGGTCTGTCATCTCCTTGATCCGGTCCTTGGTGGCATCGTTGCCTTCGGCGGCCAATGCATCGACCGCTGCCTGCGCATCTGTAACCGCCTGAGGGTAGGGCGCCGCCGCTGCGAGAAGAACCTTGCAGGCCTCGATCTTTTGATAGGCCTTTTCGAACATCCCGCGCGCGGCCGTGTAGGTATGCGCGGCCTTCATCGCCTCATATTTGGCAAAATCCGCATCCGCGCGGGCGATCTGATGTACCCCGGCTTCCTTGCCCGGTCCGATCAGCGTGGCACGGGGCACCTTGAAATAGGGACCTTCCCAGCCCAGCACGGTTTTGAGTGTCGTCAGATCCGCGTCGGTGGCCTTTTCCCAACCGGCTGCATCCTTGGCCTTCTCCGCGGCGCCTTTGAAATCCCGCGCGGTTTGCAGCCGGATACTCTCGTCGATCAGCGCCTGAATCTCCGTCTTGCGATGCTCCAGCTGTGTTTCTACATCGCCTCCCTCGGTGGTGATCTTGGCGATCACCGCGGTGGCCTTGGCCCGGTCGGCCTTGATCGTCTTGTAAAGTTCACCTTCTGCGCGGGCCTGGTCGACCATGGCGCGTGCGGCGGCAAGCTTGGCCTCGGCGCCGTCGTAGTCATAGGCTTCGGGCTTGATCAGATCGTCTGCTTCGCTGGTCAGACGGGTGATGTCATCCAGATGCGGCTGCAGGCAATTGGCATCGTTCAGCGCCGCCAGCCCAGCCACCCGCGTTCCCAGCGAGGTTTTCAGTTCCTCATAGGCGTGATGCTGATGGACCAGCACCATGGCGAGTTTCAGATTGGCGATGGCGCTGTCCAGATGGGCGCGCGCATCGTCGTATTTCTTGGCTTTCTTGGCTTTTTCAGCCTCCGCGGCAGGCACCTGTGCCTTGGCGATCAGCACTGTGAAATCATTGCCGGTATCCGCCGCGACCACCTTGTCCCGGATATCGGTGAAGACCTTGAAGGCCGGGTCCCATTTCTTTTTCAGGTTATCCAGCGCGGCGGTATCGGTCAGCCCGTCCAGCTCGACTGCGGCCTCTGCCGCAGCCTTAGCGCTGTCGAGGCGTTTTTCCGCATCCGCCAGGCAGGTGTTGGCCGTGGGGAAGTCGAGCTTGAGCGCATGGGCCACGGCTTCGGCCAGCAGCGCCTCGGCATCGGCCAGCATGCCTGCGGCTTGCGGTACGTTCTTCAGCGGTGCGATCTTGCCCTGAACGACCTGGCGCTTTTCCTTGTAGGCCTTACAGGCGTCCGCCTGCGCAGTGGTTGCTGCCCAATCCCCGGCCGTGGCATCCAGCAGGGATATGGCCGTTGAGTACTTGTGAAGCGCCGCTTCCGCCTTGGCCGAGGCGAGATCGCTTTCCATTTTCAGGATGATCACCTGAATGCCCGAGGCGCCATCGTGGTCCTTGAATTCCTTCAGCTTGGCCTCAAAGGCGGTCAGCTTGGGCGCGTATTGCTGCACCACCGGAATTTCGGTTTCCAGAAACGCCCGCAGGTGCCAGAACTTGCCAAGGGTCTTGAGTGACTCGGCGTAGTCCTTGCTCGTGGCGACATCGGAATCGTTGTAATAGCCATTCGCCTCGGTCAGCTTGACCGTGAGCAGGTTTTTTACAGCGCCGGGAAGCGTGGCCCAGTAATCGACCCAAGTCTTGGCCTTGGGCCGGGCGTCTTCATAGCTTTCCCGCAGCGTCCGCACCCGGGCAGTTTTGGCGTAAACTGCGGCGATCTCATCCAGCTTCTTGATGCCATCCTTGAATTTCTTCGCGGCCTTGTCCTGCTGCGCCGCATCGTAAAGGCGTTCCATCTCGCGGGCGGCATCGTCGATCGCGGGATCGCCGACCGTTACCCCACGCGCAGCGTCGGCCAGCTCCTTGCGGTCGGGGTCCAGCGCCATGAAATGGGCAAAGTCATCGGCGAGCACCTCGGCCTTGGTGATCTCGGCCTCAGCAGCCGTGAGCGCCTCAGTCGCGGTTTTCAGATCGTGAGCCTTTGCCTTTGCGATGGCGTCCGTGCGGGTGTCGTTGATCGTGGCGATTTCGGGTGCGATTTCCGGGGCCCCGGCCTTTGGATGGCTGGTCAGGGGGACCATCCGCAGGTCAAAGATTGCCAGCGCCTTGCCAAAACCGGTCTTGGCTTCGGTGTCGGTGGCAACTGCCTTTTTCAGCCCGGCAAGGGCCTTTTCGCCAGCCTCCAGCTTGGCCGTGCTGCTGCTTTCGGGCTTGGCCTTGGCTTCGTTCGCCAGCGCCTCGACTTTCTCCAGGGCGGTCTTCCATTTGTCCGGGGTCTGGCTGACCGCCTCGGGCACGATGGTGTTATAGGTCTTCACCGGGCCGTCGCGCAGCTCTTTCAACCCGGCTTCGATACGGGCAATCTGGTCGGACAGGTCGGTATCATCCGTATCGCCAGCGGCTTCGCCTGAGGGCGGAGCGGATTGTTCGGGCGCTTTTTCCGGTGCGTCCGGGCGGGGGATCGTTGTCGTGTCGCCGCCTTCCGCCGCCTCGGCCCCTCCGCTTGGCGGGGCCGGTTCTTCCTGAGGTGCCTCGGCCGCGGCCTGACGGGCCTTGGAAATGGCCTGTGCCAGCGGACCGACCGCCTTAAGCGCGCCTTCGAAATCAGGCGGCGTGGCTTCCACCCTCGCGGTGATCTGAGCCCAGACCGCCTGAATTTTCTCGGATTGGGTTGTCTTGAAGGAGAGAACCTCGTCGATCAGCGGCTTCAGCTTGGCTTCTGCCTGCTGCCACTTTGCCTCAAGCAGGGTTTGCCGCTTGGCCCGCGCAGCGGCGTCCTGGGCCGCGGTCTTCATCTCCGCTGACAGCTTGGCCACATGCTCTAGCGCCGTGGCAAAGGCGCCGGTGTCCGCCTTGGCCTGCAACGCCTTCCAAAGCGTCTCGACCCGGGAAAGATCAATCCCGGCGATCTGACGCAGCTTTACGAGGTTGGCTTCGACCTTTTTCGCGGCTGCAGCCCATTTCTCCTCTGCCGGATCTGGCGTGCCCGAGGGCGCCGCGGGGCCGTCCGGTTCTGCCGTATCCGTCGCCGTCTCGCCGCTTGCGGCCTCTTTCGCAGCCGGGCCTTCTTCGTCCTCATCTTTCTCCGCTTCGACGACCTTTCCGTCTGGGTCCTGAATGATGATGCTGTATTTCAGCCCGACGACCATGAACATTTTCTTGGTCTTGCGGGCCATGCCCGGCGGGATCTTTCCTTCGACAATGAGGGTCAGTTCCTTGCCGTCCAGTTTCAGCCGTCCAAAGGTGAATTGCGGCGTCTCTCCATCGGATTTCGCCTGCTTGCCAAGCACCTTGGCGGCTTTGGTCTTGTGGGTGAGAAAGACCGAGTCTTCGATTTTCTTGCCAAAACACAAACCAAAGGCCAGCTCGCGTTTGCGGGCGATTGCCATCTGTTGTTTGATTTCTTTCGCGGCAGATCCATCAAGAGGCATTGGGCAGCTCCTGGACTGAAAAACTGTTTAAAAATAGCATACTACACACTTGCCTCTTTCAGGGTCGCACGCGGTTAACGTTTCGGCAAGAATTTTTTTCTTGTGAAACCGTACAGACTGCGCAGACTCTGGGGGCATATGCACCAAGGTGAGATTATGCCGATTTTCCCGATAACCGGCTCTGCCACATGAGGATTTCAGGTCCCTTTCTGGCCGTGATCCTGGCAGTCAGTGCCGGGGTTTGCGGTTGGAGTTTGGCGGGATTTTCTTATGCCTCGGAGCACGCCAATGCACCCAGTGGAGGGGTCCCCATGGTTTCACCCACGGCAGAGAGTTTCGATGGCGCCTGGATCGTGCAGCGGGTAAAGGACATCGATATTGCGGGCTTTGACGAAATGCGGTTCGATTTTGCCGAGGGCACGCTCTACGGCTCCAGCCCCTGCCGCAGCTTCACCACCACCTACGGGCCGGACCTGCAGAACCTCATGTTCACGCCGTTTGATATTGGCGGCGGGCTCTGTGATGAACAGACGATGATCGCAGAGCGCGAGTTCCTGCAGCAGCTGGGTCTGGTCAACCGGATGGAACTGGCCGAGGACGGGCAACTGGTCATGTACAACTTTGATGAGCCGCTGCTCTGGGCGGTGCGACTGCCCGGCTGAACCTGCGCGAGGCCCAGGCGGGCAGGGGAGGTGCCTCAGGTGAGGACCACGAGCCAGAACCACACCGTCAGTACAGAGGCCCCGGTTGCAATCAATACCGAGGAAGCGGCGACGCGCCGGGCGCGGCCATACATATTGGCAAAGATATAGGCGTTAAAGCCCGGCGCCATCGCAGCATTGAGAACACCGGAGCGGAACAGATCCTGTTTCAGGCCAAGAGTGCTGCCAAGGGACCAGACGATGGCCGGGTGCACCATCAGGGCGGTCACGCAGACAAATGCGATAGTGCGCAGATCGCCCTCGGGGCGGTATTGCACCAGTACGCCGCCAAGGGCGAACAGCGCCGCCGGGAGCGCGGCGCGGATCAGAAGCTGCAGGGCATCGTCAATTGCACCGGGGATGGTGAGGCCGATCAGGTTGGCGGCAAATCCCAGTGCAATCCCGAGGATCAGCACGTTGCGGAACATCGCAGTCAGCACCGAGCGTGCCATCTTCATGCTGCCGCTGCCGCGGTTCTTGACGATCTCCATCACGGTGATGCCGATGCCATAGCAAAAGGGCGAATGGAACGCGATGATCGCATAGTTGCCGGTCAGATTGTCGGGGCCAAAGGCGCGTTCGGTGATCGGCAGGCCCAGCAAGACCGAATTGGAGAACAGGCAGCAGAAGCCGATGGCCACGCAGTCTTCCCAGTCGCGTTTAAAGATCAGCCGCGCACCGAAGAGGCCGATCAGAAAACAGATCCCCGCCCCGGTGTAAAAGCTGACGAGCAATGTCGGGTCAAAACTGCTGGAGAGATCCAGATTGGCAATCGCCCGGAACAACAAGCAGGGGATGGCAAAGCTCTGGGTGAATTTCATCAGCCCTTCGATATGGCTGTGCGTGAAATACCCCTTCATCGTTGCGGCATAGCCCGCAGCGACCACCAGGAAAACGGGCAGAATGACGTCGATCAGGCTTTGCAGCATATAGTCGTAGTCCTAATGGGCGCTCGCCCGGTTGGGCGGCCCTAGATCGGACTGCGGATCACCATGCCATCATAGGCGGCAGAGATATGATCGGGGGTTTCTGCCTCGACCGTGGCATAATCCATATCGATATGCATGTTGGTCAGCACCGCGCGCCGGGGCTGCATCCGCTCGATCCACTCCAGCGCCTGCGTCATGTTGAAATGCGTGGGATGTGGGGTGCGGCGCAGGGCGTCCAGAACCCAGCAATCCATATCCTGCAGCTCGGGCAGGGCACTGTCGGGGATGTCGACCACGTCGGGAAGATAGACCAGCCCGCCCATCCGGAACCCCAGCGCGTCGATCGACCCATGCCCGACCTCGAAGGGGCGGAAGGGGATTTCTCCGCCAGGGCCATCGATAACAAAGGGGCCATTGATGCTTTGCAGATCCAGGATCGGCGGATAGGGCGATCCTTCGGGTTGCACAAAGGCATAGCCAAAGCGCGACAGCAGGGCATTTTGGGTATCGCCATCGGCGTAGACCGGGATCCGCTTGCGCATGTTGAAGACGATCATGCGCAGATCGTCGATACCATGCACGTGGTCCGCATGGGAATGAGTATAGACCACCGCGTCCAGCCGTCCGACCTCTGCATCCAGCAGCTGACTGCGCATATCCGGCGAAGTATCGATCAGCACCGTGGTGGTGCCATCCGGGCCGTCGCGCTCAACCAGCATGGAGCAGCGCCGCCGTCTGTTGCGTGGGTTCTCAGGGTCGCAATCACCCCAGTGGCCGCCAAGGCGCGGCACCCCGCCCGACGAGCCGCTGCCGAGGATGGTAAAGCGCAGTTCAGCCATCAGGCGGCCGCCTGATATTGCGCTGCTTTCCAGAACAGCCGGTCGAAATTCTCCTGCGTCTGGGCCGCGAAGTCAGCGTAGTCCATGCCAAAGGCCTCGGCGCCGACTTTGGCGGTCAGGGCAGAATAGGCCGGTTCATTGCGTTTGCCCCGGTGCGGCGGCGGTGCCAGATAGGGTGCGTCGGTTTCCACCAGAATGCGGTCGATGGGCGCGGCGGCAAAGATGTCGCGCAGCTCCTGGCTTTTGGGGAAGGCGGCAATCCCGGACATTGACAGGTAAAACCCGAGATCCAGCGCCGCCCGGCCAAGTTCCGCCGAGGAGGAGAAACAATGCATCACGCAGGAATAGCTGCCGTTTTTCATTTCTTCGGACAGGATGCGGGCCATGTCGTCATCCGCGGCGCGGGCGTGGATGATCAGCGGCAGGCCGGTTTCACGGGCGGCGGCAATGTGATTGCGCAGCGAGACCTGCTGAATCTCGGCGCTGTCCGCGGTGTAGTGATAGTCCAGCCCGGTTTCGCCAATGCCGACGAATTTGGGGTGTTTGGCCAGCGCCACCAGTTCATCCACGCTGACCAGCGGCTCATCAGCCGCGCTCATCGGGTGGGTGCCTGCGGCGTAAAACACCGGCGCGTGGGTTTCGGCGATGGCGCGCACCGAGGGTTCATTCTTCATCTTGGTGCAGATGGTGACCATCCGGGTGACCCCGGCTTCGGTGGCACGGGCGATCACCTGATCCAGCTCGCCAGCGAAATCCGGAAAATCCAGATGGCAGTGGCTGTCGGTGATCTGGGGAAGGGGTGTGCTGCTCATGCCTGTCTTTCGTCGTCTTGTGCGCCGCAGCCCCGGACCTGCCCAGACCAGCCCGGACGAGTCGGGATCAGCGCGACGCGGTTTCCTGCATCTTGAAAACCGTATCTAGGACTAGCGCGGCGGGGTCAAGGTTCACGGCCTGACCGTGGCGGGCGCGTGCCGTTGCTTCGGCAGAAAGGTCGGCCCATGCCCGGCCTTTGTGCGGATCAGGGGCGAGGCGCTGCAACATGGCGGTTTCACCGGGTGCGGCCTCTGGCTGGGGCGGCTGTCCGGTGGCGCCGGTACGGGCCAGCCGGGCCATGGCGACCTCGGTCAGGGTCAGCAGTAGCTCAAATTTTTCCGCGCCGCCACGCTGGGCCGCGGTTTCGGCCAGCGCCATGGCGCGCTGACGGTCCAGACGGGGCAGAGAATCGAGGATCTGTACAAGTTCGGCGTATGTCTTCAGCCCACCAAGGTTCAGAAGACGCAGCGCCGCGCCGACCGATCCGGCCGCCAGCGCCGCAAGATGATCGGCGTTCTCTGGCAGTTCGGCCCCGGATTGACTGAGGGCGGCCTGCATATCTTCTGCCGACAGGGGGCCAAGGCGCAGCGTGCGGCAGCGCGAGCGGATCGTCGGCAACAGGCGCGAGGGCTGATGCGAAATGAGGAACATGGTGGTCCGCGCGGGCGGCTCTTCCAGCATTTTCAAGAGGGCGTTGGCGGCGCTGGGGTTCATGTCGTCGGCGGCATCCACGATCACCACCCGGCGCCCGCCATCAGTGGCAGACAGGCCGAAAAACCGGTTCAGTGCACGGATATCATCTACAACGATCTGATCGCGCAGCTTGCCCTTGTCGTTATAGCTGCGGGTGATCGCGGCCAACCCCGGTTCGGCCAGGGCGTGGATCCGGTGCGATACCGGGTGATCCGGGGCGATGTCGAGCGTGGTCGCTGGCGGCGGCGCGCCGAACAGCCCATCCTCAGCAGGGGGTGTTGCGAGAAGAAAGCGCGCGATGCGCCAGGCCAACGTCGCCTTGCCAATGCCCTGCGGCCCGGTCAACAGCCAGCCGTGATGCAACCGGTCCGAGTTGAAGGCGGTAAGAAAATCCTGCTCTGCCTTGTTCTGGCCGAATATCTGCGGGGTTTCCCGCGGGTGTGGCGCGCCTGCGGCCTGATCTGCCCGCGGCAGCTCGTCCTGCGCGCTCATACCGGGTGTCCTTCGGGGGACAGGGCCGCCAGCGCCTGCGACAGAACGTCCTGCGCGACCGTATCGAGAGCACGGTCGCCGTCCAGAACGCGGAACCGGTCGGGGAATTCCTGCGCCAGTGCCAGAAACCCGGCGCGCATCTTTTCCTGCAAGGACAGGCCGAAATCCTCGAACCGTTCTTCAGTGCCCTGACGCCCCTTGGCGCGCGAAAGGCCGGTGGCCGGGTCCATGTCAATCAGGATGGTCAGATCCGGTTCACGGCCGATCATCAGGTCATGCAGCTGGTCCACCGTGGCGCGCAGATCGCCGCGCGACAGGCCCTGATACATGCGGGTGCTGTCGGCAAACCGATCGCAGATCACCACCTTGCCAGCGGCAAGCGCCGGTTCGATGGTGCGCTCCAGATGATCCCGGCGCGCGGCTGTGAATAACAGGATTTCGGTCTCCGCCGACCATTTGTCGGGATCGCCCTCCAGCACAAGCCGCCGGATCTCTTCGGCCCCGGGGGAGCCGCCGGGCTCGCGAGTTAGCACCACCTCGCGCCCTGCCGCCTGAAGCGTCTCGGCCAGCAGTCGACACTGGGTGGATTTGCCGGAACCGTCGATGCCTTCGAAGGTGATGAACAATCCGCGTTCGGGACCGGGTGTCACAGCGCGTCCTCGGGGCCGTTCAGAAAGCGTTTGATCAGAACCTGCGCGGCGGTCTTGACCCGCACCGGAAAGCCACCTGCGGGCACGTCATTCGCCGCCACCAGCGGCAAGCGCACCTCGGGCAACTCATCGGGTTGGAAGACCAGCTCGGCCAGTTTGTCGCCCTTGCGGACCGGCGCGTCGATGGGGCCGGTGTAGACCACCTCGGCGTTGATCTCACTGCCGGTCAGGGCGGGTACCAGGATTTCCAGATCTTCGGCTGGCACCAGGCCTACCGATCGTGCAGCGCCGCGCCATACTTCGGCTTCGGCGACAGGGGTGTCAGCTTTGGCGATGGTTTTCTTGGTAAATTGGCGAAACGACCAGTTAACGAGGGCCTCTGCCTCCTCTGCACGCGCCTTGGTGCTGGCCAGCCCCGTGATCACGAAGATCACCCGCCGGTCGCCCTGTTTGGCCGATCCAACAAGGCCATAGCCCGCCTCACTCGTGTGGCCGGTTTTCAGACCGTCGGCGCCAATGCCCAACGTCAGCAGCGGATTGCGGTTGCGAGTGTTCGACGGCGCGCGTCCATCAAATTCAAAGGTCTTTTCCGAAAACAGCGGGTAATACTGCGGGAAATCTTCGATCAGATGCTGAGCGAGAATACCCAGATCCTGCATCGACATGCGATGCCCGGCGGCGGGCCAACCGTTGGAATTGGCAAAGGTGGCATTGGCCATGCCCAGTTCGCGCGCGCGCTTGGTCATGTAACGGGCGAAACCGGCCTCGGTTCCGTCCGGGCTCAGTGCCTCGGCGATCACTGCGCAGGCGTCGTTGCCCGACAGCACGATGATGCCGCGCAGAAGATCCTCGACCCGGACACGGTCGGTTGTGTCCAGGAACATGGTGGAGCCGCCATAGCTCATCGCGTGTTCGCTGACCGGCAGCTGTTCATCCAGCGTCAGCCGCCCATCACGCAGGGCTTCAAAGGCCACATAAAGCGTCATCAGCTTGGACATGGAGGCCGGGGGCAAAGGCACCTCGGCATTCTTCGAAAGCAGAACCGTATCGGTGCTTTGATCTAGCACGAAGGCGGCGCGGGCCTTTGTATCAAAGGCCGAGGCCGGAACAGAGGCAATGCTCAGCATAAACCCGGCGCAGGCGGTCAGTTTCAGTGCGGATTTGACAAGATCGATCACCGGTGTGTCATCCTTGTTGGTCTGTGTGCAGGCGACGCGGGGCTGGGAGCGTCATGCAGGTCAATTGGTCACCGCGTAGGCATCCGAGAAGCCAGCCTGTTTGACGCTTTTCAGCAGCTGGCTGCGCTCGCTCTTGGTCTGTGCCGGTCCGACGACAACGCGCCAGAAGGGTTTGCCGTTGGAAGATTGCTCATAAACGATCGGGATCATGCCTGCATTGCGCATCTGACCTGCGGTGCGATTGGCGTTTGCCTCGACGCTGAAAATGCCGATCTGGATGTAAGGTTTTTCAAGCGGCGAAACGCGTGTTTTTGGCGTCGCGGGCGTGGGCTGTGGTTTTGCAGGTGCAGCCGCCGTGCTCGCGTCTGGAGCCGACGCATCAATGGCAGCAGCAGCCCCGGCGATCGGGTCCAGCGGTGCCTCTGCTACCGCATCGGGCGTCAGTGCCTCGCTCTGTGCCGTGGTATCTGCGGCATCCTCCGCCGGTTCTGCAGCGACCTCTTCCGGTGCTGTCTCGCGGCGCAGGGCGGTGACGTTCAGTTCGACCGGCGCGCCTGCCAGCATGCCCAGAGCCGCTGCCGCATCCGAGGAGGCCTGAATGCGCGGTCCGGGAATTTCACGCTCGCGGCGGAACAGGGCGCCGATTACGAATTTTCCATTGGCGCTGTTGCGGATGATGACCCGTTCCGGATCCTGCGCATCGGGGTGGGCCACCCAGACACCACCAAGGGAGGGACGCCCGTCCCAAAGCCCGGCCTCGGTCACCTGAAACACATCCGGCGATTCCACGTCGCGCTCCACCAGTTTGGTGCTGCTGGCGGATGTCGGCGCTGTGTCGGTCGCAGAGGCTTTGGGCTGCAGGAACGGCAGCCCGGCGCCGTCTTCACAGGCGGTCAGCATCAGCAGACATAAAGCAGACGCGCAGATCCGCGCGCCGGTTTTTCCGATTGGCGTGGCCCGAGTTCTGGCCTGTGTCATGGTTCTTCCCTTGCCTGTGCTCAAAGCGGCGATGCGCTGCTTGCCGGGTTCCCGGTCATCGTTTGATTTTGCAAATGATAGCCTGCGTCTTCTTGCATGAAAACCCTGTCCCCAAGCGGGCGGCACAAAAGCATGGCAATTGGCATTATTTCGCGTGCGTTTACATCGGGCGCAGCTCCTTGTTCGAAAAAGATGGCACGATTTTCCCTTGCACGATGTGCTGGCGCGGCCTAAACCGCCAGCTGACCGGGGAGGTGGCAGAGTGGTCGAATGCGGCGGTCTTGAAAACCGTTGAACGTGAGAGCGTTCCCAGGGTTCGAATCCCTGTCTCCCCGCCACCGATCGCATGTTGCGATCACCTCCGGTTCTTCCTTCGCAATATGCGCTGATCTTGTCCGTTGCTATGGCTGCTCCAAGGATGCGATGCTGCGGGCGCAGGGTCTGCGGCGACAACAGGTTGGAACAGCTCAGAGGAGACAAGATGGCCGAGCTTATCCGTCAGGCCGACCTTGAGGATGCCGAGGCGATTGCAAGGATCGCCAATGACATGATCCGGGATACGCTGATCACCTTTACCAACGACGAAAAGACCCCAGCTGCCCTGCGGGACGTCATCGGGGAACGCGGTCTGCGTTATCTGGTGGCCGAAATCGACGGGCAGGTGGTTGGATTTGCGACCTATGGCGCGTTTCGCGGCGGGCCGGGCTATCGGCACACGGCGGAACATTCGATACAGCTCGCTCCGGCTGCGCAGGGGCGTGGGCTGGGGCGGCGGCTGATGGCGCGGCTTGAGGATGTCGCCCGCGCCGACGGCATCCATGTGCTGGTGGCCGGTGTCAGTGGCGCCAATCCCGGCGGCATCGCTTTTCATGCTTCGCTTGGCTTTGCCGAGGTCGGCCGCATGCCGCAGGTCGGGCGCAAATGGGGGCAATGGCTGGATCTGGTGCTGATGCAGAAGGTCCTGTCAGAGGCGGACTAACCCGGGGCGGTGGCCTTTGCACGTCCGTTTTAGGGGCGGTTCGCGTATTTTCTCGAATGCAATTAAAGGAAATATCAATTCTGTCCGGTCAGGATGAGGGCTGCTTGTCGCTCGAAACAGAAGGTTTCCATGGCCCATCGCAACTCTGCCCTGGCGTTTACAGCCCTGTCGTTCTCTTTCCTGGCCACCGGTTTGGGGGCGAGCGAACAGTTCTCAATCGTCAGTGAACAGTTCTTTCAGAAGGGCGGGGGAGACAGGCGCCCGGTTCTGGCCATCCCTGCCAAGGCAGAGATCATTCCGCGCACGACCACAGAGGCACGGGCACAGCCCGATCTGGAGGCTGAGATGGAGGCGGTGCAGGCCAATCTGGCCAGCCTTTTCCGGGGCCGCAGCGGCACCAGCATGTTCCGGGATGTAACGCGCCGCAGCATTGTCGGTGGCGATGCGGCGCGCAGGCTGATGCAATTGATTGCCAGCGCCGAGGCAGGCAAGGCGCAATATGATGCGGTGCAATACGCGGCAACGATCCGTCCTTCGAAACTGCCGACGCATATGACCATCGGCGAAATTTACAAATGGATCGACGACACCCCTGGTCAGCAGCATGCCATCGGCCGCTATCAGTTCATTCCGGCCACCCTGAAACGGCTGGTGAAACATGTGGGGGCCAACCGCTCTGACCGGTTCTCTCCACAGCTTCAAGACCGGCTGGCGCAACAGCTTCTCGAAGAGGCCGGCTTCAGCGCGACCGTCGCAGGGGATATGAGCCGCCATGACTTTATGAACAATCTGGCCAAGATCTGGGCCGGACTGCCGACCTCCAGCGGGAAGTCCTACTATCACGGTCTGGCGGGCAATAAGGCAGTGCTGAGCTGGGCCAAGTTCGACAAGGAAATGGCGCAGCTATTCCCGGGCTGACAGCGGGCCATGTGTTACCCGGCCTTTTTTCAGGGTCGAGAGCGCGCATAGACGCGGTGCATCACGACAGCAGTCAGATACATCGGCACCTGATAACAGCCGAGAAAGATCAGCAGCGGATCGGTGGTGCTTGCGGGTAGAGCGATCAGAAACAGTGCAAAATTGCGGTTGCCCGCGACCACGGCATAGGGTGCGGCAACCGCTTCGTGGCCCCGGCGGCGCAGCACGGCATAGGTCAGCAGCTGCATGCCGAAATTGGCAGTCAGAGCGAAGGCCATCCATTTGGCGACCAAGAGGGGATCCTGTCGCAGCGCAGGCCCCAGCGCCGCCATCAATCCGACCACGATCACCGCAAGCGCCAGGGTCGTCATCCCGTCCAGCGCCTGCACCTGCTCCTGACGCAGATCGGGGCGGACGAGGTGGCGCAGGGCAAAAGCGGTAATGACCGTGAGAGCGATAGTGCCGATGAGCCGCAGTGTGGCCCAGAGGACAGCTTCCAGCCCGCCAAGATCGGGCACCAGCAGAAAGACCGGGATCACCGTCAGCGGCATCAGCGCCGTGCCCAGCACCAGAACGCGAAAGGCAGGCTCTGGCGCGTGCCCCAGCAGAAGGGTGATATTGGGGGCGCCGGTGACTGACGGGGCGCTCAGCATCAGAACCAGCGCAATTGCCGCGGGCGTTCCGGCGAGACCGGCGAGCCATAGGAGCAGCAGCGCCGCCAGAGGTAGCATCAGTTGCAGAACCAGAACCGCCCGCAGCGAGGACAGCCCTTCGGAAAGTCCGCCAAGGGCGGCGCGGGCACCGATGCGGAATGCGGTCAGGAACAACAGTCCCGCCACCATCTGCGGCAGCCAAGGGCGCAGGAGCCGAGCCAGATCCGGCAGGAAAAGCCCTGCCACAAGGCCCAGAACCAAAGCGGCCCGGCCGTGCCGGGCCACAAAGGCAAGCGCATTCAGCATGCCCTCAGCCCGCCCCTTAGCCGGACGGCGTGCTGCGGATGTTTTCCGGCAGCCAGGTGGCCAGCTCGGGCCAGGCGACAAGGATCACCACCATCACCAGCATCAGGCCGACCATGGGAATGGCAGTCTTCGAGATGTAGGAGATCTCGTGCCGGGTCATGCCTTGCAACACGAAAAGGTTGAAGCCGATGGGCGGTGTCACCTGCGCCATTTCCACCACTACGACGATGAAGATGCCGAACCAGATCACGTCGATCCCGGCCTGACGGATCATCGGCTCGACAATGGCCATGGTCAGCACGACTGAGGAAATACCATCAAGGAACATCCCCAGCACCACGTAGAACAGTGTCAATGCAATGATCAGCACCAGGGGCGACAGGTTCATCTGGTCGATCCAGCCAGCCAGTGCCCGCGGCAGTCCGGTGAACCCCATGGCCAGCGACAGGAAGGAGGCGCCCATCAGGATCAGTGCGATCATTGCCGAGGTGCGTGTCGCGCCCATCAGCGAGGCCGAGAAGGTGTTCCAGGTCAGCGAGCCCTGCGCCAATGCCAGCGTCATCGAACCAAGGACACCGACTGCGGCGGCTTCGGTCGCGGTGGCATAGCCCAGGTACATCGAGCCGATGACAACGGCGACCAGCAGCAGCACCGGGATCAGGAACCGGCTTTCGGCTAGCATCTGCCCAAGAGTCATTTTCGGCTCTTCCTGTGGGCGTTCGCCTTTGTAGAAAAAATGCCAACCGACGATATAGGCCATGAACAAACCGGCCAGCACCAGCCCCGGAAAGATCCCTGCCATGAACAGCTTGGTGATCGATTCATTGATCGACACGCCATAGACGATCAGCGTCAGCGAAGGCGGGATCATCAGGCCCAGCGTTGCCGCGCCCGCCAGCGTGCCGATGATCATGAACTCAGGGTACCCTCGCTTGCGCAGCTCGGGGATCGACATCTTGCCAACGGTGGTCAGCGTCGCGGCGGAGGAGCCCGAGACAGCCGCAAAGATGGTGCAGCCGGCGATATTGGTGTGCAGCAAGCCACCCGGCAGCCAGCGCATCCAGGGCGCCAGGCCGCGGAACATATCCTCGGACAGGCGGGTGCGATAAAGGATCTCGCCCATCCAGATGAACAGCGGCAGCGCCGTCAGCGTCCAGCTGGAGGCGCCGGTCCAGATCGTGGTGATCATCGCGTCGCCTGCGGGGCGGGTGGTGAACAACTCCATTCCCACCCAGGCGACGCCCATCAGCGCAAGGCCGATCCAGACCGAGCTGCCAAGCAGGGCAAACAGCACAAAGAGAAAGATGATTGTGGTGTAGATCTCGCTCATTCCACGGCCTCCGAGGTGATGCTGGACCGGCGGGTGATCAGCAGGCGACACAGGTAGTCCCACAAGGCGAGCGCCAGCAGGACGGTGCCGATGGACATGGGCAACTGCGGCAGCCACACCGGGGTATAAACCCATTCGGACCCGGTCTTGGCCCAAAGCTCCCCCCATTTGCTGGGGGCGGTCGCGAACATGGCGAAAAAGGACAAGAGCCATTCCGGCACGAAATCCTGCCCTTGCGTGCGGTCATTCAGCATCTTGGAAAAGATGTTGGTCTTGATCGCGTAGCGGGCGAAGTATGTCGCGGTGATGGCGGCGATCCACATCGCCACCGCATCGAGAACCAGACCGATCCGGGGGCTGATATTGAGGAAGATCGACACCCGGATATGGGCGCCGCGCGTCAATGCGTGGGCCAGCGCCAAAAAAGAGGTCGCGGCCATGGCATAGCCGGCGTATTCGGTGGAGCCGGGAAAGGTCAGGTTGCTCCAACGGGCGACCATCTGCGCCACGATCAGCAGCAGGATCAGCAGCATGAACCCCGCCGCCAGAACGCCGGAGCCGAGATACAGCTTATCTGTCACGCGTTGCACGGGACGCAAGATGCGCCCGGTGGGGCCGGGGGCCAGCAGGCAGGCCAGCGCCACAAGGGTTGGAATTACAAACAGCCACAGCCACAGCGGCAGGCCCAGAAACGGTTGCCAGTCGCGCAAGTCGACACCCCCAGAAAGTCAGAAAAGATTAGGCTCCGCCCGCACCAGGCAGGGCGGAGCCGTTGCGCCCGGGTGGGCGGATCAGTTGCCGTTATAGGCGTCGAGAATGGCCTTGCCGTCATCGCCGACCGAGGCCAGCCATTCTTCGGTCATCTTGGCGCCGATTGCCTTTAGCTCGCCCAGGAACTCGGGGCTGGCGTCGGTGACGGTCATGCCATTTTCGCTCAGCTGGTCGAAATACCAGTTGGCCAGTTCCTCGGACTTGGCGGCGCAGGCGGCACCGGTCTCATCGGCGGCCTTCTGAACGGCGGCTTGCATATCATCGCTAAGGCCTTCCCAGGCTTGCTTGTTGACGATGACATAGTTGCGCGGCAGCCAGGCGTTGACCTTGTAGTAATGGCTCAGATGCTCCCAGACCTTGCGGTCATAGCCGGTGGAGCCGGAGGAGATGAAGGCCTCGGCAACGCCGGTGGCCAGCGCCTGCGACAGTTCTGCCGCTTCGATCTGCACCGGGATCATGCCCAGCTCCTCGGCAAAGGTGGCGGTGGCGGTGTTATAGGAACGGAACTTCACGCCCTGAGTATCGGCCGAAGAGCCGACTTCCTTGTTAAAGTAGAAGCCCTGACCGGGCCAGGGGCAGGTGTAAAGCGCCACGAGGTTGAGATCGGACAGCTGGGCGTTCACCTTGTCCTTGGCGGCGGCCCACAGCTTTTCGTTGTCCGCGTATGTGGTGGCGACAAAGGGCAGGTTGTCCCAGCCCAGAAGCGGTGCCTCGTTGGCGTGGGCAGACATGAAGCGTTCGCCGATGGGGGCCTGCCCGGTCTGCACGGCGCGCTTGATCTCGCCGCCTTTGAACAGCGAGCCGCCCGGATGCACGGTGATGTCGATCTCACCGCCGGTATAGTCGCGGACCTTGTCGGCAAATACGACGCCCATTTCCGAATGGAAGTTGGTGGCGGCATAGGCCATGGGCATGTCCCATTTTTCCGCCGTGGCTGCCGCAGCCGACAGGGCCAGGGCAGAGACGGAATATGCAACGGTCTTTGTGAAATTAGCGATCATTGTGATCTCCCTGTTTTGGTTGGTCTTTTTTATGGTTCTTATGATTTTGGCGCCTCAGGCGAACCGGTCCGGTTCATAGGGGCGCAGGTCGATATTGCTGGGCTGGCCTGCGATCATATCGGCGACCATGCGGCCGGTCTTGGCGCCGCCGGTTAGACCCACGTGGTGATGGCCAAAGGCGGCATAGACGCCGGTGCTGCCGACCTCGCCGATCAGCGGCAGGCTGTCCGGGGGCGCGGGGCGATAGCCTAGCCATTCTTCCTCGCTCTCCGCGACCATCTGCGGAAAGCACTGCTTGACCTTGCGGCGTAGGAGCGCCAGCGGTGCCTTGGATTTTTCTTCGCTGAGGCCGCCGAACTCCACCACACCCGCGCAGCGTAGCCCCTGATCCATCGCGGTCGCAACGAATTTCCCCGAGGCCAGCATCATCGGATTGTTGGGGGTCTGGCTGGGCCCCTTGAAGACGATGTGATAGCCGCGCTCCGCCTCCAGCGGCACGTTGAGTCCCAGTTTCTGCATCAGTGGCTTGGACCAGACGCCGGTGGCCAGCACCGCCTCGCGGCATTCAAAGCGACCCTTGTCGGTGTCCACGGCGCTGATGCGCCCACCGGACAGGTCAAAATCCTTAACCTCGGCCTGTACGAAGCGTCCGCCCATCTCTTGCAGCAACTTCACCAGATCCTGAACATATTTGCCGGGGTTGAGGATAAAGCCGTGATTTTTCATCACCGCGAGCAACTTCATCTCGGGCGCAAGGATCGGTTCCCGTTCCTGTACTTCGGCGCCTTCGATCAACTCGGGCACGAACCCGGCCTCACGGCGCAGATCCCAGACGTATTTATCCGCGTCAAAGGCCGCGCGGTTTTCATAGGCAAAGCAATAGTCGCTTTCCTGCACCCATTTGGCCGCGGGGGTGCCACGGGTCAGGGCCTGATGCTGTTCGACGCTGTCGCCGATGACATGGGTCAGCCCCTTGGCGATGCGGCGGGTGTCGCCATCGTTGGCATGCGACAGGTATTTCACCAGCCAGGGCACCAGTTTCGGTGCGTAGGACCAGCGCATGAACAGCGGGAAATTGGGGTCCATCAGGTATTTCGGCCCCTTAGGCAGCAGCCCGGGCGTGGTGACTGGAACGATGGCGCAGCTGGCCAGAATGCAGCCGTTGCCATAGGACGCGCCCATGCCGGGTTCTCCCTTGTCGATGAGCGTTACCTCATGGCCCGCGCGGCGCAGCCAGATGGCGGTGGCGGCGCCGACAATGCCCGCGCCGATCACGATGGTCTGCGGCGCGCTCATGCGGGGGACCGTTCTGCGAAACTGTAGGTGGTCATGATTTCTGTCATCGTCTCTGCTGGTTTTGGCCAACCATGCATAGGGAATTGTATCATTTCAAATACTATTATCTGGCAGGGGTATCAGGAAAAATGATATGCCTGTGATATGAACCTCAGATTTCGTCAGATGCAGGCTTTTCATGCCGTCATGGAAACCGGGACGGTCACCGGGGCGGCGGCGACCCTTGGGATTTCGCAGCCGGGCATTTCCAATCTTTTGAGCCAGCTGGAGCGACAAACCGGGATCAAGCTGTTCGAACGGGTCAAGGGACGGCTGACGGCCACACCCGAGGCAACATTGCTGTTCCGGGAAATCGACACCGTGGTGCGGGGTTTCGACCATGTGACGCAGGCGGTGATCGATTTGCAGAACAAGCAGGTCGGACAACTGCAGGTCGCCTCGCAGCATTCGATGTCCTTTGGTTTCATGCCGCGGCTGATCGCCGAATTTGCCCGTGACCGGCCGGATCTGTCGATTTCCTTCCAGTCGCAATATTCGTCCAAGATACAGGAATGGGTGCTGTCGGGCCTGTTCGAGATCGGCATCTGCGAAATGCCGCTTCTGTATGATGCGCTGGATGTGCATCCGGTCACCGTGGAATGTCGCATCGCCATGCCGGAGGCCAGCCCGCTGGCCCGGCACGAGGTAATCACGCCCGAATTGCTGGAGGGCGAACCGTTTATCGTGATGGGGCCGGATCACATGACCCACCGCCGCACACGTGAAGCGTTTCTGCAGGCGGGGGTGCCGCTGCGGGCGCGGGTCCATGCGCATCTGTTCAAGAACCTGCTGAGTTTCGTCAAAGAAGGCATGGGCGTTGCCATCATTGATCCCTTTGTGCTGGATTTCGACCGGGACGGCGGCTTTGTCTCGCGCCAGTTTAAGCCCGCAATCCTGATGGAAATGGCCGTCATCACCTCAAGCGCACGACCGCTTTCCGCGATCGGTCAGGAATTTCTGGACCGGCTGAAAACCGCCCTGGTGCCCTATACCCGGGCCGTGTCAGATTGACCCCGCGCGGTCATACCTGCATCGAAGAGGCCACAAGGGGGCATTTCAACGACGCTTATCTATTGACTTGAGGGCCTGCTATCGCGTGAATTTATGATAATTTTACGATTTATGGCTGTTTGAGAACGCAAAGCGGGAGGGCACGGATATGGAGCGCGGTGGCAAGACGGTTTACGGAGCGACTGTTGGGATCCTGATGCTGGAAACGCAGTTTCCCCGGGTGCATGGCGATGTGGGAAATGCGCTGACCTGGGATTTTCCGGTGCAGTATCGTGTTGTCGAAGGCGCCAGTCCCGACCGGGTGGTGCGCAATGACCCATCTGACCTGGCCGAGCGCTTTATCGAGGCGGGGCATGACCTAATCCGCTCGGGCTGCGATGGTATTACCACCACTTGCGGTTTCCTGTCGCTGATACAGGAGGAGGTGAAATCGGCGCTTGGCGTGCCGGTGGCTACATCCTCATTGATGCAGGTGCCGATGGTGCAAAGCCTGCTGCCCGCCGGGAAACGCTGTGGCGTTCTGACGATCTCCGAAGAGGCACTGGGCCCGGAACATCTGGCCGCTGCGGGGGCGCCGCCGGACACGCCGGTGGTGGGAACCGATGGCGGGCGCTGCATGACCCGCGATTTTCTGGGGGACAAGCCGACAATCGACTTCGCGGCCTGTCGTCTCGACATGATCGATGCGGGTCTTGGCATGATGCAAAGCTATCCGGACGTTGGCGCCATCGTGCTGGAATGCACCAATATGGTTCCCTATGCGCGGGACCTGCGCAAGGTCACCGGGGTACCGGTTTATTCCATTTACAGTTTCATCAACTGGTTCCAGGCCGGGTTGCTGCCGCGGCATTTCCCGCTAGAGGTGGATGATCCGCGCTGGATGTGACGCGGCGCGCGCAGGCTATTTCTGACTGACGGCGCTGTGCCATTCGTTCAGGAACCGCGCCCGCTTCAGTCGATCCAGGAACACCAGCAGCCCCGGCCCCAGCTGGATCGGCCGAAGGGGAGCGCTGTGATCGCTGGCTTCGACCGGGTAGCGGTGAAACGGGTAGCCGGGATCGGGATCAGAACCCCAGGCTGCCTGCAACAAATGATCGACAAAGGCTCCGGCCAGATCCGGCTGCTGGGCATTTTCCAGGATCACGGCGGTGCGCAGCATCATGTTGGTGTAATCCTGCGGATCGATGATCACGATACTGTCTGTCAGGTCCGTGCGCGCCAGCGCGTAGCTGCCCAGCACATTATAGGCGATGGCGAGATCTCCGCGCGCGACATCGCGGATCATCTGCCCCGAACAGCAGTAAAGCCGCACCTCTAGCCCGCCAAAGATCTCCATCAGGCGCCAGTAAGAATCCGAGGTCCGCGCATCCTGGGTGGCAAACAGATAACCAAGGCCGCTGGTGGCGATGTCATAGGTGCCGAGACGGCCCCGGAAGCGATCGGGGTTCTGTCGAAGAAGGCGGATCAGATCCTGTCGGGTCCGGGGCAGCTCCAGCCCGTTAAAGGCGGCGCGCGACAACAGCAGGGACGCAGGCTCCTGCGAAAAGGCAAAGACATGATCACGCCAGTTCGCCCAGTCCGGCATGACGTCGGTCGCGGCAGACCTGTGGTGCCGGGTGTAGCCATCGTTGGCCAGTTTGGTCTGCAGGTCCATGGCAGAAGAGACGGCGATATCAAACCGCGCCTGCGGGCCCGAACCCGTGGTCACCACCTCCATCAAAACAGCGCTGCTGACGGTGGTGTATTCGATGGCGGTGCCCGGCCTGTCCGCAAGAAAACTCTCGACCAGCGGCGCCAGAACATCCATGTCCGTGGTGGACAATACCCGCAGCGCCGGGGCGTCCTCGGGGCCAAAACGGCGGAATTCCTCTACTTCAAAACTGGATGCGGGCAAGGCCAGCCCCAGGGCCGACACCATCAGCGCAAGGGAAAAGACAAGGAAACGCATGCTCCGGCTCCTGTATCTGAAGGGGCGATGATCAGCTTACCACCATGGGCTTCGGCAACTTCGCGGGCAATGGTCAGCCCGAGGCCGGAGCCGATTGTCCCAGCGGCATTGCTGCCGCGCACAAACCGTTCGGTCAGGGCGGCTGTGTCTGTGTCTTCGGGAAATCCACCTGCCTGATCTTGGACCGAGACGATGGCGTCCAGCGGTCCCTGCCGCACCGTGACCTCAACATTGGTTTCCGAAGGGGCGTATTTGATGGCGTTATCCAGAATATTGCGCACGGCGTTCTGGATCAGAATGGCATCGCCCCGGAGCGGCGCAACCCCGTCGCAGGCAAACTGCAGGTCGATATCCTTCAGATCCGCCACGGGCCGCAGCCGATCGACCAGGTCATGGGTCAGCGTATCAAGGGCCACCTCCTTGCGTTCCAGACTGTCGGTGCGGAAGGTCACCATGGCATGATCCAAAAGCTGCCCCGCCGCGCGGGAGCTTTCGTCGATGGCGCGGATCATCTCACGCAAGGAGGCCCGGTTTTCTGCCTTGTCCACTCGGCGCAGGGTGATTTCGGCCTGTGCCCGGACCGTGGCCAGCGGCGTGCGGACCCGGTGTGCGGCCTCGGCGATGAAGTCTTCGGATCGCGCGAGGGAGACCCTCAGGCGTTCAATGAACCGGTTCAGTGATTGCACCAGTGGCAACATTTCGCTGGGCACCGCATGGCGGACCGGGCGCAGATCCTTTGGGCCGCGGCGCGAGACAACGGCACTGAGCGCGTGCAGCGGCTGGATGCTGGATTGTGCGGCCCAGACACCAAGCAGGGCGGAAATCAGGAAAAAACCGCCGCCCATCAACATGGCCCAGCGGGTCAGCCGCCCCAGCTCGGCCGCCTGTCCTTCGCGGGTCTGAGCTACGGTGATGACCACATCGACCGGTCCGTTGTTCAGGGACAGGCGCCGGACCAGCGCCACCATGCGCAGGCTGCTGCCGCGGTAGCTTTCGGTATCAAAGGCGGGATCTCCCGGGGCAGGGCGCTGGGCGGTCTGCGGCAGGTCTTCGTATCCGGTCAGCAGCTGGCCATCCTGACGTACGCTGTAAAACACCCTGTCGTCGCTGACATTGCCCAGCATCGACAGCGCTGCATAGGGAATGTCGAGGGTGACCGCGTCGGACTGTACCCGCACCGAATCCATGATCGAGGTGGCCGAGGCGAGCAGGATACTGTCATGGGTGCGCTGGGAGACGTCGCGGGTGAAGATCAGCACAGTGAAGAACAGGATTGCAGCCAGAAAGGCCGCGCTCATCACCACCTGCAGGATCAAGCGGCGGCGCAAAGAACCGCTGGTGCGAACAGGTGCGGGGGGCGGCTGCAGGGTCATGCCAGCGACATCCGGTAACCCAGCCCACGGACGGTCACGATGGCGGCGCCGGATCCGGTAAGGCGCTTGCGCAGCCGGGCGACATAGACCTCGATGGCATTCTCCGAGACATCCTCGTCATAGGAAAACAGCCGGTCCACCAGTTTTGCCTTGGAGTGGATCCGGTCCGGGGCGCTCAGAAAGATCTCAAGCAGCCGCAGTTCCTTGTTGCGCAGTGGTACGGGGGCTCCGGCCACCACAAGCGTGCCTGCAAGCGGATCAAAAACCAGATTCGCGAATCGTTTCTGGTTGGAACTGTTGCCGCCCTGACGGCGCAGAACCGCGCGGCAGCGGGCTTCCAGCTCGGAAAAGTCGAAGGGTTTGGTGATGTAGTCATCGGCGCCAAGGTCCAGAACGCCGACCCGGTCCGAGACCTCTGATCGCGCGGTCAGCACGATCACGGGGGTGGTTCCCTCGCGCGCGCGATGGGCGGTCAGGAAATCCCGCCCATCTCCGTCGGGCAGGGTAATGTCCAATAAAATCAGATCGTAATCCGTAGTCGCGGAAAATGCCTCGGCGTCCTGGGTGCCGGGGGCGTGATCAACCACGTGACCATCCATCCGCAGCCGGTCGCAGACGGCGGTGGCCAGGCTCATGTTGTCCTCAACCAGCAGAAATCGCATCGGGTCGTCTTCCTTGGGGCGCGCGTGACAGGTCGGTGTCAGCTTTGCGTGTTCTTCATTCAGTCATGAGCGGCTTGGCCGCCACTTGTCAAATGGGAGGACAACACATGACATTTACCCTGACCCGACGGGCCCTGATGGCTGCGGCGACCGCGACCCTTGCCCTTGGCGCACCCGCGATGGCCGAAGACATGGCCGTCGACAGCATCCATTTCCTGATTCCCGGCGGCGCCGGCGGTGGCTGGGACGGCACCGCGCGCGGCACCGGCGAGGCGCTGACCAAGGCAGGTCTTGTGGGCACGGCATCGTTCGAGAACATGTCGGGTGGTGGCGGCGGCAAGGCCATCGGCTATCTGATCGAGAACGCCGACAGCAACCACGGCACCTTGATGGTGAACTCTACCCCCATCGTGATCCGTTCGCTGACCGGGGTCTTCCCGCATAACTTCCGCGACTTGACCATGGTTGCAGGCACCATCGGCGACTACGCAGCCATCGTGGTGGGCAAGGACAGCCCGATCAATTCCATGGCCGACCTGATCGCCGCCTACAAGGCAGACCCGCGCGGCACTGCCATCGGCGGCGGCTCGGTTCCGGGCGGAATGGATCATCTGGTCGCGGCCATGGTGATGAAGGCAGCGGGCGAGAACCCGACTGAGGTCAAATACATCCCCTATGACGCGGGCGGTATGGCCATGGCGGCGCTGCTGTCGGGCGAGATCAAGGCGCTTTCCACCGGGTTCTCCGAGGCCATCGATCTGGCCAACGCGGGCGAGGTGAAGATCATCGGTGTTACCGCAGATGACCGCGTACCGGCCTATGTCGATGCCATGACCATGAAGGAGCAGGGCATCGACGCGAGCTTTGTCAACTGGCGCGGTTTCTTCGGCGCCCCCGGCCTGCCGGAAGAGCGCAAAGCAGCCTATCAAGCAGCCATCGCGAAGATGTACGACACGCCCGAATGGGAAGAGGTGCGGGCTCGCAATGGCTGGGTCAACATCCACAACAGCGGCGAAGACTTTGAAAAGTTCCTCGAAGGTCAGGAAGAGGTCATCAAATCGCTGATGCAGGAACTCGGGTTCCTCTGATCCCGTGTCGCCCAACCGGCGTCGCCTCCGGGGCATCGAAAGATCTGCCCGGGAGGTGACGCCTTCCTTTATCCAAGATTTCCCCGGAGAAGAGCATGGCGCTTGACCGATGGATCGCGCTGGTCATCCTGCTGATCAGCCTCACCTATGGCTATGCGGCCTATTTCACCATGGACGCAGGCCTTCCCCCCTTCATGAAATTCAATGCCATCTGGCCCAGCACCTTTCCCAAGGTCCTGTCGGTGCTGGCGGCCATCTGCGCCCTGATCATTGTGTTGAGCCCGCAAAAGGGCGACAGCGGCCCCAAGGTTGGCGACATCGATCACCGACGGCTTGGCGATTATAAACTGGGGCAGGCGCTGGCGCTTCTGGCTCTGATGGTGGCCTATGCGCTCTTGCTGCGGCCCGCCGGGTTCCTGATCTCCACGGTGGGCTTCCTGACCCTTGGCGCGGTGATCCTGGGTGAGCGCAAGCTGCACGTCCTGCTGCCCATCGCGGCGCTTGCGGCGGGCGGCGTCTGGTATCTGGTGCAAGAGGTTCTGGGGATCTTCCTCAGCCCCTGGCCGATCTTCTTTGGCGTGGGAGGCTGATATGTTCGAAGGTATCATGATTGGCCTTTCCAGCGCCTTTTCCCTGACGAACCTGATGATGGTGATCGGCGGCTGTCTGATCGGCACATTCATCGGCATGCTGCCGGGGCTTGGTCCCATGAGCATCATCTCGATCATGATCCCGGTGGCGATCACCATCGGCGACCCTTCTGCGGCGCTGATCCTTCTGGCCGGGGTCTATTATGGCGCGATCTTTGGCGGCTCGACCTCGTCGATCCTGATCAATGCGCCGGGGGTTGCTTCGACCGTGGCGACTTCGTTTGACGGCTATCCGTTGGCGCGGCAGGGCAAGGCCGGCAAGGCGCTGACGGTGGCGGCGATCTCGTCCTTCTGCGGGGGCAGCATCGGCGCGGTGCTGTTGATGATCTTTGCGCCCGCGCTGGCAACCGTGGCGCTGCTGTTCCATTCCGCAGAGTATTTTGCGCTGATGGTGGTGGGGCTGTCGGCCATCGCGGCCTTTGCCGGAACCGGGCAGGTGGTGAAGGCGCTGCTGATGACGTTGTTGGGGCTGATCATGGCCACCGTGGGCGAGGGCGCGTTGTTCAACATGCCGCGTTTCACCATGGGGATCATGGATCTGCAGTCCGGCTTTGGCTTTATCACGCTTGCCATGGCGATGTTCGCCCTGCCGGAGGCGCTGTATCTGGTGCTGGATCCCAGCCGGTCCAAGACGGAGGGCGGCAGCAGCGAGATCAAGGAGCTGCGCATCACGCGGGACGAGGCGCGCGCGATTGCCCCGGTGATCGGTCGCCAATCGATCCAAGGGTTTTTGATCGGGGTATTGCCTGGGGCTGGGGCCACGATTGCGTCCTTCCTGGGCTATGCGGTGGAGCGCAACATTGCGCCCAAGGAGGAGCAGGAGCAATTCGGCAAAGGCTCGGTCAAAGGGCTGGCCGCGCCGGAAAGCGCCAATAACGCGGCCTGCACCGGATCCTTCGTGCCGCTGCTGACGCTGGGCATTCCCGGATCGGGCACTACGGCGATCCTCTTGGGCGCGCTGATTGCCCTTAACGTCTCTCCGGGGCCGCGGCTGATGATCGACGAGCCGCAGATCTTCTGGGCGGTGATCATCTCTATGTATGTGGGCAATCTGGTGCTGCTGGTGCTGAACCTGCCGCTGATCCCTTACATCGCCAAGGTTCTGGCAGTGCCGCGCAACTATCTGATCCCCTTCATCCTGTTCTTCACCCTGATGGGGGCCTACATCGGGCAGAACAATGCGACCGAATTGCTGATCCTTGTCGGGCTTGGCATCTGTGCCACTGTGCTGAGGTTCGCCGACTATCCGCTGGCGCCGTTGCTGATCGGCTTCATCCTTGGCTCGATGCTGGAAGACAACTTTGCCCGCGCGATGCAGCTCTATGATGGAATGGGGTTCCTGCTGGACCGGCCGATGACGCTGGCGCTGCTGGTGCTGGCGGGGCTTTTGGTGCTGTTGCCCAGCTTTCGCGCGCGCCGCGCGCGGCTGCGGCAGGCCGGTGTGTCTGACGGCGACTGAAGACTGGAGCTGAATTGGCACTAAACACTGGCCCGGGCGGATATCCCGGGCCAGTCTTGGTATCTGCGTCGGACTGTCTGCGTCGGATGGTCCTCTGTCTGACCGCTGCCCGCTCTGGCAGGGTCTTTCGGGAACGCGCGCAGATGCCGGGAGGGCTGCACATGAAATTACTTACCTCGACCCTTGTCCTAACGACGGCCTTGCCGCTGGCCGCCTTCGCGGATGTGCTGGAGGTGCAGAAGGTCACCGATGATGTCTGGGCGTTGGTCGGCCCGAAAAGCCAGCGCAACCCCGAGAACCTTGGCAACAATGCCACCTTTGGCGTGGTGGTGACCTCCGAAGGCGTGGTGCTGATGGATCCCGGTGGATCGTGGAAAGGCGCCGAGATGATTGACGCCACCATCGAACAGATCACCGACCAGCCGGTGACCTATGTGATCGACACCGGCGGGCAGGATCACCGCTGGCTGGGCAATGGTTACTGGCAGGCGCAGGGCGCAACCGTGATCGCATCCGAGGCTGCCGTGGCGGATCACAAGGACCGCCAATCCATGCAGATGACGATGCTCTCGCAGCTTTTGGGGGATGAACTGGCAGGCACCGAGCCGCGCTATGCCGATGTGACCTTTGACGCCGGTTATGATCTCACTGTCGGCGGTCTGACTTTCCAGATCACCCATCACGGGCAGGCCCATACGCCCGGCGACAGTTTTGTCTGGCTGGAAGATCGGGACGTGATGTTCACCGGCGATATCGTCTATGTGGAGCGGATCCTTGGCGTGGGGCCGCAGTCAAACGCTAAAAGCTGGATCGAGACCTTTGAGGCCATGGCGGCCCTTGCCCCGACCCATGTGGTCCCAGGCCACGGCCACGCCACCACGTTGGAACAGGCCCGCGCCGATACCTATGATTACCTCGTGAACCTGCGCTCCCAGATCGGTGCCCTGATCGAAGAGGGCGGCGACATCATGGACGCGCCCGGGATTGATCAGTCTGCTTTTGCCGGGCTTGAGCAATTCGACAGCCTGGCCGGGCGCAATGCGCAGACGGTCTATGAGGAGATGGAGTGGGAATAACCCCGCTTGCCGTTCTGTAACCTGTAGCCGCCTCCATCCCGGGGGCGGTTTTGTTTCGGCCTGTGTTGTCAGGCCTGTGTCATCAAGTCGTTACAAAATCTTCACTGGAACGCGCCCTATATTTCCAATATTCATGAAATATGGAAAAAGAAATTCCCTCCCGCCTGACCACGCTTGGCCATCCACAGCGACTGGCCATTTTCCGGCTGCTGATGCGGCGCTATCCGGACCGGATGCCCGCAGGTGAAATCGCCGGGGCGCTGGATCTGAAGGCCAGCACCCTTTCCACCTATCTGTCTGCGCTGATGCAGGCGGGGTTGGTGACGCAGGAACGGTCCGGGACCTCGCTGCTCTACACCGTCGATATGTCAGCGGTGCAACAGACCTTTGACTATCTGATGCTCGATTGTTGCCGTGGGCGTCCGGACCTTTGCCTGCCCGCCGCCACTTCCCCCCAAACAGGACACCCCGCCATGACCGCGCGCAAATACAACGTGCTATTCATTTGCACCGGAAATTCCGCCCGCTCGATCTTTGCCGAAAGCATCCTGCGCGATCGCGCGTCGGATCGCTTCAACGTCTACTCCGCCGGAACCCGCCCCCAGTCAGATCTGAATCCCTTCGCGGTGGAGGTACTGCAATCCAAGGGGCATGACACCGCGCATCTGCGGGCCAAGAACACGGCTGAGTTTACAGGTCCCGGTGCGCCGCAGATGGATTTCGTTTTTACCGTCTGCAATCAGGCCGCCAACGAGGAATGCCCGGCCTGGGACGGTCAGCCTATCAGTGGCCACTGGGGCATGCCGGACCCGGTCAAGGCCGAAGGCACCGATGCCGAAAAAAGCCTCGCCTTTCATCAGGCCTATGGCGCGCTGAAACGCCGGATCGAGGCCTTTACGGCGCTGCCCATCGAAACACTGGACCGCATCGCCCTGCAACACGCGGTGGATGATATCGCCAGCCAAGCACAGGAAGACACCCAATGACCACATATGCTGTGAACGGCCTTGGCCGGATCGGAAAACTTGCCCTGAAACCGCTGCTGGAGCAGGGCGCGCAAATCGCCTGGATTAACGACGCGGTGGGTGATCCGGAAATGCACGCACATCTTCTGGAGTTCGACACGGTGCATGGGCGCTGGGATGCGGAGTTTTCCCATGATGCAGACAGCGTGACGATCAATGACATGCGTCTTCCCTTCATCGGCACCTCCGATCTGTGCAAACTGCCGCTCGACGGCGTGGATGTGGTCATCGACTGCACCGGTGTGTTCAAGACAGAGGCCAAGCTTGCCCCCTATTTCGACGCGGGCGTGAAAAAGGTCGTGGTCTCCGCCCCGGTCAAGGATGGCGATACGGCCAATATCGTCTATGGCGTCAATGAGGGCACCTATGATCCGGCGCGCCACAGCATCGTGACGGCTGCCAGTTGCACCACCAATTGCCTGGCGCCTGTGGTCAAGGTGATCCACGAAAATCTGGGTATCCGGCACGGCTCCATCACCACCATCCACGATGTCACCAATACCCAGACGATCGTCGACCGCCCCGCCAAGGATCTGCGCCGGGCGCGCTCGGCACTGAATTCGCTGATCCCGACAACCACCGGCAGCGCCACAGCGATTACCCTGATCTACCCGGAGCTGACCGGGCGCCTGAATGGCCATGCGGTGCGGGTGCCGCTGCTGAATGCCTCGCTCACCGACTGCGTTTTCGAGGTGGAGCGCGAAACCACGGCGGAGGAAGTCAACGCCCTGTTCAAAGCTGCCGCCGAAGGGGAGCTGGAGGGCATCCTTGGCTATGAGACCCGCCCGCTGGTCTCGACCGATTACACCAATGATCAGCGCTCTTCGATCGTGGATGCGCCCTCGACCATGGTGATCAATGGCACCCAGGTGAAGGTCTATGCCTGGTATGACAATGAAATGGGCTACGCTTGGCGGCTTGTCGATGTGGCCCTGTTGGTCGGAGCCTCACTGTGAACCATCGCCCTGAGGGTCTGTCGGCCTATATCGCGGTGACGGCGGCCTATTGGGCCTTCATGCTCACCGATGGGGCGCTGCGGATGCTGGTCCTCTTGCATTTTCACACGCTGGGGTTTTCCCCTGTGCAGCTGGCCTATCTCTTTGTCCTTTATGAGATCGCCGGGATGGTGACGAACCTTTCGGCGGGCTGGATCGCGGCGCGGTTCGGGCTGGCGGCGACGCTTTATGCCGGGCTGGCGTTGCAGATCGCGGCGCTGGGCGCGCTGACGCAGCTTGATCCGGACTGGGCCATTGGTGCCTCGGTTGTCTTCGTGATGTGTGTGCAGGGGATTTCGGGCGTGGCCAAGGATCTGGCCAAGATGTCGTCGAAATCGGCCGTGAAGCTCTTGGCGCCCTCGGCAAACGGCGGATTGTTCCGTTGGGTGGCGGTGCTGACCGGATCGAAGAACGCGGTAAAGGGTCTGGGCTTTTTGCTGGGCGCGGCGCTGCTGGCGACGCTTGGGTTCAGCTGGTCCATCATTGCCATGGCCATGGTTCTGGCGCTGGTCTTTGCCGCCATCGTGATGCTGATGCCACCGGGACTACCGACCGGGCGCAAGGGCGCGAAGTTTTCCGAGGTGTTTTCGAAATCCGCCAATGTGAACTGGCTGTCGGCGGCGCGGGTGTTTCTGTTCGGCGCGCGCGATGTCTGGTTCGTGGTGGGCATCCCGATCTATTTTTACGCGGTGCTGTCGGATGGATCCGAGGCGGGCAACCGCGCGGCCTTCTTCATGATCGGCACATTCATGGCGGTGTGGATCATCCTCTATGGTGCGGTGCAGGCGGCTGCACCCTGGCTGCTCGGGGCTGCGAAACGCCCGGAAGCTGCGTTGATCCGCGCCGCGCGTAGCTGGGCGTTGGCACTGTTTACCGTGCCTGCGGCGCTGACCCTGGCGGTCTGGATGTCTCCGGCGCCGCAGCCTTGGATGACCGCTGTTCTGGTCCTTGGCCTTCTGGCCTTTGGGGCGCTGTTCGCGGTGAACTCTTCGCTACATTCCTACCTGATCCTCGCCTTCACCAAGGCTGAGCGGGTGACAATGGATGTCGGGTTCTACTACATGGCCAATGCGGGCGGTCGCCTGACTGGTACGCTTCTGTCCGGGCTGACCTATCAGGTTGGCGGGCTCGCGCTTGTTCTGGGGACGGCGGCCCTTATGGTGGCGCTGTCGGCGCTTGCCGCGGGCAAGCTGCACGTTGAAGGCGCGGAGGTCGCACCATGAGCATCTTTGAAAGATATCTGAGCGTCTGGGTCGCGCTGGCCATGGTGGCAGGCATCGTCATCGGCAATATCGCACCGGCGTTGGTGCAGATGATTGCGGCGGCGGAACTGGCGCGGGTCAATCTGGTGGTTGCCGTGCTGATCTGGGCGATGGTCTATCCGATGATGGTCGGCGTCGATCCGGCCGCGGTGAAGGATGCTTTCAAACAGCCGCGGGGCTTGGGCATCACGCTGATGGTCAACTGGTTGGTCAAACCCTTCACCATGGCGCTGTTGGGACTGTTGTTCTTCGAAGGCATCTTTGCCGATCTGGTATCGCCCGAGGATGCGCAGCAGTACATTGCCGGTCTGATCCTGCTGGGGGCGGCGCCCTGTACCGCGATGGTCTTCGTCTGGTCGCAGCTGACGCGCGGGGATGAGAATTACACCCTGCTGCAGGTGTCTCTGAATGATGTGGTGATGGTCTTTGCCTTTGCGCCCATCGTCGCCTTCCTGCTGGGCGTCACAGATATCGAGGTGCCCTGGGAAACGCTGGTTCTGTCGGTGATCCTCTTTGTGCTGCTACCGCTGTTGGCCGGGATCTGGACCCGGAAAAGGCTGGGCAGCGCAGCGCGGATTGAGGGCTTTCAGGCCCACGTCAAACCCTGGTCAGTGATCGGGTTGATCGCGACGGTGACGATCCTGTTCGGCCTGCAGGGGCAGGTGATCCTGGACCGGCCCGAGGTTATCGCCTTGATCGCGGTGCCCATTCTGATCCAGTCCTATGGGATCTTCGCACTAGCCTATGGTGCGGCCTTCGCGCTGAAGGTGCCGCATCGGATCGCCGCGCCTTGCGCGCTGATCGGGACCTCGAATTTCTTTGAGCTGGCCGTCGCGGTTGCGATCTCGCTGTTCGGGCTGAATTCCGGCGCCGCGCTGGCCACCGTGGTCGGTGTGCTGGTCGAGGTGCCGGTGATGCTGTCGCTGGTGGCTTTTGCCAACCGCACCCGCAGCCGGTTTCCCGGCAACGGGTGAGGTCGCATGGGACTATGATCAGACCCGGCCCATGCCGATGAACAGCTGGCGATCCTGATCCTTGATTGCCCGGCGCCCGTGCATGATGCGGGTATTGTCGAGCACGGCGATATCGCCGTCCTGCCAGTTGATCTCGGTGGTGCTGTCTTCGGCCAGTTCGCGCAGCTCCTCAATCTCTTCGGTGCTGACCAGGCTGCCGTCGGCCAGACGGTAGACGGGCGGCTCGTAATTGTGCGACGGGCCCAGAACCGCATTGGCAAAGCCTGCAGCGCCGGACAGGGCCGAAGGCCGCACCGGGTTCAGCGTGATATGATAGGTGAGCGAGCCATCCTCGTGCATGTCGAAATCCTGGTTCGGGATCGCTGCCTTGAATTGCAGGATATGCTCTTCGGTCACCTCTTCAGGCTCCGAGATCGCGGGGTGTTCATTGGCCAGGTAGCGTTTCCACAAAAGTTCCGGCAGCTTGCGCGAGACGGTCATCGGCTGGCTCCAGCGCGCGCGCTGCGCCTCCGACATGCTGGCCAGCACATCGCGCCCGTCGCAGATCGTGGTCTGCGAGCCTTCAAAGGCGGCCTTGGCGGAGTAGAAGGCAACGATATCGGGGCAGACTGGGGTGTTGCCGTTTTCGATATGCAGACCGATCGGGCCAAGCCCGGCATCCACCATCTGGGTGTTGCGCTCGGAAAATTCCCGTGCGGGGTCAAAGGTGATGGTGCTGCACAGCTCGGCTGTCAGGGCGCTGAAGGCGGCCATGTCGACGTCAAAGCCCCGCAGCAGCGCCCAGCCGTCGCGGCTCAAATGGTCGCGGACGGCGGCAATGGCGGGGGCGTCGATCTGGCTGCCGGTGCGCGCGGCGCGGATCACGGTATAGGTCATGTTTGGTCTTTCTACTTGAAATCAGAAGGGTCTAGGCGCGGCGCAGGCTGTCCAGGGCGGCGATGGTTTTCTCGGCGCGGGCCTGAGCCCCGACAGAGCGGTCGACCAGCTGCGGGAACAGCCGCTGGACTTTGACAAAGAACCGCTCTTTGCCGCGAGGAAAGCTTTCGCGTTTGCCTTTGCGGATTGCCTCCCAGGCTTCTGCAGCCACCCGTTCCGCGCTGTCGAGCGTCATGTCCAGCGGTTCGATCAGGGCGCCGAATTCGCTTTCGGCGGCGGTGCGGGCGGCGCGCGGGGCGATGTAGGTGACGCCAACGCCGCTGCCAGACAATTCGCGCCGCAGCGCGTCAGAAAAGCCCCGCAGTCCGAACTTCGTCGCCGAATAGGCCGCGAAATAGGGGTAGGCGATATCGCCGAAGACAGAGCCGATGTTTGCCACGCGTCCCTGACCTGCGCGTAGCGCGGGCAACAGATCCCGGGTCAGCGCGATCGGGGCCATCAGGTTGGTGTCGGTCATCGCCTGCAGCTGAGCGTCGCCAAGATCCGTCAGCCACCCGACGGTCAAGCAGCCGGCATTGTTGATCAGGATATCAAGCCGCCCACCGACCTGCACCACCAGCCTTGCGCGATCCTCAGCAAGGGTCACGTCTGCGGGCAGGATGGCGCTCTCAGGCAATCCTGCGAGCGTGGCGGTATCTTCCAGCTTGTGCCGATTGCGTCCGGTGATCAGCGGCACATGGCCAAGGCGTGCGGCCTCCATCGTCAGCGCCCGGCCGATGCCGGATCCCGCACCGGTGATGAGAACGGTCTTTTTCTGGGTCATGAGGCAAGGCTTTCGGCTGTCTGGGAAAGAGGCTGCGCCGGGCGGTCGTTGATAATCCGGGCGGCGACGGCGCGGTTCGGGGTGCCTGCCGCAAAGAGCAGGCCCGGCTCTGTCGGAGAGGTCATGATTACCGCCGCAGGCTGCGCATAGGGCGGGATCCCTTCCAGTGCGGCGGTGATGTCTGCGCCGCTGATCGGAGCCGCAGCGGCGACCACGAGAACCAGCGATCCGTCCTGGTGCAGGCCAAGGGCCGAGCTGACGACGCGGGGATCGGCGTTGATCCTTTGCTCGACCCACTCGGGTGAGATGTTGCGTCCGGCGCCGGTGACGATCAGCGCGTCCTTGCGCCCGTCGACGATCAGACGCCCGTTTTCGATGCGGCCTAGATCGCCGGTGTGCCAGCGGGCAGGGGGCGGATCGCCATTGAGATACCCGGTCATCACGGTGGGGCCTGCGACGGTGATCTCGTCGTCGATGATCTGAACGTCGAGCCCCTCCAGAATCTCTCCGACGGTGCCGATGGCATTGTGTCCGGGGCGGTTCATAGCCACCACGGCGCAGCATTCCGACAGACCGTAGCCTTCGTGCGCCGGGATGCCGACAGCCTCGGCGGCGTGCAACAGCGCGGGCGAACTGGCAGCGCCGCCGACGGCCACGAAGCGTAGTGAGTTGGGAGCCCGGCCGTCCTTGCTGCTGAGGTCTTGAACCCAGCGCCCCAGAAGCGCGGGCGCCAGCAGGCTGGTGGTGGGCCTTTCGCGGGCAAAGGCGGCGGTCAATGGTCCGATTTCGGCGCCGAACAGAGTGCGCGTGGCCTTGAAGTCAAACCGGGTTTCCGCGCCCGCCAGAATGGGCAGGAAGATCCCGCAGATCTGTTCCAGAAGCTGCGCCAAGGGCAGGATCGACAGGTGGCGATCGCTGTGCGTCGGGGCCACCACGGGCAGCAGTGCATTCAGCGAGGCCTGCAACTGGCTGCTTCCGATGACAACGCCCTTGGGGCGCCCGGACGAGCCGGAGGTGTAGATGATCCGCTCTGCCTTGGAGGCTGCCGAGGTCGGGGCTGGTAGTGCTGCGGCATCGGTGTGGCTGAGCGACAGGGGGATCTCCGGCAAAGCGCTTTGCCCGGCGGTTTCGGGTGCGGTGATCAGCGCGCCGATCCCGGCGTCCTTGATCACATGGGCAATCTGCTCGGGCGCAAAGAAAAACGGCAGCGGCACCTGCCGACGGCCGGTGAGGGTTAGCGCCAGATCGGCCACTACATAGGCGCAGCCGTCCGGAAGGGCGATGCCAACGGTACGCGGCGCACCGTCCAGCCGCGCCGCAAGCGCGGTGACTTCGGCGGCAAGATCGGCCCAGGTCAGGCTGTCGCCATCGCCGGAAAAGGCGACCGTTTGCGGGCGCTCTGCCGCGTGACGCCACAGGGCCTCGAATACCATGTCCATTATGCGGCACCTCCCTGAAGGCCCGGCAGCGATGCAGGCGCAGCGGTGCCGGGCGTCAACAACGCCAGATCCGTCTCGGTCTCGATAAAGGCGCAGACCCAGGGATCAGTGTCGTAATAGCTGCCCCAGTTGTCTGGGTCCGCCACGCGGTCCGCCGCAGCGGCGCAAAGGGGGATATAGCCCAACCCAGTGCGCGTCAGCAGGCGGCGCAGGGGCAGGGTGGCGGTGAAGACGCCGCAGACCACGCCCTGCTGCCGTCCCCAGTCGATCATGCGGTCGAGAAGGGGCAACACCGGAAAGGGCGACACCGAGGCCAGGGATGTCACCTCCATGATCTGGCTGGCGTGGATATCGCGTCCGGTGCGTTCCTTCAGAACCTCGCAGAAATCGCCATTCAGGTAGCAGTCCGAGAAAAAACCGTCCTGCGCCGTGCGGATCCCGGCCGCGCAGAGGATCTTACCCTCTGCGTTGGAGGCTGCAGCCAGAACCGGGGCAAAGCCTTTGACCTGCGCCGCATAGGTGGTGTCGTAAACGTCACGGATATGGGCCTCAGCGGCTTCACGGCCGGGAGAGGTCGGCGTCAAAAACTCAATTCGCATGGAGCGCCTCGCTTGGATTTCCTGTTGTCTAGGGAAATCGCCCGCCAGGCTTACAGCCCGCTTACAGGTTCGCAGAACCATGGGCGGAGCAGGTCAAGTATCTGTGATGTTTTATGGAAATTCGATGCTAAACCGGCTGCCACCGCCATCCCGGTCGGCAATGTCGACCCGGGCGCCATGGGCTTCGGCCACGGCCTTTACAATGGCCAGGCCAATTCCCGAGCCCTTGCCCCGGCCCGGCTCGGAGCCGCGGTTGAAGCGTTCGAACAGCGCCTCACGTTCCGTTTCCGGCACCCCGGGGCCGCGATCCAGAACCGCGATGCCGGGTGGATTTGCCATGACGCAGATTTCAACCTCGGTTCCGGCGGGCGAATAGATCAGCGCATTGCGCACGAGATTGTCCAGCGCGATGGCCAGAAGGCCCTCATTGCCGCGGATCCGGACGCCCTTGGCGCCGGTGACGGCCAGGCTTTTGCCCGCGCGGATGGCGTTCGGGGCCTGAGCGCAGGATATCTGCACCGCCAGATCGTCCAGAGCAATTTCCTGAAAGGTCGAGGGTTCCAGCGCATCGGCGCGGGCCAGATCGATCAGCTGTTCAAAGATCTGCTCTAGCTGTTTCAGATCCTGTTTGAGGCGTTGGCGGACCTCGGCGTCACCGATGGTATCGACGCTGGAGTGCAGCACCGCGAGAGGGGTGCGGACCTCATGCGCCACATTCGAGGAAAACTCGCGCTGCGACCGGTAGCCTTTTTCCAGCCGGGCAAAGGCGCTGTTAACGGCAGCGACGAGGGGCACGATCTCGGACGGCAATCCTTCGGGCGAAAGGCGCTGGTCCGGGGCGTCGGGGCCGATACTGCCGGCCTGCTGCATGACGCGATCCAGCGGCCGCAGGGAGAGCCGCGCCGCCAGCAGCGCCGATGACAGTACCAGCACCGCGCCAAGAACGATCCAGATGATCTGCTCTTCTACCTCGTGCCACATGGCATCAAGGATGCTGGTATCGGCGATGGGGGCATAGGCCGAGGCAAGGACGCAGATCTTCAGCCCTGCATTGATGCCGCACAGCGCCATGCCGCGCCGCTCTCCCGGCAGGTCAATCTCGGCTGCGGTGCCAAGCGGCAGCGGTGCAATCTGCGCCTTGATCTGCGGAGAGGTCTCACCGCCCGCGAGCAGCACCATTTCCGGGCCAAACACCGTATAGCGATAGGCGCCCTCGGCGCCGCGAAATCGGAGCGATTGCACCGGCAGGCCATAATTCTCCGCCTCCGGGTCGGCCTGAACCAGAACCTCGTTTGCTTCGCGCAGCAGCGTCTCTTCGAGGTTTTCTTCCAGATGTTCGAAAAACTCGGAGATCAGGATCGTGACGGACATTGCGATGGCAAGCAGCAGCGCCAGGACGATATTGACTGTCAGCTTGCGCTGCAGTGAGCCCGGTCCGCCAAGGGGGGCATGGGCAGACTGGGTGAGGGCCTTCATTGACCGTCGTCTTCCATCAGGTAGCCGATGCCCCGCAGCGTGTGGACGGTGCTTGCGGCGCCCAGATCCTGCAGTTTCTTGCGCAGCCGGTGAATCGCGACTTCGATGGCGTTCGGCGTTGGCGGCGCATCAAATCCGTAAAGCGCGTTCTCAATGCTGTCCTTGGACAGGATGCGCCCCTTGCGGCGCATGAAGACCTCCAGCAAATCCAACTCGCGACGGGAAAACCGGGCGGGCTGGCCAGCAATCTCAACGGAACGATCGTTGGTGTCAAAGCGTATGTTACCAAGGCTCAGCTTCAGCCCCAGCGCACCACCCGGGCGGCGCAGAACGGCGCGGATGCGGGCGATCAACTCGCTGCTGTCAAAGGGTTTGACCAGATAATCGTCAGAGCCGGCGTTGAGGCCTTTCACCCGTTCGTCCAGTGCATCACGGGCGGTGCAGATGATCACCGGCGTGTCGGCATTGGCTTGTTTGATCCCATCGAGCACAGACAGCCCGTCCATGTCCGGCAGGCCCAGATCGAGGATGATCGCGTCATAGGAATAACTGCGCGCGGAATGCACCGCATCCGCGCCAGTCGCCACCCAGTCGACGACGAAATCATTGCTTTCAAGGCTGGCACAGGTGTTTTGCGCCAACCTTTCGTTGTCTTCCACATAGAGAAGCCGCATGGGCTGCGATCCTATTTGCGCAGGTAGGTCACGGTTGACCCATCATCGGCCTTGAAGGAAACATGTGCAAGGTCTCCGTTCTGGTCATACCAGACATCGCGTTCGAGATCGCCTGAGATACGATAGTGATGGGCGCGCAGCTGGCCGCTGCGGGTGGGGACATTCTGAACGCCCAGATCGATCACCCGCACCGACATGACGGTACCGTCGATGGTGTTGAGTAACTGGCGGCGTTTCAGAATATCATCGTTCCACAGGCTTGCGGGCAGCAGGCCACGCCCCTTTTCGCTGATCTGATGCGCGTCGCCGTCATCATCGGTGGCCGAGCGGATCGAGGTCATCTTGCCATTTGCCCATGTCTCGACGCTGTTCTGCTTGAAGGCATAGGCATTGACGCGGATCAGCGGGATCTTGACGGCGATATCGGTGACGACCTGGACGGAGTATTTGGCGGCAGAGCCGGAGAAGCTGTAGCTGAGCTCTCCGATGTCCTTGCCCTTGCGAATGACGTCAAAGCGCAATGCGCCCTGGCTGGGTGGGGAAGACGCCAATACCGGCGTTGCCAGCCCGATGGCTGTAACCAGAACGGCGAGTTTCCTGAGGATCTGCATGACACGCTCCTTGCGATATTTGTACAGGGTTGGCGCCCGATATGGGTGGTGCCGCTTACGCGAACCTTACGGGCGTGACCGGCGCATGGGCCGTGCGTGGCGATAAATGCAAAAAAGGGAGCCTGCGCTTGCAGGCCCCCTTCGGGTTCTGGGATTTTTTTGGAGTTACTCGGCGGGCGAAGGTGCTGCGCCGGTTTCCGGGTGGTGGTGGTGCGAACCCACCGGCCGGATCAGAAGGTTGGCAAAGAAGGCCACTACCAGCAGACCGGCCATGCAATACATGGTCGTATTGTAAAGGCTCGGCGTCGGATCGACGATGCCCTGCGGCGCGATCTCCATCAGCTTGGCGATTGTCACCGTCTTCGCGGACACCAGAGCGTCCAGCTGCGACACCGGCGCGCCAAAGGCGGTTTCAAAGGCCTGCGCATCTACCTTGGCGGCAAGATCCGTAATCGCATTGTTCACCGACATCTGACGCAAGGACGTGATCGCAAGCGGACCCAGCACACCGGCGGTGGACCATGCGGTCAGCAACCGGCCGTGAATGCCGCCCACGTGCATGGTGCCGAACATATCCGCCAGATAGGCCGGGATAGTGGCAAAGCCGCCGCCATACATCGAGAAGATGATCATCGTCGCGACGTAGAAGCCGATCAGGTAGAACATCGACGGGTTTGCTGCGCCTGCGGTCGCAAAATAGGGGATCGACAGGTACAGGATCGTGCCAAGGATGAAGAAGGCGTGATAGGTGTTCTTGCGCCCGATGAAGTCAGAGGTCGAGGCCCAAAAGAAGCGGCCGACCATGTTGAAGACCGAAATCATCAGAACATAGGTCGAGGCAAAAGCCGCGGTCACGATCAGCGGCATGGTGGTGCCGTAGATTTCCGACATCATCGTCTTGGCGACGCCGATCACACCGATGCCAGCCGTCACGTTGAAGCACAGCATCACCCACAGCTGCCAGAACTGCGGTGTTTTCAGCGCCTGGTCGATATGGACGTGGTTCTTGGTGATCAGACCCGAAGCGGCCGGTTTCGGCTCCCAACCTTCAGGTTTCCAGCCCTCTGCCGGAACGCGATAGCTGAAGGAGGCGATGATCATCACAATGAAATAGACGATGCCAAGGGTCAGGAAGGTGGAGGATGCGCCGGTGTCGCCGGTGCCAACCACATAGACGCCAGCCTCGCCGCCGCCGGGCAGGGCTGCCGCCTGGGACGCCGATGCGATGACGACCTCAACCATGCCGTTTGCGGTCTGGGCAAATACTCGGCCGCCTTCGATCACGGTGTCGATGGCTTCGCGCGTGCCAAGGTATTCAGGTGCCTTGGCATAGATGGACAGCAGCCAGCCTTTGACCGGGGCCGCGATCATCGCGCCGCCACCAAAGCCCATGATCGCCATGCCGGTTGCCATGCCGCGACGGTCCGGGAACCAGCGCAGAAGGGTCGAAACCGGCGAGACATAGCCAAGACCCAGGCCGCAGCCGCCGAGGGCGCCGTAACCAAGGTAAACGAGCCACAGTTGATGGCTGGCGATCCCTGCCGAGCCGATGAGGAAACCGCCGCCCCAGCAGAAGGCAGCAACGGTGCCGACCATGCGCGGGCCAACTTTTTCCAGCCATTTGCCGGCAAAGGCAGCAGCCAGGCCGAGGAACACGATGGCGACCGAGAAGATCCAGACCACCGAGGTCAGGCTCCAGTCGTCAGCAGCGGGGCTGACAACGCCCAGCTGGCGCGTCAGAGCGGGGTTGAATACGGACCAGGCGTAGACCGAGCCGATGCACAAGTGGATGGCGATCGAGGCCGGGGGCACCAGCCAACGGTTGAAGCCGGGACCTGCGACGATGTTTTCCTTAAGCAGAAAGGAAAGCGGCCCCCGATTGGGTGCGGAACTCATATGGATTATCCTCCAAATTATTGACCGGCTGGCGTCTCTCTCCTCCCCGAGGTCGGCTGCCGAAGCTGGGCATGCGAGCGCATGCGACGTAGTAGTCTTCGGCTGTTGTGAAGGGGTGCGTCAATGTTTTGAATATAAAAAACAATAACTTACGCTGACGTTTTGTCGGAGCGCTATAGTCGCGACCCGGGATAATTTGGACATTTTGGAAATTGTTTCCCAGTCAGGGGGTAAAATTTGCGCCAGTTTGTCCGGTTGTTCAATTCGGTAAAAATATGCGTGATCAGGTGCCAGCAGCGGTGTCGGCAGAGGGCGCCAGAGCGCGAGGGGATGGACGATTCCCGGCTTACAACCCCCAGGAGGCGCATTTGCGGTCGATGGTCTTTCGCGACACGCCCAGCCTGCGGGCGGCTTCCGAGCGGTTGCCATCGACAGCCTCCAGCGCGCGCAGGATCTCGCGCCGCTCGATCTGATCCAGCGGTTCGATCTGGCCGCTGCCGTCCGCCGGGTGGGCCAGCGTTTCCAGGGGAAAGCTGCCAAAGATCAAAGAGCGCTCGATGAAGTTGCGCAGCTCCCGGATATTGCCCGGCCACTTGTGGCGCAGCAGGGCACTGCGGGTACGAGGATCGATCTGCAAGGGCGCGCGGGTCAGCTGCTCGGCGATCTCCTGCACGAACAACTCGGCCAGTTCCACCACATCGGTGCCGCGCTGGCTCAGCGGGGGCATCACCGCTTCGATCACATTGAGGCGAAAGAACAGATCCTCGCGGAAACGCCCGGCGGCGACTTCGTCCTTCAGCGATTTGCTGGTGGAGACGACAAAGCGCACATCCAGCTGGGTGCTGCGTTCGGTGCCAACAGGGCGGACCAAGCCATCCTCCAGCACCCGCAACAATGCCGCCTGCGCCGACGCGCTGAGACCTGCGATCTCGTCCAGGAACACGGTTCCGCCCTGCGCCGAGGGCAGCAGCCCCTCGCGTCCACCTTGCGCGCCGGGGAAGGCGCCGGGCGCATGGCCGAAGAGTTCGAATTCTATCATCTCTGCCGGAATGGAAGCGCAGTTGATCGGCACAAAGGGATGTGCCGCCCGGTCCGAGGCTGCGTGCAGGTGCCGCGCCGCGACTTCCTTGCCGGTGCCAGAGGCGCCGGTGATCAGAACCGGCGTGCTGACATCGCGGACCTGATCCAGCACCCGCCGCACATCGGCAATCGCGTCCGAGCTGCCGATCAGTTGGTTGCGCAACCTGCGCCCGGTGTCGGCGCTGTTCAGCTCGTGCAGCAAAAGGGCGTTCTCGCGCCGCAGCTGAGCCATCTGGATGCAGCGTTGTACCGCATTCAGCATTTGGTTCGAGCGGAAGGGCTTCAGAACAAAATCCGCGGCCCCGGCGCGCATTGCCTCGATCGCGGTTTCCAGATCCGCATAAGCGGTGATCATGATGGTATCGGTAAACCCGCCGGCGCTGCGCTGATGGGCCAGCCAGTCGATGCCCTTTTGACCGGGCATGATGTTGTCCAGGATCATCACATCGAAATGCCGCTGGGCCAGCAGCCCTCCGGCTTCTTCGGTCGTCGCTGCCTCGGCGACCTCTCGGCAGTGGGGCGCGAGCGTTTTGACCAGGAAGTTGCGCATGCCCGGTTCGTCATCCACCACCAGGATGCTGGCCTGCGCCAGCCGGTCGGTCAGTTCGTTTCCGCTCTGCGCTTCTGTTGCCTGTGCCACCGCAGGTCTACCCGTGTTCTGTTGTCTGAGTGCAATAGGGCATGCCCGCCAAACTCTGCCCGGTCAAGAAAAGCCACCATACAGGGTCATGAACTCTTCGCGAGCAGGGGGCGGTGAAAAAGCGGTGGAGGGGCAGGGGATCACGTCTGGAACGGGGCGGCCGTCAGCTGGATCTGCCGCTCCAGCTCGCGGGCCACCGGCAGCAGCGGGGCGTCGGCCTTGCGCAGCAGGTGAATGTGGCGCCGGGCCTCGGGATCGGCCAGCGGGCGAAAGACCAGACCAGAGGAACCGAGCAACAGCATGGTCATCTCAGGCAGGATGGTTATGCCCAGACCGGCGCGCACCATTGCCAGAAGAGAGGTCACATTGTGCCCCTGCAGCAGGGCCTCCCTGTGCAGGCTCTGCGCGACCTTGGTCCGGATCCCGGCGGACAGGGGATTGGCGATCAGGGACTGTTCGGCGATGTCGCGCCACGACACCGGCCCGCCGGGCGTTGCCAGCGGATGCCCGTCGGGACAGATCAGACCAAAGGCATCTGACATCAGGTTGCTGCAATGCAGGCCGGTATGCGTTGGCGGATCCAGCGCGGGCATCGCATCTGAATCCGGCAACCCTGCCGTGGCAATGCCGATATCGACCCGGTCCCGGCTCACCTCGCGGATGATGGCGCGGGATTCCATATCCCAGACCTCGATCTGGACACCGGGAAACCGCGCGATGAAACTGGAAATCGCCTGCGGCAGGATGCTGCCCGCCACCGAGGGCACCGCTGCCACGCGCACCCTGCCGGTTCTGGCGCTGGCAAAGCCTTCGATTGCGCGCACCGTGGTGTCGAATTGCTGCAACTCCCGGTCCGCCTGTTCCAGCACAAAGGCGCCAAGCGCAGTCAGCTTGTTCTTGCGTCCGGTCTCGAACAACGGCTCGCCCAGATGGTCCTCCAGCTGTTTCAGCGTCATCGAAACCGCTGATGGCGTGCGTCCCAACTGCTGTGCCGCCCCGGTCAGCGTGCCGGAATGGGCCACCGTGGCAAAGCATCGAAGCATCTCAATTTTCAGCGCCATTTTCAAAATTTCTGAAATGAGTTTGAGTTGTTTGAGTTTGTGTGAAAGCGGATGCCGAGTCCATAGTTTCATCCAAGGCAAATATCGGACCCGGAGAAACGCCATATGGACCAAACTGCACTGCGCCGTGTTGCATGGGGTCGGCCCTGATGCGGATCGACGCGCTGCAATATGCCAACTGGTCCGAAAAGATCTTTCGCCAGCTGCGCGAAGGTGGCGTTGATGCGGTGCATGTCACCATCGCCTATCACGAAGGATTTCGTGAAACGGTTCTGAACTTTGAGCAATGGAACCGCTGGTTCGAGCAATACCCGGATCTGATCCTCAAAGGCACGCAGGCGAGCGATATCGATCGGGCGCGGGACAGCGGGCGCACGGCCATCTTCTTTGGGTTTCAGAACCCGTCCCCGATTGAGGATGACATCGGGTTGGTCGAAATCCTGCACACGCTTGGCGCTCGGTTCATGCAGCTGACCTATAACAACCAGTCGCTGCTGGCGACGGGCTGTTACGAGGCCGAAGACAGCGGCATCACCCGCATGGGGCGGCAGGTGATCCGCGAGATGAACCGTGTCGGCATGGTGATCGACATGAGCCATTCTGCCGACCGTTCCACCATCGAAGCGGCAGATCTGTCGCAGCGTCCCATCGCCATCACACACGCCAACCCGCACGGCTGGATGCCCGCCTTGCGCAACAAGCGTGACGATGTAATCCGGGCGGTGACGCAGAACGGCGGTATGATTGGCTTTTCGCTCTACCCGCATCATCTGAAGGACAAATCCGACTGCACGCTGGACAGTTTCTGCAGCATGATCGCCCGCACCGCCGATAGGTTTGGAGTGGAGCATTTGGGGATCGGCTCGGACCTGTGTCAGGATCAGCCGGACAGCGTGGTGGAATGGATGCGCGTCGGGCGCTGGAGCAAGGAGATCGACTATGGCGAAGGTTCCGCTGACGCCGCCGGATTTCCGCCGATGCCGGATTGGTTCCGCGACAACCGCGATTTTGGCAATATCGAAACCGGCTTGCGCGCTGTTGGCATGAACGCGGGTGAGGTCGCCGCGATCATGGGCGGCAACTGGTACCGTTTTTTCAGCGAGGGGTTCGGCCCGGCATAGGTCATTTGCACCGGGTCAGAGGAAAACACGGGAAAATAAGGGTAAGCAAAGAAGGAGGGCAGCTTGGAAAGGGAAGCATCGGATCACCGACCCGCTGGGCTGCGTCCGCCTGAAACCGTGATGCGCCTTGCACGGCTGGGATCTTTCCATCAGTCGCGGCTGTCCTTCATGCGCATTCTGACCCGCCGGATGCAGGCCGAGGGCTGGCACTTTGACAGGCCGGTGTTCGAGATAGGCGACGACGGGACGGGACACGCGGTCTACAGCGCCCATGGCCCCGAACGCAGCTATTCGTTGGTGGCCTTTGCCCACGATCTGCCGCCGGAAAAACGCTCTGACCGGGTGATTGCCGAGGCCTGGGATGCGACCTTTGCCTTGTTCGATGGCGTCCCCGAGGCCGAAGATATCGCCCGCCTGTCGAAAAACGTGCCGCTGCAAGAAGCGGGCCGGGTGAGCGAGCGCGAGCTGTCGGTGTCGCGGGCGAACCGCTCGGTGCGCCTTTGGGAACACGTGGTCTCGGCGCTGGCGGCAGGCTGCCAGCCCGAACTGGCGCAGATCGAGGCGGTTGGCTACCTGATGCGGACCACGGCAGTCTATGGCTCGGGCAAACTGGGCGCTGCCGACCGCGAGATGATCGCGGACAGGCCGGAATGCGCGGCACCGTTTCAGGTCGAAATGCTGTCAGTGTATCTGACCCGGACCTTTGTTCGGGATCTGGTGCAGCACATGGCGGATGCCCGCGCCCGTACTCGCTCGGGTGGGGTTGCGGCGCGTCTGGATCCGGCGCTGGCCCGGCGTCTGGGCATCGGCAATTCCACCGGCCTTGGCATGGCGCCCTTTTTGCTGAACCACCCGGTCCTGTTCAACAACTGGATCACCGCACGGGAAACCGCGCTGGAGCGGGTGCGGAGCCTGCCGCAGGCCAGCCCGCAAGAGGTGGCCCGGTTTCGTGACCTTTTTGCCCGCGCCCGCCGTTCCGTGGCGCACTGGCAGACCGGGCACCCGGGGCAAGCGTGGAAACGCTCCGTGCTGATCTCGGATATCGACCATTTGGCCGGACATCTGGAGAGCGATGTTCTATCGGTCCCGCACCCCTGGGATGGTTTGTACCTCTGGGCCGAGCGATCTCTGTCCTGCGAAGGGCAGGAATGGTTGGTGTCGCTGATGCTGGAACCCTATGGCGCGCTGGTCGATGATCTGGCCACCGCCATGGCCTGTGGGGAGGGGGAAACCCGGCGGATTGCTGGCGCCATGACGCTGGGACGTTTGCGGCAGCTCGTGCAGCGCTCCCATGACTGGGCGCTGGCCATCGACTGGGATCTTCCCGAAACCACTGCCCGCGTCTGGTATGTTTCTGAGGAAAAACTGGAACCGCGCCTGGGTGAACGGGCCGAGGAGCCTATCGCCCCCTATGAGCAGCCTTTGGCCCCGGGGCGTGATGTGGCGGCGATGGGGCGCGCGATGGAAGGTTGGCCCGAGGAAACAAGCGTGGCGGAATTCCTGCTGCGCCACCCAGAGCACAGGCACGCGGTGCGGCGGGTGCAGATCGTTGCAGAGGCCACCTATGGTGAGATCCGGGACAATACGATTGCCTGCGATCTTCTGCCGATCGACATGCTGCGCTGCAAACTGTCCTTCTTTGGCGCGCTGCATTTTGATCCGCGGTCGGACCGCTGGGTGCGGATCTGCATGTTTGGCAATGCGCCTTATCCCGAAGAGCTGTCGGCGCGCGATGGAGATTTCTGGATCTATCCGGATCTGGACGCATGAACCTGTCGCTGAACGAGATCGAAGCCATGTGCAAACGCGCGGCGCGGGGCGCTGGGCTGCCCTGGGGGCTGGCGGAGGAAGCTGGCGCGGCGGCGCGTCTTCTGGCCGGGGTGGCTTTGCCCGGCCCGGAGCAGCTGGCCGCGCTGCTGGCGCGCAACGATCTGCGTCCCGTGGCCGCGCTTGCTCCGACGGCGATAGAAGGCGGACGCTGGCGCGCGGCCATGGGGCGGCTTTGCCCTCTGGTGTCGGGCAGTGCGCTGAGCGACCGGGCCGCCCAGCTTGAGACCGGTGCGGTTTTTGAGATGGAGGAGGTGGATTTTCCCTTGCTGCTCTTGCCCTTTGTGGCGGCGGCAGCGCAGCGGTTGGACCGGCCCGTAGCGCTTGATTGGCCGAATGTACGGCTGGTGACCGATGGTCGCCAGATCTGCGCGACCGGCACGCGGCAAGAGATGCTGCGCGACCATGTGCCCTGGCTGCGCTGCCACGCGGAGGCAACGTTGGGGTCTCCCCTTGCGCCAGTCAGGCGCGGGCAGGTCACAGATGACGTCTGGGCGCAGCTGTCCACCTTCGCCCATCGCACCTATGCCCCGGCGACTGAGGCCTCGCGCTTGCGCGGCGCAGGGGCCGGGTTGGCGGACAATGACTGATACGGAGATTGATACGGGATGAAGACGTGAAACGGACAGAAAGCGGAGACAGATGAGCGCGACAGAAACCCTCTCTCTGGCAGAGATCGAAGATCTGGCGCTCCGGGCGCTGATGGCGGCGGGGACCAGCCGTGAAAATGCCGCGCCTTTGGCCCGGGCTACGGCCATGACCGAAGCGGATGGGGTTGCCTCCCATGGTCTGGCCTATGTGCCGATCTACGCCGAGCATGTGACATGCGGCAAGGTGGACGGTCAGGCCCAGCCGCAGGTCTCCAGATCCCGGCCCGGCGTGGTGACTGTGGATGCAGCCACCGGGTTTGCCCATGCCGCGATCGATCTTGGGTTTGAACATCTGATCCCGATGGCGCGGGAGCAGGGGGTTGCGGTACTTGCGATCCGCAATTCCTACAATTGCGGCGTTTTGGGTTGCCACACGCAGCGCTTGGCGCAGGCGGGGCTGATGGGCATCGGCTTTACCAATGCGCCGGCTTCGATCGCGCCATCAGGTGGCGCTCAGCCGGTTCTGGGCACCAATCCCTTTTCTATCGCAGCGCCGGGCCCCGATGGGCAGGTCATGGTTCTGATCGACCAATCCGCCAGTGCCATCGCCAAAAGCGAGGTGATGAAACACGCCCGCGAAGGCAGACCGGTTCCCGAAGGCTGGGTGCTAGATGCGACGGGCAATCCGACCACGGACCCGGAGGCGGGACTGAAGGGCACCATGGTGCCTGCCGGGGGGTACAAGGGCGTTGGCGTAGCGCTGATGGTCGAGATGATGGCGGCAGCGATGACCGGGGCCCTTTTGGGCAGTGAGGCCAGCCCGTTTTCGGGGCCGGTAGGCGGGCCGCCCCGCACCGGACAGTTCTTCATTGCCATCGATCCGGGCGCGACCTCGGGTGGAGGTTATGCAGACCGCATGGGTGCGCTTGTGGCCTCGGTCCGGGCGCAGGAAGGCGCGCGCCTGCCGGGCGATGGGCGTGCCGCAGCACGGGCGCGGGCAGAACAGGCCGGGGTCGCGGTCAGCACGGCAACCCTTGCGCGGGTGCGGGCACTGCTGCCGCCCCGCGACTGATGCAGGAAAGGATGCAAGCAAGATGTCATCTGGCTTGACGGGTGCGGGTTGGCATCGCTAGGGTCCGCGCCGGAACTCTTTCAAGCAAATGATGTCGCGTCGGTGCCTGCTCTTGGCGCTAAGATATCAGGTGCCCGTGTCCTGTGAGCCTGGTGCGGATTATGCCGTTTCACCGGGAGTTTACCGGGCTGTGTGCGCACGACCACCTCCGGGGGCTTGTCCTGTCGGTAAGGGATACCTAGAGGCTGCGGTCTGTTTCGGGGGAGGCACGTGGATGTGCCCGGAACGTGGTGCTGTTTGGATGAATTTTGCCGATGTTGGGCGTTTTTTAACACACAGGGCCCAATAATGGGACACGGTAGGAAAAGGGGCCAAGATATGCATGGTCTGATCAACAGGGCGATCCAGGCTTTTGTGACCAGCACCTATGGCGCGGACCGCTGGTATGAAATCATGGATGTGGCTGGGCTTGGGTTTCGACAATTCGAGGCCATGCTGACCTATACGGATGACCAGTCGAACAAGATGCTGAGTGCCATGGAAACGGTGCTGGAGCGTCCGCTGCCTGAGATGCTTGAGGATATGGGGACCTTTCTGGTGTCCAACCCTCAGGTCGAAGCCCTGCGCCGCCTGCTGCGGTTCGGCGGGGTCAATTATGTTGAGTTTTTGCATTCTCTGGATGACCTTCCGGGGCGTGCCCGTCTTGCCGTATCCGATCTTTATCTGCCGGGCTTGGAGTTATTGGAACAGTCACCGGGTCATTTCGAACTGGTTTGCCAGCCGGGGCTGCCCGGCTATTCAAATGTCATGATGGGTGTTTTGCGGGCCATGGCCGACGATTACGGAGATCTCGTTATTCTGGATTCAAGCGGTGCGCAGGACGGGGCAGAGGTGATTTCCATCACCCTGGTGGAAAGAGAATTTGCCGAAGGGCGGGCCTTTGATCTGGGAGCGCATTCCCTATGATGACCAATGAACAGCTTGCCGTCATCGCGGATCAGATCTGCCCGATGTATGCGATCGTGGATGCCAAGGGGTATATCCAGCGCGTCGGCCCCACGCTCAGAAAGCTCCGACCCGATCTGAAATGGGAGGGGCGTCGGTTTTTCCGTGTCTTTGATCTGTCGCGCCCGCGCCGGGTTCGGTCCATGGCGGACCTGGTCAATACGGCCGGGTCCAAATTGCATTTGCATTTTCGGGACACGCCGCAAACCAGCCTGAAAGGCGTTCTCGTGCCTTTGCCACAGGGGCTGGGCGCGATCATCAACCTGTCCTTCGGGATCTCGGTTCTGGAAGCTGTGCGGGATTATGATCTGACCAGCGCGGATTTTTCTCCAACCGATCTCACCATCGAGATGCTTTATCTGGTTGAGGCCAAGTCCGCCGCGATGGAGGCCTCGCGCCAGCTGAACCTGCGTCTGCAAGGGGCCAAGATCGCGGCCGAGGAACAGGCCTTCACAGATACGCTGACGGGCCTCAAGAACCGCCGCGCCATGGATCACATTCTGGATCGGTTGATCAGCGGCGGCCGGGATTTTGCCCTGATGCATCTGGATCTCGATTACTTCAAACAGGTCAACGACACGCTGGGACACGCCGCCGGGGATGCGGTGTTGCAGCATGTGGCCCGTGTCATGGTAGAATGCACCCGCCAGTCCGATACGGTTGCGCGTGTTGGCGGCGATGAATTTGTCCTGATCTTCAATGACCTGCGCGATCTGCGCCAGATCGAAGGGCTGGCGAGACGGCTGATCTCCGAATTGGAGGTGCCGATTCCCTATGGCGGCAAGATGTGCAAGATTTCGGCGAGCGCGGGCACTACGCTTTCGGCTTGGCACAGCGGCACCTTTACCGCTGCGGAAATCCTGAATGAATCGGATGTCGCGCTTTATGCGGCCAAGGGATCTGGCCGGGCGCAGCATTGTTTCTATGAAAAGGGCATGGAAAAGGACGTTCTGGCCGTCGATCACTGACCTTCCCAGTTCCGCCGGGGCTGCCTGCCGACTGTTGCAATACCTCGTCCTGATCTCCCCGGGTTCCTGATCTTTCCAGGCCCTGATCGCCTCTGTCTGGCGCCCCTCAGCGGCGCCGGGCATGGGCATGCTGTTCAAGAAAGTGACCCCCACTGGTCCAGCCGAATTTGGGTGCCCTCCCAAATTGGACTGGTCATTTTTGCCACAATTGGAGCTTAACGCCCTCCCAGTTACCGGTGTATCCGCCCTTTGAGTGTTGTTTTCAGAGGCCGAGATGACCAATCAAGACCCGACCGCCTTTCGCCCAAGCGTTTGCCCGCTGGATTGCCCGGATACCTGTAGCCTCACCGTCAAGGTCGAGGGTGGCAGGATTTCCGAAGTCCGGGGGTCGACAGCGAACCCCTTCACCGCCGGGGTGATTTGCAACAAGGTGGCCCGCTGCTATCCGGATTTCGTGCATGGCGCGGCGCGCTTGCGGCACCCCTTGAAACGGACCGGCCCGAGGGGATCGGGGTCTTATGAGCGGATCACCTGGGAGGAGGCGCTGGACCTGATCCATGCAGGTTTCAATCAGGCAATCGAGGCGCATGGGCCGCAATCGGTTCTGCCGCTGAACTATGCCGGGCCACATGGTGAACTGGCCGGGGGATCCATGGACCGGCGGTTCTTCTACCGGATGGGGGCGACGCTGCTGGATCGCGGGCCGCTCTGTGGTGGTGTGCGCGGAGAGGCCTACGCCAGCCTCTTTGGCAGCGCGCCGGGCATGCCGCCGGAGCAGGCAGTGCAATCGGATCTGATCCTTGTCTGGGGCAACAACGTCACGGTCTCCAACCTGCATTTCATGCGCGTGATCAAAGAGGCCCGTAAATCCGGCGCGCGGGTGGTGGTGATTGATCCCAAGCGGATCAAGCTGGCCGAGCAATGCGATATGCACCTGCAACTGCGACCGGGAACCGATGTGGTTCTTGCGCTGGGACTGGCGGCCGAGTTGGAGCGGCGCGATGCGCTGGATATGGCCTTCATCGGCAAATGGACCCATGGGTTTGACTCCTATATGGAGGAGGCCCGCGCCTATACCCCGGATCGTGTCGCCGACATCTGCGGCCTCCCTGCGGAAGAGCTGCACCAATTGGTGGACTGGATCGTCGCGTCCCGCCGGATGGCTAGTTCCTTTGGCAACGGGATCGAGCGGACCCGGTCAGGTGGTGCCGGGCTGCGCGCGGCGATGGCTCTGAATGCGCTGACGGGCCATCACGGGCGCCCCGGTGCCGGGGTGGTCGCGAAATCCGGGGCCGCCGCGCCAAAGACCTCGTCCCGCCTGCAGGGGGATCACCTGATCCACCCCGGTACGCGCTGTTTCAATATCGTCGATGTGGCGGAAAAGATGCTGGACCGGAACCTTGATGTGCCGGTCGGGGCCGTGATGATCTACAACCACAACCCTGTTGCAACGCACCCCGATCAGGACCGGATGATCGAAGCCCTGATGCAAGAGGAGCTGTTCATCGCAGGCGCGGATGTGGTGATGACGGATTCCATGGCCTATTGCGATGTGATCCTGCCTGCCGCCAGCCATTTCGAATATGATGACATCTATGGCGCCTATGGGCAGAACTACATTCAACGGGCGGAACCGGTGATCGCGCCGGTGGGGGAAAGCCTGCCCAATACCGAGATCTTTCGCCGATTGGCCGCCCGGTTCGGCTATCAGGAACCCGAGTTCCGCGACAGTGACAAGGACCTGATGGATCAGGCCATGGACGCGTCGCATCCGGTTTTCGGGGGTAAGCCACCCAGCGAGATGCCCTGTGACCGGGCCATCGCGCTGACCGCAGGGGATGGCAGTCCGCTGGTGCTATGCCACTCGGTGATGCCGCAGACGCCGTCTGGGCGGATTGAGCTGTTCAGTCAGGAGCTTGAGGATCGGTTCGGATGCGGTGTGCCGCGCTATGACCCCGCCCCGCAGGATCTGCCGCTGGTGCTGGTCACCCCCAGTTCGGACAAGCGGACCAACGCGACCTTTGGCCATCATGCGCTGTCGGCGGGGGCAGAGGTGGTACAGGTGCATCCGCAGGATGCCGAGGCACGCGGGCTCAGCCATGGCGATCCCGTCACCGTCTGGAATGCCCGGGGCAAGGTGACCTTTACGCTGGAGGTGACAACTGCCACCCGGCCCGGCGTGGTCTACAGCCCCAAGGGCACCTGGCTTTCCAGCTCGCGCAGCGGCCGCACGGCGAATGCGCTGATTCCCTCGGCCCTGCGCACGGATATTGCCGGGGGCGCCTGCTATAACGAAACCTTCGTGGATCTGCGGTGTGGGTGGGATAGTAGACCGGACTGACGCAATGGGGCAATATTGGGCGGAATGTGGAGACCAATACCGTGCAGCAGGTACCCGGGCCGACCTTTTCCATTGACCGCAGTCTGTCTGTTCCCGTGTTCGAGCAGATCTGTACGGCGCTGCGGACGCGGATCGCGGCAGGAGAGATCCCGGAGGCCAGCCAGCTGCCGGCCACCCGCAGTTTCGCGGTAGAGCTGGGGGTGTCGCGTTCGACCGTGGTGGCGGCCTATGAGCAGCTGGAAGCCGAAGGCTACATCGCGGGAAAACGCGGTTCGGGGTTTACCGTCTGCGCCATGGGGCAGGTCGAACTGCAGCCGGTGCATCCTGCACCCCCGGAGCATGCAAAGGAGACGCCGCGTGCCCTGTTGCCCTTCAACAGTGGAGAGCCGGACATGCGGTTGTTCCCGCACCGGCAATGGGCGCGCTGCGTATCGCGGATATGCCGGGTGGCGCCGGAAACCATGCTGGATGGTGGCGCGGTCCGGGGCAACGCGGCGCTGCGCCGGGCCATTGCGGCCTATGTGGCAGAGTGGCGGGGGATCGAGGCAGGCGCCGAGCAAATCATTATCACTGCGGGGGCGACGGATGCGCTTGAGCTCTGCTTGCGCACCTTGGCACCACGCGGCAGCGCCATCGGGATCGAGGACCCGGGGTATCCGCCCCTCAACCGTATCGTGCAATCGCAGGGGTTGCGCTCGCACTACCTCCGTGTCGATGCTCTTGGCGCCTGTGTTCCCGAAAAGGATGCCGACCTGAAGGCGGTGGTGCTGACGCCATCGCATCAACATCCGCTGGGCGGGGCGATGGCGCCGGGGCGGCGTCTGGAATTTCTCAACTGGGCCAAACGGACCGGCGCCTGGATCATCGAGGATGATTATGACAGCGAGTTCCGATATGCGGGGCGCCCCATTCCGGCAATGGCGGGTTTCGATGGGCTGAACCGGACGATCTACCTTGGCAGTTTTTCCAAGACCTTCTCGAACGCGCTGCGGATCGGTTATGTGGTCGCGCCCGAGACGCTGATTACGCCGCTGCACGACAGTTTGCTGCGCTTTGGCACCCGGGCCAGCGGCATGCCGCAGCAGGCCCTGGCAGAGTTCATCGACAGCGGCGAGTTCTACCGCCATTTGCGCCGCGTGCGGCGTATCTATGGTGAGCGGCGCAAGCATTTGCTGGCGCGGCTGCAGCAGGAGTTTTCCGCCTATGGCAGCGCGCCGGACCACGGTGCGGGCATGCAACTAGTGTTTCATCTGAACGACGGCTGGCAAGATCACGAAGTCTGCAAGCGGGCGCGGGACGCCGGTCTGGGGTTGCGCCCGCTTTCGGGATTTGCCGCCGAGGTCACCGGGCTGAACGGGCTTGTTCTGGGCTGTTGCCACATGGAGATCCCCGAAATCGACAAGGCGCTGGCCCGCCTGGCGCAGGTTTTTGACGGCGAGGCCGAGCTGAAACAGGATCAAACCTGACGGCGGCGCCAGCTGCGCAGGAGTATGGATTCGTGCTGATAGACCCGAGGCGGTCCGCAAAACGTATTCAAAATTAGTGGTTTAAGTGTTTGTGAAAATTTTGTTGGCGCGAGATAGGTATTTCGTATAACGATTAAAAAGAAGGTATGCGGGATAACTATAATATCAGTTATCCAGTTCGGGGAGGAACTATGCAGATAGATGGACATGTGGCGCTGGTCACAGGTGGCGGCAGTGGCCTTGGTGCGGCGACGGCCCGGCATCTTGCCGTAAAAGGCGCGAAAGTCGCCATTCTGGATTTCGCTATCGAACGGGCAAAGGCGGTCGCGGATGAGATCGGCGGCATCGCCCTGCATGTAGATGTCAGTGATGAAGCCGCCGTCGGTGCAGCCCTCGACAGCATCGCAGAGCAGCTGGGCAGCGCTCCCCGTATCGCGGTGAGCTGCGCCGGGGTCGGTATGGCGGCGCGCATCGTTGGTCGTGGCGGCAAGCTGTCGTTCGATGTGTTTGAAAAGACGCTGCGGGTGAACCTTTTTGGCACCTATAATGTGATGAGCCATGCTGCTCGCCTGATGGCCGAGCTGGACCCGCTGGCGGATGGCGAGCGCGGGGTGATCATCAACACCGCTTCGGTTGCTTTCGAGGATGGCCAGCTGGGGCAGGCGGCCTATGCGGCTTCCAAGGGGGCGATTGCCTCCATGTGCCTGCCGGCCGCGCGCGAACTGGCGCAATCGGGCATCCGCGTCATGGCCATCGCGCCTGGCCTGTTCCAGACCCCGATGATGGAAGGGCTGCCGCCCGAGATTTCGGCGCAGATCACCGCCAATATTCCCTTTCCTGCCCGGCTGGGCGCGCCCGAGGAATACGCGCTTCTGGCCGAGCAGATCGTCACCAATCCATTTCTCAATGGAACAACCATCCGGCTGGATGGCGCTGTGCGCCTGCCGCCGCGCTGAAGGATCCCGCGCATGAGCGATCAGATACTCAAAATCGACATCAATGACAGCATCGCCACCCTGACGATGAACCGTCCGGACAAGCGTAACGCCATGTGCGAAGAGCTGCTGGAGGCGCTTGATGCTTTTTTCTCGGCGCCGCCCAAGGAGGTGCGTGTTGTCATCCTGACCGGCACTGCGGGACATTTCTGCTCGGGGCTGGACCTGTCGGAACATGTGCACCGCTCGGCCGAGGAAAACCTCTATCACTCGCGCCAGTGGCACCAGGTGATGGAGAAGATCCAGTTCGGCGGTCTGGCGGTTGTGTCCGCCATGTTCGGGGCGGTGATCGGTGGCGGGCTGGAGCTGGCAAGCTCGACCCATGTTCGCATCGCTGAACCTTCGACCATCTTCCAGCTGCCCGAAGGGCGGCGCGGCATCTTTGTGGGTGGCGGCGCCACCGCGCGGGTCGGGCGTCTTTTGGGCGCGGACCGGATGACCGAGATGATGCTGACGGGGCGCAAATACGATGCCGAAACCGGCGTGGCGCTTGGCCTTGCCCATTATGCGGTGGGCGAAGGTGAGGCGCTGGAGCTGGCGCAGACGCTGGCGGGCAAGATCGCCCGCAACGCGCCCTTGTCGAATTATCTGATGATCCAGTCGATTGCCCGCATCAACGACATGTCGCAGGCCGATGGTCTGTTCACGGAATCGCTGGCGGCGGCGCTGTCGCAGACCACGCCGGATGCCGAGGAAGGCTTGCGTGCTTTCCTTGAAAAACGTGCCCCTAAGTTCCGGTGATCCGATGAAAACCGTCATCAAAGAGCCTGAGCCTGAAATGGGCGTGTCTCACGTCAGCGATGAAACACTGCGCGCGTTTGTCGGCTATCACATGAAGCGGGCATTCAACGTCGTGCAGACCGATCTGGCCCGGACGCTGAAGCCTTTTGATCTGCGGATGCTGACCTACACGGCGCTGGTGCTGATCGTCGATAATCCGGGGTTGCGCCAGTCGCAGCTGGCGGATGCGATGGATGTGGAACGGCCCAATCTTGTCGTGATCATAGACGAGCTGGAACGGCGCGAGTTGATCGTGCGCGACCGGGTACCGACGGACCGGCGGGCCTATGCGCTGAAGGCGACGCTGGCTGGGCGCCAGCTCTGTGAAAAAGCGGTGGCCGCAGTGACCGCCCATGAACAACGCTTGCTGGAGAACATGGATGCAACGACCCGCGACACGGTGATCGCGGCGATGCAGTTGATCCAGAAAAGCCTGTCGAAAGGATAGACCATGAAACGGACGTCCAATTTCCTGCCACACGCCGTCACGCGCGAGGATCGCCCCGATGGCAGCCTGCTTTTGCGGTCTGAATACGATCTGGGGCCGGTGACAGAGCGGACTGGTGACTGGCTGCACCGCTGGGCCGAAGAGGCGCCCGAGCGGGTGTTCCTGGCCGAGCGCAGTGGCGCGGGCTGGCGCGAGGAAAGCTATGCGGCGACCCTGCAGCAGGTGCGCGCCATTGCGGCGGCGCTATTGGCGCGGGGCATGGGGGCGGACACGCCGATCCTGATCATGTCCGGAAATGGCGTCGATCACGGGCTGTTGTCGCTGGCCGCGCAATACGCCGGTGTGCCGACCGTACCGGTGGCCGAGCAGTATTCGCTGATCCACGGCGCCCATGGCCGCCTGCGCCACGCCATCGAACTGGTGCGGCCAAAGATGGCCTATGTTGTCGATGCCGATCAGTACGGCGAGGCACTGAAACTGGATGCCCTTGAGGGTGTTGAGATCGTTGCGACCCGCACCGGCGGCACCGATGTCACGGCCTTTGCGGACCTTCTGAAAGGCGATGCGGGCGTCGATGTGGACGCGGGATTTGCCAAGGTGACGCCCGATACCGTCGCCAAGATCCTGATGACCAGCGGGTCGACCTCGAACCCCAAGGGGGTGCTGACCACGCAGCGGATGATGTGCGTCAATCAGACCCAACTCGCCGACAGCCTGCCGTTCCTGCGCGCGCGCCCGCCGCGCATCGTGGATTGGCTGCCGTGGAACCACGTCTTTGGCGGCTCGCATAACTTCAACATGATGCTGGCCAATGGCGGCAGTTTTTACATCGACGATGGCAAGCCGGTGAAGGGCTTGTTTGATCGCACAGTCGAGAACCTGTCGATGGTAACCGGCAGCCTTGTGTTCAATGTGCCCATGGGCTTTGCCATGCTGCTGGAGGCACTGGAAAATGACGCGGGGCTTCGTCAGCGTTTCTTTGAAGAGCTGGACATGATCTTTTACGCCGGCGCCTCACTGCCGCAGGAGGTCTGGTCGGGTTTCGAGACCATGGCGATGGAGATCAAGGGCGAGGTGCCGTTGATGACCTCTTCCTGGGGGCTGACAGAGACTGCGCCCGCGACGATGATCCAGCAGGAGCCGACGGAAAGCTCGGGCGTGGTGGGTGTGCCGATGACCGGTGTGACCCTGAAACTGATCCCGGATGACGACATGCGCTGCGAAGTGCGGGTCAAGGGACCGAACGTGATGCCCGGTTATTTCGAAGACCCGCAAAAGACCGCAGAGGCCTTTGACGAGGAGGGCTATTTCATCACCGGCGATGCCATGGTGTTCGTGGACAAGGACGACATCAACAAGGGCATGCGCTTTGACGGGCGGATTTCCGAGGACTTCAAACTGCTGACCGGCACCTGGGTGCGGGCGGCGGGCCTCAGGATCGAAATGCTCTCGACCCTTGCACCGCTGGCCGCCGATCTGGTGGTGACCGGGCAGGACAAGAACGAGATCGGCGTGATGATCTTCCCCAACCGCGAGGCGATCGAGGCAGCAGGCTTCACGCTGGAGGAAGACGGCGGCGCGCTGGTCTGTCCGCAGCTTCTGTCCGACATTCATCACCGGCTGAACGAGCGCGCAGGTCGCATTTCCGGCTCCTCCACCCGGGTGGTGCGCGCCATTGTGCTGGCCGAGCCGCCCTCGCTCACCGATGCTGAGATCACCGCCAAGGGCAACCTCAACTTCCGCAAGGTGCTGACGCGCCGCGCAGATCTGCTGGAGCGGCTTTATGACGACGCTGCCAGCGGCATTGCGAAACTCTGATAGGAACACAACGATGGTAGATTTTTCCAAGGTCCGCGCGATCGATTTCCACACCCACGCCGAAGAGCCCTGCGGCTGCCATGCCGATGACGGCTATGATGAACTGCAGGCAACCATGGCCAGCTATTTCGGCGCGCCTTGGCAGCATCCGCCCACCGTGCCGCAGACGGCTGCGCACTACCGCGAGCAGAATATCGCCGCGGTGATCTTCCCGGTCGATGCCGAACGTGAAACTGGCTATCGGCGCTACAAGAACGAAGAGGTCGCTGAACTGGCGGCCGAGAACGACGACGTTCTGATCCCCTTCGCCAGCATCGACCCGCACAAGGGCAAGATGGGCGCCCGCGAAGCGCGCCGCCTGATCAAGGATTTTGGCATCAAGGGCTTCAAGTTCCACCCGACCATGCAGGGCTTCTATGCCAATGACCGTATGGCCTATGACCTGTATGAAGCGATTGCCGAAGAAGGCGGTATCGCCCTGTTCCACACCGGTCAGACCGGCGTCGGCAGCGGTATGCGCGGTGGCAACGGTATGCGGCTGAAGTATTCCAACCCGATGTATATGGATGACGTGGCGGTGGACTTCCCGGATATGAAGATCATCCTCGCGCATCCGTCCTTCCCCTGGCAGGAAGAGGCGCTGTCGGTGGCTCAGCACAAGCCCAACGTCTATATTGACCTCTCCGGCTGGTCGCCCAAGTATTTCCCCGAGATCCTGGTGAAATACTGCAATTCGATTCTGAAGAAGAAGGTGCTGTTCGGATCCGACTGGCCGATGATCACGCCGGAACGCTGGCTGTCTGATTTCGAGAAAATTGCTATTAAGGACCACCTGCGCGAAGACATCATCAAGGGCAACGCCATGCGTCTGCTTGGGGTCGACTGAGATGGAGATCCCCGCACCAAAGCTGCGCCATGCCTTCCGCCTGCGGGTGGAACTGGGTGCCCCGATTGAAATGGGGCAGGGACGCGCGGGTGTGCGGCGGATCATACAGATCATCGGGGGCAAGGCGCTTGGCCCCGATCTGACCGGCGAGGTGCTGAACCTCGGGGCCGACTGGCAGACCATCTACAGCGATGGCGCCGCCCATCTTGATACGCGCTATGCGGTGAAAACCGAAGACGGCGCGGTGATCGAGATCGTCAACGTCGGCAGCCGTCACGGCCCGCCTGATGTGATTGCGCGGCTGGCCAAGGGCGAGGATGTGGACCCCACCAGCTATTACATGCGCACCGCCGCGCGGCTGGAGACCGGCGATGACCGCTATGCTTGGGTCAATCACATGCTCTTTGTCTGCTCCGGTATCCGCCGGGCCTCTGCCGTTGAAATCGACTATTATGCAGTGGAATAACCAATGAAGCCTTTTGCCGCCCCTGTTGAGGACATTCTGTTCACGCTGAACCATGTGGTGGGCACAGCGGATCTGCCGGATTGGGATGCGGAATTCGCGTCAGAGATTGCCGGGCATTTCGCGGCCTTTGCCGAAGGTGAGATCGCACCGCTGGATGAACCCGGTGATCTTGAGGGCTGCACGCTGACGGATGGCCGCGTCGCGATGCCCGCTGGCTTCAAGGATCTATACCGATCTTACGCTGAACAGGGCTGGCCGGGCCTCACCATCCCCGAGGAATTCGGTGGCCAGGGCATGGGCGCGATGATGCTGGCGATCACATCCGAGATTTTCTCAGGCGCCAATCATTCCATGCAGATGGTCACCGGGCTGGTTCCGGGGGCTGCGCGCACTCTGACGCGGTTCGGCACGGCGGATCAGCAGGCCCGCTACCTGCCGTCGCTGGCCTCGGGTGAGACGCTGGCGACCATGTGCCTGACAGAACCCGGAGCGGGATCGGACCTCTCGCGCGTGCGCTGCCGGGCCAACGACGATGGGGATGGCTGGCACATCACCGGTGAGAAGATCTTCATCTCCGGCGGCGACCAGGACATGAGCGACAAGGTTCTGCATCTGGTGCTGGCGCGAACCTCGGACAACGGGATCAAAGGGCTCTCTCTGTTCCTGTGTCCCTGCACCCGCGCCGATGGCAGTCGCAACGCTGTCACCGTCACCCGGATTGAGGAAAAGATGGGCCTGCATGCCTCCCCCACCTGCCAGTTGGCCTTTGATGGCGCCGAGGCCGAACTGATTGGCACCGAGGGGCAGGGGCTGATGGCGATGTTCACGATGATGAACCACGCCCGCTCTGATGTTGCGCTGCAAGGCGTGGCCCATGCGGCGCGTGCTTATGATGTGGCGGCCTCCTATGCGGCAGAGCGCCAGCAGGGACGCGGCGCGGATGGACAGCCGGTGACGCTGGATGGACACGCGGATGTGCGCCGGATGCTGGATGAGATCGACGCCGGTGCGCTGGGCGCCCGCGCGATTGCCCATCTGGCCTTTGTCACCATGGAGAAGGGCGACAATCCCGATCTGGTGGAATTCCTGACCCCCTTGGCCAAGGTCAGCGGCACCGAAGCCGGTATCCGCGGCGCCGAACTGGGTGTGCAGGTGCTGGGCGGCTATGGGTATCTGCGCGAATATCGGTTGGAGCAGACCTATCGCGATGCCCGCATCACCGCGATCTATGAAGGGGCTAACGGCATTCACGAACGCATGCTGGCGACACGTCTGCTGGGTACACCCCCGGCGGAGGCCTTCGCGGCCTTCATGGCGGCAGAGGGCAACGAGGCAGAGGCCGTTGCTGCTGCCTTGGAAGGCTGGAACCTTGCGCGAAAACAGTTGCTGGACAACCCTGACCCAACCGCCTTTGCGCATGAATTCTATCTGCTGACCCGCGATACGCTTTTGACGGCGCTGTGGAGCCGGGTTCTGCGGGCCGCATCGGCCCATTCGGATCCGCAGCGGCTGACGCGGATCGCCACGCGCCAGCTGGAAGTGATTGCCGCAATGCGTCCGGCGCGGCTGGCGTTGCTGGGAGTTGCGCAAACCGCCGGGGCATAACCATCCGGCGCAGGTGAGGAGATCTGCGCCGTCTGGCCGAGGAAATTCACTGTTGATCAAGGGGAGAGATAAATAGTTTACTGGTTAAGTAACTTTCCAGGAGGAGACCCGTCGCGCCTGTTTGTGGGTGACGGAGGAAAGACAACAAAGTGGAGGAAATCACATGACACTTAAATCCCGGATTCTGGCGCTGGGCGCCGCCGCGATGATGACGCTTGCCGCGCCGCTGGCCGCAGAGGGCTGGAAACCCGATGGAGCGCTGACCATTCAGGTCGGTTTTGGTGCTGGTGGATCGACAGACACCATGGGCCGCGTATTGGCCAGCGTTATGGAGAAGAACACCGGCTGGGACATCGTGGTCGAGAACAAGCCTGGCGGCGGCGGAGTTGCCATGTTCACCGGCCTGTCGCAGCGCCCCCCGCAGGGCAAGGTCGTTGGCATGGGGGTCAGCATCCCCGTTCTGGTCCAGCTGGTTCAGCGCGGCGATCAGCTGCCGTTTGATGTCGACAGCTTTGATTACCTTGGCACCGTTGCCAAGGCAGAGCTTGCGCTGGTGGCCAGCGCCGATGCGCCCTTTGACGATCTGGAGGGCCTGATCGCCTATTCCAAGGAGCAGGGACAACTGGCGGTTGCTACCATGGCGCCACCGCAGGTTCTGATGATGAAGGCAACGACCAAGACCACCGGGGCGGATTTCAACCTGGTGACCGCCGATGGTGGCGCCGAGGTGATGAAGCTGATCCTGGGCGGTCAGGTGCTTGCGGGTTTCGGATCGGGAGAGCAGTTTCCCTATCTTGAATCCGGCGACATGAAGGTGATCGCGGGCGCCAACCAGTCGCGCTTGAGCTATGCGCCGGAGGTCAAGACCTTCGTGGAATCCGGCATCAACGCCTATGTCGATCCGGTGTTCTATCTGGCGACCACAAAAGGCACCGATCCTGCCGCGGTCGAGGCCATCGCGGCCGCGATCGATGAAGCGGTTGCCTCTCCCGAAATGGCTGAAATCGTGCAGAACGCGGTCAAGGGCGCGCCGATCAACATGGGGCCCGAGGGCACCCATAAGATGATGACCGACGGTCTGGCAAACGCAGCCGTGTTGTTCGCGAAATAAAACCGCAAACCGCTCTGCGCGTGTTCGCGCGCAGGGCGGTTTCAGAACTTGGGAGAGTTCCATGGGTTTGTCTGCCGACCGTGCTTCGGGCGCGTTCTTTCTTGTGCTTGGTCTTGTGCTCTATTTCCTGGTCATCCCCTCCTATGTGGAGCGGGTCGAAGGGGGAAATCTGTCACCGGATACGATGCCCAATCTGATTTCCATTGTGATCGCCGTTAGTGGCGCGTTCCTGATGCTGAAACCGACCGGTCACCGCACCCAAAGACCGCATGTCTTTGCGATTACAGGCGCCTATGTGGCGGTTCTGGCAGGTGGGATCTATGCGATGTCCGTGTTCGGTTTTGAATATGTCGCCCCGCCGCTGGCGTTTGCGATCATGTGGATGATCGGGGAACGCCGCCCGGCCTGGCTGGCGGCGGGCGTCATCGTCATGCCCGCGCTGATCTGGTTCCTGGTGACCTACGCGCTTGGCCGCGCCTTGCCCTGAGGGAGTGTGACCATGGTGGATTTTTCAACAATACTGGCCGGATTTGGCGATGCCTTTTCCCTGATCAACTTGCTGTTCGTCATCTGCGGCGTGATCCTGGGGCAATTCGTCGGCGCGGTGCCCGGCATCGGCCCGATCATGGCCATGGCGATTGCTATTCCCTTTACCTTTGCGCTGGATCCGCTGGTGGCGATTTCCTTTCTGGTGGGGGTCAACAAGGGCGGACTGGTTGGCGGCGCGGTGCCTGCGGTTCTGATGAATACCCCCGGCACCCCCGATGCCGCGGCAACCGCGATGGACGGCTACCCGCTCGCCAAGAAGGGTAAGCCCCTCAAGGCCACCAAGATGGCGCTGTTTTCCTCGGTGACAGGCGATACCTTCAGCGACATCGTATTGATTACCGTGTCGGCGCCGCTGGCGGTTCTGGCCCTGCGCATGGGCCCGATTGAGATCGCCGCACTGATGATCTTTGCCTTTTCCGTTCTGGCCGGGTTGATCGGCAATTCCCTTACCAAGGGTATCATCGCAGCGGCGCTGGGATTGCTGGTGGCTTCGGTCGGGACCGATCCGGAGCATTACACACCTAGGCTCATCTTTGGCTATTGGGATCTGTTCGACGGGTTGCCCCTGCCATCAGTTGCGATTGGCATGCTCGCCATTTCGGAAATCCTGCGCCGCATGTCCGATGCCCATGGCAGCGTCCGTTCCGCCATCATCATGGAGGATACCGGCAACCCGGACGACCGTCGGGTGACCTGGGCGGAATACTGGTCCTGTCGCTATACCATGCTGCGCGGTGCCACCATCGGAACCATTTTCGGCGCCTTACCGGGGATCGGTTCGACCGCTGCCGCCTTCATGTCCTATGCCTTCACCAAGGCCCGCTCAAAAGATCCGCAAAGCTTTGGCAAGGGCAACCTGCATGGCATCGCCGCAGCCGAATCCGCCAATTCTGCGGTTGTCGGCTCTAACCTGATCCCGCTGTTGACGCTGGGCATTCCGGGCAGTGTTAGCGCGGCGCTGATCATCAGTGCCTTCATGATCCACGGCATGCAGCCCGGCCCCTTGCTGTTCGAAAATCAGGGGCGGCTTGTCTACGGGCTGTTCGGGGCCATGATCATGGCGAATTTCATCAACCTGTGGATCGGGCAGGTCGGGCTGCGGCTTTGGGTCAAAGTGGTGTCGGCGCCGGAGTCCATCATCTTTTCCTCGGCGGTTCTGTTGTGTTTTGTCGGGGTGTCGATGGCAACCAACGGATTGTTCGGCGTTGCGATCATGCTGATCTTCGCGGTGATCGGGTACCTGATGTCCAGTTTCGGCTATCCGCTGGTGATCTTCATCATCGCGTTCTTTCTGGGACCAAGATTCGAGAAATCCATCGCACAATCGCTTGCGCTGACGAACGGGGATCTGACCCAGGTTCTGAAAAGCCCGGTTGCCGTCGCTTTGCTGCTTTTGTCGGTGGTGTCTTTCGTGTGGTTCCTGGCCCGCAGCCGGGAGGCCGAGCTGTGACTATCTGAGCTCGGCCGAAGGTCAGAGCAGCATGAACAGAGGGAATTGCCCAAGAGGGCGGTTCCCTTTTGCTCTTCGAGAGGGAGGCCTACGGCGGTTTGAACGGATGAAGCCTGATCAGGGCAGCCGATAGGGTAGGGATTAAAGGGCTGGACCCGGGCGGCGCTGCGGCTGGATTTTACTGGCTCGAACCGCGCAACAGGACCGCAAACCGCATGCCAGGCTAAGATAGCAGTATGGGAGGAAGTGGCAGCCCGTAGGGGAATCGAACCCCTCTTTCCAGGTTGAAAACCTGGCGTCCTAACCGATAGACGAACGGGCCACTCTGTGCGTGAGGCGCTATGTACTCAGTCAGGTGAGTGGGCGCAAGAGTGATTTTTGCTCATTTGGGAAGAAATATTCGAGGCGGGTGTTCCGGGTGGTTTCATGGGCAGTTCGCGTCCCCCCAAAAGCGGCGTCAGAAGGCCTGCGCTGCAATTCGGTCAAAGGTTTTCTCCACATTGATATGTCGTGGGCCAGCCTCTTCTTTGCATATCACTCCCCGATTTTTCGCAACGCTTTATGGTTGTCTTGGTTCCGGCTGTGAAAACTGGCCTAAATATCGTTTGAAAGCGGTGCGGGCTAGGCGCTGAGCGTTTTCGGCGCATCGTGCGCGGCCTCTGGGCTTGTGAAGAGAGGCGGGAAGGGTAGGGCAGGCCGCAGTCAGGAGAATCAAGTTTTCGGAAAATCAACATTCTGCTGCGCTGAACCTTCTGCGAAAAACGCAATTTCCGGGCGGGGTTACGTCCGGGTGTGGTCCTTTTTCTCGTAATAACATGGGCTGTCGGCAAAAAATCGCCTGTCGCCACCGGTCTTGAAAACGATTGGAGGCTCACTATGAGATTTCATACTTTATGTACGTTTTTGTAAAATAAATTCAATTATTTGCATTCATCTTTTGCGGTACGCGTCAGGCGGCGTGCAGCGGGCTTAATATGGGGCGGGGAGCCTCGTCCTCAGTCTTTTTTGCGTCTTTTGATCAAGATCAAAAGACTTTTGATCTGCGGTTTGTAAACATCAAGACATCCGCATGTGAAGGCGCGCGAACACATGATGCCGAGCCGGTCTTTTGCGGGCGGAAGATTTTGAAACTTTGAAGCGTATTGCCGGGGGACCCATCATGGCAGATCAAGTGCTCAACCAAACACCCACGTATACAGTGACACACACCTTCAGCACAAATGATGTGACTGGTACCTTCGGTGGGCTGACACAGGGCGATGTCCAAGACGGCGATCCTGCCGTTGTGGATTTTTCCGCCGAACCGGTGATCACCAAAGAGGGCGTCGCGCTGTATCCGGTAAACAGCGAATTTGGCTATAACGTCATTGATTTTGACCAAGCGATTGAAAAAGACTTTTTCGACGATCCGGAATACGAAGAAGGCTTCGTTGGCGATCTGTCCGGTGAGGGCGGAGAGCATCTGGGGCTGGTGGTTTCGAACGCCCCCACCGATGTTTTTCAGACCCCGGCAGTTCACGGCACCTGGCTGGCTGGCCTTGGTGGCAACACGGTCAAAGCCTCGACCGAACACTATGTGGTGATGCAGCAGGTGCTGTCGGATCAGCGTTTCCCCGGTGATCCGGATGCAGAGTACCAGCTGGACGATAATCTGTGGATTGTTGGCGGCGAATACGACGGTCAATATGTGGCGGACGTGCTGCCTCAGGTCGGCGATGTAAACGGCGACGGTGTTCTGGATCTGAAGGATGTGCTGGAGCCCAATGAAGCCACCATTCAGGAAAACATCGCGGTCGGTAACGACTATTCGGTGACGCTGAAGGATGACGGCAAGCTGCTTTATCGTTGGGGCAATACTATCAAGAAGCCGAACGATGTGCGCATCGAGGCCGAGTTGCCTTTGCCGGACGAATGGTCGACCCCGGATGCCGACAATGATGATCTGATCCCGCTGTTCCAGATCACCCAGGCCGAGCTGGTCACCCGTCACACGATCACCAACAACCCGAACGACCAGATCCGCCCCGAGGATTTCGAGAACGAATCCGCCATTGGCCAGCTGCCCACCTATGAAATCCTTGAGGATGGCAAATGGGTTACCACCGATGACTACTATGGCGGTGATGGCACCCTGTATCCGGCAGGCACCGTTCTGAAAGATCCGGCGCTGGCTGCGGCGGCGCAAGGCTCGACCCTGGATCAGATCGGCGCCATGTCGGAAGATCTGGAAGAGGGCTATACCAACGCCTGGTACACCACCATGGATCGCGAGCCTTTTGAGGCGGTGCTGAATGAAGATGGCACCGAGTACATCGTCGGGCCGCGCTGGCGCTTGCAGCCGGATAAATACGGTCAGGATCTGCCCAGCGTCGTCATTCCGACCGACCCGAGCTTGGAGCCGCCGACCACCAACGATCAGGTGAAATACGAAGTCGGCGAAGACACCCAGACCGTGATCAACCTTCTGGACTGGGAATTCCCCGTATCGCCGCTGGCGATCAGTGCTGGCTGGCAGAACAACGCGGGTTCGGTGTCGATCAACGGTCTCAACATGACCAACAATTTCGACGTGGCCTTCTACGTCAAAGGCGACATTAAGCCTGCAACGCTTTATGACACCCAGCTGGTCATGAGCTATGAAGAAGTCACCATCAACGGCAAGGGTGTAGGTGTTTCCGGTTCCGCCGGGGACGACACTCTGGTCGGCCAGGGCGGCAACACCATGACCGGCGATGACGGCGATGACCTGTTCGTTCTTTCCTATGGTGTCACCAACGACTATTCGAAGATCGTCAGCAGCACTGTCACCGACTTCCAGCAGGGAGAGGATGTTCTGGGACTGATCGATCTCAGCGTCACCGACGTCAACTTCAAGGATGTGGTATCGCAAAGCGTCGAAGGTGACGGTTTGCACGTCAGCCTCGGCGATTACGAGATCGCAACGCTGAGCGGCGTCACCTCCGAGCTGGAATTGGAAGATTTCCTGCTGATCAACCGCAGCAGCGATACAGCCGTGACCGGAACGAACGATGATGATTACATTGTTGGCGATGATTTCGATAACGTTCTGGTCGGTTTGGCTGGTGACGACACAATCTTGGGTCTTGGTGGTGATGATGAACTCATCGGCAACCGTGGCGCGGATTCGCTTGACGGCGGTGCAGGTGACGATCTGTTTGACAGTGGCACTGGTGCGGATGTTCTGATCGGCGGCACTGGCACGGATACGGCAACCTATGCGACTTCAATCAGAGGTGTGACCGTCAATCTTGAGAACGGAACTGGTGTGGGCGGTAAGGCGGATGGTGACACCCTGACCGGAATCGAAAACGTTATCGGGTCCAATGCTGCGGATACGCTGATCGGTTCAGACGACGAGGGCAATACTCTGAACGGCCGCAGCGGAGACGACCTGCTTGAAGGCGGCGGCGGCTGGGACCTGCTGATCGGCGGTGACGGCGCAGATACGCTGGACGGCGGTAACGGCACTGACCGCGCTTACTATGTGGACTCTGCCGAAGCTGTAACTGTGGATCTCGAGGCGGGAACCGGTATCGGTGGTGAAGCGGAAGGTGATGTTCTGATGAACGTCGAAGCCGTGACCGGCTCGCTGTTCGATGACCGGCTGATCGGGGACGCGGAGGATAACAATCTGATTGGCCGACTGGGTTCGGATGTGCTGATCGGCAACGATGGTGCCGATGATCTGGTAGGTCGTCTGGGTGAGGATACTCTGCGGGGCGGTGCTGGAAGCGACACCCTCGACGGTGGCCGGGCGAACGATCGTCTTGGCGGTGGCGCAGGGGACGATTTGCTGAAAGGCGGCGGCGGAGACGACGTTCTGCACGGTGGTCTGGGTGCCGATACCATCTACGGTGAGGCCGGTGATGACACCTTCCTGTTCAACCGGGGCAGCGATGTGCTTGACGGTGGTTTGGGCGATGACCGGGCTGAGTTCGATGGGGTCGAAGCTGACTTTACCGTTGTGGACAACGGCTCTGGCTCCTGGGAAGTTACCGATAACGCCACTGGCCATGTCGATACGCTGACCAGCATCGAGACCCTGGTCTTTGACGATGTGCTGATCCTGGCGTGAGCCTGAACAGATAGAGATTGGAAGCGGCCGTGGACCTTTGGGTCTGCGGCCGCTTCTCTTTTCGGAGTGCCTGAATTGGCCACCGGGGCCGACATCCTCACGGCGCAGAGATCGTCAGGGGCTGAAGGGGCCCTGCCTTGGCTTTGTGAAAGGCATTACTACGCACATGCGGATCTGAACGCAGTTGGGCGCAAATCAGTGAATGCCACGACAAACTAGGCGGTAAATTTTGCTATTCAGGAAGGGAAAAGTGGCAGCCCGTAGGGGAATCGAACCCCTCTTTCCAGGTTGAAAACCTGGCGTCCTAACCGATAGACGAACGGGCCACTCTGTGTGTGAGCGGTGTTTAGATATTCCCGTCAGTTGCCGCAAGCGAAAAAACGGGGTTTCAGCGAAAATATTTCCCTGTCGGAAAAAGCGCCCTTCAGGACGCTGGCGCGGCGTCCTCCAGGCGCAATTGCGGGCTTTGACGGCCGCCCCAGGTGTTGATCTCCAGCCGTCCGGCAAAGTGGAATCGGGCGCCGCCATGATCCAGCAGCCGGGGGCCAAGGTCGGTGTCGAAGGCGCCGAAACAAATGGCGTCAATGCCGCTGCTCAGCCCGTCGCTCAGCGACAGTTTCAGATGCGATTCGCCTACCCGTTTGGCAAAACGGACCTCAAGATCGGGAAAGGCATAGCGCGGGGCAGGGGCACCGGCGCCAAAGGGGCCGGCCTGCTCGATCTGCTCGATCAGGTTGATCGAGGCAGCACCGGGCATCAGCATGCCGTCGAGTTTCACATCGGCAGGGCCAAGGTCCCCGGCGCCTTGTTTCGCCAGCAGATCGCCCAGCCGTGCCATGGCCTCTTCCAGTTTGTCGCGCGCGACGGTCAGACCGGCGGCCATCTTGTGCCCGCCGCCCTTGATCAGCTGGCCTTCGCTGGCTAGCCGCTGGATGGCGGCGCCCAGATCGATGCCGCTGACCGACCGGCCCGACCCCTTGCCCTCGTCTCCGTCCAGACCGATGACCACCGCCGGACGGCCTGCGGCTTCTTTCAGGCGCGAGGCGACGATGCCGACAACACCCGGGTGCCAGCCTTCGCCTGCGGCCCAGACCAGCGGTGCGTCCAGCCCGCGCGCCTCCGCCTGCTCAAGTGCGGCGGCTCGTACGGCGTTCTCGATGTCGCGGCGTTCGGTATTGAGCTGGTCAAGGCGTTCGGCCAGCGCTGCGGCCTCGTGCGGGTTGTCGCTGGCCAGAAGACGCGCGCCCAGATCCGCCTTGCCGATGCGCCCGCCGGCATTGACCCGCGGTCCCAGCAGAAAGCCCAGGTGATAGGTGGAGGGCGCCGAATCCATGCGGCTGACATCGGCCAGCGCCACCAGGCCCACGCGTTTGCGCGCGGCCATGACCTTGAGCCCCTGACGCACCAGCGCCCGGTTGGCACCGATCAGCGGCGCCACATCCGCGACGGTGGCAAGTGCCACAAGATCCAGAAGGGCCATCAGGTCCGGCCCGGTGCCAAGCCCCTTTTCCCGGGCCTGCCGTCGCACCTCGACCAGCATCAGAAACACCACGCCTGCAGCGCAGAAATAGCCCAGATCCCCGTCTTCATCCTGCCGGTTCGGGTTCACCACCGCCACGCAGTCGGGCAGGGTTTCGCCGCCTAGGTGGTGGTCCAGCACGATCACATCGGCGCCCTTGGCCGCTGCGATCGGTCCATGGGACAGCGTGCCACAATCGACGCAGACGATCAGATTGTGATCGCGCGCCAAGGCGGACATGGCGGCGTCGTTGGGGCCGTAACCCTCGTCGATACGGTCAGGGATATAGAGTGTTGCATCCTGCCCCATGGCCCGCAGCCAGACCAAGAGAAGCGCCGCAGAGCTGCCACCGTCGACATCGTAATCGGCAAAGATGGCGATGCGCTGGCGTTGCTCGACCGCCTCCAGGAACCGGGCGGCGGCTGTTTCCATGTCCTTCATGCGCCGGGGATCGGGCAGTAGATCCTTCAACGCGGGGGTCAGAAAACCGGTTGCCTCATGGGCGGGAACGCCGCGCCGGGCGAGGACCTGACAGACGGCGGCGGGCAGGCCTGTTTGCTGAGCCATGGCCTCGGCTGCGCGTTCCAGATCGATGCCCGGCCCCAGCCAGCGCCGTCCGGTGAGTGACTGTTCAACCCCTAGAAAGCTCACGCATCTCTCCCATGCAGGAAGGCCGGGCCCTGCGGACCCGGCCCTTTGAAAGTTTAATCCGACCGAGCCGTCGCGCCGCTGCGCTCGGGCCTGACAGTTGGCTGGATCAGCCCTGTGCCTCAACCGGGGTGCGGTAGGACATGCGGCGGACCGAACCGGTTTTCGACCGCATCAGCAGGGTGGTGGTTTCCAGCCAGCCCGGCTCGCGCTTGATGCGCGGCAGCAGCGAGCCGCCGGTAACGCCTGTGGCGGCAAAGATCACATCCTGGGTGACCATCTCGTCACGGGTGTAGACGCGGTCCAGGTCGGTGATGCCAGCTTTGGCGGCGCGACCCTTTTCGTCATCGTTGCGGAACAGCAGGCGACCAAAGATCTGACCACCCATGCATTTCAGCGCCGCAGCGGCCAGAACACCCTCGGGGGCGCCGCCTTGGCCCATGTACATATCGATGCCGGTCACTTCGGATTCGGCGCAATGCATGACACCGGCCACGTCACCATCGGTGATCAGGCGGATCGAGGCGCCGGTTTCGCGCACTTCGGCGATCATCGCTTCGTGGCGGGGGCGCTCCAGAATGCAGACGGTGATGTCCGACGGCGCGCAGCCTTTGGCCTTGGCCAGCGCCTCGACCCGTTCACGCGGCGACATATCCAGCGAAACGACGCCTTCGGGGTAGCCCGGGCCGACGGCCAGCTTGTCCATGTAGGTGTCGGGCGCGTGCAGCATCGAGCCGCGCGGACCCATGGCGATCACGGTCAGTGCGTTGGGCATGTCCTTGGCGGTCAGGGTGGTGCCTTCAAGCGGGTCCAAGGCAATGTCCACGCCAGGACCATCGCCGGTGCCGACCTCTTCGCCGATGAACAGCATCGGAGCCTCGTCCCGTTCCCCTTCGCCGATAACGACGACGCCTGCGATGTCCAGGAGGTTCAGCTGTTCACGCATGGCGTTCACGGCGGCCTGGTCGGCAGCTTTTTCGTCGCCGCGCCCGATCAGCGAGGCAGAGGCCAGTGCGGCCTGTTCGGCGACCCGGGCCAGGCCCAGAGACAGCATGCGGTCGTGAAAGGGGGCGTCAGAGCTGGTCGAGGTCATACTCAATAATCCTGTGTCAATCCGTATGGGTTGCTTGTCGATACCCCGCGCAGGGCGCTGCGGGCAAGGGATGATCGCGCGGATTGCACCAGTTCCGTGGCCATTCCGCGCGGTATTTCATGGTTCTGCCTTCTGGATGAGGGCAGGGCGTCGCCTCAGAGTTCTTCGATACGCAGGGCCACAGGCGCGCCATCGACGACGCCAGTGGCTGCCAGACCGGCAAGGGCATCGTCCAACATGGCGCTGGTGCATTTGTGGGTCACGATCAGAACCGGGGCGATTGTTTCGGAATGGCCGTACTGGCGCATCCGGTCGATAGATACGCCAGCATCGCCAAGCGCCGCGGCAACCTTGGCCAGAGCACCGGGTTTGTCCTGAAGCGCCATGCGCAGATAATAGGGCGCGGGCAGGCCGGACATGGCCGAGGGTGCCTCCTGCAGGGTGGCGGCAGGCTGACCAAAGGTAGCAATGCGCAGACCCCGCGCGATATCGCAGATATCGCCGAGCACGGCGCTGGCGGTCGGACCTTCGCCGGCACCGGGGCCGCGCAGTACGATCTGATCGACGGCATCGCCTTCGATCACCACCATGTTGGTGCCACCTTCCAGCTGTCCCAGCGGCGAATTCGCGGGCACCAGGCAGGGGGCCATGCGCTGTTCCAGCCCGCGGGCAGAGGTCTGCGCGACGCCCAGAAGCTTGATCCTAAAGCCCATGTCGGCGGCGTGGCGGATGTCTTCGATTGCGATCCGCTGGATGCCTTCCAGTTGCACATCGTCAAAGGCCGGTTTGGTGCCAAAGGCAATCGCGGCCAGCAGGGCGAGTTTATGTCCGGCGTCGATGCCACCCACGTCCAGCGTCGGGTCAGCTTCGAGATAGCCCAGATCGTCGGCTTCCTTGAAGACCGTTTCATAGGGCAAGCCAGAATGCTCCATGCGGGTCAGGATGTAGTTGCAGGTACCGTTCATCACGCCCATGACGCGGGTGATTTCGTTGCCGGCAAGGCCCTCGGTCAGGGATTTGATCACCGGGATACCGCCTGCGACGGCGGCTTCGAAACGGATCACGCGGCCTGCGGCCTCGGCCTGTTCGGCCAGAGCCTGACCGTGGATCGCCAGCAGCGCCTTGTTTGCGGTGACAACGTCCTTGCCAGCGGCCAGTGCCGCCTCGGTCGCCTCTTTGGCAGCGCCTTCGTGGCCGCCCATCAGTTCGACAAAAACGTCGATATCGTCGCGTTTTGCCAACGCCACGGGATCGGTTTCCCAGGCATAGGAGGACAGCGAAACGCCGCGATCCTTGGTCGCGTCACGGGCTGATACAGCGGTGATCACAACAGGGCGGCCTGTGCGCGCCTCCAGCAGTTCGGCCTGGCGGCGGATGATTCTTACCACGCCGACGCCGACCGTGCCCAAACCTGCAATCCCAAGGCGAAGCGGCTCTGTCATAGCTGGAGATCCTTTGTCACATAATCTTTGCCCCGCCTTAGCGGGTTCGGCGCAGCGGCGCAACGGCGCCGGACCGAGTGGCGCCGGAAAGCGGTCTCAGAAAATGGAAAGGGTGGCGTCAGAGGCGCAAATGGCTCAGTTCTGGGCTTTCCTGAGCTCTTCTGCCCGGGCCTGCAGGCGCGCGGTGCGGGCCGCCATCTCCTGCTCCAGATCGCTGCTTTGCTCTTCGGGGACCTGCAGAGGGGCAACCATCTGGTCTACGGGCAGGAGCGGCGGATAACTGGCCGAGCGCATGTCCGGCGACAGTCTGTCCTCGATTTCCGGCACCCGGGTACAGGCCGCAACCGCGATGGCTGCAGACAGCAGGCCGAGAAGGGAGATATGGGTAAGGCGCAGAGGCATCATCGGTTCACGGAGAGTTGAAGCATCAGGCGGGTCCTTCTCGCTTACGCGCGCCTCCTTGATGCACAATTGCAGACAAGGGCACAAGCGGGGCTTTTATCTGAACAAATGTTCAGTTAGCTTTGAACGCATGGCACGTACTCAAGGCTCACACTCCGATATCACCGGCCCGCGCATTCAGGCGGCGGCGCTGCGGCTGTTTGCACAGCATGGCTACGCTGCCGTGTCGATGCGCCAGATCGCGGCAGAGGTCGGGGTGCAGGCCGGGGCGCTATATAACTATACGCCGGACAAGCAAAGCCTGCTGTTCAGCCTGATGCAGCGCCACATGAGTGAGTTGATGGAGGCTTGGCAGGCGGATCCAGCGGTGGAGGACGCGCTGGGGGAGTTGGAACGTTTCGTGCGCTTTCACATTCGCTTCCATATGGAGCGGCCAGACGCGGTCTTCATCGCCTACATGGAGCTGCGCAACCTGTCAGATCAGAACTTCGCCGTCATCGAAACCATGCGCCGCAACTATGAGGACGCGCTAGAGGCGGTGCTGAAGCAAGGCGTGGAGGAGGGTGTGTTCCGGATCCCTGACACCAAGATCGCAACGCTGGCGGTGATCGCGATGCTAAATGGTGTCATGACCTGGTATCGCACCGGCGGCCGCCTGTCGTTGCAGGAGGTCGAGACGATCTACTGGGACATGGTGCGCAAGGCCGTCGCGGCCTGATCCGCCGGTTTGGCCTGCCCCCGGATGGATCGGAGGCAGGGTAGGGGCCGGGCTTAGTGCGCCGGTTTGATGAAGGTGCCGTTGTTCAGATCGCGGAAGGCCTGACGCAGCTCGGCCTGGGTATTCATCACGATCGGGCCATGCCAGGCCACCGGCTCTTCGATCGGCGCGCCTGAAATCAGCAGGAAGCGCAGACCTTCGGGACCGGCCTGAACGGTGATCTCTTCGCCAGTGCCAAAACGCACCAGCGTGCGGTCGCCAGACATGTCGCGAATGTGCAGTTCTTCGCCTGCGACTTCTTTTTCCAGCAGAACACCCTGTGGGCGGGATGCATCCACAAAGGCGCCTTGACCTTCGAAGATATAGGCAAAGGCGCGGCGGTAGGTGTCGATCTTGAAGGTCTTCTTGACCCCGGCAGGCACAAAGATATCGAGATACTGCGGGTCTGCGGCGATGCCATCCACCGGGCCGGTCTTGCCCCAGAACTCTCCCACGATGACTTTGACGCGGGTGCCGTCATCGTCGATGATCTCGGGGATCTCCTTGCCTTCGACATCCTGATAGCGCGGATCGGTCATCTTTTGGCTGGAGGGCAGGTTGCCCCACAATTGGAAGCCGTGCATCTGGCCGTTGATGTTTCCCTTGGGCATCTCCTGGTGCAGGATGCCGGATCCCGCGGTCATCCATTGCACGTCACCGGCGCCCAGCGTGCCGGTGTTGCCCAGCGAGTCGCCGTGCTCCACGGTGCCGGAGAGCACATAAGTGATGGTCTCGATACCGCGGTGGGGGTGCCAGGGAAAGCCGCGCATATAGTCCTGCGGGTGTTCGTTGCGGAAGTCATCGAACAGCAGGAACGGATCCAGTTCGCTGGGGTCATGAAATCCAAAGGCCCTGTGCAGCTTTACACCGGCGCCTTCCATGGTCGGCATGGCGTTGCGGGTCTCGACAATCGGTCTGATGGACATTTGGAGTCTCCTGGCCTTTTCGCTTTGATGTACAGATAGAGGGGTTTGGGCTGCCCGCAAATCACGATGGTGGGAGAGGCACTGTGCGCAAATGCGCAATACCGGCCCGCCGAGGGTCGCATTGCATCGCAGGGCTGTTCGCCTGCGCCATTTCAGGCTATGCCGCGCTAGAGCACAGTGCAGGAGACAGGCGCATGAATGACGAGGTGGTGGCAAAGATCGAGGCATCCGGTCCCCGGCGTGTCATGGGAGTAGGGATGCTGGCTTCGGTGGGGATTATCCTGATCTACGTGGCCTTTTCCACGCCGCCCTCGGCAGCATGGTTGGTGTTTCTTCTGGTGGTTGGCTGCGCCGCCCTGTGGCTGGCGGTGCGCATGTGGCAGGCGACGGCCTATCGGATCGAGCTCACTGAAGAGGTGTTGCGCTGCACGGACGGGACCGAGATTGCACGGGTTGCGGATATCGAAACCATCGATCGCGGTTTCTTTGCCTTCAAGCCTTCGAACGGGTTTCTGATGCGCCGGAAAACCCCGGGTTCCCGCGCCTGGATGCCAGGCCTCTGGTGGCGCATGGGGCGCCGGATCGGAATTGGTGGGGTGACGCCGGGCTCGCAAAGCAAGGCTATGTCGGAAATCCTGGCGGCCATGATCGCCCGGCGCGATATGGGTGCTGACCTCGAAGGTTGAGCGCGCTGACACAGAGCGCGCGTTCTCTTCTGTTGTTATCTGATTAAACCGTTCCGGCCAGAGGCGGGTTCAGAGGCCCATCGAATTGTCGTTATGGCTGTTGCCGTTGGCCTTGTCTTCGACAAAGACGACCTGCGGCGCAAAACGCGGGCGGGTGAAGACGAAATTGTTGATGTCCATCGTCGGAATGCCGATGCGGAAGGCCGGTTCCACTGTGTTGTTGGTTTCCACCAGGATCACGCGCTCCTGATCGGGCATCGACGGCAGATCGTCCTTAACCAGATGGATGGTGGCATCGGTCCATTCCTCGTAGCCACCACCGCGCACTTTGGACCAGTCCACGTAATAGCTTTGGTCTGCTTCATCCCAGCGCACGACAGATACCCGCATTCCAAGCGAGCTGTCACCGCGGATCAGCAGCCCGGCCATGGCGTACATACTGTCCAGATAGGTGTCGTTGATATAATTGGTCTCGCGCGAGATCAGGTCTGAGATCGTGTAGGCCGCCTTCAGGTTCATGCTTTCCTGCCGGAAGGCATCAAAGAAGGTGTAAAAGGCCGCAAAGGTTCCCAGAAGAAGCGGCGCATAAAGCGCGAATTCAACCGAGACCGAGCCTTCGCTGTCGCGACAGAAGGATTTCAGGCGGTGACGCAGGGCTTTGAACATGGCTTACCTCGGTTCCTGAACGAAGGCTGACGCGGCAAAAAGGCTGACACGGCCGTCCGCATCCTTGCCCAGATCTCCGCCCAGCCCCCAATCGGAGAAAATCGGACGGAATTTCATGCAGGCGCGGATCAGCATCAGCTCGTTTGACTGCCCGTTTGTGAATGTGCGCACTGGCTGCACGTCTTCGATGCGGCTGACACAGTCGGGTTCGGGGTTGATGCCGGTCCAGTTAAAGGGATCCTGGCTGACCATCTCCAGACGCAGGGAGGTGGCACAATTCTCGATGAAACCTGACAGGTCGCATACACGGTCGCGGATTGCGTCATGTTGCGCCGGTTCGCCCGTTGAAAGGCGCAGCTCGCGTACCGTCTGATCCAGTGCCCGCTCCAGCTGCGACTGGCGGATATTGACCAGACCCAGCTCAACGGTGGACATCAGGATCATCAGGAAGGCCGGGATGATGATGGCGAATTCCAGCGTGGCGCTGCCGTCGTCCTGACGGCGGAAACGCGTAAGGGCGGTATGCATGTGGCGGATCATTGGGTCAGCCTCAGCTGGCGGATGGAGGTGGCGATCGAGGCAAAGGCCTCGGAGATTTCCAGCCCGTCCACATCAAAGAAATGTGCGGGCGAGCTGGCGCAGTCTTCCAGCACGCGAGTCCCGTTGCGCGGTGCTTCGAAGCCAACGGTGTAGATCATCACGCCCTTGTCCCGGGTGCGGTCGCAGATATTCTTGGTGTGCTGGTCTTTGGCTACGCGATTGTGGAAATACGTTCCGGCATTGTACCAGTCTGCCCAGGCGCTGGAACTGAACTCGTAGTTGTAGCGCGCGTTCCATGCGAGCGAGGCCCGCGCGAAAAGCTCATGGTACTTCAGCTGCACGGCTGTACCGGGCTCCGCCTCATCTCTGCAGTTGTAGGGATTGCCGTAGTAGTAATCGCATACAGTGTGGGTGCCATTGCCGTAGGGATGGTCGTACCAGTCGTTCTTGTGCGGCCAGTAGTAATTTTTCGTGCCATTGGAGTGGTAGACGGAGTAGCGCCCAGTTTCAGCGTTGTACCAGACATCTGACATGGTGCTGCGGCGCGAAGGGTTCATCATGTATTGGTTGGTGTTCTCGCCATCGGACATCAGAATGATGATCTTCAGCGTGTCGCCGTTGTTGTACTCGGTCGGGCGGTTCAAAAACTGCGCTTCGATCTCGCCATCGTCAATCAGTGCGTTGACCACCGGCCGCGCGGTCGGATCGAGCAGGGCAGAGCCCCATTTCATACCGATATCGATCGAGGTATTGCCCCAGGCTGTCAGCCCGTCGATGTAGTTGTGCAGGGTGGTCGGATCGTTGGTGAAGGGCAGGATGGCCGATCCGTCACGTGTCGGGCAGACCGGGCGGGCGATCATGTTCTCAGAATAGGTGAACGGGTCGAAATGCGCTGTGCGCTCCAACCGCTCGGCCGGGTCCAGCGTTGTCTTGGCGTATTGATCGTAGACGAAGTTCACGCAGTGCGAGTAGTTCCATTCGCTCGCCGGAAGGTCATCGAAGCCTGCGTTGTACTTGCTCAGAAGCGCTTCGCCCGCGTTGACTTGGGTGGCATAGGGAATGATCGAGATCGACAGGTTGTCGGTGTTGGTGTTCTGGGTGATCTGATCGATGAAACTATGCGCGGCGGACTTGAGGTTGATCAGCCGCCGGTTCGAGTTCATCGAGCCGGAGATATCCAGCACCATGGAAATCTCTACGCTGCCGATGGTCTCTTCGGCGCGCGAATTGGCGTACATCGGCATGTCGCCGCCGCCAGAGAACTTCAGCAGGTGGGCGTTGAAGGTCGTGTTGATCGTGCTTTCGACACTCTTGTAGCCGAGCCCCTGAGAGACCTCAGGCGGTTGATAGTATTCTTCCATTCCGGCTTTGCTCAGGTAATCCTGCACCACCACTTCGGGGGCCAGTGGCTGGTCCAGATCGGCAGCCGCCAGCACCGCGCGGTCAAGCGTGTACTGCAGAACCGTCCGGTCGCGCTCCATCCGCATCAGGTCGATGCCGATGCCGCCAACGGCCAGCATGGCCAGAAAGAAGAAAATGGTCGGCGCGGCCATGGCACCGCTGTCATCCCGTGCAAAGGCGCGCATCCGGGCCATCTGCCGGGTCAGGACGTCCTTACTGATATCTTTTGCGGCTCTGCGACGCACACTCATATTACACATCCCCTATGCCCGTTCTGTTTCGGACGACGGTCTTCGGATTTTGGTGGCTGGCGTTTATGATTGCTTGGGGAAGATGGCGGAAATGGGGCACGACAGGGGTAAAACCTTAACAATTGTTACCATCCGCTTAATCAATGCTAGGTGAGGGGCGGTAGATTGTTTCGGTTTGGGAAAAAGTGCCGGTTAGACCAAAGAGCGAATCGCTGACCAAAAGTTGCGAAGATGATTCTTTTGGATGGGAATGGTCAAAAAGGTCGCATGCCTTAGGGTCAGGATGCATTGATTTTCCTGTAGAGGTCTGATTCACGGCTCCCAAAACGGAGCGGTGATATGAGCGATCTTTACTGGCTGAGCGATGCGCAGATGGCGAAGTTGGAGCCTTTCTTTCCCAAATCCCACGGCAAGCCGCGTGTTGACGATAGGCGCGTGTTGAGTGGCATTATATTCATCAATCGCAATGGGTTACGGTGGCGGGATGCCCCAGCGGCCTATGGACCTCACAAGACCCTTTACAGCCGTTGGAAGCGGTGGAGCGAGAAAGGCATCTTTGCTCGGATGCTCCTGGAACTGGCTGATCAGGGCAGCAAGACCGACACGCTGATGATCGACGCAACCCATCTCAAGACGCACCGCACGGCCTCCAGCCTAGGGCTGAAAAAGGGGGGCGTGGCCGCCTGATCGGACGCACGAAGGGCGGGATGAACTCGAAACTGCATGCCGTCACCGACGCGGCAGGCCGCCCGCTGCGGATGTTTCTGACGGCGGGCCAGCGGAGCGATTACATCGGCGCGCGGGCGCTTCTGGATGCTCTGCCGCCCGCCAAACATCTGCTGGCAGATCGTGGCTATGATGCCGATTGGTATCGTGAAGCCCTTGAAGACAAAGGGATAACTCCCTGCATCCCATCGCGAAAGAACCGCAAGGTCCCGATCCCCCACGATGAGGCCCGCTACCGCAAACGCCACAAGATCGAGAACAGCTTCGCGCGGCTCAAGGATTGGCGAAGGGTCGCGACCCGCTACGACAGATGCCCGAAGGTCTTCCTGTCCGCATGTGCCTTGGCCGCTGTGGTCATGTTCTGGTTATGAATCCTGACCCTAAACATCCGTGCATAGAGTTGCCTTAAGTTTCATCACGAGTCGCGCAATAAAGCACGGAGAAGCGAGCATGAGCAGCCAGAACGAACCCAGTTTCCGCGAGAGCGTCGATTTGATGTTCAACCGGGCGGTCTCCATTATGGACCTGCCGCCGGGGCTTGAGGAAAAGATCCGGGTTTGCAACGCGACCTACACGGTGCGGTTTGGCGTGCGCCTGCGCGGCAAAATCCATACCTTCACCGGCTATCGCTCGGTGCATTCCGAACATATGGAGCCGGTCAAGGGCGGTATCCGCTATGCCATGGGCGTCAATCAGGACGAGGTCGAGGCACTGGCGGCGCTGATGACCTATAAATGCGCCCTGGTCGAAGCGCCCTTTGGCGGCTCCAAGGGCGGTCTGTGCATCGATCCGCGCGAATACGAAGAGCACGAGCTGGAGCTGATCACCCGCCGTTTTGCCTATGAGTTGGCGAAACGCGATCTGATCCACCCCAGCCAGAACGTTCCGGCGCCCGACATGGGCACCGGTGAACGCGAAATGGCCTGGATTGCCGACCAGTATGCGCGCATGAACACCACTGATATCAACTCTCGTGCCTGCGTCACCGGCAAGCCCCTCAATGCTGGCGGGATCGCTGGCAGGGTCGAGGCAACGGGGCGCGGCGTGCAATACGCCCTGCGGGAGTTCTTCCGCCACCCCGAGGATATTGCCAAGGCGGGCCTGTCGGGCACCCTCGATGGCAAGCGCGTCATTGTGCAGGGTCTTGGCAACGTGGGCTATCACGCCGCCAAGTTCCTGAGCGAGGAAGATGGTGCCCTCATTACCGGGATCATCGAACGCGACGGTGCCCTGCACCGCGAAGAGGGGCTGGACGTGGAGGCCGTGCGCAACTGGATCGTCAAACATGGCGGCATCTCCGGGTATCCCGACGCCACCCATACCGCCGATGGTGCCGCGCTTTTGGAGCAGGACTGCGACATCCTGATCCCGGCGGCGCTGGAAGGTGTCATCAACATGTCCAACGCCGCCCGCATCAAGGCGCCGCTGATCATTGAGGCCGCCAATGGCCCGGTCACCGCCGGCGCGGATGAGGTGCTGCGCGACAAGGGGACGGTGATCATTCCCGACATGTACGCCAACGCGGGCGGCGTGACGGTCTCTTACTTTGAATGGGTCAAGAACCTCAGCCACATCCGCTTTGGCCGTATGCAGCGCCGTCAGGAAGAGGCGCGCCACCAACTGGTGGTGGACCAGATGGAGAGCCTGAGCGAGGCGCTGGGCAAGACTTGGTCGCCAAGCCCGGATTTCAAACAGAGGTATCTGCGCGGTGCCGATGAGCTGGAGCTGGTGCGTTCCGGCCTCGATGATACCATGCGTATCGCCTATCAGTCGATGCGCGAGGTCTGGCATGACCGCGACGACGTGATGGACCTGCGCACTGCCGCTTATCTGGTCTCGATCGAAAAAGTCGCAGCCAGCTACCGCGCCAAGGGGCTGTAAGGGGTATTTCTCGCAAACAGCTGATCGCAATCTTGCGGCGGGCCCTGTGCCCGCCGTTTCTGTGTGTGGAGGGCTTACTGATGCGGCCACGGCAGTGTGGGAATTTGCACCTTGGTCCAGTTGCGTCACGATCTGTCGTATTGAGGACTAGACAGACCTGCCCAGAAAGGGTGCATTGCGGCCAGTGCGATGCGCGGTTCCGGGGCTTTCTGTCGAAAAAGGGGTAGGAGCCGCCCGGTAAAATCGCTAGCACTACGATAGAGCCTGCGGCGCCATACATGCGCAGCGAGGGCGGGACTGAAAGGTGGAGGTCACAGATGCGGTTTTCGGGTTGGCGGGTGCTGAAGGAAGGGCTGACCGGCAACAAGGGCTGGCGTCCGCATTGGCGCGATCCCGAGCCCAAGCGCGAATATGATGTGATCATCATCGGCGGCGGTGGCCACGGTCTGGCGACGGCTTACTATCTGGCCGCTGAGCACGGTATTACCAATGTCGCGGTGCTGGAGCGTGGTTATATCGGCGGTGGCAACGTAGGGCGCAACACCACCATCGTGCGCGCCAACTACTACCTTCCGGGCAACTCCGAATTCTACTCTCACTCCCTGCGCCTGTGGGAAAGCCTGGAGCAGGAGCTGAACTATAACGCGATGATGTCGCAGCGCGGGATCATCAACCTGTTTCACAACGACGGCCAGCGCGATGCCATCGTTCGGCGGGGCAACTCCATCGTCAATCAGGGGGACGATGCGGAACTTCTGGACCGCGAAGGCGTGCGCCGCATGGCGCCTTTTCTCAACTTCGACAACAACCGCTTTCCGATCATGGGCGGTCTGCTGCAGCGCCGGGCCGGCACTGCGCGCCACGATGCGGTGGCCTGGGGCTTTGCCCGTGGCGCCGACATGCGCGGGGTCGATCTGATCCAGAACTGCGAAGTCACCGGTATCGACGTTGAAAACGGACGCGTCACGGGGGTGCAGACCGCGCGCGGGCCGATCCGGGCCAAGAAGGTCGCGATGGCTGCCGCCGGGCGCTCCGGTCAGGTGGCGGCAATGGCGGGGCTGACCCTGCCGATCGAAAGCCACGTCTTGCAGGCCTTCGTTTCCGAAGGGGTGAAGCCGATCATCGACAACGTCATCACCTTTGCCGAGGGGCATCTGTATATCAGCCAGTCCGACAAGGGCGGGCTGGTCTTTGGCAGCTATCTTGATTTCTACAGCTCTTATGCGGCGCGGGGGAACCTGCCGATGGTGGAGCACACCATGGAAACCTGCATGGCCATGGTGCCTGCGGTGGGCAAGGCACGGCTCTTGCGCAGCTGGGGCGGCATCATGGATATGACGCCGGACGGATCGCCCATCATCGACCATTCGCCCATAGACGGGCTCTATCTCAATTGCGGCTGGTGCTACGGCGGCTTCAAGGCTACGCCGGGCTCCGGCAATGTCTACGCGCATCTTATTGCCACCGACCGCCCGCATGGCGCGGCAACCCGGTTCAAACTGGATCGTTTCCGCACCGGCGTCGGACTCATGGATGAGGAGGGGACCGGTGCTCAGCATAACCTGCATTGACCCCGCGACGCGCCGAACGGCGGCAAGAGAGATGAACGGAACACGGATCAGAACCACGGGAGTGCGGCAGTCATGAGGATCACCTGCCCGAATTGCGGAGAGCGGGACCGCCGCGAATTCTACTATCGCGGTGCGGCGCTGGAGCAGCCCGCAGCGGATGCGGATCTAGACGTCTGGCACCAGCACGTGAACCTGCGGGAAAACCCGGCAGGCCCGCTGGAAGAGCTTTGGTATCACGAAATGGGCTGCGGCGCCTGGTTGAAGGTGCTGCGCGATACCGCAAGCCATGAGATCCTTGAGGTGACACTGGCCTCGGACGCGGGTCTGGGAGGTGCGGCATGAGCATGAGATTGCCCGGCAAGGGGCTGGTTGAAGGCGCAAAGCCGGTCACCTTCTCCTTCAACGGTCGCCACATGATGGGGCTCGAAGGTGACACGCTGGCCTCGGCCTTGCTGGCCAATGGCGTGCATCTGGTGGGTCGGTCGTTCAAATACCACCGCCCGCGTGGCATCCTCACCGCTGGCAGCGAAGAACCGAACGCGCTGGTCACCGTTGGCAGCGGCGAATTCGCCGATCCCAATGTGCGTGCCACCACGCAGGAATTGTTCGAAGGGCTGAGCGCCAGCAGTCAGAATTGCTGGCCTTCGGTCGAGACCGACCTGATGGCGGTCAATGATCTGGCGGCGCCGTTCCTGGGGGCGGGGTTCTACTACAAGACCTTCATGTGGCCGGCGGCCTTCTGGGAAAAGCTTTATGAGCCGATGATCCGCCGCGCGGCGGGGCTTGGCGCGCTCAGCGGCGCGGCCGATCCGGATTGCTATGAGAAAGCCTATGCCTTCTGCGATCTTCTGGTGATCGGATCGGGACCGGCGGGTCTGATGGCGGCGCTGACCGCGGGGCGTGCGGGCGCTGATGTGATCCTGGCCGAAGAGGACAGCCGCATGGGCGGACGTCTTTTGACGGAACAGGAAGACATCGACGGCAAGCCTGCCCACCTTTGGGCCGAGGAGGCTTTGAAAGAACTGTCGGAGATGGACAATGTGCGCCTGATGCCGCGCACCGCCGTGACCGGCGCCTATGACCAGGGCACCTATGGCGCGCTGGAGCGGGTTTCTCATCACATGCCGCGCCGTCATTCGCTGAAGGAATGCCATCTGCCGCGGGAATGTTTCTGGCGTATTGCTGCCAAACACGCGGTACTGGCGGCCGGCGCGATCGAGCGTCCGGTTGCCTTCCGCAACAACGACCGCCCCGGCATCATGACCGCCAGCGCGGTGCGGGCATATCTCAACCGCTGGGGCGTTGCCCCGGGGGAGCGGGTTACCATATTTGCCAATAACGACGATGCGCACCGCACCGCCCGTGATCTGGCGCAGGCAGGCGTGCATGTCGCGGCGCTGATCGACAGCCGCCACGATGCGCCGGGAAGTGATCTCTTCCCGGTAATGAAGGGCGCGCAGGTCTGCGACGCAGGCGGGCGCAAGCGGCTGGAAAACATCACCGTGCGTTCTGTCGCTGGTGAGGAAAAGATCCAGACAGATTGCCTCGCCATGTCGGGCGGCTGGAACCCGTCGGTGCATCTGACCTGCCATCTGAATGCCCGCCCGGTCTGGCGCCGCGATATCGCCGCCTTTGTGCCGCGCGAGGGCAGCGTGCCGGGTCTGGTGACAGCGGGGGCCTGCAATGGCGAGTTCTCCACTGCCGGTGCCCTGCGCGAAGGCGCTGTAGCGGCAAGTGCTGCGCTTGGGGCGCTGGGCCTCAAGGTGGTCTCTGCGGATCTGCCGCAGGCAGAGGATGATCCCTATCGCATCACCCCATTGTGGGCGGTGCCGGGCAAGGGGCGCGCCTGGCTCGATTTTCAGAACGACGTTACCGTCAAGGATGTGAAACAGGCCGCCGGGGAGAACTTCCGCTCGGTCGAGCATATGAAACGCTACACCACCCAAGGTATGGCGACGGATCAGGGTAAGAACTCGAACGTGGCGGCGCTGGCGGTGCTGGCTGATGCCACCGGGCGCAGCATCCCGGAAACCGGCACCACCACCTTCCGCCCGCCTTTCGTGCCGGTCAGCATCGGCGCCATGGGTGCGGGGGCCGAGGGGCAGGGCTTCAAGCCGCAGCGCCACCTGACCTCGCATCAGGCAAGCGAGGAACGCGGCGCGCAGCAGCTGGAGGTCGGCCTGTGGTACCGGGCCGCTTATTTCCCGAAACACGGGGAGACCAACTGGCGCCAGTCCTGCGACCGCGAAGTCACCTATGTGCGCAATCATGTGGGCATCTGCGATGTGTCGACCCTGGGCAAGATCGACATTCAGGGCCCCGACGCGGGCAAGCTGTTGGATTTCGTCTATACCAACATGTTCTCGACCCTGAAGGTCGGGCGCACCCGCTATGGCTTGATGCTGCGCGAAGACGGATTTGTCATGGACGATGGTACCACCGCGCGTCTGGGCGAAGAGCATTTTGTGATGACCACCACCACCTCTGGTGCCGGCCAGGTGATGGCGCATCTGGAATATGTGATGCAGGTCCTGCGCCCCGACTGGGATGTGCGCATCGCCTCGGTCACCGAACAATGGGCGCAGTTCGCCGTCGCCGGTCCCAAGGCACGGGCGCTGCTGAATGGTCTTCTCGACAGTGAGATTGACAGCGAAAGCTGGCCCTTCATGGCCTGTGGTGAGGTCTCGGTGATGGGCGTCGCGGGGCGGCTGTTCCGCATCTCCTTCAGCGGCGAGGAAGCCTATGAACTGGCGGTTCCGGCCCGCTATGGCGATGCGCTGTTCCGCGAGTTGGTCTCGCGTGCCGAGGCCGCAGGTGGCGGCGCCTACGGCATGGAGGCGCTGAATGTCCTCAGGATCGAAAAGGGCTTTATTACCCACGCGGAAATCAACGGCACTGTGACGGCCTTTGACCTTGGTCTGCAGGGCATGATGTCGAAAAAGAAGGATTTCTTTGGAAAGCCCATGTCCCAGCGCGAAGGGTTGATGGCAGAGGATCGTATGCAGATGGTCGGCCTCAAGCCCGTCGGCGCGGTCAAGCAGTTGACCGCTGGGGCGCATCTGTTCAATCCCGAGGACCCGGTCGAGCGGGTGCACGATCAGGGCTATGTCACCTCGGCCGGGTTCTCGCCCACGCTGGGGCATTCCATTGCACTGGCCTTCCTGACGAAGGGAGCGAAACGGATCGGCGATACCGTGCGTCTGGTCGATCACATGCGTGGCATCGACACCCTGTGCGAAGTGGTTGAACCGCAATTCTATGACTCGGAAGGAGAGCGTGCCCGTGGCTGAACTGACTGCAAAAAGCCCCTGTGACGGTCTGCTGCCGGTCACCGTTGGCGCCCTGAAGCTGAGCGAAGAGGATCTGGGCCATCTGACCACCATCGCGGTGTTCAACGGTAAGGATCAGGCATTGGCTGCGGCGCTTGAGGCCGCCCATGGCATGAAACTCCCGGCGCCGGGGCGCAGCACCGGCAAGGCGGGCAGCCGCGCAATCTGGTTTGGCCGGAACATGGTTTTGCTGACGGGGCCCGCGCCGGATGCATCGCTGGCGAGCCATGCGGCGCTGACGGATCAGAGCGATGCCTGGGCCGTGGTGCGGCTGGAAGGGGCAGGGGCCGAAGACGTCCTGGCCCGGCTGTGCCCCATCGATCTGCGCGCGCAGAGCTTTAAGCGCGGCCACACGGCGCGCACCGAATTGCGTCACATGATGGCCTCGGTCACGCGCATTGGCGCGGACAGTTTCCAGATCATGGTGTTCCGCTCGCTTGCGGCGACGCTGGTGCACGATCTGAAAACAGCCATGGAAGCCGTCGCCGCGCGGGGGTAGTCTTCCGGGATCACCAACTGATTCCCGGAGCGTATCTATGATCCGCATTCTTCCCGTCGCGACCCCTGTCGCAGCCATTGTGGCTGCCCTCCTTTCTGCGCCCGCATATGCAGATGAAAACAAAGAGGAAAGCTGCAAATATCAAGGGCAGGTGATGGCCGCCGTGCAGCAGGCGCGGATGGACCGGGTGCGGCAGGAAAAGGTGGAACAGACGATTCTGGCGGACAATCCCGACTGGCCGGAACAGTATTCCAAGGCGATCCCGCAGCTGACCGCGCATGTGTACTCATTGAAGCGCCGTGATCTGCGCAAGGTGGACCTCGGCGCCACCTTTGAAGAGCAGTGCCTGGAAAACTGGGATCAGATTCAGGCGATGAAAAAACAGCTGCAATCGAACTGACATGTCTCTGCCGCCCGGTTTTCTGGATGAATTGCGTACCCGGACCAGCCTGACCGCTGTCGTCGGGCGCAAGGTCATGTGGGATCAGCGCAAATCCAACATGGGCAAGGGCGACATGTGGGCGCCCTGTCCGTTTCATCACGAAAAATCCGCCAGTTTCCACGTCGATGATCGCAAGGGCTTTTACTATTGCTTTGGCTGTCAGGCCAAAGGTGATGCGCTGAAATTCGTGCAGGAAACCGAAAATGTCGGCTTCATGGAGGCGGTCGAGATTCTCGCGGGGGAGGCGGGCATGGAGATGCCCCGGCGCGACCCGCAGGCGCAGCAGAAACAGGACCGCCGCAGCCAGCTGGCCGAGGTGATGGAACAGGCGGTGCAATTCTTCCGCCTGCAACTGAACACCCAGGGCGGCACCGCCGCGCGCGCCTATCTGGCGGGACGTGGCCTGACCGGTGAGGCGCTGGAGCGCTGGCAGATCGGCTTTGCCCCCGACGGTTGGCAGGGGCTTTGGGATCATCTGCGCGGCAAAAGCGTGCCCGAGGACCTGATCATGGCGGCTGGGCTTGCCAAGCCCTCAAGCAAGGGCGGCAAACCCTATGACACCTTCCGCAACCGGATCATGTTCCCGATCCGCGATGCGCGGGGACGGGCGATTGCATTTGGCGGGCGGGCGATGGACCCTAACGACAACGCCAAATACCTGAACTCTCCCGAGACCGAGCTCTTTGACAAGGGGCGCAGCCTGTACAATCACGGTCCGGCCCGCGCCGCCGCTGGGCGGGACACGCCACTGATCGTGGCCGAAGGCTATATGGATGTGATCGCTTTGTCAGAAGGCGGCTTTGCTTCCTGCGTGGCGCCGCTGGGCACGGCGATTACCGAAAATCAGCTGCAGATGCTGTGGCGGATGTCGGATGAGCCGGTGATCGCCCTTGATGGCGACAAGGCGGGAATCCGGGCGGCCATGCGGCTGATTGATCTGGCGCTGCCGCGTCTCGAGGCCGGGAAATCCCTGCGTTTTGCGATCATGCCAGAGGGCAAGGATCCCGACGACATGATCCGCAGCGAAGGCCCCGCCGCGGTGCAGGCCGTGCTGGATCAGGCGATGCCGATGGTGAAACTGCTGTGGCAGCGCGAAACCGAAGGGCGTGTGTTCGACAGCCCCGAACGCAAGGCGGCGCTGGACAAGGCGCTGCGCGAAAAGATCCGCCTGATCCGAGATCCCTCCATCCGCCAGCACTATGGCGAGGATATCAAGGAGCTGCGCTGGCAGCTGTTCCGCGGCAACCGTCCGCAGCGCAGCGAAGGGTTTTCCCCGACGGGCAGCAGCCCCAAGGGCGGACGCGGTTTTCGCGACGGAGCGCGACCGCCCTGGCGCGGACCGGGAGCGGTTCTGACCCCACTAGCCAGCACCCGCAGCTCGCTGCTGGCGGGATCGGACGAGGCAGGCCTAGCGCGCGCACGTGAGGCCGTCATTCTGGCCACCGTGATCACCACCCCCGCGGTGGTCCATGAGTTCGAAACCAATCTGGAGCGGATGCTGTGCACCGATCCGGATCTGGCGGCCCTGCGCGACATGGTCCTGCGCTATGGAATCGACGCACCGGAGCGGCTGAAAGAAGAAATCGAATACAGCCTAGGCCCGCACGCTCTTGAAAATCTCTTTGCCCTTCGCCATGTGGCAATTATCCCCTGCCTGCGCAAACCCGGCGATGCTGAGGCTGCCCGGCTGACTCTGGCCGAAGAGTTCCCGAAACTCGAAGCCCTGCGCGGGCTGGACGCGGAACTGGCCGAGGCGGAGGAGGACCTGAGCGGACTTGCGGACGAGGCTTTGACCTGGCGGTTGAAGCAGGCCGCCGAGGCGCGGAACAGGGCCGTGCGAAGTGAAAATGAAGACAGGGCACAATATGACGTTGGCGAGAACGGCGCCCGTCTGGATCGCGAGGAACGCGATGCATTTGGCGCCCTTCTGGACCGAATCGGCTTTTCCGAGAAATGACACACCTTTGGACAAAAGGGTGTTTTCCTAAGGAAGAGCGAAAGAAAATTGGGTAAACGGGGTGACGAATCAGAAGTTCGCGCTAATGATTCGCGATACCCGAATCGCCCCAGCCTCTTAGAGGAGCATTGAATGGCCGCCAAAGACACCGACGACCGCAAACCTGACGATCAGGAAGCCGAAATCTCTCTGGACATGAGCCAGGCCCAGGTCAAGAAGATGATCGCGGAGGCCCGCGAGAAGGGGTACATCACCTACGATCAGCTCAATCAGGTCCTGCCGCCGGATCAGGTCAGCTCGGAACAGATCGAGGACGTGATGTCGATGCTCTCCGAAATGGGCATCAATATCATCGAGGACGAAGAGGCCGAAGAGGAAGAGCAGAACAAAGGCTCGACCGAACTGGTGACGACCGAATCCAACCGCGAAGTCGCGGTGGCCGGGGCGGCTGCGGAAAAACTGGACCGCACCGACGACCCGGTCCGCATGTATCTGCGTGAAATGGGCTCTGTCGAACTGCTGAGCCGCGAAGGCGAGATCGCCATCGCCAAGCGGATCGAAGCCGGCCGGAATACGATGATCCTGGGCCTTTGCGAAAGCCCGCTGACCTTCCAGGCGATCACCATCTGGCACGACGAACTCCTGTCCGAAGACATTCTGCTGCGCGACGTCATCGATCTTGAGGCCACCTTTGGCAACCAGATGGACGAAGAGGGCGAAGTTGCCGAACCGGTGGTGAACACCGGTGCGGTGTCCGATGCCGCCAAACCCGCCAAGGAAGACAAGGGGCCCGAACTCGACGCCGACGGCAATCCGATTGCCAGCGATGACGACGATGACGAGGACGAACAGGCCAATATGTCCCTGGCTGCGATGGAGGCCGCACTCAAGGATCGCGTGCTGACCACGCTGGAGCAGATCTCCTCGGATTACGCTCAGCTGAGCGAAATGCAGGACAGCCGGATTTCGGCCACTCTGAATGAGGACGGATCGTTCAGCGCGCAGGACGAAAAGACCTACCAACAGCTGCGGTCCGAGATCGTGGAACTGGTGAATGGTCTGCACCTGCACAACAACCGTATCGAAGCCCTGATCGACCAGCTTTACGGCATCAACCGCCGCGTGATGCAGATCGATAGCGCCATGGTGAAGCTGGCTGACCAGGCCCGTATTAACCGTCGCGAATTCGTTGAGGAATACCGTGGCCGCGAGCTGGATCCGAACTGGCTGGCGGATATGTCCGCGAAACCGGGGCGGGGCTGGCAGATGTTCATCGAACGCTCCACCGACAAGGTGGAAGAGTTGCGCGCTGACATGGCGCAGGTCGGCCAGTATGTCGGTCTCGATATCAGCGAATTCCGCCGCATTGTGCAGCAGGTGCAGAAGGGTGAAAAAGAGGCGCGTCAGGCCAAGAAGGAAATGGTCGAGGCGAACCTGCGTCTCGTGATCTCCATCGCGAAGAAGTACACCAACCGCGGCCTGCAGTTCCTCGACCTCATTCAGGAAGGCAACATCGGCCTGATGAAGGCGGTGGACAAGTTCGAATACCGCCGCGGTTACAAGTTCTCGACCTACGCCACATGGTGGATCCGTCAGGCGATCACGCGCAGTATCGCGGATCAGGCGCGCACCATCCGTATCCCTGTGCATATGATCGAGACGATCAACAAGCTGGTCCGCACCGGCCGTCAGATGCTGCACGAGATCGGCCGCGAGCCGACGCCGGAAGAACTGGCCGAAAAACTGCAGATGCCGCTTGAGAAGGTCCGCAAGGTGATGAAGATCGCCAAGGAGCCGATCTCTCTAGAGACGCCCATCGGCGACGAGGAAGACAGCCAGCTGGGCGATTTCATCGAGGACAAGAATGCCGTGCTGCCGCTCGACAGCGCCATTCAGGAAAACCTCAAGGAAACCACCACCCGGGTTCTGGCCTCGCTCACCCCGCGCGAGGAACGCGTTCTGCGGATGCGTTTTGGCATCGGCATGAACACCGACCACACGCTCGAAGAGGTCGGTCAGCAGTTCAGCGTGACCCGCGAACGGATCCGTCAGATCGAAGCGAAAGCGCTGCGGAAGCTCAAACATCCCAGCCGCAGCCGCAAGCTGCGCAGCTTCCTCGACCAGTGATCAAAAAGGCGCCCCTCACGGCGCCTTTTTCTTTCTTCCGAAAGGCGTTGAATGCCCTTCCCGTGCAGGCATCTCGCGGGAAGGGCGACGGGCCTGCGCACGTCGTTAACCATCTCTTTACCCTGATCCTTGCCCTTGGTGGGGGAGCTGCGTAAACTTTTGGTTAAGGAACTTTGCATTTCGGGGGAAATGATGTCTGCAAACCGGGGAACCACCGCCGCTCTGAGTGAACTTGAGGAAAAGCTGCTGCATCTCAAGAACCTGACCGAGGCCAACCAGTTCATGCTGGAGGTTCTGAAGGATCAGGGCGAACGCTTGCAGGAAATCGACGGCGATACCGCGCGCAGCATGCTGCGGGAGCAGGCACGAAGCCGGTTCAGCCCGACCAAGGGAAAGACACCGAAACCCGAAGTTCTGGCCATTCTGGAACAGACACTCGGCACACAGCAAAGCGCGCAGATCATTCCCTTTCCCAAACGCAACTGATCCCGGCCCGGCTGGGGAACTGGATGTGCAGGCGGCCGCGTACCTGCTGCGGAATTCAAGCTAAAGCAGCTCTTTGCTGATCTTCTCTAAGTGAGGGCGCCGCCCCTTGGTTCTGCCTACGGGGATCCCTATGTTTGAGAAAACAACGGATTTCCTGCCATGAAGAATTTTCTATCCAGCCTCGGGTGCGCCCTTTTTCTCCTGTCTCCCTCCGTGGGGCAGGCCTTCACGCTTGCCAATGGGGTGCAGGTGAATGCCGTGAGTGACACGGTGTTCGAAGTCGTTCCGCGCAGTTCTGGCACTGTTGAGGAATTCTGGTGCGGGGCCTCCGAATATGCTCGTCGTGTGCTTGGCGCGGATTGGCGCGACCCGATTTATGTCCTGCGTGGGCGCGGTGAAAGCGTCACCACAGGTAAGAGGTCTGCCGTGCAATTCACCCTTTCGGCTGATCAGGTCGCCGGGCTGGGCGCGGATCGCGGTTGGTTCTCCTTTGGCATCCGTCCCGGCGACTCCATGTCGGTCCAGCAGGCCAGAACCTATTGCAACCAGCGTCCGATCCGTCCCTGATACACAGGCCGGTGGGCGCGCCACGTTCGAAGCGACAGATACACGAGAGCGTGATAGCCCCGGGGCTGGCGCGAAGCGGGGCTGGCCCTAGGATCATACCGTGTCAGGAATAGAACTTGACGGTATTGGAGGGTGTCGCAATGGCGCGAAGATTTTCATTTGCAGTGGTCGTCTTTTCGGCCTCGGCGGCTCTTGGCCTTGCCGGGGCGGCCGACGCCTTTACCAGCCGCAAGTCGGCGCGGGTCAACCCGGTATCGGAGCAGGTGTTCGAGGTCGTTCCGATCGCAGGCGGGACCGGATTGGACTATTGGTGTGGCGCTGGGGACTATGCCGTGCGTGCGCTTGGCGCGCCGATGTCGGCAATGGTTTATGTGTCCCGCGCCATGGGACCTAGCGACACGACCAACCGCCGCTCTGCGGTGCAGTTCACGCTCGATGCGAATATGCTGGCGGGAGCGGAGCCTATCACTAATCCGCCGATCAACCGCCTGAACGTCGGCGATGCGATGCAGGTGCGCGCAGCCCTGTCATTCTGTCACCAATTGCCGACGGGTTTCTGACCCGCAGACGGGCGCTGGCGAACCGGCAGAGGTCGCCGAACAGCGGGCCTGTGCTATACTTCTGGTGACGCAACAGGGGAGTAGACCGATGAAACCGATGTTCTGGCCTGCCTTGGCATTTGCGGCGGTCTTTGCGGTGCAGCCTGTTACCGCGCAATCCGTCTCGGTGCAGGCCTGGTGGTCTTGGAACCGCCACGAAGTGCTGCCTGTCGAAGAGGGGGTCTGGGAAGTGGTGAGCCGGGTCGGCACCTCGGCGCAGGATTACTGGTGTGGGATCGGGGATTTTGCCATATCACAGCTGCGAACCAGCGCCACCCAGCGGATCTATGTCTGGGAGGGCGTCGGCCCTTCGGTCAACCGCCCCGGCAGAAAGTCGGTGAAATTCGCGCTGACCCCGCCGCCGGGAGCGAGTACGGAAAAAGGGTATTCCCTGTCAGTGAAAAAGCCGGGCTACAACCTGAACGCCGCCACCGCCCGCAACTATTGCTATGACCGGTTCGACGATCCTTTCTTCCGGCGCCCCTGATCACTTCATAGGGGCACTTGTGAAGCAGCGCGTCCTGCGGCAATGCTGTCCTCATGCAAACCGAATTTCAGATCGAAACGGCTGGGCAGGGCCTTTACGAATTCACCCGCGATATTCAGTCCTGGGTTGGGTCCTGCGGTGTGCGGCAGGGGTTGCTGACGTTGTTCGTGCGGCACACTTCCTGCTCCCTGCTGATACAGGAAAACGCCGACCCCGAGGTGCAGACGGATCTTCGGGCCTATTTTGCCCGACTGGTGCCGCCCAGCACGGACCCGTCGATGTCATATCTGCGCCATACCTACGAAGGCCCCGATGATATGCCCGCCCATATCAAGGCAGCAATGATGCCGGTCAGCCTGTCGATCCCGGTCACGGATGGCGCGGCTGTTCTGGGCACCTGGCAGGGGATCTACCTGTTTGAACACCGCGACGCGCCGCACCGGCGCAAGGTTGCGGCGCATCTTGCGTGAACTGCTTGATCTAGCGGTGTGATTTCGCCTCTACCCAAACTGTTGAGGCTGTCCTATAGTTGTGGATAACTGCGCCGGGTCAGGCGCAATCTACAGGCATTGATCATGAAGGGGACTGGCTGATGCGCTGCCCGTTTTGCGGAAATATCGATACTCAGGTCAAGGATTCGCGCCCGGCAGAGGATCACGTGTCGATCCGTCGCCGCCGCTTCTGCCCGGCCTGTGGCGGGCGTTTCACCACCTACGAACGGGTGCAGCTGCGCGATCTGGTGGTGGTCAAGACCAACGGCAAACGCGAAGACTTCGACCGGGACAAGCTGGAGCGCTCAATCCGCATTTCGATGCAGAAGCGCCCGATCGACCCCGAGCGTATCGATCAGATGATCTCGGGCATTGTCCGCCGCCTTGAAAGCATGGGCGAGACGGATATTCAGTCCAAGAAGATCGGCGAGATCGTCATGGAGGCTTTGGCCCGGATCGACACCGTCGCCTATGTGCGCTTTGCCAGCGTCTACAAGAATTTCCAGGCCGCCGATGATTTCGAGGACTTCGTCCACGAATTGCGCCCGCACCCCCCGGAAGAGTGATCACCCCGATGAGCCGTTATGACATTGCCGTGGATGAACGGTTCATGGCGCTGGCCCTTTCCCTGGGGCGGCGTGGGCATGGCAATTGCTGGCCCAACCCGGCGGTGGGCTGCGTCATCGTCAAGGATGGCCGCATCGTCGGGCGGGGCTGGACCCAACCGGGCGGCCGCCCGCACGCGGAGCCGCAGGCGCTTGCGCAGGCAGGCGCGGCGGCGCGGGGCGCCACCGTCTATGTGACTCTTGAACCCTGTTCGCATCATGGAGCGACACCGCCCTGTGCGCAGGCGCTGATCGACGCCGGGGTGGCGCGTGTGGTCGCGGCCATCGGCGACAGCGATCCGCGGGTTTCGGGGCAGGGGTTTGAAATGCTGCGTTATGCCGGGGTGGAGGTCACCACCGGGGTTCTCGCAGAACAGGCCGCCCGCGATCACGCTGGTTTCTTCCTGAAGACCGAACAGGGGCGGCCCTTCGTTACCCTGAAACTGGCCAGCAGTTTCGACGGGCGGATTGCCACCGGATCGGGGCAGAGCAAATGGATCACCGGCCCCGAAGCACGCCGCGCAGTGCATGCGATGCGTGCCTGTCATGATGCGGTCATGGTCGGCGCTGGGACCGTGCGGGCGGATGATCCGTCGCTGACCGTGCGCGATCTGGGCATCGACAAACAGCCGGTGCGGGTGATTGCCTCCCGCCATCTGGATCTGCCGCTGATGAGCCAGCTGGCCCGCACTGCGCAAGAGGTGCCGGTCTGGCTGTGCCACGGGCAGGGCGCCGATATCGAGCGGCTGCGCGCCTGGGAAGGGCTGGGCGCCCGGTTGCTGCCCTGTGCCAGCCACGGGGTGCAGCTCTCGGCGGTGGATATCCTGCAGCAGCTTGGTCAGGCGGGTCTGACCCGCGTGTTCTGCGAAGGCGGCAGCGCGCTGGCGGCCTCATTGCTGGCCTTTGATCTGGTGGATGAGCTGATCGGCTTTACCGCCGGGATCGGCATCGGCGCCGAGGGGCTGCCCTCGATTGGCGCGCTTGGCCTTGGGCGGCTGGACGAGGCGCCCCGTTTTGAACTGGCTGAGGTGCGCCCGCTGGGCGGCGATATCCTGCACCGCTGGCGCCGGTCGCTGAGCTAGGGTTTACAGCTCACCGCCACAGGTGGGCGTAGGTTGCAAACAGGCCCTGTAGTTTTGACAGGCTGCGGTTGCCAAGGCCGGGCGATGGTTGCTCGCCCTTGATCAGGCGCTCAACCACGACCTCGACAGGGCAGGGTAGCCCTGTTACCGGGTCGTGATAGCGGGGATAATCAATCAGTACCGCATGGGCTAACCCCACGAGACCGGGCCGGGCCTTGCGCCAGGCGGGTGCGGAAATGATGTCCCGGGTCAGCCCCCAGCCGGCATAGAAGGGGGATCCGACCACGGTCACCTTGACGCCCCTCAGCAGTGCCTCGAACCCCAAGAGCGAGGTCATGGTCCAGACCTCCTGCACGTGATCCAGAAGCGCCATCGGATCGGCATTATGCGCCACGACATCGGCCAGATCCTCGGGCACGATCTGCCCCTTGCGCAGACCTGCTTCGACATCTGGGTGGGGCTTGTAGATGATCACCGCCTTGGGATTGGCGGCGCGCACAGCGCGCAAGAGATCCAGATTGCTGCGTATCTTGCCCGCCCCCGCCAGGATCGAGGCATCGTCTTCGACTTGACCGGGTACGAGGATCCGGTGCCCGTCGGGCAGGTCCGGAATGTCGCCGCCGAGATTGTATTTCGACAGGCTGTTCTGCGTCAGGCTCTTGATCAGTCGCTCGGCGCGGCGGGCCTCGGCATCGTTCAGGTCCTCACGCTGGGCGATCAGATCATCCAGATCCGAGGGCTGGCGCGGATCGTAATAGATGCCCTGACGGTCCAGAACCAGCGACATCGGCGGCACCAGTTCGGCGCCAAGACCGCGCGAGCGCAGGAAGCCGTCCTCTAGATGAAAAGCCCCGGCGTGGGATTTGTCTGCTTTGGAGGCCCAGACCATCCAGTTGCGCCCGCTCTTGCGTGCCTTTTCGGGATCCTCGGTGAACAGCATTTTCTTTTCACTGCCGAAAAAGCCCTGCAGTGGCCGCCGTTTCCACATCCGCATGCCGGAGGCGGCCCAGCCGACGCGATCCTGACGCCAGGCGCGCACGCGGGCCTCCAGCGCGTCGATCACGGTCTCCAGCTCACACAGCTGGTCGCGGAAGGGGTCGTACCAGGTGGGGTACAGGATCATTGCCGCGGAAAACAGTTGTGCGCGGGTCAGGCGGCGATTGCGGCGCGGCGGCGGCATCTCGTCCTGCGTCAGGCCCCATCCGGCATAGAAGGGCTGGCCAAAGACGCGCGGTTTGTGGCCTGCCAGAATGGCCTCAAACCCCAGTTGCGAGGAGACGGTATAGACCGCGACCGCACCCTCCAGCAGCGGCCAGGGCGACACGGGACGCGTTAGCAGTTCTATCCGATCATTGGCATCTTCCGGGCCGAAATAACCAGGCCGGTATCCGGCGCGGGTTTCCGGATGGGTCTTGATCAGAATACGGGCGCCAGGGTTTTCCTCTTGCGCGAAAACCAGCATTTCACGAAACCGCGCTGCATCCGCCCCCGAGGCGGTGACCGAGGCATCGCCGCGCGCCTGATCCACCACCAGCACATAGCCGGGATCGGGGACCGGCGCTTCGGCAGCGTAGGCGTTGTACTTGCTGAGGTGGGCATCCATCAGTCGCCCGATGGCATCGCGGGCGCGGCGCATCATGCTGCTGTCATCCAAAGGATGCGTTGCCAGCAGCTGCTCCAGATCAGAAGGGGTGCTGGCATCAAAATGCACGCCCGAGTGGTCCAGCAGCAGCCCCAGAGGCGGCTCCCCCGCGCGCCCCGGATAGACCGAGCGCAGAAATGCGTCTTCGACCCGCAGCAGGGCAGAACCATATTTGTGAGCGATAGCCTTTCCACGATGGGCAGTGGGGGAATTACCCCAGATCCCCACCAGATCCCCATCGCGTGGCAGCCCCAGCCGGATGTCATAACCGGCAAGGGACAGGATCCGACGCAATCGGGATTGGGTCAGGAAACCGCCGTTGTAAACAAAAAGCCGGGATCTGTCGTTCCCGGCTTTCGTTATGCCTGTCGGCGTGTGTTGCATTGCGGTGTTACCCGTCAGCGATGGAGGCGGCGCTCGACAGCGATCCAAGCGGCGAGACCAGCAGCGAAATCGTCTTGGTCCACTGGGTATAGGGCGCCTCGGTGACATAGAGCGTGTCATCATCGCGGATCACGAAATCGCGGGCAATGAACAGCCCGTTCGGCTGCGTTAGATTCAGCACATAGACCATCCGCTGGGCACCGATTAGGTCGTCGCGGCCTAGTACCTGATTGGCGATCTCGGCCGGTTCGTTGCGCAGGATGAACACCCCGGTCGGGTCCGAGGCGGTGGAAATCAGACCGCCAACCTGGGCGATGGCTTCAAGCCCCGACAGGTCCTGGCTTTCAAAGGGAACGCGGGCCTGGGCGCTGGTGGCGCCAAGCGCGGTAAAAGAACGGGTGTCCTCTTCGACAAGGATCTTGTCACCGCCGCGAAGGGCGATGTCGAGTTCGGGATGATCATAGAGGTCCTGGAACCAGATCTTGCCTTGCTGCTTCCCGCGGATCACGGTGACCTGGGCGATTTCGGGCTGGATCGTCACACCGCCGGCCTGGGCCAGCATGGTGGCCAATGTGCGGGTGGGACGCTCGATGGGATAAATCCCCTGTCCGCCCACGGCGCCGGTCAGGCTGACCGTGGCGCCATCGCCGGCCAGACGGCGGACCTGCACCTGCGGATCCGGGGTCTGGTCTTCAAGCTTCTTGGTGATCTCTTCCCGCAGTTGCTCCGGGGTGTTGCCCGACGCCCTGAGGCGACCGGCATAGGGCACGAAGATATACCCGGCGCCATCGACCTGCACTTCTTCAAGCGCGGTCGCGTTCGAGGTTTCGGCGGCCAGAAGGCCATCATCGACGTTTTCCCAGATGGTCAGTCCCAGGACGTCGCCGGGCCGGATGATGTCAGAGGTCAGTCGGCCGGCCGAGGTAAAATCGGATGAAAAGCCAAGCGCGGGCACCACAGCGGTTGCCCGCGCCACCCGGTCATTCACGGAAACGATAAAGGCATCGCCCTCTTTCTGCACCGAACCGGCAAAGATCTGGCGTTTGTTCGGGCCAACCTTGGGCAAGCCACAGGACGCCGCAAGCGATACTGCGGCGAGAATCGCGATAGGGCGCGCCCAGCGAAATGGGACGTTTGTCACTGCTCGGTCTCCTCGACCTGTTATTGTTTTGCCTCAATTTTTTCAGACAGGATAGCGGAGCAGGGAACGGAAATCCAGTCTTGCGGTCTGTGCGGCTCAGTTCACGATACGCAACTGTTGCCGAGGAGCCGCTGTGCCACGCCTCAGCGCATCATAGGGATCGTCCGGCGCCAGCATCATGTCCACCACCTGACGCAGCAATTGCCGCCGTCCTTTGCGAGAGTAGTAGCCCCCCGGCAATTGCGATGTTTCGAGGAGGAAGCGACGGTAATCCTTATAGGCGCGGTTGTCGGGGCGGGCCGGGATGGCAAAGAACTCCCCCAGGCTCTGGGTCGAGACGAACTCGGCCTTGTCATAGACCGCGCGGCCAAAGACCTTGAGCGGTATGCCACGCCACAGGACCTGCTGTCCGGCGGTCGAATTGACGGTAATGGCAGTGCGCGCCTCGTTCAGCAGCTGCGCCAGCTTGCCACCGCGAACGTAGTGAATGCGGTCCTTGATGCCGTGCTCCCGCGCCAGCCTGCGCACCACGCTGCGCAGCGGCACACGGCCATCCTCCAGCGGGTGCGCCTTGATCACCAGGTGGTGGTGGCGCGGCGCGCTTTCGGCGAAACCGGTGATCACCTCGGCCAGGAAATCGGCCATGCTTTCAAACGGGGAATGCATTTGGAACGAGCTATCATGCTCCAGCTGCAAGAGCGCCAGATGATAGGGGAAACCACCGCTGCGGATGCGCCACGTGGCCAGCCGCCGGTCCAGCGCCTGCGCAGGCATTAGCAAGAGCCGTTGCAGGTAAAGCTGGAATTCACGCGCCACCGGTAGTGATCGGTGTGGGCGGAAGTTCCGGTAACGCCGGTTCCGAAACATGACGAACCAGTGATAGAGCGCCCCGTAAAAGATATGCTGCCGCATATCCCCCCAGTGGGATGGGGGCAGTGGCGCCTCCATATCCGACAGGGCCAGCGCCTGCTGCATATCCGGAACTGACATCTCCATCAGGCGCGAATTGCCGTTGGAGCCACCCCGTTCATAGGTTACCCAATAGGGGCGCATGTAACCTTCTTCAAAGACATGCACGCAGAGGCCCCGCTGTTTTGCGGCCTTGATCGCCTCGGCGTGGATCGGGCGAGTGTCACCGTACAGCACGATATCGGTGATCTGATGCTGGTCGCAGATCCCCGCAAAGGTCGCGGGCCAGTCCTGCGGCGTGCCCTGATAGGGAATGTAGCTGGCCCTGTGGCGCCAGAAGGCGCTGTCCCCGGCGTTGAAGCCGACCCGCCATACCGAACAACCTGCCGCGCGCAGCATCGCGCCAAGGCGGTTGAAGAACGGCCCATGCGGCCCCTGCAGAAACAGGAAGCGACGATGCGGATCTGTGTCAGGCTCGGACATGCGATTTCTCGGGTTTCCGGGAATGTACCATCTCCCGGTTAACGAATGACTGGGGCGAAACTAAGGCTGAGGCGGCGGGCGTGCAAACGGGTTCGGTGTCAAGTCACTGCGTGTAAGGCCTGCGGGGACTTGTGAAGCCAGGGTGCAGGCGCTACCTCTTGGCCAACACGGAATGGAGGACGGGCCCTGACCCGTTCAGGCGACTGGCAAGGAGCAGCCCCATGTTCACAGGTATCATCACCGACGTCGGCACCATCAAGGCGCTGGAACAAGAGGGCGATCTTCGCGCGCGCATCAGCACCGGCTATGACACGGCAGGGATCGACCTTGGCGCCTCCATCGCCTCGGATGGGGTATGCCTGACGGTAATCGAGCTGGGACCGGATTGGTACGATGTCCAGATCTCTGCAGAAACGGTGTCCAAGACCAACATCGGCGCCTGGGCCGTGGGTAAACGCGTCAACCTTGAGCGCGCCCTGAAGGTCGGGGATGAACTCGGCGGCCATATCGTATCGGGCCATGTCGATGGCGTGGCCGAGGTGGTCGATATCACGGATGAGGGCGACAGCACCCGGGTGACCCTACGTGCGCCCAAGGATCTGGCGCGTTTCATCGCCCCCAAGGGCTCGGTGGCGCTCAACGGGACGTCGCTGACGGTCAACGATGTTTCGGATTGCGATTTCGGCATCAACTTCATCCCCCATACCAAAGAGGTGACCACCTGGGGGGATGTGAAGCTGGGCGACAAGGTCAATCTGGAAATCGACACGCTGGCGCGTTACGTGGCGCGGCTGGCGGAGGCTGGGTGATGGCCGGGCTGGCATCCGGCGCGGCACCCGCCGGGATCGGCCACAACAACGGCCCCAGCATGGAGCAGGGCCGGGCCTGGCGTGTGCATGCCTGGCGCAGCGCTCAGAAAAAGCTGATGCCGAACACGATCCCGAAACTGGTTCTGCAGATGCGCATCAAACGCGCCGCAGAACTGGGTATGGATTACACGACCTACGCCCGCGTGCGGCAGACCTCGGGGCAGGACATCACGGGGCTGCTGTTCTCCTCCAACGCGCTGCGCATCATTGCCTATGGCGCTCATATGCCTGAGCGTGAGCGGCATGCGCTGGAGGCGGTGCAGAACGCCAGCAAACTGGCGCTAGTGCACCGGCCCAATACGCCCGAGGCGGTGCTCGCCGCGCACCCGGTTCTGAAAGATGCGGGTGCGGCGCCGCGGTTCAGTGAAAGCTGGTCCGAGATGCGCGTGCGGGTCCAGGACCTGATGCGTCGCCAGGGATTGCCCGGCGCCTCGGTGGTGGTGATCGGGGATGCGCCGCTGGAAAGCGAATGGAGCACCGCCGCGCGCGCAGCTGCCTATCTCTCTGCCAGCGAGTATTTCGCGCATCAGTCCGCCTGAGCCGCCCATCCTGCGAACCGCAGAGAGGCTCCCGCCCCCTGAGCCAGCATCGAAGATGCAAGCCCGAGGCGTTGGGCCAGGCGCGCCGCTGCCGCGGCGCGCATCACCACATATCGCCGACGGTATAGCCCGCAGGAAAAGGATCGCTGGGATCCAGCGTGTAGCTGGACAATCCATAGATCCAGCCTTGCCCGGACAGGGTTGGTACGATGGCGGGGTAGGGGCCGACTTTGGTTTCTTCGACAATACGTCCGGTGAAGGTGGTGCCAAGCGGCCCGGCGTTGACGTAGTCCTGTCCCGGCGCAAGCAGGCCCCGTGCATGTAGAACCGCCATCTTGGCACAGGTGCCAGTGCCGCAGGGGGAGCGGTCCAGAATGCCGCTGGCATCCTGCGGGCGCGCCGGGTCAAAGGCACCGGTCGACAGCGTGATGGCGCCACGCCCATGGGTGTCTTTGGCAATGGGCGCCCCCCAGAGGTTGGTGATTGTTGGGCCGGTGATTGCGGGGTTCTCCGGGTGGATGACGGGCAGCTGCTCGGCCGTGGCGTGGCGGATGGCCTCGCTCACCCGGGTGATGTCCTTGCCGTTGTCTGCTGAAAGATCGACGCCCAGCCGGTCCGCATTGGCCAGCACGAAGAACATGCCGCCCCAGGCCACATCGACGCTGACGGTGCCCAGGCCTGTGACCTCGACCTCGGCATCCAGATGCATGGCAAAGGCGGGCACGTTTCGAAAACTGACGCGCGTGACCTTGCCGTTCTTGCAGTCGGCCCGCACCCGGATCAGCCCGGCGGGTGCTTCCAGCACCAGCTCGGTTACGGGTTCGACCATGGGCAGGATCCCGGCCTCCAACAGTACCGTCACCACGCAGATGGTGTTGGACCCGGACATGGGCGGATATTCGGTCTGCTCGAATATGATAAACCCCGCATCGGCCTCTGGGTGGCCGGGCGGTACGAGGACATTGCCGCATAGCCCCGGATTGCCGCGCGGCTCGCGCAGCATCATAAGGCGGATCTCGTCGTGGTTTGCTTCCATGTCCTGCATTTTCTCGAACACGCTGCCGCCTTTCAGCAGGGGCATGCCACCGGTGATGACGCGACCCGGCTCTCCTTCGGCGTGGGCCTCATAGGTTTGCAGGATACGAGAGGTGCGCATGGGCTTGGCTTTCGCTGATGTCTGATTTCGCAGATGTCTGATACGATGAAGCTAGCAGCCTTCTGCGCATCTGCAAACGTGGCGTCCCAAATTTCAAGAGAGCCATGTGGGCTGGCCTTTGCGGCGCGGCTGCGCTATTTCGCTGGCAACGCGGCAGCGCCATTCGAGGGCCTGCGACACGGATCATGAAAGGCCATGACATGAGCTTTGAAACACCGGGGCCGGTCGAGGCCCGCCTGCGCGACGCAATCAGCCCGATTGAAGAGATCATCGAAGAAGCCCGACAGGGCCGCATGTTCATCCTTGTGGATCACGAGGACCGCGAAAACGAAGGCGATCTGGTGATCCCGGCGCAATTCGCGGATGCCGATGCCATCAACTTCATGGCGACACACGGGCGCGGGCTGATCTGCCTGCCGATGACGGCGGACCGGATCGACAGCCTCGGGCTGCCGATGATGGCGGTCAACAACTCCTCGCGCCACGAGACCGCCTTTACCGTCTCCATCGAGGCGCGCGAAGGTGTATCGACCGGCATTTCCGCTGCCGACCGGGCACTGACCGTGGCGACTGCGATCAACGAGCAGAATTCGATGGCGGAAATCGCAACGCCGGGCCATGTCTTCCCGCTGCGCGCCAAACGCGGCGGCGTTCTGGTCCGTGCGGGCCATACCGAGGCGGCCGTGGATATTTCCCGCCTTGCCGGGCTGCATCCTTCGGGCGTGATCTGTGAGATCATGAAGGAAGACGGCACCATGGCGCGGTTGCCGGATCTGGTGGATTTCGCGGCTGAGCATGGCCAGAAGATCGGCACCATCAGCGATCTGATCGCCTATCGCGCCCGCAACGACAATCTGGTCACGGAAACCTCACGGGAGATCGTGAATTCGGAATTCGGCGGCGAATGGGACATGCGCCTGTTCACCGATCAGACCCACGGCGTTGAACACGTGGTGATGATCAAGGGTGACATCACCACGCCCGAGCCTGTTCTGGCCCGCACCCACGCCCTGCACGAGGCGACCGACATTCTGGGCCTCGGCCCCAAATCCGCCCGCCAGCTGCCCCGCGCGATGGAGATCATCGCTGCCGAGGGGCGCGGGGTGGTGACCCTGTTCCGTCAGCCGCGCAACGCGCTTTATGCCTATGAGGATGACGGGTCGCGCACTGTGACCATCAAACAGACCGGGATCGGCGCGCAGATCCTGTCGAACCTCGGCCTGAAGGACCTGATCCTGCTGACCGATTCCCCCTCGACCAAATATGTGGGCCTTGATGCCTATGGGCTGTCCATCGTCGGCAGCCGCCCCATCCTGAAGGAAGACTGATATGGCCGGACACGAAAGCCACTACATCCTGCCGCGCCCCAGCTTTGACAAACCGGTCAAGCTGCTGATCGTGGTTGCGCCTTACTACAAGGACATCGCCGACAATATGGTCGCAGGCGCCAAGGCCGAGATCGAGGCCGCTGGCGGCACCTGGGATCTGGTCGAAGTGCCCGGCGCGCTGGAGGTTCCTACGGCGATCTCTATTGCCGATCGCACCTCGAACTTTGACGGCTACGTGGCACTGGGCTGCGTGATCCGCGGCGAGACCACCCACTATGATACGGTCTGCAACGACAGCAGCCGCGCGATCCAGCTGATGGGCCTGCAGGGCCTGTGCATCGGCAACGGCATCCTGACCGTAGAGAACCGCGCCCAGGCCGAGGTGCGCGCCGATCCCGCCGATCAGAATAAGGGCGGCGGCGCTGCGGCTGCGGCCTTGCATCTGATCGCACTGACGCGTAAGTGGAGCGCCCAGAGCAAGGGAGTCGGCTTTAAGGCCCCTTCCGAGGCCATCCAGCTGGCTGGCACAGACAACGGACCCACCACGGCATGACCAACCCAGACAGCGCCCCGAAGGGCAACGGCAAGACTCAGATGAAATCGGCGGCCCGGCTTTTTGCCGTGCAGGCGCTGTTCCAGATGGAGCACAGCAGCCAGACCTACGACAAGGTGATCGTCGAATTCGAGGATCACCGTTTCGGCGCTGTCTATGAAGGTGATGAATATGCCGAGGGTGACCCCAAGTTGTTTCGCCAGCTGGTCGAAGGCGCCGTCAATCATCAGGCCAAGATCGACCAGATGACCGACCGCGCGCTGGTTGCGAAATGGCCGATTGCCCGGATCGACCCGACCCTGCGGGCGCTGTTCCGCGCTGCAGGCTCCGAACTAGTTGAGACGAAGACCCCGCCCAAGGTGGTGATCAACGAATTCGTCGATGTGGCGCGCGCGTTTTTCCCCGAAGGCAAAGAGCCGAAATTCGTTAACGCGGTTCTGGATCACATGGCCCGCGAAGCGCGCCCCGAAGCGTTCTGAACCTTCTTTTCAGGTGACCTTTGCAATCAGGCGCACCCCGGTGCGCCTGTTTTTGTTTTTACAGGGGGGGATCGATATTCGTTCCGATCGCGGAGGAGATGCAGGACAAATTCCGCCGATCGCATGTATTTTCCGCTTTATTCTCTGGACCGCCTGCCGCCGGGTGCTAACATCAAGAAGCAGCCTATGGAGGGAATCTCATGCCAAAGCTCATTCAACTCTATATCCGCAACGTTGCGCTGGGGTTCGGAATCGCTGCGGTCTTCGTCGGGCTGCTGCTCTGGTTCAACGTAATGAACCTTTGGGGGCTGGTCAGCACGTCTGATGTCGGGCTTCTGGCGATCGGCATTCTTTGGTTCATGAACGGGATTGTCTTTGCCGGGGTGCAATTCGCCTGGGCGGTGATGTCACTGGCCCGCGATGATGACGCAGGGCCGCGCCGGGGAACTCCGGTGGTGAACCATTTTGAACCGATCCGGGTAAAAGCCGTGGCGCCGCGCCCGCAGGATCGCCGGAAACAGCCGCGCGACTGACCTCTGGCCCAATTCACACCATTTTGAATATAGACTGAGGTGGGCAATCGTGAGGTTGTCCGCCTTGAAGTTGTGAGGGGCCTGCCATTCAGGTGCGCGCAGCGCCGAAGCTGACCCAGATCAAGGCGATTACCAGCAAATTCTGAAACATGATGGCATGGGTCCGGTTCACCGACAGGACCCCGATTCATCTATTCGGAAAGGCCATCACATGTATCGTCTTGCTTTCATCCTGCATCTATTTATCGGCTCCACCCTTGCAGGCAGCGCCGTGGTAGCGGCCTTGGCCACGGGGCAGGACAGCCTTCAGCCCATCCTGGTCGCGGCAGCGCTTGGCTTTATCGCGGCCTTTCCGGTGACGTGGCTGGTCGCGCGCAAGCTTTACAACCTGCGCTGACCTGCGCCCAGCCTTACAGTTTCTTCTGAATGTCGTCGGCCGCCTGCTCAAGGGCGGTTCCGGCTTTGTTAATGTCGCGGCCCGCACCTTTTGCGGTTTCGCAGGCAGCAAGGCTCAGCAGGCTCAGGGCAATCAGGACATGTTTGATCATGGTGTACTCCATCGTTCTTTGCGTGTTGTCTAGCATCGCCTGAGGAGAGCAGCCAGAGGCGGAAAGTCGCTGCTCATTGAGCTGCGCGGTTCGACAGCTTTGTTGATGGAGGTCAATGTTCTCTAATAGGTGTTCGGGGATAAGCGCGTGGCAACATGTACCGAACACGACCTATCGGGAGGATTAGACGAATGGCATTTGAGATCCGTAAAGAGGCGCTTGAGGCGCGGCGCAAGGCCCTGACAGGGCATCTGGTCGAGGTGGAGCACACGCTGGACGCGCCCATGCCCAAGGATTGGGAGGACCGATCGTCCGAGCGGCAGGGCGACGAGGTGCTGGAAAGCCTTGGCAAGGCTGAACTGGATGAGCTGCGCCAGATCGATGCGGCACTGGCGCGTATCGAAAGCGGTGACTATGGTTTCTGCCAGATCTGCGGTGATGCCATTTCGGCTGAACGGCTGGACCTGCTTCCTGCGACACCGTTTTGCAAGAAATGCGCTAAATAGGACTGGTGACCGGGGCATAGGCGCGCGGGGCGTCGGGCGGCGCTTTCCTTTGGCGCGCGCCGGGTCTAAAGCGATCATAGCTTTTCTGACACGGAGATACCCTTATGCCCTGCGCCCTCTGTTCCGCCGACGCGCCCCTGTCCTTTGTTGAGGTTCCGGGAGGGCCGGACGGCGCCGGGGTTGAGATCTGTGCCACCTGTGCAGAGCAGATCGCCGGAGATCTTGATCCCAACCACTGGCGCTGCCTGTCATCATCGATGTGGTCGGAAGAGCCTGCCGTGCAGGTGCTGGCGGCGCGTCTTCTGGCACGTCTTTCCGATCAGGACTGGGCCCGCGATCTGGCCGAGCAGCTGTGGCTGGACGATGAAACCCGCGCCTGGGCCGACAATGTTCCGGCGGCCAGCGCCCATGTGGACAGCAACGGCGCACCTCTGGCGCAAGGTGATAACGTTGTCTTGATCAAGGACCTTCCGGTCAAAGGGGGCGGGTTCACCGCCAAACGCGGTACGGCGGTGCGCGGTATTTCCCTGGTTCAGGACAACCCCGAACACATCGAAGGGCGGGTCGAGGGTCAGCGGATCGTCATGCTCACAAAATTCGTGAAGAAGAAGTAGATGCCGCATGGCATCAGCCCAGCAATTTCCCAAAGCCACCGTTGCCGCGCCTTCCGCGATGTGGCACAAGCAATATCAACAGACTGAACAGACGAGTTTAGCACATGACTGACTTCGCCGAACGTCGCCGCATGATGGTCGACACCCAGGTCCGCCCCTCGGATGTGACGAAATACCCGATTATCGAAGCGATGCTCGCGGTACCTCGCGAAAGCTTTGTGCCTGATGCACAACGTGAAGCCGCCTATGCGGATCAGAACATCGATCTTGGCGACAGCCGCGTCCTGCTGGAGCCGCGCACCCTGGCCAAGATTCTGGATGCACTGGATATCCAGAATGATGAGCTGGTGCTCGATGTGGCTTGCGGGCTGGGCTATTCCACGGCTGTGGCTGCCCGCGTTGCCCAGATGGTGATCGGCGTCGAACAGGACGAGGACATGGGCCGCGACGCTCAGGATCAACTGGCCGAGGCCGGAGCTGACAATGCCATCGTGCACGTTGGTGCGTTGGCCGAAGGCGCAGCGGAACATGGTCCCTATGATGTGATCATGATCCAGGGTGGTGTCGAAGATGTTCCTTCGGCGCTGCTCGAACAGCTGCGCGATGGTGGCCGGATCGCTGCGGTCTTCATGACCGGCGCGCTGGGAGAGGTGAAGATCGGCCATAAGACAGGCGGCCAGGTTTCCTGGCGTTTTGCATTCAACGCGGGCGCCCCGGTACTGCCGGGCTTTGAAAAGGTTCGCGAATTCGCACTATAACCCGCCGGGGCAGAATATTCCCGCGTCCCGGGCAGGGGGTGCGGGGTGAGGCAAACCAACCGCGGCTGGCGGCGCGGCAAACGATAAGGCAACCGATGCGAAAGAAATTCTCGGTCCGTTTTTTGAAAACGTTTGTATATGTCGGCGCAGTTGCAGCGGCGCTGGCCGCGCCAAAATCCGCGGTGGCGGACAACCTGTCGGACGCCATGATAGGCGCCTACAAAACCAGCGGATTGCTGGAGCAAAACAGGGCGCTGCTGCGCGCCACGGATGAAAGCGTCGCTGTTGCGGTGGCGCGTTTGCGCCCGATCGTCGATTTTGCGATGACCGCAAGCCACCGCTACAGCCGGGGCATCTCCACCTTCGGGTTTCGCGACCACGATACCAATGGGCTTGATGTCGGTGTCTCGATGGAATGGCTGCTTTATGACGGCGGCGCCTCGCGGCTGGGTCAGCTGGCGGCGCAGGAAACGGTTCTGGCCACCCGTCAAAGCCTGCTGGATATCGAGCAGCAAGTTCTGTTTTCCGCCGTTCAGGCCTATGTGAACGTGCTGTTGCAGCAGGACACCGTGCGCCTGCGGGGCAACAACCTGCGTCTTCTGCGCGAAGAACTGCGCGCCGCTCAGGACCGGTTCGAGGTCGGCGAAGTGACCCGCACCGATGTCGCCCTCGCCGAAAGCCGTGTGGCAGCCGCGCAGGCCAGCCTCACCGAAAGCCAGGGCGATCTGTTGGAGGCCAAGGCGACCTATATCGAGGTGGTCGGCAACCCGATCAACGTAGTTGCAGGCCAACCGCCGCTGCCGCAGCGGGTTGCCTCCTTGCAGGCCGCTGAAAGCGTTGCGATGCGCAATCATCCCAGCCTTCTGGCGCGTCAGCATTCGGTGAAGGCAGCGCAGCATACTGCGGCCAGCACTGAAAAGAACCTTGGCCCTAGCGTGCGCCTGCGCGCCGATGCAGGCCATACCTATGATCTGAACGGCAACGGCGATTCGGACACCTCAGGTGTCAGCCTGACCCTGTCCCAGCGGCTTTACGCGGGCGGCGGGCTTGCCGCGGCGCGGCGGGCGGATATTGCCCGGCTGGATGCCGAAAGGGGCGCGCTGATCTCCACCCAAAGATCCGTGACCCAATCGGTGGCGGCGGCCTATGTGTCGCTTGAAGCAGCGCGGGCCAGCCTTGTGTCTTCGGTCGAGCGGGTGCGGGCGGCGCAGGTCGCATTCGAAGGGATCCGCGAAGAGGCCACGCTGGGCGCGCGCACGACACTGGATGTGCTGCAGGCCGAGCAGGAGCTTCTGGGCGCGCAGACCGCGCGGGTGCAGGCGCGGGCCAATCAGGCGCTGGCGGCCTATCAGTTGTTGCAAGCGCAGGGCCTGCTCACAGCCGAGCATCTGGGGCTCGCCGTCGAGATCTATGATCCGACCCTGTATTATAATCTGGTCAAGGACGCTCCGGCCCATATCAGCAAGCGTAGCAAGGATCTGGACCGGGTCCTGAAGGCTCTGGGCCGCGACTGACGCGCGTTCTGGCGCCGGAAACCACCGGGAACAACTGAAAATTTACCCTAATTGTTGTGTGGCCGCCGTTCGGCGGCTACAGTTGTGTCACTGGCTAAAGTGGTGCTGATTATTATGTCCGAACCTGTGACACAGGCAGAAATCGAAGATGTCCTGTCCTCTATCCGTCGTCTCGTGAGCGAAGACGACAGAAAAGGGGCTGCCCGGGTCACCGGGGCTGCGGAGCCTGCGTCACCGGAGCCAGCCGAACCACGGTCCGAGAAGGCGGCGACGCGACTTGTGCTGACTCCTGCGCTACGGGTGTCAGAGGCCAAGCCAGAGGCGGCCGACCCTATCGATACAGCATATGCGCGGGAGGTACCCCCTGAGGTTACCGACAGCAGCGCCAGTTCGATCCCCGCGGTGGAAGTCGATACAGACCCCGCCTCGGTGGTCTTTGATGAGACAGCCGCAGGGGCGGCAGGGCAGGCCGTTGAACCGGCAGAAGAAACACCGGCAGAGGAAGCCCAGAGCATTTCCGATGAGGATGCCACTGATGCGGAGGAAGATGCGCCCTGGAAAGATCCCTGGGCCACCCTCTATCAAGCGGCGGGCGTAACCGGAGTTGAAGGCTTTCAGGATGCTTCTGATGAGGTAGAGGCGGAGTCTGAAGCCTCCCTGTCCGATGCAATGCTGGAAGAGACTGACCCAGCTGACCGGGTGTTCGCCGTTGTGCAGAAAATTACTGAGCTAGAAGCCAAGGTTGCGCGCTCCGAAGAGCAATGGGAGCCAGACGGTAGGTCCAGCGATCCCTATGCAGGTACCAATGTCGAAACGCTGCAGTGGCAGGATCATCACGACGAGGATCTGTCTTCTGAGGAAGCAGCTGATGCGCATGAAGAGGTGGTGTCCTGGCCTGACAGCGATATCTCTTCGGGTGCAGGCGACGATGCCGAGACTGCGGTGGAAGCAGAAACTGAGGATCCAGCGCGCGGCATTGCCGAAGAGGCCATCACAGCCGAGACGCTGGACGCGCTGACCGAAGAGGACAGCTATCTGGACGAAGACAGCCTGCGCGAGTTGGTGGCCGAGATTGTTCGCGAAGAATTGCAGGGCGCGCTTGGTGAGCGCATCACCCGCAACGTCCGTAAACTGGTGCGCCGGGAAATCCACCGGGCGCTGGCAGCACAAGACCTGCTCTGACCTCCTGCGCTACGGCATTAGGTGGCATTGGTTGCCTCCTGAGTTATGGTCATGTTCTGTGTAAGCGGCGCCCCTGCCGAACATCAGGGCAGAGCGCTCCCGCCCGGATCGGGCATTTTTCAATTCCCCTCTCCCGTTGGGCCGGGCGCCGCGCTGCGCACGGCGCGGTCGCGCTCTGGCACGGGGCGCTGCGCCTATGTGCGCCGACTGACGGGCTGCGACAGCTCGAGCAGTTGATTGAGGTCCATGTAGCGCTCCAGATGCGCTGCAAGATCATCCAGAGCCGCATCGACACCATCCTCGTAGGAAGTCCGGCTTTCATGCCCCAGATTGGCCAGAAAGGCAGCGCGGAAGGCATCGGAGCTGAACAGCCCATGCAAGTATGATCCTCGCACGCGTCCATCCGGTGACGCCGCGCCCTCGGCCCGGTCTTCGACGCTGAGCCAGGCGCGGTCTGTATCGGGGCCACTGGTGCGCCCCATGTGGATCTCGTAGCCGGAGACCGGCAGGTTACCGTCCCGCGTGGTGGCCTTGGTCAGGGTCACGCGCTTGTCGCCCACCATGGTCGTATGCACGTCCAGCAGGCCAAGCCCGGCCACCTTGCCGGGGCGGCCGTCGACCCCCTTCGGATCATCAATGGTCTGGCCGAGCATCTGATAGCCGCCACAAAGACCCAGAACATGACCACCGCGCCGGTGGTGTGCAAGGATGTCGATGTCCCAGCCTTGGGCGCGCAGAAAGGTGAGATCGCCAATCGTGGATTTGCTGCCGGGGATCAGCACCAGATCTGCATCGCCGGGCAGGGCACGCCCGGGGGGCACGATCTCTACCGTCACATCAGGTTCGGCGGCCAGCGGATCCAGATCATCGAAATTCGCCATCCGCTCCAGCTGTGGCACCACCACCTTGCAGGCCCCACCCGCGCGGGAGGCGATGTCCATCATATCCTCGGCTGGCAGTTTCCAGGCGTCCCAGAACCAGGGGACAACGCCCAGCGAAGGCCAGCCGGTGCGGGCCACGATATCGTCGCGCCCGCCGTCAAACAGGCTGAGATCGCCGCGGAACCGGTTCACGGCAAAGCCGACGATGCGTTCCAGATCCGCAGGCTCCAGCACCGCCTGGGTACCGACGATCTGCGCGATGACGCCGCCGCGGTGAATGTCACCCACCAGCACCACCGGCACCTCTGCCGCGCAGGCAAAGCCCATGTTGGCGATGTCGCGCGGGCGCAGGTTGGTTTCCGCCGGAGAACCGGCCCCTTCGATCAGCACCAGATCGGCGTCAGCTGCCAGGCGGTAATAGCTGTCGAGTACAGCCTCGAGCAGCCCCGATTTATCGCGCATGAAGGATCCGGCGCCCTGGGTTCCGCGCCGTTTTCCCTGAACGATAATCTGAGCGCCGGTATCGGTTTCGGGCTTCAGCAGCACCGGGTTCATATCCGTATGCGGCGCGCGCATGGCAGCGCGGGCCTGCAGGGCTTGCGCGCGGCCGATTTCGCCACCTTCGGGGGTGACAGCCGCGTTGTTCGACATGTTCTGCGGTTTGAACGGCGCCACCCGCAGGCCGCGCCGCGTATAGGCGCGCGCCAGCCCCGCAACCAGAAGCGATTTTCCGACATTGCTGCCGGTGCCTTGGATCATCAGTGCCCGTACCGTCATGCGCCTGCCTTGCTGCTCACTCTTGTTCGCGCAGACAGTTGCAATGCGGGCGGGCGCAGGTCAACGGCAATCGAAAGCATGGCCTGATCGGATGGTGGGGCAGGGGCCTGCGGAAGCTGTGCGGCGATATTGGGGGGCAGGAGGTGCACGGAAGTCACCGGCGACAAAAGCGAGGCTACAAAAGAAAAACGCGCCCCCCAGGACGCGCTTTTCTGTGTCTCAATGGCAGCTTAGATCAGGCAGCTTCGGCCTGTGCAGCATTGCGGCGCTCGCTTTCTTCACGCGACAGTGCGACCGAAGTCCGCACGCCACGACCGACGAATTCCATCAGCCCTTCGACCACGCGCTCGTTCGGGTCGATCCCGGCGCAGGAAAGGACTTCACGGCCATCGCGAGAGCGCGCCCACCGCGCGATCTGCTCGGGGCCGTTCCCGTATTTCTTGTCGTCAGCGATGGCGTCGTCCAATGCGGCCAGCACCACGGCGGCAAAAAGTTTGCGTGCGCGGTTGCCTTGCTCGTTATTGTAAGCGGTGCCGTCAACGAAATCTCGCATCCCGTTTCCTTTGTTGTTCTTGCTATTGCAATTTCGGCGTGGCGCTCCTTATGACGGAACTATGACGATTCGGATAGCCCGTAGATGCATAGCTTTCATGCGATTTGTGCATAGCTTGCGGGGGGGTGCCCACGAGATATCGTTGTCTTGCCAGCCGAGTCCACGCCAGATATAGGGGCAGTTAAGAGTTCATCAACCACCCGAGAGGGATTTTTCCGATGCCCAAGATCAACGGTAACGAAATCCGCCCTGGCAATGTTCTGGAGCACAACGACGGTCTGTGGGCCGCTGTGAAGGTCGATCACGTCAAACCCGGCAAGGGCGGCGCCTTTGCTCAGGTCGAACTGCGCAACCTGCGTAACGGCTCCAAGCTGAACGAGCGGTTCCGCAGCGCGGACAAGGTCGAACGTGTGCGCCTTGAGCAGAAAGACCAGCAATTCCTGTATGAAAACGACGGCATGCTCGTGTTCATGGACACCGAGACTTATGAGCAGATCGAACTGCCCGCCGATCTGCTGGGTGATCGTCGCCCGTTCCTGCAGGATGGCATGACCATCGTTGTCGAGTTCTATGAGTCCGAAGCTCTGAACGCCACCGTGCCGCAGAAGGTCACCTGCAAGATCGTCGAAACCGAGCCGGTTGTAAAAGGCCAGACGGCTGCGAATTCCTTCAAGCCCGCGATCCTTGATAACGGTGTCAAAGTCATGGTGCCGCCCTTCGTCGGTCAGGACGAGATGATCGTGGTGAACACCGAAACCATGGAATACTCCGAGCGCGCCTGATCCGGCCTGCTGCATCGACGCAATAATGCCCCGCGCAGTCCTGCGCGGGGTTTTCTTTTGCATAACGGCTTTGCGTTCAGTCGAGCGACAGGCTGAAGCCGCAGATATCCATCATCTTGCCATAGGCCGCCGTGAACCCGGCGAGAGAGGCGCGTAAGATGGTGCGTCCGCCCGCCTCGATCACCATGCTGCTGCCCTTTTTCATGGCCTTCAGGACCGGCCGGTTGTTGGGCAGGTTGATCGCGGCCTCGGCGTGCGCAAGACCTTCATTCGTGAGCGTGACGAAGGCGGCGCCGGAAAAGATGGTGCCGGTGTCGACGCGGAACTGGATGACCTGACCGTCCTGCATCTGCGTGGTGTAATGGCGCGGCGCGGTTTCGCTGATCACCGGGTAGGGGTAGAAATCCGGCGGGCCGACATCGCCGTCCGACACCTCAAGGCGCAGCACCGGGTCGCCATCGCCGCCGGTCGAGGCCTCACAGGTGCGGCGCAGGTCTTCGCCAGTGTCGATCTGCTCGCTCCAGACGCGCCAGTCCTTGTATTCCCAGTAATCGGCTGCACCTGCCTGCAAGGGCAGGCTGGTCAGGGCCAGCAGAAAAATCGCGCGCATGTGATAAATTCCCTCAGTGATACCGTCGCCGCCATAACATGCCGACGTCTGAGTATCTAAACCCAACAGGTTAAATGAGGCTTGCGTGCTATAAGGCCGCCTATTCGGACCAGGAGAGCCGGGCCTCGCCCGCCTGCAAGTCTTTGTCCCTGGCCCGGTCATAGCGCAGATAGGCAATCGCCTTGCCGCCACTTTGCGTGAACAGGGTGCCTGCGGCCTTGTCTCCGGCGGTGATATCGGTGCCCACGGGGGCCGTGCCTTCGATTTCCACGATCTGCAGCCCCTTACGCAGCTCGGTCTTGTGTTTCATCCGGGCGGTCACCTCTTGGCCGACATAGCAGCCCTTGCGGAAATCGACCCCGTTCAGCGCCTCGAACCCGGCCTCAAGGATATAGCTGTCCGGCGTCAGTTCGACGCCGCTTTCGGGTATGCAATGGGCGATGCGCAGCGCATCCCAGTCGCTGCCGTCATCGCCGCCCTCGGCGCCATAAAGGCGCCAGCCCATATCCGGGTGGCGCGGATCGGCAAAGGCGCCTTTGGGGGCGGGGCCGGTGCCTCGGCGCACCTGCAGATCTGTGACCTCGATCTGAACATCTGCACGCAGGCGGTACATCGACAGGCGTTTCATCAGCCCTTCGGCCAGATCCGCGTCGACATCCAGCAGAACGTCCGCGCCGTCAGGGGCCAGAAAGAAATCGGCCAAGTATTTGCCCTGCGGCGTCAGCATTGCGGCATAGACCAGCACGTTCTGGTCCAGTTTTGCGACATCGTTGGTGACCAGCCCCTGTAGGAAGTCACGGGTGTCGGGGCCGGACAGGCGAAGAATTGTGCGGGCACTCATGTCTGTTCTCCAGTTGATGGGGGCGGATCAGCAGATCACCATGTTCTTGTTTCAGCAAGTGATATAGAAATCACAGCCGAGTTGAACAGGAAACTGCCCATGCCCGCTCCGATCAGTATCGTGATCCCGACACTCAATTCCGAGGCGGAACTGCCCGGCTGCCTTGAGGCGCTGATGGAGGGGTTGGCCTCAGGACTGATCCGGGAGTTGGTGATCTCGGATGGCGGATCGCAGGATCACACGGCCACCATTGCCGAAGAGGTCGGTGCCGAACTGCTGAGCGGCGCGCCGTCGCGGGGCGGACAGCTGCGCCGGGGCTGCGAAGCGGCACAAGGCGACTGGCTGCTGATCCTGCACGCCGATACCCGACTGTCCGCGGGCTGGAGCGATGCGGTGTCCCGCCATCTGGAGCAGGGCGAAGGCAGGCCGGGGTATTTCCGCCTGGCGTTCCGGGCCCGGGGGCTGCGCCCGGCGCTAGTGGCGGGCTGGGCGAACCTGCGGGCGCGCCTGTTTGGTCTGCCCTACGGCGATCAGGGCTTGCTTGTGCGCCGCAGCGATTATGAGGCAATGGGCGGCTACCCCGATCAGCCATTGATGGAGGATGTTGCCCTGTCGCTGCGTCTGAAGGGGCTTGTCGAGATCCCGGTTCAGGCGCAGACCTCGGCCGCGCGATACGAGCGCGACGGCTGGCTGCGGCGTGGCGTCCGCAATCTCTGGACGCTCACGCGCTATGCCCTTGGCGTCAGCCCAGAGCGGCTGGCGCGGGCCTATCGCAAATAACCCTCTGCTTCTTTACCGGAAGACCCGGCGCCAGACACGCCGGAACAGACCGGATTGATCCGCAGACTGCTGCGCCGCCAGAGGCTGCGCCATATTGAGGTCTTCGCGTTCTACCAGCGTCTTGCCGTCCTGGAATTGCAGGCGATAGAGATCGGCGTAGATCCCACCGCGCTCCAGCAGCTCGGCATGGGTGCCCTGATCCATCACCTCGCCGCGCTCCATCACCACGATCTTGTCCGCGTTGCGGATGGTGGACAGGCGGTGGGCGATGACCAGCGTGGTGCGCCCGCCCGACAGCCGGTCCAGCGCCTGCTGCACGACCTTTTCCGATTGCGCGTCCAGCGCCGAGGTCGCCTCGTCCAGCAGCAGCACCGGTGTGTCGCGTAGCAGGGCGCGCGCGATCACCACCCTCTGCCGCTGCCCGCCCGACAAGGCAGAGCCGCGCGGCCCCACGAGGGTATCAAGACCATTGGCCAGCTTGGGCAGGAAGTCAGAGACATGGGCGGCGTCCAGAACCTCTTTCAGGCGCTCCTCGCTGACATCCGTGCGTCCCAGAAGGATGTTTTCCCGCAGGGTTTCATCAAACAGCAGCGCCTCTTGCGAGACCACCGAGAACAGGCCGCGCAGGTCCTCGAAGGCGAGATCGCCCACCGGGGTGCCGCCAACCGTGACCAGTCCGGATTGCGGATCGACCAGTCGTGTCAGCAGGTTGAAAATGGTGGATTTACCGGCGCCCGAGGCCCCGACAAGCGCCGTGGTCTTGCCCGGCTCGGCGATCAGCGACAGATCCTTCAGGATCGTGGTGTCACCATAGTTCAGCGTGACGTGATCCAGGCGCACCTCGGGCAGGCCCTTTGGCGCGGCCACGGGCTTCACCGGCGGCAGCAGCTTGATCGGCGCGTCCAGAAGTTCCTTGATACGCTCCATCGCGGCTGCGGCGCTTTGCCAGGTGCCGCTGATCGAGGCAAGGCGGCGCATCGGGTCAAAGGCAAGGCCGATGGCGGTGAAGAAGCTCATGAACTGGCCGACAGTCTTTTCGCCGGTGATGATTTCCTGGCCGCCATAAAGAACCACGCCCATGACACCGAGACCGGCCATGATATCGATCATGCCGGTGATCGAGGCAGTGCCGAAAGAGGCACGCACTTCGGAGCGCACGAACTGGTCCATATGGGTGCTGAACCGGCGCGCCTGATACTGTTCCAGGCTGTTCAGCTTGATCGGCACGATGCCGTGGAAAATCTCGTCCAGCCGCGTCGCCAGCGAGGCACCAAGATCGCGCGCGGTGGCGGCTTTCTTGCGGACATAGCGTTGCAGCGCCGAGATCGGCAGCAACAGCAGGGGCAGGCCGATCAGCATGATCGCCGTCCAGCGCCAGTCGACGCTGATGGCAACGCCAAGGACGGCCACCATCTGTGCCATGTCGCGCCCCGCACCGGTGATCAGCGCTTGCCAGACCTGATTGATCGCCATGACGTCGCTTTGAACGCGCTGGATCAGGAAGCCCGGCGGGTGCACCTGGTGAAAGGCTGGATCCTGACGGATCAGCCGGTCCAGCATGTCCTTGCGCATGTGCGCAGCCGAGGTCTGCGAGATCTTCGACAAAATGACCTTCTGGCAGACGCTGGCGACACCGCGCAGCGAGAAGATGATCAGAAAGGCCAGGCTGACCCAGAACAGGGCGTCGGAATTTCCGGCGACAAAGACCAGATCGAACATCGGCTGCATCATGTAGCTGAGCGCACCAACAGTGCCGCCTTCGATCAGCATAAAGACCACCGCAAGGCCCAGCAGGCCCATGTAATGGCGCAGATAACCGCGCCACAGCCAGATGATCAGCTCTTTCGAGGAGGTGTGTTTGCGGGTCATGCAGGACGGTTCCGGCTGGTGTATTTGCAGGATGTGCGGGTCATGCGGCGCTTTCTGTTTTTGACCCGGGCCATTTAAGCAGCTGAGGCTTTAGGCGCAAGCTTTGCGCCATGCCCGGTTGATGGGCAGTCCCGTTGCACTGCACCCATTGTGGAATTGACCTTCCTCTGCCGCATTGTACTGTACCGGAAACTTTGAGCGCGAACCGGCCCCAGGCCCAGGGTTCCATTGCAGGGAAGATCAAAGATGAGCGGGACTTTAAACCTATCGGCAGGGCGATCCTATCTGGCGATCCCGGGACCTTCGGTGATTCCGGATCAGGTGCTGCAGGCGATGCACCGTCCGTCACCCAATATCTACGCGGGTGAGCTGGTGGATATGACCGCGACACTGATCCCGGATCTACGCCGGGTGGCGCGCACGAAGCATCACGCGGCGATCTACATTTGCAACGGTCATGGCGCCTGGGAGGCTGCCCTTTCGAATGTGCTGCAGCCGGGGGACAAGGTGCTGGTCCCGTCCTCGGGGCGGTTTGCTATCGGTTGGTCGGAAATGGCTGAGGGGCTGGGCATTGACGTGGAGGTCATCGATTTCGGCAACCATGCGCCCTGGGATCTGGCCCGTGTGGCCGAGCGGCTGAAGGCGGATACCAGCCATCAGATCAAGGCGGTGCTGGGGGTGCATGTCGATACCTCCAGTTCGATCCGTAACGACGTACCCGGCCTGCGCGCGGTTCTGGATGCGGAGCAGCACCCGGCGCTGTTGATGGCCGATTGCATCGCCTCGCTGGGCTGTGACCGGTTCGAGATGGACGACTGGGGCGTCGATGTCATGGTCACCGGCAGCCAGAAGGGACTGATGGTCCCGGCGGGGCTGGCCTTCGTGTTCTTCAACGACAAGGCCGCCACGGTGCGCGCCGCGATGCCGCGGGTCAGCCGCTACTGGGACTGGACCCCGCGCGCCAACCCGGAAGAGTTCTACCAGTATTTTGGCGGTACCGCGCCAACCCATCATCTTTATGGGTTGCGGGCCTCGCTCGACATGATCCACGCCGAAGGGATCGAAAACGTCTGGGCACGGCATGCGCAGCTGGCCCGTGCGATCTGGGCGGCGTGTGAGGCCTGGGGGCAAGACGGACCCATGGCAATGAACGTGACCGATCCTGCGCTGCGTTCCCATGCGGTGACGGCACTGCGTCTGGGCGGATCGCGCGCGACGCAGCTGCGCGAGTGGCTGGAGCAGACCCTGGGGCTGACATTGGGGATCGGCCTTGGCATGGCGCCGCCGCGCAGCCCGGAATGGCACGGGTTCTTCCGGCTGGGCCATATGGGGCACCTGAACGGTCACATGGTCATGGGGCTTCTGGGCGGTATCGAGGCGGGCCTGCGCGCCCTTGATATTCCTCACGGCGCCGGGGCGCTGGATGCAGCCGCGGCGGTTCTGGCCGAAGCCGGGCAAAAGGCGTCCTAAGGAGGGCGTGAGCGAAAACGGATGATCAGGCAGGGCCTTGTTCCTGCCTGAGGTCAGGCTCGCGTTTCAGGTTCTCATCTCGAGGCGGGTGATCATGTGGTTGATCAGCGCGGCCAGCAGCAATACCGGCACCATGCCGTAGAGCAGCCACAGGGTGAAAAAGATCCACGGCATGTTGATGACGGCAAAACGCAGGGTGTTTTCCAGCAGATCCGGTGCCTGCGCTGCCGCCTGATGCGGGCGTTTCCGTGCGGTCTTGTCCTGTTGCATGGTGCAGCTCCTTAGGCGCGGTTCGGAGCGAAGACTGGCACAATTCAGTGAATGCGGGGTTAAGCGCCCTGCGGCCAGTCGGTCGCAGGGTTTGATCCCCGTCGATCAAGCCTGCCGTGCGCGCTCCAGCGCGATGGGCAGCGCCTTGGCAAAGGCATCCAGATCCTGGGGCCGACCACAGCTTACGCGGATGCAGCGGTTTTGCGGCGCGGCGAAGGGCATGCGCACGAAAACGCCCTGATCCACCAGCCCGTCCAGTACCGCCTTGGCAAAGGCTCCGTCCTGTCCGCAATCAATAGCAACGAAATTGGTGGCCGAGGGCAGGGCAGTCAGCCCGTTTGCACTGGCGATCTCTGCAATGCGTGTCCGGGCCACTGCGATCTCATTCGTCACATGCGCAAGCCAGTCCTGATCTAGCAGCGCCGCCAATGCGCCCGCCTGCGCCATGCGGTTCATGCCGAAATGGTTGCGCACCTTGTTGAAGGCCGAAATCAGATCCGCCTGCGCCATGGCATAGCCAACGCGGGCGCCCGCCATGCCATAGGCCTTGGAAAAGGTGCGCATGCGGATGACGCGGGTATCGTTGATGTCGATCGGCGCTGCGGTGCCTTCGGGCGCGCATTCCACATAGGCTTCGTCCAGCAACAGCAGGCAGCCATCGGGCAAGTGATCCAGTGCGGCAACGATATCGGCGCCGCTGTGCCAGCTGCCCATCGGGTTGTCGGGGTTGGCAAGGTAGACCAGCTTGGCATCGACCTCCGCCGCCTTGGCAAACAGGGCCTCGGGATCTTCGTGGTCGTCGCGATAGGGGACCGTGTGCAGTGTGCCGCCAAAGCCCGCGACGTGGTAATTAAATGTCGGATAGGCGCCCAGCGATGTCACCACGTGATCGCCGCTGGTCACCAGCATGCGTACCAGATAGCCAAGCAGCCCGTCGATGCCCTCGCCGACCAGAATATTCTCGGGTGCGACGCCGTGGAACCTCGCGAGTTCCATGCGCAGATCATAGCTTTGCGCGTCGCCGTATTTCCAAATCTCGCCCGCTTCGGCCTGCATTGCGGCAATCGCCTTGGGCGAGGGGCCAAAGATATTCTCATTGGCGCCAAGGCGGGCGGCAAAGGGCGCGCCGCGCTCACGCTCCTGCGTTTCGGGGCCAACAAAGGGCACGGTTGCAGGCAGGGACTGGGTAAGCGGGGTATAACGAGGTATGGTCATGCGGGCAGATAACGTGAACCGGCCCGCCGCATCAAGTGGGCATGGCGGCAGCGAATGTCGCAGGTTCTGCGGGTGGCAAGCCTTGCAGAGGGCGCCCGGGCAGCGCAGACTGGCGCCAGTTGTGGGAGAATTTAACGATGCGCATTTTTCTGGGCGTGCTGGCGCTGGGGCTGGCCTATCTTCTGTTCTGGCCGGTGCCGGTCGAACCTGTGTCCTATGATCCGCCCAAGGGGCCGGGATTTACCGGAGAGTTTGAGGAAAACACCGCCCTTGAGGGCGCGCAAAAGGTGGTCCTGCCCAATGGCGCCATCGGTCCCGAAGATCTGGCGGTGATGCCGGATGGGACGGTCTACACAACCGATCTGGACGGGAACCTTTATCGCATTGATGGCGACCAACCCGAACTGGTGGAGGCGCTGGGCGGGCGGCCGCTGGGGCTGAAGGCCGGGCCGGATGGCGCGCTTTATATCGCCGACAGTTTCCGTGGCATCATGCGCTGGAGTGGCCCCGGCACGCTGGAAACCCTGGTGAGCGAGATTGACGGTGCCCCGGTGATCTATGCCAACCAGCTGGATGTGGCGCGCGATGGCACGATCTATTTCTCCAATTCCTCGGACCGGTTTGACCCGGAGACCATGGGCGGCACCAAACCCACCTCCGTGCTGACCGTCTGGGAACAGTCCGACACGGGCTACGTGGCCCGCCGCACCCCCGATGGAACGGTTGAGAAGATCGCCACCGGGTTTGTCTATACCAACGGTGTTGCCCTGTCGCCGGATGAGGATTTCCTGCTGATCAACGAAACGGGCCGCGCCCGGGTGCATCGGTTGTGGTTGACCGGTCCCAACGCCGGGCAGCAGGAACTGTTTCTCGGCAACTTGCCGGGCTATCCGGATAACCTTGAGGCGCAGGGTGATGGCACCTTCTGGCTGGCCTTTGCAAGCCCGCGCGTGCCGTCCGAAGTGCTGATGCCCTATCCCTTCCTGCGCAAGGTGCTGTGGCGGCTGGGACCGAAGGTGCGCCCAGCGCCGATCCATCGCGGCATGATCATGCAGTTCGATGCGGATGGTAACATTCTACGCACCCTGCAGGATCCTGCGGGCGGGCTGGGGATCACCACTGGCGGGCGCATTGTCGGCGACCAGCTTTACGTGATGACGCTGGACAGTGACAGCTTCGCGCGGCTGCCGGTGGCGGATCTGCCGCCGATCCAGCGCTAGGCCGGTTCGTCCCGATCCAATCTGCCCCGGCGTTAGTCTGGATCGCGGCGGCGTTGCGGTGCAGTCTGGCGCAAACCGAAAGCAGGAGGAGCCGCAGATGGCACGGGTATCCGTCGAGTACAAAGACCACATCGCCCATGTGACGCTGACGCGCGGGGACAAGATGAACGCGCTGGACGACGAGATGATCAAGGGGATCATCGCCGCCGGGCATGAGGTCGCCGCCTCCAAGGCGCGTGCCGTGGTGCTGGCGGGGGAGGGTAAGGCGTTTTGCGCCGGGCTTGACCTGATGAGCTTTGCCAAGATGGGGCAGATGGATCCCGAAGAATGGCTGATGGCCCGCAGCTTTGACGATGCAAACGAGGTGCAGGAGGTCGCGATGGCCTGGCGCCGGGTACCGGTGCCGGTGATCGCGGCCGTACAGGGCGTCTGCTTTGGCGGCGGTTTGCAACTGGCGCTCGGCGCGGATATCCGCATTGCTGCGTCGGATGCGCGGTTTTCGGTGATGGAGATGAAATGGGGCATCGTCCCCGACATGGGCGGCATGGCGCTGTTGCCCCGGCTGCTGCGCTCGGACGTGCTGCGACGCCTGACCTATACCGCCGAAGTGTTCGAGGCCCCGCAGGCGCTGGACTGGGGGCTGGTGACCGAAGTGTCCGACGATCCCCTTGCCTCTGCGCAGGCGCTGGCGGCCGAGATCGCGGGTAAGAACCCCGAAGGCATCCGCGCCGCCAAGCGGCTGATCGGTGTGGCCGAAACCGCTGATCAGGCCACGGTGCTGATGGAGGAAAGCCGCGAGCAGGTGGCTCTCATCGGCAAGCCCAACCAGATGGAAGCCATTGCGGCGCAGATGCAGAAACGCCCGCCGCAGTTCAAGGACTGATGGCGGCGCCCTGAGGCGGCAGCGGCGCCTTGTGCAACAGCTTGGGCCAGATGGCATTGACCGCGGTGAGATCCTGAACCCCAAGCCCGGACAGGCAGGCGATGCTTGTCCGCTCAGGGTTTTCGGAGATGCCCGCCTCCAGCGCCGCGCCGACCTCGGTCAGATCCGTCGCGGCCATCAGTCCGGATCGGATCGCGCGGTGCGGCGCGCCAAAAGCCAGACCTGACGCGTGCGCATCGACAAAGACCTGCGCCTGCGACAGGGCCACGGGATCAATTTCGCATTTGGTTTCATCGTCTGATCCGACCGACGTGATATGTTGGCCGGGTCTGAGCCAATCGGCATGGATCAGCGGCTGTTTTGCTCCGGTGGCGGTCAGGATCACATCGGAGGACCGGACGGCTTGTTCCAGGTCATCGGTGATCTCAAATCGCATCCCGGCAAATTGGGTCTGTAAATCACCCACCAGCGCCTGCGCCCTTGCCCGGTCCCGCCCCCAGACCTGAACCGAGGTTATGGGGCGGACCAAAAGCAGCGCCTCAACCTGCAGCCGCGCCTGCGTGCCGGTGCCGATGACGACGGCGTGTTGCGCCCGGTCGGCGACCAGAAGATCGGCCACGACCGCGCCAGCGGCGGCGGTCCGGCAATCCGAGATCAGATGATCATCTTGCAGGATAGCAACTGGCCTGCAGGTCTGGCTGTCGAACACCGCGATCATTCCGCTCGACGGCGGTGCACCGATGTTAGCGAGATCCTGCGACCATCCCGCCATTTTCACCGTGAAAATGGGGCAGCCTGCAAGCGTCGCGGATTTCACATGAATGTCTGAGCCCGGTGATGGGTAGAGCACCTGCACAGGCGCTGTTGCCGTCCCGTCGGACAGCGCGCGAAAGGCCTGTTTCGCGGAGGGGATCAGATCCGCGACAGACATATGGGGATGAATATCCTCTGCGGTGTAGATCGGGATCATGGCGCGCTGATCTCTCCGGTTCCGACAAAGGCAACCTCGCCCGCAACGGTGACATGGCTGATGGCATCAGGGGTGCCATAGGGGGTCACGAGCAGGGCGCTGGGCCGTCCGATGTAGTGGCCCTGCGTCAGGGTAAAGGTGTGGTCCGCCTGCGCCAGTCCGTGTTTCAATGCATAGGCGCCGATGACACCAGCGGCACTGCCGGTGGCGACGTCCTCAAGCAGACCGTCGTTGTTCCAGTGGCGGCCTTCGAAGGTTTCCGTGTTGAAAAGGTAAGCGAATTCGGCGCCAACGGTCCGCAGCCTGTCCTCAAGATCAGGAGCCATGATCCGGGCCTCACGTAGTCCGCCGGTCACGGGGACCACCAGGTACTTCAACCCGGTCGATATGATTTCAAGCGGCAGGGGCGACAGGTCACCGGTGGACAGGTTGAAGGCTTCGGCGAAGGCGGTGCGGCTGTCGTCCGGCGCGGTGCCCAGGAAGTCGGGCTGTCCCTGATTCAGCGTTCCGAAATAGCGTCCGGCGCGGGCCATGGTGGTCACGCGCACTGTTCGGCCGCCCTGCAGGGTGAAGGTCCAGGATTTTTGCCCGGGCGCCCCGCATTGCATATGAAGGCTACAGGCCGCTCCGATGATCGGATGGCCAGCAAAAGGCAGTTCCTCGCTCAGGTCAAAGACCCGCGCTTCGATCTGGCCTTCGGTTTCCGTCAGGAAGATGGATTCGAAATGACGAAGCTCCTGCGTCATGGTCAGCATCTGCGCGGCGCTGAGGCCCGCGCTATCGGGAAAAACCGCAAGACTGTTGCCGGAGTAGGGGCGGGATGCGAAGACATCACAATGGACAAAGTTGTAAGAGCGGTTGCGCTGTGACATGACTGACCTGCATAGCGGAGAATCTATATAGATGATTGACTATACTTATGCCGATTTGCTGTCAACGGCCACCGCATTGAAGGCGCTGGCCAATGAGAACCGGCTGCAAATTCTGCACTGGCTCAGCGATCCGGAGCGGCATTTTCCGCCACAGGAGGATGGTGATCTGGTCAGGGACGGGGTCTGTGTAGGGTTCATCACCGAGAAGATCGGGCTGCGACAGCCGACGGTGACGAACCATATGCGCGTCCTGCAAGAGACCGGGCTGGTGACCAGCAAGAAAATCAAGAACTGGGTGTTTTACAAACTGGTCCGCAGCCGGGCCGATGCCATCTTGGCCGACGCCGCCCACCTGTGGGAAGAACCGGAATAGGCCACAAGCCACAAGGGCAGTGATCGCACTGCGGGATATTGAGACGGATCAAGGACGCCGACAGGGAAACCGATCAGACAAGGCCTATGAAATCGCTATTTCTCATACTGCTTTACGTTGCTGTGGTCATATCGCCGCTTGTGGTCTCTGCGATCTTCGGGGGACCGCCGCGCTCTTTCGGGGCTGAACTGGGCACCGGGCTGGGGATGCTCGCCTATGCCATGATCCTGGCCGAATTCGTCTTGTCTGGCCGGTTCAGGCGGGTGTCGTCCGAGATCGGTATGGATGTGACCATGCGGTTTCATCAGGTCATGGCGCGGGTGGCGCTGGTGCTTGCGCTGCTGCACCCTTTTTTCTACGGCGGCAGCCTTGTCGGCGGGCAACGGCCCTGGGATCAGACGCGGGTTTTGACCGTGACGACCGATTTTTCCGCCCTGTCGACCGGGATTGTCGCCTTCCTGCTGCTGCCCGCACTGGTGGCGTTGGCTGCCTTTCGCACGCAGCTGGATTACAAGTACGAGACCTGGCGCCTGATGCACGGGGTTGGCGCGGTGCTGATCGCCGGTGCCTTGCTGCACCATGCTCTGGCAGCGGGGCGTTACAGTGCTGACCCTGCCATGGTCTGGCTCTGGGGTGGGATGACCGCCGTGGCGGTGGGATCGCTGGTCTGGGTCTATGTGGTTGAGCCGCTGCGGGCGCGGCCCTGGCGGGTGGCCAAGATCAAACGCCTGACGCCCCGGCAATGGGGCCTGACCCTGAGGCCGGAAGGGCACGATGGGCTGCGCTACAAGGCCGGGCAGTTTGCCTGGCTGAACATTGGTCACTCGGCCTTCTCGCTTGATGAAAACCCGTTCTCGATCAGCTCCGCCCCGGCTGCGGGGGCAGAGGTCTCTTTCGTGATCAAGGAACTTGGCGATTTCACCGGTTCTCTGGACCAGGTGAAGCCGGGTATGCGCGCCTATCTGGATGGTCCCTATGGCAGCATGTCGGTTGAGGGGCGGTCAGAGCCGGGGATTGCATTGATCGCGGGCGGCGTTGGTATCGCACCGATGCTGAGCATTCTGAACCAGATGCGCCTGACCGGGGATTCGCGCCGGGTCCGATTGATCTACGGCAACCGCCTTGAAGAGCAGATCGTGTTCAGGGAGGACCTGCCGCGCGAGGATACGATTCTGGTACTGTCAGAGCCACCTGTGGGCTGGCAGGGGGAGACCGGGATGATCGGCCCAAACCTGTTGGATGGGAGTTTCACGGATGATGAGTTTGCAGAGTGGCTGTTCGTTCTCTGCGGGCCGCCGATCATGATGGATACGGTCGAGGATCACCTGATCGCACGTGGCGTCTCATCCGGCCGAATCCTGTCAGAAAGGTTCGACTATGGCTGAGTTCCTGCGAAACCGACCAATGCGGCGCCGGGTGGCTCTGGCGATCCGGGCGGTGGTCATTGTGGTCCTGTTGGCGCTGCTGGTCTTTGTCCTGCGATAGGGTGGAGCGCCCTTGTCAGTCCAGATCCGTCCAGGGCCAGGGTTTGACCTTGCTGGCGGCGGTCTGATAGCGCGCCGCCTTTGCTACCCAGATGCCAAGGTCCGTGCCGAACTCTGCCAGCCGTTCGTTTGGCTGCTTGTTGTTGAGCAACATCACCACGAACTGAATGACAGTCACCACGCCCAGCACCGTCTGCGCCAGTGAGATCAGGACGGCGATGATCAGCATGTAGATCAGCCGTGTCAGCAGGCTATCCTCGCCCTCGGGCTCAAATTGTTCGCCGTGCAGACGGCCGTCAATCTTGTCGTCGTCACTCTGTGCCATCGTAAATCCCGCTGGGTGGTTCCTGCTGCAAATCATCATGCCCGTGGCTGTTGCCCGGAGCTGCAATACTAGAAACAGGATTTCACATCCGGGACAAAAGGAAAAGGCCGCGCCTGATATCAGACGCGGCCCGGATCTTTTGCCGTTAGCGCGCCTTACAGCGACGCGTCATAGATCTTGGAGATATTCGCGCCAAGGGCGGCATTATACTCCGCATCGCTCATCGACACGTTCAAACCTTCGGTCAGCGCGCGGCTGAAGGAGGCGATCATCTTGGGGTTCTGGGACAGTTTCGCGCAGGCATCGTCGGTGCTGTAGCCGCCGGACAGGGCAACAACGCGCACCACCTCGGGGTGGTCGGCCAGATCATCATAAAGACCGGCTTCATTCGGGATGGTCAGCTTCAGCGCAACCTTGGTGCCGCTCGGAAGGGCGTCGAGCGCGGCTTTCAGCTCGGTCTTCAGGATGGCTTCGGCTTCGGCTTTGGTCGCGGAGTGGATATCGACCTCGGGCTCGATGATCGGAACCAGTCCGGCGGCGGCGATCTGCTTGCCCACTTCGAACTGTTGGGCGACCACATTCTTGATTCCGGTTTCGTTGGCTTCCTTGATGACCGAGCGCATCTTGGTGCCGAAGATCCCCGCTGCCACGGCCCGCGCCAGAAGCGCATCCAGATCCGGCATCGGTTTCATCATCTGGGCGCCGTCCTGTTCGTCGGCCAGCCCCTTGTCCACCTTCAGAAAGGGCACCACGCCGCATTTTTCCCACAGGTAGGTGGGGACCTGAATGCCATCAATTGCATTGTCCATCGTCTTTTCGAACAGGATCGCGCCAAGGATCTTGTCGCTGTTGAAATCCGGTGCGGTAATGATCCGGGCACGCATTTTCTGGATCTCGCCAAACATCTCATCATCGTTCGAATAGGCGTCTTCCATCACACCATAAAGCGCCAGCGCCTTGGGGGTGGAGCCGCCCGACTGATCCAATGCGGCGATGAAGCCCTTGCCCTTTGCAATACGGTCAAACTGTTCCTGCTTGGTGGACGTCTCTTGCGCCATGGGTCGGGATCTCCGCGAATATCTGTTGGACTATTTCCAACCGTCTATACCGTGCCCGTGAACAGAAACAACTGGCCTGTCATACGGTTGCGCTAACAGTGTGAGCGATTGCGCTAACGGAAGAAGGATTTACGCGCATCCCGCGCCATGCCCCAGCGCAGTTCCAGATCCGCGATACGGGCCATGGCTGCGCGGCGCTCCTCTGCATCGGTCAGTGTGGCGTATTCCGCCCGGGCTGCGTCGAGTTCTTTCTTGAGCGTGAATTCTTCGGGAACCGCGCCTGCCTCGGCCATCACCCGCAATCCCGCCGCTAAACCGGGATCAACCAGCTCCTGTCCGGTGCGGTCGGGTAGGGGTTTGCCTTCGCCCTCAAGCCCAGAGAGCTGCCCCCGGGCATTGGCCGAGCGGATCTGATCTTCGATGAGTTTGCGAAAGGCCCGTATCATGAGTGGCAGAACGGGGTGGGCCGCAGCCAGTTGCAAGAACGGTATAGTGTCGCGGCGACAGTGCAGGGTGAAATGCAAAACGGCAGACGTTTAGGTCTGCCGTTTGCTGAATTTGGTTTGTCACTCTGGTTTTAAACCAGACGCGAGGTTTCCTTGGCCGCGCGCACGAAGTCCTTGAACAGGGGGTGCGGCGCAAAGGGTTTGGATTTCAGTTCCGGGTGGAACTGCACGCCGATGAACCAGGGATGGTCGGACCATTCCACGATTTCCGGCAGGCGGCCATCCGGCGACATGCCGGAGAATTTCAGCCCGCAGGCTTCCAGCTGGTCCTTGTATTTGATGTCCACCTCATAGCGGTGGCGATGACGTTCCTCGATGTGGGTGCTGCCATAGACTTCGGCCACTTTGGAGCCTTCGGCCAGCGTGGCATCATAGGCGCCCAGACGCATGGTGCCACCCTTGTCGTCATCGGCCTTGCGGCTGACCTTGTGGTTGCCCTGTACCCATTCCTTGAGGTGGTAGACGACGGGTTCAAACCGTTTCTTGCCTGCCTCGTGGTCGAATTCCTCAGAACCGGCCTCGGTTATCCCGGCCACATTGCGGGCGGCTTCGATTACCGCCATCTGCATGCCGAGGCAGATCCCCAGATAGGGAACATTATGCTCGCGTGCATATTGGGCCGCCTTGATCTTGCCTTCGGTGCCGCGTTCGCCAAATCCGCCGGGTACCAGAATCGCGTGGAACCCCTGCAGATGCGGCGTGGCGTCCTCACGGTCGAACAGTTCGGCGTCGACCCATTCGATCTTGACCTTGACGCGGTTGGCCATGCCGCCGTGGGTCAGGGCCTCGGCGATGGACTTATAAGCGTCTTCCAGCTGGGTGTATTTGCCCACGATGGCGACCTTCACTTCGCCTTCGGGGTTGTAGATGCGGTCGGCCACATCGTCCCAGCGCATCAGATTGGGTTTTGGAGCCGGGGCAATGCCGAAGGCATCCAGAACAGCCTGATCCATGCCCTCGCGGTGGTAGGCCAGCGGTGCCTCGTAGATGGATTTCAGATCCTGCGCGGCGATGACGCTGTCGGGGCGCACGTTGCAGAACAAGGCCAGCTTCTCGCGCTCTTTCTTCGGAATTGGGCCTTCGGAGCGGCAGACCAGAATGTCAGGCGCCAGACCGATGGAGCGCAGTTCCTTCACCGAGTGCTGGGTCGGTTTGGTTTTCAGCTCGCCCGATGCCTTGATATAGGGCAGCAGGGTCAGATGCATGAAGATACACTGACCGCGCGGTTTGTCCTGGCTGAACTGACGGATTGCTTCGAAGAAGGGCAGGCCTTCGATGTCACCCACGGTGCCGCCGATCTCACAAAGCATGAAATCGACCTCGTCCTCGCCGATCGAGATGAAGTCCTTGATCTCGTTGGTGACGTGCGGGATCACCTGAATAGTCTTGCCGAGGTAGTCGCCGCGGCGCTCCTTCTCCAGCACGTTGGTGTAGATGCGGCCCGATGAAATCGAGTCGGTCTTGCGCGCCGGTACGCCAGTGAACCGCTCGTAGTGACCAAGGTCGAGGTCGGTTTCTGCGCCATCGTCGGTGACGAAGACCTCGCCATGTTCAAAGGGGCTCATCGTGCCGGGATCGACGTTCAGATACGGATCCAGCTTGCGCAGGCGAACGGAGTAGCCGCGTGCCTGCAACAATGCGCCAAGGGCTGCAGATGCCAGCCCTTTGCCAAGCGATGAAACAACGCCACCAGTGATAAAGATAAATCGCGCCATGAGTGTTCGGCTGCCCCCGTGAGAAGTCAGATTTCAGCTGCCCGGCGGCCTGTAAAAACCGCAGCATCACGGGACTTTACGTATAAAGGATTCGCGCAATAAGCGCAAGGGAACCGCAAGATGCTGTTACGGTCCCCATTTTATTTTCTAGCTGTAGTAGGTTAGTCGGCGCTGGGTACCAGCGGTGCGTTGTCGCCTTCTGCCGGCGGCAGCAGGTCGCTGCCAAGGGGCGCCGCCGGTGCCGTCTCTGCGCCGTCATCGCCAGCGGGTGCAACGATGCGGTCAGCAACCGAAGAACCTGCGGATTTCTGGGCCGCCAGAACGGTCAGTGTGATCGAGGTAACGATAAAGGCCGCTGCGAGGATCCAGGTCACTTTGCTCAACGCCGTCGCTGCAGCGCGGCCGGTCATTGCGCCGCCACCGCCACCGCCGCCCATGCCAAGGCCGCCGCCTTCGGACCGTTGCAGCAGAACGACAGCAATCAGGCCCAGAGCCAGAAGAAGATGGATGATCAGTACAACGTTTTCCATGGGTCCCTGCGGCGGTTGGCTCAGTATCGGGCGGTAAATAGGGAAGAATGCAGACAGGGGCAAGGGCCGAGTTGGCCGGGCCGCATTCTGTCGCGCCCGAATGTGTCAAATGAAACAGAACCGGACGCGGGAAGCGCCCTGTTTTCGCGCCCTTCTGCGGAATTTCCGGTATTTGTGACTGGACAGAATTGGCGCCCGGGGGGCACTGTTTGACCATGCCACATGATCATTCTGACCACCCACATGCTTTGCTGCCGCCCGATCCCGCCCTGCGGGTCAAGGCGCTTGAAACGATTCTGACCCGCAAGGGGCTTATTGACCCGGCGGCACTCGATGAGATCATCGATACCTATCAGACCAAGGTGGGCCCGCAGAATGGCGCCCGCGTGGTCGCCCGCGCCTGGAGTGATCCCGCCTTCAAGGCAGCGCTTCTGGCGGATGCGGACCCGGTGTTGTCCGAACTCGGCTATTATGGCCGTCAGGGAGAACACATGGTGGTGGTCGAAAACACACCCGAGCAACATAATATGGTCGTCTGCACCCTGTGCAGTTGCTATCCGTGGCCGCTTTTGGGAATCCCGCCGGGCTGGTACAAATCGGATGCCTACCGCGCCCGCGCCGTGCGTGCGCCGCGTGCGGTGCTCTCTGAATTTGGCGTGACTCTGCCTGAAGGCACCCGGGTGCGGGTCTGGGATTCCACCGCCGAGGTCCGTTATCTGGTCCTTCCAATGCGTCCCGAGGGCAGTGAAGGACTGGACGAAGATGCGCTTGCTGCGCTTGTGACCCGCGACAGCATGGTGGGCACCGGCCTGCCGAAAACGCCTGGGGCACCCTGATGACCCGACTGCATGATATGGGCGGACGCTTTGGTGACGGGCCGGTACGGCCGGATGGGCCGAATGCGCCGGTATTTGCGGCAGAATGGCATGCCCGCGCGCTGGCGGTGACGCTGGCCTGTGGCGCCCTTGGGCAGTGGAACATCGATACCTCCCGCCATGCCCGCGAAAAACTGGCGCCGCTCGATTACACCCGGTTTTCCTACTATGAAATCTGGCTTGCCGCGCTCGCGGATCTTCTGGTCCAGAAGGGGGTCCTTAGCGAGGATGATCTGGCCGGGCAGGGAGGGGATGGCCCACACCCGCTGGCCGATCGGAAACTCTCTGCCGACGCCGTGGCCGCGATGCTGGCCAAGGGCGGTCCGGCTACCCGCACCGGCGGGCCGGAGCCGGTTTTCAGCGAAGGCCAGAGCGTGCGCACGCGCCATCCCGGTGGCAGCAGGTTGGTCGATGGCGGCCACACACGGCTGCCTGCCTATGCCACCGGCGCGACGGGCCGCATTCTACGCCTGCAAGGAACCCACGTGCTGCCTGACAGCGCTGCGCACGGTCTGGGTGAGGCGCCGGAGCCACTTTATGCGGTCGTTTTCCCGGCGGGGGAATTGTGGAGCCATCCGGAAGATCCGGCGGATGAGGTGGTTCTGGACCTGTGGCAAAGCTATCTGGAGGCGGTTTGAACATGAACACATGTCGTCCTGGCGATGTCCCCGAACCGGCCTTTGAACAGCCCTGGCACGCGCAGGCCTTTGCGCTGACAGTGCATCTCAATGAAAACGGCCGCTTTACCTGGCCCGAATGGGTTTCGCGCTTCTCGGCGACACTGGCCCGGCACGGGGTGTCGCGCGACCTTAATGGCGGCGATGATTACTTCGCAGCTTGGCTGGAAACCCTCGAGGCGATTCTGGCCGAGGACGGGGCAGCCCCGGCAAGCGAGGTGGAAAGCACCCGCGAAGGCTGGGAAAAGGCCTATCTGGAAACCCCGCATGGGCATCCGGTGGTCCTGCGCGACGCCTGAGCCGGTCTAACCGGCAAGAAACACGCTGCAGGGGGGCGCCTGCGGCGAATTTGCGGTTTTACTGGGCCTGCGGCACCGCTATACCGGCCCGGGTTTGAACCAGACAGCTATAAAGGACCGGATATGGCCAATGTCGTCGTAGTCGGCGCCCAGTGGGGCGACGAGGGAAAAGGCAAGATCGTGGACTGGCTGAGCGAGCGCGCCGATGTGATCGCGCGCTTTCAGGGCGGCCATAACGCCGGCCATACGCTGGTTATCGACAGCAAGGTCTATAAGCTGCACGCGCTGCCCTCTGGCGTTGTGCGCGGTGGCAAGCTGTCGGTGATTGGTAATGGCGTGGTTCTTGATCCCTGGCATTTGATCAAGGAGATCGAAACCGTACGGGAACAGGGCGTCGATATCACGCCCGAGACGCTGATGATCGCCGAAAACACGCCGCTGATCCTGCCGCTGCATGGTGAGTTGGATCGCGCCCGCGAAGAAGCCGCCAGCAAGGGCACCAAGATCGGTACCACCGGTCGTGGCATTGGCCCGGCATACGAAGACAAGGTTGGCCGCCGTGCCATCCGCGTTGCCGACCTGGCAGACGAAGCCACGCTGGAGGCCCGTGTGGACCGCGCGCTGCAGCATCACGATCCGCTGCGTAAGGGGCTTGGCGTCGACCCGATCGACCGCGATGCGTTGATCGCGCAGCTGAAAGAGATCGCTCCCAAGATCCTGCCCTATGCGGCGCCGGTCTGGAAGGTTCTCAACGAAAAGCGCAAGGCCGGAAAGCGGATCCTCTTTGAGGGAGCCCAAGGCGCGCTGCTGGATATCGATTTCGGCACTTATCCCTTTGTGACCTCCTCCAATGTGATTGCAGGTCAGGCGGCCACGGGTGTCGGAATCGGGCCTGGGTCCATCGACTATGTTCTGGGCATCGTCAAAGCCTATACCACCCGCGTGGGGGAAGGCCCGTTCCCGACCGAACTGCTGGGCGCCGATGGCAAACCCGATGCGGATGGTGAACGCCTTGGCACCCGCGGGCATGAATTCGGCACCACTACCGGCCGTCAACGCCGCTGTGGCTGGTTCGATGCCTGTCTGGTGCGCCAGACCTGTGCCACCTCTGGCATCAACGGTATTTCGCTGACCAAGCTGGACGTTCTGGATGGGTTCGAGACGCTGAAGATCTGCACCGGCTACGATCTGGACGGAGAACGTCTGGATTACCTGCCGACCGCGGCAGACCAGCAGGCTCGCTGCACGCCGATCTACGAGGAAATGCCCGGCTGGTCCGAATCCACCGAAGGCGCGCGCAGCTGGAACGACCTGCCCGCCAATGCCATCAAGTACGTGAAACGCGTAGAGGAGCTGATCGAATGCCCGGTTGCGCTTCTCTCCACCAGCCCGGAGCGGGACGACACCATTCTGGTGACGGACCCGTTTGCTGACTGATGGCGGATAAACCCCGCCTCAGCTACAAGGCCCGTCGTCGCTGGGCGCTGGTGCTCCTGCTGATTGGCATGCCGCTTTATATCGTCATCGCGGTGACCATCCTCAATCTGCTGAACCGACCGCCGGTGGTGGTTGAACTGCTGGTCTACGCGGTGCTGGGCATCGCCTGGGCGCTGCCGTTCAAGTTCGTGTTCCGGGGTATCGGCCAGGCCGACCCGGATCAGCCACCGGAAGAATAGACCCGGTCCGGTAAGAGCATATCCAAATGCAAAAAAGGCGGGCTGTTCGGCCCGCCTTTTCGTTTGGATGGTTTGGGTGCAAACCCCTACCGCGTCGGGTTAGCCAACGGCCCGTTTGGCCGGGCGGAAGCCGGTTTCCTCGGTTGCGGCAAAGCGGCCGTTTTCGGAGCGCTCGATCTTGCCTTCCCGCAGCAACTGCCCAAAGGAGCGCAGCCCGTCTTCGCGATTGAATTCGGCAGCGCCTGCATCGCGCACCTTGTTCATCAACTGCGGGCGGGAGAAGTGATCGCGGCCTTCGACAAAGCTCATATAAGCGGCTGCTGCCTCCAGCAAATCCTGCAGCTCGACCGCGCCGCGCTCCGCCGCATAGGCCGCGAAATCTGCGGCAGTGGCATCCGAGGCAGAGCCTTCATCCTTCAGCACCGAAATCCGACGCGGGCGCACGGGGCGCGTGGCTTGCGGCGTGCCGCTGGCGCTGTCCTCGGCTGCGGGGGAGGGATCGATACGCTGCTCCGCAACCAGTTTCAATGGTGCGGGACGGGACGCATTGCTCCGTTCGCGCGCGCTGCGGCCACCGGTCGGCACCGGCCGACGCGGTTTAACCACGCTGGCCAGATCCTGACGGTAGGCGTCTTCACTGTTTTCGCTACCTGCGCTGCCACCGGCAGAGCGATCTGCCTCGGCTGCTGCCACTGCGGCGCGCAGATGGCCGTAGGTTTCGCGCGAAGAGGCGGTTTCCGGCGCGTCGAGTTTGGCATCTGCCGCATCCATCAGCCGCGATACATCGCTGTCGGGGAAATCTGCGGAAGGGGCTGCCGGGCGTTTCTTGGCGGCATCCTCGGCGGCAGCTGGCGCTTCGGCCTCTTCGGTGCTTTCTTCTGCCGTCTCGGTTTCCGCTTTCTGCTCTTCCTGCAGGTCTTCTTCGGTCTCTTGCGAGGCGGCGAGGAGTTCGGCCTCGACTTCTGCCAGCTCCCGCATCAAATCGGCTTCATCCTCGTCCGACAGGCTGCTGTCGACGCCAGGGGTTGCGGAGGCAGTGGCGGGCTCGTCCTCGGCGCTGTCGGAAAGGTTTGTCAGGGCCCCTGTGGCGACAACCTGTTCAAGATCGGCCCGTTTGACTTTGATAACACGGGCGCGCATCGGACGGCGCGGCTCCTCAGCCGTTTCCGGCTCGGCCTGTTCGGGTTCGGTGGCTGGTTCAGCCTGTTCCGGTTCAGCCTGTGCCTCTGGCTGCGCGGGTTCCTGTTCCGGGGCTGTCTCGGGCGCAGGTTCCGGTTCAGCTTCAACCGCTGCCTCTACAACGGGCTGATCCGCTACGCTGTCCTCGGCTTCGGCGTTGTCTTTGCCCAGTTGGGCCAGAACACGGGAGATCTCGTCATCATTCGAAGCGTCTTCGTCGGCTTTGGCTTCCTCTGCGGCCGCGTCCTCGGCGAGGGCTTCGGAGATGTCGCTGGCGGCCTCTGACAGGATGCTTTCGGCGTGTTCATCTTCGGAGAAATCCTCTTGTGGGGTCTGGGACACCACGGCACGGATCCGGCGCAGTTTGGCGGCGATGCTTTCGGCGGCGGCGGCGTCACGCTTCGGCGCTTTCGGCTCTGCGATTTCCGCTTCGGCGCTTTCGTCTTCAGCTGCTTTCGCGGGTTTCGAATCTTCGTCTTCTGCAGCCTCGGCTTCACTGTCATGGGCTGCGGCAGCGGCCGAGATGGCGGCGATCTTATCCGCGTCAGGAGCTGGGGGCTGTGCCTGCCCTTCCTCGGTTAGGGGGGCGGCATCGCCGTCCGCCTCATCTGTATCCGTTGCGTCCGCGGGTTCTTCTGCGGCCTCACCGACGGAGGCTTCGGGCGCCGGGGGTTCTTCGATGCTCGGCTCGGCTGCGCTGCGTTCTGTCGGCTCTGACTGTTCGCTGGTCGGAGCGACAGTGTCTTCAACATCTGTTTTCTGTGTATCTCTAACCTGCGCTTCTTCAGTCGGTGCGTCTGAAACCGTAGCCTCTGCAGCGGGCGCGGGCGCGGGCTGTGGCGCTGTGGCGGCGCGCAGATGGATGCCTTCGGTGCTGGTGCGGGCCTCGACCTGACGTGCGATCTCCCGCTGCGCAATACGGGCGAGCATGTCTGCGTCGGGCTGTGGCGGTTCGGCACCGAAATATCGGTCGTCAGAAGCCAGGTCACGAAAATACTCTGCAATCGCCTTCATGGTTCCAAAGGAGTCCTCGAACCCTTCCAGCGTGCAGGAGAATGTCCCGTAAGAAACGGTCAAAACTTTGTTATTTTGTACCATAGGGCTGCGCGTCCTCACCAAAGTCGTTGACGTTTACAGTATGGATCAGGTCGTCAAATTCTGCGCGAATCCGTGCAATTGATCGTATCATTTTGTGTTTAGATTGTGGCCTGTTTCCAGATCTGCGAGAAATCCCGGCATGAATAAGCTGATTGTTGATGAGATGAAGCCAGTAACCCTGGTTGGTGGCGGTCATCTGGGTCTGGATGACCTGAATGAGGCGTTGCGCCATGCGCCGGTGCTCGTGGCTGCGGACGGCGGTGCGGGGGCTGCGCTGGAGCAGGGACACGTACCTGAGGCGGTTATCGGGGACTTTGATTCGCTGCCGGAGACGGTTCAAAACCGGCTGCCTGCGGAAAACCTGTTCCATCTTCCTGAGCAGGACACCACGGATTTTGACAAGGCGCTGCGGTCGATCCGGGCGCCGGTGGTGCTGGGGGCGGGGTTCCTTGGCGCGCGCGTCGATCACCAGTTGGCGGCCTTTCACACGCTGATCCAGCCCGGGCGCAGCCCCTGCATTCTGATCGGTGCGACTGAACTGGTATTTCACGTCACCCAGCGTATTGCCCTGCCGATGGCGGCGGGCGATGTGGTGTCGCTGTTCCCGATGCAGCCGGTAACCGGACGCTCCGGCGGGCTGGTCTGGCCGATCGAGGGGCTTCAGATGTGCCCGACCAGCCGGATCGGAACATCCAACCGCGCCGTGGGGCCGGTCTGGATCGAAGCGGATGGGCCGGGGTTGCTGGGCATCGTGCCGCGCCGATACCTGGAGCCGCTTATGCGGGTGATTGCGTCACCGGGGCCTTGCTAGATTGCGCCGCTTGCCGTGCCACGGCCTGTTCGCGCAGGATGACGTAAAGACCCGCCGCAACGGTGATGGTGATCCCAAGGGCGGCCAGGCCATCCGGCAGTTCGATGAAGATCAGCCAGCCGAACAGGGTGGCCACCGGGATTTCCAGATATTGCATCGGCGCAAGGGTCGCGGCCGGGGCATAGCGCAGGCTCCAGGTCATCAGCAGATGCGCGCCGGTGCCCAGAACCCCGATGCCAAGCATCAGAAAGCTGGTCCACAGATCCGGAACCACGATCTGCAAACCCTCGATCCCCAGCGGATCGCCGATCAGCAGCAGCGGCGCCAGCATAACACAGGCCATCGTGCCGGATACGGCCTGTAGGCTGATCGGATCTGTCTCCTTGGCGATCTGCCGGGTGACCATCATGAACAGGGCAAAGATCACCGCCACCGCCAGCGGCCAGAGGGCGTGCAGGCCAACTTCGGCAAAGCTGGGCTGGATCACCAAGAGGGTGCCCGCAAAGCCGACAACGCAGGCCAGGATGCGGCGCAGGCCGACCTCTTCGAGCAGGATGAACTTGCCGATCAGCAACATGATAAAGGGCATGACAAAGGCAATCGCCACCGCATCCGCAAGCGGCAGGTATTTGAGGGCGGTAAACATCGCGCCGATCCCGCCGATATGCAGCAGGGTACGCAAAAAGGTCAGCCGTAGCACACGCCCGCGCATGCGCCACATGCGGGCGCCCCCCCAGACCAGCGGCACCAGCAGAATCACCTGCGCGGCAAAGCGGACAAAAATCAGCTCTCCCAGTGGGATATGCTGGCCAAGCAGTTTGGCTACCGCATCGCCGAGCGGCGCGAGGATGCAAAAGCCAAGCATCAGAAGGATGCCGAGAAGGGGACGATCTTGGGTCATGAAACGCACGCTAGGCGGGCGTCCCGGGAAGGGCAAGACAGGTAATCCCGCCTGATCAACAATTTGGCACGTTTACGGCCAGCCCCCCAAGCGATGTTTCCTTGTATTTTTCATTCATGTCGGCGCCGGTCTGCCGCATGGTTTCGATCACCGCATCAAGCGGCACAAAGTGATGCCCGTCGCCGCGCAGGGCCAGCGACGCGGCAGAAACCGCCTTGATCGCGCCCAAACCGTTGCGTTCGATACAAGGCACCTGCACCAGACCTTTGACCGGATCGCAGGTCATGCCCAGATGGTGTTCCAGGGCGATCTCGGCGGCGTTTTCCACCTGTTCGGGGTTGCCACCCATCACGGCGCAAAGACCGGCAGCCGCCATCGCGGCAGCGGAGCCCACTTCGGCTTGGCAGCCCGCTTCGGCGCCCGAGATGGAGGCGTTGAATTTCACCAGCCCGCCGATTGCGGCGGCGGTCAGCAGGAAATCCTCGATATTGCGCTCGGATGCGCCAGGGACGTGATCGAGGTAATAGCGCATGACGGCCGGCAGTACCCCGGCTGCGCCATTGGTGGGGGCGGTTACCACCTGTCCGCCGGCGGCGTTCTCTTCGTTGACGGCAATCGCGTAGACGCTGATCCAGTCGTTGATCGTATGCGGCGCAGTTAGGTTCATGCCGCGCTCTGCTATCAGCGCCTCGTGGATCCCCTTGGCGCGGCGGCGGATGCTGAGACCACCGGGCAGAATGCCGTCGCGCTCCAGTCCGCGGTTGATGCAGTCGTTCATCACCTGCCACAGCCGCGCGGTGCCCTCTTTCAGGCTGATTTCACTGCAGCGGGAGACCTCGTTTGCGCGTTTCATGGCGGCGATGCTTTTGCCGCTGCGCTTCGCCATTTCCAGCATCTCGGCGGCGGATTTGAACGGATAGGGCACTGGCGCGCCTTCGTCCGTCGCCTTGCCTGCCGCCAGTTCTTCCTCGGTCAGGACAAAGCCACCGCCGACAGAGTAGAACACCTGCTGCAGGATCACGTCGCCCTGCGCATCGGTGCCCATCAGGATCATTCCGTTGGCGTGGCCTTCAAGCGTGTGATCGTAGTCGAAGATCAGGTCGGTCTTCGGATCGTAGGCCAGCGTGCCCAGCCCTTCGGGGCTGACCTGACCGGTCTCGCGGATCTGGGCCAGCGCGGTTTCGGCCTTTTCGTCGTCGTAGGTGTCGGGGCGGAACCCGGCGAGGCCCAGGGTGGTGGCACGGTCACTGGCGTGGCCGACGCCGGTAAAAGCCAGCGATCCATGCAGCGAGGCGCGCAGCCCGTGAAAATCAAAGGGCGAGGCGCGCATCTGGTCAAGGAACCGCGCCGCTGCCACCATCGGGCCCATGGTGTGCGAGGACGAGGGGCCGATGCCCACTTTGAACATATCAAAAACGGAGAGGAACATTCAGGTAGCCGATCCTTCTGGGGGATTTGCGTAAACAGGGGCGGTGAAGGGCGCAGAACCCAGACCTTCGGCGGTCTGGGCGGCAGCCGTAGCGGGGCGCTGCTCAAGGCGGTGCAGCATGGCAGAGAGGCGCGGATAGTCGGCCAGATCGAACCAGCTGCGATCCCGGCTCATGGGGTACAGCGCCATCCAGCGCATCAGGCAGGCGAGATAGAGGTCCAGTATCGACGGATCCTCTGCCGCCAACCAGATGCCGCCGTCGCTTGCTGCGCGCTCCAGCGTGCTCAGATGCGTGGTGAGGCGGGCGGTCAGATGACGGTGCAACGTATCCTGCTGCGCCAGATCATCGCCGATGTATTTCTGCGGGTAGAATAACATGCGCAGGTCAGCATGCAGGGTGTTGGACAGAAAGAACAACCACTTCAGCGTCCATCCCCGGTCCGGACTATCCGCCATCGGCAGCAGCGCAGCATGGCGGTCGGCCAGCCACAAAAGGATCGCGCCGGTCTCAAATAGGGTGCCAGCAGGCGTTTCCAGCACCGGGATCAGGCCCTGCGGGTTGAGGTTGCGATAGGCCGGGCTGTCCAGTGCGCCGCCCCGGCGGTCGATCAAAACCGTCTCATAGGGTTGCTGCATCTCTTCCAGCGCCAGGCGGATCACCAGCGAGGCGTTGTCGGGGGCATAGTGAAGGCGGTAGCTGGGCGTCATGGGGCAACCTTAGAAATACTCGTCACAGGGGTAACGTCCGTTTCCGGCGTTTCCAATAGGAAACACGCCAAAGGCTCCGCAGCCGCCAAGGATACATGGCAAAAGCCGTGGAATTGTTTCTCGCCCTTCCGGGGGACATTCTTTATAAGGCCATCAAACCCTTATCACGGAGCCGTTACTATGGCCGGAGAACTGTCACCCATCGACAAGGCAAAATTCGTTGCCGCGAAACGGGCTGCCGATCTGGTCGAGGATGGCATGCGCGTGGGGCTGGGAACCGGATCCACCGCCGCCTGGCTAGTGCGCTGCCTTGGTGAGATGGTTCGCGAACAGGGGCTGAATTTCACGGCGGTGCCGACCTCGACCCGCACGGCAGAACTGGCACGTGAAATGGGCATCCGGGTGATTTCGCTGGATGAGGCCAAGTGGCTCGACTTGACCATCGACGGCGCTGATGAATTTGACGCCGACCTCAACCTGATCAAGGGCGGCGGCGGTGCGCTGTTGCAGGAGAAGATCGTCGCGACCGCATCCGATCAAATGGTTGTTATCGCCGATGCCGGAAAAGAGGTGGAAACACTGGGGGCTTTCCCGCTTCCGGCAGAGGTGATTCCCTTCGGTTGGCAGACCACTCAGGCGTTGATCGAGGAAACCCTTGTTTCTATGGATGTTCTGGGGCGTACAGCGACGCTGCGGATGAATGGTGATGCGCCGTTTGTGACGGATGAAGGCAACTATATTCTGGACCTGCATCTGAAGCGGATCGGCAATTGCCGACAGCTTGCCATGGTGCTGAACCAGATCCCTGGTGTGGTTGAAAACGGGCTCTTTATCGATATTTGTGACACCGTCATCATCGGCTATGGCGATGGTGAGGTTGAAACACGCGATATCAATGAAGGAACCGTGGAGAAGGACAGGCTCGACTTTGTCGAGACCGACAACCTGTTCACGGATCTGGCGGACTGAAAAGGCTGAAATTCCATGAGTTTTGATTATGATCTCTTTGTCATTGGCGGTGGCTCCGGCGGCGTACGCGCGGCGCGGGTGGCGGCTGGCGGTGGTGCCAAGGTCGCCCTGGCCGAGGAAGACCGCTATGGCGGGACCTGCGTGATCCGTGGCTGTGTGCCCAAGAAACTGATGGTTTTTGCCAGCGAATACTCTGGTATGGTTGAGGATGCACAGGCCTATGGCTGGGACATTCAGCCCGGCGCCTTCAACTGGGATGCCTTCAAGGGCAAGCTGGAAGCGGAGCTGGACCGGCTCGAAGGGATCTACCGCAATCTTCTGAAAAACAGCGGTGTCGAAAGCTTTGATGCGCGCGCAAAACTGGTCGACGCCCATACGGTGGAGCTGTCCGACGGGACCCGCAAAAGCGCCAAGCACATCCTGATCGCCACCGGTGGCCGCCCCATCGTGCCGGAATTCCCGGGCAGCGATCTGGCGATCACCTCAAATGATATTTTCCACCTTGATAAACTGCCTGAGAGCATCCTGATTGTCGGCGGCGGCTATATCGCCTGCGAATTTGCCGGCATCATGAACGGGCTGGGCGTGAAAACCACGCAATACTATCGCGGTGCGCAGATCCTGCGCGGCTTCGACGATGAGGCGCGCGGTCTGGTCTCCGACGAAATGTGCCAGGCTGGGATCAACCTGCATCTGGGCACCAATGTGATCGAGATGGCCCGCGAGGGCGACAAGATCCGCGTCAAGGCCACCAATGGCGATGAGGCGCTGTTCGATCAGGTGATGTATGCCACCGGTCGTGCGCCCAATGCCGATGATCTGGGGCTCGAAGGTCTTGGCATCGAACGCGGCCGCAAGGGCGAGATTCTGGTCGATGAATACAGCCAAACCGGGGTGCCGTCTGTCTATGCGATCGGCGATGTGACCGATCGGGTGAACCTGACGCCGGTGGCGATCCGCGAAGGCATGGCCTTTGTCGAAACCGTGTTCAATGGCAACCCGACCAGCCCGGATCATGAGCTGATCCCGACGGCGATCTTCACCCAGCCTGAAATGGGCACCGTGGGTCTGAGCGAGGAAGACGCAGCCAAGCAGGAGCCGATCGAGGTCTATGCGACATCGTTCAAGCCGATGCAGCAGGCCTTTGCCGGGCGCGCCCAGCGGGTGCTGATGAAACTGGTCGTCAGCCAGGCCACTCGCAAGGTGCTGGGATGCCATATCGTCGCACCCGGCGCAGGCGAGATGATCCAGCTGGCAGGCATTGCGGTCAAGATGGGCGCGACAAAAGAAGACTTTGACCGGACCGTGGCGGTACACCCGACCATGTCCGAAGAGCTTGTGACGATGAAGACTCCGGTCCGGACCGCTTGAATTATCGGTTTCGGACCACAGGTTAGGTCGCAGGAAAACATGTGCCGCAAGCATGCGGCAGCAAAGGGATAGGAGACACATGGCGGGAAATAGCGGTGGTCCCTGGGGGGGCGGAGGCTCTTCCGGTGGCGGTGGAGGCAACCGGGGCGATAACAACGGCGGTGGCGGCGGCGGTGGCCGTCGCCCCGAGGATCCTCAGATTCCCGAAATCGACGAGCTGCTCAAGAAGGGCCAGGAGCAATTCCGGGTCCTGATGGGCGGCCGGGGCGGTGATGGCTCCGGTGGTGGTGGTCGCGGTGGTTCCGGCGGCGGTGCGCCGCTGTTCACCAAAGGCACCGTAGCCATTGGCGCGATTGCCGCTGCGGTTCTGTGGGGCATGGCCAGCTTCTATTCGGTCAAGACCGAAGAACGCTCTGTCGAACTGTTCCTTGGTGAATACTGGGATACCGGCCAGCCCGGTCTGAACTTTGCCCCCTGGCCGCTGGTCACCTACGAGGTGATCCCGGTTCTGGTCGAGCAGACCGAGAACATCGGCGCAGGTTCGCGCGGGGTTGATGCCGGGCTGATGCTGACGGGCGATGAGAATATCATCGACGTCGATTTCCAGGTCGTCTGGAACATCAACGAGCCGGACAAGTACCTGTTCAACCTGCGCGATCCGCGGGCCACGATTCAGGCTGTCGCCGAATCCGCTATGCGGGAAATCATTGCCCAGTCCGAACTGGCACCGATCCTCAACCGGGACCGGGGTGTGATTACCTCGCGGCTTGAGGAGCTGATCCAGTCGACGCTGGACAGCTACGACAGTGGCGTGAACATCGTCAGGGTCAACTTTGATGGTGCCGATCCGCCAGAGCCTGTGAAGGATGCCTTCCGCGAAGTGCAGTCCGCCGGTCAGGAACGTGACCGTCTGGAAAAACAAGCGGATGCCTATGCCAACCGGAAACTGGCCTCCGCACGGGGTCAATCCGCACAGACGCTGGAAGAGGCCGAAGCCTATCGTGCTCAGGTGGTCAACCAGGCCAGCGGTGAAGCCAGCCGTTTCTCGGCGGTTCTTGCCGAATATGAAAAGGCGCCTGAGGTGACCCGCAAGCGTCTGTATCTGGAGACCATGGAAGAGGTGCTGGGCAACGTGGACAAGGTCATCATCGACTCGTCCGTCGGCGAAGGCGGCCAGGGCGTGGTGCCTTATCTGCCGCTTAACGAGTTGCGCCGGACGGAGGGCAAGTGATGAAAAAGACTACGTTTATCCTCCCCATTCTGGTGATCGCCGTTGTCGCGGCCCTGTCCGCTGTCTTCATCGTGGACGAACGCGAAAAGGCGCTGGTGCTGCGCTTTGGCCGTGTGGTCGCGGTACAGGAACAGCCCGGTCTGGCCTTCAAGGTGCCGCTGATCGACGAGGTTGTCACCTATGATGACCGGATCCTCAGCCTTGAGGTTGGCCCGCTGGAAGTCACACCCGAGGATGACCGCCGTCTGGTGGTCGATGCCTTTGCCCGCTACCGGATCACCGATCTGCGTCAATTCCGTGAAGCGGTGGGTGCCTCCGGCATTCCGGGCGCAGAAAACCGTCTGGACAAGATCATGCGCGCACAGACGCGTGAGGTACTGGGCTCCGTCAGCTCGAATGACATCCTGTCTTCGGACCGGGCTGCCCTGATGCTGCGCATCCGCAACGGTGCAATCAGCGAGGCCAGCGGTTTCGGGATCGAGGTGATCGACGTGCGTCTGAAGCGTACCGACCTGCCGCAGGCGAACCTCGATGCTACCTTTGCGCGGATGCGCGCCGAGCGTGAGCGAGAGGCCGCCGACGAGATCGCCCGCGGTGAGGAAGCCGCCCAGCGGGTGCGTGCGCAAGCGGACCGGACCGAGGTCGAATTGGTGTCCGAAGCTGAACGCGAAGCCGAAGTCATTCGCGGTGAAGCGGATGCGGAGCGCAACGCGATCTTCGCCGAAGCCTATGGCCGCGATCCGGAGTTCTTCGAGTTCTACCGTAGCCTCACCGCCTATGCGCGGTCGATGCAGGACGGCAATTCCTCGATGGTTCTGTCGCCGGACAGCGAGTTCTTCAACTACCTGAAATCCTCGACCGGTGGAGTTTCGACGCGATAACGCGCTGGTTTCACAGGGTTTCGAAGAGTTTCAAAAATAAAAGGGGGCCGACATTGCGTCGGCCCCCTTTTCATTTGCTCTGCGTGGCTTGCGTCGCGTTGGAGGGGCAGCCGGGCTGACGTCCGCTGCTGGTGTCTCCCCAGCCCTGGTCTGGCGGGAAAAGGCGGGAAAAGGCAGGGGCTGCAAGGAACACCCTGAGCTGCACCAAACCTGCAATTTTGTTCAAAACCTTGTGATGATCGCCGCGCCGGGCATCCTGGTGGATTCTTGGTGCCCTTTAAGTGACGGATTAAATGGGGGAAAATGGCGTGCTCCGGTTCTCTACCGCTTTCACTTTGCCTCGAAGACGTGCAACATTCATTGCAGCGAGGGAGAGAGTCCCTACATTAATCCCATCCTGTACTTCTGCCGATCACGCGTGGAACCGCAGGCAGAGGTCAGGAGGAAAAACCGGAATGGCGATGACAAGGAGTAGTGCCGTGCAAGCACAGGCAATTTCTTATTCGGTTGCGCAGGACAGGACAGGGGCGCCATGGCGGCTTCTGATGCTCGCCCTGATCAGCAGCATCATGGTACTGGCCCAGGTCCTGATGGCCCAGGCCCGCCCCGAAAGCCTGGCACCGCTGGCGGAAAAAGTCAGCCCTGCTGTAGTCAACATCACCACCACGACCGTGATCGAAGGCCGGTCTGGTCCACAGGGGATCGTCCCCGAAGGCTCTCCCTTCGAAGATTTCTTTCGCGAGTTCCAGGACCGCAATGGAAGCAATGGCGGCAATGACCGTCCGCGCCGCTCTTCGGCACTTGGCTCCGGCTTCGTGATCTCCGAAGACGGTTATATCGTCACCAACAACCACGTGATCGAATCCGCTGACGAGATCGAGATCGAATTCTTCCCCGGCGACGGCCAGCCTGCACAGCCGCTCCCGGCGAAGGTGGTGGGCACCGACCCCAATACCGATATCGCCCTGTTGAAAGTCGATGCGCCGATGCCGCTGAAATTCGTGACCTTTGGTGACAGTGACACCGCCCGTGTGGGTGACTGGGTGATTGCGATGGGTAACCCGCTGGGGCAGGGGTTCTCTCTGTCGGCGGGCATCGTCTCCGCCCGTAACCGGGAACTTTCGGGTTCCTATGACGACTACATTCAGACGGACGCAGCCATCAACCGGGGTAACTCGGGCGGGCCGCTGTTTAATATGGATGGCTCGGTTGTCGGCGTGAACACGGCGATCCTGTCGCCTAATGGCGGCTCCATCGGGATTGGCTTTTCGATGGCGTCGAACGTGGTCAGCAAGGTGGTTAAACAGCTGAAGGAATTCGGCGAAACCCGCCGTGGTTGGCTGGGTGTGCGGATCCAGGATGTGACCAGTGACGTGGCCGAGGCGATGGGCATGGACAAAGCCAAGGGCGCTCTGGTCACAGACGTTCCCGAAGGTCCGGCACAAGAGGCTGGCATGCTGGCGGGCGATGTGATCCTCAGCTTTGACGGCAACGATGTCGAAGACACCCGCAGCCTGGTGCGCACCGTGGGCAACACCGAGGTCGGCAAGACCGTGCGCGTGATCGTCTACCGTGAAGGCAAGACTGAGACGCTCAAGGTCACGCTGGGTCGTCGTGAAGATGCCGAGCGCAAGGCCGGTCCTGCCGGTGGGGACGATACCCCGCAGGAGCAGACCGAGAAGCAGCTTCTGGGTCTGTCGGTTGGCGTTCTGAACGACCAGCTACGTGGTGAGCTGAATGTCCCCGAAGGCACCAATGGTCTGGTGATCCTGTCGGTCGACGAAACCTCGGAAGCCTGGGAGAAGGGGCTGCGCGCAGGTGATGTGATCACCGAAGCCGGGCAGCAGAAACTCTCTGGCATCAGCGATCTGGAGGCCCGTATCGACGAGGCCAAGGAAGCAGGCCGCAAGTCGCTCCTGCTGCTGGTCCGCCGCAACGGTGAGCCGCGTTTCGTGGCGCTCAATCTGGCGGAATAATCCACGGACCTGCCGCCGGGCGCGGCGCAGGACTTCGTGCAAAAGGCCGGGCATTGTCCCGGCCTTTTCTATTTGGTGCCGGAGGCGGGTGGCGCCACGCTGGGCTCTGGGCTCTGGGCTCTGGGCGCGAATAGAAAAGAGCCATGTGCTGGCGGGCACATGGCTCTTGTAGGTACAGGCGGGCATTGGGATGGAACGGTAAATGCCTGCCCTTGAAATGACCTTCGCAGATCAGCGGTCCCGGCTCTGTGACCCAGTTCACACCAATGTCAGAAAATGTGTTTTTGGATTGTTTGGCTCAGATTAGTTCCGGTTCCGCAAGCAGGCCCAGGGCCGTGCGATCGAGGATCTGCAGGGCGCCGCGGTTGATTTCGATGATGCCGCTGCGTTTCCAGTTCGACAGTGTTTTCGACACCGCCTCGCGGGTGGCGCCGACGAATTCGGCAAGCTCACTTTGCGACAGTCCCAGTCGCCCGTCGCCGCTGTCCGGGGTAAGGTACAGCAATTTACGGGCCAGCCGGACCGGCATCGGCAGAAACACCTGTTCGTTCAGCTGTGCATTCATCCAGCGCATGCGCTGCCCCGCCAGTCGCAACAGGTCCCCGGCCAGTTCGGGATGTTGCTGGATCTGAGCCAGCACATCCCGGTTGCGCAGTCGCCGGATACGGCTGGGCTCGCTGGCGGTGACTGTCGCGGTGCGAGCGCCCGGATCAAACAGGGCAATCTCTCCAAACACCGCTCCGGGGCGCATCAGATCAAGCGTCAGCTTGCGCCCGGCGATGGACAGGATCGAGAACTCCAGGGCGCCTTCGATGATGGCATAAAGCGCATCGCCGGTATCGCCTTGTTCGAACAGAACTTCGCCTTGGGACAGCCGGATGTCACTGGCCTGGCTTTCCAGCATCTGCCGCAGCGGCGCCGAGGCCCCGGAAAGGAACCCTGTGTCCGGCAGGCGGTCATGTCGCATCGTGTCATCTCCGCAGAGGTTTGCCCGGGATGCCGTTGGTCGGCGCCGGTACGGTCTTTTGCGCCAGACACTATCAGAGGCGGGGCGGGCGGGGAACTGCTGTTGCGCTTACGATTTCGGGATCGCGATCAGGCCCAGACGGCGGGCGCTGTCCAGCGACAGAATGTGGCTCTCAAGGCCGTGTCGCTGCTGATAGCGCAGGATCGCCTGCCGCGTGGGCCGGTCCAGCTTGCCGGTAACGCTGCCCTTGTAGTGCCCCCGCACGGCCAAGGCGCGCTGTAGCGAGGCGATGAAGTCCGGCGTCATGTCGACGGGGCAGGTGATCTGCAGCCAGCTTTCGGTGCGCGGGCGCACGATGTCCTGCCGGGTTTCGGTGCGGAAGACAGCGGGCTGAACAATCCGGCCATCGGCGTCGCGCTGTTCCGGCTCGGCCAGAACCTGGACAGTTACCGTTTCGATGATGGCGGGGCTGACGTGGCGGTCCCAGCAACTGTCCGGCGCCGCGCCGGGCGGGGCAGCAGGTCGGGAGTGCGCATTAGCCCCGGTGCCGGGAGCACTGGCCGGTGTACAGGCGCTGAGCGCTGCGAATGTCAGAAGGATGACCGAGGACTGGAGCGGGGGCCGCCGCAGCAACACTGCCAGATGTCTTATCTGGGGCGGCATCGACGGGCGTTTCAGCTGTCGTATCTGGAGCCTCGGCAAGGGGGCGCTGATCATATGCTCGGACCTCTGAGGGTCTGCAGGCAGACCGGCGGGTTTTGCCGCAGGTTAGTCCATTTTCTGCACTGGCGCAAAGGCCGGATCCTCGCTGCGTCCCTGACGGCTCAGCAGGATGTCCAGCATGCCCGAGATATCCTCGATCCCTTCGGCAATCACATGGGTGACACCGTCGCCGCGTTGCAGGCGGCCGTTGATCCGCAGAAGCCGCCCGGAAATGACGGCGCGGCGGTAGGCCTCGTATACCTTGCGCCAGACGATGACATTCACCACCCCGGTTTCATCCTCCAGCGTGATGAAGATTACCCCTTTGGCGGTGCCGGGGCGCTGGCGCAGGATCACCAGCCCGGCCACCGTGACGCGGGCCTGTTGCGGTACCCGCGCCAACCGGTCGGCCTGCAGGCAGGCGGGCGGGCGAGGCCATCCGAGGGTGGTGCGGCTGTGTTGTGGTGGGGCGGGTGTCATCGTGACGCTTTGGTGGTTTGGAAATTTAGGAACAAAAATAGAACATGTATCGTCAAAGTCCACCCCTGGGCCGGGTCAGGGCAGATTGCACTGGTGCAGCGGCGGGGCCTTGGATAAACAGGCGGGAAGGACCGAGAAGGGGAAGAAACGACCATGGCAAAGATTACCTATGTCGAGCACAACGGCACCGAGCATGTTGTGGAAGTGGCCAACGGGTTGACCGTGATGGAAGGCGCGCGGGATAACAATATTCCGGGGATTGAAGCCGACTGCGGCGGCGCCTGTGCCTGCTCCACCTGCCACGTCTATGTCGATCCTGCCTGGGTCGAGAAGCTGCCCGCCAAGGACGACATGGAAGAGGACATGCTGGATTTCGCCTTTGAGCCCGATCCCGAGCGCTCCCGTCTGACCTGTCAGCTGAAGGTGACGGATGCTCTGGACGGTCTCGTTGTAAAGATGCCCGAAAAGCAGATCTGATGAAGTTGCCGGGGATGGGAGCGCGGCGTCTGCCGTTACGATCCTGGCCCTGGTCCATTCGCCGCGCCGGGCAGGTGTTATGCATGTGGCTCCTGTGGGGGACCTCCCTGTCGATCGGTTCTGCCTCTGCGCAAGTGGTCGGAGTTGATAACGGACAGGGCGCCCCGAACGGGACTGAAGAAATCCTGTCCGCCGAGTATACCGGCCCGACCACACGCTATGCCCATGGCGTTCTGGGGGACGCGGTGGAGTGGTTCGGCCTCTCCCTGACACTCGCAGGGCCGAATGGCACCGCTATGCGTGTCGAGATCGAATTACCCAAGGATCACGTGTTCGAGGATCTGAAACCGCGCCTCGTGGATCTGTCACTGGATGGCCGTGCCGATGCCGTCATGGTCGTGGAAACGGATATGGCGCAGGGGGCGGCGCTGGCGCTTTATGGCGCTGGTGGGAAGATCGCGGAGACGCCACACATCGGGCAAAGCAACCGCTGGCTGGCCCCTATCAGCGCTGCAGATCTGGATGACGATGGCCATGTGGAGCTTGCCTATATCGACCGACCGCATCTGGCCAAGACACTGCGCATCTGGCGCTATGACGGCAGGACGCTGACCGAGGTTGCAAGCCTGCCTGGGCTGACCAATCACCGGATCGGGCAGGATTTCATCACCTCCGGCATTCGCAACTGTGAAAACGGCCCCGAGATTGTGACCGCCAATGCCAGCTGGTCCCGCATCATGGCCTCCCGCCTGACCGTCGCGGGGATCAAGACCCGCGACATTGGCCCCTTTTCCGGGACGCAGTCGGTTGAGGATGCCCTGACCTGCGAATAAGGCAACATGCCTGCCGAGGTGCGGCGCCGACGCAAGGGCTGGAAGCATTCAGTGAATGCGCCTCAGCGGGCGGGAGGGCGACGATGCACCCTCGAAGCAGACCTCTCAGACAGGGCGACGAAAGGTCAGCGAGGTTGGCTGGTCATAGCCGGGATGCGCCGTGGCGCCGACCTGTACAAATCCCAGCCTTGAAAAGGCCTGGTGGTTTTCCACCAGCTCCACGCGGGTTTGTAGCTCCACGGCGGGCAGGCCCAGTTCCCTTGCCCGCTGGACGGCGTGATCCACCAGAATGCGCGCCAGTCCGGCGCCGCGGCTGCTTTCCTCCACCGCCAGTTTTCCAAGATACAGACAGTCCGGTTTCGGGGTCAGGAACACGCAGGCCAAGGGCGGCGTGCCCAGGATCCAGATCTCGCCGCGTCGGCATTGTTCCTGCAGCGCCTCTACCGTCAGACGCCGCATCGAGGAGGGCGGGTCAATGCGCCCCTCCATGAAGGCAAAGCTGCGCCGGATCAGGTCGAGAACCGCCGACAGACGTGGATCCGATGCGGCTAGGCGCTCCGGTGTCAGCCGTGAGGAAACGCCAGTCACGGGCTGTTGCCGCTCACCACGTGATCGCCGCCGATATCCCCGAGCGAGGAGAACAGGCTGGCGGTATTGTTGGCTCCAACCTTTTTCAGAAGCCGCGCCCGGTGCACCTCGACCGTGCGATAGCTGAGCGTCAGGATCCGGGCGATCTCCTTGCTGGTCTTGCCTTCACGCAGCAGGGAATAGACTTCGCGTTCGCGCCGGGTGAGGGGTTGATAGGGGCGCACGCCCGACAGGTCGGCAAAGCTCCAAACCGCGCGGCCCAGCGGCTCATCCGGGGTAAAGGTATGGCCCCGCACCCGCACCCAGAACAGATCCCCGGTCTTGCGTTTCATCACCCGCTCGTCCCAGTAGGGATTGCCCTGTCCAAGGCTCTTGTCACCGCGGTTGCGCAGGTTCTGGAACTCTTCGTCCGACGGATAGAGAAAGGAAAAAAGCTGGTCCAGCAGCTCTTCGCGGGCATAACCAAACATGTCGCAGAACCGTTGATTGCATTCCCGCAGCACGCGGTTTTCCGTCACCACGATGCCGACAGGGGAATATTCAAAGGCAAGTTGTGCCAGATCGCGGTCGGCATAGAGCCTGTCCAGCGTGGCGGGATCCGGGTGTTTGTCCATTGTGCATTGTGCCTCCCAGGCTTGACCCAAGTTAGTAACCTACCGCAAAGCCGCTGAAAACACTTATAGACAGCGCAAAAGCCGCAGGGCGGGCCGGGCAATGGGCGCGCTTTCAGGTCAGGATATAGTTCTGCGGTGTCATCGGCGCGGGTGGGGTTTGCTCCAGATGGTCGCAAAGAGAAATTTCGGCCGTCCGGCACACCGCATCCAGCGGCAGGCCGTTCACGGTTTCGCCGAACGGGTGCGACAATTCCTCGGTCACTTCGGCAAGGCCGAAGAACACATAGGCCACGATGGCGACAAAGACGGGGGTCATCCAGCCGGTGCTTTCCAGCAGCGCAAAGGGGATCAGCAGGCAGTAGAGATAGGTGGTCCGGAACACCAGCAGCGAGTAGACGTAAGGCAGAGGCGTCGCGGCGATCCGTTCGCATCCGGCCTGGGCCAGGGTGATCGAGGACAGGCGCTCTGACAGCGCCTTGCGGGCAAACCCGTCAGGCGCGGATTTTGCGGCCAATGTCGTCATCCGGTTCATCACGGCGCAGGGCGGATGCGGCGCTTGCGAGAAATCCTCACCGGCCCATGCGTTTGCCTGCGTGAAATCCGATGATTTGCGCAGGTTGATCCGGTGCAGGTGGATGAACCCCAGCGCCAGTCGCAACAGCTGCTGCCGATCTTCGCGCTGCGGCAGGAACAGCTCCGCATCGCGGCCAAGCGCCCGCAGATCGGCAAGCAGCTGCCCCCAGAGGCAGCGCCCCTCCCACCAGCGTTCATAGGCGGCGTTGTTGCGAAAACCGAGAAACAGCGACAGGGCCACGCCGAAGACCGCAAAGGGCGCGGCGTTGGTGTGGGGCAGCGCAAGAACATGCCCGTCCAGCCAGACCACCACAGCGGCCAGTGCGGAGACCGCAAGAATGCGCGGCAGTATGCGGGGCAGGACAGAGCCACGCACCGCAAACAGCAACGCCACAATGCCGGGCTTTTCGCGCAGGATCATCGGCAGGGTCCTTCAACAAAGGTGGGAGTGGTCAACTGAGGGCTGCCCCGGACCAGGTCGGCAGCCCCCGGAAACTGTACCTGCTACGACAGGGCGCGCCAGCCGATGTCACGGCGGAAGAACCCGTCTTTCCAGTCGATCTGGTCGACCATCGCATAGGCCCGGTCGCGGGCTTCAGCCAGGCTGTCGCCGCGGGCGGTGACGTTCAGCACCCGGCCGCCATTGGCCAGAACCTTGCCGCCGTCTGCCTTGGTGCCGGCATGGAAGACCATGTTGCTGCTGTCCTCGGGCAGGGCATCCAGACCGCCGATCTCGGTGCCTTTTTCGTAAGAGCCGGGATAGCCGTTTGCCGCCATGACAACGGTGATGGCGTGGTCATCGCCCCAGTTCACCTGCGCGTCACTCAGGCGGCCTTCGGCGGCGGCGTGCATCAGGTCCAGGGCCTGGGCGCCAAGACGCATCATCAGAACCTGACATTCCGGATCGCCAAAGCGGACGTTGTATTCCACCAGGCGGGGCTGACCGTCCTTGATCATCAGACCGGCATAAAGAACGCCCTGATAAGGCGCGCCGCGCCGGGCCATTTCGGCCATGGTGGGTTTGACGATCTCTTCCATGGCGCGGGCTTCGATCTCGGCCGACAGGACTGGCGCCGGGGAATAGGCGCCCATGCCGCCGGTGTTGAGACCGGTGTCGCCTTCGCCGACGCGTTTGTGATCCTGCGCGGTGCCGATGGACAGCACGTCCTCGCCATCCACCAGTACGAAAAGCGAGGCTTCCTCGCCCTCCATGAACTCCTCAATCACTACCTCGGCGCCGGCGCCGCCGAAGCTGCCACCGAACATGTCCTCGATGGCATCCAGCGCGGTCTGTTCATCCATCGCGACGATGACGCCCTTGCCAGCGGCCAGACCGTCGGCCTTGACCACGATGGGAGCGCCTTGTTGCTTCACATAGGCCTTGGCGGCCTCGGCATCGGTGAAATGGCCATAGGCTGCGGTCGGCGCCTTGGCCGCGTCGCAGATCTCCTTGGTAAAGCTTTTGGAGGCTTCCAGTTCCGCCGCTGCCTGCGAGGGGCCAAAGACCAGAATGCCCGCCTCACGCAGCCGGTCGGCAACGCCAGCGGCAAGCGGCGCCTCGGGGCCAACGATGACGAAATCGATGGCGTTTTCCTCGGCAAAGGTCACCACCGCGCCGCCTTGCTCGATATCAAGGCTGGCACAATCGGCGATCTGGGCAATGCCCGCATTGCCCGGCGCCACGATCAGCTTGTCGCATTTGGGGTTCTGCATCACCGCCCAGGCCAGAGCATGTTCGCGCCCGCCACTGCCAAGGATAAGGATATTCATCGCGTCTTCTCCGGTCTGTCCGCCCCGGAAACGGAGCGTATATCGCCATGCGGCAGCGGCCTGTCTGGAGCAGGAAATGACACCTGCGCCGGGGGCTTGCCATGCTTGTCGCGGGTTCTATGCTGCGCGGGCCTGTAAAACAAGAACTGCGTATGGTCGCAGGCCTGCCGCCACCTCAACTGCCCAGATAACAGTCCGAAAGATCCGCCGATGTCCGACCTGCTCGACGATCCCACCCCCGGTCAGAACGCGCCGGAATTCACCGTTTCCGAGATCTCGGGCGAGGTGAAACGCACCCTCGAAAGCACCTTTGGCCGGATCCGTGTACGCGGCGAGGTAGGGCGGGTGTTCAAGGCGCGTTCGGGGCATCTGTACTACGACATCAAGGACGACCGGAACGTGCTGGCCTGTACCACCTGGAAAGGTCAGGTCGCGGGTCTGTCGGTGGTGCCCGAAGAGGGGCTGGAGGTGATCGTCACCGGCCGCCTCACGGCCTTCGGGGCGCAGTCCAAGTACAACATGAACGTCGAAGAGGTCGCGGTCGCCGGGCAGGGCGCGCTGATGGCGCTGCTGGAAAAACGCAAGAAACAGCTGGAGGCCGAGGGTTTGTTCGCGCCTGAGCGCAAGAAACCACTGCCTTATCTGCCGGGAATCATCGGGGTCGTGACCTCGCCTTCGGGGGCGGTGATCCGCGATATCCTGCACCGGCTGCGAGACCGGTTCCCGCGCAAGGTTCTGGTCTGGCCAGTTGCCGTTCAGGGCAGCAATTGCGCCCCGGAGGTGACCCGCGCCATCGAAGGTTTCAACCGCATGACCCCGGGCGGCGCTCTGCCGCGCCCCGATCTGATCATCGTGGCGCGCGGTGGTGGCTCGATCGAGGATCTCTGGGGCTTCAACGAGGAAATCGTGGCCCGGGCAGCAGCGGCCTCGGATATTCCGCTGATCTCTGCCGTGGGGCACGAAACCGACACCACGCTGATTGATTTTGTATCGGACCGTAGGGCGCCGACGCCGACGGCGGCGGCCGAGCTGGCGGTGCCAGTACGGCTGGATCTTCTGGGCTGGAGCGAGAATCAGGGTGCCCGGCTGGCGCGTGCCGCGGGGCAGGCGGTGCAGCTGCGTCGCCAACGCCTGAATGACCTGTCGCGCGCCTTGCCCCGCCCGGAAACCTTGCTGGAAACGCCCCGGCAGCGGCTGGATCAGGCCAGCGATGGCTTGCCGCGTGCGCTGACCTCGGTGGTGCAGCGCCGCCGCGTACAGCTGAGCGAGGCGGCGGCAAGCCTGCGCCCCTCCACCCTGCGGCAGCTTGTGGCGGGGCGGACGGACCGTTTGCGCAACCTGTCATCGCGGCTGTCCTTGCGACCCATCCAGCAGGAAATCCAGCGGCGTCAGGATCGGATCACCCAGCTGGGCCAGCGGCTGGACACTGTGCAGCGGCAACGGCTTGACCGGCAGCGGCAACAGCTTTCGGCGGCGGGGCGGCAGCTTGAGATCCTCAGCTACAAGGCAACGCTGGAGCGTGGCTATGCTGTGGTGCGGTCCGGTCAGACCGTCATCACCACCCGCGCCGCGGCCGAAAAAGCGGGGCCATTGGAAATCGAGTTCAAAGACGGACGGCTTGATCTGGGCGGTGCACCTGCGCCAGCCACAAAGGCAGGCGGAGGGGGGGCGTCGGCAGCAAAGCCAAAGGCCAGCAAGCCCAAGGCCAAACCAAAGAGCTCCCCGGATGATGGGGAGCAGGGATCGCTGTTCTGATAGCAATTTGATCCTGCCGACCCGTACTTCACTATTCGGCGCGGAGTGAGCGCGCGTCAGACCCCGACGTCGGGGCCGAGGCAGATCATCTCTTCGCCGATATCCTCGGCCTCATAAAGCTCGGTGGCTTCGGGGTCATTCTGGAACCGCGCGCTGAGACCGTTGGGGGTAAGGGAGAACCGCCAGCACTGGGGATCATTGCGGTCCTCATAGAGGAAACAGATCTGATCGGCTTGCTGGTACCAGTGCCCTTCCTGACAGCGGCCATCGAGGAAGGACCAGATGACACGGCGGTTCGGCAGATAGCGTTCTACCCCGTAGGCGGTGCCATCAAAGCCATAGAACAGCGTCTTGCCCCGGGTGTAGCTGTCGAACTCCTCAGCGCCCATCGGCTCAGCGGCTTTGCCCATCCCGGGGACAGCCAGCAAAGCGCAGAGGGGAATCATCAACAAGGTCCGCATGGAGTGAAGTGTGCCAGACAGGTGGGGCTCAGTCCAAGCCTTCGGACCGCTTGCCGCTCAGTTTGGCCAGTTCCCGCCCCATCTTGCGCCGCCAGAGGGAGGGGATCAGCGCAATCGCGCCCATCACGGGCAGGGAATGCGGCAGTGTCGGCATATCGGGCGTCAACTGCAGTTCGGGGAACCGGCGGGCGGGCACGACGTGGTGGTCGGAATGGCGCGGCGCGTTCAGCATCATCGCCGAAGAATACCAATGCGGTGCGTTCCAGGAATGCTGCGGCCCGACGGGCACCGGGCGGCCCGAGTCACGGGTTTGGCGCAGCAGCCCGTAGTGCTGCACGTAATCGGCGAGAAAGATCTGCATCTGCGCATGGGCTGTGGCAAACAGGAAAAGAAAGAGGGCGATGACGCCGCCCGCCAGATAGGCGGCCGCGCAGCACAGCAAGGCGATAGCGATATAGGCCACATAAGGATGGCTGAGGGTCGAAGGGGGGACCTGCTTGCGCTGCCGCGCGGCGTTTTCAGCAGCCAGCCCTGTGCGAAAAGAGCCAATCCAGGCCCGCAGCAGGAACCGGTAAAAGCCTTCGCCGCGCCGGGCCGTATTGGGGTCCTGTGGGGTCGCTACATGCACATGATGCACTTTCAGATGCGCCGAGGCATGGTGCCCGATCAGCATGGTGGCATAGACCAGAACACCGAGGCGGCGCAAAGCCCGGGTTGGGCGGTGGATCAGCTCATGCGCGTTGGGATGTGAGGTCTGCCCCATGAACAACCCCTGCGCCAGAACTAGCGGTATCGCCCCGTTCCAGCCAATCCGGGGCAGGGCCGTGGCCACTGGCAGCAGCAAGGCAAAATGGGCAAGAGCCAACGCGACCTGAAGCGCCTCTGCGCCGCGCGCGCTGGTCTGGTTCTGCGCCCGTTGCCCGATCCGGTCCAGTAGCAGCACCAGTACGGACATGGATCCAAGGGCTGCCCAGCTCCAGACCCCGCCCCAGAGGCTGGCAAGCCCGATCAGAACGGGCGGCGTCAGGCTGGCAATGGAAAACCAGAACATGGGGCGGTCCTTGTGCAAGTGCAAAGGGATGAAGGCGTGCTTTTCCCTTGGTTACCTTTGACCGAAGCCATCGCCTCGGGCAAGCATGCGGGGCAATGACGCGCTGCATCCGCCGCAGCAAGATGAGGCAGGGGAGAGAGGCCAGAATGGAAACCGTATTGCTGAGTGCCGCGGCAGGCTGCGCGCTGGCCTATCTGTTTTTCACCGCGCGCCCCGCAGGCCTGTTGCGCAGTGTTCTGAAAACCGCCTCTGTCGCCTTGCTGGCTGTGCTGGCGCTGATTGCCGGGGCACCGGCGCTGCTGGCGCTGGGGCTGCTGCTCTGCGCGCTGGGCGACTATTGCCTGTCCCGCGATGGGGAGGGGGCCTTCATGGCCGGGGTCGGGGCCTTTGCCGCCGGGCATCTGGCATATGTTGTGCTGTTCCTCAGCACGCCTGGAAGCGATCCCGGGCGTCTCTTGCAGATGTCAGGCCTCCTCATCTTGACCGCGCTGGTCCTTCTGGGCGGCATCATGGTGCGGGTGCTGGCGCCGCGCGCAGGGGCGCTGAAGGGCGCGGTGCTGGCCTATATCCCGATCATCCTGTCGATGGGGGCGGCGGCCGCCACCCTACCCGGGCAGGGCGCGTTGGTCTGCGCGCTGCCTGCTGCCCTTGCCTTTGTCGCATCGGACGTGGTTCTGGCCTTTGAAACTTTCGTACTGCCCGAGGGGCACCGGTTTCGCCGGATTGCCCCCTATGCGGTCTGGCCGCTCTATTGGGGCGCCCAGCTTGGCTTTTGGTATGCATTTTCCTGACCTCAGGGCTGTCATCCGCTTTGCAACCGCGAGCAAACCGCATTAGGTGAGTTACAGACTTACTGCGGAGACTCCGATGGCGTTTTTCACAAAGCTCAAGGACCGGTTGTTCAAATCCTCTTCGAAACTGGAGGATGGGCTGGATGCAATTGTTGCGGAAGGGGCCGACGAGAAGGCCGAGGATAAGGCTCCCGTCGAAAACACCGCCGCACCTGAAACCGAGTCTGAGGCCGCACCGCAAGTTTCGGAGCCTGTTGCGGAGGAGGTGCCTACGCCGCAGCCTGTCGCGACTGAACCGAAGCCCGCCGCCCCCAAACCTGTTGCTGAACCAATCCCCGAACCAGAGCCTGAAAAGCCGCAGAAATCGCCGGGGCTGCTGGGGCGGCTCATGGGGCGCGCCGGGGGCACTGCGCCGCGCCGGGTGCTGGACGACGATATGCTGGAGCAGTTGGAAGAGCTGCTGATCGCTTCGGACATGGGGGTGGATACGGCCCTCCGGGTGACCGCGAATATGGCCGAAGGCCGGTTCGGAAAACGCCTGTCCACGCAGGAAATCAAGGAACTGCTCTCGGCCGAGATCGCCCGCGTGATGGAGCCGGTGGCCAAGCCGCTGCCGATCTACGCCAAGCGGCCGCAGGTGGTGCTGGTTGTCGGCGTCAACGGATCCGGCAAGACCACCACCATCGGTAAGCTGGCCAGCCAGTTCAAGGCAGCGGGTAAGAACGTGGTGATCGCGGCCGGCGATACCTTCCGCGCCGCGGCGGTGGAACAGCTGCAGGTCTGGGGCGACCGCGCCGGGGTGCCGGTGCTGACCGCGCCCGAAGGATCGGATCCGGCGAGCCTCGCCTTTGACGCTATGACCCGCGCCGAAGCGGACGGGGCGGATCTGTTGCTGATCGACACGGCAGGGCGGCTGCAGAACCGCGCCGATCTGATGGAGGAGCTGGCCAAGATCGTGCGGGTGATCCGCAAAAAGGACGAGACCGCGCCGCACAATACGCTTTTGGTGCTGGATGCGACCACTGGCCAGAACGCGCTGAACCAGGTCGACACCTTCCAGAAACTGGCCGATGTTTCGGGGCTGGTGATGACCAAGCTGGACGGCACCGCCAAGGGCGGCGTGCTGGTGGCGCTGGCGGACAAGTTCGGCCTGCCGATCCATGCCATCGGTGTGGGTGAGCAGATCGATGACCTTGCGCCCTTTGATCCGGAAGAATTTGCCGCGGCCCTGACCGGGCTGGACCGATCTTGAGCCGCCGGTTCGTCGGCCGGATGAGGTCCACTGTCCCGGCGCCGTCGCGCCCTGAGGGCCACCGCGGATGAGCGACTGGCTGATCTCGCTGGAGGGCACCGAGGCGGGCCACCAGGCTGCATTAATGCTGGCCTTGATGGCGGCTTTCCTGCACGCGGTCTTTGGTGCACTTCAAAAAGGGCGTCACGATCCCTGGCTGTCACGCGGGGCGATTGACGCCTCCTACGGGCTGATGGCAGCCCCGTTCGCGCTTTTCGTCGTGCCCTGGCCCGAGCCGCATATGTGGCCGATCTTTGCCGTGGTCTGGGTCATTCACGTCGCCTACAAGGTTCTGCAGGCGCTGGCCTATACCAAGGGCAGCTATACGGTGGTTTATCCGGTGGTCCGAGGCACTGGCCCGCTATTCACCGTCATCGGCGCCTATTACCTATTCTCCGAGACCTTCACGGTGATGCAATGGATGGGCGTTGCGGTGCTGCTCATGGGGATTTTTGGTTTGGCGGCCTATAACTACCGCTATCTGGAAACCAACCGCGACACGCTGATGGTGGCGCTGGGCCTTGCGGTTCTGACGGGGCTGTTTGTGGCACTTTACACCACCTACGACGCCTATGGCATCCGCGCCACCGCGAACCCGTTCACCTTTCTGGCCTGGTTCTTCATGATCGACGCAATAGCCATGCCTCCGGTCGCCTACCTGCGCTGGCGCAAGATGGCAGAGCGCCCGGATCCGGGGCCGCTTTTGGTCCGGGGCGTCTTTGGCGGGCTGGTGGCCTTTGCCTCCTTCGGGGCGGTGATGCTGGCGACCCGGCTCGACAAGGTGGGCGAAGCGGCGGTGCTGCGGGAGACCTCGACCGTCTTTGCCGCGCTGATCGGCTGGCTGGTGCTGAAAGAAACCGTGGGGCCGCGGCGTATTGCGCTGATGTCCCTGATCGCGCTGGGCGCGGTGATTGTGGAAGTGGGCGGCTGACGCGGGCCGCCGGAAGACAACCGAACAGGAGCGCCAATGGCTGGCAAGAAAATCAATCCGATCCTGAAGATGGTGCTGGAGTTCGGCCCCATTGTTCTGTTTTTCATCGGCTATCTGAAGCTGAAGGATGAGATCTTTCTGATCGGGGGCGAGGAATACAAGGGTTTCATCCTGGTGACGGCTGCCTTTGTGCCGCTGATGATGATGTCGACTGCTGCCCTGTGGAAACTGACCGGGCACCTGTCGAAGATGCAGCTGGCGACGCTGGTTCTGGTCGTACTGTTCGGCGGGCTGTCGGTTTGGTTCAACGACGAGCGGTTCTTCAAGATGAAGCCGACGATGATCTACCTGTTGTTCGGCGGGCTGCTAGCCGTCGGGCTGATGCGCGGCGAAAGCTGGCTGAAGGTGGTGATGGAAGAAGTCATGCCGATGGAAGAAGCGGGCTGGATGATCCTCACCCGGCGGATCTGCGGCTTTTTCCTGGGGCTGGCCGTGGCGAACGAGGTGATCTGGCGGTTCTTCACCACCGACACTTGGGTCTATTTCAAGACCTTCGGTCTGCCGGTGGCGATGTTCCTCTTCTTCATGACCCAGGGACCGCTGTTGCAGAAATACGGTCTTGAGGAAGAGGAAGAGGTCGAAGACCCCAAGGCGTGAATTTCCGGGGCGCAGGGCTCCCGCGCCTGTGTGGCGCATCAAGGATGCGCCACAAACAGCCTTGGGCCGGGCAGCGCGCAGGGCGCGCTGCGGTTGGCATCATGAAGGCGCTGTCAGCCCTTGCCGCCAAATAGGATTTCCTGCGCCTTGCTGTCCGAGCGGTCGGCGCGCAGATCGGCGTGGAGGGCACGCCCTGCTACCAGGCCGGGGCGTTGCCACAGAAGGTCCAGCCAGCGGGCCAGATGCGGTTTGTCCTCCAGCGTCTGTTCCTGCCCTTCCCAGAGCGACGCCCAGGGCCAGATCGCCATATCGGCGATGGTGAATTCATCCCCCGCCACATATTCGTTTTCGGCCAGTTGCCGGTCCAGCACGCCATAGAGCCGGGCGACCTCGGACCTGTAGCGGTCCTTGGCATAGGGCAGGTCCTCGGGCGCGTATTTCAGGAAGTGATGCGCCTGACCAGCCATCGGGCCAACCCCACCCATCTGCCACATCAGCCATTGATCCACCATTAGGCGCGCCCGTTCATCGCTGCCGTAGAAGCGCCCGGTCTTGCGGGCAAGATACTGCAGGATGGCGCCGCTTTCGAACAGGGAGAGGGGGGCATCGCCTGGGCCAGCGGGATCGACAATCGCGGGCATGCGGTTGTTGGGGGCGATCTTGAGGAACTCCGGCGCGAATTGATCGCCTTTGCCGATATTGATCAGATGCACCCGATAGGGGAGGTCCATTTCCTCAAGCGCGATAGAGACTTTCCAGCCGTTCGGCGTTGGCCAGTAGTAAAGATCGATCGGTTCCTGCAATGCCCTGTTCCCTTATCCGGTGTCGCCAGTGATTGGCTGCGCCATGTGATCATAGATCGCCCTGGGGCAGCAAGACGACCAGCGGCGCGCGCACAACTCTGTGATCGCAGGCGGCAGCTGTTGGGAGCAGAGGGAGGGGAGGAACGAAAGGCGCGGCACCTAAGAGGACGCCGCAATCAGGGCTTCCCCGGTCGGCTTGGGACGGCCGGGGAAGCTGCGCGCGATGCTGCGCTACTGCGCGCCTTGGCGCAGGCCTAGGATCCGGCGCGCGGTGGCGGCATCGGCAACGCTACGGCCATTCTGTTCACAGAGGGCCACCACCCGCTGCACCAGCGCCGCGTTCGAGGGCGCGAGGCGATCCTTGTCGAGCCGGATATTGTCCTCGAGCCCGGTGCGGGCATGCCCGCCTGCCGCCACGGACCATTCGTTGAGAACGGATTGGTTTGCCCCGATCCCGGCCGCGCACCAGGGCGCGTCCGCACCGAACAGGCGCTTTACCGTTTCGACGTAGAAATCGAACACCGCCTTGTCTGCAGGCATGGCGTTTTTCACCCCCATGACAAACTGCACATAGGGCGTGTCCGTGATCTGCCCGGTCGCATGCATCTGGGCGGCCTTCAGGATATGCGACAGATCAAAGGCCTCGATCTCGGGCTTGATCTGATAGCTGCGCATTTCAGCGGCGAGCCAGTCGACCAGATCCGGCGGGTTTTCATAGACCCGGTTGGGAAAGTTGTTCGATCCCACCGACAAGGACGCCATGTCCGGTGCAAGTGGCAGCATGCCGCCGCGCGTCTTGCCCGCGCCGGACCGCCCGCCGGTGGAGAACTGGATGATCATCCCCGGGCAGTGCTTTTCGATACCTTCCTTCAGCGCCGCGAACTTGTCCGGATCGCTGGAGGGGATTTCATCGTCGTTGCGCACATGGGCGTGCACGATGGCAGCGCCCGCTTCAAAAGCCTCATGGGTGCTTTCGATCTGTTCGCTGACGGTGATCGGCACGGCGGGATTGTTTTCCTTGCGTGGCAAGCTGCCGGTGATTGCCACGCAGATGATGCAGGGCGCCGTCATGATTTCGGCGCCAGCACGAAGTCGTGCACGACCTCGTAATAGGGGCGGTCGAAACCGGCTGCGCTGATCCGGGCGGGATCTTCGATCAGATCGAACTTGGCCAGCAGGCTTTCCTTCACGCCAAAGACCGCATCGGAGTGGATATAGGGATCATCCGGGTCAAAGATATGGGTGATCAGCGTATCAAATCCGTCTGCCTCGAGGATGTAGTGCAGATGCGCGGGCCGGTAGGGGTGGCGCCCCAGTTGCGTCAGCATCTGCCCCACCGGGCCATCATCGGGGATCGGGTAGTATTTCGGTTTCACGCCTTTGAAATGATAGGTGCCATCGGCCCCGGTGCGGAAGACGCCGCGCAGGTTGAAATCGGGCTGAAGGCCCTTTTGCTGCACGTCGTAGAAACCTTCGTCATTGGCCTGCCAGACGTCGATCTTGGCATTGGCGATGGGTTGGCCATCGGTGCCGGTGATGCGGCCCTTGACCAGCATCGGCTCACCCTTCTGATCCAGGCAGATATCCGCGCCCATGGGCAGCTCCGGCGCGTCCTCGACGTGGAAGGGGCCGAGGACGGTGGATTCCGAGGCGCCGGAGGGTTTGCGGTTGTTGATCGCATCGACCAGCATGGAGACGCCCAGACTGTCGGACAGCAGGATGAACTCCTGCCGCCAGTCGTTGCAGGCGTGGCCCACCTTGGTCAGAAACTGGATTGCCTCGAACCATTCCTCCTGCGTTGGCTCGATCTCCTTCACGGCGGCATGCAGATGCTTTGTCACCACCGCCATGACCTCGGCGAGGCGTTCATTCTTGGCGTTGGCATTGCGGCTGATGACAACCTCTGCCGAGTTTTCTTCGGTGAAATACCCTTGTTCCTGATCGCTCATTGTCGCCTCCTATCGGGCCAGAATGGTTTTGAAGACGCGGGTCAGCTCGGCTTCGGCATTGTCGGGCGCGCCATCGTGACGCCAGCAGACATGCTGGTCGGGGCGGGTGATGATGCAGCCGCTATCGCCGACCTCGCGGGCGCGGGCCCAGTCGCCGGTGTAATCCATGTATTCCTGACGTGGGCCGATGACATGGGCGTTGAGCGTGATGCCGAACTCCTTGGCGATCTTGCTGGCCGCATCGACCCAGGCTTCGCCGCCAAGACCGGTAAAGATGGTGAAGGCACCGCCGCCCGCCAGATCAAGGGTGGAGTGTTTCTGTCCCGCCGCGTCGAACAACCAGGCATGGGGAATGCGTGCCCCGGGCCATGTGGTCGGCTGGTAGTGCAGGTCGGCATCCAGTTTGAAATCCGGCTCGATCTGACCATCGGTCACGGTCGCATCTGACCGGTAACGTTGGTTCATCTCGACGCCATGGGCATCGAACTCGTACTTCTTGAAGGCGATGGCCTTGTTCAGCGCCTCGCGCTGGGCCTCGGCTTCGGGGGTGGAGTCACAGCGGGCGTCCATATTGGCTTTGATCTTGGTAATGTCGGTACCGCCGGTCATGCCGAGGGCTTCGAAGATGGGACCGAATTCGCCGATGGACTGGTTGGCGCGGGTGACGATCTGCTTGGCCACCGGGGCGCGTTCTTCGGAATAGGTTTCCAGCAGCCGTTCCCCGGCCTGACCTTTGACCACGGCGGCAAGTTTCCACGCTAGGTTGAAGGCATCCTGAATCGAGGTATTGGAGCCCAGACCGTTCGACGGCGGGTGGCGGTGGGCGGCGTCGCCCATGATGAAGACACGTCCGCGCGACATCTGGGTGGCGTAGGTGTCGTTCACCGTCCAGGTGTTGGCGCTGAGCAATTCGATCTCAAGCTCGGGATCGCCCACCAGCTGCCGGGCCACATCCGTCGCCATGGCCTCATCCACGTTGGGGGCGGGCTCGTTGATGTCATAGCCCCAGACGATCAGCCATTCGTTCCACGGGCGTACGCAGCGCACCAGCCCCATGCCGATGCCGCCAACATCCGCGCCGGGCTGCATCACCCAGTAAAGGACCGAAGGACGATGGGCGACGTATTTCGACAGGTCCGCCCGGAACACGATGTTCATCGAGCCGCCGACGCCCATCTGGCCTTCGAAGGGCAGGTTTTCATTTTCGGCCACCAGCGAATTGCCACCATCGGCGCCGATCAGGTATTTCGAGCGGATCGTCAGCTCTTGCCCGGTCATCCGGTCATAGCAGGTGGTGGTGACACCTTCAGCGTCCTGCACGTGGCTTTTGTACTCGGTGCTCATCCGCGCCCGGGTGCCGCGTTTGCAGGCGGTTTTGAACAGGATCGGCTCCATGAAGGTCTGCGGCAGATCGTTCATGAAGGTGGGCGAGGAGAGCATGTGCTCGGCCTTGGACAGGGGATGGGTGCCCCAGGATTTCATCCGGCCGATTTCCTCACCAGCAAGGCTTTCGCAAAAGACGTTCTCGCCCATGATGCTCTGGTCCATCGCGTTGAGATAGACCTCGTCTTCGACCTCTTTGCCCAGATCGCGCAGGACCTCCATCGTGCGCTGGTTGGTGATATGGGCGCGCGGGGTATTGGCTAGCCAGTGATAGCGGTTGATCGCGACATTCTCGATGCCATAGCTCGACAACAGTGCCGCCGCGACCGACCCTGCAGGCCCGGTGCCGATGATCAGAACCTCTGTGGTGATGTCAGCCATGTTTATTCCTCCGATGGTGATAGTTTGCCGCCCCGCAGGGTTCGGCGAATTGGGAAAAGGTGCAGCCCTGTACGCTCGGAGATCAGTCCCCAGAGCCCACGCGGGGCGATCAGCATGATGGCAATGGCCAGAAGGCCCAGCGTCAGCAGGTACCAGCTGCCGAAATCGGCCAGCAGGGATTGCAGCGCAAAGAAAATGAGAACGCCTAGGATCGGACCTTCGATGGTGCCGATGCCGCCGATCACCACGATGAACAGGACATAGGCGGTCCAGTCGGTGACGCTGAAGGCGGCGTCGGGCGAAATCCGGGCTTTTTGCAGGTAGATCAGCGCCCCGGTGAGGCCGGTGCCAAAGGCCGAGGTCAGGAACACCACCAGCTTCATGCGTCCGGCGTCGACGCCAACGGATTTGGCCGCTTCGGTGTTGTCACGCACCGCAGCGAGGGCCAGTCCGTTCTTGCTGCGCAGCAGCCAGTAGATGCCGCCGATCGTCGCCAGCGCCAGCACCAGCGCCAGCCAATAGGCGAGGATATCGCGCGCCGCAGCAGAGCGCACGTCCAGCACCTCTTCGATCATCTCGACCAGCCACATGTCGCGGGTGGCGCTGCGCGGCAGTGAGGTGCCGGTGCCGCCGCCAAGCGTCTTCCACTGGGCGACGCTGAGGCGGACAACCTCGGCGATGACCCATGTCCCAATGGCAAAGTAGGCGCCGTTCAGGCGGAAGGCGAAAAATGCGGTGGGCACGGCAATCACCAGCGCCGCGATGCCGCCCAGAAGGATGGCGGAAACCGGATCAAGCCCCCAAAGGATCACGCCGCCAAACAGCGCATAGGCGCCCATGCCGACGAATGCCTGCTGACCGATGCTGACGAGACCGCCATAGCCCGCCAGAAGGTTCCAGAACTGCGCCAGCACCAGCATTGTCAGGATAAAGAACATGTCCTGAATGGTGCCGCGCCCGGCAAAGAAGGGCAGGGCCGCCAAGATCAGCGTGCCGCCAAGGCCAAGAATTGCCGCGATGCGCGAGACTGGGGTTCGGGTGGATACAGTATATGTCATGTCTGCCCCCTTTAGTCGTGTGCCCGGGGGAACAGCCCCCGCGGTTTGATCAGCAGCACCAGAAGGAAGGCGACATGCCCGGCCAGGATTTGCCATTCCGGAGTGATCGCGGCCCCGAGGGTCTGCGCCACCCCGATGATGATGCCGCCCGCCAGCGTGCCCCAGAGAGAGCCAAGCCCGCCGATGATCACCGCCTCGAAGGCATAGATCAGCCGGGCCGGTCCGATGTTGGGGTCGAAGTTGGCGCGCAGGCCCAGGTAAAGGGCGGCGATGGTCACGATGATCAATGCGATCCCGGTCGCGGTCGCAAAGATGTTTGCGGGCTTGATCCCCATCAGGCTGGCCGTGGTCGGATCATCCGAGGTGGCGCGGAAGGCGCGCCCCAGTTCGGTGCGGTAGAACAACTGGTTCAGCCCGACGATGACCAGAACGGCAGAGGCAAAGGTCAGCAGCGGCATCACGCCAAGCGAGATCGGCCCCATCTGCACCGACGCCGTGGTCAGCGCGTTGGGCGGCAGGCGCTGGCTGTCGGCGGAGAAGACTTCCAAGAGCGCGTTTTGCAGCGCAATCGATAGACCAAAGGTGATCAGCAGCGGCGGCAGGATGTCATCGCCCAGCGTCCGGTTCAGCAGGAACTTCTGCAAGGCCCAGCCAAGGAGGAACATCACCGGCATGGCAATGAGCAGCGCCAGAAAGGGAGAGATCCCGAGCAGCGTCACCAGCAACAGGATCAGGTAGGCACCCATCACGATCAGATCGCCATGCGCGAGGTTCACCAGCCGCATGATGCCGAACACCAGGCTCAGCCCGGCGGCAAAAAGGGCATAAAGGCCACCCAGAAGGATGCCTTGGATTATCGTGTCGATCCAGATCATGCGGCTGCTCCGAAATAGGCGTCGTGGATGGCCTCGCGGCTGAGGCTCTCGGGGGTGCCGGACAGGGTGATGCGGCCTTCCATCATGCAGTAGACGCGGTCGGCGACGGCCATGGCCTGGGCGATGTCCTGTTCCACCACCACCAGCGAGGCGCCCGCCGCCTTGATCGCCGGGACGGCGGCGTAGATGTCCTTGATCACCACCGGGGCAAGGCCAAGGCTGATCTCATCACACAAGAGAACCCGCGGGTTGCTCATCAGGGCGCGGCCGATGGCGACCATCTGCTGTTGCCCGCCCGACAGGGCCGTGCCGGGGCTGTTGCGGCGCTCCCGCAGGATGGGGAACAGATCGTAGACGGTGTTTAGCGTCCAGTGGCCGCCTTTTTTGCGCCCGTAGGTGCCGATCAGGAGGTTCTCCTCGACCGAGAGAGAGGGGAACAGCTTGCGCCCTTCGGGCACCATGGCGACGCCCTGCGCCATGATTTCATCAGCGGGCTGCGCGCCAACGGGGCGGCCATCGTAGGTGACCGCCTCGGCTGCATTGCGCAGCACCCCGGCAATCGAGCGCATCAGCGTGGTCTTACCTGCGCCATTGGCGCCGATGATGGCCACGGTTTCCGCCTCTTCAAGGGTGATATCCACCCCGAACAGGGCCTGAAAATCACCGTAGTGGGCGGTCAGGTTATGGGTTTCCAGCAATGACATCAGACTTCGATCCCCAGATAGATTTGCTGCACTTCGCGGCTGGCCATGATGGTGTCGGGGTCACCCAGACCGATGACCTTGCCGAAATCGAGCACCAGCAGGCGCTCCACCACCGAGGTGAGCGCGTGCAGGACATGCTCGATCCAGATGATCGTCACGCCCTGCGCGTGGATGTCCCGGATGGTACCGATCAGCGACTGGCACTCGGCCTCGGTCAGGCCGCCTGCGATTTCGTCCAGCAGCAACAGTTTGGGCTGGGTCGCCATGGCGCGGGCCAGTTCCAGACGCTTGCGCTCCAGTAGCGACAACTGTCCGGCCGGGGTGTTGGCACGCCGGATCATCTCCGTGCGTTCCAGGATATCGGCGCAATCGTCCCGCACGGCGGCCTCACCCAGGCGGCGGCCATGGGTGGCGGCGACCAGAAGGTTTTCGTAGACGGTCAGTTTTTCGAACGGCTGCGGGATCTGGAAGGAACGCCCGATTCCCGCCATGCAGCGGTCCATTGCCGAGGTGCGGGTGACGTCGCGCCTTTCGAAATTGATGGTGCCAGAATTGGCGGTCAGGTTGCCGGTGATCAGGTTGAACAGCGTCGATTTCCCGGCGCCATTGGGGCCGATGATACCCAGCGCCTGGCCCTGTGGCACCTCGAAGGTGACATCGTCGGTCACGGTCAGGGCGCCAAAGCTTTTTGAAACCGATTGGAGAGAGAGGATCGACATGAAAGGTCCTTTGCCAGTCCGCAGGACGGGGTGTGAAAAGGCCGGGGGAGGGCGCGGGTCCTACGTGCAGCAGGACCCGCAAGGGCAGGATGGGATCAGGAAATCTCTTCCATCTTGCCGCCGGTCGGGATCTCCGGGTGATCGGAGTTGTCCACCACCACGAGATCATAGCTGCCATCGTCCTGAAGCCGCCACTGACCGCCCACAAGCGGGGTCTTGGCGACATTCGCGGCGGCGAATGGCGGCAGGCCCTTGCCGTCGAATGCGATGCGTCCGACCATCGAATCCAGCTGCGTTGCGGCGATCGCGGCGGCGACCTCATCCGGGTCGCGGCTGTCTTCGACGCGGCCCATGACACTAGCCGCCATTTCGAACAGCGCGTGCACGAAACCGATGGGCTGGGTCCACTGCTTGCCCGTCGCCTGGCTATAGCCTGCGGCCAGATCGGCAGCGGATTGCCCGGTCAGGGAGGAAGAGAACGGATGGTTCGGTGACCACCAGACCTCGGAGGACAGGTTGTGCCCCTGATCGCCTAGAGCCTCGACCGCCTGCGGGAATAGGATGGCCTTGCCGATGCTTGCGGCCTTGGGGGTGAAGCCCTGCTGTTTGGCCTGTGTCCAGAAGGTGGTGAAATCCGGCGGGATCGGGACGCCGGTGACGATTTCGGCATTCGCCGCCTTGAAGGCATTGATCTGGGCGCTGAAATCATCAGTGAGGTTCTGGTAGCGACCGGTGTCGGTCAGAGTATACCCTTGCGCGTCCAGCACTGGCGGGAAGCCTACGTTCGGATCGCCCCAGGCATTGCCGTCGCCATCGTTGGGGAAGATCGCACCAACCGATTTATTGGTGTCGAGCTGGTTCCACATTGCCGTGAAGGTGGAAATCACGTCTTCCAGCCCCCAGAAGAAGTGAAAGCTGAAATCAAACGGCCGCCAGCTGCCGGGATCGCCCGGGTTGCCCTGCTGGCCGATGAAATAGGGCTGCCACGGGGCCACGGTGGAGATCACCGGGATTTCCTCGGCCTCGCAGGTGGTGGCGACCGGATTGGTCGTCTCGGGGGTAGAGGCGACGAGCATCATGTCGATCTCGTCGTCGATGATCAGTTCCTTGGCGACCTCTGCGGCGCGGTTGGGGTTGGACTGGCTGTCCTTGACGATCACTTCGAAGTTGCTGCCTGCATCCGAGGCTAGAAAACCCTCGATGATGAACCGGTCGGCGTCCGAAAATGCGGCCAGCGGGCCGGATTGCGGGCTGACATAGCCCAGCCGGATCTTGGCATCCCGGGCCAGAGCTGGTGCCGCCAGCCCCCCGGCAGCAAGCGTGAGGCCGGTGGCGGCGGTGGATTTGAGCAGTTTACGGCGTGTAATCATGATGTCCTCCCTGACGTCATCAAAAGTGTTCGCGAAGCCCCGGTTCAGTGGGCAGGTGGCGTTCCCGCCCAGGCCGCCTGCAACAGCGCGCGGATATCGTCGCGCGTGACAGGCTGCGGATTGGGGTAGGGTTTGGTGGTGGCCAGTTCGGCGGCGCGGTCCAGGTCTTCCTCCTTCAGACCCAGATCGCGCAGCGCCAGCGGCGCCCCGAGTTTTTGTGCAAAGTCATACAAGGCGCGCCCGGCATTCTCGCCGCCCAGAAGATCGCAAATCGGCAGCAGTTCGGTCGCTGCCGCGCGGGCGTTATAGGCAATGGCATGGGGCAGAACGATTGCGTGGGTTTCGGCGTGGGGTAGGTCGAATGAGCCGCCCAGCGTGTGGCACAGCTTGTGATGCAGGGCCATGCCGACCTGGCCCAGCACCGTGCCACAGGCCCAGGCGCCGCGCTGCGTCTCGGCGCGGGCTGCGAGATCCGTAGGCGCGGCCAGAACGCGGGGCAGGCCGTCGACGAAGGCCTTCAGCCCTTCGATGGCCAAATGCACCGTCTTTTCGGTGCGGTCGCGCGCATAAAGTGCCTCGGCTGCATGCGCCATGGCGTTGAGCGCCGAGGTCACGGTCATGGCAACCGGCAGCGTCGCGACGCGCTCGGGGTCATAGAGGATGACTTCGGGCAGCACCTCGGGGTGGCTCAGCGTCGTCTTGATGCCGTTCTCGGTCTGACCGAGGATCGGCGTTGCCTCACTGCCGGCGTAGGTGGTCGGGATCACGATCTGCGGCAGGCCTGTGCGATAGGCGATTGCCTTGCCCAGCCCGATGGTCGAGCCGCCGCCGATTGAGATGATGCAGTCCGCTGCGACCTCTTTGGCGTGGGCCATGGCCGCATTGGTGACGGTGACGGGGGTGTGCATCGCCGCCTGACAGAAGACGCCAGCGGCCAGTTCGCCCAGTGTTTCGGCCATTTCCAGCGCTGCGTCGGATTGCTGAGGGGTGGACAGAACCAGGGCGTTCTTCGCGCCCAGCCGCTGAGTCTCTGCGACAAGGATGTCCTTCACCCCAGCCTGGAATACAACGCGCACACCATCTGTTGCGGTTTCTGCCTCTTGTGTCATTTCAGACCTTTCTCCTCCGGTTGTGCCGGACGTTAAACCTCAGTGAATGGTCTGTTGATCGAGATTACGGCATTTAATATACCACGATGTTATGTACATCGATCCCAATCACCTGCGCATCCTGGCAGCGATCGTCGACTCGGGCGGGCTAAGTGAAGGCGCGGCCGCGCTAAACAAATCCCAGCCCAGCCTGTCGCGCACGGTTGCGATGCTGGAGTCGCGGCTCGGTTCACGATTATTTGAAAAGGGTATCCGGCCGCTGCGGCCGACCGAGCTGTGTCTGTCGCTGGCCGAACAGGGCCGGGTGATCGGTCAGGCAAGTGAGGCGGCGCGCATCGCAGCCGAGCTTTATTCAGGGGGCAAGGCGGGCACTGCGCGGATCGCCGGGACGCCCATCTTCATGGATGGAGTGATCTCCTACATGATCGCGTCGTTCCAATCTGCTTTCCCGGATGTGGCGATTCAGCAAAGCTATGGCTATTTCGCGGAGCTGTCCGAGCAGCTGAAGACGGGGAACATCGATCTGGCGATCTGCCCGATGCGGGGCGATGACATCCCGGAGGAGCTGTCGTTCGAGCCGATCCTGCGCGGGCGCAACGTGATTGCTTGTGCTCCGTCGCACCCATTGGCGCGTAAATCCACGTTTCGATTGGAAGATATCGCCCAATACCCTTGGATCGCCCCCCCGGCGGGCAGCCCTCTATATGCGGACCTTAAAAACGCGCTGGAGATCGTAGGCATCACCGATTTCCGCGTCAGTTTTACTGGCGGCTCGCTGGCGGCGATCCTGCGCATCATGTCCGGATCGGATGCGCTGACGGTGCTGCCTTATTCAGTGGTGTTCATGCAGCGACCGTCCAATATGGTCACAGCGCTGCCGGTGAAGCTTGAACACCCGGACCGGCAACTGGGTTTGCTCTGGCGCAACGACCGCCCGGTGCGCCCCGCGGTGTCCCGGTTTCAGAAGTTCCTCAAGGGTGAGTTTTCCGGTCTGGCCGACAGGATCGACGTTCGTGGCCGCGAAGCCGTCTGGCGGCGGTGACACCTGCCTGTGTGGGCGGCCCGCGAGTGCGAGGCCTGCTCAATCTGACGAGGGGCGGTGCATTTGGACTTGCGCAGTTGCGGCGGCCTGCGTTAAGGCGCAAGCCTTACTGGTCGTCTGGGGTCGCCCCAATCGAACTGCTGGTGAGAGGGGCGGGGTCGCGGCAAAGACCCCATGAAAGAAATCGGTTAATTCTCCGGTTTCTGTCCCGCCGAATTTCTGAGGTTTGCCATCTCGGACGTGTGGGATTTGTTACCGGATTGCGGGCCACGTTAAACACACCGCTAAAGAGGTCAGGACGCAAAGGAACCCCTTTCGCTTGGCCGAATGGGGTTTTTTATTGCGCCGACGCGCAGGAGTGTGTGCCATGAACGACACGAACGACAGCAACTGGAACAGCCGCACCAAACTGGTGCACGGCGGCACCCGCCGCAGCCAATGGGGCGAGGTGAGCGAAGCGATCTTCCTGACTCAGGGCTTTGTCTATGACAGCGCCGAACAGGCCGAAGCCCGGTTCATCGAAACCGGCCCGGATGAGTTCATCTATGCCCGCTATGGCAACCCGACCGTGGCGATGTTCGAAGAGCGGATGGCCGCTCTTGAGGGCGCCGAGGATGCCTTTGCCACCGCTTCTGGCATGGCAGCGGTCAATGGCGCGCTGACCTCGCTTCTTAAGGCGGGCGATCACGTTGTTTCGGCGCGGGCGCTGTTTGGCTCTTGCCTTTATATCCTTGAAAACATCCTGACCCGCTTCGGAGTCGAAGTGACATTCGTCGATGGAACCGATCTGGAGCAATGGCGCGCTGCGGTACGACCGGACACCAAGGCGGTATTCTTTGAATCCATGTCGAACCCGACGCTGGAAGTGATCGACGTGGCTGCGGTCGCGGAAATCGCCCATGCCGTCGGCGCGACGGTAGTGGTGGACAACGTGTTCTCGACGCCGGTCTTCTCTGACGCCATCGCACAAGGCGCGGATGTGGTGGTCTACTCGGCCACCAAACATATCGACGGTCAGGGCCGGGTTCTGGGCGGTGTCATCCTTGGCACACGCGATTTCATCCGCGGCACGGTTGAGCCCTATATGAAGCACACCGGCGGTTCCCTTAGCCCGTTCAACGCCTGGACGCTGCTAAAGGGGCTGGAGACGATTTCCCTGCGGGTGAATGCACAGGCCGAAACGGCGCTGCAGATTGCGACTGCCCTTCAGGGGCATCCGAAGCTGGCGCGGACGATCTATCCCGGCCTAGTCGATCATGCCCAGAACGCGCTGGTTCAGCGGCAACTGGGCGGTAAGGGCGGAACGGTCCTGTCGCTGGATCTGAAAGATGGCAAGGAGGCGGCCTTTGCCTTCCTGAACGCCCTGACCATTCCGGTGATTTCCAACAATCTGGGGGATGCGAAATCCATCGCAACCCATCCGGCCACCACCACCCACCAGCGGCTGCCCGATGATCAGAAGGTGGCGCTGGGCATCACGCCGGGTCTGGTGCGCTTCTCGGTTGGGCTTGAGGATCCGGAGGATCTGATTGCGGATCTGACGCAGGCATTGGATGCCTGCGGCGGCTGAAGTGTTGGGGACGCCCCGGCCCGCGTTGTTCGCGGGCCGGGGCGGGCATACTTGCAGTGCGGGGTCAGTTCCGGGCCGGAACCTGCCGTATTTGTCTGATCCATTTTGTGTTTTCCCGCGTAACAGAGTAATACTGAACATCGCTGCGCCCCGGGGCGTAGCAGCAGCGGAGGAAGTGGTCGTATGAATATCCATATGCGCGGCGTGGACGAGACACCGGACCGGACCGAGGCAGAGGCGGCTCTTGAGACGCTTCGCCAATGGGCCGCGACAGCCACCCAGACGGAAATTGCGCAGCTTGACCCAGCCGTTGCCCGGCTTCTGCCAGAGCGGGCGGTGCAGAACTACCCCGATCTGTCGCGCAACTACCCCGACGATTTTGTGGCGGATGAGGGCTATCGCGCCACATTGCCCGACCTGCAGAACGGCCCTTCCAGCCTGATCCGCGGCGCCAATGAGCAGATCCAGCATGTGGGGATCTCCAACTTCCGCCTGCCGATTCGCTTTCACACACGGGACAATGGCGATCTGACGCTGGAAACCAGCGTGACTGGCACCGTCAGCCTTGAGGCCGACAAGAAGGGCATCAACATGTCCCGGATTATGCGGTCCTTTTACAAACACGCAGAAAAGACCTTTAGCTTTGAGGTGATCGAGGCCGCGCTTGAGGATTACCTCAGTGATCTCGGCAGCATGGACGCGCGCATCCAGATGCGGTTCTCCTTCCCGGTGAAGATCGACAGCCTGCGTTCGGGCCTGTCGGGCTATCAATATTACGATATCGCGCTGGAGCTGGTGGATCGGGATGGGGTGCGCAACAAGATCGTGCATCTGGACTATGTCTATTCCTCAACCTGCCCCTGTTCGCTGGAATTGTCGGAACACGCGCGCCAGTCGCGCGGGCAACTGGCAACCCCGCATTCGCAGCGGTCGGTGGCGCGGCTGTCGGTGCAGATCGACCCCGAGGCCCCCTGCCTGTGGTTCGAGGATCTGATCGATCATTGTCGCCGCGCGGTGCCCACCGAGACTCAGGTCATGGTCAAGCGCGAGGACGAACAGGCCTTTGCCGAACTGAACGCTGCCAACCCGATCTTTGTCGAGGATGCTGCGCGCCTGTTCTGCGAAGCCCTGCAAAGCGATCCGCGCATTGGCGATTTTCGCGTGGTGGCCAGCCATCAGGAAAGCCTGCACAGCCACGATGCAGTCAGCGTGCTGACCCAAGGGCCACTGTTTGCCGAAACCAGCCTTGATCCGGGTCTGTTCTCGACCCTGATCCATCGGGGGTAACAGGTTGGCAGCGGCGCACGTTGCGCCGCCTCCTGCCTGTTCCGGTATCACTCAAGCACGAATTTCCGCGGCAATGCCGCATTTTTTGCTGCGTTGCCGCATTCTCGTGTTAGCCTTCCATCAGGTCCGGACCCTGATGGCTACGGAATCCTTCTGCTGGCCAGATATCAATGCCGGATCTCTTTGATGTAAGGAGTTCCCGATGTTCTTTTCGCCCATCCTCCAAGATCAGCCTGCAACGCTGCCGCAATGGGTCGGCTATTCTGCCGGGACACAGTTGCGATGCTGGCGTGCGATGACGGCGCTGGCGGTTCAGGCGCCTTATGAACAGATACGCCTGACGCATGTACTGATGACCGCCGGAACGGCGGTGTTCAGACCGGCTGCTGTTGCTGCTCCGGCCCCGGCGCCGCAAAAAGCGAAAACACCTGCGAAACGGGCAACCGGCGAACGTCCGGCCGCCAAAACCAAGACCCCTGCGCGGCGTCCGGCACGCAAAAGTAAAGCCGCCCCGGCGGCCAGGACTACGGCGCGCAAATCGCCTGCTGCCAAACCAGCCGCAGAGAAACCGGTCGCGGCCAGACCCGCAACGCCCAAGGCGGCTGCCACCACAGCGACTGCGAGTAGGACTGAGAACAAGGCAGCGGCCCGCAAGGCGACGACAACCAAGCCTGCGGCGACAACGCCTAAGTCGACAGCGGCAAAGACGACCGCGCCCAAAACATCGCCTGCTAAGCCTGCACCAGCGACACGAACACCCACCAAGACCGCAGCAGCAAAACCCGCACAGGCAAAAGCTTCCCCAACGAAACCTTCCCCGGCCAAACCGGCAGCAACAAAGCCCGCAGCGGTCACAGCGGCGGCCAAGGCGACAACCAAGCCGTCCGCTGCGGCATCCACTCCGCCACAGGCGAATAAGGCTGAAGCCACCACAGCGGCACCGGCACAATCCACCGCGTCCAAGGCAAAACGCGCGCCGTCCAAGCCTCCGGCGCTGCCAGAGCGCTCCGCGGCAAAGAGTGACGCCGAGAAGGCATGACGCCGCCTTTGACTTGACACTTTGCGCAGGGGGCGCCAACGCTGCCCGTCATGTTGGATCTTCGCCCGGTCGCATATGTCATTGGCCTGCTGGTCGTCATTCTTGGCGCCATGATGGTCTTTCCGTTCCTGATCGATCTTTACGATGGGCAGGGCGAATGGCCGGTGTTTCTTGAAAGCGGCCTGATCACCATTCTGGCGGGCGGGCTGCTGGCGCTCAGCTGTGGCAATTCAGTGCGGCAGGGGCTTAGCATTCGTCAGACCTTTCTGCTGACCACTTCGGTCTGGGCGGCGCTGCCGGTGTTCGGTGCGATCCCGCTGATGATGGGGGCGACCGAGCTCAGCTTTACAGATGCGTTTTTCGAAGCGATGTCGGGGCTGACGACCACCGGGTCCACGGTAATCTCCGGCCTTGATGACCTGCCACGAGGGATCCTCTTGTGGCGAGGTATCCTGCAGTGGCTCGGCGGGATTGGTATCATTGTCGTCGCCATGGTGTTTCTGCCCGAACTACGGGTCGGGGGTATGCAGATCTTCCGCTCCGAAGCTTTTGATACCATGGGGAAGATCCTGCCCCGTGCGCAGACGATCGCACGTCAGATCTCGTTGATCTACGTGGCGCTGACGCTGCTGTGCATGGTGGTCTATGTTGTGCTGGGCATGGGACTGTTCGATGCGCTGGTGCATGCCCTGACCACCATGTCGACCGGTGGCTTTTCGAATTACGATGCCTCTTTCGGCACCTTCTCCGGTCCGGCCGAATACGCGGCATCGTTCTTTATGATCATGGCGGCGCTGCCCTTCGTGCGCTACGTACAGTTGATCAACGGGCAGGGGCAGCCGCTGCTGCGCGACAGCCAGATCCGCGCCTTTCTGGGTACTATTCTGGTGCTGATCATCGTGACCGCCAGCGTGCTGCTCTATATCTTCCCGCACCACCCCGAGCAGGCCCTGCGCGAGGCGCTGTTCAACATCACCTCGATCATTTCCGGCACCGGCTATGCCAGCGTCGACTATATGGAGTGGGGCAGCTTCCTGATCATGGTGTTCTTTTTCATCGGTCTGATCGGTGGCTGCGCGGGTTCCACAGCCTGTTCGGTCAAGGTGTTCCGCTATCAGATCCTGTTTGCCTCGATCCGGGTTCAGATCCAGCGTATCCGCTCCCCCAACGGTATCTTCATTCCGCGCTTTGACGGACGCCCGGTCGGGCCGGATGTCCTCAGCTCGGTGATTTCCTTTTTCATGTTCTTCGTGGTGACGCTGGGGGTTGTGTCCTGGGGGCTGGCTCTGACAGGGCTGGACTTCATCACAGCCGTCTCAGGCGCGGCAACCGCAGTGGCCAATGTCGGGCCGGGCTTGGGCGATATCATCGGGCCTGCGGGCAATTTTTCCACCCTGAATGATGCGGCCAAATGGATCCTGAGCGCGGCCATGCTGATCGGGCGTCTGGAACTGATGGCGGTCTACGCGATCCTGACGTTGCGGTTCTGGCGCAACTGACACCGCGCCGGAGCTCTGGGGTCGTGTAAGGGGGATTGGGGCCTCAGACAGGGCCCCCTGCGGCGGTTTGGCCCTTGTATTGCTACAATCCGCAGTCTTGCCCTGATCACGGACCTCCCCTATGAGGCGGTGATCGGAATCTGCGAGCGCACGGAGACGAATGCCCCATGCCCGTTCTAGTAATGAAATTCGGCGGCACCTCTGTCGCCAACCTTGACCGGATCCGGCGCGCGGCAAAGCGGGTCGGTGTCGAAGTGGCCAAAGGCTATGATGTCATTGTCATCGTATCGGCCATGTCGGGAAAGACCAATGAGCTTGTTGGCTGGGTCAATGAAACCTCGCCGCTGTTTGACGCCCGCGAATATGACGCAGTGGTGTCTTCCGGCGAAAACGTCACCGCCGGTCTGATGGCGCTGACGCTGCAGGAAATGGATGTTCCCGCGCGCAGCTGGCAGGGCTGGCAGGTGCCGCTGAAGACGACCAGCGCCCACAGCCAAGCGCGGATCGAAGAAATCCCGACCGAGAATATCAGCGCCAAATTCGCCGAAGGCATGCGCGTGGCCGTTGTTGCCGGTTTCCAGGGCATCAGCCCCGAAGGGCGCATCACCACGCTGGGCCGGGGCGGTTCGGACACTACGGCGGTGGCCTTTGCGGCGGCCTTCGATGCCGAGCGCTGCGATATCTATACGGATGTGGACGGCGTCTATACCACGGATCCGCGCATCTGCGATAAGGCCCGCAAGCTTGACAAGATCGCATTCGAAGAGATGCTGGAACTGGCCTCTCTGGGGGCGAAGGTCCTGCAGACCCGCTCGGTGGAGTTGGCGATGCGCTATCAGGTACGGCTGCGCGTCCTGTCCAGTTTCGAAGAACAAAATGACAATGCTGGCACACTGGTCTGTGCCGAGGAGGACATCATGGAATCCAACGTTGTGGCCGGTGTGGCCTATTCCCGCGACGAAGCCAAGCTGACCGTGCAATCGGTCGCCGACCGTCCCGGCATTGCGGCAACCATCTTTACCTGCCTGTCTGATGCAGGCGTGAATGTGGACATGATCGTGCAGGACATCTCGGACGAGGGCCGCACGGATATGACCTTTTCCTGCCCCACCGATCAGGTGGCGCGCGCCGAACAGGCCTTGCAGGAGAGCAAGGAAAAAGGCGATCTGAACTACGCCGAACTGGTCGCCGACAAGGACGTTGCAAAGGTTTCGGTCGTAGGGATTGGCATGCGCTCGCAATCGGGCGTGGCGGCCAAGATGTTCAAGGTGCTCTCGGATGAGGGGATCAATATCAAGGTCATTACAACCTCAGAGATCAAAATTTCCGTGCTCATCGACCGGAAATACATGGAACTTGCTGTTCAGGCACTGCATGATGCCTTTGAACTGGATAAGGCAGCCTGATCGTACGTGGGCTGCCTGGCACAATAACCACGTGAACAGGGCCCATGGTCGAAAGTACTGAATCCGAGAGCCGCAGGTTGCTAGGCCGCCTGCGCGAGGCCATGGCCGGGGATGACCCTGGCCAGGCCCGTCTGGACAAGATCACTCACCTGATTGCCGACAGCATGGGGACCGAGGTCTGCTCGGTCTACCTGTTCCGCGATGACGAAACCCTTGAGCTTTGCGCGACAGAGGGTCTGAACGTCGAATCCGTGCACCAGACCCGCATGCGGATCGGCGAAGGTCTGGTCGGCCGGGTGGCCAGATACGGCAAGGTTGTGAACACCCCTGACGCTCCCAACGCCAAGGGGTTCCGCTATATGCCGGAAACCGGCGAGGAGCGGTATTCCTCCTTCCTTGGTATTCCGATCCAGCGCCTGGGCGAGATGATGGGCGTGCTGGTCGTGCAGTCCAAGGAAGCGCGCGAATTCTCCTCTGATGCGGTTTACGCACTGGAAGTGGTGGCGATGGTGATCGCCGAAATGGCGGAACTGGGCGCCTTTGTGGGCGAGGGCGCGGCCCTGTCCCCGATGCACCAGCAACCGGTTCTGGTGAGCGCAACCGCCGCCCAAGAGGGCGCTGCCGAAGGCCACGTATGGCTGCATGAGCCACGTGTGGTGGTGACAAATCCGATTGCCGATGATCCGCACCGTGAACTGGAACGGTTGAACGAGGCCGTGGAGGAGCTGCGCGTCGGCGTCGACAAGATGCTGAAGATCTCTGAAAACGGAGACAAGGATCAGCTGCAGGTTCTTGAAACCTATCGCATGTTCGCCAATTCCAAAGGCTGGATGCGGCGCATGGAAGAAGACATCTCGCGCGGGTTGAGCGCCGAGGCCGCGGTTGAAAAGGAGCAGTCCCAGGCCCGGGCCCGTATGTCTCAGGTGCAGGATGCCTACCTGCGCGAACGGCTGAGTGATCTTGATGATCTGTCGAATCGCCTGCTTAGGATTCTGACCGGGCAGGGCGCCGAAACCGGCGCCGATCTGCCAGTGGACCCGATTCTGATTGCCCGCAATATCGGCCCGGCCGAGTTGCTGGAATACGGCCGCTCGCTGCGTGGCATCGTGCTGGAGGAAGGCTCTGTCGGCTCGCACGCGGCGATCGTAGCGCGGGCCTTGGCGATTCCTCTGGTGGTGAACGCCAAACGCATCACCACCGAGGCGTTGAACGGCGATCATATTATGGTGGATGGCGATCAGGGGGTCGTGCACCTGCGTCCGGATGAAACTGTGGTCAGCGCCTTTCGGGACAAGATCGCGATGCAGGCGGATGCCCAGGAGCGTTATGCTTCGATCCGGGAAAAACCGGCCATTACGCAAGACGAACAACATGTCACCTTGCTGATGAACGCCGGGTTGATGGCGGATCTGCCGTCGCTCGAAGGATCCGGCGCCGAAGGGGTGGGGCTGTTCCGCACCGAGTTGCAGTTTCTTGTGCGTGATCAGATGCCTAAGCGGTCTGAGCTGGTGACGCTCTATCAGCGGGTTCTGGATGCATCGCACGGCAAGCGGGTGGTGTTCCGGACGCTCGACATCGGGTCGGACAAGGTTCTGCCCTATATGAAACCGACGGATGAGCCGAACCCGGCCCTCGGCTGGCGGGCGATCCGGGTGGGTCTCGATAAACCGGGCGTCATGCGCATGCAGCTGCAGGCGTTGATGCGGGCGGCCAATGGGCGGCCGCTGTCGATTATGTTCCCCTTTGTTGCGCAATTCGAAGAATACCGTGCTGCGCGCCAGGAGATCGACAAGACGCTAGAGCGCGAGCGAATCCTTGGCCACGCGCTGCCGGAACGGCTGGAAGTGGGGGCGATGCTGGAAACGCCCTCTCTGGCATTTGCGCCGCATAAGTTCTTTGAAGAAGTCGATTTCCTCTCGATCGGCGGCAACGATCTGAAGCAGTTCTTCTTTGCTGCCGACCGAGAGAACGAGCGCGTCCGAAAACGCTATGACACGCTGAACGTCAGCTTTTTGACCTTTATCGAGCAGATCGTGGAGCGCTGCGACCGGTTCGAAACACCGCTGAGTTTCTGCGGCGAAGACGCTGGGCGGCCGATCGAGGCTGTCTGTCTTGCTGCGATGGGTATCCGGACGCTGTCGATGCGGCCTGCTTCAATTGGGCCGGTCAAGTCTTTGTTAATGCGTGTTAACCTTTCGGATGTTCGCAAGATTATTTCGGACTCCCGTCACCGGGGCGATCAATCCGTCAGACCTGCTGTGATGCGATACCTGCGGGAACTCTGAGCGCGGCGACCTTTCTGACAGTAAATAATGGCGCGACCCCGAAAACGGGGCCTTTTTCTGCTGGGTTGCCGCAGATTGGCCAGGCGCTTGTCCCATTAGCCGCTACAGTCAGCCGAACCGTTTGTGATGCCGGATTTTAGGGGAGGGCAGGGGGGAATCAGATGAACTGCGGGGGGGATAAGGTTTGTCTAAAATATTAGCAAATTTGACGTTTGATCGTCCTTGGCCTCCCCAGATTTACAAAATTCAATGATTTTGACTGGTTTGCCAGATTCATTCAAATGTTGCCCACATGTTCATCCACAGGAGGGGCTTCTGTTCTGGCGAAGGTTCGAAGGATATCCGGTGAGGTCTGCGTCAGATTGGCAGTGGGGCGCCGGATCGCATAGTGATGTGGCTCACGATCTCGCCAAACGGGATGTCTTATCCCACAGTTATCCCAGGTTTATCCACATTAATGTATGATGCCTGTGTATTGATGTAAAAACACAAAAGGCAAACCAATCGGGGGGTAGGATCTCTGCACGCCCTGCAAATCTCAAATTATTTGCATTCAATTTTACCTTCTCTTGGTTGCTAAGTGGTAAACGACGGGCCCCGGAATGGGGCGTTTAAATTTCAAGTATGAAACTTTAAGCTTGAAGTGTTTGTCGTCTCGCTTATCCTGATCCTAACATAACAATCTCATGCGGAGGGTAGGATCATGAAAGTTGCCTGTTTGGGAGGTGGTCCCGCGGGGCTCTACTTCGCGATTTCAATGAAGCTGCGTCAGCCGGACGCTGATGTCACGGTGTTTGAGCGTAACAAGGCGGACGACACCTTTGGTTGGGGTGTTGTTCTTTCCGATGATGCGCTTGAAAATCTTACGGAAAATGACCCTGAAAGCGCCGCCGAAATCCGTCGGAACTTTGCCTATTGGGATGACATCGCGGTGGTGCACAACGGCGTGCGTACGGTGTCCGGCGGTCACGGGTTTGCCGGGATCGGGCGTAAGAAGATGCTGCTGATCCTGCAGGAGCGCGCGCGGGAGCTCGGGGTGAACCTGCAGTTTGAAACCGAGGTCGGGCCGGCAGCGGACTATCAGGATGACTATGACATCGTGGTTGCCTGTGATGGGCTTAATTCCAGCGTCCGCAATGAGTTCGCGGAACATTTTAAACCCAATATCGACGTGCGCCCGTGCAAGTTTATCTGGCTGGGCACCCATCAGAAGTTCGATGACGCCTTCACATTCGTGTTCGAAAACACCAAACACGGCTGGGTCTGGATCCACGCCTACCAATTCGATGCGGATACGGCGACCGTGATCGTGGAGTGTTCGGCAGAGACCTGGGACAACTGGGGCTTTGAGGACATGAGCAAGGAAGAGATCATTCGCACCTGCGAAGAGATCTTTGCCGACCATCTGGGTGGCCACAATCTGATGTCCAACGCCGACCACCTGCGCGGATCGGCTGTCTGGATCAACTTCCCGCGGGTGCTTTGCGAAAAGTGGCACCACGAAAATGTCGTCCTCTTGGGGGATGCGTCGGCCACGGCGCATTTCTCGATCGGATCGGGGTCGCGGCTGGCCTTTGACAGCGCCATCGCCCTGGCCGAGCTGCTGACGGTAGAGCCGTCTATGGAACGCGCCTTTGAACGCTATCAGGACGAGCGGCGCCTTGATGTGTTGCGCCTGCAGTCAGCTGCGCGTAACTCATTGGAATGGTTTGAGGAAGTCGAACGCTATCTGGATATGGATCCGGTTCAGTTCAATTATTCTCTGCTGACCCGCTCGCAGCGGATCTCCCACGAAAACCTGCGTCTGCGTGATCCTGACTGGCTGAAATCCGCGGAAAAATGGTTCCAGGAGCGGGCGGGTGTTCCGGCGGAGGCGCCAGTGCGCGCGCCGATGTTTGCCCCCTATAAACTGCGCGACATGACGTTGGAGAACCGCATCGTCGTCTCCCCCATGGCGCAGTACAAGGCGGTGGATGGCTGTCCCACGGATTGGCACCTGATCCACTATGGTGAGCGCGCCAAGGGCGGCGCCGGTATGGTCTATACGGAAATGACCTGCGTCAGCGCCGAAGGGCGGATCACCCCCGGCTGTCCCGGTCTTTACGCGCCAGAACATGAAGCCGCCTGGACCCGTCTGACCGATTTCGTACATAGCGAAACCCGGGCCAAGATCTGCTGCCAGATCGGCCATTCGGGCCGCAAGGGTTCGACTCAGGTTGGCTGGGAAGTGATGGACGCGCCTTTGAAAGAGGACAACTGGGATCTGGTCTCGGCCTCACCCTTGCCCTGGTCCCCGAATAACGCCACCCCGCGCGAAATCACCCGCGCAGAAATGGAGGCCGTGAAGGCCGAATTCGTCGCTTCGGCCGAGATGGCAGAGCGCGCCGGATTTGACATGATCGAACTTCATGCGGCGCATGGTTATCTGATCTCCTCCTTCATTTCGCCAAAATCCAATATTCGTGAGGATGAGTTCGGCGGCTCGTTGGAAAACCGCCTGCGCTACCCGCTGGAGGTCTTCAAGGCGATGCGTGACGTCTGGCCTGCCCATAAGCCGATGTCCGTCCGGATCTCGGCCAACGACTGGATCGGCGACGAAGGTGTGACCCCGGAAGAGGCGGTCGAGATCGCCAAGGCATTCTCTGAAGCAGGCGCCGATATTATCGACGTCTCTGCCGGTCAGACCTCGATCGACGCGAAACCAGTCTATGGGCGCATGTTCCAGACGCCGTTTTCGGACCGTATCCGAAATGAGGCAGGCATCGCGACCATGGCTGTCGGCAATATCTACGAGGCTGATCATGCCAATTCGATCCTGATGGCAGGCCGCGCCGATCTGATCTGTGTGGGGCGCCCACATCTGGCGGATCCCTACTGGACACTGCACGAAGCCACCCGGATCGGGGATCGACAGGCCGCCTGGCCGTTGCCCTACGAGGCGGGCCGGGATCAGGCCTGGCGTCTGGCGGACCGCGACGCAGAGGTGATCCGGGCATGAGCGTCGCGGGCAAACACGTCGTCATCTCTGGCGGTGGCTCTGGCGTTGGCGCCGAACTGGCGGCACAGTTCGCGGGCCAGGGCGCCCGCGTGACCATCCTGGGGCGCCGGATGGAGCCCCTGGAAGAGGTCAGCGCGGCGACCAAGGCCCTGCCGCTGACCTGCGATGTCACCGACCGCGCTGCCGTTGAGGCAGCGCTCACAGAGGCGGCGGCCAAGAACGGACCGGTCGCCATTGCCCTAGCCAATGCCGGAGCGGCGCCCTCCAAACCTTTTGACAGGATGAGCGCCGAGGATTTCGGCGCGGCCCTGTCGGTTAACCTGGCGGGGGTTTTCAACCTGTGGCAGGCGGCGCTGCCGGGCATGAAAGAGGCAGGCTGGGGCCGTATGATCGCCATCGCCTCGACCGCGGGGTTGAAGGGATACCCCTATGTTTCAGGCTATTGCGCGGCGAAACACGGGGTCATCGGGTTGACGCGAGCGCTCTCGCTGGAACTGGCACGCACCGGCATCACGGTAAATTCGATTTGTCCGGGTTTCATTGAAACGCCGCTCCTGCAAAGATCGGTGGATAATATTGTCGCCAAGACCGGGATGACCCCGGAGAAGGCGGAAAAATCACTGCGGGCCAGCAACCCGCAGGGTCGTTTCATCCAACCTGCCGAGGTCGCCGAAGCGGCGTTGTGGCTGGCAAGCGAGGGGGCGGGATCGGTGAACGGTTCTGCCCTGCCCATATCAGGAGGCGAGATCTGAACGTGGCGGAAACCTCAAAAGACAGATTGCGGCTGTGGCTGCGGGTTTTGAAGGCGACCCGCGCGGTGGAAAGCGAGATCCGCGAAAACCTGCGCCGCGATTTTTCGACCACCCTGCCGCGTTTCGATGTGATGGCAGCGTTGGTCCAGCACGAAGACGGGCTCAAGATGAGCCAGCTCTCTGGCGTGTTGAAAGTGTCGAACGGCAACGTGACCGGCATCATCGAACGTCTGGTCGAGGATGGCCATGTACAGCGCGAACCGGTGCCCGGTGATCGCCGCGCCAGCCTGGTGCGGATGACCGAGCAGGGCCGCGCCGAATTCGCACGTCAGGCCGAAGCGCACGAGGCCTGGATCGACAAGATGTTCGCGGATGTGCCCCCCGAGGCGGCGCAGACCATGGCCGAGGCGCTGGATGCTGTCGCCCGCCGTTTGGAAAACAAGGATGAAAGCCGATGATCAATACGGATACCAAACATTTTCTCTGCCACGTCGAAGATGGCATTGCGACCGTGTCGCTGGACCGGCCCGAACGTAAGAACCCGCTGACCTTTGAAAGCTACGCAGAGATGCGCGACTGGTTCCGCGAGTTGCACTATGACGATGACATCAAGGCGGTGATCTTTGCCTCCAATGGCGGCAACTTCAGCTCGGGCGGCGATGTACATGATATCATTGGCCCCCTCACCAAGATGAGCATGAAGGAACTGCTGGCCTTTACGCGGATGACTGGCGATCTGGTCAAGGCGATGGTGAATTGCGGCAAGCCGGTGATTGCGGCGATTGATGGTATCTGCGTGGGCGCCGGGGCGATCATCGCGATGGCGTCGGATCTGCGTATTGCCACGCCGGAGGCCAAGACGGCGTTTCTGTTCACCCGCGTCGGGCTGGCGGGCTGTGATATGGGGGCCTGCGCCATCCTGCCCCGGATTATCGGTCAGGGCCGCGCGGCTGAACTGCTATATACTGGCCGTTCGATGAGCGCCGAGGAAGGCGCCGCCTGGGGTTTCCATAACAAGCTGGTCCCGGCCGAAGAACTGACCGCAGAGGCGCGCCAATGGGCGACGCGGATCGCGGCGGGGCCGAATTTTGGTCACATGATGACCAAGACAATGCTGGCGCAGGAATGGTCGATGTCCATCGAGCAGGCGATCGAGGCCGAGGCCCAGGCGCAGGCTATCTGCATGCAGACAGCGGACTTTGAACGCGCCTACCATGCCTTTGTAAACAAGGAAAAACCGGTCTTCGAAGGAGACTGAGTTCTATCGCCCGCCCGGTCTATGCCGCGGCGGGCTTCGCATTGACGGAGAAGAGCTGCACAAGACAGCCAAAGGGGAGTTTCATCATGGCGGACCGGACATTTCTGAACTGGCCATTCTTCGAGGACCGGCACAGAACGCTGGCAGCGGATCTGGATGCCTGGGCGGCCGAGACCGTCAGCGGGATCGACCATTCGGACACCGATGCCGCTTGCCGGGCGCTTGTGACCGCGCTTGGAAAGGGCGGCTGGGCGCAGCATTCCGGCGCGCCAGCCGGTGAAACCCTGGATGTGCGCAGCCTGTGCCTGATCCGGGAAACTCTGGCCCGTCACGATGGGCTCGCCGACTTTGCCTTTGCCATGCAAGGTCTTGGAACCGGCGCGATTTCCCTGTTCGGCAACGAAGCGCAGCAGGCCGAATGGCTGCCATTGACCCGCTCCGGCCAAGCGATTTCGGCGTTTGCACTTACGGAACCGCAATCTGGTTCGGATGTGGCAAATTCCACCATGACAGCAACGCTAGATGGCGATGAATATGTGCTGAATGGAGAAAAGACCTGGATCTCCAACGGCGGGATTGCAGACGTCTATACCCTGTTTGCCCGCACCGGAGAGGGGCCGGGCGCCAAGGGTTTGTCCGCCTTCATCGTCCCTGCCGGGCTGCCGGGGTTCGAGGTGGTCGAACGCCAGCAGGTGATCGCGCCGCACCCGCTTGCCACCCTGCGCTTCACCGATTGCCGGATCCCGGCAAGCGCGATGATCGGTGGGCCGGGGCAGGGGTTCCGGATCGCCATGTCGGTTCTGGACGTTTTCCGCTCCACCGTTGCGGCCGCGGCCCTTGGCTTTGCCCGCCGGGCACTGGACGAGGCACTGAGCCGCGTCACCAGCCGCCAGGTCCAGGGCGCGCCGCTGTTCGATCTGCAGATGGTGCAGGGGCATATCGCCGATATGGCACTGGATGTGGATGCGGCGGCTCTGCTGGTCTACCGCGCCGCGTGGACCAAGGATTCCGGTGCAGCCCGGGTGACCCGCGAAGCGGCGATGGCGAAGCTCTTTTCCACCGATCAGGCGCAGCAGGTCATCGACAAGGCGGTGCAGTTGCACGGAGGGGACGGTGTGCGCCATGGTCAGAAGGTCGAGGAACTTTACCGCGATATCCGTGCCTTGCGCATCTATGAGGGCGCATCGGACGTCCAGCGGGTGGTGATCGCGCGCCAGACACTTGGCGCCTTTGAAGGAGGCAAATGAGATGCTGGGACCGACCGCACATAGCGACACCTTCACCCGCGATAACCTGCCACCTGCGGACCAATGGCCGGACTTCCTGCTGGAGGGCTTTGACTACCCGGAACGGCTGAACGCCGCGGTCGAGCTGACCGATGCCATGGTGGAAAAGGGCTTTGGCGATCACACCGCCCTGATCGGTAACGGACGCCGCCGCACCTACAAGGAGCTGTCAGACTGGACCAACCGGCTGGCCAATGTGCTGACCGAGGATCTGGGCGTTAAACCGGGCAATCGTGTGCTGATCCGCTCAGCCAATAACCCGGCCATGGTGGCCTGCTGGCTGGCCGCGACCAAGGCGGGCGCGGTGGTGGTCAACACCATGCCGATGCTGCGCGCCGGAGAGTTGGCTGCCATTGTTGACAAGGCCGAGATCAGCCACGCGCTTTGCGATACGCGGCTGATGGATGAACTGGTCTCCTGCGCCAAGACCTCGGACTTCCTGACGTCGGTGGTCGGCTTTGACGGCACCTCCAACCACGATGCGGAACTTGACCGCCTGGCGCTGGAAAAACCGGTGACCTTTGATGCGGTGGAAACCGGGCGCGATGATGTGGCGCTGCTGGGCTTTACCTCGGGCACCACGGGATCGCCCAAGGCGACGATGCATTTCCACCGCGATCTTCTGATCATCGCGGACGGTTATGCGCGCGAAGTGCTTGATGTGCAGCCCGAGGATATCTTTGTCGGCTCGCCGCCGCTGGCCTTTACCTTTGGCCTTGGCGGGCTGGCAATTTTCCCGCTGCGCTTTGGCGCTGCCGCGACGCTGCTGGAAAATGCATCACCGCCAAACTTGATTGAAATCATTGAGAAATATAAGGCGACCGTCTGCTTTACGGCGCCCACCGCCTATCGGGTGATGCTGCAGGCGATGGACGAGGGAGCCGATCTGTCGTCGTTGCGGGCGGCTGTTTCGGCCGGGGAAACCCTGCCGGCGCCGGTCTATGATGAGTGGATGGCGAAGACCGGAAAACCGATGCTGGACGGCATCGGGGCCACGGAAATGCTGCATATCTTCATCACCAACCGGTTCACCGACCACAAGCCCGCCTGCACCGGCAAACCCGTCTCAGGCTATCAGGTTCGGGTGCTGGACGCCGATGGGAATGAGGCGCCGCGCGGAGAGATTGGCCGCCTTGCGGTCAAGGGGCCAACCGGCTGCCGTTACATGGCGGACGAGCGCCAGAAAACCTATGTCCAGGACGGCTGGAACGTCACTGGCGACAGCTTTGTCATGGATGAAGGGGGTTACCTGCATTTCGCCGCCCGAAATGACGATATGATCATCTCCTCCGGCTACAATATTGCCGGCCCCGAGGTGGAAGCCGCGCTTCTGGCGCATGAAGCCGTTTCTGAATGCGCTGTCGTCGGCGCCCCGGACGAGGCGCGCGGCCAGATCGTCGAGGCGCATGTGGTGCTGACCGCCGGGCACATGCCCTCGGATGCGCTGGTCAAGCTGTTGCAGGACCACGTGAAGGCGAGCATCGCGCCCTACAAGTACCCGCGTTCAGTAGTCTTCACCAAAGCGCTGCCCAAGACGGAAACCGGAAAAATCCAGAGGTTCCGCCTGAAAGGTTGAACCTTCGCTGGCGCTTGTCCCGAAGATGGGACAAGTGCTGTCCATGAATGGCGCGGAATGCAGGTTTGGCCTTGTGCTTGGAAATGAATCACGCTACTTCCAGCGCCACACCACAAAGACCTTGGCGACAGGGTAGAAGGCGAGTTGGCGGAGTGGTGACGCAGCGGATTGCAAATCCGTGTACACCGGTTCGATTCCGGTACTCGCCTCCAATAAAATCAATGGCTTAGACGTTTTTTTTGGCCATGCCTCCTTGCTTAGAGAATTACTCTAAGCAAAATCGTCTAAACATTCCTAGTTTGTTCACATCCGCGCAACCCACTGTTTTGTCGCGAATACTACTGCTAGGGTGCGCGGACCAAGTGTTTAGAGAATGGTAAATGTGGTGGGAAAGTCGCGAAACATGCACGGGCTAAGTCGCCATATCGGCGCTGAGATTGCGAGACAGCTCCGGCAAGAGGCTGGCTTTGGGTGCGTAGTCTGCGGGTGCTCTCTGATCACTTATGAACACATCATCAATTTCAGTGATGTGGACCAGCATCGAGCCGAAGACATGGCCGTGCTTTGTGAAAATTGTCATGGCAAGGTGACAAAGAGGCAGTTGAGCAAGGAATATGTTCGCAAGAAGAAGGCCAACCCAAAGGCGCTGGAAGACGGTTTCGCGCACGATGTCTTCTTCACGTGCTCGGAGCAGCCAACGGTTATTTTAGGCGAAACGGAAATTAAAGACGTCGAAACGCACCTGATGATAGAGCAGGACCCCATTATCTGGATAAAAGCTCCAGAAGAGGACGGTGGTCCGGTGCGCCTTAACCTATCGTTGTCAGACAACTCCGGAAACAAGATTGTAGAAATCGTAGATAACGAATGGCGAGTAAACAAAGTAAATTGGGACGTGGAAACCACAGCCAATCGAATGCGGTTCAGAAAATGCAAAAGTAACATTAGCTTGGAGATCGAGTTTCAAGCACCAGACATTTTCCGAATAACTAGAATGAACATGCTGCACAAAGGTCGGAGTGTCTTCCTTGACCGCAAGGGCCTCCAACTCAGCTTCGGCGGGTTTGGAAATGTCACTGTGCGCGGAGGTTTAATCCAGAGCGGCCCTGTTGGCATCCGCCTTGGATAGGGTTCCTCGCGCAAGGTGCCTCTCATTGCAGCGATGCTGCTGAAACGAGCGCTTTGCGAGCGTCTAGGCATTCACGTTATGTCCGCTCATTTCAGCGGAAAGATCTAGGCAAAATCCCCAACATAATCAAAAGTCCCCGGAGTTTTGCAAATCCGTGTACACTGGTTCGATTCCGGTACTCGCCTCCAAATACCAACAGCGACATAGCTCCGGAAAACAAGCAGATACCTGCCAGCAGCCATGCGTTTGTCATGGCTTGCCGATCGATTGGCTGGTCTTACAAGCTGTCGGCGGCGGCAATGGCCTTTGCGATCAGGGCAGGGGTGCCGGGCAGGGCGCCGACAACCGGCAGGACCTGTCCCGCGAACGCGGCGCTGTTGAGAGCCTCTGGAATGTCCTCGCGCACGTGATCACCGGCCTGAGCGAAAAACGGCAGGCATAGGGTCCGGCGGGGCAGGGTGCGTGCGATGGTGTCGATGCCGGGGGCTTGCTCCACAAAGGCGGGGCTGACCTGCGCGCCGGGCAGAAGCGCGCGCAGGTGGGTGGCGAATGCCTCTGCGGCTTCGGCGGCCTTTGGGCCGCGGGCTGAGCCATGCGCGGCGAGCAGCACGGAGAGGCTGTCCTCGGCCCATCCGGCCTCTCTTTGCGCGTCTTGCAGGGCAGCCGCGGTCAGACCAGGCAAGGAGGAATCCAGGCCAAAGGGGCAGGCCATGGTGTAATCACGTCCCGACAGCCGCTCGGGCAGGACCTTTGCGGTGAACCAGCCCCGGGCCATGAAAAAGGGGTAGATGATGGCGCCGTCTGTCATCACCGCATCCAGCCTGCCGGGATTGGCCAGGGTGGCGGAGCGAATATCCCAACTTGGCAGATGCACCGCCACCTCTGCCGCCAACGCCGCAAGGGCGCGTTCCGGCGGCTCTGGCGCCGAAGGTTGCCCGTGGGATGTCAGAATGGCGGTCTTCGTGGTCATGGAGGCGGTTTCCAATGCAGCGTTTGTGGCGGCAAGACGATGGGGATGGGTGACAGTTAGGGCCGCTCAGGCGCCTGTCTATCCTGATTGTGACAAAGGCCGAAAGATCAGAGCCGCAGCCGGTTGCACATTGATGGGACATGACCGCTGGAGCGCACGTGTGCTGCCCTCAGGTTCGGGCAAGAATTCCACGCAAGCCCCTTTGATATAGAAGTTTTCGCGCCAGGAGGGGCGCGCATCCCTTATCCTGGGTTTTTGTGGCCAAGAAGGTGGTTGACCTCACCTGCGGCTTCAAATAAATCACGGATTACTCTGAGCGGGTATGGTGAAATGGTATCATAAGAGCCTTCCAAGCTTAAGGTGCGGGTTCGATTCCCGCTACCCGCTCCAGAAATTCCCCAATGCGCTGATTTGATGTTTTACCGGGACGGTCTTCCGTTGTTTGGTTGCAGCTTCAGGTCCTGTTTGCGGTCTTTGTTTCGGTGTGCGTCCAGATGCCCTTGGGCGGAACGCTTGACCTGCGGGGCCGTGAGGGCCATGAACCACACTGGACCGCAAGGCTCATGGCTTTGCCAGGAAATTGTCATAAGGATCAGCAATGGCGCGCAAGACGGCAGCCCCGAACGCGAAAGAAGAGCGGCAAAGTTCGCGCAAAATCGGAGTGCTGGCGGCGCTGTGGCCCTTTATGCGCCCCTACAAGGCGCTGATGTTCGTTGCCACCTGCGCGCTGGTCCTGACCGCCGGCGTGTCGCTAAGCCTGCCGCTGGCCGTGCGCCGGGTGGTGGACAACTTCCGCATCTCCGACAATGCGTTGCTGAACCAGTATTTCATGGCCGCCTTGGCGATGGCGGCCCTTTTGGCCGTGGGCACTGGCCTGCGCTATGCGCTGGTGACGCGGCTGGGTGAACGAGTCGTAGCTGATATCCGCAAGGCGGTGTTCGACCGGGTCATCGGGATGAGCCCCGTTTTCTACGAGCGGATCATGACCGGCGAGGTGCTGAGCCGGATCACCACCGACACCACGCTGATCCAGTCGGTTCTCGGCTCTTCTGTCTCAATTGCCCTGCGCAATATGCTGTTGTTTGGCGGCGGGCTGTTCCTGATGTTGCTGACCTCGGCCAAGCTGACTGGTCTGGTGCTGCTGATCGTCCCCGCCGTTATTGTGCCGATTCTGGTGCTGGGACGGCGCTTGCGAGCTATCAGCCGCGAAAACCAAGACTGGATCGCGGCCTCCTCTGGCAATGCCGGAGAGGCGCTGGGTGCGGTGCAGACCGTGCAGGCCTTTACTCATGAGGACGCAAGCCGCCTGCAATTCGCGCAGATGACCGAAACCTCCTATGACGTTTCGCGCAAGCGGATCCGCACGCGGGCGTTTCTGACGGTCATCGTGATCTTCCTGGTGTTTTCCGGCATCGTCGGGGTGCTGTGGATGGGCGCCATCGACGTGCGCGCCGGTGTCATGACCGAAGGCACCCTGATCCAATTCGTCATCTACTCGGTTCTGGTGGCGGGCTCCGTCGCCGCCCTGTCGGAAATCTGGAGCGAATTGCAACGGGCGGCCGGTGCCACCGAACGGCTGGTCGAGCTGCTGAATGCCGAGGATGCCGTCAACGATCCCAGCGCGCCCAAGGCGCTGGTTGAGCCGGTGCGCGGCGAAATCAGTTTTGAAAACGTGATGTTCCGCTATCCCGCGCGCCCCGATGTGCTGGCGCTGGACGATGTTTCTCTCTCCATCGAACCCGGTGAGACGGTGGCCTTCGTCGGCCCGTCGGGCGCAGGCAAGACGACGATCATTCAGCTGATCCAGCGGTTTTATGACCCGAACGCCGGTGCGGTGCGCTTGGATGGTGTTGCGCTCAGCGATCTGCGCCGGGATGCCTTCCGCAAACATATCGCCATGGTGCCACAGGATCCGATTATTTTTGCCGCGTCCGCGCGGGAAAACATCCGCTTTGGTCGCCCTGACGCCACTGATGCAGAGGTCGAAGCCGCCGCCCGCGCCGCTGCTGCGCATGATTTCATCTCGGCCCTCCCCGAAGGCTATGACAGCTATGTGGGGGAGCGCGGTGTGATGCTGTCTGGTGGTCAGAAACAGCGGATCGCCATCGCCCGGGCCATCCTGCGCGATGCGCCTGTTTTGCTGCTGGACGAGGCAACCTCGGCGCTGGATGCCGAAAGCGAGCGTCTGGTGCAGGCTGCCGTGGATGAGCTGAGCCAAGGCCGCACCACGCTGATCGTGGCGCACCGGCTTGCGACGGTGAAAAAGGCTGATCGCATCGTGGTGATGGAGGAGGGCCGCATCGTGGCCACCGGCACCCATGATGCGCTGGTTGCCGAAGGCGGGCTTTACGCGCGTCTGGCGCGCCTCCAGTTCACTGACGGGCTTGCCGCCGAGTAACCTTCCTGCACGGACACATTCCGCCCCACGGGCCGGTTTCCCCTTCGTAAGCTAATGATTTGTCGCAGCGTTAAATGCGCCCCTGCCTTGACGTGACCCTTGCGCTGCGCTTGCACAGCGCGGGTTTTACAACCATCTTGATCGTAGGAGATAATCCCCCGGGACAGGGGGCAGGGGAGGAAAGCAATGGCGTTTGCCACAGTGGAAGATTGCAAGGCAGTTGAGAACGAGATGCCGTGGGAGGCGCGGGACCTGCCGACCACTCTTTACGGGTTGCTGGACCGCACGGCAGGCAAGTTCCCGACCAATAATGCAATCAGCTATCAATTGTTTTCCGGCCCGAACGACAAGGCGGAAACCCTGAACTGGGGCCAGCTCAAGGATCAGGTCACCCAAGCGGCCAATCTGTTCCGCGAGCTGGGCGTCGGAGAGAAGGACGTTGTCGCCTATATCCTGCCGAACTGCACCGAAACGCTGGTGACCATGTTGGCGGGTGCCGTTGCGGGGATCGTGAACCCGATCAACCCGCTCTTGGAGCCGGAGCAGATTGCTTCGATCCTGCGGGAAACCAACGCCAAGGTCGTGGTGACGCTCAAACCCTTCCCGAAGACCGACGTGGCCCAGAAGGTGGCCGAGGCGGTGCGCCATGCGCCGCATGTGAACACCATCCTTGAGGTGGACCTGAACCGCTATCTGACGCCGCCGAAATCCTGGATTGTGCCCCTGGTACGGCCCAAGCTGGAGAATAAGGCGCAGCTGGCTCACGCCGATTACAAGAGCTTCACCAAGGAAGTGCGGCGCCAGCCCACCACGCTGCAGTTTGCCGACAGCACCGAGGACCGCGTCGCCTGCTATTTCCACACTGGTGGTACAACCGGCATGCCCAAGGTGGCGCAGCACACCTATTCGGGGATGATCTACAACGGCTGGATCGGGCATAGCCTGCTCTTTACCGAAGAGGACAACATCATGTGTCCGCTGCCCCTGTTCCACGTCTTTGCCTGCCATGTGATCGTGATGGCAGCAGTGGCCTCGGGCGCGCATGTGGTTTTCCCGACGCCGCAGGGCTATCGCGGCGATGGGGTGTTCGACAATTTCTGGAAGCTGATCGAACGCTGGAAGATTTCCTTTATCATCACCGTGCCGACCGCGATCTCGGCCAAAATGCAGCGCCCGGTTGATGCGGATGTGTCGACGGTGAAAACGGCCTTTTCCGGCTCGGCGCCGCTGCCGGTCGAACTGTTCCGCCGGTTTGAAAAGGCCACCGGCGTCAATATTGTCGAAGGCTACGGTCTGACCGAGGCCACATGCCTGGTGTCCTGTAACCCGGTGGATGGCGAAAAGAAGATCGGCTCGATCGGGATTCCGTTCCCCTATACCGATGTGAAGATCATCAAATCCACTGCCGACGGGCTGGTGGAATGCGGCACCGACGAGGTCGGGGAGATCTGCGTGTCCAACCCCGGTGTCTATGCGGGCAATACCTATACCGAGGCGGAAAAGAACGCTGATCTCTATTTCCACGATAAATACCTGCGCACCGGCGATCTGGGGCGTGTCGACGCCGATGGTTATGTCTGGATCACCGGGCGGGCCAAGGACCTGATCATCCGCGGCGGTCACAATATCGATCCCGCCGAGATCGAAGAGGCGCTTCTCGGGCATGAGGCCGTCGCCTTTGCCGGGGCGATCGGACAACCCGATATTCACGCTGGTGAGGTGCCTTGTGCCTTTGTGGAACTGGTCGATGGTGCCAGCGCCACGGCTGAAGAACTGATGGATTACTGCAAGGTGCACATCCATGAACGCGCGGCGATCCCGAAACATCTGACGGTGCTGGACGAGCTGCCGAAGACGGCCGTTGGCAAGGTTTTCAAACCGGACCTGCGTAAGAATGCCATCACCCGGATCTACAACGAAGCGCTGCTGAAGGCGGGGCTGCCGACCCGCGTTGAAGCAGTGATCGACGACAAGAAGCGCGGCCTTGTCGCGCAGGTCGAGGCCAACGGTGCCAGCGACGGCGAAATCGGTCAGGTTCTGGGGGGCTTTACCCGCCCGTGGGAGCATCTGCCGCAAGATCAGGGCTGACTCTGGTCTGATATCAGAATTCTGCACAAAGCGCCGGAAAGGGCGCTTTGTGTCGTTTTGGGCATTCCCTTCCTGCCATGGCGTGGCCTAGGGTTTGCCTCAGCAGGCAAAAGGGAGGCTTCCAGATCATGGACTACGAACAACTGATCGACGCGGAAACCTGGGCGTTCATTCGCCGCACCAATGACTGTTATCCGGCGGATACGGCAGAGCGTTCGGTTCCGGAGCAACGCGAGATCTACAACGCCATGGCCCGCAGTTTTCTGGCGCCCCGCCCTGATGTGGTCGAGACCGAGGACCGGCAGGTCAATGGGGTGCCGGTGCGGATCTATACTGCCGGGGACCCGACGCGCACGGTGATGTATTGCCATGGTGGCGGCTTTGTCGTTGGCGGGCTGGAAAGCCACGATGACGTCTGCGCCGAGATCTGCGCCCAGACTGGATATCGCGTGGTTGCAGTCGACTATCGTCTGGCGCCCGAGCATATGCACCCGGCGATGTTCGATGACGCCTGGGCGGCCTTTGAATGGATCCTGTCAGAATATGAGGGCGGTATTGTCCTCTCTGGCGACAGCGCTGGCGCCAACCTCTGCGCGGCGGTCGCCCATTATGCCCGGGGGCGGACGGATCGCATTCTGGGGCAGGTGCTGATCTATGGGGCCTTTGGCGGCGATGTGAATGCGGGATCCTACCTCGAGCATGCCAAGGCGCCGATGCTGACCAGGGATGAAATCCTGTTTTATCAGGGAGTACGCTGCAAGGATGGCAAGGTGCCCCAAGGCGATCCCACCTATGCGCCGCTGCAGGACGGCGACTTTTCCGGACTGCCCGCGACCATTCTGATCAGCGCCGATTGCGACCCTGTGCGCGATGACAGTCGCGATTACCGGGACCGCATCCTCGCGGCCGGGGGCAAGGCCCATTGGATCAACGAAGAAGGGCTGGTGCACGGTTATCTGCGCGCGCGCCATTCAGTTGGCCGCGCCCGCGACAGTTTCGAACGTATCTCGCTCGCCATTGAGGCGCTGGGCCAGGAAATCTGGCCTTACGATTAGGGCTGGGGGCGGGTGATCAGCCCGCGAAATCCCGGCAGGGGACCTCTCCGGCCTTTTCATAGTTCAGCCAGCCGCCGCTTTTGACGCGCCAGTCACCATGTCCCGCAGATGTGGTGACGTAGGTCCAGCCCGCATCGGGCCAATGGCTATAGGACACGGTGTCATCGGGCAGGATCTGCCCGATCACGGGGCTGGCTTCGCTATGCCCGGCATGCAGGGCGGTCGCGGGTCCCATCCAGCCGAGGCAGGCGCCCTGTATCTCGTCCGGGATGGCCAGATCCGACAGTTGCCTGCGGATATGCAGGTCATCCAGATCCAGATGCTGCTGTTTGGTATCCACCCGGCAAGACAGGGCGCGCTCCATTTCCTGGATCTGCGCGACACGTTGCTGATCCTGCGGCGTCAGGCTGACCGATTTGCCGATGCAGGGCCCCGTGCCGAACACCGCCTGACCCAGAGCGGAACCAAAGCAATACCCGGCCCGGTCCATGATGGCGTTCCGCGTGTACCACAGATCATGGCAGAAATCGCCCGCGGCTGCCGGAGCGGCGAATAGGGCAAGGCAGGCAACTGCGGGTTTCAGCATGGGTGCTCCGTTTGCATCAGCTCAGAAAGGGTTTGGCCTTCATCGTATCGGCGATGGGCGCCCCCAACCGGTTCAGGATCGTCGGCGCCAGTTGCAGCTGGTCGATGACAGTGTCCGCATGGGGCCCTTCTGCATCGCCGAAGTAATAGAGCGCAGTTTCCTGTTGCAGCGGGCTGCGTCCACCGTGGTGGCCGCGTTCGTCCTGCCCGTGGTCGGCTGTGACGATCACCTCGTAACCCATCTTGCGCCAGCGCGGAATGAAGGGCGCCAGCATCTCGTCCATGACCGCGCAGGCATGGTCCATCTCCTGGCAGTCGTGGAAGAACCGGTGACCCATGCTGTCGAGCGTGCAGGTGTGCAGCATGCCATAGTTCAGATCGAACCGGTGGGCGAGGTTGGTGAGCGTGCCGAAGAGATCCACATCCGAGGGCGTCATCTGGTTGATGAGACCGTAACCGGTCATGCTGTGAAAACGACCGTGGTTGATGGTCTCGCTTTCGGGTTCATCGTATTCAATGTCGCGCACGAAATCGAAAGGGTGCCGGTTGAAGAACTCGGACCAGAAGCTATGCGCCACGGCGCCGGTCGTGCCGCCGCCGCGGCGCACCTGGCTGAAGACGTCCTTGTGCGACAGGCGGAAAACGTTGCCGTTGCCGGTGCAGCCATGTTCCGCCGGGGCCACGCCGGTGTGGATCGAGGCATAGCAGCTGGCGGAAATCGACGGCAGCACGGCGCGGTGTTTCCAGACGCGGGCTTCACCGCTGTCGACCCAGCCTTCTAGATTTCCGAACAGGCGGCGAAAATTGCGCCACGGCACACCGTCCAGAATGATGAGCAGGAGTTTGTTGTCCATGATTGGCAATCCTTGTCTTGGCATTTGCCCGGCGGGTGAGACCGCCCTTATCGGCACAGGCCCACGCAGCTGCGCGGGCCTGTGGTGTTTTGTGACCGAGGCGCCGGATCAGTTCCCGGCGCTTTCCATCTTGCGGTTCGCGATGACTTCTTCGAGCCAGCCGAGCCGCATTTCCGGCACCGACCCAAGCAGCAAGTCGGTGTAATCGTCGAACGGCGGAGACAGCACCTCGGTCTTGCTGCCATAGCGCTGCACACGGCCCTGATACATCACGGCGATATTGTCCGAGATCGCCCGCACCGTCGCCAGATCGTGGGTGATGAACAGATAGGCGACGTTCTCGATCTTCTGCAGGTTCAGCAGCAGCTTCAAAATGCCGTCCGCCACCAGCGGGTCGAGCGCCGATGTCACCTCGTCACAGATGATCATCTTGGGTTTGGCCGCCAGCGCCCGCGCGATGCAGACACGCTGCTTCTGACCGCCCGACAGCTCGGCCGGGTAGCGGTCGATGAAGCTTTCGCCCAGTTCGATCTCATCCAGAAGTTCGATGATCCGCTTGCGCTTTTCGGCGCCCTTCATGTCGAAGTAGAACTCCAGCGGGCGCCCGATGATAGTACCCACGGTCTGGCGTGGGTTCATCGCCACATCCGCCATCTGGTAGATCATCTGCAATTCGCGCAGATCATCCTTTGTCCGGCTTGCCAGATCGGGCGAGAGCACGCGGCCTGCGAACTCGATTTCCCCTTCGCGCGGCGGCAGAAGGCCGGTGATCACGCGGGCGAGGGTGGATTTTCCGGACCCGGATTCACCCACCACCGCCAGCGTCTGACCAGGGTAGAGATCGGCGTTGACGTGATGCAGCACGTCGAACTTGGTGCCCTTGTAGCGCGCGGTAATGTTGCGGATGCTGAGGACCGGATCGCCTGACGGGGCCTTCTCCTCATGCTCGATCGAGCGGACCGAAACCAGCGCCTTGGTGTAGTCTTCCTGCGGTGCGTTGATGATCTGATCCACATCACCGTATTCGACCATGTCGCCATGGCGCAGTACCATGATGTCATCGCTGACCTGTGCCACCACCGCCAGATCGTGGGTGATATAGAGCGCCGCCACACCGGTATCGCGGATCGCTTCCTTGATCGCCTTCAACACGTCGATCTGGGTGGTCACATCCAGCGCGGTTGTCGGCTCGTCAAAGACCACGAGATCGGGCTCGGGGCAGAGCGCCAGCGCTGTCATGCAGCGCTGCAGCTGACCACCCGACACCTGGTGCGGATAACGGTCGCCGATATTGTCCGGATCCGGCAGGCCCAGCTTGGCAAACAGGGTGCGAGCGCGGGCCTCGGCGTCTTTTCGCGAGAACTTGCCTTGCTCCACCGCGGCCTCGGTCACCTGTTCCATGATCTTCTTGGCCGGGTTGAACGAGGCTGCTGCGGATTGCGACACGTAGGTTACCTCGCCGCCACGCAGGCGGCGCACATCGCGCAGCGAGGATTTCAGGATATCACGCCCGTTGATCCAGACCTCTCCACCGGTGATCTTCACGCCGCCGCGGCCATAGGCCATGGCAGCGAGGCCGATGGTGGATTTACCGGCGCCGGATTCCCCGATGAGGCCAAGCACCTTGCCCTTTTCCAGATCAAAGCTGACGCCATGCACGATTTCGATGTCATGCGGCCGTTCGCCGGGCGGATAGACCGTTGCCCCGATTTTCAGGTCACGGACTTTAATCAGTGGATCGCTCATCCGCGGCCTCCTTTCAGCGAGGTGGTTCGGTTCAGGACCCAGTCAGCAACCAGATTGACCGAGATCGCCAGCGTGGCAATGGCAAAGGCCGGGATCAGTGCGGCGGGAATGCCGTAGACGATACCGTCCTTGTTCTCTTTCACAATGCCGCCCCAGTCCGCTTCGGGGGGCTGCACGCCCAGACCCAGGAACGACAGGGTGGATACGAACAGAACCATGAAGATGAAGCGCAGGCCCATCTCAGCCACCAGCGGTGACAGGGCGTTGGGCAGGATTTCGCGGAAGATGATCCAGACGGTGCCTTCGCCGCGAAGACGGGCGGCTTCGACATAGTCCATCACCTCGATATCCACCGCAACGGCGCGGGCCAGACGGTAGACGCGGGTGGAATCCAGAAGGCCCATTACGATGATCAGCATCGGCACGGTGACCGGCGTCACGGACAGAACCACAAGGGCAAAGATTAGCGTCGGGATCGACATCACCAGATCGACAAAGCGCGACAGTGCCTGATCAACCCAGCCACCGGTGACGGCGGCAAAAAAGCCAAGAACCGAACCAAGGGTGAAGGAAACCACCGTGGCCATGGTTGCGATGAAGATGGTGGTGCGCCCGCCGTAGATCATGCGGGTCAGCAGATCGCGGCCGATGTTGTCGGTGCCGAGCAAGAATTCGGACGAGGACGGCTCCCAGACGTCACCGACGACCTCGGCCATGCCATAGGGGGCAATCAGCGGCGCCAGGATGGCCATCAGGAAGTAGAGCGCTGTAAAGAACAGCCCGATGAGGGCGGAAATGGGGATATTTTTCATTTCGGATGCCTCAGACGCGGGTTCGACAGGATGGCAACGATATCTGCAACCATGTTGAGACCGATGTAGACGGCGGCAAAGATCAGACCGCAGGCCTGCACCACAGGAACGTCCCGTTTCGACACGTGATCGACCAGATACTGGCCCATGCCGGGATAGACGAAGACGACTTCGATCACGACGACACCAACCACCAGATAGGCAAGGTTCAGCATCACAACGTTGACGATTGGCGCGATGGCGTTCGGGAAGGCGTGGCGGAAGATCACCTGGAAGCCGTTGAGGCCCTTCAGCTCGGCGGTTTCGATATAGGCCGATTGCATCACATTGAGGATCGCAGCCCGGGTCATGCGCATCATATGCGCCAGAACGACGAGGGTCAGAACCGCAACGGGCAGGGCGATGGAGCTCAGCTTTTCACCCAGCGACATGTTGTCGTTGATCATCGCAACCGACGGGAACCAGCGCAGTTTGACCGCGATCAGGTACATCAGCACATAGCCGATCAGGAATTCCGGGATCGAGATCGAGGCCAGCGTGACAGCCGAGATCAGCTTGTCGGGCCACCGGTCCTTGAACCGCACGGCCAGCAGGCCAAGGAAGATTGCCAGAGGTACCGCGATGACGGCAGCCCAGAAAGCGAGGAAAAGCGTATTCGACAGGCGCTTGCCGATGCTTTCTGCAATGTCGCTGCCGCTTGTAAGGGCGGTTCCCAGATCGCCGGTCATGATACCGCCGAGCCAGTCAAAATATCTCTGCAGCGCGGGCTCGTTCAGGCCAAGCTCGGCACGCAGGTTGGCCAGCGCCTCGGGCGTGGCGGACTGTCCCAGGATCGATTGCGCAACGTCACCGGGCAGGATCATTGTCCCGGCAAAAATCAGGGCAGAAACCAGAAACAGCAGGAGAAGACCCAGCGCAATGCGCTGGGCCAAAAGTTTTAACAGGAGGGGCATGTTATGCCTTCACCCACATTTTGTGCGGTGCGTAGCTGTTCATCAGGGCAAAGCCTTTTGCACCGTCGACCCAGCCTGCCAGCTTATCCGAGGTCGCATCGACGAAGTCGTTGAACATCGGGCAGATCAGGCCGCCTTCGTCGCGCTGGATGGCGCCCATGTCGGCATACATCTGCGTCCGCTTGGCGGTGTCCAGCTCGGCACGGGCCGCCAGCAGCAGCTGGTCGAACTTTTCGTTGTTGAACCGGGTGTCGTTCCAGTCCGCCGTCGACAGATAAGCGGTGGTGTACATCTGGTCCTGGGTCGGACGACCGCCCCAGTAGCTGGTGCAGAAGGGCTGCTTGTTCCAGACCTCGGACCAGTAGCCATCGTTCGGCTCACGCTTGACGTTGACGTTGATGCCTGCGGTTGCACAGGACTGCTGGAACAGGGCCGCCGCATCCGGTGCGCCCGGGAAGGAGTTGTCCGAAGTGCGCAGCAGGATCTCACCGTCGTAACCCGATTTCTTCAGGTGGTGCATCGCCTTGTCCGGATCGAACTCGCGCTGCTCAAACTCTGTATAAAGCGGATAGGACGAGTTGATCGGGGAGTCGTTGCCGACCGTGCCGTAGCCATTGAGGATCTTGTCGACCATTTCCTGACGGTTGATGCCGTATTTCAGCGCCATCCGCACGTCGTTGTTGTCAAACGGTGCAGTGTTGCAATGCATGATGAACACGTAGTGACCGGGGCCGCTGGTGGAATGCACGTTGATGTTCGGCGCGCGGTCAACCAGTTTCGCGGTGCGCGGGGGTACCCGGTCGATCATGTCGACCTGACCCGATTGCAGCGCGGCAACGCGGGCGGTGTTGTCGTTGATCACCACGTATTCGATGGTTTCGGCATTGCCCAGATCACCCCAGTAGTTGGGGTTTTTCTCGGCAACGAAACGCACGCCCATATCGACTTCTTTCAGGATATAGGGGCCGGTGCCGATCGCGGCTGCCGGATCGTCCTTGCCGCCGCCGGGCTGGATGGCCAGGTGGTAGTCGGTCATCAGGTAGGGAAGGTCTGCGTTGGGGCTGTCCAGCTCGATGATGACGCTGTCACCTTCGGTCGAGATGTTGGTGATGCTGCGCATGATGCCCAGTGCACCGGATTTGGTGTCTTCGCCAGAGTGACGGTCCATGGTCTGCGCCACGTCTTCGGCGGTCACGGGTTTGCCGTTGGAGAAGGTGATGCCCTGGCGGATCTTGAAGGTCCAGACACGTGCGTCTGCGGAGGCGGAGTAGCTTTCCGCGACCTTGCCCTGGATGCCGCCGTCGTCGGCCAGCTCGACCAGGGATTCACCCCAAAGACGGATCAGCGACAGGGCAACCTGATTGGTGGCCAGCGCCGGGTCCAGGCTGTCGGTGGTGCTGCCGCCCTGCAGGCCGACGCGGATGGTGCCGCCTTTTTGGGGGCCTGCGGCCATGACTTCGGTGGACAGCAGCGAGTTGGCTGCAGCAGCGGTGAGACCCAGCGCAGCGGCGCGGCCCATGAATTCGCGGCGGCTCATCATGCCCGTGGCAGCCTGACGCGCGAGGAAATACAGTTGATCTTTCATTGAAGTCTCCCAGTTGAATTTGCCGCTTCAAACAGCTTTTTCTTGATTGGCTATTCAAGATTTGCGCATTTGCGGCGGCCTAGCAAGCATTAATACCTGTTCCGCAGCGGCGTCCGGGGCCAAAGCGGCGGGACACATGCCAGCGACAGGTCGCGTTTTGCCAGTGGTATGCCGCATTTTTGTGAATGAAAACCGGGGGAAGGCAAAAATTCACCAAAAACGACATGCGTATGCCGGTTTTGCGCATTCGTAGTGCGATGCTGGGATTGCGTGCAGATCTGGCCAAATCGCGGCGGCAGAAGAGAGAATCGCCCCCGACAACACGTGGGCAAAGGACCGGTCTGATCGGAAAAATTCTTACCCGGCGGTGTCCATCCAAATCGTAACGGGGCCGTCATTCAGCAGGCGCACCTTCATGTCGGCGCCGAACCGCCCGGTGGCCACCGGCAGGCCAAGACCGGTCAGCGCCTCGCAGAAATAGGCATAAAGCCGCGCGCCGGTTTCAGGATCGGCGGCATCGGAAAACCCGGGCCGGTTGCCGCGTCTGGTATCTGCCGCCAGGGTGAATTGGCTCACCGCCAGAACCGCGCCGCCGATGTCGCGGACCGAGCGGTTCATCTTGCCCGCGTCGTCCTGAAAGATGCGCAGCTTGGAAATCTTCGCCGCCAGATGATCGGCTTCGGCTTCGGTGTCGCCCTCCATCGCACAGACCAGCACCAGCAGTCCGGCACTGATTTCTCCGGTCACTTCGGTATCGACGGTGACTGAGGCTTCGCTGACGCGCTGAATGAGGGCTCGCATGGGGATTGTCGTCCTTTTGTGTCGAAGGCTTAGCCGCGCCAGTCGGTGAATTCGGGCAGGGGGGCACGGGTGGTTCTGAACCTGTTTGCCGGATGATCCGGGTCGGCATAGCCAAAGCTAATCGCGCAGAGGATCAGCCGATCCTGCGGGATCTCCAGCATCTCGTGCAGCATCGGCGCAAAGGACGCGACCGCGGCCTGCGCGACGCTGGCGACCCCTGCCGCCTGCGCCGCCAGGGTAAAGGCGGCAACGAAACCGCCACTGTCCATTGCGCCATAGGGGCCAAGTTCGGCAGGTGAGGACAGGATCGCACAATGGGGCGCGCCGAAGAGGTTGAAGTTCTCCATCATCTGCCGGGCAGATCCGGCGCGGTCGCCCTTGGTCACTCCGACCGCTTCGTAGAGCGCCCAGCCACATTCCCGGCGCCGTGCCTGATATTCATTTGAATAGCCGTCCGGAAAACTCAGGTCCGGTGCGTGTCCGCCCGCCATGGCAGCCTCTGTCAGCGCGTTGCGCAGACGGTCGGTTTCGGCGCCGCTGGTGATGGTCACTTTCCACGGCTGGGCATTGCACCAGGACGGGACTTTCTGGGCGCAGCGCAGGATCTGCTCGATCACCTCCCGGTCAACCGGATCCGGGCGGAAGGCCCGGCAGCTGTGACGGTCCTTCATCAGGGCGTCCAGTTCGGTCAGATCGGCTGACTTCGTGGTCATCTGCAACTCTCCTGCTGTGGTGCGGCGCCACAATGGCCAGCGGTGCCACGGGGTTCAAGGCCAGAATTGAGATGGATCAAATCGAGACCTCACCGGTTGAGATACGCTGCCCGCGTTCGAAACAGGAGGAAGATCAATGGTAGAAAAGACCGAACAAAGCGGTTTCTGGCCGTCGCTTTATGATCCCTTTCGTGCATTTGGTGCCCGGGTTGCAGATTGGCTGAGCCCGGCGACCGAGGCCTCTTCGGGGGATGCAGCCTATGACATCACCATGGAACTGCCGGGTGTCACCGATGAGGATGTGGAACTGACGGTGGACAATGGCGTTCTGACCATCAGCGGCGAAAAGAAGACCTCGACCGAGAAGAAAGGCGATACCTGGTACTTCAGCGAGCGCCAGTATGGTGCATTCCGCCGTGCCTTCCGCCTGCCGGAAGATGCCGATGGCGCTGCGGCAGCGGCCCATATGGAGGATGGTGTGCTTCATATCAGCGTTCCCAAGAAGGCGCTGGAACAGCCAGAGACCGCGAAGAAGATCAAGATCTCCAAATCCTGAGGTTTTTTCGGCCTTGGACAGAATGCCGGGCAGTCCGGCGACACGCGGCGCATAGCCCCGGATCGGGGCTGTGCGCATCGGCATGTCCGGGGGGCTTGAACGTCGCAGGTTTACTGCTGGTTCCCGATATAGATTGCTGCGGCGATCAGGACAGCCAGGACGGCAACTGCACCTGCGATTTTCCAGGCGGAGTAGGGACGTTCGCCCTGAACCCGTCCGGATTGTCCGTTGACCACAAAACGATAGGTCTTGCCTCGGTATTTATAGGCCGCCAGCCACACCGGCAGCAGAATGTGTTTGAAGGTAACGTCTGAGACTCGCGTGTCGATATGCGAGATTCGCTGACGGTCGCCGCCGATATCAAACCGCACATCCCGTTCGATCACCCGGTCCATATGGGCGCGGGCCTCCTCAAAACCGTCCTGCAAAGAGATCGCATAGGCTTCGGCCCGGAACCCGGCTAGATATTGCGGTTGATAAGGCTCCAGCGCCGACAGATCCCAGGGTTCCAGCGCATCGGTATAGCGTTTGGGCAGGCTTTTCGACGCCAGCACCAGCACATCGTCAAAGAAGCGTTTGACCCGACCTGACACCGGTCGCCAGCGCACCTTTGCGACCTGCTTGGCCTGCGGTTTGCCATCGACCATGACGGTTTCGGTCACGTAGTAGACCGTGCCGCGCTGGCCTGAGTAGGAACTGCGGGTGTCGGCGTCATAGGTCCAGTAGGGGACATAGATCCCCTCCATCCGGCGCCCCTTGCGGGCGTATTCCTTCAACCCGTTTGGCGCGAACCACAGGCGGCCAAGCCAGTCTGTCATGGCTTTGTGGCCCGCGCGTTCGTCTATGGAGAAAGGCAATACGCCCTTGGGTTTTATGTGGCGGTTTTCGCCAGTGTCGGTGACCACGGGCGTTGCGCAGAACGGGCATTCGCGGGCGTGGGTAGTGGGATCGAATTCCACCTCGGCCGCGCAGTTGGGGCATTTGGAAACCCGCGTGGTTTCCATGCCTGCCTCTGGTAGCTGACGATCCAGCGCGGCGCGAAAGTCCAACTCGCGTAGGGCGCCGCCGCGCCAGGGGCCCCCGTTGATCTCCTCGGTATGGCCGCAATGGCTGCAGGTCAGGGTTCCGGATTGCGGGTCGAACCGGTAATCGGCGCCACATTGCTCGCAGGGAAAACGATGGGTTTCATCCGGCACAGCGGCAGAATCAGTGTTTTCGGTGGCAGGCGGAGGGGGAGGAGGGGAAGATGGCACGGCGCTCTCTCAAATTGTAACGATTTTTTCCGGTCTTTGTTTATTTAATTGATTTTTATTTATGTTTCCCGGCGGAACCGAGTCGATCAAGGGGAATTCACGGTGAGGGTTGAGATGTGAGCTTAATGCTTGATTAACCTGTGAAGGGCTACGGCAGAAGTGTTCAGTAACAAGGAGTATGAGTATGTCTGTAACGGCTATCCAGGATGAGATTTCCGAAGCCATCAAGGCCCATAGCACATGGAAACTTCACCTTCGCACGGGCACCATCAGCGGCAGACTTGAAACGCCTTCGCGTGACATCTGCTGTGATGACAAGTGCAAATTCGGCCAGTGGCTGCATTCGCCTAGTACGGAAGCCGGTATGGCAGGGGATGCCAACTATGTGCGTGCGAAGAAACTGCATTCCGAGTTCCACCAATTTGCCGGCGCCATCGCACAAAAGATCGAACGTGGCGATCTGGATGCGGCCAAACACGATCTGGATTTGGGCAAGCCGTTCGATGAAAAGACCAAGGAACTCACCAAACACATGATGGTCTGGCGCAAGAGCCTGCAATAGTGACGACATGTCGGCCCGGCTCAGTTCTGTCTGGCCGACAGTCAAGGCTCGGAGCGCGCGCTTGGCGCCCCGAATTCAGCCCGCGGGAGGCGGCGGGGGCGGAGGCGGCAGAATGGTGAAAAGCTGCGCCAGTTCGGCGACATCACCGGCCCGCTGCCAGCCATCCTGACCTGGGGTCCAGACGTGGGTGTCGCGCTTCAGCTGTCCTTCCTGCGCCATGCGTCCGAGACGCGCCTTGGAATAGGGCCCCGAGGTCTGACCGTTTTCCGCGATATGCCAGACGTGTTCGACCGGGGGCGGCGGCGGGGCCATCGGCGCAGCAGCGGGCGCGGGGCGGGCGCCCCAGGGACCTGACGGCTGACCCGCAGCACCCTGCGACATGGCATTGCCCATCTGCTGGGCCATCGCCATGCCCATCCCCATTCCCAAACCGGCGCCCATGCCGCTGTTCGGGGTGCGGGCTGCAGCGTCCATCGCCTCGGCAGCGGCGAACTGGGTGTATTGGCCAAGATCGCCCACGATCCCCATCTGGGTGCGCCGGTCCATGGCCTGTTCGACCGCAGGCGGCAGAGAGATGTTCTCGATATAGAGCTCCGGGATCGCCAGGCCATATTCGGCCACGGTGGCGGAAATCTCGGCCGCAACCAGTTTGCCCAGATCGGCGGTATTGGCGGCCATATCCAGCACTGGAATGCCCGAGCTGGCAACGACGCGGCTGAACTCCTGCACGATGATGTTGCGGATCTGGAAGCTGATTTCATCCATAGTGAATTCGCCATCGGTGCCGACGATCTCGGTCAGGAAGCGCGCCGGATCCACCACCCGCACCGAGTAGCTGCCAAAAGCGCGCAGACGCACCGGGCCGAACTCCGGATCGCGACAGATGATCGGATTCTTGGTGCCCCACTTCAGGTCGTTGAACCGGGTGGTGCTGACGAAATAGACCTCGGATTTGAAGGGCGACTGAAACCCGTGGTCCCAGTGCTGCAGCGTTGTCATCACCGGCATGTTGTTGGTCTCAAGCATATAGAGACCGGGGGTGAAGACATCCGCCAGCTGGCCTTCGTGCACGAACACGGCTGCCTGTCCTTCGCGCACCGTCAGCTTGGCGCCATACTTGATCTCATGGCCTTCGCGTTCAAACCGCCAGACCATGGTGTCGCGGGTGTCATCGACCCAGTGAATGACGTCGATGAACTCTCCGGTGAGAAAGTCGAAAATACCCATATCTCAGGTCCTCTTCCTACGGTGTGCCTGCGGGGAGCCTCATCGATGGGCGCATGGGCTACCTTACAGGGGCTGCCCCATGATTTCGCGGGCGATAATGCGGGTGATCGGGCGGGCCTCTTCGGCGCTCATCCCGGTTTTCAGTCTTGGATCATAAAGCATCTGCAACAGCTTTTCGTCATGGCTGGTCAGAAAGGCGAATTCGTCATCGTCGTTGAAAATCGACGGGCGCGCCCGGGGGCTGTCGTTGAGCAGGCCCAGGCCTTGTGCGATTTCCTCGTGGATGCAGCTTTGCCGGACCAGATCGGGATGCTCCGCGCGGATCAGCGCGACGCCGCGGATATAGTCGAAGGGGCTGCCCTGGGCGCCGCCGGCAAGGACAAAGCAGTAATGCGTCCGTGGCGGGTTCACGAAGAGCTGGAAATCGTTCTGGCTGATATTGGGCAGCAGTTCACGGACCCGTTTGGCCACAAAGGCGCTGTCGTCCTTGCTGGCAAAGAGGACGTGGAAATTGCCGCGCTTCGCCACTGCCGCAACGGGATGGTTGGTGATCCGCCCGAGCCGCGTGGCGTATTCAGCAACCCGCCCGCCATCGGCGCGGCGCTGACTTTCGGGGATCGAGGGGCCGAATTCAGCCTGCAAACGCACTGGTCCGGACCAGCGGCTGAGCCCGCCTGTGGCGCCGCCACCGCGCCCGGCGTATTCGTTGAAAAAGGAAATCGCTTCGAAGTTTTCCGCCAGATCCTCGGCATCATAAGGCGTATCGGGTCCGCCGCCATCGGTGCGCAAAAGGCCTCGCGTCAGCAGGTCCTGCTGCAGGACACGGTAATATTGCCGCAACTCTGCGCTGGCGGCCGAGGGCGCAGCGGGCGCGACCATGGCAGCCGGACGTGGTTTTGGCACGACGGACTCGCTGCGGCCCATGGGCATGCAGGCCGACAGCAGGCCCAACCCCAAAAGCGCGGCAAGGCGTACAGGCGCGGATATTGCCCGCCCGGCGCTGCCTTCGGCACAAATCGCCGCCGACCTATGACGTTTTTGCCAGATCATCAGGTCAGGACGGAACCGCTGTGCCGGCATTGTCTCCGATGCCATCGCGGCGCGCCTTGGCGGCGGCCAGTGTATCGCGCAGCTCGGCTTCCATCTTCTTCAGCTCGCCCTCGGCAGCGGCGCGTTTGGCCTTGCCCTCATCGGCGATCTGCAGGCTTTCCTGAATGGTGCCGATCAGATCCGCATTGGCCTGTTTCACCGCTTCGATATCGAACACACCGCGTTCCATTTCCTGCCGGATCGCCTTGTTGCTTTCGCGCAGGTTGGCCGCGTTGGAGGTCAGCAGCTCGTTGGTCAGATCATTGGCATCGCGCACCGCGGCAGCAGCCTCGGCCGAGCGTTGGATGGTGACCGCCTGCGCCAGCTGGGTTTCCCAGAGCGGCACGGTATTGACCAGCGTTGAGTTGATTTTGGTCACGAGCGATTTGTCGTTCTCCTGCACCAGACGGATCGAGGGCAGCGACTGCATGGTGACCTGCCGGGTCAGCTTCAGATCGTGCACCCGGCGTTCCAGATCGTCCCGGGCGGCGCGCAGATCGCGCAGTTCCTGCGCGCGGATCACCTGATCGGCTTCGGCGGCTGCTGCGACGGCTTCTTCCAGCGCGGGAATTTCGCTGCTGTCTAGCTCACCCAACTTGGCCTCTCCTGCCGCGATATAGAGCGCCAGCTCGTCGTAAAAGGCCAGCGTCTTCTCATACAGCATGTCGAGCGATTTGATGTCCTTCAGCAGCCCGTGTTCATGGCCAAGAAGATCATCGGTAATCTTGTCGATCTGCGCCTGGATCGTTTCATAGCGCGCGGTGAATTTGGCAAAGGGCGCAGCGCGGCCCAGCAGGCGCTCCCAGAAGGTGGGTTTGCGACGTACATCCAGTTCCGAGACGGAAAAGCCGCGGATCGTGGTGACGATATCCCGCAGAGAGTCCCCGGCGGGGCCGACATCCTTGTTGCGCACATCGGCCAGCATCGCCTGACTGATGGTCTGCAATTCGGCTTGCGCGCCGGATCCGAACCCGATGATCGAGTTGCTGTCGCTCATGTCGATTTCGCCCATGCGGCTGCGGATCGCTTCGCTGGTGACTTCATCCGCCTGCTCCAGCGGCTGGATGTCCCCCGTGGGATCCGCAAGCGCGACGCTCGTCACCTCCGTGACCATGGCCTCGGCTTCGATTGCTTTCTTCTGAACGGTCTCGGACATCGGTGGCGTTCCTCGGGTCAAAGTGTCAATTGCGGTCCAGGCGGACCCCTTCGCGCTGCAGGCGGTCGCGCAGCACGTCGATTTCGATGGTCAGGTCACTGCGGTCTTCGAGCAGCATCTTTTGCGTACGGGCTGCAAAATTCTGTTCCAGATCTTCCAGCAGGGCAAGGTAGTCACTACGGGCCTGCGGATCCTGGCTGCGGGCATAGATATCGGCGAATTTGATCGTCGCATCGCGCGCGCCCTGCAGATAGACGGTCAGATACTTGCGCGCACCGGTCAGGTCGCGCGGGTCTTCTTCTATGGTGCGGAACATGTCCCGGGCGACAGCCTGAAACTGATCCACACGCGCCTCCAGCTGCCGGTCACGCGCCCTAAGCGCCGCGTCCCGCATGGCGTCAAGGTAGGCTTCGGCCTCATCCACGGCGCGGGCAACGCGGCTTTGCTGGAAATCGTCCACGCCCTCCACGCCCTTGTCCTGCAAAGGGTCAAGGCCAAAGGCGGCCAGATGCAGGCCGGTGGCTGCCAGCCCGTAGACGGCGGCGATCATGATCCCCGGTTCTGCCTTCCAGGCGGCCAGCGCGGCCCCGGCGCCGGTCAAAACCGAGGCGAGGATCTTGCGCGGCAAGGCCGGTTTGCGCGCGACACGGCGCGCAGCAAAGGCGGTTTCGGCCCGCAACCCTTCGCGCAGAAGAAAGGCGGCCCCGGTCCAGAGGGCAGCTGCAATCGCGCCAAGCGCCAGACCCGTGGCCCCGTCGTTCAGCGACAGGATCAGCAGCACGCCTCCAGGCACGAACATGGTGTTGGCACGGGCGCCGACAGGATCGACCTGTGCGCTGCGAAAGGAATTGGTTTTGCCCGTTGGCGGGGATGTGTCACCCAAGGCGGCCGGATCACCGGCGCCATCGGGGCTGTATTTGCCGCCATACCTCTGTGCCATGGATCAGCCTCCCACAATCCATCCGGTGCTCAGTCCGAACATCAGAACAAGCAGGGCGGCGAAGGCGACTTTCTGCACGCGGGTTCCCCCATGACACGATTTACATGCCTGAAATCTAAGGGATTGCAGGCCGCCTTGCTAGGGGGAAGTGTCGGGCAAATGCCTCAGCGGCGGGGATTCTTGCCGATTGGACGATTGCCGGGCTTTGCGCCATTGCTGCCGCGTCCCTTGCCGCGGGTATCCGGTTTGCCAAGCTGTCCAGGCTTGCCGCCGCCAGTATGGCCGGATTTGCCCGTCGGGGCTCCTTGTGGTTTGGCCTGCGATTTGCCACGCGGTTTGCCAGCGCCGCCGCCGCTATAGGGGGCAGGGGCGTCAGTGCCGGGTTTGCGGCGGCCGGGGCGCTTGCCGCGCATCGGTTTGCGCCGCTGGGGGCGGTCGGTCTGTGGCGTCTCTTCGGTGTCGTCTTCGAGACCTAGCTGATCGCGGATCACCCGGGGGCGCAGTTCTTCGACTTCCCCAGGTTTCAGATTGCCCAGCTGGAACGGGCCGTAGGACAGGCGCAGCAGGCGGTTGACGGAAAACCCGATATCCTCCATGGCGCGGCGGATTTCGCGGTTCTTGCCTTCGCGCAGCCCCACGGTCAGCCAGGCGTTTGCCCCCTGCTGGCGGTCCAACGCCACGGTCATGGGCTGGAACGTCTCGCCGTCGATCACCAGCCCTTTGCGGAGCGGCTCGAAATCCGTTTCTTGCGGGCGGCCCTTGATACGCACCCGGTAGCGGCGCAGCCAGCCGGTGGAGGGCAGTTCCAGCTTGCGCTTGATGCCGCCATCATTGGTCAGCAGCAGCAGCCCTTCGGAATTGAGGTCAAGCCGCCCGACGGTCATCACCCGCGGCAGATCCTCGGGAAGTTCGTCAAAGATGGTCGTGCGGCCCATCTCGTCGCTGGTGGTGGTCACCAGTCCGGCGGGTTTGTGATAAAGCCACAGGCGCGGCGCTTCTGCCTCGGGCAGGGGCTGGCCGTCGATTAGGATCCGGTCCCGCGCCGTGACGTTCAGCGCGGGGCTGTCGATCACCTTGCCATTCACCGCAACCCGCCCCTCGGCGATCATCCGCTCGGCCTCGCGCCGCGAGGCAACGCCGGCCCGCGACAGAACCTTGGCGATCCGGTCACCTTCAGGCGTGCCCGTGCTCTTGTCGCCTGCAGTGGCGTCGGGACGCGACGGTTTCGCGGCTTTGCCTGCCGGGCCTTTGGGGCGGTGCGGGCGCTTGGGGGATGCGGGTGTTTTGCTCATCCCCTCGCCATAGAGCATTCCGGCGTCTTGCGAAAGCGGGCATTCTGCGGCAGGGAAGGCCATGGTTTTCCGTTCTCACATGACCCTGGCCCTGGAAGAGGCTCGTGCTGCCGCCGCGCGCGGCGAGGTGCCGGTGGGCGCGGTTCTGATCGCGCCGGACGGGACGGTCGCGGCGCGGGCCGGAAACCGCACTCGGGAGCTGAACGATCCCACCGCCCACGCCGAGATCCTGGCGATCCGCGCCGCCTGCGCCGCAGCGGGAGGGGAGCGACTGACGGGATATGATCTCTATGTGACGCTGGAGCCCTGCGCCATGTGTGCGGCGGCCATCGCAGCGGCGCGTATCGCGCGGGTCTACTACGGCGCCTCTGATCCAAAATCCGGCGGCGTTGCCCATGGCGCCTGCGTGTTTTCACACCCGCAGGCACACCATGTGCCCGAGGTCTACGAAGGGATTGCCGAAGCGGACTGTGCTGCCATTCTGAAAGAGTTCTTTACCGCAAAACGATAGGGGGCCGGAATGGAAGGGCATGTGAAACCGCCGGAAGAGGTTCTTGTCGCGTTCAGGGTGGCGGCGCCGGAGTGGATCGCGACCACTGCCATTGCCAGCCTGTGGAAAGTCACCCGCGCCGGGGGCGGTGCCGCAGTGCTGAAATACTATGGCGCCCGGGGCATGGGCAGCGAGGCCAGCGGTTTTCGGTTTCTGCAAGCTGCGCCCGAGAGTTGCGCGGCCCAGGTCTATGGCTTGCGTCCGGATGCCGCCCTGGTCGAATGGCTGGAGGGGCCATCACTCGCCGATCTCGCAATTGCCGGTGAGGACGAAATGGCTGCACGCGAACTGGTGAGGGTCGCCTCTGGCCTACATCCCGGTACGGGGCAGGCGCCGGAGGGCTATCCCCGGCTGGAAGATCGTTTTGATGCGCTGTTCCATCTGAAACCTGCACCAAGTTGTGCGGCGGGAGACAAGGCGGCGATTGCCGCGTGTCAGACGCTGGCCCGCGATCTTCTCGACGCGCAGGTGGATGTGCGCCCGCTGCACGGGGATTTGCATCATGGCAACGTGATGAAGACGCCGCGCGGGTATTGCGCCTTTGATGCCAAGGGAATCGTTGGAGAGCGGACCTACGAGTTGGCCAATGCCTTTCGCCATCCCTATGGAACCCCCGACCTGACCCGCGACCCGCGCCGGATCGGGATGCTGGCCGATCTCTGGTCAGTAGGATTTGCGGTGGATCGTCAGCGTCTTTTGCAATGGGCAGCGGTCAAATGCGCGCTCTCCATTGCCTGGCGCAGTAAAGGGCGGTTGGCGCAGGATGATGAACTGGACCTGCTGGCGGCGCTGCTGTCTTGCGCGACGGTGCAAGACCTGTCGCGCGTTTAGGCACTGGACGGCCCATGCACACCATGACATGTTCGCTTTTTGTTTCATTGGTCGAGCCGGGAGGAAGGCGATGTCCGCGATTGTCGTAGGGGAAGATGGGCTTGCCCGCTGCGGCTGGAGCGCCAGCGCACCGGAATTTGATGCCTATCATGATGCGGAATGGGGCTATCCGGTGAGCGACGATATCCGGTTGTTCGAAAAGATCTGTCTTGAAAGTTTCCAGTCCGGCCTCAGCTGGCGCACCATTCTGGCCAAGCGCGAGAATTTTCGCGCCGCTTTCGCGGGCTTTGATTGGAATGTCATCGCCACATACACCGATGCGGATGTGGAGCGCCTGTTGCAGGATGCCGGGATCATCCGCCACCGCGGCAAGATCGAAGCCGTGATCAACAATGCGAAATGCGCGCAGGAGCTTGTCGAAGAAGCCGGATCCCTGGCTGCGTTTTTCTGGAGCTTTGAGCCGGACCCGGACAGTCTGCCCGAGCCGCAGACCAGGTCGACCAGCCCGGACTCCGTGGCGCTGTCAAAGGCGCTGAAGAAACGTGGCTGGAAGTTTGTCGGCCCCACCACCGTTTTTGCCTTCATGCAGGCGATGGGGCTGATCAATGACCACGCGCTGGGCTGCTGGTGCAGAGAAAAGGCCGCCCGCGCGCGGGCGGCGTTCGCGAAGCCGGTTTAGACCTCAAGTGCTGTCATCACCTCAGGTTCGATCACTTCGACCCCGGGCAGGCCTGCGCTCAGATCCTCTGCGGATTGTTCCAGCAGGGGAAAGGTCTTGTAGTGGCAGGGGATCACCGTCTTGAAGTTGAAGTACTTCTTGGCCGCATAGGCCGCCTGCGTCATGTCCATGGTGAAGTGACCGCCAGCACAGAGAATGCCGATATCGGGTTTGTAGTAATCCCCGATCCAGTCCATGTCTGCCATGATCGCGGTGTCGCCGGAAATATAGATCGTCTTGCCCTCGGCCTGCAGCACATAGCCGACTTCCGACCCACCCGTGCGCGGGCCTTCGGGGGTGGCAAAGGTCGAGCTGTGCGAGGCGGGCACCATCGACAGTTTCGGCCCGCCCAGATCGACGGTTCCACCCTTGTTGAAGCCGACGGTTTCGACGCCTTCGGTTTCGCCCCAAAAGCCCATGATGTCATATTGGCCAACCACGGGAATGTTCAGTTTTTTCGCGAGCGGCAGCACATCGACCACATGGTCGAAATGCACGTGGGTCAGGATGATATGGGTGGCGCCTTCGATGGCGGCATCATGCTGGTCCTCGGGCAGGCTGGGGTTGCCGGTCAGCCAGGGGTCCAACAGCAGCACCTTTCCTTCGGTTTCAAAACGGAAACTGCCGTGGCCCAGCCAGATGATCTTCATGGTGTCTCTCCCAATTCCTTGATTTGTCTGCTCTCACCCTAGCACGCCGAATGCCTGTTTCCATCGGTTTGCTGTCCTGCGGGCCCGGTCAGGGCCCCGGTCCGCAGTGTTTCGCAGCAAACTTGTGCTCTAGCGGTGAATGTGCCCTCATGGGCGTCAGAACATGATGGGAGGCAGTGCTGTGACAATGATCGGGTCGAAGGCCACCGTTCTTCTGAGCCTGCTGGCACTTGCGCCAATATCCGCTGCGCCTGGCCATGCCGAGGGCGCGGGAGGGCACCAGGGGCACCAGCAGCATCAGGGTGATGAGGCGCAGCCCTATGCGGGGCAACAAAGTCGGCGAATCAAGAGCCTTTCGGATGCGGACATTGCAGAGTTGCGCGCGGGCAAAGGCTGGGGCTTTGCTCTTCCGGCGGAACTGAATGGCTGGCCCGGGCCCGCGCATCTTCTGGAATTGGCACCGCAGATCGGGCTGAGCGCGGCGCAGATCGAGCAGGTGCGCCAGATCCATCACGAAATGGCCGCCGACGCGCAGCAGGCCGCAGAGGACTTCATTGCGGCCGAAGACCGTCTTGATCAGGCCTTTGCCTCAGGCAACCTCGACGCCGATGAGTTGCGGCGCCTGGTCTCCGAAGCAGGCGCGGCGCGGGCGGATCTGCGGTATGTCCACCTGTCCCGGCATTTGCAGACGGTGCAGTTTCTTTCGGGCGAACAGATTGCCGCCTATAATCGCTTGCGCGGCTACGCGGCTGATCCTTGCGACGCGGTGCCGTATGGCCATGACCCCGCGATGTGGCGGATGCACAATAACTGCGAATGAGCGCTCCTGCCCTCCCCAGCCTGTGGCCGGGGAGGGCATAGACACCCGTTTTCGGTGCAGACCCGCTTGCGGCGCGGACGGCGCGGCGGTAAACGCGTCTGTAACACGAGATGAGGGTTTCCATGTCGATTGACCAAAGCACAGCCGCCAAAGTGGCCAAACTGGCCCGGATCAAGGTCGAAGAGGACGCGCTGCCTGCGCTGGCAGACGAGTTCAACACCATCCTTGGGTTCATCGAACAGCTGAACGAAGTGGACGTGGAAGGGGTCGAGCCGATGACCTCGGTCACGCCGCAGCGTCTGAAGCGGCGCGAGGATGTGGTGAACGATGGCAATCAGCAGGACAAGATCCTGGCCAATGCCCCCGACGCCCGCGAGGGCTTCTTTGCGGTCCCCAAGGTGGTGGAGTAAGACATGAGCGATCTGAACAAACTGGGCCTGGCCGAGGCCCGCGATGCCCTGCGCAAAGGCGACACTACCTCTGTCGAGCTGACCGAAGCGTGCCTGAAGGCAATCGAAGGCGCCGATGCGCTGAACGCCTTCGTGCACAAGACGCCCGAGATCGCGCTAGAGCGCGCAAAGGCAGCCGATGCCCGCATCAAGGAAGGCGATGCGCCTGCCATGTGCGGCCTGCCGGTCGGGATCAAGGATCTGTTCTGCACCAAGGGCGTGGACAGCCAGGCGGCCTCCAACATCCTTAAAGGCTTCAAGCCCGAGTATGAGTCGACCGTTTCGCAGAAACTGGTCGATGCCGGTTCCGTGATGCTGGGCAAGCTGAACATGGACGAATTCGCCATGGGCTCGTCCAACGAAACCTCTGCCTATGGCGATGTGGTCAGCCCCTGGCGGCGTGACGGCAGCGATGCCAAGCTGACACCGGGTGGCTCCTCGGGCGGCTCGGCTGCGGCTGTTGCAGCGGACCTGTGCCTTGCGGCCACCGGCACCGACACCGGCGGCTCGATCCGTCAGCCTGCGGCCTTTACCGGCACCGTCGGCATCAAACCCACCTACGGGCGTTGCTCGCGCTGGGGCATCGTGGCCTTTGCCTCCTCGCTGGATCAGGCCGGACCGATGACCAAATCGGTGCGCGATGCGGCGATCATGCTCGAAGCCATGGCCGGGCATGATCCCAAGGACAGCACCAGCGCCGATCTGGCGGTGCCGGATTTCGAGGCGATGCTGACCGGCGACATCAAGGGCAAGAAGATCGGTATCCCGAAAGAGTACCGCATGGAAGGCATGCCCGCCGAGATCGAAAAGCTCTGGGCCGATGGTACCGCCATGCTGAAGGATGCAGGTGCCGAGATCGTCGACATCTCGCTGCCGCACACCAAATACGCGCTGCCTGCCTATTACGTGATCGCCCCGGCCGAAGCCTCGTCGAACCTGGCACGCTATGACGGGGTGCGCTACGGCCACCGCGCCACGCTGGAAGCAGGCGATGGCATCACCGAGATGTACGAAAAGACCCGCGCCGAAGGCTTTGGCCACGAGGTGCAGCGCCGCGTGATGGTCGGCACCTACGTGCTGTCGGCAGGCTTCTATGACGCCTATTACAACCGCGCCCGCCGCGTTCGCACCCTGATCAAGAAGGACTTCGAAGATGTCTTTGCCGCAGGCGTGGACGCGATCCTGACACCGGCGACGCCCTCTGCTGCTTTTGGGCTGGGTGAAATGACCGATGCGGATCCGGTGCAGATGTACCTCAATGACGTCTTTACCGTCACTGTGAACCTTGCGGGCCTGCCGGGCATCTCTGTGCCTGCGGGTGTCGATGCTCAGGGTCTGCCGCTGGGCCTGCAGCTGATCGGCCGCCCCTGGGAAGAGGGCGATCTGCTGAACACCGCCTATGCGCTGGAGCAGGCCGCCGGGTTTGTGGCAAAGCCGGGGAAATGGTGGTAAAACCGGCTCAAACAAGAGCATAAACCATACGACCATAAACAGGTGATCCCGATGCGCGTCTTCGTCTCCCTCGCCGCCGCTGGCAGTTTTCTGGCCCTTGCAGCTTGCAGCCCGCCAGTGCCGGACAGCGCCGCCGGGGTGGGCGTGGACGGCGATCCCTTCGCCGCCCGTCCGGCGCAGGGCACTACGATCAACGGTGATCCGCTGATCCCCGCGCCCCAGGTTGTCGGCGCGCCTCTGGTAATGCCGACAGATCAGAGCAGCGCAACCTCGGTCGCTGCGGCTGGAACCGCGGCGAACACCGGCAGCAATGCCGATATCGCCCGCGAGACGGCAGCGGCCCTGAGTGCAGCGCAGGCCAACTCCGGTCAGGCGCCGCTTGAAGCGAGCCCGGACAACCCGGCGCCGCAGATCGTCGGCGGCAACCCGCGTCTGTCGGACGAAAACAGCTTTGATGCGGTGTCCTCGCGCCAGACCATCGAAAGCGATGCAGAGCGTCTGAAACGGCAGCGTGCGCAGTATCAGGTGGTGGAGCCGACAGCGCTGCCCACGGTCTCTGCGGGCAACCGGGATCCCAATATCGTGCAATACGCGCTCAGCACTTCGAACCCGCCGGGCAACCGCATCTTCAGCCGCACGGGTATCAATCTGAAGGCCCGCTCGTCGCGCAACTGCGCGGGCTATGCCTCGCCCGAACTGGCGCAGGTGGCGTTTCTTGAGGCAGGCGGCCCCAAACGCGACCGCTACGCGCTGGACCCGGATGGGGATGGCTATGCCTGCGGCTGGGACCCGTCCCCCTATCGTCTGGTCCTGCGCGAAGACTCCTGATGTCCGGGGCTGGCAGGGCAGGGGATGAGGCCGGGGCGATCTGGCATCCCAGCCCCAATTTCGGTCCGCGTCGTGACGGTCTGACGCCGGCTTTCGTGGTTCTGCACTACACAGCAATGGAGACGGCTGAGGCTGCCCTGCAGCGGCTGTGTGATCCTGCGGCCGAGGTGTCGGCCCATTACCTGATCGGACAGGATGGCACCCTCTGGCAGATGGTCGAGGAGGCGCAGCGCGCCTGGCACGCTGGTGCGGGCGAATGGTGCGGGCTGGAGGATCTCAATTCCCGGTCCATCGGGATCGAGCTGGACAATCGCGGCGATCACCCGTTCTCCGAACCGCAGATGGCGCGGCTGGAGCAACTGCTGGGCGATATCCTGCGCCGCTGGGAGATCGCGCCCGAGGCGGTGATCGGCCATTCGGACATGGCGCCGGGCCGCAAATGCGATCCGGGTGCCCGGTTCGACTGGGCGCGGCTGGCCCGTCAGGGGCTCGCCCGGCAGGTAGCGCAAGCGGATGGGCAAGGGCAGAGCCTGATGGAGTCAGAGAGCGCTGATATGGCGCGTTTCCGCGCCTATGCCCGCGACATCGGATATACCGCCCCGGTGGAGGATGAGACGCTGCTGGCAGCTGTGCGGCTGCGCTATCGTCCCCAGGCCCGCGGGGCGCTTTGTGCGGAGGATTTCGCGCCGCTGGGCCAGGCAGACCTCTGGGTCTGAATGAGACCGGCTGTAACCACCCTTGACCTGTCAGCCCCCAGGGCCTAGGTGCAGCCCTGCGCAGAAGGCTGGACGGCCGCGCTGGGGGCTTGCCCTCCGCGAGGAAAGTCCGGACTCCCTAAAGCAACGGTGCCGGGTAACGCCCGGGCAGGGCAACCTGACGGATAGCGCCACAGAAATGAAACCGCCGTGCCCCCGGCAACGGATCAGGGCGCGGTAAGGGTGAAACGGTGGGGTAAGAGCCCACCGCGCCCCTGGCAACAGGGGCGGCACGGCAAGCCCCACCGGGAGCAACGCCAAATAGGGCCCCCGCGCGGGCAGGTCCCGGCAACGGGATACCGCCGCTAGGCATGCTTTAGCCAAGAGGGGCCGGGTTGGCAGCTAGAGGTACGCAGCAATGCGTATCGCAGATGAATGGCCGTCCATGAGGCGCAAGTCTCGGGACAGAATCCGGCTTACAGGCCTTCTGCGCAAAATATCCCCCCGAATCCTATTGACTTGGGGGGCAGTGCAGGTAAAAGCGCACGCTCATATAGGAATTTACCGAGAGGCCCCCTGCCTTTTCGGACGCAGGAGAAGCACCATGGCGAAGCCGACGACCATCAAGATCCGCCTGAACTCGACCGCGGGCACGGGCCACTTCTACGTGACCAAGAAAAACGCACGCACCATGACCGAAAAAATGGTCATCCGGAAATACGATCCGGTTGCGCGCAAGCACGTCGAGTACAAAGAAGGCAAAATCAAGTAAGCCTATCAGGCATACAGGATTTTCAAAAAGGGTCACGCCGCGCGCGTGGCCCTTTTTCGTGTTTGGAGCCGGGTTTTCGGCGGTCGTTGCAGGCGCAGGGCAGGTGAGAGCTTGTTCGAATTTGAAAAAATTACCCGATAGTTTAGCCGCCTGTACGAAAGGATAGTTCCCCTTTTCGCCTCATTTCGGTCGTAACTTGTTTACGTGGGTAAATGAGACAAGTGGGTGATAGTATGTTCAGGCGTATCTTGTTCAGCGTGGTTTTTGCCGTGGCCGTGGCGCCCTCTCCGGAGGCGACGATTGCGGGCGTGGTGCCGGTTCCGGCGCCGGTGATGGCCGGGCCGCTGTCCCTGACCGCTGGTCGAACTCAGCAGCCTGCGACAGCGCCGCGCTCGGGCAGCCAGACCCTGCGGGTCGAGGTGCAGGGCCGGGCCTTGTCGCTCTCCGTTGTACGGGCGGGCTCGACCGGGCTCGCGGTGCTCAGCGCCCCTGCGCATAGCGTGATTGGTAACCTGCCTGACATGACACCTGCGGATTTCCAGACCATTGCGGCGCGCGAAAGCGGCTGCAGCGTCTCAGGCGAGGTTCAGGTGCTCGGCAGCGACCGGGGCACGGTTGCCCTTGCCACCGGTCTTAGCTGCTCCTGAGCCCCCTCTCAGCTGGTCTGGGGGCTTGTGGAGATGAGCCTCAGGCGCGCCATTCCGCGACGGTCGTAACCGGCTGCAATCCCATGCTGCTCATCAGCCCGGCTGAGGCCGTGTCAAAGACGGCAAAGCTTGTGGTCAACGTGTCGATGCCAAGTGTCTGACAGCGGGATTTCACTTCTGTCACCAGTGCCTGACCAACTCCCAGACGGCGGAATGGCGGATCCACGGCAATATGATGCAACTGGATCCGTTTGCCGCCGCGCATCACAGGCAGGTGAGGCTGGTCTTCGATCTCATAGATAGCATAGCCCATTAGGGCGCCTGCGGGGCTTTGCGCGGCGATTGCCTGTATCCCGTCCTTTTCCATCCAGTCTGACAGCCAGTCTGCAATGTCACTGTCCGCCGGGGCAGACGGGTAGCGGAGGGGTTGTTCTTCCGCGTGCTGTGCATGGAGGTCCCGCAGCAAGGGAACAATACGCCCTGCGTCGCGGGCGGTGATATCGGTAATCTTCATCTTCTAAATCCCGTGGTCCGTTCAAAAGGCCCAGCCCAAAAAGAAACGGCTGGGCATAAAGAAAGGGCGGATCGATGTGATCCGCCCCTTGCTGAAGTCTTGGTATGGCCGGTGGCGTTATTCGCGGTTCCCAAGCAGCTGAAGCAGCATCATGAAGAGGTTGATGAAGTCCAGATACAGGCTGAGGGCGCCCATGATCGCGGCTTTGCCCAGCCACTCCTGATCGCCGGATTCGGCCATCTGCAGGTAGGTGTTCTTGATGTTCTGGGTGTCATAGGCGGTGAGGCCTGCAAAGATCAGAACGCCGATCACCGAGATGGCGAAGGCCATGGCGGAGGACGCCATGAAGATGTTCACCACCGAAGCCACGATCAGGCCGATCAGCCCCATGATCAGGAAGGTGCCCATTGCGGAAAGGTCTTTCTTGGTGGTGTAACCCACCAGGGAAAGGCCCGCGAATGCGATGGCGGTGATCAGGAATACCTGAACGATCGATTCACCGGTGAAAACCAGGAAGATCGAGCTGATCGACAGGCCCATGACGGCTGCGAAGGTGTAGAACACCAGCTGCGCGGCCGAGGCCGACAGGCGGTTGATGGCGGCGCCAAAGCCGAACACGAAGGCCAGCGGCGCGAACATGATCACCCACTTCAGCGGCGACGCGTAGATCGCATAGCCGAGGCTGGTCAGGTACTTGTCGGCGCTCAGCTGTGCAGAGGCGGCCGACGGATCGGTTGTCACCGCGAGGCCCGCGATGGCCCAGGCGGCCAGAAAGGTGATGAACGTGCCCACGGACATGGTGCCGTAGACTTTGTTCATATGGGCGCGCAGGCCCGCATCGATCTCGGCAGTGCGTGCGCCTGCTGTAGAACGAATGGTGTCAAACTGTGCCATGTATCATGGTCTCCGTTTTCAAAAAGTCTCCCCAGTTGCGCGGAACAGCCAGTTCAACGGCCGTGCACAACATTCCCGTCAAATATCGGGTCAAAGCCCATACGGTTCAAGTCTGCGATGAAAAGATTTGCCGCAAAAACATGAAAAGGCGCACCATTACAGCGGGTGCGCCTTCAGTCGTCATTTGTCATCTGTGAGGTCTCTGTCAGCGCGTCCAGGAATCCGGTGCGTCCCAGAACGGGCGGCGGGCCTCTTCCTTGGCGGCGTCGCGGCTGATGCCGATGTCTGCCAGCGCCTCAGCGTCCAGTTTTGCCAGCGCGCGCCGCTGGCGGGTCAGAGCGAATGCGCTTTTGATGCGACCCGCGAGGCTGCGGCGGGGTTTTGGGCTGACCGAGGTGGTGGAGATATAGGTCATGACTCGTGTCCTTTCTTTCGTTCGTGATGGTATCGTGGGTCTTTATCAATTCTGTTGATGTATATGGGGGAGTGTGATTAATATTGGAAACGAATGTTTTTGATATCTTCCATCAGAGGTCGTGATGATTAGAAATTTGGACCTGACGACGCTGCGCTCATTTGTGGCAGTGGCAGACAACGGTGGCGTGACACGCGCAGCAGGTTTTTTGCATCTCACTCAATCGGCGGTTTCGATGCAGTTGAAACGGCTGGAGGAGTTGCTGGGGCTTGACCTGCTGGACCGGTCGGGACGCTCCATTGCCCTGACCCCGTCGGGGGAACAACTGCTCGGTTATGCTCGCCGCATGGTCGCGCTCAACGACGAGGTGATCACCCGGCTGACCGATCAGGCTTTTGAAGGTGAGGTTGTTCTGGGGGTGCCGCATGACGTGGTCTATCCGGTCATCCCGCGCGTACTACAGCGGTTCAACACCAGCTTTCCCCGCGTCAGCGTCAATCTGGTGACCTCGAATACCCGCGATCTGAAGGCCGGCTTCGCCAAGGGGGCCTATGACCTGATCCTGACGACCGAGGGAACTGCGGGCGAGGGCGGCGAGCCCATCCACGAAATGCCGCTGCGCTGGATCGGGGCGGTGAACGGCTCCGCCTGGCGCCAGCAACCGCTGCGTCTTGGCTTTTGCCGCAATTGTATTTTCCGGGCCTCTGCAACCGCGGCACTGGATGAGGTGGGGATCGAGTGGGATATGGCGGTGGACAGCGAATCCGACCGCACGGTTGAGGCCACGGTGAGTGCTGACCTTGCCATCGGTGTTCTGCTGGAGGGCACCCAACCTGCGCATCAGGAGGTCATCGAACACGGCGGCGTGCTGCCTGCCTTGCCGGTGCAGCAGATCAACCTCTATGGCGCGGATCGGGTGCGGGCCGAGTATGTTGGCGATCTGGCCAATATCATTCGGCAGGGGTTTGCCGCTCTGCGTCCGGCGCAGTTGCGCGCGGCGGGCTGATCAAAGGGGCTGAGGGAGTAAACGGCTCTCGAAAAGGGATGTGATCGCCATGGCCCTATAACCGTGCGATGGCGATTTCCCGGTTCTATTTACCTGTCACGGGGTAATAACGACCTTCCCGGTCGAGGCCCGGCTGCGCAGCAGCTCCATTCCTTCCGCGACCTGCGATAGTGGCAGGACGTGGCTGATATGCGGTTTGATCCGACCGGCTGCGTGCCAGTCGAACAGGGTCGCAAAGGCCTGCTGAATGACCTCTGGCCGGGCTTTCATGTAGCCGCCGATATAAAAGCCGATCACGGTCAGATTCTTGACCAGAAGATGATTAGCCGGGATCTGGGGAACCTCGCCGCTGGCAAATCCGATCGGCAGCAGCCGCCCGCAGGGATTGGTCGCCCTAAAGGCAGCTTTCCACACCGGGCCCCCGACCGCATCATAGACAACATCGGCGCCGCCCAGGTCCTTTACGATGCTGCGCAGATCCTCGCTGTCGTCGATCACGTGATCCGCTCCAGCGGCCCGGGCCACCTCCAGTTTGTCGGCGCCGCGCGCATGAGCAATAACGCGGGCGCCCATCAGCTTGCCAATCTCCACTGCGGTCAGCCCAACGCCTCCGGCAGCGCCGGTGACAAGCAGGGTTTCGCCCGGTTGCAACCGGGCGCAGTGATCCAGCGCCACCAGGCTGGTGGCATAGGCGATCTGCAGCGCGGCGGCGTGTTCAAAACTCATGCTGTCCGGAATGCGGACCGCGCGGCTGGCGTCAAACACACCTTCTTCAGCCAAGCCACCTTGACCGCAGAAGACTGCAACCCGGTCACCGATCTTGAACTCTGTTACCGTTTCTCCCAGCGCGGTTACCGTGCCAGAGACCTCCAAGCCGGGTACGAAGGGTAGGGTGGGGGTGTCCTGATAAGTGCCTTTCTGCATCAGCAGATCCGCGAAATTCAGCCCGCAGGCGGCGATCCTGACAGCGATCTGGCCTGCAGCCGGAGCCGGGCAGGTAATTTCGATCAGTTCCGGGGCGGCGTCGAAGGCGGTGACCTGATAAGCCTGCATGATGTCCTCTTGGTTTTGCCGCGCGAAAGGTGATTCGTTGCGTGACTGTTTGACAACAGACGCCGCAAATTCACCTCGCTATTTATGGGGAGGCATTATTTCACATGTTGTTGGTCGCATTAGCATGACAAAATGATGCATGAAATCATGTATTTGGATATCTTCAACCGCGACTGACCTTTGTCGCACTTGAATTCAACCGTGGAGGTCGTAAGCTCAGCTGAGGGGTTGAGCCTCTGTCGCGGTTTTAGAAGGTCCGGTAACGCGGGCCAGTGTTGATATCCTGACGGATTTAGCAATCATCGCGGCTACTTGGGCGCGAACCACTTTGGTATAACTAGGAGATAGCACATGGCTCATCCTGTAGATGTGCATGTCGGCAAACGGATCCGTCACCGTCGCTGGCTAATTGGTATGACACAGCAGCAACTGGCCGAGAAAGTCGGCATCAAGTTCCAGCAAATTCAGAAATATGAAACCGGTGCCAACCGGGTCAGCGCCTCCCGCCTTTGGGATATTTCTGACGCGATGGACGTCCCGGTGAGTTTCTTCTTTGATGGTCTACAGGAAGAGGATAAGGCCCCTGCCGACAAGGCGGACAAGGCGTCGGTGCCTGAGGATCTGATGGGCGATAAAGAGGCCCTCGATCTGGTGCGTTCCTATTACGCGATCCCCGAGAACCAGCGCAGGCGATTGTTCGAGCTGGCCCGTGTGCTCAGCGACGCAGCCTGAAAGTGAAAAGACCCTTCGGGGTCTTTTTTCTTGAATAGCGTGCGGCCAGATGGCACCGCCATCGCATGACACAGAATCCTGATTCCGATTTGGACGTTGCGCAGAAGATGGCCGATGCGGCCGGCGCAGCGATCCTGCCGTATTTCCGTAGTGCCACTCTTGGAGCGGACAACAAGCTGGAGGACGGGTTCGATCCGGTAACCGTCGCCGATCGCGAGGCGGAACTGGCGATGCGGGCGGTGCTGGCGCAGCTGCGCCCTGATGATGGTATCCTGGGCGAGGAATTCGCTCCCGTCGAAGGCAGCTCTGGCCGGACCTGGGTTCTGGATCCTATCGACGGCACCCGCGGTTTCATCAGCGGCACGCCGACCTGGGGGGTGCTGATCGCCATGTCCGAGGCAGACGGCCCCGTGCTGGGCGTGATCGATCAGCCCTACACCGGCGAACGCTTTATCGGCGCGGCCGGGCTGGCGCAGATGACCGGGCCACAGGGCGCACGCGATCTGGCGACCCGTAACGGCACGGCGCTGGATCAGGCGATCCTTTTCACCACCTTTCCCGAAGTCGGCACCCCTGAAGAACGTGCCGGGTTCGAACGTGTCTCCGGAAAGGTCCGGCTGACGCGCTATGGCATGGACTGCTACGCCTATGCACTGCTGGCGGCGGGGCAGATCGATCTGGTGATCGAGGCAGGCCTCAACGCCTATGATGTGCAGGCCCCGATCGCAGTGATCCAGGCTGCAGGCGGTGTCGTAACTGATTGGGAGGGCGGCCCGGCCCATGAAGGCGGCCGGGTGCTTGCCGCCGCCAATGCCGAATTGCACGCGGCGGCGCTGGCCCTATTGAAAAACAGCTGATCAGGTCCCGTCCGGGGCTTGAGCGCGGCCATGGCAGTGCTGTATAGCACCGCCACGGCCCGAGTCCTTTACCCGTATTCTGTCGGGCCAGTTCACACTTCCAAAACCGAAACGGGTGACAAAGGAGTGTGAACCGATGCAGGAAATCCTGATTCAAAATGCGACCACCGTCATCACCATGGATGATGCGGGCCGCGTATTGCACGATGCAGATGTTCTGATCCGGGGCGGTCAGATTGCCGAGGTGGGACAGGGGCTGCGCACGACAGGGCAGATCGTATCTGGCCGGGGCTGCGTGGTGACGCCGGGCCTCGTCAATACGCACCACCATCTTTATCAGAACCTCACGCGCGCAGTGCCCGGGGCGCAGGACGCGCTGCTGTTTGGCTGGCTGCAACGGCTCTATCCGATCTGGGCGCGCTTTGGTCCGGAGGAGATGTTCGTCTCTGCCCAGCTGGGGCTGGTGGAACTGGCTCTCTCCGGCTGTACGCTCAGCTCTGATCATCTGTACCTTTATCCCAACGGCGCGCGGCTGGAGGATACCATCCATGCCGCCCGCGAGGTCGGTTTGCGGTTTCACCCCACACGCGGCGCCATGAGCATCGGGGAAAGCGACGGGGGATTGCCGCCGGATAGCCTGGTCGAGCAAGAGACGGCCATTCTTGAAGATATGATCCGCGTGGTTGATGGCTTTCACGACGCTTCTGAGGGCTCCATGTGCCGGGTGGGGCTTGCGCCCTGTTCGCCGTTTTCCGTCAGCCGCGACCTGATGCGGGATGCGGCGTTGCTGGCGCGTGACAAGGGCGTGATGCTGCATACCCATCTGGCCGAAAACGATGAGGATATCGCCTATTCCGAAGCGCAGTTCGGCTGCCGCCCCGGCCAATATGCCGAGGAGCTGGGCTGGACCGGCGATGACGTTTGGCATGCGCATTGCGTCAAGCTGGACGCGCAGGAAATCGATCTGTTTGCGCGCACCCGGACCGGCGTGGCGCATTGCCCCTGTTCCAATTGCCGCCTTGGCAGCGGTATCGCACCGGTACGGGCGATGCGCGATGCCGGGGTGCCGGTGGGGCTGGGCGTTGATGGCTCGGCCAGCAACGATATCGCCAACTTGATCGGCGAGGCGAGGCAGGCCATGCTGCTACAGCGGGTTGCGCAGGGCGCTGACGCCATGAGCGCCTATGAGGCGCTGGAAATCGCCACCCGTGGCGGCGCTGATATTCTGGGTCGTCCCGATTGCGGTCGGCTCAGCCCCGGCAAACGCGCCGACGTGGCAGTCTGGGATGTGACCGGTGTTGCCTCCAGCGGCAGCTGGGACCCGGCGGCCTTGCTGCTGGCCGGGCCGAAACAGGTCAAGCATCTGTTCGTGGAAGGGCGTCAGATCATCTCTGCAGGTGAGGTCACCAGCCTTGATCTGCCGCGGCTGATCGAACGCCATGGTCAGCTGGCCCGCGCCTTGGCCGAAAAGGCGTAACGGAGGGCTTCAGGCGGGGCGGGTCGTCAGACCTGCCGCCCGCCGATCCACACTTCGGACACGGCCCGGTCATCACCCATCATGATGGTGGCAAAGGCGGCCTCCCAGATGTCATCGGCGCGGGCGGCGCGCTGGGCGATGGCGGGGGTGGAGGCGAGATCGAGCACCACAAGATCGGCCTCCATGCCCGGGGCGACATTGCCAATCTTGTCTTCGAGCCGCAGCGCCGTGGCCGAGCCTTGCGTTGCCAGCCACAACAGCTGGGCTGCGTGCAGGGGCGTGCCGCGCAGCTGGCCGATCTCATAGGCTGCCGCCATGGTGCGCAGCATGGAAAAGCTGGATCCGCCGCCGGTGTCGGTGGCAAGGCCGATCCGCTGCCCTTCGGCCATCAGCCCGGCCATATCGAACAGCCCGGACCCAATGAAGGTGTTCGAGGTGGGGCAATGCACAAGCGCGGCGCCATGTTCGCGCAGCCGGTCACGTTCGCGCGGTTCCAGATGGATGGCATGCCCATAAAGGCCACGCGCGCCCAACAGGCCAAAGGCCTCGTAGGTGTCCAGATAATCGCGGGCATCCGGGAACAGATCCTTGACCCAGGCGATCTCATCCGTCTGTTCACTCAGATGGGTTTGCATCAGGCAGCTGGGGTTGGCGGCCCAGAGGGCGCCGATGGCCTCTAGTTGTTCAGGGGTAGAGGTGGGGGAGAACCGCGGCGTGATCGCATAATCCAGCCGGTCGACCCCGTGCCAGCGCGCGATCAGCGCGGCACTGTCGTCATAGGCAGACTGAACCGTATCCTGCAGCCCTTCTGGGGCGTTGCGGTCCATACAGGTTTTACCCGCCACAACCCGTTGCCCGCGCGCCTGCGCCGCCGTGAAGAAGGCATCGACGCTTTCGGGGTGAATGGTGCAATAGCTGCAGACCGTGGTGGTGCCATGGGCAGCGGTCAGGTCCAGATAGCGGGCTGAGATCTCATCGGCATAGGCACGATCACCAAAGCGCATCTCCTCGGGGAAGGTATAGCTGTTCAGCCAGTCGATCAGCCGCTTGCCCCAGCTGGCAATGATGGCGGTCTGTGGATAGTGCACATGCGCATCGACGAAGCCGGCAAGAGTCAGTTTCTCCCCGTGATCGTGCAACGCGGCTGCGGGAAACCTTTGGCGCAGATCGTCAAAGCTGCCGACGGCGGCAATCTTCCCATCCTGCACTGCCACTGCCTCGCTCAGCCTTGCCGCTTCCTGCGGTGCCTCGGTGGCAAAGGGGGAGCCTTGAAAGGACAGGACCTGTCCCCGCAGGATGTGGGCGTTGCTCATGATGTGCTGTCCTTTCGTGCGAATTCATCGCATGCAGGATACGCGCGGCGCGCGCGGCGGTAAATTGTGTCATTGTCATTGTTTTCCGGTAGCAGCTTCTTCTATTCATGGGACAAGCATCGGAAGGGGCAGCGTATGAGCACAGGCGACGAGACCATCGGGACCGACAAGGGCCAGGACGACGCCTATATGCTGGATCGCCGCCGCGTGGCGCAGATCCTTTATGCTGTGGATACCAACGACAAGGCCGAGCTGGCGAACCTGATGGAGCCGCTGCACGCGGCCGACATCGCCGACCTTCTGGAGCAGGTGAACGCCTATGATCGGGCCCGGCTGATCCGGCTTTATGACCGCGAATTCGACGGCGAAATCCTGTCAGAACTGGACGAGGCGATCCGCGAGGAAGTGATCGCGATCCTCAACCCGCAGGTTTTGGCTGAAGCGGTCCGGGATCTGGACAGCGACGATGTGGTCGACCTGCTGGAGGACCTTGAGGAGCCGCAGCAGGAAGCCATTCTCGACGCGCTGGAGGACTCCGACCGGGTCGCCATCGAACAATCGCTGAGCTACCCGGAAAACTCCGCCGGCCGCCTGATGCAGCGCGAAGTGGTGATGGCGCCGGAACACTGGACGGTGGGGCAGGCGATTGATTTCATGCGCGAAAGGTCGGACCTTCCAGCGCAGTTCTATCACGTGGTCATGGTCAGTCCGCGCCTGCATCCGGTGGGCAATGTCACCCTTGGCCGGATCATGTCGGCCCGACGCGAGGTGCCGCTCACCGATCTCAGGGAAGAAACCTTCCAGGTCATTCCCGCCGATCAGGACGAGGAAGACGTGGCCTATGCCTTTAACCAGTATCACCTGATTTCGGCCCCGGTGGTCGATGACGAGGGGCGTCTTGTGGGTGTCATCACCATCGATGATGCCATGGCGGTTCTGGATGAAGAGCACGAAGAAGATATCCTTCGCCTGGCCGGTGTCGGCGAAGGCAGCCTGTCGGACCGGGTGATTGACACTACCAAGCGGCGGTTCCCCTGGCTGGCGGTCAACCTGGTAACGGCCGTGCTGGCGTCGATGGTGATTTCAATGTTCGAAGATACCATCGCCCGGTTCGTGGCCCTGGCCGTGCTTATGCCCATCGTGGCCTCGATGGGCGGCAATGCCGGCACCCAATCGCTGACGGTGGCGGTGCGTGCGCTGGCCACACGCGACCTGACAGGATCAAACGTCTGGCGGGTGATCCGGCGTGAGGTTCTGGTGGGGCTGGTCAACGGGCTGATCTTTGCCGTTGTGATGGGCTGTGTCGGGCTGTTGTGGTTCGGCTCGCCGCAGCTTGGCGCGGTCATTGGCGTCGCGATGGTCATCAATCTGGTCGTGGCAGGCCTCGCCGGGACCGTGGTGCCGGTTATGCTGGAAAAAATGAATGTGGACCCGGCACTTGCCTCGGGGGCTTTTGTGACGACGGTGACCGATATCGTTGGATTCTTTGCCTTCCTCGGTCTGGCCGGGCTGGTTCTTCTCTAGGCATTCAATCCCGGCAAAGGAGGGAGCAATGGCGGATCTGGAAGCGATCAAGGCACAAGCGCGCAAGGCGGCCTTTGCCCGGCGCAAAGAGGCCTTCGACATGGGAAAACCCGGTGCCGCCGGGCATCTGTCCGAGGTGCTGGCCGGGTATCGCGGTGTTCCACTGTCCGGATACATGCCGATCCGAACCGAGATTGATCCGCTGCCTGCCATGGCCGAAGCGGAAGCCCATGGAGTCGTCGGCGTACCGGTGATCGAAGGTGCAGGTCTGCCCTTGCGGTTCAGCCGCTGGCAGCCCGATGCGCCGCTGCGCGAGGGACCGTTCGGGGCGATGGTGCCTGCGGTGGATGACTTCTTTGAACCCGAGATCCTGATTGTGCCGCTGGTGGCCTTTGATCTGTCCGGCGGGCGGCTTGGCTATGGTGGCGGCTTTTACGACCGAACCCTGGAGCTCTTGCGCAGCAAGCGGGCGACGCTGGCCATCGGCTTTGCCTTTGACGCGCAGGAGGCGGCTGATCTGCCGCTGGAGCCGACCGATCAGCCGCTTGACATGATCGTGACCGAAAGCCGTATCATCCAGTTTTCCCGATAGGGAAGGGGCTTAGGTCGCATGTGGCTCGCGGTATTTGAGGCGAAAAACGCCACATAGGGCGCGTCGGGGGCTTGTTCCCCGTCGCAGCGCCGCCTAGGACTGAGCCATGAGAATTCTGTTTCTAGGCGATGTGATGGGCCGCGCGGGGCGCCGTGCCATCACCGAAAACCTGCCGCGACTGCGCAAGGAGTGGCGGCTGGATTTTGTTGTGGTCAACGGCGAGAACGCGTCGAATGGCATGGGGCTCAGCGGCGATCACGCCAAGCTTCTGCTTGACGCCGGGGCTGATTGTCTGACCCTTGGTGATCATGCCTTTGATCAAAAGGACATGATGCAGTTCATCGAAAAGGAACCGCGCATCATCCGGCCGCTGAATTTTGCAAAAGGCGCACCGGGGCGGGGATATCGCCTGTTCGACGCGCCCGGCGGGCGCAAGGTGCTGGTAACGCAGGCGCTGGGTCAGGTGTTCATGAAACGGGCCTATGACGATCCCTTTGGCGCCGTCGAAGGCGTGCTGAAGTCGCATCCGCGCGGCGGGCTGGCGCAGGCGGTGATCGTCGACATGCATTGCGAGGCGACCTCGGAAAAGATGGCGATGGGTCATTTCTGCAATGGCCGGGCCTCGCTCGTAGTAGGCACCCACACTCATGTACCCACCGCTGATGCGCAACTCCTGTCCGAAGGCACCGGTTATCTGACCGATGCGGGCATGTGCGGCGACTACAATTCCGTCATCGGCATGGACAAGGCCGAACCGATGCGCCGGTTCCTGACTGGCATGCCCAAAAGCCGCTTCACCCCGGCGGAAGGGGAGGCGACCCTGTCGGGTGTCTTTATCGTAACAGACGACCGCACCGGCGCGGCCAAGGAAATCCACATGGTCCGGGACGGTGGTCTGCTGCAAGGCGCGGCGCCGGTCTGATCCACTGACCTGTCGCTCCGGCCACCAAATGTGCATTGAAATCATCGTGAGATGCCAAATGCTTGTGGCCGGGGTGCAGAAGTGCTTGCCCCGCAATTTAGGATCGGGGACACTCTGTGCCGGTCTGGCATAATGGGCGGGACCGCAGCATCGCAAACCAGGTGGGATATTTACCGCACATGCATGTCTTTCAAGTCGCTCAGAACGGCAGCGCTCTGATCACCCTGCTGATCGTCGCGCTGATGTTTCTGGCCTTTCTGAAGGAAACCTACCCGACCGAGGTGGTTGCCCTCGCGGGGGTGTCCCTGATGCTGATCACCGGCGTTCTGCCCTATGATGCGGCGCTGCCGGTGCTGTCCAACCCGGCGCCGTGGACGATTGCGGCGATGTTTATCATCATGGGGGCCTTGGTGCGCACCGGAGCGCTGGATGCCTTTACCGCGATTGCCCGCAAACAGGCCGAGGTCAGCCCCAGGCTGGCCGTCGCCATGTTGATGGCCTTCGTCGTGGGCGCCTCTGCTATCGTCTCCAACACGCCGGTTGTGGTGGTTATGATCCCGGTGTTCATCCAGATCTCCCGCACGCTGGATGTCTCGGCCTCCAAGATGCTGATCCCGCTCAGTTATGCGGCGATCCTGGGTGGCACGCTGACGCTGATCGGCACCTCGACCAACCTCTTGGTGGATGGTGTGGCCCGGGCACAGGGTTTGGCGGCTTTCAGCATTTTCGAAGTCACGCCGCTAGGGGTCATTCTTGTGATCTGGGGCATGGTCTACCTGCGCTTCATCGCGCCGCGACTGCTGCCGGACCGGGATAACCTGGCCAATCTTCTGAGCGACCGCTCGAAGATGAAATTCTTCACCGAGGCAGTCATTCCCCCCGAAAGCAACCTGATCGGCCGTGAGGTTTCCGGCGTTCAGCTGTTCAAACGCCCGGGCGTGCGCCTGATCGACGTCATCCGCGGCGATGTCTCGCTGCGGCGGAACCTCAAAGGCGTCGAACTTCAGGTCGGGGACCGGGTGGTGCTGCGCACCCAGATGACCGAACTTCTGAGCCTGCAAAGCAATAAAGAACTGAAGCGCGTCGATCAGGTGTCGGCGGTGGAGACCAAGACTGTCGAGGTTCTGATCACCCCTGGTTGCCGTCTGGTCGGGCGCTCGCTGGGTGCCATGCGCCTGCGTCGCCGCTATGGTGTCTATGTGCTGGCGGTGCACCGGCGCAATCAGAACATCGGTGTGCAGCTCGACGATCTGGTGGTACGGGTCGGCGATACCCTGCTGCTGGAAGGCGCCCCTGCGGATATTCAGCGTTTGGCGGCGGATACGGATATGGCCGATGTCTCTCAGCCGACGCAGCGGGCCTATCGCCGTAGCCACGCACCCCTTGCGATTGCGGCGCTTCTAGGAATCGTGCTGCTGGCCGCGCTGGGCGTTGCGCCGATCCTGATGCTGTCGGTTGTCGCGGTGGCGCTGGTGCTGGTCAGCCGCTGCATCGACGCGGATGAGGCGTTTTCCTTTGTCGACGGGCGGCTACTGGCGCTGATTTTCTCGATGCTGGCGATTGGCGCTGCGCTGGAAAGCTCGGGCGCGGTTGCGCTGATCGTCAATGCCATCGCACCGGGCCTGTCCGGCCTGCCACCCTTCCTTCTGGTCTGGGCGGTCTATCTGCTGACGTCGGTGCTGACCGAGCTGGTGTCGAACAACGCGGTGGCGGTGGTGGTGACCCCCATCGCCATCGGGCTTGCCCAGGCGATGGGGCTGGATCCGCGTCCGCTGGTGGTTGCGGTGATGGTGGCGGCCTCGGCATCCTTTGCGACGCCCATCGGCTATCAGACCAATATGCTGGTCTATGGTCCGGGTGGCTACAAGTTCACCGACTTCCTGCGTGTGGGCATTCCGCTGAACCTCAGCATCGGGCTTCTGGCCTCGGCGATCATCCCGCTGATCTGGCCGCTCTGACCCGCCTTACATCGGCCAGAAGAACAGGATGGCCGGGATCGAAACCGCGATCACCAGGATTTCCAGCGGCAGTCCCATGCGCCAGTAATCGCCGAACTGATAGCCACCGGGACCAAGCACCAGCGTGTTGTTCTTGTGGCCGATGGGAGTCAGAAACGCCGCAGAGGCCGCCACGGCGACCGCCATCAGGAACGGGTCCGGGGAGACGTTCAGCGCCGTTGCCATCTGGATACCCACCGGGGCCGCAACAATGGCCGTGGCCGTGTTGTTCAGCACATCTGACAGCGTCATTGTGACCACCATCAGTACGGTCAGGATCGCCCAGGCAGGCAGGCCCTCGGTCAGGCCGATCAGGCCGTTGGCGATCAGCTGGGTACCGCCGGAACTGTCCAGCGCGGCGCCGAGTGGGATCATCGAGCCCAGAAGAACGACCACAGGCCATTCGATGTGATCATAGATTTCCGCCACCGGCAGGATCTTTGTCAGCACATAGGCAATTGCCACCAACCCGAGCGCCACTGGCAGGTAGACAAGGCCCACCGAGGCCGCCGCTACAGCTGCAGCAAACAGGCTGATGGCCATCCATGTTTTATCATTGGCGGTGACGGATAGGCCCCGTTGGGCCAGTGGCAGGCAGCCAAGCCATTCGGTCACATCGGCGCTGCGGTCGCGCGGGCAGAGCAGCAACAGGATATCGCCCGGTTCGATGGTGGTCTGGCGGATATGGCTGGTCAGACGCCGCCCTTGCCGGGAAATGCCCAACAGGACCGTGCTTTGCCGCCAGGCAAGGCCGACGGCCTGGGCGCTGCGCCCGTTGACGCGCGCGGTTTCCGGCACCACCACCTCGACCAGCTCCAGCCCTTCGCCCGCGGCGGTCAGCTTTTCCTGCCGCGCGGCATCGGCAAAATCGAGCGACAGCGCTGTGCGGAACTCGTCCAGCGCTTCGGGCGTGGCCTCGATCACAAGCGTGTCGGCGGCCCGCAGGCTGTATGCGGCGGCACGACCATAAAGTCGTTTGCCGTCCCGGATCAGGCCTAGAATCGCCACGTCCGCCTTTTCCGCCTCGCTGTCCAGCTCTCCCAGGCGCATATCGATCAGGGGGGACTCTTCGGGCACTGTCAATTCGGCGATGTAATCGGCAATCTGCGCCTCTGACGCGCCGGCGGCGTTCTCGCGCTGCGGAATAAGGCGCCAGCCGATCAGGGCCACGAAGGCGAGACCGGCAACCGAGGCAACAAAGCCGACCGGGGCGAAATCGAACATGTGGAAGGGCTCACCAAGGGTGTCTTGGCGGATCGAGGCGATGATGATGTTGGGCGGGGTGCCGATCAGCGTGACCATACCGCCAAGGATCGTCGCAAAACTCAGCGGCATCAGGCTCAGCCCCGGCGCGCGGCCCGCCTTGCGCGCGGTCTGGATATCCACCGGCATCAACAGGGCGAGCGCAGCTACATTGTTCATGAAGGCCGACAGGACCGCGCCGATCCCGCCCATCAAGCTGATATGCAGGCCCAGGTCGCGGCTGCTGTCGACCAGCGTGCGGGTGATCAGGAACACCGCGCCAGACCGCACCAACCCGGCCGAGACGATCAGCACCAGTGCCACCACCAGCGTCGCAGGATGGCCGAAACCGGCAAAGGCATCCTTGGCCGGGACGACGCCGATCACCACCGCTACCATCAGCGCTGAAAAGGCCACCAGATCATAGCGGTAGCGCCCCCAGAGAAGCATCCCGAAGACTGCTGCGAAGATGGTGAAAAGAATGCCTTGGTCAAATGTCATTGCTGCCTGTCCCTGGTTAAATCCGGCATGAAGCCCTGCAAACGTCGGGACAGTCATTCCGGTAATGGGGGCAGTGTCGCGCAAAGCTGCAGCCGATGCCAGCACTGGCCTGAAACCCGGACGGATTTGTGTGCCTCAAGCTTTGAGGCGTGCTGCTGAGGTGGCTTTGGCACCAATCTCTTGCGGCCCGCGATGCAGGGCTGTATCAAACGCCCCGACAAGATCAATCGGTAGAAATGGAGGCTGGCGCATGGCAGGCCACTCAAAATGGGCGAATATTCAGCACCGCAAGGGTCGTCAGGACGCCGCGCGTTCAAAGCTTTTTTCCAAACTGGCCAAGGAAATCACCGTGGCCGCGAAGATGGGCGACCCGGATCCTGAAAAGAACCCGCGCCTGCGTCTTGCGGTGAAGGAAGCCAAGAGCCAATCGGTCCCCAAGGACGTGATCGAACGCGCGATCAAAAAGGCGATCGGCGGCGATGCGGAAAACTATGACGAGATCCGCTATGAAGGCTACGGGCCGAACGGCGTTGCGGTGATCGTCGAGGCGATGACCGACAACAAGAACCGCACCGCTTCGACGGTGCGCTCGACCTTTACCAAGAACGGCGGCAACCTTGGCGAGACCGGCTCGGTCGGCTTCATGTTCGACCGCAAAGGTGAGGTGACCTATCCGGCTTCGGTTGGCGATGCGGACACCGTGATGATGGCCGCCATCGAAGCGGGCGCCGAGGATGTCGAAAGCTCGGAAGATGGTCATATCATCTACTGCGCTGACACGGACCTCAACGATGTCTCTAACGCGCTCGAAGCGGAGCTGGGCGAGTCTGAATCGACCAAGCTGATCTGGAAGCCGACCACCACCACCGAGCTGGATTTGGAAGGCATGCAGAAGCTGATGAAGCTGGTCGATGCGCTTGAAGATGACGACGATGTGCAGCGCGTCACCACCAACTTCGAAGCCTCGGACGAGGTCATGGCGCAGCTCTAACGCGGCTACAGAACCTTCGCAGTACAAAACAAAGGCCCGCCAATCTGGCGGGCTTTTTGCGGTTGGGTTCCCGGGTGCCGAAAGGTCAGTCCAGCTTGCGGTAGCTGAGGAAGTTACCGCCGGGCAGATACATCAGGGTCATTTCGAAATCGGACATGCTGTCGATGGCATAGCAGTAGCTCTCGCCGGTCTCTTCCTCGCGCGCATAAAGGTAAGGGCCTGCGCCCTGAAAACTGTCACACCAGTCTGACACGGAAATATAGTCGCGTCCGGTGATTGCACCGTCATATGTGTTGTCGCGCTCAGACCCCAGAATGTTGAACTGGGAATTGGGATCATCGACCGAGTACCAACTGCCTTGCATCCGGTTCAGGATCGAATCCGCATTGGTCCAGGGACGAATGGTGATATCGCGCAGGACAACATCCGCGCTGCGGTCGTAAATGGCTTCCAGATCGCCCTGAACCTCGATGGGCGTCCCGGGGTCCAGTTTCTCCATGATGGCAAAGACGAACTGTGGCGTGCGCCCGTCATCGGAGACGTAGAACTTGGTGCCGTCGGCGTGAAAGCTGCAGGTGCGGGCGCCCTCATAGGTGCAGTCCTGCAGGTTGGCCATGTTGGAATAGGGTTCGCCATAGGTGCCGACCGGGGCGGGGCCTGTGGCTGGAGCAGGTGGCGGAGGGGCGGGCTTCGGTGTGGTCTCGCTCTTGCTGGTGGAATTGTCCACCAGCGTCAGGGTGAACTGTTTCGCGGTCTTGCCGGTGTCCAGTTTGCGGAAGCCGGTGCTCTCATATCCCCGTGCAGCGCACTCGGAATCTCCCGATATTGTGAAGGCCTGTGAGGTGGTGCAGAAGGTGAAATCACCGCTGGCAAAGGCCGAACCCGAAGAATTGGCACGGTAGTAGTAGTAGCGATTCTTCAGATCCCCGCCGAGCGGCGTCTTGCAATCGCCCGCATCGATGTTCCACCAGCCCTTGGATACCCAGGTGTCGCCATCGGCGTATCCGATCGCCACGCTTAGGCTGCGCCCGGCATCGTTGCAGATTTCAAGGCCTGCAAAGGCAGGAGCGGCAGAGAAGGTGAGGCATAAACCGGCAGTAACAAAGCGCATAACATATCCTGAATTTGAACGATTTCAGGCTAGGCACGGGGAATGCGTCGCGCAAGAAAAACCGGCCTGTAACGTGTCAGCACCGTAAAAGGCACCGCAATTGTGGCGTTTTGAGCTTTTCAGTCGGCCCCGGCGGTGATCACGCCCGCCGCGCGCAGTTCCGCGTGCTCCGGTATCCAAAGGTCGGAGTTGGCCACCTCAAAGACCCTCTGCACAAACCCTTCGCTGATGCCCTGCTGCAGGAAAAAGGACAGGTCCTTCTGCTGCTCTTTCTTCAGGTCCAGTTGCGGCAGCCCGCCTTCGAACATCAGTGCATAGCCGTGAAATCCGAGCTGTCCCTTGGGGGCGAGGAGGCGCTCCTGCCCAGCGGCAAAGATCACTGTGCAGGCAGAGGCACAGAGGTCGGCAGCCTGGGTATCAAGGCCACGGGTCCGGATGAGCTTGGCCACGCCGCGCGCCTCGTAGATCAGCCCGCCGGGGCCGGTCAGATGCAGGGAGCGGACCTCTGGCGCCGCGTCCAGCGTTGCTGCTATGCGCCGGGTCAGCCCGTGGGTGATCTCGCCTGTAAAGATCAGCGTGCGGCCATCATCGGACAGGGTCAGACTATAGAGCTGCTGGCGGGCTTGTTCCTGCTGCTTGGCATAGGGCAGGGTCTCCACCTGTCCGGCGGTCAGCAAGGCGCCCCACCACTGCGTCAGTGTCGCAAATCCTGCAAACAATAGAACCAGATAGCTGCCCCAGACCGGGGCCATCGACCCGGTGCTGCGGATGTGTCCATCGGTGCTGCGCAGCAAATCGCGGCTTTGCCACGCCAGCAACACCCCATCCGCCGCGATCAACCCCCAGGCCAGTGACACGGGCAGCCAGAAGAAATGATTGAGGGCCAGCCAGACCAGCAGAACCCCGGCCCGTGGCAGAACCACGTGCAGGCCAAGGCTGCGCCGCAGAGAGGCTGGCCCGGGTGTCACACCGGGCTTTCTGTCATTCGAAGACCTGGCAAATCTCCTCCAGAGGTTTTTTGAACTTGGCGACTGAGGGAACCATAGCATTTTCTGCCGGATGGCCTACAGCGATGATCATCGTAGGCTTTTCCGAGGCCGGGCGACCCAGGGCGCCATTGAGGAACTTCATCGGGTTCGGCGTGTGGGTCAGGCTGACCAGACCAGCGGTATGCAGCGCCGTCAGCAAAACGCCGGTGGCAATGTTCACGCTTTCGGGTACGTAGTAGTTCTTGTAACGGGTGCCGTCCGCAAACTCGCCCCAGCGCTGGGCGAAGACCACGATCAGCCAGGGCGCGATGGTCAGATGCGGTTTGTCTTCATTCGTGCCGATCGGCTCAAGCGCCTTGATCCATTCATCGCCAGCGCCGCCTGCATAGAACTTGCGTTCTTCTTCCTCAGCCTCGGCGCGGATCCGGGCCTTCAATTCCGGGTTCGAAACGGCCGCAAAGAACCAGGGCTGGTGGTTGGCGCCCGATGGCGCGGTGCCCGCAGCCCGGATGCAGTCCTCGATCACCTGTCGGGGCACCGGCTGATCTGTGAAATCGCGCACCGTGTGGCGCCGCTGCATATGGGCGAGAAACTCAGTCGCCTTTTCCTGCATCTGCGCATCCGTGTACGCGGCCCGGTCGGGCAATGGCAGCGGATCATAGCTGAGAGAGTCTTGTGAAAACATGAGGGGTCTTTCCGATTGATCTTAACGGTCTTGGGTCAAATGCCGTCGCGCTGATGTCTGCACAGACCGTGTGACCTCTGCAAGGGCAGGCGCCATCACCCGCGCCACCTGCCACGTGAGCGGAACCGGCAGGATTGTGTCGGGGATGAGTGGCACCAGACGGCCGCTCTGCAGCTCTTCCCTGATGATGGAAAGCGGGTTCATGCCCCAGCCGAGACCGGCAGCTGCGGCCTCGATGAAAGCCTGGGTAGAGGGCAGGTAATGCGCGGGCGGCGACAGACGGGGCGCCACGTTCCGCGCCAGCCACTGCTGTTGCAGCCTGTCCTTTGCGTTAAAGATCATGCAGGGCGCCTTGGCAGCGGCCTCTGGCGTGACGCCGTCTGGAAACCAGCGCGCCATGAAGTCCGGGCTGGCGGTTGCCGCATAGTCCAGCGTGCCGAGCGGGTAGGCATCGAACCCAGGCACGGGCCGGGTGCTGGCGGTGACCGCGGCTGAGACCTCGCCGCGCTTCAGCCAGTCGGCGCTGTGATCCTGATCGTCCACCAGGAGATCGAACAGCACGCCGTCAGTTCCGGCCATCGCGTCGATGAACCAGCTGGCAAGGCTGTCGGCATTGACCGCGATGCGCAGCCGCACCGGGGCCGGGCCGTTTTCCAGCGCCAGCTCCCGCGCCAGCTGCGCCTCAAGAAGGCCGATATCCTCGGCATGTTTGGCAATCCTCAGCCCCGCCGCCGTGCCGGTGCAGGGCGCGCCGCGCAGGACCAGTGCGATGCCGGTACGGTCCTCCAGCACCTTGATCCGCTGTGAAATGGCCGAGGGCGTCACCCCAAGGGCATGGGCCGCAGCCTCGAACGAGCCATGGTGTAAAACGGCCCGGAGCGCGGAAAGGTGATTGGGGTCGAGCTGCATTAGCCATACTTAATCTGGGTTATCATATTTAATTAGATTATCCGGACTGGGGCGCATAGTCAAAGCGCGAAGAGTTCCAGCAGAAAGACGTCCCACATGTCAGCCAGCCTTGTTTCCGGATTTGCCCTTGGCTTTAGCCTGATCCTTGCGATCGGGGCACAGAATGCATTTGTGCTGCGGCAAGGGCTGCGGCGGCAGCATGTATTCTGGATCTGCCTGACCTGTGCAGGCTCGGATGCGGTACTGATCTATGCCGGGGTTCTGGGGTTCGGATCGCTGACACAGGCGCTGCCGGGGATCGAGGCCATCATGCGCTTTGGCGGGGCCGCTTTCCTGATCTGGTATGGCGCGCGCAGTCTGCTGGCGGCCTGGCGCGGCGGCGCCGTGCTGGAGGCGGCGGGGCAGGGCAATCAGAGCGCGCCGCTGCTGCCGGTTCTGGCGACGGTGCTGGCGCTGACCTGGCTCAACCCGCATGTCTATCTCGATACGGTGGTTCTCTTGGGCACGATCTCGGCGCAGGATCCGGCGCCGCTGATCTTTGGCCTTGGGGCCGTTTTGGCAAGTTTCACGTTTTTCTTTTCCCTTGGATATGGCGCGGGTCTGCTGGCGCCTGTGTTTGCCAAGCCCCGGTCCTGGCAGGTGCTTGAGGCAGTTGTCGGGCTGACAATGTGGGCCATTGCAGCGAACCTCCTGTTGATCTGAGGGAGGGCAAGTGCTGGGCGATGCAGAGCGCTTCGCGGGCAAGGGTGGATGCCGAAAATAATTGCCATGTTCAGGGTTGTACCCTTTGCCGTTTGGGTGTTCTGTCTGGCGTCATGAGTGATGCGCAGCAGACAAAAGACCGGGACACCAATCCCGTGATGGGCATTTTCTGGATGCTGGTGACCGGGCTGAACTTTGTCGCGGTTACCGCATTGGTCAAATACCTGGGCGGTCGGATCCCCCCTGCCGAATCCGCTTTCCTCAGATACCTTTTGGGGCTGGTGTTCCTGATCCCGATGATTGGCGCGCTGCGTCAGGCCAAGCTGACGCCCAAGCTGTGGGGACTGTTTGCTGGACGCGGCGTTCTGCATACGCTTGGGGTGATGCTGTGGTTTTTTTCCATGACTCAGATCCCGCTGGCCGAGGTCACGGCGATGAATTACCTGGCGCCGGTCTATGTCACCATCGGGGCGGCTGTGTTTCTGGGGGAAAAACTGGCCCTGCGCCGGATCGCGGCGATCATCGCGGCTTTGATTGGTGCGCTGATCATCCTGCGGCCGGGGTTTCGGGAAATCTCCCCCGGGCATATCGCGATGCTGGCAGCGGCGGTGGTGTTCGGTGGTTCTTACCTCTTGGCCAAATTCACCGTGGACGGCACCAATCCGGTTGTGGTGGTAGCCATGCTGTCGCTTTGGGTGACGGCGGGGCTGGCGCCCTTTGCGGCGGCGGTCTGGGTGACCCCGACACTGGCCGAGCTTGGCATTCTCTTTGCGGTGGCCTGTTTCGCCACGGCGGGGCACTACACGATGACGCTTGCCTTCTCGGCGGCGCCGGTTGCGGTGACGCAGCCGGTGACCTTCCTGCAGCTGATCTGGGCGACGCTTCTGGGCGCGCTGGTGTTTGACGAGGCGATCGATATCTGGGTGGTCTCGGGCGGCGCGCTGATCCTTGGAGCAATCAGTTTCATCACCTGGCGCGAGGCGGTGCTGAAGCGTCGCGCCATCACACCGCCGGTGCCTGCGACCAAGGTCTGAAGGTCCTGCCTGTATGCAGTTGGGCCGGTCTTATGACAGGGCCAGATCCACGACACGGTGCGCCGCGCGCCGTGCGGCTTCGGGATCGACCGGGCCTTCGGACTGCGCGGTCTGCAGCCAGACACCGTCCATATAGCACTGCAGGGCCTGCCGCGCGGTCTCAATCTCTGCCTCGGGCAGAAGATGCCTCAGCTCGGCCAGGAAATGGCTGCGCACCCGGGTCCTGTTGATGCGGTGCAGCCGCGACAGACGCGGCGAGTAGGGCGCATTGGCCCAGAACTGCATCCACAGGCTGCATTGCGTCACGGTGAACAGATTGTCGGAAAAGTTCGCATCCATCACCGCGTATAGTCGTTCTTTCGGCGTGCGCGCGGTGGCGTAGCCTTCGACCATGGCGGTCCGCAGCTTGCGCAACAGATGCCGCATCGTGGCTTCCATCAGCCCTTCCTTGGAGCCGAAGTAATAGTTGATCGACGCCGCCGAGGCTCCGGCTTCAGCGGCGATTTCGGCCATGGTCACAACACCGTAACCGCGCTTGTGCACGGCAACGATGGTGGCTTCGATCAGCTCTTCGTTGCGGATATCTCGGATGCGTTTTCGTCCCATACCGCAGTTTTGCGTTACATGCGCGCCGGATACAAGCGATGTTATGTGGCTTCAATAACTTGTATGGCGGTACAAAAAACTGTTTGGCTTACCGGCAAGTCGTGGTAGGGCAGAACAGAACCGGGGTGCCGTGCAGATCGCGCGTGGCAGGACCCGCAGCAACAGCTGCCGTTTTCCGGATTGGCCGGAGCTCAGCACAAAATGAAACAGGAGAGGCGCATGACTGCACCCAATATTCTGATCCTGATGGTGGACCAGTTGAACGGGACGTTGTTTCCGGATGGTCCGGTGGACTGGCTGCATGCGCCCAACCTGAAGAAACTGGCGGCGCGCTCGACGCGTTTTGCCAATGCCTATACCGCTTCGCCGCTTTGTGCACCGGGGCGGGCCAGCTTTATGTCCGGGCAATTGCCCTCGCGCACTGGCGTTTATGACAACGCCGCCGAATTCCGCAGCGATATCCCGACCTACGCGCACCACCTGCGCCGTGCCGGCTATTATACCTGCCTTTCCGGTAAGATGCATTTTGTCGGCCCTGACCAGCTGCACGGGTTCGAGGAGCGCCTGACCACGGATATCTACCCGGCCGATTTCGGCTGGACTCCGGATTACCGCAAGCCGGGCGAGCGGATCGACTGGTGGTATCACAATATGGGCTCGGTGACTGGGGCAGGCGTCGCGGAAATCTCCAACCAGATGGAATACGACGACGAAGTCGCCTATCACGCCAAGGCCAAGCTTTACGATCTGGCGCGGGGCAAGGATGACCGGCCCTGGGCGATGACCGTGTCCTTTACCCATCCGCACGACCCCTATGTCGCGCGCAAGAAATACTGGGATCTTTACGAGGATTGCGAGCATCTGCTGCCCGAGGTCCCGGCGATGAAGTATGAGGACCACGACGCCCATTCCAAGCGCATCTTTGACGCCAACGACTGGCGCAGCTTCGACATCACCGAAGAAGACATCCGCCGCTCGCGCCGTGCCTATTTCGCCAATATCTCATATCTGGATGACAAGATCGGTGAGATCCTTGAGGTGCTGGAAACCACCCGTCAGGAGGCGATCATCCTGTTCGTTTCCGATCACGGCGACATGCTGGGAGAGCGTGGCCTGTGGTTCAAGATGAGCTTCTTTGAAGGCTCTTCGCGCGTGCCGCTGATGATCTCGGCCCCGGATCTGCCCTCTGGGCGTATTGATGCGCCGGTATCGACGCTGGATGTCACCCCGACGCTGGGTGTTCTGGCCGGGGTATCGATGGAGGAGATCGCTCCCTGGACCGACGGCGAGAACCTTGTGCCGCTGGCCAAGGGCGAAGAACGCAGCGCACCGGTGACCATCGAATACGCAGCCGAGGCGTCCTATGCGCCGCTGGTGTCGCTGCGCTATGGCAAGTGGAAGTACAACCGCTGCGCGCTCGACCCTGATCAGCTGTTTGATCTGGAGGCCGACCCGAAGGAACTGACCAATCTGGCGGATCACCCCGACCATGCGGGCACCCTGCAAACCCTGCGGGCAAAATCCGAAGCGCGCTGGAACCTGGAACAGTTCGACGCCGAGGTGCGCGCCAGCCAGGCGCGCCGCTGGATCGTCTACGAAGCGCTGCGCCAGGGCGGCTATTACCCCTGGGACTACCAGCCGCTGCAAAAGGCTTCGGAACGTTACATGCGCAACCACATGGATCTCAATGTGGTTGAGGAAAACGCCCGCTTCCCGCGCGGCGAATAACCCAATTTCAAGACTGGACAGGCCTATATCATGACCCATCCCGCAGCCCCGAAGGCCAGCCATTTCATCAATGGCGCCTACGTCGAAAACACCGCTGGGACCGCCATTCCGGTGATCTATGCGGCCACCGGCGAAGAGATCGCCACCGTGCATGCCGCGACGTCCGAGATCATCGAAGAGGCGCTCGCCTCGGCTCAGGCGGCGCAAAAGGCCTGGGCGAAGATGACGGGTACCGAGCGCGGCCGTATCCTGCGCCGCGCCGCCGACATCATGCGCGAACGCAATCACGAGCTTTCGGTGCTGGAAACCTATGACACCGGTAAGCCCTTGCAGGAAACGCTGGTGGCGGATGCGACCTCTGGCGCCGATGCGCTGGAGTATTTCGGCGGTCTAGCCGCCAGCCTCACTGGCGAGCATATCCCGCTGGGCGAGGACTGGGTCTATACCGTGCGCGAACCCCTGGGGCTGTGCGTCGGGATCGGCGCCTGGAATTATCCCACTCAGATCGCCTGCTGGAAGGCGGCGCCGGCGCTGGCCTGTGGCAATGCCATGGTGTTCAAACCCTCCGAGACGACGACGCTCTGCGCCCTGAAGGTTGCCGAGATCCTGCACGAGGCGGGCCTGCCTGCAGGTGTGTTCAACGTGGTTCAGGGCATGGGCGAAGTTGGCGGCGCCTTGGTTGCCGACCCGCGCGTCGACAAGGTGTCGCTGACCGGATCGGTACCGACTGGCAAAAAGGTCTACGCTGCCGCCGCAGCCGACATGAAGCACGTCACCATGGAGCTGGGCGGCAAGTCGCCTCTGGTCATTTTTGACGATGCCGATATTGAAAACGCGGTTGGCGGTGCGATCAACGGCAACTTCTATTCTTCCGGGCAGGTTTGCTCGAACGGCACCCGGGTCTTTGTGCAAAAGGGTATCAAGGAGAAGTTCCTCGCGCGGTTGGCCGAGCGGACCAAAGGCGCGGTTCTGGGAGATCCGCAGGACGAGGCGGTCAACTTTGGCCCCATGGTGTCAGAACGGCAGATGGAGATCGTTCTGGGTTATATCGAAAAGGGTAAGGCCGAGGGCGCGCGCCTGATCTGCGGCGGCGAACGTGTGGACCGACCCGGCTATTTCATTGCGCCGACCGTCTTTGCTGACGTGACGGACGATATGGTGATCGCGCGCGAGGAGATCTTTGGTCCGGTGATGTCGGTTCTGGATTTCGAAACCGAGGAAGAGGTGATCGAACGCGCCAATGCCACGGAATTCGGCCTCTCCGCAGGTGTCTTTACTCGTGACTTCACTCGGGCTCACCGGGTGATCGGGGCGCTGGAGGCGGGCAGCTGCTTTATCAACTCCTACAACGACGCGCCGGTCGAGGCGCCCTTTGGCGGGGTCAAGGCCAGCGGTGTGGGGCGCGAGAACTCCAAGGAAGCCATCAAACACTTCAGCCAGGTCAAATCCGTCTATGTGCGCATGGGCGATGTCGAAGCGGCCTTCTGATTGCCCTTCCGGTCAACGCCCACCCACCCGCCCCGTCGCCCGGAAGGGCAACCGGGGCAGGGGGCAGGCCAGGTTTGGACGGGTCGTTGACCGGTGACGGAGAAATGCGATGAACGCTGATTATGTGATTGTGGGCGCCGGATCTGCTGGTTGTGCGCTGGCCTACCGGCTGAGCGAGGCCGGGCACCGGGTACTGGTGATCGAGCACGGGGGCACCGATATGGGGCCCTTTATCCAGATGCCCGCGGCGCTGTCCTATCCGATGAACATGTCGCTTTATGACTGGGGTTATAAATCCGAACCGGAGCAGCATCTGGGCGGGCGCGAATTGGTCTGCCCGCGTGGCAAGGTGATCGGAGGCTCTTCCTCGATCAACGGGATGGTCTATGTGCGCGGCCATGCCGGCGACTACAACCACTGGGCCGAAAGCGGCGCCCGGGGTTGGTCCTATGCGGATGTGCTGCCCTATTTCAAACGGATGGAAACCTGGCACGATGGGGGCCACGGCGGCGATCCTGACTGGCGCGGCACCGATGGTCCGCTGCACATCAGCCGCGGCCCGCGCGACAATCCGCTGCACGATGCCTTTGTCGAGGCCGGGCGGCAGGCCGGTTATCCGGTGACAGGCGACTATAACGGCCAGCAGCAGGAAGGCTTTGGCCCGATGGAGATGACTGTCTGGAAGGGACGGCGGTGGTCAGCGGCCAATGCCTATCTGCGTCCGGCCCTGAAGCGCGACACCTGCGATGTCATCCGCGCCCTGGCGCGCCGTATCGTGATCGAAGAGGGGCGTGCCACCGGGGTCGAGGTGGAGCGTGGCGGCAAGGTCGAGGTGATCCGGGCAAACCGGGAAGTGATCGTCTCGGCGTCCTCGCTGAACTCGCCGAAACTGCTGATGCTGTCCGGCATCGGACCGGCGGCCCATCTGGCCGAACACGGGATTGACGTGGTGGCGGATCGTCCGGGCGTGGGGCAGAACCTTCAGGACCACCTTGAGGTCTACATGCAGATGGCCTGCAGCCAGCCGATTACCCTTTACAAATACTGGAACCTTCTGGGCAAAGGGCTGGTCGGGGCGCAGTGGCTGTTCACCAAAACGGGTCTGGGCGCCTCCAACCAATTCGAAAGCGCGGCCTTCATCCGCTCGGACAAGGGGGTGGAGTATCCGGATATCCAGTACCATTTCCTGCCGATGGCGGTGCGCTATGATGGACAGGCGGCCGCCGAAGGACACGGGTTCCAGGCCCATGTCGGCCCCATGCGCTCACCCTCGCGCGGGAATGTCAGCCTGCGGTCCTCCGATCCCAAGGCTGCGCCGAAGATCCTGTTCAACTACATGAGCACCGAGCAGGATTGGGAGGATTTTCGCAAATGCATCCGCCTGACGCGGGAGATCTTTTCGCAGGATGCCTTCAAACCTTTCGTCAAGCATGAGATCCAGCCCGGCAATGAACTGCAGAGTGACGATGAGATCGACAGTTTCATCCGCGAGCATGCCGAAAGCGCCTATCACCCCTGTGGCACTTGCAAGATGGGAGCAGAGGATGATCCGATGGCGGTTGTGGATCCCGAATGCCGCGTCATCGGCGTCGATGGCCTGCGGGTGGCGGACAGCTCGATCTTCCCGCGCATTACCAATGGCAACCTCAATGGCCCGTCGATCATGACCGGCGAAAAGGCCGCAGATCACATTCTGGGACGTCGCCTGCCGTCTTCAAATGCCGAACCCTGGTTCCATCCGGGCTGGCAAGCCGCACAGAGGTAAGCCCCTCAATTACTGTTTGATAAGGCCGCCCCCTGCACCATGCAGCGGGGCGGTTTTCTGTTGGATCTGATGCGCCCCTGTTTCAAGCGCAGCAGAAATGTTGCTTGCGGGCCTTTGATTTGATCCCGGTCAAAGTGAGGCTTCAAACCAGCATCTAATGTCCTGTCAAACAATACAGATAAAGGAGCGAACAGATGTCCAACACGCCGCATGAACTGGCCCAGGAATTCCCCGACAAGGCGGAGTTGATCAGCCAGTTGAAACAATCCGATGCTCATTTCGCCAAGCTTGCGGATGAGTATCACGAGGTGAACCGCGCCGTACACCGTGCCGAAACCAATGTGGAGCCGGTCGAGGAGCTGGCCGAGGTTGAGATGCGCAAGAAACGTGCCGCACTCAAGGACGAAATCTGGAGCCTTCTGTCCGAAAAGGCCTGAAGCGCAGAGCGTTGGTAAAAAGTTCCGGGGTCCGCAATGCGGGCCCCATTTTGTGTCAGCTGACCTCGTAGGGCAGTACGCCACGCGCATCGGCATTGATGCTAAGACGGCGCTCCAGCGGTGGAACAGACCGTTGATGGCAGTCCTTGCGTTCGCAGATGCGGCAGGAAATGCCGATCGGCTCATAGGCCGAGGCGTTGTTCACATCCAGCGTATCGGCATAGATCAGCGCATCGGCATGGCGCACCTCGCAGCCCAGGGAGATGGCATAGCGCCGTACCGGAGAGCCGAAGGAGCCCCCCGGTTTGGATACGTCATGGGCCAGCGACAGGTAGCGCACCCCATCCGGGGTTTCGGCCAGTTGGCGCAGGAACCGGCCCGGCGTTTCAAAAGCCCGGTGCACGTTCCACAGCGGGCAGGCACCGCCAAAGCGGGCAAATTGCAGCCTTGTCGCAGAATGGCGTTTGGTGATGGTGCCGGCCTGATCCACTCGGACAAAGAAAAAGGGAATCCCCTTTGCGCCTGGCCGTTGCAGGGTCGATAGCCGGTGCGCGACCTGTTCGATCGAGGCGCCAAAATGGGTGGCCAGCCGCTCCAGATCGTGGCGGGTCTCCTGCGCAGCGGCGAGGAACCGGCCATAGGGCATCAGGGCAGCGCCCGCGAAATAATTGGCGAGGCCGATCTTGGCGATGGCGCGGGCTTCGCTGGTCTGGAAGCGGGCAAAATCCAGCGTCGCCTCCAGCAGGCTGTCCTGGCTGAGCAGCGCCACCTGCAGCAGCAGCTGAAATACCTGAGTAGAGGGGGCGCTGCGGTTTGAGAGCCTTAAGGTGCGGCTCTCGGCGTCGTAGCTGCGCAGCCCGGTCATATCCGTCATCTGAACCGTGATCCCGGCGTTTTCCAGCGCAGACAGAGCCGCAGCGCGCACGTCTGCCGCGCCGGCAAAGCGTTCTGCGGCCCGGTCCACCGCGTCGATGTAGTTGTCGCAATAATGGAAGAAATCGCGCACTTCCTCCCAGGGGCTGGCCTGTATACGGGCATCCTCGCGCCCCAGCGCTTCATCAAGAGAGGCAAGCCGTTCGTGGGTCTGCCGGTAGGCCCGGTGCAGCGTCAGGAAGGCACGCGCCAGCGCCGGTGCGTTCGATGCGGTCAGGCGCAGATCGGCCAAAGGCGGCGGGTCATCGGCAAAGACCGGGTCCGCCATCGCCTCGCGCATGTCGCTGACCAGGCGCTCGCTGTCACCGGTGCTCAGCTCGGTGACATCCATGCCGAATTCCTGCGCCAGAGCCAGCACCACGGTGGTCGACACCGGACGGTTGTTGTTCTCCATCTGGTTGAGATAGGGCAGGGAGACACCCAGCTTGGCGGCAAAATCCTTTTGCGTCAGCTCAAGCCGGGTCCGCATTTCGCGCAGCTTGGCTCCGGCATAAAGCTTTTGGGTGGCCATCGGGTCTACCTTTGCAAATCATATCCACGTTCAGTGTATAATTGCAAACCCAATGGGGCAAGGCGCTAGAGCTGCAGAGATTTTTCCCGCTGGATCACAAGGATGATGGCAAGAAGTCCCAGCACGGCTGTGACAAACATGATGGCCAGAAGCGGCACGGCTGTGGCGCCGGGTACCAGAACCCAGCCCGCCATCGCGCTCAGGCCTGCACCGCCGCCAATCATGATGGCGCCGCTAAGGCCCGAGGCAGACCCGGCCAGGTGCGGGCGCACGGAAATCGCGCCCGCAGTGGCATTCGGGATCGCCATACCATTGCCGAGGCCGACGCAAGTCATGAAGCCGAAGAAGGTATAAAGACTGTCCAGCCCGGCCAGAGCGATCCCCAGAGAGATAGCAACGCCGACCCCGTTGATGACACAGCCCCAAAGCACCATACGGTTGACGCCGAAGGCCATGGAAAAGCGCCCGGAAACAAAGTTCCCTAGGAAGTACCCGACTGCGGGCGCGGCAAAACAGATGCCGAGCGTCGCCGGGTCAAGGCCATAGACCTGTGTGCCGACAAAGGGCGCGCCGCCGAGGTAGGCAAAGAAGGCGCCGGAGGCCAGTCCAGAGGCCAGCGAATAACCCCAGAAGCGGGGCGAGCGGAACAGTTCGGGGTATTCCTTGAACTGCGCAAGCAGGGTTTTGCCGCTTTTCTGCGCGGTTTCCCCGAAATCGAAATAGGTCAGCGCGTAGGTGCCCAGTGCCAGCACCACCAGCAGCCAGAAGTTGGCCTGCCAGCCAAATATCTGGTCCAGAATCCCGCCGATCGCGGGGCTGATCATCGGGACCACAGCCATGCCCATAGTGACATAGCCGATCATGCTGGCAGCCTTGTCGGTGTCGTAGATGTCGCGCACCGCGGCACGGCTCAGCACCATGGTGGCGGCAATCGCAGCCTGTGCCATTCGGAAGAACAGAAAAATTTCCGCATTCGGGGCAAAGATGCAGCCGAGTGTGGCCAGCAGGAACAGGATAATACTGGCAAGAATCACAGGCCTGCGGCCCATCTTGTCCGAAATCGGGCCAACCAGAATCTGCACGACCGCGTTCACCGCCAGATAAAGCGCGACGGAGAGCTGCATCAGCCGGTAGTCGACCTCAAAATATACTGCCATGCCCGGCAGGGAAGGCAGAAAGACATTCATTGCGAGGGCAGAGATGCCGGCCAGAAGGATGAGCGTACCGATATGGGGCGCCGTTCGGGGCGCCCGGGGAGAGGTGTTCATGCGCGGATTAGTTGTCATGCTAAGGGGTTAGTGCAGCAGCGACAAATTGTCTATTGGTGATATTACACACCCCCTGTGCGCGGGCGGGGCCATCAATGTGCTCCCGCGCCGAATGGCGATGCCGTCAGATCAGAATGTCGTCGCTAATATCGGCCAGCGTAATGCCCTTGACCAACAGGGTGTCGGCGCCAAAGTCGAACAAAACGCCTTTTTCCGTGTCACTTGCCGCGGCAAGGAGGGTGGCCTGATCGCCGTGGCCAGTGATCTCAAGGCTATCCAAATCATCGGCAAAATCTCTGATCGTGTCGTTGCCGAAGCTGTTGTTGAACACGAACTTGTCATCCCCGCGACCGCCGAGCAGCCTGTCATTGCCGGACTGACCGTTCAGGATGTCGTTGCCGCCGTTGCCTTTCAGCGTATCATTGCCATTGCCGCCGAACAGCCGGTCCCGGTGTCCGCCTCCGCTCAGGAAATCCATGCTGTTGCCGCCGCGAAGAACGTCCCGTCCGGCGTTGCCTTCCAGATCATCGCGCCCACCCTGGCCAAACAGGCGATCCCGGCTGGCGCCGCCTTCGAGCTGGTCGTTGCCTCTTTGGCCAAAGATCGTGTCCTTGCCGCCGCCGCCCAGAAGGGTGTTGTTGCCGCCATTGCCAGTAATGCGGTCATCGCCAAGCCCGCCGGTGGCGTTCTCGATCTCGCTGCCAAAGGTGATCACCACGTCGCTTTCGGCATCAAAGCTGGAGAAGCTGCCCGCGCGCAAGTCAAAGACAACGCCATCCGCCCGGCCATTCGCATCAAGGGTGTCCTCTCCGCCGCTGTCCCAGATCGCATCAACGGTATTGGTGCGCGATCCGGTGTAGCGGGTGTCGCCGGTGTTGTAGTCGGCTGAGCCCCAGATGTCCTGCAGCGCCAGGACGTCGAACAGCATCATCGCATCGCTGTCCTGGCCGTTGATCGGGTTGGTAGTGTAGGACATGATGGAATAAAGGTTGCTGTCGTATTCCTCCGGCAGGTTGGTGTCCGGGTCGAATGTGTGCCGCAGGCCCATCGCGTGGCCCAGTTCGTGTAGCAGCAGATTCATTGCATCGGCCGAGGACAGATCGCGGCTCTCGTCAAAGACTACGAAGCCGTCCCATTCGGTAATGGTGGTGTCATAATAGCTGACACCGTAACCGCCATAGCCCGAGGTGTTGCCGGACAGGGTGACTGCGCCGACGTTGATATCCGGATCGTCCTCACCGCTGACCTCGGTAAATTCGACGTTCAGAAAACTCTCGATATGCGCCAGCGCGGTCTCGAAATTGGCCTTCTCGGCGGTCGTGAAATCCCGCCAGCCGCTGTAGGTGGTGTCTGTGGGGAGGTCACCCGGCTGCTGCGTACCGGCATATTGATAGGTGATCTCGAGCCGCGGAGCGCCAGTCGAGTTCAATGGATCGCTGTCGTAAAAGCGGGCGAATTGCAGGGCCTTGATGATTTCCGCTTGGCTCAGCATCTGATCATTCTCCTCACTGGTTACCGGGATCGACGGTTTACCGGGATCGACGGTTACTGATCAGAAGCTTACTGCCGGGTCGGGGTTGAGGAAAGAGGCGCTAGCGCGCGGTGCGCCAAGACCGGCGGTTTGCAGCCGGAAAATGCCGAGGATTTTGCTAAATATGCAAATTTGCTTATGGCGTATGCAAACGATTTGCAAATTTGCGACAAAGGGCTTTGGCCCAGACTGCCCCCGGGCTATGGTCGCCCGGAAATCTATAGGGGACCTGTGCCATGAAAGATATCCTTTCCGAGCTGGAAGAGCGCCGCGACACCGCGCGGCTGGGCGGTGGGCAAAAGCGGATCGATGCGCAGCATGGACGCGGCAAGCTGACAGCGCGCGAACGGATTGATCTGTTGCTGGACGAAGGCAGCTTTGAAGAATTCGACATGTTCGTCGCGCATCGCTGCACCGATTTTGGTATGGAAAAACAAAAGCCTGCTGGCGACGGTGTCGTCACCGGCTGGGGCACCATCAACGGCCGCATGGTTTATGTGTTCAGCCAGGACTTTACCGTCTTTGGCGGCTCGCTCAGCGAAACCCACGCGCAGAAAATCTGCAAGATCATGGACATGGCCGTGCAAAACGGCGCGCCGGTGATCGGCATCAACGACTCGGGCGGGGCCCGCATTCAGGAAGGCGTTGCCTCGCTCGCCGGTTATGCCGAGGTATTCCAGCGCAATATCATGGCTTCGGGCGTGGTGCCGCAGATCTCGGTTATCATGGGCCCCTGCGCGGGCGGCGCGGTCTATTCGCCTGCCATGACCGACTTCATCTTCATGGTCAAAGACAGCTCCTACATGTTCGTGACCGGCCCCGACGTGGTGAAAACCGTTACCAATGAGGTCGTCACCGCCGAGGAGCTGGGCGGTGCCTCGACCCACACCAAGAAATCCTCGGTTGCCGATGGCGCCTTTGAAAACGATGTCGAAGCACTGGCCGAAGTGCGCCGCCTGGTCGATTTCCTGCCGCTCAACAACCGCGAAAAGCCGCCGGTGCGCCCCTTCTTTGATGAGCCGGGTCGCATCGAGGAGAGTCTCGATACCCTGATCCCGGAAAACCCGAACACGCCTTACGACATGAAGGAGCTCATCACCAAGGTCGCGGACGAAGGTGATTTCTACGAGATCCAGGAAGATTTCGCCAAGAACATCATCACAGGGTTTATTCGCCTCGAAGGGCAGACCGTGGGTGTTGTCGCCAACCAGCCTATGGTTCTGGCCGGTTGCCTCGACATCGACTCCAGCCGCAAGGCAGCGCGTTTTGTGCGCTTCTGCGATTGTTTCGAAATCCCGATCCTGACGCTGGTCGACGTGCCGGGCTTCCTGCCGGGCACCACGCAGGAATATGGCGGTGTCATCAAACACGGTGCCAAGCTGCTGTTTGCCTATGGCGAAGCCACGGTTCCAAAAGTGACCGTCATCACCCGCAAGGCCTATGGCGGTGCCTATGACGTGATGGCCTCCAAGCACCTGCGCGGCGATTTCAACTACGCATGGCCGACAGCTGAAATTGCGGTGATGGGCGCCAAGGGCGCGACCGAAATCATTCACCGCGCCGATCTGGGCGATGCCGACAAGATCGCGGCCCACACCAAGGATTACGAAGACCGCTTCGCCAACCCCTTTGTCGCGGCCGAGCGCGGCTTCATCGACGAGGTGATCATGCCGCAATCCACCCGCAAGCGGGTCAGCCGGGCCTTCGCGAGCCTTCGTAACAAGAAGCTCGAGAATCCGTGGAAGAAACACGACAACATCCCGTTGTGATCTGCTGATGGCGCGTTCGTGGCATATCCTGCGCGAGGAGGGGGCTCTGACACTCTGTCGGCAGCGCCCGCCTCGGTTCGATGTGGCGGTGGCCGCGGATCTGCCCAAGGCGGATCCGTTGCGGCTGGCGCATCAGATCCGGCAGGATATGTGGCGGGCGTTGCAGGACGTGCGGGGGTTCTCTCCGGTGGTTCGGGTGGCGCAGACCGCCGAGGGCGTCAGGGTGACGGCTGGCGGTCGCGTCTTGGGGTTGGTGTCTCCGGTGCTGGCCGAGCGGATTGAAGCTGTGCTGGAAAAACCGGCAAACCGCGGGCGCTGGCTGCGCCATGCGGCGCGCGGGCAGGGGGCGGATCTGTGACTTTCCTGATGTGCGCCCTTTTCGGTGGCCCTTCCCGAGCCGTGGGAGAGGCAATAACCCACAACTCTGCATATGCGTGTGCGAGATTTGTGCGGCGCCAAAGAATGCCGCTTGGGCAAATCATTTTGCACAAATTTGTAACAACGTTTGACACAGAGGGCGAATCGGCTCCATGATCCGCCTCATCGGCATAAGGACAGCGCGCGCCGCGTGCGCAGCGCCTGCAGCCCCGGCAGGAGGAGCCCATCGTTTTTGGGGTCGGGGCTGCGGATATTTTGTGGCCGTCGTTTCTGGTTTCCTGAATATGATCGCAGCGTCTGCCGCTTCGGCAGGTGAGGCCGGAGTGGCGCCCATTTCCGTACCTTCTGGTCAGCCGGTCACCCTGTCTGAAGTGCTGCTGGATCGTGATCCTGGTGCACTGTGGCTGCGCTTGCGTTTCGTGGCGCCGCAGATTTCCCGCAATGGCGGCACAGCCACCCATGATCAGGCGATGGCCGATATGGATCACCTGTGCCAGGAACTGGCGCTCTCCTATATGCAGGAACACGCGCTGCAGCCGGAACGTATCGTCATCTCATTTGCCGATCGCGCTGTGCCCTTTGGTGTGCAGGATCCCGCCGCCACCCAGTATTTCGAAGCCTATCGTCCGAGTGGCGACACCTGCATCTGGGAGGGTTTCTGATGTATCTACAAGATCTTGCGACCCTCGACTGTAGTGCACCTTTGCCTGCGGCTTTGCGATCACAAAGCTACCGCTCCGCGTGTTTTCGATGTGAAAAGACCTGTCATTCGGCTATGATGCAGCTGGGCGGCGCAAATGCCGTCCGCATATTGAGGTCGAACCCTGCAGAGGTACTTCCCTCGGCGGGTTTCAGGACAATAATCAGGAGACAGAAATGTCCAAGAGCATCAAGCTTTTCACGCTGGCTGGTTTGCTGGCGACCGTCGCTGCATGCGGCTCAAAAGAAGAAGAATTTGTCGTGGTGGAGCCCGAGCCCATCTCGGTCGAACCGACCTACACCGGCAAATACAAGTAACATCGTCAGGGGTCCGGCCCTGTGGCCGGCCCCAGTCGCCGCGCGGGGTGCCGGACTGGAGGCATCACCATGCTGAAACACCGCGGGTTTCCCGGCCGTCTTCCGGGTACCGATTTCCAGTTCACCATTCGTCGTCCAAACCCCAAAGGGGTCACGCCGATCACTCAGCGTGAGCGGTTCCGCGACCGGCGTCCGCCGGACCGCAGGGCCGACGCGGCCTTTATGCGGGCGCTGTGGGAGAATTTTGGCGACCAGCCTTTCGAACGGGGCAACCTTGATGCCGGGCGGCTGAGCTGGCTGTTCGGGCGCGAAGTCGTGGCCGCCGAAGATCCCTTTGATCCCGAAGATTACGAGGCGCTGCTCGTTATCGACGTGGATGTCGCGCGTTTGTCCTTCCCTGAAGCCTTTGACGGGACCGCAGACTGATGGCTCTGGCGGGCTACCATATCACGGCGCTGCGCAACTGCGCTGCAGCCCCGGTGACTGGTGGTCCGTCCGCCCGCCTGTTTGGCGGCCAATGCCGGGATTCTGTGCGCTGCGTCGGCGTGAATTCGCACATGGGGCGCGCCTTTCAGCGGGAAGCTGCGCAGTCAGTGGCGTTGCAGAACACCGGGCTTTCCACCCCTGCCAATAGCTGCATTCTGGATGTGACAGTACGGAATGCTCGCGCTGTCACGCATCTGTTCCAGTCCCTTGACTTGGATGGGCAGGACCGCGCCCCCATCCGCGGCCTGCCTCTTTTTTTGCGGCGCAACATTTGCCTGTTCCTTGAGTGCATCCAGTGCGCGGAACCCCGCCACAGGCTGCGGGAAAGCGGGCGGTCCATCGCTCATTCCGGCACCCAGAGGCCCCGCGCGTTGCGGCTCGTTGGGCGTCCTGCAATCTTTTCTGGCCAGATAAATTCGGTCAGAAAAGGAAAACGGCAATGCAGGCAACACGGATACTCTCGCTCCTGGCCCTGTGCGGCGGATTGGCGGCCTGTGGGCAGTCAACCGGCGAGCAGGTCGTCTATGGCGCCAGCGCAGGCGCGCTCGGCTCGCTTTTGCTCGACGGCAACCCGGTCACCGGCGCCGCTGTCGGCACAGCTGCAAATCTCATCTACTGCAAGGAAAACCCTGGCAAATGCTGATCGCATTGCCGCGGCCCTTGCCCTGACATTCCGGCCCCTTGAGGCCGGTTCAACCACCGCGCAGATGCCGCGCCCGGGTGCGTCCCGGGGGCGGCGTTCTGCATTCCGGCTCAAGAGAGAACAAGGGACTGCCAATGTTTGATAAGATCCTGATCGCCAACCGGGGCGAGATCGCCTGCCGCGTCATCAAGACCGCGCGTAAAATGGGCATCAAGACCGTTGCCATCTATTCTGATGCGGACAAGCAGGCGCTGCATGTTCAGATGGCGGATGAGGCCGTGCACATCGGCCCGCCGCCCGCGAACCAGTCCTATATCGTGATCGACAAGGTCATGGAGGCCATCCGCCAGAGCGGCGCCCAAGCGGTGCATCCGGGTTATGGCTTCCTGTCTGAAAACTCCAAATTCGCCGAGGCGCTGGCCGCCGAGGGCGTGGCCTTTGTCGGCCCTCCGGTGGGCGCCATCGAAAGCATGGGTGACAAGATCACCTCCAAGAAGATTGCTCAGGAGGCAAACGTCAGCACGGTTCCCGGCTACATGGGCCTCATCGAGGACGCCGATGAGGCGGTGAAGATCTCGAACGAGATCGGCTACCCGGTGATGATCAAGGCCTCTGCCGGCGGCGGCGGCAAAGGCATGCGGATCGCCTGGAACGACGAAGAGGCCCGCGAAGGCTTCCAGTCCTCCAAGAACGAGGCGGCGAACTCTTTTGGCGATGACCGGATCTTTATCGAGAAATTCGTCACACAGCCGCGCCACATCGAAATTCAGGTACTTTGCGACACCCACGGCAACGGCATCTACCTCGGCGAGCGCGAATGCTCGATCCAGCGCCGCAACCAGAAAGTCGTCGAAGAAGCGCCGTCGCCTTTCCTTGATGAAGCCACCCGCAAGGCGATGGGTGAGCAGGCCGTCGCCCTGGCCAAGGCCGTGGGTTATGCCTCTGCCGGTACGGTGGAATTCATCGTTGATGGCGACAAGAACTTCTACTTCCTGGAAATGAACACCCGCCTGCAGGTGGAACACCCTGTGACCGAGCTGATCACCGGTGTCGATCTGGTCGAGCAGATGATCCGTGTCGCCGGTGGTGAGCCGCTGAGCATTACTCAGGATGATGTGAAACTGACCGGCTGGGCGATTGAAAACCGCCTTTACGCCGAAGATCCCTATCGCAACTTCCTGCCCTCCATCGGTCGTCTGACCCGTTATCGTCCCCCGGCAGAGCAAGCCTCTGGCCCGCTGCTGGAAAACGGCAAATGGCAGGGCGAAGCGCCCGAAGGCCCCGTCGCAGTGCGCAATGACACCGGCGTCTACGAGGGCGGCGAGATCTCGATGTATTACGATCCGATGATCGCCAAGCTTTGCACCTGGGCTCCGACCCGTGAGGCAGCGATTGCCGCCATGCGTGATGCGCTGGACGGGTTCGAGGTTGAGGGCATCGGTCACAACCTGCCGTTCTTGTCGGCTGTGATGGATCATCCGAAATTCGTTAGCGGTGATATGACCACCGCCTTTATCGCCGAAGAGTACCCGGACGGGTTTGAAGGCGTCGAACTGCCCGAGGCAGAGCTGCGCCGCATCGCAGCTGCCACCGCAGCCATGCACCGCGTCGCCGAAATCCGCCGCACTCGTGTGTCGGGCCGTATGGACAACCACGAACGCAAGGTGGGAACCGATTGGGTTGTGACCCTTCAGGGCCAGTCCTTCGATGTGACAATCGAGGCAGATCCCTCCGGCTCCACCGTGCGCTTTGCCGACGGGGAAACGGTCCGGGTGGCTTCGGACTGGACGCCGGGTGATCAGCTGGCGCGGGTTTCGACGGATGACAGCGGGCTGGTTCTGAAGGTTGGCAAGATCTCTGGCGGCTTCCGCATCCGCAGCCGCGGCGCCGATCTGAAGGTGCACGTGCGCACGCCGCGTCAGGCGGAACTCGCGCGCCTGATGCCCGAGAAGCTGCCGCCGGACACCTCCAAGATGCTGCTCTGCCCGATGCCTGGCCTGATCGTGAAGGTCGATGTCGAGGTTGGTCAGGAAGTGCAGGAAGGCCAGCCGCTTTGCACCGTTGAAGCGATGAAAATGGAAAACATCCTGCGCGCCGAACGCAAGGGGATTGTGTCCAAGGTCAACGCAAGCGCCGGTGACAGCCTCGCCGTGGACGATGTCATCATGGAGTTCGAATAAGGTGCAGCAGGGGGCAGCCATACTTGCCGGAGGGTTTGCGGGGCGATCTGCCGCGCGAGTCCGCCTGCGAGGCCGGACGGGGCATCGCCTTGGCTCCGGGGCTGCCCGTTATTGCGGTGGGTCTGACAACCCATGCACGAATTCTTCAGAATTTACTGGCAGATTAATCCGGACGGGGCGATGGGCCCGCGACCGCTCCTGCATGGTGGGGGTGGTTTCGTGCCGCGTCCAGCCCGCACGCGAGAGGTATCAAGGGTTTCCGGAGGCGCCACATGATCCGCATTGCTGTCAGTCTGCTGTCGGGCCTTTTGGTGCTGGCGGCCTGTGCGCTGGACAAGGAAGAGGAAGTGCGGGCGCAGATCGCGCCTTGGGTCAAGCTGGGCGAGACCTATTTCTTCGAATCCTCCAGCAGTTGCACTGCGGCGGTCTTCTACATCGAAAGCCCGCGCATCAGCTCGTTGGTGTCCCGGGCACGGTCGATGGCGACGGGCATGAATATGCTCTCGGCAGGCAAACCGGTCTATTTCGATGTTCGGGGCAAAACACCCAACGCGCTGACCGAGGAAATCATGTCTCGCGATCTGCCGCAGGGGATCAGCGTGCTGAACTCCGGTTTGGCTGGGGCACACTGCATGACCGAACTGGTCAAAGGCGTCTACTATCAGGCCATCATGAACCCGACTTCGCAGCTGATTTTCGTGCCGGATGGCGATGCGATGATCGTGCTCGACCGGCAGGCCGGGGCGCTGATCTACGTGCGCGGCAGCGGCTGACGCCTCAGCTGCCGCGGCGTTCTTCGACCTCGCGCAGGCGCGATGGGAATTTGTCGATGGTCCGGGTCAGCTCCCGCACTGTCCAGGGATGCGGTTTTCGCAGTTTCACACCGCCGTCTTTGCCCACCAACACCAGCATAAAGCCGCGCGGGCGCAGTTTCTTGCGCAGGTCGGACCGCGCGCTTGGATCGGTGTCGGTCAGAACAATCACGTCCCGGTCCAGCAAATCCGCCGCACGTTTTGCCAGCCGTTCCATCTGGTCGTGGAATCGCGGATCCTCGGGGCTGTCGGCAAAGACCACAACGGGCCGTTTGTGCCACAGGAAATCGCTCAGATCGCCTTTGTACTCTGGTTCGATCCACCCTGTGGTATCGGCGGTGGTTGCTTCCTCGGCGCTGGCACCGGCTGCAATGGTGGCGCAGGGAAGAAAAGCTGTCAGAACAAGGGCTAGGATTGGTTTCATGATCTCTCCTGTTGCTGTCAATATATGCCGCGCCGGTGCGAATGCGATGGCCGAATGTGTCCGAGCCGAAAAAAATTCAGAGGACATTAACCGCTTTGAGAGGGTGAAGAGGGCATGATCCGTCCGTCTCCCTCTGATGGTCCGCAAAAACGGACCCCGTCCAAAGGACTGGAAAAGCGATGCAAGTAATTGTTCATGTCGGTGCTCATCGGTGCGCCACCACCTCGTTTCAGGATTATCTGCGGTTCAATGCCGCCACGCTGGCCGAACAGCGGCTGGAGGTCTGGGGCCCGGATCTGACCCGGGACGGGCTGTTTCACGGCATTCAACCAACCCCGTCCGTGGGCAGCGCTGCGGCGGCGTCTAAACGGGCGCGTGGGCGGCTTCGGATGCGTCTGGACCAGAGCCGCGATGCGGGTACCGAGCAGTTGCTGATCAGCGACGAGAACATGATCGGCAGCGTGCGGGAAAACCTGCGACTTGCCGGGCTCTACTGCGGGATCGGAGAGCGTCTGGCGCGCTTCAACGAAGCCTTTGATGGCAGGGTGTCGGTGCTGGCGGTGAACCTGCGCAGCCTCGAAGCTTACTGGACCTCAGCGCTGACCTATGCGGTGGCGCGCGGGCATCGGGTGCCAGCGACAGGGCAGTTGAACCGGCTGCTGGAAAGCACCCGCAGCTGGCGGGATGTGCTGACCGACATGGCCTGTAGCATGCCGGATACTGAAATCCGGGTGTTGCCTTTTGAAACCTTTGGGGGCCGCCCCGAGTTGCAGCTGGAGCTGCTGACCGGGTGCAAGGCGCCGCGCGAAAACGCCCGCATGCGCCATGCAGCGTCCCCGCGACTGGAAGAGCTGCGCGGCATGATCCCAACCTCGGCCGCCCGGAGCCTGCCCGAAGGAGAGGGTCGCTGGCGCCCCCTGGACGAGGTGCAAAGCGCGGTGCTGCGCGAGCGTTACGCTGATGATCTCATGTGGCTGGCCTCGGGCGCCGATGGCCTGGCCCGTATAATGTATGACCCGGAAAAACAGGTGGCGGGACAAAACCCGCTCCGTACCGACTTGACGAGAGGAAGACCCCATGACGAAGACAGACGATTGGCGGGCTCTGGCTGAAAAAGAGCTGCGTGGCCGCCCGCTTGAGGACCTGACCTGGCAGACGCTCGAAGGGATCGACGTCAAGCCGCTTTACACCGAGGAAGACACCAAGGCGCTGCCCCATATGGGCACGCTTCCAGGGTTCGGCCCGTTCACGCGCGGCGTGAAGGCGACCATGTACGCAGGCCGCCCCTGGACCATCCGGCAATACGCCGGATTCTCTACCGCCGAAGAAAGTAACGCATTCTACCGCCGCAACCTGGCCGCCGGTCAGCAGGGCGTTTCGGTTGCCTTCGACCTGGCCACCCACCGCGGTTATGACAGCGACCACCCCCGCGTGGTGGGCGATGTCGGCAAGGCCGGCGTTGCCATCGACAGTGTCGAGGACATGAAAATCCTCTTTGACGGTATCCCGCTCGACAAGGTCTCGGTGTCAATGACCATGAACGGCGCGGTGATCCCGATCCTGGCGAACTTCATCGTCGCAGGCGAAGAGCAGGGGCACGACAAGAGCCTGCTGGCGGGCACCATTCAGAACGACATTCTGAAAGAGTTCATGGTGCGCAACACCTATATCTATCCGCCCGAACCCTCGATGCGGATCATTTCGGACATCATCGAATACACATCGAACGAGATGCCGAAATTCAACTCCATCTCGATCTCGGGCTACCACATGCAGGAAGCCGGCGCGAACCTGGTGCAGGAACTGGCCTATACGCTGGCTGATGGGCGTGAATACGTGCGCGCGGCGATTGAGGCCGGGATGGACGTGGACAAGTTCGCAGGCCGTCTGTCCTTCTTCTTTGCCATCGGCATGAACTTCTTCATGGAGATCTCTAAACTGCGGGCCGCGCGTACCCTGTGGCACCGGGTGATGACCGACTTTGGCGCGAAGAACGATCGTTCCAAGATGCTGCGCACCCACTGCCAGACCTCGGGCGTCAGCTTGCAAGAGCAGGATCCCTATAACAACGTGATCCGCACCGCCTATGAAGCGATGTCTGCGGTTCTGGGCGGCACCCAGTCGCTGCATACCAACGCGCTGGACGAAGCGATTGCCCTGCCGACGGATTTCTCGGCTCGTATCGCGCGGAATACCCAACTGGTGCTGCAGGAAGAAACCGGCGTCACCAATGTGGTCGACCCGCTGGCCGGTTCCTACTACGTGGAAAGCCTGACGAATGAGCTGATCGACAAGGCCTGGGCCCTGATGGAAGAGGTCGAGGAGATGGGCGGCATGACCAAGGCGGTCGCCTCTGGCATGCCCAAGCTGCGCATCGAAGAAAGCGCTGCCCGTCGCCAGGCGATGATCGACCGTGGCGAAGAGGTGATCGTCGGCGTCAACAAGTACCGCAAGGAAAAAGAAGACCCGATCGACATTCTGGACGTGGATAACGTCAAGGTCCGCGAAAGCCAGATCGCCCGGCTCGACCAGATCCGCGCCAGCCGCGACGACGCGGCCTGCACGGCTGCCTTGGATGAAGTCACCCGCGTGGCCAAGGAAGGTGGCAACCTTCTGGCCGCCGCAGTCGAAGCTGCCCGCGCCCGGGCTTCGGTCGGAGAGATCAGCATGGCGATGGAAAAGGAATTCGGCCGTCACAGCGCCGAGGTGAAAACCCTGGCCGGTGTGTATGGCGCCGCGTACGAAGGCGACGAAGGTTTTGCCGCGATCCAGAAATCGATCGATGAATTCGCTGCAGATGAAGGACGCCGTCCGCGTCTTCTGGTGGTGAAAATGGGGCAGGACGGTCACGACCGCGGCGCCAAGGTGATCGCGACCGCCTTTGCTGATATCGGTTTTGACGTCGACGTAGGCCCGCTGTTCCAGACCCCGGATGAGGCCGCACAGGATGCTATCGACAACGATGTGCATGTGGTCGGGATCTCCAGCCAGGCCGCAGGTCACAAGACGCTGGCGCCGCAGCTGGTTCAGGCGCTGAAAGAGCAAGGCGCAGAGGATATCATCGTGATCTGCGGCGGTGTTATTCCGCAGCAGGACTATCAGTTCCTCTATGACAATGGCGTCAAGGCGATCTTCGGCCCCGGTACCAATATCCCCGAGGCGGCGCAGGATATCCTGAAACTGATCCGCGAGGCGCGCAGCTGATCCTTGCGGTCAGCGCGTTGGCCTGAAAAAGAGACACCCGGTGCCCCGTGGCGCCGGGTTTTCTGTTTCAGTCGCCTTCCCCTCGTCAGGATCAGCGGTGCGTCCGGTTCTCCCATACTGAATAACCGCCCACGCCAAAATCCGCATCTGGCGCCTCATCCAGCATATGCAACATCTCGATGGAATGGCCGTCCGGATCCTTGAAATAGACAGAGACAGCAGGCATCCAGCCCAGAACCACAGGCTCATCCGCCGGTGCGCCATTAAATCCAAGCGGTGTGATACCCTGGGTGGGCAGGCGCTCAAAGGACTGAAGTACTGCCTCTTTTGTGGCGCGAAAGGCAAAATGCAGCTGCATGCTCAGCGGCGCGCTGCCCGCGCCCCAAAGCCCCAGCATCCCGGTTTCTTTTGGTCCGGCCCAGAGAAACGCGACATTGCGCTCCGGCAGCCGCCGGGCCAGCGGCAACCCCAACTGGCCGCAATAAAACGCCAGCGACTGGTCCAGATCCCGCACCGGCAGGTGGGTTTCATAGATGCCAAGGATATGTTGAGCGGCCCATTGTTCTGGCGGCAGTTGGTCGTGCATGATCTTCTCCGGTTCCGGCGGGGCGTGACCCCGCGGGTCTGTGCTGTGTGTCGTGATGCGCGCGTTTCTACGCGGCGCGAGGCCGAGCAGGGCGCCTGATGATTCCAAGCCTAATTTCTCAAGTTGACTTTAGATCAAGCTGAATCGGCCCCCCAGTCAGACCCGCGATGTTGCTATGCGCCCTTCGGCTCAGGTGGCGGGTTTCCTTCCGCTGTGAATTTGCTAGGGTCCGCGCGAAAGACAACGACACAAATCAGTCGCAACAGGGGCTTAGCCATGGAACTGGATCACATTGCCGTCGCCGGTGAAACGCTTGCGGAGGCCACGGCCCATGTCGAAGCCGCGCTTGGCGTGCCGCTTCAGACAGGCGGGCAGCACCCGGTATTCGGCACGCACAACCGGCTTTTGGGGCTGGCGGACGGGCTTTATCTGGAGGCCATCGCCATTGATCCCGAGGCAACGCCGGAACGCAGCCCGCGCTGGTTCGATCTGGACAGTTTCACCGGGGCGCCGCGCCTGACCAACTGGATCTGCCGGGCTACCGGCCTGCCGGAATTGCTGGAGCGGATGCCGGATGGGGCCGGGATCCCGGTGCCGCTGACCCGAGGCGATCTGGTCTGGGATATGGCAGTGCCCGCCGATGGCAAGCTGCCTTTTGACAATCTGTTTCCGGCGCTCATCGAATGGCACAGCGCCCATCCCGCGCCCCGGCTGGAGCAGCAGGGCTGCGCGTTGCGGCGCCTTGTGATCGCGCATCCCGATGCGGCCGATCTTGAAGCGCTTTTGCCGCTCAACGACGGTCGGTTGGTGTTTGAAACCGGACCTGCTGCCATGGAGGCAGAATTCGACACGCCGCACGGTATTCGTCTGCTGCGTTAAAAAATCATCTGTTTCCGGTGCCTGTGGTCCTGACAGGTCGCGCAAACCGCATTAGGCTTTTCTTATGTCTCTTTGGAGCCGCATATCTGATGCGCTGGGCGCGCTGGCCAAGGGTGAAAGCCTGGCGGATGTTTTTGACCGCCTGCGGGCGCCACCTGAACGTACCGTGGGTTTTGCCATCGCGGTGATCGCGCTGGGGGCCAAGATGGCCAAGGCGGACGGGCAGGTCACCCGGGATGAGGTGACTGCCTTTCGCGAGGTGTTCCAGATCGCCCGCGATGACGAGGCAGGCGCGGCGCGGGTCTTCAACATGGCGCGCACCGATGTGGCGGGCTATCAGGACTATGCGGCGCGTATCCAGCGCATGTTTGCCAATGATCCGGCGACCCTTTGCGATCTGATGGAAGGGCTGTTTCACATCGCGCTGGCAGATGGGTTCTATCATCCCGGCGAGAATGAGTTTCTGGAAGAGGTTAGCCGTATCTTCGGTCAGACTCCGCAACAGTTCACCGCCCTGCGCGCGCGGTTTGTGACCGATGCGCCAAAGGATCCCTATACGGTGCTGGGGGTGTCGGCGGATATGCCGATTGATGAAATCCGCAAGCATTGGCGCAAACTGGTGCGGGAAACCCATCCCGATGCGATGCTGGCTCGGGGAGTCCCCGAAGAGGCGGTGCGTCTGGCGGAAAAGCGGATGATCGACATCAACCGTGCCTGGGACGAGATCAACGGATGCGGGGCACATGCGGCTGGTCACCTATAATATCGAGTGGTTTTCACACCTCTTCGACAAGAATGACCAGCTTATTCTGGACAATAAACCCTCGGGGCGGCACGGGGTGGATCGCTACACCCAAGGGGTATCGCTGGCGCATGTTTTCCAGACGCTTGATGCCGACGCGGTGATGGTGATCGAGGCGCCCAATACCGGGCGGCGGCAGCGGACCGTGCGCGCTCTTGGCGCTTTTGCCGCCGAGGCGGGGCTGCGCGCCAATGAGGTGATCAGCGGCTTTGCCACCGATACCCATCAGGAAATCGCCCTGATGTATGACCCTGCGGTGCTGAGCGCCGAACACGATGCCCGGAGCAGCAAGGAAGCGCCGCGTTTCGATACCCGTTTCGAGCTGGACCTCGACACCGATTCCATCCCGGAACATGTGCGGTTTTCAAAGCCGCCGCTGGAGCTGAACGTCACGACAGCCGGGGGGAAGACCCTGCGGATGATCGGCGCGCACCTGAAATCCAAGGCGCCCTATGGGGTGAAGGGACATGACGCCATCATCCAGCGCGCCATTGAGAACCGGCGCACGCAGTTGGCACAGGCGATCTGGCTGCACCGGCGCATTGCCGATCATATCGCGGCAGGGGATGATCTGATCCTGATGGGCGATCTGAACGATGGTCCGGGTCTGGATGAATACGAGCGCCTATTCGGGCAATCCTCGGTTGAGATTATCATGGGGCAGGATCTGACCGACCCCCATGCCGAAAGCCTGAAAAAGCCCCGGCCAGGCATCGTGCCCAGCACCGCGCGGTTTTATGATGAGGAAAAGAAACGGTTCTTCCGGGCGTGCCTTGACTATGTGATGATTTCACAAAGCCTGACGGCCTATAATCCTCGCTGGCGGATCTGGCACCCGTTCGAGGACGCTGATTGCTATGCCGATGAGGTCCTGCGGGAGGCGCTGCTCATGGCCTCGGATCATTTCCCTGTCAGCCTCGATATCGATCTGACTTAAAATCATCGCATAGGAAGCTTATATTGGACCCATGAAACGGTTTTTACATGTAAGTGCCGCCTGCCTGCTGTGCCTGTCCGCCCCTGTGGCGGCGCAGGAGAGCGAGGAGAATGGTAAGGGTTTGATGGAAAAGGGCGCTGAGCTGTTCTGGGAAGGGCTGCGCAAGGAAATGGCCCCCGCGCTGGAAGATCTGGAAGGGTTGGCCGCAGAAATCGGCCCCTCCATGCGGGAATTTCTGTCCGAGATGGGACCGGCGCTGGCAGCCATTGCGGCCGAGGTCGAGGACTGGAGCAGCTACGAGCTGCCGGAAATCCTGCCCAATGGCGATATCATCATCCGGAAAAAGCCAGAGGCGCCCTCTCCTGAAGAGAAGGACGAAGTCCCGGAGAACGGCGTTACCGATCTCTAAGGGGCGCAAGCCGTAGGGTGACGCGCCCCTTTGTCATCCGTTGACCCAATCGGTCTACGCAGCCGACCGGGTTAGCCAACAATTTTGACGGTCAGCTCTGCCTCCAGCGTGTCGCAGAGCGATTTCAGGCGGGCCTCGGCGACCTCACCATAAAGGGCTTCGGAGGCTTTCGGCAGTTCCAGCGTAAGGTGCTTCTTGCGCGGTTGCCATTTCAGCTTGCCGATGTCGCCGTTTTCGCTGACCATCAGCATGGCACCAAACCGCATCGCCTTGCCCAGGATTTCCGCCTCTTTCTGCCCTTTTTCATCCAGAAGATCGTAAAGATACTCAAAGGCGGTGCCTTGTCGTTTGTTGCGGTAGCGATGCAGCAGCGCCAGCCCCAGGAAGACACGTTCGGAATGTTTCAGCCCGCCGAGGTTGGCGCGGGTGGCATTGTCGAAACAGACCTCGGCGCGGTAATCCGGGTGGGCGCGCCAGCTGACATCATGCAGCAGGCTGGCAGCCTTGATCAGGCGTTTCTTGGTGTGCGGCCCATTGCTGAACAGCGGGATGACAAAATCATAGAGCGTCTTGCCGAAGCCGGGAATGCGGGCGTCCTTGGCCTCGGCAAAACGGCTGGCTTCGACCAGCGGATCGCGTTCGCGCAGGCGCTGAGGCATCTGTTCGTAGAGCAGCCCTTCGCGGATGCCATAGCTTGATACGGCGATATCCTTGGGCTTGAAGGTCTTGACCAGTCGGGACAGCACGTCGATCGCATAGGGCACCAAGGACATCCGCGCGTTGGAGATGCCGGTTTCGGCGCGCAACTCTTCGATGTCGCGTTTCTCGATATATTTCAGGGTGGCGCGCACGTCCTTGGCGCTCATCCGGTATTCGTGCAGAACCTTCAGCGGATACCCGCGCCGGGCCATGTCGATGCGGGCGATGGCGCGCCAGCTGCCGCCTACCAGGAACAGACGGTCGGTCTGCTTGCCCATTTCCTCGCGCAGTTCCGCCATGACCTCGGCGATATGAGCCTTGCGCCCCCGGCGCCCGCCCTTGATGTCCCGCAGTTTCAGCGGACCAAGGGAGGAGGTGACGCGTTTGCCGACCTCGCCGTCGTGGATTTCCGCCAACTCCATAGAGGAGCCGCCGATATCGCAGACCAGACCATAAGAGCCGGGCCAGCCCAACAACACGCCCTGTGCGGACAGGCGCGCTTCTTCCTGACCGTCGATCACCCAGATCTTTAGCCCGGTTTCGCGAAGCACATCGGCGCAGAACTCCGGGCCATCCTCGGCATCGCGCACGGCAGCTGTGGCGACCACCGACAGGGGGGGCAACCCCATCCCATCGGCAAGGTGTTGGAACCGGCGCAGCGCGGCCAGCGCGCGTTTGCGTCCCTCGGGGTTCAGGCGCCCGGTTTCCGAGAGGCCAGCCCCCAGGGCGCACATGATCTTCTCGTTGTAGAAATAGGCCGGGCTGCGGGCGGCGCCGTCAAAGACGACCAGACGCACGGAGTTTGATCCAACATCCACCACCCCGACCCGGGACAGCGCCCTTGAATCGGGATCATCGAACAGCGGGCGGCCAAAGGGGCCCCAGTCGGCGGTGGCGTCGGGGGTGGCAGGATCCTCGGTCACGGGTGTCGGCGCTCCGTCTTGGGTCTCGAATCTAGGATGGTTTAGGGTGGGGCCGGGGTCAACCGCCGGTCCCAGCAACCCGGGTTTCGCCCGCGACACTGCGGTCTTCGGACATCAGCCGCACCGCCAGGGGGCGCGACAGGTTGCGTTTTTCCGCCAGAGACAGCCGGTCCAGTTGTTCGACGATCCGGGCTGCCGCAGCAAACGAACGATCCATATGGGCCACAAGATAGGGGATCACGTCGGGTTTCGGGGTGATCTGGCGGTCATTGAACAGCTTCGCTAGCACCACAGCCAACAAGGCATCGTCCGGCGGCTGCAGCTCGGCATGTGTGGCGGCCTGAACACGGCTTTGCAGGTCCGGCAGGCTCAGCCCCCAGAGGTTGGGCGCCGCGCGCCCCGTCATCATCAGGGCAAACCCGTTCGCCAGCACCAAGTTATGCAGGTGAAACAGGGCCTCCTGGGCGGATTTGTCAGAGGCGATCTGCGGCACGTCCTCCAGGACCACGGGCGCGGTTGCCAGCTCGGGAACCATCGCCTCGGTCAGATCTGCCGCCGACACGATCCGGGCGCCGGACTGGCTGGCCCAGACATGGGCCAGATGCGTCTTTCCCGATCCGGCAGGGCCGGTCAGAACCAGTTTGCCGCTGGGCCATGAAAACCCCGGATCCAGCAGCGCCACAGCCATGGCATTTGATGGGGCGACAAAAAAGTCGTCCCGGCCCAAAGCCGTTTTGGCGGGCAGGTCAAAGCTGAGTTGTTGCGCCATATTACTTTTTCGAATCCCGGTGACTCAGTCCCTGGTACAGACGGCTGTGCAGATACTGTCCCGTGAGGAAACGTGCAACTACGCCCAAGGCTGCCGCAACAGGCACGGCAACCAGCATGCCAACAAAGCCAAAAAGCGCGCCAAAGACCGACAGGGCCAGCAGCAGCCAGACCGGATGCAGGCCAACGGATCCGCCGACCAGTTTCGGAGTAAGGTAATTGCCCTCGATCACCTGACCCAGTGCAAAAATCCCGGCTACCAGTCCGATCGACCACCATTCACCCCAGAACTGGAACAGGGCAAGTCCGATAGCCAGAGCGCCGCCCACCAGCGCCCCCAGATAGGGAATGAAGGTGACGAGCCCGGCGATGAACCCCACCGCCAGTCCGAAATTCAGACCAACCAGCATCAGGGCGACAGCGTAGTAAACGCCCAAGATCAGGCAGACCGTGCCCATGCCGCGGATGAAGGAGGCAAGCACATCGTCGATTTCACCGGCCAGTTTGCGGATCACTGGCGCATGGTCGAGCGGCAGCAGCGCGTCTATCCGTTCGATCATCCGGTCCCAGTCCAGCAGCAGATAGACCGAGACAACCGGAACGATCACGAAAAGCACCAGCAGGTTGACGACCGAGACGGCTGAGCCGACGAGGGATTCAAATAGCTCGATCCCCTTGCCCTGCAGGGTGCCTGCGATGGAGGCGATGGTTTGCTGCGCGCGGCTACCTTCGGTGAAGATCGACGGGAAGTGTTCCTGCGCGAAGTTGCGCAGATCGCGAAAGGCTTCGGGCAGAACCCGGATCAGATCGCTCAGCTGGTAGATCAGCGTCGGCACCACCACCAGCAGCAGCAGCATGAAGACCAGCATGGCGCCGATAGTAATCACCGCAGTCGCGGCGGTACGGCTGAGGCCCGCGGCCTCTAGTCGGTCGGCAATGGGATCAATCAGATAGGCAATCGCCGCGCCCAGCACAAAGGGTAGCAGCACGTCTCCCAAAGCCCAGAGGACGATTGCGAAAACCACGGCGGCAACGCCCCAGTATTGAAACTGCTTCTTCGCCGGAAGTGCCATATGCCAAGCGCCTCTCTGAGATCTGTTCTCCAATTACCCCAGTCATTGCCCATGCGGTTGCCTCATGCAACAGCCAAGCGGCAAGTGCCGCCAAATGAGTACCGGGTGGGGCAGGGGCGTTTCTGCACGGTCTGCGTCAGTGGATGCGCACGCCCTGACGGGTCAGTTCACCTTGTACGGCGGCAATGTCCACCGCGTGCGGGCTGCAGGCGGATTTGACGGATAGTGCCGCGGCAACGCCCGCGCCCTGACCGGCCACCGCGCAACAGGCCATATTGCGGGTGGCAGCATGGGCGACCTTGTCGCCGCCGATGGCGCGGCCGGTCACCAGCAGGTTTTCCACCCCTTTGGGCAGCATGGCGCGATAGGGAATCTGCATATAGCGCCCGGTGGTGGGCAGGATCAGGATGCCATAGCCGTCGATGAACTCGGGATAGATGCCGATGGTATCCTCGAACCGGCCCTGGTTGCGGGCCTCATCCTCGGTCATGTTGTGATGGGCGTCGATCTTGCGGGTGTCACGGATGCCGATGGTCATGCCGAAATTGCGCAGCCGCGCGCCTTCGCAGCCAGGCGTATAGGCCTTCAGCGCATTGATCGCGTGCATGGCCTGCTTGCGTCCTTCGATCTCGAACCGGGTCATGCTGTCCGGGTCGGTGCCGTCGCAGCCTGCCAGATGCACCAGATTCATATAGGTCATCTCACCACTGTCATGAACAGCCCCCCAGGTGCCCCCGATGGTATTGAGATGCGCCGGGATCAACCCTTCGCGCAGGGCCTGCGCAAAAGGCTTGGCGAGGAAGGGGGAGAACATCTCGTCTTCCTTGCCGGAGGTTTCCACCTCCCATTCCCCGGTGGACCAGTCCCGGTAGGTTTGCGGGTCGGCCTTGACGCCTTCCATGAACTTTTGCTTGTCGACGCCAGCGATGTGGAACATCACGCTGGCGGCCTGCATTTCCTCGACCGGTGTCTTGATTGTGGGGGCGCCCATCATCTGCGCGATATCGGCGTCTCCTGTCGCATCGATCACCCGCTGAGCCAGGATCGCCTCGCGCCCTGCCTTTGATTCGACGATCACGCCGGTGATCCGGTTGCCTTCGCGGATCGGGGCCACGAACATGCGGTGCAGCATCGGGTGAATGCCTGCTTCCTCGACCAGCCGATCTGCGACCAGTTTGAAGCCTTCAGCGTCCAGCTCGTATGACAGGGACTGGCTTTCCGGTACGGCAGCATCCATCGCCTTGGCGCGTTCTTCGAACTCCCAGCCGATGCCGCCGGCCTCGACCGTTTGTTCGTGGCGGTACCAGGCAAAACCTTCGACGCCGACAGCGGTGATATTGCCACCAAAGCAGCCGAACCGGTCCAGCAGGGTCACATCGACCCCGCAGCGCGCTGCTGCCAGCGCCGCCGCCAGTCCGCCGGGACCAGAGCCTACGACAAGCACATCGGTGCGATGCACGACGGGGATTTCCCGGGCGGGTTCGGTAATGGTGTCGCGCATCTGGGCCTCCGCAATAAATTTGAACCAGCATTTACAAAATTGACCCGTGCTTCAAGCGCTTTCCGGGCGATTATCCGGTTTGTCCGCTGTCGCCACTCCAAAGCCCGATTGCCTGAGGCGCGGCGATGGCTTAGACCGCTTGAAAACCCCTTTGAACGAATGAGAGCGACATGCGCCTGTCCCGTTACTTCCTGCCTGTTCTGAAAGAGACGCCTTCAGAGGCCCAGATCGTCAGCCACCGCTACATGCTGCGGGCCGGCATGATCAAACAGTCCGCCGCCGGGATCTATTCCTGGCTGCCGCTGGGCTTCAAGGTGCTGAAGAAGATTGAAGGTATCGTCCACGAAGAACAGATGCGCGCGGGCCATATCCCGGTGCTGATGCCCACCATGCAATCGGCGGACCTGTGGCGCGAAAGCGGCCGCTACGATGCCTATGGCGAGGAAATGCTGCGCATCACCGACCGCCATGATCGCGATCTTCTGTTCACCCCCACCGCCGAAGAGCTGATCACCGATATCTTCCGCAGCCATGTCAGCAGCTACAAGGACCTGCCGCTGACCATGTACCAGATCCAGTGGAAATTCCGCGACGAGATCCGCCCGCGTTTCGGCGTGATGCGGGGCCGCGAATTCTACATGAAGGACGGCTACAACTTCGACCTGACCAAGGAAGACGCGCTGCATGCCTACAACCGTCACCTGGTCAGCTACCTGCGTACCTATGAGCGCATGGGCCTGCAGGCGATCCCGATGCGCGCGGACTCTGGCCCCATTGGCGGCGATGATACGCATGAGTTCCTGGTGCTGGCCGACACAGGCGAGAGCGAAGTGTTCTACGACAGCGCGGTGACCGATATCCGCCTTGGCCAGCGCAATATCGACTATGATGATCACGACCAGTGCCGCGCCGTGATGGAGGAATTCACCGCGCTTTATGCCCGCACAGATGAAACCCACGACGCGGCGCAGTTCGACCAGATCCCGGCCGAACGCCAGCGCAGTGCTCGTGGTATCGAGGTCGGTCAGATCTTCTACTTCGGCACCAAATATTCCGAACCGATGGGGGCCACGGTGCAAGGCCCCGATGGCAAATCCATCCCCGTACACATGGGCAGCCATGGCATCGGTGTTTCCCGTCTGGTTGGCGCGATCATCGAAGCAAGCCATGACGACAATGGTATCATCTGGCCCGAAGGCGTGACCCCGTTCCACTGCGGTATCGTCAACCTGAAGCAAGGCGACGAAGAAGCCGACGCGGCCTGTGACAAGATCTATGCCGCGCTGACTGCGGTTGGTCTTGACCCGCTGTATGACGACCGCAAGGAGCGCGCGGGCGGCAAATTCGCCACCATGGATCTGATCGGTCTGCCCTGGCGTATTACGGTCGGTCCGCGCGGGCTGAAGAACGGCGTGGTGGAACTCACCTCGCGCCGGACTGGCGAAAGCGTGGAACTGCCCCCGGAAGACGCCGTGAAAAAGATCGCCGAGATCTACGCCGAGCACGCCTCGGGCCGCGGCTTCTGAGCGGCGGCGCGCAGAGGGTTGAGGTACTAGGCTGAAACCTCCAAACGCGAGACTGAAATGGAAAAGGGGGGCAGTGATGCCCCCCTTTTTGTATCTATCGCCATTCCTACAGGACGTTGCGCAGCAAACCGAAAAGCTTGCTGCGCACGCATGCTTAGAGGAAGTCGAAGTTTGCTGCGCTCAGCTCATCAAAGGTCACACCCTTGATTACCAGCGCATCGCCTTCTCCGAAGTCGAGGATGGTGCGGTTGCCGTGGTCGGTGGCCAGACCGCTCAGATCGTCAAAGCTTTCGACGCCTTCGATGTGCAGCGCGATCGTGTCTTCGTTCGCATCGAAGCCAATGATGCGGTCACGGTCGTAGCCGGTTTGGAACACAAAGAGGTCCGCATCGTGGCCGCCATTCATGCGGTCACGGCCAGCGCCACCGTCCAGCACGTCGCTGCCCTTGTTGCCTTTCAGGATGTCGCGACCAGCGCCACCGTCCAGAGTGTCGCTACCGCTACCGCCTTTCAGGATGTCGTTACCTTTGCCGCCGGTCAGCATGTCGTTGCCGCTGTTGCCGATCAGGACATCGTTGCCCTCGCCGCCGTCCAGCTCGTCCCAGCCGCCACGGCCGATCAGAACGTCACGGCCACCGGCGCCGTTGACCAGATCATCCACGGAGGAACCACGGAAGAAGTCAAAACCATTGGAGCCTTCTGTCACAGCGTATTCATTGATGTGGATGTCGGCGATTTGTGCACCCTCGCGGGTGAAGTCTGCTGCAACCGCGTCGATGTGTTCGCCAAGCGCGTTGGTGCCGCCCAGGATGTTGCCTTCGCCTTCGGGCAGGAAACCTTCATGCGCGCCGACCACGCCACCTTCGGTGGTGCCGGTGTTCGCCACCATCTGGCCCAGGAGCGGCACTTCTTCGGCGATCTCGGAGTTCACTTCGGTGCCCGCATCCAGCACGTCGCTGCCTGCAAAGGAGATGTTTTGCTCGCCCATGAAGTGGCCGTTTTCGTCGAACAGTTGCAGCGAGTCTGCGGTGCCGACAAAGGCGTCGTTCGAGGGGATGACCATTGCGGCCAGCGACAGGTGACCGTTGGAGGAACCATCAACGGAGAATTCTGCGGTTGCGGTTTCGCCCGGTGCCAGAATCGGCGGGGTGCCTGCACCCAGCACTGCGCCAGTTACGGCATCCGCGTCTGCGGCCACAACCGCTTCGTTTGCCGGAGCGAAGTTACCGTCTTCGGCCAGGGCTTCCAGAGCAGCCGATGCAGCTTCGCCGGTGTTGTAGAGGTCAAAGCTGCCGTCGTGGGCGGCGAACCAGAAAGGGGTCGTGTAGGTGCCGCCGTGGGCAGAGGTGTTGGTTGCGACGATGCGAAGATCGGTCATTGAGTTATCCTCAGTTTGAATTGAAGTTTGCGCACTTTCTGGGGGAATTGATGAGATGCCAAGGGGGGGCTCCCTCACAGTCTCTGACGTCGCTGTGATCCTGGGGGTGAAGTCACGGAATGGTTACTTTTCGTCTGGTTAAGGCGCTGAAAATAAACTAAAAAGTAACATTTTTGGCGAGATTTTGTCGCCGATATATTCGGGCATATTTGAATGTATGCAATCGGATGAATCGCTAATGACCTGCAATCATAAGTAGAATTACGTAGGTGGGGAGCGAGCGTCTTTTGGTGGCTTCCCGAGTGAGAGCAGGGGACCCGCCGCCGCGCGGAACCGTCGCGAGATGGCCAGCCATGAAACCAAAACCGCCTTGGCAATGCAGCCTTGCCTTGACCCTGCACGCCGGACAGCACAGGTTGTCCGCAAATCTCCCGGGCAGGACCACACATGGCCACGACACCTCCGCCGTTTTCACGTTTTGAATGGATGATCGCCTGGCGCTACCTGCGTGCGCGCAGGGCCGAGGGCGGCGTCAGCGTGATGACCTGGATCAGCCTGATCGGGATCACTCTGGCGGTATTTGCGCTGATCGCCACGTTGGCGGTGCGCTCGGGTTTCCGGTCTGAGTTTGTCGGCACCATCCTGGGCGCCAACGCGCATGTGACGCTCTATTCTCATGGGCAGGTCACGGCAGAGGGCAATATCGACCGGACCTTGGAAGACTACGCCGAGATGGCCGCAGCAGCGTCGCAGGTGCCCGGTGTGATCCGCGCTGCGCCGCTGATCAAGGGGCAGGTGATGGCCAACCTGCGCCAGCGCAATGCTGGGGTCGAGGTCTTTGGTATCGCTGCTGCGGATCTGGAGGCCATTCCCGGCGTCGCTCAAAGCGAGGAAAGCCTTGGCGATCTGGATCGGTTCGGGGATGGCGTGGCGATCGGGTCCGGCGTGGCGCGCGAGTTGGGGGTCAGTGTTGGGGATCGGATCAAGCTGATCTCTCCCAATGGGGTCAAAACCCCCTTTGGTACCAGCCCGCGCATCAACGCCTATGAGGTGGTCTATATCTTCACGGCAGGACGCTATGACATCGACCGCACCCGGCTTTATATGCCGTTTGACGCGGCGCAGGCGTTCTTCAACCGGGAAGGCGTTGCTGACGAGATCGAGGTAATGGTGGCTGACCCGGAAAAGGTCGATCTATTGGTGCTGCCGCTGCTGCGCGCGGCGGGACAGGGGATCGGGGCCTGGACCTGGCGCGATGCCTCGGGTGGGTTCCTGCGCGCGCTGGAGGTGGAGGACAACGTGATGTTCATCATCCTTTCCATTCTGGTGTTGATCGCCACGATGAACATCGTTTCGGGGCTGATCATGCTGGTCAAGAATAAGGGCCGCGATATCGGTATCCTGCGCACCATCGGCCTGAGCGAAGGATCGGTGATGCGGGTGTTCTTCATCTGTGGTGCCTTTACCGGTGTGATTGGTACACTTTGCGGTGTGGTCTTGGGCTGCCTCTTCGCGATCTATATTGATCCGATCTTCTCCTTCGTGAACTACGCTATGGGCGGCGGGGTCTGGGATCCGTCGATCCGGGGCATCTATGCGCTTCCGGCAGAGCTGAACCTGCCAGATGTGCTCTCGGCCGTTGCCCTGTCCCTTGGCCTGTCTTTCGTGGTGACGATCTTTCCGGCCCGGCGGGCGGCCCGGCTGAACCCGGTGGAGGCCCTGCGCTATGAATGATCAGGTATCGCAGGCAGGCGCACTGGCGCTGGAGCTGAAAGGCATCAGCAAGTCCTATAACCGGGGCAGCGCGGCGCAGGTGGATGTGCTGCGGGGCGTCGATCTGGCCCTGAAACCGGGCGAGGTCGTGGCCCTTGTCGCGCCGTCTGGCGCAGGCAAGTCGACGCTTCTGCATATCGCCGGTCTGCTGGATACCCCGGACGAGGGCAGCCTGTGTATCGGTGGGCAGGATGTCACCGGGCTGGGCGAGCGGGCGCGCACCGGTCTGCGGCGTAGCGATGTAGGCTTTATCTACCAGTTCCACCACCTGTTGCCCGAATTCACCGCCGCAGAAAACATCGTCCTGCCGCAACTGGCCAATGGCGCCAGTCAGAAGGCGGCTCGGGCGCGTGCGGCAGAGTTGCTGGATCTTGTCGGCCTTTCGGCCCGCGCCGGGCACCGTCCGGCGGCGATGTCCGGGGGCGAGCAGCAGCGGGTTGCCTTTTGCCGGGCTCTGGCCAACCAGCCGCGTGTGCTGCTGGCGGACGAGCCGACCGGAAATCTGGACCCGGGGACTTCGGATCAGGTTTTTGGCGTCTTGATGGATCTGGTGCGCAGTTCTGGCCTGTCGGCGCTGATCGCGACCCATAACCTTGACCTTGCCGCGCGGATGGACCGGGTTTTGCATCTGGAGGACGGGGCGGTGGCGGCCGCGCCGCAATAGGCCCGCGCGCACGCGGCCCCTGTTTCTGGGTGCATCTCTGCCGCCGCCGGTTTACGCTGCAAAACCTGCCGGTTACAGTGCCCCTGACTGAGACGGTTGCGGCCAGAACGACAGGAACGATGCCATGAAGACCAAAACGATCCTTTGCATGCTGCCGCTTGTGGCCGGGCTTGCCGTGGCCTGCACCGAAATCGTCAACAGCATGCCCACCGCGCAGGAAGGACAGATCCTGTTCAATCAGAACTGCGCGCTGTGCCATGGCGAAAATGGTAATCTCGCCCAGCGTGAGACCACGCTTGATGCGCCCGACCTGCGCAAGATCAACGCGCGCCATGACGGTGCGTTCCCGCGCGCTGCAGTGCTGTCGCAGATCGATGGCTACGGACGCGGCAAGGTCAGCGCCGAATACATGCCGGAATTCGGCGCCCTGCTGGAAGGCGAGCTGATTCCGGTTGAGGTCGAAGGCACCCTGACGCCGACACCGCGCCCGCTGGCCGCGCTGATGACCTATCTCGAAAGCATCCAGGCCGAAGGCTGAGCCGCAGTATATGCCTCAGCTACAGATGCCGCGCAGATCGGCGCCTTTCCAGGGCAGGTAGACGTCGCTCTGGCGGCTTTGCGGCAGGTCCGAAACCGGCATCACATCCTTCAGCATGGCATGCAGACGCTGGGTGCGGGCGCCCTGTGGCGCCAGCGCGCGGCAGCAGACGTATTCTTCGACAATGGCGCCTTGTTGTTCATAGCCATAGCTCAGAAAATCGGGGCTCTGGTCCAGTTCGAACAGGTAGGGGTCGGGGTTGCCGCGATGCTCGGCTGCGGCCCGCAGTGGGGTATATCCGGTGCGGGCCCGGTTCTGCCATTGCCAGACATGGGTCACCTCATGGGCCAGCAGCATCGCCTCCACCAGATACAGGCGCTCGGGGTAGGCGGGCAGGTAATTCTCGGTGTACCAGTCGCGGATATAATAGATCCGGTTGAACAGCGTCACCGCTGCGGGGGAGGATGTGACGATCTCGTCCTTCACTGGCGGCAGGATACGTTCGCGGCAGGCCACGCGCGGGCGCGGTTTGCGGCGGAAGGTGGTCGCGGCCACCGGCGCACCATCCATGATGCGTACCTTTTCCGGCTTCAGGTCGCTGCCGTGAATGTTCGACAGAAAGGCACGCTCCTGCTGCGTCAACTCGCGCCCGCAGGAGGCGAGGATCAGGGTAATCAGGAATAGACGCAGGATCATGAGGTCACGCTAGCGTAGCAAGGAAGGGCGGTATAGCCGTTTTGCGCCTCACCTCAGGCGGCAAAGAAGCTGGCGGTGGCGGTGGCGACCAGTTTGCCGCTGTCCTCTTCGCTCATCTCGGCGCGGGCAAAGACCAGCGCCTTGCCCGCCCGCACCACCTGCGCCCGGCAGAGGATCGCGCTGCCCACCCCGGGGCGCAGGAATTGCGTGTGCAGATCGGTGGTTGCCAGCGGGCGCACACCGCCCTGATGGGCAAAGGCCGCCAGCACCATCGAAGTATCGGCCAGCGCCGCCAACGCCTGCCCCGAGACGATGCCGCCCATGCGGGCAAGGTTCGGTGTCAGCGGCATGCGCAGGGTGGTCTGTTCCGGGCTGGCGTCGGTCACGGTCAGATCCAGCGCCTGCACCCAATCGGCAAAGCCTTCGGCCAGAACGGATTGCAGATCCGCGGGGTTCATGGTGGCGGTCATTTCTGTCTCCCTGTTTTGGCCGGAGGTTAGCCGCTGCCCCGCGCGAAAGCCACGGTGATTTCAGGCTGTCTGTGGAGGAGAGAAGTCAGGATGCACCGCCTGCAAGGTGATCCCTTGGGCCGTGGCACTTAGCGGCACGGCCCGCGCCTGGCCTTACATCCGGGGTTCACGCCGGATCCCGAAGGGACAAACAGTCCGGGGGACTGTTTGAGGCGAGAACGGGCGGAACCCATCGCTGAAACACCTGCCCCAAGATACACCGCCTGCAGGGTATCCCCTTGGGGCGTGAGGCGTTAGCCGCACGGCCCGCGCCTGACCTTCCCCCCGGGAGTTCGTCCCGGACCGCGTAGCGGCAAACAGTGCGGGGCACTGTTTGGGGTAAGAACGGGCGGAGCCCATCGCTGAAATGCCTTCCCCAAGATGCAACGCCTGCAAGGTGGTCCTTTGGGACGTGAGGCGTTAGCCGCACGGCCCGCGCCTGACCTTCCCCCCGGGAAGGCGCTTCACGCCTCCCCAAGGTCAGGCACGGGCCTTGTATTGGTCAATCGCGAGCGTTCGTCGAATACGTCGTTAAGCGATCAATGAACGCCCGCACATCTGCTTTTATTTGGGGGGATCTGATGGTTTGAGGCCGGATCACAAGACTTCGTTCCCGTACTTTCAGAACACCATCGTTCAGTTTGCCCCACAAGAGGCCAGATAGTTGGCGCAATAGGTCCGCACCAACAACGTCTTTGTCGGGCTCGTTTATCACCCACCGAAAAGACCCGACCACGATGTCGGTGACGGAGTTTAAGTGGGACATCCCGTCTTGGGTAACCCCCATCGCTACCACGTGTGAGAGTGAAATTCGCCCGCCACCCTCTTTTGGTACACCGTGTTGCGAAATATCCTTTATGTATTCGTTCTGCTTATAGTCAGTAGTATGGTCGAAGTAGGCAGTGCCAGCGACTTCACCATTTTCGCGAAGAAATTTTTCAAATGTAGTTACTAGTGTGTTTAGGCCAAACTTTAGTTTGTTTTCATGGGTCTGACCCTTCGCGACGGCATGTGGAATTACATAGCAGGAGGTTTTGCATCCACATTCTATGGCAAGGGCAATAATTTCTTTTTTTATTTCTCGGTGGTTGTCGCGAGTAACATCTTTGGGAATTCTCCCCGAAGTGAATTTTAGGCTGTCCCCGTTTACGTACCCATATTTTGTGCGTAGCGCAGAGACACCATCCGCCAATTTCTTCAAGTTTTCTGCAGGGAAGAATACTGCTGCGTATACCAGAAATTCACGGCTTCCATCTTGATCGGCCTCGTCCGCGATCATTATGTACATAAAAAAGCTATTCCTATCTCGTTGGTTTTCTCAAACATCCAACTCCTCCACGAACTTCGCGTTCTCCTGAATATACTGGAACCGCAACTCGGGTTTCTTGCCCATCAGACGCTCCACCAGATCGCCGGTCTCTCCCGGTTCGTCCTCGTCAATCGTGACCCGGATCAGCTTGCGGGTCTTGGGGTCCATCGTGGTCTCTTTCAGGTCCTTGGCATCCATTTCACCCAGACCCTTGAAGCGGGAAACATCGATCTTGCCCTTGCCGCCCAGACCCTTTTCCAGCCAGGCATCGCGCTCTGCCTCGTCGAGGCAATAAACCCGTTTCGCGCCTTGCGTTAGGCGGAACAGGGGCGGGCAGGCGAGGTAGAGGTGACCGCCATCGATCAGCGGGCGCATCTGGGTGAAGAAGAAGGTCATCAGCAGCGAGGCGATATGCGCGCCGTCGACATCCGCATCGGTCATGATGATGATCTTGTCATAGCGCAGATCATCGAGGTTGAACTTGGTGCCAAGGCCAACCCCCAGCGCCTCGCAGAGGTCGCTGATCTCCTGGTTCGATCCCAGCTTGTTAGAAGCCGCGCCCAGAACGTTCAGGATCTTACCCTTCAGCGGCAGCAGCGCCTGATATTCGCGGCTGCGCGCGCCCTTGCCCGAGCCACCGGCCGAGTCGCCCTCGACGATGAACAGCTCGGTGCCGCGCCGGTCTTTTGACGTGCAATCGGTCAGCTTGCCCGGCAGGCGCAGCTTCTTGGTGGCGCTCTTGCGCTGGGTCTCTTTCTCCTGCTTGCGGCGCAGGCGTTCCTCGGCCCGCAGGACCAGGAAATCGAGGATGGCGCCCGCGGATTTGGTATCGGCGGCCAGCCAGTTGTCAAAGTGGTCGCGGACCGAGTTTTCCACCATCTTGCTGGCGCTTTCGGTCGACAGGCGGTCCTTGGTCTGGCCGACGAATGCGGGGTCCGCGATAAAGCAGGAAACCAGCGCGCAGCCCCCGGTCATCAGGTCTTCGCGCGAGATCTGCGTGGCCTTCTTGTTGCCGACCAGCTCGCCATAGGCCTTGATGCCTTTCAGGATCGCGGCCCAGAAACCGGCGACATGGGTGCCGCCTTCGGGGGTGGGGACGGTGTTACAGTAGCTCTGGATGAAGCCGTCGCGGGCAGGCGTCCAGTTGATCGCCCATTCCACATAGCCCGGCTCACCGAATTTTTCGCGGAACTCCACCTTGCCGCCAAAGGGCGCATCGGCATAGGTCGTGGCCTTGCCCAGCACCTCGGAGAGGTAATCCCTGAGCCCGCCGGGGAAGTGGAAGGTCGCTTCGGTCGGGGTTTCACCGTCGTCGATGGCGGATTTCCAGCGGATTTCCACGCCCGAGAACAGGTAGGCCTTGGAGCGCACCAGCGTCATCAGCCGCTTGGGCTTGAAGCGGTGCGAGCCAAAGATCTGCTCATCCGCGTGGAAGGTGACCGATGTGCCGCGTCGGTTGGGGGCCGCGCCGACCTTCTCCACCGGCCCCTGCGGGATCCCGCGGGAGAAGCGCTGTTCGAACAGCTCCTTGTTCTTGGCCACCTGCACGACCATCAGATCAGACAGGGCGTTCACCACCGAGGAGCCAACCCCGTGCAGGCCGCCCGAGGTCTGGTAGGCCTTGCCCGAGAATTTGCCGCCCGCGTGCAGGGTACAGAGGATCACCTCAAGCGCGGATTTGTCGGGAAACTTGGGGTGCGGGTCGATCGGGATGCCGCGGCCGTTGTCACGGATGGTGACCGAGTAATCGGCGTGCAGCTCGACCTCGATCCGGTTGGCATGGCCGGCGACCGCCTCGTCCATCGAGTTGTCGAGGATCTCGGCCACCATGTGGTGCAGCGCGCGTTCGTCCGTGCCGCCGATATACATGCCGGGCCGCTGGCGGACGGGTTCAAGCCCCTCCAGAACCTCGATCGAGGAGGCGTCATAGGTTTCGGCGTCAGGCGTGCTCAGGAGATCGTTGGCCATCTGTTTCGGGCTGCTCTTGGTTGCTTTTGGTTAAGGGGCATTATGGCAGGTGTCAGCGCCGCGGGGAAGAGGGCGACGGGGCCTGTGGATAACCCTGCGGCGCTGTGCCATGTAAGGAGGCAAATCGCGCAAGAGAGGGGACGGGCATGAGCAAGGGTGATGGGCTGGACCCAAAGGATTGGACCGCATTCCGGGCCGAGGCGCACCGGATGCTGGAGGCATCGCTGGACCAGCTGGAACAGATCCGTGACCGTCCCTGGCAACCGGTTCCCGAAGATCTGCCTGCGCGCTATCGGATCGGGCAGGGCGGTGATCTGGTGGGACGGATCGAGCGGGATGTATTGCCCCATCATGGCGGTAACGTGCATCCGCGGTTCTGGGGCTGGGTGCAGGGCTCTGGGCTGGCCTCCGACCTGATCGCGGGCATGGCGGGCGCGGTGGTCAACGCCAATGTCGGCGGGCGCGATCATGGCGCCGTCTATATGGAGCGCGCTGTGATCGACTGGACCCGCCGCCGGATGGGGATGCCAGAGGGCGCCAGCGGGGTTCTGACCACGGGCACGTCGCAGGCAACAGTGATTGCCTTTCAGGCCGCGCGGGTGCGGGCCTTGCCCGAGGTGCGGCAGACAGGGCAGGGCGCGGTGCGGCTCACGGCCTATGCAGGCGTCGGGGTGCATAATGCGACCCGCAAGGCGCTGGAGCTGATCGGGGTTGGCGCGGAGAACCTGCGGCAGGTGCCACTGGTGGACGGGCAGATGGACCCCGCGGCGCTGGCCGACATGATCGCTGCGGACCGGGGAGCAGGTGCGGTGCCCTTCCTTCTTGTCGGGACTGCTGGGTCTGTGGATCTGGGCCTGTTCGACGATCTCGAATCTCTTGCGGATCTGGCAGTGGATCACGGGCTGTGGCTGCATGTGGACGGGGCCTTTGGCGCCTGGACGCGCATCGCGGCAGAGCCATGGCGCCGCCTCAGCAACGGGATCGGGCGGGCCGACAGTATAGCGCTCGATTTCCATAAATGGATGTATGTGGGCTATGACTGCGGTCTGGTTTTGATCGCGGATGAGGCCGCCCATCGCGCCGCCTTTGCCGCCCGCCCAGCCTATCTGGAGGGCGCCGAGCGCGGGTTGGCAGGCGGCGATCCGTGGTTCTGCGACTATGGCATCGATCTGTCACGCGGCAATCGGGGCCTCAAGGTCTGGTGCGCGCTGGAAATGCATGGTGAAGAGGCGCTTGCTGCAGCGATCACCGACAACTGCCGACTTGCGGCTCTGATGGCCGATGAGGTCGAGAAACAGCCGCGCATGGCGCTGGGCGCTGCGGTGGTGTCGAACGTCTGCGTCTTCACCGCGCGGAAGGATCTGCCTGCTGCGGAGCAAACGCGGCTTAATACTGCAATCGCCCAGGACCTGCAGGAAAGCGGCGAAGCGGTATTTTCCACCACACGCATGGGGGACCGGGTCCTGCTGCGCGCCGCGCTGACGAACCACCGCACGCGGGACGAGGATATCACTGCGGCCATTGCTGCGGTGGCGCGCCGGGCAGAACTGTCCGATTTGTGATCACTTCGTTTCGGCTTTGCCTCTTTCCCCGGCGCTGCGGTTGGTTAAGCTGCCGCAAAGCAAGAGGAGAGTGCATATGGCGTGGATCAGAACCGTCCCCTTTGACGAGGCCACCGGGAAGCTGAAGAAACTTTACGACCGGGTGACGGGGCCGGGCGGCAATGTAGATAACATCATGATGGTGCACAGCCTGCGCCCGCATTCGATGGAAGGGCATATGGCGATCTACAAGAACGTCCTGCACCACACCGGCAATACCATTCCCAAGTGGTTCTTGGAGGTGCTTGGCGTCTGGGTGTCTTCTCTGAATGACTGCGCCTATTGCGTGGAGCATCACTTTGCAGGGTTGCAGCGCCTGCTGAAGGACGAAGAACGCGGTCTGGCGATCCGGGCGGCGATCGAGGCGCGCGATCCCGAGGCGGCACCGCTGGAGCCTGCGCAGAAGGTTGCGATGGGCTATGCGCGCAAGCTGACCGAGGCGCCTGCGAGTGTTGAGCAATCCGACATTCAGGCGATGCGCAATGCCGGGTTTGACGATGGGGAGATCCTCGAAATCAATCAGGTCACAGCCTATTTTTCCTACGCCAACCGGACCGTTCTGGGGCTTGGCTGCTCGACCGATGGCGATGTGCTGGGCCTTAGCCCCAACAACTCGGAAGATCCGAACGATTGGGGGCACAAGTAAGCCGCGGCAAGACGCAAGACAGATGCGCCTGCGATCCAGTCCCGCGTCAGACGTTCTGCGCTGACCATGTCAGGATCGCATGGCTCATCTCATCGGGTCTTTGATGGTGCAGCCAGTGATCGCAGCCCTCCAGGGTGATGCGTGTCAGGTTGGGGGCGAAATCCTCAAGCCCCTCGGTCGCTTCGGGCAAAAGGGCGCTGTCATCCGCGCCCCAGATCAGCAGATGCGGCTGGGGAACCTGCAACCGGGTCAGCGGCAGGTCCGGCATTGGGATCGGGCTGCCGGGCTGGGCCAGTTGCAAAGGCGAGGCCCGGTACCAGTTAACCATGCCGCGAAGGCGGCCGGGGCGGGACCATTCCACCTTGTAGGCCTCCAGCCGTTTACCGCTGAGCCAGCTCATATCCATCGGGGCACCAAACACCGCCAGTAGCTTTTCGAAATCATTGGCCATTAGATCTGCCTCCGATCCGTCGCGCCGCAGGTCGGCGATATACTGCGAGGCGGCGGCCTGTGGTCCACCGGTAGCCAGCGCCCGCTGGAAGGGCACCGGGTGCACACCATTGGCGATGATCAGCCGCGACACCAGATTGGGTCGGAACATCGCCAGACCATAGGCCACTGCTGCACCCCAGTCGTGTCCCAGCACGGTGACCGGGGCGCCGGACGTAGGGATCAGATCCGCCATGTCTGTGACCAGTCTGGAAGTGGTATAGTCGCCTACGTCCTGCGGCGCCCAGCTTTGGCCATATCCGCGCTGATCCGGTGCGATGCAGTGAAACCTGTGGCACAGGCGTTCGGCTAGTTCCTGCCAGGCGCCGCCATATTCGGGAAACCCATGCAGCATCAGCAGTGGCGGCAGGGCAGGGTCGCCCCAGCGGCGGACGAAAAAGGCTTTGCCGTTCAGTGTCTCGAAACCTGCCTGCATGCTGAAATCCTCCGCGCTATCAAGAACAGGCTGATGCCAGACCGCACAGGGCGCAACGATTTCGTCACGTGACACCCAATTTGCGCCCGTCCTTTGATACAGGTCAGCGCGCTCGCGCAGCAAAGCCGGTAAGCTGGCGGCAAATGTGATTGTAAGGAGTTCCATATGTCCACACCCCCCGCACAGCCAGTTCCCGCAGGGCCAGCCGCCGCGAACACCAGCACCCCCCAGCCAAGCGCTACGCCGCGCCCGCCCGCGCCTGAGGAAATCCGCCGCGCCTTTGAAAGCGGCAAGTACCCCTATGCCCGCAAAATGGCCCGCAAAGCCTATGAAGAAGAGAAGGCAAAGCTGCAGGCGGAGCTTCTGAAGGTGCAGCACTGGGCGCTGGAGACCGGGGAAAAGTTCGTCATGCTGTTCGAAGGGCGTGATGCGGCGGGCAAGGGCGGCACGATCAAACGCTTTACTGAGCACCTGAACCCCCGCCATGCACGCGTCGTGGCGCTGAACAAGCCGACCGACGAAGAGCGCGGGCAATGGTATTTCCAACGCTACCTGCAACACCTGCCCACCAGCGGCGAGATCGTGCTTTATGACCGCTCCTGGTACAATCGCGCCGGGGTCGAGCGGGTGATGGGCTTTTGCGAGCCGAGCGAATATCTGGAGTTCATGCGCCAAACACCGGATCTGGAACAGATGCTGGTGCGCTCGGGTATCCGACTTTACAAATACTGGTTCTCGGTGACGCAGGACGAACAGCTGCGCCGGTTCAAATCGCGCGAGACTGATCCGCTGAAACAGTGGAAGCTGTCACCGATCGACAAGGCCTCGCTGGACAAATGGGATGACTATACCGAGGCGAAAGAGGCGATGTTCTTTTACACCGACACCGCAGATGCGCCGTGGACGGTGGTGAAATCCAACTGCAAGAAACGGGCGCGGCTGAACTGCATGCGCCATTTCCTCAGCACGCTGGATTATCCCGGCAAGGACCCTGAAATCGCCACGGCGCCGGATCCGCTGATCATCGGTCAGGCACATCATGTGATCCACCGCTCGGACCATATTCTAGGGAAGGCGCTGCACCCCAATTCCCGGCTGCGCTGACCTTTGCCGATCCACCTTGGCGCGGCGGGATGCCGTCTTGTTGTGGGCGGGGCTTGCGGCTAAACCAAAGGATATGAAAACGCTGCAAAAACGCCTTACAGGGCCGGTCTTTGCCGCCTGCACCGCTGTTGCGCCTGCTGCTGTGCAGGCGCATCCGCATATCTTTGTGGATACCGGTCTGGCGATGGAGATCGGCGCGGGCGGAGAGTTGGAGGCGGTCGAGGTCACCTGGGCCTATGATGAATTCTATTCGCTGCTGATTTTCGAGGATCTAGGGCTGGACCCGGATGCGGACGGCGTCCTGACCGATGATGAACTTGCGCGCCTCAAAGGCTTTGATCTCAATTGGAGCGCAGGCTATGCCGGGGACACCTATCTAACCCGGAACGAGGCGCCGCTGGCCCTGATGGCGCCAGAACACCTGTCGACCGAAGTGGTTGACGGGCGGATCACCACCCGCCACCGGCGCGGGCTGAAGGCGCCGGTCCCGGCGGAGGCCGTTGTGATCCGGGCCTATGATCCCACTTACTACACGGCCTATACGGTCAACCAGGGCGTGTCGGTCGGGGCAGGGTGCCGGGCCGAAATCACCGAACCGGATCTCGATCGTGCCTACACGCTGGTCGAAGAACTGCTTTACGCCATGCCTGCTGATCAAGCTGAGGCCGCCTATCCGGAGGTCGGAGAGGCCTTTGCCGATACAGTGCAGCTGATCTGCGGGGGCTGAGATGCGGGCCCTTACAGCATTTGCTGCACTCGCGGCCCTTGTCATTGCGATCTGGCTTTGGGGATTTGGCGGGGCGCAGGATGTGGCGCGCTGGGCGGCCTCTGGCCAGCGCGAGGCGCAATCGGCGCTGGCGCGGGGCCTGCGGGCGCTGAAGGCCGGTCAACCGGGTGCGCTGATCTCGCTATTGTCGCTCTGTTTCGCCTACGGGTTCTTTCACGCAGCAGGACCGGGGCACGGGAAGCTGGTGATCGGCGGCTATGGTATGGACCGCTCGGTGGCCATGGGGCGTTTGGCTGCGCTGGCGGTGGCCTCCTCGCTGGCGCAGGCGGCGACGGCGGTTGTGCTGGTCGCAGGCGGCCTGACCGTGATGGACTGGGGCCGGGAGCGCATGACCAGCATAGCAGAGGAGATCCTGGCGCCGCTGTCCTATGGTCTGATCGCGCTGGTAGGCGTGTACCTGTTCCAGCGCGGGACGCGCCGCCTGCTGCGCGCGCGGCAAAGTCCTTCTGCTGCGAAGGTGGATGGGCTGGTCGCGGCCTGTGACCACGGCCATATGCACAGCCACGACCATGATCACGATCATTCAGCAGATGCCTGCCCAAGCTGCGGTCACCGGCATGGTCCGACGTTGGAAGAGGCGGCACAGGTTCACGGGCTGCGCGATGCGCTGGCGATTATCGGCGCGGTGGCGCTGCGTCCCTGTACCGGCGCGGTGTTTCTTCTCTTGGTGACATGGCGCATGGATGTGCTGCCCGCGGGGATCGCCGGGGCCTTCGCCATGGGGCTGGGCACGGCCAGCGTTACGGTCGCAGTGGCCGTTGCCTCGGTCAGCCTGCGGCAGGGCGCACTGGACCGGATGCAGGGGCGCGGCGCGCTGGCTCTGGCGGCGGGGCTTGAATTGCTGGCCGGAGGGGTAATCGCGCTTCTGGCAGTTCAGATCATGTTGCGGGCGATCTGATCTGTCGTTCGGATCAGCCCCGCCAGCCGGTTGCTCCGGCAGCGGGGCTTGGCTGTCTAAGTGACTATTCGCCCTTTGGCAGGGTTTCAAAGGTCAGCCCCTGCGCGGTGCGCGGTGCAAAGCCTTTCCAATAGGTATGACCGGGGCCTTCCTTGCCCGCATCGTCTGTGTCGACGACGCCATCCGCCGCGCGCGGGATCACCTCCAGATACGCGGCTTTGTCCTCGGCGCCTTTCAAGTGCAGATCCATGAAGGCCGTGGCGAAGTGCTGTGCGATATTGTTCATCCGGTTGGTGTCCCAGACCGCATCCGCATAGTGTTCAAACGGCACGAAATCGAGTGTTTCCACCGGTTGCCAGCTTTCGATCGGGGCGGGCATCGGGGCGGCGGCATTGTGGTTGGCTGCCTCAAAGGTCAGAAGATGCCGGTCGGTGTTGACCATGCCTTCGAAGATCTGCCGCATGGCGGGGTATTTCGACACATCATCGGCGCTGCCCGCCATCATCATCACTGGCTTTTCCACGCCTGCTAGCCCGGTGGCATCCCAGAACCCGGTGTTCATGCCCCAGGGACCGATGGAGATCACCGCCTTGACCCGCTCGTCCACCAGCGCCTTGTGGCTGTCCGATCCGGCTAGATGCCGCGACAGCAGCCCGGCGGGCGTGCCCCAGCTGTATTCGGTCGAGGCCTGGGTGACGCCCGCCCCGGCAAAGATCAGGGCGCCATAGCCCCCCATGGAATAGCCGATCACGCCGGTCTGCGAGACATCGGTGATGGCGCCCAGCGGGCCGTCGAGGGCGGCCATCTGATCGATGACGAATCTCTGGTCGATAGGGCGGTTCAGCAGAGTCGAGCCAAAGGCCGCCTGATCGGAGTAAGTGCTGTCGGTATGGTCGATGGAGACGGTCACATAGCCTTTGGAGGCCAGGTTTTCGCCCAGATGCGACAGCAGGAAGCGGTTGCCGGGATAGCCGTGAGAGATCACCACCAGCGGAAAGCGGGCGCCGGTTGCGGGCTCTGCCGCGCGGGCAGCGCGGCCCTGCAACGTGACTTCGGTCGCGCCATCACGCAGGACGGTGCGATAGCTGCCGCCGGGTTCGGTGCCGGGGGCGGCCGGATACCAGACTTCGACTGTCAGAGGGCGGTCATAGATCGGCTGACTGTCGGCCGTTGTATTGAGGATGTCGTGTTGTCCAGGGTGGGTGAAGGTCAGCGTCTGTACCCCGATCGGATGGGGTCCAAAGGCCGCCAGTTCGGGCGCATCGGGGCGGATCCGGTCAATACGGTTTTCCGCCACTGCCGCCGTGCCCGCAGCCAGTCCCGCCGCAAGTCCGATCGCTGCAATCTGTTCGCGCATAATGCTCTCCTGTTGAAACCAATGGGCCCACGGTAGCCCGTGGTCACGACATGTGTAGCGGATGTTGTGCAATTTCCGCGTGACACTGCGTCATTCGGGTTTGGCAGTGTTGGACTGGCAGCCAGGGAGGAACGTTTCAAGATGAGACGTAACCTCTTGCCAGAGGGGGCGGGCGGCCCTAATGCGAGAGCATGGAAACTGTGATGACATATCGTGCACATGCCCGGGCCGTGGCGGTTCTGGGCCTGCCCCTGATCGGCGGCCATGTGGCCCAGTTCGCGATCAACATGACCGATACCATCATGCTGGGTTGGTATGGCGTCGATGAACTGGCGGCGGTGACGCTGGCCGGATCCTGTTTCTTTGTCTTTTTCATGCTGGGGGCCGGCTTTGCCTTTGCCGTGATGCCGCTGGTGGCGGCCGCAGCAGGCGCTGGGGAAGAGCGCCAGATCCGACGCTCCACCCGCATGGGGCTGTGGCTGTCGCTGGCCTACGGCGTTCTGGCGATGCCGGTGCTGTGGTATTCCGAGCCGCTGTTGTTGATGCTGGGGCAGAAACCGGGGGTGGCGGCGGATGCCTCAGCCTATCTGCGTATTGCAGGCTGGGGGTTGTTCCCGGCGCTCCTGGTGATGGTGCTGAAATCCTATCTGGCGGCGCTGGAGCGCACGCAGGTCGTGCTTTGGGTTACGGTGCTGGCGGCTCTCGTCAATGCCGTGGTGAACTACGCGCTGATCTTTGGCCACTGGGGCGCGCCGGAGCTGGGCATCACCGGGGCGGCGATTGCTTCCGTCATGACACAGCTTGTGTCGCTGGTGGCAGTGCTTGCCTATGCGCTGAAGGCGCTGGCCGAGCATGAGCTGATGCGCAATTTTCACCGCCCCGACTGGGAGATGTTGCGCGAGGTCTTCCGCCTTGGTGTACCCATCGGGCTGACCAATCTCAGCGAGATCAGCCTATTCACCGCGTCTGCGATGATGATGGGCTGGCTGGGGACGGCCACCCTGGCGGCGCATGGGATTGCGATCTCGCTGTCTGGACTCACGTTCATGGTGCACCTCGGTCTCAGCAACGCGGCGACGATCCGATCCGGCAACGCCTATGGCCGCCGCGACTGGCCCCATATGGCCCGCGGGGCGAAGGTGGTCATCGCCCTGTCGCTGGCCATGTCGGTTGCAACGATCGTGCTGTTCCTGACCGCGCCGGATCCGCTGATTTCGCTGTTTCTTGGCACGGATGATCCGGACAAGCCGCAGATCCTGCTCATCGGCGCTGGGCTGCTGGCTGCGGCGGCGCTGTTTCAGCTGATGGATGGTATGCAGGTGGTGGTTCTGGGGTTGTTGCGCGGGGTGCAGGACACCGGCGTTCCGATGGTGATCGCCGCGCTCAGCTATTGGGTGGTCGGTATCCCTGCCTCCTACCTGTTCGGCTTTGCCTTCGGCTGGGGCGGTGTCGGGGTCTGGTACGGGCTGGCGCTGGGGCTCAGCTGCGCAGGGTTCTTCCTGCTGATCCGGTTCTGGCGTCAAGCCGCCCAGAGGGTTCCAGCCCCCGCGATCTAATGCAGGTGTCTGAGGCCGGTCGGCTCAGTCCTTGCGAGATTTCATCAGCTGGTCGGCCTTCTTGCGCACCAGAACCGAGCGCAGGTCGTGCATCGCCATCAGCAGGGCATCGGACACCTCGTCCAGCTGTTCGTCGGTGGCCTTGCTTTGCACCCAATGGGCGGTGAGGTTCAAATGGTCCACCGCCCGGTGGATGTCATCAATGTCCCGCCGCGCCAGCGTGGCAATGCGGTCCGCCATCCAGGTCTCGATCGCCTCCATGTCGCGCGCGGAAAGCTGGCGGTCCCCATGCGGGCGGATCTCGCCGTTGCGTGTATTCACAACGGCGATCTGATCCATGTCGATCCGGCGCTGGCGGTTTTCTGTATCCACACGGAACACGAAAGCCCCGTTTTCGCGGACACGGAAGTAATACTCGGGCAGCGCAGCGGACATAGGCGGTCTCTCCGTTTCAGCTAAGGGTGTCGCAGAAGCTTTTGATGCGGCGGCAAGCCTCGACCAGCGCTTCGTCCGAGGTGGCGTAGCTGATGCGGAAGTTCGGCGACAGGCCAAAGGCCGCGCCAAAGACCACGGCCACATCCTGCTCTTCCAGGAGCGCGGTGGCAAAGGCTTCGTCATCGCTGATGACGGTGCCCTTGGGCGTCGTCTTGCCAATCAGCCCGGCGATGGAGGGGTAGACGTAGAAGGCGCCTTCGGGTGTCGGGCAGGTGATCCCGTCGATATCATTCAGCGCGGCCACCACCAGATCGCGGCGCCGTTTGAAGGCGACGTTATTCTCGGCAATGAAATCCTGCGGCCCGTTCAGCGCCTCGACAGCGGCCCACTGGCTGATCGAGCAGGGATTCGAGGTCGATTGCGACTGCACCTTGCGCATGGCGGCGATCAGATGCTCAGGCCCCGCCGCATAGCCAATGCGCCAGCCGGTCATGGCATAGGCCTTGGACACGCCGTTGCAGGTGAGGGTCCGCTCGTAAAGGCCCGGCTCCACTTCGGCAGGGGTGCAGAATTCGAACCCGTCAAAGACCAGATGTTCATACATGTCATCGGTCATCACCCAAACATGGGGGTGGCGCATCAGGACGTCGGTCAACGCCTTCAGCTCGGCCCGGTTATAGCCCGCACCGCTGGGGTTGGAGGGCGAGTTGAAGATGAACCACTTGGTCTTCGGGGTGATTGCGGCTTCGAGCTGCTCGGGTGTCAGTTTGAAATCGCTTTCCAGCGAGGCTTCGACCGGGACCGGGGTTCCGCCGGCCAGCAGCACCATGTCGGGATAGCTGACCCAATAGGGGGCTGGAATGATCACCTCGTCGCCCGGGTTCAGCGTTGCCATCAGCGCATTATAAAGCGTCTGTTTGCCGCCAGTGCCGACCGAGACCTGTTTCGGGGTATAATCCAGCCCGTGATCGCGCTTCATCTTTGCGCAGATCGCCTGTTTCAGCTCGGGAATGCCGTCGGGTGCGGTGTATTTCGTCTTGCCCGCCGCGATGGCGGCGACGGCAGCGTCCTTGATGTTCTGGGGCGTGTCGAAATCCGGCTCACCGGCGCTCAGACCGATCACATCGCGCCCCTGCGCCTTCAGCTCGGCGGCAAGGGTGCTGATGGCAATAGAGGGTGACGGTTTTACGCGAGAAAGTGTTGCTGACAGAAAAGACATGGCGGAGTGGCCCCGGTTTGTATGTTGCTGTTAACTGTCATAGGGTGCGGCCAAATCGCGATCAAGCGGCATTGGCGCGTTCAATTAAGGGAGAGCCAAAATGGCCAACGATACAACAGACTGGTTCGGACCGGAGGCCGCGACGTTCGGCGACCGCGTGGCAGCTGCAAGAGAGGCGGCCGGCATGACCCAGGGCCAGCTGTCGCGGCGTCTGGGCGTCAAGAAAAGTACCCTGTCGGGCTGGGAACAGGACCTGTCCGAGCCGCGTGCCAATAAACTGTCGATGATGTCCGGCTTGCTGAACGTGTCGATGACCTGGCTGCTGACGGGCGAAGGCGACGGCATGCCCGAGCCGGGCGAGCTGGAACTGGAGGCTGGCGATTTCTCTTCCGTGCTGAGCGAGCTGCGCGAGTTGCGCGCCGAGCTGCGCGCCGGTTCGGACCGCGCTGCGCGGCTGGAAAAGAAACTGCGGAACCTGCTACAAAACGCAGCACAATAAGACGAGAGCGACTCACATGAGCGGACAGACCCCTGGGGCAGAAACACGCGAAAACCGGCTGAAGCGTTTGCAGATGCGGTCGATGCGGCGTGGAATCAAAGAGATGGATATTCTTCTGTCCGCTTATGCTGAGGCCAACCTTGCGGCCATGTCAGAGGCGGATCTCGACCTCTATGACCGGCTGCTTCATGAAAATGATCAGGATTTATATCAATGGGTTACGGGGCAGGTCTCGGCGCCCGAAGCGTTTTCTGAGCTGGTTCAACACATTGCGCAAACCTATCAATAATCATAAAAATTCAGCTTAACTGATTTTTCGGAAATTGTAGGCATTCTGTCTCTCAGCAAATTCGAGTCGGAGATGCGAATGAGTATGGAATTGCCAATTGGCCAGCAGGACCGAAAAGGGTTCATGACTGGCTACCTTGAAGCACTGGCGCTGGTAGAACGTCTGCACCGGTTGTTGCTGGATGTGATCAAGGATGAATTTGAACGCGTAGGCGTTCTGGAAATCAACGCCGTCCAGGCGCTATTACTGTTCAACATCGGCGACAATGAAGTCACCGCTGGCGAACTGAAGACGCGTGGCTACTATCAAGGTAGCAACGTCAGCTACAACCTGAAAAAGCTGGTCGACATGGGATACATGCATCACCAGCGCTGCGAAATCGACCGCCGGTCGGTGCGTGTGCGTCTGACGCCGCGTGGCCGGGAAATCCGCGATATCGTGGCTGGGCTGTTCTCGCGTCACGCAGAAGGCCTGGAAGGCAAAGGTGTCATCAGCGGAGAGGGTATTGCAGACATTACCGCCTCGCTGAAACGTGTGGAGCGCTACTGGTCTGACCAGATCCGCTACATCTACTGATTTGGTGCTGGACCGTTTGGTCCAAAGCCGCTGCCATGCAGCCAGAAAGGCTGCTCGATCTACCTGTTAAGAAGACCCTAGTACGGCTGTAAAACGCAGCCAAAAACCCGACTTGAAGAATTCAAGAGTGAACCGTTTGCGACCTACAGGAGCTCAGCCGCGAGGGTGAGTGTCGCACAGGCAAGAATGCCTCAACAGATCAATACATGGCCCCAAAGGGAAACGGTGTTTAGCCAGTAAAGATCAAGGCCCCGACAGGCCGAACACGGCAGGGGGCGTATAGAGGTACACGCGCTGCCCGCAGATCACCGCGGCGCTGAGCGACAATAAAGGCGACAAAAACAGAAAAAGGCGGCCCCGGGAACGGGGCCGCCTTTTTCACGTGTTCTGTTCTGGTGTCCTTAACCGGCTCCTGTGCTCTGGCCCAGCAACCGGAGGGCTGCTGGCTTTACCAGTGCCCGGAGCTTTCCATGCTGGCCCAGGGCTCTGCCGGTTCCAGAGCTTCACCGTTCTGCAGCAGCTCGACCGAGATATTGTCGGGGGAACGCACGAAGGCCATGCGCCCGTCGCGCGGCGGGCGGTTGATGGTGACGCCATTGTCCATCAGGTGCTGGCACATCTCGTAAATGTTATCGACGCCATAGGCGAGATGACCGAAATGGCGGCTGTCGCTCGGCAGTCCGTCGTCGCCATCCCAGTTGTAGGTCAGCTCGATCGGGGCATCTTCCTGACCCGGAGGCGCGAGGAAGATGAGAGAGAACCGGCCTTGCTCACTGTCATAGCGGCGCGTCTCTACAAGGCCCAGAAGCTTGTAAAAGGCCATGGATTTCTCAAGGTCCTTAACGCGGACCATAGTGTGCAAATAGGTAAGGGGCATGTGATTTTCCCTGATCTGATCACGTTCGGGCCGACAGTAACCTTCAGGTCCGGAAAGTCGAGGGGGCGGGGGTCAGAAAGCCGACTGAATGCCGAAGTTCACGCCGAAGCGATGCGATTCATAGAGGCCGATATTGCTGTCGAGCTTGGATGCTGAAATGCTGACCGTCGGGTTGAAACCGTAGTAATCAATCTTGTTGAAGGTGAGCGAAACATCTGCCTGGTAGCGGTCATCGTGGCGCCCGTCCGGGCTGTGCGGGGAGACGTCATAATCCCGGATCCGCCCCCAAAGACCGAATTGCGCCGTCGCGCCGAGGATCGGCTTGCCCAGCGTCAGCTGGGTGCGCAGGCCGACCTCCTCAAATTCGTCGGGGGCATAGTTTGACGTTGCCCCGGCCACAGACAGGTTGGTCCAGAGCGTTGCGCCAGAGGGCAGCTTGAAGCTGTAGGAAAGATCTGCGCGCCAGGTGTCCTGGTCGCTGGTCGCGACACCGTCCTGAATTTCATGCGACAGGCGCGCGTTGATCCGGCGGCCGCGGTCCAGCTTGTAGCTTTGCCCGGCAGAGAGGCGCAGGAAGCGGGCGTATTCCTCACCGCCGTACCAGCTTTGCCCCAGATCGGCGGCGACGCGGAATTCGCCCCTACGGTCCAGATTGATGCCACGCAAGCCATAGCCCATCTGATATGTGGCAAAGGCAAAGTCGCTGCCCTCGGCGCCGGGCGCCTGTGCCTTGGCTTCGGAAGAGAGGGTATAGCTACGCGCATCCAACGAGAATGCGAGGTCATGAGCCCGGGTTTCGGTTTCGTGAAACCGGTATCGGGAGCGCAGGCCTACTGCGTATTCGATCCCAGAGAGCGCCATCTGGGTGCCGCCCAGCTCGAACTCCACGGGTTGGCCCAGAAGCACCTCTGCCAGCTCGTAATTCAGGAACGAGGACCGCTCGGAGGAGCCGTTGTTGATGTTGGATTCGGGAGAAACCGAAAAGGAAAACCGATGCAGCCAGGGGGTGCTGGCGCGCAGGTATCGGAAATCGCGCACTGCGCGGCGCTCCAGCTGTTCGTCCGGGGCATGTTCCACGGCACGGCGCAGCCAGAATTGCGCCATGGTGCGTTGCCCGCCCGAGGAAAGCGCTTGCGCCATGATCAGGGCGGCTGCGTATCGGTCGCTGTCGGTTTCGGCCAGTGACCAGGCTTGTTTGGCTGTTTTTCGTGCGGTGGGATAGTCGCCCAGATCCCGCGCTGCCCGCGATTTGATGAGGAGCGCGGTGCGATCCTCTGGGTCGCGTGAGATCAGCGCCTCTGCCAGGGCCATGGCCTGTTTTGGATTGCTGACCTTCAAGAGCTGCGTCGCCGCAGCGCGCATCTGAGCCGGGGTCAGCACCGTTTCACCCGAAGGCGCAGCCGTGGTCACGGCCCCGAAAGAGGCCGGAACCGTCGCGCAGAGCAGGACCAGTGCAGCCCTGCCCAGACCTTGGCTGAGCGGCTGAACGCGCGGCATCACAGGCTCAGTTATTGTAGACGATGAAGCCACCCGTCTCGCGGACGGAATTTGCAGCTGGGTCAAGCGAGTTTTCCAGCACTACGACGCCGACGATTTCCTCGGCATTGTCACCCGAGACCACCGCGTAGTAATTACCGGTTTCATAGGTCTGGGCCGTACCGTTGGCATCGACATAGGTGCTTTGCAGGGTGCCTATGATTTCGCCGTTGTCATCCAGATTGTTCGGGCCGACATCAAAGACGGCAACCGGAATACTGGACAGGGTCAGGTTATTGTCGACGTTGATCCGGTTGATCACGTCATTGGTGATGTCATTGCCGGCAGTGTCGTAGATGGTCCGGTTGGTCAGGCTGCCCCTCACGGCATCGCCGCGCCCGCCGGTCGCCGGGTTGAAGTCGTCAAAGTCGATAGCGATCTGCACGTCGGCGGTGGTGTAGTCCAGCCCCGCGGCGCCGTTGTAGTCCCGTAGGCCGGCCAGGGAACCGTTGTACTGGGCCTGTCCGCTGCTGGGCAGGGTGACGGAATTGTCGCGCTGATAGACGAAGCCGCCAAAGCCATAACCGGCATAGGCGCCTGTGCGGACAATGGCGAATTTGCTGTTGCCGGAGGTGCTGACGCCGTAGATCGCCCGGTGGGTGAACTGGTTGATTGGCTCGTTGTCGGTGATGTCGCTGTACTGGGCGTCGGCCTCGTAAACGGCAAAGGGGCCAAGGCTGCTGACGGCGGTGCCGCGGGCATAGGTGCCGTCCCCGTCAAAGGCGAGGTTGTCCACCGAGAACGTATCGTTGTTGCTGTCATAGCTGATTTCGGTGGCGTAGCCATTGCCGATATAGGCGTCTTCGGTGCTGGTACCTTCGCGGCGGAAGATCGAGGTGTCAGCGGTCGGGGAGGGGGTCCCCGGTGGGCGGCCGTCCCCGTCGATACCGGTATCTGTTCCGGTGTCGGTGCCAGTGTCGCCGCCGTTATCAGTCGTGTCTTCGGTGAACGGATTCCCGTTGCCGCACGCCGATAGCGCAAGCGCCGCAATAAATGCGCCAGTAATCTTATTCATGATGTGCCTGCCTCTGCTCGAACTTCTGGGCGGTTTTTTCTCACAATTTGCCGCAGCTCCCAAAAAGTCAACGGATTTGCGGGATGGGGAAAACTTTGTCGGCGGGGCTGGCCTGAATGCCATAGTTCGTCTTTGGGGTGTTGGCAGCAGGCGCTGCGGCGCAAGGCCTTGGCGCGAGCCGGTGCAACGGGTATGACCAAAGGCGAAACGGCCCGGCAACCGGGCGCGGCCGGGGAGGGGACGACCTTTGCAGCAATATCACGACGCTTTGCGCCACATTCTGGAGAATGGCACCCGCAGCAGTGACCGCACCGGGACCGGGACGCTGTCCTGTTTCGGCATGCAGGCGCGCTACTCTCTGGCCGATGGGTTCCCGCTGGTCACCACCAAGAAGCTACACCTGCGCTCGATCATTCACGAGTTGCTGTGGTTCCTCTCCGGGGATACCAACATCGGCTACCTGAAGGAGAACGGGGTGTCGATCTGGGATGAATGGGCGGATGAGAATGGCGATCTGGGACCGGTCTATGGCTATCAGTGGCGCCGGTTCCCGCGTCTGGATCTGGTGCCCGGAACCACGGGGGACGAAGCCCTCTATCGCGCGGGCAGTGTCGATCAGATCGCGGATCTGGTGAAGATGATCGAAACCTCGCCCGACAGCCGCCGCCTGATCGTGTCGGCCTGGAACCCGGGCGATGTGCCGGATATGGCGCTGCCGCCATGCCATACCCTGTGGCAGGTGCGGATCCTGGGCGGTAAGCTGCATCTGCAACTCTATCAGCGCTCGGCGGACATGTTCCTGGGCGTGCCGTTCAATATCGCCTCCTACGCGCTGTTGCAGGCGATGCTGGCGCATGTAACGGGCTATGAGGTTGGCGATTTCATTCACACCATGGGGGATGCGCATATCTATGCAAACCATATGGATCAGGTGCAGGAGCAGCTGTCGCGGACGCCGAAACCCCTGCCGCAGCTGCGGATCAAACGGGACGTGAAATCGATTTTCGACTTCCGCTACGAGGACTTTGAATTCCTGAACTACGATCCCGATCCGGCCATCAAGGCGCCGGTCGCGGTTTAACGGGGGCGGCAGAGATGATTACACTGATCGCGGCCCGCGCCCGAGATGGCGCCATTGGCAAGGACAACACGATACCCTGGCACGCGCCCGAGGATCTGAAGGCGTTTCAGCGTGAAACACTGGGCGGTGCCATCGTGATGGGGCGCCGGACCTGGGACAGCCTGCCGTTCAAGCCGCTGAAAAACCGCCTGAATATCGTGGTGTCATCAGATCCCGCCGCAGCGGATACCGTCTGCGCCTCGATCGGGGAGGCCATCGATATGGCCTATGCACAGGGATACCGGCGCGTCTATGGCATCGGCGGCGCCGGGATCTATGCTGCGATGATGGGGCTGGCTGATCGCCTGCTGATCACCGAAGTCGATGTTGCCGTCGAAGGCGCTGATACGTTCTTCCCCGATTTCAGCGAGGCGGATTGGAACCCCATCGGAACAACCGCCTTACGGGCGGCAGATCCGGCCTGCGCTTTGGTAGAGTACCTCAGACGATAAGATGGCCCGGTGAGGTGCCGCGTGGATCGGCGTGCCTGTGCGCGCCGCCTCACCCCCGTCAGAGTTCGGTGATTTCACCGGCCATCTGTCGGCCATCGCGACCTTCAGTCAACTCGTAACCGACTTTCATATTGTCAGAGAGTCCCTTTAATCCGGAACGTTCGACCTGAGAGATGTGAACAAAGACATCCTTGCCGCCTGTGTCGGGTTCGATAAATCCGTAACCCTTTGTGTTATTGAACCATTTCACGGTGCCACTTGGCATGTTCCGTGTCTCCTTCTACCTTATACGCGCCCCGGATATTGCCAAGGCGTTCACAATTGCCTTTCTTCGGCGCCGGACAATGCTGCGTGAGGAGCTATACGGCGTCCGAAAAATGTCTAGGCAAGTCCGACTGTTACATGCGTGAACAAAAAATCAAGACCAGACCTCAAAATCTTCCGTAAATTACGGGAAACGATCCAAAGCGAAAGAGAATGATACGATGCAGCTTTTTGGACTGAAGAACTGTGATACTTGCCGTAAGGCACTGAAACTCTTGCCAGAGGCTACACTGGTGGATGTCAGGGCCGATGGCGTGCCGGATGATGTTCTGGAGCGCGCCTATGCTGAATTTGAAGGCAAACTGGTCAATACGCGCTCAACCACATGGCGGGAGCTCAGCGACGCTGAACGGGAAACCCCGGCGCTTGATCTGCTGCGCGCACATCCGGCGCTGATGAAACGGCCCCTGATCGAAGATGACGGCAAGCTGTACCTTGGCTGGGACAAGAGCGTTCAGCAGGCGCTTTTGCCCGAATAAGGCAACGAAAAACGCCATCCCCGTTTTTGGCGGGGATGGCGGGAATGACGCGTGACGATTTCGGTTGAGATCAGGCCGGATCGGTCGCAGCGAATTTTCGGCGCAGCACTGCATCAAGCGACAGGGCGCCGGCACCTTTGATCACCAGCACGCTGAGCAGGAAGACCCACAGCAGACGTTGATCCAGGATGATGCCGTCCGGGAAGCGGTCGAACCAGGCGCCAAGTGTCTTCGGATCGGTGCCGTTGTGACCGTAGATATCGGTCAGGGACTGCACCACGACAAAGCCAATCATGCCAAGCGCGGCAAGACGGGTGAACAGGCCGATGATCAGCAGCAGCGGCAGGATGAATTCAGCCCAGGTGCCTGCCATGACAACCAGCCAGTGGAATGCGCCGAGCTGCGACACGTCATAGCCGACGGCTTCGAATTGCTTCGGGAAGATCTGCGCATAGGCGCCCATAGATGGGCTGAACAGGCCCAAAATGCCATCACCCAGCTTGGTGACGCCGGAGACCCAAAAGTACATCAGAAGGGTTGCAGCAAAGACGAAACGGGTGAGGGCAGGCAACAGCCAGCTTCCCGCGGTTTCGATGAGGCCGAAGACCGCGTTGTGGAGCGAAACAACAGAACGCATTGGTTTTCCTTTATGTCATGAGATCATAAGATCGGTCAGCCCGCCGCCCTCTAAGAGCAGGGTCAGCGGTTGGGAGAGGTCAAAATCAGGGCTCGCTTGCAGGGCCGCCTCATAGGCTGCCCCGATGCTTTGACCCTGGATCAGGGCGTCGATCCAATCAGCGCCGCCGGGGTGCAGCGGCTGCGCGATGGGATCAAATTCGGGCCGGGTAATCAGCACGTCCTGCGCCTCGGCTCGGGGTTTGGGGGCGTCGGGCTGCGTGGCGAAACGCCAGATGTCATGCAGCGGCCAGTCGGAGCGCAGCAGTTCCACCGCCGGGGCAATTCCCACCTTCAGTGACATCAGCACATCAGGGGACATCCCGGCCAGCGCATTCCGTGCGGCGGGCGTTGCGTCGGCTGCGTGGTAGGAGCGGCGCAGCGCAAGTTCGAGACGGGCCACATCGGGCAAGTAGCCCAGATGGTTCAGCTGCTGCATCCCGGCCAGAAAATCAGGGAAATCGCCGCCGAAATGCATCATCAGGGGCGAGGCGGGCGGGTGCTTGCGAAAGTAAAGCCCGGCAAGCCCGTCCATGTTCGCCTTGCCCAAAAGGCCCGCGATCGCCGGGAACCCTTCGTGCAGGGCTTCTGTCAGAGAGGCTGCCACATTGTTGCGGTAGACCGAAAACCGGCTACCAGCCGGACGGCCAACACCATCCGACAGCCCATCCGGAATCGGGGCATCCGGCGCCAGCAAGGCGCTGACAAACCCTGTTTGCGACAGTTTCATCTCGCCACCTGTGCCGGGGCAACTTTCGACAGGGCCTGATCCGCGCGCATTGCCTCGTTTCGCAGAATAGGCCAGTCCGGCACATCTGTGTCCCATTCGATCAGAACAGGTTTGGGACCGGATTTGGCCAAGGTGTAGTCGAGCAGAGACCAGACAGGGTCCACAACCTCGCGCCCGTGGCTGTCGATCAGCAGTGGCGCGCCGTGATCGTCTTCATCTTCGTCGTGCCCGCCCAGATGGATTTCGCCAACCTTATCGAGCGCAAAGGCGTCGATATATCCGGTGGGCGAGAACCCGAGATTGGTCGCTGAGACAAAGACGTTGTTGACGTCCAACAGCAGACCGCAGCCCGTGCGGCGGCTGATCTCGGCCAGGAATTCCGGCTCGGACCAGTCGCTTTCGTCAAAGGCGAGATAGCTGGACGGATTTTCCAGCAGCATGCTGCGTCCGATGGTGGTCTGCAACTGGTCGATGTGATCGCAGATCCGCTCCAGCGTCTCTGTGGTATAGGGCAGGGGCAGCAGATCGTTCAGGAAATGGCTGTCATGGGTGGACCAGGCCAGATGCTCAGAGAAGCTCGCCGGGTTCAGCCAGTTGACCAGCTTTTTCAACCGCGCAAGGTGGTCACGGTCCAGCGGCGCTTCACCGCCAATCGACAGGCCCACGCCGTGCACGGAAATGGCAAACCTTTCGGCCAGATGACGCAGCTGCGCGATAGGGCGTCCGCCGTCGCCCATGTAATTCTCGGCATGGATTTCCAGCCAGCGCACTGGTCCGGGGCCGTGTTCATCCGTCACAGACCGGATCAGGGCGTCAAAATGCTGCGGCTTGTACCCCACGCCGGGGGTCGTCGGCAGTTGGTTGGGAAGTGCGGCGTCCAGCATGGCGTGTCCTGCTCGTCTGGTCGTGGCTTGGGGCGGGGTGAAGATGTGAAGGGCGGGCAGCTGCGCGCCCTTCACGAAGATAATTCTTATGCGGGCAGGTCGCGCTCCAGCGGCTCAAGCGAGCCTTTGCGCGCGGTGCCGTCTGCCATTTCCGGCAGTTCGATTTCGGCGCAGGTGCCTGCGTCGACCAGGGTCCAGGCGTTGCCCTGATAGTCAACGACCGAGCTGCCCGCGCAGGTGGTGCCGGGGCCGGCGGCGCAATCGTTCTGGCCAGCCAGGGAGATGCCGTAGCACTTTTCCTTGCTCTGCGCAGCGGCAGGCATGGTGGTTGCAGCGGTCAGGGCAGCGGCAACCGCGCTGGCGACGGCGAGGGATTTTGCGTGGTTCGACATATGAAGTCCTCCTCAACGGGTTTTGCGGTATATCGAGTATACCCTTGGGGTACGTGAAAACCCTAACCCAGGTCCGGAGGTCTTTAAATTCACGAGGCTGTGTGTCACGCGGGCGTCAGGAAGTGTGACAGTCTGATAGTGTTTAACCATCTGATTGGGAACGTTAATCAACTATAAAATGAAAACCGGCCCCCGATTGGGAGCCGGTTTTTGATAGCGGTAGCCGCAATTGTTACAGCAGATCCGGCGGCGTGGCCTCAAGGCCCAACGATTTTGTTACATCGGCGAGGGTTTCGACCTTGGTCTGTTTTTCACCGAGGCGCCGCACGGAAACGGTGCGCTCTTCGACCTCGCGGTGGCCGACCGCCAGAATCACCGGCACCTTGCCCAGCGAGTGTTCGCGGACCTTGTAGTTGATCTTCTCGTTGCGGATGTCCGCCTCGGCGCGCACGCCTGCGGCTTTTAGCGTTTCCACGACTTCTGCAACGTAATCATCGGCTTCCGAGGTGATGGAAGCGACAACCACCTGACGCGGCGCCAGCCAGAACGGCAGCTTGCCCGCGTGTTCCTCGATCAGGATGCCGATGAAACGTTCGAAGGAGCCGAGCGTTGCGCGGTGCAGCATGAAGGGACGATGCTTGGCGCCGTCCTGACCCACATAGGTCGCTTCGAGGCGTTCGGGCAGGTTGGGGTCCACCTGAAGCGTACCGCACTGCCAGTTCCGGCCGATGGCATCGGTCAGGGTGAATTCCAACTTGGGACCATAAAAGGCGCCTTCGCCTTCGAGGATTTCGAAATCATAGCCGGCCGCCTTGCAGGCATCGCCAAGCGCCTTTTCCACGAAGTCCCAGCTTTCGTCGCTGCCGATGCGTTTCTCGGGGCGGGTCGACAGTTTGATGGTCCAGTCGTGGAAGCCAAGGTCGGCGTAGATCTTCGACAGGAAGTCGATGAAACGCGCAGTTTCGCTTTCGATCTGATCCTCGGTGCAGAAGATGTGGCCGTCGTCCTGTGTAAAGCCCCGCACCCGCATGATGCCGTGCAGCGCCCCAGAGGGTTCATAGCGCGCACAGGAGCCGAACTCGGCCATGCGCAGCGGCAGATCGCGATAGGATTTCAGACCCTGATTGAATACCTGCACGTGGCAGGGGCAGTTCATCGGCTTCAGCGCGTTTACCGCCTTTTCCCGGGCATGGTCTTCGTCCACTTCGACGATGAACATGTTTTCCTGGTATTTGTCCCAGTGGCCCGAGGCTTCCCACAGTTTGCGGTCAACGACCTGCGGCGTGTTCACCTCGACATAGCCGCCGCGTTCCTGTTGACGGCGCATATAGTCCTGCAGGGTGGTGTAGACCTTCCAGCCGTTGGGGTGCCAGAACACTTGACCGGGGGCCTCTTCCTGCATGTGGAACAGGTCCATTTCACGGCCCAGCTTGCGGTGGTCGCGCTTGGCAGCTTCCTCAAGCATGGTGAGGTAGGCTTTCAGCTTTTCCTTGCCGGTGAAGGCAACGCCATAGATCCGCTGCAGCATGGCGCGGTCGCTGTCGCCGCGCCAGTATGCGCCCGCGATGGACATCAGCTTGAAGGCATCGCCCGGCACCTGTCCGGTGTGCTGAAGGTGCGGACCCCGACACAGATCCTGCCAGTGGCCGTGCCAGTACATGCGCAGCGGCTCGTCGCCGGGAATGGCGTCGATCAGCTCGACCTTGTAAGGCTCGTTGTTGGCTTCGTAGAATTTCACCGCACGTTCGCGATCCCAGACCTCGGTGGTCACGGGTTCGCGCTTGTTGATGATCTCCTTCATCTTCTTTTCGATGGCGCCAAGGTCTTCGGGGGTGAAGGGTTCGGCGCGGTCGAAGTCATAGTACCAGCCGTTTTCGATCACCGGGCCGATGGTGACCTTGGTCTCGGGCCAGATTTCCTGCACCGCGCGCGCCATGATATGCGCCAGATCGTGACGGATCAGCTCATTCGCCTGCTCTTCGTCCTTCATGGTGTGCAGGGCGATGGAGGCGTCGGCCTCAATCGGCCATTGCAGATCCCAATGCTTGCCATCGACGGTGGCCGAAATCGCCTTTTTCGCCAGCGAGGTCGAAATATCGGCAGCCACTTCGGCAGGGGTTACGCCTGCGTCATAGGATCGTGCATTGCCATCGGGAAGGGTGAGAGAGATCTGGGCCATATCGGCAGCTCCTCGTCGGTTTGGCGCCCACTGAACGCCCGGTTGCGGGTTATGGTGTGTGTGCCCCTTTTTGACCGAGGCGCTGGCGCTGTCAACCACTGCAGTCTGTCTTGGCGTCACCTTGAGTAAAGACGAAGAAGCCACAGCATATTGGTTTTCTTTCCATTCTTGCCTTTTGATGGGCGCGGGGTCACGATCCCCGGGTGTTTTGCCCGATTGCCCGATTAGAAAGAGCACCATGCATAGTTTTGAAGAGATATTGGACTTGGCGGCGGATCGCCATGGCGGCGCCGAGGCGGTTGCGGCCATGCTGCCGACGATCCGCCCCAAGGCGGAGGTGGCTGAGATCCCGGATGCGGCTTGGCTGCAAACCATGGCGATGCGGATCTTTTCGACCGGCATGAACACAAAGATGATCGAGGCCAAAGAGGACGATATCGTTGCCGCCTTCGAGGGGTTCATGGTGGGGCGCGTGGCGCTAATGTCCGATGAATGGTTTGATGCGCTGTTGCAGGACAAGCGGATCATTCGCAACGCCCCGAAACTGCGCGCCATTCAGGAAAACGCGGTTTTCATTCAAGAGGTCTCGGCAGAGGCGGGTGGTTTTGGCCGCAAGGTCGCCGATTGGCCGGATGACCGGTTTGGGGAACTGCTATTGTGGCTCAAATCCGAAGGGTCCCGGTTGGGCGGCACCACCGGCGGCTATGTCCTGCGGCAGATGGGGCGCGATGGCTATGTCTTTACCAAAGACGTGGTCGGTCGGCTTGCCGCTGAAGGGGTGATATCGGGCCCGCCGGGATCAAGAAAGGCCATGCTGGCGGCGCAGGAGGCATTCAATACATGGCAGGCGCAGTCGGGGCGGCCTCTGGCAGAGATTTCCCGCATTCTCGCGCTCAGCATATAGGCTCGCCCGCCGACGGGTTGCTGGTTTTGCATATGGCGCCACGACATGGCAGAGGATTGGCTAAAGACATGACAGAAGGACACGCGAGATGACGGCCAACTATATGGAAACGCCCCAAGGGCGGCGCATCGCCTATCACAAGACTGATGGCATGGGGCCGGTGATCGTATTCCTTGGCGGGCTAAAGTCCGACATGCAGGGCACCAAGGCCATCCATCTGGAGGCCTGGGCGCAGGCGCAGGGGCGCGCCTTTTTGCGGTTTGACTATTCCGGCCACGGGGAAAGCTCGGAAACGTTTGAGGATGGCTGCATTGGCGATTGGCACGAAGACACGCTGGCGGCTGTTGCGGCACTGACCGACGGGCCCATCGTGCCGGTCGGCTCTTCCATGGGCGGCTGGCAGGCGCTGCTTCTGGCGCGCGCCGTACCCGAACGCATCGCCGGGATGGTCACCATCGCTGCCGCGCCGGATTTCACCGAGGATGGATACTGGGCGAGTTTCACCGATGCGCAGAAGGCTGAGCTGGATGCGCAGGGTTATGTGGAGCTGCCCAGCGATTACATGGAACCCTACCGCATTTCCAAGCGGATGATCGAGGATGGGCGCACCCGTCTGGTCCTGCGCAGCCCGCTGGCGCTGCCTTTTCCGGTGCGCTGCCTGCAAGGCACCGCCGATACAGCTGTCTCCACCGAGACCGCGCTGCGGCTGCTCGATCATGCGGAATGCGCCGATATGCGGCTGACATTGGTCAAGGACGCAGACCACCGGTTTTCCGATGAGGCCTGCCTGAAGCTGATCGAGGCGGCGCTGGAAGAGGTGCTTGGCGCTTCATGATCCGGCGGGGGGCAAAATGGCTGCTCCGCGCCGGAGTGGCCCTGTCGGCCGCCGGGGCGGCGCTCTGGGCCTTTGGGCCTTATGAGCCGGTGGACCTTTTAGCCTCCTTCGAGCCGCGCCGCTTTGGTGAAGGGGTGGGGGTCTATTTCGAGACCGTCGAAAGCGCCTATTCCGATATCACGCCCGGCGCCGAAAAACGGGTGATCTGGGCCGGGCAGCCAGAAGAGCGTACACCGTTTTCGGTGGTTTACATCCATGGCTTCTCGGCCACCTCCGAGGAAATCCGCCCGGTGCCGGATCGCGTCGCGGCGGCGCTGGGTGCGAACCTTGTCTATACCCGGCTGGCGGGCCACGGGCGCCCCGGCGCCGCGATGGCCGAACCAACGGTCAACGATTGGATGCAGGATGTGGCCGAGGCCCTGGCGGCGGCGCGCGCGGTCGGCGATCGGGTGGTGGTGATCGCCACCTCAACAGGGGCGACGTTGATGACCGCCGCAGCGCTTGATCCGGCGCTCTCGCAGGATCTGGTGGGGCTCGCAATGATTTCCCCGAATTACGGCGTCAATCATCCGGCAGCGCCGCTGCTAACCTGGCCCGCTGCGCGCTATTGGCTGCCGTTTCTGGTGGGGAGAGAGCGCAATTTTCCGGCGCGCAGCCCGGAACATGGTCGGTTCTGGACCACCTCTTACCCATCCGTGGCGGCGATGCCGATGGCGGCGCTGGTGCGCGCGGTGATGGCGCTGCCAGTGGAGAAGGCGCAGGTTCCGGCGCTGTTCTGGTATTCCCTGCAGGACCGCGTGGTCCGTCCGGATTTGACCACTGAAGTGGCGGCGCGCTGGGGCGGGACGGTCGAGGTAAAGAACCACACGCCCGGTCCTGGTGATGATCCCTATGCGCATGTCATGGCCGGGGATATCATGTCGCCGGGCCAAACCGAGGCCGCCGTAGAGGATATCCTGTCCTGGCTGGTCGATCTGGAGGTGAAGTGATGGAACAGAGGATCAGCCTGATCACACTGGGGGTGCCGGATATGGAGGTGGCGACGTCTTTTTACGAGGCGCTGGGCTGGCAAAGGGCGCAGAGCCCGGATGGGGTCGTTGCCTTCGATCTGATTTCGCAGACGCTGGGCCTTTATCCGATTGAAAAACTGGCCGAGGATATCGGTCTGCCGGTAGAGGCGCTGGGCACTGGGGCGATGACGCTCAGCCACAACACCCGCAGCGCCGAAGAGGTGGACGTGCTGATGGAGGCCGCCAGAACTGCGGGGGCAGAGGTGCTGCGCCCCGCGGGCGAGGTGTTTTGGGGCGGATACATCGGGTACTTCCGCGCGCCGGATGGCCATATCTGGGAAATCGCCCATAATCCGTTTTCGCCCCTGTCTGAAGATGGCGCCTTTCGCTGGAATGGATTTCCCGAGGCGGATTGATCTCTAATTGACCTCTAACTTCTTGCAATTTCTGAAAACTCTCTGCAAAGTTGCAGTATGAGACCTGTGTGACCTTGCGGCAGACTGCAGGGCGCAGAACAGCGAGGCACCGCGATGCAATACACCACCTCCCCGGATGCTTCGGCCCAGCTTGGATTAGAACCTCTGGTGCTGCTGCCCGGGATGATGTGCGATGCGCGCGTCTTTGCACCGCAGATCGAGGCGCTTTCGGCCTATCTGCCGGTCACGGTGGCGCCACTGCTGGGCGGTGACCGGATTGAGGCGATTGCGGCGCACATCCTGAACATGCTGCCCGAACGGTTTGCCTTGGCCGGGCTGTCCATGGGCGGGATTATCGCGCTTGAGATCCTGCGCCGTGCGCCGGATCGGGTCAGCCGCCTGTGCCTGATGGACACGACGCCTCTGGCGGAAACTCCGGCGCAGGCCGCCGAACGGGAGCCGATGATCGTGGCGGCCCGCACCGGGCGGCTGGAAGAGATGCTTGCCAAGGCCCTGCCTGCGGATTGCCTGGCGCCCGGACCGGGGCGGCTGGAAGTTCTGAACACGGTGCGGCAGATGGGGATGCATCTGGGCAGCGATCTGTTCGTCGCGCAAAGCCGGGCCTTGCAGCGCCGCATGGATCAGCAGGGCGTGGCCCGGCGCTGTCATGTCCCGACGCTGATACTGTGCGGCGAATATGATCGCCTGACGCCCGTCAAACGGCATGAATTTCTGGCCGACCTGATCCCACATGCAGAGCTGGAGGTGATCTCTGGTGCAGGGCATCTGCCGGTGCTGGAGCAGCCCGAGGCGGTGAAACGGGCGCTGCTGCACTGGTTGTCGCGCGCGCCGGAGGCGACCCATCAGGCCTGATCCGGCGTTCCCGGCAGAGTATCGATGTGGGGTGAGGGCGGCTTCATCCCTGTGTCAGGGCGTCTCGGTCTGCCTTGCTCAGCACGATTGGCTCGCTCACTGGGCGGCCTGTTTCGATGTCAAAGAAAGGAGTCTCTTTCCACTTGCCGGACAGGCGCGCGGTGATCATGCGGCGGAACAGGGCATAGACCATCGTCCCGGCGCCCTTGGTGCGGGGCGGTCTGCCCGGCTGGGGCTCAAAGGCGCGGGTGCGGATCTTGCCGAATATCTCGGGTTGGTCGAACAGATTGGTACGCATCCCGGCGAAGGGCAGGCCGGGTTTCGCAAGCGTGTTGGCGAAGGGCATGCCGCAGCAGCCTGCGTACCAGCGAAACAACCCCTTGGGGCTGAGCCGCATCAGGCGCAGTTCCTCCGCGCCTTGGGTGATGTGGATGCCATCCGGCGACATCTGGAAGAGCGCCACCGGACCCGGGGCAGGATCCGGCCTGTGATGGTAGAGCTCGTTGGCGCGGCAATCGGCGCAGAAACAGGCGATATGGGTTCCGGACTTCAGCGCCTCTGGCGTGATGTATCCCTGCATTGTCCCGCAAGAACAGGAGAAGGCGCGGCCTGAATGGTCCTGCTCCGACGCCATCGGATCAGACCGCTGCGATCTTGGGTTTGCTCCGCTTTGCCTTACCCTTTGGACGGCTGTTGGCGTTCATGAATTCGATCACCAAGGGCCGGATGTTGTTGCGCCAGCTGCGGCCCGCAAAGATGCCGTAGTGACCGGCGCCCGGTTCCACGTGGCTGGCCTTTTTCGAATCCGGCAGGCCGGTGCACAGGTCCAGCGCTGCGATACATTGGCCGGGGGCGGAGATGTCATCATTGGCGCCTTCGACGGTCTTGACCGCCACATCGGTGATCTTGCCGATATCGACCTTGTGGCCATCCACGACGAATTCGTTCTTGGCGATCTCGCCTTTCTTGAACACGCGGTCCACGGTCGACAGGTAGAATTCCGCAGTCATGTCCATCACCGCCAGATATTCGTCATAGAACCGGTTATGGGCGTCGTGATCAGAGGCTTCGCCACTGCTGACCCGCTGGATCTGATCCATGAAGGCCTTGGAGTGGCGGTCCATGTTCATCGACATAAAGGACGAGAGTTGCAACAGGCCCGGATAGACCTTGCGGCCGACGCCTGCGTATTTGAAACCGACCCGCTGGATCATGGTCTCCTCAAGCTGGCCCATGGTGACGCGGCGGCCGAAATCTGTGACTTCGGTCGGCGTTGCATCCGGGTCCACCGGTCCACCGATCAGGGTCAGGGAGGACGGCTGCGCTTCGGGGTCCTGCTCGGCCAGATAGGCGGTGGCGGCGAGGGTCAGTGGTGCGGGCTGGCAGACGGCGATGACATGGGTTTCAGCACCCATCTCGCGCATGAAATCCACCAGATAAAGGGTGTAATCCTCAATGTCGAACTTGCCAGCGGAGACCGGGATGTCCCGGGCGTTGTGCCAGTCGGTGACATAGACCTCGCAGTTTTCCACCAGGCTTTTGACGGTCGAGCGCAGCAGGGTTGCGTAGTGTCCGGACATCGGCGCCACCAGCAGCACCTTGCGCGGCTGCACTTCGCGGCCGACGACACGGAAATGGATCAGATCGCCAAAGGGGCGTTCCAGAACCGTGTCGATTTCGACGGTATGGTCCTTGCCGTCTTCACAGGTGAAGGTGCCGATGCCCCAGTCGGGCCGGGCAACCATGCGCTGAAAGGTGCGCTCCGTGACCTCACCCCATGCGGCCAGCCAGTTGAGCGCCGGATTGGGGATCGCGGAAAACGCCGGATAGGATGCCATCGACAATGCGGTCGCCCCCAGCCACTGGTTCATGTTCCGGGTCGTTTCCATCAGGTCGTAGGACATCATGTAGCGCATGGGTGTCTCCTTTAGGTGTCCGCCCTGCAACCCATTATCATAAATCATGGGCGGATTAAGTGCAGAGATTAGAACTTGCTGTCACTTTCTCGTAGACTACCTGAGCAAGTATTCTGCATAGCAGAAAGATTAGGGGGGATTCCTTAAGATGACAACAAGTGACGTGCAGGGTGCCGGAACTTCTCCAGAACACATTGATCGACTTAAGGAAAATTTAGAAAAGGTAGAACATCTGTCGAAGCGGCTGGTCGAGGTGATGGCAAGTAAGAAGCCGCATCATCCCGGACTGGACGGTCCGAATCAGGAATTGTTCGCACGTGCAGCAACGTCTTACTGGGCTTCTATGCTGCAAAACCCGGCAAAGCTGCTGGAACATCAGATCGAATACTGGGGCAAATCGGTGCTGAATTTCGCCGAGGCCCAGCAGGCGCTGGCCGGGCAGCAGGACGGGGAAGGCGACGATGCACCCTCGGACCGCCGCTTCACCAATCCGATGTGGGACAAGAACCCCTATTTCCGCTTTATCAAACAGCAGTACATGACCAATGCCGCCGCTATCCGCGAGGCTGTTGACGAGGCAGGCGATCTGGACCGGGTTGACCGGCAGCGGCTGTCCTATTTCGCGGACCAGATCATTCACATGATGGCGCCGACCAATTTTCTGCCCACCAATCCGGATGCGCTGGAGCGGGCTTTGGAGACCGAGGGCCAGTCGCTGATCAAAGGGCTGGAAAATCTTGTCGCGGATCTCGAAGCCAATGATGGCGAGCTGGTGGTCCGGCTGGCGGATGATACCGCCTTTGAAATTGGCCGCAATCTGGCCACCACCCCGGGTGAAGTCGTCTATCGTAACCGCATGATGGAGCTGATCCAGTACCGCCCGACCACGGATACGGTGCATGAAACGCCGATCCTGCTGTTCCCGCCCTGGATCAACAAGTTCTACATTCTCGACCTCAAGGCGCAGAACAGCCTGATCAAATGGGTCACCGATCAGGGCTATACCTTGTTCGTGGTCTCTTGGGTCAATCCGGATGCCTCCTATTCGGATGTGGGGCTCGAGGATTATGTGCAGGACGGTTTCCTGACCGCGATCGAGCAGGTGAAGGAGATTTGCAAGGTCAAACAGATCAACGCCGTCGGATATTGCATCGCTGGCACAACGCTGGGTCTGACCCTGTCACTGCTGAAACAGCGCGGCGACAAATCGGTGAAATCGGCGACCTTCTTTACCGCGTTGACCGATTTTGACGATCAGGGGGAATTCACGCCCTTCCTGCAAAACGATTTCGTGGATGCCATCGAGGAGCAGATCGGCGACGATGGCATGCTGCCCTCCTATATCATGGCGCGGACCTTCTCTTTCCTGCGCGCCAATGACCTGGTCTACGGGCCGGCGATCCGCAGTTATATGATGGGAGAGACGCCGCCTGCCTTTGATCTGCTCTACTGGAACGGCGATGGCGCCAACCTGCCGGGCAAGATGGCGATCCAATACCTGCGTGGGCTATGTCAGGGCAACCAGTTTGCCAAAGACGGTTTTGAGCTGCTGGGGCACAAGCTGCAGCTCAAGGATGTCGACATTCCGCTGATGGCCGTCACCTGCGAAACGGATCACATCGCCCGCTGGAAGGACTGCTACCGAGGCGTTCAGCAGATGGGATCGCGCAGCAAGAATTTCATCGTATCGCAATCCGGCCATATCGCGGGCATCGTGAACCCGCCCACCCGCAACAAGTATGGTCACTATACCAACGACGATCTGAAACTGGATGCCGCTGCCTGGATGGAGGGCGCAACCTTCCATGAAGGGTCCTGGTGGCCGCGCTGGGAAGCCTGGCTGAAAAAGCGTTCCGGCAAGCAGGTTCCAGCCCGCGAACCGGGTGATTCGACCCATCCGCCACTGGTGCAGGCCCCCGGCGACTATGTGCGCAAGATGGTAAAGTCCTGATATTACTGCGGTTCCCATAATTTTTCTGCATTGCAGCAAAAAATTCTTGAAATGCTGCGATGCAGAAAGCATATTGTTGTCAGACAAAGCGGGCGGGCATCTCCCTGCCACGGCAACGAGAGGAACTAGTACGATGGCTAAGACCCAAGATTTTACCGCGATGATGAAAGACATGATGGGCGCATTCCCCATGGACACCAAGGCCATGGAAGACGCGTTCAAGAGCTCTGCTGCTCTGAATGAAAAGCTGGCCGCCGTTGCGATCGGTGCTGCCGAGCAGTCCGCCGAGATTTCGACCAAATGGACCAAAGACACCCTGTCCAAGATGGGCGCGATGTCCAAAGTCCAGGCCGAGCCTGCCGACTATGCCAAAGCCGCAACCGATTTCGCCAGCGCCTCTGCTGAAGTGGCTGCCGAAAACATGGCTGCCTTTGCCGAAGTCGCCAAGAAAGCACAGACCGACACCGTCGAGCTGCTGATGGCCGCAGGCAAGGATATGAGCGAAGAAGCGACTGCCGCCGTGAAAAAGGCCACCGAAGAGGTGACCACCGCAGCCAAGAAAGCTGCAACCAAATAAGAAAGTCCACAAGACGGCACCAGCTCTCCTCCCAATCAGTGCCGGATTGTGATGAAAGGGCAGGCCACGCGGGCCTGCCCTTTTTATATTGTGGAACGGTCTTTTCGGACTGTTGCTTTTGTGGCCGCCCGATGCAGGCTGTCAGAAGGTGGCCATCGAATAACAACGGTATCGCGGTGTCCAGCCACACAGGCGCCGCAGCTTTTCTGCGCACATCTGCTGGTCCAGCGTCGGCCCCTCGGCCCAGGCCCCGTATTTACACAGAACGTGTTTGAGCGTGCGCACCATATACCCGCCCGCATGATCCGTCTGCCGCGCGATATGCGCGACGATGTCCGATGCCGCGACGCCGCTTTGGGCGCAGGCGTTGAATTCTCCCGTCAGATCTGGACTCTCCAACAGGATGCGATAGGCCACCGCCAGATCGTAACGATGCACCAGCGGCCAGCGAGTATTTAAACTGCCCCAGATTTCGATCGGCTGGTCGCTGCGGGCTGCGGTCAGGTAGCGTTCGAAGACGCCGCCGCCGTCTTCATGATAGACCATCCCGGGATGGATCACGGCGGCTGAAACCCCCTTCGCCTGCAGTACTGTCCGGCTTTGTTCTGTCATCCAGGCGAAACTGGCAATCGGCCGTTTGGGCGAAGCTTCATCGGCAATACGGTTGCCGGTTGCGCCATAGAGCCAGCAGCCGCCCGTATAGATCAATCGCAGCGGAGTGTCTCGATCCGCGGCATGATCAAGGATCGCCTCTATGGCACGCGCGTCGGTCTCTCCCATGTCCTGATCAAAGGTCGCGGCGGCCTGCACAACGGCATCGACCTCTTTCACCACGGGCGCCCATGCCTCAGGCTGCCGCAGGTCACCGGGCAGGGGGCTACCGCCAAGGGCGGCGATCTTCTGCGCGCTGGCCTCTGATCTGGCCAGACCGGTCACCTGATGGCCCCGGCCGACCAGTTCACGCGTGATGGCGGTTCCGATTGATCCTGTCGCGCCAAGCAACAATACCCGCATGTTTCGTCCTTCGGTCTGAAACTGATTGTGAGGTCTGGGGTAAAATCTCAAGTATACTTTAGGTCAAGGTGGTTTTCTTGATATAAAGACAGTTTTGACCGATGGTTCACAAAGGCGGATCAGAGGGACAGTGAGAACAATTGTTTTCCAAAGCGGCGCGAGGCTTTTCTTTTGTTCTGCGCTCGCATAGGGTTTCTGCAATGCATCATGTCTGGGGAGGTATGACCATGGCGGAACAGGAAAAACCCCTGCTTATCAAACGCTACGCCAGCCGTCGGCTGTATAACACGGAGACCAGCGACTACGTCACGCTGGAGGATATTGCTGGGTTTATCCGGGATGGACGCGAGGTCCAGATCGTCGACCTGAAAACGGGGGACGACCTGACACGCCAGTATCTGCTGCAGATCATTGCCGAACACGAAAGCCGCGGCGAAAACGTGCTGCCGGTCAATGTGCTGAATGATCTGGTCCGCAGCTACATGGTGCCGGGCGGCGGGGTGATGCCGCAGTTCCTGCAGACCTCATTCGACATGCTGCGCGACAGCCAGTCCAAGATGATGGAAAACATGTCGGCGATGAACCCGATGGCCACCATGCCGGGGTTCGAAGCGATGAAGGTCCAGCAGGAAGCTTTCCTCAAGGCGATGACCGGTGGCCTGTCCGGCGGTTGGAGCGGCGGCAGCGGCCCGGAACCGGAAGGCGCGAAATCGGATGCTGATGGCGAAGAAGATCTGGAATCGATCAAGCGACAGCTGAGCGAATTGCAGGACAAGCTGTCGAAGATAAAGTGACGGACGCACGAAAAAGCGCCTGATCGGATGAAAGAGAAAAACCCGGGGCAAGCCCGGGTTTTTTCGTATCTAGGGTCAGGCTTTACTGCGCGATAAGTCGGCAAGGGGCGGCAGGCTCCCGCCCGATCCCGGACACCCCATTGGGGGACCCGGATCCGTTGGGCTCGGCGCCGGGCGGTCGCCCGGCGGAGCAGACCGCAGGGCCGGTTCAGGCGGCGACCCGTTCCATGGTTTCGCTGGCGGCAGTGAGCAGGATGTCGACGATCACGTCCAGCTCATCCTTGGTGAGGCGGACCGGAAGGCGCACGTCGCAGGCTTTCATCAGCATGGCGCGGGTCTGCGGCAGCTCGGGCAGGTCCTTGAGGAACTGCCAGTTCCAGAAGGCGCGGGCGTTGTCCTCGGAGAGGCCGAAGACCTGCACCTTGACGCCTTTTTCCGCGGCTGATTTGGAGAAGGCCCTGATGTCGTCCTCGGTCATGCCAACCAGATTGAACTGGATCGAATCCGGGGCGCGCCGCTCGGGCGCCAGCGGCGCGGGTACATCAAAATAGGGCGAGGCGTTCAGACGGGCGGCGACGTAATCGTGATTCTTCAGACCGTCGCGGACCCGGCGGGCCAGTTCCGGGATCTGCGGGCGGATGACGGCAGCGGACAGGTTGCTCATCCGGAGGTTATAAAGCGGCAGCTGGTTCTGCCACTTGGCAAAGGCCTGCGCCAGATCCGGGGTGTTTTCGCCGCGGGGGCCTTTGTGCTTTTGCCAGTTGTGCTCATAAGCGCCGGACATGATGACCGCGCGGGCCACCAGTTCGGCATCGTCGGTGATCAGAATACCGCCTTCACCGGCGTTGAGCATCTTGTAGGACTGGAAGGAGAAGCAGCCGATCCGGCCGATGGTACCGATGTTCTGACCGTTCCAGGTGGTGCCAAGCGAATGCGCCGCATCTTCGATCACCGGAATGCCGCGCGCATCGCAAAGCGCCATGATCGCGTCCATATCCGAGGTGTGACCGCGCATGTGGCTGATGATGACGGCCGCGATATCCTGATCCAGACGGGCCTCAAAATCGGCCATGTCGATGCGGTAGTTCTCGCCAACCTCGCAGAGGACCGGAACGCAATCGGCATGTACCACCGAAGAGGGCACCGCGGCGAAGGTGAAGCCGGGGATCAGGACGCGGGCATCGCGCGGCAGGTCCAGCGCCTTCAGCGACAGGAACAGCGCAGCAGAGCAGGAAGAAACGGCGAGGGCATATTTGCAGCCAATGAGTTCTGCGAATTCCTGTTCCAGCAGGGCAACAGGGGCATCCTGGGGCGCGGTATAGCGAAACAGATCGCCGGATTGCATCAGCGCATCAATGGCTTCGCGGGCTGCTGCGGGGATCGGTTCGGCGTCGTGAACATTCGGTGGCTGCGTCATATTTCAATTTCCCAAATGGATCATTTCATAAATCTAAAACAATGGGCGCGCAAAGCCAAGGCCGACGGTGCATTTCCCGGCGCAGGGGTGAAAATTTCACAGAACTGTTGCGAAGGCGCGTAGAGCGACAACGGCCAGAAGGCACGGGGTGCGTTCTGGCCGTCGGTCCCGGCAGGGGATGGTAAAAGAGGAGGGGGTCAGAGCCGGATCAGATACCAAGCCGGTCGCGCAGCGCGTACCAGGTCATGGCGAGGGCCAGCAGCGGTGAGCGCATGCGCGGTCCGCCTGGGAAGGCCGGAGCGGGAACCCGCGCCATGGTGTCAAAACCTTCGGCCTGCCCCTGAATGGCCAGCGCCATCAATTGCCCGGCGTGGGTGGCGGTGCCGACCCCATGGCCAGAATAACCCGAGGCCGACAGGACATTTGGCGCCAGCCGTGCCAGATAGGGCATCCGTTTCATTGTAATGCCCAGCGTGCCGCCCCAGGCGTAATCGACGCGCACGTCGCTCAGATGCGGAAAGATCTGATGCATCGGCTTGCGTACCACGGCTTCGATATCGGCGGGGAAGCGATAGCCATAGCTTTCGCCGCCGCCGAACAGCAGCCGCTTGTCATGGCTGAGGCGGAAATAGTTGACCACGAATTTGCTGTCCGCCACCGCCACGTCGCGGGTCAGCACTTGATTAGCGCGATCCCCCAAAGGCTCGGTTGCGACGATGAAATTATTGATCGGCATGACCTTGGCCGCGACCTGACGGTTGAGACCGCCAAGATAGCCGTTGCAGGCTAGGATCAGGTGGCCTGCCGTGACCGTGCCTTCGGCGGTGCGCACAGTGACCTCGGCGCCTTCAGTGATCTCCAGCGCCTCACTCTGTTCGTATATTTTGGCGCCTGCGGCCTCGGCTGCGCGGGCGAGGCCAAGCGCATAGTTCAGCGGGTGCAGATGCCCGGCGCCATGATCCAGAAAGCCCCCCTTGTAATCGGGCGAAGGGCAAAGCTTGAGGCATGCGTCGTCGTTAAGAACTTCGATCTGATCGTAGCCGTACCAATCCTGCAGGTGGCGCGCATAGTCGTGCAGATGCGACACCTCACTGCATGAGGAGCCGGTCCAGGCCACGCCGGGTTTCAGGTGGCAGTCGATATCGTGCCGGGCGATCAGGGATTTGACCAGATCCTTGGCCTCTTCCCCCAGCCGCCAGAGCTTCAGGGCCTCGGCTTCGCCCATGAAGCTTTCCAGATCTTCCTGATCCATCCGCTGTCCGCTGCCGAGCTGCCCGCCATTGCGCCCGGAGGCGCCAAAGCCGACGCGGTGAGCGTCGAGAAGCGCAACCTCCATGCCTGCCTCCGCCAGATGCAGCGCGGCGGACAGGCCGGTGTAGCCCGCGCCGACGATGCAGACATCGGCCCGTATATCCCCGCGCAGGGCGTCATAGGGCTTATGCTCTGTTGCCGTCGCATTGTACCAGCTGGCAGGGTACTGACCCTTGCGGTCGTTGGAATAAAGCAGGTTCAAAGCCATAGAATACCTCATGCGGGCGGGCGCGCCGCAGCAGCGGCACGGTGGTCGGGAAGTGGGCAGGAACGGTTGCTGCCTAGACGTTCAGCAGCAGGTGTTCACGCTCCCAGGGGGAGATCACCTGCAGGAATTCCTCGTATTCGCTGCGTTTGACGATGCCATAGACGCGCGCGAACTCGGGGCCGAGGATTTCGTGCAGTTCGGTGGCCGTATCGAACAGATCCAGGGCCTGGCCCATAACCTGCGGAATATCGCCTTCGCCCTCGTAGGCATCGCCCTTGAACTGGCGGCGCGGGCGCTCCTCCTGGATCAGGCCAAGATAGCCACAGGCCAGCGACACGGCGATCCCCAGATAGGGATTGCAATCCATGCCAGCGAGGCGGTTTTCCACCCGGCGGGCCGAGGGGCTGGACAGCGGTACCCGGATGCCGGTGGTGCGGTTGTCGCGGCCCCATTCCAGATTGATCGGCGCGGCGTGATCCTTCACGTAGCGGCGGTATGAATTCACATAGGGTGCCATCACTGCGATCCCGGCGGGCAGGTGGTTCTGCAGACCGGCGATAAAGTGATAGAAGGCGTCGGTTTCACCGCCCTGGGGTCCGGAGAAGATGTTCTCTCCGGTGGCCTTGTCGATGATCGAATGGTGGATATGCATGGCCGATCCGGGCTCATTCTCGATCGGTTTGGCCATGAAAGTCGCGAAACAGTCGTGGCGCAGCGCGGCCTCACGGATCAGGCGTTTGAAGTAGAAGACCTCATCCGCCAGTTTCACCGGATCGCCGTGGCGCAGGTTGATTTCCAGCTGCCCGGCGCCGCCTTCCTGGGTGATGCCGTCGATCTCGAATCCCTGTGCCTCGGCGAAATCGTAAATATCGTCGATCACCGGGCCGAATTCGTCCACGGCCGTCATCGAATAGGCCTGTCGCGCCGCCGCGGGGCGACCCGAGCGGCCCATCATTGGTTTGATCTCATGGGCCGGGTCGACGTTGCGGGCGACCAGGAAGAACTCCATCTCGGGTGCCACCACCGGCTCCCAGCCCTTGTCGTGGTAGAGTTGCACAACGCGTTTCAGCACGTTGCGGGGCGAGCAGGCAATCGGGTTGCCGTCGCGGTCAAAGGCATCGTGAATGACCTGAAGCGTCCAGTCCCCGGTCCACGGCGCCGCCGTGGCGGTGGTCATGTCGGGATAAAGCGTCATGTCCTTTTCGATGAAGCCATCCTCGTCTGCGGCCTCACCCCAGTCCCCGGTAATGGTCTGGTAAAAGATGCTGTCGGGCAGGTGGAAATATTCCTGCTTGGCGAATTTGGTGGCCGGGACAGCCTTGCCGCGGGCGATGCCCGGCAGATCCGAGATAACGCATTCCACCTCGTCAAGACGACGGCCCTCCAGGTAGGATTTGGCGGCGTCGGGAAGCGTGTCGAGCCAGGCGGACATCAGGTCCTCTCTTTCTTCAAAAACTCTGCGAGGAAGGTTGCGATCTTAAGGTTGTCTACGGGGGTGCTGAGGCCTGCGGCGGCGCGCTCCAGAATGGGGTCCGGCACTACGCCGCGGCCGCGTTTCTCGATCAGCCCCTGTACGAAACTGTTTGAAAATTCCGGGTGGGGCTGCACGGTCCAGATGTGGTCACCGTAGGCCAGGATTCCGTTTTCGCAGAAATCGTTGCCGGCCAGCACCCGGGCGCTTTTGGGGCGGGTCACAACCTGATCCTGATGCCAGGCGTTCAGGGTCACCGGCTGGCCGTCCTGTTCATAGGTCACGTGACCCACCGCCCAGCCGCCATCGAATTTGGCGACCTTGCCGCCGAGGGCCTGTGCGATGATCTGATGTCCGAAACAGATCCCTGCCATGGGGCGTTTCGCGGCGTCGATCTTGCGGATCAACTCCTCTAGCGGCGGGATCCAGTCGTGGTCTTCATAGGCGCCGTGTTTGGATCCGGTGATGATCCAGCCGTCCGCCGCATCGGGACCGTCGGGGAACACCCCATCGACTACGGCCCAGGTCTGAAATTCAAAACCGTGCCCGGCCAGCAGGTCGCAGAACATCTGGTCGTAATCACCTGAGCTGTCGATCAGGTCGTCCGGGGCATGGCCGGTTTGCAGAATGCCGATTTTCATGGGTCACCAAATTTGATCAAATTTATTGTAGCCGAGCCATAAAGGCCAGGCAAGGGATCATACCGCTTCGAGCCAGGACAGCCAGTGGCTCTCTTTAGGGCGGCGGGCGAATTCCTCCAGTTCCTGCCGTTTTGTCATCACCAGATTGCGGATCGCGGTTTTTGGCAGGATGCGGGCGATGATGGGATCGCTCTCGAACAGGTCGATTGCCTCCTGCCATGTCGCGGCAAGCTGCGGCAGGCCCTTGATGTCATAGATATTCCCACTCGAAGGGGCAGGGGGCTGCATCGCGTCCTCGATCCCGACAAGGGCCGCGCCCAGTACCGTTGCCAGCATCAGGTAGGGGTTGATGTCCCCGCCTGCGGCGCGGTGTTCGATCCGGCGCGCCTTGGGGCTGCCGCCTGGAATGCGGATTGCGGCGGTACGGTTTTCATAGGCCCAGGCCGCGCTGGTAGGGGCATGGGCGCCGGGGATCAGCCGGTCATAGGAATTGCCGTGGGGCGCAAAGATCAGGGTGCTGGCGGGCATTGCGGCCAGACAACCGGCCACCGCATTCAGGAGCAGCTCGGACCCGGCATCTGTGCCATTGTCGAAAATGTTGTTTCCGGCTTCGTCCACCACCGAGAAATGCACATGCATGCCATTGCCGGCTTCCTCGGCATAGGGTTTCGCCATGAAGGTCGCCGCAAACCCGTGTTTGCGTGCCAAACCTTTGATCAAGGCCTTGAACAGCCAGGCATCGTCGGCGCAGCGCATGGCATCCTGATGGTCAAGGTTGATCTCAAACTGGCCAAGCCCAGCCTCGGATATGGCGTCCTTGGCGGGAATGCCCATCGCCTCGGCGCCCTCGTAGACATCGGAAAAGAAGGCATCGAAGGCATCAAGCTCGGCCACCGACAGAACGGACTGCTGGTCCAACTCGCGCCCTGTCAGCGGATCGATGGGCGGGCCGGGCTGGGCGCCGCCATCATCCACAAGGTTGAATTCCATCTCGGTGGCGGCAACCACACTCCATCCCCGCGCCGCATAACGCTCCAGGACATGAGCCAGAACCTGACGGGGGTCGCCCATGAACGGCGTTCCATCCTCAAGCATCATGGTCATCGGAACCAGGGCGGACGGCGTGCTGAGCCAGGGCATGGGCACGGCGCCCCGGTCCGTGGGCAGCAGGATACCATCGGCATCGCCGGTCTCGAACACAAGCGGGCTGTCTTCGATGTCGCGACCCCAGATATCCACGTTGAGCACCGAGACCGGCATGCGCGCGGTGCCATCATCCAACTTATGTGCTGCGCTTGCGGGCATGCGCTTGCCGCGCATCTGTCCGTTCATGTCACAGGCGGCAATGCGGACGGTTCTGAGGCCGGACAGGTCCATGGGGGGCTCCATTGTTTCTGCCCATAGTTCTACCCGAGCCGCGTAAAGACGCAATCAAAATTTGATCAAAAATTGTCGCAGCCGCGCCTGCGCACAAAAAATGGCCCCCGAAGGAGCCATTTTCAAAGTGCTATTCCGTGGCGGCGTTCAGCGGATAAGGCTTGGCCTGAACCGCATTTTGACCCGTCTTTCCTTCGGTACGTGCCGGTTCAGTCTTTTGTTCACAAGGCCAAACAGACCTATGATCAAAAGCGTCAGCAGGATGAAATAGAAGGCCAGGATCGGATAGGGCACAAAGGGGTTGAAGGTCTTGTCCGCAAAGTAATTCGCGTAATAGAGCGCATCGCCCTTTTGCCGCCAAGCTGGGAAGCCGGAGAAGAAGACCAGCGTTGTGGCGTGGAACAGGAAGATTGCCTCATTGGTGTAGGACGGCCAGGCGAGACGCATCATCGTCGGCCACATGATGCGCCGGAACCGATGCCAGCCCGACAGGCCATAGGCGTCCGCCGCCTCGATATCGCCCTTGGGGATCGATCGCAGCGCACCATAGAAGATCTCGGCGCTATAGGCGGAGGTGTTAAAGAACAACACCACCAGCGCCCCCAACCAGGCCGAGGAGAAGGCATCAAGGATGGGCGAGAAGCCTTTCATCTCGAGGAACAGGAAATAGGCAAAGAAGAACTGGATGAAGAGTGGCGATCCCCGGAAAACGAAGATGAACCATTCTGCCGGTTTGCGCCAGACCGCGGACTGCGAGTTTTTTGCCACCGCCAGAAGGTTGGCAAAGAAGAAGCCGGTAATCACCGCAAGGGTGCCGAAATAGATGTTCCAGATCATCCCTGATCCGATCAGGGTGAAATGTTCGCACAGGGTGAAATCACTGCGCGGCAGCAGGCGTTCCCCGTAGCCAAGTGAGCGGAAGGCGTAGGCCTGAATGGTCTCGATACAGCTCATTTGGCTTTCCTCTGCGCTTCACCGCCCAGGGTGGCTTGCCCATGCGACAGGCGGGTCGTGATCCGGGCCAGCACCACCTCTGACACCTTGGTAAAGGCGAGGTAGAAGACCAGCAGCGCCAGGAAATACCACATGCGCCAGTCGCCGTGCGGGTAATCGGTGAACTTGGCCGTCTTGGAGCCGCCCAGTTCACGCGCCCAGTAGACGATATCCTCGACGCCCAGAAGGAACAGCAGCGGCGTCGCCTTGATCAGCACCATCCAGAGGTTCGACAGGCCGGGCAGGGCATAGGTCCACATCTGCGGCACCTGAATGCGCCAGAAGGCCTGCCTGCGTGTCATGCCATAGGCCTCGGCGGTTTCGATCTGCGGTCGCGGCACCGCGTTCATCGCGCCATAGAGCACGTTGGCTGCAAAGGCGCCGAACACGATGGCGAAGGTCACCACCGCAAGGGAGAAGCCATAGACTTCGTGAATCCACTGCGGCGAGGTGCCCAGCGGCATCTTGGCGATGTCGCAGACCAGAAAATCGCTGCCCTGGCGGATCGGTTGATCCCAGTCCGGGCATTTGACCTTGTGGCGCAGCCATTCAATTCCCTGATCCAGCGCGATGACGAAGAATAGGAAGAAGGCAATGTCGGGCACACCGCGCACGATGGCGATGTATCCCTTGCCCAGCCAGGACAGGGGCGGGAAGTGAGAGCGGGCTGCAATAGCGCCACCAAAGCCGAACAGGAGCGCCAGCGGCGCAGTGATGGCGAGCAGCAGCAGGACCGTCCCGAAAGCGAGATAAAATCCCATGTGCTTTCCGGTGGTCAGGTAACATGACAGCCACTGGAGGCCCTCCAGGGTGGCCGGGTCTGAGCAATAGGAGAAAATGGCTGACCTCGTCGTCTATGTCACCCGCATCCCTCCTGACGGAGCCGGATCATGCGCGCAACGGGGGGAATACAGCAAAGGGGAGCAGTGCCCCCCTTTGCCAGTCTCTTGGAAAGGGCAGGCGTGGCTTACCAGGTGCCGCCGACTTCCCATTTGGTGATCAGCTCGTTCAGGCTGCCGTCTTCCTTCATCGAGGTGATGGCGGCGTCGAACTTGCCGCGCAGCTCGTCATCGCTTTCGCGGAAGGCCATGCCGATGCCACCGCCCAGCGGTACATCGTCACCGACGAAGACCAGGTCAGAGGCTTCGACTTCCGGCTCCAGGTAATCCTTGTCGGCCAGAACGGCGTCAGCTTCGCCGGATTTCACGGCTGCGATGGTTTCATCCGGGGTCGGATATTCCACCAGGGTCGCGCCGGTGTCGACCACGTGGTTGGCCTGGATGGTTGCGGTCTGGGCGGCGATGATGCCACCGGTCAGGTCCACATCGCTGGACATCGCGGCATAGGCCGAGGGCGACGGCGGGGTATAGCCTTGGGTGAAGTCGACGACTTCTTCACGCTCTTCGGTGATCGACATGCCCGCGATGATCGCGTCGTAGTTGCCCGAGGTCAGGTTCGGGATGATCGAATCCCAGTCGTTGGTGACCCATTCGCAGGTCAGCTCGGCGCGTTTGCACAGCTCGTCACCCAGCTCGCGCTCGAACCCGTCCACTTCACCTTTGTCGTTGATGAAGTTGTAGGGAGGGTAGGCGCCCTCGGTGCCCAGACGCACGGTATCTGCCAGTGCCACGCCCGCGGTCAGGGCCAGGGCGGCGGTGCCGAGAAGAATGGATTTCATGAGTATACTCCCGTTTTGGTTGGTTATTGGTCGTTTTATTGGTTTTAGCGTTTGGTCGAAGACAGGAAAGCCTTCAGTCGTTCGGATTTGGTGTTGCCAAAGACCTCGGCCGGGGTGCCTTGTTCCTCGATCAATCCCTGATGCAGGAACACGACGTGATCGGAGACGTCCTCTGCCATCTTCATGTCGTGGGTCACGATCATCATGGTACGGCCTTCAGCGGCCAGATCCTTGATCACCTTGACGACTTCCTGCTCCAATTCCGGGTCGAGCGCCGAGGTGGGCTCGTCGAACAGCAGTGCTTCGGGCTCCATGCACAGAGCGCGGGCGATGGCGGCGCGCTGCTGCTGGCCACCCGACAACTGCGCCGGGTAAACGTCGCATTTGTCGCCGATGCCGACCTTGTCGAGATACTTGCGCGCAGAGGCTTCAACCTCGGCGCGGTCGCGTTTCAGCACCGTTAGCGGCGCCTCCATCACGTTTTGCAGGATGGTCATATGGGACCACAGGTTGAACTGCTGGAACACCATCGACAGGTTGGTACGGATGCGCAGAACCTGTTTTGCGTCGGCAGGGCGACGGCTCAGGCCGCTGCCGACCCATTTGATCGGCTCGCCCTTGAACAGGATTTCCCCCTGCTGACTGTCTTCCAGAAGGTTGCAGCAGCGCAGTAGCGTCGATTTGCCAGACCCGGATGAGCCGATCAACGACACCACGGCGCCGCGCGGGGCGGTGATGTCGACGCCCTTGATGACCTCCAGATCGCCATAGGATTTATGCAGACCGCGCATCTCCAGAACCGGAGTGGCGTCGGGTGCAGTTTTGCTCGCAGGCGTTGCTTTGGTCGTTGTTTCGGTCAAGGTGCGCGTCGTCCGGTTGGATAAAATTTTGTCTTATTGGACCCAAAAAAAGCCGAATTGCAATGTTCAAACCGCACAAAGATCCGTGGTTTCCTGCGAAACGGTCAGGCCTGCCGACAAAACGGACAATGCATCAGGCCTTGGCGCGGGCGCGGATCTTTTGTCCGGTAAGCACCGGGCCGGGCGGTGTCGGTACCGCCAGATAATCGGACATGGGAATTTGTACGATGCCCTTGAGGTGCAGCGTCGCCAGCGTGTCCTCGTCGAGGTTGGAAATCGCGGTTTCAATCGCCTTGAACAGCACGTCCGGAGCGTTCCCGATGGCCGTGATAAAGGGCAGGCCGGGTGTCTCCGCGGTGCGCTCAAAGGCCTGAAGGTCGGCGGCGAAATCGTCGTATTGCTGCATCAATTCCCAAGATAGGATATCAAGGGCGGCAAAATCGGCGCGCCCCTCTGCCACGGCCAGAGCAGACTCCCGGTGGCCACCAGTCTCCAGCAATTCGCCGGGCAGCATGCCTTCATCCTGCATATGGATCAGCGGTCCGGCCCAGCCGGATTGCGACAGGCCGTCGTTATAGGCAAAGACCTTGCCATCAAGCTGGCTCAGGCGGGAGACATCTGCATCCTTGCGGGCAACAAAGACGCTGTAGTAATGCCCCGGCGCGCAGCCTGCGTGGCCGTAATCGGCGGTCCCGATCAGCTGTACCTCGCCGTATAGACGGGTGCGCAGCGGGCAGCCGCAGGTCTGGGCCAGCAGCAGGTTCTTTGCCGTCCAGGCGCTCCAGGGATCGCTTTTGCGGTCCAGCGCCTCCGGGACGTCCCATTCGCCGTCCAGCGCCTCACGTATTGCCGCCCAAAGACGGTCATTGGCCTCGGCGGTTTCCGGGCGGTCGTACATTCCAAGAAAAGCAATCACAGTGCAGCCTCCGCACGTTGTCTGGCCAGGGCGCTGTCCCGGTCGTTCACCCCAAGCAGGCTGGAGGAGAGCCTGAGCAAAGTATCCTCGCTGTCATCCCTGTGGCCGTCAGCCAAGGCGACCATCCAAAGCGCCTCGATCACCGCGGTGCGGTCCTCATAGCGCACGGCATCCTTGATGGCGCGGGTGAAACGGACGGTGTCGGGGGCCTCGGCCTCCATCGCCTCTGCCTCTTCGCGCAGCAGGATCGCGCCTCCCATGTCCAGCCCGTAGCGGGATTGGTTGATGCGGTCGATCCGGTCCTTTTCCTCTTCGGAGTAGTTGTGATCCGATCGTGCGACGCGCACCAGAAGGGCGCAGAGGGCCAGTCGGGCGTCCTCATCCGCGAGGGTGACTTTCGCGGGGGACAGAAGGCGGTTCAGGAGGTCCTGGAACAAGTCTGAGTTTCCTCTGAGGCGTTGGCGAGTTTGCGGCGCGCCCGCTCCCGCGCGGTTTCGTTGTCGGCATAGGACAGGCCCATGGCCTTGCGGGCGTCTTCCACGATCTTGACTTCGCCCTCGTGTTCGTCGCCATCCGCCAGCACCACTTCCCACAGGGCGTCCAGCGCGGCGAGCCGTTCGTCAAGCCCGGTGGTTTCGCGGATCAGGCGGCCGAATGTATCGGTCTCGGGCGCTGCGGCGTGCAGTTTTTCGCAGCTGGCGCGCACCTTGGCCGCTTCAATGGCGTTATGCTGATATAGCCGCGCCAGAATCCGGTCGATCAGGCTGATCTCTTCCAGCTGATATTCCCGGTCGGACTGCGCCACGCGCACCATCAGCGCCCCGAGGGCCAGTTCAGCGTCGGGATCCGGCAGCGCCGGGGGCTGCGGCGGGCGGAAGGCTTGAAAGAGCTTTTTGAGCATGAGATCAGGATACCCTGCAACGCCGGTGGGGCCAACAGTTTCTAACCGTCGTAGCCTTCGATGATTTCCATGTCGCCGGTCGAGACCGGATCGCGCAGCGCCTTGGCGTCTTGATAGGCGACCGAGTCGTAGCAGGCCTTTGCGGTGTCGAAATCCTTGAATTCGATCACGACGGTGCGGGCGCGTGTTTGTCCTTCGCGGACTTCTTTCGCGCCGCCGCGCACCAGGAATTTCGCGCCGTATTCGGCAAAGGGCGCCGCGTTGGCCGCCACGTAGTCCTTGTAACGCTCCATATCGTCAACATCGACATGGGCAACCCAATATCCCTTTGGCATTCGGAATCCTTTTTGTCTTTTTGATAAGCTGAAACAGAAGCGACACAAAAACAATGGCCGCCTTGGCCTGAATTTCCCCGTTCGGTTCCGGAAAATCTAAAAAATTCGTTAAATAACGGGGTTGCGCCTAGTGAAAGCCGCCCGTTTTGCGCGGGCGGCTTCAAGGGGTATGTCAGCCGAGTTCAGAAAGGCGGGCAAGCGCCTCTTTGATCTTGGTTTCTTCCTCTTCGCGGGCGGCAAGGTTCTCGCGCGCCTCTTCCACCACCTCATCGGGGGCGGAGGCCACGAACTTCGGATTGTTCAACCGTCCGCGCAGGCCGCCAAGTTCCTTGGCCAGTTTGCCAAGGGTTTTCTCAAGGCGTGCCTTTTCCTCGTCGATGTCGATGATATCGGCGAGCGGCAGGCCAAAGGAGGCGCCGGGCGCCGAGATCGAAACACAGCCCTTGGGCAGGCTGTCGACCTTGGTCAGGCTGTCGATCCGCGCAAGGCGTTTGATCAGCGCCTCGTTGCGGTCCCATGCGGTCTGGGCGGCCTCGTCGATCTCGGTCACCAACATGGCGACCTTGAGGCCCGCAGGCACATGCATCTGCGCGCGGGCAGAGCGGGTGTTCTCGATGACCGAGATCACCCAGTTGATCTCCCGGTCGGCCTCGGCATTGACCAGGTCAGCGGCGGCGTAGGCGGGCCAATCAGCATGCACCAGCATCTTGGTGCGGGTTCCGGTCTGGCTCCACAGCTCTTCGGTGATGAAGGGCATGATCGGGTGCAGAAGGATCAGGCACTGATCCATGACCCAGCGCATGGTCTCGCGGGTCTCGGCCTGGGCTGCGGCGTCTTCACCCTGCAACAATGGCTTGGACAGCTCCACATACCAGTCGCAGACCTTGCCCCAGACAAAGGCGTAAAGCGCCTGCGCCGCATCGTTGAAACGATAGGCCTCTAGCGCCGCGTCCACTTCCTCACGCACGCGGGCTGTTTCGCCGATGATCCAGGCGTTGACGGCCTGTTCGGGCTTCAGATCGGCCACATCAGTCTGCGGCACCGCATCGGTGAAGACCTCGTTCATTTCGGCAAAGCGGATGGCGTTCCACAGCTTGGTGCCAAAGTTCCGGTAACCGGCGATGCGCTGCATATCGAGTTTCAGCACCCCGCCGAGGCTCGCCATCGCCGCATTGGTGAAACGCAGCGCATCGGCGCCGTATTCGTCAATGATATCCAACGGGTCGATGACGTTGCCGGTGGATTTCGACATCTTCTTGCCCTTGGCATCGCGCACGAGGCCATGCAGGTAGACGGTGTCGAACGGGATCTGATCCACGACGGCCAGCTGCATCATCATCATGCGGGCAACCCAGAAGAACAGGATGTCCTGCCCGGTGACCAGCGTCGAGGTCGGGAAGTATTTGCCAAGTTCCTCGGTCTGTTCAGGCCAGCCCAGCGTGCCGATTGGCCACAGACCGGAAGAGAACCATGTGTCGAGCACATCGGGGTCACGCCAGACCGGGTAGACCAGTTTGGTCGGATCCTGCGTGGTTTCATACTCGGCCAGCGCGGCGGCAAAGGCCTTGACCGCATCGGCGCGGGTTTCGACTTCAACCACCTGCGCGTGGTTCAGCGGCGTCGGCAGGCCAACCAGAATGTCGTCGAATTGCGGTTTGACGCTGTCGAAATCAGCGGCGCAATGGCGCGGCTCTTCGCCGATCAGCAGCTTCTGCTCCCACATCAGGCGCAGGCTTTCGACCAGATCAAGCGCGCCATCGCCCTCGTCATCGGTGAACCCTTCACCGGAGAGGTCAAAGCCGTACCAGACCGGGATCTGGTGGCCCCACCACAGCTGGCGCGAGATGCACCAGGGTTCGATGTTCTCCAGCCAGTGGTAATAGGTCTTCTCACCCGATTCCGGCAGGATCCTGACGGTGCCGTCCTTCACGGCCTCCAGCGCCGGGCCGACGACCTTTTCAGCGTCCACGAACCACTGGTCGGTCAGCATCGGTTCGATCACCACCTTGGAACGGTCGCCGAAGGGCTGCATGATCGGCTTGTTCTCGACCAGCGGCACCATGGTTTCGACCAGGTTGCCCTCGTCGTCCGTCTTGGCCTCTTTCACCATCACCGCGAGACCTTCGTCGGTGATCTGCTGCACCACGGCCTTGCGGGCCTCAAAGCGGTCCAGACCGCGCAGGTCCTCAGGCACCAGGTTGATGGCGTCGGCTTCGGCCTCCGAAAGGGTCTGTTCGCCCTTGGCGACGGCCATGGCCGTGGTTGCCGCCTCTTCGTAAGGCGCACCATCGGCACGCATCGCGCCCTTGGTGTCCATCAGGCGGTACATCGGGATACCGCCGCGCTTGGCCACCTGATAGTCGTTGAAATCATGTGCGCCGGTGATCTTCACCGCACCCGAGCCGAAGTCGGGGTCGGGGTATTCATCGGTGATGATCGGGATCAGGCGGCGGTGTTCCTTGGGGCCGACTGGGATCTCGACCAGCTTGCCTACGATGGGGGCATAGCGCGCGTCATCGGGGTGCACGGCCACGGCGCCATCGCCCAGCATGGTTTCGGGGCGGGTAGTGGCGATGGAGATGTAATCGCGCTCCTCCTCGAGCGTGACATTCCCGTCCTCGTCCTTTTCGACGTAGGTATAGGTTGCACCGCCCGCGAGAGGGTATTTGAAGTGCCACATGTGGCCCGCAACCTCGATATTCTCCACCTCAAGGTCGGAAATCGCGGTCTCAAAATGCGGGTCCCAGTTCACCAGCCGCTTGCCGCGGTAGATCAGGCCCTTGTTGAACATCTCCACGAAGACCTTGATCACGGCATCGTGGAAGTTGCCCTCTTCGCCTTCCGGGGCACCGGGGGCGCCGGACATGGTGAAGGCGTTGCGCGACCAGTCACAGGAGGCGCCGAGGCGTTTCAGCTGGTTGACGATGGTGCCTCCGGACTGGCTTTTCCAGTCCCAGACCTTTTCCAGGAACTTTTCCCGGCCGAGTTCCGCGCGCGAGGGTTGCTGGTTTTTCGCCAGTTCGCGTTCCACAACCATCTGGGTGGCGATGCCGGCGTGGTCCTGTCCAGGCTGCCACAGGGTGTCAAAGCCCTGCATGCGTTTCCAGCGGATCAGGATGTCCTGCAGCGTGTTGTTAAAAGCATGGCCCATGTGCAGGACGCCGGTGACATTGGGGGGCGGGATCATGATGCAATAGGTGGAAGCCTCGGGCTTCGCGTTTGCGCCTGCCTTGAAACAGCCCGCCTCTTCCCAGGCCGCGTAAAGACGGCTTTCGGCTTCGGCTGCGTTGAATGTCTTTTCCATCGCCATCGGTTTGGTCCTGCGTGCGTGTCATTTTTCGTCGCGTTCTCCCATATAGAACGGGGCGGCAAAGGGAAAGTGCCAAGGCGGGCAGGAAAATAAGGCAGGCGGGGGGAATAATGCGGGTTTTGGCGCCGTCAACGCGCGGGGCGGTAACGGTGGTTTAACTCTGAGCCGCTAAGGTGGTTTATGAAGAGAACAGCGGGTCCTCCCCTCGGTCCGCCATTCACGAGACGCCCGGCCAGACTTTGATGCGGATGCCCGCAAAGTCGGTCGGGCGCACTACTTTTGGCACCCCGTAAATTCTGTTTTCACCGGTGTTGAAGGATGGGCGCGGCGCCTAGCCCCGGCTGCCGCTGCGGTCCAGTTTGGTCGATAGGTGGATCAGGCTTTCCGAGGAACGCACGCCGCGCGCCTCGCCAATGCGGTCGATGGTTTCGTCCAGTTCATCCGTGGTTTGCGCCACGACCTGCGCCAGCAGGTCGAACCGGCCCGAGGTCGTATGCACCACTTCGACCCCCGGAAGGCTGCGCAGACGGGCCAGAACCTCGGGGCCGCTGCGGGGTTCGATGGAGATCAGCACTGTCGCCTGTAAGGGCGGGCGCACTGCAGGGGAGATTTTCAGCGTGTATCCGGCGATAACGCCCAGCGTTTCCAGCCGTTCGATCCGGGTTTGAACGGTGGTGCGCGCAAGATTGAGGTGACGCGCCAGTTCGGCCACCGGGCGGCGGGCATTGTCGCGCAAAAGCGCCAGAAGTCGCTGATCTGTTTCGTCTATCTGCATTTTTTAGTGCCATAATGACGGGAATTTCCGTCATAATATCAATAGTGACGGGGTAAATCGACGCGCTACTGGGCGAAAATGCAAGAAAACCGTCAATCGGCATGCAGTCCGTCCAACAAGGCTTTGATCTTATGCAGCATATTCCCCCACTCTGGCTTGACCCCGAAACGCATCTTGCGCGGCGGCAGCCGGATCATCCCATCCTCTATTTCTCGCCGCGGGTGCTGCACGAGGTGGCGGACCGGTTCCTGACCGGCTTTCCGGGGCTGGTGACCTATGCAGTCAAGGCGAACCCCCATCCTGCGGTTCTGTCCAATTTGGTTGCCGCCGGTGTGTCGGCCTTTGATGTGGCCTCGCCAGCGGAAATGGAGGCGGTGCGCGCGGCCAGTGCGGATGCGGTGATGCATTACAATAACCCGGTGCGTTCGGATGTGGAAATCGCGGCGGGTATCTCTCATGGCGTGGCCAGCTGGTCGGTGGATGAGGCGAGCGAGCTGGACAAGCTGGCAGATGTGCCGCGCGACTGCGAGATCGCGGTGCGCTTTGCCTTGCCGGTCGAGGGCGCAGCCTATGATTTTGGCAGCAAATTCGGTGCCGCCCCGGAAGAGGCGATCGCGCTGCTGCAACGGGTGGCGGCAGAGGGCTGGACACCGGCTCTGTGTTTTCATCCCGGCACCCAATGTGAGGATGCCTCGGCTTGGGTCGAATATATCCACGCCGCCCGCCGGATCGTCGATGCGGCCGGGGTAAAGGTGGCGCGGCTGAACGTCGGAGGTGGCTTTGCCGCCAACCGTGATGGCGTGGCGCCGGATCTTGAGACGGTGTTTTCAGCCATTGGGACTGCTGTGTACGATGCCTTTGGTGATGATGCGCCAGAGCTGATCTGCGAGCCGGGCCGGGCGATGGTGTCTGAGGCCTTTACCCTTGCCGCCCGCATCAAAGGCCTCCGCCAGGGCGGCGGCGTGGTCTACCTCAACGATGGGATCTATGGCGGGCTGGTCGACATCCGCGACATGGGCTTGCCCGGGCGCGTGACCGTGGTCAGCGCCGAGGGGCAGCACAGGTCGGCGCCGCGCAAACCGCGCATCGTGTTCGGCCCGACCTGCGACAGTCTGGACCGTCTGCCGGATGGTCTGCCGTTGCCCGAAGACAGCGTGATAGGCGATTATGTGCTGTTCCCTGGGCTTGGTGCTTATTCTTCCGCCATGAGCACGCAATTCAATGGCTATGGCCTTTCGGATGTGGCCACCGTGATCGAGCTCTCTGGACAAGCTGGCACGCGAGGCTAATGTCGGCCCCAAAGCAGCACTGAGCGCGCGAAGGGGATGAGCATGGAAAAGTTCGGAAAAAGCCAGCCGGTGAAACGGGTCGAGGATGTCCGGTTCCTGACGGGACACGGCCGCTATATCGAGGATTCTGCTCCCCAGGGCGCCTTGCGCTGCTGGGTTCTGCGCAGTCCTGTGGCGCATGGCAGGATCACCCGGTTGGACGTCGAAGATGCCCGCGCCGCCGAGGGCGTGCAGATGGTGGTGACCTATGCCGACTATCTTGAGGCGGGCTATGACACCGGAATCGATGGCATCCTGATCAAGAATCGTGACGGATCGGGCGCGGCGGCACCGCATCGGCCGATGCTGGCCCATGATCGCGTGCGTCATGTGGGCGAACCTGTGGCGGTTGTTGTGGCCGAAACCATGGATCAGGCCCGTGATGCCGGAGAATTGATTGAGTTGGAAATCGACGACCTGCCGGTGAAAATGGACATCGCGCCGGGCGGTGAGCCGCTGCACCCGGATGTGCCGGACAACCTCGGCTTTGACTGGGGCATGGGCGATGAGGCCGCAACCGAGGCTGCCTTTGCCGAGGCCGCCCATACCGTGGCGCTGCAGGTCGAGGACAACCGGATTATCGTCAACTCGATGGAGCCGCGCGGCTGTTTCGCCGAATGGCAGGACGACCGTCTGCATTTCACCTTTGGCGGGCAGGGCGTCTGGGGTGTCAAATCCAACCTCGCCAAGAAACTGGGCCTTGAAGAAGGGCAGGTACATGTGGTGACCCCGGATGTGGGCGGCGGCTTTGGCATGAAATCGCAGCCCTATCCGGAATATTATGCTGTCGCCCATGCGGCAAAGGTTCTGGGACGGCCGGTGCTTTGGGTTGGGGACCGCACGGAATCGATGCTGTCGGACAATGGTGGGCGCGATCTGACCTCGCTGGCGGAACTGGCCTTTGATGCGGATCTGAAGATCACCGCCTATCGGGTGAACACCCGTTGCAACCTTGGCGCTTATAACGCGCCTTTTGGCCAGATCATCCAGACCACCCTGTTCAGCCGTGTTCTGGCCGGGGTCTATGACATCCAGACCGCCTGGCTGCGTGTCGAAGGGATCTATACCAACACCACCCAGGTTGATGCCTATCGCGGCGCCGGCCGCCCCGAGGCGATTTATGTGCTGGAGCGGGTGATGGACCGGGCCGCGCGTGAACTTGGCGTTGATCCCTGGGAGCTGCGGCGCCGCAATTTCATCGCCCCGGCAGCCTTTCCTTATGCCACCGTAACTGGTGAAAGCTATGATGTCGGCGATTTCAACCGGGTGCTGAGCCGCGCCGCGGAAGAGGCTGATATGGCAGGCTATCCGGCCCGCAAGGCTGCAGATGCAGCATCGGGCAAACTGCGGGGCGTCGGCCTGTGTTACTATATCGAAAGCATTTTGGGTGATCCTTCGGAAGGCGCGGAAGTGGAGTTTCTGGAGGACGGCCGGGTGAATATCTATGTCGGCACGCAAAGCAACGGACAGGGGCATGAAACCGTTTATGCGCAGTTCCTTGCGGATCAGACCGGCATTCCCGCAGACCAGATCCACGTGGTGCAGGGCGACAGTGACCTGATCGCCAAGGGCGGCGGCACCGGCGGGTCGCGTTCGGTCACCACGCAGGCCAATGCCACCCTTGCCACCGTCGATGCGATGGTCGCGGCCTTTACGCCTTTCCTCGCCGATGAAATGGGTGTCGAGGAAGACGCAATCGAATTTGATGGTGAAACCTTCCGCGCGCCGGGATCTAACGTTACCCCGACCGTTCTTGAAGCGGCCGAGATGGCCCGCGCGCAGGGCCGGACCGAGTTGCTGCGTCACTCGGCGCGGGCCACGTTGCCGGGGCGCTCGTTCCCGAACGGGGCTCATATCTGTGAGGTGGTGATCGACCCCGAAACCGGCGCTTCCGAGGTTGACCGCTATACTGTGGTGGATGACTTTGGTAACCTGATCAACCCGGCGCTGGCCGAAGGGCAGGTGCATGGCGGTGTTGCGCAGGGCCTGGGTCAGGCCATGCTGGAACATGTGGTCTATGACGAAGAGGGGCAGCTGCTCACGGCAACGTTCATGGACTATGCCATGCCACGGGCGTCAGATATGCCAATGATCGGCTTTGCGACCGAGGCCGTGCCCTCGACCCAGAACCCGATGGGGATGAAGGGCTGCGGCGAGGCCGGAACCGTGGGCGCCATGGCGGCGGTCGCGAATGCGGTGCAGGATGCGGTCTGGGCACGTGGTGTGCACCAGATGGACATGCCGTTCACGCCGCTGAAACTATGGGAAGTGCTAAGGGATGTCTCTGTCGCAGCTGAGTAAACGTGTCTTTGGATGGCTCGGACGGCCTTTGCGGTCCGAGCATTCCGCCGAGACCGCGCTGCGCGGGCCGCAGGCCCATGTGATCATTCTGGACGGGACCATGACCTCGCTGCGGCCGGGTCATGAATCCCATGCCGGGCAGACTTACCTTCTGTGCAAGGAGGTCGGCCCGGAAGTTTCCGTATTCTACGAAACCGGTGTGCAATGGACTGGCTGGTCCAGTGCGCGGGATGTCATGGTGGGCACTGGGATCAACCGGCAGATCCGTCGTGCCTATGGCTATCTCGCCTCGCGCTACCGGCCTGGCGACAGTATCTTCCTGATCGGATACAGCCGCGGGGCCTATGCGGTACGCTCATTGGCCGGTGTGATCGGCGAGGTGGGCCTGCTGCGGCCCGAACACGCCACCGAACGCAATATCCGCACTGCCTACCGCCATTACCAGCAGGGGCAGGACGCGGAGATCGCGCGCGCCTTTCACGATGCCTATTGCCACGCTGAAACCCAGATCGAAATGATCGGCGTCTGGGACACGGTCAAGGCACTGGGCTTTCGTCTGCCGGTGCTGTGGCGCTGGTCCAAGGACCCGCATGGCTTTCACAACGATGAATTGGGCCCGCATGTGAAGAATGGCTATCATGCGCTGGCGCTGGAGGAGACCCGCGACGTCTTTGCCCCGGTGCTGTGGTCCTGTCCCGACGGGTTCAACGGCCGGGTGGAGCAGATGTGGTTCCGCGGCGCCCATGGCGATGTGGGCGGGCATCTCGGGGGCTTTGACGCGGCGAGGCCCCTTGCAAACCTGTCATTGGTCTGGATGCTGGAAAAGGCCGAGGATTGCGGATTGCCGCTGCCGCAGGATTGGCGCATGCGGTTCCCGGTGGATCCCGGCGCGCCATCGGTCGGCACCTGGCGCGGCTGGGGTAAGATCTTCTTGCTGCGCAGTCGCCGTCCGGTGGGCAAGGACCCGAGCGAGCGTCTGCACAGCAGCGCCAAGGGTTTTGTGATCAAGGAAAAGCGCTCGGCCTGGCGCCTGTTCTGGCCCTCGCGCGCAGCACGCTAAGCCTTCGTGTTGATCAAGGGGCGTGGAGGAATGCTTTCCTATGCGAATAGAACGCTTTGATTTAGCAGATAGCTACGAAGCCGAGTGTCAGATCAGTGAGGAACACCAAGTTGGGGATATCTACCATCGACGTGGAAACCGAGTAGGAAGTGGCGCCACACTGACACCGGTTGCCCGGTTTTTTGTCTGGCGTCCTGACTACTCGGAAGGAGTAAATCCGCACTGGCGCGTTGATTGTTACGTAAAGAGGCATCGCTTGTCTGGTGCCCCCGAAAAGCTAGCCAAGGCTCTTTCTGCCGCGCTGTTGGAGCGAGGCATCTGTGAGGCACCGATGTGGATCGGCTGGCACCGGAGCGAGGAACAGGGTGGGCAAGCGGTTGGAGATCTGTTCGAACTAGACTGAAGATCACAAGGTATCGATCAGCCTTTTGCGGGCGGCAGTTTCATCACGATGCAGGTGGTTGAACCTGTCGCATAGAGCTTACCATCTTCGACGCCGCGGATTTCGCCGTGCGCCACGCCGGTTGAGCGCCCCACGTGGTCGGTGACGCCGATGCAATCCACTGTGACGCCCAGTGGAATTGAGCGCAGGATGTTGATCTTGTATTCCAGCGTTGTATAGGCGGATCCCTTGGGCACGCGGGTCATCACCGCGCAGGCCATGGCGCTGTCCAATAGCGTACCGTACCAGCCGCCATGAACGGTGCCCATGGGGTTGGTCATGGAAAACTCTGGCGTGCCACGGAAGACAATGCGGCCGTCGCCAACCTCGTGCAGAGCATAGCCCAGCTGCGCGCCGATGGGCGGGCCGGGCAGTTTGCCATCCAGAATACCTTGCATGAATTCAAGGCCCGAAAGCTGGGTGATTTCCGACATCGGCAGCAGGTCCGCAGGCGATTTTGCAATGAACATGAAAGAGATGCCCCATCCAATTGAAGTGCCCGGCGCCAAGGCCGGGCAATCAGAGTTCCATTTTGGAATGAGGCTAGGCGCGGCTTACGGCGCCAGCAAGTCTTACGCCACGTTCTCGAGCGAGACCTTGGGCGTGATGCCAAGGGCAAAACAGACATCGCGGGTCAGCTCGGGACGGTTCAGCGTGTAGAAATGCAGCTTTTCGACGCCGCCTTCCAGCAGCTCGGTGCAGAGCTCGCTGCACATCGCGGTGGCCAGCAGATCAGCGCGGTCATCGCGCAGCGCCTTTTCAAAGGCATCTTCGACCCATGCGGGGATCTTGGTGCCGCAGCGGCGGGCAAAGTTGCGGGCGCCTTTCCAGTTCTCGATCGGCAGGATGCCCGGCGTCAGTTTCGAGCCGTCAATGCCCGCCTTTTCGCAGGCATCGCGGAAGCGGAAGAAGGTTTCGGGTTCGAAGAAGAACTGCGTCAGCGCTTCGTCCGCGCCTGCGTCCAGCTTGCGCTTCAGCCAGTCGACATCGGCCTGAGCGGTTGCAGCATCGGGGTGCTGGTCAGGGTAGGCGCCGACACGCACGGTGAATTTCCCGGTGTCCGCCAGGGCCTCGATCAGCTCGACAGAATTGGCAAAGCCATCGGGGTGGGGCGTGAACTTGCCTTCGCCCTTGGGCGGGTCGCCGCGCAGGGCAACGATTTCAGACACGCCTGCCTCGGCAAAGCGGTCCGCGATCTCCATCGTTTCGGCCTTTGTTGCCTGCACGCAGGTCAGGTGCGCGGCCACGTTGAGGCCCGAGGATTTATGCAGCGTCGCCACCGCATCGCGGGTCAGATCGCGGGTGGTGCCGCCGGCACCATAGGTGACAGATACAAAGCGCGGGTCCAGCGGTGCCAGAACTTGAACCGTGTCCCAAAGGCGGAAAGAAGCCTCAAGCGACTGCGGCGGAAAGAACTCGAACGAGATGTCAGGGGTCTTCATTAGGGGATCTCCGACTGATTTGACCTCTTGTTGCACACGCAGCATTGTGAGACAAACTCATAATTCTCAAGAACAACATGAGCGACGCGATAGAATGCACATCGAATTCCGCCATCTGCGCACGATCAAGGCCATCCACGAAGCCGGCGGTCTGGCCCGCGCGGCCGAGCAGTTGAACATCACGCAAAGCGCGCTCAGCCATCAGATCAAGGGGCTGGAGGAACAAGCGGGGGTGGAGTTGTTCCTGCGCCGCTCCAAGCCGATGAAACTGTCGCCTGCCGGGCTGCGGCTGTTACGTCTGGCCGAACAGGTGCTGCCGCAGGTCGAGGCCGCGCAGGCCGAGTTTTCCAACCTGCGCGAGGGTCACGCCGGGCGGATGCATATCGCCATCGAATGCCATGCTTGTTTCGAATGGCTGTTCCCCGTCCTTGAAGCATTTCGAAAAAGCTGGTCGGACGTGGATGTGGATATCCGCCCGGGCCTCGCCTTTGACGCACTTCCCGCGCTGCAAAAGGAAGAGGTGGATCTGGTGGTCTCCTCCGACCCGGACACGCTGCCGGGCGTCGAATTCATCGAGTTGTTTGATTACCGACCGGTCTTTGTCGCCTCATCGCAGAACCCGCTGGCGGCAAAACCCTATATCGAGGCTGAGGATTTCCGGGATCAGACGCTGATCACCTATCCGGTGGAAAAATCCCGTCTGGATGTGTTCAGCCAGCTCCTGACACCGGCGGGGGTCGAGCCTGCGTCTATCCGTCAGGTCGAGTTGACCGCCGTGATCCTGTTGCTGGTGGCCTCGAACCGGGGGGTATCGGTTCTGCCGGATTGGGTGGTGCGCGAGGTCAAGTATTCCTCGGACTATGTGACCCGGCCGCTGACCGCAGAGGGGATTACCCGCAGGCTTTATGCTGCGGTGCGCAGCGAGGACCGCGAAAAGCCCTATATGCAAGAGCTGATCCGCCTGGCCAAGGTCGAGGCGCGCAAGCTTCAGCAGCAATAACGCGTTTGGCAGTGCCCCAGCCGGGCTGATCTCGGCGGGGGCGGTTTCTTGGACGTAAACAGGCGGTCAGATCAGTTTGACGATCTGCTTGCCAGTATTGCCGCCCTTCAGCAGCGAGCGGAACGCCTCGGGGGCGTTTTCCAGACCTGTGGCGATGTCCTCAAGGAAGCGGATTTCACCCGAGGCAACCTTGGGCGCGACTTCTTTCAGGAACTCCGGGTAGCGGTCGAAATGATTCGAGATGATGAAGCCGTTCACCGACAGGAATTTCACCAGGATATTGCGCCAGATGTTCGGTCCGGTCAGCGCCACATCCGATGCGCCTGCGCCCAGACCGCCGGCGTTGTACCAGGCGATCATGCCGCAGATCGGGATACGCCCATGCGGGTTCATCAGCGGCAGCACCGCCTCCAGCACCTTGCCGCCGACGTTCTCGAAATAGATGTCGATGCCCTTGGGGCAGGCCTCGGCCAGATCCTTGCGCAGGGATTTCGCATCGGCATAGGCACGGTGATCCAGGCAGGCGTCAAAGCCGAAGGTCTCGGTCGCCAGTTTGCATTTGTCGGCGCCGCCCGCGATGCCGACAACGCGCAGGCCTGCCAGTTTGGCCAGTTGTCCGACCATTGAACCAACGGGACCGGTTGCGGCGGCCACCACCAGGGTTTCGCCCGCTTCAGGTCGGCCATAGGCGGTCAAGCCATGCCATCCAGTAAAACCGGGCATGCCCAGCACGCCAAGCGCTGCAGTGATCGGACCCTGTGCCGGATCCAGCTTGCGCAGTTCTTTGGCTGGCAGGCAGCCGTGGCTGGCCCAACCCAGCATGCCAAAGGCGAAATCGCCCGGTTTGAAATGCGGGCTGTTCGACGCGATGACCTCACCCACGGCGCCGGCCTCCATGGTGCCGCCGATAGGCACCGGCGCGGCATAGGACTTGGCATCGTCCATGCGGCCACGCATATAGGGATCCAGCGACATATAGTGCGATTTAACAAGCACTTCGCCCTCGCCGGGCTGCGGCAGGTCAACGGTTTCAAGGCGGAAATTGTCATCCGTGGGCTCGCCGTCCGGGCGGCTGGCCAGCACGATACGCTGCATCTGTTCGGTCATTTGGATCTCCCTATCCATTGTGTCACTGTCCGTCTCACCTGTGTCTCACTGGGGCGATGCGGCTTATCTGAACTGTGTAGTTCAGTTTTGCGGAATGCAACCATCCTCGAAAATAACCCGACGGCAAAGAAGGCAAAGACGCTGTCCCGGAATTGCAGGGTATTGGCTCTTGGCAAGAAGGGGCAGGGCGCGTATAGGCACGGTTTGACCGGCATCTCCCCGACCGACACAGGAGTCTGCAGATATGATTGGCAGCGCGAACCTTAATGTGATGATCAAGGCCGCCCGCAAGGCAGGCCGCTCCCTCGTGAAAGACTTTCGCGAGGTTGAGAACCTTCAGGTCTCGATGAAAGGCGCGGGTGACTTTGTGTCCCGGGCGGATATTGCCGCGGAAAAGATCCTCAAGGATGAGCTGATGGGCGCGCGCCCGACCTACGGCTGGCTGGCCGAAGAGGGCGGAGAGACCCCCGGCGAGGATCCTACCCGCCGCTGGATCGTGGATCCGCTGGATGGCACCACCAACTTCCTGCACGGCCTGCCGCATTGGGCGATTTCGATTGCGCTGGAGCATAAGGGCAAGATCGTGGCCGGAGTGATCTATGATGCCGCCAAGGACGAGATGTTCTTTGCCGAAAAGGGCGCCGGTGCCTGGATGAACGACACCCGCATCCGGGTGTCGGGCCGTCACCGGATGATCGAATCCATTTTTGCAACCGGTTTGCCGTTTGGTGGCCGCTCGGATCTGCCTGCGACCCTGCAGGATCTGGCGCGGCTGATGCCCGCCTGCGCCGGTGTGCGCCGCTGGGGCGCTGCGGCGTTGGACATGGCCTATGTGGCGGCTGGCCGCTACGAAGGGTTCTGGGAACGTCGCCTGAACGCCTGGGACATGGCGGCTGGCATCATCATCGTCAAAGAGGCCGGCGGGTTGATCGAGGCGCTGGACCCCGAGGAGAGCATTCTCGAATCCGGCGAAGTCGTTTGCGCGAACGAACCGATGTTCGAAGCCTTTGCGAAAGTGATCCGGGGCTGATCCCAAGACAGGGGTGCCGGGGTTATCCCCAGGACGTCCACAAGAATTCCACATGAAGAAGCGCGTGCAATCCCAGCGGTTGCGCGCGCTTCTTCATTTATCCACCTGGGCGGGATTTGGTTTATTTGCCCCAGGGACCCGGCCTTGAATGCGGTTGGCGGCTCTTGCGGGGCAGGCGGGGAACGCGGCTGGGGCTATAGGTGTAATGGGTATCAGGATGGTCGGGGCGACCATGGGTACGGTTCCAGAACACAGGGCCGCCGCGTTTCATCCACAGGGGCAGGCAGAGCGCCATGCCAACGACGAAACCGCCCGTATGCGCCCAATAGGCGACCCCGCCGGTGTTGGGATCAGCGCCAAGCCCGCCGATGAATTGCAGCGCCAGCCAGACCCCCAGCATGATGAAGGCAGGGATCGAAAAGACCCGGAAATAGATGATGAGCACCAGAAGGATATCCACCCGCGCCTTCGGGAACATGAGAAGGTAGCCGCCCATGACCCCGGCAATCGCACCAGATGCCCCGACCGTGGGCACGTTGGACATTGGGCCTGCCATCACGTGGATCAGTCCGGCACCAAGCCCTGCCAATAGGTAGAAACCCAGAAACGGCAGGTGGCCCATCTCGTCTTCGAGGTTGTCGCCGAAAATCCAAAGGAACAGCATATTCCCGGCCAGATGCATGAAACCCGCGTGCAGGAACATCGAGGTGAACAAGCTACTGAGATGGCGACCGTAGGAGAGTTCAGCCGGAACGATGCCGTAGGTATAGTAGAAGCCTGCCATCAGCCGGGGGCTGGTGTAGGTGGTCACGGCATATAGAAACACCGCGATATTCACTGCCATCAGCAGGTAGACGACATAGGGCGTGCGCCCGGATGGATTGTGATCACGCAGCGGAAACATGCGGGAACGCTGGGCCGGTTTCGGCCCAGCGTCAAGCAGTTATCGGGCGGAGCTGTTGCCGGATCTTGAGCGTCAGGCGTTGCCGCCCAGCAGCGCGGCGTTGCCGCCGGCGGCCGTCGTATCGACGCAGACGTGGCGCTCGGCCAGGACCCGGGCACGGTCGGGCTGTCCGGGGATCAGCGGCACGATGGGGCCGTCCCGTTTGGCCAGGGTCTCTTCGATCTGGCGACCGGTGTCCTCATCGCCCCACCACAGGACGCCAGCGATATCCTGAAGGCTCTCAAGCTGCTGCATGTCCAGCATGCCGTTCGCCTGAATGGCGGTGCCGCCAAGCTGCATGACCGCCTTGGCCTGTGCGGCGGCAGCTTTGGCTCCCGGACCCATGCACAGAAGCGGCGGGCGGGCGGTGACGGTCAGCCGGTTGGATTCGCCGGTCGGCCCGGGCAGAGAGGTGGTGACGGGCGCCGTAGCCGTCCCGAGTGCGCCGGGCAGCTGGCCTGCAGCGCCTGACCAGGTCTCTGCGCTGTTTTGACGATCCGGCGCGCAGAAGCGCGACAGGTAGAAGGGGCCACCCGCCTTGGGGCCGGTGCCGGACAGGCCTTCGCCGCCAAAGGGCTGGCTGCCGACGATGGCGCCGATCTGGTTGCGGTTGACGTAGATATTGCCCGCGTGGATCCGGTCGCAGACATGCTGCACCCTGTCATCGATCCGGGTGTGCAGGCCAAAGGTCAGCCCATAGCCGGTGCCGTTGATCTCGGCGATCACCCGGTCCAGATCCCGCGATTTGAAACGCGCCACATGCAGCACCGGACCAAAGATTTCCTGCTCCAGCGCGGCGATGCCGGGCACTTCGATCAGAGTGGGCGCCACAAAGGTGCCGCCCTGCGGTGTCTGCATCTCTTTCAGCACCCGGCCTTCGGCGCGCGCGGCGTCGATATGGGCCAGAATGCCCGCGCGCGCGGTTGCGTCGATGACCGGGCCGCTGTCGGTGGACAGATGCCAGGGGTCGCCAAGGGTCAGCGTGTCCATCGCGCCTTTCAGCATCTTCAGGAAATCATCCGCGATGTCTTCCTGCACATAGAGGCAGCGCAGGGCACTGCAGCGCTGGCCTGCGGATTGAAAGGCGCTTTCGAGGATCGATTGCACGGCCTGTTCCGGCAGCGCAGTGGAATCCACGATCATCGCGTTCAGCCCGCCGGTTTCCGCAATCAGCGGCGCGCCGGGTTTCAGGTTTGCCGCCATGGCGCGGCGGATACGCAGGGCTGTTGCGGTTGAGCCGGTAAAGGCCACGCCGCCAACGCTCGGGTCCGAGGTCAGGGCCGCACCAACGCGCGAGCCGGGACCGGGCACCAGTTGCAGGGCGGAACGCGGCACGCCTGCCTCATGCAGCAGCTGCACGGCGCGATGGGCGATCAGCGGCGTCTGCTCGGCCGGTTTGGCCAGAACGGCGTTGCCAGCAGCCAGCGCTGCTGAAACCTGCCCCGAGAAGATCGCGAGCGGGAAATTCCAGGGCGAAATGCAGGTGAAGATCCCGGCTGGCGCAGCATCCGGAATGCGGGCGGCGTAGTAGCGCAGGAAGTCCACCGCTTCGCGCAGCTCGGCGACGGCATCGGGGATCGACTTACCCGCCTCCCGCGCCAGCAGCGCAAAGAGTTCGCCATAGTTTGCCTCGTACAGATCCGCCGCCTTGTTGAGCGCTGCCGCCCGTTCTGCGGCAGGGGCGTCCCAGGGCTGGGCGGAGGACAGCGCCGTTTCGATATCCGCCGCGCTCGAAGGGGTGAGCTGTCCCACTGGCGTCAGATCCGAGGGGTTGGTCACATCCTCGGCGGCATCCGGTGTGGCTGTGCTTGCCAGCAGGGGACCTGCCTGCCATTGGTGATCGCGCCAAGGCGCGCGGGCGGCTTCGATGGCAGCCAGTGTCGGCGCGTGGCCCAGATCGAACCCCATGGAGTTGCTGCGCTCGGGCGCAAACATCTCGGGGCCAGTGGGGATGCTGCGGCTGACATCGGTAACCGCATCGAAGGGATCGGCGGCCACCACCTCGGGCGGGACGTTCTCATCCACGATCTGGTTCACAAAAGAGCTGTTGGCACCGTTTTCCAGCAGACGCCGCACCAGATAGGCCAGCAGATCACGGTGCGCCCCAACGGGCGCGTAGATCCGGCAGTTGGTGCCGTTCTGCTCCTTGACCATCTGGTGCAGGGTTTCGCCCATGCCGTGCAGGCGCTGGAATTCGTAGACACTGCTGTCGCTGGCCATATGCAGGATGGCGCTGACCGTATGGGCGTTGTGGGTGGCAAATTGCGGATAGATGCGGTCGGTCATGCCCAGAAGTTTGCGCGCATTGGCGATATAGGACACATCGGTCAGCGATTTGTTCGTGTAGACCGGGAAGCCGTCGATGCCTTCGACCTGTGCGCGCTTGATCTCGGTGTCCCAATAGGCGCCTTTGACCAGCCGCACCATGAAGCGGCGGTCGTACTTCTCGGCCATCTCATAGAGCGCATCAATCGCCAGACCGGTGCGCGGGCCATAGGCCTGTACCACAACCCCAAAGCCGTCCCAGCCTGCCAGTGCCGGATCAGAGACCACCGCCTCGATCACCTCAAGCGACAGCGACAGCCGGTCGGCCTCTTCGGCATCGACGTTGAGGCCCATCCCGGCGGCCTTGGCCAGCAGCGCCAGCGCCTTCAGTCGTGGCACCAGCTGTTCAATCACCCGGGCCTCCTGCGCCAGTTCATAGCGCGGGTGCAGCGCCGAGAGTTTCACGGAAATGCCGGGGTTCTTGCGGATGTCATCGCTGTTGCAGGCGACGGCGATGGCGGAAATCGCCTTTGAATAGGACAGGTGATAGCGGGAGGCGTCCGCTTCGGTACGCGCGGCCTCGCCCAGCATGTCGTAGGAATAGGTGTAGCCCTTGGCCTCCATTCCGGCGGCGCGCTTCATCGCGCTTTCGATGCTTTCGCCCAGAACGAACTGGCGGCCCATTTCCTTCATCGCTCGGCCCACGGCGGTGCGGATCACCGGCTCACCCAGACGTTTGACGGCGCCGCGCAATGCGCGCACTGGGCTTGGCTTGGCCTCATCCAGAACCTTGCCGGTCAGCATTAGGGCCCAGGTCGAGGCATTGACCAGCGAGGAGGAGGAGTGACCGAGGTGCTTGCCCCAGTCAGACGGCGCGATCTTGTCTTCGATCAGGGCATCGATGGTGTCGGCATCCGGCACCCGCAGTAGCGCCTCGGCCAGACACATGAGGGCGATCCCTTCGTCGGTCGACAGACCGTACTCCGCCAGGAACACCTCCATCAGCCCCGGGGCCGAATGGCCACGGATATCCCGCACCAGGGCGGCCGCATTGGCGCAGATCGCCGCACGTTCGGCAGCGGGCAGGGCGGCGGTGGCAACCAGCTGGTCGCGCATGGCGTCCTGGTCGACGTAGGTGCCTGCATCAATGCGATAACGCAGTTGATCCTGCTGTGTGTCGGGGCTCTGGGGGGCGGGGGCGTGTGTCATGCAGAAGGCTCCACTATGTTCCGCAAAAAAGTCTGATGCCCAGAATACAGCAAATATTGCGGGACATTCGCCTGATTGTGGGGGATACTCAGGTCAATTGCCGCAAATTTGCGCTGTAGGAGGGGCAATTGAACTATAGTGATCTTGATAGATATGACCGCGCGATTCTGCATGTGCTGGGCGAGGATGGCCGGATTTCGGTTGCGGATCTGGCCCGCCGCATCGGCCTGTCCAAATCGCCAACCCAGACCCGGCTGAAACGGCTGGAGGCCGAAGGCATCATCACCGGTTACCGGGCCTTGCTAGATCCGATCCGGCTGGGGCTTGATCACGTCGCCTTTGTCGAGGTCAAGCTGGAAGACACCCGCGAGGCGGCGCTGGCGAAATTCAACGCTGCCGTGGCGCGGATCCCGGAGATTGAGCAGGTGCATTTGATGGCCTCCCATTTCGACTACCTTTTGAAGGTGCGCACCCATTCGATGTCGGCTTATCGCGCGGTGCTGGGAGAGAAGATTTCCTCGCTGCCGCATGTGGCCTCGACCTCGACCTATGTGGCGATGCAGGCGGTCAAGGAAGACGGCGCCCTCGCTCAGCTTTAGGTGGTGTGCAGGGGGTGCTGTTGCGCGCGTTGGGATGGACAGACCCCGGAAATTCCCCCATCTTGCCTCCAACAGCGGGCAGGCCGGGGCGCCTCGCTCGGTAAGAAAATGAGGCAGCATTACATGAGCGAGTATCCCAAAATCTGGCTATTGCGTCACGGGCAAACCGAATGGAACGCCGAACGCCGCGTTCAGGGGCAGTTGGAGTCCCGTCTCAGCCCGCTGGGGCTGGAACATGCGCAGCGTCAGGCCGAATTGATGCAGCCCATCCTGAGTGCGGAAAACCCGCCGTGCTATGTCTCGCCTCTGGGCCGCGCGCAGCAGACCGCAGAGATCGCGCTGGCAGGTCGCGCGTTCACCACGGACGCCCGTCTGGCCGAAGTTCACGCCGGTGATTTTCAGGGCCATCGGCTGGTGGATCTGGAGCAGGACTACCCGGATATCTTTGCGCGGAACACCACGCCGCTGGATATGTTCTGCGCGGCGCCCGGCGGTGAGGGGTACGAGCGCTTCCAAGCGCGGACACTGGATTTCCTGCAAACGCTCAGTGCGCCTTCGATCGTGGTGGCGCATGGGCTGCTGGGGCAGGTGATGCGCGGAATTATCTGCGGATTGGACAGATCGGAGCAGGCAAAATTGTCGAATGGACAAGGATGTGTCTATGTTCTGGAGCAGGGCCGTGAAACGGTTTTACGCTGAGCGAATTTTTGTGACAAAAAAACGCGAGGAAGCTCTTGCGCTGCCACGGGGATTTCTCTAAATCCCGCTGCATCGGGTGATTAGCTCAGTTGGTAGAGCGCTTCGTTTACACCGAAGATGTCGGGAGTTCGAGTCTCTCATCACCCACCATACCCTCCCTAATGATCAATTAAATCAATGCGTGAGTGTCCCAAATTTGGGGGCAGTTTGGCGGCGTGGGACACCTACCAGTCCATACTGGCCAGTTTTGCGACCGCATCAGCGGCCAGTCGGCGGCGTTCTACGTCTTTTGTGTAGATCTCTGACGTGGCCGCTTGGGAGTGCCCATGCACCGCCATGATTTGATGTTGCGTGGCGCCTTCCAGCGCCAATAGGTGGCCAGCCGCCTTTCGAATGCCGTGTGGGCTTCGGTCATGCAGACCGGCTTCTTTGCACCAGACCTTGAACCGGTTTCGGAAGCTGTCACTCGAGGAAAACGGGGTGCCGTGTGAGCTTAGCAGATAGCACCCATCCACATGAGACACGTTCTGCGCAGCGATAGCTTTGGCCAGTGGGGGCATTACCGGGATTTCAACATAGGTGGATCCCTTCTTTCGCGGCTGCCAGCCAAGCCAGCGGATACCGTTGCTGGTGGATTCGTTATTTCGCCCGATCCAGATTGCATCGGAGACGCGGCAGGCGGTGAACATAAAGACGGTCAGAGCTAGGTGAGCCATCGTCCCGAAGGGATGGCGCTCGCGGTATTTTTTCAGATCATCGACTGTCCAGGGGGTGGCGCCGCCTGCTGATCGGTACGTGGTGCTGATCGCCTTGGCTGGGTTGGGGCGAACATATCCGCGCTCATCGGCGAACTTATACATCGCGCGCAAGGCGCCGATGGTGTTCTTTCGGGCGCCGGGTTTCTCGATCAGGGTGTCAAGGAACTCGACAATCACCTCCTGCGGGACGCCAGCGTCGTACTCGCGCAAGAGCGCTCCATCGACTTCGTGGTCCAGGAAGCGCCCGATTACATGCTGGCGCTGTTTAATCGTTGCTGCCTTGATTTCTCCGGCGGTTTCCATGGCTTCCATGTGCTCCAGGAAAACCAGCCACAGCCATTCTGTTGACTTCTGTACTGCCATGTCCGCCGGGCGCGCTGGAGGCTCGTACAGCACTCCGGCGCGGGCAGCGTGGTAGGCTTCCATGAAGTGTGGGCTGTCCAATCCGACCTTGAGGGTGATCCGACGCCTTTTATCTCCAGCTACACGCACTCGCAGGCGGGAATTGCCAGATGGCATCGGTTCGCGGATCAGCCCTGGCAGTTCTATCTTGACCATTGTCGGGGGCCTTTTTCGGTTTTCTTCGTCTGCTTTGGTACCGGCAGGGCTTCCACATCTACCATGACTAGGGTGCCGTCCGGACGAACGGCAACGGTCTTGCCGCATTCCTCGGCTACACCTGCAAAGCGGCGGAGGTCAGCTTTGGTGAACAGGGCTGGCCGATTTCCCATGTTTTTGTGTCCTTCTGTCGGTTGCCAAGCTCGCGCTTTCAGTTCTTGCCATTGGCGCGGCGCATACGGCGGATGCATCGGTTCATGATTTTTTGTCGTTCATTGATGAGCTGGTTCAGGGCATCCTGTTTGCGCAGGATCCGCAGGTGGAGTTTTGCCAGTCGCCTGACTTCCAGATCATTGGCGAAATGCAGCCACAACGCCCGTAGGCCAAAGGGCTGTGTTTCCGAGGCTGGCCTTGTGCTTTTCGACTGTACAGCGGCAGGTGGTGTACAGCTTTCTGTTTCTGTCGTTCTGTTCAAAGCGCAGCCTGCCCATTGTAGGGGCAGTCCGGGCGGTCATCTGTTGCGCGGCGGGACGGGTCGGCCCGAAAACCTTGCCGGGCCGCGCGTAGCCATCCGCGGATAGCATCGGTCCGGCTGGCGCCATGTGCCGTCATGCCGTGCAAAGAGGCCCACCAGTGGCCTGCATCGTAATCCCAGCGGCAGTCCGCGTGTGGCGGGGTCAGGGTGCCGCCTGCCTTCCTGAACAGGGCGGCGCGTCTGAAGAGGGGCGTATTCGCCAGCTGCTGCATGTCTGAATAGATTTGTTGTTGGTGTGGAGATGCGGTGTTTCGCATTTGGGCCTCGTCTTTGATGCGCGGGCGACTTGATTTGGAGGATTGCGCCGCCCGCGCTGATCCGCGCCTTCGGGGACCGGGCGCGGAAACTCTGTTGATCAGCGGTGCAGGCAATCCTCCAGCCCGCGCCGCCTATTTGGTTGTGTCAGTGGGAGGGCGCGGGTGGGCCGCGCTGAGTTGCCTGTGTCGTTCGATGTTTGCCGTGAGTGACAGCAGGAGGAGCGACAGACCGGGCCGGGTCAGGCCACATGGCGGCGGCGGATCGGCAGGCTTTTGGCCTCGATCACAGCGCGGGCTTTCTGGCCCGCGCGGGCCAGGATCTGCTCTGTCGGTTCCGGCGCGGGTCCGGGGCGGTCCACAAGATGCTGGGGGTGCAGGCGAGCGGGATCAAATCCCTGGCCGCGCCCGGCTTTCATGGCCGCCCATGCCGCGGCGAACAGGTCAGGGTCGTCAATGTAGTCTGCCGGGGATCCTGCGATCCGGCGGGCGTCCCGCAGTACGGTGTTCTTAAAATCTTGCATTCAATCCTCCATCGGTTGATATGTTCAGATAGTCCGAAAAAAATGAACCAGTCAAGCATATGGTTCAAAAAAATCGGACAAAAATCTTGTTCGCGTTCCGGTTGGGTTCGCGCTAATGAGAACAAAAGAGGAACATTTGAGGGGGAATCAGGGCAAGATGATATTGTGGGCAGCGGTCAGGCTGCGAAAGTTAGGTGTTGATCTGAACTGGGTGTTGGACCCGATCGGAGCTATTCGCTTTGCAATGCAGCGAACAACCTATCCTGAACATCCTGCGGCAGTTGAGCAAAGTCGCCATGAAGGATGAAGTTAAAGTCAATGCGGTGCTGGCGGTAGTAATACCGCATAGTCTTAATGCTCGGAGCGCCGCGGCTTTCTTGTGAATGGAATGTCGTTTTTTTGAGGCCAAGTTCTTTGGCGACTTCGAGTTGCTGCATTCCGATAGACTTGCGGGCCGCCAGGAGGCGGCTTCTGATGGCCTCAGGGCTCACATCGCCGGTTTGTGCCAGTTGTTCTTTTTGTTCGATGTCCATGTTCTTTGATTACCTGAAATCCGAATAAAGTGAACTTTCTGGTTGTCGGATCTTGATGGTTCGCAAAATTCGGACTATCGCTTGTGGCATGACCACACGTGACCTTATCCGATCCTTGGGTGGCTATCGCGCTGTTGCGCTCCGCCTGAATAAGCGACCAACCACCGTGCATACGCACATGCAGGAGGGGGTAATGCCTTCTGCTTGGTATGATGCGTTGTGCCAGATGGCGCGGGAGCAGGAGGTGGCCGAACCGCCACGCTCGCTGTTCTCGTTCCTGAAGGTGGTTCCAACAAAGACCGAGGCCGCCGCATGAGCCGCCCGCGTCTAACCCTGATTGTGAGCAATGATGTGCCATGCGAGCAGCCTGGCACGTCTGTTGATACAGCGTCTTGGTCAAATCGGTTTGACCCCTATGCGCTGAAAACCACTGCGGCGGACCTGTGGTCTGCCTATTTCCGCGAACGCTTCAACAGCCCGCGCGAGGTGGCACTGTTTTGTGATGTGAGCTTCCAGACTGCGCTGAACTGGTGGGGCGCGGTTACTGCGCCCACCAGCCATATCGCGCTGTTGGTGATGCTGACGGACCCCGGCGCGCCGGGCTTTTTCCAGGAAGAAATGAGGAGGGCCGCAGCATGAATGTGCGGATTGAACGGATCGCCTATCAGATCTGGTGGCTGACGCGCGAGGCCGGTGGCGATTGCACGCTGGCTGATCTCGCGTCCTTTACGGGCGCCAGCGTGGAGACCTGCCGCAACATCTGCATGCACCGAGGCTGGGGGCACCGCTATCGCCGTAGGGCTGTCGCGGGTCGCTGGCGCCCGGCAGAGATGCGGCCGTATCAGTCGGGCCGGGCGCAGGATCTGACGGAGGTCTTTGCATGAGCACCGCGCCGAACTTCCTGCGCCCGGTCGATGCCGGGGACCTACCGGATTACCCGATATCGTCGCAGGACCGGCTGGACAGTCACTTCTTCATTCAGTGGAACCTTAAACGCTGGCGGCGCAGCGAATTCCGTCAGCTGGCGGAGCCGGAGGTCGGCTGGATCGGGTTCAACCTGTTCTGCGTCTCCCATGAGGAAACCCCGGTTGGCACATTGCCCACGGATGAGCGGCTGCTGGCGAATGCGGCGGAGATCTCGGTCGATCGCTGGCGGCAGCTGTGCAATCGCGAGATCACGCCTTTGCACAATTGGTCGTTGGTGCGCTGTGACAATGGAGAGGTCCGCTATGCCCACAAGGTGGTGACGGAAGTTGCCATCGAGGCGCTGAAATCCCGCCGGGCCAATCTGGCGGACAAGGAACAGCGCCGGGTGAACAAGCGGCTGAAGGATCTGCGCGACATGATCGAGGTGCGGATCGGGGCAGGGCAGCTGCTGCGGGCACCGGACTTCCTGGAGCGGTTCCACGGCTGGCTGGAAGAGACCTATCCGGATGTGCAGCGCCGCGAGGCCTTCATCCGCAAGGCGCTGGATGAATTCCAGCTGCAGGGACAGGTGCCGGGGCGGGGCTGAGCGGTTCTGTAACGACCTGTGACTTTCCGTGACGGTTACGGAACATCACGGAACAATCACTGAAAATCACGGAACTGACCCGAAAAATCACGGACGTTCCCGGGATCGATACGGTTCTCTCCTTTTTTTGCGCGGTTTCCGTCACCGCTGAAAGGAGAAGAAACGAAAAGAAATGAAACGAGACTGACGGAACGCGCACCGCAGCGGGCAGGGCCAGAGGGGCCACCGCGTGGCTGCGGCGATGTCGGAACAGGCTTAGAAAGGAGACAGAGGCGATGGATGCGAAAGAGCAGGCAGCGGGAGAAAAGCGGGTGCAGGACATCCTGATTGCGCCGCTGGAGGCTTTGGGGCTGGCGAGACCGTCAACGGCGACCCTTGCCAAGTTTGAAGTGATGAAGAAGGAGCTGCGCCAGAAGCTTGCCTATATGAGCGAAGACGGGCTGACGGATCTCAGGGAGTGGATCGAGGCGCACCCCGAAGGCAAGAACAAGGACCGGTTTCCTATTGCGCTCAAGATCCTGGTCAAGGCGCGGGAGAAGGAGGCACCTGACACCGGGCCATCGCCGCTGATGCTGAATGTGTTCCGCGATGAGCTGGGCCTCAGGGCGATCCGGCAGGGCTGGGCGCCGGAGCTCTTGGAGTTCATCACCGCCGGGAGGGAATGGCCGGGCCGGTGGAGCCAGACAAAGATCCGGGAAAGTGCGGATAATCCGGTGCGGCGTCTGGAGGATATCGAGATGCGCCTGGCGCGGGGCGATGCCATCAGCGCGGCCGAAGATCGGTTCCGGCTGCAGCGCCGGGCTGCGCTGCAAAGGTGCCAGGACATTGCGGATCAGGCCCGCCGAAAGGGGGCAGCATGAACATGGCGGTTCTTGAGCGTCCGGTTCTGGGTAATGCCCGGGGTGCGGCGCTGACCGGGGTCCGGGCCCCGCGCAGTGGCAGGCTGGCGGTCGGGGTTCTGGACCTGATCGAATGGGCGTTCCAGCGGGAAAAGGTCGGGCTCGACTTTGATGAGATCGAGCGGGAAACCGGGGCGCGACCGGGGATCGGGATGGAATACCTGATGATGCAGCAGGCGCAGCTGGGATGCCGGGTGCAGGGCGGCGGGACATCGCCGCGCCACCATGATGCGGATATGGTTGCGGCGTCATTGGCCTGCCTGCCCGAGATCTATGGCGGGCGACGAATGGCGGTGCAGATTGCGGAGCTGGCCCGGGTTGGTGAGCGCCCGGACTGCCTGATGGATGCAGAGCAGCGCTGTGCACCGTTGGACTGGCGGGGCACGAAACACGGGCGGTTTGCAGCTGTAGAGATTTGCCGTGTGCCCGGGCTGCGCTGGCCTGCGGATCAGCTGGGCAAGCGGGCGGATGGGTCCTGGTGTCCTGTTGGCTACAGCGTGACGGGACGGGAGATTGCAGCGGCCCGGCGCCGGTATCTCAGCTGGTACGGGGCGCTCCTGCACCTGCGGCACATCTTCCAGGCGGCCTGCCATCTGACGTCCTTTGTCGTGACGGAGGCGATGCCGCCAAGAACGCCATGGCAAAGGGGTTGACGCGGATCTCAATCTGTTGACATAAAGCACCTGTCTGAATTGCGCCCGAAGCAGAGATCCTGCTCCGGGCGTTTTTGCGTTTGGGAACTGTGCTTTTGTCTAACCTAAAGGATAGTTTCTCTCTCTTTTTGATGAGCATTTGTCCTTTGGCGGCGGAGCTTTCATTGGGAAAGTCTGATAGACGGTCTGCAGATCAAGAGGAACGAACCATGAGCGATACCGCACCTGCAGAAACAATCATCCGGACTGTGTGTTCGTCGTCTGGGCGCGGCTGGGGGACCCGAAGCACGAGCCAGAGCGACGCATACGCCAGCGGCGGGTTCAGACCGTTGCAAATCATGAAGAGCAGTCAACGCGATGTCTGTGTTAACAGCAGCCTGCCGGACTTTGCCGCAAGCTGACTGACGGGAAACCTGACCAGATTGATCCAGCGCCCACGGGAAACCGTCGGGCGCTTTTGCGTTTGGGGAGAGCACTTATGCCGAAGAAACCCTGTGCGCAGGGCGGGTGCTCCCGTCTGGTTGAGGTTGGGACGATCTACTGCAAGGCCCATGAGCGGGCTGAGAAGCAGAACCGGGACCGACCTTCGGAGGCGCGGCGGCGGTCAGAGCGGCCGAGCCGGAAATGGTATGCAAGCAAGGGCTGGCGGGGCAAAGGCGGGCGGCGGCTGACACAGCTGGACGCGGAACCTTTGTGCCGGATGTGCCCTGATCATTCAAAGCAGCTGGCGACAGTGGCGGACCATGTGGTGCCGCACCGGGATGATTATGGGCTGTTCTGGTTCGGGGCGCTGCAGTCGCTCTGCAAGTCCTGTCATGACAGCAAGAAACAGCGGGCCGAACGGCGCGCTGATCAGGTGGGGGGCCTTGGAAAGTCTGGGGCCTTTTGATGTGAAACCGGCGGGGGTAATCGGATTTTTCCGCGCACAAATTTAGAGGGGGGGGTATGCAGAACAGTGGAACGGACATTGAGAAACTGGTGCGCCTTCTGGGCGGCTGGCCACCTCATTTTGATGATGTGGAAAAGGCGCATGGCGAAAGCCTGCTGCGGTACCTGAAGCGGGACGGGCTGGTGGATGAGCCGGTGTTTGGCCAGGTGGTGCGCTATGCGGTGCACCGGGCGGCGTTTGACCGGCTGTCTGTGCTGATCGTGGATGAGGGGTTTGAGGCCATGGAGGGCAACTTCCTGTCTGGCCTGAGCCAGCAGCGCGCCTTTCATGAAAACCGCCTGGCGGCGCTGGAAAAGGAACTGCTGGGTACGCCTTACGTGCGGGCCAAGAATGGCCAGGCAACCCAGACCTCCTTCATGGATCTGCTGGGAGATCCTGCGCCGCCCAAGGGCGGTGGCAAGGTGACGCCCTTCAAGCCGCTGACGCGCAAGGCGGGGCGCGGGTAGGCAATGAAAGACAATCTGGTGGAGATGCCGGTCACGCAAAGGGCGTTTGACTGGGTGGATGGGGTTTTGTCTGGCGCCATCCCCAGCGGCAAGCGGATCATTCAGGCCTGCCAGCGGTTCCGAACCGATGTGAGCCGGGCGGGCACGGATGCCTTTCCTTACGTGTTCGATGCGGAAGCCTCCGAGCACATGTGCGCCTTCATGGAAACGCTGCCTCATATCGAGGGGGCCTGGGCGGCGCGCGGCGAGACGATCGAGCTGCTGGGCTGGCAGGCGTTCCTGATCAGCCAGATCGGCGGCTGGCGCCACATGGTGAGCGGCCTGCGCCGGTTCCGGACGGCCTATGTGGAGGTGCCGAGAAAGAACGGGAAATCGACGCTGCTGGCCGGGGTCGGGCTCTACTTCCTCGGCGCGGATGGGGAGCCGGGGGCGAAGGTCTATTCGGCAGCGGCCTCGACCCACCAGGCGCGGATCGTGTTTGACGCGGCGCGGGTGATGGCGCTGACGGGGGAGTTCGAGGGCACCGGCCTTGATGAGCTCCTCGGGCTCACGATCGAGGAGCACAAGATCAAGACACCGGATCCGGCGGCGGTGTTCCAGCCGATCGCGAGCCAGACCAAATCGAAGGACGGCAAGAACCCGCATTGCGCCATCGTCGATGAGCTTCACGAGCATGAAAAGCGCGATGTCTGGGATTCGATGGCCTCGGCGCTGGGGGCGCGGGAGCACCCGCTGCTGAGCGCAATCACTACGGCGGGCTATAACACGGCCGGGATCTGCTACGAGCAGCGCAAATACGTGCAGAGCCTGCTGGACGGCGCGCGGGCGAATGAACGCTACCTGGGGCTGATCTTTGAAGCCGATGAGGGCGATGAGCCGGGCGATCCCGCGACCTGGGAGAAGGCGAACCCGAGCCTCTATTCAGCCAAGTCGCTGGAATACATGCAGGACGAATGGGAGAAGGCCACGGCCAGCCCGGCGGCGATGGGGGAGTTCCTGCGCAAGCACCTGGACATCTGGACCAGTGTCGGGGCCGCGGCGCTGGATATGGATGCCTGGCGCGCCAGCGAGGATCCCGGGCTGCGGCTTGCGGATTTTGCCGGATGCAAGGCCTATCTCGGCGTGGATCTTGCGACGCGGCGCGATCCGGCCAGCGTGACGCTGGTGATCCCCGATGAGAGCGATCCGGCCAAGGGGCCGCTCAAGGTCTTCAGCTGGCACTTCCTGCCGGAGAAGCTGGTCGAGGCGCCGGGCAATGAGCACCTCTGGGGCTGGGCAAAGGATGGCTTCATCCGCACGACGCCGGGAGCCGAGCTGGATCTGCGCATCGTGGAGGCGCTGGTTCTGCAGCTGGCGGGTCTCGGGGATGACAGCTGGGGCTGGGGGCACCTGCCTGCGCTTGATATCGAAATGGTGATTTATGATGCGCTCTTTGCAGCGCAGATGGCGGCGGCCTGGGAGGCTGCGGGCATGACGGCGGTGGAGCTGCGCTCGCGCGCTTCGAACCTCAATGAACCCTTCAACAAGCTGATCGCGGCTGTGGATGATCACCGGCTGATCAATGACGGCAATCCGGTTCTGACCTGGATGGCCGGCAACACGCTGCTGAAGCAGGTGCAGGGGGGCGACTACATCTATCCGGCCAAGCTGGTGCCGGAGGACAAGATCGACGGGATTGTTGCTCTGATCAACGCGCTCTGGCCGCTGAGCCAGGTGCCGGAAGACACGGGCAATGATGACCGGCGGAACAGTTTTTTCCAGGCACTTGGCATGCCGCAGGGAGCGTAACAAATGGGTCTGATCAGCAAGGCGCTGTCCTCTGTCGGGTTGCAGCTGAAATCCGAAAGCAGCGTGAACTGGGTCGACGGCCGCGCGCAAGGCGGGGGCGGTGAAGGCCATGTGGGCAATGCGGGTGAGGTGGTGAGCGCGCGTTCCAGCCTGAGCCTCTCGGCGGTCTGGGGCTGCGCCAACCTGATCAGCGGCACGCTGTCGTCCTTGCCCTTCGAGGTGCAGCGCAGCGATGGCGATGGCTTCACGGAAACGGATCCGGGCCATCCGCTGCATGCGGTGATCCATGAAAGCCCGAACTTTGACCAGACGGCGCTGGACTTCTGGGACTTCATGAACCTGTCGATCGAGCTCTGGGGCAATGCCTATGCTTCGGTGCAGCGCCGGGACGGAAAGATCGTGGCGCTTTACCCGGTGCATCCGGAGGCAATGTCGGTGCGGCGGCTTGGGAGCGGGCGGATTGAATACCGCTGGAGCGATGGCGGCAAATCCTTCGTGCGGCTGGACCGGGATGTGTTCCATATCCGCGGGCCGGGCGGCAATGCGCTCGGGGGCATGTCGACGCTGCGCTTCGGGGTGCAGGCGTTCTCTTCGGCACTGGCGGCGGACCGGGCGGCGGCGGGCATGTTCCGCAACGGGCTGCGTCCATCAGCACTGATCAAGTTCAAGGAATGGCTGAGCGCACCGGAGCGGGAGGCGGCGGAGAAGATCGTCGAAAAGTATCTTGGGGCTGTGAACTCGGGCAAGCCGTTCATTGCCGAGGGGGGCATGGAATACGACCATCTGAGCATATCGCCCGAAGATGCGCAGATGCTGGAGACGCGGCAGTTCTCGGTCGAGGAGATCTGCCGCTACTTCCAGGTGCCGCCCGCGCTCATTGGGCATGCGGGGGCCTCGACGGCCTGGCCGACCAGCGTGGATCAGCAGGTTCTGATGTTCACCAAGTTCTACCTGCGCCGCCGGGTGAAACGGATCGAGCAGGCGGTGAGAAAACAGCTGCTGACCCCGGCGGACCGGGCAGCGGGTGTGAGCGTTCGGATCAACATGGACGGGCTGATGCGCGGGGACAGCGCCAGCCGGGCGGCGTTTTACCAGATCATGGTTCAGATCGGCGCGATGACGATCAACGAGGTGCGCAAGCTGGAGGGGCGGCGGCCTGTGGCGGGCGGCGATGAGGTGCGCATGCAGATGCAGAACATTCCGATCACGGAGACAGGAGAGGGCTGATGGTGGTGGAGACGAAGGATATGGCGGTCGATCTGACGGCCGCCGCGGACAGTGGCGCGATTGAAGGCTATGCCAGCCTCTTCGGGATCGAGGACCAGGGCGGCGATATCGTGGCGCCGGGCGCCTATGCCGCGAGCCTTGCCAAGCTGACGCAGGACGGGCGCCGGGTGAAGATGCTCTGGCAGCATGATCCGGCGCAGCCGATCGGGGTCTGGGATGAGGCGCGCGAGGATGAGCGCGGGCTCTGGGTAAAGGGGCGGATTCTTACGGAGGTGGCCAAGGGCCGCGAGGCGCAGGCGCTGATCAAGGCGGGCTCGATTGACGGTCTGTCGATCGGCTACCGGACGGTGAAGGCGCAAAAGCAAAGCGGCGGGCAGCGGCTTCTGCAGGAGCTGGAGCTCTGGGAGGTCTCGCTTGTGACCTTCCCGATGCTGCCTGAGGCGCGGGTGGCAGCCAAGTCTGATGTGCCCGCGCAGGTATTGGACAAGCTCCGTGCCGGGGACCGGCTGACGGAGCGGGAGTTTGAACGGATGGCCAAGGGAATTGGCCTTTCAAACTCGCAGGCGGAGCGTGCCGCGCGCATCCACCTGAAGGGGCAGGGGGAGCCTGCCACAGCGGAGAGCGAGGCGGTGTCGTTTTACGCCGCGATGCTGGGTTCCTGACCCGCACACAACCCTAACATTTATAGGAGGTTCCCCATGTCGGGAGAGACCAAAACCGCTGCAGAGCTGGCAGCGGAAACGAAAGCTGCGTTCGATCGTCAGTTCGACGCTGTGAAAGCCATTGCCGAGGATGCTTTGGGTAAGGCGCAGGCCGGTGAAGAGCTGGGCCGGTCGGTCAAGGAAAAGGCCGATGAGGCCCTGGTGGAAATGAATGGCCTCAAATCCACGCTGACCGAGCTCGAGCAGAAGCTGGACCGCGATGGCGGTGCGGCGGGGACCGAGCACAAGACCGTGGGTCAGCAGTTTGTTGAGAGTGATGAGTTCAAGTCCTTCGGGGAAGACGGGTTTGGCCGCAATTCCAAGGCGCGGATGGAGCTCAAGGCCTCGTTGACGCTGGCGACCACGGATACCGATGGTGCAGTGGGGGCCGGGGTGGGCGCAACGCGCCTTCCGGGCATTCAGGAGATGCCGCAGCGGCGGATGACGGTGCGCGATCTGCTGTCGCCGGGCCGGATGGATGGCAACACGCTGGAATATGTGCAGGAGACTGGGTTCAACAACAACGCCGCGCCTGTTGCCGAAGGCGGCCCGAAGCCGGGATCTGACATCAAGCTCACTGAGAAATCCACCGGGGCCAAGGTGATCGCGCATCATATGAAGGTGTCGCGCCAGGCGCTGAGCGATGTCTCGCAGCTGCGCTCGATGATTGACCAGCGGCTTCTCTATGGGCTGGACTTCAAGGAAGAGGTGCAGATCCTGAACGGCGATGGCACCGGGCAGAACCTGCATGGGATCATCCCCAATGCGACGGCCTATGCGCCTGCCTTTGCGGTTGGGGCGGAGACGGTGATCGACAAGCTGCGGCTTGCGATGCTGCAGGCGGCGCTGGCGGAATATCCGGCCACGGGCCATGTGCTGAACCCGATCGACTGGGCGCGGATTGAGCTCACCAAGAACGCCAATGAGGACTACATCATCGGCAATCCGCAGGGCAGTGCGCAGCCGATGCTGTGGCGCCTGCCGGTGGTCCAGACGCAGGCGATCACGGTGGACAAGTTCCTGACCGGGGCGTTCCGCATGGGTGGCCAGGTCTTTGACCGCTGGGATGCCTCGATCGAGACCGGCTATGAAAACGATGACTTCACCCGGAACATGGTGACGATCCTGGCCGAGGAGCGCCTGGCGCTGGCGATCTATCGCCCGGAGGCCTTCATCTACGGGGATCTGGGCTTTGTTGCCTGATCCGGAGTGATCTGAGCCATGAGGGGCGCGCAGTTTTGCGCGCCCTTTTCTTTTGAAGGAGCGGGAGAAAGCCCATGAAATACATCGTCAAACGTCCGCATCAGGGCGACCAGTGGTACAATGAGGGGGACGCGCGGGAGGCGGATCCGCGCGATGTTGCGCATCTGGTGGCGCGCGGCGTGCTTGTTCTGCCCGAAGAGGAAGAGGCTGCAGAGGCGCCGGAAGATCCGGAGGGCGGCAAGGCCAGCCCGGTTCCGGAAACCAAGGCTGCCGAGCCTGCTGAAACCAAAGGGCAGGAGTAAGCCGCGATGTGGCTGGAACGGCTTTCTGGTGGCAATGCGGCGCTGATCACGCTTGCGGATGCAAAGGACAAGCTGCGGATCCTCACGCCTGAAGGAGAAGATCCCGAGCTTGATGCGGAGATCTCCCGGGCCATTGCTGCGGCTTCAACGCATTTGGATGTGGATGGCGACGGCTTTGGTGGCCTCGGCTTTCCATTGGTCTCGCAGCAATGGGTGCGCAAGGGGGCAGGGTTCACGGGTGATCTGCTGCGCCTGCCGTTTGCGCGGATCCACTCGGTGGATGCGGTGCGCTGCCTGCAGGAGGATGGATCCAGCCTGACTGTGCCGCCTGGGGATTACATCCTTGCCGGATCCGGCCGGGCGCGGCGCATCGAGCTGTTGCCCGGCAAATCCTGGCCCTCCCATGCGGCGCGCGCCGATGCGGTTGAGGTCGAGTTCACGGCGGGTTTTGCCGCCGCTGAGGCGGTGCCGGAGGATATCCGGGCGGCGGCGCGTGAGCTGGTGAAGTTCTATTATGATCATCCGCTGGCGGATGCGGCTCTGGGTATTCCGGAGCAGGTGCAGCGCGGGGTGGACCGGCTGACCCGCCGCTACCGGGCCTTTGCAGGATGAGGGCGGGAGCGGCGCCGCGTCTGGATCGGCGGATTGTGATCCTTGAGGCGAGCTTTGTGGAGAATGAGGCCGGGGAAGAGGTTGCCACCGGCTGGGCGGAGTATGCCCGGGAGCGGGCGGAGTACACGCCTGTCTCTGATGGCGAGCGCATGCGGGCGGCATCCGTGGAGCAAAAGACGGATGCGCGGTTTGTTGTCCGCTGGTCGGTCAAGCTGGCTGCGGTCAGCGGCGAGAACCGGATCCGGTTTGACGGGGCGGACTGGCAGATCACCGGCGTAAAGGAGCTCGGCCGCAGGCTCTGGGTCGAGATTACCGCGTGGAAGGTCTGATAGCTGGGGGGATTGCGTCCTGAAGTGTGCAGCCCGCGATGTTGCTCAGTAGGGGCGGAGATTATCACGGGCTGCAGCTTAGTAGGGATGTTCCTCACCTAACAATGTTCGAATTGCGTTGAGATTAACGGATTGAATTTTTTGAGGCTTTTTGATGAGGCAAGGATCTCAGACATGTCAGTCAAGATGAAGATCGAAGGCGCCGGTGACATCGAGCAGGCGCTGGGGCAGCTTGCGCGGGGCACTGCCAAGGGGGTGCAGCGGCGGGCGATGAAGAAGGCGCTGCAGCCGGTTGCGACGATGGCCGATGCGTTGTCGCCCTTCACGGTGAAGGTCACCAGCAAGCTGACGGCCCGGCAGGCACGAGAGGCGCGCGGGGACCGGGGGCGCAGCAAGGTGGTGCTTTACGTGGGGCCGGTGCAGCCGGATGACAGCGATGCACCGCACGGGCACCTTTACGAGTTCGGCACCGGACCACGGGTGCAGGCTTCGACAGGCAGGTTCGTCGGAGCGATGCCTGCGCGGCCTTTCATGCGGCCCGCCTGGGATGCCAACAAGGCCCAGATGCTGGAGACCCTGAAGCGCGAGACCTGGGCCGAGATCGAAAAGACCGTGGAACGTGCGCGGCGCAAGGCGGCGCGGGCTGGCGCATGAGCATGGAACGCGAGCTGAAGGATCTCCTGAAGACCCTCGGGCATCCAGTGGTCTGGGGCGTCTTTGACCGGGACGTGGGCTTTCCCCGCATCAGCCTGCAGCGGATCAGTAACGTGTCGGCCTATTCCCAGACCGGGCGCGGGGATGTGGAGACCGCGCGGGTGCAGGTGAACATCCATGCCCGCAGCTATGGCGAGATCATCCCGCTCGCGCGGCTGCTCTCGCAGACCCTGACAGACTATCGCGGCGGGTCTGTGATCCGCTGCAAAGAGATATCCCGCCGGGATGGGACGAACCCCTCCGGCGGCGATGTGATCCGGCTTCAGATGCTGGACATTCAGGTGCGCTACCGCGCCTGACCTCTGGCCGGGTGACCGGCTCAATCAACAAATGATGGAAGGAAGAAGCCAATGGCAGAGAATGTCATTCCGGGCGATCTCGTTGACATGGAATGGTCCGTCGACGGGGTGGACGGGAACTTTGCGGTGATCAAGGGCTGCAAGACGATCGGGATCCCGGAGGTTGACCAGGAATACCGGGACCGGACCTCGCTGGACAGCCCGGGCCGGTTCAAGGAATGGGGCCTTGGCCTCAAGGATGGCGGGGAGATCACCCTCAACTGCTTTTACTCGACCGAGCTTTACAAGCAGGCGGCGGCCTATAACGCGGCAGGCAAGCCGGTGTTCTTCCGGGCGAAGCTCCCGCCGGGCGAGGGGCAGAGCACGGGCGATCTCTTTGCCTACAAGGCCTACGTGGTTCCGACGATCCCCACCACCGACCAGGATGGTGATCTGATGACCGATCTCAAGCTGCGCACCACCGGCGCGGTTGACTGGGTAGAAGGGACGGCAGCGGTATGATCAACCACGCGAAGATGAAGGTGGGCAAGACCACCCACAAGCTGAAGTTCTCGACCGCCGCTCTGATGCGGATGGAAGCGGAGAATGACGGCAAGCCCTTTGATGCGCTGGTGGACCATCTGATCAGCGGCAAGGGCGGCGCGTCTTTTGTGGTCTCCGTGCTGGCTGCCGTGATGAACGATGGCGCGGGCGGCGAGCGGGACGAAGCCGTTGCCCTTGTCGATGGGGCAGGCGGCGTGCGCAAGGTGCTGGCCTCTCTCGGCGAGGCCATCGCGGTTGCCTTCCCAGCCGAGGCGGATCCCGACGCTGATTCCGATGAGGACGCAGAAGGAAACAGCGAGGGAAACGGGCAGGCCGCAGGGGCGTAAACTGGCAGGCGCTCTATCGGTCGTGGTGCAGGCTGGGTCTGCACCACGATGACTTTGGCGCTGTCACCCTGCGGGAATACGATCAGATCACCCGGGCGGTGATCGATGGCAAGAACGACCAGGTCCAGGCGCGGCGGGTGCTGCAGCAGGAGCTGGCGGTTCTGATCAGCCATGCATTCCACAGCCCAAAAACCATCCCCGACTTCACGAAGGCCGGGAATGAGACATCCAGCAAAACCAAGCGGGACAAGAAAAGCGATGCGCAGGCTGTGGAGCAGCTGCGCGCTTCGCTGATGAGCCTGCACTTCCACAATCAGAGAGGGGCATGAGATGGCCGCGATTATCGGCGCTCTTCGGGGCGTTCTGTCCATGGATTCGGCTGCCTTTGAAAGCGGCGCCAAGCGGGCGCAGTCCACCATGGGCAAGACCGAGCGGCGCATGCTGCGGATGGGCGCTGCGATGGAGAAGGCCGGGCGGCGGATGTCGCTGGGCCTGACCCTGCCGCTGGCGGGCGCCGCTGCGGTGGCGGTCAAATCCAGCCTGCAGATGGTGGATGCGCAGGCCAAGATGGCGCAGTCGCTGGGCACCACCGTTAAATCCATGCAGGTGCTGGACCGGGCAGCGGATCTGTCGGGCGTGTCGATCGGGGAGGTGCAGCAGGCAACCATCCAGCTGACCAAGCGGCTGAGCCAGGCGGCAGGCGGATCTGGCGCCGCGGCCAAGGCGCTGAAGCGGCTGCATCTGAATGCCTCCGATCTGCAGCGCCTGCCGCTGGATGAGCGTCTGGCCCGGATCCAGGGGGCACTGGCGGATTATGTGCCGCAGGCAGAACGCGCGGCGGTGGCCTCGGATCTCTTCGGCAGCCGGGCCGGGCTGATCTTCACCCGCATTGATGGCGCCACCCTGAAACTCGCCGCAGAGGATGTGAGCCGCTTTGGCGTGGCGATCTCCGAAGTGGATGCGGACCGGCTGGAGACGGCCAATGATGCGATGTCGCGGATGGGACTGGCCGGGCGGGGTCTGGCCAACCAGCTGACCATCGCCCTGGTGCCTGCAATGCAGACGGTGAGCGATGGCGCGGCCTCGGTGGCGGAATGGTTCAACGGTCTGGGCGAGGGGACCAAGCGGGTAATTGCGCTCGGCACGGCGGGCGCGGCTGCACTGGGGCCGCTGGCGGTGGGGCTGGGTCTTACTCTCAAGCTGACCGCGCCGCTGGGTGTGGCGATGGCGGGGATGCTTTCCACCGTTGCGCTGGCGCCGGTGCGGTTCCTTGCGGCTGCAAAATCTGCGGTGGCTCTGGAGATGGCGCTGGGGGCCACCACGACCCGGGCAGCGCTTGGCAGTGCTGCGATCAAGGGCCTGTCGCGGGGGCTGGTGCTCTTGCGCGGTGCGGTGATCACCACCGGGATCGGTGCGCTGGTCGTGGGCGCGGGGTACCTGGCCATGAAGTTCCACAAGCTGGTTACCGCCACCGGTGGCTGGGGCATGGCACTGCAGGCGCTTGGGGATCTGGCTTCGGGCGTCTGGGAGGGGATCAAGACCAGTGCCCGCTCGATCGGCCCGGCGCTTGGCGCGGTCTGGGAGACCGTCAAGGCAGGCTTTCTGCGCATGATGGGGACGATCTCGGAAAACTGGTCTGCCTTCCTGTCGGGGCTGGCGGTTCGGGTGAAGAACATTCCGGGCATGTCTGGGGCCTTTGATGCGCTGAATGAGGCCTCTGGCCGCGCCTTTGAGGGCGTTGCGAGGTACGATGCGCTGGCGGTGCGGGCTGCAAACAGTAGCGCGGCACTGAAGAAAGAGGCCAAGGGGCTGGTGCGCGAGGGTTGGGATAAGGCCGCGGCTGCGCTCAAGACCCTGACGCTGCAAATGGACAGCGCCAATGCAGAGCTGGATGCGGGCGATGACAGCGCCGATGCATTGAAGAACAGCCTCGAGGATCTGAACGATACGCTGGATGACGGATCCGGTGGCGGCACCAAGGGCAAGCTGGATAAGACCAAGAAAAAGGCAAAGGACCTGTCCGAGGAGCTGAACGGGCCGCTGTCCTCTGCGGTGGATGGCGTGGCGCGCTCCTTTGGGGACTGGGTTGCGAATGGCCTGCGGGATTTTGAAGGCCTCTGGGACGGGATCAAACAGGCGGCAAAACGCGGGCTGGCGGATCTGGCGTCCTCCTTTGCGCAGAACACGCTGAAGATTGCACTGGGGCTGTCGGTGACGGGATCCGGCAGCGCGGCCAGCGCAGGAACTGCCGTGCTGGGCGGTGGCAGCGGTGGCGTGAACCCGCTGGGGATCTTGAGCAATGTCGGCGGTCTGGTCGGCGGGGGCGGTATTGCCGCCGGGATCGGATCCGGCCTTGGCGGGGTTCTGACAGGCGGTGGCCTTGGCTCCAGCTTTGCCAACCTCGGCGGGCTGGTCAGCGGTGCCTCCAGCGGCTGGGGCGCGCTTGGGGCGGCCCTGCCTGCGGCGGGTCTCGTGCTGGGCGGCATTGCGCTTCTGGCCAAGGGTCTCAGCCGAAAATATGCAGGCTCAGGGATCCGGGGGCGTTTTGGCGCCGATGGCTTTGAAGGCTCCTCGATCGACTTCTACAAGGGCGGCTTCCTGCGCTCCAACCGCACCGATTACAAACCGCTGGAGGCAGACTTCGAGGCGGCGCTGGATCAGAGCGTCACCGGGCTGACCGATGGTGTGAAGGATATGGCGGCCTCGCTGAACCTTGGCACCAAGGCGCTGGAGGGCTTCACCAGCGAAGGCTTCACGCTCTGGACCAATGGCAAGAGCCAGGAAAAGATCCAGGAGGAGCTGCAGGCGCGCATTGAAGAGACCGGCGCGGAAATGGCCGAGCTGGTGCTGGGCACGGATGACTTCAGCCGCGCCGGAGAAACCGCGCTTGATACACTGGGGCGCCTGTCCGGCAGCCTCACTGCGGTCAATGATGCGGCGGATCTCCTCGGCCATGGTCTCTTTGATGTCTCCCTGAAGGGCGGTGATGCGGCCTCGCACCTGGTCGATCTCTTTGGCGGCGCCGAGGCCATGGCGGGATCCGTCTCGGCCTACTTCGGGGCTTTCTACTCCGAAGGCGAGCGCACGGAAGTGATCCTGCGGCGTCTGCGCGAAGAGTTCGGGGAGCTGGGCGTCGCCATGCCCGCAAGCCGGGATGGCTTCCGCGAGCTGGTCGAGGGGATCGATACCACCACGGAACACGGGCGCGCGCTTTATGCGGGGCTTTTGCAGATGTCCGGCGCCTTGGCCGAGGTGCTGCCGCAGGTCAGCGCCTATTCCGCCGAGCTGGCGGGCATGGTGGGGGAGATCGGCGGCGAACTTGGTGCCCAGATCGATGCGGCCCGCGCCCGGGTCTCCGAGGAACGCGCCACAGCGGAAAGCTGGAGCCGTGCGGGCAGCGGGCTGCGGGATCTGGTGGATGGGCTGATCACTGGCGATCTGACCGGCGCCAGCGCGGCGCAGGCAGAGGCAGCGCAGCGGGCACGGCTGGACGGTGCGCTTGCAGCGGTGCGCGGCGGGGACCTCTCCGCAGCGGAAAGCCTGCCGGAGCTGGCGCGCGCCTATCTGCAATCGGCCCGGGCCGGTGCAGGATCTGCGCTGGAATACCGGCGCATCGCGGCAGAGGTCCAGGGTCAGCTGCGGTTTGCGGCTGGGGTGGCGGATCTTGAAAGCGGCAATGATGAGGTTCTGGCCGGTCTTTATGAGCAGCAGATCGAGGTTCTGACTTCGCTTGGCAGCTTCCTGCAGCTTGAAGGGCTGACCGGCGATCAGATCGCGGATCTGAGCCAGGGCGTGCAGGATCTGGCAGCGGATTGGGACGGCACCGTCAGCGCATTTGAAACCTCCCTCGGGGCGCTGGAGGATGCGATCAGCCAGGCTGAGGCCTTCAGCTATGACGATCTGGTCGGCGCGCTGGATGTAGCGGTGACGCTGGCCGATGATGCGCCGCGCTGGCTGCGCCGGATGGTAGAGCAGGCAGATAGCGGGATCCGTACCACCCTGGACTTCATCATCCGCCGGGATGACCTGACGGCGGCGGACCGCTGGATTGCCACCCATGCCCTGTCGCAGCATGTGGCCAGCCTTGACCTGGTGCTGCGCGAGGATCTGGACCGGCAGACCCGGAAGCTGGTTCTCACGAACACCGAAGAGCTGCGCCGCAAGCTGATGCTGCAGCTGGGCCGGAATCTTGATCCGGACACCCGGGCCATGGTGTTGACGCGCAGCGCCAATCTGTCCCGCCGGGTGAACGTGGCGCTGACCCGGGAGGGCGGCGACACAGTGGAGCGGCTGACGCGTCTGCAGGATCTGATCGGGGTGCGGGGGCAGGCCGGGCGGATCAGCTTTGGCGGAGCGGTGCGCCTGACGGCGGATACCGTCTTCAGCGATCTGACCTTGGCCACCGGGGATCTGCTGCAGCCGATGGAAAACCTGCGCGCCATGCTGGGGGATCTGCGCGCGGCGGTGCGGCTGGACACGGCAGAGCGGCAGGCGCAGTCCAAGGTTGCCTCCCTGCAGATCCGCGGCGCGGGGCTGGCCGATCGCACAGAGATCAAACGAGCAGGGGGCGCCGAGCTGATCGGCCAGATCGAGGATCTGCAGGCCTCCACCGGGATCAAGCTGCTGCGCGGGGCAGGCGAGGACGCCATCCTGCGCCAGCGCGAGGATGGCACCATTGCCTATCGCGCGGATTACACCAGCGGCGGCGCGGGGCTGGCGGCCTTCAATGCGGCCTTCCGGGGCGCGGATGGTCTGGAAGCCAAGATCGCGGCCTACAATGAGCGGATCAGCGGCAGGAACGACCGGCTGGAGCGCCTGCGGGCGCAGATCCGGGGGCTGGGCGGTATTCCGCAGTTTGCTGCTGGCGGTGCCCATGCGGGCGGCTTGCGCATCGTCGGGGAGCGCGGCTGGGAGATCGAGCGCACCGGCGCTTCCCGCATTCACAGCCATGCCGAGTCCGTGGCGATGCTGGATAACCGCTTCGTGGTGCAGAGCGTCAACGCCCTGGCCAAACAGGTCGGGGTGCAGGGGCAGAGCATGGAGCTGTTCGTGCGCAAGATCGCGCAGTTCCTGGAGGACTGGGATGAGGCCGGGCAGCCGGAGGTGCGGGTCTGATGGACTTCAACATCATCGCGCCGATGGCCGTCACCGATGCCGAGCTGACCACCTCCAATATCCCCGAGGATGATCATCCGGAATGGTCGGCAGGCACCACCTATGCCAAGGGCGATCTGGTGATCTCGCTCACCTCGCACCGGATTTACCAGAGCATGCAGGATGGCAATCTGGGCAAGGATCCTCTGACCGATGATGGCAGCTGGTGGTTCGACCTGCGGGCCACCAACCGCTGGTCTGCCTTTGATCAGCGGCGCTCCAACACGGCGTCACATCCAGACCAAATCACCTATTCGATCACCCCGACGCAGGATTGCGATGCGATCGCGCTCTTCGGCCTCACAGCCGGGTCGGTGCGGATCGAGGTCTGGGACGGTCCAAGCCAGATCTATGATGAGACCTTTGTCATGGTCGACACCGGCCATGTGGTCAGCGTCTATACCTGGTTCTTCGGCGGCATTGTCTACACCCGCCAGAAGGTGCTGAACGGCTTTCCCGGCTACATCGGCCACCGGATCGACATCACCATCGCGGCGGTCGGGGCCACGGCGAAGGTCGGACACATCGTTCTCGGCCGGAACCATCTTCTGGGGCAGGTGATGAACCTGCCGCGCATCTCCTTCGTCAGTCACAGCCGCAAGGGCTACGATGACTTTGGAGACGAGATCCTGGTGAAGCGCGGCTCCACCCGCAAGATCGAGGTGGCCTTGCTGGTGCCGACCATCCAGGCGCCGCGCGTGATGGACATCATGGCCGAGATCGATGGTCTCGCGACGGCCTTCTACGCCTCGGGCACGGGGCCAACCTACGGGATTGAGGGGCTGGGGTTCCTCGATGACCACGGCCAGCCGCTGGATGTGGCGGGCGAAAGCACCTTCCCCCTGATCATGAAAACACTGAAATAGGACACGAGAGCCATGAGCTATCCGGAGTTCTCCGACTTCCCGCCGATCCCGCAGCGATCGGCGGCGGAGGCGGATTTTGACACCAAGATGTCTGCGCTGTTCCAGCACTTTGCCACCACCCACCGGACGGAGCTGATCGCGCTGATCGATTTTTTGAAGACGGGCAGCACCATCATCGGCGGTGCGCTGAACGCCACTACCGTGGGGCTGGATACCCCAGCGGCTGCGGCGTTCACCTCGCTGCTGGCGGATAGCCTTGGCGGAGATGCGGTGCAGTCGAGTGCGACCGATGCTGCGGCGGGGAAGCTGCTAACGGTCGGTGCTTTCGGTCTGGGGCACAACACCCAGAACCTCGCGCCAAATAACGACATATCAGACGGCATTCCTTCCGGCTTCTACACTACCGACGCGAGCACATCGGGAACAGGTAACGAAACATCTGTAAATGGCTCTTTACTGCATGTTGCTCGGGCCACGGGGGCAGGCAGCCCAGGTGCGTTCCAGCTTTGGCAGCGCGGTGTCGGTGATCTGCTGTATCGGCATTTTAGTAGTGGCGTACCGACTGATTGGGCTCCGATATACACCACAGGGAATATCCTCGGAACAGTCTCGCAGGCAGGGGGAATTCCGACCGGCGCAACCATCGAGCGCGGCAGTAACGCCAATGGCGAGTACGTGCGCTTTGCTGATGGGACGCAAATTTGTTGGCATGATGATGCCGACGACCTTGACGCGACCAGCGCGTCCGGCTCCTTGTATCGGTCTTCAGTCTCGGGCAATTGGACATTCCCTGCCGCCTTTCTGGGAGGATCCAGCATCAGTGTCTCAGCGCAGCCGGATAGTAGCGTACGATGGGCGCAAGCTCACGTATCGTCATCCACCAGCGCGGTGTTTCGGCAATTTCAGGCCACAGCTTCATCAACCACAATTAGCACACGGCTCTTCGCCATTGGCCGCTGGTTCTAAAGGAGTATTCACGTGCAAATTACCTGCACCTGCATCGCCGGTCTGCCCGGCCAGCCCGAAACAACTGCCAGCGTCAGCGGCGAAGTAATCACCGTGGATGGCGTTGCCTATGACCTCTCCGCCGTGCCCGAAGACGGCTATGCCGAACCGGATGGCGAGCATCCCTTCACAGGCCGCATTGAGCGCATCGGAGGCGAGCTGCATCTGTCCCTGCGTTGGACCTATGACACGTCCACCGCCGAGGCTCACCAGCCCGCCTCCGCGCCTGTCCTGACCGTTACCGAAGGGACGGTGCCCGATCCCATCATCCGCAAGCCTGCACCGCAGCCAGAACCTCAGGAGTCCTGAGCCATGACCTTCACCCTCAAGATAATCACAGCTGCCGAGTTGACCGAACAGGATCTGGCGCTGTCCATGGGAGAGGGAAAGGCCGAGTGCCGCCGCCGGATCCTTGCTGTCGTCAATGAGACCGCGCAGATCAATCTGGCCGCAGCCGCTGCTGCGGACCAGCTCACACCTGAGCAACGCACGGCCTATGTGGCAGGTCTGGACTGGATCATGCAGATGCGCGCAGCATGGCCTGCTTTGGCCACGTCCGGCGCGGATCTTGCCGATGATGCGAACTGGCCTGTCGTTCCTGCAGGCGCTGCCGAGCTGGCGGGGGACTTCTGATGGATGAAACCGGCCTGGTGGACTGGCTGTCCAATCTGATCGGCGGCGCGGCAACAACGCTGGTGGGCGCTTCCTTGGGGCGCCTGATGTGGCACTCCGGCGAGGTGCGCAAAGGACAGCGCCGCTTCTTCGGCCCGGAGCTTCTCTGGGAAATCCCGGTGGCCTTCGGCATGGCCATCATCGGGGAGGCGATCGCCAGTTACCTTGGCGCCAGTGCCACGGTCAGCACCGGCATTGTCGCGCTGGCCGCCTACATCGGCCCGCGCGGCGCCGAGGTGCTGCTGGCCAAATGGCTGACTCGCGCCAAACCCTGACCTGATCCCCCGAACCCTGAAACCGCCCCGCCAAGGATGCCCTTGCGCGGGGCTTTTGCATTGGAGGCTTTCCATGCCTGACATTCTCACCTTTGAAACCCTGCAGAAGATCACCGGCCCGATCGCGCCGGGCAGTAACCAGGCGCGCAATGCGCAGTCCTTCCTGCTGGCCCTGAACCGGCACGGATACGATCTGGGGCTGAACCAACCGCACCGGCTGGCCTACCTGCTGGGGCAGGTGCTGCTGGAATGCGGCGCCTTCCGCTATGACCGTGAAATCTGGGGCCCGACCCCGGCGCAGGCGCGCTATGACACCCGCACAGATATCGGCAACACGCCGGAACGGGATGGCGATGGCTACAGGTTCCGGGGCCGCACCGGAATGCAGATCACCGGGCGCGCCAATTACCGCGCCTTTACCGCCTGGGTGCGCCGCCTCGATCCCACCGCACCGGATTTTGAAGCGGATCCCGATGCGGTGAACCTCGATCCCTGGGAGGGGCTGGGGCCGCTCTGGTACTGGTCCGAGCGCGGCCTGAACCCGCTGGCAGATCGGGGTGATATCCGGGCGGTCACGCGGCGTATCAATGGCGGCTACAATCATCTCTCTGAACGCAAGCGCTGGACCCTGCGGACGCAGCTGGTCCTGCTGGGATACGGCGCGACGGATCTGCGGGCCTTCCAGCGCGCTGCCGGTCTCAAGGTGGATGGCATTCCCGGCCCGAAATCCCATGCGGCGCTGCATGCGGCTCTGCTGGCACTACCGGGATCCGCGCGCTCCTTGCGCGGTTCCTGCCCTGGCTGGCGGCCTGATCCGTCGGACGTTTCTTTCTCACTCCAAAACAGAGGACACCCCAATGAACTGGACTGACATTCTACAACAGCTTCAGCCCGCGCTGATCAGTGGCCTGAGCTTGCTCCTGACCGTGCTGATTGGCGGCGCCGCACAAGTGGCCAAGCAACGCTTCGGCCTTGAGATCGAGGCCCGCCACCGCGAGGCCCTGCACAGCGCGTTGATGAGCGGCGCTCGTGCCGCCATCGAGGACGGCCCGGGCGCCGGGAAGGATGTGCTGGTCGAGCAGGCCGTCACCTATGCCCGCGAGTCGGTGCCCGATGCCATCGCGCGGCTGCGGCCCAGTGAGGCGGTATTGCACCGCCTGGTGATGGGCAAGCTGAAGGAAATTGGGGAAAGGTAGGGCGTTGAAGAAAGTGGCCCCACCATGGGGTGGGGCCTTCTATGGATGTTAGCTAAGCACACCGTTCGGCTATAGCCAGATCCCAAGCCATATGAGAGCAATAGTCATAGGGAGAAAAAAGAAAACGAAGGGGTACAAAAGGCTGAGGGAAATATCCTTAATCAATCCCTCGCTACCCACGATGCCAAAACTTATTGCCTTCCATTGTGCGAAAATTGCAGCGTTGAATTCGTTCTCGGTTTCTGTTTTGTTGCTGTGTAGCTGTTTCATTCATTTCCTTAATTTGTGAATGTTGCGGGGCAAGCTGCATTCATGGGACGGCTATCCAAATGATGCAGCTTGCCAAAGCCCCTTCCGCATTTGTTTTAAGCCTCAGGTCTATTTGTACTGTCGCGGGAAGGCTGCGCCAAGGGGGTGCGCGCATGCACGTGTGTTGGTGGTGGATTTAAGTCCCTGTAATTATGTGATAAAACGCCTGATGGGCGCTATCGCGTGGTTTGAATTCGGAACGCAAGCATGTGCCGTTCGAAATTTTTCCGTAAACCTTTTCAAGGCTTTAAGAGGGAAGATACGCACAATACATGACGTAAATAGGTAAGTTTGGAATTCCGTCCCAGATCGACACTCCGTTTCCAGAAATGTTTCCTGAACATAGCTGGAAGTTTGAGAAACTTTCGGAGGAACCTGCGTTCAGATCCGCGAAACTGTCGCGAACCTTCCACGTTGATTCGGTTGTGGATTTTCCTTGATCTGATTCTGGTGGCGTTTAGTTTTGATAAACACACCCAGCCCCATTAGAGATTGGCGGGCACTGTACCGATTGGGGATGACCACACCCTGCTGGAATGCTCTTTGTGTGCGTGTCCACGAACGGCTGGAAGCGGTGCCTTTGAGATCCCGGACTGGTCCGATCTGATCGCCTGCTATGACGGGGCGCAGGCCTAGTTCTATCTCGATCCGCCTTACTGGGGGGGGGGAGCGACTATGGCAAGGGCATGTTCGAGTGAGATCACTTCCAGGCGATGGCTGACCAGCTCTCCGGGATCCGCGGCAAGTTCATCCTGTCGATCAACGATCGGCCAGAGGTCCGCGAGATCTTCGCGGCCTTCCGGTTTGAAGAGGTGGCGCTGAAATACACCGTCTCGGCAGGTGGGGCGACAGATGCGGCCGAGTTGATCATCTCGAACTTTGAGCCGCGGGTTGGGTTGCTTTGAGGCGGTGATGTGGTGGCCTCGTCCCTAGTGGGACGGGGCCTTCGATATTGGCTGGTTTGCGCTGTTGCCCGTCTTTGCAAAGTAGTGGCTACAACGCGGTGTGGGCGGACGCGGTCGATTCCAAAGCCGATATTCGCTCCTAGGACCGGGAGTAACCGCTTCCAGCCCAACCACGACATTCATGCAAGGCGCAGCAATTTCTCTGCTGCAAGTGCGAAAAGCTTCCCGAAAGCTGCCATTCAGTTGGCGATGACAGGCACGGTTGATGCTGCATCAAGCACGAGTGACAGCGAAGCGCAGGAAGCGGACTTTGCAAAGTCGAGGGATCTGCCGACGCGTCGGCAGTCCTATGCTGCATGGCCATTGGAAAGAGCTGACCTTCGCTGCAGATGCAGACGAGTTTTGTCACGGAATAGGGACGGCACGGACAAAGCGGACATTGTCAAAATCTTCTACGCGACCTCTGGAAGCAAGAACACTGTGCGGGCCAGTTCTGTATGGAGGCGCTCATCTCCATACCATTTTTCTAGCACTCTCTTTGACAGAAGGTCCGGGTTGGCGGAAACGAATGCCTCGAATTCCAACGTGGGCGATAGTGCGAGCCTTTCCGCGATCAAGCTCATGAAAGCGTACGTTATCGTCAGATTGAATTTCTGCGGCGCCCCGGCTTTCGTTGCAATGGTGTGAATTCCCTTGGCGTAAATCGCAGCTGCATCGATGAAGTCATATTTCCGCAGTAGATCAAAGGCGACGCGAACGTGCTCTGCGTGATGAAACTCAGAATTATCAATACTATGCGTCTCAAATGCCTTAGGGTCAGGATTCATAACCAGAACATGACCACAGCGGCCAAGGCACATGCGGACAGGAAGACCTTCGGGCATCTGTCGTAGCGGGTCGCGACCCTTCGCCAATCCTTGAGCCGCGCGAAGCTGTTCTCGATCTTGTGGCGTTTGCGGTAGCGGGCCTCATCGTGGGGGATCGGGACCTTGCGGTTCTTTCGCGATGGGATGCAGGGAGTTATCCCTTTGTCTTCAAGGGCTTCACGATACCAATCGGCATCATAGCCACGATCTGCCAGCAGATGTTTGGCGGGCGGCAGAGCATCCAGAAGCGCCCGCGCGCCGATGTAATCGCTCCGCTGGCCCGCCGTCAGAAACATCCGCAGCGGGCGGCCTGCCGCGTCGGTGACGGCATGCAGTTTCGAGTTCATCCCGCCCTTCGTGCGTCCGATCAGGCGGCCACGCCCCCCTTTTTCAGCCCTAGGCTGGAGGCCGTGCGGTGCGTCTTGAGATGGGTTGCGTCGATCATCAGCGTGTCGGTCTTGCTGCCCTGATCAGCCAGTTCCAGGAGCATCCGAGCAAAGATGCCTTTCTCGCTCCACCGCTTCCAACGGCTGTAAAGGGTCTTGTGAGGTCCATAGGCCGCTGGGGCATCCCGCCACCGTAACCCATTGCGATTGATGAATATAATGCCACTCAACACGCGCCTATCGTCAACACGCGGCTTGCCGTGGGATTTGGGAAAGAAAGGCTCCAACTTCGCCATCTGCGCATCGCTCAGCCAGTAAAGATCGCTCATATCACCGCTCCGTTTTGGGAGCCGTGAATCAGACCTCTACAGGAAAATCAATGCATCCTGACCCTAGTAATCGCGGAAGGTTCAACTTTTTGGGTCACGCCTCGTCCTCTTTGAATTTGTGGCTGTCATCAGCACTCAAGTCTAAGTCGTAAACAGCCTTGAGCTGCCCAATCTTCTTTTGGGTTTCCTCTGAGAAGGGCGGCTTGTTCTCAAAGCTGTGAAGAGCGATGCCCTCGATCAGGTCACCGACAGACATGTCCAGATGCTCTGCCGTTCCTTTAAGGACCTTCAGCAACCGCTTTTCGATGCGAACCCCGGTCTGTACACGTTCAATCTTCTTACTCATATTTGTATATATGTACCAAGATAACGCAGAGTCAACTTCTAATATGGGCTCGAAGCAGTCATGGGGCGGCGCGGCATGAGGGTTTTAGCGATAGGGCGCATGGTTGCCGCCGCCAGATGGCGCCAGCCAGCCCCAAGCGGACCTTCAAATCTCCGCAGGTACGCAGGTACCTAGTGCGACACAGCGATCCGATCAGCGCTTTGTAAAACCCAGAACGCAGAATTATGGTGCTCGCGCGTGCGAAGAAAACGGTACAGACCGCCAATCACTGTTTTAGCGTCGTTTATCCTTGAGGGCGCTTGTCTAGACCGGAGTTGTTGCATTTATGAATAGTGGCACTATCCGCTCATATTCTGCCACCGGTACGCTGATCGAATGAGGCCCACTTCCTGTTTTCGTCGTCATGTACGCCTTGCGGTTTAGGCTGGTGTGGTATAGGCCGCACCACGACGCACATGATGTTTCATATCCCCTTTGAACTTACCTGCTGGAGAAATCCAGCTGGATCTCTTGGTGCGGCTCAAGAAGTAACGACTTCTTGCCGCGGTATGAAAGAAGCATATCATGTACAATACACTCTCAAAACTCGTGCATAAGCCCGCTCTCTTTGAGACGTTCGACACGGCAGCGCTCTGGACTGACCCTCATATTGCAAAGATGATGCTCGCTTTGCATCTGGATGAGACAAATGGCTTGGCGTCACGTCCGATTGCTGAGATAGACTCAATGGTGGGTTGGATATCGGAGGCAATCAACCTTAAAGATAAACACTTGGTGGACCTTGGATGTGGTCCAGGTCTTTATTCGACACGTTTCTCGTCGGCCGGAGCAAAGGTCACAGGAATGGACGTATCCAAGAACTCGATTGAATACGCCCTGTCTCAAAGCATACCGAGGGCAACGTTCATCACTGGTAACTACCATACGAGCGATCTTCCAAATGCTGACGTTTATACACTGATTTACGGTGATGCTTGCGCGATGTCCCCTGAAGCTCGAGCGATCTTGTTTAGCCGAATTCATGAAACACTTTCCCGTGGCGGCTCATTCATTCTTGATGCCTTCGATGCATCCTTGTTTGATGGCCTGAGCGAAGGAGTGGCAATTGAAAACAATCGCGAGGCAGGGTTTTGGTCGCCTCTGCCCCACGTACTTATAAAGTCCACCTTTCTATATCCTGAAAGCACGACTTCCCTGGACCGTTTTTTGATTGTCGAAGAAAAGTGCTCAAGATGGGTAAACAATTGGATGCAGTATATGCACCCCGAGCAGTTGAGTGCCGAATTAAGGGTCGCAGGTTTTCATGTGGGTGAACCGTTGGATGTACTGAATGGAAAACCCGTCAGTGAGACGCGCCAGATGTTTACGCTTGTCGCCAGTAAGGCCTAACTGCGTCTGAGAGCGGCCCCGTGGACATCTTGCCTCGGGGCCGCCCTTCGGATTTGGTGCTATAATTGCCCCCATTAGACACTTCATTTAGGAAATGTCGGCCAAGGCTGAAATGCGTACTTGAGTCAGTTGCAACCCCAAGCGGGCACGTCCAACCGCGTCAAAAAAAGATCATTTTTTGTTTTTTGGCTCTGTGAACAAGTTGATCAGGGTGGCGCCTAAGATCCAAACTGCAAACATCAGGAACGTAGCTAGAGCCATTGAGTAGAGCTGACCAATGTAGCCACCAAGCCCCAGAACAAGCCCTACCGCTCCGTTGACCGCCTGCAACTCTCTTCTTTTGGACTTGAAAGCCATTTACTGTTCCCGCAACGTTTTCGCAATGATACCTGTGGAATGAAGTGGCGTCCATGATCGTGATCACTAATTGTCGGTCATATACAGCTATGCTCTGCAGACCTGTTTTGCCCAACACCCCACGATCCTGGGTTTACAGCGAAAGTCCGGCGCGACTGGCCGCTTAGCAGCACTGGAAGTACCCGACTAACAACGTCTTCAGACCGTCTTCTAGATTCTGCAAAGTAAACTTTTTGCGCGTCGCTGCCGTTTGAGCGAGGCGCAACGTCACCTGGGGCAAGTGAGCAGACTTGAAGGTCCGCTTGCGGGAAGTGTTGCGCGCTCACAGCAGAGCCCTCGCTGCCTCTTGCATGAATGTCGTGATTGGGCTGGCTGGTGTCATCTGGCGGCGGTAACTAGGTGCGGAATCGCTGCCACCCTGCCGGCGCGACGCGGCATGTCGGCTTCGAGCCCATATTGACGACTGCGTGTTGGCGAAGCATTGTCGCCGGTCAAAGCCGAGGAGGTGAGGCGTTGGGATGAAACTGGTGGTTCGATACCTTCTTGTCTTTGCAATCCCTCTGCTGGCTTCCTTGCTCTTGTTCTATGGCAGTCTTCCTCTCAGAACAGAGGCCCATCAGATCTCCAACGAATGGTTAAGCCTTGCGCTGTCCTCAAACGTTCGGGACAAGGGCGCTGCCTTCGCAACCCTCGGTAATGACGAACATGCTAGAATTTTCAGGAGGATAGAATATCTGGCTATTTTCACCGTCTTGCTCGCCAGCCTTGTTTGCGCCTTGATCATCCCGCCTGATCTTTCTTTTGAACGGAATCTGAACTTGCTTACGGCGATGGTCGTAGGGCTTTGTGCTGCAGAATTCGTAATCGGTTTCGGGCTTCTGAACTGGCGGGAATTTGGAAAGGCCGCGGCAGCCGGATCGGTTCTCGCGGGTTCAGTAGTCTGGCTGCGGAATGCTGTCATGCGTGGGCAGACCAGCTGACACGGACGGCGGCTTCGTCCGCATTCCCGCCGTTCGAAGGTGGTCAGCGGCTGCACCTGCGGCGAAGGGCAGCTCTTCCTTGTGCGTCTGCGGCATGGATTGCTCGCCATGTCGCCGGATCCGCCGACTTTGCAAATGTCGCTATCTGCGCAGCGCTTCCGTTCGTGAACAACGCTCCGAACAAACGGCTCACCGCCATTCATGCACGTCGCTGTGTTCTACTTGCGTACCAGGGCGAATGCCGCGTTTCGGCAGGGAGTAATCCAACGACCTTAAAGATGCGCGGATCCCGGGGGCTAGGCCTGCAATGCGCAGGTTTCGGACTTTGCGAAGCGTAGTGATCGGCGCATAGCTTACATCCGTGCATCGCGTTGAAGCTGTCCACAGTTGGCCTAAAGCACATGTCTTTCGATGCTATCTTTCTGCGTTCCTGGTTTGCTGTGAGATCTGGCTGGCGCCTTGGTCTCGCGCCCTTCGCGTGTACGCGTTCTCAGGGTGAGAAGCAGTCTCTTTGAAAATGCCGCGCCGGGGACACTGGCGGACGACCTAGTGATAGAGCCTAAATGGTCGGGAAACCGCCCGCAATTATACGCTTCGACGCAATAATACTGAACTCATATCATCTTTTTTGCAGTGCATTGAGGTGAATTTGATATATCTATGATGTTGTCTTTGCCAGTTCTGAGGGTTTCATGCCTACGATTTACGATTCCGTTGCCGATACCGCGGGGGGGGCAATTCGCCTTGAAGTTGGCAGCCCATACGAATTTACGTTGAGCCAGGCTGAGCTTGATGCTGCGGCAACCTTCGGTAACCCAGAGTACGACTACTTCGAATTTTACGCAGACCCACTCACGACCTATACGGTTCAAGTGATCGCTGCGAATGACGCCATAGACGGATCGCTCTGGCTGCCGTCACCGACATGGCCCGGATACGATTCCGAGTTTGGCTTCACAGCTCCTTCCGGTACGATGGTTACTCTGGAAAACGGTTATTCTGTACGCAATTGGGATCCGGGCGACAGGCTCGTAACTACCCTTGTTGAGGGCGGGCTTGTCCGGATGGCAGTGCGCTTTGATGGCTGGGTACAAGAGTATTCAAGCGGTGAAGACTTTTCTGATTTGCGCGCGACTGACCGTAGTTTTTTCATCCGCGTCGTCGAGGGGGATGTAGCTGGGACGCAGCCGCAGATTGACACAGTGGGCACTGGGGCTGACGCCGCAACAGTCGGGTCAGAGGACGCGGCGCTCACCGTTGGAGAGCTCGAAGATCTCGACGGGGTGCCCGACGTCGACGACTATCTTTTTTCACTCCGAGCGGGTTTTCATTATGACGTAGTCGTACGCGGCACCGCCGGTGCGCAGTCTGGCGAAATTCCAGACATGTTCCGGGTGACTGTCAGCGAAGAAGATGGTGCAAGTTCCTGGAGTCTCGAGTCGGGTATCGATCGCATGTCGACGGGTGATGTCGAGCAGACGATCACCTCCGTACGTATCGGAGATAGCTTTGGAGATCCTCTGCTGCAGCCAGGCGAAGAGGTCGGAGTACGTGTCTCAATCGAAAGTCTATTCGACCCTGAACGGGAAGTTGGCCCTTATCATACTGGTGGCTACTCCGTGGGCGGATTTGAAATCGAAATCGTACCGCTTGACGACGATCACGGAAACAACCGTTTGAGCCCAAGTACAATTTCAATTGGAGAATGGCAGTCCGGGACGCTAAACTCGTTCTACGAGATCAGCGCAGCCGAACCTTTTGGTGATCGCGACTGGATGAAAATCGTCGGCGGTGTCGAAGAAGGCCGCTACTATATTGCAAGCTTCGACTACGAAGAGGGGCGCCCCTTCTCCATGTTTGCGGGCTTTCACAATGCGGTTGCGACAGAAACGGTGCGGGCGCCCGATTATGCGATCTGGAGGCCCGACTATACGGGTGCGGCCTGGCTTGAAGTGGATGCCGATCTAGAAGGCCCCGCAGACTGGCGCGTAATCCTCGGCAGCTATGAAACGCTCGAGCTTGGCAATCGGTCTGATGAAAGGATTTCTGGTACCTCAAGCGAGAACTTCATTGACGGACGCAAGGGCGAGGATCTGCTACTAGGAAGGGGGGGCGACGACCAACTCGTTGGTAGTCGAGGTAACGACACCCTAAAAGGCGGCGGCGGGTACGACATTCTGAACGGCGGCGCGGGCAAGGACCAGCTCAAAGGCAATAGCGGCAGCGACATTTTGTATGGCGGAGCACGTGGCGACAAGCTCATCGGCGGCCGCGGTTCCGATACGTTGTTCGGTGGGGATGGCAGGGATATCCTAAAAGGTGGCGGCGGCCATGATGCTCTTTATGGCGGAGCAGGCCGCGACAAGCTGATTGGGGGCGGTGGCAACGATACGATCACGGCTGGCTTTGACGGGGATGTGGTCAAGGCTGGCAGCGGCATGGACACGATAATTGTGGGGGCACCAGAAGGCACCAAAGATCTACGTATCAGGGGGACCATGGAAGAGGGTGATACTCTTAATCTGTCTGCCTTGGACATTGTCTCATACTTCGTTGACGAAGCGTTCGTGGGCGGTGGTGTGTCGTCCGTGCGTACCCGTCAGGATGGTTTAGGCTTCGATATTGACCTTGACGGGGATGCCGTAGGTGATCGATCAATCCTGTTCGGAAGCAGCGAAGATGCTGATCGGATCGAGCTGGAGGGAGTAGCGATCAGGACGCCAGAAACAGTCTATGAATACCTCGCCAGCACCTTAACGCCGCTTGAGTGGACGCCGACTAGAGAGACAGTCAGTTTAGGCCTTTACGGAAGAACTAGCTACGATTTGATATCCGGCACCAATGAGTCCGATCTTATTCGAAATGATGAGGGGCCGGACTATTATCTATTCAATCCCCAGGTTCGAGCCGGTAGTGGTGATGACATCATTGACATGCAGCCTACGAGAGTCCTGGAGTTCTACGGGGGCACAGGAGATGACTTTTTCGTTTGGCATCCATCGTCCGAGTCCGGATTCAACAACTACTCGATCGCGCTAAATGATTTCCGGCAGTACGGTGAAGAGGATTATATCGTCGTACGCGAAGATATTTGGGGCGATGGTGTGAGCATCGACAATATCACGTTTGACGTCCTGCGTGGCGATGGCGACTATCTGGAAGCCCATATAGTTGGCACCAATGGTCTGGAAGGTACGATTTACGTGCGTCAACCGGTTCGGTCTTCTGACGTCCTCCGCAATAATGATGCAACGTCTGCTGATTTCCTCAGTGAGGATGCGTTCATATTTGTATGACACGCGTCATGCGGTCAGTTCCTTTCTGAATATACATAGAGAATACTGTTGCATACGCTAGTTTTGCGCTTTGGCCCCATGACGAACGGCAGCTTTCCGTTGGCTCCTGAATTGCTCATGACCGCTTCGGGCTGAGAGCGGTCGGCAGTTCTTTAGGCTGTACAGCTCCAGTCATCTGGATTTGCTTGGTGCGGATAGTGTGCGATATGGGGCTGGCGCCAGAGTTGTCATGCGTTCCCGGTCCAGGGCGAGCCTGTGTGAGATGGAGGCGTAGGCAGGCGGAAAGCTTTTGAGGATGCTTGATGGTGCCTAAACCTTGATCTGAGATGCAAATTACCGCAACCATGCGTTACCGCGCGTGTTTTTGTGAGCGCCCATTCGAAACCAATAGAACAGGCAGATTGTGTTATGCGGCTTCGCCTTCTTGGAACAGACACCCATTTTTTCAACAGTGCCCTCCTCGGGCAGGTTCAGGAACAGGTTGCCGCTGGACCCATTGTCTTTGTGGATGAGCTTGGCCGTCGAGTCGAAGCGGATGCTTCTCCCATCGAATTTGGTACGGACAATGTGCCTTATGACGGTCTTGTCTCCGAGATGCGTTTTTACTCTAGCTCGGGTGAGCTTCAGGCGGTCATGGACGAATTGGAATGGAGCCTTGCCGATTTCTTGACCGCACGTTCTGAACTCAATGCTGGGCGCCCGGATGCCATGGCGGCCTTGTTCGAGATGCCATCCAATTTGGATGTGCAGTCCCGGAATGCTGTAGACTTCAACTTCACCGACCTTTTTGGCTCGATTGTGGATGAGTTGGAGAAGTCGATGCGATTTTCTGGCAGTGCTGCGAATGATCACGCAAGCGGTGGCAGTAAGAACGATCGCCTTTTTGGCGGAGGTGGGAACGACACCCTCCGCGGCATGAATGGCAAGGATAAGATATTTGGCGGAGCGGACGACGACTTCATATCGGGCGGAGGTAAACGGGACCGACTCGTCGGAAACGGAGGCGACGACATCCTGCTTGGCGGCGGCGGGAAAGACAAAATCAAAGGTGGCGGGGGCCACGACCGTCTGATCGGGGGTAAGGCTGACGACCGTTTGTTTGGCAATTTCGGTGGTGACGAACTGCGGGGCAATGCTGGGCGCGATCAGCTTGATGGTGGGGACGGGGCAGACACGCTGTTGGGCGGCGGTAGAGGCGATTACCTGATTGGTGGCGACGGAGATGACAGCATGGCTGGCATGGCTGGCAGTGATGCTCTTCTTGGTGGTCGTGGAGCGGACACTCTCTCAGGGGCAGGGGGGCGCGATACGATGGCTGGTGGGTCGGGAGATGACTACATTACCGGTCAAAGCGGTGGCGACTTCCTGTACGGTGACAGTGGTGATGACACCCTTTATGGCGGTAGCGGCGACGATGTCCTGCGAGGAGGAGCAGGTGCCGACTTGCTGACCGGAGACGGCGGGGACGATACGCTCGTGGGCTATAGTGGCGATGATGTGTATTGGGGGGGCGAAGGTGAAGATCATTTCCGGTTCAACACCGTCGGGGCCTCCTACACCGTCACGAATTCTTACTGGGGTTTTGTACAGTCGGCCGGTGCCTTTGGCGCAGACGGGGATGATACGGTCCGCGACTTCAGCGCAGAGGACACCCTGACAGTAGGCGGTCAGCGGTTTACTGCGGATAGCTTGCGAACCTATGCTGCATCAGACGGGAACCGGGACGGGGCCTCGATCTGGGTTGAAAGCGGGCAGGGCGTCGGGGCTACGGATACGGTTATTCACTATGACCGCCAGGGGTCAGTTAACCCCGACACCGGGGAGTCAAATCATACCTACCTGTCCAGCGTGACACTTTCGAGCTTTTCCACTAGCGCGTCGTCCGGCGGTGGCACTCCTGGCTCCGACCTTGCTGGTTTGTCCGGGAATTTCAGAGGCTTTGAACTCACTGGAATGACGCCATTGACGGATGAAGATCCTGGAGGTCGCTTTGGTGATTTCAACGGTGACGGACGTTCGGATCTGCTTGTCAGGGGAAGTAGCCAATCTGCCTACGAATATCATGTGCTGTACGGTGCTGCATCACAGGCGGATCTTGTCAACGTGGCAGAGGCTGCCTCGGGAAGTACCGGGTTCACGGTGACGCTTGATACCGGAAACTGGCTGGATCTTGCCAACTTCATCGGTGTGCTGGAAGACGTTGATGATGATGGGCGTGCTGACTTCGTCATGGGCGTTTCCAACTTTGAAGGTATAGGCGCGACCTTCGTCTACACCGGCTCCTCCAATGTGACACTTGCAGATGGAACAGAGCCGAATACCAGCCTGATCGAAGGCGCCGGGGAATTTCTTGGAACACTGGGGATTAATGGGGCCGCGCTAGGTGACATCAATGGTGACGGCAACAGCGATGCTCTGGTCATGGACAGCTCGCGCGTGATTGATGATACCGATTTCAATCACCTGATTGGCTACGTCATCACGGATACTTCCCTATCCAGCGTGCACCCTATCGAAGGTGGGGAAGGGGGCTTTGTAATCGACTCTGCAGATGGATTGGCGACGGGCGCCACTGTCAGCTCCGCCGGAGATACCAATGGGGACGGGCTGGATGACATGGTGATCGCCATGCGGCACGTCGCCGACAAGACGGAGAGCTTCTTTGTGGTGCAAGGCCGGAGCCAGGGTTCGCCAGTATTCCTTGAAGACGGGTTTTCCGACGATGGGTTCCAGATACGCTCGCATCTGCAATATGCCGATGACTTGGAATGGGCGGAAACTGGCGGTGCCCAACTGTCAGGTGGAGGCGACTTCAACAACGATGGTTTGGACGACATCCTGATTGGCCTGCCTTACGCAGATCGCGGCGATCGGGAAAACACAGGCGCAGCCTATGTTGTCTTTGGAAGTGCAAACCCTGCTGCCGTTGAACTGGATGACCTCGGCTCGCGCGGGGTCGAAATCATGGGGACACAGGAACTGTCTGCTATTGGCAGCTCCGTAACGTTCCTCGGAGATGTAAATGGCGACGGGCGCGACGACATTGCCATTACGGGCAGCGACGTGAACACTGGAGAGGCGCTTGGCGTTTACGTGATTTTCGGGACGGGTTCGACTGAGGCTATTCATCTGTCTGATATCGCCGCGGGGACCGGCGGTTTTGTCATTCGCCCGGCAGATGACACATCCACCAACTACGTGGACTCTACCGCTGCTGCAGCGGGTGACATGAACAACGACGGATATGATGACATTCTTGTTACCCTTTCAGATGTCCAGAACTACGTAATTTACGGCGATGATATGCTCTAAGTTGCGGTAGTTGGGCTTTGTTCCATGTTTGGGGCGGTGAACGCGCTTCGCCTTTCCCAGCTGGGATTGTCCTAGGGACACTGTGACAGCTATGCCCAGAGCGGCGTAGGAGCTGGGGACCCCAGGTTTCGGATTGTCGCGACTTGCCTGCACGTGCTGTGGCTGCCAAATCTGCCGCGGATAGGACAACGTTGGAGTGCAAGCCTGAATGCATGTCTTTCTGCTTACAGGCAGCGGAAGGGCGCTAAGGGGTTCTAAAAGGTCCAGAACGTGGAATATGAAGGGTGGTATTCGGGGGATCGCTTGGCGTTTTGTGCCGCTGGTGACTTCGGTAGACCACAAAAGGAGGCTTTTGATGAGTGAAGCGCGGATAGAGGTTTCGAGGTTGCCCGATGGCCAGGTCAGTGTTCGCAAGGGGTTCTGGAGCGACGTGTTCGCGGAGGAGCGCCGAGAGCCTTGGGCCGCATGGTATGAAAGCATGCACGCGCAGTATGGATATTCCGGCTATCTGGAAATGGCGCGTGCCTTGCGGGAGCTTGCTCCGGCGAACGCTTGATTTAGGTGAGTCGAACCTAGCAAACCAGGCGAAAACAGTTCCGCACTGCCTGACAGGAAAAACTGGAAACCTTTGAGGGTTTCCATAATCCGCCGAGCAATCAAGGCCCCTGGGATGTGATCCGAGAGGGGTAAATCGATCACAGGGGAAGGTGCGCCGAAATATCTAACGTAAGCGCCGGAAATGGCGGCCTAAGACCGGAGCCTCAGCAAGTTTCCGAGGCTGCGGACACAGCAATACCGCAAGCTAACTGCCGACTGGGCTAAGATGGTTTTCGTGGGACACCGGTCCTGTAAGTGGTTGTTTTCTATATCCGGGTTTCACTGCTGGCGTGGGACACTGCGGAACTGAATTCTTTCAGTAATTTTTGGTTTGTTTCCGTCTCTCATCACCCACCATTCCCCCTTCATTTGTATGGCAAAATCATCTCCGCGCGGCAGAAAAGTTTTCAGGCCAGTTCTCGCATGGCGATGCGTCTGCGCATAGCGTCGCCATCTCGGAAATCTGCTGCGGAGATCTGGTTAGGGTGAATTCTCACCGGCGGCTGGCCAACCGTTGGCCATAGCGACCCGTTGACGCAATGGCGGCCTTGCGCGATGTCTTTTCCCTAATCGTCGCGATTGGCTGGGGCGTCAGGCCTGACGCCCCCTAGGTGGATTGTTGTGTTGTTTGTCGCTAGGCGATCAACCCCGTCCGCGATAGGGCGGCACGCCTTGGTCCGGGATCCACACGCTCTCAGGCAGTGGGCCGGTTTGCCAGAAGACATCAATCGGAATGCCGCCACGCGGATACCAGTAGCCGCCGATGCGCAGCCATCTGGGATCAAGAAAATCCGCCAGTCGGCGTGCGATGGAAATTGTGCAATCCTCGTGAAAGGCACCGTGATTGCGGAAGGAGGTCAGAAACAGCTTCAGCGATTTTGATTCGACCAGCCAGTCGCCGGGCACATAGTCGATCACCAGATGGGCAAAATCCGGCTGTCCGGTCATCGGGCAGAGCGAAGTGAATTCCGGCGCGGTGAAACGCACGTTGTAGTCCACATCTGCCTGCGGGTTGGGCACCCGCTCCAGTTCCGCCTCTTCGGGGCTGGTGGGAATACGGGTTTCTCCGCCCAGCTGTTTGAGATTGCTGTAGATATCGTTTGTCATGGAAAACTCCAATCGGTCAGACGCCGCGCTTGTTGCCCCAGATCAGGACATGCAGTTGCGGCAGGATACGGGGGGCGAACCAGCCATCTGTCATGGTGCGTTCGGTCAGCCATTCCAGCCGGTCCGCAAGATCCTGGGGATCCACAGGGGATTCCGGGTCTACATCGGGATTGCCCGGTTGCAGGTAAAGCGGCAGGTCGGGGTGGCGCGCGTGGGCGTCCTTGGCCCAATCATAATCGGCCTCGTCAAAGATGACGATCTTCATCACCATCTGGCGGGCAGTCTGCCCGGCCTTCACGCAGGCGGCAAAGGCTGCCCAGTCGACGCTCTCACCGCTTGAGGGCGGTTTCGGGGACAGCACCAGCGTATCAAGGTCGCCGAACCAGGGCCGGGAAACCGATCCTTGCGTTTCGCAGGCGAACCGGTAGCCCGCCGCCCGGCCGCGCGCGATGAGTGGGGCGAAATCCTGGATCGCGGGGTTGCCGCCGCTGAGCGAGACGGTCAGGGCCTGCCCGCCTGACAGGCGCAGAACCTCGTCCCAGATCTCCGCGTCACTCATCGGTGTCCAGGTGTGGCGATAGGCACTGTCCACCGCGTGCAGGCTGTCGCACCAGCTGCAGCGATAGTCGCAGCCCCCTGCGCGTACGAATACGGTCGGCTCACCGATCAGGGCGCCTTCGCCCTGGATCGTGGGGCCGAAAATCTCGGCGATACGCAGGGTCATGGCCGGTATTCGGCCCAGGTCTTGGGCGTCTCACTCACCAGAACCGCGCTGGTTTCAGGCCAGCGGGCCGCGCACCAGTCATGGAAATGGCGCGCCATGTTTTCAGCCGTCGAGGCGACATCCAGCACATCGTTCAGGTGCCGGTGATCGAAGGTCTCGTCGATATAGGTCTTGAGCGGTTTGAGATCGTGATAATCGCGCACGAACCCATCCGCGTTCAGCGCCTTGGCAGCCAGTTCCACCACAACGATGTAATTGTGCCCATGCAGGCGCGCGCATTGGTGGTCGTCCGGCAGATGGGAAAGCTGATGCGAGGCGGAGAAATGAAACTCCTTGCGGATGCGGAACATCAGTGCCCCTCCTTTCCGGCAATGGCGGAGAGCCAGTAGTCCGGGTCGGCATAGGCTGTCGGATCCGCGACCCCGGCGAGGTGGAAGGCCTCGCGGCGCTCGACGCAGGTGCCGCAGCGCCCGCAATGCAGATCGCCGCCCTTGTAGCAGGACCAGGTCTCGGCAAAGGGGGTGCCGTGGCGGGCGCCATCGGCGACGATGTCGGCTTTGCTACGTTCTACAAAAGGCGTGTAGAGATCGACATCGGCATAGCCGTCTAGCGCGGCCCTCTGCATGGTCTCGAACGCCCGGGTGAACCCGGGACGGCAATCTGGATAGATGAAGTGATCGCCGCCATGTACGGCAGTGGCGACGGCCTCATCCCCGTTGGCGGCGGCAACGCCGAACCCGATGGCGAGCATGATGGCGTTGCGGTTTGGCACGACGGTGATGCGCATCGTTTCTTCTGCGTAATGACCGTCGGGGACGTCGATGTCGTCGGTGAGCGCCGATCCGGTCAGCGCGGCGCCGATGGGGCGCATGTCGATCAGGTGGTGGGGGACATTAAGGCGCTGCGCGGCAGCGGCGGCAAAGTCCAGTTCCTTGCGGTGGCGCTGGCCATAGTCAAAGGAAACAAGCCGGGTGAGCTGACGCTCAGCGGCGACGATATGCGCAAGCGACACGGAATCGAGTCCGCCTGAGCAGATGACAAGTGTTTTCATGTTGGGCCCTTGTTTTGGTATCCGGGTAGGCTGCGACCGGATTTCATGGCGCTGCCTATCAACGCGTCGCGGGGGAGGCAAGACACCTATTTGCGATCCGGCGTTCGCCGGTCACTGCCTTACGGCGCTGGCGCAACGCGCGCTGTGTCGCCTTATCAATCGCGCAGCTTGGTCAGGATCAATTTGAACGGAATGTCAGGGGCTTCGGGGCTGTGTCCGGTGCCAGCGATCCGGCCGCCTTCGATCTGCTTGCCCGTGATGCACAGGGTGCAACAGTCCGTTTTAAAAATCGGCTGCATGTGTCCCAGATGCGAATGGCGGCAGACCTCCAGGTCAAGGGTCACATCACCGCCGGAGCAGTCGCAACTGCCAACGTAGGACATGATCGAGTCGCCCCCGCGGGCGGTTCCACCCGCGATGGCCAGAACACCGAACCCGTGGTGTTCTGGTGTCATGAATTCGGCCCTGTAAAACCCTTCGATCGCGGTCATCTTGTCTTCTCCCAACCAGCAACGGCTTTGGACCCGGTGGCGAGGTGAAGTTCAAGGCATTTATGATGATCAATTTAGAGCAAATAGTCCCGGATGTCCTACAAAAACCGGGGGTTCCGTGGACGGATTGGGGCAAGTGGTGCCGAATTTTAACGTCGGAACAGACAGTTGGTCTGTCGTAGCGGGGGGATTTCAACTTGTGAGACACCAGCTGCTGTGATGTGCTCTCTGTCGAGCTGCGCGCATTCGTCGCTCGTCGGCACGTGCGCTCGGGGAGGCATGTAGTCCGGGCGGAGCCGCCCGGACCATTAGTTTCAAAGGGCGGCTGAGATCAGCTGTCGGGGCGCACGCGGGCGGCGCTTTTGTCGGCAAAGGCCGCCAGGCGCGCGCGCGCGTCTGGTTGGGTGTTCACCACGCCGGCCACCACGGCTTCGGCATAGGCTGCATCCAGCGCCGACATGTTCTGCATGTGGCTGACGGCCGAACAGATGGCAAAGTTCGACAGGGGCAGGTTTTCGGCAGCGCGGCGGGCCAGTTCCATCGCCTTGTCCAGACTGGAGCCTTCGACGATATATTGCGCAAGGCCCAGATCGCTGGCTTCCTGGCCTTTGTAGACCCGGCCGGTCAGCATCATGTCGATCATGCGGGATTTGCCGACCAGATCGGTGACCCGGATGGTGGCGCCGCCGCCGGTGAACAGGCCGCGCTGGCCTTCAGGCAGGGCGAAATAGGTGGTCTGGTCCATCACCCGGATATGGGCAGAGCTCGCCAGCTCCAGCCCGCCGCCGACAACCGCGCCCTGCAGGGCTGCGATGATCGGAACGCCGCCGTACTCCATCTTGTTGAAGGCTTCGTGCCAGCGCAGGCAGACGTGCATGAAATCGGCCGGACTGCGGTCTTCGTCGTGGTGTTCAATGAGGTCGAGGCCGGCGCAAAAGTGATCGCCAGCCCCGGCCAGCACCACTGCCTTGACCCCGGCACGCGGCGCCAGTGAGAAGAACTCAACCAGTTCTTCGATGGTGTCGATATCCAGCGCGTTGCGTTTGGTCGGCCGGTTGAGTGTCACCACCCAGACGCCATCCTCCTGCGCGTCAATGGCCAGGTTGGTGAAACGGGAGATGTCGATTTCGACGGTCATGGGGATGTCCTTTCGGAAAATGTGGGAAAAGGGCGGCGGCCGCTAGGGCCACCTGCCAGGGATTGGGGGAGGTCAGAGCACCGCGGCCAGCAGGCTGTCCGAGCCCTTGAGGATCCGGTCGGCTTGCGTCCCGACATCGTTCAGGATGTGATCAGCGTAAAAGCGCGCCGTGGCGATCTTGGCCTGCATGAAGGCCGGGTCCTCGCCGGCCTGCAATGCGGTTTCGGCAGCCATCAGGGAGCGCGCCAGCTGCCAGCCTGCCACCAGATTGCCCGCCAGCATCAAATAGGGCACTCCGGCGCCAAAGGCCGCCTTGGGGTCTTCCTTGCCGGTTGCGGCCATGTGGCGAACCACAGCCTCAAAGGCTTGCCGCGCATCGGACAACCGCGCGCCGACCGATTTCGCCTCGGCAGAGCCTTGCGCCAGATCCGTCTCGGTCTGCGCGATCATCCCGGCCAGCCGCAGCGCGGTTTCGCCGCCATCGCGCAGTGTTTTGCGGCCCACCAGATCATTGGCCTGGATCGCGGTGGTGCCTTCATAGATCGGCAGGATGCGCGCGTCGCGGTAATGCTGGGCCGCGCCGGTTTCCTCGATAAAGCCCATGCCGCCGTGCACCTGCACCCCGGTCGAAGCCACCACGACACCCATTTCGGTGCAGAAGCCCTTGACCAGCGGGGTGAGGAACTCCGAGATCGCGGTGGCGGCAGCGCGGTCATCGCCGCTGGCGGAATGTTTCGCCAGATCCTGCCAGCCGGCGGTAAAGGCCGCCATCGCTCGGCCGCCTTCGGTCACTGCGCGCATGCGCATCAGCATCCGGCGGACGTCGGGGTGGTTGATGATTGCCACCGCCTCGCGGCTGGAGCCATCGACCGGGCTTGATTGAATGCGTTCGCGGGCGAAACTGACGGCCTGCTGATAGGCGCGTTCGGCAATGGCAACCCCTTGCAGACCAACGGCATAGCGGGCGGAGTTCATCATCTCGAACATGTAGCGCAGCCCGGAGTTTTCGTCGCCGATCAAAAAGCCGGTGGCGCCTTCGAAGTTCAGGACTGCGGTCGGGCTGGCCGTGATGCCCAGCTTGTGTTCGATGCTGGCACAGTTCACGGCGTTGCGCGTGCCCGGGGTGCCGTCGGAATTGACCATATATTTCGGCACCAGAAACAGACTGATGCCTTTGACGCCTGCGGGGGCATCAGGCGTGCGGGCCAGCACCAGATGAATGGTGTTTTCGGCCATGTCATGCTCACCATAGGTGATGAAGATCTTGGTGCCGGTGATCGCATAGGTGCCGTCGTCCTGCCGTTCGGCGCGGCTGCGCAACAGGGCCAGATCGCTGCCGGCCTGCGGTTCGGTCAGGTTCATGGTGCCGGTCCATTTGCCGGACACCAGATTTTCAAGATAGATCGCTTTGGTTTCCTCTGACCCGGCTGTCAGCAGCGCCTCGACCGCGCCATCGGTCAGCAGGGGGCAAAGGGCAAAGCTCATGTTGGCGGCGTTCAGCATTTCCGTAGCGGCGGCGCCGACGGCGCGGGGGAGGCCCTGACCGCCGAAATCCTCCGGATGGGGCAGGCTTTGCCAGCCCATTTCGACGAACTTGCCATAGGCCTCGGTAAAGCCATCGGGCAGGATCACCCGGCCATTTTCAAGACGTGCGCCGGACTGGTCGCCGGGTGCGTTGAGCGGGGCAATCTCTTCGGCTGTGAACCGCGCAAGTTCGGTGAGGGCAGCCGCCGCATCCTCGAGTTCCAGCCCGTCATAGGCAGGCAGGCTGGTCACCTCTGACCATCCCGCAAGATGCTGGATATTGAAAATCATGTCTTTGACCGGGGCATCAAATGTCATGGGGCGGCCTTTCTTTAGCGGTTGCCATTCCCGCCAGATAGACATTGCTCTAAGTGTGGTCTATATCCTCTGTGGACGTGAAACTTGCTAAAAGTGACAAATACCATGTCGCCGCTCCCCCCGGAACATGCGCAGGGCGCACTGATCCTGCCGACGGTATCGCGGGCCTTTCTCGAAGATTGGCTGTCGACCTTGCGGGTGCATTGCGCGCCGGGCCAGCTTGCAGGATTCCTTGATCAGATCGGATTGGATGATGCGGCGCAGCCGTTGGGGCGTGTCACCCATGACCAGATCGTGCGGCTTTACCAGTTGGTGGCCAGTGAAACCGGCGATGAAATGATGGGGTTGTGGAGCCGCCCGGTCCGGTCCGGGGCGCTGAAACTGCTCTGTACCTCGGTGCTCGGGGCGTCGTCGCTTTCGGCGGCCTTGTTTCGCTTTAGCTCGTTCTGGAACTTGGTCCTGGATGATTGCCGCGTGCGGCTTGAGACCGGGGAGGACAGGCTGCAGATTGTTCTGGAGCCGCAGGGCGATGGCGGCCAGAACAGGTTCGGGCATATGCTATTGCTGAAGCTTGCCCATGGGATTGCCTCATGGGTGGCGGGGCGAGAATTGCCACTGCGGGAGGTCGGCTTTGCCTTCCAAAAGCCTGAGTTTGCGGAGGATTACCCTATCCTGTTTCCCGCGCCGGTCAGGTTTGGTGAGGTGAGTTCCTCGCTGACCTTCGACGGCACGCTGGACCGGCTGCCAGTGTCGCGCAGCGAGGCAGAGATGCAGGAGTTTCTGATCCGGGCGCCGCGGGACTGGATCTTTACCAACTTCCGGGAGCATGCGGTGATGTTGCGCGTGCGTGAGCTGCTGCTGCAGTCAGAGCGGCTGAGTTGCAATCTGGAAGATGCGGCGCGTGCGCTGAACCTGACGCCCCGCACGCTGATCCGGCGTCTTGATGCCGAAAACACTTCGTTTCAGGAGATCAAGGACGGTTTGCGGCGCGATATTGCCATCCGCGATCTGTCACTTGGGGCAAAGAGCATCGAGGCGGTGTCGCAGGACGTGGGCTTTGCCTCTGCCGCGAATTTCCACCGCGCTTTCAAACGCTGGACGGGTACGACCCCCGGCAGCTACCGGAGGTCGGATGTGTAGGAACCGCTGGCCCCGTCAGGCGACAGCCTGCGAGTGGGGCTGGGCCTCTGGGTTCGGCATTGGTGGCTCAAGCGTGAGGCCGAGGCTTTCGCAGAGCGGCAGGCGCTGGGCTGCAAATGTGTTGGCCCGTACCCGCAGAACCGCAAGGTTTTCCTCAGGCGTTTCCAGAATGCGACCATCGGCATGCAGGCGATAGCCCTGAGGCGCGAGGATCTGCCAGGCCAGCTCTGCCCATTCATTCGGCGTTTGCAGCCCTTCGCTGCGGGCCAGCAGGAACAGCTGTTCGAACCGGTCCATTTCGATGCCGCCGCCAGTCACGGGTGAAGCCAGAAAGCGCAGGGTTTCGCTGTCTTCAGCGCGTTTGCACACGGCGGTATTGAAGGCGCGGCAATGTGCGGCGCGCTCTTCCAGACCTTCCTTCGGCAAGCAGGGGGTGATGTGGCCTGCGCCGATCAGAACGGTCAGGATACGGGTGATGGCCTCCCATGTGTTTTGCCCGAAGGCGCCCTGATCCAGCAGATCGCGGACCGTTAGCGGGCCGTCCTGCAGCGCCGTCAGCACCGGCGCGTATTGCTCTGGTTGCAGCGGCAGGTCTCCCTGACGCCCCTTGAAGGTCAGTCGCCCACCGCCATAGCGGCGCGACAGCGCCAGCGTGGTTTCAAACCAGGCGCCGATGGCGCCGCGTGCCGTGTGGGGCAGTTCCCCACGGATAAACAGGTCGGTGCGGAATTGCTCGTTCAGCAAAAGATCCCGCAGGCCCTGACGGCGCACCGGATCGGTTTCCGCGTTCAGAAGGGCCAGCTGCTCGGCGGAAAATGACACGTCGTCCAGATGATCCATCGGATCGGTCGAGGCCATGAAGGACAGTTTGGCCTGGGACATGTCGCTGGCCACATCGGCGAAATGGAACGGGGTCCAGTCCCTGTTGAGATACTCATGCGCCAGATAGTTGGGCGACATGTTCTTGATCTTTTCAATCCATGCAGACAGCGACGGGTTCGAGGAAATATACCCCGCTCCGGCCTGATCCAGTTGTTCCAGGTGCTGGATCGCATCGCTGATCCGCTCGGCTAGGGGACCACTGCCTTGCGCCGTGCGGTCCACCAGGATGCGGCGCAGGGGCACGGCCGCCGCCCAGCCGGGTTGCGTGTTGTAGCTGATGTAGACCATTCCGCCGGATTTCAGCCGCTTCGACAGGAAGTCGAGGATATGCTGCTGGTTTTCCTTGGACACCCAGCTGTAGACCCCGTGCAGGGCGATGACATCAAAGGTCTCGGGCAGGCCTGGGGCATTGGCGAAGTCTTCGAAGGATTGTTCGTGGAAATGCATGTTGTCCAGCTGTGCCTCTTCGGCCAGCGCCCGGGCGCCAACCATATGGGCCGGATTGAAATCCATCGCGTGGAATTCGATATGCGGGTTGGCCGCTGCCAGCAGATTTGCCGAAACCCCCTGACCGCAGCCCAGTTCGCAATATGTCAGCTTGGATCGGTTCAGCCCGTGTTTCTTCCCCTGAGAGACGGCGCAGAAGGCGAGGTGGGACGGCGCCAGTTCGCGAAAAAAGTCATGTGTGTAATCAAGATCGGCCACATAGCCGGAAGTCCAGTCGTTCATATTGCGCCTTGTTGGTCCGAGGTTTGTTCGAATGCAGCGTGACGTGCTGGCTCACAAATTTCATAAAACTTGTAATAATAGAGTTAATGCCACTCAGCATTTTCCGGCCTCGCTATTCAGGCCGGATGCGCCGGTTTGGCCGCGTGGTGATAATGGGAGAACACGTGCGCCGCGGCCGCACTTTCGCTGCCGTGACTGCGGTTCTATACTGGCCCTGCTGCGTACTCTGCGGCGCCGGGGAGACAACCATGAAGCTGACCAGATATACCAATTATGCCTTGCGTTCCCTGCAGTTGGCAGCGCTGAAGGCGCCCGCATTGGTGCGGGTCGAGGACATGGTGCAGATCCATGGGCTGTCGCGCCCCCACGTAGTCAAAATCGTGCATGAGCTGGGCAAGGCGGGCTACCTGCAGACCCAGCGCGGGCGCGGCGGCGGTTTTCGTCTGGGGCGGCCTGCTCACGAAATCGTGGTCGCGGATGTGGTGCGCCTGACCGAGGGGCCGATGGAAGTGGTGGAGTGTTTCAACCCCGACATGAATACCTGCCCGCTGATGGGGGTTTGCAAACTCTCCCGAAAGATTCAGGAGGCTACCCGGGCCTTCATGGCGGTGCTGGAAGAAGTGACCATCGCAGATATCGCTTCGAACAGGGGCGACCTATTGGCCCGGATCGCGCCACTGGACCCCCGACCTGAGAGCGCAACGTGACCGCGGAGAGCGAAAGCCGGGATTGGGTCGATCTGTTCCCCGGCCTGTCGCAGCTGGAAACCCCGGCCAGACAGGTGCTGCTACAGCGCAGCACCCTGATCGATGTGCCTGCGGGGACTGTTCTGTTCGGGCCGGGCAAAACGGCCGAGCATATGCTGTTCCTGCTGGAAGGCACCGTCCGGGTTCAGCATTTGTCGGACAGTGGCCGTGAGATCGTCCTCTACCGTGTGGGTGGCGGCGAAAGCTGCGTTCTCACCACCGCCTGCCTGATGGGCTATGCGGAATATTCCGCCGAAGGTATCGCGGAAACCGAGGTGCGGGCCGCCGCTGTGCCACGTCTGGTTTTTGACGATCTGGTGGCGCAGTCACCCTCGTTCCGGAATTTTGTCTTCACCGCCTTTTCGCGGCGGATTACCGATTTGTTTCTGGTGATCAATGAAATCGCATTCCAGCGGATGGACGTGCGGCTAGCGCAGCGGCTGCTGGAGATTTCCAAAGGCGATGACCGGATCGAGACCACGCACCAGCGGCTCGCCGTCGAACTGGGCACCGCCCGCGAGGTGGTGTCGCGGCAATTGCAGGAATTCCAGCGCCGCGGATGGATTCGGCAGGCGCGGGGAAGCGTCCATATTCAGGATCGCGAGGCTCTGCTGAGCCTGGCGGAAGACGCCGCAAAGGCGTGATGCACCGGGGTGATGTCCGGCATCTGCGGCTTTGGTGACTAAGTCACCGACGGGTGTAGCGCCAAAACTTATAAAATGAATGTAGTTTTGTGAGAGGGGGCTGCAGTGTTTGCCGATGTCAGGTCCGGTGATCTGACTTTCGGGAGCTGCACGGGCTGGTTTTGCTGGTCGCGCGCCACCAGACGTGAGGAGACACCATGGACTTCAAGACATTGACGAGCGGCCTGTCGGTCAGCCCGCAGATCACCATCGCGGACCTGCCCGCGATCCGCGATGCGGGGTATCGGGCGATCATCTGCAACCGGCCGGACGGGGAGGGGGCGGATCAGCCCACCTTTGACGAAATTCAGGCTGCGGCTGAAAAGCTGGGGCTTGAGGCGCGCTACCTGCCGATCGTGTCGGGCAAGGTCAGCGACGCGGATGCCGCCGGGTTCGGTGTAGCACTGACGGAGCTGCCGGGGCCGGTGCTGGCCTATTGCCGCTCGGGCACCCGATCGGCAACCTTGTGGTCGCTGTCGCAGGCGGACCGGCTCAGCGTTGCGGATATCCTCGCCACGACCAATGCGGCTGGCTATGACATGGGTGGGGTTGTGCGCCGGATTGCCAATGGCGGCAAAACGCCCACAGACCGGGCCGATGCGCGGTTCGACGTGGTCATCGTCGGCGGCGGCGCGGCCGGGATCTCGGTGGCCTCCAGCCTGAAATCCCGCAAGCCGGATCTTGATATCGCGATCATCGATCCGGCGGATATCCATTATTATCAACCGGGCTGGACCATGGTCGGTGGCGGCATCTTTGACGCGCAAGACACGGTGCGGACCATGGGATCGCTGATCCCCAAGGACGTGCATTGGATCAAGGCGGCGGTCGCGGCCTTTGAGCCCAAGGACGATGCCGTCGTTCTGGATGGCTGCCGGGTGGTGAAATACGACCGGCTGGTCGTCTGTCCGGGGCTGAAACTGGATTGGCACAAGGTCGAAGGACTGGTTGAAACGCTGGGCAAAAACGGCGTCACCTCAAACTACCGCTACGATCTGGCGCCCTACACCTGGGAGCTGGTGCGGGGGCTGAAAAAGGGGCGGGCGATCTTCACCCAGCCGCCGATGCCGATCAAATGCGCCGGGGCGCCGCAAAAGGCAATGTACCTGTCGGGCGATGCCTGGCTGCGAAACGGGGTGCTGAAGGATATCGACATTCATTTCAACAACGCCGGTGGCGTGTTGTTCGGGGTCAAGGACTACGTACCCGCGCTCGAAGGCTATGTGAAGAAATACGGCGCTCATCTGAACTTCTTCCACAATCTGGTGGCGGTCGATGGCGAGGCACGCAAAGCTTGGTTTGATGTGGCCAAGCCGGACACCCCAGTCGAACGGGTCGAGATGGAGTTCGACATGATGCATGTCTGCCCGCCGCAGACGGCGCCGGATTTCATCCGGGTGTCGCCGCTGGCCGATGCCGCAGGCTGGGTCGATGTGGATCAGTCCACGCTGCGCCACACGAGCTATGACAATATCTGGTCGCTGGGCGATGTGATGAACGCGCCAAATGCCAAAACCGCTGCCGCGGCACGTATTCAGGCGCCCATCGTGGCGGAAAACCTGGCGGCGGATATCGAAGGCAAGGCGCCGGTCGCGCAATACAACGGCTATGGCTCCTGTCCGCTGACCGTGGAGCGTGGCAAGATCGTCTTGGCCGAGTTCGGCTATGGCGGCGCCATGCTGCCGAGTTTCCCGAAGTTCCTGCTGGACGGCACCAAGCCTTCGCGCACAGCCTGGCTGCTGAAGGAGAAGATCCTGCCGCCGATCTACTGGAAGGCCATGCTGAAGGGGCGCGAATGGATGGCGAAACCGGAAAAGATCAGCGCGCGCTGAGGAAACCGGCCCATGGCAACCTTGTTCCGGTTGGCGTGGGCACACTTTCGGCAGGGAGGCGATCACGGCTGGTTGAGGCGCGGCCTTTGCGGGGTTGCCGCCCGGATGGCTTCGCGCGTAGCGTGCTGCGAGAGGAGCCGCCGATGATGGATGGGCGGCTGAACCTGCTGATCAAGAAAAGGAAACTGTCATGCCCCTGACTCTGCAACAGATGATGCAAGACGCCAACGCCGCCGTGGAGCGCCTGCCGGTGGAAGAGGCGCAGAAACTGCTGGAGCAAGGCGCCTTGCTGCTGGATATCCGTGATGCGCCGGAACTGTCGGCCAATGGCCGGGTGCGGGGTTCGCACCATATCCCCCGCGGCATGCTGGAATTCCGCGCCGATCCGGCCAGCCCGTTCCACGACGACACCCTGAAGATGGATCGTCCGATCTTGCTGCATTGTGCCAGCGGTGGCCGGGCGGCCCTTGCGGGCAAGCTGCTCAAGGATATGGGCTATGAAACCGTTTACAACACCGGCGGCCTGTCCGATTGGGCAGCAGCGGGTGCCTCGATCGAAGAGCCGGTCGACAAGGGCATGTAATCGCGATCATCCGGGCCGTTCCAGGATCAGGGTGGCCCGGATCATGACACAGCCTGTTCAGGCGTTGAAAAAGGCCCGCGCCGTCTGTTCAAAGGCGCGCGGGTTTTCTGCATGCAGCCAGTGCCCGGCATCGGGGATCTTGGCGAACCGTGCGTTGGGGAACTTGGCACGGATCTGCGGCCTGTGCTCCGGCAGAACATAGTCCGAATTGGCGCCGGACAGAAACAGCGCAAGCCCGTCCCAGCTGGCCTCAACCTGCGGAAAGGACATGATGCCGGGCATATGATTGGCCAGCGCATCAAGGTTCAGTAGCCAGCGTTTTCCCTGAATATCAAGCGATTGCGTGAAGAAGCTCTGCAAAGCTGGTTCCACACCCAGTTTAGCTAGCTGTGCATGGGCATCCGAGCGACGCGTCACCTGTTCCAGATCCACCTGCCGCATGGCTTCGATGAACTGGATCTGACTGTGGGTGTAGCTGACCGGGGCAATGTCGGCGACCAGCAGGCGCCGCACCGCCTGCGGGTGCAGCAGCGCCAGCATCATCGAGGCCTTGCCGCCCATGGAGTGGCCGATCACATCCATCTGTCCGCCGTGGGCTGCGATCACCTCGGCCAGATCCTCGGCCATATCGGGATAGCTGTGGCTGTCGCTCCAGGGGCTACTGCCATGGTTGCGCATATCCACTGCGATCACCTGGCGCTCATCGGACAGGCGTTTGGCAATGACGCCCCAGTTGCGGGCCGAGCCATAAAGCCCGTGGGCGATCAGAAGAGGCGGGCGGTCAGTCGGGGCACCGTGCAGGATCGTGTTCAGCATGGGGGCAGGTGATAAACGCGATGGCGCAGCGGCGCCAGCCCCATTGAGCCAGCTATGTGAACGCGGTAGGTTGCGCCTTGGCAGGCAGGACGCCGCCGGACCGGAGCCCAGAACGATGTCACAGACCGTCCTTGAGGAAATCGAAGAAATCCGCAGCCTGCTGGCCGAGCGTACGCAGGCCTCGGGTGATCTGCCTTTGGCCCTACGCAAGGCGCGCCGCCAGTTGCCGCGGCGGATCTACCGACAGGGGATGAGACTGGCCGAAGCCCTGCCGCTGCTGGAGCATCCGAAGCTGAGCCTGACGCTGGATCAGGCGGCGCTGCATGGAGCCAGCCGCGAGGTTACGGCTCATCTGCGCAGCATCAATCTGGCGGAGCGGCGCAAGGACCGGCTGTTGCAGATGCTGGGCAGCATGGCGTTTTCCTTGCTGGCCGTCGTGGCGCTGCTGATCCTCGTGTTGCGCTGGCGCGGGTTCGTCTAGCGCAGCTAGGGCGCCTTTGCTGCGCCGGTGGGGCCTTTGACACGGGGACGCGAGGCGTGCAGCGCCTTATCGCTCAGCGCCTCGCGGAAAACCAGGGTTACCGTGGCAAAGCTTACGTACAGCAACAGGTACCAGGACCCCATCTTGGCAAGGCTCACCCAATCTGTCGGGGCCTGCCCATGATAAAGCCAGGTCCGCGTGCCCGTGCCGATGTTCTCAGCCAGCCACAGGAAAAAGCTGGATAGAAAAGCCGCAAGCGGCAGCGGCATCCAATAGCGGTTATGACCGATGGTGAACCAGATACGGGTGCGCAGGAAAATGACCACCGTTGCCGCAAAAAGCACGACGCGCATATCAGGCAGGAAGTGATGGGCGAAGAAATTGCCATAGATCGCCACCGCAAGCAGAAGGGGCATCCAGTAGTGCGGATAGGGGGCAAAGCGCATATCGAACAGCCGGATAACCCGCGCCATATAGGAGCCCACCGAGGCATACATGAAGCCGGAAAAAACCGGTACCTGATATATCTTGAACAGACCGTCGCCCGGATAGCTCCAACTGCCCATATGGACCTTGAAGATCTCCATTGCGGTGCCGGTCAGGTGAAACAGCAGGATCACGCGAACTTCGCGCCAGCTTTCCATCCCAGTCCACAAAAGCAACGCCTGCAAGGCCAGCGCGTACATCAGCAGCGCGTCATAGCGCGCGAGCACCCAGTTCGGCTGCCAGATGTGATTGCTGAAGAGAATGCCGAACAGGAGAAAGGCTCCGAATATGGCGGCCCAGGCCTGCTTGAGGCCGAACATAACAAATTCTGCCACGGCAAAGGGCAGGCGGGCCCGCATGGCATCGCCAAGTCGGCGTTCAAGGCGGCGGGTGCGGTTGGGACCGGCGGGAAAATTCGCCATGTTACAAGATCTCAAACAAAATAAATGGTTACCAAACTGTGCAGGGCGGAGACGGTCCTGTCAGGCGCCGTACTCCTCCTTGGGAATATCCATTGCCCGATAAACTGACATTCGGCAAGAAAAATGCCCGGGCGATGTCATCGCGCCGGGCACTGGAAGCATAAAGAACCGTTCTGGGATCAGAGGTTCGGGTAGAGCGGGAAGCGGGCGCAGAGGGCCGCGACCTTGCCGCGTACGGCCTCTTCCACGGCCTCGTTGCCGTCTTCACCGTTGGCGGCCAGACCATCGATCACCTCGACGATCAGGTCGGCGATGTGACGGAACTCTTCCTCGCCAAAGCCGCGAGTGGTGCCCGCCGGGGTGCCAAGGCGGATGCCCGAAGTCACTGTCGGCTTTTCCGGGTCAAACGGGATGCCGTTCTTGTTGGTGGTGATATGCGCACGGCCGAGGGCCTTGTCCACGATATTGCCGGTCACGCCTTTGGGGCGCAGGTCCACCAGCATCACATGGGTGTCGGTGCCGCCGGTGACGATGTCCAGGCCGCCCTTGATCAGCTGATCGGCAAGGGCCACGGCATTGGCACGCACCTGCTTCTGGTAGCTTTTGAACTCGGGACGCAGCGCCTCTCCGAACGCCACGGCCTTGGCCGCGATCACGTGCATCAGCGGGCCGCCCTGGATACCGGGGAAGATGGCCGAGTTCACCTTCTTGGCGATATCTTCGTCGTTGGTCAGGATCATGCCGCCACGCGGGCCGCGCAGGGTCTTGTGGGTGGTGGTGGTCACCACATGCGCATGCGGGAAGGGCGAGGGATGCTCACCCGCTGCCACCAGACCGGCGAAATGCGCCATGTCCACGTGCAGGTAGGCGCCGACCTTATCGGCAATGGCACGGAAACGGGCGAAATCGATGACGCGCGGGATGGCGGAACCACCGGCGATGATCAGCTTGGGCTGGTGCTCCAGCGCCAGGGCCTCCACCTGGTCGTAGTCGATCAGGTTGTCATCGCGGCGCACACCGTAATGGACGGCGTTGAACCACTTGCCCGACTGGTTGGGGGCGGCGCCATGGGTCAGGTGTCCGCCCGAGGCGAGATCCATACCAAGGATGGTGTCGCCGGGTTTGATCAGCGCCTGGAAGACGCCCTGGTTGGCCTGGCTGCCCGAGTTTGGTTGGACATTGGCAAAGTCGCAGCCGAACAGTTCCTTGGCGCGTTCGATCGCCAGGTTTTCCGCCACGTCGACATACTGGCAGCCACCGTAGTAGCGGCGCCCCGGGTAGCCTTCGGCGTATTTGTTGGTCAGCACGGATCCCTGTGCTTCCATCACTGCGGCAGAAACGATGTTCTCCGATGCGATCAGCTCGATCTCGTCGCGCTGGCGGCCCAGCTCGTCAGTGATCGAAGAATACAGTTCGGGATCGCGATCGGCGAGGGACTGGGTGAAAAAACCGGGGTCACGGGTGGTCTCGGTCATGCTGGCTCCGTCGGGTTGGAGGTGGGATTGCGCGATTTCCTATCGGAAACATGGCCGATCTAAAAGCCCGTAAAGCGACTATTACCTGCGGCAGAACGGCCACTCTGGTCTTTGTGGGGCAGCTGTGCTTGTTTCGGAACCGAATGCGCACCACCGGAAACAGTTTTCCGCGCCCTGCGCCCCCAGTCGTGACCTCAGGGTGGCCCCAATGAGAATAGCTTCATGAGAATCGCCTTTCTGGCCAGCTCCGCCAAGGTGGCGCAAACCGCGCTCAAGGCTTTGGTCGACCGCTATGGAAATGTCCCGCCGCAGGAGGCGGAAGTGATCGTGGCTTTGGGCGGAGACGGCTTCATGCTGCGCACCATGCACGAAACCGTCGATCTGCCCGCGCCGGTCTATGGCATGAACCGGGGCACCGTCGGCTTCCTGATGAACGAATATCACGAAGAGGCGCTGATCGAGCGGCTGCGGGAAGCGGAACAGGAAATCATCAACCCGCTATCGATGACGGCAATGGACCGGGATGGAAAGATTCACCACGCGCTTGCGATCAACGAGGTGTCGCTGCTCCGCGCCGGGCCACAGGCGGCGCGGCTGAAGATTTCGGTGGATGGGCGACAGCGGCTGGCCGAGCTGGTTTGCGACGGGGCGCTGGTGTCCACGCCCGCCGGCTCTACCGCCTATAACTACTCTGCCCACGGCCCCATCCTGCCCATCGGCGCCGACGTCCTGGCCCTGACGGCGGTGGCCGCCTTTCGCCCGCGGCGTTGGCGCGGAGCGCTGCTGCCCAGTACCGCCAATGTGCGTTTTGACGTGCTGGAGGCCGACAAACGCCCGGTGATGGCCGAAGCGGATTCAATCTCATTCGAGAATATCGACTGGGTGGAGATCCGGACGGATACAAGCATCCGGCACAAAATCCTATTTGATCCCGGCCACGGGCTGGAAGAGCGGCTGATCTCGGAGCAGTTCACCTGATCCGGAAGACTGAGATGTGAAAAGGGGCGCTGCGGTTTGCAGCGCCCCTATATAAAGGTGTTCAAGGTTGGGGCAGGCTGTGTCAGCCCTGATCCATCATCTCCCACAGCGGCAGATGCATACGGCCAACGCGAGCCTCGATCGCGGCGCAGGCATCGACCGCCATGTCTTCGCGCCAGCGCGGCGATACGATCTGGACGTTGATCGGCTGCGGGCCTTGCTCCAGCTGCGCCAGCCGGGAGGGAACGCAGCCCGCGGGCAGCCCCATGAAGTTCATCGCATAGGAATAGACCGCGCAGCCCAACACCTCGTGCACGCCTTCCGCGCCTTCGGTGTCACGATCCGGTTTGAAGAAGGGCTGCGGCAGGAAGGGGGTCAGCACGAGCGGGTAGTCCTGCTGGAAAAGGGACCACTCCCGCGCGTAGTGGCTGCGTTTTGCCATCATCTGCAGCAGCTCATCGCCCATGAAAGGCGGGAACTCCTGGAAGTAGACCTCGAAGATGTCGCGTACGGTTTGCGATCCGGCGGCATCCACGTCCTTTTTCATCATCGCGTAGACCTCGCCCATCAGGGCGCGATAGCCGTTGCGGCCTGCCTCGAACACATTGGGCGGCTCGACCTCTTCCACCACGTAACCGGCATCGCTCAGCGCATCGCGGGCGGTCAGCAGCGCCGCCTCGACCTCGGGGTGTAGATCATAGCCGTGGGTGTTGCGGGTAAAGGCGACCTTGATCGGTCCTTCGGGGGCTTCCCCGCGCCAGGGCAGGGGGACGTGGAAGGGATCGCGCGCATCGGGGGCGATCATGGTCGGCATTGCCAGGTGCAGATCCTCGGCCGAACGGGTGATCAGACCCTGCACCGACATGGATTGCGCCAACATGCCGCGCTCTGCCTTCTGGCTGGGGTTCCAGGCAGGCACACGGCCCAGGCCCGGTTTCACCGTGACCGCGCCGTTGGCCGCAGCGGGAAAGCGCAGAGAGCCGCCGATGTCATTGCCATGCCCCAGCGCGCCGATCCCGGCCATTACGGCTGAACCTGCGCCGCCAGAAGAGCCACCCGGCGAAATATGCCGCCCCCAGGGATTGTAGGTGCGTCCGTGCAGCGGGTTGTCGGTATCGGCACGGAATGAAAACTCCGGCGTATTGGTGCGCCCAATCACGACGGCACCGGCCTTGTGCAAGTTCTCGACTACCGGGGCATCCGCCGGGGCGATGAGATCCTTCAGCGCGGTGACCCCGTTCGAGGTCGCATGACCCGTTTGGTCGACGTTGATCTTGATGGTGACCGGCACCCCGTGCAGCGGGCCGGGCGCAGCGCCTGCAGCGCGTGCCTTATCGAGGGTCCGGGCGCGTTCCAGCGCCTCGGCGCTCAGGTCTTCGACCACCGCGTTGAGCGCGGGATTGGCGGCCTGCATGCGGTCGATCGAGGACTGAACCGCAGCCTCGGCGGAAATGTCCCCGGCACGGGTCTGGGTGGTCAATTCGGTGGCGCTGAGACGCCAGATATCGCTTTGTGTCATATGTAATTCTCCTGCCGGCAGGTTAGACGCCGCGCGTCGGGTTGCAAGGGGATATGCGGCAATACCAGGGATCATTTTGCGACTTGCTGCGGGAACGGGCAGGGCTGTGCGGATGCCGCGCGGAACGCAAGATGGGCGTCCTGACGCGTGGAGTGCTGCGCATTGATTCGAAGGCGTAGCGGCAGGCCTTAGCCAAATCGGCTTTACAACTTTGCAGTTTTTCAGAAATCGCGCCGTAATACGTAAGGCTCCGCCGCGTTTGCATATATTTGCAGGGCGTAACAGGCCGAAATTGCAAATTTCTGCTACACTGTGACGCCACGTTCCTTCGGCGGCTTGCCCGGGCGCATCGCTTGGGCATAACTCTTTTGCATCGAGGAGCGAGGAGGACGCCATGTCGTATCAAGACGTATATGCCAGCTGGAAATCGGATCCTGAGGGGTTCTGGATGGAGGCCGCGAAAGCGATCGACTGGGACCAGGCTCCGAGCCGGGCGCTGAGCGATCTTGGCGGCGGGCTGTATGAATGGTTCGCCGACGGCATGGTCAACACCTGCTACAACGCCGTTGACCGCCACGTGGAAAACGGACGTGGCGAGCAGACGGCGATCATCTATGACAGCCCGATCACCCACACCAAGCGCGAGATTTCATTCGTCGAGCTGCGCAACCGCGTCGCCACGCTGGCCGGTGCGCTGCGGGCCAAGGGCGTTGAAAAGGGTGACCGCGTCATCATCTACATGCCGATGATCCCCGAGGCGCTTGAGGCGATGCTGGCCTGCGCCCGTATCGGCGCGGTGCATTCGGTGGTCTTTGGCGGTTTTGCGGCAAACGAACTGGCGGTGCGCATCGACGACGCCACTCCCAAGGCGATCATCGCTGCCTCCTGCGGGTTGGAGCCGGGCCGGGTGGTCCACTACAAGCCGCTCTTGGATGGGGCCATTGATCTGGCCACGCACAAGCCCGACTTCTGCGTGATCTTCCAGCGTGAACAAGAGGTTGCCGAGCTGGTTGAAGGGCGTGATGTCAACTGGCACGGCTTCCAATACGGGGTCGAACCGGTCGATTGCGTGCCGGTCGAGGGCAACCACCCGGCGTATATCCTGTATACTTCCGGGACTACGGGGCAGCCCAAGGGCGTGATCCGCCACACCGGCGGGCAGCTGGTGGCGCTGAACTGGTCTATGAAGAACATCTACAACGTAGATCCCGGCGACGTATTCTGGGCGGCCTCTGATGTGGGCTGGGTCGTGGGGCACAGCTACATCTGCTATGGGCCACTGATCCATGGCAACACCACAATCGTGTTCGAAGGTAAACCTGTGGGTACCCCCGATGCGGGTACTTTCTGGCGGGTGATTTCCGAGCATAACGTCAAGAGCTTCTTCACCGCGCCTACGGCGTTCCGCGCCGTGAAACGCGAAGACCCCAAGGGCGAATTCGTCGGTAAATACGATCTGTCCTGCCTGAAACAGGTGTATCTGGCAGGCGAGCGTGCTGACCCCGACACCATCACCTGGGCCCAGGACCAGCTGAAGGTGCCGGTGGTCGACCACTGGTGGCAAACTGAAACCGGCTGGTCCATCGCAGCGAACCCGGTGGGGATCGAGGAGCTGCCGACCAAGCTTGGCTCGCCCGCCGTGCCGATGCCGGGCTATGAGGTGGATATTCTGGATGAGGGCGGCAATCCGATGCCTGCAGGTGAGCTTGGTGCCATCGCCGTAAAGCTGCCCTTGCCGCCGGGCACCCTGCCAAACCTCTGGAATGCCGAGGAACGTTTCAAGAAAAGCTACCTCACCACCTTCCCGGGCTACTATGAAACCGGCGATGCAGGCATGAAGGATGAGGATGGTTACCTCTATATCATGGCGCGCACTGATGATGTGATCAACGTGGCCGGCCATCGCCTGTCCACCGGCGGCATGGAGGAGGTTCTGGCCTCGCACCCCGATGTTGCCGAATGCGCGGTGATCGGCGTTAGTGATCAGTTGAAGGGGCAGATGCCGGTTGGCTTTCTTTGCCTGAACGCGGGCACCAACCGCCCGGGCGAGGAGATCGTCTCTGAGGTGGTGAAGCTGGTACGCGAAAAGATTGGCCCGGTTGCGGCATTCAAACTGGCCGTGGTGGTGGACCGCCTGCCCAAGACGCGGTCTGGCAAGATCCTGCGCGGCACCATGGTCAATATCGCAGACGGCACGCCCTACAAGATGCCCGCAACCATCGACGATCCGGCCATCCTGGATGAGATAAAGGAAGCCCTGCAAAGCATCGGCTACGCCAAGGGCTAAACCTGTCTGAAGGTTAGAATACCAAACCGTGCCGCATTGCTGCGGCGCGGTTTGTTCGTTGGGGGTCGAAGAAAGCCAGTGCTCGGGGAGGGTTTTGAAACCCCGTCTCAGGCCGCCGGACGGTGTGTTTGTAGGGGCGTTTCCGGGGTGGCTCGGACAGCCTGGACGGTGCCTTGCCCCGCGTCACCGCCGACCTTGAAAGTAGCGACACGCTGCTGCAGCAGCCGGGCGTTGTGCGACAGGTCCAGACTGACGGCGCTGGTTTCTTCCACCATTGCGGCATTGCGCTGCGTGACCTGATCAAGTTGACCGATGCCAACGTTGATCTCTAGCAAGGCGGCTGCCTGTTCCTTGGCGCCGCTGGCGATATGGCCGATGCGTTCGGAGATGTCCGATGCGCCGCCAATGATGGTCTGAAGTTCCTGGCCGACCTGTGCCACGACATCCACACCCGAATGCACCTGCGAAGAGCTGCGTTCGATCAGCTTTTTGATTTCCCCTGCAGCGCTGCCCGAGCGTTGCGCCAGGGTTCGAACCTCGGCCGCAACCACCGAAAATCCCCTGCCTGCCTCTCCGGCGCGGGCGGCCTCGACGGCGGCATTCAAAGCCAGAAGGTTGGTCTGAAACGAAATGTCGTCAATGAGGGAGACAATGCTTCCGATTTCCTCGGAGGATTGCTTGATCGCCTCCATCGCGTCGACGGCCCGGTTCATGACTTTATTGCTGTCCTTAGCAGTCCGCTGCGCCGTATCTGCGATGCCTTTGACGTCCTGCGCCAGATTGGCCGAGGAATTGACCGCTGATGACAGCTCTTCCACTGCGGCGGCGGTTTCTTCCAATGTCGCCGCCTGCGATTCCGTGCGTGACGACAGTTCCCCAGAAGAGCCTTCGATCCCGTCGGCGGCTGCGGAGACTGTCGATGCAACCTGTTTAACCGATAGAACCACTTGCTCCAGTTTTTCGATGGCCGCATTGAAGGTGGTGCCAAGGGTGCTCAGCTCTTTGATGTCTGATACCTCGACCCGGTGCCGCAGATCGCCCTGGCTGATGGCCTCAAGCCCGGTAAGGATGCCATCCATGGCTTCCTGGCGGGCGCTGGCATCGGACACGTCGGTGGCAATCTTGATGACTTTGCGCACCTTGCCTTCAGAGTCGAATACGGGCGCATAGGTTGCCTGTATCCAGACAGGTTCGCCGGATTTCGAAACTCGTTCGAAGCGGTCCGAATAATATTCCCCCGATGCCAATCCCGACCAGAAGGTCGCATAATCCGCCGATTGCGCGTCTTCGGGCTTGACGAACATCGAATGATGATGCCCTTCGATCTCGCTGAGTTCATAGCCCAGGGTTTCGAGGAAATTCTTGTTTGCTTTTAGGATTGTGCCGTCTGTCGCAAACTCGATAACGGCCTGTGTCCTGTCGATGACGTCCAGAACCGCCTGCTGTTCTTCGAACTTTCTTTCCCGCCGAGTTCGGGGCTTGATAATTTTCAACATCAAATCGTCCTCACATAATAACTCTTGCCTTAGTAATCGGCAGGAAAAAGGGTCTGTCGATACGTGCAAAACGTTGAATTGTTGCAATCAATAAACGATTTGAGGTGCGGACGTGTTTTTCAAAATTTTCGGTGAAACGGAAGGATGAACAATCTTTTCAGGATCTTCCGAAGTATTTTGCAATCCTTATGGTTGCAGTAGCCGTGGGTGGCTCCATTAACTTTTGCGAATTTTTTACGGCTGTTAATTCGCTATGCTGCTTTTGTGTATGCCTGCCGTGCAACAGTCGGCAAAGGTAATCGCCTAAGTTTTCAGCCGTCTGAACGCGTTATCCGGTTTGAGTCGCTGATTTTCTATTTGAGCCATCGGTCGGCGAAATGGAGGCGAGGCGCAATACTTGGAACAAATCCATCGATCTGTTAGCGGTAGCTAGGTGTAGAGTTCAATCTGGTGACAGTATTAAGGGGTGGAAATAATGCGTGCGAAGGTTTCTTGGGGACAGAACGCAGACGAGATGGGGTTTGCCCAACCGCATAACATCTTCAATCTTTTCAACGGAATCGTCGGGAATGATGATTTCCCCATCAAGACATCAACTGACCGCGCCCTGGTCGTTGAGGGGCAGTTGGGGTTTGCGGGCTTTCCGCTGGACCTGCGGATGACGATCAAGGGCGTCGGTTTCACCTATCAGGGCGATGAGGTTACCGGCGGGGAGATCCGCCGGATCAAAGTAGAACAGCTGACCGATGATGGTGGGACCGCCAAGATCTTCAACATGCGGGGCCTACGGATCGATGTTACCGATCTGACCGAGGCGATGGAGTTCGAGGACAACGGTGGTTTTGAAGGCACCGTAGAGGAACTGCTTTATGGAAATGGCTGGGTTTACAATGGCGTGCCTTCGGTGGATGTCATTGACCCGGATCAGATGTTCTTTGGCTACGGCACCCAGTTCAACATGGATGGCCGGGACAAAATCTTTGGCCGCGCCGGGGACGACACCATCCTTAGCGGTGAAGGGCGTGATTTCGTGAGCGGGGGGAACGGCAACGACTTCATCCGCGGCGGGTTGGGGAAAGACACACTGAAAGGCGGTCGAGGGGATGATGAGATTTATGGCGATGTCGGCTACTGGGACGGGCGACGCGACAAGATCTTTGGCGGTGGAGGCGATGACTACATCGATGCTGGCGCTGGCAATGACCGTGTCAACGGCGGCCGCGGAAACGACAAGATGGTTGACGCGGCCGGACGCGATACCTTTGTCTTTGGTAAGAGATCCGGTCACGACTGGATCCACGACACTGACAATGAAGGTGCCGATCTGATTATCCGCACCGGCAAAGAGATCACGGTCACCTTTATCAATATGGAAGAAGAGTTCAGCTCAGGCCCATGGGCCGGGGAATACTTTGACCGCGGGTTCCTGTTGGAATGGGGGCGCAACAGCCTGCTGCTTGGAACCTATGGCGATATCGAAGATTTCGGCCTGACAGATTATACCATGCTGTGATGGTCAAAGGGCGCAGGGCGAGGAGTATCACGCCTTGCGCCCGTCAGAATCCGTCAGAATTTGCTTACGAACGGCCCGAGCAAAAAGCTGCTGCGGGCAGGTTATTGTGCATGGGTCCTAAGTGGGGCCGTGCCTAAACCATGTGCCGCGCGCGGGCGCCGCGTTCAATGGCGGCGGCGTGCAAGCGGTCGATGTTCAGCTCATACCGCATTTCTTCCAAAAGGCGCAGCTCGGATTCCGCCAGCGTGCCATCGGCAGCAGCCACGTCACAGGCCAGCGCATAGGCGGTTTCGAACAGGCGTTCTGGCAGGTTGTCCCGGATCAGGCCGAACAGGGCGTCCAGCCCGTCCTCCTGCTCGAATAGGTCGAAAACGGTCTGCGAGATCGTGTTGATCCGGTCGATGTCATAGTCGGCAAAGACCGGCAACATGTTGACTGCGGATTGGATCTTGACCAGCTCGGCGGTGCGGATGTTCTCGTCCGAGGCCGAAATCGCCACCATCAGCGCCACGAGGCAATCCTGCGGCGTCATCGGATGGGGGGCTTGCTCGCTCATGGGGGCAACCTTTTGTAAAACCACTGTACATCACGGACGATATGCGGGGTTTTCTGCGGGTGCAACCATGCCGGTCCGCAGGTCGGCCCCCCGGGGCGGTGTTTTGCCGCCGACAGGCGGATCCGGCAGGTTTTGTTGCGCGGGGCGACGGGGTTTGGCGCCAGTGTTTATTGACTTATGCCGCACCGGCACAATAGAGGAGGAGGCCGGATGCAAGACGCATACCGGTAAAGCGGATATAGGCCGATTGGCGGCCCCGATGGAGAACAACATGTCTGAACTGCGCGAAACCGCTCTGACGAGCAAAGCCTGGCCGTTTGAAGAAGCACGCCGCATTCTCAAACGTTATGCCAAGGGCGCGCCGGAAAAGGGCTATGTGCTGTTTGAAACCGGCTATGGCCCCTCGGGTCTGCCTCATATCGGCACCTTTGGCGAGGTTGCGCGCACCACGATGATCAAGCGCGCCTTCGAGGTGATTTCCGATATCCCGACCAAGCTGATCTGCTTTTCCGACGATCTGGACGGCATGCGTAAGGTGCCGGGCAATGTCCCGAATGCCGAAAGCCTGCACGACCACCTGCAAAAGCCGCTGACCTCGGTGCCCGATCCCTTTGGCACCCACGACAGCTTTGGCCACCACAACAATGCCATGCTGCGCCGGTTCCTGGATACCTTCGGGTTCGAGTATGAATTCTACTCTGCGACCGAATTCTATGGCTCGGGCCAGTTTGACGCGATCCTGAAGCGCGCCTGCGAACGCTATGATGAGATCATGGAGGTCATGCTGAAATCCCTGCGCGAGGAACGGCGCCAGACCTATTCGATCTTCCTGCCGATCCACCCGGAAACTGGCCGCGTTCTGTACGTACCGATGAAAAAGGTGGATGCGGAAAACCACAGCATCACCTTTGACGATGAGGACGGCAAGGAATGGACCCTGCCGGTCACCGGCGGCAACGTGAAACTGCAGTGGAAACCGGATTTCGGCGCGCGCTGGGCGGCGCTGGAAGTTGATTTCGAAATGTACGGCAAGGACCACAGCACCAACACGCCGATTTACGACAAGATCTGCCGGATCCTGGGCTGGCGCGCGCCAGAGCATTTCACCTATGAGCTGTTCCTCGATGAGAACGGCCAGAAGATCTCCAAGACCTCGGGCAATGGCGTGTCGATCGACGAATGGCTGACCTATGCCTCTTCCGAGAGCCTTGCCTATTTCATGTATCAAAAGCCGAAAACGGCCAAGCGGATGCATTTCGACGTGATCCCCAAGGCGATGGATGAATACCATCAGCAGCTGCGGGCCTACCACGGTCAGGATCTCAAGGGGCAGCTCAACAACCCGGTTTGGCACATCCACGGCGGCGACGTGCCGGAGTCCAAGATGGTGGTGCCTTTCTCGATGCTGCTGAATCTGGCCTCGGTGGCGTCGGCACATGACAAGGAAACGCTCTGGGGCTTTATCCGCCGTTATGCACCCGATGCGACACCGCAGACCCACCCCGATCTGGACGCGGCGGCGGGCTTTGCCGTCAAATACTACGAAGATTTCGTCGAGCCGCAGAAAGTGTTCCGCGCGCCGAGCGACGCCGAGAGTGCCGCGTTGGAGGAATTCCGCGGCAAACTGGCATCCTGGGATGGCGAGACCACGGGCGAAGCGCTGCAAGGCATCGTCTTTGAGGTGGGCCGCGAGCATTTCGGCAAGGAAAACATGCGCGACTGGTTCAAGGCGCTTTATGAGGTTCTGCTGGGCGCCAGCCAGGGTCCGCGCTTTGGCGGCTTCGTCGCCCTTTACGGCGTAGAAGAGACCGTTGCCCTGATCGACAAGGCGCTGGCTGGCGAGCTGGTCTGAGACCACCGCAAGCCAAGGATGAGAAGGGCGCCCAATGCGGCGCCCTTTTTCTTGACGGCCCGCAAGCTACGCCCTTGTCATCTAATTTTTGACCTGCCGCATTCCTGGCCTAGCTAAAACATCTAGGTATCGTCGGAGGTCGCCAATGTTCAGGTTTGCAAGTTTTGTGTTTTCGCTGGTGCTTCTGGCGCTGCCTGCGGGGGCAGAGGACAGGGACCAGATCACTGGCGTGATCGGGGACCAGATCGAGGCGTTTCGCGATAATGACGTCACGCGGGCCTTCGGTTTTGCCTCCCCCCGCATCCGCAGCCTGTTTGGCACGCCCGAACGCTTTGGTCAGATGGTCAAGCGCGGCTATCCCATGGTTCTGCGCCCAAACCAGGTCCGCTATCTGGAGCTGCGGGAGGTCGCCGGTAACCTGTGGCAACGGGTGCTGATCACCGATCAGGACGGGCGGCTGCACCTGCTGGATTATCAGGTTGTCGAGGGCGGCAGCGACTGGAAGATCAACGCCTTGCAGATCCTGAAAGTGCCGCAAGGCAACGCATAGTGTTTCTCGCCAGAGCGGCTGGCCCGGTGCAGGGGCAGCGCGCGCCTGTCTGACGCCGGATTAAGCCCGACATTCTAAACCCTTTCCGATCTGCGCTGCTTGCGCGTCGTGGCATAGGAAAGGGTTTCCCATGAACAAGGTGATCACAGATGGCTTGCAACTGGCGCCTTCACCGTTCGAGGAAGGGCTGGTTCAGTGGTCCAGCGGCAATGGCACGCCGGGCTCGGATACTTATGACGGGGTGGTGAACGCGGCCTACGTGGCGGCGGATGCGGATTTTGGCGGCTGCCTTGAGCTGCAAAAGCTCGACAGCACGCAAAAGCTGCGTTTCATGGGACAGACGCCGATCCTGCCGGGGTGTTACCTGCAGGTCCGCGCCCGTATCAAGGCGATCAGCGGCGCGTTGCCGACGGTGCGGGTGGCAGGCTGGGCCGGGCAGGCCAATAACAGCCACCTGTCCGGGGTGGTCGAAACCGGCACCAGCACGACGCTGACCTCTTATGGGCAGGTGGTGGAGATCACGGCCATCGTCGGGACTGGCAGTCGCAGTGGGGTGGACATGCCCTGGGGGCTTGCCGCCGACCACGGGCATTTCGGACTGGACCTGATTGGCCCCAATGGCGGCGTTGTGCGGATCGACGATATCGAGATCACCGATATCACAAGCGCCTTTCTGCGTGATATCATCAGCCTTGTGGATGTGACGGATTTTGGTGCCATCGGGGACGGGGTTCAGGACAACACAGCCGCCTTTGAAGCCGCCGATGCAGCCGCCGACGGGCGCCGGGTTCTGGTGCCGGAAGGGGAATTCTATCTGGCCGAAACGGTGTCGATGGACAATGAGATGGTGTTCGAAGGCACGCTCTCCATGCCGACAGACAAGATGCTGCTCATGCGGCGCAATTTCGATTTTCCCGCCTATGCCGCTGCCTTTGGTGACGAAGAGCTTGCCTTCAAGAAGGCATTTCAGGCGCTGCTCAACAACGTGGATCATGAATCGCTGGATCTGCGGGGGCGCATGATCACCGTGACTAAACCGATCGACATGCAGGCGGCGGTGCCGAACCGCAGCTCTTATGCCACCCGTCGGGTGATCCGCAACGGTCAGTTTTCCGCCGTGGGCGGCGCGGCCTGGGATACCGAAACCGTGAGCTCTCAGGCGACCTACGACAGCAGCGATCCGCGCAAGCTGCGCAACGTGGCCAATATCGCCAATATCCCCATTGGCGCATTGGTCGAAGGCAGCGGGGTGGGGCGCGAAATCTACGTGCGGGCCAAGAACACCGGCGCGGGCGAGCTGACGCTGAACGCGCCGCTTTATGACGCGGTGGGCACGCAGAATTTCACCTTCAAGGGCTTCAAGTATCTGCTGGATTTCTCAGGCTTCAGCCAACTCAGCAAATTTGGCATGACCGAGGTCGAGGTGCAGTGCAATTCCCATTGCAGCGCCCTGCGCCTGCCGTCGGCGGGCACCGTCTTCAGTCTCGATCATTGCTTCATCTCCAGGCCCAAGGATCGCGCGATCACCTCGATCGGGTCGGGCTGTCAGGGCATTCTGGTCGACAATTGCCAGTTCCTGTCCGCCGAAGAGCCGCTTGATGTGCCGGACCGGAGCAGCGTGGCCATCAACGTCAACGCCAATGATGCCAAGCTGCGCAACAACCGTGCCAGCAAATTCCGCCATTTTGCGCTGTTGGCCGGGGCGAATAATACGGTCACCGGCAACCACTTCTTTCAGGGTGACAGTATCGCCAATGGCGTGCGTACCGCCGGGCTGGTGCTGACGAATACCTATTGTTCGACGACCGTGTCCGACAATTACATCGACAATTGTTTTGTCGAATGGACGAATGAACAGGACCCGACGCCGGATTTCAGTTCAGGCTTTTCCTTCAGCGCCCTGTCGGTCACCGACAATGTGTTTCTGTCTGGTGAGGTCGCGCCCTGGTTCAGCTATATTGTGGTCAAACCCTATGGCACCGGGCATTTCCTGAACGGTGTCACGGTCTCGGGCAACAAGTTCCGGTCGATCAATGGTTTCATAGACCGGGCTGAACGGGTGGATACCAGTTTCTCCGGGCTGGATTTCAGCCGCAGCAAGATGGTCTTTTTCGAAGGCAATACCTTTCACGGGATCACCTCTCCCGCCGCCAGTCCTCTGCGGCTGGAATACACCCAAGGCAGCGCCGCCACGACCTGGACCATCGACACGGATGGGCAGCTGCCGTTTGAAGGCCACGCGCGCAAGGTGGATGCGATTACCGCTCTGGGGCCGATCAGCACGTCTGGTGGCAGCAAACGCTATGCCATGCCCTATGCCGAGGTCGAGCAGGGTAGCGGTAAGGACCGGGTCAAGCTGAACTGGCAGGACGCGGTCAAGGGAGAGGTGCAGGTGATCGTGCGGGTGGACCGCTAGCGCGCCACTCAGGCGGGGGGCGTCAGATCATCTGGGCTCAGCACAAAAGCCTTTCCAAAGCCGCCGTTCAGATGTCCCGCCGTCACGTCCAGCCGGACAAAGGTAAAATCGCCAAACCCGATGTAGAGCTTCGCCTTGGGGTGGTCCTGCAGGTAATGCGCGGCCAGACGGGCGTGTTCTTCGCCGGTATTGGGGGTGAACTGCGCATGGCCCTGCAGACTGAGCCGGGGATGGGTCAGGGGATCGCCTTTGTCTCCCGGCTCCCCGACGAGAAAGGAACAGGCAGGCGCTTTCTGCAAGGCACGCGTATGGGCGGAGAGGGTCGAGAGCAGACTGATCGGCTGCCCCTCTGGTGACAGGCCAAAGGCCACCCGCGTGACAAGCGGGGTTCCATCCTCGGAAATGACTCCCAGCGCAGCAAAGCGTGCCTTCTCCATCAGTGTCCGGGCAAGGCTGCGGGCCTCGTCATCGGTGGGGCGGATTGGATCTGTCATCGGATTGTTGTCCTGAGCCTGTTTCAGAACCTATGCCACAGGGATATTTTCAGGCCAAGGCTCTGCCTGTTGGCCTGTTTGTGCTCCAGCCCCACAACCAGTTCCTGACCGGGTGCCGTCCGGTAGCGCAGACTTGGGATGATGGCATAGGTCAATGGCGCCCCGGCGCTGCGGGAGGTTTCGATCTGCAGCATTGGCGACAGGGCCGATCGGGTGTTGAGGCCAAAGGTGGCATCAAGTTTCCAGATCGGATCGGGGAGGCTGGCCCGGTACTCGTAACTGGCATCCAGCGAGATCCAGCCGCTGGCGCGGGCGGTCGTGAAATCATGCCCGAAGGACAGGGTGGCGCGGGACATGGGACTCCAATAGCCACGCTGGTGACTGCCGCCACCCGCGACTGTCAGCGCCAGCCGGGGCCGGGTTTCCCCGGTGGTCAGCGGGATCCGGGCAAACAGCAGGGCGTGGCCCGTTTGCCGGTCGTTCTGGTTCAGATCCACCCCAAGGGTCAGCCGCGGCGACCAGCCGTATTCCCCGAAATACCCCAGCTCATGGCGCAGAGTGCCATCCTCTGTCTGCCGCAGGGTGGCGCTGGCGGCAACAAAACCCTGGCCCGTCTGACGCAGCCAGGCCCCGGCCAGCGCGGGCGGCGCCAGAAGCAGGCTGAACAGGCAGGAGAGGATCCAGATCCGCAATTGAAACTCCCTTGGGTTGCTTTGTTGATATGGAATCTACCTTTGGATGTTTTTGCCACAAACTCAAGTTGCACGCGGAAAACAGTCTTGTTTGCGGCAAAATCGTCGTAGGGTGGAGGTGTTCAGGGCCAATCACGGGAGGAAACGATGCCGACAATTTCCAAAACGGCCGATATTCAGACGGTCATCACCACTTTTGAAATGACACCGGGAACCTGTCAGGATCTGCTGGATGCGCTGACAGACGCCTATGACAATTTCATTTCCCGGCAGCCAGGGTTCATTGCGGCGGGGCTGCATGTGAATGATGCGCAAACCCGGATCGCAAACTATTCCCAGTGGAAACGGCGCGAGGATTTCATGGCGATGCTGCGCTCGGAGGAAATGCGTGAACGCAACCGCCAGATCAGCGCCCTGTGCCGCAGTTTCGAACCGGTGATGTACGAAGTTGCCGCCACCTTTGATTGAGATCTGCAAATAGACTGATATGGATCAAGGCCTTGGGGGCACGCGCCGGGCATGTTGTCCCCAAGCCCGAATGACTGGAGGACCCAATGTATCACAATATTCTTGTACCGATTTCCTTTGACCCTGACCGCGATGTATCCGCACCTTTGAAACTGGCGCGCCTCTTGGCGACGCCTGAGGCGAAGATCACCCTGCTGCATGTGGTGGAACAGATCCCGTCCTACGCGATCACCTATATGCCGGCCGATTACATGGCCGAGGCCCGCGCTGCGCTGGAAAGCGAGCTGTCGGCACTGGCGGACACCCTGCCCAATGCCAAAGGTCTGGTCATTGAAGGGCATTCGGGGCGGTCGATCCTCGATTGGGCCGAACAGAACAACCCCGACCTGATCATCATCGCGTCACACCGTCCGGGCATGCAGGATCTGCTCTTGGGCTCGACCGCAGCGCAGGTGGTGCGGCACGCCGGTTGCGCCGTGCATGTGGTACGCTGAGGTGATCTGAAACGGTAATTCCTGAACTTTCAGAAGCGAGAACGGGGGCGCGTGTATCGTGCCCCCGATCTGTTTTGATCCGATGCCTAACCGGACCGACAGATCTGATCATCCAGCCAGCCTGACCAAACGGTGCAAGGCCACGGCGGCCAGTCGCACGGCTGTGCTGCCCGGTTGTACGCCCTTCAACAGAGCGGAGCGGAGCAGTGCCTTGTTGGAGTTCAGCGCGTCGGCAATGCGGGCATAATAGACCTGTTTTTCCTCTGGCGCCCGCAGCAGGATGGTTTCGGCTTGCTGGATCGCCTTCCGCGTCTGTTGTTTCATCCTCGGCAGGGCAGAGGGTTTGACCGGAGTGTATACCTCAAACCCACGACGTTTGGGTTTCGTACCCGGATCGCGGTTCTTGGCAATCGCAGCGCTAAGGGTGTTCTCGACAAGGTCCAGCGCCTTCTGCGCTTCGGAATAGGCCGTGTTGCCGCGCAGTTTGTCGCCAGACCTTTTGTAAACCAGGCGGTAGCAATCGTAGCGGTAGACCCAATCGACATTTTCGCAGCGGCTGAAGCCCCGCGATAGGGTATTGGCGACGCTCTTGCTTGTTGCGGCGGACAGGCCGACAGACGATCCGCTGCCTCCGTAACCTGCATCGCCGCCAGCGTGAAGCGCTCCGGCAGAGACCAAAAACAGACCGAGGGTGGCAACGCGAAAAATACTCATAAACAAAACTCCTGTGTACCAATGTCAGGCTAACACAGAATGATGGTCAGGCAAGGAGGCAAACCGGGACAGGGGACGTCTTGCAGCCCCCTGCACAGGATCCGAACAGGCTCAGATCACTTCCATTTTCGTTTCACATTGCCGCCGCGTTGTCCCGGCTTGCCCGCCGTGGACCTGCCACGCGTTTTCACCGCAGCCTCGGCAGCCGCATCGACGGCGGATTGGCGGGCCAGCGGATCGTCTGAGACCGCCAGATCCACGGCCTCCAGTCGTTTGACCTCGTCCCGCAGGCGGGCGGCTTCTTCGAACTCGAGGTTCTCGGCGGCCTTGCGCATCTGCTCCCGCAGCCCGTTGAGGTGGGCTTCGAGATTGGCGCCATGCATCGGCTTGTCGATATTGGCGGTGACGCGGTTCATGTCCACATCGCCCTGGTAGAGACCCGCCATGACGTCCTCGACGTTCTTCTTGACGGTTTCCGGCGTGATGCCGTGTTCCTCGTTATAGGCGATCTGCTTGGCGCGGCGGCGGTCGGTTTCTCCGATGGCCCGCTCCATCGAGCCGGTGATGCGGTCGGCATACATGATGACACGGCCATCGGCGTTCCGCGCCGCGCGACCGATGGTCTGGATCAGCGAGGTTTCAGAGCGCAGGAAGCCTTCCTTATCGGCATCCAGGATGGCCACCAGCCCGCATTCGGGAATATCAAGGCCCTCCCGCAAGAGGTTGATCCCCACCAGAACATCAAAGGCGCCAAGCCGTAGGTCGCGCAGGATTTCGATCCGCTCCAGCGTGTCGATGTCGCTGTGCATGTAGCGCACCTTGATACCCTGCTCGTGCAGGTATTCGGTCAGATCCTCGGCCATGCGCTTGGTCAGAACGGTACACAGCGTGCGGAATCCATCGGCAGATACCTTACGGATCTCGTCCAGCAGGTCGTCCACCTGCATGTCGACGGGGCGGATTTCGACCATTGGGTCCAACAGACCCGTGGGTCGGATCACCTGTTCGGCAAAAACGCCGCCAGCCTGTTCCAGTTCCCACGCGGCGGGGGTGGCCGAGACAAAGACCGACTGCGGCCGCATTGCATCCCATTCCTCAAACTTCAGCGGGCGGTTGTCCATGCAGGAAGGCAGCCGGAAGCCGTGTTCGGCCAGGGTGAACTTGCGCCGGTGGTCGCCCTTGTACATGGCGCCGATCTGCGGCACCGAGACGTGGCTTTCATCAGCAAAGACAATGGCGTTGTCGGGGATGAATTCGAACAGGGTAGGGGGCGGCTCGCCGGGAGCGCGGCCCGTCAGATAGCGCGAGTAGTTCTCGATCCCGTTGCAGTGGCCGGTGGCCTCCAGCATTTCGATGTCGAAATTGGTGCGTTGCTCCAGCCGCTGCGCCTCTAGAAGCTTGCCGTCGCCAACCAGCTGATCCAGCCGCATCCGGAGCTCTTTCTTGATCTCGATAACCGCCTGGTTCAGCGTCGGTTTCGGCGTCACATAGTGGGAGTTCGCATAGACCCGGATCTGATCGAAGGATCCGGTGCGCTCCCCGGTCAGCGGATCGAATTCGGTGATCGCCTCCAGCTCCTCGCCAAAGAACGACAGTTTCCACGCGCGGTCTTCAAGGTGTGCCGGGAAAACCTCAAGCGTGTCTCCCCGCACCCGAAACGAGCCGCGCTGGAACGCCTGATCGTTGCGCTTGTACTGCTGGGCCACCAGATCGGCCATCACCTGCCGCTGGTCGTACATCTCACCGACCTTCAGATCCTGGGTCATTGCCGAATAGGTCTCGACGCTGCCGATACCGTAGATACAGGAGACCGAGGCGATGATGATGACGTCATCGCGCTCCAGAAGCGCCCGCGTGGCCGAGTGGCGCATCCGGTCGATCTGTTCGTTGATCTGGCTTTCCTTCTCGATATAGGTGTCGCTGCGCGGCACATAGGCCTCGGGTTGGTAGTAGTCGTAGAAGGATACGAAATACTCGACCGAGTTCTCCGGGAAGAACCCCTTGAATTCACCGTACAATTGCGCCGCCAGCGTCTTGTTCGGGGCCAGAATGATGGCCGGGCGCTGGGTTTCCTCGATCACCTTGGCCATGGTGAAGGTCTTGCCCGTACCAGTGGCGCCCAAGAGCACCTGATTGCGCTCGCCTTCGTTGACGCCAACGCTCAGCTCCGCAATTGCGGTGGGCTGATCCCCGGCCGGGCTGAACTCCGTGTTCATCACAAAGCTTTTGCCACCTTCCAGCTTGGGGCGCTGGACGGCCTCGCGTTCGGTCATCATCGGCAGCGATTTGTCGGAATGGGCGTAGGGCATTGGCGCTCCTCAGTCTGGCGGCCATACACTTGATCTCTTTTTGTTCCAGATCAAGGGGGCAGGGGCAAGTCCTGGGCAAGTTCCCGAAAAATTGCACGGCACTGCGACGGAGATTGCGGCCTGCTGCGTTGCAGAAAGAGTGGCGTAAAACGATCCGGGGACAAAACCATGCGGAAGCTTATTTTCTGGAGTCATTTGACGGTCGGCCTGATGGTTGCCCTTATAGTGCTGATGCTGTCACTGACGGGGCTGTTACTAACCTATGAGGCGCAGATCACCCGTTGGGCGCAGACACCCGCGGTGTCCGAAGTGGGCACAGAGAGGCTGTCTGCGGATGAACTGGCAGGCATCGCCGCGATTGAAACAGGGGGGCGGGCGACAGCGCTTCGTTTTGCAAAAGATCCGGATGCCCCCGTGGCCGTGCAGGTCGGGCGAAATTCCACACTGTTTCTCGATCCATTCACCGGCGATTTGCTGCCGGAACAGGGTGCGGGAGTCGCTGCATTTTTTTCCACGGTTGAACATCTGCACCGTTGGTTTGCGCTCTCTGGCGATGGGCGCGATCTGGGCAGGGCGGTGACAGGAGCCGCGAACCTTGGCTTTCTGTTCCTTCTGGCCAGCGGCCTCTACCTTTGGTGGCCCCGGGCGTGGAAATGGCGGATGGTCCGCATGAACCTGTGGTTTCGCAAAGGCCTGCCCAGCAGCAAGGCCCGCGATTACAACTGGCACCATGTCTTCGGCTTCTGGGCGCTTGTGCCCCTGCTGGCGATTGTGGTGTCAGGCGTGGTGATCTCTTACCCTTGGGCCAGCGATCTTGTGTTCCGCCTTTATGGTGAAGAGCCGACGGCGCTGCGTCGGCGGGCAGGGGCCGGGCAGGGCGCGTCGGACGCCGTGGCTGAGGTTTCAGGTCTCGATCTGGCGCTATTGCAGGCCAGCGCGAATATTCCGGAGTGGCAGCGGATGGAAGTTGCGCTGCCGCTTGCCGAAAAGATCCGCGTCACCGTCGACAGCGGCACCGGTCGCCAGCCGACGAAACAGGTAACGCTGACCATGGATGCCCGGGATGGGGCGGTATTGGACCGCAGTGAATTCTCTGACCGCAGCGCGGGTCAGCAGGCGCGGATATTCCTGCGGTTCCTGCATACCGGAGAGATTTTTGGCCTTTTGGGGCAGACTTTGGCGGGGTTGGCGGCCGCATTTGCTCTGGTGATGACCTATACTGGCGCGGCGCTCAGCTATCGCCGCCTGATCCAACCGCTGTTGCGGCGCAGGCGTAGCAGGCAGACGGGTTAGCATTGTCGCAATACTAAGGATAAATCGATCTTGCCGCAGCGCGCGTATCATCGCATATAGGCAGCATCGGATGAGTAGGAGACTGCAATGCAAGCGCGTATTTACCGGCCAGCGAGAAACGCCATGACCTCGGGCATGGCCAAGACGCGGAAATGGGTTCTGGAGTTTGCACCCGCAAGCGCCCGCGAGGTTGATCCTCTGATGGGCTGGACCTCCTCTGCCGATACCCAAAGCCAGGTCCGCCTGCGCTTTGACAGCAAGGAAGAGGCGCTGGAATACGCTAAGGATCACGGCATCACCGCCGAGGTGGTCGAACCGAAGACCCGCAAGACCAACATCCGCCCCGGCGGCTATGGCGATAACTTCGCCACCAACCGCCGCGGTCCCTGGACCCACTGAACCTGTAAATCGGGGCAAGGTTGTCGCGGAATCGGGGCAAAGATTTCGCGGAGCCTCAGATTTAGATATTGGTGAGCGCGGCGCACAGCATGTTGATGCTTGTCGCGTCGCTGCCGAAATCCCCCCGAACACGATTCCCTCAGGGCGACCCAACCGGTCGCCCGTTGTATTTCCAGATCTGCCAGAGTGCCCATCATGATCATTACCCACCTCGTCACCCACAATGGCGGTTTCCACGCGGACGAACTTCTTTCCTCGGTCATCCTGACCCGCCTGTTCCCGCAGGCCGAGGTGGTGCGCACTCGTGACGCCGCGTGGATCACCCCCGGTGAGGGCAAGATCATCTATGATGTCGGCCGCGATTATGACGCTGAGGCGGGCATTTTTGACCACCATCAGCGCCCCAATCCCCTGCGTGAGGACGAACAGCCCTACAGTTCCTTCGGTCTGATCTGGAAGCATTTCGGCCTTGACTACCTCCGCGCTTTGGAGATCCCCGAGGCCGATCTGGAAGACATCCACGCCAGCTTTGAGCAGAGCTTTGTCCTGCCCATCGACCTGATAGACAACGGCGCGATGAACCCTTCGGTCGCAGGTCCGCTGACGCCTTTGACCCTCTCGGTCCTGTTGGAAAGCCTGAAGCCCGTCTTCGACAACCGCAGCGCGGACGCGGACGATAAAGCTTTTGCAGAAGCTCTGCCGATCGCGCGGGCGTTTGTCGAGGCGTCGATCACCAAGAAAGCCGCCAAGCGTCGTGCCGAAGCCATGGTCATCAAGGCGATCCAGGATGCTGGCCACTCGCGCATTCTGGAATTGCCCATGGGCATGCCCTTCCGCTCGGCCATTGAGGCGACTGGCGCGGACCACCTGTTGTTCGTGGTGGCCCCCCGTGACAATGACTGGTCCATCGGCGGTATTCGCATCAGCGGTGACAGCTTTGAGCAACGCGCCGATCTGCCCGCCGCATGGGCTGGCCTGACCGACAAGGCATTGGAAGAAGCCAGCAGCGTCAAAGGCGCAAAGTTCTGTCACAACGGACGGTTCATCGCGGTTGCCAGCAGCCGTGAGGCAGCCCTTAAGATGGCTGAACTGGCCGTCGAAGAGGCTAAGCGCACAGGCGCCGCAGCCTGATCTCGCCGCAGCCTGATCTCGTAGGAGGGCACGATGGATTTCCTGCTGAACGGAGACGAAACGGGGCGAACCACAATCCTTCTGGCCCATGGTTCTGGCGCAGCGATGGACACCCCTTGGATGGATACGGTTGCCGAAGGGCTGGACGCCCAAGGCTTCCGCGTCGCCCGCTTCGAGTTCAGCTACATGTCCGCCCGTCGCACTGGTGGCTCTAAGCGCCCACCGGCAAAGGCCGACACCTACGCGCCGGAATTTCTTGCCGCCATTGACGCGCTTGGCTGCGATGGTCCGCTGATCATTGGTGGGAAAAGTATGGGCGGCCGCGTGGCCAGCCTGATCGCTCAGGACCTTTATGACGCGGGGCGGATCAAAGGAATGCTGTGCCTCGGCTTCCCGTTCCATCCGCCGAAGAAGCCCGGCAATCGACGTGGTGAGAACCTTGCCGAGATAACCTGTCCAACCCTCATCTGCCAAGGCACCCGCGATCCATTCGGCACGCGGGAAGAGGTGCAGGAATACGATCTGTCCAATGCCGTGACCCTGCACTGGCTGGAAGACGGCGATCACGACCTGAAGCCCCGTAAACGGTTGACCGGAAAGACTCTTGAGGACCAACTCCTTGAGCTCGCGGAGCAAGTCAAGGTCTGGGCAAATTCCTGCTTCTGATTGGCTTCGTCAATATTCGACTGGAGAAATCTAGGCGCCAATTTCGGCCCAATCCGGCCCTGCGTGTGAGACAGCGCGTATGACCGCTCGAAGCCTTTACCCGTGTCGTAAGCTACCTGGAAGCGGGAAAATGGTATTTGACGCAGTCACAACGGTTTCGATGGTTGAGGCGTTCCAGACCGCGATCCCCCTTTGCGATCTCCCCGAATATCTCGGCGCAACGAAACAGCAAATTGAAGTTCTCTCTCTCGGCGGCATTGTTCTCCCGCTGACCCTAAGGACGAAACGCGGCTCGGTTCGGCACGTCCTCTTTGGTCGATCGCACCTTGATCAGCTACTGGCATTAATCGCCGGCTTGCCGACAACACCGGTGTTCGGCGAAGGCGCTTTTGCATCCGATCCCCTATGCCTTCCAGCGTGGGGCCGACCGATTTGAGTACCTGTTTCCGAAGTTCTCGACGGAAACATCCCGGCATTCCGACATCCCCGCAAGCAAGGGATTGGATTACTCGTTGTAGATGTTGTCCCCTTGGTTTTCGCGAAAAACGCAGCCTGACCTGATCCCGCAAATCTTGAGATGGAGCCCGCTTCGGCGGGCTTTTCTTTTTCTATTTCAGGGTGTTCACGGGATCTTGCCCCTATTTTCGCGGCATCCTTGCTCCGAGGGAGGAAAGGCGTAAAATAAGGCTTTGAAATCATGTTGAATTTTTTGCCACGTGGAAACAACTTTGCCCCGACTTACAGAACCAAAAATGCCCGAAACTGTGATTGTAACGGCCCGTCCTTCGGATCCCGATGCGGCGGTTCTGATCCGGCGCCACCTGGATCAGATGGCCGCGCAATCACCGGAAGAGAGCTGTCACGCGCTGGACGGCAGTGGTCTTGAAGGTCCGGACGTACAGTTCTTCCTGCTGCGCCGTGATGGTCAGGCGATCGGTATGGGCGCGCTGAAGCGGCTGGCGGATAACACCCGTGAGCTGAAATCGATGCACACGCTCTCTGAGGCCCGCGGCAGTGGCGCGGGCAGGGCCATTCTGGACCATCTCCTGAAACTTGCCCGCCAGGAAAGCGCCTCTGGCATTTACCTGGAGACCGGCTCTACCCCAGAGTTCCTCCCGGCGCGAAAGCTTTATGAAAGCTACGGATTTTCGGAGTGTCCGCCCTTTGGGGACTACAGTGAAGATCCCTGGTCCGTCTTTATGCATCTGGACCTGCAAGCCGCGCCTTGACCCTTGCATTGCGGGTGTCGTAACTGGTCCTCAGCGGTCCCTTAGCTCAACTGGATAGAGCAGCTGACTTCTAATCAGCAGGTTCGGGGTTCGAGTCCTCGAGGGATCGCCATTCTTTCGAATGTGCTGCCAGTGACCCATAACATTGCACGTTTTGTCGGTTTTCATGCACGCCCCCTGTCAAGAGGGACTTGTGGTCATCGCGTGATTTATCTCAGAACATTGATAATCAATCGTTTTCCATGCTTTCCATAGCAAAGCGACGCTTCACGCCCTTTGAACCTTTAAGACTGGTAAGATCGGCACGACTTCGCTTCGAAGATAGACGGGACCGACATCCCGCCCGTCGGGCTTAAATTTTTTGATACCCGACGCCTCCAGAACGGCCAGAATCCTGTTGCGGTGAGCGCCGGTTTCCGCCGCCAGTACCGTTAGCGTAGTGAAACGTGCGTTGAACGCTGCGATACCATCGCGACTCATCCGCCAGATCGGGGCTTTGGTGGCCGAATGCACCACTCTCACCGCAGGCGTGTAGCCCCCTTCTATCATAGCCAGAAACCTGCGCCTGGTCGGCCCCACCTGAGTGGTCCAGCTTAACCGTTAGTGCATGATCAGTCTTGGGTCCATCGGTACGATGGTTTCCTGGGCTGGAGGGCGGTAGCCCAAAGCACTGTGTGGTTGTTTCGTGTTGTAGTGTTTCCTCCACTGTTGATCAGCGGTCTCCGCTTCCCGGAGGCTGTAGAAGACTTCCCCGTTCAGCAGTTCATCCATTGCCCGGCAGGCGCATGCAACGCATGCTGCCGAGAGGGGCGGAACCTGGCATTGAAGCTTACGCAGTAGCCGTTCTCCCAAGGTGACCCGGGCGCGATGTAGGCGGTCTTGGCGCCGACGGCCTTGATCCAATCTTGAACGGCCTGAGCCACGAACTCCGGGCCGTTGTCAGACCGGATGTAATCCGGCACACCCCGCATGATGAACAGGTCGCTCAAGGCATCGATCACGTCACCCGAGTTCAGCTTGCGCTTCACCTTGATCGCCAAGCATTCCCGGCTGTGCTCGTCCAAGATGTTGAGCGTCCGGAAGACCTTTCCGTCCTCCGTCCGGCAGTGGACAAAGTCATAGCTCCAGACGTGGTTGCGATACTCAGGGCGCAGCCGGACACAGGAGCCGTCATTCAGCCAGAGCCGTCCCTTCTTCAGTGGCTTCATTGGCACTTTCAGCCCCTCTCGTCGCCATAGGCGCTCGACCCGCTTGTCGTTCACCTCCCAGCCCGCATCTCTCAGCAAAGCCGCGATCCGACGATAGCCGTAGCGGCCATACTGCCGCGCCAGTTCGATCATGTCCGCGACCAGACGCTCCTCATCGGCACGGCCATGCGGCGCCTTCCTCTGCGTGGATCGGTGCTGACCCAAGACACGGCAGGCGCGTCTCTCGGACAGATGGAACCGGGTGCGAACGTGATCGATGCAGGCACGGCGGCGAGCGGGGCTCAAAAGTTTCCCTTTGCCGCCTCCGCCAGGATCAGCTTGTCCAAAGTCAGATCCGAGACGGCTTTTCTCAACCGTTCGTTCTCTTTCTGGAGGCGCTTCAGTTCCCTGAGTTGGTCGGTTCCCATACCGCCATATTGCTTGCGCCAGCGATAAAACGTCTGTTGTGTCATGCCGATCTGGCGCACCTCCTCCGCGATCGTTGCACCTTGTCCCTTTAGAACTTCAACCTGCCGAAGCTTAGATATGATTTCTTCGGGTTTCTCTCTTTTCCCAGACATCGCGGTTCCTCCAAATTGCGGGACAAAACTATCCCAGTTGGTGGGCCACTTTCAGGGGGCTATCCAAGTACGGGGCGGCCTTTGCGGGGCTGGGGCAGAATAATATCATAACCACATCCGCAGCTGCGCCAACGGTGGAGGTGCAGACGCCAGTGAGCCCTTCGGAGTGGGATGGCTCTACCCCGTTCATTGACTGATCAGAAAGCCTTTCCTAGGGCGCACAGAGGGCAGGCAACGTGGTCATGTCCCCCCCCCCCCCCGCTTAATGCGCGTCTTTGCTCCGCGGGCATGACGGGGGGGCTTGTGGATCAGCGTTTCCAGAACCGTTTTGGTTTCGGCTTCTGGGCCTTGAGGTGTTTCTTCAGCTCAGTGAAGCCACCAATTTTCTCCCCGTCAATGAATACAAGCGGCGTTGTAGTGACGTGGTGCTTATCCTTGAAGGCATCCGTTTCCCGGCGGGTGCGCAGCACATGTTCTTCGATATCGAATTTTTCGCGACGCAGCAGGTCAAGGGCTGCCGTGCCGAAGCCACAGGTGTAATTGGGCAAATCCATGCGATAGATGACGGCTTTGGGCATAGGGGTATCCTTTCTATTCGCGGCGGGTTTCGAATACCGGCATGGCTTGCGCAAGGTCGGGCGGATCACGTTGGCGTGGGGGAGGTGAGGGCGTCGGCTGGGAGCAGGGTGGGGAGCGCCTGATTGTCAGCCGCGCGTCGGCCAGTCGCGGTGCAGATCGTCGATGATGATGGCGTGCTTGTGTGCCTCATCCCCGTGCTCAAGCAGGTGTGGATGATCCGGCGGCAGATCCGCGTGGCTATGGGGTATCTCCGAGGGGGCATGGGCAGGCCAGAGGAAACGGCACAGCAGCAGCCCGACAAGAGAAAGCGCCGCCAGCAGGATCAGCGCCGTGAGCGTGCCAAAGGCGGTCATCAGCCAGCCAGACAGCGGATAGGTCAGAAGCCAACAAGCATGGGAGAGGGCAAACTGCGCGGCAAAGATGGCCGGGCGGTCCTCGGCAAGGGCAGAGCGGCGCAACAGCCGTCCGGAGGGGGTCATGACCGACGAGTAGCCGATGCCGACCAGACACCAGCTGATCAGCAGCCCGCCCCAGCTGAGGCCCGTAATTGCCACCAGCGCCGCCAGCGCCAGCAATGCCGCAACCAGCAGCCCGGCGCCGGATAGCATTACTGGCCGGTCCGGCACCCGGTCCAGAACAGGCGGCAGCAGCAGCGCTGCCAACATCGAGCCAAGGCCAAAGGCGAACATCGCCCAGGCCACATCGCTTTCGCTGAGGCCCAATTCTCCGCGCACCAGTACCACGGAGTTCACCAGCACCATCGCCCCGGCGGCCGAGACCGAAAGGTTGAGCGCCAGAAGACCGCGCAGCCGGGGTGTGGCTAGGTAGATCCGGATCCCTCGGGTGGTGCGATCGTAAATGCCGCGCCTCCGGCTGGATTTCGGGCTGGGCAGCAGCACTGAGACGACAAGCAGGGCCGAGCCGACAAAGCCAGCGACCGTACCAAGGAACAGCGTGTCATAGGCCATGACGGCCAGCAGCAGCGCCGCCAGCGTCGGGCTGACAATGTTTTCCAGATCATAGGTCAGCCGCGACAGCGACAGCGCCCGTGTATATCGGTCCTCCTCCGGCAGGATGTCCGGAATCGTGGCCTGGAATGTGGGAGTAAAGGCAGCTGATGCGGATTGCAGCAGGAAGATCAGCACATAGACCTGCCAGACCTCGGTGACGAAGGGGAGACACAGGGCCGCTGCCGCCCGCACGAGGTCCAGCGTGACCAGCAGGGCGCGGCGGTTCACACGGTCGGCAAAGGCCCCGGCGATGGGTGCAATCCCCACGTAGGCGATCATCTTGATCGTGAAGATGCTGCCGAGCACCAGCCCCGCGCCGCTGCCTGCCAGATCATAGGCCAGCAGACCCAGCGCAACGGTGGCCAGCCCGGTCCCGATCAGCGCCGCGACCTGGGCCAGGAACAGATGGCGATAGGTGCGGTCTGACAGGATGTCGAACATGGGCGTCCTTACGGGGAGCAGGAAATGGCGATGGGCCTGATCCTGCCTGAGCGTCAAAGGGCAGGCAAGAACGACGGGGAAGAGCGTTCGACAAACGGGCTTCTTTTCGGCACCATGCGCTGGACGAACACATAATCGAAGCCGGAAAGAGAGTTCATGAAGCAGCGCAAACTTGGAGCCCAGGGACCAGAGGTCGGATGTATCGGCTATGGCGCGATGTCCTTTTCAGACATGTACGGCCCCACCAATGAGGCCGAAAGCCACGCCATTCTCGACAGCTGCCGGGATCTGGGGGTGACGCTGCTGGACAGCGCCAATATCTATGGCATGGGAAAATCCGAAAGCGCCATCGGATCTTACCTGCGCGCCAATCCCGGGGCGCGTGATGAATTTGTGATCTCGACAAAGGCCACGATCACGCGCGATGCCGATGGCAACCGGTGCTTTGATAACTCGGCAGAGCATCTTGAGGCAGAGCTGGACAAATCCTTGCAGCGGCTGGGCGTCGAGTGTGTCGATCTGTTTTATGCGCACCGCCGAGATCCGCGTTTCACGCCCGAGGAAACGGCGGCGAACCTTGGCCGCCTTGTGGAAAAGGGCAAGACACGCGCGATCGGTCTTTCGGAGGTGGCGCCCTCAACCCTGCGGCGGGCGATGACGGCCTTTCCTGTTGCGGCTGTGCAATCGGAGTATTCCCTGTCGACCCGGTTCCCCGATCTTGGCCTGGTACAGGCCTGCGCCGAACTCGGGGTGGCTTTTGTGGCTTTCTCGCCGGTGGGGCGCTCCTTGCTGACGGATAATCCGATTCCGAAGGCGCGGATCCCGCAACTGCCGTTCCTTGCTGGCAACCCGCGGTTCATGGAGCCGAATCTTAGTGAGAACCTGCGGATCACCGATAAGTTCCGTGCACTTGCGGCGCAGATGGGGACCTCGGCGGCGGCTCTGGCCAACGCTTGGCTGCTGACCCGCGGCGACCACGTGATCCCGATCCCCGGTACCCGCAGCGTCAAACACCTTGGGGAATGCGTCGCGGGCGCGGATCTGACGCTGACGCCTGAGGACTTGGAACGGATCGAGACTGTGCTGCCCGTGGGATGGGCGCATGGCGACCGCTATTCGGATGAGCAGTGGATCGGCCCTGAGCGCTATTGCTGATCCGACAGTTGCTCTGGTTCACGGCGACGGGGCGAATACGGGTCTTTGGTTCGCGAGTGCGGGGAGGGATAGGGAGCTTTCCTCTTGGTTTCAATGCTTTACATCTGGGAATGAATTTTTTTGGCCGAAAGCGGATAAAATGACAAAACACCGCTTGACGATACCCGAGGCCTAGGAATATTACACCCCAACGTTCGGAAGAGATGCTGAACGGGCAGCGAGCGGTTGTAGCTCAGTTGGTTAGAGTACCGGCCTGTCACGCCGGGGGTCGCGGGTTCGAGCCCCGTCAACCGCGCCACTGCTGCCTGCCCGCCTTGGGCAATACCAGGGTCCGCTCCGGATGGGGGATGCCGAAAGGCAGATGATATGAGATCCATGCGCGGTTGTAGCTCAGCTGGTTAGAGTACCGGCCTGTCACGCCGGGGGTCGCGGGTTCGAGCCCCGTCAACCGCGCCACTCATTAGTCTGGTCCCATGTGACAATGGGAAGTCCCGAAATGGGACCGGTCGGGACGCCTTATATAGGCCATGCGCGGTTGTAGCTCAGCTGGTTAGAGTACCGGCCTGTCACGCCGGGGGTCGCGGGTTCGAGCCCCGTCAACCGCGCCACTTCCTTTTTCCTCGAAAAATCAGGACCAGATGCGAGCGTCATGAAACTGCTGGATTCCATCGACTGGACGACTGCGATCATTGTCGCGCTACTTCTGGGGCTGGCGCCTTTCTTCCCCGAACCGCACCTGTGGGAAAAGCTCAGGATGCTGTTTGCAGGCGAATTGCAGCGCGCCCTCGACTGGTTCGATCTACTGATGCACGGCGCCCCCTTGGTGTTGTTGGGGCTCAAGGCCGCAAGAGACCTGCGCGCACGCAAGGGGTAGGCTGCCTGCAGAGCGGGGTATTGGCAGTAAGGGGGGGGCCGCGCTGTGCCTTCTATCATCGGCCAAGGTCGGGAGAGTCTGCACAGGCTCAGTGCCCATGTAGCCGACACCATCGGCGCCAAGATCACCGGATGTCAGAACGCTGGTTGTTCACTAAGAAAGTCCATGAGCGCTTCCGCGGTTTTCGATGGGTGCTGGTCCACGAAGAAATGCCCGCCCGGAATGGCCGCAGCGCGCATGTTGGCTAGGCGGGGCGCCCAGGTCGCCTCCACATCGTATTGTTTCGCCATAGCGCCGGTGGCGCCATAAAGGACCAGCGCGGGGCTGGAGACCTGACGGTCCAGATCAGCGGCATCTAGCGCGAAATCCACATCGATTGCGGCGCGGTAATCGTTGCACATCGCGTGGATGCACGCCGGATCACGCCAGCTCTTGCGGTAGGCCTCCAGCGCCTCGGCCGGGAAATCCTCCAGCGTCGCGCCGCCCCAGCCCAACAGGCAGCTTTCAAAATAGTAGTCCGGGTCCGCCCCGATCATCCGCTCGGGAAAGGGCGCGGGCTGCGCGAGAAAGAACCAGTGATAATAAGCGCGGGCGACCTCTTGGTGCAGATCACCCAGCAGCAGGTGGGTGGGGATGATGTCCATCACTGTCAGGCTAGCGATGGCGTTTGGGCTATCAAGCGCCATCCGGTGCGCCGTGCGTGCGCCACGGTCATGGCCGACGAGGTGAAAGCTCTCATGGCCCAATGAACGCATCAGTGCCACCTGATCGGCGCCCATCTCGCGAAAGTTCATCGCGGTCATGTCGTCTGGCTTGCTGCTGTCGCCATATCCGCGCAGATCGGCGGTCACCACGGTAAACTGTTCGGCAAGGCGTGGTGCCACGGTATCCCACATGGCGCGGGTTTGCGGGAACCCATGCAGCAGCAGAACGGCAGGTCCGCTGCCTTGCTGGGTGTAGGCAATCGTTTGGCCGTTCACCTCGGCGCGGCCTGTTTCGATTTCTGATGCCATCCACCTGACCTCCCTGAGTGGCGTGACTTTCCTGAATGAAGGATGCCCGGCCCACAGGGCCGGGCATGGCGGGGAGCCGCCGCTCCCCTATCTTGTCCGCTTACGACTGGGTCAGTGCCTCCAGAACCCGCGCCCAGGAGCGGATGCCTTTGTGAAAGCTCTTGAGGTCGTATTTCTCGTTCGGGGAATGGATCGCGTCATCTTCATTGGCAAACCCGATCAGCATCGATTCCATGCCGAGGATGGATTTGAAAAAGCCCGCGATCGGGATCGATCCGCCCATGCCGCAGAAGACCGCCTCGCGCTCCCATTCGTCGCTCAGCGCGCCGCGGGCGGCGGTGAATTCGGGGCGAGTGATATCCATCACCGAAGCGCGCGACCCTTCCAGATCGTTGTCCCAGACCACCTTGCAGTCGGGTTTCAGGCGATCTTCGATATGCTTGCGGATTTTTTGGCGCAGTGCGTCGGGGTCCATGTCCCCCACCAGACGGCAGGTGATCTTGCAATGCGCTTCGGAGGGGATCACGGTTTTCGATCCGGCGCCGTTATAGCCGCCCCACAGTCCGTTGACCTCCAGCGTCGGGCGCGCCCATTGCTGCTCCAGAATGCTGCGGTCTTTTTCGCCATGGGCCTGGGTGTAACCGGCGTTGCCAAGGTAGTCGTCTGCATCAAAACCGCAGCCTTCCCACTGACGCATCTGGTCTTCGGGCACCTCTTTTACGCCCTCATAGAAGCCTTCGACGGCGATCTTGCCGGTTTCCTCATCATAGAAGGAGGCGACGATGCGGCTGATTTCGCGCAAGGGGTTGAGGCCCGGGCCGCCATAGTGGCCGGAATGCAGGTCGATGCGCGGGCCGACCAGGGTGAATTCATCCTTCAGCATCCCGCGCAGCTGCGAGGCGATGGAGGGCACGCCGCGCGACACCATGGAGGTGTCACAGATCAGCGCGATATCCGCTTTCAGCTCTTCGGCGTGTTCTTTCATGAAGGGCACCAGCGACGGCGATCCCGATTCCTCCTCGCCTTCGAAGAAGAAGGTGATGCGGCAGGGCAGGGAGCCGTGGATCGCCTGCCAGGCGCGGCAGGCCTCGACAAAGGTCATCAGCTGCCCTTTGTCGTCCGAGGCGCCGCGGCCGCGGATGACGGTGCCGTTTTCGGTCTCTTCCAGTTGCGGCTCGAACGGCGGTGTCTTCCACAGGTTCAGCGGATCGACCGGCTGCACGTCATAGTGGCCGTAGAACAGGACATGCGGCGCGTCCTTGTTTTCCTGCCCCACGTGGCCCACGACCATAGGGTGGCCGGGGGTTATGCGCTTTTCGGCGTCGATGCCGATGGATTTGAGATCTGCCACCAGCCAGTCAGCCGCCTTTTCGCATTCTGCCTTGTAGGCCGGGTCGGTCGAGACGGACTGGATCCGCAGAAGGTCCAGCAGCCGGTCCGTTGCTGCGTTCACATCGGCGTCGATCCGGTCCAGCACTTCATTCAATGACATGTCTCACTCCTGCGTTCTGATTATGGTTTGTGATGATTTGTCGCGGACCGTAGCAGCGCCGTCAAAGAGGCGCCAGTGGGGAAGCTGGACGAGGGGATGAACCGCCATAGCCGGCTGTCCATGCAGGTATTTTCCAGAGTTTCCGATCCTCTATGCCCGGCGCCTTTCAGCGCCGCGTGCCACGCAATTGTCAGGAAATAGCCGCCCGCGCCGGGTTGTGGGCTCAGTTGCTTAGGTCTATTTGACCTGCATCAATGTTGCGCAACATGCCTTTTGCGTAAGCAGTTGATCAAAATCGGCGTCTAGGGTAGTTATTCATAAATGTGAATGGGACTGCCTTCGCGCCAGCGCCCTGGGTGCCAGACTTACAGCTATGGAGATGCCGGTGGACTATACCGCGAAACTCGACGCAGCGATTGAAAGCCTTCACGAAGAAGGCCGCTACCGGACCTTCATCGATATCGAACGGAAGAACGGACAGTTCCCGCATGCGGTCTGGACCCGTCCCGATGGCAGCGAAAGCGATATCACCGTCTGGTGCGGTAACGATTACCTTGGCATGGGGCAGCACCCGGTGGTTCTGGCCGCGATGCACGAGGCGATTGACGCAACCGGCGCAGGTTCGGGCGGCACCCGCAACATCTCGGGCACCACCGTCTATCACAAACGCCTTGAGGCCGAACTGGCGGATCTGCACGGAAAAGAGGCAGCGCTGCTGTTCACCTCGGCCTATATCGCCAATGACGCAACGCTTTCGACCCTGCCCAAGCTGTTCCCCGGTCTGATCATCTATTCCGATGCGCTGAACCATGCTTCGATGATCGAAGGGGTGCGCCGCAACGGCGGTGCAAAACGCATCTTCCGCCACAACGACGTCGCGCATCTGCGCGAACTGCTGGAAGCGGATGACCCCGCAGCGCCCAAGCTGATTGCCTTCGAATCGATCTACTCCATGGACGGCGATTTCGGCCCCATCGAAGAGATCTGCGATCTGGCGGATGAATTTGGCGCGCTGACCTATCTCGACGAAGTGCACGCGGTGGGCATGTACGGCCCACGTGGCGGCGGTGTGGCTGAGCGTGACGGTCTCGCAGACCGTATCGACATCATCAACGGCACTCTGGCCAAAGCATATGGCGTGATGGGCGGCTATATCGCAGCCTCGGCCAAGATGTGCGACGCCATCCGCTCTTATGCGCCCGGCTTTATCTTCACCACCTCGCTGGCCCCGACGGTTGCAGCCGGGGCGGCGGCCTCGGTGGCTTTCCTCAAGACCGCGCCCGAGCTGCGCGAGAAGCACCAAGAACAGGCAAAGATCCTGAAAATGCGCCTCAAGGGGCTGGGCCTGCCGATCATCGATCACGGCAGCCACATCGTGCCGGTCATCGTCGGCGACCCGGTTCACACCAAGAAGTTGAGCGATATGCTGCTGTCGGATTTCGGCATTTACGTTCAGCCGATCAACTTCCCCACCGTTCCTCGCGGCACCGAACGGCTGCGGTTTACCCCGTCGCCGGTGCATGGGCCGCTGGAAATCGACGCTTTGGTCAAGGCAATGGACGGTCTTTGGTCGCATTGTGCGCTGAATCGCGCCGAATTGGCCGGGTAGTGCACAGTTCTGTGTTCAAAACTGTTGAGTGTGTTATCGTTTCATCAACGGATTGGTCAGCTTGAGTCGTTAGGGTGATTCTGCAGACATCAAAATCCGGTTGCGGCAGGTAAAGATGGGACAGCAGGCATGATCGGGCGCCTTACTCAGCGCAAATCAAAAGAGCAGGGTGAGCCATCCGCGCCCAAAAGTTTTGACGACTTTGAGCTGCGGCTTGGCGACATGATGCGCGGCGAGCGCGCAACCATGGGGAAATCCCTGCTTGATGTGCAACGAGAGTTGCGCATCAAGGCATCTTACATCGCTGCGATTGAAAATTCCGATCCTTCAGTTTTTGACACGCCCGGCTTTATCGCCGGGTATGTGCGCTCTTACGCGCGCTATCTGAGCATGGATCCCGAAGAGGCGTTTGAAACCTTCTGCCGCGAAAGTGGCTTTACGGTTGCCCACGGCATGTCGGCCGAGGCCTCGGTGCGTAAGGCAAAGGCTGCACCCGGTGCACAAGCGGCAAATGCCAGTGGGCTGGGCAGCGACCCGTTCACCTCGCCCAACACGCCCTTTGCCCCCTCTGCGGGTGGTCTGTTCAGTCATGTGGAGCCACGCGCCATCGGATCGCTGATGGTGCTGGCGGCGCTGATCACTGGCATCGGCTACGGCGGCTGGAGCATCCTGAAAGAAGTGCAGCAGGTGCAGTTTGCACCGGTCGATCAAACGCCGCTTGTGCTGGCGGATGTGGACCCGCTGGAAGGCGCGCAGCTGAACCTGGCGAATGCGGATACGGATCCTGCGGCAGCGGCGCTGGACCGGCTCTATCGCCCACAGGCGCTGGATGTTCCGGTTCTCGAAGCCCGGGACGCGCCGATTGCAACGCTTGATCCGCGCACCTTTGGCAACTTTGCCGAACCCGATCTGCCATCCATCCAACTGGCGGAGGCCAGCCTGCCTGCGGACATCGCCGGGCAGCAGCTGACGGTACCGCAGGTCGTCGAAGAGGTGGCGCCGAGCGCGGAAATGCTTGCCGTACGTCCGGCATGGGTCGAGGTGACCGCCGCGGATGGCAGCGTCATCTTCGAAGGGATCATGGAACCGGGCGACCGGTTCGAGATTCCCCTGACTGAAGTTGCACCGACCCTGAAGACCGGGGAAAGCAGCGGCATCTATTTCGCGGTCAATGGACAGCATTTTGGTCCCGTGGGCCAGCGTGGACGGGTGACCAAGAATGTCGATCTGTCCCCGGATGCGATCTCGGGTCGGTTCGAGGTGGCCGATCTTGAGGATGACCGCAACCGCGCCCTTGCGACCCTGGTGGCGCAGCTGCAGGTCGACAGCGCACAGGACTGATCCTTTTTCCGCTTTTACTGTGTCTGACCGCGCCTGCCATTGCAGACGCGGCCCGCAGCACGTATCTACCGGCTGAGCAGCAGGACCATAGGGGACGGACCGCATGTCGCTGAATCACATTCGACCCTGGCGCCATATCGAGCGCCGCAAGAGCCGCCAGATCCATGTAGGGAACGTGCCGATTGGCGGGGATGCGCCCATCGCGGTGCAGACCATGACCAATACGCTGACCACCGATGTCGCTGCGACCATCGCCCAGGTGCAGGCCGCCGCGGAGGCGGGCGCGGATCTGGTGCGCGTCTCGGTCCCGGATGAGGCTTCGTCCAAGGCGCTGAAGGAAATCGTGCGCGAAAGCCCGGTGCCCATCGTTGCGGATATCCATTTCCACTACAAACGCGGGATTGAGGCAGCCGAGGCAGGCGCCGCCTGTCTGCGCATCAATCCCGGCAATATCGGCGATGAAAAACGCGTCGCCGAAGTGATCAAGGCCGCCCGCGACCACAATTGTTCGATCCGGATTGGCGTCAACGCTGGCTCATTGGAAAAGCACCTGCTCGACAAATACGGTGAGCCTTGCCCCGAAGCGATGGTCGAAAGCGGTCTCGATCATATCCGCATCCTGCAGGATCACGATTTCCACGAGTTCAAAATTTCGGTGAAGGCCTCTGATGTCTTCATGTCGGCAGCCGCTTATCAGCAACTGGCCGATGCGACAGATGCGCCGATCCACCTTGGGATTACCGAGGCAGGGGGCTTTGTCTCCGGGACCATCAAATCGGCCATCGGTCTGGGGCAGCTTTTGTGGATGGGCATTGGCGATACGCTGCGCGTCAGCCTCTCTGCCGATCCAGTCGAAGAGGTAAAGGTCGGGTTCGAAATCCTGAAATCGCTGGGCCTGCGGCACCGCGGCGTCAATATCATCTCCTGCCCCTCTTGCGCGCGGCAGGGGTTCGACGTGATCAAGACGGTTGAAGCGCTGGAAGAGCGACTGGCCCATATCCACACACCGATGAGCCTGTCTATCATCGGCTGCGTCGTGAACGGGCCGGGTGAGGCGCTGATGACGGATGTCGGTTTCACCGGCGGCGGGGCCGGGGCCGGGATGGTTTATCTGGCGGGCAAGGCCAGCCACAAGATGAGCAACGAAGAGATGGTCGACCACATCGTCGAACAGGTCGAACAAAAGGCTGCAGAAATCAACGCGGCTGAGGCAGCCGCCGCAGAATAAGCAGACGGCCCCAGACCGGGGCAATATGCAGGACTAACAGAAACGGGGCGCCAAGGGCGCCCCGTTTTGCGTTTCACCATGATGGCTCGGCCCAAGGCCGCAGCGCGGGTCAGCCGCGGTTCTTGCGGTTCTCTGCCACCAGGACTTCCATCTGATCAGCAGGCAGGTAGCCGCGCAGCAGTTCACCGCCCAGAACAAATGTGGGCGTGCCGGAGATCGACAGACGCTGGGCCAGATCGCGGGTCTGGCGCAATTCGCGGGTGACGTCCTCGGAATCCATATGGGCGAGGATGGCGTCGGCATCCAGATCCAGACCATCCGCCAGACGGCGCAGGGCGACTTCCCCCGGCTCGCCGGTCATCTCCATCAGGGCTTCGTGCACGGATTTGTACGCATCGCTGCCAGCCAGCTGTTTGGTTGCAACAGCAAAGCGCGACGACAGCACCGAGGCTTCGCCCAAGATCGGGAATTCCTTCACCACCCAGCGGATGTTGCCATCCTTGGCAAGCAGCTCCGCCACCTCGGGCGCGGCGCGGCGGCAATAACCACAGCGATAGTCCATGAACTCGACCAGGGTGATGTCGCCCTCGGGGTTGCCGCCGACCCAGGAATAGCCATCGTTTTCCAACTCCTGCAGGTTGTCGGCAACCAGCGCCTGATCGCGGGTGGCTTCGGCGGCGGCCTGACGTTGCTCCAGCAGGTTCACGGCCTCAAGGATCACCTCGGGGTTTTCCATCAGGTATTCCCGCACCTGGACGCCAAAAGCTTCGCGTTCGGCGGCGCTCATGTTCGAAAGGTCCAGCGCCTGCGCGGGGGCGCCAAGCAGCGCAAGAGCAGTGGCAGCACCTGCTGCTGCACGTGTAACACGGATCATTTTCGTTTCCTTTTCTGTGTTTTCTCATAGGCCACCAGCACGTCCTGCGCCCGGCGCCAGGCTGGCGATCCGGTGGGCAAAAGCGCGGTGGCGCGTTTGGCATGCAGACCGGCGTCGTCCAGACGCCCCTGCAGGGCATAGCGTTCCGCTGTCACCAGCGCGGCAAGCCCGGTCTGTTTGGTTTTGGCATAGGCCTGCGCCATGTCCCGCAGCAGCACCGTGTTGCGAAAATCGATGCCGCGGGATTTTTCCAGCGATTTGAGCGCGGCCCGAGGCTGCCCAGCAGCAAGCTGCGCCCGGCCATAACTGGCCAGCACAAGCGGGTCCGAGGGGGCCAGCGCGACCGCCTGCCCGTAACTGGAAAGCGCGGCATTCCAGTCGCGGTTTTCCATCAGGATCTGACCTTTGAGATCGTGATAAAACGGATCCTTGGGGCGCAGCGAAATGGCGCCGTTTATGGCGGTCAGCGCCTTCTTGCGATTGTTGAGCCGATGATAGGCGATCGCCTCCCGCATGAGCCGGACATCCTTGTGGCTCTCGCTGCCTGCGCGCCGCAGCGTCCACTTCGGAGAGCGGACGAAGGCAGACAGCTTGCCGCGCAGCCGGGCGAACCAATACTCGGCCTCTGGATCGGTCGCGATGTCGGTGCCGTGGCTGGCGACATAGGCCTGCGCCGCGCGGATGCGGTCGCGGCTGAGTGGATGCGAGCGCATGTAGGGGTCCTGATGCTGGGCGCTCAGCACTTCTTGTCCGGCAAAGGTCTGGTGCAGGTCGACCAGCCCCTGCGGATTGACGCCAGCGCGGCTGAGGTAGCCTGCTGCCGAGCGGTCAGCCGAGGATTCCTCGGCGCGGGTGTGTGACAGGAAGCCGCGCAGGGCTGAGCTTTGCGTGCCGATGGCAATCCCGGTCGAGGCTTCGCTGCCAGCGCCCGCAGCGGCGGCCAGAACCGCCAGCGCCATGCCCAGCCCGGCGGCACTTCCGGCCGAACGCATGTTCTGCATCCGCCGGGCCAGATGGCCGTTTGCGATATGAGCCGCTTCATGGGCTAGAACCGCCTGCAGCATCTCGGGGCTGTCGGACTTGAGGATCAGGCCGTAATGCACGAAAATTGTTCGGCTATCCAAAACAAAGGCGTTGTAGCTGGACTCGTTGACCACAAGGATTTTGGTGCGCCGGGCGTTGAGGCCGGCCGCCTGCAGAACCGGCGCCGCAAGCCGGTTCAGCGCCTGTTCCACATCTGCGTCTCGCAACAGGGTGATCGATGCCGCCTGCACAGCCGTCGCCGCATAGGCCAGCAGGCAAAACACCAGAGCCGGGATTGACGCCAGACGAGAGAAACGGTCAAAAGTCATGCGCGCACCATGGGAGAACATCATGCGAAACTCAACCCGCTCAGAGGTCGATCCGTTTATTGTGATGGACGTCATGGAGTCCGCCCGCAAGGCCGAAGAGGCCGGGCGCCGTATCATTCACATGGAGGTCGGCCAGCCTTCGACCGGGGCGCCGGAGGCGGCGCAGCAGGCGCTGGTGCAGGCGCTGCAAAGTGATGCGCTAGGGTATACCGTGGCGCTGGGGAATCCGGCGCTGCGCGAACGTATCGCACGCATGTATGGCGAATGGTATAACGTGGATCTGGATCCCGGGCGCGTGGTGGTGACCTCGGGTTCGTCCGGGGCGTTCCTGCTGGCCTTCACGGCGCTCTTTGACAGCGGTGACAGGGTCGGCATCGGCGCGCCGGGCTATCCGTCGTACCGGCAGATCCTGCATGCGCTGGGGCTGACGCCGGTGGATATTGAAACGGCAGCGGAAAACCGCCTTCAGCCGGTGCCAAGCGATCTTTCCGGGCTTGATCTCGCCGGGCTGATGGTGGCCTCTCCGGCGAACCCGACCGGCACGATGCTGAACCGCGATGCCATGGGGGCACTGATCGGCGCGACGCAAGAGGCCGGAGCGGCCTTCATCTCGGACGAGATCTATCACGGGATCGAATACGAGGCCAAAGCCGTCACCGCGCTGGAGTTGACCAATGATGCCTATGTGATCAACTCCTTCTCCAAGTATTTTTCGATGACTGGCTGGCGCGTTGGCTGGATGGTGGTGCCCGAGGATCATGTGCGGGTGGTGGAACGTCTGGCCCAGAACATGTTCATCTGCGCGCCGCATGCAAGCCAGGTGGCGGCGCTGGCCGCGATGGATTGCGAGGATGAGCTGCAGGCAAATCTGGCGGTCTATGCCCGCAACCGGCAACTGATGCTGGAAGGGCTGCCAAAGGCGGGGTTCAGCAAGATCGCACCGCCAGACGGGGCGTTTTATGTCTATGCGGATGTGTCGGAGCTGACGCAGGACAGCCGTGCCTTTGCCGCCGAGATCTTGGAAAAGGCCGGGGTCGCGGTGACGCCGGGGCTGGATTTCGATCCGGTGCGGGGCGCAACGACGCTGCGGTTCTCTTATGCGCGCTCCACCGCCGATATCGAAGAGGGGCTGTCGCGTCTGCGCAGTTTCATGGAAAACCGCTAAGGTCCCCGTCAAAGGAGATGGGGACGGTGGGTGCAAACACCCACTGGTCAAAGGCACAGGCAGAATGGGCAGGAACAGGATGACAGGCAGGATATTGGCGATCATCGCGGCGCTGTTTCTGGGCGGCGCGGCCATGGCGCAGGGGTTTTCCGGGCTCGCGCGCATTGATGCCGAGCAGAGCCGTATCAGGGATGCGGGGCAGGGGGCAGAGATTGATCTGCACCTTAGTCAGGGGGTGCCCTATCGCCTGTTCACGCTCGACAACCCTCCGCGTCTGGTGCTCGATTTTCAGGAGGTGGACTGGACGGGGCTGCGTCGCGAGAACCTGATCCAAGGCGAAAACCTGCGCGATGTGCAGTTCGGCACCTATGTGCCCGGCTGGTCGCGTATGGTTCTGGCGCTGGCCGGACCGATGCAGGTTAGCGCCGCCGGGATGGAGGTTGATCCGGTGACAGCGGGCGCGATCCTGTCGGTCACGCTGGACAAAACAGATGCCGAACAGTTTGCCGCCAATGCCGGCGCCCCGCAGGACCGGCGCTGGGACCTGCCCGCGCCCGAGCCGCTGACACCGGCTGCCCCGCGTGATGACAATGCGCCGCTGCTGGTGGTGCTGGACCCGGGGCATGGCGGCATCGATCCCGGTGCGCAGGTCGAGGGCGGCCTCGATGAAAAGACCTTGATGCTGCAATTTGCCTTTGAACTCGGCGAAATGCTGGTGCGCTCGGGTCAGTTTTCGGTGCAGCTGACCCGTGATGGGGATTACTTCGTATCGCTGGAGCGCCGGATTGCGCTGGCGCATCAGGCGGGGGCGGATCTGTTCATCTCACTGCACGCGGATTCCCTCTCCGAAGGCGGCGCGCGGGGATCGACCATCTATACCCTGTCGAAAGAGGCTTCGGACAAGGCATCGGCCACCCTGGCCGAGCGGCACGACCGGTCGGATCTATTGTCTGGGACAGACCTCAGCGCGGCGGATGATCTGGTGACGGATGTGCTGCTGGATCTTGCCCGGCAGGAAACCCAGCCACGCAGCGAGGCGCTGGCGCGCGCCATCGTCGAAGGGCTGGCGGAGCAGGGCGGGCCGCTCAACCGGCGGCCCATGCGCTCGGCCGGATTTTCGGTACTGAAATCGGCGGATATCCCGTCGGTCCTGATCGAAATCGGCTTCCTGTCCAGCGCCCGCGATCTGAAGAACCTAAAGGACCCGGAGTGGCGCGCCCAGGCGGCGCGCGGTGTTCTGTCTGGCCTGATCGAATGGCGTATCCGCGATGATGCGCTGCGCCCGCTGGTACGCCAGTAGCCGGAAAGTAGGAAAAAGGCGCCCATGGGGATCGGCGCGCAGGTGCCGACTGACCCACTGGTTGCGACAGCGCCTGTCGCTGCGGCCCCGAATCCTCTATGGTTTTCCTGACACCAGCGGCATATATTCGCCGCTTCCCGTTTTGACCCCGGTAACAGGGGCTCCTATATAGGCGGGACCGTGCGAGAGAGGCTTTATTCCGTGCTCAGGTTCATTCTATCCTTCTTCGGCTCCATTTTCAGTACCATCACGCTTGGCGTGGCGGTGGTTGCACTGACCATTGGCGCGGTCTTCTGGATGTATGGGCGCGACCTGCCCAGCCACGAATCCCTGGCGCAATACCAGCCCCCGACCATCAGCCGGATCTATTCGGGCGAAGGACAACTGATCGACGAATTCGCCGAAGAACGGCGCTTGTTCACCCCGTCGCACGAGATCCCGGCGCTAGTGAAACAGGCCTTCATCTCTGCCGAAGACAAGAATTTCTATTCTCACGCAGGCTATGATGCCCGTGGTATTGCTGCCGCCGCGATTGAAGCGGTTCGCTCGCGCGGGTCCAACGTGCGCGGTGCCTCGACCATCACCCAGCAGGTGATGAAGAACTTCCTTCTGTCCGGTGACCGTAAGGCCGAGCGCAAGATCAAGGAAATCATCCTCGCCACCCGGCTTGAGGAAACGCTCGACAAGGACCGAATTCTTGAGCTCTATCTGAACGAGATTTTCCTGGGGCAGAATTCTTACGGGGTCGCGGCGGCCTCGCAGACCTATTTCAACAAGACCCTTGGCGAATTGGCCCCGCACGAAGCTGCCACGCTGGCCTCCATGCCCAAGGCGCCGTCAGATTATCACCCGGTTCGGCGCAAGGACCGGCTGCTGGCCCGGCGCAACTACGTGCTGCGCGAGATGTACGAGAACGGCTATATCTCCGAAGACGTCTACAAGGTGGAGGTCGAACAGCCGCTGCGCTCGGTTCAGAACGGCGATTTCGAAAGCTTCCGTACCGCTCTGCCGCCGCGCGATTATTTCACCGATGAAATCCGCCGCCAGCTGTCGCAGGACTTTGGGGAAGGTGAATTCTTTACCGGTGGTTTCACCGTCCGCGCCACTATCGACGAGGAAATGCAGACAGAGGCCGCGCTGGCCATGCGCAAAGGTCTGGAGAAATATGACCGTTCGCGTGGGATCTGGAAGGGCACAGGGGTAGCTCTCACCGAAGAGGAACTCGCCTCCGAAGAGACCTGGCGCGAGGCGCTGGGACAAGCCGATGTGTCCCGCGACATCGACTTGGGTGGCAAATGGCTGCCTGCCGTGGTGCTGACAGTGGCCGATCAGTCGCTTACCGTTGGCGTAGAAGGCGTTGCCGAAACCGGCAGCGTGCCGCGCTCTGACATCAAGTGGATGAAGGGCAATTTCAAGGACAACTTCACCCGCGGAGACGTGGTGCTGGTCCGCGCCGAGATGAAAGACGATGCCTTTAGCCATTGGTCGCTGCGGCAGGTCCCCGAAGTGCAGGGCGGTTTCGTTGCAATGGACGTCAACACCGGCCGCGTTCTGGCGATGCAGGGCGGGTTCTCCTATCAGCATTCGGTGTTCAATCGCGCCACCCAGGCGCAGCGACAGCCTGGGTCCAGCTTCAAACCTTTCGTCTATGCGGCGGCGCTGGACAGTGGATACAGCCCGGCGACCATCATCGTCGACGCCCCGATCGAGATCAACACGCCGCAAGGTCTGTGGCGGCCCAAGAACTCCAGCAACAAGTTCTACGGTCCGACGCCGCTGCGCACCGGGATCGAGATGAGCCGGAACCTGATGACCATCCGACTGGCGCAAGAGGTCGGCATGCCGGTGGTCGCGGGCTATGCGGAACGCTTTGGCGTCTATGACAATATGGGCACCTATCTGGCCAACTCGCTGGGGGCCGAGGAAACCACGCTCTACAAGATGGTTGCAGCCTATGCGATGTTCGCCAATGGCGGCCAGCGGGTGCAGCCGACCCTGGTGGACCGCATTCAGGATCGCTTTGGCAAGACGATCTACCGCCACGATGACCGCGACTGCGTCGATTGCGCCGTGGCTTCCTTGGAGCCTGGACGGGCACCGCGTATCGTTGCCGACCGCGAACAGGTGATGGATCCGATCACCGCCTATCAGCTGACCTCGATGATGAAGGGGGTTGTCGACCGCGGCACCGCCTCCAGCGTGATCAACCTGCCGGTGCCCACCGCGGGCAAAACCGGCACCACCAACGATTCGCGCGATGTCTGGTTCGTCGGCTTTACCTCCAATATCGTTGCGGGTTGCTACATGGGCTTTGACCAGCCCCGCCCGATGGGGCGTGGCGCCTATGGCGGCACCATGTGCGGGCCGGTGTTCCAGCAGTTCATGACCAAGGCTGTCGAAAAATTCGGCGGCGGTCCCTTCGAAGTGCCCGAAGGCGGCCATTTCATCAAGATCGACCGCTATACCGGCGCGCCTTTGCCGGATGATGCTTCGGGTGCCTATGTGGTGGCGGAATACTTCCGCGACGGGGCTGAGCCGATCTTTGGCATGACCTTCGATGGCGGCTTTGCCATGGGCTCCAGCCTGCCGTTGATCGAAGAGGTCGAACAATCCGGGCGCAAGGTTACCACCTCAAGCGGTGGAACCGCGGTTCTGGGGCCAAAGGCCAGCTTTGGCACCATCAGTTCGGGCGGCCTTTACTGACCGCCCGCCTGTGCCTTTGCGGGCACCGGCTTTGACGGGGGTATTGCGCGCGGGGCGCGATTGTCGGCCGCCTATGCGCACTGCTTGACGATGGACAGGCGCAGACCCTTGTTCTGCCTTGGTCTCTGGGCTATCACGCCAGCCTGAACGTCATGACAGGATACTCCCAAGATGCGCGCTGAAACCCAGAATATCGTGACCGAGATTGAAAAATCGCTGGAGCTTCTCGCCCAGCGGCTCGATTGGGAAACTGCGGAGTTCCGGCTGGAGGAATTCAACGCCCGGGTCGAGGATCCGGGACTGTGGGACGATCCCGAAGCGGCGCAGAAACTGATGCGCGAGCGTCAGATGCTGGTCGATGCGATTGATACCTACAAGGGCATCAAGCGGGATCTGGCCGACAATATGGAGCTGATCGAGCTTGGCGAGATGGAAGAGGACGAGGAGGTCGTCACCGACGCCGAGGACGCTCTGAAGGCGCTGAAGGACAAGGCCGCCGAAAAGGAACTGGAGGCGCTGCTGGACGGCGAGGCGGACGGCAACGATACCTTCCTCGAAATCAATGCGGGCGCGGGTGGCACTGAAAGCTGCGACTGGGCTTCGATGCTTGCGCGCATGTACGTCCGCTGGGCCGAGAAGAAAGGCTACAAGGTCGAGCTTCAATCCGAAAGCGCTGGTGAAGAGGCAGGCATCAAATCCGCCGCCTACAAGATCTCCGGCCCCAATGCCTATGGCTGGTTGAAATCCGAAAGCGGTGTGCACCGTCTGGTGCGGATTTCACCCTATGACTCAGCTGCCAAGCGTCACACTTCCTTCTGTTCGGTCTGGGTCTACCCAGTGGTGGACGACAATATCGACATCGAAGTGAACCCGGCGGATATCCGTATCGATACCTACCGTTCGTCCGGTGCGGGCGGTCAGCACGTTAACACCACCGACTCGGCGGTGCGGATCACCCACCATCCCACCGGGATCGTGGTGACCAGCTCGGAAAAATCCCAGCACCAGAACCGCGATATCGCCATGAAGGCCCTGAAATCGCGCCTGTATCAACTGGAGCTGGACCGTCGCAACGCGGCCATCAACGAAGCCCACGAGAACAAGGGCGACGCGGGCTGGGGTAACCAGATCCGGTCCTACGTGTTGCAGCCCTACCAGATGGTCAAGGATCTGCGCACGGGGCATGAGACCTCGGACACCAAGGGCGTTCTGGATGGCGATCTCGATGGGTTCATGGCTGCGACCTTGGCGCTGAACGTCTCCGGCAAAAGCCGCGCGGACGCGCAGGCGGAGTAAGCGCTTTTTGTCCAAACGACCGTATTGGCCGAGATTTCACAGGTTGGAGCTAACTGTTATTGTTCCGGCTTGGTTCTTTGTGTTATTCGGCGGGCTTTTCTTTCAATTTCTTGTTGGCGGTGTCGTCCTTGATGCGGAAGTCCGCGATGGGGCATATCTGTTCGAGATGCGTGGAAGTGATGAACCCAATTTCTGGCAGCCGACGAACTGGTTCATGTTTTGGTGGTGGAAAGCTAACCTTTACGTTGGCATCTCCTGCGTGAGTTATGTCGCCCTGCGATATCTGATTAGCTGGCTCACAGCGCCGGGGGACGAAGGCGCGTGAACGTATCAGGAGCGAACTGAGACAAGTCACCGCTTTCTTTTGCAAAAATCTGTCGCTAGGCTTTGTTCATTCCCGGAATGGAGCCCAGTCGATCATGACCCAGTACAGCTCTGCCAGCGATCTTCTGGCGCAATTGCATGATGGCAGCCTGACGGCCACGGCGCTGATGGAGCGCACACTGGCGCGGATTGCGGCGGTGAACCCGGATCTGAATGCCATCGTGGCGCTCAGGCCCGCCGATGAGCTGATGGAGGAGGCCCGCAAGGCCGATGCCATGCGCGCGGCCCATGTACCGCTAGGTCCGCTTCATGGCCTGCCCATGGCGGTCAAGGATCTGGCCAATGTCAGGGGCATCGTGTCCAGCCAGGGCTCGCCGCTTCTGAAGGATTTCGTGCCCTCCGAGGATGAGCTGTTCGTTTCGCGCCTGCGGGCGGCGGGGGCGATCCTGATCGGCAAGACCAATACGCCTGAATTCGGGCTGGGGTCGCATACTTTCAACCCGGTTTATGGCGCGACGCGAAACCCCTTTGATCAGGGGCGCACCTGTGGTGGCTCTTCGGGCGGGGCGGCTGTGGCGCTGGCCGCTGACATGGTGGCGCTGGCGGATGGCTCCGACATGATGGGGTCGCTGCGCAATCCGGCGGGCTGGAACAATGTCTACGGCTTTCGCCCCACCTGGGGCTGGGTGCCCTCCGAACCAAAGGGGGATCTGTTCATGCACCCCCTATCGACCCTTGGCCCCATGGCGCGCAGCCCCGAGGATATCGGTCTGCTGCTGGACGTGATGAGTGGTCCGGACCCGCGTCAGCCGCTGGCCTCGGGCGGGGCGCCGGTGATGCCTTTGCCGGAGGCTGAAAAGATGCGGATTGGCTGGCTTGGCGACTGGGGCGGGGCCTTTCCGATGGAGCCGGGGATCCTTGAGCTTTGCGAGGCGGCTGCCAAGACATTCGAAGACTTGGGTCATACGGTTGAAGCCGTGGCGCCCCCGTTCCCGGCTGAACGCATCTGGGAGGCCTGGATTACCCTGCGCTCCTTTGCCGTGGCGGCGGGCCTGCGGGTGTTCAATGATCGGCGCGAGCATCTGAAGGACACCGCCATCTGGGAGCTGGAGCGCGGCCTTTCGATGACGGCGCAACAGGTGCAGGAGGCATCCGATGCGCGCTCTGACTGGCAGCGGGCCGCGGCGCGGCTGTTCCAGGACTACGACGCCCTGATCCTGCCGACGGCGCAATGCTGGCCGTTCCCGGTCGATATAGATTACCCGCGCGAGATCGCAGGCGTTGAGATGGACACCTATCACCGCTGGATGCAGGTGGTGGTGCCGGTCAGCCTGCTGGGGTTGCCCTGTCTTGGTGCGCCTGCGGGGTTCAGCGAGGCGGGCCTGCCGATGGGCATCCAGATCTTTGGCGCACAGGGGCAGGATCAGAATATCCTGGCACTGGGCCAGCAGTATCACGCGGCCACGCAATGGCCGCAAAACGCCCCTCCACAGGGTTAAGGAAGGACCCGGGGGAGGGGAAACGTTTCGGGGAGGAAGCGTTTCGATGACAGAAAAGGCATTTGGTGTACCGGAAATGCAGCCGATGACCGCAGAAATCCTGCGCGAGGCGCTGCGACGCGGATGGGCGGATTTCCTGGCCAAGCCCGGATACGGGTTGTTCTTTGCCGGGTTTTACGTCTTGGCGGGCTGGGCGATGGCCTGGGTTACGGCACAGACCGGCACCACCTTCTGGCTGGTGCTGGCGGCCATCGGATTTCCCCTGATCGGTCCCTTTGCTGCCGTAGGGCTTTATGAGGTCTCACACCGGCGCGAACAGGGGCAGGCAATGGATGCCCGGGCCATTCTGGGGGTGGTTCTGCAGCAAAGCCGCCGCCAGCTGCCGTCGATCTGTGCCATCATCATTGTGGTGTTTCTGTTCTGGTTTTTCCTTGGCCACATGATCTTTGCCCTGTTTCTGGGGCTGTCGACCATGACCAATATCTCTACCTCGCTGGATGTCTTCCTGTCGGTCGAGGGGCTTACGATGCTGGCAGTCGGAACGGTTGTAGGCGCGTTGTTCGCGTTGCTGCTCTATATGATCACGGTGATCTCTCTGCCGCTGCTGCTGGACAGAGAGGTGGATTTTGTCACTGCAATGATCACCAGCTTTACCTATGTGCAGCGGAATTTTGCGCTGATGATGCTCTGGGCGGTGCTGATTGCGGTGCTGACCTTCGCGGCCATGCTGCCCGCCTTTGCCGGTCTGCTGGTGGTGCTGCCGTTGCTTGGCCACGCCACTTGGCACATCTACCGGCTCGCCACATCCCCGACCTAGGGCGGCGGGGTGTCCCTGGTCAGGAGAACGGTTCGTTGATGCGCAGCAGGCGGCGGTGGTAGGGCAGCAGGTCCTCTTCGCTCACAAAGCCCGCATTGCGGGCCACGGCCAGCGCAGGCCCCATGTCGCGGCCGAGGTATTCATAGACCATCCGGGTGACCCGCTCATCGCCGCTTTCGCGCACGGTGCGGGCCACGTAGCCAACCCAGAAATTGTTTTCAAGTGAGGCCACGCGCGCTAAGTAGTTGAAGGAAAAGGTCATCGCGCGGCGCCGGGAAATTAGGAAGGCGACGCCGTCCTCGTGACAGCTGAGCACGCCGCGGAACTCACGCGATGCCGGGTCTTCGGGCAGGCCCTGAAACCGCATCGCATCCTTGGCCTCAAACCCCTTGATATAGGCGACGCCGCCTCCATCGCGGCTTACGCGCACCAGACCAACGACAAAACTGTCACCGTTGATGAAGCTGCGCCGGGTAAAACGGTAATAGCCAGAGGGGAAGATCTGCTCGCTCAGCTGCTCGATCCCATGGCCCAGAAAATCATTGAGAAAGGCGCCGTGCAGGATCTTGTCCTGTTTGCCAACTGTATCGACCGGCTCCAGCAGGATACGCGCATCCACATCAAAGAAGCAGCAGATCCGGTCCAGAACGTCCGGCCGCGGAAAGCTTTCGCCGGACATGTAGCGATTGAACTGCGTCCGGTTGATGCCAAGGCGCCGCGACAGTTCGGAGATGGAGGGGTATTGCTGTGCCAGATGACGCAGGTTGGCGCCAAACATGTCGCGCAATTCTGCGGGAGAACGCGATTGCCGGGCGCGGTTGTCATCTCTTGCTGTTGCTATGGCAGCCATTGTGGCCTCAATCCCCGACCGTTGATCGCGACAAATATTTCCATTTTACGATGGGTTGTCGCTTTGTCGCGTCAATGTTGTCTCTAAATCACGTCGGGATACTATCCTCGCTGACACAAATTGCAATAGTCCGACGCAGTATTTGCCATGTTGGCGCCTCTCCAATTGGCCCAGAATTGAGCGATAAACGAACGAGGCTTGCAACATGATCGGATATGTACTTTGGAGTGATGTCGCCGTCGGAAAAGCAATTATTTGGTGTGAGGATCAGGGGGATCTGGCCTATTATTCCCGGCACAGAGATGCCTCACAGACGGCGGTGTGTAAGGGAGATTGGGTACAGTTTGACCTGACCGAAAAAGGCAATATGCGGTTGGCAGCCAATGCGGTCATTCTGGAAGAGGTCGGGTATCCTGACCTGTCCGAGATGCTGGTCGAGGCAGCACCGCTGCCAAAAGCGGCTTCAACAGCGGTGACGGCCGATCATCCGGCTCGCGCAACAGGTGCAGGGCGGAGTTTTGAAGCGTCTGGCGGTGTCGAGGTGGTAACGGAAGACAATGTGATACCCTTTCCGGCTTTCTCAAAATGGCACACGGCCGCGCGGTACGGGTAACCCCCGCACTGTCGGAACAGTCTGGCGCAGCGCTTTGTTACAAGCGGACATGGCGCTGCTGGCCCCGTCATTTTCCAGTAACCCGGACGTCGCAAAAAAAGGCCGCCCAGATCGGGCGGCCTTTTGTGTTTTCGGTGCACGACATGCGGTCGGAAGGCAGGGGAGCCTCCCGGAGCGGCAATCAGGTGCCGCGCAGCAGGGCGGCAACGCCGGTACGGGCGATTTCAATCAGTCCCAGCGGGCGCATCAGATCGGCAAAGGCATCGATCTTGTCCGGGGCGCCGGTGATTTCAAAAATGAAGCTTTCCAGCGTGCTGTCCACGACGTTGGCGCGGAAGATATCGGCAAGACGCAGGGCCTCGACCCGCTTGTCACCATCGCTCACGACTTTGAGGATCGCCAGTTCCCGCTCGACCGCGGGGCCTTCTACGGTCAGATCGTGCACCTCGTGGACCGGAACGATACGGCCCAGCTGTGCCTTGATCTGTTCGATCACCTGCGGCGTGCCGGTGGTGACCACGGTGATGCGGCTGAGGTGTCCGGTGTGATCGACTTCGGCGACGGTCAGACTTTCGATGTTGTAGCCGCGTCCGGAAAACAGGCCGATGACACGGGCCAAAACGCCGGGTTCGTTTTCGACCAGCAGGGCCAGCGTGTGGCGCTCCTGCACGTCGGAAAACGTGGGCCGTAGGTTATACGCCGAATGTTTGCTGGCGCCTTTTTTGATGTGTAGGGCAGACATGGAATTGTCCTTTTTCATTCCTATCGGGCCGTGTCGGCGATTGCCGGGCCCATCAATTCGGTGAAGGGGGAGCGGCGTGGATCAGACCAGCACCGCACCTCCGGCCTGAATGGCGCCCTGGGTCTCGGCTTCGCCCAGCAGCATTTCGTTATGGGGCTTGCCCGAGGGGATCATCGGGAAGCAATTCTCATGCTTTTCAACCAGGCAATCAAAGACAACCGGACCGTCGTGGTTGATCATCTCCATGATCGCATCGTCCAGATCCTTGGGGTCCTTGCAGATGATGCCCTTGGCGCCAAAGGCCTCGGCGAGCTTCACGAAATCAGGCAGCGCCTCGGACCAGGAGTGGCTGTAGCGTTCACCGTGCAGCAGTTCCTGCCACTGGCGCACCATGCCAAGGCGTTCGTTGTTGAGGATGAACTGTTTTACCGGCAGGCGGTATTGCGCGGCGGTGCCAAGCTCCTGCATGTTCATCAGCCAGGACGCTTCGCCGGCGACGTTGATCACCAGTGCGTCCGGGTGCGCCATCTGCACGCCAATGGAGGCCGGGAAACCATAGCCCATGGTGCCAAGTCCGCCTGAGGTCATCCAGCGGTTGGGATCCTCAAAGCCAAGGAACTGCGCCGCCCACATCTGGTGCTGCCCAACCTCGGTGGTGACGTAACGGTCGTGGCCCTTGGTCAGCTCCTCAAGGCGTTGCAGCGCGTATTGCGGTTTGATGGTGCCTTCGGACGGGGTGTAGGACAGGCAATTGACCGCGCGCCATTCGGAGATCTTGGCTTGCCATTTGGCCAGCGCTTCCTTGTTGGTCTTGCGACCGCGGGATTTCCAGACCTTCAGCAGATCTTCCAGCACGTGGCCCACATCACCGACGATCGGGATATCGACGCGGATCACCTTGTTGATCGAGGAAGGATCAATGTCGATATGCGCCTTGGTCGATTTCGGGCTGAAGGCATCGATGCGGCCAGTGATCCGGTCGTCGAACCGCGCTCCGATATTGATCATCAGGTCGCAGTCATGCATCGCCATGTTGGCCTCATAAAGACCATGCATACCCAGCATGCCGAGCCAGTTCGGGCCAGACGCAGGATAGGCGCCAAGGCCCATCAGGGTCGAGGTCACGGGAATGCCAGTGGCATCCACCAGTTCGCGCAGCAGCTGGCTGGCGCCGGGGCCGGAGTTGATCACGCCGCCGCCGGTATAGAACACCGGGCGTTTGGCGGTTTCGATGGCGGCTACCAGTTCGGTGATCTCTTCCATATCGCCCTTGACCGGCGGCTGGTAATGCGAGGCCGAGGGGCGCGGCGTCGTGTAGGTGCCAGTGGCGAATTGCACGTCTTTCGGAATGTCGATCAGCACCGGACCGGGGCGGCCCGAGGTGGCGACATGGAACGCCTCGTGCAGGGTACCGGACAGCTTGTCGGTGTCTTTCACCAGCCAGTTGTGCTTGGTGCAGGGGCGGGTGATGCCAACGGTGTCCGCCTCCTGGAAGGCGTCCGAGCCGATCATGAAGGTCGGCACCTGACCGGTCAGCACCACAAGCGGAATGGAATCGAGCAGCGCATCGGTGAGGCCGGTCACCGCATTGGTTGCACCTGGCCCCGAGGTGACAAGAACGACGCCCGGCTTTCCGGTCGAACGCGCATACCCTTCGGCGGCATGTACCGCGCCTTGCTCGTGGCGGACCAGAATGTGGCGGATATCGTTCTGCAGGAAGATTTCATCATAGATCGGAAGCACGGCGCCACCGGGGTATCCGAATACCGTGTCCACGCCCTGATCCTTCAGGGCCTGAACAACCATTTTTGCGCCGGTCATTTCACGTGTCATCTGCTTTTGCTCCAGTTGGCGGCAACGTCCATTCCGCATAAAAAAAGCCCCCGATTTTCTAGGTCGGAGGCGCATGGGTCAGATTATGGTCAACCGTTACCGGCCCATGCGCTTGGTTCCTACAATGACGACTAGGGAGGTCATTTACCCCAGGCTCCTCTTTTGCGTTGAAGCGCAGACTATGACCGGCCGGCAGGGGCGTCAACAGGCAAACCCATCAAAAATGCCCGTCTTTCGACATTTTCTTGCGCTCAAGGGGCGCGTTGCGACATTTCTCAAAAGGAGACTCCCGGAAATGTGACCGAAACCCGAGCCGCGGGGACTCAGCCGCAGGTGTCGCATGCCCCGGGAATGGGGGGGCTACAGGCCGACGCCAGTGCCCTGTAGAACGCCGTGTTGCAGCGCATAGCGGGTGAGGCCGGCGGTCGAGGAAATGCCCAGCTTGCGCTTGATGTTCTTGCGGTGGGTTTCCACTGTGCGCACCGAGATATCGAGCGCAAGGGCAACTTCCTTGTTGGATTTGCCCTGAGCCAGTTCCAAGAGGATGGTCTGTTCGCGCCCGGTCAGCGCCTCGCGCAAACCGCTGTCCTTGGGTTTCAGCGACCCTTCGGCGCCGGTGCAGAGATAGCGTTCACCGCGCATCACCGCGTCGATAGCATCCTTGATCTCTTCGGTGGGCACGTCCTTTAGCACATATCCCATGGCGCCATGGCTGAGCGCGGTAGAGATATATTCCGGGCTGTCGTGCATCGATAGGATCAGGATACGAGTGCTGGGGCAGCGCTCCAATATGATTTCGGTGGCGCCGAGGCCACCCAACCGGGGCATGTTGAGATCCATCAGGATCACATCGGGCGCCAGCTCGGCGACGCGGCTCACCGCTTCTTCGCCGTCGGTCAACGATCCGACCACCGCGATGTCATCGTAGCTTTCGAGAATCGACTGGATGCCCTCGGCGACCATCGGGTGGTCGTCCACGATCAGGACACGCACAGGCTCGCAATTTCCGTCTTTCAGCAGAGTGCCATCCCCCAACTGCCTATATGCTTCGGACCCGGCAGAGATACGGATCCTGCATCTGCCACTACGACACGCGTTTCGGAGCGGCTTCGTTCCCCGGTGGCAGCAGATGGCTCAAAGGGAGTGTTGCTTCGATCACCGTGCCGCTCTGGGTGCCCCGTGATGACAGAATCCGCAAGGTGCCGTCAAGCTGATCGATCCGCTCTTGCATGTTGCGCAGGCCGATGCCCGGCTCGCCTTCGGGCTTTTTCTGGGGCAGGCCACGGCCATTGTCGCTGATGCGCATGGTGGCGCCGCGGGCGTGGCCACGCAGATCGATACTGACATGGCTTGCATCCGCGTGCCGTTCGATATTGGTCAGCGCCTCCTGCGCGATGCGGTACATGGCGATCTTGGCATCCTGATCCAGCCGGTTGCGGAACACCACAGTGGTAAAATCCGTTTCGATTCCGGTGCGGGCCGCAAAATCATCGGTCAGCGCCTTCAGCGCAGGACCAAGGCCCAGATCATCCAGCACTCCCGGGCGCAGATCCCGGCTGATGCGGCGCACTTCGGAGATGGCGATGCCAAGGTGTTCGATGCCTTTGTCGAGCGGATCCGAAGCGCCATCGTGATCGCCCCGCATCAGGCGCCGCCGGGTGTTGTCCAGCGCATAGCGCACCCCGACCAGAAGCTGGCTGATCCCGTCGTGCAGCTCGCGGGCCACGCGTCCACGCTCTTCTTCCTGCGCGTCGAAAACCCGCTGTGTCAGTTCCTTCAGCTTGGCATCGGCAAGGCGGCGTTCGCGGATGTTCAGAACCATGCCCGATGCAAAGACAAGGACCAGTGCGACAAGGGTAATTCCGCCAATATAGATAAAGGTCCGGCGCACCCGGGCTTCCACCTCGGCGCGGCTGGCGGCAACCGAGGCCAGTACATCGTCGATGAAGACGCCGGTCCCGACCGCCCATTGCCAGTCCTGCAGGCCAAGGACGTAGGTTACCATCTGCGCTTCTTCGCCAGTCGATGGTTTTTCCCACATGAAACTGTGCCAGCCTGCGCCTTGGCGCGCCTGCTCGATGAAGGTGTCCACGACCGGCGTGCCCTGGCTGTCGGTGAGCCCGCGCCAGTTCTGGTTGATGAACTCAGTTTGCCGGGGGCTGACCAGATTGTTGCCGTCATAATCATAGACGAAAAAGAACCCGTCCTGGCCGTAGATCATCGCGCTAAGGATTTGCGTCACCCGTTCCTTTGCATCCGCATCATCCGGCGCAGCCAGACCATAGATATGGGAAAAGGCATTGCGGGCCTGGGTGACATAGTTGCGCAGTTCGGCCTTCTTGGCTTCGATCAGCTGCCGCTCCAAGGCCTTGATCTCCCGCTCGGCGAGGGCGCGGGACTGATTGGCCACCAAGAGCGCAATCGCCGCCACAGCCACCACCAGAGGCAGCGTCGCCAGAAGCGAAAGTTTCTGCGCATAATTCGGTCGGAACAGGCTGGAAAACAGGCTGGAGAACGGGGGCATAGGGCTGTCCGGCGGCTGTGAGAGAGGGAAGGCGAATCGTTACGCAATCGAAATCCGAAAGCAAAGGGGGCTTTGAGGCAGATTTTGCCGTCACCTGCGTAACAAAAGAAGCCTGCGCTCAAAATTAGTGCAACAATCGGACTGAAACTTACCAAAAAAGCGCCGATCTACGCAGTACTAGGTATTCACAAGTTTGGCCCCGTGGCTAGGCTGACGCCACTCGAACCGATCCGCCCAAGGCTTTGCTGCGGGCAATCCATATATCTGGGAGGAAAACATCATGGATCGTCGTTCCTTTTTGAAAACATCCGCTCTGGGCGGTACCGCCGCTGCTGCGTCTACTCTGGCAGCTCCGGCTTATGCTCAGGGCAAGCGCACCCTGACCATGGTTACCACCTGGGGTCGTGGCCTGGCTGGCGTGTTTGACGCCGCGCAGCGCGTTGCAGACAACGTCACCGCCATGTCCGATGGCAACCTGACTGTCGACATCAAAGCCGCCGGCGAACTGGTTGGCGCGTTTGAAGTGTTTGACGCCGTTTCCTCGGGTCAGGCTGACATGTACCACGGCGCCGACTACTACTTCGTTGGTCAGCACCCGGGCTATGCCTTCTTTACCGCCGTGCCCTTCGGCATGACCGCGCAGGAACTGTCCAACTGGTACTACTTCGACGGCGGCATGGAGCTGCACGACGAGCTGGGTCAGATCTTTGGTCTGAAATCCTTCCTCGGCGGCAACACCGGCGCGCAGGCTGGCGGCTGGTTCTCCAAAGAGATCAACAGCCCCGAAGACTTCAACGGTCTGAAGTTCCGTATGCCGGGTCTGGGCGGCAAGGCACTGGGTAAACTGGGCGCTTCCGTTCAGAACATCCCGGGTTCCGAAGTGTACCAGGCTCTGTCCTCTGGCGCCATCGACGGCACCGAGTGGATCGGCCCCTGGGCGGACGAAAAAGCCGGCTTCCAGGAAATCACCAAGACCTACTACACCGCTGGCTTCCACGAGCCGGGTGCAGGTCTGTCGGTTGCAACCAACCGCGACGTATTCGAGAGCCTGAGCCCCGCGCATCAGAAGATCATCGAAATCGCATCGGCTGAATGCCACCAGTGGAACCTGGCACAGTTCCTGGCCAACAACGGTGCCGCTCTGCAGCGTCTGCAGGCCGGTGGCGTGAAACTGATGGAATTCCCGGACTCCGTCTGGGATGCCTTCGGTAAGGCTTCCATGGAAGTGCATGCGGAAAACATGGGCGACGATCTCTACAAGAAGATCCACGACAGCGCCATGGCTTCGATGAAGTCCTCCTCCGCCTGGATCAAGACTTCCTCGGGCACCTACGTGTCGCAGCGCGACCGCGTTCTGGGCTAAGCGGCGTACTTACGCTTTCATCGGATCCTCCGCCATTGTGCGGGGGATCCCTTTTCCATTGCAGCAGGTCGAACCGGGCAAGCCAGCTCCTTGTGGAGCACCGCCAGCTCATCTAAAGACCCGCCGCAATCAATGATCCCGGGGGAACAATGCAGGACGACAGTGGCATTTCCTTTTTCGGCGCCCTGTGGGGTGGTCTTGTCTGGCTGGTCCAGAACATCGCTGGCGCCTTTTACAATCTTGGCTACGCGCTCTCCCATACCAGCGAATGGCTGGCATGGACTGGAGGGCTGGAGTCCGTAGAGGACAAACAGTCGCTTATGCGCTTTGTCTACTTCGGTGGCTCGGTCGAGTTCTTCTTTGTAGTGTTTACCGCGTTTCTAGTTTTGACAGCGGTGGGGATTTACCAGCGCCAAGTCATGTGGGGCGTGGTGCGCGGGCTGGAAGGCTTTGCCAATACCATCGGCCGCCTGTTCGCCTGGGCCGGTCTGATCATGGTGATCCAGCAGATCATCATTGTCTTCATGCAGCGGGTCTTTGCCCGGCCGGACATGAGTTTCGGTCTGGGGATCGAACTGCAGATGGACATCTCGTGGTTTGCCGAAGAGTTGAAGCTCTATAACGCGCTGGTGGTCTGTATGTGCGTTGCCTACACATTCGTGCAGGGCGGCCATGTGCGGGTTGACCTGATCTACTCCGGCATCAGCTTCCGCGCCAAGCGGGTGATCGACATGATCGGCTCGCTGATCTTCATGATGCCTGCGGCTGTTCTGACCTGGATGTATGGCTGGTTCTTCCTGTGGCGCCACCTGATCGTGCCGAAGCCTTCGGCCTCTGATGGGCTTGACCGGCTGGTGATGAAAGCACGTGCGCTGCGCTGGAACGTGGAAACCATCGGGTTCAGCCCGAACGGCTTCAACGGGTACTTCCTGTTCAAGATCCTGCTGGTCTCGTTTGCAGGCATCGTCTTCCTGCACGCCATTGCCTTCTTCTACCGCTCGTTCCTCGAGTTCGTCGAAGGTCAGGGTAGTGAAAACAAATACCTCGACAAGGATACCCTTGGAGAGGGCGAAGAAGCCTATGAAGGCGCGCATTAAACTAAGGGACAGCTGACATGCTATTCGGTCTTGATGGCGTCGAAATCGGCCTGATCATCGTATTCTTCTGCCTTTTCGGAGGCATTCTTTCCGGCTTCCCGGTGGCCTTTGCCATCGGCGGCGCCGGCATCATCTCCTTCGGGATTATCGCGGCGCTCGACAGTGCCGGGCTTCTGGTTCACCAGGCCATCGACACCTCGTCGCAGGTCTACCGGGATCTGGTGAATTCGGGCGTCAAACCCGATGTCATATCCATCTTCCGATATCCGGATCTTCCACGCGTTGCCGAGCATGTGTTCCCGCAGGGCTGGGAAAGCGCGATGGATCGCAACGTCTCCTTCATCGTGAACCGCATGAACGAGCGGGTTCTGGCAGGGGCGTCGATTGAAACGCTGCTGGCGGTTCTGATGTTCGTTCTGATGGGGATCACCCTGGAGCGGTCGAAGATCGCCAACGATCTGCTGACCACCATGGCGCGCGTCTTTGGCCCGCTGCCCGGCGGTCTGGCCGTGTCCATCGTGGTTGTGGGGGCCTTCCTGGCCGCTTCGACCGGCATCGTGGGCGCGACTGTGGTGACCATGGGGCTTCTGGCGTTGCCCACCATGCTGCGCAACAACTACTCGCCGGAGCTGGCGACGGGTGTGATTGCGGCTTCGGGCACGCTGGGGCAGATCATCCCGCCCTCTATCGTGATCGTTCTTCTGGGCACGCTGGCAGGGGATCTTTACTCCACTGCGCAGGAAAACCGTGCGCAGGAAGCGGGCTGTACCGATGCGCTGACCTTCCTGGGTGAGCCTGCGGTGGTTTCGGTCGGGACCCTGTTCCAGGCGGCGCTGCTGCCGGGCATCATGCTGGCGCTTCTTTATGCGCTTTATGCCTTTGGCTATGCGCTGATGAACCCGGAAAAGGCACCTGCGGTTGAGCTCGGCGGCGCCAGTGACGAACCGGTGACCCGCACCGAGGCCCTGACCTGGTTCCTGGGCGCGCCTGCTGCGATCATCGTCGGCACCGTGCTGCTTGGCTCGTTCGGCGTCGTTGGCTCGCAGAACATCAATGTGTCCAGCTTCTCCGACGCTGGTCAGACCGCGTCGCTGCGCACCTCGGTCGGGGCGGAATGTCAGGCCTCGATGATCGAACTGCATGGTCAGGAAGCCTGGGATGCAGCGGTGGAAGAGCAGAAGGCGATTGATGCCGCTGGCGGTGTCGCCTCGGCTGAGCGTCTGAGCGAGGAAGAGATCGCTGCGGCAGAGGTTGAGAAGATTGCCAACGCGGCGCCGATCGGCACCGGTATCGCGGTGATCATCGTTCTGCTGGGCCTGGTTCTGGCCGTTGGCCGCGGTGTCGCGCCGTCGCGCGATACCAAGCCGCTGATCGTAGGGGCCATCGGTCTTCTGCTGCTGGCACTGGTCGACATCCTGCTGATCGCGCCGACCACGTCCCCCGGGGCGACGGTGCTGCTGATGCTGATCCCGCTGGCGATCGCGCTTTACGGCTGTAAAGAGGCGGCGATCCGCTGTGCGCGCAACGATCTGATCCGGGTGGTCTTCCCGCCGCTGGTTCTGATCGTGGCCGTGCTCGGCTCGATCCTTGGCGGTATCACCAACCCGACGCCCGCTGCGGCGCTGGGGGCAGGCGGTGCCATCATGCTGGCGGCGTATCGCCGTCTGCAGGACGAGGGACGCTCGGGCAAGGTGATCATCTGGTCCACCTTCGCGGTGATCCTGTGCATCCTGATCGGAGTGAACTTCGATCTGCGGATCAATCAGGACAATGTGTCGTTCGAAAGCTGGGTGGCCTTCTTCTTCGCTTACGCGGCCTACCTTTATGCGCTGTTCGGCCTGCTGTTTGGCTGCTGGGTGCTGTTCAAGGGCGGGGTTCTGACGCCGATCGTGCGTGAGACGGCGAAGGTGACCTCGATGGTCTTCACCATCCTGATCGGCTCGCAGCTTCTGAACCTGGTGGTGATCTCCTTTGGCGGTGAGCACTACATTCAGCAGTTCCTGAAGAGCTTTGACAACGAGATGACGGTCTTCCTGATCGTGATGCTGGTGCTGTTCTTCCTGGGCTTCGTGCTCGACTTCCTGGAGATCATCTACATCGTGATCCCAATTGTCGGGCCGGTGATCTACGGCGGCTCCTTCGATCCGAAATGGGTGACCATCATGGTTGCGGTGAACCTGCAGACCTCGTTCCTGACACCGCCCTTCGGCTTTGCGCTGTTCTACCTGCGCGGGGTTGCACCGAAGGAGGTGACAACGGGTCATATCTATCGCGGGGTGCTTCCCTTCGTGCTGATCCAGGTGGTTGGTCTTGCGATCCTGTGGCTGTTCCCGTCGATCGTGACAATCGTACCGGCGCTGATGCCAGGCTGATCCGGTTCAGGATATCACAAAGACTTAAGGGGCCCCTCGGGGGCCCCTTTTTCATGGCGGCGGTGCAGATGGTAGTGACTGGAGCGCACAGGCAGACAGGCCGGACCCGGCGAGATCCGCCGGATAGCGTCAAGGTTGGGCTATGGAGACACGCGTGCAGCCCCAAGAGACGCCTTCGGCGGTTGGCTGCGTGGTTGTTGGGGCTAGGGCCCGTCGACTGCTGGAGAGTTACCGCCCGCGGTGGACCGGCTGCTGGGGAAGCTGAATATTGGCGACCTGTTCGGAAATCGTATCGGTCGCAGGGCTGTCCGCAGTATCTTGAACCTCGGACATCGCTGTCCACTTGCCCCCTTGATAGACCTCAAGGCCCGAGAACTTGACCTTGTACCCCATCTTGGGGCTGCCTTTGACCCAGTAGCCGAGGTAGACATAGGGCAGCCCGGCATCGCGCGCGATGTCGATGTGATCAAGGATCATATAGGTGCCCAGCGAATTCTGCGGCAGGTTCGGGTTGTAGAAGGAATAGACCATGCTCAACCCGTCTTCGAGCACATCGGTCAGCGACACCGCAGTCAGTGCGTTGTCTTCGGGATTGGTGTATTCCACCACCCGACTGCGCACCGGAGTCTCCTCGATCATTGCGGCATATTCGAACACGTCCATATCGGCCATGCCGCCATCCGCGTGGCGGCTGTCCAGATAGTCGCGGAACAGCTGGTACTGGTCCTCGGTTGCCCAGGGCGATGTTGCCCGGCGGACCAGATGCGCGTTGCGCTTGCTGGTGCGTTTCTGGCTGCGGCTGGGCGTGAACTCTGCCACGTTGATGCGCGCCGACAGGCAGGCCGAACATTCCGAACAGGACGGACGATACAGCACGTTCTGAGAGCGCCGGAACCCCTGTTGTGAGAGGCTATTGTTCAGCTGCTCGACACCATCGCCCTGCAACGCCGTGAACAGCTTCCGCTCCATCCGCCCCTCCAGATAGGGGCATGGTTGGGGCGCAGTCACATAGAACTGCGGTGCGATCGGAAGAGTATGGCGCATAGGGTCGGGCTTGAGTCCAAGGCTTGTCAAAAAACACAATAAGGCTGGAGTTCACGATAGCAACGACCAACCCGCCCGCCAAGGCCGGTCTGCACAAATGGTTTAACAGTGATTGCCAAGCGGGATGTTTGCCTCGAGTTGATTGCTATCGCTGGATGCTGCGCCGGTTCAGCATCACCGTGCCGAGAATGGCATCGCCCAGCCCCTGACCGCGTGCCGATGTCAGCATCATGATCACCGAGACCACCTGCAAAAGCGGCACGGCCAGAGCAACCGTATAAGCACCCGTATGCAGCGCGGCCATCTGCAGATCCATCCGCTGGCCGGAAAGGTCTCGCAGCTCGATGCCTGCAAAGCGCATCCCCAGCGTGGCAGAGCCGTTGGCGATGGTAACCGTCCGGTAGGCAAAGCCGATCGTCAGATAGAGCAGCGGCCAGATGAAGAGCCCGACAAAGGCAGTCATCACCACCGTCGCCATACACAGGCCGAATATGATCAGGCTGTCGACGACCCAGGCCAGCAGTCGTTTGGGCGCAACCGATGCGTAGAATTCAGCTTGGTAATCCGGGTCGGGCAGGGCGGTCATCTCAGGTGTCCTGTTTTGCGGGCGTGTGGGGGCAGGCGGGCAAGCGAGCGCCTCCCACCCGTATCTATGGGCGGGAGGCGCTGATGTCAGTAGGGATCAGTGGCGTTTGTCGCCGATATCCTCGTCGCCGATGTCCTGCGCTTCGGCAGGGGCGGCGGCGCGCTGCTCCATGAATTCGTCGAATTCAGCCTTGTCCTTGGCTTCGCGCAGGCGCTGCAGGAAGGCGTTGAAATCGTCCTGTTCCTGCTCCAGGCGGCGCAGCGTATCGGCCTTGTAGGCGTCAAAGGCACTGTTGCCGCTCGAGGTCATGGCGGACATGCCGTGGCGGGTCCAGGATTTGCGGTGGCGGCAGGATTTGTTGAACATACGTTTGCTCCAGATCATGTAAAACAGCAGGGCGAGGCCGATTGGCCAGAAGAACACAAAGCCAAGCACCATGGCAGCAATCCAGGCGCCTTTGCCCTTGCTGTCCAGCCAGGCCTCGCTGCGGGAAAACCAGCCCTGGTCATGCGGGGCGGCTGCGGTGGGGGTGATACTCGTCATTGGAACCTCCGGTATTGGGTTGATGTAAATCGCCTTCACATCCTCAATATCGTGCGCTCGCCTGCGCCCTGCAAGTCTATAAGTAAATGTTTTTTACATTTACTTTGTAAGGCTTTGATAAGCAGTCTTAAAATATTACCGTGAAGAGGGGTGAGTGGCTGGGGTTTCCATGCCTCCGTGGGGCAAGTGGGGCTATGTCTGGGCTCCAAAATCGCCCGACCACTGCAAAAGGGGGAAGGCTATGCGCGCCCGCCCTTGGGGTCGTCTGTCTGTATGGGGTCGCGTTTTCGCAAGGGGCACTTTGCGCGGCGCAGTGTAAGCCCGGCGCCCCGCAGTGCCCGGCCTAGTGGTCGACGGCGTGGCGGATGTCGCCTGTGTCCAGCACTGGGGACGCGTCGATGTCGTCGGCATCCAGCATCGCCGCCACGCGTTCAAGGCCCGCCACCAGCATCGCTTGCTCCCAGTCTTCCATCGCGTTGAACTTGCGTACAAAGCGTTGTTGCAGCGGATCGGGTGCCTCAGTCAGGACCTGACGACCGGCATCGGTCAGCAGGATATTGGTCTGCCGCCGGTCCTGGCTCGACTTTTCACGCAGCACCAGACCGTCACGCACGAGCTTATCGACAAACGAGGTGATGGTGCCCTGGGACACCCGCATCCGCAGCGAAATCGCCTTGGCAGTGCTGTAGCCCTGTTCTCCGATGATCTGAAGAACCCGGAACTGTGCAGGTGTCACGCCAGTGGTTTGTCGTATCTCACGTCCGAACAATTCGGTGGCCCGGACAATGCGCCGAAGCGCGATCAAGCTGCTGTCGATGCGATCCATGAAGACTCCGTTGTTTTGATCATCAAACTATATAGGAAGATATGACGCTATTCAAAGCAGAATACACTTTGAAATATAAAGGATGCAGGGGGCCAAATACGACGTTCTCCGCGACATAATGCCTAAAAGCGACGTTTGTGTCGCAAATTTTGCTTTGCCTGTTGAAGTTTTCGTGAGGCGCTGCTATTTCGATTGCCGAAGCGAAAGGAGCGAACACATGCAATACCACGCTGACCCGAGGCGGATCCCGCTGCCCACACTGCGTAAACCGACAGCGTCGGATGGCGCGGATATCTGGGAGCTGGTCCGCAGCTGCAGGCCGCTTGACGAGAATTCGATGTACTGCAACTTGCTGCAGTGCGATCATTTTGCCGACACATGCGTACTGGCCGAGCTGTCGGGCGAGGCCGTGGGGTGGATCTCTGCCTACGTCATGCCCAATGATCCCGAGACACTGTTTGTCTGGCAGGTTGCCGTGTCCGAAAAGGCACGTGGCCGCGGTCTGGGCGCGCTGATGCTGCAATCGATCATGCAGCGTGAAGCCTGCGAAGGCGTTACCCGCCTGCAGACCACGATTACCGCCGACAATGACGCCTCCTGGGCGTTGTTCCGCAAGTTCGCCAAGCTTCAGGACAGCGGTCTGGATATTCAGCCCTACTACACGCAGGCGCTGCACTTCCAGGATCGTCATAAAACGGAAAACCTGGTGACCATCCCTCTGGACGAGCGCGCTCAGCTGGCTGCTTGAGCCGCGCAGACGTCGGTTTTCACTTTCAACTCTTCTCCCACCCAAAAGAGGTCGTATGTCTACGAACACCTCCACCACAAGTGTATTCAAACGTCGGGAATCCGAGGCGCGCAGCTATTGCCGCGGCTTTGATACCGTCTTTACCTCCGCGCAGGGCTCTGAAATGACTGCCCGCGACGGTCAAACATATATCGATTTTCTGGCCGGCTGCTCGTCGCTCAACTACGGGCACAACGACCCGGACATGAAAGAGGCGCTGATCGCGCATCTGCAGGCCGATGGCATCGCCCATGGTCTGGACATGCACACCGATACCAAGGCCGATTTCCTCGAGACCTTCGAGAACGTCATCCTGCGTCCGCGTAACATGGACCACAAGGTGATGTTCACCGGTCCCACCGGTGCCAACGCGGTCGAAGCGGCGATGAAAATTGCCCGCAAGGTGACCGGACGCAGCAATATTGTGGCCTTCACCAATGGGTTCCACGGTGTGACGCAGGGTGCGCTGGCCGCCACCGGCAACGGCTATCACCGCGGCGGCGCCGGGCTGCCCCTCAATAACGTGACCCGTCTGCCGTTTGACGGCTACATGGGGCAGGGCACCGATACCGCCGATTACCTAGAGGCGATGCTGAACGATCCGTCTTCGGGTCTGGACGCACCTGCTGCGATCCTGCTGGAGACTGTGCAGGGCGAGGGCGGTCTGAACGCCGCGCGCGCCGAATGGGTGCAGCGCATCGCCCGTCTGGCAAAGGAAGCAGGCGCTCTCCTGATCATCGACGACATTCAGGCCGGTTGCGGCCGCACCGGGACCTTCTTCTCGTTCGAAGAGTTCGGCATCGACCCCGACATCGTCACCATGGCGAAATCGGTTTCGGGCTTTGGCCTGCCGATGGCGCTGGTTCTGGTGAAGCCCGAACATGACGTGATGGGCCCTGCCGAACACAACGGTACGTTCCGCGGCAACACTCACGCCTTTGTCACGGCCCGCGTCGCGATCGAGAAATTCTGGTCGGACAGCGCTTTTCAGGATGACATCGCCCGCCGGGCGAAGATCGTCGAAAAGGCCCTGCAGGAAATCGCCGACATGGTGCCCGGCTCGCGGCTCAAGGGGCGCAGCATGATGCGCGGTGTCGATGTCGGATCTGGTGAACTGGCTGGCGATATCTGCGCCCGCGCGTTCCAGAACGGCCTGATTGTCGAAACCTCCGGCCCCAATGATGAGGTCGTCAAGATCCTCGCCCCCCTGACCACACCCGACGCCCAGCTCGAAGCTGGCCTCAGCATTCTCAAGGATGCCGCGCGGGACGTGATCGGAACAACCAAAGTTGCAGCGGAGTAAGACAATGATTGTCCGTGACTATAACGATATCCTTGAAAAAGACCGCGACCGCGTGGTCAGCGATGCGGAGTGGACCAGCGTCCGTATGCTTCTGGCCGATGATGGGATGGGCTTTTCCTTCCACATCACCTTCCTCGAGGCAGGCTCGGAACATACGTTCGAATACAAGAACCACTTTGAAAGCGTCTATTGCATGCAGGGCACCGGGTCGATCACCGACCTGGCAACCGGCGAGACGCATCACATCCGTCCCGGCGTGATGTATGCGCTCGACAAACACGACCGCCACGTGCTGAAGGCTGACGAGCAGCTCGTGATGGCCTGCTGCTTCAATCCGCCCGTTACGGGAACCGAAGTACACCGGGAAGACGGATCCTACGCGGCGCCAGAAACCGTCGAGGCTTAAGCCATGACCCATACTGTAGAAAAGATCGGCGGGACATCCATGTCCCGCCTGAACGAGCTACGGGATACGCTGTTCATCAAGAACGATGAGCCCGAATACGGGCGTATTTTCGTGGTGTCCGCCTTTGGTGGCATCACCAACCTTCTGTTGGAGCACAAGAAGACCGGTGCCCCCGGTGTCTATGCCCGCTTTGCCAATGCCGAGGATGACCACGGCTGGTTCGATGCCCTGAACGAGGTGTCGGCCGCGATGATCGCCGCGCATGAGGCGGTTCTGGACAATGCCGGCGATGTTGCCCAGGCAACGGCCTTTGTGCAGGAACGTATCGAAGGCGCCCGCAACTGTCTGATCGACCTGCAGCGCCTGTGCTCCTACGGACATTTCCGCCTCAACACGCATCTGCTGCAGATCCGGGAGCTGCTCTCTGGTCTCGGCGAGGCGCATTCGGCGCTGGTGGCCGTGCTGATGTTGCAGCGGGCGGGCGTCAACGCGCGCCTGGTGGATCTGTCCGGCTGGCGCGGCGATGCGGATATGTCGCTGGAACAGCGGATTGAAACGGCTCTGGAAGGGGTCGACCCGGCGCAGGAAATGCCCATCGTCACCGGCTACGCGCAATGCGCCGAAGGCCTGATGCGGGAATTCGACCGGGGCTATTCTGAGGTGACCTTCTCGCAGTTGGCAGCACAGACCGGCGCGCGTGAGGCGATCATTCACAAGGAATTCCACCTGTCCTCTGCCGATCCCAAACTGGTCGGTGCCGAGAACGCCCGCAAACTGGGCCACACCAACTATGACGTGGCGGACCAGATGGCAAACCTCGGCATGGAGGCGATCCACCCCTCGGCGGCAAAGACCCTGCGTCAGTCCGGTGTGCCGCTGCGCGTCACCAACTGCTTTGAGCCCAATGATCCGGGCACGGTTATCGACGATCAACCCGCGCCCAAGGCAGCGGCCGAAATCGTCACCGGCCTTGATATTATTGCGCTGGAGCTGTTCGAACAGGACATGGTCGGCGTCAAAGGCTATGACGCTGCGGTGTTGGACATCCTGACACGCCACAACGTGCGGATCGTGTCGAAGGTGACCAATGCCAATACGGTGACCCACTATCTGGACGCCTCGCTAAAATCGATGCGCCGGGTCGAGGCGGATCTGCTGGCCCGCTTCCCGCAGGCCGAGGTCAACAGCGAAAAGCTGTCGCTGATCTCCGTCGTGGGACGCGATCTGAGTGGCCTGCACGTCCTGGCCCGCGGGATGAATGCCCTTGAGAAGAAGGATATTCTGCCGCGCGGTGCAACGCAGGGGCCACGCAATGTGGACACCCAGTTCATCCTGCAGCGCGAGGATAAGGACGCAGCCATTGCACTGCTGCATTCGGAGTTCTTCGGAGCCACCGAGTCCCAGGCGCTGAAAGCGGCCTAAGAGCGCAGGCGCTTTAGGCAAAAACGACCGGTTTTCAGTCGGGTGGCGCGTTTCGCGCCCCGCGTTCTGAAAACTGGTCGTTTTGCGTTTTTACAGACGTGTTCCGGGGCTGTCGAAACACGCGGCCAAAGCATAAGCCTTCACGCGAATGCCTTTTAGGCTATACGCGCTAGGGCTGCCGGGGCGGTCTGCGCAGGGGGGCACGGCTGCGTTCGTTGCCAGCGGCTGTCGCCTTTTGCAGCAGCGCCATGAATTGTTCCTGCTCTTCAGGGCTGAGGCCGGTCAGGATCTCGCCTTGCACCTCGCGCACAAGGGGGTGCGCCCGGGCCAGAACCTCTTTGCCAGTTTCGGTCAGGGTCAGCTGTCGCGCGCGGCGATCCCGCGGGCTGACGGTGCGGTCGATCAGCTGTTTCGCTTCCAGCCGGTCGATCACCTTGCCGAGTGTCGCCCGGTCATAGGCAATAAGCCCCGCAACCGAGGCCTGATCAATGCCAGGGTTGGCATCAATGGCTTTCAGCGCGGCGTATTGAACAGGGGTGAGGTCGATGTCGTGGGCGGCGACCTTTTCGGTGAACTGGGCCACTGAAATCTGATGCAAGCGGCGGATCAGGTGACCGGGAAACTGATGCAGATCCAACGCGTGATCATCCTCGTCTTGTGCGTCCATAAACCCTGTTCCGGCTGTTGCTGTCTCGTCCGACTGTGATGCACAGATAAACCAGAATAGTGGGTAAATGGCCACCATATACGGTGTCGCAGCCGGTCAATCGGCGGCCTGGCCGGTAAAACCCGCTTTCCCTTGTGGATGCAGCGGGCTAGACCCTGTTTCATGGTAAAAAGTTTTTCTTCCCTTCAGGATATGTACGATCATGGCTATGACACCATCATTGATGTGCGTAGCCCGGCCGAATTTGCAGAGGATCACGTCCCCGGTGCCATCAACCTGCCGGTCCTGAACAATGAAGAACGGGCCGAGGTTGGCACGATCTATGTGCAAGAAAGCCCCTTTCTGGCGCGCAAGCTGGGTGCTGCCATGGTGTTCCGCAATGCCGCGCGGCACATCGAAGAGACGCTGAGCCAATACGAAGGCGGCTGGCGGCCGCTGGTCTATTGCTGGCGCGGTGGGCAGCGCTCCGGCAGTTTCACCTATCTCTTGCAGCAGATCGGCTGGCGGGCCGAGATGATCTCAGGCGGCTACCAGTCCTACCGCAGGCTGGTGCATCAGATGTTGTATGAGGATGATCTGCCTTACCGGCTTGTGCTGTTGGATGGCTATACCGGCACGGCGAAGACCGACCTTCTGAAGCATGTGGCAGAACTGGGCGCGCAGGTGCTGGATCTGGAAGGGCTGGCCAACCATCGCGGCTCGCTTTTGGGGGGCATGCCGGAGGACCAGCCCGGCCAGAAGGCCTTTGAATCTGCGCTTGCGGGTGCGCTGAGCCGTCTGGACCCCAGCCGCCCTGTGCTTGTCGAGGCGGAATCGAGCAAGGTTGGAGACCGGATCATTCCCCCCAGCCTCTGGAGCCTGATGAAACAGGCGCCACGGATCGAGGTCAGCGCCTCGGTCGAAGAACGCTGCCGCTACCTGCTGCGGACCTACAGCGACGGTCTGCCAGATGCGGATACACTGTCCGAAATGCTGGAGCGGCTTCGTGCGCGTCGCTCGAATGCGGTGGTGGATGGCTGGCTGTCCCTGATCGAAGAGGGCGATATGGCAGGCCTGGCACGGGCCCTGATGGAACAGCATTACGATCCGGCCTACCGCAGTTCACGCCGCAACATCGGCGCTGATGCCGTGGCAGAAGTACAGCTGAAGGATCTGGACGATCAGACGCTGCAATCTGCCGCCACAACCATCTGCGACACGCTTGAAGGTCTGGCCGCAAAGGGCTTTTAAGTCAGAACAATTTGCCCTGCGCCTTGGGTAATCTTCCCGATGATCGCCGCCGGGTAACCTGCCTCTTTCAGCTGCTGCAGCACCCCTTCGGCCTTGTCCTGCGGTAGGGCCGCGAGCAGGCCGCCAGCGGTCTGCGGGTCGAACAGCAGATCCTGCGCGCCATTGGTGCGCCATTCCGGCAGCAACGCGGCGTTTTCCGGGAATAGCGAGGAGCGGATGCCGCTGTCGGCCAGTTGAGCGGCGCCCTCCATCAGCGGCACGGCGGCAAAATCAATCTCTGCACTGACGCCTGAAGCCTCGCAGATGCCAAGGAGATGCCCGGCCAGACCAAAGCCAGTGACGTCGGTCATCGCGTGGGCTTCGGGTGCCAGAATGCGGGAGGCTGCGGCCTGCGGCTGTGCCATCTGTTCAAGCGCAGCGGTGACCCAGGCGCCTTCGGCCTTGCCTGCCATTTCGGCGGCCATGATCACGCCGGAGCCGAGCGGTTTGGTCAGGACCAGTGCGTCGCCCGGCTGCGCCCCGGCAAGGGTCACAGGATCATGGCTGCAAAGCCCTGTGACGGTGAACCCCACAGTCAGCTCATCCCCCAGCGAAGTATGACCGCCGATGATCTCGGCGCCTGCATCCTCCATCACGCTGCGCGCGGCGGTCATGATTTCAATCAGGGTCCGTTGCTGCAGGGCTGGCGCCAGACGCGGCAGGATCAGGTTGGCGGTGGCGGCCTGCGGGGCGGCGCCCATGGCCCAGATATCGCCAAGCGCGTGCACCGCTGCGATACGGGCCATCACGAAGGGATCAAGGCTGAAGGCGCGCAGATGGTCGGTGCTGATCACCTGCCGCACGTCGCCCATGGTCAGTAGCGCGGCATCATCTCCGGGCAGGGCGGTGACATCCTCACGCAGACTCGCCACGCGCGACACGCCTGCCGCATGCAAGGCGGCGCGCCCGGCCTTGGCACCGCAGCCGCCGCACATGGGTTTGTCGCCCAGCACTGCGGGCAGGTCCAGCGTGTGTTCGGGCGGCAAATCCGGCACCTCCATTTCGGGCAGGCTCCGGAATTGCTCCATGAAGTTCTGATCGATCCGGTCCTTCCAGCGCCAGATCATCGGGCCGGAAAACTGGGTGCCGAACCTTTCTCCCAGCGCTTCCTTGGCGCCAATGGAGATCAGTTTCAGGTAATCTTTCTGCGGCCGGTAGTGGCGCATCGGATCGCCGGTGATGGCGGCGCGCAGATTGTGCAGCAGAACCGGGGCCTGTCGCACTGCGTAGACGCCGGCCTTGGGGCGCGGGGCATAGGCCAGATGGGCGCAATCCCCGGCGGCAAAGACCTGCGGGTCCGAGGTTTGCAGGCTGTCCGAAACGGTAAGGAAGCCGTCCTGTACCTCAAGCCCGGTATCGGCCAGCCAGTCATGCGGGCGCGCCCCGGCAGCACCGGTGGTGAAGTCCGAGAGAACCTCGCGCCCGCCTTCGAGTTCGATATGGCTGGAATGGATGCGATTGACGGCGGTGTTTTCAAAGACGGTGACGCCTTGCTCGGAAAAGGCGCGGCGCAGCCGCTCGCGGATCCCGGCGCTGGCGGTGCCCAGAACCGGGCCGCTATCGATCAGGGTGGCTTGTTCCAGGCGGCCCCGGCTGCGCAGGGCATGAGCCATCGCCAGAACCAGCTCGGCCCCGGCCACGCCGCCCCCGATCACCGCGATGCGGGCAGGGCCATCGCCGCCGCGGAACGCGTCCCAGCGGCGGGCAAAACTACCAAGCGGCTTCGCCGGGATGCCATGTTCTGCAAACCCTGGCAGGTCCGGCATGTCAGAGGTAATCCCCACATCGACCGAGGCCACGTCATAAGCGATGTCAGGTCGCCCGGGCACCCTGACGCTGCGGGTGTCTGGATCAAGTCCCTCGGCCGCGCCCTGCACCAGCCGCGCTCCGGCAAAGCGCGCCAGCCGGACCAGATCGATATCAAGATCGCCCCGCGCGTAGTGACCGGCGACAAAGCCGGGCAGCATCCCAGAATAGGGCGCGGTGGGGCCGGGGTTGATCAGCGTCAGCCGCGCGCCGGGCAGCGGGCGCATCCCCCATTTCAGCAGCACCAGCGCATGGGCATGCCCGCCTCCGATCAAAACCACATCTTTGGTTTGGGGCAGGCGGGAGGTATCCATTTCGGTGGCTCACTTTCTGTTTCTGGGGCCGTGGGCCAATGGCCCGGGGTGGGGCTATTGCGGCTGATCTGTGCTTTCGGGATCTTCCGGCGGGGTGTTGTGGGTGGCCCAAATCGCATCCGGTCCGGCCGAAGGCAGAGTGCCTGTTTCCTCGCGACGGTGAATGTGCACCTTGGCGATGAAATGCGCGGTCACCGGGGCGGTCAAGAACAGAAACAGCGTGATCATCAATTCGTGTAGCGACAGGCGCCCTTCAAAGGCGATCGCGTGCACCATCGAGGCAAGAAGCACACCGCCCACGCCCAGCGTCGTCGCCTTGGTCGGAGCGTGCAGCCGCGACATCGGGTCATTGAGTTTCAACAGGCCGTAGGAGCCGACAAAGCCGAACACACCGGCCATGACCAGAAAGCCTGCAATCAGAACGTCGAGTATCATATCCATAAGAGCCTCACTCGATGATATTGCCGCGCAGGATAAAGCGCGCGTAGGCCACGGTTGAAACGAAACCGAGCATGGCGATGATCATCGCCGCTTCGAAAAAAATCTCGGTTCCGAGCGCCAGCCCATAAAGGACCATCAGCGCGATTGCGTTAATGAACATGGTATCAAGCGCAAGGATACGATCAGCCATGGCGGCGGCGAACATCACCTTCCAGAGGTTCATCAACAGCGCCAGCGCAAAGCAGACAAAAGCAAAAAGAGCCGCAGTTTCAATCATTCGAAAATCTCCATCAGGCGGCGCTCGTAGCGCTCTTTGATTTCGTCCCGAACCGCATCAGGGTCGTCGCAATCAAGGCAATGCACCAGCAGGGCGTGACCTTCGGCGGAGACGTCTGCGGTGACGGTGCCCGGCGTCATGGTGATGGTGCCGGCCAGCACGGTGATCGCCTCGGGGGTGCGCAGCTCCAGCGGAACGGTGACCCAGTTGGGTTGCCGTTTTGCGTTGGATTTGAACACCACGATCCGCGCCACGGTGATATTGGCAACAACGATGTCCCAGATCACGATCAGGATATAGGCCGCGATCTTGACCGGGTGTTTCATGCGCAGTTGCTGCGGCCAGAACGGCTGGGTCAGGAAGGGGATCAGCAGCCCCAGCAGAAAACCAAAGACCAGCGAGTTCAGCGTGAAGCTGTTGACGATGAGAACCCAGGTGAGGGTCAGCAGCAGCGTCAGCACCGGGTGCGGCAGAAGTCGATGCATCAGTTTCATTCCCCGGTCCTCCCCAGGACGGTGTCAATATAGGCATCCGGCGCAAAGAGTTGCGCGGAGGTGGCCTCGGCGTAGTCCATCATCGGACCTGCAAAGACGGTCAGCAGAATTAGCCCGGCCAGAAAACCGAAGCTGGCCACGAAAGGCAGGGACGAGCCGCGTTGCGCCTGCACCGGCGCCTCCTCTGGGTCATCTGCTTCCACTTCGCTTTCAGCATCCTCTTGCGGTGCAAGTCCGTGGCTTTTCCAGAAGATCAGGCTGCCCGCCCGCGCCAGACCGATGATGGTAACCAGCGACGACACCAGAATGACGCCCCAGATCCACCAGACCAGATCATGCCCACGCGCAGCATCCATCACCAAGAGCTTGCCCAGGAAGCCGGACAGAGGCGGCATGCCCGCCATGGCGATGGATCCACCAAAGAACAGCGCCGCGATCAGCCCGCTTTGCTTCATCACCGGTTTCGGGGCGATCTCGCCGCCTTGACGTTCCATCACCATGTCGGCGACCAGGAACAGGAAGGCCGTCGCAAGCGTCGAATGCACGGTGTAGTAAAGCGCAGCACCGACAGAGTCCGGGGTGAACAGCGCCACCGCCGTCAGCAGGGTCCCCATCGAGGTAATAGCGCCAAAGGCGACAAGCCGCCCGATCTCACGCGCGCCAAGAACACCGATGGCCCCCACGGCAAGCGTCAGCAGCGCCGCGGGCAACAGCCAGTCCCCGGCCAGACCCGCGGTGATCTCGGCCTCGGGGCCAAAGACCAGCGTGTACATGCGCAGGATGGCATAGGCGCCGACCTTGGTCATGATCGCAAACAGGGCCGCCACCGGCAAAGGCGCGTTGGCATAAGAGGCTGGCAGCCAGAAATGCAGCGGCAGCACCGCGGCTTTGATGGCAAAGACCAACAAGAGCATGATCGCGCCGACCCGCAACAGGGCAGTATCCTCGGCCGGAAGCTCGGCCACCCGCACCGCCAGATCGGCCATGTTGAGCGTGCCGGTCACGGAATAGAGCGTGCCAAGAGCAAACAGGAACAGGGTGGAACCCAGCAGGTTGTAGACGACATATTGCACACCGGCCTGGAACCTTGTGGCGCCGCCTGCGTGGATCATCAGACCATAAGAGGCAATCAGCAAAACCTCGAAGAATACGAAGAGGTTGAAGGCGTCGCCGGTCAGGAAGGCACCGATGATACCCATCAGCTGGAACTGGAACAGCGCATGGAAATTGGCGCCGCGCGCGTCCCAGCCGGTTCCGATGGCATATAGCACCACCGCCAGCGCCAGCACCGCCGTCAGGACGATCATCATCGCCGACAGCCGGTCCAGCACCAGCACGATGCCAAAGGGCGCAGGCCAGTCGCCGAGCTCATAGACCTGTACCGTGCCATCGGCGGCCTGGCTGGCCAGAACCAGAGTGATCAGGGCAATCGCAACCGTGCTGGCAATCGAGAAGATGCGTTGCAGATCCAGATGGTAGCGCACCACCATGATGATGAAGGGAGCAACGATCGCGGGCAGAACGATGGGGGCAATCAGAAGATGGTTCATGCGTCCTCTCCCGTCTGCGTATCGCTGGTCATGTCGATGCGGTCATCGCGCGAGGACAGGAACGCCCCCAGCGCGATCATCACCACGACCGCCGTCATCCCGAAAGAGATCACGATCGCCGTCAGAACCAGCGCCTGCGGCAGCGGATCCGTGTAGGCGACTTCCTCGTATTTGTTGAGGATGGGCGGCGCGTTGACCATCAGGCGCCCAGTGGCGAACAGGAAGACGTTCACCGCATAGGACACCAGCGACAGGCCCAGAATCACCGGAAAGGTGCGTTTGCGCAGGATCAGGTAAATCCCTGCGGCGGTCAGGATACCAACAGCCGAAGCAACCAGAAGTTCCATGCTCAGACCTCGTTTTCGTTCTTGGGCTCGTCATCGCGGGCCGGGTTGATGTCCATGGCGTACTCCGAGGAAATCCCCGGCTGCCAGGCAAAGCGGGAGAGGCTTTCCAGCGCCAGCAGCACCGCGCCGACCACCGCCAGGAAGACGCCGAGGTCGAACAGCGCCGCGGTGGCCCATTCGAATTCTTTCAGCGGCGGCCAGTGGATATAGCCGAAGGCGGATGTCAGGAAGGGCATGTCGTTGAACCAGGCGCCGATACCGGTGGCGGCGGCGATCAGCACGCCGGAGCCGATGATACCGTGGTAGTAGAACCGCTGCCGTTCAGAGGTCCAGGCAAAGCCCGAGGCCATGTATTGCATGATGACAGCAATGGCCGCGATCAGACCGGCGATAAAGCCGCCGCCCGGCAGGTTGTGACCCCGGAAGAAGATATAGGCCGCCACCATCAACGCCAGCGGCATCATCACGCGGGTTGCGACCACCATCATCATCGGGTGGGCATCGCCTGCCTGCGGCAGATCCGGTTTGCGGTTCAGCAGATAGGCCCGCACGCGGGTGCCCAGAACCGCCTCGGTTAGGGCATAGATGACCAGTGCCGCGATGCCGAGGACGATGATCTCGCCAAAGGTATCAAAGCCCCGGAAATCCACCAGAATGACGTTCACCACATTGGTGCCGCCGCCGCCCTTGTAAGAGTTGGCGAGGTGGAATTCGGAAATGCTGGGCGCCGCGAAATCGCGCGTCATCAGCGCATAGATCAGCCCGCCTGCGCCAAGACCAGCCACAACGGCGATGGCGCCATCACGCAGCCGGACCAGCGCCGGGGTCTCGACCGGGGTTTCCTTGGGCATGAAGTTCAGCGCCAGCAGCATCAGCACGATGGTCACAACCTCGACCGAAAGCTGGGTCAGCGCCAGATCGGGGGCCGACAGGTAGTTGAACGACATGGAGACCACCAGACCCACGACGCCGATCAGGACCAGTGCCAGCAGGCGGTTGCGGTGACGCGCAACGATCAGCAGCGTCGCCAGTACCAGGCTGAGCCACCCGAGCGCCGGGATCGCGCCGATTTCCTGCAGGCTGCGGGTCGCCGGGCCAGTGGTGCCGGTGGAATAGGCATACCAGCTGATCGCCACGGTAAAGCTGATCATCACCGCGCCATAGCGGGTGATGGAGCCATTGTGCAGCCCGTCGGTCACCGCCTTGGCCAGACGCGCCAGCACCGACATCAGGGCATCAAAGATATCCTTTGCCTCGGGGCGGGGGGCGGCGTTCCAGGCGCGCATCAGGGGCTTGTGCAGCGCGAGCAGCAACGCACCGCCGCCCACAGCCACCAGCGACATGTAAAGGGCGGGCGTCAAACCATGCCATAGTTTCAGCGAGTAATAGGGCAGTTCTTCACCGCCAATCACGGCGCCAGCGGCCACGGCCACCAGTGGCCCGGCGATCTTGGCCGAGAACAGGCCGATCAGCACCACCAGCGTGATCAGAAAGGCCGGTGCCAGCCACATGCCCGCACCCGGATCATGGGGATGCGCGGGATAGTCGTCCCGCTTGGGGCCAAAGAAGACATGAACGATGAAGCGGAAGGAATAGGCTACCGAGAACAGCGCCGCGATCAGTGCAAGGCCCGGCACCAGATAGTGCGATCCGGCCCAGACCGTGTGTACGGTTTCCTCCAGCATCATCTCCTTGGACAGGAAGCCGTTGAAGGGCGGGATACCCGCCATCGACAGGGCGGCGACAAAGGCGATGGTGAAGGTCACCGGCATCAGGTGGCGCAGACCGCCCAGACGTTTGATGTCGCGGGTGTGCGCCTCGTGATCGACGATTCCGGCCGACATGAACAGTGCCGCCTTGAAGGTGGCGTGGTTGATGATGTGGAATACTGCGGCAACCGCTGCGATCTTGGTGCCAAACCCCAGAAGCATGGTGATCAGGCCCAGATGACTTACGGTGGAAAAGGCCAGCAGACCTTTGAGATCATCCTTGAACAGGGCAATTACGGCACCGATGAGCATGGTCACAAGGCCGGTGGTCGCCACGATGTAGAACCACTCCGGGGTGCCGGACAGAACCGGCCACATCCGCGCCATCAGGAACAGGCCTGCTTTCACCATGGTGGCGGAGTGCAGATAGGCTGAAACCGGCGTCGGCGCCGCCATGGCGTGGGGCAGCCAGAAATGGAACGGGAACTGTGCCGATTTGGTGAAACAGCCCAGCAGGATCAGGATCAGCGCGGGCAGGTAGAGCGGCGACGCCTGGATAAGGTCCTTGTTCTCCAGGATCACGCTCAAATCATAAGAGCCGACGATATTGCCGAGGATCAGCATGCCCCCGATCATCGCTAGGCCACCGGAGCCAGTCACGGTCAGCGCCATGCGCGCGCCCTGACGCCCTTCGGGCAGGTGTTTCCAGTATCCGATCAGCAGGAAGGACGACAGCGAGGTCAGCTCCCAGAACACCAACAACAACAGGATGTTATCTGAGAGGACGATGCCGACCATCGCACCCTGGAACAGCAACAGGTAGGTGTAGAACTGCCCCATGGGATCTTCGCGTGAAAGGTAAAACCGTGCGTAAAGGATGATCAGCATCCCGATCCCAAGGATCAGCGTAGCAAAGAGAAACCCAAGCCCATCCAGAAAGAAATTCGCATTGAGCCCCAGACCGGGGAGCCAGTCGAATGTGGCTGTGATGACCTCTCCGCGAAATACAGCGGGGGCATGCAGCAGAAGGCCGGTTAGGGCCAGGAAGGTGGTCAGACCAGCCGCCGAAGCGGAGGCGTTACGCCCCGCCCGGATCAGCAGAGCGGGAAAGACCGCTCCTAGAAAAGGCAGGGCCGCAATCAAAAACAGGGACACGTGCAGATCTCCTGGTAGGGCTAGGCGAATTTTGACTTTGCCTAAGCAATTTTTCGCTTCTGTGCCAGCCCCGCAGGCCCGGTTCTGAGGAAGATCGGGCAAATGACGCTGGAATTGTTGGACATTGCGCCACTACTTGGGGCTGGGGGGCGGAGTTGACAAGATTTTGAATGGCCAAAATTCGCCCTCTGTGCTGATCGGGAATACAAATGCTGCTAAAACGGTGTCCAAAGGAATGACACCCGCCTGAAACACGGCGCTGCGGGGCGTGTTTTCCCGGTTATTGGAGAGACGCAGATGCAAGACCCAATCAGTGCGGAGACGCAGGAGGCCAGCGGGCGGCCGGTCACTATGTCGCGGCGCAAGCTGTTGTCCTCTGCGGGCATCCTTCTGGGCGCTGCGGCGGTCGGCGCGGTGGCCTGGCGCTATCGGCCCGCGCCGGATCACGACCGTCCGCGCCTGTCCGTGGCCGAGGCGTTTTCCGCTGCCGGAGCGGGGTCGATCACCTTGGTGGACATCCGCACACCCCGGGAATGGCGCAGTACCGGCGTTCCGGTCGGTAGCGTCCAGATTGACATGCGTCGTGACGATTTTACTGAGGCGCTGTCCCGCGCTTTGGGTGGAAACCGCGCCGCGCCGGTGGCGCTGATCTGCGCCCGCGGTGTGCGTTCGGCCCGGATGGTACGGCGCATGGCAGAGGCAGGGTTTTCGCAGGTCATGGATGTGCCCGAAGGCATGCTCGGCTCTGGTGCCGGACCGGGGTGGATCGCGGGCAACCTGCCGGTGGCGCGGTGGCAGGGCTAGGCCCCGCGCGCCGACGGCGCAGCCTGATCCGGCGCCGGGCCGGAGGAATTCTTCTTTCGTTGTTCGTCGCGGCGCTCTGCGCACGCCCTGCATTGGCAAGTTGCGGCGCTGCCGCAGATGCTTGTGAGCTATCGTCCGGTGACTATCACATCGCAACACCCGATCCGGGCGCCTGGGCCAGCACGGAAGCAACAGGCACTCCGGCGGTGGTGTTTCTGCACGGCTATGGCGGTTCGGGCGCCGGGGTGTTGCGCAACCGCGCCCTTGTAAAGGAGCTGCAGGAGCGGGGCTATGCGCTCATCGCGCCGACCGCCTTGCCGCGCTGGAATGGCAAGAGGTCGTGGAACTTCCTGCCTGGCGCCGAGGGACGGGATGAGGCGCAGTTCCTGCAACAGGTCCTTGGCGATGCGGAGTCGCGGTTCGGCATCGACCGGCAGAGGGTTGTTCTTGCTGGATTTTCCGCCGGGGCCTTTATGGTGAACTACCTCGCCTGCGCCCATCCCGGAGATTTTGCCGCCTTCGCTCCGGTGGCGGGAGGATTCTGGCGGCCACGGCCCGAGACCTGCGCCGGTCCTGTCCGGTTGCTGCACACTCACGGCTGGGCCGACAAGGTCGTGCCACTGGAGGGGCGCATTCTGGGCAGCAGCACGCGCGAACAGGATGATATCTTTGCCGGGCTGGCCCTGTGGCGGCAGGTGAACGGCTGCGCCGATGACGCGCCCGATTATTTGTGGGTTACCGGAGCAGAGCTGCACCGCAGCTGGGATTGCCAATCCGGGGGCGATATTGAACTGACGCTCGGTCCGGGGGGGCACCGCATTCCGGGATCTTGGCCCGCGCGAGTCGTCGAGTGGTTTGAGCGGACCCCGGACTGACGCCCGGGACACGCGGTTCTTCTATTCCGCCGCTGAACGGTGGTCAGGTGTCCCGGCAAAGACGCGTTCAACCGCTTTGCGATAGGTCCGGGCGGTCCGGGCGATACGGGGTTCGGCAAAAACCTCGCGCGTACCCATCCAGAACCTGAGCCGAAGCGCGGGACGCATCCCCGACAGGGCCGACAGGGGCAGCACCAGTACCAGCGACAGGGCAATTGGCGCCAGCCAGACGGAAACCATCCCGGCCAGAATCCCGGCGCTGAGCGCAAGACCGCTGGTGAATTCGAGTGCATGACAGATCAGCATCGTCTTCAGCCCATAGCGCCCGCCGTCACGCGCTTGCGGCGCCCAGCCCCGCTGCAGGCGCAGGGCGCTGCGCAAGACGGCGATCATCTGCTGCACCATCAGGATCGGTGCATAAAGGATCGCCAGCAGGATCTCGGACGCAACCGAGAGAGCGAACTGCCGCCCTCCGCCATAATCCGATAGCCGCGCACCAGTCAGGGGCAGCGCGGCAAGGGCGAGAAGTTTTGGCGCCAGCAGCATCGCATAGATCACCAGAATCACGGCGACATGGCGCGGCTCTGACATATCCGGCCAGGAGGGGCGCAGCGGGTCGGCGGGGCTGAAATATTGCAGCGCCGAGGTTTCCCCGTCTTCTCCGATCAGCGCCCATATCACAAGAAGCGCAAACCAGATCGGCGCCATCAGGTACCCGATCGCCCCATGCAAGAGATGGAACCGTGAAATCGCGCAGAAACCCTGCGCGCTCAGCAGTTTCAGGTGCTGCAGATTGCCCTGGCACCAGCGCCGGTCGCGCAGGATGTGATCGATCAGGGTCGGCGGCGTCTCTTCATAGGAACCTTGGATACGGGGCAGGAAATGCACGCCCCAGCCGGCCCGGCGTAACAGACCTGCCTCGACGAAATCATGGCTCATGATTAGGGTCTTGCCGCCGAATGTCTGTTGCAGCTCGGGCAGTCCGGCGCAGGCGGCAAAGGCGCGGGTGCGCAGGATGGCGTTATGACCCCAGTAGTTGCCCTCGGCGCCGACCCAGCGTGCCAGCCCTTCGGCCATGGCAAGGCCATAGACCCCGTTGGCAAACTGCTGCATGCGGCCAAAGACGGATCTGGCGCCGATCAGCTGTGGGAAGCTCTGGATCAGTCCGGCTGCCGGATCTCGGCGCAGCGCATCGGCCAGTTGGGCAATCGCCCGGCCGGTCATCAGACTGTCGGCATCCAGCACCAGCATGGCGTCATAGCCGCCACCCCAGCGGCGCACCCAATCGGCGATATTTCCCGCCTTGCGCCCGGTGTTGTCCTCGCGGCGGCGATAGTAGAGCCGGATGCCGGGCGGCAGCGCGGCGCGCAGCGCCTCTACACCCGCCAGTTCCTGCGCCGCGATCCGGTCATCCCGTGTGTCGGACAGGATGAACATGGCGTAATCATGCGCGCCGCCCCAGGCATGCAGATCCTCCAGCATTGTGCGGGCGTTGCCGAACACGGCGGCCGGATCTTCGTTGTGGACGGGCACCAGCACCGCAACGGTAAGCGGCGGCGTGTCGGGTGCGATGGGACCGGTCGGAACCCGGCGTTCGGCCTCTTGCCTGCGCTGCCACAGGCTGAACAGGCCCAAGAGCACGGTGGAGACCGAAAAGCAGATCCAGAAGAAATTGAAGGCAATGAGCGCCAGAAGCAGCACCTCGATCATCATGAAGCCGCCATCGGCAAACCAGCCTTGCATCACGAAGGTCAGCAAGGCGGTTGCAACCATCGCCGGGGAAAAGGCGATAACCCGCCAGAGCGCCACGCGCATCTGCGGCGCGGTCCCGGGGGCGCTCATGTCGCGGAAAGCGGCGCCAAAGTTCTGCTCTGGCATCGCCATGGGCTGTTCGGGCGGCAGCATCTTCGCCGCAGAGGGGGCGGAGATCAGATCTTTCATGCGGTCCACCTGTAAAGCCAGACTTCGGTGGCAGGCTGCCCGTCCCGGCGCAGCGCCGCCCGTAGCTCCACAAGGGAGCGGTCACCGGGTTCAAAGCTGAAGGCGAGCCGCAGGCCACCGGTGGCCGGATTGCGCTGCAGGACCCCGGTGCTGAGCTCGACATGCGGCGAGGAAAGCACGACGTCGAAGTTTTCGGGATCGCCTGCCAAAAGCGGATGATCTTCGAAGTCCACGGTCATGATCCGGCCCGGATCGCCAAAGACACGTGCGCCCGCGGCGGTGTCCACCACCTGCGCCAGCGTACCATTGGGGCCGGTGCCCCAGGTCAGGCGGTAGTCAAGCCGCACCTCGGCTCCGGCAGGATAGGGCGTGCGCGGGCGCCAATAGGCGACGATATTGTCGTAGATTTCCTTGTCCGCCGGGATCTCTACCAGCGTGACGGCGCCCTTGCCCCAATCGCCCTTGGGTTCGACCCAGAGGCTGGGCCGGTCCTGATAATGCGCCTCAAGATCGGCGAAGTCCGACAGGTTGCGGCTGCGCTGCATCAACCCGAAACCTCGGGGGTTCTCGTCGACAAAGGAGGACACCTGCAGTTGCGCCGGATTGGCCAGTGGTCGCCACAGGGTTTCGCCGTTGCCATTCTCGATCAAAAGCCCGTCGCTGTCGTGCACGGCGGGGCGGAAATCGTCGAACCGGTTGCGGTTGGTGCGATCAAACAGGAACATCGAGGTCAGCGGCGCGATCCCTGCATGGGTCAGCTCTTCGCGTGGGAACAGCGTTGCTTCGACCTCCATCACGCAGGCGGCGCCTGGGGTGATGGTGAACCGGTAGGCGCCTGCGGCCGAGGGCGAATCCATCAGCGCATGCACGACCATGTGGCGCTGGCCGGGGGCAGGGGCCTCCAGCCAGAATTCGGTAAACTCGGGGAATTCCTCGCCTTCGGCGTCGCCGGTGTGAAGGGCCAGCCCGCGCGCCGACAGCCCATAGGCCTGGCCGATGCCAATGGCGCGGAAATAGCTGGCGCCCTGAAAGACGCAGAATTCGTTCTTCTTGCCCGGCTCGCTCAGCTCGGTGCGCAAGCGAAAGCCCGAATACCCCAGCGCTCCTTCGGTGCTGAGATCCGGTGCCTTGTCCGTCTTGTCAAACAGCGTCAGATCAAAGGCAACAGGCTGCGCCAGCCCGTCCGCGACGCTGTGCATCTGCACCGCACGGGGGAAATAGAGGCCCGGCAGGAAGAAATCGACATTATAGCTGCGTTCCGTCTTGCTCCACAGCGCGTCGCGGCTGCGGAACCAGCGGGTCTGGTAATCCTCATAGGTCAGATCCAGCCAGTCCTGCGGCACAGTGGGACGCGCGCGATAAGGCATATGCGCCAGCATGCGGGCCTTGTCGATTACATCCTGATGCCGGAACGGAACGGCGGCGGCCTTGGCCGCGAGCGGTGCTGTCAGCGCAAGGCCGGAGACACCGGCAAGGAAACCGCGGCGCGAAAGACGGCTCATCGCTTTGCCCTCCAGGGGTGGGATTTGAACCAGGCGGCGGCAAAGGCACAGGCGATGATCAGGCAGAACCCGGCGATATTTGCCGCAACGGTGATCAGGATGCCCCGGTCTGTCTGATCCAGCGCAAAGCCGATCAGCCGGGCCAGCGCCATCGAGAAGACGAAGACCGCAAGGGACTGTTGCCCGACCTTGGTGATGATGCGCAGGGCAAAGGACCAGAGCCGCGCCAGCTCCGAATGACCGGAGGCGATCAGCCGCTGACCACCAGCTCCGGCGGCCACCCAGCCGAGATAGGCCAGTGCCAAAAAGTGCGCATAGCGCAACAGGCCGAAATCGGTTTTCTCGCGCCACTCGTCCGTGAAGGCCCAGGCCGGGCGTATGGCGGCGGCCAGATCGTCGTTCCAGGCCTCAACCCACAGGAAGACCTTCCAGGAGCCAAAGGGGGCAGAGAAGATCAGGAAGGCTGCAGACACAAGCACCAGTGCTCGCGACACGGGCGGCGCCGGAAGCCAGCCTTTCATGAAGGCAAAGCCTGTGAAAAACAGCAATTGCCAGCCGAAGGGGTTGAAGAACCATTCCCGCGCCGACCAGGGTTCGGCAGGCAGGGATGCTCCGTCCGGTCCAAGGCCGATCATATAAGGGTTCGCGGCCAGCCAGATCAGCGCCGAAGCTGCGGCAACGGTCCAGAGGCCGATGCGCTCCAACCCCATCATCAGCGGCATCAGGGCCAGAACCACCAGATACATCGGCAGGATGTCAAAGTAGTTCGGCACATAGGTGAGCGTGAACAGGCCCACCAGTTGCGGCATGGGGTCGTTGAAAAAGTGCCCAAGGTTCAGCGAGTTGACGTAGCTTTTTTCAAAGGCACCGGTCAGGTCCAGCGCCGCCATGGTCATGGCGACAAAGAAGAACAGGCCAATATGAGCCCAGAATACCTGCCAGCAGCGGAATACCACCCGCGCAGTGCCCATCAGCCAGCCACGGCGTTCAAAGGACCCGCCAAAGGCGATGGCCGAGGCCATGCCCGAGCAGAAGACAAAAATCTCGGTCGCATCGGAAAACCCGAACCGGGCCGGGATCCAGCCGGTCCAGCGGTTGCCAGGAATATGGGCAACCAGGATGATGAACATGGCAATGCCGCGATAGAAATCGAGCCGCGGGTCGCGGACGCGCTTTTGCCCGCCTGCCGGGGCTGGGGCATGCTCCGATGCGGGCGCACGGCGGGTGTTGGCCGCTGCCGGACCTTCCACAGCCGGAATCTCTGCTGTGGGAGCGGGTAACTTGGAAATACGCGCCATCGTTAAGCGGTGTCCTTCCTGTCAATCAAACTTTGTGGCGGCGATGTAAGGGCGCGCCCGAGGCCAGGACCGGCATCCGGGCGCGCTCCGATCATTTTGCAGATCACTCGGCCGGCAGGCTGCGGCTGTCCGGCTGATTGCGCGCCTCGCTGATCAGGGCGCGGCGGGCCAGAGCATAGTTGTCCTCGGCGCCGCCGCGCTGGGCGCGGCGGCTGTCCAGCATGCGGGATACCTCGCTCAGGCGACCTGCGCGGATCCCGGCATCGATGGTCATGCGTTCAAAAACGTCGCGCTGGGCGTGGCTGCCACCGGCCAGTTGCATGGAGCCACGGGCCTGCGCCAGGTTGTCAAAGGCGAGCGCGAAATCACCTTCGCCAAAGGCCTCCAGCCCGCTGGCGGCGGCGCGGCCGGGATCTGCCATGCGCTGCCGCGCCTCGTCCCCGCCTGCGGCTGCCGCATCGGCGTGGATACGCTGCACCATCCGGGTGGTTTCATCCGGGCGCCCGCGCCCGGCCAGCGCCAGAAGGTAGTGCAGATCGGCAAAGATCAGGCTGCCATCCTCGGTCCGGGCGGCGCAGAGGTCGGAAAGTTCTTCCCAGCGGTTGCCGACAGCGACGCCTTCCAGCTCCAGCCGCATCAGCAGCGAGGTGGCATTGGAAATGTCACGGTAATCGTCGGTCTTGTCTTGGCGGATCTCGCGGTCGTAAAGGTCAAGAACGGTGTCGGTCTGGCCCAGGTCCAGATGCATCAGCGCCTTGTGCCACCAGACGTGATAGCGGAAGTTGTTGCAATGGCTCCAGGCCTCTTCGCGGCCAGTCAGCCAGTCGAGCCCGGCCTTGGCGTTGCCGGTCATGTCATGCACATGCGCCACCGCATGCAGGCCCCAGGCATCATCCGGCGCCATCCAGAGTGCCTGACGCCCCGCAGTCTCCGCCTTACTGTAGTCGCCGGTTTCCTCCAGCGCGAAGGCGTGACAGCCAAGCAGATAGCCGCGCCCGGGGTGATCCGGCGCATAGGCGGGCATCACCCGTTCCACTGACCGGCGCATCCCGGCGCTGTCGCCAAGGACGAAACGGATCGCCTGGCTCATCTTCATGGCAAGGCTGTCGGCAGGGTGAGAGCGCAGGACCTGCTCCAGCTTCTCAACGGCGGCGGTGGGGCGGCCCGCCAGCCAAAGCTCCAGCGCATCGGCGAAGAGCCGCTCCCGGGGCAGGGCAGAGGCATAGGCGATGCGGGCAGCAGCCAGCGCATCGCGGGCAGGGGTGCGCATTTCGCGGCGGCCCAGCAGCAGCAGGAACAAACCCTTGGCAGCCTGCCCAAGGGTGAATTCGGGGGCGGCCTCCAGCAGCTTGCCCAGATGCACCGGGGCCTCTGCGCTGTGCGACAGAACCCCGATCTGAACCGCGTTCCACAGATCCAGCATTTCGGGATCTTTCAGGCTTGTCTCCTGTCCGAAGAGATCATGTGTCATTTGGGTCCAATCCTTACCACCGGTGTTGTTCACTAGGGGAAGGTTAGAACAGTGGTTTTCATCGCGCGACGGGCGCTCTCGCTTTGGTGAAGGCGCGTGTTTGAAGGTGGGGAAACCCGCTGAAACCTGTAATATTTGCGGGCAATTTCCCGCCAGACGGGTCTTTGAAACGCAAAACGCCCACCACGAAGGCAGGCGTTTGCCGGTTTTTGTAACATTCGGCCGGATCGTGCCGGGCAGAATATGGCCTAAGCCTTGGAAAACGGGTCCTCGGCGCCGAGAATCCGGTCGCTGTCAGCGCCGCAGCTGGGCGGTGCGTGGCGGTAGGTGACCGGGGTGCGCGAGAAATTGAGCGGATTTCCAAGCAGTTTCACGGGAGTGTCCCCGGCCTGCATGTCGATGGCCATGCCCCGCGCAGCCACCTGATCGGAGGCAAAGACCCGGTCGAGCGTCTGCACCGGACCGGCGGTCACCTTGCGGGCCTCCATCGCGGCGATCACCTCGTCCATGGTGAAGCGTTTGAGCGCCGGGATCATGATGTCGTTGAGCGCCGCGCGATGCTCCAGCCGCGCCGGGTTGGTGGCAAAACGGGGATCGTCTGCAAGGCCTTCGAGCCCGAGGAACTCCATCACCCGTCGGAACTGGGCATCGTTGCCCACCGCCAGGATGACGTGGGAGTCCGAGGTCTCGTAGACGCCATAAGGCATGATGCTGGGGTGTTCGTTGCCGCGCCGGGTCGGCAAGGTGCCGGTGTTGAGATAGGCGACGCCTTCGTTGATCAGCCAGGCAATGGTGCTGTCGACCAGAGCGAGGTCGATCTGCTGCCCTTCACCGGTTTTTTCCTGGTGGCGCAGCGCAGCCAGAATGCCAATGCAGGCATACATACCGCACATCACATCGGCGATGCCGGTGCCAACCTTCACGGGCTGCCCCTCGGGATCGCCGGTGAGTGACATGATGCCGCTAAACCCCTGCGCCACAAGATCATATCCCGGGCGGTGGTTGTTGGGACCGGTCTGCCCGTAGCCCGAGATCGAGCAGTAGACCAGCCGGGGAAACTCATCCTTGAGGCTGGCATAATCCAGCCCGTATTTCGCCAGTCCGCCGGGTTTGAAATTCTCGATCAGGATATCGGCCTCGGCAGCGAGCCTGCGGATCTCGGCCTGACCTTCGGAGGTGGTGATATCCACCGCGACCGAGCGTTTGTTGCGGTTGGCGGCCATGTAGTAGGCCGACAGATCCGTGGGGTTGCCGTCGGCGTCCATGGCATAGGGTGGGCCCCATTGGCGGGTATCGTCACCCCCCGATTTGGGGTTTTCCACCTTGATGACCGTGGCGCCGAGATCGCCCAGCAGCTGGGTACAGGTGGGGCCGGCCAGAATGCGCGACAGGTCGAGAACCTTGACCCCATCAAGGGCCCCGTGTGGCAGCGTGTCAGATGCGTCCATCATATCCTCCGGGTTCGATTTCGGCAGAGATGACAGTGAAACGATCAGAAGCCAAGGCATCGGTGAGGGCGGCGCGCAGTTCCGTCCGGTTACGTACCGTCACGCCGTTGCCGCCAAAGGCCCGGCCCATCGCCGCAAAATCGTGCCGGGCGAAATCGACGCCTCGGTTTTTAAGCTGACGCTGGCGCTGTTTCAGCTCAATCAGGGCGAGGCTGGCATCGGCAAAAACCACGAAGATCGGCGCCACATCCAATTCGGCAGCGGTGGCCAGATCCCCGGCCACCATCAGGAAGCCTGCATCGCCGGAAAAGCTGACGACGGGTCGGTCCGGCTGCGCCAGCTTGCGCCCGATCGCCATCGGCACGGCGCAGCCCATTGTGCAAAGCCCGGATGACTGGATCAGCCCGCGCGGCTCGTTGCACTGCCACATCTGGCTGAGCAGGATCCGGTGGGCGCCGCTGTCTGCGGTGGCCAGCGTCTCGGCAGGCAGGGTGGCGCGGCATTCGGCGATCACTGCCGCCGGTCCCCAGCTGTCATCCTGCGGATCAAAGGCGGTGTGCAGCGCCTGTTGCGCGGTGCTCAGCTCTCCGCCGGGCCAGCGCGTCGGTGCTGTCTCGGCTTTTTCCGTCAGGGCATCCAGCGTGGGGGTGAGCGGCGCCACGATGCTGAGGCTGGCCTGATGCATGTAATGGGTGTTGGGTTCGGCAGCGATCTCGATCACGCGCTGGTGGGTTGGTTCCCAGGCGTTGCGCCAGCCGGGGCGCATTTCGATAGGATCATAGCCAAGCGACAGGATCAGATCCGACTGCGCCGCCAGCGGCAACAGGTGGCTGTCGGCCAGGGGGGACAGCCCGGCGCCGCCAAGGCACAGGGGGTGATCTTCGGGCAGGATGCCCTTCGCCTTGTAGCTGGTGACAAAGGGGATCTGATGCGCCTCCAGAAAGGCGCGAAGGGCAGGACCCGCGCCTTCGGCCACCGCATCAAGTCCGATGATGGCAAAGGGACGCTCGGCCTGCGCCAGCCAGCTGCGCGCCTGCGCCAGTGTGTCATTGTCTGGCTGGGTGGGCGCAGCAGGCGCGCGGCGGAGGTTGCGATCCCTGGCAGGGGCATCCGCGACCGAGATCGGCACGTCGATATGGACCGGACCATTGCGCGGCTCGGTCGCGATGGCGACCGCCTTGTCTGCGATCACGTCAGCCGCATCCGCATCCAGACGGAAGGTTGCCTTGGTGATGGGGGCGAAGACGGCGCCATGGTCGAGCACCTGATGGGTGTAGCTTTGCGCCTCGGCTGCATCGACGCAGCCGGTGAGAACCAGCATCGGCACCCGGTCCTGATGGGCGTTGGCCACCACATTGACCCCGTTGAGCGCGCCGGGGCCGAGGGTCGCAACCAGAATGACCGGGGCACCATCGGCATGATGCACACCTTCGCCCATGAAGCCGGCAGCGTTTTCGTGTTTCGCCAGATGGAAGGTGATGCCTGCCGCCTCAAGCGCGTCGACCAGCGTCAGCACCTCTCCGCCGGGCATGCCAAAGGCGTGGCGGCACCCGGCCGCATAAAGGCGCCGGGCCAGAACGTCGGCGGCGCGTAAACTGTCAGTCATGGCGATCTGTTCCTATCTGATGTCAGAGCCAGATTGCCTGCCCTGACGCCGGGTGCAAGCACCCTCACGGCTCTGTGACCCGGTTGTATTACTTCACTGCATCCTGTGCGATCTGGTCAAACCGCTGGTCCAGCTCCTCTGCAAGCGCCATCAGCCTGTCGCCGCCTTCGTCCCGGTAGGGGGCAAAGACATGGCTTGGACGCTTGTACGAGAGCTGCGCCGTGCCGCCCGGCATTTCGGTGACATAGAGGCGGATCGGGGCTTCGATCATGGCGGCGGTCGAGGTTTCAAGGATGTTGACCGCAAAGACATTGTTGAAGACGCCGATGACCCGGTTGCCCGGAATGGTGATCCCGCGCGCCGCCGCTGCGCCGGTGGGGCCGGCCTGCGTGACGATGGCCAGATCGCTGGCCCGCACCGCCGCCTGCGTATCCTGCAACAACTGCTGGTAGGATTTCGCCGTGTCGTGCACCTCCCAGCCGGGGCGGGCAGACACCTCTCCGGCGATGCTTGCCTGCGCGGTCAGGGTGACGGTCGAAAAGGCCAGGCCGGACAGCATTGGCAGACTGAAGGCAAGTGCGACGAGGATTGGGCGCAGGTTCATCATGGGCTCCGTTGTTTTGTGGAGCCACAAGCCTAACCCGGATTGCAATCACGCAGGTGTCACATCCCCGTGCTGCTGACTATGCCCCGTCGGGAGGTTGGGCGGCATCAGCAAAGAAAAACGCGCCCCTTTTGAGGGCGCGTTGAATGCTTTGTTCATGCCAAGGGCAAAGATTACATGGCGATCTTGCCGCCGCCCTTTTTCGTAACCACGACGACCGAGGGCCGCGGCGGCATCTTGGGGTCAAAGTCGGGCCAGCGGGTGGCCGGATCCTCAAAAGTCGAGGCGCGCTCGAACCCTTTCAGGGCCTTGGTGCCATCGGTGCCGGGGTGCTGCACCGCCAGGAATAGGGTCTCGCCATTGTCGGTGAAGTAGGGGCCACAGAGCTCACCGCCGACGGGGCAGCGGAAGAACAGCTTGGAGGTGCCGCGCAGATCGCCTTCGGTCTCGACACCATAAAGGCCATCGGATTTGCCGGTCTTGCCCCATTTGCTGCCCTGGTCGGTGGAGACCCAGAGGCGGCCATCGGCGTCAAAGGCGCAGTTGTCCGGGGAGCCGAACCAGCCGTTGGCGCTGGTTTCCGGGTTCCATTGGGCGCCCACCTCGGCCAACTCAGGATCGCCGCATTTCACCAGGATCGACCAAGTGCCGCGGGTTGCCGCGTGATCGCCGCCGTCTTCCTTGACCTCGATGATGTGACCAAAGTTCGATTTGGCACGGGGGTTTGCGGCGTTAACCTGATCCTCGGTGCGCTTGGAGTTGTTGGTCAGCATGATGTAGGCGGTGCCGTCGCCGCGCGGCTGCGCGTCTTCGGGGCGGTCCATCGGCGTGGCGCCCAGGGCATCGGCTGCAAGGCGGGTGTCGATCAGGACATCGGCCTGGCTGGCAAAACCGTTTTCAGTGGTCAGCGGGCCGGTGCCATGCACCAGCGGCAACCATTCTACGCTGCCGTCTTCGTTAAAGCGGGCCACGTAGAGGGTCCCGTCGCTGAGCAGGGCGCTGTTGGCGACGGCATCGTCGGACATTACGCCGTTCGAGACATATTTGTACTGGTAGTCAAAGCGGTTGTCGTCGCCCATGTAGACGACCAGCTTGCCCGAAGAGGAAACAGTGGTTTCGGCGCCTTCGTGGCGGAAACGGCCCAGGGCGGTGTGTTTTACCGGCTTGGCGTCGGGGTTACGCGGGTCTACTTCAACAACCCAGCCAAAGCGGTTTGGCTCATTGGGCTCCTTGTCGATGTTGAAGCGGTCGTAGAACTTGCCCCAGGCATACCAGCGGCCCGGCACGCCGTAGCGTTTCATGTTCTTGGCTTCGGGCTGGGCCGAGATATCGGGTTTGCCGTCGCCGTCGACCGTATCGGTCCAGAAATAGCCGTGGAAGTTCTCTTCGGCCATCAGGTAGGTGCCCCAGGGGGTCATGCCGCCGGCGCAGTTGTTGAGCGTGCCGATGACCGACATACCCGAAGGATCGGCGTTGGTTTTCATCCGGTCATGACCGGCGGCGGGGCCGTCGATGGTCATCTCGGTATTGAGCGGCGTGATGCGGCGGTTCATCTTGCCATCGCGCACCACGGCCCATTTGCCGTCTGCACCCTTGGCGATCTCGACCACGGTGCCACCATGGGCGGCCATTTCGATGTCGATCAGCTCCTTGGTCATGCCTTCAAAGCCTGCCTTGTCCTGACGGCCAAGGCCCGGGAACATGACCTCTTCATTGGTGTATTCGTGGTTCACGCACAAAAGGCCACGGGTGCCTTCGGCGTTCAGCGGGGTGAAACCGACGTAGTCGTTGTTGTAGCCGAATTGCTTCAGCTGGGCTTCGGCGGTCTGGTTCATCACATCGAATTCCGGGGCATCGGCGGTGATCGGATCACCCCAGCGCAGTAGAATGTCAGCGTCATAACCTTCGGCGATATGGTGGGTCTCGTCGTTGCCCCAGGTCAGTTCCTCGAAGTTGTAGCGACCCGCGCCATGGCTGCCTGCAGCCGCTTCGGTCGGGGCGATTAGGGCCGAGGTGCCGAAAAGGGCGGTGGTGGCGGAGACGCCCAGCATGCCTTTCAGCAGGTCGCGACGGCCATAGCGGGCGTTGATCACATCGCCGATGGTGCGTTCAAGCCGAGGATTGGTAGGGATGTCGTCAAAGGCTTCATAGGCTTCCGCCTTGTTGCCGATTTCGGGATCGTTGATGATTTGCTTGCGGTCCATGGCTTGCTCCAAAGTTCCAGATGCCGACGGTGCGTCGTCGCGTGCTAAGTTGCGCGGACCTGTAACAATTGCGTGACGTGCTCCAAGGTTTTACCAAACCGTTACAACTTGGGCCGTTTTTCGCCTGTTCGTGATGCTTCATCCGGAGCTGATGCCCCGTATATCATGCTGTGACGGCGTCGGCGAAGGGGCGAATCCAGATCACTCGGCGGGGCGGAAGCCTTCGATCAGCTGCCGCAGGCCAATCGCCGCCCCGGCAAAAATCGCCAGGAAGGTGACCGGCGCGGAAACGGCCAGCAGCGAAAAGGCGCTGAGCCCCTGACCGACGGTGCAGCCCATGGCGATGACGGCACCTGCGCCCATGATGCCCGCACCCACGATCTGGCGGCGCAATTCGCGGGGGTCTTCGCAGGCCTCCCAGCGAAAATGCCCCTTGATCAGCGAGCCGATGAAGGCCCCGGCCCAGACACCTGCGATGGAGCCGACGGCAAAGGACAAGGGGCGCAGGCTGCCGGTCATGGTCCACAAAATAGTCTCGCCCAGAGGGGCAGAAAAGGAATGCGACACCACCGGGAGGGCTTCGAAACCGGTCTGGTTGACCTCGCTGGTCAGGCCCCAGCCCGAAACGATGGCAAGGCCGACGATCACGGACCAGAAGACCGCGCTCTTGTCCTGACGCAGTTCGCGTCCGCAAAGCGCGGCGATGACCAGCACGGCGCCGACGGCAAGCCCGATGTTGTGCAGTGGCAGACCCGTCAGGGCAGCGGCGTGATGGGCCAGCCCGGGGGGAATATCGGTCGTGACCTGATGCTGCTCAAAGAAGAAATTGCGCAAGGGCGCAAGCGGACCGGAAAGAACCACATAGGTGGACACGCCCATGACCAGCACGATGACGAAACTGCGCAGATCGCCGCCGCCCAGTCGGGCGATAGCGCCATAGCCGCAATTGCCGCTGAGCGCCATTCCGTAGCCGAACATCAAGCCCCCGATGATTGAAGCCAGAGGCATCCATCTGATGCTAAGGTAGAAACTTTCGCTTTCATCCATAAGTCCTGCTGCGATAAGGGAAAAGCTGCCGATAACGGCGACGCCGATTGCCAGTATCCACATACGCATGCGCAGGGTGGAGCCGCCATAAAGGACGTCCTCGATCGCGCCAAGCGTGCAGAACCTGCCCAGCCGGGCAGCAAGGCCAAGAAGGATTCCGCCTACGAGGCCTGCAATGGCCGCCAGGTGATGTTCTGTCAGCATATCAAACATGAGACGCCCCTCCCGGCAGGTTTCCTATCCTTCGAGTCATGCAGAAAGGAGGTGTGCGATGCAAGCGGCATCGCGCTGTCGCCGCCTGCTGTCGATGGGCAGGTGGTCAGCTATGGGAGCTCGGGAACGCAACGGGGCGGACAGATGTTGAAGGATCTACAGGTCGCTCAGGCCGTGCGCATCTTGCTGGCTCCAGACCGGGACAAGACGGGTAGGGCAGGGAAAAAATCTAGGTCGTGCTCAGTTGCAGAAGAGGTCGTAGACCACTTCGAGGATGCGGCGCGGACGGTCGTCTGCCAGCCGGTAGTAGATGGCCTTGCCGTCGCGGCGCGGCACAACCAGACCTTCAAGGCGTAGGCGGGACAGTTGCTGCGATACCGCTGCCTGACGCGCCGAAAGCAGCTCTTCCAGCTCGGTGACGGATTTCTCGCCGGTGACCAGATGGCACAGGATCATGAGACGACCTTCGTGGCTGATCGCCTTGAGGAAATTGGACGCCGTGGTGGCGTTGTCCATCATCTTCTCAAGATCGTCATCTGCCATGTCTACCGAAAATTGCGGCAACCCCATCGCTCATTCTCCTTTGTGGCGGGCCGAATGGCCCCGCACATCTATACTTGTCCCAGTCAGCCAGACGTGTCGGTCTCCAAACCGGTCAGCTGTCGCCCACTTCTCCATCCGGCGCAAAGTCTGCATGATCGCGCAGCAGCGCCTCCAGCAGGGGCCAGAAAAAATCGGCCCCCGGATATCCTTCGAGCCGGGCCTTCTCATGACCGTCCTCCACAATCAAGAAGGTCGGGGTAAAAAGAACGCGACGAGTTGTTTCCAAGTCATCCGGCATATTGCGCAGATCCACCCGGCGCAGCGGCGCAAAGGCGCCTTCGGCCGTTTTGGGATAGATCGGTGCGATTTCTTCGTTCCAGCGCGCGCACCATTCGCAGCCATGCTGTTCGACCATCACCAGTTCCACTGCCCGGGCAGGTAGGCTGAGCGTGCACAGCACAAAAAAACCGGCCAGCAACCGGCGCAGCAGCAGCAAGGGCCGCAGAGGAACTGTGGACGCAAAAACCATGATGAAGCCGTTCGAAGCCGTTGACGAAGGTGCAGTGAGTAGGTTCTTTATGTAACACAACTTAATTTGAATATGTGAATGAGACAAGGCGCGCCGTCCCCGAATATCGGCTAATGCGCCCAAAAAAGGAGCTGAGATGCTCGAAATATCGTACTTTGGGGCCCTGTTTGCCGGTTTGTTGAGCTTTTTCACGCCCTGCATCCTGCCGATGGTGCCTTTTTACCTGTCCTACATGGGCGGGCTTTCGATGGCTGAACTGCGCGGCGACGGGCGCATTGCGCCGGGGGCGCAGCGCCGACTGGTGATCTCTGCGCTGTGTTTCGCAGCTGGTGTCACCACGGTGTTCATGCTGATGGGCATGGGAGCTACCGCGCTGGGGCAGTTGTTCGGGCGCTACATGGATATTCTGGCCTATGGCGCCGCCGGGGTGCTGGTCCTGTTCGGCCTGCATTTCCTGGGCGTAATGCGCATCCCGCTCCTATACCGCGAGGCACGCATGGAAAGCTCGGCCGAGCCTTCCACGCTGATCGGTGCCTATCTGATGGGGCTGGCCTTTGGCTTTGGCTGGACCCCCTGCGTGGGACCGGCGCTGGCGTCGATCCTGATGATCGCCTCTGGCATGGGGGACATCTGGCGCGGTGGCCTGCTCTTGCTGGTCTACGGTGTTGGAATGACAGCGCCTTTCGTCGTTGCCGCCCTGTTTGCAAAGCCGTTCCTGGCCTGGGTGGCGCGGCACCGGACCGCTTTTGCTTGGGTGGAAAAGGCGATGGGGGTTATGCTGATCCTGTTCGCTGTGCTGATTGTCACCGGAGGTGTCAGCTACATTGCCGATGCAATGATCCGCTGGATGCCCGGACTGTCCACAATTGGCTGACTGTCACCATAAATGGGAGAGACAAGGCAATGAATAGATTACTCAAAATGATTTCCGCACCGCTTGCCGCGCTGGCGCTTCCGGTGCTTCTGGCCGGGCCGGTGGCAGCGGTCGAGGTGGGCGACGACGGCCTTCATAAAACCGCATGGATGCGTGACACCTTCAAGGACCTTCAGGAAGACCTTGCCGAGGCGAATGCAGAGGGCAAGCGGCTGGTTCTTTTCTTTGAGCAGCGGGGGTGCATTTACTGCGCCAAGATGCACGAGGAGGTGTTCCCGCGTCCGGAGGTCAGCAACTACATCGAAGAGAATTATTTCGTCGTTCAGCTGAACCTACACGGATCCACCGAGGTGACGGATTTCGACGGTGAAACCTTGCAGGAGCGGGAGATGGCGCGGAAGTGGAACGTGCTGTTCACGCCGACGATTCTTTTCCTGCCGGAAGAGGTACCCGAGGATCAGACCGCGGTGCAGGCGGCCGTTTCCATCATGCCGGGGGCCTTTGGGGCGGGGACCACGCTCGATATGTTCACCTGGGTCAACGAGAAGCGGTACGAGCTTGATAATGGGGAGGATTTCCAAAGGTATCACGCGCGCCGCATTCAGGAGCGCAACAATGGATCAACAGACTGATCCTTTGCGCAAGAGAATTAAAATTCACATTAATGAATTTGTTGTTGCGTCCCAGGCCTTCGGTGGCCTACGGTATGCAATAGCTAAGCAGGCCACTTCGCGGTGGCAGCCAACGGGAGGAACCATGAAGAGACTATCTCTGACACTGGCCATGTGTCTGGCCGGGACCATGTCGCAGGCGGGCGAAGTCGCGCCGAAAGACGTGAAATTCACCGAGGATGGCGCAATTGCCGAATCGTTGACAGGTGTTGCTGGCGACGCGGCCAACGGTGCGATCATCGCCGGGACCAAGTCCAAGGGGAACTGCGTGGCCTGTCATCAGGTGACTGCACTGGCTGACGTGCCCTTCCACGGCGAAATCGGCCCCATGCTGGACGGCGCGGGGGAGCGCTGGAGCGAAGCTGAGCTGCGTGGCCTCGTGGCGAATGCAAAAATGACCTTCGAGGGCACCATGATGCCTGCGTTCTACAAGGTCGACGGGTTTATCCGTCCGGGCGATGCCTACACCGGTAAGGCGGGCGCAGAGCCGCTGCCGCCGATCCTGACCGCCCAGGAGATTGAAGATGTCGTCGCTTTCCTCGCGACGCTGAAAGAAGAGTGAGACAGCAGCTTCCAGCTGCTTGTCCGAGCGAAGTCAAAGGAGACAAATGATGGAGTTCTCACGTCGCGAAACCCTGGCGATGGGCCTGGGCGCCGCCGTGCTGACGGTTCTGCCCTACCGCCTGAGCGCATCGGCAGACGATAAGATCGCCGAGTTCACCGGCGGTGCCGATATGGCCGACAGCGGTATTGAACTGACTGCGCCGGAGATTGCCGAAAACGGCAACACCGTGCCGATTTCGGTAAACGCCCCCGGCGCGACCGCGATCATGGTTCTGGCCACCGGCAACCCGACCCCCGGCGTTGCAACCTTCAACTTCGGCCCCGGTGCCGCCAGCCAGTCCGCATCCACCCGGATCCGCCTTGCTGGTACCCAGGACGTCGTGGCCATTGCCAAAATGGCAGACGGCAGCTTTGCTAAGGCAAGCGCCGCTGTGAAAGTGACCATCGGAGGCTGCGGCGGCTGATCGCCCCGCATCCCTTTCCGAATTCAAGGAGTTAAGACATGGCATCCGGTGTAAAACCCCGCGTCAAGGTCCCGAAGAAAGCCGCTGCTGGCGAAGCCGTCACCATCAAGACGCTGATCAGCCACAAGATGGAAAGCGGCCAGCGTAAGGACAAGGAAGGCAACGTCATTCCGCGTTCGATCATCAACCGTTTCACTTGCGAGTTTAACGGCGCCATGGTGATCGACGTCACGATGGAACCGGCGATTTCCACCAACCCTTACATTGAGTTTGAAGCCACCGTGCCTGAAGCAGGCGACTTCAAATTCACATGGTATGACGATGATGGATCCGTCTACGACACGGCGAAGTCGATCAAGATCGCCTGATCCTTTCCGGATCTCAAAGGCAAGCGTCTCGTCCGCCACTCCGGCGGGCGAGGCGGATACCCAAGGGAGGATATGGAATGAAATATAAGGCACTCACTGCCATTGCCGCCGTGCTGGCCCTGCCGATGGCCGCCTTCGCCGGCGCAGACGACGACACGCTCGTGGTGAACGAAGAGATCGAAATGGTCACCAAGACTGCGGCCCCGGCTGCAGTCGCTGACGCATTGGACGAAGTCATGTCTGGCTGGCACTTCCGCTCGGACGAGACCCAGGCCCTGCAGATGGACGATTTTGAAAACCCCGCGATGGTCTTTGTTGATCAAGCAATGGACAGCTGGGAAACCGTCGAAGGATCCGAAGGCAAGTCCTGCGCGTCCTGCCACGACGATGTTGCCGACAGCATGAAAGGCGTGCGCGCAGTCTATCCCAAGTGGAACGAAGAAGCTGGCGAAGCCCGCACCCTGGCCATGCAGATCAACGACTGCCGCGAAAGCCAGATGGGCGCCGACAAGTGGAAATACACTGGCGGTGACATGGCGTCGATGGAGGCTCTGATCTCTGTCCAGTCGCGTGGCATGCCCGTCAACGTTGCCACCGATGGTCCGGTTCAGGCGATGTGGGAAAAAGGTAAGGAAATGTATTACACGCGTACCGGCCAGCTCGAGCTGTCCTGCGCGAACTGCCATGAAGACAACTATGGCAACATGATCCGCGCCGACCACCTGAGCCAAGGCCAGATCAATGGCTTCCCGGCCTACCGCCTGAAAAACGCCAAGCTGAACACCGTTCATGCACGTTTCAAAGGCTGCGTACGTGATACCCGCGCCGAAACCTACAAGCCCGGTTCGCAGGATTTCGTCGCACTTGAGCTTTATGTCGCTTCGCGCGGCAACGGCCTGTCGGTCGAAGGACCGTCTGTCCGTAACTAAACCCGGAACGACCCCGTGCCAGTTCATGGTGCGGGGTCTTTCGTTCTTTCAATATTCACACATGCGAATATGTCGTATGTTTACACAGGATATCAGAGTACCATGATCTCGCGCCGTGATTTTCTGCAGGTTTCGATGGCCGCCTCTGCCCTGGTCGGGGCATCTGGTTTTGGCAATTGGGGGCGTCTTGCGGCGCAGCAAAGCCTGACTCAGGATCAATTGCTGGAGTTTGATACCTTCGGCAATATCAGCATCATCCATGTCACCGACATTCATGCGCAGCTGAAACCGATCTATTTCCGTGAACCCTCGATCAACCTCGGGGTGGGCGCGAACAAGGGTCAGGTGCCGCATATCACCGGTGCCGACTTCCGCAAGGCCTATGGCATCGCGGATGGCAGTCCTTCCGCTTACGCGCTCACCTATGACGATTTTTCCTCCCTCGCCAAAGGATACGGGCGCGTAGGCGGTCTGGACCGCATGTCGACAGTGATCAATGCCATCCGTGCGGATCGGCCTGATGCGCTGCTGCTGGACGGCGGTGACACCTGGCACGGCTCCATGACCTGTCACAAGACCGAAGGTCAGGACATGGTCAATGTCATGAACGCGCTGAAACCGGATGCGATGACCTTCCACTGGGAGTTCACCCTGGGCTCTGACCGTGTGAATGAGATCGTCGAAGGTCTGCCCTTTGCCGCGCTGGGGCAGAACATCTTTGATTCCGAATGGGACGAACCGGCGGAACTGTTCAAGCCGTACAAGTTCTTCGAACGCGGCGGCGCCAAGGTCGCCGTCATCGGTCAGGCCTTCCCTTATATGCCCATCGCGAACCCCGGCTGGATGTTCCCGGAATACTCCTTCGGGATCCGTGACGAGCATATGCAGGAGATGGTGGACGAGGTCCGCGCAGCGGGCGCTGACGTGGTGGTCTGCCTGTCGCACAATGGTTTCGACGTGGACAAGAAGATGGCCAGCGTTGTCACCGGCATCGACGTGATCCTGTCGGGCCACACCCACGATGCGCTGCCCGAACCGGTGCTGGTGGGCACGACCCACATCATCGCCTCCGGTTCCAACGGCAAATTCGTCTCCCGTGTGGATCTGGACGTGCGCGATGGTCAGATGATGGGTCTGAAGCACAAGCTGATCCCGATCTTCTCGGATGTCATCGCGCCCGATCCTGTGATCTCCAAGCTGATCGACGAACAGCGCGCGCCGTTCAAGGCCGAACTGGAAGAGGTGATCGGCCAGACCGACTCGCTGCTCTATCGTCGCGGCAACTTTAACGGCACCTGGGATGATCTGATCTGCGACGCGCTGCTGAGCGAGCGTGAAGCCGATATCGCCATGTCGCCCGGCGTGCGCTGGGGCCCGTCGCTGGTGCCGGGTGACGACATCACCCGCGAAGACATCTGGAACGTCACCTCGATGAGCTATGGCGCCGCCTATCGCAGCGAGATGACCGGTGAATTCATCAAGGTGATCCTGGAAGACGTGGCTGACAACATCTTCAACCCGGACCCCTATTACCAGCAGGGCGGCGACATGGTGCGCATCGGTGGCATGGGCTACCGCATCGACATCACCAAACCGCAGGGCGAACGGATCACCGAGATGACGCTGCTGAAGAACGGTGAGGCGATCGATCCGGCGAAGACCTACATGGTCGCAGGCTGGGCCAGCGTCAATGAAGGCACCGAAGGTCCGCAGATCTGGGACGTCGTCGAAAATCACATCAAGAAAATGGGCACCGTCACGGTCAACCCGAACAACTCGGTCAAGGTGGTCGGCGCTTAATCAGCGCCGCCGCCTGACGGGCAAATTTTGCGCCGATGGGGCCCTGCCAGGGCACTCATCTAAATATGGAGGCATGAACAAGATGAGCGATAATTCAAAGGGTTTCACCCCGTCGCGCCGTCAGTTTCTGGCGGGTGCGGCTGCGGCCGGGGCCGGATCTGCGGTTGCTGGTGCGGCCCAGGCGGCCGGGCCTGACCCGCTGATCACGGAAGTCCAGGAATGGGCCAGTGGCCTGGGTGATGGCGTCGACGCCACCCCCTATGGTCTTCCGATCAGCTATGAATCGGATGTGATCCGCCGCAACGTGGAATGGCTGACTGCCGATACGATTTCGTCGATCAACTTTACCCCGATCCACGCGCTGGATGGCACCATCACGCCGCAGGGTTGTGCGTTCGAACGTCACCACTCGGGCGCGATCGAGCTGAAGAAAGAAGACTACCGCCTGATGATCAACGGTCTGGTCGACACGCCGCTGGTCTTCTCCTACGCAGATCTGGAGCGTTTTCCTCGTGAAAACCGCGTCTACTTCTGCGAATGCGCGGCGAACTCGGGCATGGAATGGGCGGGTGCCCAGCTGAACGGTGCCCAGTTCACCCACGGCATGATCCACAACATGGAATATTCCGGCGTCAGCCTGCGCACGCTGCTGGAAGAGGCCGGTCTGGATGCTGCAGGCGATCTGAAGGACAAATGGGTCTATGTGGAAGGCGCCGATGCCTCCTCCAACGGCCGTTCTATCCCGATGGACAAGGCGCTGGACGACGTTCTGGTGGCTTTCAAGGCCAACGGCGAAGCTCTGCGCAAAGAGCACGGCTATCCGGTGCGTCTGGTCGTTCCCGGCTGGGAAGGTAACATGTGGGTCAAGTGGCTGCGTCGCATCGAAGTCACCAACGGCCCGGTTGAATCCCGCGAGGAAACCTCGAAGTACACCGACACGCTGGCCGACGGCACCAGCCGCAAATGGACCTGGGAAATGGATGCGAAATCCGTTGTCACCAGCCCCAGCCCGCAGTCGCCGATCACCCACGGCAAGGGTCCGCTGGTCATCACCGGTCTGGCCTGGTCCGGTCGCGGCCACATCACCGGCGTTGATGTCTCCATTGATGGCGGCAAGACTTGGAATGAGGCCCGCCTTGCGGCGCCCGGAACCGATAAGGCGCTGACGCGCTTCTACCTCGATATCGACTGGGACGGTCAGGAAATGTTCCTGCAAAGCCGCGCCCGCGACAGCTCGGGCTACGTGCAGCCGACCAAGACCCAGCTGCGCGACGTGCGTGGTCTGAACTCGATCTATCACAACAATTCCATCCAGACCTGGTGGGTGAAGGCAAACGGAGAGGCGGAAAATGTCGAAGTTTCCTAATCTGATCGCAGCAACAGCAGTGGCCACCGCCTTGGCGGTGCCTGCCTATGCAGAGAAGTTCGGACTGGGCCGTCCGGCGCTGCCCGAAGAGATCGCCGCATGGAACCAGGACGTCAGCCCCGATGGCACCGGCCTGCCCGAAGGATCGGGTGACGTGTTCACCGGCGAAGAAATCTTTGCCGAACAATGCGCTGTCTGCCATGGCGATTTCGCCGAGGGCGTTGGAAACTGGCCGAAACTGGCGGGCGGTGCCGACACGCTGGACCACGAGGACCCGTTGAAGACCGTGGGTTCCTACTGGCCGCATCTGTCGACCACCTGGGATTACGTCAACCGCTCGATGCCGTTTGGCGCGGCGCAGACGCTGGAACCGGATGAGGTCTATGCCATCGTGGCCTATATCCTGTACTCCAACGATCTGGTGGATGACGAGTTCACCCTGTCGAACGAGAACTTCCTGGATGTGGAAATGCCCAACGCGGATGGCTTCATCGTCGATGACCGCCTGACCTCCGAAGCGCATTTCTGGACCGACACGCCTTGCATGGAAAACTGCAAGGACAGCGTGGAAATCACCATGCGTGCGGCGGTTCTCGATGTGACCCCAGACGAAACTGGCGAAGTCCCTCCGGCGGAAACCGGTGAAGCCGTGGTTGAAGAGGCCAAGGCGGAAGAGCCTGCCGCCGCTGAGCCGGTGGAAGAGGTTGCCGCGCTGGACCCTGAACTGGTTGCAGATGGCGAAAAGGTCTTCAAAAAGTGTAAGTCTTGCCACCAAGTGGGTGACAAAGCCAAGAACAAGACCGGTCCGGTTCTGAACGGAATCGTTGGTCACGCTGCTGGTGCTGTGGAAGGCTTCCGTTATTCCAAGGCCATGAAGTCGGCCAATGAAGACGGTCTGGTCTGGACCGAAGAAGAGCTTTCTGCCTTCCTGGCAAAGCCGAAAAAATACATGAAAAAGACCAAAATGTCCTTTGCCGGGCTGAAGAAAGACGACGACATCGAAGCGGTCATCGCCTATCTGAAGTCCTTCGGCGGCTGATGGTCTGACGGCCATATGGTTCTGGCATTGCCGCTTTTCATGGGGCGGCGGGGCCGGGCAGTCCACCTGGCAATACATTTCTGAAAACAGGCGCGGATCGCTTCCGTGCCTGTTTTTTATTGCTGATCAGGATTGATTGTTGGCTGGGTCGCTGTGGTTCGCGCATCCGCGAACAAAGGTATAGGAATTTACTATGATTGCTATCAGTAAAAATAACTTATTTTTATCACACAGATTTGTTAGAACGTTTCTAGGTTAAGGGAGGGAGGCCTTTAGGGGTGCGGATCCTATCTGCGTTTCTGCACTCCACGCAAAGGCTCTTCTCCTGACAGACACTTGTCCTTCTGGAATGGCCCATTCCGGGGCAGGTGTCGCGCCACGACGACAGAAACGTAGCAATAATCGGAGGAAAAAATGGACGGCAATGATATTCCCAGCGGCAAATGCCCGGTGATGCACGGCGGCACAACCACCTTTGGCGCGCGCGTCAACAGCGATTGGTGGCCGAACCAGCTGAACCTGCGGATCCTGCATCAGAACAGCGCAAAGTCCGACCCGATGGGGCAGGCCTTTGATTACGCAGAAGAATTCAAGAAACTCGACCTGAAGGCGCTGAAGAAAGACCTTTATGCGCTGATGACCGACAGCCAGGACTGGTGGCCGGCGGATTACGGTCACTATGGCGGTCTGTTCATCCGCATGGCCTGGCACAGCGCAGGCACCTACCGCACCGGCGATGGCCGCGGGGGCGGTGGCACGGGGCAGCAGCGTTTTGCGCCGCTGAACAGCTGGCCGGATAACGGCAACCTTGACAAGGCGCGTCGCCTGTTGTGGCCGATCAAGCAGAAGTACGGCAACAAGATTTCCTGGGCCGACCTGATGATCCTTGCGGGCAACTGCGCGCTTGAGGACATGGGCTTCAAGACCTTCGGTTTTGCCGGTGGCCGCGCTGACGTGTGGGAGCCGGAAGAGGACATCTACTGGGGCGCCGAAGACGAATGGCTGGCGACCTCTGATACGGAAAACAGCCGTTATTCTGGCGATCGTGAGCTGGAAAACCCGCTGGCAGCCGTGCAGATGGGCCTGATCTACGTGAACCCGGAAGGTCCTGACGGTAACCCGGACCCCATCGCCTCGGGCCGCGACATCCGCGAAACCTTTGCCCGCATGGCGATGAACGACGAGGAAACCGTCGCGCTGACCGCTGGTGGCCACACTTTCGGCAAGATGCACGGCGCGGGCGATGCTGCCCACGTGGGCGCCGAACCCGAAGCCGCGCCGATGGAGGCGATGGGTTTTGGCTGGCTCAGCAGCTACAAATCCGGCAAGGGCCGTGACACCATCACCTCGGGTCTGGAAGGCGCCTGGACGTCGAACCCGATCAAATGGGACAACGGTTATTTTGACGTGCTGTTCAAATACGAATGGGAAAAGGTCAAAAGCCCGGCCGGTGCCTGGGTCTGGACCCCCAAGGACATCCAGGAAGAGGATATGGCGCCCGATCCGGAGGATCCGTCCAAGAAGGTTCCGATCTTCATGTCCACTGCCGACATGGCAATGCGCATGGACCCGGCCTATGAGAAGATCTCGCGTCGTTTCCACGAGAACCCGGAAGAGTTCGCAGATGCCTTTGCCCGGGCTTGGTTCAAGCTGACCCACCGCGACATGGGGCCGAAATCGCGCTACCTGGGCGATGAGGTTCCCGCCGAAGATCTGATCTGGCAGGATCCGATCCCTGCCGTGACCCATCCGGTCATTGGTGAGGCGGAAATCGCCGAACTGAAAGAGAAGATCGCGGCTTCGGATCTGACCATCCCTGAGCTGGTTTCGACCGCCTGGGCCTCGGCCTCGACCTTCCGTGGGTCGGACAAGCGGGGCGGTGCCAACGGTGCCCGTATCCGTCTTGCGCCGCAAAAGGACTGGGAAGCCAACCAACCCGAACAGCTGGCCCGTGTTCTGGGCGTGCTGGAAGGGATCCAGGGCGCCTTCAACGCAGGCCGCAGCGATGGCAAACAGGTGTCGCTGGCAGATCTGATCGTGCTGGGTGGCTCGGTTGGTATCGAGCAGGCTGCAAAGAAGGCTGGGCAGGACATCACTGTGCCTTTCACACCGGGACGTGCAGACGCAACGGCTGAGCAGACCGATGTGGAATCCTTCGAGGTGCTGGAGCCGGTGGCTGATGGTTTCCGCAACTACCAGAAGACGCAGTTCACTGTTGCGCCGGAAGAGATGATGCTGGACCGGGCGCAACTGCTGACGCTGACAGCACCGGAAATGACGGCGCTTGTCGGTGGCCTGCGGGTTCTGAACACCAACGTCGGGCAGACTGCCCATGGTGTTTTCACGGATAAGCCTGAAACCCTGTCCAACGACTTTTTCGTTAATCTTCTGGATATGTCGACCGAGTGGAAACCCACCTCGGACGAGGCACAGGAGTTCGAAGGCCGCGACCGCGCCAGCGGAGAGGTCAAATGGACAGCCACCCGTTGTGATCTGGTCTTTGGCTCCAACTCGCAACTGCGCGCCCTGGCCGAGGTCTATGCCCAGGCGGACAATGGCGGGAAATTCGTCAATGACTTCGTGGCGGCCTGGACCAAGGTGATGAACGCAGATCGCTTCGATCTGTCCTGAACACGGCCTGTCTGATCTGTCCGAAAAACAACCAACGCCCCGGCATTTGCCGGGGCGTTCTTACTTGGGCGCCGGGCATCAGCCCGTTGAGTGTCAGGACCAGCCTTTACGGAAGAAATGCGGGCTGGCACCGAATTTGCGTTTGAACTGGCGGGAAAAATGCGTGGTGCTGTTGAAGCCCGAAGCCAGCGCGATCTCGGTCACCGACATCGAGGTTTCATTCATCAGGGCAAAGGCATGGCTGAGCCGCATATCGCAATAGACGTGCATCGGGCTCTGGTTCAGGTAGCGGGCAAAAAGCCGCTCCAGCTGGCGACGGGAGATATCCAATCGGGCGCAAAGATCGCCGATCTGAAGCGGTTCTTCGATCGCTTCCTGCATCAGCTGCAAGGCGTTAAGCAGGCGCTGGTTGCGGCTGCCAATGGCAACCGCGAAATTCGACTTCTGCGGCGCGGCCTGTCCGCCGGAGCGGGCATGCAGGCACATGTCGGCCACGATAATGGCCAGCTGTTTGCCGTGGCGCGCTTCAATGAGGCTCAGCATCAGGTCGGTCGCGGCATTGCCGCCGCCGCAGGTCATCAGGGGGCCCGAAACCTCGAATGTATTGGCGGATGGGGTCAAGCGCGGAAATCGTTCGATGAACCCCGGCTGGTTCTCCCAGTGCAGGGTGAATTTCTGATCCTTGATTAGTCCGGCTTGCGCCAGTGCAAAGGCGCCCGTGCAGATCCCACCGATGGAGCGGCCAAAGCGGCTTTCGCGGCGCAGCCAGTTGAGCGTGGCCTCGCCAGCGGTGCTTTGGGGTTCGACCCCGGCACAGACAAAGCCAAGGCTGTCGGCGGGCAGGGGGCGCAAGGGCATGTCCGGCGTAATCATCATCCCGTTTGAACACCGGATCGGTTCGCCATCCTCGGTCATCACGAACCAGCGATAAAGCCGCGTGTTGGTAACCTGATTGGCGATCCGCAAAGGTTCGATTGCGGCTGCGACGGGCAGCATCGTCGCCTTTTTCAGCAGCAGGAAATAGAAATCCTGCGGTTCCCCTTCAAATGGCACGTCCAGCTTTGCCGCCGCACCTTTTTGAACGAAGCTGTCATCTGTCATGGCATGGATCCGCCGCCGGGAGTGTTTCTGTGTCTTAAGCCAGAGTTTTGCAGGCAGGCCGGGGAATTGCGACCGGGGATTCGCGAATAGCGACCTGCTGGCCCGGGGTGTGGAACCGGTCGCAGGAGGAGCGGCAGGACGGGCGCAGGCAGTTTAAATTCGCATACCGCCCCTTGCAGGCCTTTTGGGCGAGCACTAAGACTCAGGTAACAGTTGGTCCGATATGATGGCGGACATAATTCAAAGCAGGCAGGTCCTAATGATTGATCCGACAGAAACATACATGAACACTCTGGTGCCCATGGTGGTTGAACAGACCAGCCGGGGTGAGCGCGCCTACGATATCTTCTCGCGCCTGCTGAAAGAGCGTATCATCTTCCTCAACGGTCCGGTTCACGATGGGATGAGCTCGCTGGTCGTGGCGCAGCTGCTGCACCTTGAGGCGGAAAACCCGTCCAAGGAAATCTCGATGTATATCAACAGCCCCGGCGGTGTTGTGACCTCGGGCCTGTCGATCTACGACACCATGCAGTACATCAAACCCAAGGTCTCGACCCTAGTGATTGGTCAGGCGGCCTCGATGGGCTCGCTTCTGCTGACCGCGGGTGAGCCCGGCATGCGCTTTTCGCTGCCCAACAGCCGCGTGATGGTACACCAGCCGTCCGGCGGGTATCAGGGTCAGGCGACCGACATCATGATCCACGCCGAGGAAACGCTGAAGCTGAAGCGCCGCCTCAATGAAATTTACGTGAAGCACACCGGCCAGGAATACGAGAAGGTCGAAAGCGCACTGGAGCGTGACAATTTCATGTCGCCCGAAGAAGCCAAGGCCTTTGGCCTGATTGACGAAATCGTCGAAAGCCGCAGCAAAGGCGACGACGAAACCAGCTAAGCCCGGTAGATCAACTGGGTGTGTGCCCCTATCCCTTTGGGGCACACTTTGACATTGTGACCGCTTGAGCAGTGTCTTAAGCTGTCAAAAAGGCGAAGGGGGCTGACGGCTCTTTTTCGGCCCGAGCGGACTGAAAGGTAGATCATGGCAACGAACTCAAGCGGCGACAGCAAGAACACGCTTTACTGTTCCTTCTGCGGCAAAAGCCAGCATGAGGTGCGCAAGCTGATTGCAGGACCGACCGTGTTCATCTGCGACGAATGCGTCGAACTGTGCATGGACATCATCCGCGAAGAAACCAAGGCGTCGGGGCTGAAGGCCACCGATGGCGTGCCCACGCCCAAGGACATCTGCGAGGTTCTTGACGATTATGTGATCGGTCAGGCCACGGCAAAGCGGGTTCTTTCGGTGGCGGTTCACAACCACTACAAGCGTTTGAACCACGCGCAGAAAACTGCCAGCGATATCGAACTGGCGAAATCCAACATCCTGCTGATCGGCCCCACCGGCTGCGGCAAGACGCTGCTGGCGCAGACGCTGGCGCGCATTCTGGATGTGCCCTTTACCATGGCTGACGCCACCACGCTGACCGAAGCCGGTTACGTGGGCGAGGATGTGGAGAACATCATCCTCAAGCTGTTGCAGGCGTCGGAATACAACGTCGAGCGCGCGCAGCGCGGCATCGTCTATATCGACGAGGTCGACAAGATCACCCGCAAGTCGGAAAACCCCTCGATCACCCGCGACGTGTCGGGCGAGGGCGTTCAGCAGGCGCTGCTGAAACTGATGGAAGGTACCGTCGCCTCCGTTCCGCCGCAGGGCGGGCGCAAGCATCCGCAGCAGGAATTCCTGCAAGTGGACACCACCAATATCCTGTTCATCTGCGGTGGCGCTTTTGCCGGTCTCGACCGGATCATCGCGCAGCGCGGCAAGGGCTCTGCCATGGGCTTTGGCGCCGATGTGCGTGATAACGATGACCGCGGTGTGGGCGAGATCTTCCAGGATCTGGAACCCGAAGATCTGCTGAAATTCGGCCTGATCCCGGAATTTGTTGGCCGTCTGCCGGTTCTGGCAACGCTGGAAGATCTGGATGAGGACGCGCTTGTTACCATCCTGACCAAGCCGAAGAACGCGCTGATCAAACAGTACCAGCGCCTGTTCGAGCTGGAAGACACCGAGCTGGATTTCACTGACGAGGCGCTGATGGCAATTGCCAAGAAAGCCATCGAACGCAAAACCGGTGCCCGGGGCCTGCGCTCAATCCTCGAAGATATCCTGCTCGACACCATGTTCGAATTGCCGGGCATGGAGAACGTCACCAAGGTAGTCGTGAACGAGGAAGCGGTGACATCGGATGCGCAGCCTCTGATGATCTATGCCGACGAAAAGGAATCCGCATCGGCCGGTTAACCCGCTGATGTGGATCGCATTTGCGCTGTTGCGTGGAGGGGCGAACGTCATTTTGACGTTCGCCTTTTTCTATGGGGTTTGGGCTTCAATACAGAGAGGGGCATTTCATGACGATCAAACGCATTTCATCCGGCGGTGAATTTGAGAAAAAGGTTGGCTATTGCCGGGCCGTTGTGGCGGGCGGTTTCGTGCATGTCGCAGGCACCGTGGGGCAGGGGGAGGATGTTGTCTCCCAGTGCCGATCGGCGCTGGATATCATTGCAAAGGCACTGGCTGAGGCGGGCGCTTCCTTTGCCGATGTGGTGCGGGTGAACTATTACCTGCCGGACCGGACTGAATTCGACGCCTGCTGGCCGATGCTGGCCGAAACCTTTGGGGATAATCCCCCCGCTGCAACGATGATCGAATGCGGGCTGATCAACCCGAAGTATCGGATTGAAATCGAAGTTACGGCCCTTCTGCCCCAGTAAGCCTGGGATCGTGCCAATTCCTGCCATGCTGTTAGCCACAGGGTGGCAACCCACTGGACCTCGCGCCGAAAGTACGCCATATCAGGGGCAACATTTTCGGAGGCACCCATGGGAATCCTGAACTCTCTTCTGCGCGCTGTGACCTGGTGGAACGGCTCCACGCTCAACACCGCTATCTACACCCGCCGCAAAGGCATCAAAGTGGGCGAGGATGACGCGGGCAATGTGTTCTACCGCAATGCCGATGACAGCCGCCGCTGGGTCATGTTCAACGGTGAGGCGGAAGCTTCGCGCGTCAGCCCCGATTGGCACGGCTGGCTGCACCGGACCTTTGACGAGGTGCCGAGCGACAAGCCGCTGGCGCATAAGACCTGGGAAAAACCGCATCAGGAAAACCTGACCGGCACCGCGCTGGCCTATGCTCCGGCCGGATCGATCCGCCGGGGCGGTGAGCCTGAGCGGCGCAGCGACTACGAGGCCTGGGTTCCCGAGTAACCCCTGACATCTTTGCGGTGTCAGCTGACGACAAATAACGATTTAGGCAGGCGATATGTCCCATAATACCACAGAGGTTCTGGCCGGTGGCGTTGTCGTTGCGGCGGCGCTTGCCTTTGCCGTCTACGCTGGACAGGCTGCGGGCCTGTCGCGCGGCGGGGCGGGCTATCCGCTCAGCGCCTCTTTCCGCTCTCTCGAAGGGGTCACCGTCGGCACTGACGTACGGCTGGCCGGGGTCAAGATCGGCACCGTCACCGGGGTCGAGCTGAACCCGCAGACCTTCCGCGCCGATACCAGTTTTTCCGTCGACAATGGCATCGTGATTCCCGACGACAGCTCGGCAGTGATTTCCTCCGAAGGGTTGCTGGGCGGTAACTTCGTCGAGATCATGCCCGGTGGTTCGCCGCTGAACCTGGAGGCCGGGGAGGAGATCCTCGACACTCAAGGCGCTGTTAGTCTGATTTCGCTTCTGGTGAAATTCGTTTCCGGAAGTGGTGGAGAAGACCAGTGACGCACCGCACGGCCCGGCCGCGGACTGTCAGATCGGCGCTGCTTTGGGGCTGCGCTGTTTGTGCTGGGTTCGGCCTGACCGCGATGGATGCCGCGGCGCAGGCGGTGATTACGCAGGAGCTGTCAGAACAGGATCAGGCGGCACAAGAACAGGCCGCATCGGGCTCTGCTGCCGTTTTGCGCGGCCTTGATAAGGTCAACGGGCGCACGGTGGATGCCGAGATCCCCGTTGGTGGCAGCGCAGAAATCCTGGGCCTGATCGTGACTTTGGGCGAATGCCGTTATCCCGCTGACAACCCGACCGGCGATGCCTATGCCTTCCTCACCGTGCGCAGCCCGGCCAATGGCGAAGTCTTCTTTGAAGGCTGGATGATCGCCTCAAGCCCGGCGCTGAACGCGCTGGATCACAATCGCTATGACGTCTGGGTCATCCGCTGCAAAAGCGAGTGAGGCGTCGGTGTCTGCGGGCGGGTGAAATCGCCACTCCCTTCCATGGCGTCGCGCAACTGCCGCCGATAGGCTGCACGGCTGATCTCGATCGCGCCGAGTGAGGCCAGATGATCGGTCAGGAACTGTGTGTCGCACAGAGCAAAACCGCCCTGTCGCAACCGGTCCACCAGGTACGCCAGCGCCACCTTTGAGGCATCGCGTTGGCGCGAGAACATGCTTTCGCCAAAGAACGCCGCGCCGAGCGAGACCCCATAGACGCCTCCAACCAGTTCATCGCCATGCCGCACCTCAAGCGAATGCGCATGGCCGATCCGGTGCAGATCCATATAACGGTCGAAAATCTCACCATTGATCCAGGTATCCGGTCGGTCGGCGCAGCCCGCGACCACACCAGCGAAATCGCGGTTGATGGTGATCGAAAAGCCGCCATTGCGGATGCGTTTCGCGAGGGAGCGGGAGATGTGAAACCCATCCAGAGGCAGGATACCGCGCCGTTTCGGATCAACCCAGAAGATCTCCGGATCGTCGCGGTGTTCTGACATGGGAAAGACGCCAACGGAATAGGCATGCAGCAAGAGTTCGGGCGTAAGGCTCATGCGGGTGCCCCCGGGGGCTTTGGTGGCTTCGGTCGTCTTGGTGGCCTTTTCCTTATTGGCAGGCCCTCAGGCGACAGGGCGGGCATGGACGCGCCCCGTCGCGATCATTTGCAGCCCGGCCCTTAGGCGGGCAGGTTTTCTTCCAGCCAGTGCTCCAGCCAGTGGATGTCATAATCCCCGGCCAGAACGTCACGCTCCTGCAGCAGGGCGTGGAACAGCGGAACGGTGGTGTCGATGCCATCGACGATCAGCTCACCCAGCGCGCGGCTGAGACGCGCCAGCGCCTCGGGCCGGTCGCGGCCGTGCACGATCAGTTTCCCGATCAGGCTGTCGTAATAGGGCGGGATCGAATAGCCGTCATAGAGCGCCGAATCCATCCGCACACCGAGACCACCGGGCGCGTGGAACGCGGTGATCTTGCCGGGACAGGGGGTAAAGTTCGGCAGTTTTTCCGCATTGATCCGCACTTCGATGGCATGGCCATTGATCTGAAGATCGTCCTGACCAAAGGACAACGGCTGACCCGAGGCAACACGGATCTGTTCGCGCACCAGATCGACACCGAAAATACCTTCGGTCACCGGATGTTCCACCTGCAGGCGGGTGTTCATCTCGATGAAGTAGAACTCGCCGTCCTCGTAAAGGAATTCGACCGTACCGGCGCCGGAATAGCCCATCTTGCCAATAGCATCGGCGCAGATCTTGCCAATACGGGCGCGCTCTTCCGGGCTGATCGAAGGGCCGGGGGCCTCTTCGAAAACCTTCTGGTGGCGTCGCTGCAGCGAGCAGTCACGCTCGGCAAGATGCAGACCGGTGCCCTTGCCGTCGCCAAAGACCTGAACCTCGATATGACGCGGCTTCTGGAGGTATTTCTCCATATAGACTTCGTCATTGCCAAATGCTGCCTTGGCTTCGGAGCGGGCGGTGGAAAAGGCCATTTCCAGCTCGGCTTCGTCCTTGGCCACCTTCATGCCGCGTCCACCGCCACCAGCGGTAGCTTTGATGATCACGGGATAGCCCATGTCGGTCGCAGCGGCCTTGGCCGTGGCCAGATCCGGCACGCCGCCCTCAGAGCCCGGCACCACGGGGATGCCCAGTTCCTTGGCGGTTTCCTTGGCGGTGATCTTGTCGCCCATGATGCGGATATGCGCCGCCGAGGGGCCAATGAAGGTCAGCCCGTGATCCTCGACGATCTGCACGAAGTTGGCGTTTTCCGACAGGAAGCCATACCCGGGGTGAATCGCCTGGGCGCCGGTGATTTCACAGGCCGAGATGATCGCCGGGATCGACAGATAGCTTTGGTTGCCGGCGGGCGGGCCGATGCAAACCGACTCATCCGCCATGCGCACGTGCATCGCATCGGCATCGGCGGTGGAATGCACCGCGACGGACTGGATGCCCATCTCGCGGCAGGCCCGGATCACGCGCAGGGCGATCTCGCCGCGGTTGGCAATCAGGATCTTGTCAAACATGCTGGATCCTTACTCGACGATGACCAGGGGGGATCCGAACTCCACGGCGGCGCCGTCTTCGACCAGAATGCGCTTCACCGTGCCGGATTTCGGCGCGGGGATGTGGTTCATCGTCTTCATCGCTTCGACGATCAGCAGAGTATCACCCTCTTTGACGCTGTCACCGACCTTGATGAAGGAAGGCGCGCCGGGTTCGGGCTGCAGATAAACGGTGCCAACCATAGGCGAGGTCACCGCGCCGGGGTGGCTGGCGGGGTCTTCTGCGGCTTCCGGTGCCGGAGCTGCAGCGGCTGCTGCCGGGGCCGGTGCGGCGGCAGCGGCCGGTGCCGCTGCGATCGTCTGCACCGTGGCAGGGGCGGCGGCGATTTGCCGTGAAACCCGCACGTTCAGGCTGTCATCTTCACCGTAGTCCCGCTTGACCTGCAGTTCGGTCAGGTCGTTTTCGCGCAGCAGTTCCGCCAGCGCCTTGATGAATGCCACGTCAGCTTCGTGAGATTTTTCTGTCATTTTGTCCTCAGCCGGTTCCGACAGGCCTGCGAAGATGTCGCAGGCTGGAAATTAGAGCGCTTATAGGCCAAGCTTTACCACAAGGAAAGCGCTGCCGATCATGCGCGGTCTATTAGCGCCAACATGGGGGCGTCGCGCGGGATTCGCAATTGCAGAGGGGCCTGTGATTGGCCAAAGGCAGCTGTCACGGCCTCTTAAAGGCTCATAATGGCATTCCGGTCAGCTTGGCCACCAGTTCGGGCAGTTTGCGGGCGCCGAACTTTTCCAGAAGGTGCGCCCGATGGGTTTCTATGGTGCGGTAGGAGAGGTTCAGCTTGGCGCCGATTTCCTTGGCCGACAGGCCCTTGCAGGTCAGAATGGCGACCTCGCGTTCCCGCGGGGTTAGGCTGACCACGGGGCGGTCGTCTGAGATATCGGCAAAAGACCAGACACCAGTCTGAAACGGTGCCTCTGGCGATACGGACCGCCCACGCACCCGGCACCAGAAGAGTTCTCCTGATCGGCGGCGCATGATGCGTTCGTCGCTATAGCTGCCGGTGCGGTGCTCTTCTTCCTGCAAGAGCGCGCCAATACGGCGAAACTCTTCCTGGGTGGGATAAAGATCCGCGATCAGCATTTCGTCATAGTCGGCTGGCTCCCCGCCAAAGGTCGCGGCGAACTGGAGATTGCAGCGTTTGATCACACGGCGTTCCAGCACGGCAAGGCCGACGGGCGCATGGCTAAAGGCGATATCTGTCATGACCTCTATTAACCGGGTATTTTTGCGGAATTGAAGAGGCCGGGGCCGCATGGAAATGTATTTCTGCCGCTCAACAGGGCGCGCTATGGGAGGATTAGCATGAATATCGGAATGTGGCTGGCCCGTCAGGCTGCGGCGGGCGGGGACCGTCCTGCCTTGTTTCTTGGCCGCGATCAGGTGGCGGACTACGACAGCTTCCACCAAAAAGCCGCAGGTGTTGCAGGCTGGCTGGTCTCGCAAGGGGTAGAGCCAGGGGACCGTGTCGCAATCTTCATGAAGAATTGCCCGGACTATCTGATCGCCCTGTTCGGGATCTGGTATGCCGGAGCTGCGGCGGTGCCAGTCAACGCAAAGCTGCATGGGCGCGAGGCGGCCTATATCCTTGAAAATTCCGGCACCCGGCTGGTCTTTGCCTCAGCTAGTCTGGATACGGCCCTGCGCGAGGCCGGGGTGACGCTGGATATCATCGACTTCTCCGGTGCAGACGGGGGCGCCGTGCTGGCTGCGGATCCTGTGACTGCGCCGGTCCGGCGGGCACCACAGGATCTGGCCTGGCTGTTCTACACATCGGGGACCACCGGCAGGCCCAAGGGGGTGATGATCACCCACCGGATGCTGGTGACGGTGTCGCTGGCCTATCTCAACGATGTGGATGCGGCCAGCGCTGAGGATCAGATCCTATACGCTGCCCCGATGAGCCACGGCGCAGGCCTTTATGCCATGCTGCACGTGCTGGTCGGCGCCGCGCACGTTTGCCCGCCGTCGGGGGGATTTGAACCGCATGAGATTTTCGATCTGGCCGAGCATTTTGGCCGCGTTCAGATGTTCGCGGCGCCCACCATGGTGACGCGCATGACCGCGCGGGCCAAGGCGGCAGGACGCAGCGGACGCGGCCTGCGCACAGTCGTCTACGCGGGTGGCCCGATGTATCTGGCGGATATCATCGAGGCGGTCGATCATTTCGGCCCGGTCTTTGTACAGATCTATGGACAGGGCGAATGCCCGATGGGGATCACCGCACTCAGCCGTCATGACGTGATCGACCGAAGCCATCCCGAATGGCGCTCTCGACTGGCTGGTGTGGGCCGCGCCCAAAGCCCGGTCGAGGTGCAAATTGGATCATCGGATGGCACAGCGCTGTCGCCGGGAGAGGTCGGAGAGATCATGGTGCGTGGCGATGCGGTGATGCCGGGCTACTGGAACAATGAGACCGCCACCGCAGAAACGTTGAAAGACGGCTGGCTGATGACTGGGGACATGGGGGTCATGGATGCGGCGGGCTATCTGACGCTGCAGGACCGCTCCAAGGATATGATCATCACGGGCGGCTCGAACGTCTATCCGCGCGAGGTCGAAGAGGTGCTGCTGATGCACCCGGATGTGCAGGAGGTCTCGGTCGTGGGGCGCAGGCACGCCGACTGGGGCGAAGAGGTGGTCGCCTTTATCGTGGGGACGGCACCCGAGGCAGAGCTGGATGCGCTTTGCAACGATCAGATCGCCCGCTTTAAGCGGCCCAAAGCCTATATCCGCACGGCGGAGCTTCCCAAGAACAATTACGGCAAGGTCCTGAAGACCGAGCTGCGCAAAATGCTGGAGGAAAACGCATGACGGATCTGAGTGGAAAGACGGCGCTGGTAACAGGATCGGTTCAGGGGATCGGCCTTGCGATCGCAAAGGAACTGGCGGCCGCGGGCGCCCGTATCGCGGTGCATGGCATCGCCGATGAAGCAACCGCGCAGGCAGCGACGGAGGCCCTGCAGGAGGCCGGGGCACCCGAGGCGCGCTTCTTTGCCGGGGACCTGAGCCAGCCGGAAGAGATCGACGCGTTGATGAGCGCGGTTGCGGACTGGGGCGGCGCCGATATCGTGGTGAACAATGCCGGCATCCAGAAAACCGCGCCTTTGGCCGAGATGCCGCGCGAGACGTGGGATGCGATCCTAGCGGTCAACCTGTCGGCGGCCTTTCACATCATGCAGGCGGCGCTGCCGGGCATGGCGGCGCGCGGATTTGGCCGGGTGATCAATATCGCCTCGGTCCACGGGTTGGTCGCTAGCAAGGACAAGGCGCCCTATGTGGCCGCGAAATTCGGTCTCGTTGGTCTTAGTCGGGTGGCGGCGCTGGAGTATGCCGATCAGGGCAGCCGAGACACCGGCGGCGTGACGGTGAATTGCATCTGTCCGGGCTGGACCGAAACCGCGATCATCGAGCCGCAGGTGGCGGCGCGGGCAGCGCAGATGGGCGGTGACAGGGAGGCGGGGATCGCCGATCTTCTGTCCGAAAAACAGCCCAGCAAACGGCTGTCTGACCCGTCGGAAATCGGCGCGCTGGCGCTGTGGCTTTGTGCGCCCGTGGCGCATAACGTCACCGGTACCGCCATTCCGGTTGATGGCGGCTGGACCGCGCAGTAGGCGCCAAAACACACCGTCCCCGATGCGCCGCTCAGCCCGATTTGGCCAGCGGTTCCGGGGCGGTGTCCTTGCCGTGGCCCATCAGCGTGTCGATCAGGAGGCTCATCAACTCGGCCCGGTTGCCGCTGCCGGATTTGCGGTAGATGGCATTGAGTTGCGCCTTGACGGTGCCTTCGGCGCTGCCGCGCATCTGGGCGATTTCACCAGTGCTCAGCCCCTTGACCAGAAAGGTCGCCACATCCCGCTCTGCCGGGGTCAGGTTCCAGGTGGAAAACTCGGCATCGATGACTTCCTGAATGGCGCCCTGGGCGCTTTTCAGGCTTTGCTCCAGATGCGCCTTGCGCCGCAAGAGCCACATCAGGATACGGACTTCGACTACGATGGCGGCGATCAGGCCAAAGGTGGCAATCGCTTCGATCGCCGCGTGCCGCCCTTCAGTATTCATCGCGCCGGGCATCAGAAGATCGGCAATGATATCACCCAGAAAGATCGCCGCGCAGATGGACTGCACGACGATCAGGGCGATCAGAACGGAGGGTTGGGCCGGGTCAAATCTGCTGTTGGTCACTGTTGGGTCTCCGGGGGACTCGTCGGTAGGTCCTTGTACCCCGAGACCATGGAACGCGCCAGATTGACCCTTGTGCGGCGGCTTTCATAGATCACCGCAGCGATATGCAGCACGACCGAGATTTCGGCCCAGGTGACCAGTGCTTCGTGCAGCTCTTCGGGCCATTCGATGCCCCAGAACATGTCGGTGGTCATCAGATAGCCGGTGAGACCGATGCCAAGGATCGTCAGCAGCAGGTTGTAGATCATCAGGGCGCCAAGCGGCGTATGGCCCCGGTGCGGACGCACCCGCCCAGTGGCAATATCCGTCAGCTGCCCGACAGCGCCTAAGAAACTGGGGGGGAAACTGGAAAACCGGGCATAACGGCTGCCAATCACCCCCCAGAGTATGCGCACTCCGATCAGGCCAACGATCACGTACCCCAATACCTCGTGAATCCGTTCGTCCGGATCGGTCAGCAGCGCATTAGCGGCGAACAGAATGACAAGTGACCAGTGAAACAGACGGATCAGCGGATCCCAGACATAGTGACGTTGCATGAGGGTCTCCCAATCGAATAGATGCGGCATTTGGTCGGGCGGAGCGGTACGTGCAGCCCGGCTCCGCCCGGGCTGGCTTTAGTCTTCCTTGACGCGGATGATTTCCATCTTGTCGTTCAGATAGATCTCCAGCTTTTTGCCGTCTTTCAGGGCGTAGGCCTCGTACATGCCGTCTTCGGATTCGATCTTGCGCACCTCGTAACCCTGTTCGGTCAGTGTGGCGCGGATCTGCGCTTCGACTTCGGCGCTGGGCTTGCCATCCGAGGCCAGCGCCGCGACGGGCAGCGACAGAGGCAGGACAAGGGCGAGGGCCAGGATGCGGGCAGAAGGTTTGAACATGATAAGTCTCCTTGATGTGACAGTCTGATGTGACTGCGGCACGCCATGCGGGCCGTGGTGGACATATCGGAGCGGGCAGGGCGGATCTGGAATAGATCGCGGGATGGATGCGGAGGCTAAACCGGGCGCGTATAACCCTGGTTTATGCAGGTTTTTGCGCTATTTCCCTGCTGCGAAACAAAAAAGACCGGCTCCGAGGGGAACCGGTCTTGAGGTAACCGCACCAGTCACAACACCAGTGCGACGGGGAGAGTTGAGATCAGATCGCCAGATATTCGGCGCGCAGCTCGGCGTTTTCCAGAACCTCGGAGGCGGTGCCGTCAAAGACGATCCCGCCGGTGTCCAGAATGACCGCCCGGTCGGCAAGTTCCAGCGCGCGCACCGCGTTCTGTTCCACAAGAATCGTGGTCATGCCCTGTTCCTTGATGTGGATGAGGGTCTTTTCGATCTCGTCCACGATGACCGGCGCGAGGCCTTCATAGGGTTCATCTAGCAGCAGCACCTTGATGTCCCGGGCGAGTGCGCGGGCAATGGCCAGCATCTGCTGCTCACCCCCCGAAAGGGTCACGCCTTCCTGCTTGCGCCGTTCACCAAGGCGCGGGAACAGGTCGTAAAGGCGCTCGATGGACCAGCCGATGGGCGGGGCGATCTGTGCCAGTTGCAGGTTTTCCTCGACGGTCAGGCCGGGGATGATGCGCCGGTCCTCGGGCACCAGACCCAGACCGGCGGCCGCCGCTTCGTGGCTTTCCATCTTGTGCAGCGGCTGGTGGTCCAGCCAGATCTCGCCCTGGGTAACCATCGGGCTGCCGGTGCGGGCGATAGACCGCAGGGTGGATGTCTTGCCCGCGCCGTTGCGGCCCAGAAGGGCAAGGATTTCGCCTTCGTGGACGTTAAAGTTGATGCCCTGCACGATGTAGCTTTCGCCGTAATAGGCGTGCATGTCCCAGACTGACAGGAAGGCCGGAGCCGTTGTGGCCTGATTGGCGTTCTTGGAGAAATCCGGTTTGACGTTCATCTCTGTTTCTCCTTATGCGCTTTCGCCCAAGTACGCTTCGCGCACCTTGGGGTTGCCACGGATGTTCTGCGGATCGTCTTCGACCAGCGGCGTGCCCTGCGCCAGAACCGTGATCCGGTTGGCCAGGCTGAACACCACATGCATGTCGTGTTCGATGATGGCGATGGTGATGTCGCGCTCGTCCGAGATCTGTTTCAAGAGATCGATGGTGTTGTTGGTGTCGGCCCGCGCCATGCCTGCGGTGGGTTCATCCAGCAGCAAGAGGCGGGGTTCCTGAGACAGGCACATGCCGATCTCAAGACGCCGTTTGTCGCCGCGCGACATGGCGGCGGCATGCATGTGCCGCTTGTCCGCCATGTTCATTTCCACCAGCATCTGCTCGGCCTTTTCCAGCACATCCTTCTGCTTGGCGACCGAGGCGATGGCGTTCAATTCGAACGCCCCGTCCCGTTTGGCAAAGCAGGGGATCAGCATGTTTTCCAATACCGTGAGATCGCCAAAGATCTCGGGCGTCTGGAACACGCGGGAAATGCCCATTTGGTTGATCTCATAGGGCGCCCGGCCCAGCACCGACTGACCGTCGAACATGACCGATCCGGTGTCTGGGATCAGCTTGCCCACCAGGCAGTTCAGCAGGGTGGATTTGCCCGCCCCGTTTGGGCCGATGATGGCGTGAACGGAGTTTTCCTTGACGCTGAGGTTCACATCCGACAGCGCCTGAAGGCCGCCGAACCGTTTGCCCACGTTTTTGACTTCGAGGATACCCATTGATCCTGTCTCCTTATTCCGCAGGTTCGGTTTTTTTGCTGGCCGAGCTGTCCTTGGACTTGCGCCCTTTGAACCAGCCTGCAATGCGCTGCCCGCCTTCGACGAGGCCACCCGGCAGGAAGATCACCACCAGCATGAACAGGATGCCCAGTGTCAGGTGCCAGCCTTTGCCGATGAAGGGGTGGACGATGAAGACCATGAAGTCTTCGATCCCGTCGGGCATAAAGCTGAACCAGCTGTGCAGAACGTTGTCGTTGATCTTCGAAAAGATGTTTTCGAAGTATTTGATGAAGCCCGCGCCCAGAACCGGACCGATCAGCGTGCCGGCACCGCCGAGGATGGTCATCAGGACGACCTCACCCGAGGCGGTCCACTGCATGCGCTCGGCACCTGCCAGCGGGTCCATCGAGGCCATCAGGCCACCGGCCAGACCGGCATACATGCCCGAGATCACAAAGGCCGCCAGGGTGTAGGGACGGGTGTTGAGACCAGTGTAGTTCATCCGTTGCTGGTTCGATTTCACCGCCCGCAGCATCATGCCAAAGGGCGAGCGGAAGATGCGGATCGCCAGATAGAAGGAGGCCAGCATAACGAGCGCGCACAGGTAGTAGCCCGCGTTGAACTGGAAGGCCCAGGGACCCACCGCCATTTCAAAGGTCGAGCGCATCTCCATCCCGAAGAAGTTGGTCACGGGGATTGAGCCGTCCGCGGTGGCAGAGACACCCAGAACGCGGGGGTCTTCCAGCGTCAGCTGCAGGCCGGTTTCACCGTTGGTGATCGGCGTCAGCACCGAATAGGCCAGGTTGAACGACATTTGCGCAAAGGCCAGCGTCAGGATCGAGAAGTAGATGCCCGAACGGCGCAGGGACACAAATCCGATCAGGAGCGCGAACAGCCCCGCAATGATCACCGACAGGATGATGGCCGGGACGACGTTCATGCTGAGCAGCTTGAACATCCAGACCGCCGAGTAGGAGCCCACCCCCAGAAAAGCCGCGTGGCCAAAGGAGAGGTAGCCGGTGAGGCCGAAGAGAATGTTGAACCCGATTGCGAAGATCCCAAAGATCACGAAACGCTGCATCAGGTCAGGATAGCCCGCGTTGAACTGCGCCATGGCGCTGTCTGCCGGGAAGGGGTTCAGGATGAATGGTGCGCACAGGGCCAGGATGGCGACCAGCAGCAGCATTCGAGTGTCTTTTTTGTCCAGTCCGAACATGTGCTTAGTCCTCCATCACGCCTTTGCGGCCCATCAGGCCCCGCGGGCGGGTGAGCAGAATGATGATCGCGACCACATAGATGATGATCTGGTCGATGCCGGGGAGAATGGATTTGATTTCATTCATCGAAGCAAAGCTTTCGAGAACCCCCAGAAGGAAGCCGGCCAGGACGGCGCCGGGCAGGGAGCCCATGCCGCCCACAACCACAACCACGAAGCTGAGAACCAGGAAGTCCATGCCCATGTGGTAGTTGGGAGAGTTGATCGGCGTGTACATCACACCGGCAAGTCCCGCGACCGCAGCGGCAATACCAAACATGATGGTAAAGCGGCGGTCAATGTTGATGCCCAGAAGGCCGACGGTTTCCCGGTCTGCCATCCCGGCGCGCACAACCATGCCGAAGGTGGTGAATTGCAGGAAGCTGAAGATGCCGCCGATGATCACCACCGCAAAGAAGAAGTAGACCACGCGCCAGACCGGATAGACGATGTCCATGCCGATGACCGCGCCGAGATTCACAACGCCGTTCAGTGCCTCGGGGGCCGGGGTTTGGATCGGGTTCGCGCCATAGAAATACTTGACGATTTCCTGCAGCACGATGGCCAGGCCAAAGGTCACAAGGATCTGGTCCGCATGTTCGCGCTTGTAGAAATGCTTGATCAGCCCGCGTTCCATCACGTAGCCGACGAAGATCATGATCGGGATCGCAAACAGGATCGCCAGCGGCACCGCCCAGTCGATGATTGCACCGCCCACCTCGGGGCCGAACCAGGATTCAACATACGGCGTCTTGACCTTCAGCGGGTTGCCAAGAAAGTCTTTCTGGCTTTCGTCGACGGTCTCAAAGCTGAGGTTCAGAATGCGCTGCAGGGTCACGGCGCAGAAGGCGCCGATCATGAACAATGCGCCGTGGGCGAAGTTCACAACGCCCAGCGTGCCGAAAATGAGTGTCAAACCCAGCGCGATCAGCGCATAGGCCGAGCCTTTGTCCAGCCCGTTCAAGATTTGCAATAGGATTGCGTCCATAGTCCCCACCTTCGGGTTCTTCAGTATGGAAGTGATAGAGTCCGACCGTTCGCGGGACGTGCCCCGGCGTTCTGTGCGGAGGCGCTCCGCATGGCAGATGAATGGACGGACGTTTCTGAAAGGGGCCGGGCGCAAGACGCGCCCGGCTTTTCATTCGGATCAGGCGCCCGGGTTGCAGGTGCCAAGGGCACCGCCTGCAAACATCGGGTGATCCGGCGGATAGGTAACCTGAGCGGCCGGGGTGACCTCGACAACTTCCAAGAGGTCAAACTCGGAGGTCGGGTTCTCTTTCCCGCGCACAACCAGAACGTCTTTGAAGCACTGGTGATCTTCGGCGCGATACAGCGTCTTGCCGTTGCCCAGACCGTCGAATTCGAAGCCTTCAAGAGCCTCGGCCACGCCGCAGGGGTTGAAGGTGCCTGCGCGCTCACATGCATCTGCGTAAAGCAGGGTCTGGCAGTAAACGGTATGCGCCGCCTGGCTGGGCGGGAAGCCGTATTTGGTGCCGAAGGACTGCACGAAGGCTTTCGATGCATCGTCCTGCAGCGACCAGTGCCAGTTGGTCGAACCGTGAATGCCCTTCACGTTTTCGCCGGCGCCTTTCGCCATCAGGCGGGAGTAGAGCGGAACGACGATTTCGAACTGCTTGCCGTTGACGATCTTGTCGCGCAGGCCGAACTGAACCGCGTTGGTCAGCGAGTTCACCATGTTGCCGCCATAGTGGTTCAGAACCAGAACGTCGGCGCCGGAGTTCAGAACCGGGGCGATATAGGACGAGAAGTCGGTCGCGGCCAGCGGTGTGCGGACCTTGTTGACGGTGTTCCAGCCCAGGGCCTCGGTCGCGGCTGCGATCGATTCTTCCTGGGTCCAGCCCCAGGTGTAGTCGGCGGTCAGGTGATATGCGTTACGGTCGGTGCCATAGAGGTTCTTCAGCACCGGCGCCAGCGCGGCACCCGACATGTAACCGTTAAAGAAGTGACGGAAGCCGTTGGCTTTCTTGTCTTTACCGGTGGTGTCGTTGGAGTGGGTCAGACCCGCCATAAAGATCACGCCGGCTTCCTGGCACAGGCCCTGAACCGCGATGGCAACGCCCGAGGACGAGCCGCCGGTGATCATCACCGCGCCGTCTTTTTCGATCATCGACTTGGCCGATGCACGGGCCGCGTCGGATTTGGTCTGGGTGTCACCCGTGACGAATTTGACTTCCTTGCCCAGGATGCCGTTCCCTTTCAGCGCCTTCGAGCTGAAGGTGTTCATCATGCCGCCGTCGCCGCCACCGTTCAGGTGCTCGACTGCCAACTGGTATGCGCGCAGTTCGTCTGCGCCCTCATCGGCGTAGGGGCCGGTCTGCGGCACGTTGAAGCCGAGGGTGACGGTGCTGCCGGTCGGCTCGTTGGTGTAAGCGGCTGCGGACGACGCGGTAAAGATCGTCGGAAGCGCAACGCCAGCGCCCATCATGGCACCGGACTTCAGTACCCCGCGACGCGAGACATCAGATTTGGACATGTAATCCTCCCTTAAGATTTTAACGCCTAGCAGCTCCTCACTTCCGCTCGGCGTCGGCACGGTTTTCGTGCAAAATCAGTATGAGGGCAGCTTGTAAAATCGCGCAATAAATCCCTTGTAAAGCAGGCTTATTCTGTAAATAAATGAACAGTATTCCACGGCATTCTGTAAAGAAACTTATGCCGCGCCGCGGAAAGCCCTTGAAATAGCGGCCTTTTGGGAAAGACCTGTAAAATGGTACGTGACACTCTGACCGGCAGCAGAATCCGCGAACGGCGGCTCATCCTCGGGATGCGTCAGGCGGAACTTGCCCGCGCGGCTGGTATTTCGGCCTCGTATCTCAATCTGATCGAACACAACAGGCGCAGAATCGGCGGCAAACTGCTGGTCGGGATCGCGCAGGTTCTGGGGGTTGAACCTTCGATGTTGAGCGAGGGCGCCGAAGCGGCGCTGATCGCCAGCCTGCGCGAAGCAGCAGCAGATAGCGGTGTGCCCGTGGCTGAGCTGGACCGGGCGGATGAGTTCGCGGGCCGGTTCCCCGGCTGGGCCGAGGTGCTGGCCACCAGTCACCGCCGCATCGCCACTCTGGAGCGGACGGTGCAGACCCTGTCGGACCGGCTGACACACGATCCGCATCTGGCCGCTTCGCTGCACGAGGTTCTGTCGACGGCTGCTGCGATCCGCTCGACCGCGTCGATCCTGGCGGAAACCGGCGAGCTGGAACCGGAATGGAGTGACCGGTTCCACAAGAACCTGAACGAGGATTCCCTGCGTCTGGCCGAAAGCAGCCGCGCCTTGGTGAGTTTCCTTGACGAAAGTAACACAAGCGCTGATCGGCGCGGGGTGCCGCATGAAGAGGCCGAGGCTTTCTTCCTCGCGCAGGGTTATCATTTCCCGGGGCTGGAAACCGGCACCGCCAGCCCGGAGGAGCTGGTGGCCCGGGCGCCTGAGCTGGTCAGCGATGCGGCAAGGCTGATCGCCCGCAGCGCGCTGGAGCAATATCAGCGCGACGCGGTTGCACTGCCGCTGGACCCATTGCGGTCGGCGCTGGACAAGGGGGGCATTCGTCCCTCGGCCCTGGCCGCGCAGTTTGACTGCGATCTGCCCACGGTGCTGCGCCGTATCGGTCTGCTGCCTTTCGAAGTGCTGGGGCAGGAGGCCGGGCTGGTGATCTGCGATGCCTCGGGCTCGATCTTGGTGCGCAAACCGGTGACCGGATTTGCACTGCCGCGTTTTGGCGCCTCATGCCCGCTCTGGCCGATTTATACCGCGTTGGCGCGCCCGCACGTGCCGGTACGCCGCAACGTGGTGCAGCAGGGGCGCTCGGCGCTGGCGTTTAAATGTTTGGCGGTGGCATGGGATCATGTGACACCGGATTTCGACAGCGATCCGCTCTATCACGCGGTGATGCTGATCCTGCCGCAAAGCGAAGTGCCGGAAGGCGCGCAACCTGTGGGCGCCAGCTGCCGGATCTGCCCGCGCCGGGGGTGTCCGGCCCGCCGCGAGCCGTCGATCCTGAAGGAAGAGTTTTGACAGCTGCGGGGCTGCGCGGCTACTCTAACGTGAAACGGGCATGTGCGCCGGGACCGTTATGGGTCCGGGGAGCGGCGCTGGGAGGACCTTCTGCCAATGAGCAGACACGTAATTCTGATCGAGGATGAGCCGAATATCACTGAGGCGATCCGCTTTCTTCTGACGCGCGATGGCTGGCAGGTTGATGCCTACGCCGATGGGACCGGCGCTGTCGAGGTGATACGCGAGGCCCAGCCGGATCTGGTGATTCTGGACCTGATGCTACCGGGCAAAAGCGGGCTTGAGATCATCCGTGAGCTGCGTGAGGTCGACGGGTTTGCCTCCTTACCGGTTCTGATGCTGACCGCCCGCGGCCAGATGAAGGACCGGGAAATGGCTGAACGCGCTGGCGTGACCCGGTTCATGACCAAGCCCTTTTCCAACTCCGAGGTTCTGACAGCCGTGCGGGACCTGCACGCTCAGGCCAGCCAGGGATGACCCCGAGCGGTCGGATTTGGCCCCCAGCAGGAGGCAGCGTTGGCTGCCGCCCTGACCGGGGGCGATCATGATCCGGGGCGACGGGGCCGGGCGGCAGGATGAGATCTCCGCTCCCTTTGTCGAGCGGCGCACCTATCGCCGTCGCCGCCTGATGGATATTGCCCGACTGTTGCCCATCCTGGGCGCCTTGCTGTTCCTGATGCCTTTGATGTGGCCCGACCCCGATCCCTATCCTGCGCCGGGCAGCCATGGGGGCATGGCGATGTCCTCGGCCATCATCTATATCTTTGTGGTCTGGGCGATCCTGATCGCGGTCAGCCTTGCCTTTGGAGAAGCGGTGCGCCGCTGGGCCGAACACTGGACCGCAGGCGGGCATTCCGAAGCTGAGCCCTATCAGGCACAGGACGCGGCGGTTGGTTCTGGGACAGAGCAGGGCAGCGCAGAGGCTCCGCGCGACTGATGGCCTCACTCAATGTTCTGGTCCTGGTCTGTTTTACCTATGTTGCGCTGCTATTCCTTGTGGCCTTTCTTGCGGACCGGATGGCCAGCCGGGGGCGCAGCGCCGCCTGGATGCGCTCGCCGCTGACCTATACGCTGTCACTGTCGATCTATTGCACCGCCTGGACCTTTTATGGCGCGGTGGGATACGCAGCGCGCTCGGGGCTGGAATTCATCACCATCTATCTGGGGCCGACGCTGGTCATGCTGGGCTGGTGGTGGGGTTTGCGCAAACTGGTGCGGGTCGGGCGCAGTCAGCGCGTCACCTCCATCGCCGACCTTCTATCGGCGCGCTATGGCAAGTCCAACACGCTGGCCATCGGCGTGACCATCTTGGCCGTGATCGGGGTGACGCCATATATTTCACTGCAATTGCAGTCCATTACCCTGTCTTTTTCAATCTTCGCCGAGGCTGATCCCCTGCGCGGATATAACGAGACCAAGACGGTATTCTGGGTCTCGGCGGGCCTTGCCGTCTTTGCCATCCTGTTCGGCACCCGTAACCTCAATGCCAACGAGCGCCACCACGGGGTGGTGACGGCGATTGCGCTGGAGGCGGTGGTCAAGCTGGTCGCCCTGCTGGCAGTGGGGATCTTCGTGGTCTGGGGCATCGCTGGCGGGCTGCCCGAGACCTTTGCGCGGATTGATGCCTCGCGTATTGGCCAGTGGCAGGTGGACGGGGGCCGCTGGGCCACCATTACCTTCCTTGCCGCTGCCGCCTTTGTCTGCCTGCCGCGCATGTTTCAGGTCATGGTCGTCGAAAACGAGGACGAGCGTCATCTGCGCATAGCGGCCTGGGCATTTCCGACCTACCTGCTGCTCATGTCGATGTTCGTGGTGCCCATCGCCGCCATCGGGCTTGAGCTGCTGCCGACGGGGGCGAACCCGGATCTTTTCGTTCTGACGCTGCCGCTGCATCAGGGGCAGCAGAACCTTGCGATGCTGTCTTTCCTTGGCGGTTTTTCCTCGGCAACCTCGATGGTGATCGTCGCGGCGATGGCCCTGTCGACCATGGTGTCGAACCATATCGTGATGCCGATCTGGCTGCGGCTGCAGGGCGCGGCGGGGGCCTCGGTCTCCGGGGATGTGCGTGATGTGGTGTTGTTTACCCGCCGTGTGACCATCGCGGTGATCATGGCGCTGGGGTACTTCTATTACACGCTGTCCGGTGGCGGCGCCGCGCTGGCGGCGATCGGCCTGATTTCCTTTGCCGGGGTGGCGCAGATGCTGCCGGCGCTGGTGGGCGGCTTGTTCTGGCGCGGCGCCACCCGCAGCGGCGCCCTGGCAGGGCTGACCGTCGGTTTTGGCATCTGGGCCTATACCATGCTGCTGCCGACCCTCGGCGGAGGGGTTCTGCCCGATACGGTGCTGGCCGAAGGTCTGTTCGGCCTGTCCTGGCTGCGCCCGCACGCCCTTTTCGGGATCGAGGCGCTCGACCCCACGGTGCATGCCGTCCTTTGGTCCATTGGGCTCAATGCCGTGGTGTTCTGCATCGTGTCGCTCGCCAGTTTCCCGAGCCCGATGGAGCGGCTGCAGGGCGCGCAATTCGTCAATGTCTTCGATCACTCATCCGGCCCGCGCGGCTGGACCGGCTCGGTGGCGCAGAGCGAAGACCTGATGGTGATGTCGCAGCGGATCCTGGGCGCCACCGAGGCGCAGGCGTTCTTCCAGCGCGAGCTGGCCCGGCAGGGCGGTCGGGGCAGCCTGCCAGAGCCGACGCCGGTGTTCCTTGAACGGCTGGAACGCGAGCTTAGCGCGTCGATCGGGGCGGCCGCAGCGCATGCTATGATCGGTCAGATCGTTGGCGGCTCTTCCGTTTCGGTTGAGGATCTTTTGGCGGTGGCGGATGAGACAGCGCAAATGCTGGAATATTCGAACCGTTTGGAAATGCAGTCTGCCGAATTGTCCAGGACGGCGCGCAAGCTGCGGGAAACCAACGAAAAACTGACGCAGATTTCGCGCCAGAAGGATGCTTTCCTCAGCCAGGTCAGCCACGAATTGCGCACGCCGATGACCTCGATCCGGGCCTTTTCCGAAATCCTGCGGGACGATGATACCCTGGCGCAGGAGGGTAAGGCCCGATATGCGACCATCATCCATGACGAGGCGTTGCGGCTAACGCGCCTGCTGAACGATCTGCTGGATCTCAGCGTGCTGGAAAGCGGTCAGGTCAGCCTCAACATGACCCGTGGCACGCTGAAGGAGGTACTGGACCATGCGGTTTCCACAGCCGTAGCGGGATTTGATACCCCAATGCGGGTGCTGCGGGATCCTGCAAGTGAAGATATTAAGATTTCATCGGATCTGGACCGGCTGGCGCAGGTCTTTATCAACCTGATCGCCAATGCCCAGAAATACTGCGATGCGGAACATCCGGAGCTGAGCATCCACGTGTCCCGCGAGGGCTCGCAGGTGCTGATCGATTTCATCGACAACGGCAGCGGCATTCCGCCCGAGTTCCAGCAGATGATTTTCGAGAAGTTTTCGAGGGTTAGCCCGGAGCGGGCTGGCGGAGCCGGACTGGGACTGGCGATCTGCCGCGAGATTGTGCAGCGGCTGGATGGCGATATTTCCTATCTTGCAGGCGCCTCAGGTGGCGCCTTCCGGGTAACCCTTTCCGGTATCCGTGAAAAAGCCGCATAAAGCCCAGAAATAAAGATCTTGGTAACCCTCCGTAGTCTAAAACAGAGACAACAGGCGCTAAGGGTTCAGGTTCACGACGTATGTCTGACACGACGACACAGGATTCGACAGGAAGCAAGCCAGGGGTTCTTGCCCGCAAGCTGGCGGCAACCAAAGAGGGGTCGGGAGCATTCAGCAGTTCGCTGACGCTCAAGGCGCTGCGGCGGTCGCTTGCGCGGGCAGCAGCCGAGCTGTGCGAACTGCCGCTTGCGGTTCTGGCTGCACGCCAGGTGAACCGTGCGTCGGATGAACTGCCCGAGATGCTGTCTGACAAGCATCTGTTGGTTGTTCTGGATGGCCCTGATGGCCGTCTTGGCGCTGCGACAATGGACGCCGCCCTCGTGACTGCTCTGATCCAGAAGCAGACCATTGGTCAGGTCATGGGGAAAACCCCTACAGAGCGGCATTACACACCGACCGATGCTGCGATGACGGCCGATTTCCTCGAAAGCGCCTTGAAAAAGGTGGTCGTGATGTTGGAAGGCCAATCCGACCAGGCCATCTTCTCTGGCTATCAGTTTGGCGCCCAGGTCGAGGACCTGCGCAGTCTGGCCCTGGGGCTTGAAGCCGACGATTATCGCGTTCTGACCCTGACTGTTGATTTGGCCATCGGCGCCATGCAGGGCGAATTGAACCTGATCCTGCCCGAACCCACGCCCGAGGAACTGGGCAAGGGGGGCGGCTCCGGTCCGTCCCTTGGGCGCAACCTTGGGGCCATGCGGGCCGAATTGTCCGCCGTTCTTTGCAAGATGCGGGTGCCGCTCAACGAATTTTCCGGATTGAAGACTGGCGATCTGCTGCCGCTGGATCAGGCATTCCTTTATGAAACGGATCTTCAGGCGGTGAGCGGTCAGTCGATCGCTCAAGGGCGCCTTGGGCAGTTGAATGGAGCGCGCGCGGTGCGCCTCAATCAGCCGCGCACCAAGTTGGTGAATGACATGGAAGCGGATCAAGCCGGATTTGCAGATGGTGTCGGGGCTGACGCCATGCCTGCCGCCGCTGACGAAATGCCCACGCTTGATCTTGGCATTGCAGCCGAGGATCTGCAGGACCCCCTGGACAGCGGCATGGGCGGCGGTGGTCTCGGTTCCGGCCTGGGTGGTGATTTCGATACCGGCGGTCTGGGCGATATGAACAACCTTGGTGGTGACCTCGGCTCCGATATGGGGGGAGATCTGGGTGCGGACCTGGAGAACGATTTTGCGGCGGCCCTTGGAGGAGGAGATCTTGGCGGCAACTTCGGTGGGGATCTGGGCGGTGGCCTTGGCGGCGATTTGCCCGCGTTGCCGGACACCGGGATGGATGAGTTCAACCCGGATGATGCTGCGGCGGAAATATCCAAACTGGCTGGACTTGGCTCTGGCTGACAAGGCGATCACGGCAGGCGCAGCTGAACTGCGGCCTCCCGATCCGTTCGCAACAGGTTGAGCGAAGCACGAGCCCGGCATGTTTAGATGCCGGGTTTTGCTATTTGGGGCCACTCCTCGCAAATGCCAGAGGGGGGCATGATCCGCAGTTCGCCCCGCGATGTCAGAGCAATGAAAAAGACCCCAGCCGTAGGGCTGAGGTCTTTGAGTGTTGTGAGTGATGGTCTTAAAAGTTGGGGGTGGGGAATAATTCTTTGATCTGTCTCGCTTCGGCTCAGGACTTGCCCGCAGCCTCAAGCGCAGGACGCAAACCATCCAGCGCGTAGCCCGCTGCTGCGGTTTTGCCGAGGATCTCATCCGCCGACATCTCCTGCGCCTGACCCAGCGCCCAGACTACCGAAGAGCGGGTGCCCGATGCGCAATAGGCCAGCACCTGACCCTCGGCGCCTTCGTAGAGTTCACGCTGGCGCGCGACGTTTTCCGGCGTCATGGTCTGGTGGGTTAGGGGCAATTCTTCAAAGCGCAGCCCGGCAGCCTCGGCCGCAGCGCGGATTGCAGCGGCCTGATGGCTCGGCTGAACCTCGGAATCGGGGCGATTGCAGATCACCAGTTTGAAACCGGCTTCGGCGATTGCGGGAATGTCTTCGACCGAAATTTGCGGCGAGACGGCGTAGCGGGGCGTTATGTCACGAGCTTGCATGGGCAATCCTTTACGCCTTTGCGGCCATCCGGTCCAGTTGCACGCCGATCGGCGCAGAAGCCAGCATACCGGCCGACATGGCAGCAAGGAAAATCAGTCCACCCCAGCCGTTGTAGGTCAAAGACGCGAGTGCCGGCCCCGGGCACAGACCGGCCAGGCCCCAGCCCATGCCGAACAGAACCGAGCCGGTGATCAGCCGGTGATCCAGTTCCGGACGCGGAAGTGTCGGGAAATCGCCGCCCACCAGCGGTTTGCGGCCATGGGTCAGACGCCAGGCAAAGAACATCGGAATAACGGCGCCGCCCATCACGAAGGCCAGGGTCGGGTCCCAGTTGCCAAAGACGTCCAGCCAGCCCTGCACCTTGGTGGTGTCGGTCATGCCGGAAATGAAAAGTCCGCCGCCAAACAGGCTGCCTGCGATAAGAGAAAGAAGAATACGCATCAGATCAGCCCCAGAACGTGACGGAAAATGGCCAGGGTCAGACCACCGGCCAGAATGTAGAAAACGGTGGCAACGATGCCGCGCAGGGACAGGCGGGAAATTCCGCAGACCCCGTGGCCGGAGGTGCAGCCATTTGCGATACGGGTTCCGACGCCAACCAGAAGGCCGGCCGCAATGATCACACCGACATTAGTGGTCATATGGGTGTCGATCTCAACGTTATAGATCGGCCAGAGGATGAGCGGGGTGACGATCACGCCGACCAGAAAAGCCAGCCGTTCCCACAGGGTGTTCCAGCCGCTGCCATCGATGAGCCCGCCGAAAATACCGCTGGCGCCCATGATCCGGCCATTGCCCAAAAGGTAGACGGCACCGCCGAGGCCGATAATACCGCCTCCGACGAGGCCCCAGATCCAGTCTGTTTCCATTGTTCGCGTTTCCTTGGTCTTTGCGCTGCGGATATTCGTGCTGACAGCGCGTGTTTTGAAGCTGCAGCGCCGGGCCAACAGGGGCGCGGCGCTGCAACCGGGGTTCTGGTGTTAGATCTTGTTGACCGGGATCTTCAGGAAGACATCGCCCTGATCGTCCGGCTCGGGCATCTGGCCTGCGCGCATATTGACCTGCAGCGACGGCAGGATCAGCCGGGGCATGCCCAGCGTCGCGTCGCGGGCATCGCGCATCGACACGAAGTCTTCGATGCTTTTGCCCTGACCAATGTGAATGTTCAGCGCTTTCTGCTCTCCGACCGTGGTTTCCCAGGCGTATTCGTCCCGGCCCGGCGCCTTGTAGTCGTGGCCGACGAAAATGCGGGTTTCATCGGGCAGGGCCAGAATCTTCTGGATCGAGTTGAACAGCGTTTCGGACGAGCCGCCGGGGAAGTCGCAGCGTGCGGTGCCGAAATCGGGCATGAACAGCGTATCGCCGACAAAGGCGGCATCGCCGATGACATAGGTCAGGCAGGCCGGTGTGTGACCGGGGGTGTGCAGCACTTCGCCGCGCAGCTGGCCGATCATGAAGGTATCACCTTCCTTGAACAGCTGATCGAACTGGCTGCCGTCGCGCTGGAATTCGGTGCCTTCGTTGAAGACCTTGCCGAAGGTATCCTGGACGATGGTGATGTTCTCGCCGATACCGATCTTTCCGCCCAGACGCTCTTGCAGATAGGGCGCGGCCGACAGGTGGTCGGCGTGCACGTGGCTTTCCAGGATCCACTCGGTTTTCAAACCTTCCGCGGTGATCCAGTCGATGATTTCATCCGCTGAGCTGGTGTCGGTCCGGCCCGCCGCATGATCGAAATCCAGAACCGAATCGATAATGGCACAGGCGCTGCCGTTGGGATCGCGGACAACATAGGAAACAGTATTGGTCGCTTCGTCGAAGAAGGCTTTGACGATAGGATTCATGATGGGGCTCTCCCTTGCGTTTCACTATACATATGTTGAAATCAGAATGTGTTTCAACCCTTCGCGTGTGGTTAACTTAGCTGTCCCGGCGGCAGGGCGGTGTTGATCTGGCTCAATCGCGTCCCGAACCGGGTCCTGTAGGGGCGCAAAACATCTATCCGGGACTGCTGTTTTTGCCGGTGTTTTGGCCGATATTTTGCCTGTCTGCTGTGCAATTTGCCCGATATTGCGCCAACCTCCGCCGATGATGACTCAAATCAAGGAGTTTTGCTGTATTTCTGTTTCAAACCCCTGCCAGAATGTTCCGCACGACAGGGAGGATGAAACATGACAGACGCAGTTTTGCTGCAGAATGCGCAGCATCTTGAAAAACAGATTCGCACCGCATCGGGTCCGGCACGTGAACGGCTGGTGGATGAATTCTTCAGCGCGCTGACCCGGCTGCGCGCTTCGGGCTCGGCCATTCCAGGCGCCCTGCGCCGGGTCAAGGCCACGCTGGAAGAAGAAGCGGTGGAAGATCAGTTCGACAATATGCCGGTCTGAGCTGCCACCACACGGAGCGGTCATTTCAAAACTTGTAAGCAACGAAAAAGCGGATCCTTGGTAGGGTCCGCTTCAGGCGTTTTGCAGGTTCTATTGCAGGGGGCCTTGGAGTGCACGCAGGGAGTGCGCGCAGGGCAGGGGTCAGGACAGGAAAATTCCGACCATGACCAGCATCAGCCCGATCACCGACAGCAGCAAAGCGCCAAGGTTCAGCGGTAGCACTGATTGCACCACGGCGCGCAGCGCCTCGTCGTCCAGTTTCTGTCGCCGCGCCTTTGCGACGCGCAGGATGCACCAGACCAGCCCCAAGAGACCGCCCACGGACAGGGCCGCGCCCACCCAGACAAGGATTTCAAACATGCCAGTCTCCTGCGGTTTGCATGCTGCTGCGGGTAGCGGATTGGCCTTGTGGATGCAAGATGCTTGCAGGCAGAGACAGGTATCAGGGGCCCGCGCAGCGCGCAAAACATCGCCCGAAGGCACAATGGCGGGCTTTCCCGGCTTGCGGTGATCAGGCCGGACCGCTATCCCCTTTTATCGACCGCAATGACATGCCTTGCTGACGGAGCCGCACATGGATCTGACCGAAGACGAAAAGAGTGAAAACTACCGGGTGACCGCCGGGGAACTGCGCCAGTTCATCGAACGTTTCGAACGTCTGGACGCAGAAAAGAAGGACATCGCCGAACAGCAAAAAGAGGTGATGGCCGAAGCCAAGGCGCGCGGCTATGACACCAAGGTCATGCGCAAAGTTATCGCCCTGCGCAAGCGGGACAAGGACGACATCGCCGAAGAAGAGGCGGTGCTGGACATGTATAAAGAAGCGCTTGGCATGTAACTGCCAGCCGCTTTGCAGATTGAATTCTACCGCGCATCTCCTTTGGGTGCGCGGTTTTTCTTTGGTCCCTGGTATAAGCGCCGCAGGGCGCTGCGCGGAAGCCGCCTGTTATGCAAATCGCTTCAGGTATGAAATTTTAAGCTTGAAATACTTTGCGCGCTGGCGGATATTGCCAGCAGCACTGCAAACAGAACCGAATTGAGGAGACAGGCAATGCCCGCAATCAATGTGCACCCCGAAGGCTGGAAGCCGGCCAAGGGCTATGCCAATGGCATGGTCGCCGAGGGCAAACTGCTGTTCGTCGGCGGGCAGATCGGCTGGACCGCAGATCAGGTCTTTGAGGCCAAAGACTTTATCGGTCAGATGAGCCAGGCGCTGCGCAATATCCTCGATGTGGTCGAGACCGCAGGCGGCGCGGCCAGCGATATCACCCGGCTGACATGGTATGTCACCGACAAGGCGGAATATATGGCGCATCAGGCCGAAGTGGGCAAAGCCTACCGTGACGTGATGGGCTATCACTTCCCAGCCATGACGATGGTTGTGGTCTCGGCGCTGGTCGAGGATGAAGCCAAGGTCGAGATCGAAGCCACCGCGGTTCTTTCGAACTGATCTCTCTGCCGGGCCAGATGGCTTTGGTTTCTGGCCCGCCGACACACAATTTGGTGAATTCGGTTGGAAATTTCCCTGGGATACCCCAGATCTGTCCCCGACATATGAGGGGAGTCACAGATGCGGATCAATGCCGATTTTTCACAGCGTGTCGCGGTTCATTTTGACGATATTCCCTGGGTGCAAAGCCCGGCTGCCGGGGTCGAGCGGAAGATGCTTGACCGGATCGGCGAGGAAGTCGCCCGCGCCACGACCATCGTACGCTTTGCGCCGGGCTCATCCTTTTCTGCGCACACCCATGACGGCGGCGAGGAATACCTCGTGCTGGACGGCGTATTTCAGGACGAAACGGGGGACTTCCCGGTTGGCTCCTACGTGCGCAACCCGCCCACGTCCCGCCACGCGCCAGCGGCCGCAGATGGCGCGATGATCCTGGTGAAACTGCACCAGTTCGATCCCGAAGACCGCCAGACCGGTCATGTCGACACCACTGAGGCGCAGGATCCGCATCTGCCGCTTTACTCCGATCCGCACGAGGATGTGTGTCTGGTGAACTGGGCCCCCGGGCTGGAAGTCTCCTTCACGGCCGAGGGCGGCGCTGAGCTGTTCGTGCTGGAAGGAAGCTATCAGGACGGGGATGAAACCTTTGGCCGCTGGGACTGGCTGCGCCTGCCTCCGGGCGGGCAACTGGATGCCAAAGCAGGCCCGGACGGGGCGCGTGTCTGGATCAAATCGGGGCATCTCGCAGAGATGGTGAAAAACTAGGCAAGCCTCATTTGTCCTATAAATCAACAATATGTCGGCCGTTCTTCAGAATTGGCCGATATTTTTTGACCCGTCAAAAATTTTACCAGTTGATAAAAAAACAAACTGTGGCACTCTGACTTGCAGAAAAATAACAGTCAGGGAGACACCCAATGGCGAGTAGCCATCAGGCATCCGGGATCCAGGCGGGACGTTTGTCCGCCCCAGAGATCGCCGAGAATTTCGGGGATCTGCATGCCCCCTATGATCAGCACGAGGCCGCCGTTGCCGCGGATCGTTGCTATTTCTGCTATGACGCGCCCTGCATGACGGCCTGTCCGACCTCAATCGATATTCCGCAGTTCATCCGCGAAATTCAGGCCGGACATCCGACATCTGCGGCAAAGACCATTCTGGATCAGAACATCCTTGGCGGCATGTGCGCCCGCGTCTGCCCGACCGAGACCCTGTGCGAAGAGGTCTGCGTGCGCGAAACCGCCGAAGGCAAGCCGGTGGAGATCGGCCGTCTGCAGCGCTATGCCACCGATACGCTTATGGCCAAGGGCGAGCATCCCTTCACCCGCGCCGAGGCGACGGGCAAGCGCGTTGCGGTTGTCGGCGCCGGTCCTGCGGGCCTGTCGGCCGCGCACCGTCTGGCGATGCTCGGTCACGACGTCACCGTCTATGACAGCAAGGACAAGGCCGGCGGTCTGAACGAATTCGGTATTGCCGCCTACAAGTCCACCAATGATTTTGCCGCACGCGAAGTTGACTGGCTGCTGCAGATCGGCGGTATTTCAATGGAATACGGTAAGAAGCTCGGGTCCGAACTGTCGCTTGAGGCGCTGAAGGGCGACTTTGACGCGGTGTTCCTGTCTATCGGTCTGGGCGGCGTCAACGCGCTGCGCAGCGAAGGCGAAGACAAGGACGGCGTGCGCGATGCAGTGGACTTCATCGCCGATCTGCGTCAGGCTGATGATCTGACCACGCTGCCCGTCGGGCGTAATGTCGTGGTCATTGGTGGCGGCATGACGGCGGTCGATGCCGCTGTGCAGTCGAAACTTCTGGGCGCCGAAAACGTCACCATGGCATATCGCCGTGGCCGCGATGCCATGGGCGCCAGCCGGTTCGAACAGGATCTGGCGGCCTCCAAGGGCGTCAAGCTGATGTTCAACGTGATGCCAAAGGCGATCCATGGCAATGGTGCCGCTGCCGAGATTGAGCTGGAATACACAGAGGTCAAGGATGGCCGCGTAACCGGCACTGGCGAGACCCTGCGCCTGGCAGCGGATCAGGTCTACAAGGCGATCGGTCAGACCCTTGAGGGACAGCCCGACGGGCTGGAAATCGACGGTGGCAAGATCAAGGTCTCGGAAACCGGGCGCACCTCGGTAGCCGGTGTCTGGGCTGGGGGCGACTGTGCCTCGGGTGGCGAAGACCTGACCGTGACCGCCGTGGCCGAGGGCCGCGACGCCGCAATGGACATTCATTCCAGCCTGATGGGCTAAGCCAGCCCGCTGTCCCTGAAACAGGGACAGCAGGCGAGCATGAAAAGGAACAGATAAATGGCTGATCTGACAACTGAATTTCTGGGGATTAAATCTCCGAACCCGTTCTGGCTGGCCTCGGCGCCGCCGACCGACAAGGAATACAACGTCCGCCGCGCCTTTGAGGCTGGCTGGGGCGGTGTGGTCTGGAAAACCCTCGGCTCTGAAGGCCCGCCAGTGGTCAACGTCAACGGGCCGCGTTACGGCGCGATCTGGGGCGCGGACCGGCGTCTGCTGGGTCTCAACAATATCGAGCTGATCACCGACCGCAGCCTTGAGACCAACCTTGAGGAAATCACCCGCGTCAAGAAGGATTACCCGGACCGCGCGGTGATCGTCTCCATCATGGTGCCTTGCGAGGAAGAAGCCTGGAAGGCGATCCTGCCCAAGGTCGAAGCCACGGGTGCCGACGGGATCGAGCTGAACTTTGGCTGCCCGCACGGTATGGCCGAACGTGGCATGGGCTCTGCCGTGGGGCAGGTGCCGGAATACATCCAGATGGTCACGGAATGGTGCAAGAAATACTATTCCAAGCCGGTGATCGTGAAGCTGACGCCGAACATCACCGATGTGCGCTTCCCGGCCCGCGCGGCCAAGGCAGGCGGCGGCGATGCGGTGAGTCTGATCAACACCATCAACTCCATCGTCTCGGTTGACCTCGACAATATGGCGCCCGAGCCGACCATCGGCGGCAAGGGTACCCACGGTGGCTATTGCGGCCCGGCGGTAAAGCCGATTGCCATGAACATGGTTGCGGAAATCGCCCGTGATCCGCAGACACATGGCCTGCCAATCTCGGCCATCGGTGGCGTCACCACCTGGAAAGATGCGGCTGAATTCATGGCGCTTGGCGCGGGCAACGTTCAGGTCTGCACCGCGGCGATGACCTATGGCTTCAACGTGGTGAAAGAGATGATCTCGGGCCTGTCCACCTGGATGGACGAAAAGGGCTACACCTCGACCCAGGACTTCATCGGCATGGCGGTTCCGAACGTGACCGACTGGCAGTATCTGGATCTGAACTATGTCGCCAAGGCGAAGATCAGCCAGGATGACTGCATCAAATGCGGTCGCTGCTTTGCCGCCTGCGAAGACACCTCGCACCAGGCCATCGAGATGAGCGAAGACCGCACATTCACGGTGAAAGATGACGAATGCGTCGCCTGTAACCTCTGTGTCAACGTCTGCCCGGTCGAAGGCTGCATCACCATGGAAGAGGTGCCCGCCGGTCAGGTCGATCTGCGCACCGGCAAGGTGGTGTCGGATCAATACGCCAACTGGACGACGCATCCGAACAACCCCTCGGCCACGGCTGCTGAGTGAGCTTTCGCCCTTAACAATCTGATAACAAATAAAGAGGGGCGCCCGGTGGGGGCGCCCCTTTTGCTGTTTCGGGTGGTGCGACGTGGTTAACCCGTTGGCGTCAGCATGCGTCGATAGAAGGTATCCAGAAACGTAGGTGCTGCCTCGAACGGATCTTCTTCTCCCATCAGGGTGCGGACCTGAACGTCGAAATCCGCATAGTGCTGGGTCAGCGACCAGATCGAAAAAATCAGATGTTTGGGGTGGCTTGGTTGCAGTTTACCTTCGTCCATCCAGCCTCGGATCACGGCGGCTTTTTCCTCGACCAACTGTTTCAGATCGGTCGAGAGCGCCTCCAGCATCCGCGGCGCGCCTTGCACGATTTCATTCGCAAACAGGCGGCTTTCGCGGGGGAAGTCCTGGCTCATCTGCAATTTGCGCTGCACATAGGCCAGCATTTCCTCCAGTGGCTCACCCTCGGGATCCAGTTCCCGCAAGGGATCCAGCCAGGTATCCAGAAGTTCCGAGAGCAGCGCGGTGAAAATCGCCTCTTTCGACGGGAAATAGTACAGCAGATTTGGCTTCGACAGCCCGGCCTCACCCGCGATCTGATCCACGGTGGCGCCGCGGAAACCATGGGTGGAAAACACCTCAAGCGCGGCGTCCAGGATGGCGGCGCGATTCTTTTTCTGAATGCGGGTTGGGGATCTGTCCTTGGGCATTGGCGGGTTTTCTGTCCTTGGGTGTCCGGGCGTCGGAAGAACGCCTCTATTTCACACATTTCACCTGTAAACCAAGTGTTTTCCCAGTCCTTGTGACGCAATTTCTTGACTGACTGCGCCCTCATGGTAGCTTGAGTTTGACCAGTTGGTCAAATCCGGTCCGAAAAGACTTTGACCAACGCTTCAAAGCCACCAAAATGGCGCCAAGCCAAAAATAGCCCGCAAAACAGACGGGACCAACAGGAAGGAAGCTGCGATGACGTCGCTTGGACAGAATCTGAAGATCAATGGCGATCGGCTGTGGGACAGTCTGATGGAGATGGCCAAGATCGGCCCCGGCGTTGCGGGCGGCAACAACCGTCAGACCCTGACCGATGAAGATGCCGAAGGGCGCGCCCTGTTCCAGAAATGGTGCGAGGATGCCGGATGCACCATGGGGTTGGACCAGATGGGCAATATGTTTGCCCGCCGCGAAGGCACCGATCCCGATGCGCTGCCGGTCTATGTGGGTTCGCACCTTGATACCCAGCCAACGGGCGGCAAATACGACGGCGTGCTTGGTGTTCTGGGCGGCCTCGAATTAATCCGCTCGCTCAACGATATGAATATCAAGACAAAACACCCCATTGTAGTGACCAATTTCACCAATGAGGAAGGCACCCGTTACGCCCCGGCGATGCTGTCGTCCGGGGTTTTTGCGGGCATCCATACGCAGGACTGGGCCTATGACCGCGAAGACGCGGAAGGCAAGAAATTCGGTGATGAGCTGAAGCGGATCGGCTGGCGCGGCGACGAAGAAGTTGGTGCCCGCAAGATGCACGCCTTCTTTGAACTGCATATCGAACAGGGCCCGATCCTTGAGGCCGAAGGTAAGGATATTGGCGTTGTCACCCATGGGCAGGGGCTGAGCTGGACGCAGGTGACGATCACCGGCAAGGATGCGCACACCGGGTCGACCCCGATGCCGATGCGCCGCAATGCCGGCCTTGCCATGGCGCGGGTGCTGGATGCGGTGGACGAAATCGCATGGTCCCATGCGCCGCATGCGGTTGGCGCGGCAGGTCATATCGATGTCTTCCCCAATTCGCGCAACGTGATCCCCGGCAAAGTGGTCTTCACCGTCGATTTCCGCAGCCCCGAGCTGGAGGTGATCAAGGATATGGAACTGCGCCTGCGGGAGCAGGGACAGGAAATCGCCGATGCCATGGGCGTGCAGATCGAATTCGAGAAGGTCGGCGGCTTTGATCCGGTGAAATTCGATGATGCATGCGTGACCGCGGTGCGCAGCGCCGCCGAGCGGCTGGGCTATTCCCACCTCGACATTATCTCGGGCGCCGGCCATGATGCCTGCTGGATCAACCGCGTGGCACCGACCGCAATGGTCATGTGCCCCTGTGTCGACGGGCTAAGCCACAATGAAGCCGAAGAGATCAGCAAGGACTGGGCCGAAGCAGGGGCAAACGTCCTGTTCCACGCCGTGGTCGAAACTGCTGAGATCGTGGAATAATCCGGTGACCCTCAAGCCCATGTTCCGGACCCTGCTGTTGCGGGGGATGGTCCTTCGGTGATCGGCGCCGACCTCTCCATCCCCGATCGGATCAAACATCTGATCGAGACGGAGGTCGCCGAATTCCCGATCACCAGTAACGTGGGCTTTGAAACCCTTGCCGCCTTTCGCAGCGCGCTGTGCGAGCCGGAAGAGGTCACCGTCAATTTTTCCGGCGGCCTGACACAGGACTGTTGGGCCGTCACCCAGCCGAATGGCGACTACCGGGTGATATATCTGCCGCTGGCGGGCTACTTCTCGCTTTGCGTTGAATCTGTTTTCGGCCCGCTCGACATCGGCGTACACGGACATGCAATCGGTTGTTTCAGTTCAGTCTGAAACGGATCGAACATATAAATAACAGGGAGTTAGAAACCATGAGTAAAGTCATCAAGAACGGGACCATCGTCACGGCTGACCTCACCTACAAGGCCGACGTGCTGATCGAAAACGGTGTGATCACCGAAATCGGCCCCGATCTGAAGGGTGACGAGCAGTTGGACGCGACCGGCTGTTACGTGATGCCGGGCGGGATCGACCCGCACACCCATCTGGAAATGCCTTTCATGGGGACCTATTCCTCGGATGATTTCGAAAGCGGTACCCGCGCAGGTCTGGCGGGCGGTACCACCATGGTTGTCGACTTTGCCCTGCCGAACCCGGGCGAAAGCCTGCTGGATGCGCTGAAACGCTGGGACAACAAATCGACCCGCGCCAACTGCGACTATTCCTTCCACATGGCCGTGACATGGTGGGGCGAGCAGGTCTTTGACGAGATGAAGACCGTGATCGAAACCCGCGGCATCAACACCTTCAAGCATTTCATGGCCTATAAAGGCGCGCTGATGGTGAACGATGATGAGCTGTACTCCTCGTTCCAGCGCCTGTCGGAACTGGGCGGTATCGCCATGGTGCACGCTGAAAACGGCGATGTGGTGGCCGAGCTGAGCGCCAAACTGCTGGCCGAGGGCAACAACGGCCCCGAGGGGCACGCCTATTCCCGCCCGCCGCAAGTCGAGGGCGAGGCCACCAACCGTGCCATCATGATCGCCGATATGGCCGGTGTGCCGCTTTACGTGGTGCATACCTCCTGCGAGGACAGCCACGAGGCCATCCGCCGCGCCCGCATGCAGGGCAAACGCGTCTGGGGTGAGCCGCTGATCCAGCACCTGACGCTGGATGAAAGCGAGTATTTCAACCAGGACTGGGATCACGCCGCCCGTCGGGTGATGTCGCCGCCGTTCCGCAACAAAAAGCATCAGGACAGCCTCTGGGCGGGCCTTCAGTCCGGCTCGCTGTCGGTGGTGGCCACCGACCACTGCGCCTTCTCGACCGAGCAGAAACGCTATGGCGTTGGCGATTTCACCAAGATCCCGAATGGCACCGGCGGCCTTGAAGACCGTATGCCGATGCTGTGGACCCACGGTGTTGAAACCGGCCGCCTGACGCCGAATGAATTCGTGGCCGTCACCTCGACCAACATCGCCAAAATCCTGAATTGCTATCCGAAAAAAGGTGCGGTTCTGGTGGGCGCCGATGCTGATCTGGTGGTTCTGGACCCGAACAAGACCAAGACCATCAGCGCCGAGACGCAGCAGTCCTCCATCGACTACAACGTCTTCGAAGGCAAAGAGGTCAAAGGCCTGCCGCGGTTTACCCTGACCCGCGGCCATGTCGCCGTCTACGACGGGGAGATCCGCACGCAGGAAGGCCACGGCAAGTTCGTCGAACGTGAGGCCAACACCACCGTCAACAAGGCGCTGTCGACCTGGAAAGAGCTGTCCGCGCCGCGTCCGGTGGAACGGTCCGGTATTCCGGCAACCGGCGTGTAATTGGTATCAAACAGGAGACGGGCCTCCGCACATGGTGGCCCGGCCTCCCGTCCTATTAAGGCAACGACATGAACAACGAAACGACTACCCAGGCCGGATCCCCCCAGGCCGTCGTCGAAGCGCGCAACCTGGACCTGGTGTTTGAAACCAACGACGGGCCGGTGCAGGCGCTGAAGGATGTAAACCTCACCATCAACAAGGGCGATTTCGTCAGCTTCATCGGCCCCTCGGGCTGCGGCAAGACCACCTTTCTGCGGGTGATGGCGGCGCTGGAACACCCGACCGGCGGCAGCATCACGGTTAACGGCATGACCCCGGATGAGGCGCGCCAGAAACGCGCCTATGGCTATGTGTTTCAGGCGGCGGGGCTTTATCCCTGGCGCACCATCGCCAAGAACATCAAGCTGCCGCTTGAGATCATGGGATACTCCAGGGAAGAACAGGACAAGCGCGTCGCGCAGGTCCTTGAACTGGTGGAACTTTCCGGTTTTGGCGGCAAATACCCCTGGCAATTGTCCGGCGGGATGCAGCAGCGGGCCAGTATCGCCCGCGCGCTGGCCTTTGATGCCGATATCCTGTTGATGGATGAACCCTTTGGCGCGCTGGATGAGATCGTGCGGGATCACCTCAACGAACAGCTGCTGAAGCTTTGGGCGCGTACGGACAAGACCATCGGTTTTGTCACCCACTCGATCCCCGAGGCGGTGTACCTCAGCACCAAGATCGTGGTGATGTCGCCGCGTCCGGGCCGGATCACCGATGTGATCGAAAGCACCCTGCCAAAGGAGCGGCCGCTCGATATTCGTGACAGTCAAGAGTTCATCGACATCGCGCACCGGGTGCGTGAAGGTCTGCGCGCGGGGCACTCCGATGACGCATAACGCCACGTTGAACCCGAATGGGGAGGGCAAGGCATGAAGAGCTTTTTTGCCGTTCTCACCGTTGTCGCCGCTATCATTGCCTTCTGGTATGCAGCCTGCGTTCCGATGAACATCAAGGGCGTTCTGGATCAGGCAGAACGGGCAGGGGCCGAAATCACCCCGGCGACTGCCAAGGAACGCCGTGACATGGGCACCTTTGGGTTGGTGGCGAAGAACACTTTTGCCATTGGGGACACCTGGGCGCAGGACCGCCCGCGTCTGCCCGCGCCGCATCAGGTCGCGGTGGAACTGTGGAAAACCACGGTGCAGAAAAAGGTCACCTCAAAACGTAGCCTGATCTACCACGGGCAGGTGACGCTCTCCGCGACGCTGCTTGGTTTTGCCATCGGCACGGGCCTGGGGATCCTTCTGGCCGTGGGTATCGTGCATTCTAAGGTGATGGATATGTCGGTGATGCCCTGGGCCATTGTCAGCCAGACCATTCCGATCATCGCTCTGGCACCAATGATCATCGTGGTGCTTTATTCCATAGGCGTTCAGGGGATCCTGCCAAAAGCGATCATCTCGGCCTATCTCAGTTTCTTCCCGGTCGTTGTTGGCATGGTAAAGGGCTTGCGCAGCCCCGATAGCATGCAACTCGACCTGTTGAAGACCTACAGTGCGAGCACATCGCAGGGCTTCTGGAAGCTCCGGTTGCCGTCCTCGCTGCCGTATCTCTTTGCTTCGCTCAAGATCGGCATCGCTGCCTCGCTGGTGGGTGCCATCGTCGGGGAACTCCCGACTGGTGCGGTTGCGGGCCTTGGCGCGCGGCTTCTGGCAGGCAGCTACTATGGGCAGACGGTGCAGATCTGGTCGGCGCTGTTCGCAGCGGCCATTCTTGCGGCGCTTCTGGTGGCGCTTCTGGGTCTGATAGAACGGATAGTTCTTAAACGCATGGGGATGAGCGCATGATCGAAGTTGTTTTTGCTGCTCTGGTCTGGATCGCGGGCTGGTGGATCAACAGCCGTTTGGCCAATAGTCCCGCGGCCAAGACGCAAGCTGTGAAGCTGGCCGTTCCGCTGATCTTTGGCGTGACCGTGCTGATCGTCTGGGAACTGCTTGTGCGGGGGCTTGAGGTTTCCATGGTGATCCTGCCTGCGCCTTCGCTGATCGCGGCGCGTTTTGCCACCTCGATCCCGATCCTGTGGCAGGATTTCTCCCAGACCTTCATCAAGGGGGCTTTGTCCGGCTACATCATGGGCTGCGTGGCTGCGCTGCTGATGGCGGTGGCTGTGGATCGCAGCGACTTCCTGCGCCGGGGGCTGCTGCCCGTGGGCAACTTTGTCGCGGCCCTGCCGATTGTCGGTACCGCGCCCATTCTGGTGATGTGGTTCGGCTTTGACTGGCAGTCCAAGGCGGCGGTTGTCGTGGTGATGGTCTTTTTCCCGATGCTGGTGAACACGGTTGCCGGTCTTCGGGAAACCTCGGCCATGCAGCGCGACCTGATGCAGACCTACGCGGCGAGCTATTGGCAGAGCTTTTTCAAGCTGCGCCTGCCGGCCGCGCTGCCCTTCATCTTCAACGGTCTGAAGATTTCCACGACGCTGGCGCTGGTGGGCGCAATCGTTGCGGAGTTCTTCGGCTCACCCACCGTGGGCATGGGCTTCCGGATTTCCACCAGTGTCGGCCAACTGGCGCTGGATATGGTCTGGGCCGAAATCCTGGTGGCCGCGCTGGCCGGGTCCGCCTTTTACGGCGTGATCGCACTGGTCGAGAAAACACTGACCTTCTGGCACCCTTCGCAGCGGGGCTGAAGATCCATCCACCACCCGGAATACCTCTTCGGGTGGTGGCAAAAACGGCGCTGCGGCCCATGGTTGAGCGGTAAAAATGCCGCGCATAACATGGGCGCAGCGCGCTGCTTAATCCTTGCGCGCGGGCAGCGATGCCCAAGTTTGATATAGTAAAAAAACTTTGAACAAATGGTCAAATTCGCGCAAGCTCTATCCATAACAACAGGGAGAACCTACCAATGAAACACATTCTGACAGCCGCCGCGCTGGCGCTTGGCGCAGCTGGGGCCGCGCAGGCAGCCGACGACGTTAAGCTGCAGTTGAAATGGGTGACACAGGCACAGTTCGCTGGCTACTACGTGGCACTCGACAAAGGGTTTTACGAAGAAGAAGACCTGAATGTCACCATCCTGCCCGGCGGCCCGGACATCGCTCCGACGCAGGTGATCGCAGGGGGCGGCGCTGACGTGACCGTCGAATGGATGCCTGCCGCGCTTGCCGCCCGCGAAAAGGGCCTGCCGCTGGTCAATATCGCGCAGCCGTTCAAATCCTCGGGCATGATGCTGACCTGCTGGAAGGACACCGGCATTTCCGAGCCTGCGGACCTGGCCAATCGGACCCTGGGCGTGTGGTTCTTCGGCAATGAGTTCCCCTTCATGAGCTGGATGAGCAAGCTGGGCATTTCCACCGAAGGCAAGGGTGAAATGGGCGTCGAAGTGCTGAAGCAGGGTTTCAACGTGGACCCGCTGCTGCAGCGTCAGGCCGACTGTATTTCGACCATGACCTACAACGAATACTGGCAGGTCATCGACGCAGGCGTCTCCCCGGATGAGCTGGTGACTTTCAAGTACGAAGATCAGGGCGTCGCCACGCTGGAAGACGGTCTTTATGTGCTTGAGGAAAACCTCAGCGACGAAGCCTTCACCGACAAGATGGAGCGTTTCGTGCGCGCCTCGATGAAAGGCTGGAAGTACGCCGAGTCGAACCCGGATGAAGCGGCTGAGATCGTTCTGGACAACGACGCCTCGGGCGCACAGACCGAAATGCACCAGAAGCGCATGATGAGCGAAGTTGCCAAGCTGACCGCAGGTAGCAACGGCGCGCTGGATGTGGCCGACTATGAGCGTACGGTTGAAACCCTGCTGACAGGCGGTTCTGCCCCGGTGATCACCAAGACGCCCGAAGGCGCCTGGACCCATGCCATCACCGATGCAGCCTTGAAATAAGGCTTTTCGGGCACAGCCCGGATTAAAATGACCCGCCGCTGCGCTCTGCAGTGGCGGGTTTTTTCATGCCTGTTTGGTTGAAGCCTGGGCTGGCGCCTCAGGATTGTTCCAGGAACCCACCGTAAAGACCCTGTTTGAAAACCAGCCCTTTGCCCGCCTGCCTGGTGAAGCCGGTCACCTGGCCGAGGATGATCGTGTGATCGCCCGCGTGATGGGCGCTGTGGGCGGCGCAGTCAAACCGCGCAATCACTCCATCAAGGTGTGGCGTGCCATCTTCGGCGGCCTGCCAGTCAACCGGGGCGAAATCATCGCCGCTGCGGGCAAAATGGATCGCCAGATCCAGTTGGTCCTGCGCCATGACATGAATGGAAAATCGCTGCGCCGAAACAAAGGAATCGTGCCGCAGGGAACTGCGTGCCGGGCACCAGAGCAGCAGGGGCGGATCCATCGACACCGAGGTGAAACTGTTGGCGGTGATCGCCAGCGGCCCGTTTTCCGTCAAGGTGGTGATCACGGTGACGCCAGTCGCGAAACATCCCAGTGCGTCGCGATAGGCCCGGAGGGTCTCCGGGCCGGGGGTGATTGTGGTTTCCGGCATGTCGCGCGCCTTCTGTCAGGTCTTGCTCCCGACCTGCCATGCGTCGCCCTGTTTGTCCACAGGGTTCAGGTCCTGCAAAAGGCGACCGTGCTGGCGTGTCTGCGCGATCACATCTCCCAGCGTGGTAAACCCGCGCGCCTCCAGCATCGGCAGCATCCGGCACAGGACCTCGGCCGTGGCGCGGGCATCGCCAAGCGCGGTATGCCGCAGTGCCGCGGGGATGCTCACATCCAGCCTCTCACAGAGTGCATCCAGCGTATGCGGCACCGAGGCGCCGAACAGGACCGCGCTCAGCAGCACCGTATCCAGTACCGGGTGATCCCATGTCAGGCCGCTTTTCTTGGCGGCGCGGCGCAGGAATGCCATGTCAAAGGGCGCATTATGCGCGACGATTACCGCGTCCGTCGCGAAATGATGGAAGGTGGCAGAAACGCTTGTGATGTCGGGGGCGTTTTTCACCATGGCATTGGTAACGCCATGCACCCGGGTGGAGGCCGCCGGGATCGGCGCGCCGGGATTGACCAGCAGGTCCAGAGTTTCACCTTCGACGATGCGGCCGCGCAGAACCCGCAGCGCACCCAACTGCACAACGTGGTCCTTATGCGGCAGCAGACCAGTGGTTTCGGTGTCAAACACGGCAAAGGACAGATCGGACAGGGGCCTGTCCTCGATCCTGCGCGTCGCGGGATTGAGCAGGGCAAAATCATAGATCAGCGGGCGGGCGGCCTCGGGTGGGATTTCCGCCTCGGCGCTGTCAAAGATCACCACATAGCCATGCGAATCCCCGAGCGGTTTCAGCTGCACGCCATAGGTCTGGCGCCTATCGGTGCCGGTGATACGGGCGCTGACCTCCTTGCCGGTGCGGATCATCTTTTTATGGGCGGCCTCCAGCAGGTCGCGTTCGAGGTAGTCACCCAGCGAGGCTCCTAGGCGGGCAGGGGCGATCTGGGACAGAACCGCCGCGGCCTGCGCGTCATATAGAACGATCCGGTGATCGGGCGCCGCCATCACGGTAGCAACGGGCACCTCGGAGAGTAGCGTTGTCAGCCGCGCCTTTTCCGCTTCCAGCCGCGCGGTTTCGCGGGCGATAGCCTCGGCGGTAGAGAGGGTCGCGGCGCCCAGCTGACCAGCCAGATCCGAGGCCGCCGGGGCCAAATCGCCAAGGTAGCGGGCCGTGCTTTGATCCAGCGCAGAAGTGACGCCGCCGTGGGCGCGCGCGCGCAGATGTGCGGCCAGCCGTTCGATCGGCTTGGCGACGTTTTCATCAAACAGCAGCCAGATCCCGGCGCAGATCCCAAGGATGGCAAAGAGGCTGAGCGCGCCGGAAAACACGAAGGCATCCAAAAGCTCTGGCGCGGCGGCCCGGGTATAACCGATCCACAGGGCGACCACGACGGCGGCGATTGCGGCAAGCGCGATCAGGCAGAAAAACAGGAAGATCCGCAGTCTGAGGCTCAGCCGTGTCAGCATCAGACCGCTCCGCAGAATGTGGTCAGAAGACCGTCGTTTTCGGGCGGGGTGATCCAGTCAACTGCCGCATCATTGGTCCCAAAGGCGCTGCCCGAGGCCACCACGGCGCGGCGCCAGCCGGTGCAGTCCAGCCGCGCGGTCAGGGTACTGACAGGGGACCAGCGGCCAAAGAAATAGACTTCTGCCAGATATTGTCCGGGCAGCTCGGCATGGCGTTTCGCGCTGGCCACATCAACCGCGGCGAACCGTTCAGTATAGGGCTCAAGATAGGTCCAGGGCCGGTAAAGGCTGCGGTTCTGACCGGTTTCAGCCACCACGACCCCATCGGGCAGGGACGCGCGGGTGCGATCATACCAGCTGTATTCCGAAGCAATCGTAACGCCGATCATTGCCAGGGCAGCGGCCACAGGCGCCAGCCATTTTGGCAGTCGTCCGCCGCTGATCCGTCCCGCCAGCATGACGACGCCTGCGACGGCAATACCGGCAAAGATCACCGCGATCAATTCCAGAAACATCCGTGTTCCTCCCTCGTTGCTGGCCTCAGCCCAGCATCCCCTTGCCGTGTCCCAGCGCCGATTGCATGGTCTTTACCACCACAAAGGCATCGCGCAGATGACTTCGCTCAAAATCCGACAGATCGGAGGGCGCCAGGAAGTTGTCGGGCGCTGTACCGCTGCGAATCTGGTCCGCCTGATGGGTCAGCCGGGTTTCGGCAATCAGATCATAGGCATCCAGCAGATCCCGCGCGCCGGAAGGGCTAAGAACCGAGGTCAGCGCCGCCGCCTCCAGCCGGGCACGGGTGTTGACCGGGGTGAGCCGCGCCTGCAAGGCATAGATCCGCCCCAGATCGACCACTGGCACCACGCCGTTGTGTTTCAGATCCAGCGTATTGCGATGCTCACCCGAGCGGATAGTGGCAATCCCGCGCAAGAGACCAAGCGGCGGCGTGTGTTTCAGCGAATTCGAAATCATATGGGCGGTAAAGATGGAGTTGGCACTGGCCGCCTGTAGCACTTCCTCTTGCAGCCCGTTGAACAGATCACGGTTGCCGCCGATGGGCCGCAGGTCAAACATCACCGAAGCCAGCATCTGCGCCATGGGATCGGGGGTCTTGATCCAGCCGTCAAAATACTGCCGCCATATGCGCAGGGGCTGACGCCAGCGCGGGGTGGTCGCCATCATGTCGCCGGGGCAATAGACATAGCCACAGGTATCTAGACCATCGCAGACAAAACGCGCCAGTGCCTCGAAATAGGGGGCGTCTTCCTCTTGCATGGCATCATCGATCATCAGGCAGTTGTCCTGATCGGACACGCCTGTCTGTTCCTGCCGCCCCTGCGATCCGCAGGCCAGCCACAGGTAAGGCACGGGCGGTGGTCCAAGGCGGGTTTCGGCAAGGGTCAGCAGCCGCCGGGTGGCGGCATCGGCGATATCGGTGATCAGGCGGGTGACCACCTCGTGCCGGTTGCCACCTGCCACCAGTTGCAGCAGCAGGGCCGGGATGCGGTCGGTGACCCTGGCCATGGCAGCGGCATCCGGGGCGCTGGCGATCTCGGCGATCATCTCGGCCGAGCTCATCGCTTGAAGACGCGTCAGGTCGGTCTGGGTGACGATCCCCGACAGCTTGCCTGCATCCACCACCGGAACATGGCCGATGCGATGCTCCATCATCGCGTGCAGCACATCGGATGCGATGGCTGAGGAAGGCAGCGTCAGCGGATCGCGCGTCATGATCCGTGCGACGAGGGTGGAAATGGGCAGGCCCTCTGCCAGAACCTTTTCGGTCAGATCGCGGTTGGTCAGGATGCCTTCGAGTGTGTCGCCATCGGTGATGCAGACTGAAGAGATATGATGCTCCCGCATCAATTGCGCGGCGCTTTGACAGGTGAGGCCACTGGAGCAGGTGATCGGCTGCGTCGCCATGAAATCCGCAACCCGGCGGGTGGCGAGGCTGTTCTGTACGGGCCCGTCTGGGCGGCGGCGGTCGAAAAAGCGCGCGACCTTGGGTTCGGCCTGCATCAGCGCATCGAAATCGGCGCGCGGCAGGAGCAAAAGCGCGCTCTCGGTGTTGGCAGAGGCGGTGGTAACAGCGATGCCGTCCCGGGTGAGACCACGCTCGCCAAAGGAATTGCGTGGCCCAAGGATGGAGACGGCCATACCATTCTCGTCAAAGACTTCCACCTCGCCGTGATGCACGAGGTAGAGACCCTGCATTGGCGCACCAAGGGCATAGATCTCTTCGCCCGCATTGGCGTGGATCACCTCGAACTTCGGTGCAAGCTGCGCAAGGCGCGCGGCATCTAGGCTGTCATAGGGGTGCACCGTCTTCAGGAACTGGATCAGACCGTCTGGGGAAAGGGGCATGTCAAAAGCCTGTTGGATAAGCCGGGAGAAAAGTCATCCTGCCCGAGTGTGCCCGGACAGGATGGTGAGGAAAAGAGGGCGGGCCAGAATACCGAGGGAGGCGGCCCGCCAGGGGAGGAAACCCTCGATCAGTGGTCCTGGGCAGCCCCTGCACCGCGCGGGATGCGGACGCTTTCCACCAGCTCTTCGATCTCGGCCGGGATGGCGTCGGTCGATTTGGACACGAAGTAGGCCACGGCAAAGTTCACCATCGCGCCAACCGCACCAAAGGAGGTGGATTTGATAGTGCCCAGCAGCGGATCTGCATCCGTGAAGCTGTTGGTGCCAGGGATGAAGAACCAGCCTTTATGCAGGAAGATATAGATCAGCGTGACCAGCAGACCTGCGATCATGCCTGCAACCGCGCCTTTGTTGTTCACCTTGGTGAAGATGCCCATCATCAGCGCCGGGAAGATCGAAGCCGCCGCCAGACCAAAGGCCAGTGCCACGGTCTGCGCCGCAAAGCCCGGAGGGTTGAGGCCCAGATAGGTGGCCACCGCGATGGCAACCGCCATGGCAACACGGGCCGAAAGAAGCTCGCCTTTTTCCGAGATGTTCGGATTGATCGAGCCCTTGATCAGGTCGTGCGACACCGCCGAAGAGATCGCCAGCAGCAGACCCGCCGCAGTAGACAGCGCCGCCGCCAGACCGCCTGCAGCCACCAGACCGATCACCCAAGAGGGCAGGTTGGCGATTTCGGGGTTGGCCAGCACCAGGATATCCCGGTTGAACTTGGTCAGCTCATTACCCTGCCAGCCGTTCTCCTCGGCTTTGGCCTGCATCTCGGCGTTCTTGTCGTTGTAATACTGGATCTTGCCGTCGCCGTTCTTGTCTTCCCAGTCCAGCAGGCCGGTTTTCTGCCAGGTGGCCATCCAGTCATAGCGGGCGTCATTCTCGATCTGCTCGACCGAGACCGCTTCGCTGTTTGTGCCATTGGGCCACATCATGTCGGTGATGTTGAGACGGGCCATGGCGCCAACAGCCGGGGCAGTCAGATACAGCAGCGCGATGAAGACTAGCGCCCAGCCTGCGGACCAGCGTGCATCGGACACCTTGGGAACGGTGAAGAAGCGCATGATCACGTGCGGCAGACCGGCTGTACCAATCATCAGCGACAGGGTGAAGAGCACCATGTTCAGCGTATCGGCGTGGTGGGCGGTATATTCATTGAAACCCAGCTCGCGCACGATGGCGTCCAGCTTCGCCAGCAGCGGCTCACCCGAGGCAACGTGATCGCCAAAGAGACCCAGCGCCGGGATCGGGTTGCCGGTCAGTTGCAGCGAGATGAAGATGGCCGGAATTGTATAGGCCATGATCAGAACGACATATTGCGCGACCTGCGTATAGGTCACGCCCTTCATGCCACCGAAGACCGCATAGGCGAAGACCACACAGGCGCCGATCAGCAGGCCTGCGGTGTTGGACACCTCAAGGAAGCGACCAAAGGCAACGCCCACGCCGGTCATCTGGCCGATCACATAGGTGGTGGAGGCAACGATCAGGCAGATCACCGCCACGATACGCGCGGTGGGGCTGTAGAAGCGATCGCCGATGAATTCCGACACGGTGAACTTGCCGAACTTGCGCAGGTAAGGCGCCAGCAGCAGTGCCAGCAGCACGTAGCCACCGGTCCAGCCCATCAGGAAGGAGGAGTTGTCATAGCCGGTAAAGGCGATGAGACCCGCCATCGAGATGAAGGAGGCTGCCGACATCCAGTCCGCTGCCGTGGCCATGCCGTTGGTGACGGGATGCACACCCCGGCCGGCCGCATAGAATTCAGATGTGGAGCCAGCACGGGCCCAGATCGCGATGCCGATGTAGAGCGCAAAGGACGCGCCCACGAACAGCAGGTTGATGGTAAACTGATCCATGATCATTCCTCCTCGACGCCGAATTCACGGTCGAGACGGTTCATCCGCCAGGCGTAGAAAAAGATCAGGCCCAGGAAGACCAGGATCGATCCCTGCTGGGCAAACCAGAAGCCCAGGTCGGTGCCGCCGACGGCGATGCCCGAGAGCATCGGGCGCAGCAGAATGCCGAAACCGAATGAAACGACAGCCCAGATCACCAGGCTGATGAGAATGATGCGCACATTGGCCTGCCAATAGCCCTTGTCGGCCTCGGCTGCCTTTGCGGCATTGGTTGTGTGGTCCGCCATGGCGGCTCCTCCTTGCTACGGGTTCTGCCTGCTTTGCGCCGGGCGCTGGGCAAGCCTTCTCTGTTTGCCTGCGTTGCCCGCGTTGAAACGGGCAGCCATCAGGCATTAGTCCTTTGGTCGCCAAAGCGGGCTTTGGCGGGGCCATCGGGTATTTCAGGGTTTGGGATGGCCCCCCGGCGGCCGCAGAGCCGACCGGGGATCCGGGTCTTGGCCGGGCCTAGGGCGCGGCGGTCTTTACAATCTTTGCCAACCCTTCGGCGACCGCATCGATCTGGCCCATGGCGTCGATCTTCTGCAGCACGCCCTTGCCGTCGTAATAGGCGATCAGCGGGGCTGTCTGTTCGTGATAGGCCGCAAGACGGCTTGCCACGGTTTCGGCATTGTCATCGGCGCGCCGCTTCATCTCGGTGCCGCCGCATTTGTCGCAGGTGCCAGCAACTTTCGGCTGTTTGAACGTGTCGTGATAGCCTTCGCCGCAGCCGCCGCAGGTGTAACGCCCGGCGACGCGGGTCACCATGGCATCGTCGTCGACCTCGAGGCTGATGGCAGCGTTGATCTTCTGGCCGGTTTCGGACAGCAGCGCATCCAGCGCCTCGGCCTGAACGGCGGTGCGGGGGAAACCATCAAGGATCACGCCCTTGGCGCAGTCGGGTTCGCCCAGACGGTCGCGAAGGATGGCGATCACGATCTCATCAGAGACCAGACCACCGGATTCCATCACGGATTTCGCGGCTTTGCCGGCCTCGGTGCCTGCAGCCACGGCGGCGCGCAGCAGATCACCGGTCGACAGCTGCACCAGACCAAAGCTGTCTTCCAGCATGCGGGCCTGTGTGCCCTTCCCGGCGCCCGGAGGGCCGAGAAGGATCAGAACGGCAGGGCGGGTCATCACATTCGTCGTCATGCGGTTACCCCTTGTTTGCGCGGTTGGCGATCAGATCGTCCACCACCGACGGATCGGCGAGGGTCGAGGTATCGCCCAGCGAGCCAAAGTCGTTTTCAGCGATCTTGCGCAGGATGCGGCGCATGATCTTGCCCGAGCGGGTTTTCGGCAGGCCGGGCGCCCATTGGATCACGTCCGGGCTGGCAATCGGGCCGATCTCGGTCCGAACCCAGGTGCGCAACTCCTTCAGCAGCTCGTCCGAAGGCTCGCGGTCGTTCATCAGGGTGACATAGCAATAGATGCCCTGTCCCTTGATCTCATGCGGGTAGCCCACCACGGCGGCCTCGGCCACTGCGGCATGCGCCACCAGCGCACTTTCGACCTCGGCGGTGCCCATGCGGTGACCGGAGACGTTGATCACATCATCGACGCGGCCGGTGATCCAGTAATCGCCATCTGCGTCGCGGCGGCAGCCGTCACCGGTGAAATAATAGCCCTTGTAGTCGGCGAAATAGGTTTTCTCGAACCGTTCGTGATCGCCCCAGACGGTGCGCATCTGGCCGGGCCAGCTGTCCTTGATGCAGAGAACGCCCTCAACGCCGTTGCCTTCGATCTCTTCGCCGGATTGCGGGTCCAGAACCACCGGTTTGACGCCAAAGAAGGGCTTCATCGCCGCGCCGGGTTTCAGCGCGTGGGCGCCGGGCAGGGGGGTCATCAGGTGACCGCCGGTTTCGGTCTGCCACCAGGTGTCGACGATGGGGCATTTGCCCTTGCCAACGACATCATTGTACCAGTTCCAGGCTTCCGGGTTGATCGGCTCACCCACTGTGCCCAGCAGGCGCAGCGAGGACAGATCGCATTTCTCGACCCATTCGTTGCCCTGACCCATCAGCGCGCGCAGAGCGGTGGGAGCGGTGTAGAACTGGTTGACCTTATGCTTTTCGCAGACCTGCCAGAAGCGGCTGGCGTCGGGGTAGGTCGGCACGCCTTCGAACATCAACGTGGTGGCACCATTGGCCAGCGGACCATAGACGATATAGCTGTGGCCGGTGACCCAGCCCACATCGGCGGTACACCAGTAGATATCGCCATCGTGGTAATCAAAGGTAATCTCATGCGTCATCGCCGCATAGACCAGATAGCCGCCGGTGGTGTGCACCACGCCCTTGGGCTGACCGGTCGAGCCGGAGGTATAGAGGATGAACAGCGGATCCTCAGCGTTCATCTCGGCGGGTTTGCAGTAGTCGTTCGCCTCGATCACCATCTCGTTGTAATCGTAATCGCGCCCGTCAATCCAGGTGGTCTGGCCGCCGGTGCGTTTCACCACGAGGCATTTCACCGTGTCCTTGCAATGCAGCAGTGCCGCATCGGCATTGGATTTCAGCGGCGTCTTGCGGCCACCACGGGGGGCTTCGTCGGCGGTGATGACAACCTTAGCGTCCGACCCGTTGATCCGTGCCGCCAGCGCATCGGGGCTGAAGCCGGCAAAGACGATGGAGTGGATGGCGCCGATCCGGGCGCAGGCCAGCATGGCATAGGCGGCCTCGGGGATCATCGGCATATAGATCACGACCCGGTCGCCTTTGCGCACACCCATGGTTTCCAGGATGTTCGCCATCCGGCAGGTGCGGCGGTGCAGTTCCTTGTAGGTGATGTGCTGAGCGGCCTCGTTCGGGTCGTCCGGCTCGAAAATGATGGCGGTCTGGTCGCCGCGGGTCTCCAGATGGCGGTCGATGCAGTTGGCCGCCACGTTGAGCGTGCCATCGGCATACCAATTGATCGACACGTTGCCGAAGTTGTAGTTCACATCCTTCACCGAGGTGAAAGGCTTGATCCAGTCGATCCGTTTGCCCTGTTCACTCCAGAACCCTTCGGGATCTGCGATCGAGGCCGCATACATCTCTTCGTATTTGGCGGCGTCCACATGGGCGCGCGCAACAACGTCGTCCGACGGCGGATACACTTTGCCTTCAGGCTGCGTGGTCATCTGGTGTCCTCCCTGACTTCCCTTCAGTTTGTCACCGGACAGCCACGGGGGCCGGGTGTCAAACCGTTTCCTTCCTCGACGGCCATAATAGGGAAAGTTGAAAATTTGTGAATAAGGGGCCGGAAAGTAACGATTTGTTTGTGAATGAATTTCCTGTGCGCCTTGCACCTGTAAATTTTCAGGGCAAAATCCGTGCAAAACCCAATTTTTACGGGTGATTGGGAGTCAACGATACCGGCACTCTGCCTGGGCGGGTATGGGGCTTTTGTGCAAGATTTCCGAAGGGAGGGGGTGGTTGCTGTCGATGCGGACATGCGGCAAATCGCGCGCGGATCCGCACGCCGTACCTTTTGCCGGGTTCTGAGGTGGGCTCACGGAGCTGTCAGCAAAACGTCCGGGCCGGGGCTTGGCAGTGCGCCGCCTTACAGGTAGCTTACTGCGCAAGCGTTCCAAAGGACAATGTCCACGACTGCAAGGAACGCAGAATGGGAGAGATACAACATGAATAAACTTCTGACTGCCGCCGTGGCGGCTGCCGCGGGATTTGCGATTGCCGGTGAGGCCGCTGCGACCGAATGGAACGTGTCGGTCTGGGGCAAACGCCGCGCCTTCACCGAACATGTCGAGAAACTGGCCGAACTGGTCAGCGAAAAGACCGATGGCGCCTTTACCATGAACGTCAGCTATGGTGGCCTGTCGAAACCGCGTGAGAACCTGGACGGGATCTCGATCGGTGCCTTCGAAATGGCACAGTTCTGCGCCGGCTATCACCGCGACAAGAACCCGTCGATCACCGTGCTGGAGCTGCCGTTCCTGGGCGTGAACAACCTGGCCGAAGAAGTTGCCGTCAGCCACGCTGTCTATGCGCATCCCGCCGCTGCCAAGGATCTGGCGCGCTGGAATGCCAAGCTGCTGATGACTTCGCCCATGCCCCAGTACAACCTTGTCGGCACCGGCGAGCCCCGCGACGAGCTGGCTGAATTCGACGGCATGCGTGTGCGCGCAACCGGTGGTCTGGGCAAGGCCTTCGAAGCCGTGGGCGGGGTCCCGACCTCGGTGCCTGCGACCGAAGCCTATAACGCGATGGAATCGGGCGTTGTCGACACGGTTGCCTTTGCGCAGCACGCGCATCTGTCCTTTGGCACCATCAACAAGGCAGACTGGTGGACCGCGAACCTGAACCCCGGCACCGTGAACTGCCCTGTTGTGGTCAACACCGACGCCTACGACATGCTGAGCGATGCCGAGCGTGAGGCGCTGGACAGCTCGGTTGACGAGGCGATTGCGCATTACCTCGACAACTACGGCAAGCTGCTGACCAAATGGGACAGCGTGCTGGAAGAAAAAGGCGTTGAGAAAGTCATGATCTCGGAAGAACAGCTGGCCGCGTTCCGCGCCAAGGCTGCCGACCCGATCCGTGAACAGTGGATCAAGGACATGACCGCTCAGGGCATTCCGGGCCAGGAACTCTATGACCTGGTGATGAAAACTCTGGAAGACACACGCGCGGGCAACTAAATCCCGCGTTGCAGGAGCAGGCCGGGACCACTCTCCCGGCCTGTTTTTGTTTCCGTTCTCTTGAAATGAAAGGTGGGGGCCATGGCGGGAAACGCCGCGGTATTGGAAGACGACAGTCTTGTCAGTCGTCTTGACAGACGTTTGTTGCAGGTCGAACAGGTGCTGGCGTTGATCAGCGGTCTGGCGGTCTTTTCTCTTATGGTGCTGGCAGTGGTTTCTGTGGGCGGGCGCAATGCCTTTAACGCGCCGCTGCCGGGGTATGTCGACTGGATCGAACAGGCAATGCCGCTGATCGCCTTCATGGGCATTGCCTATGTGCAGCGCGAAGGTGGTCATATCCGTATGGATATCGTGATCGGCGCCCTGCGCGGCCGGGCCCTGTGGCTGTTCGAACTGTTCTCGGTGCTGTTAATCCTTGTGTTGATGATCTGCCTCGTCTGGGGCAGCTGGGCGCATTTTGCGCGTTCGTTCGATTTCGCCGCGCCCCTGTGGAGCCGTGACAGCTCGATCGACATCGGTATTCCGCTCTGGCCGGCCAAATTGCTGGCGCCGGTGGCCTTCTCGGTTCTGTGCTTGCGTCTTGTGCTGCAGGTTTGGGCCTATGGGCGGGCGCTGGTTCTGGGGCTGGACGCTCCGGCAGCAGTGCCGCTGATTCAGGATGCCGCCGCGCAGGCCGCCCATGAGGCAGAGATGCTGACCGGCCATGACGACGCGCCCGGCGACAGCGCCGACAGCCGAAACTCTCAAGGATAGGAAAAGCACATGGAACCGATTGAAATCGGCCTGTGGGTCACGGGTTTTCTGCTGATCCTGGTCGTCACCGGCATGCGCGTTGCCTTTGCCGCAGCTCTGGCCGGTCTGGTGGGGCTGACATGGATCTTCTGGGCCAAGTTTGGCTATGATCCCTCCCGCTTTACAAAGGCGCTGACCATTGCCGTTAAAACCGCCGGACAGGTGCCGCATTCCAAGGTCTCAAGCCAGGCATTGTCGCTGATCCCGACCTTCATCCTGATCGGCTATCTGGCCTATTACGCAGGTCTGACCAAGGCGCTGTTTGAGGCAGCCAAACGCTGGATCGCCTGGTTGCCGGGCGGACTTGCGGTTTCGACCGTTTTTGCGACTGCCGGCTTCGCCGCCGTGTCTGGCGCCTCTGTTGCGACCTCGGCGGTGTTCGCGCGGATCGCGATCCCGGAAATGCTGGCCATCGGATATAACAAGCAGTTCGCGGCTGGCGTTGTGGCAGCAGGGGGCACGCTGGCCTCGCTAATCCCGCCCTCGGCGATCTTGGTGATCTACGCCATTATCGTTGAACAGGACGTGGGCAAGCTGTTGCTCGCGGGCTTTATCCCCGGCGCCTTCTCCGCGGTGATCTACGGGCTGCTGATCGTCGGCATCGCGATGATCTTCAAAACCGTCGGCCCACCGGTCAAAGGCTTTACCTGGAAGCAGCGGTTTGCGGCCCTGCCGGGCGCGCTGCCGATCATGTTCGTGGTCGTGATCATCATCTTCTTTGTCTACAATCCCTTTGGCGAAGCCTGGGGCACCCCGACAGAAGGGGGCGCACTCGGCGCCTTTGTGGTCTTCCTGATGGCGCTGTGGCGCGGCATGAAATGGGCCGAGCTCAAGTCGGCGCTGCTGGAAACCGCGAAACTGGCGGTGATGATCTTCTCGATCATCTGGGGCGTTCTGATCTACGTGCGCTTCCTCGGTTTTGCCGATCTGCCGGGCGCGTTTTCGGACTGGATCACCTCACTTGAGATGTCGCCGATGCTGATCCTGATCTGCATCCTCTTGGCCTATGCGGTGCTGGGGATGTTCATGGACGCCATCGGGATGCTGCTGCTGACCTTGCCGGTTGTCTATCCGGCGGTGATGGCGCTGAACGGCGGCGAAGCCGTGTCGGCTGCGGATAGTGCATTCGGCATGAACGGCACCATGTGTGCGATCTGGTTCGGCATTCTGGTAGTGAAGATGGCTGAGTTCTGCCTGATTACACCGCCAATCGGGCTCAACTGCTTTGTTGTGGCCGGGGTACGGGATGACCTGACGGTGCAGGACGTGTTCAAGGGCGTGACACCCTTCTTCATCGCCGATGCCATCACCATCGCGCTGTTGGTCGCCTTCCCGGGGATTGTGCTCTACCTGCCATCGCTGGCTGGATAAACGCAAACCGCAGAACAAAGAAAGCATGCCGTCCCTCATTCTGTGAGGGGCGGTTTTTTGTTTGAAAGCCGGAAAATGGGTAGCGGGTATGCCTTGGGGTACTGGCTTTTCCTGATTCGAAACGCCGGTGCGATCGTTAAATGTACGATAAATGAAACTGCGGTCGCAATGCGATCACTTTGCTGCCTGCTCATTTTTTGAGCGTTATCCTTTTGAAAAGTAAGTAGACATCCCAATCCACATGCGAAAGCGCGCTTGATTACGCCTTTTGGATGTTACAGCCACGCATCTGCACTTTTGATCGGAGAAACACAATTGTCTAAATCTTAAATATTGAAGGCGCTAATTCCGCAAATTCATCGTGAAAAATTGTATCACGATGAGATCTTGTAAATTGTAGTGAGGACAAACAATGGTGCGTGACACTCAGGATACCCTTGCAAAGTTTGCTTTGACGGGGAACGACCACGAACAATTGGTTCGGGCTGGCAAGATGGTCATGCCGATCCTTGATGATGCCCTCGAACATTTTTATTCGTTCGCGGTCGCAGATCCCGAGATCGCGCAATTCTTTCCGGACGACAGCGTGATGACCCACGCCCGGTCCGCGCAAAAAAAGCACTGGCAGCGGCTTCTGTCCGGTACCTTTGACGAGGCCTACTTCGCCTCAGCCGAACGTGTCGGCACGGTGCATTTCAAGATCCAGTTGCCCTTTTCGATGTACCTATCCGGCTATTCGCGGGCCAATGCATATATCCAGCAGCGTTTGCTGGAACGCTCTGGGGCGCTTTTGGGTAAATTCGCCAAGCGCAAACATGGGGAAATCCTTGGCACATTGACCCGTGCCTTTGCCTTTGACACCTATCAGGTGATTGAGGCCTATTTCGCGGCGCAGAAGGCAGAACAGGACACGGCGTTTAAGTATCTGAGTGACGGAATTAAGCGGATGTCGGAACGGGATCTGTCGCAGAGTATCCCCGGCCCCGATGAAAGCGACTACCCCGCACGCTACGATCAGGTGCGCCAGTCGTTCAACGAGTTGATGGGCTCTATGCGGGATATCATCGTTACCATTCAGGATTCGACCGGCAATCTGAACCGCGTGGCCAGCGAGGTGAGCCAGTCTGCTGGGGATCTGTCCCGCCGGACCGAAACCCAGGCGGCGACGCTGGAAGAAACCGCCGCGGCGGTGGAAGAGATCAACAACAGCATGCGTTCCTCAACAGAATCGACGTCAAAGACCGAAGAGGTGGTTCTCGTCACCCGGAACAACGCTGCAACAGGAAATGAGGTCGCCGAACAGGCGGTCTTGAAAATGCGCGAGATTTCGGAGTCATCGGTGCAGATTTCCCAGATCATCAGCGTCATCGACGACATCGCCTTCCAGACCAACCTGCTGGCGCTGAATGCCGGGGTCGAGGCGGCCCGTGCAGGCGATGCCGGTCGTGGCTTTGCCGTGGTAGCCTCCGAGGTGCGGGGCCTGGCCCAGCGTGCCGCCAATTCCGCAAAAGAGATCAAAAGCCTCGTGACATCTAGCACGCAGCATGTCGATGCAGGCGTCGCGATGGTGGATCAGGCGGGGGCCGCGCTTACCAGTATCGTTCAGGAGATTGAGACGGTTTCGGGGCTGACGGCAGATATCGTCAACTCGGCGCGGGCTCAATCGACAGGCCTGTCTGAGATTTCGGTTGGCGTCTCGCAGCTTGATACCGTGACGCAGCAGAATGCGGCCATGGTCGAGGAAACGGCTGCCGCCATCATGTCCCTGCAGCAGGATACACAGGTGCTGTCGGACCTGGTCGGAACCTTCCGGGTGTCAGGGAACGCACCAGTGCCTATCGGAGTCACCAGGGCGGGCCTTTCGGAGGCTCCGTTGGAGTTGCTGCCGCGCGCCGTCGGGTACTGAGGCTCATGCCCGGCCTGTAGACCGTGGGAGGCGGAGAACAGCCCGGAAGAGGGCGCCCGATAACCCAAAGCAACGCGTGATCGGCGCGAACTCTGCGGACAAGCCTTGCAGGTTGACGGCGCTTGCCTCAGCGCAACGCGGCACGGCTGCGGTCCGGGACGAAGGCCAGGCAGACCACTGCGAGTGCGCAGGCCAGCATCATGTAAAGCCCGGGGGCGGTTGCGATCCCGGTGCTGGCGATCAAGCTGGTTGCGATCATCGGCGTGAGGCCCCCGAACACGCCGACCCCCAGGTTGAACGCAACCGAATATCCAGACAGGCGATCCTCTTCGGGGAACATCTCTACGAACAACGCCGGGCCAGAGCCAAGCGGAACCGAAAGCAGGGCGAAGGCAAGCACATGGAACAGTACGACCGGCAGCATCGCGCCACCAGATCGCAGCATCCAAAGGTGCATTGGCCAGCTCAAGAGACCCAGGCCCAATAGTGCCACGGCGATCCACGTGCGCCGGGCGAGGAACCTGTCCCCGACGATGGCGCCAAGCGGCATCAGGGGGATGACCAGAATCGTCATGGCGGTGTTGATGGTCAAGGCTGTGCTGCGCTCCACCAGGTTCTGACCTGACAGCCATTCCGGCAGGTAGACGAAGGTGATGTAAAAGCACGTCCCATAGCTGGCAGCAAAACCCAGCGCGAGGAGGGTTTCTTTCAGGTTGGTGGTGAAGGCCTGCAAGAGGGGAGAGGTTTCCTCGCGTGCGGCGTCATGTTGGCCGAAACGTTCGGACCCATGCAGGTTGCGCCGCATCAGGATGGCGGTAACGCCAAGCAATGCTCCGCCCAGAAACGGAAGGCGCCAGGCGCCGTCCTGCATGCTTTGCGCATCAAACAGGGTAGTGACCAGCGCGGCCGCGCCGACACCCAGGAGCGATCCAGTCATGGAGCCGATATTCGCCCAGCTGCCGGTCAGACCGCGCCGTCCCGTCGGTGCGGTTTCAACCAGATAGGTCGCAGAGGAGGAAAACTCGCCTCCGACAGAAATGCCCTGCAGGATCCGCACCAGAACCAGCAGCACCGGTGCCAGAACGCCGACCTGCGCATAGGTTGGCAGCAGTCCCAGCAACAGGGTCGGTAGCGCCATCATAGCTACCGAGATCTGCATGGTGCGTGCGCGCCCATAGCGATCTCCGAACCAGCCAAAGACCGCCGCCCCGAGTGGCCGCATCAGAAAACCGGCCGCGAAGATACCGTAGGTGGCGATCAGGCCTGCGGTCGGGTCTTGGGATGGAAAGAACACCGGCGCGATAATGCCCGCCAGGTAGCCATAAAGCGCAAAGTCGTACCATTCTACGACATTGCCGATAAAGCCCGCCATAATGCGGTGCCTGAGTTCGGGGTCTTGAATTGCGCCGGTCTGTTGCTGCACGATCATCGGCCTTGATCCGCTCCTTTGGCGTGTTTCGACATCGCCCTTCTCTGCGGTGTCATGTTTCCAAGCATCTGCATTCAATCAAGCCTTTTCCTGAACCGCAGCGATGCAATGGTCATTCCCAGCACCGCAAAGCCGATCAACCAGGCAGCGTCGGGCAGAACGTCGGCCAATCCGGCATCGCGTAGAAAGACGCCGCGGATGATCCGCAGAAAATGCGTGACCGGCAGCAGATCGGCCAGGCGCTGCGCGCCTTCCGGCATGCCCTCGTAGGGAAACATGAACCCCGACAAAAGGATCGAGGGCAGCAGCACGAAAATCGTCATTTGCATCGCCTGCAGCTGGTTCTTGGCAATCGTGGAGATGACCAGCCCAAGCGACAGACTCGCGATGATGAAAAGCAGGGTCACCACCAGCAAGGTCCAGACCGACGCGGTGGTGGTGACCGAAAACAAGGCCCATCCAAGCCCGAGGATGATGGTAACCTGTATCAGGCCGATCCCGACAAAGGGCACGATCTTCCCGATCATCAGCTCCAGCGGACGGATGGGGGTCGCGATGAGCATCTCCATATTGCCCCGTTCGGATTCGCGTACGATTGCCGCGGCGGTGAACATGATCATCGTCATCGTCAGGATGATCCCGACCAGACCGGGCACGATATTGACCACGGTTCGTTGCTCGGGGTTGTAAAACAAGGCGACTTCAAAGGTGGGGGTGGGACGGGTCGATGGTTGGCGCAGCAGCGCCTCAAGCGGCATGGTGCGCAGGGACCGGATCGCGCCGGCCACCAGCGTGTCCGACCCATCCGCGATCCATTGGGCGACGGGGCGCGCGGTGGTGTCCGTTGCGCCCTGGGAAAACCGTGCGCCCACCGCCGGATTGCGGACAAGGCGCTGGCTGACGTCCTTCGGAATGATGAAGGCCGCTCGGACGTCGGCCCGCATGATCGCGCCTTCGGCCTCGGCCACCGTGGCGAACCGGCTTTCAAAGCGGACCACCTGCGTGGCCTCTACCATCTGCACCAGCGCGCGGCTGACGTCCGTATTGCTCTGATCGACGATGGCGGCGGGGATGTGGCGCACCTCCGTGTTGATCGCATAGCCGAACAGGACCAGCTGGATCAGCGGGATCATCACAATCATTCCAAAGGTCAGCCGGTCCCGACGCAGTTGCAGCAACTCCTTGCGGATGATGGCGAGGATATGCCGGTAGGAGATCACGCCGCCCTCTCCGCGGCTCTTTCCCCTGTGGCCAGCACGAACACGTCCTCAAGGTTGGGGCGCGTGGGCTGCGTTTGGATCTCTGCAAACTCCGTAACGGCCGCTGCCACCGTCGCTTGCGGATCATCGGTTTCCGGGGCGACGAGCACACGCAGCCGCGATCCGACCTGCGCCACCGACAAAATACCTGTGGTGGTCGAAAGATGGCGGCGGACGGGCCTCAGGTCTGGGCCCGAAACTTCGATGACGCGCCCCTGCACACGCGCCATCAGATCACGCGGTGCACCTTCAGCCCGTTTTCGTCCCTGATCCAGGATCGCGATCTGGTGGCAGCGTTCGGCTTCATCCATCAGGTGGGTGGACACGATGATCGTGGTTCCGCCTTCGACCAGATCAAACAGTTGTTCCCAGAAACTGCGCCGTGTTTCCGGATCGACCGCGGCAGTGGGCTCATCCAGAAACAACAACTCGGGCCGATGCAGAACCGTCGCGGCCAGCGCAAGACGCTGGCGCTGCCCCCCGCTCATCTCACCGGCAAATTTATCGGCCTGCGCGGCCAGATCGTAGGTATCCAGCAGCTCTTTGATCCGGGCGCGTTTTCGGCGGCCGCCGAAATCGTGGATATCGGCGATGAAGCCGAGGTTCTCCAGAACGGTCAGGTCGCGGTAATGCGTGAAACCCTGCGTCATATATCCGATGTGGCGTTTGAGCGGTTCTGCATTGCCCGGAAGCCGCGTACCCAGAACCAGAGCCTCACCGGCGGTGGGTTTCAGCAAACCAAGTAGCATGCGCATGGCGGTGGTCTTGCCCGATCCGTTTGGGCCCAGCAGGCCGTAGACCGTACCTTTGGTGATCTTCAAATCAACCTTGTCGACCGCCGTCTTGGTCCCGAACTTACGGGTCAGCCCATGGGTTTCCACCACAACTCCGCTCATGGCAGATAGGCCGTCACGGGCAATCCGACCGGAAGATCACCGGCCTGCGGTGGCATGTCCACTTCGGCCATATAGACAAGGCGGCTGCGCTGTTCCTTGTTCAAGGCGTAATAGGGCGTGAAGGCAGGCTCGGACTTGATCCAGCGGACGGTGCCGGAAAAGCGGCCCTCGATCCCATCGACCTCAACCTGCACTTCTGCGCCGATCTTGAGGCCTGCCCGGGCGGGTTCTGGAACATAGATCCGGGCAAAGGGTCGATCATCCGTCAACAGGATTGCCACCGGGCTGCCCATCGGCACGCGCTCTCCGAGGCTCCAGGGCAGGTTGTCGAGAATGCCATCACGGGATGCGACGATTGTAAGGTTCTGCAGCCGGATCTGCTCGGCAGCGACCTGCGCATCGGCTGCTCTCAGCTTGGCCTCGGCAATGCGAATGTCCTCTTCGCGGGCGCCGGTTTCGATTTCCAGCAAGGCCTGTTCGGCGCTTTGCAGTTCCGCCAGGGCGGCATTGCGCCGCGCGATGTCCTGATCAAGGCTGGCCTGCGTGATCGTCCCGCGTTTCAGCAACTGGCTGTTGCGCTCGACCGTACTCTGCGCCTCGTGATAGACGGCCCGGGTTCCATCGACCCGGGATTGTGCAATCGCGATTTCTTCCTCGCGCGCGCCGGTTTGCAGCCGCTCCAGATCGGCCTGCGCTTGCGCCCGGTTTGCCAGCGTCACATCAAGGTTGGCTTGCGCCAGCCTGTCATCAAGTTGGACTAGAACCGTCCCCGCCGTCACGCTCTGACCTTCGGCGACGGGCAATTCGGTTATGATCTCGTTGGCGGTCGCGGTGAGAGCAACGCGTTCGCGCGCAAGCACGCCCAGCGCCACATGCGTATCGGGTCCCTGACAAGACGGAATTAGAAAAGGCAGGGCGAAGAGCGCCCGTGTCGCCTGCACCATGAAACTCATCATTGCGATGCCGGTCTCCCCGTCATGACAGTCTCAGCCAGTCTGCACATGTTTTGAACGTCAGGTACATAGGCACGACCATAGGAACGGCGGCAGCTGCGATCCCTGATTTATGTCAAAGCGTAGGCGCAGGACCGCTTTATCGTCGGTCGGGAATTGGAGGCGATCCCAGTTTTTTGGTGGTCTCCTGGGATAAGGCCGCGTCGGTAAAGGGACAAAACATGGCAATGCGGAACATCGTGATGCCGATTGCACCGGGGCGCTATAACCCGTCAAGCCTGAGCCGGGCCATCACCCTGGCCAAGCGTCTGCCCTGCCATCTGGACGTGGTCTTTCTGCTTCCGGACCCGAAAGAGACATTCATCTATACGGGCATTGAGCCGACCGAACAGGACGGTCCTTTGTCCGACATCCGAGACCGCATGGAAGATCACGGGCGCAGCGCGGCCGAGGCGTCGCGCCGGATGTTTGCCAAGCTACGTAAGGAGGCCGGGTTGGAGCTGCGGCAAAAACCGTCGCTCGCGTCGACTGCCAGCGGCGCATGGCACCAGATCAAGGGGGAGCCGCAGGAGATGATCACCCCCCTGGCCAGACGCGCAGATGCGACGATCTTTACGCCTGAGACCGCCAGATACACTCTGATGGCGGATAATGTTCTGGAGGCTGCCTTGTTGCGGTCAGGGCGCCCGGTGCTCTATCTGCCGGGGGAAGACGGCCAGCAGGTAGATATATCCCGCGTCATGATTGCCTGGGATGGCAGCAGCGCCTGCGTGCGGGCAATCTCGGCCTGGCTCGCCAGTGGTTTGCCGTTGCAGGAGGTTTTTCTCGTGCACGTGGCGGACCCGCATGAGGACCAGCCGAACAGCGACAGTATCCGCGACCATCTTGCCTGGCACGGTGTTCCCTGCACGGTCGAGACCCGCCGCAAGGGCGCCGAGCCCGTCGGTGCCGTGCTGGCAGAAGCCGCAGTCGATCTGCACTGCGGGCTGATCATCATGGGTGGATATGGTCATTTCCGCAGCTGGGAGGCGATTTTCGGAGGCGTCACGCGCTATATGATACACCATGCCCAACGTTCTCTGTTTATGATGCATTGAGATGAGCGAGACCGTAGCAGATATCCAGACACCCTCGCCAAGCGACAGCACAGGCGCGCATGGAGCCGTCTCCCGCATTGATGGCTCTGTCATTGAGGTGCGCTTTGCAGAGGGCGATTTGCCAGAGATCAATAGCGCGCTTGAGGTACAGTGGGACCGCCCGAGCAAACTGCTGCTGGAGGTACAACAACACGCCGACCCGACCCATGTGCGCTGCGTTGCCATTCATGAAACGGCGGGGCTGGCTTGCGGAATGCCTGTCCAGGCGACCGGCAGCCCGATCACTGTGCCAGTTGGAGAGCAGGTGTTGGGCCGTATGATCAATGTGGTCGGAGAGACGATCGACAAGGGGCCGGACCTGCCCGAAAGCACGCCACGCCGCGGCATTCACCGGCGCGCGCCGCTATTGTCGGTACAGAATGCAGGCACCGAGGTTTTTTCGAGCGGGATCAAGCTGATCGACCTTCTTGCTCCGCTTGCACGCGGCGGAAAGGCCGCCATGTTCGGTGGTGCCGGGGTCGGCAAGACCGTTTTGATTATGGAACTGATCCGCTCCATCGCTGACCGTTACAAGGGGCAATCGGTCTTTGCTGGGGTTGGTGAGCGGTCCCGCGAGGGACATGAGCTGTGGCTCGACCTCAAACACTCCGGCGTGATCGACAGAACGGTTCTGGTCTTTGGTCAGATGAACGAGCCACCCGGTGCGCGCTGGCGCGTGGCGCTCTCTGCCCTCACCGTTGCCGAGTATTTCCGAGATGAGATGGCGCAGGACGTCTTGTTCCTGATCGACAATGTTTTTCGCTTTGTTCAGGCCGGTTCAGAGGTCTCGGGTCTGCTGGGGCGTTTGCCGTCGCGCGTGGGCTATCAGCCAACGCTGGCGACGGAAATCGCAGAGCTGGAGGAACGGATTGCCTCGGTCCGCAGCGCAGCGGTTACCTCGATCCAGGCGGTCTATGTTCCGGCCGATGATTTTACCGATCCGGCGGTCGCGGAAACCTTCACCCATCTCGACAGTGCTATCGTGCTCAGCCGGGACATGGCCAGCGAAGGTCTGTATCCCGCGATTGATCCGCTCGCCTCAAGCTCATCGCTCCACGATCCCCTGATTATCGGTCAGCGCCACTATGATACGGCCGAGCGGGTACGGCGTCTGATCGAGCAGTACAGGGAACTACAGGAGATCATCTCGCTGCTCGGGATTGACGAGCTGAGCGCGACGGACCGGCAGGCCGTCGGGCGCGCACGGCGCCTTATCCGGTTCATGACGCAGCCGTTTGTCGTGACCTCACAATTTACCGGACGGGCCGGGGTCTCGGTCAGTCTTGAAGACACGCTGACCGGATGCGAGGCCATTCTGGACGGTGAGACCGACGATTGGGACGAAAGCGCACTTTATATGGTGGGCACGCTGGAAGACGCCCGGGCGGCGCAAGCCAAGTTGCGGCAGAGCACATGAAACTTGTCGTCGCCACCCCTACGGAGATTGTCGAGGACGTCGATGACATCGTCTCGGTCCGTGCAAACGACGATACCGGCGCCTTTGGCATCCAGCCCGGACATGCGGATTTCCTGACGGTCCTGCCAATTTCGGTTGTCAGCTGGCGGACCAAGACGCGTTCCGGAGTGGTTGTCATCCGGGGCGGCATCCTCACGGTGCAGGGCGGGAGCAGGATCGACATCGCCGCCCGCGGCGCCTGGCGCGAGGATCAGCTTTCCGATCTCGGGTCCAGCGCGATTGCGGAATTGCAGCGCGAGGACAGCGACGAAGATGTGACGCGCAAATCCGAACACCGCCTGCATCTGGCCACGATGCGCCAGATCGAACGGTTGCTGCGGGGCGCGCGCAAGGAGACGACCACGCCACGACTGGACGCCGGGGCCAGCCCGGGGGCAGGGGAGGCGCGATCATGAGCGATCCGGACAACAACGAACGCGATGAAATGCTGAAGGTCATCCGCACAACCCAGGCCCGGCGCCAGAAATGGCAGGAGGAGGGCGAACGTCCCCTGTGGAAGAACCTTTCGATGATCGGCGCGCTGGGCTGGCTCATCGTCGCGCCAACGCTGCTCGGCGTTTTTTTGGGCCGGTGGCTTGATAGTAAGCTGGGCACCGGTGTTACCTTCAGCGGCGCCCTGACATTTGCGGGCGCCTGTTTCGGCTTTTTCCTTGCATGGCACAGGATGAATGAGAAATGACATTATACCTTTTGTTGAGCCAATTCCTGAAGCTGCTTCCCTGGCTGCTTGCGGGCCTCGTCCTGGGGGCTGTCTATTTTGTCCTTTTAGGGCGGACGGTTGCAGCAATCGAAGCTGATGCGGGATGGCGCCGCGCGGCGGTGTTCGTTGGCCTGCGGCTGGTGCTGGCAACCGGGGCATTCGCATTGGCGGCCATGCAGGGCACGGCGCCGCTGATCCTGACGCTGCTGGGGTTCATCGCGGCGCGCATGATCGCCATCCGGCGGGTCAAAGGACAGGGCTGATGGACGCGAGCCCGCTGCTGCCCGATATCCTGTTTCACATCGGCCCGGTGCCGATCAGCCGCGCCGTGGTGACGACCTGGGCGTTGATGCTGGCCATGGCAGCGTTCCTGGGCATCGCCTTGCGTAAACCCGCCCATGATGCCGGCCCTGTTCAGGCGGCGCTCGAAGTTGTGCTGCTCGCCATTGTGAAACAGCTGCGCGAGATCCTCGGGCGTGATCCCTGGCCCTTCCTGCCGCTGCTTGGGTCACTATTTCTGTTCCTCTGCCTTGCCAATCTTGCGGCTGTGCTGCCCGGTGCCACACCGCCCACCGGACATATTGAGACGCCCGCCGCGCTGGCGTTGATCGTCTTCCTGTCGGTGCATTTCTACGGTCTGAAGATTCGCGGCACGGGGCCATATCTACGGCACTATCTGGAGCCGAGCCCGCTTCTTCTGCCGCTGAATATCCTGTCGGAGCTGACGCGGACCTTTTCGCTGATGATCCGCCTGTTCGGCAACATGATGAGCCACGAGTTCGTCCTGGCCATCGTGGTGTTTCTGACCGGCCTTCTGGTTCCGGTCCCGTTTCTGCTTCTCGGGATCCTGATCGGGATAATCCAAGCCTACATCTTCACCGTTCTCGCCGCCGTCTACATCGCTGCCGCTGTCGGCGCGGTCGAGACATAAGGAAAGGGAAATCATGGACTATATCGAACATGTCAGCGTCATCGGAGCGGCGGTCGCCGTGTCATTTGGTGCGATCATGCCGGCCTATAGCGAGGGGCGTGCCATCGCTGCGGCGATGGAGGCAATTTCCCGGCAACCAGAGGCCGCCGCGACATTATCGCGGACGCTGTTTGTCGGCCTCGCCATGATCGAAACCATGGCGATCTACTGTCTCGTCATCGCGCTGCTGCTTCTTTACGCTAATCCGTTTGTGGGCTGAGAATGCAGATCGACTGGTGGACACTGGGACTTCAGACGGTCAATTTCCTGATCGTCATCTGGCTTCTGAGCCGGTTTCTTTATCGTCCGATCCGCAGGATCATCGAAGAGCGTGAAGCGGCGGACAAGGCCGCAAGCGATGCGGCCAAGGACCAACTGGAGAAGGCGCAGGCCGTCCGGCGCACCTATGAGGACAAGACTGCGCAACTCGCTGCAGAGCGGCAGGAACGGGAAGCCGACTTTCACAAATCCCTAGAGGCCGAAAGGGATAGACGCCTTGAGGCGGCGCGCAAAGAGGCAGCGCAGCTGCTGACAGACGCGCGTGCAAAAATTGAAGAGGATAAACATCAGGCGCTGCAATCGCTCAAGCAGCAGATTGAGGCGCTTGCGACAGATCTGGCGCGGGTGGCGCTTCGTGGTCCCTGTACAGTTCCGGAGATGCTTGCGCAGGTTCAGGCCCATCTTGACGGTCTGGCACAGGGCGATCTCGACAAGCTCAAGGACGACCTGCAGGCCAAGGATGCTGCAATGACCGTGGTGATGGCTCATGGCCTCTCGGATGAGGAGAAGGCGGCCTGGAATGCCTGCCTGTCCAAGTATTTCGGGGCGGACGTAGCTGTGGTTTTCACTGAAAAGGCCGAGATCCTTGGCGGGGCGGAATTGCATTTCCCACACGCCGCCCTGCGGTTTTCCGTGGCCGACCGGCTGAAACGCGCCGCGCAGGCGCTGGAGGTTTGAGCAATGGTTCTGGAAACCCCGCTTTCTGATTGGATATCCGGCGCCCGCGACCGGCTGGAGCAGACCCGTCTTGCGCCTGAGCTGGAGCAGGTCGGACGCGTAGAGCAGATCGGGGACGGTGTCGCGCATGTTTCGGGATTGGGGCAGACGCGTCTTGATGAGCTTTTGCGTTTTGAGGATGGCAGCATGGGAATGGCGATGACCATCGCCGAAGACAGCCTGGGCTGCGTGCTGTTGTCGCCCTATGAGGAAATCACCGCAGGCAGCCGGGTCTTCAACACCGGGACTATCGCGCGGGTTCCGGTTGGCGACGGGCTGCTGGGGCGTATCATATCACCGCTTGGAGAACCTCTGGATGGTGGGCCGCCGGTTGTCGCGGCGCGGTATGATCCGATCGAAAAACCTGCGCCTGGCATCGTTGATCGGGATCTTGTCACCGAGCCCTTGCTGACTGGCCTGACCGTGGTCGACGCGATGATCCCCCTTGGGCGGGGGCAGCGTCAGCTCATCATCGGGGACCGGAAGACGGGGAAGACCTCGATCGCGGTCGATACGATCATCAATCAGCGCGAAACCGATGTCGTCTGCATCTACGCCTCCATCGGGCAGAAAAGCTCGACCGTGTCGCGCGTGGTCGAATCCATCCGCGCGCATGGGGCAATTGATCGCTGCATCTTCGTTGTGGGGGCCGCTGATGCCGCGCCCGGGGCGCAGTGGATCACCCCCTTTGCGGCCTGTAGCATCGCCGAATATTTTCGCGACCGGGGCCAGCATGCGCTGCTGGTGATGGACGACCTGACCAAACATGCGATGGTCTACCGACAATTGTCGCTTCTGCTGCGCAAGCCCCCGGGGCGCGAGGCCTATCCCGGCGATGTCTTCTACCTGCATTCGCGTTTGCTGGAACGGGCTGCGAAACTGGCGCCCGATCTTGGTGGTGGCTCGCTGACGGCCCTGCCGATTGCAGAAACTCAGGCCGAGAACCTGACCGCCTATATTCCCACCAACCTGATCTCGATCACCGATGGGCAGATCATCGTGGGGCAGAAACTGTTCTATGAGGGGCAAAAGCCCGCGGTGAACGTCGGGTTGAGTGTCAGCCGCGTCGGCGGCGCCACGCAGGCCAAGGCGATCAAGTCTCTCGCCCAATCGCTGAAGCTGGACTACGCGCAATACCTTGAGCTGGAAATCTTCACCCGTTTTGGTGCGATGGTGGATGACAAGACCGCCAGAACCATCGCTCACGGCCGTCGGTTAAGGGCGATCCTCGCGCAGCCCGAATACCAGCCCTTGCCGCTGTCGCTGCAGGTTGCCCTGCTGCTGGCCATATCCGACGGCATGCTGGATGAGATGCCGCTGCCGGATATTCCCAAGTTTCGGGAGATTCTGGCGCAGCGCCTGCCAAGCCAGCGCCCCAATGTGGTGGCCGAAATAGACAAAACGCATGCGCTTTCTGATGAGGCGCGCGATGCGCTGCGTGAGTTCGCGCGGTCCTGCGCGGATGAGTTCAACCGCATCCACCGCGCTGAGGGCGCGTCAGGTGGTTGAACTTGCCCGCATAGAGGCCCGGCTCGAAAGCCTCGGGCAGCTTGGCGTTCTGGTCACGGCGATGCGGTCCATGGCGGCTGTGCGGGCACGCGAAGCTCAGGAGGCGCTGATCGGCACACAGGCTTTCTGTGCCACGGTGGACCGCGCGATCGCGAGCCTCAGCCAATTGCCCGGGCGCAAGACACCAGACGAGACTGGCGCGCCTGTCCTGCTGGTGATCACCTCGGAAAACGGATTCGTGGGCGGTTTCAACACGCGCATCATGGAGCATGTGCAAGAGATCCGCATGCCAGAAGAGAGGCTTGTGCTGATCGGGCGGCGCGGTCAGATCCTGGCGGGCGAGATGCACATGCAGCCGGAGATCGCGCTGCCGATGACCTCGCGGGTGAGCGGTGTGACGCAACTTGCGCGGCGGGCGACCAACCGGTTGATGGGGGCGACACACGCGCGGGTGGTCTTTGCCCAGCATGAGAAAAGCGGCACCTACGCGGTCGTGCATCGCTCTGTCCTGCCGCTCGCGGCAGATCCCCCGCAGAATGCCGCTGCTGCGCCGCCGTTGCACCATTTGCCCACGCCAGAGTTGCTGGACCGGCTCGCGGGGGAATATCTCTTTGCCGAGATCGCCCATGCATTGATGGAAAGCCTTGCCTGTGAAAACAATGTGCGGCTGCTGACCATGGATGCGGCGACGCGCAATATCGACACCCGTTTCGACAAGTTGCGCAGAGAGGAACGGCAGGCCCTGCAGGAGCAGACGACATCGGACATGCTCGATGTCATCGTTGGCTCCGAGGCGGTCGAAGGCAAATAACGCCCACAGGGTTAAGTCCGCACCCAATCCCAGGCGGCATCAAGCGCACCGCCATCGAACACCTTGACCTCGCCCTTCATCAGGAACGCGCTGAGCTTGAGGCACCAGACGACCCAATCGGGCGCGCCGACAAGGGCGAGACGTTCAAAATCCGAGGCATGCTTTAGCCCGAAAGACATGTCGTCCCAGGCGGCCCTGATGTCCCACCCTTCAAAACCACTGTCCGCGAAGAACAGGAGGCGCAGTTTGCCGTAGGTGTCAAAACGCGCTTCGAGTTCGGGCAACAAAGTGGTGTAGTCCTCTTCGTGCAAAAGTCCGGAGGCCCGAATACCGACGACGGGCCCTTCGCTTTCTTTCATAATTTTAAGCATCGTCCTGCGGTCCTTTCTGCATTGCGTCTGTTCGGCGGGCATCGCCGATAGCGGGTTCGCTCCGGCGCGCCGTCAGATTTCGAAACTTTGGTGCATGGTCGGAAACTCGATCCGCTCCGATTTAAGGCCCTTTGCAAAGGTTTTTCGCGCGTCTTCTTCGCCGTGGATCAGGAAGGTAATGTCGGGCGTGCGGTTCTTTTCATGCCAGGCGCGCAATTCCTTTTTGCCCGCATGGGCGGAAAATCCGTTGATCGTGTGGATGCGAGCCCGGACCGGGATGTGATCGCCGAACAGTTTCACCGACTGAGCGCCGTCGATGATGATACGCGCGAGCGTGCCCTCGGCAGCGAAGCCGACGAAAATAACACTGCATTCTTCGTGGGCGAGGTTGTGCCTCAGGTGTTGCCGGACGCGCCCCCCCGTGCACATGCCCGACCCCGCCATGATCACCGCGCCAGAGTGTATGTGGTTGAGCTGCATCGATTCTGCCGTCTCACGCGTGAATTCCAACTCGGGCAGTGAAAAGGGATCTTGCCCCGACCGGATCTGCTCCGCGATTTCGCGGGTCATCGCCTCGGGATGGTTGCGAAAGATCTTTGTGGCCGAAATCGCCATCGGGGAGTCGAGAAATACCCTCAAATCCTGTGGCAGGATATCCCGTTTGATGCCTTCATTCATGAAGAAGAGCAGCTCCTGCGCCCGCTCCAGGGCAAAGGTTGGAATGATGACATTGCCGCCCCGTGCCTGCGTGTCAGCGATGGCTTCGAGCAATTCATCCACCGAGGCCTCAAGCGAGCGGTGATCGCGATCGCCATAGGTGGTCTCCATCACGATGATATCCGCATCACCCGGCGGCTGAGCATTACTCAGGAACGGCCTGTCCGATGGGCCGATATCGCCCGAGAACAGGATGCGGCGATTGCGCCCGTCCTCGGTGACGCTAAGCAGGATGCTGGCCGAGCCTAGGATATGGCCCGCCTCATAGAAGATGGCGCTTGCGTCGTGCCCGATGCGGATGGGCTCACCGTAGTCAGCGATGCGATTGAAGTGGTCAAAGCTCATGACCGCGTCGAGCGTGTCATAGAGCGGCTGATGTTTGTGCCCTTTCTCGGAGTGCCGTTGCCGCCGACGCGCCTCTTCTTCGTGAAGATGCGCGGAATCGAGGATGACCAGCCGGGCCAGATCCCGGGTTGCGGCAGTGCAGATGATGTCGCCCCGGAAGCCCCGGTTCACCAGCAGTGGAATGCGTCCGCAATGATCTAGATGCGCATGGGTAAGCAGCAGGACGTCGATAGAGGCAGGGTCGAAACCGAAGTCGCAGACATTCTCTTCCTTGAGTTCGTGGCCGCCCTGAAACATGCCGCAATCCACCAGGATTTTGAGGTTGCCAACTGTCACCAGATGGCAGGACCCGGTGACGGTACCAGCGGCGCCGTGAAACGAAATCTGCATCCTCTATTCCTCCTGATCGCCGATGGATTTTCCGGCACGGGCGTACCAGCGTTGGATGTCCTCCCAGATTTCCTCGGCGGTTTCGGCGAACCAGAAAAGGTCCCGGTCCTCGGGGGCGATGACACCCTCGTCGACCAAAAATTCGGGATCAAAGGCGCCGCGCCAGTAGTCTTCCCCGACCAGGATCAGCGGCATCGGCGCGATCTTCCGGGTCTGGATCAGGGTGAGGGCCTCAAAGAACTCATCAAGCGTGCCATAGCCGCCGGGAAAGATCACCAGGGCTCGTGCCCGGAGCAGGAAATGCAGCTTTCTGATCGCGAAATAGTGGAACCGGAAGCAAAATCCGGGAGTCAGATAGGGGTTTGGGAACTGCTCGTGCGGCAGGGTAATGTTCAGTCCCACGGTTGTTGCGTCCATATCATGCGCACCGCGGTTTGCGGCTTCCATCAGGCCTGGCCCTCCGCCCGTAACCAGTGCCAGCTTGTCGCCGTTCGTTTGCTCCTGTGCCCCGACGATGCGTCCGAATTTACGCGCAACCTCGTAATAGTGGCTTTTGTCCAGAAGGCGCCTTGCGATCCTCAGATCGCGTTCGAGGCCCGAAGGCCAGTGCTCTGCTGGACCGTTCTGAACCGCCTCGAGCTCTGCCACCTTGCGCTGGGCGGCTTTCGGCTCCGGGATCCGGGTGCTTCCGAACACCACAATGGAGTGTTTGATCCGATGGTGCTCAAGAAGCCGCTCTGCCTTGAGATAGTCCAACTGCAGGCGGACGCCGCGGGTGTCTTCACTTTGCAGGTAATCGATGTCCTCGTCCGCGCGCCTGTACTCTGGTGACCTCATGATCGCCTGGACCAGAGACAGAGCCTCCGGATCTTCGTGAGAGGGCTTCGGGGTCTTCCAAGGCAGGTCCGTTTGCCGCTGCTCGGGGTGCGCTGGCTCCGGTTTACGCGATTGTTTCGATCTGTGTTTCACCCTGTGCCTCCGCAGGGCGCCCGCTTTGTCGGGCGCTTGGGCATTATCGCAGCCCACAGGTCCAGCACGTTGACAAAGATCAATGGCGTGGAGCGTTCGTGTGACCGCTCCTGTAGCCATGGAGACGTAAACGCCCGGCGCTGGGCCACGCCCACATGGTCGCCTGAAATGGCAACGAAATCCAGCCACAAACGGGTCTGAAAATTGAGCATCTAAGGGGGTAATGGCGGAGAGACAGTCCGACAAGTCAACCATTAAGCTTCAAAAAAATACGCCTAATCAGTTATTTGAAAAATATGGCAGCCGCATGTGTGTAGCAAAAAGTGTAGCGAACGAGAAAGTCGCCTACGCAACCCGCCCGCTATGATCAGTTAAGCGCCGCGTTTGTGGCGCCGCTCATACCGACTATGCCGTGCACGGTCGCGTCCACGCCCGAGATGATGACGCCGGTGTTGACCGCGCCAAGCGCCGTGGTGGACAGATCGCCGATGGAGCCGTTGACCTGCGCCAGCGCATTGTTGATCGACCCGTTCACCGTGTTAATGTTCGACGCCACGTTCAGCACGATCGCACCCGCATCCGCCGATCCGCCGATCTGTTCGACCACGGCCGAGATCGCGCGGGTGGTGGAGGTTGCGGCCTCGTCGATGGCCGAGTTCACGCCCAGCGTGATGTCGCCGGTGTTCACGGCCCCCAGCGCCGTGGTCGCCATGTCACCGAAGTCCAGCGTCGGCATGTCCCACTCGATAGCCGACACGTCGATGCCCGCCAGCGCCTCCTGCGTTGCACCGTCGATGCCGGTCACGATGTTGGTGATGGAGCCGTCGATTTAAACGGCGGCCGTCCAGCGCGGAACCGAAACCGTAACGATCTCTTCAATCAAATCTGGGTTTTCCGCGTTGTAAGCGGGCGTATTGAAGTAGTAGTCTCCGGTGGTTTCAAAGACGATGACCGCGCTGTTGGGAAGGGCCACGACGTCACCCGCGTCTACCGGTTCCCACTCCCACTCTGTCGCGGTGCCGTAAAACTCCAACGGCTCGTCACCTTCTTCCGGGAACGATACACTGCCGTCCAGGCCTACCGTGATTGGAACGCTGAGACCGCTCGTTTCCGGTGTGATGGTCGCGCCCAGATCGTCGGTTGAAATCCACCAGCCGTTACCCGTTTCATCATCGCCTTCCCAGACTTGCCCAAACCACACTGACTCACTTAAAACGGCTGCGTCACCAAAGCCAGCTTGTCTGGTTTCAGTGAAATAAACAGGGGCACCGACGCTTTCGGCGATATTCGCGTAAGTGCCGTTCACCTGCGCGAGGTTGGTGGCATTGTCGATCGTGCCCAGCACCCGTTCCAGCACGGATTGGGCGGAGGCGGTGCCCGCCAGACATACAACCGCCGCCGATGCCACCGCGAATAGTGTTTTCTTCATGGTCTCTTCCTCAAATGGAAATCGCGCGAGCCACTTGGGTGACCCGCCCGCTCCGATCAGTTCAGCGCCGCGTTTGTGGCGCCGCTCATGCCGACTATGCCGTGCACGGTCGCGTCAACGCCCGAGATGATGACGCCGGTGTTGACCGCGCCCAGAGCCGTGGTGGACAGATCGCCGATGGAGCCGTTGACCTGCGCCAGCGCGTTGTTGATCGACCCGTTCACGGAGTTCATGTTCGACGCCACGTTCAGCACGATCGCGCCCGCGTCCGCCGATCCGCCGATCTGCTCAACTACCGCCGAGATCGCGCGGGTGGTCGAGGTTGCAGCCTCGTCGATGGCCGAGTTCACGCCCAGGGTGATGTCACCGGTGTTGACCGCCCCGAGCGCCGTGGTCGCCATGTCACCGAAGTCCAGCGTCGGCATGTCCCACTCTATGGCCGACACGTCGATGCCCGCCAGCGCCTCCTGTGTCGCGCCGTCGATGCCGGTCACGATGTTGGTGATCGAACCATCAATCGAATTCGGCACGAAATAATAAAGTGTTTGGCGAACCTCCGGTATGGTCACGTAGGTTTCAGCAAGTGTTAGGATTTCGCCAGACGTAATCCTATTGTTCCAATCGGCATCACTAAACAAACCACGAAAGGTCAATCTCGCAGTACCATTTCCGAGATCTTGCCAACCGCTTTCCCTGATCTCATCGAGCGAAAGAGGTGAGCCTGCCCAATCCTTATAGTTTTGAACCGCCTCATCGCTCAAAAGATTGAATGTATCTCCCTCGCCTACGGCATTAAACCGGTTCTCTGCTGGTGACAGTTCATGCCGGATATAAGTACTTGGGTCTGTTACCTCGTTGAACTCCGTAATGGTATTCCCCGCTGCGTCAGTTGCTTCCACAATTGTGATATTAAGGTCCTCATCAACGTCGACTACGATTACCGCCGCGTCAGATGTATCCAACGTCACCTCACCTACACCAACTTGGTCAAGCATGAGGGGCGCGCTGCCCCCGCTGTAGAAGAAAAGTGCCGCCGTGACAGCATCTGGATTTGGCAAGGCGGTGTTTACGACTGTCTGCTCCGGTGTGACGACCTCGTACGGCACCGCGGTTTCACCAATGCTTTCCGCAATATTCACGTAGGTGCCGTTGACCGGGGCAAGGTTGGTAGCGTTGTCGATCTGGCCCAAAACGCGTTCCAGCACGGATTGGGCCGACGCTGTGGTTGCGCCGTTCACACAGAGCGCTGCCGCGAGCCAGAAGATGTTGCGTCTATAGGTCTGGGTCATTTTCGTTTTCCTTTACCGCGCGATATTTCGTTAGCTAAAATAATGACCTGCGACCGGCTGTATACGTTTAACTGCGTATATTTGGCCTGCGCGGTCAGATTCTACGCCGCCATGCCCGATGTCTCTCTACCGTATCCGCCTGTCCCCAGGCCGCGACAGCGCGTTCTGGGCAATCTCTGGCGGTTCGTGCGCCATCCTATGTCCTGAAGACTATGGGTTCTGAACCGGTCGGCCGATTGGTGGTGATGGGCTCGTAGGTCACGTCGATAACGGATTGTGCGCCGAGCGTCCGGACGATCCCGTGCATGCGGTATGTGAACGCGTGGTGATCCTCGAATCGCGTAGACCGTGTTGTCACGCAGGACATGGCGACGATGTGATTTGCCGCAAGGTGATACTGCGTATCAGGGTCATGAAGCAGGTCTGCCGTCTCATTGACCAGATCATCGACGAGAAACCGGCCTGTTATGTTGTCCAGGCTCTGTCCGATATGGTTCTTGGGCCAAAGATTTTCAAATCCGCCGGACCAGGCCAGCAGCTTCAGACCATCTGTTGCGTAGATGGCGCGAGGCGTGAGCAGGCCCGCGATTCCCTTGCGCTCGAGTTCAAGGCAAGTATCCAGTTCGGATTGATACAGAATAGCTTTCAGGCGCTTGATGAAGCTTTGCGATGGAACATCTACCCCGCGTTCCCACCGGGAGATGGTCGCCTGAGTGACGTTCAGCCTATCAGCGACAAGCTTCTGGTTCATGCCGTGCTGCCGCCGCCATTCTCTGAGCTTATATCCGAAGTCTTCTTGCGCCACGCGTATTCCCGTCAACTCTAACTCGGATAGGGAGCGACAAATGCCGTGCGCCGCTCGCTCTTTCCGAGCAAAATTTTATCAATGAGTGTGTCGGCAAGACACCTGTGCGGAAGATTGTCGGCATATCATTAGATACTATGAGACTTCACCTGACAGGCCGCAGTGCAAACGTCGCTTAAGCTGAGAACCGGGCGCGAAGTCCCCTGACTTTCCGTCCCTCGCTGTTCTGGCAGGCTTTGCCCGCCGCCTTACATCTCCAGCCCATCCTCTCTCAGATCTGCGAGCGTTTCCTGCGTCTCCCCGAGGATCTCTAAGCCTTCATCCCGGATGAGTTTCGGCATGCCCGGCAGCTTGAGCCATTTCACGAAGCGCGTGAGCAAGGGCTCGAGGCGGTTCAACATCCGTCGGGCCTGGGTGGCCTGAGCTTCGGTGGCATTCTGGTCCCGTTCAAGCTGACCCTGGTCCTTCGCGAGTTGATCCTTATCCTGACGCAGCGCTGCCTGATCGTTTTGCAGCGCCTTGCGCTCCCTCATCGTCGCGTCACGGACAACACACGCATCGCGATGGACGATCTTCGCTTTGTCAACGACCTTCACACCCAGCTGGATCGCGGGCAGAATCTCGGGACAGGCCGCCTCCAGACGGTCGGACTCACTCGCCCTGATGCGGCCGTCAGGGTCCTTGTGGATCGTGCCCTCGGCGATCTCCCTGACCAGCACGCTCAACCCACCGGTCACCACGTCGATCCGCTTCAGCGTTTCGGTCGCCTGGGCTTCTTCTTTCCGGGTCTGTTCGGCGGCTGCCTCGGCAGCGTTCTCGGCCTTGACCCGGTCCACCTCCGCGGCATCGCGGGCGAGGGCCTTCTCCTCAGCCTCCGTCTTCAGGCGCGCGACTTCGGCGGTCCGGTCCGCCGTCACACGGGCCATGGCGACTGCATCTACGGTCAGAACTTCGATTTCCCGCCCAAGTTCGGCCACTCGGGATTCCTTCGTCCGGGCCTGTTCGGCGGCTGCCTTGGCAGCGTCCTCGGCCTTGACCCTGTCCGCCTCGGCGGCATCGCGGGCGCGGGCCTTCTCCTCAGCCTCCGTCTTCAGGCGCGCCGCCTCGGCCTTTCGGTCCGCTACGACACGGGCCATAGCGACCGCGTCTTCGGTCAGATCCTCTATCTCTTGCCCAAGCTCGGCCTTCCAGGCTTCAGCGTCCCGGACCTCGCTGGCGGCCTCTTCGGTCTTCGCCTCGGCCTCTGCCATGACCCGCGCCGCTTCCGCCTGGACCTTCTCGGTCTCGGCGGTCGCCGTGTCCCGGGCCGCCTCTGCCGCGTCTCTCGCCGCTTCCAACACGGCCATCCGATCACCGAGGCGACGGCGATATGTCTCAAGCCGCCTCACCTCATTTTCCTTCAGGTTTGCCTTTTCGGTCAGCTTGTCGACCCGGCCCTGCATCTTGACCACGCGTTCACGGGCCGCCTCTTCCTCCCTTTCCAGATCGGCGAGCCGGTCCCTCACTTCCGCCTCGGCGGCCGTCAACTCGACCAGTCGGCCCTCGACCTTCCGGGTTTCGGCCCGGGCGGCGGCGGCCCTGGCCTGTCTGTCCTTCCGCTCTCTGTGTGCGATCTTTGCGATGCGGTCCGACGCGTCCCGCGCGACCTCGGCCGCTTCCTGGTTCCGGATCAGGTCGTCCAGTTCCTCCTCCACCCGGGTCTTCTCGTCCTCCAGCTGCGCCACATCACTCGACACACGCTCGACCGTCTGGTCGAGTTTGGCCAACTCGGTCCGCAGCCTGTCGATCCGGTCCTGCGCCTCGGCCCCGACCTGTTCCAGAGCTTCCAGCTCGGCCTGCTTCGCGGCGAGATCTGCCGGCAGCTCCCGATGGAGCTGCTTAACGGATTTGTGGATCACATCGGGCCACTCCGCGCCCGCCGCCAACCGGTCGCCATAGCGGGTGCCGCGCTCGATCTCGGGGCAGTAACGCTGCAGGACCTCGGCGGTCAGGTCCTGCAGCTGGGACAGGATTGCGGGTCGGGTCGTGCGGGACAGCGGGACGCCGTCATAGTCATAGGCGCTAAGCGCGAAATGCGCATGGATCGTCGCCTCGTCGAGGTGCACGACCAGCGCATGAAGGGACGTGTTGAGATGGGTTGCCACCGCCTCGGCGAGGTCCCGGAACGCGCGGTCCTGGTCTTCCTGCGAAAGAGCCTCGAACATCTGGGCAGCGTCGGCACCGAAGGTTATGACGCCCGCCGTGGCCACGGCGGAGTTCGATTTCATGGCGCGTTGAGTGTCACGCCGTGCTCGCCGCGCATGCGCGATCTCGCGCATCTCGGCAGGGGTAGGCGGGGCAATCAGAACACGGTTCAGATGAACATGTTTCTCGTCGACGTATTTCGGAACTGTCCCGATTCGCAGGTCATGACGGCGCTGACCGGAGTACCCGGACATCGTGTCGGCGGCGATCCGGACGGAGGCTGCGCGGGGATTCGAGAGTTTCTTGTCATCGTTCAGGACGGGCATATCGTGTAACCTACTAGCCATAAGTTCGCGGCGAGCCGCTCCTTATGACTATCCGGCGAAGGGATGAAAAAACCTAACCGGTTCCTTTCCCCCCTTTCGAAACCCCCCTTTGCTCCACCCTGATGACATATTGTTTTTCCTATCTTTTCTCAGGCCCGACTGTCGCGCAAGTCTCGTATTTCTTGCCCGTCTCCAGTTGTCCCACACAGGCGAACGCCCGCAGCCTGACCCGTGCGCGTCCCCTTTCGGAGACCTCTTGCTTGGATGGTCAGTTCGGCATTCTGTCCGGGGGGACGGGGCGGTCGCAGGCCGTGGAGCGGGAGCCGGATACCTGTCCGTCTTGCGGTGATCTTGTGTGCTGACGTGGGCCGCTTTGAACCCGCTGAATTACCGGCCCTCGACCAATACAGTCCGCGACCGGAACCTCACCTCGCCCGCGCGCCATTTTGTTCGCCATGAGCAGGTCAAGGAAATAGTGGCTGAGCGGGAACGCCTGTGTCGAGCGCCACGAGCGGCGGTGAGGACCCGGGCCTCACGAAAAACGTCGACCCAGCTGAGAACTTCACCTCGAAAAATTGAAGTACGCGACGACGAGAAAGATCCTTGAGACCCCGTGGCAGGGGAAGCCGCCGCTCTGATCAGTTACTGGGCTCAGTTTGAGAGGGGTTTCCCGGTCCCTACAACGGCGACCGTATCATCCGTTCGAAACGCATCCATTTTAATCATTTTGTTTTTTCAAAGAGCTCCTGAAGAAGTCTTCGGATCATCTCCGGTCTCGTAGGCAGGTCACTCTCGAGTTTTCTGCGCCGGTCTAACTCGTCGATCATGTTGCGTGGAAGCCGGAGGTTGACTGGCTCCGTATCCGTTGGTGGCCGACCCCGGCTCGATTTTTTTTCTGTGTCGGTCACTTTTCACCCTTGTTAAATGGTTTTATGGTTCCATATAATCGGGAGAGACGCAAGGCTCCACCCTCGCGTTCTCCCTAACCAACAGCCCTTCACAGGAGGATCCGATGGCTGAAGCATTCTCTAACACGAACAAGAAGTTCCCTGAACCCCCCGCTGTGGCCTCCGTCACCGCGATCTTCGTGGGTTTCGTTGCCACGCTGCCGACGTTGATCGAGACCGAGCAGGAGCTGGCCGGCTACTCCGGTCAGGATCCTGCTGTGGATCACTGGATCACGGCAGCGGATGCCGCGCTCGCGGAAACCAAGGCTGGCTGTGAAGCAATGATCGCGGCACCGGCCATCGACGGGGCCGAGCGGGCCTTTCAGGCTGTGGCGCGTCTCTATCTGCGGGTGATCCGGTCTGCAGATCCGGAAGAGATCGCAGGCATTCGCGCCCATATGCGGCTGCGCCGCTGGGCGTGGCTGGTGCCGGGAGGAGACGCCGGAGCGCGCGACCTTAACATCTGGATCGGCGCGGCGATCGACGCGCTCGAGACCTTGCTGGCTTTGGAAGACCTGTTCGATGCCCGCGTCGAGGACTGGGGTGGCCCAGACCTCGACAGCGATATCGGTCCCTACGCCTGATCCTCTGGAACAGTTTCACGCAACGTCCCGGCGCGGGGAGACCCCGCGCCCTCTCTCTCCTCATGTCCAGCCCAGGAGCTTCTCCCATGCCCAAGAACCAGCCCCGCTCGCCCAAGTCGTCCCGCCCGTCCGTCCGTGGTGTTCCCTTCGAGGTCGTGACCAGTCGTCGGCGTCGCCTTCACGTTCCGCATCGCTCCCGCCATGTGCCCGCCAGCGAATGGCGCGACTATCCTCGGCCCGTGCCGGAAGCCTGGGCCCTCATCGCTCGCGACAAGGGCTTCAGGGTCCATGGCAGGATCCGGGACAGGTATCACGTCGCGCTCGAATGTGACACCTGTGGCGGACTGACCGCGCACAAGAGCTTTACGCTCCGGACGGCCCAGCCCCGCTGCGGCGCCTGCGCCGAAGCTGATCTCGCCGACGCCGCACGGGCGGCGGGCCTGACCTTCCTGCGCCGTGACGGGCGCAACCACCACTACGGCTTGTACCGGGCCGCCTGCGGCCACGTGATCAAGCGGCAGTTCGGATTCGTCGAACGGGTCGCTGCCCGCAAAACCGATGTGCGTTGCGAGAAGTGCCTGCTCAACCGGGAACGGGACGAGGCGACCCGTAGGGGCTGGGAGCGGCTGGGACGCGATCCGCAGGGCAACGCTAACTATCGTCTGTATCGCCACAGCTGCGGGAATGTTCAACGTATCGCCCGCGTCAACCTCTCATGGGGGCAGGTCCAATGTGCCTCCTGTGGAGGCGCATGGAACAGCAACCCATCCTTCATCTATCTGCTGCGGATCGAGATGAAGTCGCGTGGCCTCCATCTGCTGAAGTTGGGCTTCTCTAAAACCCCGATGAAACGCATGAAACACCAGCTCGGCCTGCCGCGCGCGGCCCGGGTCGAGCTGGTCCGGGTCCTCCCCATGGCTTCCGGCCATGTCGCCCGCGCGCAGGAAGCCGCCGTTCATGCGACGCTCAGGCGGCATCACCCCTACGCGGTGGTCCCGCCCGAGGTCTATGCCGGTATCCTCAACGTGCGATCCGAGGTCTACGAAGCCTTCGCCTTCGATCTGATCATGGACCACCTGGACCGCATCGAGGCGGCGCACCCGCCCGCCTGACCAAGCCCGTCCATCCCTGAGATCATCAGGCCCGCCGTACATCGCGGCGGGCATCCTCTCCCCTTTGTCCGACGTCAGGAGAATGCCATGACCGCGACCGTATCGAGACCCTTCCCCCAGCCATCCACAAACACCACCGTCGAAGCCAACCCCGCAGGCCCGGCGTTTGCCACCTTGCGCGGGGAACTGGCCTGGCAACCATTCGCTCAGGCGATCCTCGGAGCCCTCAAGGGCAGCATCTGGGCCGGCTCGCGTGTAACCCTGCCTGCAAAGGACAGCGCAGATGAAGCTGGCGACCCGGCACGCGCATATCACGCCGATGATGCGACTCCCATGTCATCTGTCCCCAAGACCCGGCGCGACACCGATGCGGATGCCGGTCGTCACGCGGACTGGACCCGTGGCGATAGTGTCGACGATCTTCTTGACCAGATCGAACAGGCGACGGAATTCGGCCCGGTGCTTCCGTCCTGTCCGCCCGTCAGACAGGATACAGGCACTGTATGGCGCCCGGCGGCGGCAACCCTTCTGGCAGCGATCCGGATCGCCGCCAGCTTCGGAAGTGCGAGTGCGATGGCCACTGCACTCGGCACGCACGGCGCGCTCACCTTGCTGACGACCGGCAGTGCTGCACTCGATCAGACGGTCCGGAAGGTGCTGGAGCAGATCGTGGCCGAACCGAGCCTCTGGCCAGCTGCCCTGACTGCACCTGACTTCATTTACGCCGTGGACGCAGTGAAGGCGACTGGGCCTGATCGGCACCGCACGCTCGGCGCTTACTCTGACAAGATGCGCAGCGCGCTGGAAACGGGCAAGCCGGTGGTGCTGATCGCTCCTGTCGCGGGCGCCGCACCCCGCGCATTGCACGATCTGAGGCCGAGTGTGATCGCTCTCACACCCCTTGATCGCGAGATGCTGTCCGTCCTGCTGGAACACGCCTATCCCGGTCAGGGGGCTGGCGACGCGCTCGCCGCCCTTCCCATGGACGCCCGCGTCTCGCGTCTGGATCCGGACCGGCTCACTCTTGCCCTGCGCGCACCGGATTCCGAGAGTGCTGTGACGGCGATCGCCGAAGCACTGAATCCGACCCCGGTCGAAGGCGCTGGCTGGTCCGCCTTTCCCATGCCGGACACGGTCAGGGCTCCGCTCGAACAGATGATCTCGGATTTACGTGATTGGCAGGCGGGCAGGATTTCCTGGAACGATGTCGCGCGCGGGCCGCTTCTCGTCGGCCCGCCCGGATCGGGAAAGACGCAGCTTGCAAGGCTCATCGGGCAAGAAGCCGACATCTCTGTCGTCGCGGGATCCGTGGCGCAATGGTCGTCCGATAGCGCGCGCTCGAGTGACATGATCAAGGCGATGCGCAGCGCCTTCGCCACGGCCGCCGAGCAGGCTCCCGCCCTGCTGTTTATCGATGAAATCGATGCGTTCGGGGACCGGAACCGGAAGACTGACCACAACAGCGCATACACGGATTTCATCGTCACGGCCCTGATCGACCTGCTCGACGGCTACCATGGCCACGAGGGCGTGATCGTGATGGCGGCGACGAATCATTTTGAAAAGCTGGACCGGGCAATCACCCGCGCCGGGCGGTTCGACCGGATCCTGAACCTGCCGCATCCTGACCACAGGCTCCTCCCGCAGGTGCTACGCTGGCATCTGGGCGGCGACCTCGCCGATGCCGACCTGACCGGTGTCGCGCAGGTTGCGCTCGGCATGTCTGGCGCCGATGTCGCGGCTGTGGTCCGCGCCGCCCGCGGCCGGGCCCGCCAGGCACGACGCGCGCTGACACTGGCCGATTTGACCGAAGCGATCAATGAGGTCCGGCCCCCGTTACCAAAGGCGCTTCGCAGGCTGGTTTCCGTCCATGAAGCGGGCCATGCCCTCGTCAGCGCCGCGACGGGACGCGCCGATGTAGCCATGCTCGCGATCCAGTCCGACGGCGGTGTCACGGCGACCAGCCTGCACCGGACGGGTGAGGACCGTGCGGCGATCGAAGCCCAACTCGCTATCAGCATGGCCGGGCGCGCGGCCGAGCGGCTCCTGCTCGGACAGGTTTCGGCCGGGTCTGGCGGAGATCCGTGCTCGGATCTCGCCACCGCGACCCGGCTTGCGACGGCGCTTGAAGCTTCATGGGGTCTGGGCTCAACGCTGATCTGGCAGGGGCCGATCGAGGGGATCGAGGCGCGCCTGCGCGACGACACCGGCCTTCGGGCGCGGGTCGAAACCCATCTGCGCAACGCCGAAACCCGCGCGAGCCGGATCCTGACCGCCCATCGGGCGCTCCTCGACGAGATGGCGAGTGCCCTCGAGACGGCCGGGGTTCTCTCGGGACCGGAGCTTGCGGCGTTCCTCGCGCGCGTCAGGAAGGAACCCGTCTTGGCGCCCGGGGGCGATGGTGCGAGCATCGGGTAGCGCCGAGGTCAGCGCTCAGGTCAGCGCCAACCTAAGCCCACCCATCAGCGCTGACCTGAGCACCGAGGCGGTATGGATGGATTTCTGCGGCGTCAATCGAGCTGAACGGGGACGTAACCACATGTTTCGCAGGGCGCGGGCTGAGGAGGCGTAGCGCAAGGCCGCTACATGACCTAGGTTTGCCGTCAGGCACAGAACGCGCCGTCCATCAGCAGAAAGCTGCGGTTTTTCACCAAAGCGGAGGCGTCTTGGCCAAGGAGACCAAGAGCGGTTCGAAGAGGATCGATCAGGCCCCAAAGCGCAGAAAATCCGCGTCGGAGTACCGAGCCTCACATCGCATTCACAGCGCCGCCTCGGCGGACCGCAAGAGGGCGACTGGTCTTGTCCGACTATCTGTGTGGGTGCCTTTGGAGCGCAGCGGCGACTTGAAGCTTTACGCCAAAGGCTTGTGCGAGGGGCGCATGCCTGATGACATCGGGCGCGCTCAGGTTGGACACGGGAAGATCACCGGAATCGATATCACCCCGACCCGGCGGTCTAAGAAGCGTGCGAGGCAGCCTTGCGATAAGCGGCAGCTGGACCTCTTCGACCCCACTTGAGCGGGGCCGAAGCGAGGCAGCGCATGGTTGTCCACGTAAACGTTCCGGATGGCCTCATTTCAGGACGAACAGGTCGCTCTGGGGTGGTCACCGTAACAACCGAACAGAGCACCGCAGGCAACCCGCCCGCGCCCACGCGCGGGCGGGACAGATCAGTGCATCCCGAACCCTGAATGAGACGTTCCCGCGGCAATCCCGTCAGCTCGATCCCGAAAAGCGGGCCAACCGGGGCGGGGAATGCCGCTATGGGCCGGGCGGCAGGCCACGGCGCAGGTTATCCACATAAAACCGACGCCGTACCCCTTTCGGCTCGGCCGAAATCCCCCAAACCGAAAATCCGAGTCTACATCACCCTTAGAGACGCGGGGCCACCCCGCAACAGGATGATCAGATCTATGAGCGGCGCCGGAACCCCCGGCACCGCAAGGGAGACCGCGGCCCATGGCACGCGACCGGGAGAGGCATATCGAAGGACGGGATGGCGCAAAGTCAGCGCCGCGGGCTGATATGCTCTCGGGCACCGGCACGACGCATCCGACCGATAACCGGTTCACTGCCAGCGCTTCCGGGCAACCGGACCGGCAGAGAGGCAGCCAGTGGCAGGGGCAGAAACCCCTCGAGGTCCGAATCGCCAACGCTATACGCGTGGTGGCCGAGTTGCTGGAGCATGACGAGGCCTATCTGCCTATCTTCCTCCGCCTCGAAACCGAACGCGACAAGCTGGACACCCACCGCGCCGCCCTCGAGCGCGCCCGGTGCGTCCTCAGGGAAAAGTCCCCCCTATCGCGACCCGGGCCAGCTCCGCAGCCTTGAAGGCCAACCCACCGCCCTGGCCATACTTCTGGCGGCCGAGCGAATGGCCCATCAGTTCGCGCCTGATCCGCTCGTCGATCCTGCCCCGCAGCATCCGGTCCTCGAAACTGTGACGGAGGCTGTACATGACGTGCTGGCCGCTCTCCATCAGCCCGTTCTCGCGCAGGTACTTGTTCACCGTCGCCGACAGGGTCGCAGGCTTTTCGCGGTAATGGGGAAAGCCGGAGGGAAACGCCCGGAAGACCTCTAGACTAACCCCGGTCAGCGGGATCTCGCGCCGGGAGGTCTTATTCTTGATCTGGCGGGTCTCGTCCGACGCGATCACCAGATGCGGCATCTCGTGGTCGAGCCGGATCCGGCCGGCGGTAAGCCCGGCCGCCTCTGACGGGCGATATCCGGTGTTGATCATTCCGACCAGGATCGCGCGGGCCTCCTCGTTCAGACCCGAGAGGGCGCCATCGGCCAGCAGCTTCTCCCGGATCCAGTCATCGGAGAAGGGGATCCGCTCCGCCTTGTCACCTTCCTTCAGGGTCAGCTTGTGTAGGGGCAGGTCGAGACCGAGACCCTTCAGCTCATCCACGGTCCGAAGGACATCCGACAGGTGGATCAGGTCCTTATTGGCCGAGTTGGGCGTCAGGTTCTCCTCGGCGATCCGCTCCAGCCACCAGGACCGGAAGTCGAGGAAATCCGCCCGCGTGAGCGCGGCGATCGGGCGGTCGCCGACAACGTCAACAAAGTTCCGGACAGCTTTTTTCCTTGGATTCTCCCAGCGGCGCCTCTGGTCGGCGCTCTTGCCACGCACCCGGTCGGGCGTCAGCGTCCAGTACTCCGACAAAGTCTCGGAGACGGACATGGAGGGTACCTCCACCGTCCCCAGCACGGCAGGGGCCGCCACCGCGTTTACCGTGCCGTCCCGTCGCTGCAGAACCTCAATCCGCGCGAGCAGGTCTTCCAGCGGAAGATCTTCGAGGTCGCGGACTGGCTTGTAGCTCAGTCCATGGCTGGCTGCGATGGCACGCGCGGCCTCCAGCCGTGCTACCCCATCCTCAGACCGGCCGGCCATCTGCGCCTCCCAGCCTGCAACGAGGCTATCCCAGACCGCGGGGGCCTTCTTAGAGGCCTGCTGGCGCGAGTCGGTCTTGAGCGAGACCCAGACCTCACGTCGCGGCTCCACCGAGGCAAACCGGGCCGGCACGCGCCGCCGCAAGTGCCACGTCTTTCCCCGCATCATCAGCTGCATCTCACCCCTCCACATCTGCCCATTGTGTAGCAAGATGTGTAGCAGAATCGGGTGATTTCAAGGGGACATCGGGTGCGGCGCAGATCGGGTTCCGCGTCAATTAACTGATTATATTTGATAAATTTAAATCGCGACCATCTGGGAAGTGGCGGAGAGACAGGGATTCGAACCCTGGAGACGGTTTCCCGCCTACACACTTTCCAGGCGTGCGCCTTCGACCACTCGGCCACCTCTCCGTGAGGCGCACTTCTGATGTATTTCGGGGGGGATTGCAAGACCATTTTGGGCAAAAAATCCAATGTTTTTCGAGGGACGAAATGTCCGGTTCTAAGGCCCTTCAGGATGGCCTGTCTGCAATGCTCGCAGTGGGCAATTCCTGCCTTGTTCGGGGCGGTTATTCGCCGCGAAATCTGGTTTGGGGCAGGGGGGCGACGTTCACGGCGCTGGGGGATTCCCGTGGTTCCCTGTCGCCTCCGGTGAAATGTGCTACACCCCAGCCCTGTCGAATCGCGTACGACTGGGCACCCCGGCCTGCGCCGAAGGCAGGCCGTATTGAGGATGGAGCCAAGGCTGTGAATACCAAGCTGGAACAAGCCGCGCGCCTGAGCGTGGCGCCGATGATGGACTGGACCGATAGGCACTGTCGTTACCTGCATCGCCTGTTGAGCCGTGAGACACTCCTATACACAGAAATGGTCACCGCACCTGCGCTGGTGCGGGGTGGTGCCTTGCATCTGCTGGCCTTCAACCCTGAGGAGCACCCGGTGGCGCTGCAGCTGGGCGGGTCCGAGCCGCAGGAACTGGCCGAGGCCGCGCGGCTTGGCGAAGAGGCGGGCTATGATGAGGTGAACCTCAATTGCGGTTGTCCCAGCGACAGGGTGCAATCCGGTGCCTTCGGGGCGGTTCTCATGCAGACGCCGGATCTTGTGGCGGAGTGCGTGGCGGCCATGCGCGCCAAGGTCGAGGTCGATGTCACCGTGAAATGCCGCATCGGCGTTGATGAGCAGGAACCGCAGGACATCCTGCCGGTGTTTCTGGAGAAAATTCGCGCTGCGGGTTGCCGCCGCGTGACGATCCACGCGCGCAAGGCCTGGCTGCAAGGGCTGTCACCCAAGGAAAACAGGGATATCCCGCCGCTGGATTACGATCTGGTGCATCAGATGAAGGCGGCGTTTCCCGATCTGCATATCTCACTGAACGGTGGCATTGCCTCTCTAGACGCGGCGCGGGAACATCTGGACCGGGGTCTTGATGGCGTCATGGTCGGACGCGCGGCCTATCACCAGCCCGCCGACATTCTGTCGGCTGCCGACCCGGTGATCTATGGCACCGGCGAGCCGCGCGACGCATCCGCCGTGGTGCATGAGATGCTTCCCTATATCGAGCGGCAGTTGAGCGATGGCGCGCGGCTGCATCAGATTACCCGACATATGCTGGGTCTTTTTGCCGGTAAACCCGGCGCGCGTGCATGGCGGCGGATCCTCTCCGAGGGGGCGAACCGTCCGGGGGCCGGTCCTGATTTGGTGTTGGAAGCGCTGTCACAGGTGGCAGAGCGCTCTGCCGCCTGAGGCATCCGTCAGCCGGAGACCGGTGAACCATCAATCCTGTGCTGACTGACCGCTGTACGCGGGCGGCGTTATTTGCGCTCCAGTCGGGCAGCGCGACCGCCACGGCGTTTGGTCAGCCCGGCGGCACGCCCCGGCAATTCTTCCATCACCGCAGCGCGTTCATCATTGCTCATCCGCGACCATTGGGTGATCTCGTCAATCGAGCGGTAGCAGCCAGTGCAGATCCGCTCTGCGGGGTGAACCACACAGATCTTGATGCAAGGCGACTGAATTTCGTCGCGTTTCCAGACCTTGTCGCTCATGCCGTCATCCATTGCCCAAATGCCTCATCCGATCCAGCGCTCCCTGCAGGATATAGGAGGCGGCGACATGGTCGATCACCTCGGAGCGGCGTTTGCGGGACGTATCCGCCTCCAGCAGGGCTTTTTCGGCGGCAACTGTGCTCAGCCTTTCGTCCCAGAAGCCGATCGGCAGTTCGGTCAGTCGCGTCAGGTTGCGGGCAAAGGCGCGGGTGGATTGGCAGCGAGGTCCTTCGCTGCCATCCATATTGCGCGGCAGGCCGAGCAGGATGCCGCCTACCTCGCGTTCCTTGATGATTTCCAGCAGGCGCGCGCTGTCGAGGGTGAACTTCTTGCGCCGGATGGTTTCCAGCGGTGTGGCCACCGCGCCGATCCGGTCCGAGACGGCAACCCCGATGGTTTTCTCGCCCAGATCCAGCCCGACCAGCGCAGAGTAAGAGGGCAGGGCGGCGGCGAATTCTTCAAAGGTATCAAGGATCATTCTGCCACCCCTGCCTGACGGGCGGCGTCGTTGATCATGTCAAGCGCGGCAGCGTCCCCGGCAAAGGTCTGGCGGGCTTCGTCATAGATGACGCGGGCCTGATCCTGATCGCCAAGCACCCCCAGCGCCCCGATCAGACGGGACCATTCCTGGACCGTGCCACCTTCGGTCGCGAGCCTGTCCGACAGGCGAGCCACCATGCCGCGGATCATCTCGGCGCGGTCGGCTTCGCTCATCTCGGCGGCGTTCTCCACGTCCGCCGCATCGGGGCCGGGCATGGCGCCAGCAAAGGGCGGGGTCGGCGCGCCTTTGGGCTGGATCGGCTGATAATCGACCCCGGCGCGCACGGCCATTTCTTCGATCTGGCTTTGAATGCCGCGGACCCAGGGATCATCGGCATTGCCCTTGCGCAGGGTTTCCGCCCAGATCTGGTAGGAGAGGTCAGGCCGTCCCACCTGTCCCAGCATCAACCCGTAGTAATAGCGTGCCGGTCCGTTTTCCGGGTCCAGTCGCAGCGTCTGGCTTAGCGCCTTTTCCGCTTCGGGAGAGACATAACCACCGGCTGCCATGATCATCAGCTCGGCCAGCTCGCCGAAATCGGCGGCTTCCACATCGCCGGACATGATGTCGATATACTTTTCCTTGGCCTGATAGGCCGCGATGAAATTCCCGAGGTTCGCCTCGTGCTGTACCAGCAGGGCCTGACCCTGGGCATCGTCTTCACGCTTGGCCACGGTCTTGCGCAGTTGATCGACGAGCTGACGGTAGCTGTCTTCGACCTCTGGCGCCGGGAAAGGCGGCACCTGGGCTTCAGCTTCGGCCTGGCTGGGGCGACTGTCGGCGCGCTCCTGCGCCATGGCGATGCGGCTCTTGAGGCTGAGGTCACCATAGCCTGGTGCGCCCAGCGTCGCGTATATCCCCAGTGTTCCGCCACAGATCCCCAGAACGATGATCACCGCCACTGCGCGGGTCGCCATCCGGGGTTGCCGCGCGCCTTCGGCCTGTGCCTGCAGCTGCGCATCGGCGGCCAGAATGCGGCGGGAGACCTCGGTACGGATACGGCCGGCGTCAGCTTCGTTGATCACGCCACGCGCCAGATCCTTGTCCACGTCGCGCAATTGCTGGCGATAGACGCGCAGGTCATAGGCGGCTGGCGGCTCTCCCGTTGCGCGGCTGCGCAGCAGAACCAATGCCATCAATCCGGCGATGGCCAGGGCCATGAATGCGATGAGGATCCAGAAAACCATGCTTACTCCGATGTTTGATCTCCATCTATATCTCCGCAGGCGTGGAAAAAAGGCCTAACTGCTGCGTCACCCTGTCGTGCCCGGTATGTCAGTCGGCTCATGGGCGAGGCAGACCCCGTGCGGCACGGTCGCAGACGTGGTAGAAAGGTGATGTCGCAACTATGCACAAATGCGACGATAAACGGCACGGCCCTGAACCGCCCCTCGGGCATACCCAAGAACAGACACGCATCATCGGATTCGCTCATGAAACGCTATTCAGCCTTTGCAGTCGCGCGGGAGGCCCTGCGCTACCACACCGGATGGGAACGCGCCTGGCGCGCCCCCGAGCCCAAACGCCACTATGATGTGATCATCGTCGGCGCGGGCGGGCACGGCCTTGCCACGGCCTATTACCTTGGCAAGAATTTCGGCATCACCAATGTGGCGGTGCTGGAAAAGGGCTGGCTGGGCGGCGGCAACACCGGGCGCAACACCACCATCATCCGCTCGAACTACCTGCAGGATCCGTCGGCGGCGATCTATGAAAAGGCGCGTTCGCTTTACGAGGATATGAGCCAGGATCTGAACTATAACGTCATGTTCTCTCCGCGCGGCGTCATCATGCTGGCCCAGACCGAGCATGAGGTGCGCGGCTACAAGCGCACGGCCCATGCCAACGCGCTGCAGGGCGTGTCGACCGAGTGGATCGAACCCGCGCGCGTCAAGGAACTGGTGCCGATCATCAACCTTGAAGGGCCGCGTTACCCTGTGCTGGGTGGCCTGTGGCAGGAGCGCGGCGGCACCGCGCGCCACGATGCGGTGGCCTGGGGCTATGCCCGGGCGTGTTCGGCCATGGGCATGGACATCATCCAGCAATGTGAAGTCACCGGCGTGCGCACTGAAGGTGGTCGGGTCATCGGTGTCGACACCAGCAAGGGCGCGATCGATTGCGACAAGCTTGGCATGGTGGTTGCAGGCAACTGTTCGCACCTGTCCCAGATGGCGGGCTTCCGCCTGCCGGTCGAAAGCGTGGCGCTGCAGGCGCTTGTGTCTGAGCCAATCAAACCCTGCATGGATGTGGTCGTCATGGCCAACACCGTGCACGGCTACATGAGCCAGTCCGACAAGGGCGAGATGGTGATTGGTGGCGGTACGGATGGCTACAACAACTACACCCAGCGCGGCTCCTTCCACCATATCGAGGAAACCGTGCGTGCTCTTAACGAAACCTTCCCGATGGTGTCGCGCCTGAAGATGCTGCGCCAGTGGGGCGGTATCGTGGATGTGACCGGCGACCGCTCGCCCATCATCTCGAAAACGCCGGTACAGAACTGTTTCGTCAACGCAGGCTGGGGCACCGGCGGCTTCAAGGCCATTCCGGGATCTGGCTGGGCTATGGCCGAGCTGATGGCAACCGGCCATTCGCCGCTGGCCGAGGAATTTTCCATGATGCGCTTCAAGGAAGGCAAATTCATCGACGAGAGCGTCGCGGCAGGGGTGGCGCACTGATGGTTGCTTCCCTTCGTTCATCCAATGTGACGCCCTGCGTTGCATCGTGCCCGATCCCCGCCCTCGGTTCGGGGGCAGTAGACCAGACCAAACCGGAGCATGGCCCATGCTGATCCTTGAATGCCCCTATTGCGGCGTCAAAGCCGAAGAAACCGAACTGCACGGTGGCGGTGAGGCGCATCTGACGCGCTTTGGTCCCGGCTCCTCGGATGATGAGTTCCATGACTATCTGTTCATGCGGGAAAATCCCAAAGGCGTGCATTTCGAACGCTGGCGGCACGTCAATGGCTGCGGCAAGTGGTTCCACGCGGCCCGCTGCACCATGACGCTTGAGGTTTTTGGCACCTATTCGGCGCAGACCACCGAGCCGCCGCAGGAAATCCGCGACGCGATCACCGCCAAACGCCCCGGCTGGAGCTGGCGCGAGTTTTCGGATGCCAAGTCATGACAGGCGCACTTCGTCGCACAGACCGACCGCAGCCGGGCATGGCCCGTTTCGCGGAACACACACCGAATACCACCGCCTTTTATCGTGAAAGGTTCGCAGCATGAGCACGCGTCTTGCCAATCAGGGCCGGTTGATCGACCGCTCCAAACCCATCGAGTTCACCTTTAACGGCACGCGGATGACGGGCTATGCCGGGGATACGCTGGCCTCGGCGCTGCTGGCCAATGATCAGCTGCTGGTGGGCCGGTCCTTCAAATACCACCGTCCACGCGGGCTGGTTGCCTCGGGCGCGGAAGAGCCCAACGCGCTGGTTGGCCTCGGCTCCGGTGCGCGGTTCGAACCGAACCAGCGCGCCACGACGACCGAGCTGTTTTCCGGCCTCAGCGCCCAGTCGCAGAACCACTGGCCCAGCCTTGAGTTCGACGTGGGCGTGGTGAACAACAAGCTGGCGCGGTTCCTGCCTGCTGGTTTCTACTACAAGACGTTCATCCACCCCAAACCCTTCTGGAAACACGTCTACGAGCCGATCATCCGCAAATCCGCAGGTCTGGGTCAGGCGCCGGACCGCGAACTGAAGGACGCGGACACCTACGAACACTTCTACTTCTTTGCTGATGTTCTGGTTGTTGGCGGCGGTGTCGCAGGCCTTCAGGCGGCGCTAACGGCGGGCCGTTCGGGCGCCAAGGTGCTGGTGATCGAACAGAACGCCCATTGGGGCGGCCGTGCGCCGGTCGATGGCGGGACCATCGATGGCGACGATCCCGAAGCCTGGGTGGAACAGGCGCTGGCGGAACTCACCGCGATGGAGAACGTGACCCTGCGCAACCGCTGCATGGGTTCGGGCGTCTATGATCACGGTTATGCTTTGGGATACGAGCGGTTGACCGATCACACACCGGGGCAGGGTGGTCCGCGCCACCGCCTGTGGCGGATCCGTGCAAAACAGATCGTCACCGCAACTGGCGCCATTGAACGGCCGCTGTCGTTTGCTGGCAACGATGTGCCCGGCGTGATGCTGGCCGCAGCGATGCGCGATTACGTGGTGAACTGGGGCGCGACCCCGGGGCAGCGCGTGGTGGTAGCGACCAACAACGATGATGCATATCGCACCGCGCTGGCGCTGCATGGTGCAGGCGTCGAGGTTGTACGCGTGCTCGACACCCGCGAAGCCGGTGGCGGCGCCCTGATGGATGAGGTTCGCGCGCTTGGTATCCGTGTCGAATGCGGCCGCGGCATTGCCAAGGTCAAGGACGGCAAGCATGTGACCAAGGTCGCGATCTGCGCCCAGAATGGTCAGGGCGGCGCCCAGGAAGAGGTCGAAGCCGATGCGGTCGCCATGTCCGGCGGCTGGTCTCCGGTGGTGCACCTGTGGTCCCATTGTGGCGGCAAGCTTACTTGGGATGATGCGCAGGCGCATTTCCGCCCCGATCCCTCCCGTCCGCCGCTCGGCGCAGATGGTGCAGGTTTCGTGGTGACCGCTGGTGCCGCCAGCGGCCCGCTGACACTGGATGCGGTTCTGGCCGATGGTGCCGAGGCCGGGGCCAAGGCCGCTGCTGCGGCCGGGTTCAAAGCCGATGCCACTGCCGCCAAGGGCGAAGCGCAGGAAGAGGCGCCGATGCAGCCGGTCTGGCTGATGCCCGCCCGCGCGGAAATCAACCTGCGCATGAAGGCCTGGCTCGACTTCCAGAACGACGTCAAGGTTTCCGACGTGCAACTGGCGGCCCGCGAAGGCTATGAAAGCGTCGAGCACACCAAGCGTTACACCACCCTCGGCATGGCGACGGATCAGGGGAAACTCAGCAACATCAATGGTCTGGCGATCCTTGCTGACAGTCTCGGATCGGAAATCCCGCAGGTGGGCACCACCACCTTCCGCCCGCCCTATCACCCCATTTCCATGGGCGCGATCGGCGGCGAGGCGCGCGGCGAGATCTTCCAGCCCCTGCGCAAGACGCCGATGTACGACTGGCACGATGGCAATGGCGCTGACTGGGAGCCGGTTGGCCACTGGCGCCGTCCCTACGCCTATGTGCGCAGCGGCGAAAGCGTGAAGGAGGCGGTCAACCGCGAGATCACCAACACCCGCCAGAACGTCGGGATGCTGGATGCCTCGACCCTGGGCAAGCTGATCGTCAAAGGCCCTGATGCCGGGCGGTTCCTCGACATGATGTACACCAACATGATGTCGACCCTGAAAGTCGGCAAATGTCGCTATGGTCTGATGTGCTCCGAGAACGGCTTCCTGTCGGATGACGGCGTGGTTGCCCGCATCGACGAGGACACCTGGCTATGCCACACCACCACCGGCGGCGCCGACCGCATCCATGCCCATATGGAAGAATGGCTGCAGACCGAATGGTGGGACTGGAAAGTCTACGTCGCCAATGTGACCGAGCAGTACGCTCAGATCGCGGTGGTCGGTCCTAAGGCGCGCAAGGTGTTGGAAAAGCTGAACGGCGAGGCCGGTGGCGGACTGGATGTCTCCAAGGAGGCGCTGCCCTTCATGGAATGGAAGGACGGAGAGATCGGCGGCTTCAAATGCCGGGTTTACCGGATCTCCTTCTCGGGTGAATTGTCCTACGAGATCGCAGTCGCCGCCTCTGATGGTCAGGCTTTCTGGGATGCGCTGATGGCGGCCGGACAGGAGTTTGGCGTGATGCCCTATGGCACGGAATGCCTGCACGTGCTGCGCGCGGAGAAGGGCTTTATCATGATCGGGGATGAAACCGACGGTACGGTCATTCCGCAGGATCTGGGGCTGAACTGGGCGATTTCCAAGAAGAAGGAAGACTTCATTGGCAAGCGCGCGCAGCTGCGCAGCCATATGGCGGATCCGGAACGCTGGAAACTGGTGGGGCTTGAGACGACCGACGGGTCGGTGCTGCCGGACGGCGCCTATGCGGTCGGCAATGGCGTCAATGCCAACGGCCAGAAAAACACCATCGGCCGGGTCACCTCGACCTATTATTCCCCGACCTTGGGCAAGGGGATCGCGATGGGACTGGTGAAACACGGCCCCGACCGCATGGGAGAGGTTCTCGACTTCCCCGGCACCGATGGCACCATCTTCAAGGCGCGGATCGTCGATCCGGTCTTCTACGACAAGGAAGGGGAAAAGCAGAATGTCTAATCCTGTGAGCGTCCTGGGCGGCGCCAGCTACGCCGGAATGGCCACGCTGGAAGAGGCCGGACTGCAGGGGATGATCACCCTGCGCGGCGATCTGTCCTCCAAGACCCTGCGACAGGCGGTGAAGGTGGCCACCGGCGCAGATGTGCCGGAGCCGCGCCGGACCACCACCGCCGAGAACGGTGCCGTGGCCTGGATGTCCCCGGATGAGCTGCTGTTGCTGGTGCCATATGCCGACGCCGAAGCCAAGACCGCGGCGCTGGCAGAAGCTCTGTCGGGCGAGCACGCTCTGGCGGTGAATGTCTCTGATGCGCGGGCTTTTTTCCACCTCTCGGGCGCAGGTGCGCGCGAGGCTCTGGGCAAGGTCTGTCCTGTGGATTTCGATGCGGCAGCCTTCACCCCTGGCGATTTCCGCCGTACCCGCATGGCGCAGGTGGCTGCGGCCTTCTGGCTGGATGAAGAGGAGACCTTCCACATTGTCTGCTTCCGCTCGGTTGCGGGCTATGTCTTCAATCTGTTGAAAGCATCTGCCCACCCGCAATCAAAGGTTGGCGTCTACTGACACCGGCCCTTCTGGGTTGTGCGAAATCGATCCATCCAATAACGTGTCCCGGACCCTCGGGGCACGTTTTTTGTTTTTGATCAGGTGTTTGTTCTGCTGTCTTGAGGTGCTGAATTTTGAAGCAAGGATTGCACATGTTTAAAGGATCCATAATAGCGGCGGCTTTGTCGCTTTGCGCGCTGCCATTGGCCGCCGCAGGCGCGCCCATTGTTTATGAATGTGAATATACCGCCCATACCAGCTATGGCTGGATCCCAGATAAGGCCGCCTACGTGGTGGATGAGGCCGCCGGAACCGCGATGGCCTACGATGCTTATATTCACCACGTCAATAAGGCCCCGTTGCCTGTGACATTCAGCGTGGTGAAGGAGCAGAAATACCTCATGAAATGGACCCTGACGGGCTTGCCTGTTCGGGGGAACAGAACGGCCACGGCGACCTACACTGTGCGGCTTGATGCAGCGCGGTCCAAGGCGACGATCAGCGCGCGCGTGCATGGCGGAGACGGAAACAACCGCGGCACCGGCACCTGCCGACGGGTCAAATAGTCGGCACGCTTGGCGGGCGCATCACTTGAACAGAAACGTCGGGAACTGCGTCAGGGCGCGGGGGCTGGTGAGAGCCTCAAACCCGGCCTGCGCCCCATTGTCAGGGTGGCATTCGCCGTAAAAGGACAGAAGATCGGCCAGCTCTGCCATCCGCGCCTTGCGGGTCTCTTCCGGCAGGAAGGGCGCGTGGGTGGACAGGTAGAGGGCCGGGCGCTGCTCTTTCAGCCAGGGGATCATCTGGGGCAGAACGTCGAATTCGGCGCCTTCAATATCGAGCTTGACCAGCGAAACGCGCGACAGATCCGCCTTTGCTGCGAAATCCTGCCAGCCGATCGTCATCACATCAGATCCGTGATCGCCATCGTTTAGAAGGCTGCTCATGCTGTCTCCGGCTTCGCCACCAAAAGATGCCATACGGGCAAGACCAAAACCGCTGCTGATGGCGACTGAGAAGGCCGAGACATTGTCGACGCGGTTCAGTTCCAGGTTCCAAGCCAGATGGCGGAAGGCAACCGGGTCGGGTTCAAAACACATCACCCGCCGCGCCCTATGCGCTCCGTATAGGACGGTGGGGCCGATCCAGGCGCCGATGTCGAGATAGTCGTGATCCTTGTCAAGATGGGCATCCAGCACCTGAAAGGTCTCCGGCTCCCACCTGCCTGCCGCGGCCTTGCGCCAGAACTTGGAATGGTAGGGATCCAGCCGAAAGGGAACACCGTTCAGCTGACCTGCATAGTGGCCCCGCATGCGGTAGAGCGCTTTGCGGGCGCGGATCCAGGCCTCGGCGATCATGGCGGTCTCTCCCATTTGCGCACATAGACGTCGCAGTCAGATGGCGCGGATTTCTTGTCTAGGCCCTTGACCTGCCGAATGCTGCGCCGCATGTATCTGCATAGGAACGCAACAAAATTGACAGGGGTCCGATATGGCTTTTGAACTTCCCGATCTTCCTTATGCACATGATGCGCTGGCTTCCAAGGGCATGTCCGCCGAAACCCTGGAATACCACCACGATCTGCACCACAAGGCCTATGTCGACAACGGCAACAAGCTGATCGCCGGTACTGAATGGGACGGCAAGACGCTGGAAGAGATCATTGTCGGCACCTACGACAAATCCGCCGTCGCCCAGAACGGCATCTTCAACAACATCTCCCAGCTGTGGAACCACAACCAGTTCTGGGAAATGATGGGTCCGGGCGCCTCCGCGATGCCGGGTGAGCTGGAAAAGGCACTGGTCGAAAGCTTCGGCTCCGTCGACAAGTTCAAGGAAGAATTCTCCGCCGCAGGCGCGGGTCAGTTCGGCTCCGGCTGGGCTTGGCTGGTGAAAGACACCGATGGCGCCCTGAAAGTCACCAAGACCGAAAACGGCGTGAACCCGCTGTGCTTTGGCCAGACCGCGCTGCTGGGTTGTGACGTATGGGAACACTCCTACTACATCGATTTCCGCAACAAGCGCCCGGCCTACCTGACCAACTTCCTGGACAACCTGGTCAACTGGGAAAACGTCGCTTCGCGCATGTAATCCGCGACAGGATACGAGATACGAAACCCGCGCCGGACCGGCGCGGGTTTTTTCGTGGCAGTTTGATACGCGTCAAGGTTCCCTGCCATGTTTTCCGGTTGGCTGGCGGCACAGAGGAAGCGGAACGGAGGAAAGGGAACACGCATGATTAAATTGCCCAAAGGACTATGGATCATCGTTGCAGACGGCCAAAAGGCGCTGTTTCTGGAGAACGTCAGCGATACGGTAGATGCGGACCTGCGCGTGATGCGCGCCGACGAGATCGCCAACCCGTCGAACGAAGCGCAAGGGTCAGAGGCGCCCGGTCGGCTCAGCGGGGCAGCCGGAGCTGCGCTTGGCGCGGTTGAACCTGCGGACTGGCATCAGATGGCCGAAGATGACTTCGCTGCCGGGGTAGCATCTCTGGTCAACAAATGGGTGGCCGCCGGGGCCTGCTCCGGGCTGGTTTTGATCGCACCGCCGCGCAGTCTGGGCGCGCTGCGCCCCGAGTTGAGCGGGGATGCCGCCAAACTGCTGGTTGCAGAGCTGCCCAAGGATCTGACCAATCACCCAGTGCCCGAGATTGCCGAGGCCGTGAAATCCGCGCTGGCGAGCGTCTGATCGCCTGCTGTCCGGGGGCGGCGGGCTAGCAGCGGGAGGGAGGCTGAACTGGAGGCCTGAACCGGAGTATCTCCGGGTCAGGGTTTCAGTCTGGCTAGCGCTTCTTCGGCGCTGTCGACCCAGGTCAGGTAATCCTGCATCTCGGCTCCTGCAAATTCCTGCGCCACCACGTGCTCCAGAAGGTCGCGCAGCTTGTCCCAGTAGCCATCGGTGTTGACCACTATGATCGGTTTGTCGTGCAGGCCCAGCTGGCGCCAGGTCAGCACTTCGAACAACTCATCCAGCGATCCCGGGCCGCCGGGCAGGACCACAACGGCGTCGGCGTTATAGAGCATGACCTTTTTACGCTCATGCATGGTTTCGGTCACCACATAGGTTGTGAGATCCGATTTGCCGACCTCGCGCCGTTCCAGATGCACCGGGATCACCCCAAAGGTTTCACCACCTGCAGCCTGCGCCGCCCGAGCGACGGTGCCCATAAGGCCGACGTCTCCGGCGCCGTACACGAGCCGCTGACCTTGTGCGGCGAGCCCTTTTCCAAGGGTCTCGGCGGCTGCGGCATAGCTGGCCATTGCTCCAAAACGTGATCCGCAATACACACAGACGGATTTTATGCTCATGAGATAGCCTTTCGACAGGGTTTGGCAGCGAAACAGGTATGCTGTTTTGACCCCAGATACCCCCATTGGTAGGCTGGCTCAACCAAGCGAGGGAAAACATCTCGCACAAGGAAGGAACAAGATGGCGCAAACATCTGGAAGTGGGGGGGTCAGCCCCCTGGCGATGGGAGGTATTGCTTCTGTCGTCGTGATCGTGGGCGGCGTCGTGCTGATGCAGCTGGGGGTGTTTGACCGGGGCGATGGGCCTGAAGAGGCCGCATCGCGCACGGTGGCGCAGCCCGAGGTGACGGTGTCCCCGGCGGCCAAAGAGCCGGTTGGCGTGACCACCACGGTTGAGACCGCCAATTCCGCGGCTGAACCTGAAACTGCGACCGCTTCGGAAAACGCGCCTGAACCTGCGACCGATGCGCCGCAGAAGACAGCCGCAGAGGATGCGGCCCCTGCGGCAGTTGAGGAGACGGCAGAGGCCGAAGTCGAGACCATCGCGCCGACAGAGGCACCCGAGGCATCGGCAGAGACCGCCGCCGTCGTCGAAACCGCCGAGCCAACAGAGACAGGTAAGAGCGAAACGGCGGTAGCCCAGGCACCTGAGGCAGAGGTTCCCGCGGCGGATGACAGCGACACCGTTGCAGATACGCAAAAGGCGGATGTTGCTGATACCGCGACCGAGGAGGCAGCCGTTTCTGAAGACCCCGCCACCACTGCAGAGGCGCCCGTGGAAGAGGCGGCGCCGCTGTTGGAAGCGCCAATGCTGGATCTGGTGCGGGTCGACCCCGACGGTGCCCTTGTGATTGCAGGTCGTGCACAGGCCGGAGCCGCGGTCGAGGTCCTGCTGGATGGTTCGGTTCTGGAACAGACCGAGGTTCAGGGCAGCGGCGATTTCGTGATTTTCTCCAGCATCCTGCCCAGCGACCAGCCGCGGGTGATCTCGCTTCTGGCGCGGTTCGAGGATCAGAAACAACCCTCTGAGGATCAGTTCATTTTGGCACCGATCTCAGCGGCGCCAGCGCCGCAGGTGGCGGATGCCGAGGATGCCGCGAAGCCCGAGGCCGAGCCTGCGGCTGTATCCAAGGACACCGCAGCCCCGCAGAGCGAAGAGGCAGTGGAGGTCGCGCAGGCTGAAACATCTGAGGCCGTTTCACAGGAACAGCCGACTGAGCAGAGCGGAGCGCCCGCTCCGGTCGCAGCTGAGGGAGAAGCACAGCCCGTCGTAGCCGAAACCACCACGCCGCAGGTCGAGGCGGAAACGGCAGCACCGGAGCAACCGGTGGAGGCTGAGGCCGCACAGGTCGAAGTGGCAACCGCAGAGGGCGAGACCGGCACTGCTGGCCCCGACGATACCACACCGCCCCAAAGCGAGCCGGTGGCCGAGGAAACACTCGCCAGCGCGGAAACCGTTCCTGCGCCGCAGCCGGAGCCAACGGCGGTTGCCGTGCTGAGGGCCGGTGCAGATGGTGTAGAGCTGGTGCAGCCCGCTACGCCGGTTCTGAATGGCAAGGTCGCGCTTGATACCATCAGCTATTCCGACAGCGGCGAGGTGCTGCTGGCTGGGCGTGGCCGCGCGGATGCCTTGGTGCGGGTCTACGTGGACAATGCGCTCAAGACCGAATTCCTCGTGGCCGAGGATGGCCGCTGGGGCGGCGCGCTGGCTGCCGTGGAACCGGGCATCTACACTCTGCGTCTGGATGAAATTTCCGCCAGCGGCGCAGAAGTCCTGAGCCGTCTTGAAACCCCCTTCAAACGCGAGGCGCCCGAGGTGCTGCAACCGCAGACGCAGCAGCCTGGACAGGCGCCGGATCAACCGGTTCCGCTGGTACGGGCCATCACGGTGCAAAAGGGCGATACCCTTTGGGCGATCTCGCAGGAACGCTATGGCAGCGGGTTCCTTTATGTCCGGGTGTTCCAGGCCAACCAGGATGCGATCCGCGATCCCGACCTGATCTATCCCGGACAGGTGTTCAACCTGCCGGATTGATCTGTTCGGTGTACCAGAAACGCGCCGTGTCCCCAGCCACAGGGGGCGCGGCGTATCCTTTCCCAGCTTTGTGCTTGGGATATGTAGTAGGCGATACGCATCAGACATCGCCAGCCCGCCGGAAGGCCCAGCCGCAGGAACGCCATGAGACGATCCCCCACCACCATCGATTCCATCTCGGCCGAGGAACGCCGCTCAAGCCTGCGCACCCTGCGCAAGGTGGTTCCTTACCTGTGGCCCGCAGACCAGAAGAGCGTGAAATACCGGGTCGTGCTGGCCATGGTGGTGTTGATCCTGGCCAAGCTAATCGCCGTTTATACGCCGGTTCTGTACAAAGGCGCGGTGGATGCGTTGGCGGGTGAAGGCGTTCCGCCGCTGGCGCTCGGCGCGGTGGGGCTGACCGTCGCCTATGGTGTGGCGCGGGTGCTGACGAACGGATTCCAACAGCTGCGGGATGCGGTGTTTGCGCCTGTCACCCAGCGGGCGCTACGCGGTCTGGCGCTGGAGACATTTCAGCACATTCACCGACTGTCGATGCGCTATCATATCACCCGCAAGACCGGCGGATTGTCCCGGATCATCGAACGCGGGGTCAAGGGCGTCGAATTCCTGCTTCGGTTCCTCTTGTTCTCGATCGGTCCGCTGGTGCTGGAACTGGTGCTGGTGGCCGTCATCCTGACGGTGCTGTTCGACGCGCGCTATCTGCTTGCGGTCGGTGTCACCATTGCGCTTTATGTCTGGTTCACGCTGGCGATCACCGAATGGCGGGTGAAACTGCGCCGCGAGATGAACAAGCAGGACACTGACGCCAACCAAAAGGCGATCGACAGCCTGCTGAATTTCGAAACGGTCAAATATTTTGGGGCTGAAGAGCGCGAGGCGGCCCGCTATGATGGCGCCATGCGTGCCTATGCGCAGGCGGCGCTGAAGACCGCCTATTCGCTGGCCTTCCTGAACTTTGGCCAGAGCGTGATCATCACCGGCGGTTTGATAACGGTAATGGTGATGGCGGCCATCGGCGTGCAGGACGGCAGCCTTAGCGTTGGTGATTTCGTGATGGTCAACGCCTATATGGTCCAGATCACAGTGCCCCTGAACTTCCTCGGCTCGGTCTATCGGGAAATCCGGCAGAGCCTTGTTGATATGGGTGAAATGTTCGACCTGCTGGAACAGCCGCCAGATGTGACGGACCGTCCGAATGCGGCTGAGCTGAAGGTTAGCAAGGGGCATATCCGGTTGGAGGACCTGCATTTCGGTTATGACCCGGAGCGCGAGATCCTGAAGGGTATCACCATGGAGGCCAAGCCAGGTGAGACGGTGGCCATCGTCGGCTCCACCGGGTCCGGCAAATCCACCATCGGGCGGCTGTTGTTCCGGTTTTATGATGTTACCGGCGGGGCGCTGACCATCGACGGGCAGGATGTGCGCAGCGTCAGCCAGAAAAGCCTGCATGCCGCCATCGGCGTGGTGCCGCAGGACACGGTGCTGTTCAACGACACCATCCGCTACAACATCGCCTATGGCCGCGATGGCGCCACCCAGCAAGAGATCGAAGACGCCGCGCGCGCGGCGCAGATCCATGATTTCATCGCCGGTCTTCCGCAGGGCTATGACACTCAGGTGGGCGAACGCGGGCTCAAGCTGTCGGGCGGTGAAAAACAGCGCGTCGGCATTGCCCGTACCCTACTGAAGGACCCGCCGATCCTGCTGCTGGACGAGGCAACTTCGGCGCTGGATACCGATACCGAGCGCGAGATCAAGGAAGCGCTGGCGCGGGCCGGACAGGGGCGCACGGTGATCACTATCGCGCACCGCCTCTCCACCGTCGCCGAGGCGGACCAGATCGTGGTGCTGGAGCAGGGGGAGATTGCGGAAGCAGGCTCTCACGAAGATCTTCTTGCGCGCGGTGGTCGTTATGCCCATCTGTGGCAGCGCCAGCAGGCGGATCAGGACGTCGCCTGATCCTGTCGGCAGGTGTGACCTGCACAGGTCGCGCGGCTGGGTGAGTGGGATAGTGAGTGTAAGATGAACGTGATACTGGACTGGGCTCTTTTTCTGTTCATCTGCGCAGTGCCGCTTTTGACCCTGTTGCCGCTCTTGCGGCACGAAGGCTGGTGGGTGCGGGGCTTTGAATTCCCGGCCTTGCAGATCACTACGGTCACCGTTGCTGCCTTGCTGGCCTATGTCTGGGTCTACGGCTGGCAGGGGCAGGGCGATAAAGCGCTGATCGTTCTGTTGTTGCTTTGCTCGGCGCTGCAGTGCGTGCGGATCATCCGCTATACGCGGCTTTTTCCCTATCAGATCCAGTCGGCGCGGCAGATGCGCCCTGACGATCAGTTGAACCTTCTGGTGGCCAACGTCCTGATGACCAACCGCAACGCGCAGCCGCTGCTGGGTCTGATCCGCGAGACACAGCCGGATCTGGTCCTGACAGTGGAGACGGACGCGTGGTGGGAAGAACAACTGGAGCAGATCGAGGCGGTTTATCCCTACCGGGTCAAGCAGCCGCTCGATAACCTTTACGGGATGCATCTTTATTCCCGGCTCGAGTTGATCGACCCGCAGGTCCACTTTTTGGTGGAGGAGGGCGTGCCCTCGATGCATGGCTCCGTGGTTCTTGCCTCGGGACAGCGGGTTGCCTTGCATTGCCTCCACCCGGCGCCACCCAGCCCGACGGAGAACCCGACCTCTGCCGAGCGGGATGGAGAGCTGTTGCTGGTGGCCAAGACCATTGACGCCAGCGCGGGACCGGTTGTTGTCATGGGGGATCTCAACGATGTGGCCTGGTCGGCATCGACCCGGCTGTTCCAAAAGTTGAGTGGTCTTTTGGATCCGCGCATTGGACGGGGGATCTTCAGCACCTTTCACGCAGGCTACCCGCTGCTGCGCTGGCCGCTGGATCACGTCTTCTGCTCGGGCGATTTCACGCTGGTTTCGATGAAACGGCACCGCAATATCGGCTCGGATCACTTTCCCATTCAGGTGGTTCTGCAGCACACGCCGCGGGCGCGTCAGCTGCACCCGGAACCCGCGCCCGGCCCAGGCGATGAAGAGCTGGCGCAGAAGAAGATTGAAAACGTATCCGCGGATGAAACCGCCTTGCTGTAAGCCGTGCGGGCGCCAGAGGCGCAATGCTGCGCAGCGAAAAGAAAGGCCCCGCATCTGCGAGGCCTTTTTTCATCTGGTTGTCTGCGCAGACGCGACGTTTACTCTGCCGCGCGCAGGGCGGGGCCTGTGCCCGGTCCTGTGTCGGGCTCGCTGTCGTCTGCCGGGCTCCTGTCGATCTCTTCCCACAGCAGCTCGGTCGTGGGCAGTTTGCGCGCTTTCTTGGCCAGACGCATATCCTGCGCGATCCGGCTGGACCGGCCACCGGTGATGCGTGCCAGCAGGCGGCCCATCCACGACAGGTAGGTCGACAGCCACACCCGGATCGACAGCAGCGAGGGCGTCACCACCAGCGTCAGCACGGTTGCGATGCCAAGGCCAAAGACCACGGCGGTCGCCAGCTGCTTCCACCACAGCGCGGTGGGGCTGTTGATGGAGTAGCCACCGTCGATGAAGTCGAGGCTGATACCGAACATCATCGGAGCCAGACCGGCCATTGTGGTGACGGTGGTCAGCAGCACGGGACGGATGCGTGCCTCGGCGGTGCGGATGATCGCCTCGATCCGGGGCATGTGCTGGCTGAACTCCTGATAGGTGTCGATCAGAACAATGTTGTTGTTCACCACGATCCCCGCCAGCGCCACGATACCCGTGCCCGTCATGATGATCGAGAACGGCTGCTGCATCACCATCATGCCGATCAGCACCCCGGTGGTGGAGAGCACCACCGCCAGCAGCACCAGCGCCGAATTGTAGAAGCTGTTGAACTGGGCCAGAAGGATCACGAACATCAGCCCTAGCGCCCCGGCAAAGGCCTTGGACAGGAAGGCGCCGCTTTCCTCTTGCTCCTCCTGATCGCCGGTCCATTCCCATGTGATGGATTTGGGGAACGGATCGGTGGCCAGCCATGTCGTGATGGCGGCCAGCCGTTCATTGGCGTTGACCGGCAGGATCCGGGCGTTCTCTGCGACGGCAGTGCCGAGCTCTTCAGCCGTATCGGCCTGATCCAGGGCGAAGATCGTATAGCGGTTGCCATTGGCAGCGGTGATTTGCCCCTCGGCCACCGTCACTGTGTCGGGGACCGCTTTTAGCAGGCCCAGGACCCTGTCCTCGCCAGTCTCGGGATCGGCTGTGACGACTTTGCTGAGACCCGGCTCCACATCCGCCTTCACATCATAATACCGCTGCTGCTGCACGCGGCTGATCTGGGCCAGTTTCGGAACCGGCTGGCGGGTGATGAAGTTGCTGAGCGGAACCAGGCCATCGGTGGTGCGGACCTTGAGGTTGTCCAGCGTCGACAGCACCCGGTCTTCATCGGGCAGCCGCACGCGGATCTCGATTTCCTCATCCGAGCTGTCCACCCGCATGGTGTCGAGCAGGATACCACGTGTCACCAGCTGCACCATGGCGCCCACCGTTGCCACATCGGCGCCATAGCGGCCCGCCTTTTCCACATCCACGTCGATCTGCCAGTCGATACCGGGCAGGGGCAGGGTGTCCTCAACCAGCGTCAGCCCCGGCATTTCGTCGAAATAGGCGCGCGCGGTTTCGGTGGCGGATGTCAGATCCTCCCAGCCGTCGCCCTTGATCCGCAGATGGATGGGTTTGCCCGACCCGGGGCCTTGCTCGAGTGCCTTCAGTTCGGCCACAAAGCCCGGCAGTTTTTCCAGCTCGGCGTTCAGTTCGTCGATCACTGTATGCCCGTCATAGGCCGAAGCAGTCACCTCGCGGGTCAGCAGATCGAAGAACCATGTTTCCGTCTGCGTCGGGCGATCTTCCCAGGGGATGATTTCGAACTGGACCTGACCAACGGTATCCTGCGGCGATTGCCCGCCGCCGGGGCCACCGGTATCAAGACCACCTTCACCTGCAAAGGAGAAGACGTTGATCACCGCCGGATGCGCTTTGATGACCTCTTCGGCCTGGCGCACCATTTCGTCCTTTTCATGCAGCGAGATATTGCCACGTGCCCTCACAAATGCCGTGGCTTGCTCCGGTTCGGATTCCACGAAGAACTCGACGCCATAGTTGTTCTCGCTGAACATCTGGAACACCGTCATTATGCTGAAGGCAACCGCTGCAATCGTGACCAGAGGCATGATTGGATTGCCCGCGATGAACTTGATGAAATAGCCAAACGGCGTATGGCGGTAGCCTGCAGAGACCACCTTTGGTTTGCGCTCGATCCGGGCTGCACCCAGCGCGGTGGAGGCGGCAAAGGCCGACAGCACAAAGACCAGCGCGCCAAAGAGCGGCGGGATGGCACCGGGCATGGTGGCAGCAGCGGCGTCGGGCAGCAGGTAGCCCGGGTTCAGCATCTGCATCAGACCGGCGAACATGCCCCAGATCGGCGGCGGCACCAGCAGCGCCCGTGCCCACCATGGCAGCACCGCGCGCAGGCCTTGCGAGGTGCCTTCGAACACCCGGCTAATACGACCGGAGACGCCGCCCATGACCGGCAGGTAGACCAGCGCCACCACCAGCGATGCGGAGAGCACGAAGATCAGTGTCACCGGCAGCATGCCCATGAACTCACCCGGCACACCGGGCCAGAACAGCATTGGCAAGAAGGCGCAAAGCGTCGTCGCGGTCGAGGAGACAACCGGCCAGAACATGCGCTGCGCAGCCTCCACATAGGCGTGCATCGGGCCGGTGCCTTCGCTGATGCGTTTGTCGGCGTATTCCACCACCACGATGGCGCCATCGACCAGCATGCCGACGGCAAGGATCAGACCGAACATCACGATGTTGGAGACAGAGATCCCCATCAGCGCCAGCAGGGCAAAGCACAGAAGGAAAGAAGTCGGAATGGCAAAGCCCACCAACAGCGCCGCCCGGCTGCCAAGCGAGGACAGAACCACGATCATCACCAGCGCAATCGCGGTCAGTACCGAGCCTTCCAGCTGGCTGACCATGGAGCCGACCACGCGGCTCTGATCGTTGGAGGTACCAAGCGAGATCGCCGCGCGCAGTTCTGCGGGCCACTTCTGCTCGGATTTGGCGATGGTTTCTTTGACCAGATCCACTGTGTCGATCAGGTTGAACCCTTTGCGTTTGACCACTTGCAGGGCAACGGTGTCTTCGCCGTCGAACCGTGCGGTGCCTTCGCGATCTTCGAAGGTATAGTTGATCTGCGCCAGTTCCCCCAGCTTGACCACCCGGTCGCCGTTGGTCTTGATCGGCAGGGCGTAGATGTCGCGCACATCGTCAAAGGACGACGGGATCTTGATCGAGAAGGTGCCTTGCGCGGTTTCAACCTCACCCGCCGCGATCAACTGGTTGTTGTTTTGCACCACGTTGATCAGTTCAAGCGCGGTCACGTTGTAGGACTCCAGCCGCAGCGGGTCGATCACCACCTCGACCATCTCATCGCGGTTGCCCGCGATGGGGGCCTCCAGCACCGCATCCAGCGATTCCAGATCGTCCTGCAGATCCTTGGCGATGCGCGCCATGGTCCGTTCCGGCACATCGCCGGTCAGGTTGACGATGACGATGGGGAATTCGGAAAAGTTGATTTCCTTGATGACGTATTGCTCAGCCGCCGACGGGAAATCCGCCTGCGCTGTGTTCATCGCATCGCGCACATCGGCGATTGTGGCGCTCTTGTCCCAGCCAAAGTCGAACTCCAGCAGGACACCGGCGTAATTCTCCGCCGCGGTGGAGGTCATTTCCTTCAGGCCGTCCAGATCGACAAGCTCCGATTCCATCGGCTTGACCAGCAGGCTTTCGCTGTCTTCGGCGGAAATGCCGGGAAATTGCACCGAGACGTGCAGCATCGGGATGTCGATGTCCGGCTCGCCTTCTTTTGGAAGGCTGACATAGGCAAACCCGCCCACCAGGAGCGAGATCACGATGAAGGCCAGAACCATACGGGCCCGGTCTGCGGCCCAGGAGACTATGCCGGTCATTGCATCGCCTCCTGATAGGTGGGCGCAACGGGCACCCCTTCGGTGACGAAGTCCTGACCGACGACGATCACGTCAGCCTTTTCCGGCAGGCCGCTGACCCAGACGCCCTCGGCCGTGTCGCGCAGAAGGGATACCAGAACGAAACCGGCAGTTTGATCCTCGCGCACGATCCGCACGCCGAGCCGCCCATCGTTGTTGAGGGTCAGCGCCGATTGCGGCAGCAGATGCGCCTTGGTGCCCTCTGCGGAGATCACGATATCGGCGGTCTGCCCGTCGCGGATCTTCAGGTCGGGATTGTCGACGGTGATTTCGACCTCAAAGGTGCGTGTGGTCGGATCAGCCGAGCGGCTGACGAATGTGACCTCGCCCTGAACCCGCGCGCCATTGGCCAGTTCGGCCCCGGCCAGCGCGCCAAGATGCACCCGGTTGACTTCGGTTTCCGGCACAAAGCCCACCACCTTGATGGTGTCCAGCTGGATGACGGTCGCACAAAGGCTGCCCGGCTGCATCAGGCTACCGATTTCTGCGGTGTCGCTTTCCAGAAGGCCGTCAAAAGGCGCGGTAATACGCAACCGGTCGATTTCCTTGCTGGTGGAGGCGACCAGCGCCAGCGCGGATTCGATGCCCGCACGCGAGGTTTCCAGACCACCCTGCGCCGCCGCGATACCGGCAACGGCCGTGCGTTCGGCCGCCCGCGCCGCCGCCAGCCGTGTTTCCGAGGCGTAGCCTTCCTGCGACAGTTTTTCCGCAGCCGTCAGGTTTATGGTCGCTTCCTTGAGCCGGGCGTTGGCTTCTTCCAGCTTGGCTTCGGCTTCGGGGGTACGGGCTCGCGCTTCGAGCAGACGGGCCTGCGCTTCCTGGTGCGCGGCCAGACGGGTGCCGGGATCGAGCTCGCACAACAGATCGCCCGCCTTGACCTGCGTGCCCTTGCGCAGCGGCTCTGACAGCACGGTGGATGTTGTTTCGGCCTTGACCTCGACCTGACGTGCGGCCTGTGTCTGGCCGCGCAGGATCACAGCGCTGTCGAGCGGCCGCGCTTCGCTGCGTTTGACGACGACGCCGACGCGTTTTTCTGCAGTGACCGTGACACTGGCCGCGCCTTCGGCAGAGGGTTCGCTCTCAACGGTCTCTGTTGCTTCGGCTGCAGTCTCGCCACGGGCGAAGGCAAACAGATCCTCCCGCTGCAGGACCAGGAAATACAGTCCGGCGGTGACGGCAATCGCGGTCAGAAGGGGTATCAAACGCATTTCGGGCCTTTCTCAAATAACACTGAGCAAGCCGCAGCCATTGGCTCGGCTTTCCAAGAGGGTTCCGCCAGACACCCGGGAAAAAGTCATAGTAAGCATGTAGGCATTGTCCATACTAAACAAAGCAGTTCACTTCATATTTTTACCCATTGTTTCAGGCTTGCGCACGGATTGCCGGATATTGCGGCTCTTGGCTTGTACCCGAAGGCGCGTTAAGAGAGGCGTCACGTGAGACAATTTTCCGGCACAGACCGGGCATATCGGGGACATTTTCATGAGCGACACCGACAGCTTTATCGAAGAGGTGACCGAAGAGGTGCGCCGGGACCGCCTGTTCCTGATGCTGAAACGCTATGGCTGGATCGGTGGTCTGGCCGTGGTGGTCATCGTGGGCGGTGCCGCCTATCGCGAATATAACAAGGCGCAGGAACTCGCCGCAGCGCAGGCGCTTGGCGATGGCATGATTGCCGCGCTGGCAGCTGATGAACCCGCAGACCGCGCCGAGGCACTGGCGCAGGTGGCCGCTGGCTCTGAAACCGGCGCTGCCGTGGCCAAGATGATGCGCGCAGGCGCCCTGGCCGAAGCCGAGGATACCGAGACCGCCGTTGCGGTCCTCAGTGAAGTCGCCACCGATGGCGAACTGCCGCTGGTTTACCGTCACATCGCCAGCTTCAAGGCGCTGGCCCTGCAGGCAGAGACGCTGAGCCTTGAAGAACGCCGCCTGCAATATGAGGCCCTGGCACAGCCCGGTGCACCTTTGTCGCTGCTGGCGTCCGAGCAACTTGCACTGCTGGACATCGAAGCCGGTGAGACCGAGGCCGCAATCGCGCGTCTGCAGGCGATTACGGCGGATGCGACTGTCAGCCGGGACTTGCAAGACCGCGCAACTCAATTGATTGTAGCACTTGGTGGAAAACCGGACGCGGCAGACGCGCCGGAAGGTTAAAAGGCGCCGCGCGGAATGTGCGCGGAGAGGGAAACGAATTGCGGGGCAGGGCAATGACGGCAGCTAAATCCATTTCTCGCGCGCGGGCGCTTTTTTGCGGTAGCGCGATGGCTCTGGTTCTGGCCGCCTGCGCCGAACCCGAGGTGATCCTGCAAGGGCAGCGCGAAGACATCCGTCCCGATGCCAATATCGAGGTGGTCAACCAGTCGCGGCCAATTTCCCTGCCCAGCCAGACCGTCAACGCTTCCTGGGCGCAGACGCACGGTCTTCCGGCGCAGCGCACCGCGCATCCGGCGCTGTCGACGGCGCCGCAATTGCAGTGGGCCGTTTCCATTGGCGAGGGCGACAGCCGCCGCCAGCGCATCACGGCCCGCCCCGTTGTGGCTGATGGGCGTATCTACACGCTGGACAGCGCGGCCCGCGTCAGCGCGGTCTCTCCCTCCGGTCAGCTTCTATGGCAAAGCGATCTGATTCCCGCCCGCGAAGGCGAAGGCCAGGCCACCGGCGGCGGCATGGCCTATGACAAGGGTGTTCTTTACATCTCCTCCGGTTTTGGCGTTCTGACCGCGCTGGAGGCCAGCACCGGCAAACAGATCTGGCGTCAAAAACTGGAAGCCACCGGATCTGGCGAACCGATGGTGCGTGACGGGCTGGTCTATCTGGTGGCCGGGGATGATACTGGCTGGGCCGTCAACACCTCTGATGGCCGCATCGCGTGGCAGGTCGAAGGCGTTCCGAGCCCATCGAACGTGCTGGGCGCCCCGTCGCCAGTGATTGCCGGGGATTACGTCATCTTCGCCTTTGGTTCCGGCGATCTGGTCGCAAGTTTCCGCCGTGGCGGTGTGCGCCGCTGGAACGCCTCGGTGGCGGGGCAGCGCGTCGGTACCACGCTGGCACGGATCAGCGATGTCACCGGTGCGCCAGTGGTGGTCGGCAACCGCGCCTACGTCGGCAACCATTCCGGCCGCACCGTGGCCATCGACACCAACAATGGTGATCGCATCTGGACCGCACAGGAAGGCGCCATCGGGCCGGTCTGGCCTGCGGGTGGCAGCCTGTTCCAGATCAGCGATCGTAACCAGCTCCTGCGTCTGGATGCCTCCAGCGGCGAGGTGATCTGGGCTGTGGACCTGCCGGGCTATCTGAAGGACAAGCCCTCCAAACGCGGCGCAGTGGTGGCCCATTATGGTCCGGTTCTGGCAGGTGGTCAGGTGATCATCACCTCCAACGATGGTCAGATTCGCATGTTCGATCCCCGTGACGGCAGCCTGACGCGCAGCATCGAGGCCCCCGGAGGCGCGACGACCGCGCCGGTTGTTGCGGGTAAGACCCTTTATGTGGTTTCCTCGAAAGGGGAGCTTCTCGCCTTCCGTTAAAGCGTCGATCGGCTCTGGCCGTAAGACAGCAGATGCGCTATGGGGCGCGTCTGAATCGCAAAAAGTTGGGTCCGATGTCTTTTACCCTCGCTATCGTGGGCCGTCCGAATGTGGGCAAGTCCACCCTGTTCAACCGCCTTGTCGGCAAGAAACTGGCCTTGGTCGATGACCAGCCGGGGGTCACCCGTGACCTGCGCGAAGGTGAGGCCCGCCTTGGCGATCTGCGGTTTACCGTCATCGACACCGCCGGCCTTGAGGATGCCACCGACAACTCGCTCGAAGGGCGCATGCGCCGCCTGACCGAACGGGCGGTGGATATGGCGGATGTCTGCCTGTTCATGATTGATGCGCGCACGGGTGTGACCCCGGTGGACGAGATGTTTGCCGATATCCTGCGCAAGAAATCTGCGCATGTCATTCTGGCGGCAAACAAGTCCGAAGGCTCCGCAGCCGATGCCGGGGTTTTGGAAGCCTATGGTCTGGGCCTCGGTGAGCCGATCCGCCTGTCCGGCGAACATGGTGAGGGTCTGAATGATCTCTATTCGCAACTGTTGCCGATTTCGGAACGTTTTGAAAAAACCGCGCAGGACAATGCTCCGCTGACGGACGTGTCTGTGGACGAGGATCTGGACGACGAGGATGCCGAATACGAGGTCCCTCAGCCAACGATGGACAAGCCGCTGCAGGTGGCTGTCGTCGGCCGTCCCAACGCGGGCAAATCGACCCTGATCAACAAGATCCTTGGTGAGGATCGCCTGCTGACCGGCCCCGAGGCGGGGATTACCCGCGATGCGATCTCGCTAAAGATCGACTGGGCAGGCACGCCGATGCGGGTCTTTGACACCGCCGGTATGCGCAAAAAAGCCAAGGTTCAGGAAAAGCTGGAAAAACTGTCCGTATCGGACGGTCTGCGCGCGGTAAAATTCGCCGAGGTCGTGGTGGTGCTTCTCGATGCGGACATTCCCTTTGAACAGCAGGACTTGCGGATCGCCGATCTGGCCGAGCGGGAAGGACGTGCGGTTGTCGTCGCGGTCAACAAATGGGACATTGAGGACAACAAGCAGGAAAAGCTGAAAAACCTGAAAGAGGCCTTTGCTCGGTTGCTGCCGCAGCTGCGCGGTGCGCCGCTCGTCACGGTATCGGCCAAGACCGGCAAGGGGCTGGACCGGCTGCACGCTGCCATTATGCGCGCTTATGACGTCTGGAACCGCCGGGTGCCCACCGCAGCGCTGAACCGCTGGCTGACTGGCATGCTGGAGCAGCACCCGCCGCCTGCGCCGCAGGGTAAGCGGATCAAGCTGCGCTATATGACCCAAGCCAAGACGCGCCCGCCGGGGTTCGTGGTGATGTGTTCCCATCCGGACAAGATCCCGGCCAGCTATACCCGTTATCTGGTGAATGGTCTGCGCGAGGATTTCGACATGCCCGGCACGCCGATCCGGCTTTATATGCGCGGGCAGGCGGACAAGAACCCCTACAAGGGCCGCAAGAAAGCCGCACCGTCAAAGCTGCGCAAACACCTGGAAGGGCGCAGGGACTGATTCCAGGCGCTGCCCCCCAAGGGCTTGCGCGCCCTAGGCCAAAGACCAAAATTTTTGCTGGACCGGTTCGCATCTGCGGGCCGGTCCTTTTCACACGTTGAAATCCGTTGCCAAGCCATTAACATTAAATGGCATTGGCAGGGCGTTAGCCGATTTTCTGATCTTCCCAGCCAATGGAGTTTTTAAACGTCAAGCGCCTGGAGATTTTACACCGGCGTCACAGAGCGTATTTAAGGGAAGTCTCATGGACCTGAGAACTTACACGCGTGAATATACTAAGAAAGATAACCGCCTGGCGGCAATGAGTTATTTCGGCACCTTCGCGGTCTACTTTCTATCCCTCTACTTGGCCATCGCCTATGTCGAGCGGTGGTATATCCTGATTCCTGCAGGGGTGATCTTTGCCTTTGCGGCGGTGCGGCTTTATGTGCTGCAGCATGATACCGGGCACCATTCGCTGTTCGAAACCCGCAGGCAGAATGAAATCGCGGGCCACGTCCTGTCGCCTTTTACCTTTGCGCCGTTCGAGGTGATGAAGCAGAACCACAACCTGCACCATGCCAATATCGGCAATCTGGAACACCGGGAAACCGGCGAGATACACACGATGACCCTGCGCGAATGGAAAGAGGCGGGGTTCTGGGAGCGGCTGACCTATCGGCTTTACCGCAACCCCTTGGTGCTGGTGCCGGTGGGATCGGCCTTTACCTATTTCATTCGCTACCGCTGGCCCAAGAACACCACCAAGTTCGGCATTCTGGGGGTGCTGCTGCATAATATGGTGATCATTGCGCTGATTTCCCTGCTTTATTACGTGGCAGGCCCGACGGGTCTGTGGGTGTGGCTGGCGTTTTCCTTCCTTGGCGGCATGATCGGGGTATTTCTGGTCTATCTGCAGCATAACTTTGAAGACACCTACTGGGATCGTCGCCCGGATCTGAACCCGCAGGAGGCAGCGTTGCAGGGGTCCTCCTGCCTGGATTTCGGCTGGTTCTTCGATTTTGCCGTCGCCAATATCACACTTCACGACATCCATCACTTCAACGCCCGGATCCCCAGCTATCGCCTGCGCAAGTGCCATTATAATCTGCCGCCTGAATTTCCGCTGCGGCGGATCTCATTTGGTGAAGCTTTGCGCGCTTTGTCTCTGAAACTATGGGATGAAGAGCAAAAACGCCTGGTGCCCTTTCCGGCCTGAAACGCGCATTGCATACTAAGGGCACGCTAGGTACGGCAGCCTATTCCGGCAGCCCGTGTAGCTGCCGGGAAAAGAAAAGGAAGATTGAAATGACGGCTCTCAAGGATCTCAAAGGGGTTGGTCCCGCGCTGGAAAAGGCGTTGAAGGATCAGGGGATCACGTCGGTCGAGGCGCTGGCAGCGATCAGCGAAAAAGATCTGAGCAAGGTACCCGGCATTGGGGCCGCGCGCGCCGCGCGCCTGAAGCAGGCCGCCGTTGCACCGCAGGCTGTGGCTGCGGCCGCACAGCAGCGTCCAGCCGCGCCGGTGCGCACCGGTCGCCCTGCCGCAAGGCCGGCGAAGGTGACCCGTGAGGTCCCGCCTGAGGATGCAACCCAGCTGAACGCCGCGCTCGCCGCCGCCGAGGCGGCCCGGCTCGCGGCCGAGGAAAAAGCTGCCAAGGCCAAGATCAAGGCGCGCAAGGCCGCCAAGAAGGCCGAGGCGCTGGCGCTGGAAATGGCCGAAGCGCGCGTGAAGGCCAAGGAAAAAGCCAAACGCGTGAAGGCCAAGGCGCGTAAGGCGATCGAGCGGGAAAAGGCCAAGGCTGAAGCCATCCTGGCCCGCAAGAAGAGCGGCGGAAAACTGGATGCAAGCGATAAGGCCACCAAGGAGAAACCCGGCAAGGAAAAGCCGGGCAAGGCAAAAGCAGAAAAGGCCAAACCAGCCAAGGACAAAACGGCAAAGGCGAAGAAATCCAAGAAGACAAAGGGTTGAAGCCAACCCCTGCGACGCGCTCGTAGCACGACAAAGAAAAACCGGCCCGCATTCTCGGGGCCGGTTTTCTTGTTTTCAGGTCTGAGGAGTTGGGCTCAGGCCAGTGCGCCCTCTGCCGTCAGGGTCAGCTTGCCGCCCAGATAGGGCGCCAGCGCCTCAGGCAGTTTGACCGATCCATCCGCCTGCTGGCCATTTTCCAGAACCGCGATCAGGCAGCGGCCCACGGCCAGCCCGGATCCGTTCAGGGTGTGCACGAACTCGGGCTTGCCACCGCCTTCGGGGCGGAAACGCGCGTTCATGCGGCGGGCCTGGAAATCGCCGGTGGTCGAGACCGAAGAAATCTCGCGATAGGCATTCTGGCCGGGCAGCCAGGCTTCGATGTCATAGGTGCGGCGCGCGCCAAAGCCCATGTCGCCGGTGCACAGAATCACGGTGCGATAGGGCACGCCCAGCTTCTCCAGCAACCCTTCGGCGCAGCGCAGCATGCGTTTCTGCTCGGCGTCGGACTCGTCAGGGTGGGTGACCGAAACCATTTCGACCTTTTCGAATTGGTGCTGGCGCAGCATGCCCGAGGTGTCGCGGCCCGCGGAGCCCGCTTCGGAGCGGAAGCACAGGGTATGGGAGGTCATGCGGATCGGCAGCGCGCTGGCATCGAGCACATCCTCTGCGACGGAATAGGTCAGCGGCACCTCGGAGGTCGGCACCAGCCACCAGCCATTGGTGGTCTGATAGCTGTCCTCGCCGAATTTCGGCAGCTTGTCGGTGCCATACATTGCTTCGTCGCGCACCAGAACAGGGGAGTTCACCTCGGTCAGGCCATTCTCATCGACGTGGGTGTCGATCATGAACTGTGCCAGCGCCCGGTGAATGCGTGCCACTGCGCCTTTCAGGAAGACGAAGCGCGAGCCAGAGACCTTGGCGGCGGTCTCAAAGTCCATGGCTGTTGCGACGCCGGTGATCTCAAAATGTTCCTTGGCGGTGAAATCGAATTCCGCGGGCGTGCCCCAGCGGTTGACCTCGACGTTGTCGTCCTCATCAGCCCCATCCGGCACATCCTCGGCGGGGTTGTTGGGCAGGCGGGCCAGCATGTCGGTCAGCTTGGCGTCGAGCTCCTTGGCTTCGGTCTGCAGCGCGGCAACCTCGGCCTTCTTGCCTGCAACTTCGCTGCGCAGGCGTTCGAACTCTTCCTCGTCGCCCTTGGCCTTGGCCGCGCCGATGGCCTTGGCGGCCTTGTTCTGGGCGGCCTGTGCTTCTTCGGCGGCCTGGATCTTGGCCCGGCGCGCCTCGTCCAGGGCCAGCACCTCAGAGGACACAGCCGCATCCCCACGCCGCGCCAGAGCGGCGTCAAAAGCGGCAGGATTTTCGCGGATCGCGCGGATGTCGTGCATGGGGTGGCTCCTGTATAAGAGACGACGTTGAATCAGTGCCAAACCTATGCCCGAGCCGCAGCCAAAGAGGAAGAGGGCACAACGGGGTTTGTATAAGGGTGTTGCAAGGCGGAATCTGCACATCGTCGCACCGCCTTTGCCTTGCAACTGTCCAGACCAGCGCATAGGTTCGCCTGCAAAATAAGGCAGCCCCGCATGGGCTCTCCAGACAGAAGGAATATCCCCTTGGACGCAAATACGATTGGCCAGTTTCTCCCGCTCATTCTGATCTTTGCGATCATGTACTTCCTGCTGATCCGCCCGCAGCAGAAGAAGATGAAGGAACACCAGAAAATGGTCGAGAACCTGCGCCGCGGCGATCAGGTGGTGACCCAGGGTGGTCTGATCGGCAAGGTTGCCAAGATCAAGGAAGAGAACGAGGTCGAAGTCGAAGTCGCCGAGGGCGTCAAGGTCCGCGTTGTGCGCTCGACCATCGCTCAGGTGCTGTCCAAGACCGAGCCGGCAGCGTAAGCTTCTGATCTTAAATATCTGAAAAGGCAGGGCAATGCTGCAAATCGATCTCTGGAAGAGGGTGCTGATCTGGCTGGTCTGTGTGGCCGGCCTTTTGCTAGCCCTGCCAAATGCGTTCTACACCCGTGTCGAACAGGCCAATGATGCCGTCGCCGCGATCGAGATGAAGGGGGAGACTCCGGAGCGGCTCGAACAGGCAGGCCAATGGCCCGAATGGATGCCTTCGGGGCTGGTCAACCTGGGCCTTGATCTGCGCGGCGGTGCGCATCTGCTGGCCGAGGTCAAGGTCGCCGATGTCTATGCTGCGCGCATGGATGCGCTCTGGCCCGAGGTGCGCGATGCACTGCGCCCCGAGCGGGCCACCATCGGCACCTTCCGGCTGCAACCGGCACCGGACGGGCAGATTCGCGTCAAGATCTCCCAGCCCGAGGGCATGGCCCGGGCGCTGGAAGTGGTGCGTGGGCTGGCAAGTCCGGTCACCAGCCTCACCGGCGGCGGGGCAACGGATATTGTCGTTTCTGCCGAGGGTGATGTGATCATCATCGAACTGAGCGAGGCCGAGCGCCTTGCCTCGGATGACCGCACGGTGCGCCAGTCGCTGGAAATCGTGCGCCGCCGGATCGATGAGGTCGGCACCCGTGAGCCCACCATTCAGCGTCAGGGCGCCGACCGGATCCTGATCCAGGTGCCGGGTATCGGCAGTGCCTCTGAGCTGAAAGAGATCATCGGCACCACCGCGCAGCTGACGTTCAACCCGGTTGTGGGACGCGGCAATGACGCCGACGCCCGCGCCGGTGTCGGCAACAAGGTGATCCCGTCGCTGGATGAAGAGGGCGTGTTCTATACCGTCGAAGCCGCGCCGGTGGTGACCGGCGAGGAGCTGGTAGATGCGCAGCCGTCCTTTGACCAGAACGGCCGCCCGGCGGTGACCTTCCGCTTCAATACATCGGGTGCGCGCAAGTTCGGAGACTACACGGCGGAAAACATCGGCTCGCCCTTTGCGATCGTATTGGATGACGAGGTTGTCTCGGCGCCGGTCATTCAGGCGCATATTCCCGGTGGCTCCGGTATCATCACCGGTAACTTCACCATCGAGGAAAGCACCAACCTGGCCATTCTGCTGCGGGCAGGTGCCCTACCGGCCGGGTTGGAGTTCCTCGAAGAACGCACCATCGGCCCGGAACTGGGGCAGGACAGTATCGACGCGGGCAAGATCGCGACCATTGTTGCCTTTGTCGCGGTGCTGGTCTTCATGACGCTGTCCTATGGTCTCTTCGGGATCTTCGCCAATCTGGCGCTGATGCTGAACGTGGCGCTGATCTTTGGCGCACTCAGCCTGATTGGCGGTACGCTGACGTTGCCTGGTATTGCCGGGATTGTGCTGACCGTCGGTATGGCGGTGGATGCCAACGTGCTGGTGTTCGAACGGATCCGCGAAGAGTTGAAAGCGGGCCGGGGTCCGGCGCGCGCCATCGACGAAGGCTACTCCAAGGCGCTGAGCGCTATTCTTGACGCCAATGTCACCACCTTCATCACCGCCGTGATCCTGTTCGCCATGGGATCTGGACCGGTACGCGGATTTGCGATCACGCTGGGCCTTGGCATCATGACCTCTGTGTTCACGGCGATCTTCGTGACCCGGGTGATGATCGTGATGTGGTTTGAACGGCGTCGTCCGAAAACGATTGAGGTATAAGATGCGGCTGAAACTTGTTCCCGAAGGAACCTCTTTCGATTTCTTCAAACGCTGGAAGATCTGGCTGGGCGTCTCGGCGCTGATGATGGTGGTGGGCTTTGCCTCCTTCATGCTTCAGGGATTGAACTTTGGCATCGACTTCCGCGGCGGTACCACGATCCGCACCGAAAGCACCGAAGCCATCGACGTTGGGGTCTACCGCGATGCTATGTCGCCGCTGGAGCTGGGCGATATTTCGATCACCGAAGTGTTCGACCCCACCTTTGACGAAGACCAGCACGTTGCGATGATCCGCATCCAATCCCAGGCGGATGGCGAGGCGATTTCGGGCGATGTGATCGAGGCGCTGAACACCGCGTTGGATGCGGTGGCGCCGGGTATCAAGTTCGTTTCGGTCGAATCCGTGGGTCCCAAGGTGTCCGGAGAGCTGGTGCAGACAGCCGTCATCGCCGTGGTTCTGGCGATTGGTGCGGTGCTGGTCTACATCTGGCTGCGGTTCGAATGGCAGTTCGCGCTGGGGGCCGTTGCGGCGCTGGTGCACGACGTGGTGCTGACCATCGGCATCTTCTCGGAATTGCAGATCAAGTTCGACTTGGCGATCATCGCGGCGCTGCTGACCATCGTCGGCTATTCGCTTAACGATACCGTGGTTGTCTTCGACCGGGTTCGGGAGAATCTGCGCCGCTACAAGAAGAAGTCGCTGGCCGAGGTGCTGAACCTGTCGATCAACGAAACGCTGAGCCGCACCATGATGACCTCGGTCACCACGCTGATCGCTCTGATCTCGCTTTATGTGCTGGGCGGCGATGTGATCCGCGGCTTTGTCTTTGCGATGATCTGGGGCGTCATTGTCGGCACCTATTCGTCGGTCTTCGTGGCCTCGACCATCCTGCTCTGGCTGGGCGTCAAACGCGACTGGTCGAAACCATCGACACCGACCGGCAATCAGTTCGCCAATATCGACGCCTGATCCGGGCGCAGCAAATGACTACCAAAGGCCGCAGGCATCGCTTGCGGCCTTTTGCTTTTGCCCCATCCTGCCCCGTGGTAGGAGAGTGGCAAATCAGTTTCCCGGGAGATGCCTCATGCGCCTGAATGAAGTGACCTATTCCGATGCCGTGCCGGTGGATGGCTATGGCGAGGGGTTCTTTCGCATCGGCGGAGAGGTGCATCACGGCGCCGTTCTGACCGGCACCCGTGGCACGGTGGCCTGGGGGGGCTATGATGATCGGGAGGCGCTTCTGGCGCTGGCGGACGAGGTTGACGTTCTGTTCATCGGCACCGGCGCCGAAGTTGCGCATATCCCGGCAGATCTGCGGCGCGCGCTGGAAGGCGCCGGGATCGGGGTGGAGACGATGAATTCCCCCGCCGCCTGCCGCACCTATAACGTTCTGCTGTCCGAAGGGCGCCGCATCGCCCTGGCCGTATTGCCGGTGTGAACCGGACCGGGCGGAATACGGCTTTTGCGCCGGGCCGCAATGGGATAGTCAGTTATTCATGACATTGAATGTAACCGATCTCAGCATTGCCCGTGGCGGGTTGCCGGTTCTGGAAGGGCTGAGTTTTCAGCTTATGCCCGGCCGTGCCCTGATCCTGCGGGGGCCGAATGGGATCGGCAAGACAACGCTGTTGCGCACCATCGCCGGGCTGCAACCGCCGCTGTCTGGGCAGATCGACGGCGCCGAGGATCAGATCGCCTATGCGGCCCATTCAGACGGGTTGAAACCGGCGCTGACGGTCACGGAGAACCTGACATTCTGGGCGCGGGTCTTTGGCTCTGCCTCCATCACGCCTGCGCTTGAGGCCTTTGACCTCACCGCCTTGCAGGACCGGCCCGCCGGGGCGCTGTCTGCCGGGCAGAAACGCCGTCTGGGCCTGTCGCAGATGCTGGTGACAGGGCGCCCGATCTGGGTGATGGACGAGCCGACCGTCAGCCTTGATACCCGCTCGGTCACCATGTTCGCGGATGCGGTGCGGGCGCATCTGGGGCAGGGCGGTTCGGCATTGATCGCCACCCATATCGACCTGGGCCTTGACGAGGCCGAGGTGCTGGATGCGGGCGCCTTCAAGGCACGCCTGCCTGCGCTTGATGATTTTGACGAGGGCTTTTTATGATCGCTCTTCTGATGCGGGATCTGCGCCTTGCGGTGCGCGCGGGCGGTGGCTTTGGCCTTGGGCTGGCCTTCTTCCTGATCGTCACGGTGATGGTGCCCTTTTCCGTGGGGCCGAATTCCGAGCTATTGACCCGGATCGCGCCAGGCGTGTTGTGGCTGGGGGCGCTGCTCTCGTGCCTGTTGTCGCTGGACCGGCTGCTGGCGCTTGATTGGGAGGATGGCTCGCTGGATCTTCTGGCCACCGCGCCGCTGCCGCTGGAATCTGTTGTCACCATCAAGGCGCTGGCGCATTGGATCACCACGGGCCTGCCGCTGGTGCTGGCGGCGCCGGTGCTGGGCGTGCTGCTGAACCTGCCGGTGCCGGGGTTTTTATGGCTGGTGATTTCGCTGTTTCTGGGCACGCCAGCCCTGTCGGTGATCGGCACCTTTGGCGCCGCGCTGACCGTGGGGCTGAAACGCGGTGGGCTTCTGTTGTCGCTTTTGGTGATGCCACTATATGTGCCGACGCTGATCTTTGGCGCCGAAGTGGCCCGCCGCGGTGCAGAAGGCATGGCCGTGCAGACGCCGCTGTTGATGCTGGCGGGGATTTCCGCAGCGGTGATCGCGCTTCTGCCCTTTGCCAGCGCCGCGGTCTTGCGTATCAATCTGCGCTGACCGGGATGCTGCGAAAGAGCTGCGACGAAAGAGCAGGGAACAGAGACTTGAAACTTTGGGAGCGGGGAACAAGATAGCCACCATGTCGATTTGGGAATACGCCAATCCGAAGAAATTCCTGACCACCACCGAGCGGGTGATGCCCGCGCTGTGGATGATCTCGGGCCTGCTGATGGCCGTGGGGCTGATCTGGGGTTTCTTCTTCACACCGGACGATTATCGTCAGGGCTCCACCGTCAAGATTATCTTCCTGCACGTGCCCTCGGCGCTGATGGCGATCAACGCCTGGTTCATGATGCTTGTCGCCTCGCTGATCTGGCTGGTGCGCCGCCACCACGTCAGCGCCCTTGCGGCCCGTGCCGCCGCGCCGGTAGGCATCGTGATGACGCTGATCGCGCTGGTTACCGGGGCGATCTGGGGGCAGCCGATGTGGGGCACCTGGTGGGCTTGGGATCCACGGCTAACTTCTTTCCTTGTCCTGTTCCTGTTCTACCTTGGCTATATCGCCTTGTGGGAGGCGATTGAGGATCCGGACACGGCTGCGGATCTCACCTCGATCCTGTGTCTTGTCGGCTCGGTCTTCGCGGTGCTCAGCCGCTATGCGGTGAACTTCTGGAACCAGGGTCTGCATCAGGGCGCCTCGCTCAGCCTTGATAAGAAAGAAAACGTCGCGGACGCTTTCTCCAACCCGCTTTATGTCTGCATGCTGGGCTTCGGGGTTTTCTTTCTCGCAATGGTGTTCTACCGCACCGGAACTGAAATTCGCGCCCGCCGTATCCGGGCGCTGATGGCACGGGAAAAACTGGACACATGATGCCTGATCTGGGGAAATATTCGGAGACTGTCTTGTCGTCCTACGCGGCGTCGATTCTGCTGCTGGTTCTTCTGGTGGCCGTCACCCTGTGGCGTGGCCGCCGCGTGCGCGCCGAGATGGAGCGGCTGGAGCAGAACCGGGTGAAGCGCAATGGCTAAGATCTCTCCTTTGATGGCGGTGCCCGTGGTGGTGTTCGCCGGTTTTGTCGGTCTGGCGCTGGTAGGCATGTTCCGTGAGGACCCCGAAAGCCTGCCATCTGCCCGCGAAGGCCAGACAGCACCGCCGGTGGTGCTGGATGAATTTACCGGCAAGCCGTCGTTCGACGATGCGACCCTGCGCGATGGTACGGTCAAGCTGGTGAACTACTGGGCCAGCTGGTGCGCGCCCTGCCGCGCCGAACACCCGACGCTGGAGGCGCTCTCGGCCGAAGGCGTGCCGATCTACGGCGTTAACTATAAGGACCAGCAGGACAACGCCGAGGCCTTCCTCAACGAGCTGGGCGATCCCTATACCGCCATTGGCCGGGACGAAAAGGGTCGCATGGCGATCGACTGGGGCCTGTATGGCGTGCCCGAGACATATGTGATCGATGGGGAGGGTAAGATCGTGCTGCGCTTTGCCGGGCCACTGACCAGCTCAGTCGTTGAAAAGACGTTGCGCCCCGCGATGGAAAAGGCGGCTGGTCAGTAGATTTTCGGATCTGTCCGCAATGCCGGATATCGCCGATGCGCGCCGGGGCGAACCCCATGTTTCTGATTGGCAGTTTATCTTTGCCACATCCGTAGAAGGCACCCGAGGAGCTGTTCGGTAGCCAAATCGCCGCCGCATGAGGGCGCGTCGGCGATACGCGGCGGCCTTGCAGCCTTGTCCCGCGCCATCGCGTTCTGATTTTAGGCAAACAGGGACAGATCCAGCTCCAGCCCGGTGCCGAGCCAGATGCCATGATCACGGTGATCGGCCAGCTCATCGCCGGTTTCGGGGTGGGCAAAGACAATCAGCCCGTCCCGGTTCAGCGCCAGCCAAGGCAGCAGCTGTGCGAACTGTTCCGGATCGGCCGCCAATTGACAGGACCACATCGGGTGCGGGCCGACCAGCTTGTCATGGACGCGGCCCATCTTGACGCCAAAGATCTCGGCCGCGCGCTGACACAGGACCAGCGCCTCCTCCACCGTGTCGGCATCGAAATAGACATGGGCGTGATAGCCGGTGATGCGGTCTGTTTGTGTCATGTTTTCACTTCTTTGATTGCGCAAGGGCGTCGCTGTCCTGATTTTGGCTCAAAGCCTGTATCCACCAGCGACGGTGAGTATCTCTCCGGTGATAAAGGCGGCGTCTTCCGATGCAAGGAAACGAACTGCACGGGCGACGTCCTGGGGCGTGCCGATACGGCCAAGGGCGGTCATTTCGACAAATGCCTCGGTCAAATCGTCAGAGCGTGGGGCTTCGGGAACATTGATGGCGCCCGGGGCAACGGCATTGACCCGAATGCCTGCCGCTCCCAATTCCTTGGCCATGGCACGGGTCCAGAGGTTGAGCGCTGCTTTGCTGGCGCCATAGGTTGCGGCGTCCTTTGGAGGCAGCAGCGCATTCACCGAAGAAATGCTGACAATAGCGGCGCCTCTCTTAAGGTGTGGGAGGGCGGCAGTCAAAAGGGCCGCCAGGGCCAAAAGGTTGATATCGAGGATCCTTTGGTGGGCCTCGGCGTCAAAGGTCTCTTTTGGCGTGCTTATAACGGCACCTGCGTTGTTTACGATCACATCAATGCGCCCAAAACGGGCAAGGGTTTCCGAGACAACTTTCTCCGCTGACCCTGCCTCGGTCAGGTCGCATTGAACCGCCTGCAGCTGTGGGTTCGCTTCAATCAGGGGCGCAGGAGAGGTTCCATGCCATGTCAGCACGATTTCATGGTCCCGAGCCAGGTCCTCCACAATGGCGCGGCCAATCCCATAGGCGCCGCCGGTTACCAGGGCAGCCTTTCTCACAATGACCTCCTGAAATTCGAAAGCGGAATGCGGAAACAAGAAGGGCGCCCAAATTGGGCGCCCGTCAAGTTGATAGTTTGCGATCTCACCTTACGACTTCGCGAGGTTGCGCAGCACGTAGTGCAGCACGCCGCCGTGTTCGATGTACTCGATCTCGGGTGCGGTATCGATGCGGCACTTCAGCGTGATGGTCTTGGTGGTGCCATCTGCGTAGGTGATGTCGCAGGGCACTTCCTGCTGCGGCTCGATGGTGTCGAGGCCACGGATCGATACGGTTTCGTCACCAGTCAGGTTCAGCGACTTGCGGGTATCGCCAGCGGTGAACTCGAACGGGATAACGCCCATGCCAACCAGATTGGACCGGTGGATACGCTCAAAGCTTTCGGCGATCACGGCCTTGACGCCCAGCAGCGCGGTGCCCTTTGCAGCCCAGTCACGCGAGGAGCCCGCGCCGTACTGTTCACCGCCAAAGACGACCAGCGGAGTGCCAGCTTCCTGATAGGCCATCGAGGCTTCATAGATCGAGGTCTGCTCGCCATCGGGGCCTTTGGTGTAGCCGCCTTCAACGCCGTCCAGCATCTCGTTCTTGATGCGGATGTTGGCAAAGGTGCCGCGCATCATGATCTCGTGGTTGCCGCGACGCGAACCGTAGGAGTTGAACTCACGCGGGGCCACCTGACGTTCGATCAGGTACTGACCGGCCGGGGTGGTGGTCGCAAAAGAGCCCGCCGGGGAGATGTGGTCGGTGGTGACCATGTCGCCCAGGATCAAGAGCGGCTTGGCGCCCTCGATGTTCGAGATGGTGCCCGGCTCGGTACCCATGCCCTGGAAGTAGGGCGGGTTTTGGATGTAGGTCGAGGTCGCGGGCCAGTCATAGGTCTCCGCATCGGTGGTTTCGACCGCCTGCCATTTCTCGTCGCCTTTGAACACATCGGCGTATTTCGACAGGAAGGCCTCGCGGGTTACGGTTTCCTGCACGAGGTCCGCGACTTCCTGTGTCGAGGGCCAGATGTCTTTCAGGTAGACGTCCTTGCCATCGGCAGTTTGGGCGATAGGGTCGTTGGCCAGATCGATGTCCATGGTGCCTGCCAGCGCGTACGCGACAACCAGCGGCGGCGAGGCCAGATAGTTGGCGCGCACATCGGGGCTGATGCGGCCTTCGAAGTTGCGGTTGCCCGACAGGACCGAGGTTGCCACCAGATCGCCTTCGGCGATGGCGTCGGAGAGTTCCTGCTGGATCGGACCGGAGTTACCGATACAGGTGGTGCAGCCATAGCCAACGAGGTTGAAGCCGACAGCGTCCAGATGCTCTTGCAGGCCTGCGGCCTCAAGGTACTCGGACACCACCTGCGAACCCGGCGCCAGCGAGGTTTTCACCCAGGGCTTGCGGTTCAGGCCCAGCTCATGCGCCTTTTTCGCAACCAGACCCGCGCCGATCATCACGTAGGGGTTGGAGGTGTTGGTGCAGGAGGTGATCGAAGCGATCACGACCTTGCCGGATTCCATGGTGTAGTCTTCGCCCTTGACGGCCACTTCCTTGCCCATCGGGCGTTTGAAGGTGTTTTCCATCTCCTGACGGAAGGCGGCTTGGGCGTTGGTCAGCGGCACGTAGTCCTGCGGACGCTTGGGGCCGGAGATTGCCGGAACGATGCTGCTCATGTCGAGGGACAGCGTGTCGGTGTAGACCGGTGCGTAATCCGCATCGCGCCAGAAACCGTTTTCCTTGGCGTAGGCTTCGACCAGCGCGATACGGTCTTCGTCGCGGCCGGTGTTGCGCAGGTAACGGATGGTTTCCGCGTCGATCGGGAAGAAACCGCAGGTCGCGCCATATTCCGGTGCCATGTTGGCGATGGTGGCACGGTCCGCCAGCGGCAGACGGTCCAGACCTTCGCCGTAGAATTCGACGAATTTGCCCACAACGCCTTTTTGGCGCAGCATTTCCACGACTTTCAGAACCAGGTCGGTGCCGGTGGTGCCTTCGACCATGTCGCCGGTCAGTTCAAACCCGATGACTTCGGGGATCAGCATCGAGATCGGCTGACCCAGCATCGCGGCTTCGGCTTCGATGCCGCCAACACCCCAGCCCAGAACGGCCGCGCCGTTGACCATGGTGGTGTGGCTGTCGGTGCCGACCAGTGTGTCGGGGTAGGCGACTTCATTGCCGTCCTGATCGGTGTCGGTCCAGATGGTCTGGGCCAGGTATTCCAGGTTCACCTGGTGGCAGATGCCGGTTCCCGGAGGCACAACGCGGAAGTTGTTGAAGGCGCCCTGACCCCATTTCAGGAACTGGTAGCGCTCCATGTTGCGCTCATACTCGCGGTCCACGTTCATCTGGAACGCGCGCGGGTTGCCGAATTCGTCGATCATGACCGAGTGGTCGATGACCAGATCAACCGGGTTCAGCGGGTTGATCTTCTGGGCGTCGCCACCCAGCGCCTTGATGCCGTCGCGCATGGCGGCAAGGTCCACAACGGCGGGAACGCCGGTGAAATCCTGCATCAGCACGCGGGCCGGGCGATAGGCGATTTCGCGCGGGTTCTGGCCGCCGTTGGCGCCCCATTCCGCAAAGGCCTTGATGTCTTCGAGCGAGACCGAGAAACCGCCGTCTTCAAAGCGCAGCATGTTTTCCAGAACGACCTTCAGCGCCGCCGGCAGTTTCGAGAAATCGCCGAGGCCGGCTTCGGTGGCTGCGGGGATCGAGTAATAGGAAATCGACTTGCCACCGGCGCTGAGCGTGCGGCGCGTCTTGGCATTGTCCTGTCCGACGGTGATAGGCATGTTGGCCTCCCTCTGGATGTGATAATGGGGAATTCGCTGCAGGCTATCTGCAACAGGTTCGGCCTTCTTTCAATAGGGGAAACGCCTTCTGGTGCATTTTTTGTATGCAATAGTACACAAGAGCACATGCAAAGGGTAAACCAAGTCTCAAGAATGATTGATTGGTGTTCAGAATTGGGTTGGGGTACACCGGGGGGCCAGCGAGAGTTGGCCTGCGGATCACGACCAAAGGGGTACTCCGAACAATGATGCGTTTTGCCGCTCTTGCCAGTGTGTTGTGCCTTGCGATGCCTGCCGCGATCCGTGCGGAAGAGGTGGATCAGCCGGTGGTGGTAGAGCTCTTTACCTCGCAGGGTTGTGCGTCCTGCCCGCCGGCCGATGCCTTGATGCACAAACTGGTAGAACGCGAGGACGTTCTGGCGCTGGCGTTTCATGTCGACTACTGGGATTACATCGGCTGGAAGGACGTCTTTGCCGATCCGGCCTATACTCGGCGGCAAAAGGATTATGCCCGGGCGATGGGCCGTAACATGGTTCATACTCCGCAGATGATCGTGATGGGGCAGGAGGATGTTCATGCCGCCGACCCGCTGAAAGTAGGTGATGCGATCAAACGGCACCAGACCGGCGCGCAGCCGGTGGCGCTGGATCTGACGGCAACGGCGGCCGGTGTCGAAATCTCGGTTCAGGCTCGCGGCGCGCTGCCCAAAGGGGCGCTGCGGGTTGATGTGGTGCGGTTCACGCCGCTGCGCCGGGTGTCGATCAGCCGCGGAGAGCTGGCAGGACGGACCATGGCCTATGCCAATATCGTCGAGGACTGGCAGCAGGTCGCCGAATGGGACGGGCAGGAGGGTCTGACCCTAACCGTGCCGCTGCCCGGGGATCAGTCGCTGGCCGTGCTGGTGCAAGAGGCTGGCAGCGGCCCCATCATAGCCGCCGCGCAGCTGAAGTAATCAGCGCCAATTCCTGGGGGCGCCTGTACCTGCCGTGGTCGGCATTATCCCGCGGGATCGGTATTGGGCTTTTTCGGCGGCGTGTATGCTTTCCAGCGCCGGTGGATCCAGAACCATTGCCCCATATACTTGCGGATGACGCTTTCCAGATCGTCGCAGATCGCGCGGGTCATGGTGATGGGATCTGACGCCGGAATTTCCGGGTTGAGGTGGATTTCGAAATCAATGCCATTGGGTTGCCGGATGCCGTAGACCGGGATCAGTGCCGCGCCGTATTTCAGCGCCAGTTCCGCAGGAACGGTAGAGGTGACGGCAGGCTTGCCGAAGAATGGGATCTCCTCGCCGCCATGCACGTGCAGGTCGGCGACGATGGCGATATTGCCACCCTTTTTCAGATGGCGGACCATTTCGACCATGCCGCGTTTGCCCTGCTCGAACATCGGTTTGCCGTTGCCTTCGATGGCACGGACGTAGTGATCATTGAAATAGGGGTTGGCCATGCGCCGGTAGAGCGACCCCATCGGGAAACCGTGTGCGATCAACCCGGCCCGGGCAGCGTCATAATTTCCGAAATGACCGGTGACCAGAATCACAGGGCGCCCGTCAGCGCGTGCTTTCTCGAGCGCGGTCAGACCCTCACCGGTGATTGGCGCAGCCTTGGCGCGGGCAAGGAAGGGTGCGCCTGCATAGAGCTCGGCAAAGGTGCGCCCGGCGTTGTCGGGGACTTCGCGGCAGAGCCGGTCCACCTCCTCGGGCGGCAGGTCGGGGCAGACAAGGGCCAGATTGTCACGGATCCGCCGGTCAAAGCCCGCCAGCGGCGCGGCGGCGCGCACCAGACGACCCATGGCCGCCAGCCGCGTGCGATAGGGGATCAGCCCCATGGCGCCGATCACGCCACGCAAAAAAAGATTGCTGGCAAAATACTTTGCTTTTTGGGCCGGAGAAAGCTCGGAGGCGGCGACGGGCATTGTGGGTATGGGCCTGCTGGGCTGGGATCACATAGAGCATGTCTACTTAATCCCGGCCGCCATTGTGTACAAGCCGTCAGCCGGGTACCCAAAGTGTATCGGTAGAGACGGCGGGAGAGATCAGTACTTACTCGTCCTCTTCGCCGTCCTCAGACCTCAGCTCGATTTCCCCGTTGTTCACCAGATCGCGCATGGCGTTGACGATCAGGCTGAAGGCGATTTCGCCATCTGCGCGTTTGACCTTGCCGCGTTCGGTGACTTCTTCACGGATGTTGTTGGCCATGCGGTTCGACATGTTTTCCAGCAGGAATTCGCTAGAGGCAACGTCCTCTTCCGCGCTGGCAAAGGCGATGGCGGTGACCACATCGGGCTGGGACAGCACGCGCATCAGCTTGGGTACATCCAGTGGGTGCATGCGCTCAGCGATCAGGCCGTAGGTGAAGATCGCCTTTCGCACGTCGCCGGCGAATTCCTCGTCTTCTTCTTCCAGTGCGGTCAGAACCTCGTCCCGTTTGGCTGCGGCGGCTTCGGTCAGGATGGCGCCGACGCGCTGGCCCGGGGTGGTGTCAAAGGCCAGATCCGGGCGGGCCTCCACCTGCGCTGCCAGGGACAGGCCGATCCGGTCGACGGTGTCCGGGGTCACGTTTTTGGTATGGCTGACGGCATAGGCGATTTTCCTGGCCACGGGGCCTGGCAGGGCAGCCAGCATCTGTGCGGCCTTGGCGGTGTCGAGTTTCGACAGCAGCACGGCCGCAACTTCGGTGCTTTCTGCTTCGGCGAGCGAGGCGAGATCTTCGGGTGCAAGCTGTTTCAGACGGTCCCAGGGATTGCCGAACTGACGCACGCCGGCCTCTTTGCGCAGGCGGCTGGCGGTATGGCGGCTGATCTTGCCATCCATGGCGGTCAGCGCGCCAGCCAGCCCGTTGGGGAAGGTCAGGCCAACGTTGTCGAGCATTTCGGCAAACTCGCTGGCAACGGCATAGAGCGTTTCGCGGTCGACGATGCGCATCTTCCCCATCTGCTGGGTCAGTTCCATCTGCAGCTCATCGGGCAGTTCTTCAATCGGGATGTCGGCGCCTTCGTTCAGCAGCAGGCGTACGACGATCGCCGCCTTTGCTTTGCCGCTCAGATGGGAAGCGGAGCCGCCGAGCGATCCACCCATGGGACTATCCAATCCTCCCCCCATTCCACCAAGCGGAGCCGGAGCCGAAAAATCTCCTAATCCATCACCGCCTGTCGCCATGGGGAGCGCCAACATCTGGTCGTCTTGCATCTATAGGACCCTTGCCAAAAAGATTCTCTTTCTGTTGGGATCAAGATAGGCCATTAGCGGTAAAGAAAGACTAAAGCTCAATAGCTTGAGGTTTGTCCGCTCTGCAGCGCCTTGTAGAGCGAGACCTCAGGCCAGCTGCCAGTGCCGCCACGCGCACGGATTTCCTTCCATTGGGCCAGGGCCAGCCCCAGTTTGCCTTCCTCGACAAAGCCTTGTCCCATATAGGAGCGGGCCAGAAGGTTGTCGGGATCGGTAGCAATGGCGCGCTGGTAATAGGCGTTGGCCTCATCTGGCTGGCCGAGCTTACGGGCGGTGAAGCCCCAGTATGTCAGGACCCGACCTTCGCTTTGATCCGGCATCGCGGCCAGAACCATTTGCGCGTCTTTCAGTCGGCCCGCATAGGCCAGTTCACGCACCGCGTCATACAGCGTATCGGCATCCAACGCCGAATCCTTGGCGTCTACGCATTTGCCTTTTTTTTCGTCCCAGACCTGCGCTCCGGTGCATTCCTTGGTGGTTTGCGTGGTGGTCGGAGCCGTGAAGGTATTGTCGCCAGCGGCAAAGGCTGCCCCGGAAAGTGACATCGCGGGCAGGGACATCACGGTTGCAAGAACGATGGCACGCATCGGGGATCCTCATTACGGGTTATGGAGGGAATCTAGCCTGATTTACCAGCTCAAGGGAGGGGAATTCCCAGGAAAAGGGAGCTTCCGGTACTCTCTGGCGAATATTTGCCCAGTGGCGGGTGCGTAAATGAAAAACGCCCCGCCATTTTGGCGGGGCGCTGTCACATGTCAGATGGGGCTACCGTTCAGGCGCCGAACACCCGTTTGAAGATCGTGTCGACATGTTTGGTGTGATAACCCATGTCGAATTTTTCCTTGATGCCATCTTCGCCGAGGGCAGCAACAACCTCGGGGTCTGCAAGCAGCAGTTCTTGGAAATCAAGGCGCTCTTCCCAGACCTTCAGCGCGTTGCGCTGCACCATGGAATAGGCGTCTTCGCGGGACACGCCCGCTTGCGTCAGCGCCAGCAGCACCCGCTGCGACATCACCAGGCCGGGGAACTTGTTCATGTTTTCCAGCATGTTCTCGGGGAAGATCAACATCTTGTCGATGACGCCGGTCAGACGGTTCAGGGCAAAGTCCAGCGTCACGGTGGCGTCCGGGCCAATGCCGCGTTCGACCGAGGAGTGCGAGATATCGCGCTCGTGCCACAGCGCCACGTTCTCCATCGCCGGGATCACGGTCATGCGCACAAGACGGGCCAGACCTGTCAGGTTCTCGGTCAGCACCGGGTTCTTCTTGTGCGGCATCGCCGAGGAGCCTTTCTGGCCCATCGAGAAGAATTCGGCGCCTTCCAGAACTTCGGTGCGCTGCATGTGGCGGATTTCGATGGCGACGTTCTCGATCGAGGAGGCGATGACGCCCAGCGTGGCAAAGAACATCGCGTGACGGTCGCGCGGGATGACCTGGGTCGAAATCGGTTCGGGCTTGAGGCCCAGTTTCTCGCAGACGTGCTCTTCCACCGCGGGGTCGATATTGGCAAAGGTGCCGACCGCGCCGGAAATCGCGCCGGTGGCGATCTCTTCGCGGGCCTGCTGCAGGCGCGCCTTGTTGCGGTCCATCTCGGCATAGAAACGGGCGAAGGTCAGCCCCATGGTGGTGGGTTCGGCGTGGATGCCGTGGCTACGGCCGACGCGCACGGTGTTCTTGTGCTCCATCGCGCGCTTTTTTAGCGCGGCCAGCAGGTTGTCCATATCGGCAAGCAGGATGTCGGCAGCGCGCACCAGTTGCACGTTGAGGCAGGTGTCCAGCACGTCTGATGAGGTCATGCCCTGGTGCACGAAACGCGCTTCTTCGCTGCCCACGTGTTCTGCAAGATGGGTCAGGAAGGCGATGACGTCGTGTTTGGTAACGGCTTCGATCTCGTCGATGCGGGCGACGTCGAATTCCACGTCCTTGGCCTTCCAGACGGCGTCGGCGTTTTCGCGCGGGATCACGCCCAGATCGGCCATCGCGTCACAGGCGTGCGCCTCGATCTCGTACCAGATGCGGAATTTGGTCTCGGGGGACCAGATGGCGACCATGTCGGGGCGGGCATAACGGGGGATCATCGGCGGAAACACCTTTCGCAATTGCGGGAACACTTGCGCCGCGTCATAGACCGCTCTGCCCAAAGGAACAAGCCGCCACGGCGGGGGCGGGACGTATTGTCCGCCCGCCGCGGAGCCTAGCTGATCGGGTCAGCCCTGGCTGATACGGTCAAAGACGTCCTTGTTGCGGCAATAGGCCGGGGCCGCGTCCAGATGATCCTGATCCGCCTGCAACTGGGTGCAGCCTGCCTGATCGTCGCAATGGCTGCAGCGCATGATGGCGCGCATTAGCTTGGGGCCTTCGTGCTCCGGGTCACGGGCGATGATCTCGCCCATGTCGATACCAAGGCGGTCGGCCATGCCGTTCACGAGGTCCGAGCTTTGCTCCAGTTTCTTCACCAGTCCCATGTTGCGTCTCCTGTCGTGCCAATAAGGGTGCGATTGCATTGCAGGCGATCATGGCTAAGAACAAAGGGCGGGCCTTGATATCGATCAATCGGCGCAGGAATTGCGCGGACGGGCGGCGAAAAAGCCGCCTGTCCGTATCGTATATGGACTACGCTCAGCGGCGCTGAACTTAGTGAGGCGAAATGTCTACCGTGATCACCCGGGCCCCGCTTTCCAATGTGCGATGCACCGGGCATTTGTCGGCGATCTCCAGCAGCCTTGCGCGCTGATCCGGTGTCAGGGTGCCGCAGAGGCTGATTTTCCGGGTGAATTGATCGATCTTGGCCGGACCCGCCGGGGCAGCATCCTGCGCGTGCACCTTGTCGTGGCACACATCAACCGAAACGCTGTCAAGCGGCCATTCCTTGCGCCGGGCATACATCCGGATGGTCATCGAGGTGCAGGCGCCAAGCCCCGCTGCGACGAAACCATAGGGGGACATGCCCCGATTGGTGCCGCCATAGGCCAGCGGTTCATCGGCCAGCGCGTGGTGATGGGGGCCGGACTGAATGTCCTGCAGGAAGCCTTCGGGATCGGCTTCGGCAACCCGCACGATCCCCTCGGGCGCGCCGGGGGGCGGGGCGGGCGGTGTCATCTCCACATAGCGCCCGGCCCAGGCGGCAATCACCTCGGCGGCGTATTCGGCATCTTGCGCGCGGGAAATCAGATGGTCCGCGTCATCCAGCGTGACAAAGCTCTTGGGGTGTTTGGCGGCGGCAAAGATCTCGGCCGCGTTGTCGATCCCGACGGTTTCATCGCGCGGGGCATGCATCACCAGAAGGGCCGCATCCAGACCTGCAATGCAGGGGCCCAAGGCGCTGGCGCGGATATCGTCAAGAAACTGGCGGCGAATGGTGAAGGGACGCCCGCCAAGGCAGACTTCGGCGGCGCCGACCGCTTCGATCTCGGTCAGTTGGGAGCCAAAGTTGTGGGCCACATGTTCGGGATCATAAGGCGCGCCAAGGGTCACCACACCGCGCACCGAGGGAATGCCCGCGCGGGCACGCAGAACCGCGGCGCCGCCCAGCGAATGCCCGATCAGCAGCTGCGGCGCCATATCGCGCCCCGCCAGATACTGCGCGGCGGCAATCAGGTCCGAGACATTGGAGGAGAAGCTGGTGTTCTCGAACTCCCCATCCGAATGCCCAAGACCGGTAAAGTCAAAGCGCAGGACCGCAATACCCATCGAGGCCAGACGCCCCGCGATGCGCCGGGCGGCCGGGATGTCCTTGGAACAGGTAAAGCAATGTGCGAACAGGGCGGTGGCAAGGACAGGCCCCTCGGGCAGGTCGAGGCGCGCAGCTAGCGCGGTCCCGGCGTGTCCGGGAAACGTGATGCGTTCTGTGGGCATGGAAGATTGGCCTTTGGTTTTCTCGATCCTAAGGTGCGGCAGCAGGCGGGGTTCGGCAAGGCGCGGGCCGAAAATAACACGTGAAGGTGAAGGGGCGAGACCATGGAGCACATCATCGGCATCGGAGGGTACAGCCCTGAAAAAGCACGCGACCATGACATGTGGTCCCGTCTTGGCCGGTTCTGCGCGTCAGAACCCCGCGCCTTTGATCGCGATCCGGCCACCGGGCATGTTACCGCTTCGGCCTTTGTTCTCTCTACGGATATGTCCTCTGTCCTGTTGACCCACCACGCAAAACTGGACCGCTGGCTGCAGCTCGGCGGCCATTGCGACGGGATTTTCGATGCGCCCTTTGTGGCCCAAAAGGAAGCCTATGAGGAAAGTGGCCTTTCCCGACTTGAGATGTTGTCGCCGCAGGTGTTTGACGTCGATATTCATGAAATTCCGGCATCGCCCAAAGAATGCGCACATCTGCACTATGACGTGCGTTTCCTGTTTCGCGCTGCGGCGGGGGAAATTCAGGTCAGCCACGAATCCCACGAGCTGGAGTGGGTCCCGCTGGTCCGGCTGGAAGAGCGAACAACAGCGCCAAGCGTTCTTGTGTTGCGTGAGAAACTGCCGGGGTTTCTGCGCGGGGCCAGTGCCTGCTGACGGCAGTGCGCCTAAACTTGCCTCTGCGACGGTGGGTCGCGTGATTTTTTAGTGGTTTTTGGCTGAACGGGACACAGGGCCTCCTCCTTTTGATCAAATTTATGCTAGCACCATAACATGACAGCGATTCTACAGACCCAGATCCCGTACAACCCGCTTGCCTCGCAACGTTTGCCGGGGATCAAACCCCTGCCGGTGGCCGATTGGCTGCGTTCGGATGATGCCTTTGGCGACCAGATGGCGGAGCGTGAGCGTCTGCTGGACACCGCCCGGGACAAGGTCCTGATGCTGGATGAGGGCGGCCGTCCCGCTGCCGAAGAATTGCTCGAGCGGGTACTGGCGCATCTTTACCCCGGTGCAAAGGGTCACGTGCAACGCCCCGATGGGGTGACGGTGCGGATCGATTGGCAGGATCCCCTGGGAACCCTTGGCCGGATCACCCAGCAGGATTTCTGCATTCTGGAGAAACCCGAAGGCGCGGCGGAGCACGTGCTAACCGGCGCGGTTCTGTGTTTCCCGGCAAGCTGGACATTGTCTGAAAAATTCATGCGTCCGTTGACTGCCATTCATGTGCCGGTCGACAGCTATGACGCCAATATTGCGGCCCGGGTGCAGCGGCTGTTTGACGGCGTGCAGGTGGATCGCCCGCTGTGGCGGTTCAATGCGCTGTGGTATCACGATCCGATGCTGCACCAGCCCCGCAGCGCCAATGCGCCGCGCGAACAGCCGCGCAGCGAAGAAGCCGGGTTCATGCGCAGCGAAACGCAGAGCATTCTGCGTCTGCCTCGCACCCGCGCGGTTGTCTTTTCGATCCACACCTTCGTGCTGAGCCGCGCCGACGTCCTGCGCCAATGGCAGCAGGACGAGCAGGATATCGAGACCGTATAGGCTGCATCCGGCAAGGCGCCCGCTGGTCCGGGGGCTTCGGAGTTCAGGGGGTTGGTAGCTTCAGGACCTTTGCTGCGGCTTGAACCATTTCCGTACTTTGCAACAGGGCCAGAAAGACACCAAGGCTCAGGGCTTGCCTGCGCGGGGTCAGCTGGGAGCCCCTGAGCAATTCAACCAGCAAAAGCAGCAGGGCAGCGGGCGCCGACAGCATCGCAACCAGTCCGGTTGCAGCCCATGTCACGATGCCTTGCGCCCGCGCACCGCCTTGAGCGGGTTTTAGGCCCGAAAGATCCACGACCTGATCGGCGTGTGCTGGATCGGTGCGCACGTGGCGGGCGCATTGCTGGTCCAGATCATCTGCCATCGCCTCCACCGGCGCGAAACAGGAACGTCCGCGCGGCTTCCCGGCCACGGGCGCCTGGTTTGCGCCGCTGCGGGCGGCAAACAGTTTTGCCGAGGTCCGCGATTTTCCGGTCGGTTTGAACGGGGAGGGCGCGGGCAGGGCAGCCCGGGCGGAGCGGCGCCGGGGTAATGCACTACGTGGGTGGATATTGTCGGACGCCGGGCGGCTGAGCAGGGAGCCCGGCGTCCTTTCGGCCGTGGCCTGCGCCTCTGCCGTATCTGCCATGTCTGCCGCGTGATGCAGGTTGAAGACGCCGAGAAAAGCGTCGCAGGTCATCGCCTTGGGCGCGTCCTGCCAGAACACCACCGTGGGCGATAGCGTTTCGGCCAGACGGCGCAGGAGTACCGCGAGCAGGATCTCGGTGATCTCGCTATCGCTGCCGCTGGGGTAGAGGCGCTCCATGGTGACCTCAAGGAAGATTGCCGGAGCAGAAAGGCCCGCCGGGACATGCATGCCAAGCCGCAGCGGTAGGCGCCGCAGCCGCAGGATAACCCGGTACTGATCGCCTTCCATCTCGACCCGGTTTGCCGCCCGAGTGTTGATCTGCGCCATCGGGTGGCCGTATTCCTCAAGCATATCGACCGCCTGGATCAGCCCCTTGTTGAGGAGCCGGTTGCTGCGGGTCTTGAAACCGAGCCTGCCTTTGAACTGTTCTACCTGTGTCATTCTCAAGCCTCCTTCGTTCGGGGTGCCGTTAACCCAATATTACAAAGGGAAAAGGCACAAAGTGAGGCATCAGAACAGGTTCTGAGGGGCGGGGCAAAAAATCCCGCCAGGGCAGGTCGGTAAATTTTTATTCAAATAAAAACAATGTGATGTCAGTCGTGTTTGGCACAAGCCCCCGCCGAATGTGGCTGAAACCGGGCGCCCTGCGGCCATGTTGATGCCATAGTGATTACAATGCGTGGCAAATGGACGGACTGTTCGCAGTATGGGGGAATGGACTCAGTCGGCTACCGTGCCAGCAATCCGCGGCCGCGCGCCAAGCCCGACGTTCAGCCGTCGATCTGCTGCCCCATGATGGCCAGTGATTGCTGATAAACGGTTGCCGCATTCCATTGTTTCAGGACTTTGTAATTCGGCTGCCCCGGCTGGTATCCCTTGCCCCGTTTCCAGCCTTTTTTGCGCAGGTAATTCGCGGTCGAGGCCAACGCATCCTGTTGATCATAGAAATCAACGCGCCCGTCGCGGGTCCAGTCCACGCCATAGGTCAGCGCATTTCCGGGCAGGAATTGCGTATGGCCGAGCTCGCCATGTTTGGCGCCGAGTGTCGCGGGGGTGATCGCGCCCTGATCCACCAGCTTCAGCGCGCCGATAGCATGGGGCCGGAAGAAATCAGAGCGGCGGCAATCGTAGGTCAGGGTCACGATGGCCGAAACCACCTGACTGTCCCCCATGAAGTGGCCAAAGGCGGTTTCCATGCCGTGAATGGCGATCAGAACACCTGCGGGCACGCCGTATTTCTTTTCCAGTGCCGTGTAGAATTGTGGGTTGCGGGCTTTGCGTTTGCGCCCCTGCGCAACAATCGTGGCTGAGCCGCGCAGCTGCATGAATTTCTCAAGGCTGTAGCGAAAGCTTTTCTGATTGCGGTCGGCGGCGATGGTGCGGCTGGCGTATTGTGCCTGTGCCAGTGCCTTTAGTCCCTTGCCCTTGACGCCTGCGCGCTTGGCCTCGGCCGCAAACTCTGCCTTCCAGCTGGCAAAGCCCGCAGAGGTATTGCCACAGGAGGCGGCCACAGAGGCGACCGGCAGCAAAGAGGTCAGGGTCAGGCAAAGAACTGGCAAAATACGCATGGCGGAAACCTTCGGAAACTGGAACTGGATGCCTCCAGCCTACCGCTCTCGCGCAGAAAATATACGGACATATGGCGCGTTTCGGTGCTGGTGTTGCTCTCAGGCAAAGGCCTCGGCGGCGGCGATGGCCAATCCGTCTGCCACGGCTGTCAGCGCATGACGGTTTTCCACCTCCGCTTTCGGGCAAAGGCGCTGAATTTCGTGCTGCAGACAGCCAAGCAATGCCGAGCCCCCCACGAGAACGATGCGGTTAACCTCTTCCGGGGCAGTGCCTGCCAGTTTCAGTGTCTCTGCGGCGGCTTCGGCCAGTTCCTGCATCTGTGCCTCCAGTAAGGCCGAGATGTCATCGCCAGAAAGAGAGGCCTGCAGGCCGCGCTCCAGAACCTTGAGATCGATCTGTGCGTCGGCGTCCTGCGGGTGGTTGGCTGCGATCTTGCCGCGCTCCACCGCAAAGGCGATGTCGTGGCCCAGTTCATCCTCCAGCGTGCTGACGAGGCGCGCCAGCCTGTCCGGCTCGCTGGCCTGTTGCTGGAGGTCACGTGCGGCGCGGCGGTGCTCGGGCGTATAAAGAAACGGGATCATCTGCCAGCTGGACAGATCGTTGTAGATCCGGTTCGGCGCGGGCAGGGTGCCGCTGCCGAAACTGTTGCGGATGCTGCTGCCTCGCCCCAGAAGCGGCATAACACGGGCCAGGCTGATCTGCTGGTCGAAATCGGTACCGCCCAGACGAATCCCGTAGGAGGCCAGAATATCAGTGGTGCCGTCAGCGTCCTGCCGGAAGGCGGTAAAGTCCGAAGTGCCCCCACCGATATCGACAATCAGCCCCAGCCCCGAGCGGGCCTCGGTTGCGCGCAGCGCCGCTTCGGGCTCCAGCAGGAAGCGCACGTCCTGAAATCCGGCAGCCAGGTAGCAGGCACGGAGGTCGTCTTCGGCCTGGGCATTGCGGGCCTCATCGCGGCTGTGAAACCGCACCGGACGGCCCGACAGGGCATGGGTGAATGTCATGTGGGTCTGCGCCTCGGCGCGGGCTTTGACCTCAGCCAGAAACTGGGTGACTACCGCCGAAAGGGTCATTCGCTGCCCGCCAAGGCGACGTTCCTCGTGCAGCAGGGGCGTTCCAAGGAGGCTTTTGAGGGCGCGCATGAAGCGGCCCTCGTCGCCGGAAATCAGCGCCCGGGTGGCGCTGCGTCCGATGCGCATCTTGCCGCTGTCGGGATCAAAGAAAACCGCAGTGGGAAGGGTCTGTTCGCCCGGTTCCAGTTCAATCAGCCAGGGGCGCCCGCCCGCCGCCACACCTGCTGCCGAATTGGAGGTGCCAAAATCGATGCCTAAAGTCATGGGGGCGGTCATTGACCTGTCTCCTGCGGGTCCGGGGAGCGACGGCTTTACAGGCAGAACGGGCGGGGTTCAAGAATGACTGCCCCGCCCATTTGCCTTTGTCATCCGCAGCGATGGCCGAACGCGGTTGATCGGTTCAGGTCGCAGAGGATCCGCTTGGTAGGGTAACCCGAAAGGTGGAGCCTTGTCCGAGCTCAGATGACACTTCCAGCAGGCCATTGTGGTTGGAACAGATCCGGCGGCTGAGTGTCAGGCCAATGCCGGTGCCATCGTATTCATTCGGGTTGTGCAGCTTCTTGAACAGCTGAAAAATCTGCTGCTGATCTGAGGTTGAGATCCCAGCGCCATTGTCGGTGACGTCGATGCGTTCCTGCCTCTTGTTGGCCCCGGAAACGGACGTAATGGAGACCATGGGTTTGCGCGCGCCTGAGCGGAAGGTGATGCCATTGGTGATCAGGTTCTGAAATAGGCAGCGCAATTGCATTCGGTTGCCAGTCACCACCGGCAGGGGGCCAATGTCGACGGTGGCCCCGGCATGCTGGATCTCGCCTTGCAGATCCTGCACCAGCTCGCCCACCAGCGTGTTGAGATCGATGTCCCGCTTTTGGATGCGGGCGCCGACCACGCGGGAGTATTCCAGAATGTCATTCATCTGCCGCATCATGCGGGCTGCGGTCTTCTGGCTTTGCTCCAGCAGGAAAATTCCGTCCTCGCTCAGCCGGTCGCGTTCGGCATCCAGCTCCTGCAGCAGCAGGTTGAGCGTATTGGCTGGCGATTTCAAATCATGCGAAACCGCATAAGTGAATTCGCGCCTCTCCCGGTTGATATGTGCCATTTCAAGCATGGTTGCCCGCGTCCGGATTGCATCGGTGGCGCAAAAGGCCAGTTGCCGCAGCAGGGATATGTCCGCCTCAGTCCAGGCGCGCGGTTTGTTATCGATTACCGCCAGCACCGCAGCGGGTACACCGCCGGGTCGATAAACCGGCACGCCAAGATAGGAACCAATGCCAAGCCCCGGGGCAATACCCATGCCCAGATCCGGGGGAGGGTTGGGGACATCTTCAACCGCCACGGGGGCATCCTTTTGGATCACGTGCTGGCAAAAGGAATGAGACAGAGGCGCGTGCCGATCCTCTGCCACCGGGCCGCTAAGCCCGGTTTGGCTGGTGAAGAATTGACGTTCTGCGTCGCTGTCGATGGTGGAGAGCAGAGCCACCGGGGCGCCAATGGTGCGTTGTGCCAACCGGGTCAGGTTGTCGAATTCCGGGTGGGGCGGGCCGTCGATCAGCTCAAGATCCCTGAGGCTGAATTTCTGCATTATGAACGCTCGCTATTCTGAGAAACTCATGTCGCACCCTACGACATTATGATGGCAGAGCTTAACCTTTTCTGAAGCGCCCACACCGCTCCAGATCTGAAGACTGCCACTGGTTGGTCCAGTGAAGGCCGGACCTGTGAATGAAAAAGAGCGCCCGATGGGCGCTCTTTCATAGTTTTGACTGCCGCAGCTATTAGCAGCTGTAGTACATGCCGTACTCAACCGGGTGCGGGGTGTGCTCGTAGGTTTCGACCTCTTCCATCTTGAGCGCAATGTAGCCCTCAATCTGGTCTTTGGTGAACACATCGCCCTGCAGCAGGAACTCGTGGTCGGCCGCCAGGCATTCCAGCGCTTCGCGCAGGGAGCCGCAGACGGTCGGAATGTCGGCCAGCTCTTCGGCGGGCAGATCATAGAGGTTCTTGTCCATGGCTTCGCCGGGATCGATCTTGTTCTTGATGCCGTCCAGGCCAGCCATCAGCAGGGCTGCAAACGCCAGGTAGGGGTTTGCGGCCGGATCGGGGAAGCGGGCCTCGACGCGCTTGGCTTTCGGGCTTTCGGTCCACGGAATACGCACGCAGCCGGAACGGTTACGGGCGGAGTAAGCGCGCAGAACCGGAGCTTCGAAGCCGGGGATCAGACGCTTGTAGGAGTTGGTGGACGGGTTGGTGAAGGCGTTCAGCGTTTTCGCATGCTTCAGGATGCCGCCGATGAACCACAGGGCTTCGTCGGACAGGTCCGCATATTTGTCACCAGCAAAGAGCGGCTTGCCGTCTTTCCAGATCGACATGTTCACGTGCATGCCGGTGCCGTTGTCGCCTGCGATGGGCTTCGGCATGAAGGTTGCCGATTTGCCGTAGGCGTGCGCGACGTTGTGGATCACGTACTTGTACTTCTGCAGCTCGTCCGCCTGTTTGGTCAGGCTGTCGAAGATCAGGCCCAGTTCGTGCTGGCAGGAGGCAACCTCGTGGTGGTGCTTGTCCACCTTCATGCCCAGACGCTTCATGGTCGACAGCATCTCGGAACGCAGGTCCTGTGCTTCGTCGACGGGGTTGACCGGGAAGTAGCCGCCCTTGACGCCGGGACGGTGGCCCATGTTGCCAACTTCATACTCGGCATCGGTGTTCCAGGACGCGTCGGTCGCGTCGACTTCATAGGACACCTTGTTGATCGAGTTGGAGAAGCGCACGTCGTCGAACAGGAAGAATTCCGCTTCCGGGCCCATGAACGCCGCATCGCCGATGCCGCTGGACTTCAGGTAGGCTTCGGCCTTCTGTGCGGTGCCGCGCGGGTCACGCTCGTAGGCTTCGCCGGTGTCGGGTTCAACAACCGAGCAGTGGATGCAGAGGGTTTTTTCCGCGTAGAACGGGTCGATATAGGCGCTCTCGGTGTCGGGAATCAGCTTCATGTCCGAAGCTTCGATCGATTTCCAGCCCGCGATGGAGGAGCCATCGAACATGAAGCCTTCTTCGAGGAAATCCTCGTCGACCATGTCCACGTCTACGGTGACGTGCTGCAGTTTACCACGTACGTCGGTGAACCGGATGTCGACATAGGCGACTTCCTCGTCCTTGATCAGCTTCAGAACTGCGTCCTTGCTCATTGGTGCTTTCCTCTCCGTAAGAAAATTCGTGTGTTGCTGCGCCAACCCGCTACGCTGCCTTTGGCAATCTCAGCGCGCTGGCGCTATCTGGTATTAGAGTGCGTCGGGGCCGGTTTCGCCGGTCCGGATGCGGATGGCCTGCTCGACCGGGCTGACGAAGATCTTGCCGTCGCCGATCTTGTCTGTCTTTGCCGCGTTCACGATGGATTCGATCGCGCCGTCCACCTGATCGTCGTCAAGAACCACCTCGATTTTCACCTTGGGCAGAAAATCGACGACGTATTCGGCGCCGCGATAAAGTTCCGTGTGCCCCTTTTGGCGACCAAAGCCCTTAACCTCGATCACGGACAGGCCCTGTACACCGACGTCCTGCAGCGCCTCTTTCACCTCGTCCAGTTTGAACGGTTTGATGATGGCTTCGATCTTTTTCATCTCGTGGGCTCCTCACAACCTTGTCGAAGCTGGTCAGATCATTTCTAAATGCTGGCGACAATGGATGCCGCCAAAGATGCCGGAAAATCAGCCTGCAAAATGGGCGCGGGTGTTTAAAAAATAATCACTGCGCACAAAAAATAATCAGAATTGAATCGCGGGAGCCTGGAGAATGACCGAACTGCTGACAGCTGCCCAGATGCGCGCCATCGAACAGGCCGCAATCGAGTCAGGTAAGGTGACCGGCCTGGAGCTGATGGAGCGGGCCGGGCAGGGCGTGGTGGAGGCGATTTTCGAGGAATGGCCCGATCTGGACGCGGTCGGCAATCGCGCCGTGGTCCTCTGCGGTCCCGGCAATAACGGCGGCGACGGGTTCGTGGTGGCGCGCCTGTTGAGGGCGCGCGGCTGGGAGGTGGAGGTGTTTCTGTATGGAGCCCCGGCCAAACTGCCGCCGGATGCGAAGGCGAATTATGAGCGGTGGTCGGAGATGGGAGATGTGACGGTACGGGCCATCGATCCTCCGCCGCTGCTGGATGACAGCCTAAGAACGCCTGATCGGTTTGATCTTCTCGTTGATGCGCTGTTTGGAACTGGCCTAACGCGACCGTTAAAGGGTTTATTTACTATCTTTTCAACAGCACGATCTCTATTGGCGGAAAACGGTGTGCGGGTCGTTGGGGTCGACCTTCCCAGTGGTGTCTGCTCAGATAGTGGGCAGACGCTTGGTGCTGCTATTGGAGCGGACCTAACGGTCACATTCCATCAGCAAAAACTGGGTCATTTCCTTGGAGGCGGATCAGAGCTTTGTGGGAAACTCGTGGTCAAGGACATTGGCCTCAAGGGCACCCCCCGTCCGCGGGTGGGGGTGAAGCCCCCGCCCAGAGGGGCGGTCGGGGGCTGCCCGGCGGTCCCGCCGGGAGATATTGTACAACTGGCCAGTCCATCCTTGGTTGGCAAAGGCTCCGGCCACAAATTCTCCCACGGCCACGCCCTGATCCTGACGGGCGGTGCGGGCAAGACGGGTGCGGCACGGCTGTCGGCGCGGGGCGCGCTTCGGATCGGGGCGGGGCTGGTGACGCTCGGTGTGCCGCCAAGCGCCCAGCAGGAGGTCGCCTGCCAGATCACCGCTTTGATGCTGCAACGGGTGGCAGATGCTGAGGCTCTGGCTCAGGCGCTGGAGGATAGCCGCCTCAATGCGCTCTGCCTTGGCCCCGGAATGGGCCTTGATCGGGCGCGGGATCTTGTGCCTGCGGCCCTGGTGGCCAAACGGGCCACGGTGCTGGATGCCGATGCGCTCTCAGCCTTTGGCGTTGCGCCGGAAGAGCTCTTTTCCATGCTGCATGAAAACTGCGTGCTGACGCCCCATGGCGGCGAATTTGCGCGGCTGTTCCCGGATATTGCCGCGAAACTGAATGCGCCCGCCACCAAAGGTCCGGCCTATTCCAAGGTGGACGCCACGCGGGAGGCCGCCGTGCGGGCAGGCTGCGTGGTGCTGTTCAAGGGCGCCGATACGGTCATCGCCGCGCCGAATGGGCGATGCTCGGTCAACTCCGCCCATTATGATCGCGCCGCTCCCTGGCTGGCGACCGCCGGGTCGGGGGATGTGTTGGCGGGATTTATCACCGGTTTGCTGGCGCGGGGCCTTAGCCCGATGCAGGCGGCGGAAAGCGCCGCCTGGCTGCATGTGGACTGCGCGCTGGAATTCGGCCCCGGACTGATCGCCGAGGACCTGCCAGAGCAGATCCCAGCCGCATTTCGCAAGCTAGGGCTTTAAGCCGCAGGGCGCAGATTGTCGCCTGCCGCGCGGGAGGTGGCGATCTCCATGCCGCCCGCGTAGATCACATGGGGGCGATCAAAGGTCAGGGTGCAGAGTTCCAACATCTGCATGCCTTCGTCGCGGATGAACTCCTCATCGATCAGTTCGAACGCAGGCACAACGGCCTGGGGCTGTCCGAACATCGCCTTGGCGCGCCAGTCTCGGATCAGAACCTGCTGGTTCAGCGGCAGCAGCAAATCTCCGCCCGGCTGAGTGTGCCCAAGCGATCCGGCTGTGAAGCGGACCGCATGCATCATGGCGCGGGATTTGCGAATCTTGTTCAGCGGAGTGAGGCCCTGCGTCCGTGTAATTAACTGATCCCCGGCTGTCAGGGTCTCAACGGCCAAAGCGCCGTCTTGGGTCTGGATCGGAGTGCCGGTAATCAGCGTAACCGAACTTTGGGCCGCGTGGCTGCCGGTCTGCTCGCGGCGGCTTTGCAGGATGCGCGCAACGATATGCTGCGCAGGCGGATTCGCGTGCGGTTTCATGGGGTCTCTCGCTCTGCCTCAATAGCATTTTATTTGTTTTTTTCAGACACTAGCCATTCGGCGCGCCCGCGTCTGCGCAATTTTTCGCTTATGGGGGAAGCTGTGGCTGAGATGTGTCTTTGGTGCCGCAATCGAATAGTGTGGCTCCGGTGCGATTTCCTCTCGCATCCTGCGGCGGGCTTTGCTATTCAGCGGCTCACGCAGCGCCGGAAGGTGCTGCGCCAGTGCGGGTGTGGCGGAATTGGTAGACGCACCAGATTTAGGTTCTGGCGCCGCAAGGCGTGGGGGTTCAAGTCCCTTCACCCGCACCACTTTGATTTCAAATAAAAAGTCCAAGTCGCTTTTGTCAGGCTACCGCTGGGGGAATTGAGGGTTGCCCTTTTTGTGCGGCGGTAGCGGCGGCTGGTTGACGTCCTGTTGTATCGTCCAGGTCCCGACTAACGAACCTGAGCGACGAAGGCCCGCGCGGCCGAAACAGTTCCTGAAAACGTTGCAGGTTCCAAGTTTAAGGAGATTCGGGCAGAAAGTTTGGAAACTCTCGCTGAACCCCGTGCATGAAAATGTCGATTTCAAGCGCCAGCCCGACCTCGAAATCGTGGAGGTCGGGGCCGCTCCAGTGGTCATCCTCGAGGCGGTCAAGGAAGCTGCAACGGATCTGCTCGTCCTGTGGCTTCAGGGGGAGGGTCCCGGCGGCACGCAGCAGGTCGATACGCTTATGAACCTCGCACATGCCATGAAAAGCCTCCATCATCACACGCATCAGGCGCGGCTCGGTTCGCCAAGTCTGCCCCCCGAATACGTCTTGGATCACGCGGTTACCGGCCCCCAGACAATCATAGGCAACGCACCCCTTCAGGCCTTCCTGCGTCAGCTTTTCGTGGATGCTGCAGCGATGCCCCGAGAGATTCCTGCAAGGTTCGCCAGGGTTCTTGTCGAAAGCAAAGTCTTCGCCCTTGTCGAAAGCCAGTACAACACAGCAAAGGGCTGCGCATTTCGAGCAATCGGTTTGGAGACGGTCTGTGTGCGGCATTGTTGTTATCGACTTCCGATGGTCGCTCAGTTGGAGGTTCCGGGCTGCCATACCTTTTGAAATTCCTCAAGTCTGGATATGTCGGCGTTTCAATTGTGCACCGCGACGGACACCCCGGCGGTGCATCGACCTTTCACCCTAACCGCGGCATACGGCGGTCGTTTGCGGCGTTATTACTCGTTGGGGTTATGGCACCGCAGAGCAGAGAAACGCTGGGCGGCGCCTGAGCCGAGAGCGGGCTGCTCGCCTTGGGGTGGCTTATCTAGGTCGAGCCGGGCATACATTCAGCGGCGAGCGTCAATACAAGGCTGATAACCGCCTCACGCGCTTGATCCTGTGATTTCTTTCCGCGCAGCTTGCGGGCGAGCGCAGAGCCGCGCTTGGCGGCGTCCTGCGCAAGGATCAGCAGCGCAATCTCCCGCAGCTGGTGCATAGCCAGATCAGCTAGGTCTAAACCCAACAGCCTTTCGAACTCTGCTGGCGGTCTGCACTCCGCCAGCATGCTCTTCAGGGCAGGTCCATTCTTTGACGTCTCGGCGCGGGCAAGGCAAATGTCGGTCATGCCCGCCATTTCGGAGAGAAAGACGTCAACCGGCATGCGGGCGGTCTTTTGGGAGTAGCCAGCTTGCCGCTGAAGAATGAGCTCCCGCTGCGCCGGGACAAAGGAGACCTGCAACCCATCGATTGTTACATCCGATGCAGCCGGGGGGCCGAGGCGATTGCGCAGGTTGAGCGCTTCGGCGAATAGCACCATTTGCAGAAGGTCGGTCTGTGTCAGATCACAGGAAATTCGCTGAATGCCGCTGCGACCGATGTGTTTGTAGTTGAGCACAAACCGGGCGCCGCCGCCTTCTCGCGGCTCCATTGAAAAGATCTTTGCTGACATGCCGCGCGTTATAGGGAAGGTTGCCGGACCTTCAAGCGACCTTCGACCGGTTCGGAAATGCGCGGTAACTGAGTTGTTGAGCGGTACTCTTGCGTCTGGATATCGGCCAATGGACCACTACGGAGCAGGCAATTTGGGTGACGTAGATGTCGGTTTGCCTGCAAGACATGCCCCGATAGTGGGGCGGGCATATGGAGGGGGCCGTGGCGCCACGCCGAAAAAGACGCCACGGCCAAACCAATCAGGCTGCGAGGCCGACCTTGGTCACGGGCATTGCTTTGAAGCCTTTCAGACCTTCGATATTGGCCAGGAGGCGACGCAGGTTCGGGTAGGCTTCCAGCGAGATGCCACCTTCGGGTGCATGCGCGCTATAGGAATAGATGGCGATGTCGGCGATGGTCGGCTCGGTGCCCACCAGGAATTCACGGCCTTCCATATGCGCCTCGATCTTGCCAAAGACGGCAGCGGCGGTTGCCGCGCAGAATTCTGCGTCAAAGGGGGCGTTGAAGACGTTGATCAGACGCGCTGCAGCCGGGCCAAAGGCGATTTCGCCAGCTGCCAGGCTGAGGAATTTCTGCACCTCGGCTTCCAGCACCGGATCGGTGGGCAGGAAGGACGGTGCGTATTTGCGCGCCAAGTAGACCAGGATGGCGTTGGAGTCAGCGATCACGGTGTCACCGTCTTCGATTACGGGCACCTGACCGGCGGGGTTCAGCGACAGGAACGGCTCTTCCTTGTGGGCGCCTGCAGCGAGGTCAACGGTGATGACCTCATGTGCGATGCCGGCGAGGTTCGCAAGCAGTTCTACCCGGTGGGAGTGGCCGGAGAGCGGGAAGCCGTGAATACGGATTGAATTGGACATTTGGGGGTTCCTTCCTTTGTCTGATGCCTGTGCGGCTTATGGACAAGGCAAAGGTAAACTCGCCATATTGTGAGGATAACCGGTGAAATTGACGAAGTATAATGTACGGATTGACGACAAAAAATATGCAAGGAACTCCATAGAATGGACACGCTGGATTGTATGCGCACCTTTGCTGCCGTGGCGGCGCAACGCTCTTTTACCGCGGGTGCCCGGCAGGTGGGAATCAGCACCAAACTGGCCAGCAAATATGTGGCCCGGCTTGAGGAAAGACTGGACGCGCAATTGCTGCACCGGACCACGCGCAGCGTCACTCTGACCGACACCGGACAGGCCTATCTGGAACGCTGCATCGCCCTGCTTGATCAGTTCGAAGAGCTGGAGGACGTGGTGCAGCAGCGCCAGCAGCAGCTTGTCGGTCCGATCCGCATCACGGCCCCGACCGGGCTTGGTAGCCGCGAATTGGTGCAGGCGCTACAGCCGTTCCAGACCGCGCATCCGGATGTGCGGATCGAACTTGTGCTCTCTGACCAGCATATTTCGATCCTTGAAGAAGGCGTTGATCTTGCGGTGCGGTTCGGCACGCTGAAGGATTCCTCGCTGGTGGCGCGCAAGCTGACCGATATGCCGGTGGTCGTGGCCGCATCGCCCAACTATCTGGCGGCCCATGGCGAGCCAAAGGAACCCCACGCGCTGTCGACACATAATTGCCTGTTGATGACGGCCTCGTCGCAGCCCGAGGTCTGGACCTTCAGCCAGGGGCGTCGGCAGGTTGCTGTCACGGTCACCGGGGATTTTAGGGCGAATTCGCCCCGCGCGGTGGTCAATATGGCAGCGCTGGGGCGGGGCATTGGCCGGGTCCCGGAATACGCGGCACGCCCATTTCTGGAGAGCGGCGAGCTGAAGCAGCTTTTTGCGGATCGGGGCACGGTGAATATGCCGCTTTATGCGGTCTACCCGCCCAACAGGCATCTGACCACGCGCATCAGGGCGCTGATCGATCATCTGGCCGGGGCATTTGGCGGGTGAAGCACCTGCCGGGCGCGGCTGCGGGGCAGGTCAGACCGACCCGGCTTTGACCGTCATGACGCGGTCTGCGATAGCGGGCAGATTCCGGAAGGCGTCGAAGGTGCAGGCCGTGACCAGCTGATCCACCGGGGTTTTCCGGTATCCCTGCGTGAAAAGGGCAAAGTCGAGGCCCGCTCGCTGCGCCGTCTCTGCATCGACCTCGCTGTCGCCCGCATACATGCGCGAGGTGCCGCCCAGGGCTTCAAAGGCGTGGTGCAAAGGGGCCGGGTCGGGTTTTCGGACGGGCAGAGTATCGCCGCCTACGACGACCTCGAAATATTGCATCAGATCCAGTGCATCAAGGATCTGCAGCGCCGGGGCCCGGAATTTGTTGGTACAGACGCCAAGGCGAATACCAGCCTCCTGCAGGCGCGTAAGGCAGTCGGTCACGCCTGGATAGGGCTGCGACAGGTCGGCGGGATGCGCTGCGTAATACGCCATCATCCGGGTGATGGCTAGGTTCTCATCGGCTTCGGGGATGCCGCTGTCGCGCATGACCAGCCGGACAAGGTTCGGTATGCCATTGCCGATAAAGCTGGTCACCCGCGCCAGCGTCAGCGGCGGCTTGCCAAACTCTGTCAGCATCTGGGTCACGGCGGCGTGGATGTCGGCGGCGCTGTCCACTAGCGTTCCGTCAAGGTCGAAAACGATTGCGCGGCTCATGCGGGATCCTTCCATTTGATCGAACAGCCCATCGACGGCACTTGATCCGCTGGGCCCCGGCCGGTGTCTGCGACCTGTCGCATGGCCTCAAACAATTCGCGCCGGGCGCCTTCCGGCGCCGGGTTGCGCCCCGATGCATCGAGGCGGCCCCGGTACTGCAGCGCGCCTGCGGCGTTGAAGCCAAAGAAATCCGGCGTGCAGGCCGCATTCCAGGCGCGGGCGACGCTTTGGTCAGCGTCATGCAGGTATGGAAAGGGAAAGACGCGGTCGCGGGCCAGTTCGACCATCTTCTCGAAACTGTCGCGGGGATAGGTTTCCGCGTCATTGGAACAGATCGCCGCCATCCCGATGCCCAAGGCTTGCAGGTCGCGGGCATCCCGTTCGATCCGGTCCAGCACCGCGATCACATAGGGGCAGTGATTGCAGATGTACATCACCAGCGTGCCCTTGGGACCAGCGATATCCGCAAGGCTGTAGATCTTGCCATTGGTGGCGGTCAGGCGGAAATCTGGCGCGCGCCAGCCGAAATCGCAAACAGGAGGGGAGACAGCCATGATCGGTTCCTTTTGTCAGACGGTTCGCGGCGTGGGCAGAAGGGGTGCGAGCGCCTCAATGCCGCCGAGGTGGGTAACATCCCTAACCACGCGAGCGGCGCCGGTGAAATCATCGCCGCCTGTGTAGATCGATGGGGTGACGACACAGGTCAGCCCGGCGGCGCCTGCGCTGCGCAATCCGTTGCTGCTGTCCTCGAAGGCGAGCGCGTTTTCCGGGGCGATGTCCAGACGTTTCAAGGCCAGGTCATAGACATCCGGCGCAGGTTTCTTGGTCGCGACCTCGTCTCCGCAGGCAATGACCGCGAAAACACGATCCGCAGAGGTGCCAAAACAGACGGCGCAAAGCGCGTCCACATTGGCGCGGCTGGTGGTGGTGGCTATGGCCGTGGTCAGCCCTGCCTCCTTGGCCGCTGTGATCAGCGCGGCAATGCCGGGGCGCAGGTCTAACCCGCCGTCGCCCATCAGGCGCACATAGCGCTCCGTCTTGGCCCTGTGCAATGCGGCAATGTCGATAGCGTCGGGCGCAAGGCTCAGGTTACGCATGTGGTGGGCTATGCGTTCCTTGCCGCCGGTGGTCTGGAGCAGGCGGCGGTAGTCGTCTTGGCTCCAGTGCCAGTCGAGGCCTTCTTTGGCGAATGTCTCGTTGAAGGCGCGCCGGTGCAGCTCCTCGGTTTCGGCCAAGGTGCCATCCACGTCGAAGATCAACGCCTCAAGCGGCATTGGCCGCTTCGCGGATGGCGCGGATGTTGGTGCCGTAAACGCCCGGGTTGTCGACCGTGCCGCCCTTGAAGACGGCGGATCCCGCCACCAGCACATCGGCGCCCGCGGCGCGCACCTTGGGCGCGGTGGTGGGATCAACGCCGCCGTCGATCTCGATATGCACGGGGCGGTCGCCGATCATCTGGCGCAGGGCCGTGATCTTACCCGTCATGTCGATGAACTTCTGCCCGCCAAAACCGGGGTTCACCGTCATCACGCAGATCAGATCGGTGAGGTCCAGAAGATGCGCCACCGCCTCGGCCGGGGTGCCGGGATTGAGGGCAACGCCCGCCTTCATGCCCGACGCGCGAATGGCCTGTAGGGTGCGGTGAATGTGGGGTCCGGCCTCGATATGCGCAGTCAGCACATCGGCGCCCGCATCGGCATAGGCCTCGATGTAAGGGTCCACCGGTGCGATCATCAGGTGCACGTCCATCACCGTCTTCACATGCGGGCGGAAGGCTTTGACCGCCATCGGGCCAAAGGTGAGGTTGGGGACGAAGTGACCATCCATTACATCCACATGCACCCAGTCGGCGCCTTCGGCCTCGATGGCCCGGATTTCCTGCCCGAAGTTGGCGAAATCGGCAGAGAGGATGGAGGGCGCGATCTTCACGCTGCGGTCAAAGGACATCGGGGGCCTCGTCATATCGGGGAGGGGGCAGGGGGCGCGAACGCCCCCCGGATTCGCTTTGCGCGGGAGAGATCAGACCGCCAGCGCACCGCTGCCGTAGCGTTTTGCCATCTCATCTTGGTCTAGCGGCGAGATCTTTGCCGCATTGCCGGCGGTGCCGAAGCGTTCAAACCGGTCAAGGCAGAGTTTTTCCATCTCTTCCATCGCGGGGATGGTGAACTTGCGCGGGTCGAACTCGGTCGGTTTTTCCTGTGCCACCTTGCGGAACTGGCCGGTGATGGCCATGCGGTTATCCGTGTCGATATTGACCTTGCGCACGCCCGACTTGATGCCGCGCTCGATCTCTTCGACCGGCACGCCATAGGTTTGGGGCATCTCGCCGCCGTATTCGTTGATCAGGTCTTGCAGGTACTGCGGTACCGAGGACGATCCGTGCATCACCAGATGGACATTGGGGATCTTGGCGTGGATCGCCTCGATCTGGCTGATCGCCAGGATATCGCCGGTGGGCTTGCGGCTGAACTTATAGGCGCCGTGGCTGGTGCCGCAGGCGATGGCAAGCGCATCGACCTGTGTCTTGGCAACAAAGTCCTTGGCCTGATCGGGATCGGTCAGAAGCTGTTCCTGGCTGAGTTTGCCCACCGCGCCCGATCCGTCCTCTTCGCCCGCCTCACCGGTTTCCAGCGAGCCAAGCACGCCCAGCTCGCCCTCGACAGAGGCACCGACCCAATGGGCCATGCGGGAGACACGCTCGGTGATGTCGACGTTGTATTCGTAGGATGCCGGTGTCTTCATGTCCGCCTCAAGCGAGCCATCCATCATCACGCTGGTAAAGCCGTGGCGGATGGCCGACAGGCAGGTCTGTTCGTTGTTGCCGTGGTCCTGATGCATGCAGATCGGGATATGGGGGTACATTTCCACCAGCGCCTGGATCATGTGGCGCAGCATGATGTCGCCCGCATAAGAGCGCGCGCCTCGGCTGGCCTGCAGGATCACCGGGCTGTCGCATTTCGCGGCGGCCTTCAGGATCGCAAGGCCCTGCTCCATGTTGTTGATGTTGAAGGCGGGCACGCCATAGCCGTGTTCGGCGGCATGGTCGAGCAGTTGACGAAGAGTGATAAGTGCCATGAAAACCTCTTAGGCCGCTTCTGCCGCGCCTTGCAGCGCCGCAATGCCGGGGAGCGTCTTACCCTCCAGCCATTCCAGGAAAGCCCCCCCGGCGGAGGAGACATATGTGAAATCGCCAGATACACCGGCCATGTTCAGGGCCGCAACCGTATCCCCGCCACCTGCGACAGAAACAGCCAGCCCTTGCCGGGTCAGATCGGCGGCGGTCTGTGCCAGGTGCCGGGTCGCAAGGTCAAAGGGAGAGAGTTCAAACGCCCCCAAGGGCCCGTTCCACAGGATCGTCTTACAGGAGGTGAGCACCGACTGAAACCGTTTCAGCGCACGCGGTCCCGCATCGAGGATCATCGCGTTCTCGGGGCATGCATCTGCCGGGGTGATGTCATGGGCTGCACCGGCGGCAAAATCATAGGCGGCCACCACATCCTCGGGCAGATGCAGGGTGCAGCCTGCCTTTTGCGCCAGCGTGCGGATTTCGCGTACCGTGTCGATCTGATCGGCCTCGTGCAGCGAGCGGCCCATGGGCGCGCCATCGGCGTAAAGAAACGTGTTCGCCATGCCGCCGCCGATGATGATGTGATCGACCTTCTGGACCAGGTTCTTCAGCACCGCGATTTTGCTGGAGACCTTAGCACCGCCCACCACCGCCACAGCCGGGCGCTTGGGGCATTCCAGCGCCGCCGACAGGGCCTCGATCTCTTCGATCATCAGCGGGCCTGCGACGGCGGGCAGCAGGTGCGCCAAGGCTTCGGTCGAGGCATGGGCACGATGCGCACAGGAGAAAGCATCGTTCATGTAGATATCGCCAAGCTTGGCCAGCTGCGCGGCAAAGGCAAGATCATTGGCGGTTTCCCCGGCATGCAGGCGCAGGTTCTCGCAGAGCATGACCGTGCCATCCGTCAGACCCCGGCTGCGGGCGACTGGCTCTTCTCCGATTAGGTGCAGGCAGAAGCGGACCGGGCGGCCCAGCGCCTGTGCCAGGGCTGGGATCAGCGGTTCGACGGAATGCGGCCCGGCCTCGGCGCCCGGCTCGGGGCGGCCAAAGTGGGTCAAGATCACCAGCCGCGCCCCTGCGGCCAGAAGCGGTTTCATCCCGTCGGCAAAGCGGCGGATGCGGGTGTCATCGCTGACGGCTGCCTCCTCATTCATCGGCACGTTGAGGTCGGCGCGCACAAGGATGCGGCGGCCCTTGACCGAGGATGTGTCAATCTGCGGCAGGTCCATCACTGAAGTCTCCCCATGGCATTGGCCGTATCCGCCATGCGGCAGGAAAAGCCCCATTCGTTGTCATACCAGGCCATCACCCGCACCAGACGCGCGCCCAGAACCTTGGTCTGGTCGGCGGCGAAATTGCAGGAATGGCTGTCGTGGTTGTAATCGATCGAGACCTTCGGCTCGGTCTCGTAGCTGATGATCTGCTGCATGTTTCCTGCTGCGGCTTCGGCCATGATGGCGTTCACCTCGTCCTCGGTCACATCGCGACCCGCCATGAAAGTGAGATCGACGGCAGACACATTCGGGGTGGGCACCCGAATGGCGGATCCATCCAGACGGCCCGAGAGTTCCGGCAGAACCTCCCCAATGGCCTTGGCCGCACCTGTGGAGGTGGGGATCATCGACATCGAGGCCGCACGGGCGCGATAGAGATCCTTGTGGCGCCGATCCAGGGTGGGTTGATCGCCTGTGTAGGAATGCACCGTGGTGACGATGCCGCTGTCGATGCCGATGGCGTCATTCAGAACCTTGGCCAGCGGTGCAAGGCAGTTGGTGGTGCAAGAGCCGTTGGAAACCACCAACTCATCGCTGCGCAAATCGCGGTGATTGACGCCGTAAACCACGGTGCGGTCGGCGTTCTTGGCAGGGGCCGATATCAGTACCTTGCGCGCGCCCTGTTTCAGGTGGACCGAGGATTGCTCCTTGGAATTGAACACACCCGAACACTCCAGCACCACGTCCACGCCGTCCCAGTCGAGTTCCTCGGGATTGTAGGTGGAGAAGACCTTGATCGGGCCACGGCCCAGATCCAGCATGTCGTCATTGACCGCAACCGGATGTGGAAATCGCCCGTGCACGCTGTCATAGCGCAGAAGATGCGCGTTGGTCTCGATCGGGCCGGTGGCGTTGATTTTCACCACCTCGATGTCGTTGCGACCGCTTTCGATGATATGGGCCAGGGTGCAGCGTCCGATGCGTCCAAAGCCGTTGATGGCGACTTTCGTGGTCATGCCTTCGTCCTTTTCTCGATGTGGCGGCGGGCCGCGGCGGCGACGGCCCCGGCGGTAATGTTGAAGTGGCGGTAAAGCTCCTCGGCGGGGGCGGAGGCGCCAAAGCCGCGCATCCCGACAAAGCCGTCGCTGCGTTCCAGGAACAGCTCCCAGCCCTGGCGAATGGCAGCCTCGACACCGATACGGGGGGCGCTGCCGCGCACGGCCGCGCGGTAGTCCGGGGATTGGGCCGCGAAAGCCTCGAAACAGGGGGCAGAGACCACGGCGGCCCGGATTCCGTCCGCCTCCAGCAGGTCGGCGGCTTCCATGGCGATTTCCACTTCCGATCCGGTGGCAATCAGGGTCACGTCCCGCGCGCCGCCGCCGCGCAGCACATAGGCGCCGCGCGCCGTCAGGTTCTCGGCGCTGTGGTTGCGGCGCAGGGTGGGCAGGCCTTGGCGCGACAGGCACAGGACCGTGGGGGTGGTGTCCGAAGTGGCCGCCATTTCCCAGGCCTCGGCGGTTTCCACCGCATCGGCGGGGCGGATCACGTTCATGTTGGGCATCGCGCGCAGCGAGGCGATGGTTTCCACCGGCTGATGCGTGGGGCCATCCTCGCCAAGGCCGATGGAATCATGGGTCATCACGTATGTGACGGGCACCCCCATCAGGGCCGAGAGCCGCATGGCGGGGCGGCAGTAATCGGCAAAGGCGAGGAAAGTACCGCCATAGGTTCTGAACCCGCCGTGCAGGGCGATGCCGTTCATCGCGGCGGCCATGGCGTGTTCGCGGATGCCGTAATGGATGTAATCGCCGCTGAAATCTTGTGCCGTCACCGGGCGCATGGCGCTGCTGCGGGTGTTGTTCGATCCCGTGAGGTCCGCCGAGCCGCCCACGCTGTTGGGCAGGGTGGCATTGACCACCTCCAGCGCCATTTCGGAGGCCTTGCGGGTCGCGACCTTTTGCGCATCGGCGCTGAGGCGGGCCTTATAGGCGGTGATCGCGGCGTGTAGCGCCTCTGCGTTCGGCGGGGCCATGGCCTCGTCGAACTCCGCGGCCTTTGGTGCGTTTTCCTTGCGTGCCTGCCAGTCTTTCCTGGCCTTGGCGCCGCGTTTTGCCACGTCCTCCCAAGCGTTGCGCACACCATCGGGGATAACAAACGGCGCATGGGGCCAGTCAAGGGCGTCACGGGTGGCTGCGATCTCTTCCGCGCCCAGGGGGGCGCCGTGTACCTTGTGGCTGCCACCCATATTGGGTGCGCCTTTGCCAATTACCGTCCGGCAGGCGATCATCGACGGGCGGTCATCGGCGCGGGCGGCAGCAATCGCGGCGGCGATCGCCTCGGGTGCGTGGCCATCCACGGCCTGCACGTGCCAGCCTGCCGCCTCGAACCGCTGTTTCTGGTTCATGGAGGTCGACAAATCCGTGGGCCCGTCGATGGTGATCCGGTTGTCGTCCCAAAAGACGATCAGCCGCGACAGGCCAAGGTGCCCGGCCAGATCGATGGCCTCGTGGCTGATCCCCTCCATCAGGCAGCCATCCCCGGCCATCACATAGGTGTAGTGATCGACCAGATCGTCACCGAACCGGGCCTGCATCATGCGTTCGGCCAGCGCCATGCCGACGGCGGTCGAGATCCCCTGGCCCAGGGGGCCGGTCGTGGTCTCGATCCCTGCGGCATGGCCGTATTCGGGATGTCCCGCCGTGCGCGCGCCCATCTGGCGGAAGTTGCGCAGCTGATCGGCGTCCATATCCGTGTAGCCGAGCAAGTGATGGATCGCATAAACCAGCATGGAGCCATGTCCCGCACTCATCACGAAACGGTCGCGGTCGGGCCAGTCGGGGCAGGACGGGTCGATCCTGATGAAGCGGTTGAACAGCACCGTTGCCACATCCGCCAGACCCATCGGCGCACCGGGATGACCGGAGTTTGCAGCCTGTACCGCATCCATGGTCAGAGCGCGGATGGCATTGGCCATCAGGGTTTCATCGGCTTTCACCGGGGTTTGAACATTCATGAGAGGTCTCCTCAGGCACGTTTGGCTTCGCGGACCAGGCGGATCACCATCGGCGTAAAGATCAGCTGCATCGCCAGATCCATTTTGCCGCCGGGGATCACCAGGCTGTTGGCGCGGGTCATCCAGCTGCCCTCGATCATCGACATCAGATAGGGGAAATCGATACCGCGCGGGTTCTTGAACCGGATTACCACCAGGCTTTCGTCCGGGGTGGGGATCCAGCGCGCGACAAAGGGGTTGGAGGTATCCACCACCGGCACGCGCTGGAAATTGATGTCGGTTTCGGAGAATTGCGGGCAGATGCAATGCACATAGGCCTGCATCCGGCGCAGGATGGTCTCGGTCACCGCCTCGGTGGAATAACCGCGGGATTCGCGGTCGCGGTGGATCTTCTGGATCCATTCGAGATTGATCACCGGCACTACTCCGATCTTGAGATCAGCCAGCGCGGCGAGGTTCACATCGTCGTTCACCACCGATCCGTGCAGCCCTTCGTAGAACAGGAGGTCGGAATCATCGGGGAAGGGCGCCCAGGCGGTGAATTCCCCCGGGGGGACGCCGGTCCGCTTGGCTTCCTCGGCGTCGTGCACATAGGTGCGGGTGCGCCCCTTGCCGGTCTGGCTGTATTCGCGAAAGACCCGTTCCAGCTCTCCGAGCTCATTGGCGCCATAGGAGAAATGCGAGAACGTGTGATCGCCGTCGGCCTGTCTGCGTTCCAGCTCGGCCCGCATATCGGCGCGGTTGTAGCGATGAAAGGCGTCGCCTTCGATCGAAACGGAGGTAATGCCTTCGCGGCGGAAGATCTGGTCGAAGGTCTTTTTCACGGTCGAGGTGCCCGCGCCGGAAGACCCCGTGACACTGATGATCGGGTGTTTGGTGCTCATGTCGATGTCCTGAAGGTGTGAGGATCAGGCGCGGAACAGTCCGCGCAAGCCAAAGAGAGCGGATGTCTCCTCGTCCGGCAGATCGTGGTAGGTGGCGACTCGCGCCACCTTGTTGGACGAGCCGAAGACAAAGGGGGTGCGCCTGTGCAGGGTCTCGGGGACCGCATCCAGGATCGGGTCCTGCCCGTCGGTGGCCCGTCCGCCTGCCTGTTCGATCAAAAAGGCGATGGGCGCGCATTCGTAGACATAGCGCAGCCGCCCCTGGCCATAGCCCTGCCGCCCATCAGCGGGGTACAGAAAGATACCGCCACGGGTCAGGATACGGTGGGTCTCGGCCACTAGGGAGGCGATCCAGCGCATGTTGGAATCGGCGCCGCTCGGCCCTTCGGTCCCTGCCACGCGATCATCGATGTAGGCGCGGATCGGTTTGCTCCAGTGCCGGTAGTTCGAGGTATTGATGGCGTATTCCTTAGAATCCGGCGCGATCTCGGCGACCTGTCCCAGCAGACGGAATATACCGCTCTGCGGATCCAGCACGTATTTCAGCACCCCGTCGCCCAGGGTAACGATCAGCGCGCATTGCGGCCCGAAGATCGCATAGCCCGAGGCGAGAAGATCCCGGCCGGGTCGCAGAAACGACGCCTCGGGCGTGTCCGCAGCCGGATAGATGCCAAAGATGGTTCCGATGGACACATTTGTGTCGATGTTGGAGGAGCCATCCAGCGGATCGATGGCCACGGCAAACCGGCCCTTGGGGTTCATGGTGACGACAGTGTCCTGCTCTTCCGAGGCATAGTGACGGACATCGCCTTCGCGCAGGGCGGCCATGAAGGCCTCATCGGCGATCACATCCAGCGCTTTTTGCGCATCGCCATCGGTGTTGGTGCCCGCCGCTCCGGCAAGGTTTTCGTCGATGCCGCCGCGCGCAATGCGCTGGGCAAGCTCGGCAGCAACACCGGCCAGCCGGTCCAGTTCCGCAACAAGCGCAGGCTCGGCCCCCTGGGGCACCTGATCAAGAGTTTTCATGTGGTTGTCCTCCCTGACGCGACAAAGCTTGCAAAAATTGAACTTTTAAGGAATTTAAAAAATAGAAAGATCGATTAGAGGATTTCGAATTTGCGGTTCGACGCCATCACTCTCAAACAATTGCGCGCGCTTCTGGCGGTGGCGGACACCGGCTCCCTGACCATGGCGGCTGATATTCTGCATCAGACGCCGCCGACAATTCACAGCCAAATCAAGAACCTGGAAGGTGCGATTGGAGAGGCATTACTACAGAAGGCTAGCGATGGTTCGGGGTTTCAGCCGACTCTGGCGGGGCAGGAGATGCTGGCCGCCGCACAGCGGATCGAAGCGAATTTGTCGCATGCAGAGCGGCAGATTACCGCTCTGACCCAAGGGCGGCGCGGCCATGTGGTGCTCGGGACGGTATCTACGGCGAAGTATTTCGTGCCCCGTCTGGTGCGGCTGTTGCAGGACCGAATCCCGGATGTGGAAATCTCGCTGCGGGTGGCCAACCGGTCTGAGGTGATGCAGGCGCTGAACCGGGGGGACTATGACCTGGCAATCATGGGGCGGCCACCGCGCGGGGTGATCCATCGGGCGATCCCGCTGGGGCCGCACCCGCATGGCATCGTGCTGCCGCCGGATCATCCACTGGCGCAGGAAGACGGATATGATCCGGACCGGCTGCTGCAGGAAACCTTCCTCAGCCGCGAGGAAGGGTCAGGCACCCGGATCCTGATGGAGCGGTTCATTGAACGGCTGGCGGAGGGGCATAGTCCCAACAAGGTGGTGATGCCCTCGAACGAGACGATCAAGCAGGCGGTTCTGGCAGGGCTGGGAATTGCGTTCCTGTCGCTGCACACCGTGCATGACGAGGTCACATCGGGGCGGCTGGCGCTCTTGCGCGGGCGGGATCTGCCGGTGATGCGGCATTGGTATCTGATCACCGGCGCCGCAGAGGCAGATCACGTGTCTCCGGCGACGGAAATGTGCGCGCAGGAAATCGACGCCTTGTCAGGTGTTTACCTGCCAAAGTTCGACTTGTAGCGTTCGGTGCCGTGATCTCAGTGGGTCAGCGCCGCATAAAGCTGCGGCAGGCGTTCCGGCAGGCGTTCGACCCGGTCCAGGATCATCGCGCCACGGGGGCCAAAGATCCGCTGGACATAGGCATCGGCGCCGGGATCCAGAGTCAGGCAGAAGGGGGTGATGCCGCTTTGCGTGGCTTCCTCAACCGCGCGGCGGGTGTCGGCGCGCAGGTATTGCGGATCGCGCACGTCGATATCTGCGGGCGCGCCATCGGTCAGAACCAACATAAGCTTGCGCGTGGCCTTCACCCGCTTCATTTGCGCCGTCGCGTGGCGGATCGCCGTGCCCATGCGGGTCGAGAGCCGCCCTTCGGCGCCCATCAGGCGGGCGGTGGCCAGATCCTCCCACGGCTGGTCGAAATCCTTGAACCGTTCATAGTAGACCTGCGCGCGCCCGTCCGAGCAAAAGCCATGGATGGCAAAGGCATCGCCGACCCGGTTGATCGCCTCTGACAACAGCACGCAGGCCGATTTGGTCAGATCCATCACGGTGGAGCCATCGCCCACGGGGTCATTCGTCGATTCCGACAGATCCAGCAGCACCATCACGGCCGTGTCGCGCGTTTTGTGCACCTGGCGCATCATCACACGCGGGTCGGGCTGGCGGCCCAAGCGTATGTCGATGGCGGCAGTGATGGCGGCGCCGATGTCGATCACATCGCCATCCTCCAGCTTGCGGATGCGCTGCATGCCTTGCGGGCGCATGGCGTCCAGCCGGTGCTTCAGCCGTTCCATCACTGGGCGATGTTCGGCAAGGATCGCCTCGGCCCCGGTTGGGTCGCCCAGACGCGGGCGCCGTTCCAGCACCGTGGCCCAGGCGGGGCGCATCATCTGGATGGTGTGGTCGAATTCATCATACATCACTGGCGGTGCCAGCGGTTCGCGGCCTTCTTTCTCGTTGAAGCTTTGACCGTCGTCGTCAAAAAACTCCGCCGATTGCACCCAGATCTCCTGCGCGTCATCACCTGCGGTTTCGACCTCCACCTCGTTCACCATTTCGCTGACCGAGACGTATTTGCGCACCTGCTGGGGCGAGGCGAATTCCGTGTCGAACTCCAGCTCCTCGAACTCCCACAAGAGCCGGTTGTCGCAGCGATAGGGGCAGGAGGGATGATCGGTATAGGCGGAATAGGGTTGGCCGCGTAGGCGTTCGGCAAGGCGTAGGCCCAGATCGCGGGCAGCCTCCGCATCTGCCAAGTCAAACAGCGCGAATTCGCCCCGAACCCAGGACGCAAGATCGCTTTCGGGCGCCTGATCCGGCAACAGCAGGGCGCGGGAAATGCGGTCGAATTCTCCGGCGATGCCGGGGGCGGTGGCCTGATGAAACGGCGCCCAAAGATCGCGCAGCCGGGGCAGGCGGGCGATGGCAAGGGCCTCTGCGCGGGCATCTTCGATCAGGCCGATCATGGCCGATTGCAAGGCGTTCAGCCCCTCGCCCTGAATGGGTTTTCTGAGGCAGGCCAGATGCGCGGCCAGATGGGCAGCCTGCGCACGATAAAGATCCAGCGCGGCCTGATCCTGCCAGTCATCCAGCGCATCGGGTAGATGCAGGCTGTAGGTCTCATAATAGGGGCGCAGGCCCGTGCGATCCTCGAAATCGCCCGCGGTGGGCGTCAGCATGAAATCCCGCCCCCACAGGGCGCGCAGGTACATCATCAGCCGCCGCTGCACATCGACCAGCAGGGTGCCCTTGCGCTCACGCTGAATGACGGCGCGGCTTTCCTCGGTCTGAAGCGAGAAATAGGCGAGCAGTTCCTTGAAGTTGGTGCGATGCGCCTCCACCCCCCAGTCGGCCCAGCGGCGCAAGCCCCCTAGGGTCAGAACCTCCAGCAGTTCGGACAGGTGATCCAGCATGGGGCGCACGGCGCGGGGCGCGCGGGCCAGAAGATGCTCCAGAAACCGCAAGTAAGCCATGAAGAGGGTGGTATCGCCGAGCCGCATCGCGGCCTGCGGAGATGTCTCCAGCAGCCGGGCAATCACCGCGCCCGAGGTGCGCGAGGCAAAGCCAAGGAGCAGAGGTAGCAGATCGCCAAGGACATCCTCGCCGAGGTCACGGGCAAGGGCGGGCGCGGCCTCGATCCAGGCCACGACCGGATCCGCACCCCGGCCCAGTTGCATCAGCGCGTCACAGCCGCGCAGCCATGTATCGAGCGCCCGCGGCGACAGTTTGCGCCGGGCATCGGGCAGGGCGGTTAGCAGCACTTCAGCGACCTCACCCGGCAGGCTGTTCAGCAGCTCTGCACGGTCTTCGGGCAGGGCCTCAGAACCAGGTTGCGACAGCGGCATCGAGAGCATCGCACATATCCGGATCATCGGTGATGGAGTTGACCAGCGCCATCGAACAGGCGGAGCGCGGCGCGATCCCGCCCTTGATCAACCGGCCGGCGTGGATCAGCATCCGGGTGGACACCCCTTCGTCCAGCCCGTGCCCCTTGAGATTGCGGGAGCGCGCGCCGATCTCGACCAGCTTGCCGGCGGTCTCACTGTCGATGCCTGCCTCATGGGCCAGGATCTCGGCCTCGGTCTCGCCTTCGGGCCAGGTGAAGTTCATCGCCGCAAAGCGTTGTTTTGTCGACTGTTTCAGGTCCTTCATCAGGGACTGGTAGCCGGGGTTGTAGCTGATCACGATCAGGAAGTCGGGGTGCGCCTGCAAGAGCTCCCCTTTCTTTTCCAGGGGCAGAACACGGCGGTCATCGGTCAGCGGGTGAATGGCGACGGTGGTGTCCTGGCGGGCCTCCACCACCTCATCGAGGTAACAGATCGCGCCGTGGCGGGCGGCAAAGGTCAGCGGGCCGTCCTGCCAGCGGGTGCCGTCGGCATCCAAGAGATAGCGCCCCACCAGATCCGAGGCGGTCATATCCTCATTGCAGGCCACGGTGACCAGCGGGCGGCCCAGCCTCCAGGCCATATGTTCCACGAACCGCGTCTTGCCGCAGCCGGTCGGCCCTTTCAGCATCACCGGGATACGGGCATCCCAGGCGGTGGTGAACAGCTCCACCTCGTCGCCGGTCTGCCGCCAGAACGGCGCATCGGTGACGCGGAAGTCGTCAAGCATGTCTTTCATGGCGGGATCCTCCTGCTAGCCGGGCTTTGGGATGTGCTGCCCGGCACGAGGGAGCGCCGGGCAGCAAAGGGGCATCAGACCATCTCACCGCGGTAGACAACCATGTTGGCGCCCTGGCTTTGGGTGAAATTGTCATATCCCAGAAGGCGCACGTGGTGCTTGGGGTTGGCGGCGTGGCATTCGTCCAGCTCGGCCAGGATCGCGTCCACGTCGGTTTCACCGAACATCGGCAGCTTCCACATGTACCAGTAATAATCGGTGGCGTTGCTGGGTTCGGTGTGTTCGATCGCCGGGTTCCAGCCGTTGGAGACGATCCATTCCACCTGTTTGCGGATCTGATCCTTGGTCATTTCCGGCAGGTAAGAGAAGGTCTCCATCTTGCGCGAGGCGGGATCCGACAGGCGGGAGGGGTAGTCCTGAATGGTGCTCATTGGTCTTGGTCCTTTTGTTATGTGTTCGAGGGGGCGCGATCAGCGGTGCTGCACGTCCAGCTTGTCGACGGTGTCGAACTCGAACTTGATTTCCTTCCAGGTCTCCATCGCGGATTTCAGCTCGGGCGAATGTTTGGCCGCCGCCATCAGGATGTCCTTGCCTTCCTTCTCCAGCTCGCGGCCTTCGTTGCGGGCCTGAACGCAGGCCTCCAGCGCCACGCGGTTGGCCGCAGCACCTGCCGCATTGCCCCAGGGGTGGCCCAGGGTGCCGCCGCCGAATTGCAGGACGCTATCATTGCCGAAGATCGAGACCAGCGCGGGCATGTGCCAGACGTGGATCCCACCCGAAGCCACCGGGAAGACGCCGGGCATACTGCCCCAGTCCTGATCGAAGAAGACGCCCATCTCGCGGTCTTCCTTGACGAACTTGTCACGCATCAGGTTGATCCAGCCCAAGGTCGCGTTGCGGTCGCCTTCGAGCTTACCCACGACTGTGCCCGAATGCAGGTGATCCCCGCCCAGAAGGCGCAGAAGCTTGGTCAGAACGCGGAAGTTGATGCCGTGGTTGGGGTTGCGGTCGATCACCGCATGCATGGCGCGGTGGACGTGCAGCAGCATGCCATTGTCGCGGCACCATTTCGACAGGGAGTTATGGGCGGCCCAGCCGACGGTCAGATAGTCGGACATGATGATGGGCGTGCCGATTTCCTTGGCAAATTCGGCGCGCTGGAACATCTCTTCCACCGTGGGGGCGGTGACGTTCATGTAGTGGCCCTTGCGCTCACCGGTTTCGGCCTGCGCCTTGTCGATGGCCTCCTGGCAGAACAGGAAGCGGTCGCGCCAGCGCATGAAGGGCTGGGAGTTGACGTTCTCATCGTCCTTGGAGAAATCGAGCCCGCCACGCAGCACCTCATAGACGGCGCGGCCATAGTTCTTGGCCGACAGACCCAGTTTTGGCTTGATGGTGCAGCCCAGGAGCGGACGACCGTATTTGTCCATCTTGTCGCGCTCGACCTGAATGCCGTGCGGCGGGCCAAAGCAGGTTTTCACGAACCAGATGGGGAAGCGCACGTCCTCAAGCCGCAAGGAGCGCACGGCCTTGAAACCAAAGACATTGCCGACGATGGAGGTGAAGACGTTGACGACCGAACCTTCCTCGAACAGATCTGCCGGATAGGCGATGAAGGCATAAAAGGCTTCGTCCTGTCCCGGCACGTCCTCGATCCGGTAGGCGCGGCCTTTGTAGTGGTCGAGATCTGTCAGAAGGTCGGTCCAGACCGTGGTCCAGGTGCCGGTCGAGCTTTCGGCGGCCACGGCTGCGGCTGCCTCTTCGCGCGGCACGCCATCCTGCGGGATCACCTTGAAGACGGCCAGGACATCGGTGTCCTTGGGCGTGTATGCGGGTTCCCAATAGGTGGACCGGTAGTCCTTGACGCCGGCATCGTATTTCTTGGCTGGGGCTTGCATGTTCATGGGTTTGTTTCCTCCTCCTGGTCGCCAACGGGGGCGGGCCACTTCATTGGGATCAGAAGGCCACAAAGGGTAAATATAGTGAAATGAATAGTTTTTAGTTTCAGAATAACGTATTCTGTATATATGCGGTATTCCCTTCGGCAATTGCAGATATTTCAAGAGGTTGCGCAGCACCTCTCTTACACTCGCGCTGCCGAGGCGCTGCATCTGACGCAGCCGGCCGTCTTTGCACAGGTGCGTCAACTGGAAGAACAGACCGGTCACAAGCTGATCGAGCGGATGGGCAAGACCCTGTTCCTGACCGAGGCGGGAGAGGTGGTGTTGTTGTCGGCGCAGCGCATGCTGGGCGAGGCCGAGGATCTGGATATGCGCCTGGCGGAGTTGCGCGGTATGGCGCGGGGACGGTTGCGGCTGGCGGTGGTGTCGACTGCGAAGTACGACATCCCCGCCCGCATCGGGGCCTATAACAGCGACTATCCCGGGATCGAGGTTGCCCTGACCGTCTGCAATCGCGAGGAAATCCTGGCCCGTTTCGCCCAAAATGCCGATGACCTCTATATTCTGGGCACGCCGCCGCAGAACATGGCTGCCGAAGTGGAACGCTTTGCCGAAAACCCGCTGATCGTCATTGCGCCGCCGGATCATCCTCTGGCCACCCGGCAGGGGCTAAGTGTGGCGGACCTGTCCGTTTATCCATTCCTGACCCGGGAAAGCGGATCAGGCACCCGGCTGGCGGCCGAGCGCTGTTTCGAAGAGGCAGGGAAAGCCCCCGCCGTGCGGTTGGAGTTGGGCGCCAATGAGGCCGTCAAACAAGGGGTGATTGCAGGCCTCGGTTGGTCTGTGCTCAGCCGGGCTACCGTCGCGCTGGAGCTGCGCCACGGCTATCTGACGGAGCTTGACGTGAAGTCCTTTCCGATCATGCGTCATTGGTACGTGGCTTGGCCAAAGGGAAAGCAGCCCACGATGGCGGCCGAGGCGTTTCTGCAGCAGCTGAGGGAGGGACCTGGGGCGGCTGGCGTGGGTTCCTCTGTGGCGGGACAATAATTTTCTTGGAAAACCGCCGATTATACCCGCGCGCTTTAGGGGGTTTTCACCATATCGGCTGAGTGTGCGGTTCATTGAATAGCAGAAGGTTTTCAATATGAGCTACGCACAGATTTCAACGATTGCCACCCATGCACCGGCGAGCACAAGGTCTGTCAATGCCCCGGCGGGGCAATGGGGGGCCAAAGAGGCGAAAACAGAAGATTTTGCCAGCCATGTTGCACCGCAGTCGCCTGACGCAGAGGCGATTGATGCAATCTTTGCTAACTACGACCTGAGCGAAATCTCCCCGCAAGAAATTGACCAGATGGCCGATGAATTGGTGGCGGCAGGTTTTGACGACATGAAGTTTATTATGATGCTGACGACCAAGGGCGCGGCCTTCCAGGCCCATCTACAAGAGGACTTCGCGCAGTCCGGATATGAGGTTTCCCGTGGAAACAGCAACGTAAAGATGGACCTGATTGAGGTGACCCGCGACCAGCTGAAGATGTCCAAGGCCTTTGGCCAGCCGACCCATGCTCTGGAAAGCTTTCTTGACGACATAGAGGATATCGCTGCGGAGCAGGCGGCACCGCCACGCGCGCCGATCGCTCTGGTCCGGGGGGGCGATCTCGGCACGCTTGTGTTGTCGCAGGCCGACCGGATCTAGCGCTGGACTTAACCGGGCCCGATCGGGTCAGCGGACATGCCGGGGGGCGGGGGCTATGGAAATGGCTTCCGCCCCCTGTTTTATTTGCGGTCATGGTTTTGATGGCTCCGGCCTGGGGGCCTCGTCTCAGGCATCTCCCCTTAGACGGTCTGGCGGGGTGAGGCGGGGCTGAATCGGGCCTTGGAGGAGATTACTTTTTCGTGATATTTTTCAGTGTGATAACGCACAGTTGATGTGTCGCGAGGAGCTCTGCTTTTCCATCAAGGCAGGAATGCGCTGAGCGCATGCGATGTGTGATCTTCCTCACATAAACAGACGCGATATCGGCCTAAAGGTGCCGGGCACTGGGCGCGATTGGCAACATTCCGCGCAGTTCATGCCGTGGGTTTCCAGCCGTCAGTCCATCCGGAATTTCAAGGATGCTGCGGCGAAGACGCCCTTGGTAATCAACGTATGAGGTGCAGCCGCCGGGGATGGGGCTGCCGTGCCGCGTCGAAACGTCAGGAGACATCTTTATGACCACCACACTCACAACCAGAGCCATTGCTGCCACTGTGGCTGCGATGCTTGCCGCTCCTGCATTTGCAGGCCCGACTTATGAAAACAGCACCGGCGGGTCGTTCACCTGGTACGGCCAGTTCGACCCGGCGTTCCAGTACTACGATGATGGCGCTGAAACCTACAGCCGCCTCGTGGACAACTCCGGCTCCAACTCCCGCATCGGCTTCCGCCTGAAGCAGGCCTATGGCGAAAACACGCTGACCTTCGCCTTCGAAACCGCATTTGGTCTGCGCTCGTCCTACAGCGTCAACCAGACGTCCAAGGGCGACAACGTCAGCTGGTCCCGTACCAACCTGCGCCACGTGGACTTCCAATTCGATACCGCGCGTTACGGCCGTTTCTCAGCTGGTCAGGGCTCGATGGCGTCTGACGGCATTGCGTTCGCCGATGCTTCCGGCACCGGTCTGGCTGCTGGCACAGCGGTTGCCGACCCGGCTGGCGGATATGCGTTCCGCACCGCAGGTGGTGCTCTGAGCACTGTGTCCGTCGGCGACGCCTTCAAGGACTATGACGGCAGCCGTCTTGGCCGTGTGCGCTATGACTCCGTGAACTTCAACGGTTTCACCTTCTCGGCGTCCTACGGTACCGACATCCTGAAAACCAACAACGACCGCGAAACCTATGATGTCGCTGTGCGCTACAGCAACGACGAGCTGGGTGATTTCGGGTTCGACGCAGCTCTGGGCGCAGCCTGGACCGAGGAAACCGGCAAGGCAGACATCCGTGACGTCGCGGGCTCCTTCGGCGTCGAGCACAAGCCGACCGGCCTGTCGCTGACCGTTGCTGCAGGCGAGCGTGACATCGCGGGCAGCTATGCCTACGCCAAACTGGGCTACAGCGCGAACCTGATTTCGGCTGGTTCCACCTCCGTCTCCGTCGACTACTACGATGGTTCGGACATGGTTACTTCGGGCGATTCTGCTGAATCCTGGGGCATCGCAGCCGTTCAGAAAGTAGACAAGTACAACGTCGAAGCCTATCTGGCCTACCGCGATTACTCCTATGCGGACACTTCCGCGACCAACTACCAGGACAGCAACGTGATCCTGGCGGGTGCGCGCTGGAAATTCTAAGTCCCGGGTATCCGGACTGCCAAAAGACGAGAACACGCCCTGCGGGGCGTGTTTTTCATTTCGGGGTCGGTTTCACCCAACGAAACCCTCATAAACCTGCCCAATGTCGCACCGAAGCGGGCAATGCCTCTTGCACCGGAGGCCCCAGACACATAGAAGGCCTCAAATTGTCTGGGGGCGGAGCCTGCGCGCGCGCCCCGAATCTCTATGAGGTATAGGATGCAGGTCACCGAGACGCTGAACGAAGGTCTGAAACGCGGCTACGCCATCACTGTCACAGCCGCCGAGCTGGACGAGAAGGTCAACGAGAAGCTGGCAGAAGCGCAGCCCGAAGTGGAGCTGAAAGGCTTCCGCAAGGGCAAGGTGCCGATGGCCCTGCTGCGCAAGCAGTTTGGTCAGCGTATGCTGGGCGAAGTGATGCAGGAAGCCGTCGATGGCGCCATGAACAAGCACTTCGAAGACAGCGGTGATCGTCCGGCGATGCAGCCCGAAGTCAAGATGACCAACGAAGACTGGAAAGAAGGCGACGACGTCAACGTCGAGATGTCCTACGAGGCACTGCCTGAGATTCCCGAAGTCGACCTCTCCGTCATCTCGGTTGAGAAAATGGTTGTCAAAGCCGAAGACGAAGCCGTCGAGGAAGCTCTGCAGAACCTGGCCGACACCGCCAAGGATTTCGAAGCCCGCGAAGAGGGTGCTGCGTCGGAAGATGGCGATCAGGTTGTGATCAATTTCGTCGGCAAGGTTGACGGCGAAGCCTTCGAAGGCGGTTCCGCCGAAGATTACCCGCTGGCACTCGGCTCCAACTCCTTCATTCCCGGCTTCGAAGAGCAGCTGGTCGGCGTGAAGGCCGGTGAGGAAAAAGACGTCACCGTCACCTTCCCCGAAGACTACCAGGCCGATCACCTGGCGGGTAAGGAAGCCGTGTTCTCCTGCACCATCAAAGAGGTCAAGGCGCCGAAGGCCGCCGAAATCGACGATGAACTGGCGAAGAAATTCGGTGCCGAAGATCTGGAAGGCCTGAAAGCCCAAATCCGTGAGCGTCTGGAAGCGGAATACGCTGGTGCAGCCCGCGCCGTGATGAAGCGCGCGACCCTGGACAAGCTGGACGAGCTGGTCTCCTTTGACCTGCCGCCGTCGCTGGTCGAGGCCGAAGCACAGCAGATCGCGCACCAGCTGTGGCACGAGGACAACCCGGACGTCCACGACCACAACCACGGTGAGATCGAAGCGACCGAAGAGCACACCAAACTGGCCGAACGCCGCGTGCGCCTTGGCCTGCTGCTGGCCGAGCTGGGCCAGAAGGCAGAGGTCGAAGTGACCGACGCGGAAATGACCCAGGCGATCATGGCGCAGGCGCGTCAGTACCCGGGTCAGGAGCGCCAGTTCTTTGAATTCATTCAGCAGAACGCTCAGATGCAGCAGCAGCTGCGTGCGCCGATCTTCGAGGACAAGGTCATCGACCACGTCTTTGATCAGGCGACCGTGACCGAGAAAGAAGTCTCGAAAGACGATCTGCAGAAAGCTGTTGAAGAGCTGGACGAGGAGTAATCCTCTCCCTCCAGTAGTTGTTGAAAGGGCCGCCCGTCAGGGGCGGCCCTTTTTCATTCTGATACAGGGAATGCGGGCCACATGGACACCACAAGCCGGTTCAGGTCCTCAGGCCGGTTTCCTTCAGCATGCCGCGGCGCTTGGCTTCGTAGTAGTAGCCACGCGAGTAATGTTTGACTGCGGTGTCCTCGCTACCATCGGCAAGCAGCCAGGCGCCGCGCAGGTATTTCACCGAGAATTCAAGGTTGGTGTCTGCGTCCAACAGGTCCTGTGGCTTGCCTTTGAAGCCCATCGAACGCGCGGTGGCGGGCAGAATCTGCAACAGGCCGTAGTAGGGCCGGTTGACGGCTGTTGGGCGATGGGTGCTCTCCCGTACCGCCAGCCGGTGCACCAGAGAGCGTGGCACCTCGTAATGGTCGGACCAGTAATTAATCTTCTTGCGCAGGTCCGGGGTTTCATTGGGAAACAGTGGCGGCTCGTTGCGGCTGACGGCCTGAGGGGCAGCGCCGCAGCCCGCGGCAAGCAGCGGCAAGGCCAGCAGAGAGAAGACATGACGTCGGTGCATCGGGGAACTCCGGGCAACAGGAACAGAATGGATCCGTGAAGGGCGCTCCGTCTGGGGAGACGATGGGCACCGGTGGATCCGTCACGGCAGACTAGTCATGCTTGAGAATGGCCACAATCGGGGGGAAGCGCAGCGCTGTTTCATCGGCAAATCTTCACCGATCCATGAGGGGGGCAGCGCCGCTGAAAGGGGTGTGAGCGCCCGTTTCAGGCGCGCAAAAGTCCCGTTATGGAGCCATTGGCACGTACAGTCGGCAGCTTTGGCGGGCCTCCGCCGATATCCGGAAAAGTGCAAACAATTCTAATTTATAAGGCTTTGTTAATTTTCGCTGGAAACGCCAAAATACCCATGCGCATTGAGGCAAAAATAATACCTCAGGAAGGGTGCCCTGCTTTCGCCTGTAGCGGTGCCCGTAAACGAGCAGTAAAAAGGGGCCGCGGCCGTTTCCCACTTTCCGCGGTCCCAATAAGCTGAGCGGTCCATAATAACAGCGCAAATGAGTTTCGCATCATTGGCTGAAGCACCGGCTGAATCAAAGCCAAACCCGCCAGAGCAGACGCCGCCCGAGAACTGAAAGGGCGTGCAAGGCCCCCGCGCAGCGCAGCAGGCGCGCTTGCCGGGGGCGGGACCCAGCTGGTTCCCGCCGACCTCATCAGCCCATGTGGCGGAAATCCGCGATCAGCCGGTCACCGGATGGCCGCGGTTCTGCATGCAGCGGATCACGTAGTCACGCTGGGCCTGTTTGACCTGGATGTCGCCTACGGCGGCACCAGCCATGGCGCCAGCAATCGCGCCAACAAGCGCCTTGTCGCTGTTTTCGGTCGCCCCCACCAAGGCACCGCCTGCACCTCCAAGTGCGGCGCTTGTTCCGATGTGACCTTGTCCGATCTGACGGGCCGAGGCCTGACATTGTGCCAGATCCGCTTGATAGTTCGGGCCCGGAGTTCCGGCCAGCGACAAGGGCGCGTCAACCGATGGCGTGTCGCATCCGGAAAGGGTCGCGGCGCATAGCCCTGCAATCGCGATGGTTCTCAGCATCATCGGGTTTCTCCTTTGTCCAAATGCATCTCTTACCCATTCACTGTAGGCAGGAAGGTCCATCATGGCCAGTGTGCTGTCTGGCAAAGGAAAAGGCCGCGCCCATGTGGGGCACGGCCTTCGTGTTCTCTCGCTGTGATCCGCTGGGATCAGGCGTTGGTCTCTTCGTCGCCGGTCGCGGCCGGAGCGGCTTCGCCTTCGTCCTCATCGTCGGAGGCAGCGGAACCGATGTCGTCGAACAGCTCGGAGATTTCGAATTCAGCAGCGGCTTCCTCTTCGGCGGCCAGCTCCTGGATCGATTTGCCCGAGGCTTGCAGTTCGGCTTCTTCCGGCGAGCGGGCTACGTTCAGCTTGATAGTGACCATGACTTCCGGGTGCAGGTGCACTTCGGCCACGTGCAGACCAAGGGTCTTGATCGGCTCGCGGATGATGACCTGCTTGCGGTCGACCGAGAAGCCTTCCTCGGTGGCAACGTCGGCTGCGTCACGCGGGGTGACCGAGCCGTAGAGGTTGCCGCCATCGGAAGCGGAGCGAATCACGATGAACTGCTGTCCGTCGAACTTTTCACCCAGGGCTTCGGCTTCTTTCTTGGTCTCCAGGTTGCGCGCTTCCAGCTGCGCTTTCTGGGCTTCGAAGGAGGCGATGTTGGCTTCGGAAGCAACTTTGGCCTTGCTCTGCGGCAGCAGGTAGTTACGGGCGTAACCGGGTTTGACGTCTACGACGTCGCCCATCTGACCCAGCTTGGCCACACGTTCAAGAAGGATAACTTGCATGTCAGGTCTCCTTACTTCACGGCGTAGGGCAGCAGGGCGAGAAAGCGGGCGCGCTTGATGGCGCGGGCCAGTTCACGCTGCTTCTTCGCCGAAACGGCGGTGATACGGGAGGGAACGATTTTGCCGCGCTCAGAGATGTAGCGCTGCAGAAGACGGGTGTCTTTGTAATCGATCTTCGGCGCATTGTCGCCCGAGAAGGGGCACACTTTGCGGCGGCGGAAAAACGGTTTGGCTGCCATGGTTTAGCGTCCTTTTCTCAAGCGTTGATCAGCGGCGTTCACGGCGACCTTCACGGTCGTCACGCTTCTGCATCTGGACCGAGGGGCCTTCGTCGTGTTCGTCGACCTTAATGGTCAGAACACGCATGACGTCGTCATGCAGGCGCATCAGGCGTTCCATTTCCTGGATCGCCGCAGACGGTGCGTCGGTCTTCAGGAACGCATAGTGGCCTTTACGGTTCTTGTTGATCTTGTAGGCCATCGTCTTGACGCCCCAGTACTCCTGGTCGACCAGCTTACCGCCGTTGTCGGACAGAACAGCACCGAAGTGTTCGATGAGGCCTTCAGCTTGCGAGTTGGACAGGTCCTGACGCGCAATCATTACATGCTCATAGAGGGGCATGCGAACTCCTGTTTGTGTCTAGGCGCATTTCATAGACGGGGCGATGTAGCCTTCCGCGGCCCTGTCACGAGAGTCTGCGCGGATCGAATGTCGTGCGGAAGGAAGCCCCGATATACAGGCTTTGCCGATAAGAGCAAGGGATAAACGCAGCGCTACGCCTGCAATCACTCGGGGCCCGGCCTAAGGACATGCTTAAGGCCACTGTGGCGTGCGGGAAACCCCCTCGGTTTGGTCAAAATACTGCCGCATTCATCGGCTTCAACGTGGTTAATCAAGCATTAACGAGCGTCGGTTTGCCCGGCCAGCTACAGTGAGGACCCCATGCGCCTAGCCCAGATCCCGCACCCCGTCATTCCCGGATCCTTTGCCAAAGCCCCTGGCGCCATGAGGGGCGGGTCGCTTGTGCTGGGGTTCAAAGCGAATTGGCCGATGCGGAGGATGCTGCTGCAGATGCTGGGCGTGGCTTTACTGCTCTGCGCGGCAGGGCTGTGGATGATGAACGCGGAAATGATGCACCCGGGGGATAAAGTGATCCGGGTGGGCGTTTGCGTGGTCTTTTTCTTTCTGGGGATGGTTCTGCTGACCATACGGCCCCTGCGGCCCGGCACAGAAGTGTGTTTCGATCCGGTGCGGCGGGAATTGCGGGTGCTGAGAACCAATAGCCAAGGCGCGGTCCGGACTATTCTGCGCCGCCGCTACGACAGCCTTGGGGCAGCACGGCTGACCTCGGCCACGGTTCAGTTGTTCGAGGCGGATGGCAGCCTGTTGTTCGAGGTGCCGCTGAGTACTGTGCAGTCCCGCAGCCTGTTGCGCGATCAGCTCAGCGGATCTGTGCCGCTGCTAACCTGAAAACCGCTTGAAAAATAGGCGCAGAATTTTCGCGGTTGCTCGGTAAGGTCTTGCAATCAAACAGACAACTTCCCGGTTCGCGGGTAACTGTTCGGTTAGGAACAGACAATGTGGAAAATTGCCAGTTTCATTTCGTCGCCCGGTGGCACAGGTGTTGGGCATACAAATTTCGTTCCAACGGAGTCCTCTGACTATGAAAAACCTTCTGCTTGCCGCCGCCCTGACCGGCGCCGCCGCCACCGCCGCTGTCGCCGCGCCTGAAAAATACGTGCTGGATTCCAGCCACAGCCAGGTGGTGTTCAACTACAACCACCTCGGCTTTTCGACCACTTGGGGCATGTTCTCGGGGTTTGAAGGCGAGATCATGTTCGACAAGGAAGATCCGGCAGCCTCCAGCGTTTCCGTGTCGATGCCCGTGATGTCGATGCTGACCGGCTGGCAGGCGCGTTTCGATCACTTCATGTCCAATGACTTCTTTGCGGCAACCGAAGATGAAATGGTGACCTTCACCTCCACCGAGATCCACGTGTCCGGCGAGAACACCGCGCACATCACCGGCGATCTGACACTGAACGGTGTGACCAAATCTGTCGTGCTGGATGCCAAGCTGAACCAGTCGGGTGATCACCCGATGGCGGGCAAGCCCTGGGCGGGTTTCAACGCAACCACCACGCTGCTGCGCAGCGACTACGGTCTGGAAAAATTCGCTCCTTACGTCAGCGATGAAGTCCAGGTTCAGATCTCCATCGAAGCGATGAAAGCTGAATAAGCTACTGACTTGATCGTAAGATCCGCCGCCGGTTCCAGTCTGGGACCGGCGGCTTTTTTGTGCGCGCTGGTGTGGTGCGCTCTGGGGGGCTCAATAGGCTCTAGCGATGGCCGGAGGAGACGCGGGCAGGGAGGCATCTCAGCAGGAGCCGTAGGATCCCTGCTGCGTCCCCGTTTATGGCGTGGAGGACAACAGGTACGGGTTTTCATTCCGTTGGCCTCATTGCACCGTGGAAGCTCTACCTGTCGGGGCCGCCCCCATGCGGAGGCTCTGCCGTCCTTTTGTACCCGTATACGATTATCGATGGCCAAAACGAAAACGCGGGCCACTGGTGTGGCCCGCGTAAAGAAGCGCTTTGATCGGGGGAAGCCGCGCCGTCAGTTGCGCGTCGCCTCCAGCTCCACCGAGATCTCCACCGCAAAGGCAAGAGTGCCTTCGTCCTGGGTGCCCTGACCGATATTGAAATCCAGCCGGTTGACGGTGGTCTGTCCGCGCATGCTGGCTTTGTCTCCGTCCAGGGTCAGTTCGAATGGCAAGGTGATGGGCACGCTTTGATCGCGGATGGTGAGCGGTCCAACCGCCTGATAGCCGTCTGCGGTCTTTTCGATCTCACCTTCGAATGTTGCGGTGGGATAGGTCGCCTGATCGAAGTAATCCGGGCCCATCGCCTGGTCCGTGACCGATCCAAGGGTCAGCGAAGCGATCGAGATGGTGACGGAAACATCGCCAGCCGGTCCCGGCGCGGCGGGCTCTTCGAAATTGATGTCGGCGTTCCAGTCGGCGAACTGACCGGTTACGCTGCTGCCCATCTGCACAACCGAGATGGCAAGGGTGCCGCTCTCGACGCGCCAGCCAGAGGTATCTGCGGTCTCGGTTTCCGCATTCGCGGTGGGCTGCGTTCCAGAGGTTTCGTCCTGCGGTGCTGTGGCGGTTTGGTCGTCGTCGAGACCAAGGAACGCACCGGTACCAAGGACCACTGCAAAGACGGCAATGGCGGCAAGGGCAGGAAGGGCGCTGTGGCTTTGCGCCGGGGGCACGGGCATATCACCGGATCCAGGCAGCATACGGCGCAGGGTCGAATCCTTGTCGATCACATGATGCTTCAGCGCACCCGCCACGTGCAGGGCCAGGGCGGCCAGCAGGGTCCAGACCAGAATACCATGTGCCGCGCCAAATAGGCTGGCAACGCTTTCGGATTTGGCGACAAAGGGCAGGGACTGGCCAAAGGGCCAGAGGATCGGTGCGAAGCCCGTTGTCGCGGCGTGGTGGATCCAGCCGGTCAGCGGCACCGCCACCAGAGAGATATAGAGCATCCAGTGCACGATTTCAGCCGCCAGTGCTTCGGGCTTGTTGTCCGGGTGCAGCAGCCCCGGCTTCTCCTGCGTCACCGCCCAGAGAATCCGGGCCAGGGCCACAAAGAACACGGCAACGCCGACCGTCTTGTGCAAGGAAAACAACAGCGTGGCGCGGGAAATGGTTTCCTGCGCGCCGTCAAAGCCGGGGCTTTGGATGGTGTGTGCCAGCTCGTTGGCAAAATAGCCAAGCGGGAAGGCGGCAAGGATCAGCAAGGCTGTCAGCCAGTGAAACGTCTTGGCGACACTGCCATAGCTGGAGAATGAATTGCGGCGGGACACGGGGACAAACCCTCCTTGGGTACGGGATACGACGACAGCCTACCGTGCGGGGGCGCGCATGCAATGCGGGCAGCTGTCAACCGGTGCACATGGGAGGTGCGCTGACGCGGCATCGGGCGCAGATCCCTTGTACGCAGGGTCAGCTGCGTCTAAACCGGCTGAAATGGCAAATAAAGATGGGGTCTTTGATGACTGTCGCATTCGTGTTTCCCGGGCAGGGTGCCCAGACAATCGGCATGGGCAAGGAGTTGGCCGAGGCCTATCCCGCCGCAAAAGCGGTGTTTGACGAGGTCGACGCGGCGCTGGGGGAATCCCTTAGCAACCTGATCTGGGAGGGCGATATCGAAACCTTGACCCTGACTCGCAATGCCCAGCCGGCGCTGATGGCGACCTCCATGGCCGCGATGCGCGCACTTGAGGCCGAAGGTATCACCATCAACAAGGCCGCTTTTGTCGCCGGGCATTCGCTGGGTGAGTATTCAGCGCTGGCTGCTGTCGGGGCGATCTCGGTGGCCGATACCGCGCGTCTGCTGCGCACCCGCGGCGCTGCCATGCAGGACGCCGTGCCGGTGGGCGAGGGCGCCATGGCCGCGATCCTGGGGCTGAATCTTGACGCAGTGCGGGCCGTTGCCGAAGAGGCCGCTCAGGGTGAGGTTTGCCAGGCTGCCAATGATAACGACCCGACGCAGGTTGTGGTCTCCGGATCCAAGGCCGCCGTTGAGCGCGCCGCCGTGATCGCCAAGGAAAAGGGCGCCAAGCGCGCCGTGATGCTGCCGGTCAGTGCCCCATTTCACTGCGCTCTGATGCAGCCTGCCGCCGATGTGATGGCCGAGGCCTTGGCAGGTGTTGAGATCAAAGCCCCTGCCGTGCCGCTGATCGCCAATGTCCGCGCTGATGAGGTGACCGATCCCGATACCATCCGCCAGCTGCTGGTCGAGCAGGTCACCGGCTCGGTGCGCTGGCGCGAAAGCGTGCAGGCGATGGCCGCCAAGGGTGTGACCGAATTCTGGGAAATCGGCGCGGGCAAGGCCCTGTCCGGTATGATCCGCAAGATCGACCGCAGCCTGACTTGCCGTCAGTTCGGCACCGCCGAGGGCGTTAAAGCTGCGGTTGAAGGCTGACGCGCGGCCTGAGCGATATGTCTGCCGGTTGCCCGGCGGGACGTGGTCGCCCTGGTGGGCGTAAACGCGCCCGCCATGGGGCGGGCGGACGCGTCCCGACGCTTGCGCGCCGGGAGAAGACCATAAATAGCGTCTCTGCATGAGGCCGTTCGAAGACTTGAGGAAAAGAACATGTTTGATCTGACTGGCAAGACTGCCCTCATCACCGGCGCATCCGGCGGCATTGGCGGCGATATCGCCCGCGCGCTGCATGCTGCTGGCGCCACTGTTGCCCTTTCTGGCACCCGCGAAGAGCCGTTGATGGCCCTGGCCGAGGAACTGGGCGAGCGCGCCTTTGTGCTGCCTTGCAACCTTAGCGACGCGGACGCCGTCGAAGCGCTGCCGAAACAGGCGGCCGAGGCAATGGGCTCCGTTGATATCCTCGTGAACAACGCAGGCATCACCAAAGACAACCTGTTCATGCGCATGAAGGACGAGGAATGGCAGAGCGTTCTGGACGTGAACCTCACTTCCACCATGCGCCTGTGCCGGGGCGTGCTGCGCGGCATGATGAAGGCGCGCTGGGGCCGGATCATCAATATTTCCTCAGTGGTCGGTGCAACCGGCAACCCGGGGCAGGCCAACTACGCAGCCTCCAAGGCCGGTATGGTCGGCATGTCCAAATCCCTCGCCTATGAAGTGGCTAACCGGGGCATCACCGTCAATGCGGTTGCCCCCGGTTTCATTGCCACGGCGATGACCGACAAGCTGAACGACAACCAAAAGGACGCGATCCTGACCCAGATCCCAGCAGGCCGCATGGGAGATTCGAAAGAGATCGCTGCCGCGGTTCTATACCTTGCCAGCGCCGAGGCCGCTTATGTGACCGGCAGCACCCTGCACGTGAATGGCGGTATGGCGATGCTGTGATTAGCAATAGCCTTGCCGCGCCGGATTGCGGCGTTGCAGAATGATGAAAAAGGGGCCCTCTCGGGCTCCTTTTTTGCGTCTGTCAGAGGCGATTTCCTTCACAAGTATCTGTTAACAAAAACTTTATGGTGAAATCCGCGGCGCGGGGCTTGTGGGCGTTCCCCACAACCTCCATTTGCCAGTGCAGCACGCGTTTTAACCCGTTCTCTGGATCACCCGGAACGGCGCGAAAACGTTTGCCTCTGGGCGCGTCTGTGCTATAGGCGGCCCATATTTCCGCTGACGAAGGGGTTTGACCCCTGTCTCGGTCAGCCCCCGCCCGGCGGGGGCACAACCGCCCGGATCGGGCAAAACCACGCCAGCCCGAGCGGGTAAGGGCAAAACCGGGCAGATTGCCCTGAAGAAAAAACGAGGAATGGATATGAGCGACGTCGCAGACCGCGTGAAAAAGATCGTTGTAGAGCACCTGGGTGTTGAAGAAGCCAAAGTGACCGAGAATGCCTCGTTCATCGACGACCTGGGCGCAGACAGCCTGGACACGGTCGAGCTGGTTATGGCCTTTGAAGAAGAGTTCGGAATCGAAATTCCGGACGATGCAGCCGAAACCATCCAGACCTTCGGCGACGCAGTGAAATTCATCACTGAAGCTTCCTAAGATACGTCATTCACATATCTGTGAATGCCAAGGCGGCGCTTTCCTACCGGGAAGCGCCGTTTTGCGTCATGGAGGGTGGACGGTTTTGTGGCGAGGTGATCATGGACGTCCCCAGTCTGTGGTATGCTGGGGGCGATATCCTGATCCAACCCGCTAGGAGGACCTATGCCATGATGATCTACCCCACGATGGAGCTGATGAACGGCGGTTGCGTAACGCTGGACAAGGGGCGCCTGGAGGAACCGGTTCTTTGGCATGTGGATCCGGTCAAGACGGCCAAGGATTTTGCGGCCGCCGGGGCGGAATGGATGCACCTGACCGACTTCAATGCGGTGCAGGGCGATGATTCCAATGCTGCGCTAGTCGAGGAAATCATCCGCAGCGTCGGCATTCCGGTGCAACTGGGGGGCGGCCTGCGAAGCCGCGAGCAGGTCGAGCACTGGATCGACCTTGGTGCCGGGCGGGTCACCGTCAGCACCCTGGCCGCGCGGGATCCGGCGCTGGTCAGCGAACTGGCCAAGCAATACCCCGATCAGATCGTGCTCGCAGTGGATGTCTGGCAGGGGCAGGTGATGACCGAAGGCTGGCGCCAATCCGGTGCGTTCTCTCCTGAAGCCTATATCGCCGCCTTTGAAAACGCGCCTTTCGCGGCAATCCTGGTCACCGATATCGACAGCGACATGTCCGAGGTCGAGGCGCAGCTGGGTCTGATTTCCGGCCTAGCAGCCGAGGCGAAAGCGCCGGTCATCGCCAGCGGCGTGGTGCGCAACGTGGATGACATTTCGCGGTTGAAATACATCCCCAATATTGCCGGTGCCCTGGTCGGGCGGGCGCTGTTCCGCAAGACGCTGACTCTTGAGGAAGCGCTGGAAACCGCGCGTCCGCAACCCGAACCCGTCGCGGAATTTCGCTAAAGCACCGATGACGCGGTCGTTATTTCGGCGCTCTGCGGGCTCCGGCGGCGGATGTTCCGGGCTACCAAGGTGATAGGTCAGTCGCTTAGTCTGCTGAAAAGAAATGAAAACACCCTTCGGCGCAGCAGGCCGTAGGGTGTTTTTCTTTGGTGGTCTCCGACAATACAGTCCGACCGGCCCATCTGCGCGGACCTGCGTCGGCGCTCTTGCACCTTTTGGTAAATCCAAGGTATTTGGATGGGCGAAAAATGCCGAGGCAGAGGAGAGCATGGAATGCGTCGAGTAGTTGTCACCGGACTTGGCCTGGTTACCCCCTTGGCCAGCGGGGTAGAAGAAACATGGTCGCGTCTGCTGGAAGGTAAATCCGGCGCCGGGCCGATCACCCTGTTCGATGCCCATGAAAGCGGCGTCGCCACCACCTATGCCTGCGAAGTCCCGCGCGGTGATGGCACCGATGGTACCTTCAACCCCGATGAGTTCCTTGCCCCCAAGGAACAGCGCAAGGTGGATGATTTCATCCTCTATGGCATGGCGGCTGCGGATATGGCCGTCAAGGATGCGGGCTGGACCCCGAGCGATGAGGAAAGCTTGCTGCGCACCGGCGTGATGATCGGTTCCGGCATCGGCGGGCTCAGCTCGATCGCAGACACCGCGGTTCTGATCAAGGAACGCGGTCCGCGCCGTGTCTCCCCCTTCTTCATTCCTGGCTCGCTGATCAACCTTGCCTCCGGTCAGGTGTCGATCCGTTATGGCTTCCGCGGCCCGAACCACTCGGTCGTCACCGCCTGTTCCACCGGCGCGCACGCCATCGGTGATGCCAGCCGTATCATCCGCGCGGGCGACGCCGATGTAATGGTCGCCGGCGGCGCCGAGGCGGCAATCTGCGAGATCGGCATCGCGGGCTTCAACGCTTGCAAGGCGCTCAGCACCAAATACGGCAACGATCCGCAATCCGCGAGCCGCCCCTATGACGAGGACCGCGATGGCTTCGTCATGGGCGAGGGCGCCGGCGTGGTGGTGCTGGAAGAATACGAACACGCCAAGGCGCGCGGCGCCAAGATCTATGCCGAGGTCCTGGGTTACGGCATGTCGGGCGACGCCTATCACATCACCGCCCCGTCGGAATCGGGTGAGGGTGGCGAGCGCGCCATGCGGGCCGCGCTGTCCAATGCGGGCCTGAAGCCGACAGATGTGGATTACATCAACGCACATGGCACCTCGACCATGGCCGACACCATCGAGCTGGGCGCGGTTGAGCGGATGCTGGGCGATCACGCGAGCAATGTCACCATGTCCTCGACCAAATCTTCGACCGGGCACCTTCTGGGTGCGGCCGGCGCGATTGAGGCGATCTTCTCTATCCTGGCGATCCGCGATCAGGTGGCACCGCCGACCATCAACCTGGACAACCCCGCCATCGAAAGCCGGGTCGATCTGGCGCCCAACGCCAAACGCGAACGCAAGATCGACGTGGCCCTGTCCAACTCCTTCGGTTTTGGCGGCACCAATGCTTCGGTGATCTTCGGAAAGCCGAAATAAATGTGGCGCGCACTGGCCTCCAACATGCTGACGGTCCTCATCGTGGCGCTGTTCCTCTTGGGCGGCGTCATCATGTGGGGCCAGTCGCAATACACCTCTGAGGGACCGCTGGAGCAGGCCATCTGCCTGCGCGTCAAAAGCGGCTCCAATATGACCCGCGTGTCCCGCACGCTGGAGGATCAGGGCGCGGTGACCTCCGGGGCCCTGTTCCGGGTTGGTGTGAAATACAGCGACAAGGCATCGCTGCTGAAGGCGGGCAGCTACCTGGTACAACCCGGCGCCTCGATGGAGGAGATCGTCGATCAGATCACCCGTGGCGGCGCCAGCACCTGCGGCACCGAGATCGTTTATCGTGTCGGCGTCACCCGGGTTCTGGCTGAGGTGCGCGAAATGGATCCGGCCAGCAACCGGTTCGTGGAGCGGGCAGAGTTCAACCCCGCCGAGGACGAAGCGCCCGCCGAATACCTTGAGAAAAAGGCCGAAGCCGACACCCGGTTCCGCATCGCACTGGCCGAAGGTGTGACCAGTTGGCAGGTAACCGAGGCGCTAAAGTCCATGGATATCCTTGAAGGCGATCCCGGTGAGCGCCCGCCCGAGGGCATGCTGGCGCCGGACAGCTATGAGGTCACGCCCGGTGATGAGCGGGCAGCGATCCTTGCAGAAATGCAGGAACGTCAAGTCCTGCGCATCAATGCCGCCTGGGAAGGCCGCTCTGCGGATGCTGCTGTGGAAACGCCCGAAGAGATGCTGATCCTCGCCTCGATCATCGAAAAGGAAACCGGTGTTGCCGAGGAACGCGGGCAAGTGGCCAGCGTCTTTACCAACCGTCTGAAACGCGGCATGCGTTTGCAGACCGACCCGACGGTGATCTACGGTGTCACTCAAGGCGAGGGCGTGCTGGGACGTGGTCTGCGTCAAAGCGAGCTGCGCCGGGTAACGCCTTGGAATACCTATGTCATCGAAGGGTTGCCGCCGACCCCAATTGCCAACCCTGGCTTTGCCAGCCTGGAGGCCGCGGTCAATCCGGATGAAACGGATTACCTGTTCTTCGTCGCCGATGGCACGGGTGGCCATGCCTTTGCCGAAACCCTGGCCGAACACAACCGCAACGTGGTCAAGTGGCGCCAGATCGAGGCAGAGCGTAGCAGCGATTGAGGTGTCCTTTATCTGACGCTGGCACCCAGCGGCGGACGACACATTCACAGTGATACAAAGGGGCGCCTCGGCGCCCTTTTTCTTTGCGTGCGGACCGCGGGATACCCGGTCGCTTTGCATCCGACGGGCCGCAAAGCCTAACAAGGATTGGCGCCGCCGTTCTGCCAACCTGCTGCAGCGCTTGACATGATGGGCAGAAACCCGTATAAGTTGAGCTGCAGTTGGAAGGAAACTTGGCGGCCCCGCAGCGCATGTCGGCGGCCGTCCTTTCTTTCTCTCATCCGGAGCATTTCCGTATGAGGCCCGATGATTCCCATGACAACACCAGACCCCGCCGATGACCATCGGCCTGTCCGCGATCTGTTGCGGTCTTTGCGGGCCACGCTGCTGCGGCTGCGCAACGAGGCGGAGGGCTTGCACGTTTCCCTGATGCAGAACGGTGCAGAGGCGCTGACACAGGGAGAGCGGCAGCAGGTGGCGAAGCTCGAAAGCCTGATCCGGGACAGCCAGAAAGTGGAGAAGTTGATTGCAGAGCGAACCCATGACACCGCCGCAGGGGATGCTGAACTCGACCTTGAAGAGGCCCGGGCTGAAATCTGCCGCCGCCTGGATTGCCTCCGGGCCGCTGCAGTTGCAGAGCCGCCTGCTGGAGGGACTGAGTGATCAGGCCACGCGGGCGCTGCCCTATCTGTTTGAGGTCTGGGCACATCCCCATCAGCTGCCGCCAGAGGGCGATTGGCGTTGCTGGGTGATCCTTGGGGGGCGCGGGGCGGGCAAGACGCGGGCCGGCGCAGAATGGCTGCGGGCGCAGGTCGAGGGGGCGACGCCCCTGGCCGAAGGAAAGTCCCGGCGCGTTGCACTGATTGCCGAGACATACGATCAGGTGCGTGATGTAATGATCCACGGCGACAGCGGGCTGTTGGCTTGCTCTCCCTCGGATCGCCGTCCGATGTGGAAGCCGAGCGAGCGCAAGTTGATCTGGGCCAATGGTGCGATGGCGCAGGCCTTTTCCGCCCATGATCCCGAGGCGCTGCGCGGCCCGCAGTTCGATGCGGCCTGGGCGGACGAACTGGCCAAGTGGAAAAAGGGTCGGGATTGCTGGGACATGCTGCAATTTGCCTTGCGGCTTGGCACGCACCCGCAGGTCTGCGTCACCACAACGCCCCGCAACACGCGGCTGCTGCGGGAGTTGCTGGCGCGGGACAGCACGGTACAAAGCCACGCCGCGACAGAGGCAAACCGGGCCCATCTGGCGCCCTCCTTCCTGGCAGAGGTCCGCACGCGCTATGCCGGATCGCGGCTGGGGCGGCAGGAACTGGACGGGGTGCTGCTCTCTGATGTGGAGGGGGCACTCTGGTCGGCGGAGCAGCTGGAGCGGGGCCGGGTCGAGACTGCGCCGCGGCTGAGCCGGGTGGTGGTGGCGGTGGACCCCGCTGTCAGTGCTGGGAAATCCTCGGACGCCTGTGGGATCGTGGTAGCCGGTGCCATCACCGATGGGCCGCCGCAGGATTGGCGCGCCTTCGTGCTGGCCGACCGCACCCAGGAGGGCGCGCAGCCGCTCGCCTGGGCCCAGGCGGCGATCCGTGCGCGCGAGGAATTCGACGCCGACCGGCTGGTGGCCGAGGTTAATCAGGGCGGCGCGCTGGTTGAAAGCGTATTGCGGCAAGTGGATCCAATGGTGCCCTTTCGCGCCCTGCACGCAGCGCGCGGCAAGGCGGCGCGGGCCGAACCGGTGGCGGCGCTTTATGAACAGGGACGGGTGGCGCATCTGCCGGGGCTCGCTGCGCTGGAGGATCAGATGTGCCAGATGACGGCGCGCGGATATTTGCGGCAGGGATCGCCGGATCGGCTGGATGCGCTGGTCTGGGCCCTGCACGAATTGATGATCCGTCCTGCCGCCTCTCTGCGCCTGCCACGGGCGCGTCTGCTCTGATCCGGGGGCCGGGGTGTTGCGCCCCCGGCGGGCGCGGCACTTCGTGGATCTTCATACCGCTCAGGCACAACTGTTTCTCAGCAAAGGGCGGATTGGCCCGATCAAGCATGAGGAGTGCAGCATGGTCTTTGACCTCCTGCGGCGCAAGACACGGGCAGCCGAACCCCCGGTGCAGCAGAAAGCAAGCGCGGCGGCCCGCGTGGTGAACTGGCACGGGCTGGGCGGTGTCAACTGGAGCCCGCGCGACGCCGTCTCGCTGACCCGCAGCGGTTTTGCAGGCAATCCAGTGGGATTTCGCGCCGTCAAACTGATCGCCGAGGCGGCCGCCTCTTTGCCGCTGATCCTGCAGGATGCGACGCAACGCTATGACAACCATCCGCTGCTGACCCTGCTCGCACGGCCAAACCCGGCGCAATCCCGCACGGACCTGATCGAGGCGCTGATCGGGTATACCCTGTTGTCTGGCAATGCCTACGTTGAGGCCGTAGCCGGGGATGAGGGACTACCGGCGGAGCTGCACGTGCTGCGCCCGGACCGGATCAGCGTTATTCCGGGGGACGATGGCTGGCCGGTGGCCTATGATTATGCGGTGGGCGGGCGCAAGCACCGGTTTGCCGTAACTGGCCTCCGCAGCCCGATCTGCCACATCCGCAGTTTCCACCCGCAGGACGACCACTACGGGCTTGCACCCTTGCAGGCCGCCGCGACGGCTGTGGACGTTCACAACGCTGCCTCGCGCTGGTCCAAGGCGCTGCTGGATAACGCTGCGCGTCCATCCGGGGCGCTGGTCTGGTCCGGCAGCGATGGGCAGGGCATGATGCCCGAGGATCAGTTTCGCCGGTTAAGCGATGAAATTGAAACGAATTTCCAGGGTGCACGCAATGCTGGCCGCCCGATGGTTCTGGAAGGCGGCCTTGACTGGAAACCGATGGGGTTTTCGCCCTCGGACATGGAGTTCCAGAAAACCAAGGAAGCCGCTGCGCGGGAAATCGCCCTGGCATTCGGGGTGCCGCCGATGCTGCTGGGTCTGCCCGGCGATTCTGCCTACGCCAATTATCAAGAGGCAAACCGCGCGTTTTACCGGCTGACCGTGCTGCCGCTGGCGGGCCGTGTGGCAACGGCGCTGTCGGACTGGCTGTCGGGATTTACGGGTGAGGCGCTGGAGTTGAAACCGGACCTTGATCAGGTGACGGCACTTGCAGCCGAGCGCGAGGCGCAGTGGCGCCGGATCTCTCGCGCCGATTTCCTGAGCCGGGATGAAAAACGCCGCCTGCTGGGCCTGCCGCCGCTGGCAGAGGGAGAGACGGATGTCTGAGATACCCTTGCCTCCGTTTGATTGTTCTCCGGGATTGCGGCTGTCGGCCCATGAACGCGTCACCGAGATTCAGAACCAGGCGATGAACCGCAGGCTGGAGCGGATGGAGCAGATGATGGAACGGCTGGAAAAACGCCTGTGGCTGACTGTTTACGGCGTCGCCGCGGTGATCTTGGCGCAGGCGTTTCAATCCTTTCTGGTTGGTCTTTGATCGCAAATTCAGAGTGTTATCGGGAGTATTGCATGCGACCTGAAATGGAATTGGAGCATAAGTTTGCCAAAGGCGGCGGCGGGATTGCCCTTGCGGCGGACAATGTCGTGCGGGGCTACGCCAGCCTGTTTGGCGAGGTCGATCAGGGCGGCGATGTGGTGATGCCCGGGGCCTATGGCGCCTCGTTGCAAGCACTGGCTTCGCGGGACTGCAAGGTCAAGATGCTGTGGCAGCACGATCCTGCGCAGCCCATTGGGGTCTGGGACGAGGTACGCGAAGATGCGCGTGGCCTTTGGGTCAGCGGCCGGGTCCTGACCGATACCCGCCGCGGCGCCGAAGCGGTGTCCCTGATCACGGCCGGGGCCATTGACGGGCTGTCGATTGGCTATCGCACGGTCAAGGCGACCTGGCGGGTCGGCGGCGGACGGCAACTGACCGAGTTGGATCTCTGGGAGGTTTCGCTGGTGACCTTCCCGATGCTGGCGACGGCCCGGGTGTCGGCAAAATCGCGGCGCTGCGCGGATGAGGCTCTGCGGACCCTTGCGGCGGAGCTGCGCGGTGCCTGCGCGGATGTCGAGGGGATCCCGGGCCCGCAAAACCTTCACAACACAGGACAGGCAGATGAGCAATCACAACAGTCCGGCTGACACCGGAGAAACGGCGCCTTTGGCGCAGGAAGTCAGGCAGGCGGTTTCCGGCTTTGTCAAAGACTTCAGGGGGTTCCGGGGTGAAGTGCAGGAAAAACTGAAACAGGTGGACGCGCGCATGACAATGCTGGATCGAAAATCTCTGGTGGTGAACCGACCGCAACTGGCGGCAGGCGAAGACATTGGCGCCCCGCATCAAAAGGCCTTTGGCAGCTATCTGCGATCAGGGGATGAGAGCGCGTTGCGCGGGCTGGATCTCGACGGTAAATCCCTGTCCACCGTGGTCAACAGCGATGGCGGCTACCTGGCGGATCCGCAAACGGCGGACACGGTGAAATCGGTGCTGCAATCGACAGCCTCGATCCGGGCCGTGGCCTCGGTCGTGAATGTCGAAGCGACCTCGTTCGATGTGCTGATCGATCATACGGATGTGGAGGCAGGCTGGGCCAGTGAAACCGATCCCACGGTCGAAACCGGCACGCCCTCCATTGACCGGATCACCATCCCGCTGCATGAACTCAGCGCCTTGCCCAAGGCCTCGCAACGGCTGCTGGACGACAGCGCCTTTGACATCGAAGGCTGGCTGGCCGGGCGTATCGCCGACAAATTCGCCCGCTCCGAGGCAGCGGCCTTTCTGAGCGGTGACGGGATCGACAAACCCACCGGGATTCTGGCCCACCCGGCGGTCGACAATAGCAGCTGGAGCTGGGGCAGCCTTGGTTATGTGGCGACGGGCACCGATGGGGGCATAGGCACGGGCGATGCGATTGTCGATCTGGTCTATGCGCTGGGGGCGCGCTACCGGGCCAACGCGAGTTTTGTGATGAATTCCAAGACCGCCGGGGTGATCCGCAAGCTGAAGGACGCTGACGGCCGCTTCCTGTGGTCCGACGGTCTGGCTGCGGGTGAACCGGCACGGCTGATGGGTTATCCGGTGCTGGTGGCCGAGGACATGCCCGATGTGGCCTCGGACAGCTACGCGGTGGCCTTTGGCGATTTTGCGGCCGGGTACACCATTGCCGAACGGCCCGACCTCAGGGTGCTGCGCGATCCCTTCAGCGCCAAACCGCATGTGCTGTTTTACGCCACCAAACGCATCGGCGGTGATGTCAGCGATTTTGCGGCCATCAAACTGATGAAATTCGGCCTGAGCTAATCGCCCGGGACCGATGACGGGACCGGCAGCCCGGACCCGTCGGCGGGCGCATGTCAGATACTCCCTGTCGTCCAGCTGCTCCCCCTCCGTCCGAGCGGCAGGGAGGATGTGTGCCCGCTGCAGCCGATGAGACAAAGCCATGAGGACGCCGGGAAGTGCGGAGAAATGTGATGATATTGACCGATGTGGCGCCGCTGCCGGACAGCGCCTTGCCGCTGGAGGCCTTCAAGGCGCACCTGCGGCTGGGCACTGGGTTTTCCGAAGACAGCCTTCAGGACGGTGTTCTGAACGGGTTCTTGCGTGCGGCGCTCTCTGCCATCGAAGCGCGGACTGGCAAGATATTGATAACACGCAGCTTCACCTGGGAGCAGACGCGCTGGCGCAACGCAGAGGCTGAGATCCTGCCCGTCGCGCCGGTGACCTCGGTGACCGAGATTGTGATGCGGGATGCCGAGGGCGGCGAAGTGATCGTGGACCCCGCACTCTACCGGCTGGAGCGCGACACCCATCATCCCAAACTCTGCCCGCAACGCGGGTTCCTGCCCATCGTGGTCAAGGGCGGTTCGGTGCGGGTCAGTTTCGAGGCCGAGTTGGCGCCGGACTGGGGCGGCTTGCCTGCCGATCTGGCGCAGGCGGTGCTGATGCTGGCGGCGCATTACTACGAATACCGCGGGGATACCGGCCTGCACGGCGGTTGCATGCCATTTGGCGTCACCAGCCTTATCGAACGCTATCGCGCCATACGCCTGTCCCTGGGGGCGGTGCAATGACTGGGGCGTCGCGCCGCCCGCATCTGTCCCGGCAGTTGGTGCTGGAGGACCCGCGGCGTCTGCCCGATGGCGCTGGCGGATATATCGAAAGCTGGAGCGCGCTTGGCACCCTCTGGGCCGAGGTCACGGCGCTCAGCGGGCGCAACGCAGACCAGCAGGGCGGCAGCCTGTCGCTGCAACACTATCGCATCACTGTGCGGGCCGCCCCCGTGGGGGCGACGGCGCGGCCGCGTCCTGATCAGCGGCTTCGCGAAGGTACCCGCCGGTTTCGCATCGACGCGGTGAGCGAAGCGGACCCCGGTGCGCGCTATCTGACCTGTTTCGCGGTCGAGGAGCTGGGCGCATGAGCTATGCTATTTCCGCCGCGCTGGAGGCCGCGGTCTATCAGCACCTCTTGGCGGATCCGGCTCTGAGTGCGCTCATCGGCAGTGATCTGTTCGACGCACTGCCGTCGGGTACCCTGCCACAGACCTACGTGGCTCTGGGGCCAGAGGAGGTCGAGGATCGCTCGGATGCTACAGGAGCCGGGGCGCGGCACCGTTTCACGGTTAGTGTGTTTTCTGACACCGCCGGATTTGCCCATGCAAAATCCGTGGCGGCGGCGGTTTGCGATGCACTGAGTGATGCGCCGCTGCTGCTGAGCCGGGGGCGGCTGGTGGGCCTGTGGTTCGACCGTGCCGCGGCACAGCGGCTCAGCGGTGGCGGGCGCAGCATCGTATTGCGTTTTTCCGCCCGGGTCGAAGACAGCTGAACGCTGCTCTGCCGGTTCTTTAATTCAGACAATAGTGGAGTGACCTAATGGGTGCACAGAATGGCAAGGATCTATTGATCAAGGTGGATATGACCGGCGATGGGCAATTCGATTCCATCGCGGGGCTGCGCGCCACCCGGATCAGTTTCAACGCCGAAAGCGTCGATGTGACCAGCCTTGAAAGCCAGGGCGGCTGGCGCGAGCTACTTTCTGGCGCCGGGGTGCGCTCGGCCAATATCTCGGGCTCTGGGGTGTTTCGCGATGCGGGCACGGATGAGCGGGCGCGGCAGCTGTTCTTTGACGGGATCACCCCGGATTTTCAGGTGGTGATCCCCGATTTCGGTATCATCGAGGGCCCGTTTCAGGTGACCTCGCTGGATTATGCGGGCACCCACAATGGCGAGGCCACCTACGAGCTGGCGCTGGCCAGCGCCGGGATTCTCAGCTTTACTGCGGTGTGATCCATGGCAAATCCCTACAGTGGCGAGGTGGAAATCACCATCGATGGAAAGCCTTACGCGTTGAAGCTGACCCTTGGCGCCCTGGCCGGGCTGGAGCAAAGCCTTGCAGAGGGAAGTCTCGTCGATCTGGTGCAACGGTTCGAAGCGGGGCGGTTTTCCGCCCGCGATATCCTTGCCCTGCTGGCGGCGGGTCTTGAGGGCGGCGGCCATTCTTTAAGCGCCGAGGAACTGGCTCAGGCCGATATCGCGGCGGGACCTCTGGGCGCAGCGCGGGTGGCGGCGCAGCTGCTGGCGCGCAGTTTCTCGCTTCCCGGAACAGAGGCATGAGCGGCTTTGACTGGCCCGCGTTGCTGCGCCTTGGCCTTGTCGGTCTGCGCCTCAGCCCCGATGCATTTTGGCGCCTAACCCCGGCCGAGCTGCGGCTGATGCTGGCCCCCGTGGGCGCTGACGGGGCGCTGAACCGTGCAGGGCTTGAGGATCTGATCGCAGCCTTTCCCGATACTCCGAAAGCAAAGGACCCTGACCATGGCGGAGAGTGAAATCGCCGAACTGGAACTGCGCAGCGAGGCATTGGGCGATGCGCTGGGGGATGCCGCCGGGATGGCGGCCAGTTTCGACACGGAATTGCGCCGGGTGCGCCAGGCCTTTGCCGCGACGGGCAAGGATGTGCAAAGCCTTGAACGCGGCATGTCACGCGGGTTGCGCCGCGCCTTTGAAGGCGTGGTGTTTGATGGCAAGAGCCTGTCGGACGCGCTGGATACCGTTGCGCGCTCGATGATCTGAACCAGCTATAACGCCGCTATTCGCCCGGTCACCGATCACGTGGGCGGGCTGCTGGCCAGCGGTGTTGGCAATCTGGTCAGCGACATACTGCCCTTTGCCGATGGCGCTGCCTTTTCGCAGGGGCGGGTAATGCCCTTTGCCCGGGGCGGCGTGGTTAGCGGCGCCACGATGTTTCCCATGCGCGGCGGCACCGGGCTGATGGGCGAAGCGGGGCCAGAGGCGATCCTGCCGCTGCGCCGCACCGCCGACGGATCGCTTGGCGTTACCAGTTCCGGCAGCGGTGCAACGCAGGTGGTGATCAACATTACCACGCCAGATGTGGCCGGGTTCCGCCGCAGCGAAGGGCAGATCGCCGCGCGCCTGTCCCGCGCTCTGTCGCGTGGCAACCGCAACCGCTGATCTGCGCGCCGCCTGATCTACCCAACGACAGATCCCAAAAGGGGGTATTCCGATGAATTTCCACGATGTCCGATTTCCCGCCTCGCTCAGCTTCGGCTCGGTCGGCGGTCCGCAGCGGCGCACTGATATCGTCACGCTCGCCAATGGCCACGAGGAGCGTAACACCCCTTGGGCGCATTCGCGGCGCCGCTATGATGCCGGGCTTGGTCTGCGCTCGCTTGAGGATATCGAGGTTCTGATTGCCTTTTTCGAGGCCCGTCAGGGGCAGATGTACGGCTTTCGCTGGAAGGACTGGTCGGATTACAAATCGGCCCGCGCCAGCGCAGAGGTGGATTTCCGGGACGAGGTGATCGGCACCGGCGATGGGCAGACTACGCGCTTCCAACTGGTGAAGTCCTATCGCTCCGGCACCTCACTCTACCATCGCCCGATTGCCAAACCGGTGGCGGGAACCGTGCGCGTGGGCCTGAAGCAGGAGGAATTGCGCGAGAGCGTCGATTACGAACTCGACACCGCGACGGGTGAAATCACGCTGGCCTATCCGCCCGAGGCCGGGCTGGAGGTCGTCGCCGGTTTTGAATTCGATGTGCCGGTGCGGTTTGACACCGATCAGATCCTGACCAGCGTCGCCTCCTTTCAGGCGGGCGATGTGCCGGATGTGCCGATTGTGGAGGTGCGGATCTGATGGCCGGGCCGTCGCAACCTTTTCTGGATCATCTCGCCACTGGGGTGACAACACTGTGCCGGGCCTGGGGACTGACCTGCCGGGATGGCGAATTCTTTGGCTTTACCGACCACGACCGCGATCTGGCATTTGACGGGATGACGTTCAAGGCGGGCAGCGGGCTGACCGCACGAGCGTTGCAACAGGCGACGGGCCTGTCGGTGGACAATACTGAGGCGCTGGGGGCGCTGTCCGATACTGCGCTGCGGGCCGAGGATATCGAGGCGGGACGGTTTGATGCGGCGGATGTGCGCTGCTGGCTGGTGAACTGGCAGGACCTGTCGCTGCGCTGGCTGCAGTTTCGCGGATCGATCGGAGAGCTGCGCCGCGCGGGCAGTGCCTTTGAGGCCGAGCTACGCGGGCTGAGCGAGGCACTGAACCGCCCGCTGGGCCGGGTCTATCAGAAACCTTGCAGCGCGGTTCTGGGCGATGACACCTGCCGCTTCGATCTGGACCTGCCCGGCTATAGCGAGACCCGCGCGATAGAGCGGAGTGAGGACGGCCGCCTGTTCTATTGGGAGGATCTGGCAGGCTTTGAACCCGATTGGTTTACCCGTGGGCGCCTGACGGTGCTGACGGGCGCGGCTGAGGGGCTGTGGAGTGCGATCAAACAGGACCGCAGCGATGCCACGGGCCGCCTGATCGAACTGTGGGAGCCGTTGCGCGCGCCGGTGGCGCCCGGCGACCTGCTGCAGCTCGATGCGGGCTGTGACAAGCGGATGGAGACCTGCCGCCTCAAATTCAACAACCTCATCAACTTTCAGGGCTTTCCAGATATCCCCGGAGAGGACTGGGTGATGTCGGTGCCGCGCTCGACGGGCGCCAATACCGGCGGCAGCCGCCGATGACGGGCGGAAGGGTGACAGGCGCGGATATTGCCAAGACCGCCCGGGACTGGATCGGTACGCCCTATGTGCATCAGGCCAGTTGCCGGGGGGCGGGCTGCGATTGCCTGGGGCTGATCCGGGGGATCTGGCGGGCACACTGCGCGCAGGAACCGGCGCCGCTGCCGCCCTATACGATGGACTGGTCCGAACCGCAGGCCGAGGAACGCCTATGGCAGGCGGCCCAGCGTTATCTGCGGGCAAAACCGCTCTCCGCCTGCGAGGTCGGCGATGTCTTGTTGTTTCGCATGCGCGCCGGGGCCGTGGCCAAACACCTTGGCATTCAATCCGCAACGGGCGCGCCAGAGGTGCCACAGGGGCAGCCCCGTTTCATTCATGCCTATAGCGCGCGCGGCGTCGTTGAGAGCGCGCTGACCGGCCCCTGGCAGCGCCGTATTGTGGCGCGTTTTGCATTTCCCGATGAGGTGAGTTGATGGCGACCATTCTTCTTTCTGCGGCGGGCGCCGCAATCGGCGGGGCCGTGGGTGGCACGGTGGCGGGGCTGTCCTCGGTCGCGATTGGCCGGGCTGTGGGCGCAACGCTGGGGCGGGCCATTGACGAACGGTTGCTTGGCGCCGGGTCGGACCCGGTGGAAACCGGCAAGGTCAGCCAGTTCCGCCTGACGCAGGCCAGCGAAGGCCGACCCATCGCGCAGGTTCTGGGCCGCACCCGCATTGGCGGGCAGGTGATCTGGGCCTCTGATTTTCAGGAAAGCACCACCACCACGGGCGGCGGCAAGGGCGGGCCAAGGCAGCCCAGCGTCACGCGCTACAGCTATTCGGTCTCGCTAGCGATTGCCCTTTGCGAAGGGGAGATCGCCTCGGTGCCGCGGGTCTGGGCCGATGGAGAGGAAGTCTCGCCGCTGGATCTCAACATGACGGTCTATCGCGGCACCCCGGATCAAGCGCCCGATCCGGTGATGGAGGCCATCGAGGGCGCAGGCAAGGTACCTGCCTACCGCGGCACCGCCTATGTGGTGATGGAGAACATCGCGCTGGATCGCTTTGGCAACCGGGTGCCGCAGTTCTCGTTTGAGGTGATACGTGGCGTGCAGCCGGGCAGCGCGGAATTCGACCTTGATCCGGCGCAGCTGGTGCGGGGCGTGGCGCTGATGCCGGGGACAGGCGAATATGCGCTGGCCAGCAGCGCGGTGAACTACTCCGGTGGGCCCGGTGATATGCGGGCCGCCAATACCCACTCGCCATCGGGGCAGACAGACCTTCTGACCTCGCTTTCGGCGCTGGAGGAAGAACTCCCGGCTTGCGGGGCCGCCTCGTTGATCGTGTCCTGGTTTGGCAATGACCTGCGCTGCGGGGAGTGCCGGATCAAACCCAAGGTGGAGCAGAAATTGGCCGAGGGCGTCGGAATGCCCTGGCAGGTCTCAGGACAGGATCGTAGCAGCGCCGAGGCGGTGCTGAAGGACGAAGACGACAATCCCCTTTATGGCGGCACCCCGGCCGATGCGGCGGTGGTGGAGGCAATCAAGGCGCTGAATGCCGCCGGGCAGCGGGTGATGTTCTATCCCTTCATCCTGATGGATCAGGCCGAGGGCAATGGTCTGCCGGATCCATGGAGCGATAATCCCGATCAGCCACACCTGCCTTGGCGGGGCCGGATCACCCTGTCGGTGGCGCCGGGGCGCGCAGGCAGCCCGGATCAAAGCGCCGCTGCCGATGCAGAAGTCGCCGCCTTCATGGGGCAGGCCTCGGCCAGTGATTTCACCATTGGCGATGGCACTGTCACCTATAGTGGACCCGAGGACTGGGGGCTGAGACGCTTCATTCTGCACAACGCCGCGCTTTGCGCCGCAGCGGGCGGGGTGGCGGCTTTTTGCATAAGTTCGGAAATGCGGGGGCTGACCCAGATCCGGGGCGTCAGCGGATTTCCGGCTGTGACGGCCCTGCGGGCGTTGGCCGCCGAGGTACGCCAGATCCTGGGGCCAGAGGTCAAGATCGGCTATGCGGCCGATTGGTCGGAATACTGGGGCTACCAAAGTCCTGAAGGCGACCGCTATTTCCACCTGGATCCTCTCTGGGCCGATGCGGAGGTGGATTTCATTGGGATCGACAATTACATGCCGCTGTCCGATTGGCGGCAGGGCACGGACCATCTGGACGCCGAAGCCGGAGTGCCTGCGATCTATGATCTTGATTACTTGCGTGGCAATATCGAAGGCGGCGAAGGCTACGATTGGTATTACCACTCGCCCGAGGCCGAAGCGGCCCAGATCCGCACCCCGATCACCGATGGCGCCCATCAGGAACCCTGGATCTGGCGCTACAAAGATCTGCGCAACTGGTGGGACAACACCCATCACGAACGGATCGGCGGCGTGCGTCAGCCGCTGCCCACGGCGTGGGAGCCGCAGAGCAAACCGATCTGGTTCACGGAACTTGGCTGCGCGGCCATCGACCGGGGCACCAATCAGCCGAACAAGTTCCTTGATCCCAAAAGCTCGGAATCGAGACTGCCGAAGTATTCCAATGGCCAACGGGACGACCTGATGCAGCTGCAATACCTGCGCGCAATGCTGGGGTATTGGAGTGATCCGGCCAACAACCCCATCTCGGCAGAATATGACGCGCCGATGCTGGATATGGATAACGCCTATGTCTGGGCCTGGGACGCGCGGCCCTTTCCGGCCTTTCCCGCCGCGAGCGACGTCTGGAGTGACGGGGAGAACTACCTAAGGGGGCACTGGTTGAACGGGCGTGTCGGCCAGCGCACGCTGTCGTCGGTGGTGAGTGAGATCTGCGACCGCTCTGGAGTGAGGGAGACTCATGTCAGCTCGCTTTACGGGATCGTGCATGGGTATAGCCTTGAGGGAACAGAGACTGCCCGCGCCGCGCTGCAACCACTGATGCTGCGCCATGGCTTTGATGTGATCGAACAGGATGGGCTCCTGCGCTTCCTGCCACGCACGGGCACCGATGCGTGTCTGCTGGAGCCGCAGCATTTGGTCGACAGCTCCGAGGTGGAAGGAGAGATTGCCCATCAGCGCGCCGCCGAGGCCGAACTGACGGGCAGGGTACGGTTGCGCTATGCCGAATGGGGCGCCAATTACGATCTTGGCGCGCAAGAGGCGGTTCTGCCCGATCAGGCGACCCATGCGGTAGGTCAACACGACCTGCCGATGGTTCTGACTGGGGCAGAGGCCCGCCAGATCGCCGAACGCTGGCTGATCGAGGCCCGCATCGCCCGCGACAGCGCGCGCTTTGTGCTGCCGCCTTCGCGGCTGGATATTGCGGTGGGGGATGTGATCGCCCTGCCGATTGCTGACCCCGGCGCTAAGGAGGAGACCTCGGGGCAGGGCAGTGAGAGCGCCGAGGAGACGCCCGCCCTTTACCGGGTGGATCGTATCGAAATGGCCGAGGCGCAATTGGTCGAGGCGGTGCGGATCGATCCCGGCGTCTATCTCCCATCCCCCAGCGCCGAGGAGCTGCCCGGTGTAAATGAATTCGCAGCGCCCGTGCCTGTGCTGCCGCTGTTCATGGACCTACCCTTGCTGACGGGCGAGGAAACCCCGCATGCGCCGCACCTGGCCATTACCGCCCAGCCCTGGCCAGGCAGTGTCGCGGTCTACGGCGCCCAGGCCGACGAAGGCTACATGCTGGAAGAGGTGATCGCAGCCAGGTCGGTCGTCGGGATCACCCAGGCGCCCTTGCTGCGCGGGCCGGTCGGGCGCTGGGACCTGGGCGCCGACCTGCAGATCAAGTTGATCTCGGGGGCGTTGGAAAGCCGCGATATGCTGGCGGTGCTGAACGGGGCCAATGCGGCTGCAATCGGCGATGGCAGCAACGGCAATTGGGAGATTTTCCAGTTCCGCAGTGCCGAACTGGTGGCCCCCGAGACCTATCTGCTGCGCGGGCGTTTGCGCGGCCAGCTGGGCAGCGATGGGCTGATGCCCGATATATGGCCCGAAGGCTCATTCGTTGTGCTGCTGGGTGATGCCCTGCGCCAGCTCGACCTGCCGCTGGCGCAGCGGCGACGGGCGCGTCACTACCGGATCGGCCCCGCGCGCCGAGGCTATGAAGACCCGAGCTATGTGCACCGGATCGAGGCTTTTGATGGCAACGGCCTGCGCCCCTATGCGCCGGTGCATCTCCGCCTAGAGGGCGCGCTGGGCGGGGCGATACAGGTCAGCTGGATCCGCCGCACCCGGATCGAGGGCGACAGCTGGGACCTGCCGGAGGTGCCGCTGGGCGAGGCGCGTGAGGAGTATCTGCGGCGCGTCCTGCGCGGGCCCGTGGTTCTGCGGGAAGTAACCCTATCAGCGCCGGGCTGGAGTTACTCGGTAGCGATGCAGGTGGCGGATGGGGCATTGCCCGGGGACCGGATTGAGGTGGCGCAGGTTTCAGACCGGTTCGGCGCCGGGCCTGCTGCCGGGGCGGCGCTGATATGAGGCGGCCCGTCTTGCCGGGTGATATCTCCTCCGCCGCCCGCGCGCTGTTGCATGTCCCCGAGGCAAAGCGCGCGCGCCTTTGTGCCTGCCTGTTTGCGGGGGCCGCGCGGGCCTGTGCCCATATGGAGCAGGGCATGGGGCTGCACCCAAGGTGGGGCGATGGTACGCTCAGCGCGGCAGCACGGCGGTTTCCGCTGGCGGATGAGCCACCGCTCGATGATGCCGAATACCTTGCTTGCACGATCCGGGTCCTGCGCGCCGTGCATGGGCGAATAGGGTAAGCCTGTGCGCCACGCATGGGACGTCTGCCCCGCGATCCATTCATAATGAAAATACTTCTCTTCACAAATTTGCGTTTGGCCAAACTTGCGTTAGATACGTAGTCTGATGTGAGAAAAGGATGCCTCACCATGATCAAGACACGCAAAGCCGTTACTCCGCTGGACCCTGTCTGGGACCGCATCGCAACCGAAGCGCAGGAGGCCGTTGATAAACAGCCCCTGATGGGCGGTCTGATTCACGCCTGCATCCTGCACCATCCAACCATCGAAAAGGCGCTCTCTTATCGCGTGGCGGCCAAGCTGTGCTCGAACGAGATGTCGATGGTGATTCTGCGCGAGATCGTCGATGCAGCCTATGCCTCCGACCCGTCCCTGATTGCAGCGGCGCGGGCCGATCTGATGGCGGTCTATGAACGCGATCCGGCCTGCCACCGGCTTTTGCAGCCGATCCTGTACTTCAAGGGCTACCAAGCCGTTCAGGCCTATCGGGTCGGGCACTGGTTGTGGAAACAGGGCGATTACGATCTGGCCTATTTCTTCCAGATGCGGATTTCGGAGATCTTCGGCGTCGACATTCACCCGGCTGCAAAGATCGGCCAGGGCATCATGATCGACCACGCCCACTCCATCGTGATCGGTGAAACCGCCGTGGTCGGCGACAACGTGTCGATGCTGCATTCGGTGACCCTGGGCGGAACCGGCAAGGAAGAAGAGGACCGTCACCCCAAGATCGAGGATGGCGTGCTGATCGGTGCCGGAGCCAAGGTGCTCGGCAATATCCGCATCGGCCACTGCAGCCGCATTGCTGCCGGTTCTGTCGTTCTGAACGATGTCCCCCCGTGCAAGACGGTGGCAGGCGTCCCGGCCAAGATCGTTGGTGAGGCTGGTTGCGATCAGCCTTCGGTCAGCATGAACCAGGTTCTGGCCAGCGGCGAGTAATTCAGGCTCCGTAAGGGGCACGGAGCGGGGCGCCTTCCAAATGGAAGCCGCCCCGTTTTTGTTTTTATGGTCTGCAAGGCCCGGTGTTTCGCCAGGGTATTTCCTCCGCCTGTTTGTCGGGAAGGTTTGGTGCAGAGGTGATTTGCCGTTAGCCTTTTCGTCCAGTGTTGCTGGTCTGGGAGGTTACAGCATGACAGCGTTTATTATCGGGCAGATGCAAATCCACAGCCGCGACTGGATGGATGAGTATTTTGCCAAAATCCCCAAAGTGGTTGAGGCGCATAGCGGCGAGTTTCTGGTCCGGGGCGGCGAGCCGGAGATGATGGAAGGCAGCGACCCGCTGCCCGATGCGGCTTTCATCCTTGAGTTTCCCGACCGTGCCCATGCGCAAAGGTTCTGGAATTCGGATGAGTTTCAAAGGCTTGCGATTCTGCGCAGGTCCGGATCAACGCTGAATGCCATTCTGGTCGACAAGCTCGCCTAGGCTGTTTTGGGCGCCAGCACCGGGCTGGAGGATGCAAAAGGGCCGGACGTTTCCGTCCGACCCTTGTTTGGTGTGATAGGAACAGCTGCCTGGATCAGGCCAGCATGACCATCGGGTTTTCCAAGTTCTCGACGATGGCGGCCAGGAGGTTCGCCCCAAGCGCGCCATCGATGACGCGGTGATCTACGGACATGGTGACGCTCATCACCGTGGCGACTTTCAGCTCACCATCGGCGCCGACAACCGGTTTTTTCACGCCAGAGCCAACCGCGAGGATGCCTGCATGGGGCGGGTTCACGATGGCGTCGAAATTGTCGATGCCGAACATGCCGAGGTTGGAGATCGCAAAGGAGCCGCCCTGGTATTCATGGGGCGCCAGTTTGCGGTCGCGGGCGCGGGTGGCTAGGTCCTTCATCTCGGTCGACAGACTGGAGAGCGACTTCATGTCGGCGTCTTGCAGCACAGGAGTGAAGAGCCCACCCTCAATGGCGACGGCAACCGCCACATCCGAGGCTTTCATCTGCAGAACCCGGTCACCGGCCCAGACGGCGTTGGCCTCGGGCACCGATTGCAGCGCCAAGGCCACGGCCTTGATGATGAAGTCGTTGACCGACAGCTTCACGCCGCGTCCTTCCAGCTGCTTGTTCAGCTCACCGCGGAATTTCAGCAGGGCGTCCAGCTGGATATCCCGGCGCAGGTAGAAATGCGGGATGGTCTGTTTCGCTTCGCTGAGGCGCGCGGCGATGGTCTTGCGCATACCGTCGAGCTTGACCTCTTCGTAGTCGCGGCCTTCGTACATTTTGGCGACGGCATCCGCAGAGGGGCCAGCAGGCGCGGCGGTAGCAGCCGGAGCGGCGGCCGCAGGGGCAGCGGCAGGCTGGGCCTCGGCCTTTGGTGCTGCTGTAGCGCCTTCGACGTCGGCTTTGACGATGCGACCGCGCGGGCCGGAGCCGCTGATCGCAGCCAGATCCAGCCCTTTGTCTGCCGCAATGCGCCGCGCCAGGGGAGAAGAAAAGATGCGGCTGCCATCGGCGGCGGCAGGCGCAGCCGGGGCAGGGGAAGCGGAGGCGGCGGGCGCCTCGGTGCCCCCTGCGGGGGCCGCCTTGTTGCCCGCGTCAGCCGCCGGTGCCGTGTCCGGCGCGGCTTCTTCCGCCTTTGCGGCAGGCGCTGCGTCCACGTCATCAGCGCTTTCACCATCGGCGAGCAGAACGGCGATGGCGGTATTGACCTTCACCCCTTCGCTGCCTTCAGGCACCAGGATCTTGCCGATAACGCCTTCGTCGACGGCTTCGAATTCCATCGTGGCCTTGTCGGTTTCAATCTCGGCCAGAAGATCGCCAGAGGCGACGGTGTCGCCTTCCTTGACCAGCCATTTCGCCAGCGTGCCTTCCTCCATGGTGGGAGAGAGGGCGGGCATCAGGATTTCTGTGGGCATCGCTGTCTCTCCTTACCGGTAGGTCACTTGTTTCACGGCGGCGATCACCTCATCCGTGGTGACCAGCGCGTGTTTTTCGAGGTTCGCGGCATAGGGCATCGGCACGTCCTTGCCGGTGCAAGTCACGATGGGCGCATCAAGGTAATCAAAGGCCTGCTGCATCACTTCGGAGGCGATGTAGCTGCCGACCGAACCCTGCGGCCAGCCCTCTTCGACGGTGACAAGGCGGTTGGTCTTCATTACCGATTTGATCACCGTGGGCAGGTCCATCGGACGCAGGGTGCGCAGGTCGATCACCTCGGCATTGATGCCCTCTTCGGCCAGCTTATCCGCCGCTTCGAGCGCGTATTGCATGCCTATCCCGAAGGAGACGATGGTGACATCGTCGCCGGTCCGCCAGATGCGCGCTTTGCCAAAGGGTACGGTGTAATCATCCATGTCCGGCACATCGAAGGAGCGGCCATAGAGGATCTCGTTCTCAAGGAAGATCACCGGGTTGGGATCGCGGATTGCGGATTTCAGCAGGCCCTTCGCATCAGAGGCGGAATAGGGCATGGCGACCTTCAGGCCCGGGATCTGCATGTACCAGGCGGCATAGTCCTGGCTGTGCTGGGCGCCCACGCGGGCGGCGGCGCCGTTGGGGCCGCGGAACACGATGGGGCAGCCCATCTGGCCGCCGGACATATAGAGCGTCTTGGCCGCAGAGTTGATGATCTGGTCGATCGCCTGCATGGCAAAGTTGAAGGTCATGAATTCGACGATCGGCTTCAGCCCGCCAAAGGCCGAACCAACGGCGATCCCGGCAAAGCCGTGTTCGGTGATCGGTGTGTCGATGACGCGCTTGGCGCCGAATTCATCCAGAAGGCACTGCGAGATCTTGTAAGCGCCCTGATATTCGGCGACTTCCTCGCCCATCAGGTAGACGTCTTCGCTACCGCGCATTTCCTCGGCCATGGCATCGCGCAGCGCCTCGCGCACGGTCTGCTGCTTAAGCGTGGTCCCTTCGGGCCAATCCGGTGTTTCGTCCACCTGCGGGGCCTCTTGGGGCGCGGCAGCAGCGGCGGTCGGAGCGGGCGCCGAAGGTGCCTCTGCGGTCGGCGCTTCCACCTTAGCGGCAGGTGCGGCATCGGCGATGTCGTCGGCGCTTTCGCCCTCGGCCAGCAGCACGGCGATGGCGGTGTTGACCTTCACACCTTCGCTGCCTTCGGCGATCAGGATCTTGCCGATCACGCCTTCGTCGACGGCTTCGAACTCCATCGTCGCCTTGTCGGTTTCGATCTCGGCAAGGATATCGCCGGAATTCACGGTATCGCCTTCCTTGACCAGCCATTTGGCCAGCGTGCCTTCCTCCATGGTCGGCGACAGGGCGGGCATCAGAATTTCAGTTGCCATAGTCTTGATCTCTCCCTCAGGCGCTCTTCTGCGGAATTTCGTCGGCGTAGATATCGGTCCACAGCTCATCCAGGGCGGGCTCAGGGCTTTCCTTGGAGAAATCGGCAGACTTGTTGACGATGTCCTTGATCTCTTTGTCGATCGCCTTGAGATCGTCTTCGCTGGCGTGCTTGCCGGTCAGCAGCATTTCGCGGACCTGTTCGATCGGGTCGCGTTCGCTGCGCATCTTTTGGACTTCTTCGCGGGTCCGGTACTTGGCCGGGTCCGACATCGAGTGGCCGCGATAACGATAGGTCTTCACCTCAAGGATATAGGGACCTTTGCCCGCGCGGCAGTGGGCCACGGCGCGCTCGCCTGCGTCCTTGACGGTCAGCACGTTCATGCCATCCACTGCCTCACCGGGAATACCAAAGGCCTCGCCGCGGGTGAACAACTCGGGTGTGGAGGTCGACCGGGCCTGGGCGGTGCCCATGGCGTATTGGTTGTTCTCGATGACAAAGACCACCGGCAGCTGCCAAAGGGCGGCCATATTGAAGGTCTCGTAGATCTGGCCCTGGTTGGCGGCGCCATCGCCGAAATAGGCAAAGGTTACGCGGCCGTTGCCCTTGTATTTATCGGCAAAGGCAAGCCCGGCACCCAGAGGTACCTGCGCACCGACGATACCGTGGCCACCATAGAAATGCTTCTCTTTCGAGAACATGTGCATGGAGCCGCCTTTGCCCTTGGAGTAGCCGCCCTCGCGACCAGTCAGCTCGGCCATGACGCCATCCGGGTCCATGCCACAGGCCAACATATGGCCGTGGTCGCGGTAGGATGTGATGCGCTTGTCGCCTTCCTCCGCGGCGGCCTCCAGACCGACCACGACGGCTTCCTGGCCGATGTAGAGGTGACAGAAGCCCCCGATCAGACCCATGCCATAAAGCTGACCGGCCTTTTCCTCGAATCGGCGGATCAGAAGCATTTCGCGATAGTGGCGGGTCAGGTCTTCGGCGGAAACATTTGGTTTCTTGGTGCTTTTCCTAGCAGCCATGATGGCGGACTCCCCTCAAAGCCAGATAGTTTAGTGTTAAACTAATCCATATTCGATTTTGCTGTGACTGGCGAGTGCTTTTATGACGCGGGGTCACAACAATGCATAAAAATCCCATATTCCGGGCGGTCATATCTTCGTGACGCCATGGTTGCACGGCAAAGAGCCTGCAGCAACAACCGGTTTCATGCACTGGTAAAGGGAGGGTAAGCCTTGTGAGGCAGGTGCTGGATCAGCGAATGACGATTTCGTCTGCGCGCAGCATGCCCAGAACGGAACGGGCCTGCTGATCGAGAAGATCCAGATCAAGGTAATCATCAGACAGGCGCCGGGTGCGGTTTTCCATCCGATCGATGTCAGCCTGAAGGAGATCGAGATCCTGACGAAGCTCTTCGGCTTCTGCCTGGATCTCGACCCTTCTGAACAACCCGAAATCGCCCTGCACCGCCGCAAAGGTAAAATACGCGCTCAGCGCGAATGCGATGGAGAAGAAGGCGAATGCGCCGAGAGACGGCTTATTGCTTCGGGTCACGTTGAGTTTGCCTGTATGATACTGCTCAAAGTATTGTTTTTGCACCGATTGTTTCGATGTCTGCATCCTGTATGCCACAACCGAATCACTCTGTGAATCCCCAAAATGATTAACGCGGGCAGTTTCTGTTTCGCAGTCCGCGCCTGTGTCATGATCGCAACGGCAGCCAGGGCTTGTGGGGAGTGCTGTGACTCTGGCCGCAGCGCAGGACAGGCCGTGTTCCAGTGAGAGACCCGTCGGCAATCTGCGGGCGGTGCTGCGCAATGAAAAACCGGCCGGGACTGTTGTCCCGGCCGGTTTGTATGGTCTCTTTGATTTGACTGACGCAGCACGGGACCGGCCGCAATCAGGTGTTTCTGCGTTCAGGCGGCGGAAAGCAGCTCGTCGTCATCGGCCTCATCAAGCCAAGCGGTTTCAGCGAATTCTCCCGCCTCATCAAGCGCACCAGCCACGGTTGTTCCCTCTTGCGCCTGCCCGGTAAAGCTGAGCAGCAGCTCGCTCAGGCGGCTTGCCTCGGCGCGCATCTGGCGGCTGGCGCCATAGCTTTCCTGTACCATCGCCGCATTGTCCTGAGTGACCCGGTCCAATTGGGCAACGCCGGAATTGATCTCCTTGATGCCCTGGGCCTGCTCGCTGGAGGAATTGGCGATCGACGAGACCATGCCGGACACCCGGGTAACGCTGCTGGCAATCAGGCTGAGGGTGTCGCCAGTGTCCTGCACCAGACGCTCACCTGCGCTCACCTGTTGCGCGGCTTCCGTGACCAGCTCCTTGATTTCGTTCGCCGATTGCGCGGACTTCAAGGCAAGGCTGCGGACTTCGGAGGCAACGACGGCAAAGCCACGGCCTGCCTCGCCTGCGCGGGCTGCTTCGACCCCGGCGTTGAGGGCCAGCAGGCTGGTCTGGAACGCGATGTCGTCGATAGCGGTGATGATCTGGCTGATCTGCTCGGACGAGTGCGCGATGGCGCTCATCGCTTCGCGGGCGCGATCCATGACCTTGCCGCCCTGTTCCGCGTGCTGGCGGCCTTCCTTGACCTCGCGGTCGGCATCCTGCGCCTGGGCTGCGCTGGATTGGACGCTGGCTGACATTTCTTCCAGCGCCGCAGCGGATTGTTCCAGCGTCGCGGCTTGGGTTTCGGCGCGCTGCGACATCTGGTCCGACATCTGCTCCATTTCGCGGGCATTGCGCTCGACTGCGGCGGAGCTTTGTTTGAGTTCCTCCACCAGTCCGGACAGGCTGCTTGAGAGCGCGTTGAAATCCTCGCATAGGGTGACGTAGGTGTCGCCCAGGTCGGCCCAGTCTTCGGCCTCAATCTGTTGTCCCAGATCTCCGCGCGTCAGGCCGCTCATGGCTGCGCCCATGGTCTGGAACAACGCCACGCGACGGTCGTTTTCGGCGCGGTTTCTTGCGTCGGTTTCCTCTGCCGTGCGCAGGATTTCCTTCAGTTCTTGCAGGTTGCGGGCGATGCTGCCGACTTCGTCCTTTCGGGAGAGGCCCTGGATCTCCTGGTCATAGTCTTTGTCCATAATCTGCTGAACCGCCTGGGCGGCGCCGGTAACTGGCCCGCTGAGCTGGCGGCCAAAGGCAAAGGCGATGCCGGTGGAAATCAGAACGGCCACCAGGCCGACAATCAGCTGCGGCAGCTCGGCAAAGGCCGCAAGGTCGTCGATGCGGGTGCTGACCTCGTCGTGGGTGACGCTCAGCATGTCCTGCATGTCGTTCACCGTGTCGCGGAGTTTTTGAACGGTTGGCAGGACTGTGGCAAAGGCCATGCGCTGGCGCATCTCAAGGCTCGCCGCTTCCAGCTGCTGTACTTGGCCGTGCAGTGTGGTCAATATGCCGGGCAGCGTCATGATGGTCTCATAGACCTCCGGCTGACGCGCGATGGTCAGAGGAATGTCGAGAAACCGGGCCTTCGCCATTGCGACTTCGGTCTCGACCTCTTCGATATTTCCGCGCAGGTCGCCGATACTGGCGCCGCGACCCAGAGCATAGGCAAGCAGGTCTCCGATCCCCTGCTCGATATCTTCTTTCATGTCATCAAGGCTTTTGACCTGAGCGTTGACGTAGCTGGCCTGAGAGATGGCCCCGGTGAGTTTGAGGCTGGTGAGCCAGGCGACAGTGGTGCTGGCAAGCAGCATCACTATGAAGGCGGTTGCGAATAGCAGCACTTGGCTGCGGAGTGAAAAACGGCTCATGGCTGAGTGGTGCTCCTGAGGGTGTGTTCCGTGGCGTTAATACGCGCGGCCAGCCCTAGGAAGGCAGGGGTCTATGAAGTCTTAACGGGGGTCCGAAAGGGCGCTCAAGAAAACACAAATTAATGTGAGTAATCAATTGGAAGAGCACGAAAAAGGCCGGGCGATGATGCGCCCGGCCTTGTTGATTTCAGGTGTTCAGCAGTCCCTGCCGAGACGTATGATCTTAACCCTGATCGAGCGCGGCGACGCCGGGCAGGGTCTTGCCTTCCATCCATTCAAGGAAGGCGCCGCCGGCGGTGGAGATATAGGTGAAATCCCGCGCCGCACCCGAGGCGTTGAGTGCCGCAACGGTATCGCCGCCACCAGCAACCGAGATCAGCTTGCCTGCCCGGGTCAGGGCCGCCGCCTTCAGCGCGGCCGCATTGGTCGCCGCGTCAAAAGGCTCCAGTTCAAAGGCGCCCAGCGGTCCGTTCCAGATCAGGGTCTGGCTCTGCTCGAAGATCTCGTTGATCGTGGCGATGCTGTCAGGACCGGCATCCAGGATCATGCCCTCTGCGGGGCATTGGTCGGCGGGCAGCACCTGATGCGGCGCATGGGAGGCAAAGGCCTCGGCCACCACAACGTCGCTCGGCAGGATGATCTTGCAGCCTGCGCTTTCAGCCTTGGCCAGGATTTCGGCTGCGGTGTCTTTCATGATCCGTTCGGCCAGGGATTTGCCGACATCGATCCCCTTGGCGACCAGGAATGTATTGGCCATGCCGCCGCCGATGATCAGGTAATCGACCTTCTTGATCAGGTTGCCGAGCAGTTCCAGCTTGGTTGAAACCTTGGCGCCGCCGACAACGGCGGTCACCGGACGTTTCGGCGCGCCAAGGGCGCTTTCCAATGCAGACAGCTCTGCCTGCATCAATCGGCCCGCGCAGGCGGGCAGGAGGCGGGCAATACCCTCGGTCGAGCTGTGCGCGCGGTGTGCGGCGGAGAAGGCGTCGTTGCAGTAGACATCGCCCAGCCGTGCCATGCCTGCGGCCAGATCGGGGTCGTTCTTGGTTTCCTCGGCGTGGAACCGGGTGTTTTCCAGCAGCAGCACTTCGCCCGGTTGCAGGGCGGCGGCGGCAGCCTCGGCACCGGGGCCAACGCAATCGGCGGCAAACAGCACCTTGGTTTCAAAGGCACGCTCCAGCGTCGGGATCAGCTGGTTCAGCGACAGGTTCTCGCGGCGCTCCCCGCCCGGGCGGCCGAAATGCGCCAGCAGGATCGGTTTGCCACCGGCCGCCAGAATATCGCGCACGGTGGGGGCGATGCGGCGGATCCGGGTGGAGTCGGTTACCACGCCATCCACGATCGGCACGTTGATATCCACGCGTACCAGAACGCGTTTGCCGCTGAGATCCATGTCATCAAGGGTATTCCAGCCCATCCTCAGGCTCCTTCCGGTCATTGGCGAATGTGTTTGGTGCTGTTTCGGGGCTTTTGTGCGCCCAGTCAATGCTCCCTTGGCAATTGCGACCGCTGCCCTTAGGTATCTGGCAAAGCAAACACGACAGGAGAGCCAGATGGCCGAGATCAAGGACCCGGAAAACACCATCATCGTCGAGCTGAAAGACGGCAATGTGGTGATCGAGCTGCTGCCCGATGTGGCGCCCAAGCACAGCGAGCGGATGAAGGAACTGGCCCGTGCCGGTGAATATGACAACGTGGCCTTCCACCGCGTCATCGACGGTTTCATGGCGCAGACCGGCGACGTGCAGCACGGAGACATGGAAGACGGTTTCAACCTGCGCATGGCGGGCACTGGCGGCTCTGACCTGCCGAACGTTCCGGCGGAATTTTCCAAACTGCCGCACGACCGTGGCACCCTGGGCGCTGCGCGCTCTGCCAACCCGGATTCGGCAAACTCGCAGTTCTTCATCAACTTCAAGGACAACCACTTCCTGAACGGCCAGTACACCGTTTATGGCCGGGTCATCGAAGGCATGGAGCACGTTGATGCGATCACCCGTGGTGAGCCGCCTGCGAACCCTGACCGTATGATCAGCGTCAAGGTGGCCGCAGATGCTTAAGCTGGCTGCTGCATTTTCCCTGATCGCGGGCTCGGCCTTTGCCTCTGGCCTTGAAATCCAGATCGAAGGCGAGGGCGCCAATGGTACCGTCAAGATCGACCTCTTCGAGGACGTCGCGCCGAAGCACGTGGAGCAGATCACCGCGCTGGCCGCCGAAGGCAAATACGATGGCGTGGTGTTTCACCGCGTGATCGAAGGCTTCATGGCGCAAACCGGTGACGTCCAGTTCGGCAAGCTTGGCGAAGACATGCGCCGGGCCGGTATGGGCGGCTCTGAACGTCCGGACCTTCCGGCGGAGTTCTCGGACATTGCCTATGACCGCGGTGTCGTCGGCATGGCCCGTTCGCAGAACCCGAACAGCGCCAATTCGCAGTTCTTCATCATGTTCGCGCCGGGGCATTTCCTCAATGGCCAGTATACCGTCGTTGGCAAGGTTACCGAAGGCATGGATGTGGTCGACGCGATCAAGCGCGGCTCGGGGCAGAGCGGTTCGGTCAAGGGCCAGCCCGATGTCATGACCAAGGTCACCGTGACCGAGTAAGCCGACCGGGGCTGCGGCCTTGCCGATCTTTCAAATACGTCAAAGCCCGCGCCAATCCGCGCGGGCTTTGGTGTTCTCGTGCGTCGGGTTGGCCTGCAAATGCCTTAGAACAGGAAATTGTCCGCCTGCGCGATGTCCTGCAACTCCGCGTCCTCGATCAGGATGGTGACATTGGTGAAGGAAACCAGCACATCGTCTTGCTGTTGCTCGATGTCCAGTTGTCCAAAACGGGAAGCTCCGCGACCGATTTCGATCCTGTCGGTACCGACAGTGAAGTCCGAAATGGTGTCGTCGCCGTGGCCTTTTTTGAAGACAAAGATATCGGCCCGGCCACCGCCGGTCAGTTTGTCGTCGCCCTTGTGACCGATCAACCGGTCCCGGCCATTGCCACCAATCAAGCGATCACCGCCTGCGCCGCCGGTTAGGGTGTCATTGCCGCCACCGCCGTTCAGTATGTCGCGGTGATTGCCGCCAGTGATTTCATCCGCGCCCGCGCCGCCAAGGGCCCGATCCCGGCCGCTGCCGCCCTCAATCACATCGTCGCCTGCGGCGCCCACCAGCCGGTCGGAGCCGGTATTCCCGGTCAGATGGTCATCACCGGTTCCACCGAACAGCGTGTCGCGCCCGCTGCCGCCGCTCAGATGGTCATCGTTTGCGTTGCCGTAGAGCAGGTCGTCCTGCAGGCCGCCATCAAGCGTGTCATTGCCAAAGCCGCCGGCCATGACATCACTATTGGTCACGGACTGTGCGTCGCCGCGAAGCCGGTCGTTGCCAGCGTTGCCAAGCGACAGTGCCACGCTGCGGTCTATGAACTTCAGAATTTCGATATTGCTAATCCGGTCGGTTCCCATGGCGCTGCTGACCTGAACCGAAGAGTAGGATGAGAACAGATCGTCCAGCCCCCGTAGCGTGGCCTGGCTTGAATGCGTATTCAGAACCAGCGTGTCGGTCCCGGTTCCGGCGTCAATGGTGTCATCGCCGCTCCCAAGTGCAATGGTGTCATCGCCGCCATAGGTGTACCACAGGTTGCCGACAGCGCTGTTTGAGGTGATGGTATCGGTTCCCGCCAGAATACTGCGTTCCAGCGCGGCGCCGCTCATCGTAGCCAGATCGTAAAAGCTCTCGCTGAAGCCGGTCATGGAGAAGACCTGGTTACCGTAGCTGTAGATGTAGAGATCTGTGAGTTCCCACACATAGGGGGAGGCGTTTGAAAAATCGCCGTCAAACCGGAGCGACAGCCCGTTAGTTCCGCTCATACTGATCGACGTAGCGGATTGCTGGGTAATTACCGGATCCGCAAAATCCGCCGAGTTCAAATCATTGATGGACCAGGTGCCGTTGGAGTCCTGGATGCGTACATTTGCCAATTTCAAAATTCCCTATGAACCAGGCCCGCTCCAGGCTGCGTTTGAAAGGCGCGGCCTCGGAACGGATAATAGGATCAACCATGGCGGTAGAATGATGGAAGGTAAAGGAGCATAATCCCAGTGGGTTACGTTTTGGCGAACTGGGAAGGAAGGGGAAGGAGTACAACCTGAACCTTGCCCTGAAATGCGAAACGCCGCAGGGCTCTGCGGCGTTTACGGTCTTCTATTCAGTTCAGCGACCGAGAGGTCCCTGTGACTTTTAGCTGTCGGAGCTGGGGGCCGAGCCTGCCGGTGCGGCAGCAGGGCGCGCCGGAGCGGCGGCAGCCGGAGCGGCTTTCTTGCCGCCGGGATTCAGCGGATCGTCCTGACGCTGCACGGAGCCTTCGAAATGGGCGCCGCTCTCAATGGCGATGGTCTTGTGGATGATATCGCCTTCGACACGGGCGGTGGAGGTCAGGCGGACCTTCAGGCCGCGCACGCGACCCACGATACGGCCATTGATCACCACGTCATCAGCCGTGACTTCACCCTTGATCGTCGCGGTTTCGCCGATGGTCAGCAGATGCGCGCGAATGTCGCCTTCGACGGTGCCTTCAACCTGAATGTCGCCGGTGGTTTTCAGGTTCCCGGTGATATGCAGATCGGAGCTGAGCACGGATGCCGGCGGCTTGGCCTTGGGCGGCGTGGCCTTGTAATCGCTCGCGGGCGCAGAGGGCGGGGCGCTCGGCGTTGCAGCCGCCGGAGTTGCTTCGGCCTGCTTCGGCCCGGGCTCATTGATTTTGCTCTTAGAAAACATTTCTCGCAGCCTTGATGTAGATCATAGGGTTTACGGGTTTTCCGTTGACCCGAACCTCGTAATGAAGGTGGGTCCCGGTGGACCGTCCGGTGTTACCCATATCAGCAATGTGATCCCCGCGCGAGACCCTTTGACCGACCTTCACGCGGAGTTTTGAGTTATGGGCATATTTCGTCTCAATACCAAAGGCATGGCGGATCGTGACCAGCCTGCCATAGCCGGATTGCCAGCCCGCATGGGTCACAACGCCATCAGCAGTGGCGTAGATATCTGTGCCGGTGCGGCCGGCGAAATCCGATCCTTTGTGGAGCCGGCGGCCGCCAGTTTTAGGGTCGCGGCGATAGCCAAAGCCCGAGCTTTGCCGCACGAGGCCAAGGTTCACCGGCGTGGCAAAAGGCGCCTGCTGCGCGGCCATGCGATAAAGGTTCAGCTGGTCCAACTCATTGAGAATGCTGTTGGCCCGACGCTCTTCCGCGGTGGGTTCTTCACCGCGGGTCGACAGGGCTAAAGGGGTGAGGGGACCACCACCCTGTCCATTATAGCCGCGGCGCACCTGCTCCAGGATCCGATCCGGCGGCATACCGGCGCTGCGGAACATCTTGTCCAGCGGCGCTACGGAAACGGTAACCGCCTCTTCCAACTGCCGGAAGATCTGGTTGTTGCGCTCGTCCATCAGCTTGATTTCCATCTCAAGCGAATCCCGCTGCTCCAGCGCCGATTGTGCGTCTGCCATGACCTGATCCCGCTCGGCGGCGGTCTCTGCCAGCGCGTCGGCGAGGAACTCCATCTGCACCGGGGCAACAGCAGCCATCATCTGGACCGGGCTGTCTTCTTCGGTTTCCTTGCGCAATTCGGCAAGAGCATCGCGTGCCTTGTCCCGCTGGGTCATGGTGTCGCGCAGCGTGGCCTGAATGACTTCGATGCCGGTTTCAAGCTCCCGGCGCCGAGTTTCGGAGGCGAGCAATTCGGACTGCATGTCGGAAATCTGCGCCAGAGCTGCGTTGAACCGCTGCTGCGCTGCCAGCGCCTCTTCTGCGCGGTTGTCCCGCTCCAGCGATAGGGCGTTGAGCCGGGTGCGGTAGTTCATCTGATCGCGTTTGGCTTGCTCGCGGAAGTTTCCGGCGCCGATCCCGTCCATCAGCACAATGGCTGTTGCCATGATCGACCAGGCGACAAACAGAACGATACCGGCAACGGCAATAAGCTGTGTTTCCGGCCTGAGCCGAATGAATCTGGTGTCGTCATCCGATTTGAGGAAAACGCGCCGTTCGGGGAAGCGCCGTTCGAGAAACGCGTGAATTTTAATAGTCAGACGTGTGCGCACGCGCTGATCCTTGTCCCATGCCAATTGCATGGCGCAGGGCCACTCACATCCCTGTGAGCCCAGGCGCCATGGCCCATTTGAATAGCCAGCCGGGCTTCATTGGGCAAGTCTGTTGACCAATCAGTAAGGAATTTGTGCCTGCAAGGCAGGATATTGGCGGAAATTTGCCGGGTAGCGGCCGGGCGACGGCAGTCACGCGCCGCCCGGCCGCTTTGTCAGCCTGAAGTCAGCCTGGGGGCTGTGCGCCGGTGTCGGTCAGCGGCCAGTAGAAATCGGGCGGCAGCCCGGCCTCGGCGCGTTTTTCCTCGTTGAAGGGCGGTTTCAGCGTGCTGTGGAAATAGGTTCGGACCAGATCGTGAAAGACATCCTTGGGATCGAGGTTCTCGCGCCCGCAAAGGAAATGGAACCATTTGGAGCCATAGGCGACATGGCCAACTTCTTCCTTGTAGATCACCTCCAAGGCTTCCACTGCCTGGGTCAGCTTTGCCTGGCGGAAAATCTTGATCATGCCGGGGGTGACATCAAGACCCCGGGCCTCAAGCACCATCGGCACCACGGCAAGACGGCCCATCAGGTCCTCGGCGGTGTCTTCGGCAGCACGCCACATGCCAGCATGGGCCGGAAGGGCGCCGTAGTGGCTGCCAAGGCCTTCAAGGCAATCGCACATCAGGTTGAAATGCTTGGATTCTTCATCCGCCGCCTTGACCCAGTCGTCAAAGAACCCGATCGGCATCGGCACATGGGAAAACCGCGCGATGATATCCCAATGCAGATCGACTGCGTTGAGTTCGATATGGGCCACCGCATGGAGCAGCGCGATACGGCCCGCCTCGGAGCCGGGTTTGCGTTTTGGCACGTCGCGGGGATCGAGAAGTTCCGGCTTTTCGGGCCGGGCCGGGCGCAGTGGCGGGCTGGCGGTGCCGACCGGGATCTCGGGTGCCTCACCGCGACGATAGGCAAACCAGCGGGCCGCGTGCTGGCGGGAAAGGGCGGTTTTTTGGCGGCCGTCGGCGGTGGTCAGAACCTCTGTCGCCATTTCGGCGAGGGAAAGTTCGGCCTCAGAACTGGGGGTGTCGGTCATCTCGCCTCCGTCGGGTTTCGTGCTGCGCCGCGTTCCTGCCCTGTGGCGCGCGCCATGGCAACGGATTTGTCTGTGACGAAGGCCGGGACCTCCAGCCCGTCGTTGGTCACTTGCGAAGTGACCGGCTCCCGTTGGGCCCGGCGCCGCGCGCGGCGCCGGGTGGATCATTCTACAGGCTTCAAAGTGCCTTTGCGGCCTCCAGAACCTCCTCAACATGTCCGTCCACCTTGACCTTGCGCCAGACCCGCGCGATGCGGCCCTCGGCGTCGATCAGGAAGGTGGAGCGTTCGATGCCCCAGTGTTTTTTGCCGTACATGTTCTTCTCCTTCCACACGCCGTAATCCTCGCAGGTGGTGCCTTCGGCATCGGAGAGGAGCGGCGTGGTCAGCTCATGTTTGGCAACAAATTTGTCGTGTTTGGCGACGGTGTCCTTGGAAATCCCATAAACCTCGACCCCGGCATCGGCAAAAGCCTGCAAAGCGCCTGAAAATCCAATGGATTCCTTGGTGCAGCCCGGGGTATCATCTCGCGGATAGAAAAACAGGACGACGGCTCTTCCCTTGAGGTCGGCAAGCGAGATTTCACCGCCGCCGTCACGGGGCAGGGTGAACATCGGGGCGAGATCGGATGGTTCGAGCATATGGGGTCTCCGCTTGGTTTTGCATCATTGGGTGCCATAAATAGGCTATGGCGAGCAAAGGAAAAGCACAGATCGCGAGGTCAGCGGATCAGCCGGAGGAAGTCGCGGCACCCGAGGCTGCCGATCAGGCGGTGTCCGGGCAGGAGGCTGCGCGGGCCGAGCAGGTCGCTGGTCCCGCTGATGCGGAGGCCGCGGAAGGGCTTGCGGCGCGCCCCAAAGACCGGCGGCGCTGGCAGCGGCTGAAAACCGTGGTGCGCGTTGTGGCCGTCCTATGCTTTCTTGGGGCTGGCGCGGTTTATTTCGGGATCGGCACCCGCATCGATGCGCCGCAATGGCTGCGCCAGAAGGTCGAAACGCGCCTGGAACAAAGCCTTGGTGGTCTTCAGATCGAGTTTGGGGAAATCCACCTTGTTGTGAACAAGGGCTGGCGCCCACGGCTCGGGCTGCGCGATGTGTCTCTGGCGCAGGCGGATGGAACGCCGGTAGCGCGGCTGGCGGATGCGCAGGTGTCGCTGGCGATGCGACCCTTGCTGAGTGGGAAGTTTCAGCCCCGTAAGATCTGGCTCAGCGGGCTTTTTGCCTCTTTGCGGCGCGGCGCGGATGGGAAATTCGAACTCAGCCTTTCCGAGGCGGGATCGCCGTTCCGCGAAGCATCCGACCTGCCGCAATTGATCGAACACTGGGATACCCAATTTGAACGCCCGGTCCTTGCCGCACTGTCCGAGGTTGAGACCGAAGGTTTGACGCTGCGCTATGAAGACGGCCGACTGAACCGGGTCTGGACACTGGACGGCGGCACCGTGCGGCTGGCGCGTGAGGACAGATCGCTGGCCTTGTCTGGCGGCTTTTCTGTGCTGAGCGGGCGGCAGTATGTTGGCACCATTGAGGCCAACTACAAATCCGACATCGGCGATGCCTCAGCCGAATTCGGGTTCCTGATCGAAGAGATCGCGAGCGAGGATATCGCGGTTCAGGCGCCGGCGCTTGGCTGGCTTCAGGCGCTGCGGGCACCGATTTCCGGCTCGCTCCGCGGTGGCCTGGGCAGCGAAGGCGAGCTGCTGACCCTTTCCGCTGGCTTGCAAATCGGGCGTGGCGTGATCCAGCCGTCGGAAGAAACCCGCCCCGTGCCGATCCAAAGCGCGCATAGCTATTTCACCTACTACCCTGATCAGCAGGCCCTGCAGTTCGATGAGCTGAAAGTCGAAAGCGGCTGGGTCTCAGGTACGATGGAGGGGCGCGCGCATCTGAGCGGGATCGAGAACGGGCGGCTCACAGAACTGGTCGGGCAGTTGCAGTTTTCCGACCTCAGCCTCAACCCGCGCGACCTGTACGATCAGCCGCTGGAACTGGCGGGCGTTGGGGTGGATTTTCGGTTGGAGCCGGAACCCTTTAGCCTGACCCTGGGCGAGGTTTTGATCCAGGACGGGGATTCCAACATCCTGCTCGACGGCAAGGTCTCCGCCGAAGAAGCAGGATGGACCTATGCGCTGAATGGTCATGTGGATCAGATGTCGGTGGATCGGATCAAGGAATTGTGGCCAGCAGCGGCGCCGCCGAAACCGCGCGAGTGGGTGCGGGATAACCTTTATCAAGGTACTGCCCGCGATGCCTATGTGGCGTTGCGTGGCGCCGGGCTGGAAAAGCCGTTTCTGCATCTGGATACCACCTTTTCCGGGGTCGATGCGCGCTTTCAGAAACATCTGCCGCCGGTGCGGGGCGCTGATGGCCATTTCAGCATCCACGGCACGCGTCTGGTGGTGATCGCCAGCCGGGGCACGGTGACCGCCGATGACGGTGGCGCTGTGGATGTGACGGGCACGTCTTTCATCATTCCCGACACTTCGATCAAAGGCGGTGCGCCGGGGATCGTCCGGGTCAAGGCCTCGGGTGCGGTAACGGCGGGGCTGTCGCTGCTCGAACGTCCGCCGCTCAATATCATGTCCAAGGCGGGGCTGCCGGTGAAGCTGGCAGAGGGCCAGGTGCAGGTCAGCGGAACCTTGTCGCTGCCCCTGCGCGCGGGCGTGCCGCCAGAAGAGATCCTTTATCACTACACGGGCAGCGTGACCGGCGTCAGTAGCGGGGTTCTGGTGCCGGGACATCCGGTCGCCGCAGAGCGGCTGGAGCTGTCGGGGGATCAAAGCCACGTGCAGCTCTCTGGTGCTGCGACCCTGTCGGATGTGCCGCTGACGGCAACATGGCGCCAGCCGGTTGGCCCCGGTACCGATCCGACCAGCTATGTCACCGGTAAGGTGGCGCTTTCGAACGCGGTTGTGGAGAGGTTCAATATCGGCTTGCCGACAGGGTCCGTCTTTGGGACCGGTCAGGGCGAATTCGTGCTGCGCCTTGCGCCCGGGGTGCCACCCGAGTTGAACCTACGCTCGGCGCTCGAAGGGATCGGTCTGCGTATTCCGGCGCTGAGCTGGCGCAAGGCGGAGGCGGACACGGGTCTTCTGGATCTTGTGGTAACGCTGCGGGCGCAGCCCTCGGTGGACCGGCTTCGGGTCGAGGCTGCGGGGTTGAAGGCCGAGGGTACCGTGACCACGCGGGAAGATGGCGGGCTGGACCGAGCGGCCTTTAGCGCAGTGTCGCTGGATGGCTGGCTGCGCGGACCGGTGACATTTGTCGGGCGCGGGGTGGCGGCACCGGAAATCCGTATTGGCGGCGGCGTGATCGATATGCGCCGGGTGCCTTTTACCAGTTCCAGCGGCAGCAGTGGCTCCGGGTCGGGCGGCACCGGACCGATCCTCTTGAGCCTTGATCGGCTGCAGGTAACTGACAGTATCGCCCTCAATGGGTTTCAGGGGCGGTTTTCCACGGCGGGCGGCTTCAATGGCAAGTTCACCGCGCGGCTGAATGGTCAGACCCCGCTGAGCGGTATTGTGGTCCCGGACAAGGGCGGCACGGCGACGCGGATCAAGTCCGAGGATGCCGGCGGGATCTTCCGATCGGCCGGGGTGTTGCGGCACGGTCAGGGCGGCAGTTTTGACATGACGCTGGTGCCTGCAGCCACGCCGGGCGAATACGATGGCCGCATGACCGTGCGCAACACGCGGGTGAAGGACGCGCCCTCCATGGCAGCGCTGGTCAACGCGATCAGCCTCGTGGGTCTGGTCAATGAACTCGCCGGGCAGGGGATTCAGTTTTCTGAAGTCGAAGCAAAGTTCCGCCTTGGCGCCACCCATCTGATCGTTCACGAAAGCAGTGCAGTGGGGCCGTCGATCGGTCTGTCGATGGACGGGAATTACAATCTCGAGACCACGGCACTGGATATGCGGGGGGTGATTTCCCCGATCTATGTGCTGAACGCCATCGGCAGCGTCCTGACCCGCAAGGGCGAAGGGTTGATCGGCTTTTCCTACCGGCTGCGGGGCACGGCGGATGATCCCAAGGTGCAGGTCAACCCTTTGTCGGGCCTCGCGCCGGGCATCTTCCGCGAGCTGTTCCGGGGCCGGGCGCCGGAGGTGCCGGGGCAGACCCCCGCCGCGCCGCCGCCCACCAGCGGGCCATTGGCGCCCGAAGAGGTGCCAGCCGCCCCGACCGCTCCTCAGGCCGGCGAACGCTGAGCACACAGGCAATCTGGCGCAGATTGCCATGGCCAAGGCATCACAAAGCTCCTATATGCCGCCGCATGAAACTGAGCGATTTTGACTTTGATCTCCCCGAGGATCTGATTGCAACCCGCCCTGCCTCTCCGCGCAGCGCGGCCCGTCTTCTGGTGGCCGAAGGGGACCGGATTACCGATGCGCGGGTTTCAGACCTGCCGGAGTGGTTCCAGCCCGGTGATCGTCTGGTGTTGAACGACACCAAGGTTATTCCAGCGCGCCTGTCGGGGCAGCGCCATCGCAGCAGTGCGCAAGGCGATACCTCCGCCCGCATCGAAGTCACCTTGCTGGAGCCGGGCGCAGACGGTACCTGGAATGCCCTGCTGAAACCCTTGAAAAAGGTAAAACCGGGCGAGACGATCCGTTTTGCCGATGGTTTCAGCGCCGTGCTGGAGGGTGTTGCCGACGGGCAGGGCGCCCTGCGGTTCAATCTGGAAGGCGATGAATTCGAGGCGGCTTTGGCCGAGGCGGGCGCCATGCCGCTGCCTCCCTATATCGCCGCCAAACGTCCGGCGGATGCGCAGGACAAGACCGATTACCAGACCGTCTGGGCGCGCCACACCGGCGCGGTGGCGGCGCCGACTGCCTCGCTGCATTTCGATGCACCGCTGCTGCAGGCGCTGAAGGATCGCGGTGTCGCGTTCAGCTATGTCACTCTGCACGTGGGCGCGGGCACCTTCCTGCCGGTCAAGGTCGAGGATGTAACCACCCACAAGATGCACGCCGAATGGGGGCGGGTCAGCCCAGAAGCCGCTGCCGAAATTGCAGCGACCAAGGCCGCAGGCGGGCGCATCATCCCGGTGGGGACCACAGCGCTGCGACTGATCGAAAGCGCCGCGCGCAGTGGTGCGATTGCGCCTTGGGAAGGGGAGACAGATATCTTCATCTATCCCGGTTTCACCTTCCATGTTGCCGATGCGCTGATGACCAATTTCCACCTGCCGCGCTCGACCCTGATGATGCTGGTTTCCGCGGTGATGGGGCAGCAGACCGTGCGGCAGATCTATGCCCATGCGGTCAAGACCGGTTACCGGTTCTTCTCTTATGGCGATGCGTCGCTTCTGATACCGCCGACGACGGCAGAGCGTTAGATCTAACCACAGGCAGATCCATAGAAAACACAGAGCTTTCCGCCGTAAACGTGACGGCGGGATGAAATCGACTGTGCGATCTGCGATAGTTCTTTCCAGAATCCGCATCCGCAGATAAGGGCGGAAGATGCGAAATGAAACACCGCCTGCCGGATCCGAAACCGGGGGCAGGCGGCGGATGCAAAAGGATACGGGCAATGCTGCAGGTACTCTCAAGCGCATGGGCGCTGCTTCTGGGGATGGGAATGCTGATGATCGGGAACGGTCTTCAGGGCACCATTCTTGGGGTGCGCGGCGACCTTGAAGGGTTCTCGACGTTGCAGATGTCCTTTGTCATGTCCGCCTATTTCGTCGGCTTTCTGGGCGGCTCGCGGATGGCGCCGGAGATGATTCGGCGGGTCGGCCATGTCCGCGTCTTTGCGGCGCTGGCCTCGCTGATTTCTGCCGTGATGATTCTCTATCCCGCGATCACCAATCCCTTTGCCTGGATGGCCGGGCGGGTGCTGATCGGGTTTTGCTTTTCCGGCGTGTATGTCACCGCTGAAAGCTGGCTGAACAATGCGGCAGACAATGCCAACCGCGGCAAGGCGCTGTCGCTTTACATGCTGGTGCAGATGCTGGGCATCGTCTCGGCGCAGGCGCTGATGCTGCTTGGTAACCCGTCGGGCTATGAGACCTTTGTGATCGCCTCGGTTGTGATTTCGGTGTCCTTCGCGCCAATTTTGCTGTCAATTTCGCCGACGCCTGCCTTTGACACCACGAAACCGATGACCCTGCGCCAGTTGATGGATGCATCGCCTCTGGGCTGCGTGGGTATGTTCCTGCTGGGCGGCGTCTTCTCGGCCCAGTTCGGGATGAGCGCGGTCTACGCGGCTTCGGCCGGGCTGACCTTGCCGCAGATTTCGCTGTTCGTCGCGACCTTCTATGTTGGCGCGCTGGTGCTGCAATATCCGCTGGGATGGATTTCCGACCGCATGGACCGGCGCGTGGTGATCCTGTTCGCGGCGGCCTTCAGTGGCGCAGCGGCGGTTCTGGGTATGGCGATGGGCGCGAATTTCTGGATGCTGCTGCTGGCGGCCTTTTTTATCGGCGGGATGACCAACCCGCTTTACTCGCTGCTGATCGCCCATACCAACGACTATCTGGATTACGACGATATGGCGGCGGCCTCGGGCGGGCTGGTCTTCATCAACGGCCTTGGCGCCATTACCGGGCCACTGATCACCGGTTGGCTGATGGGCGAAAGCGTCTTTGGCCCGCCGGGATTCTTCCTGATCATGGCGGTGCTGACCTTTGCGCTGGCGGCATACGCGCTTTATCGGACGACGCAGCGTGCCTCGATCGCAGCCGAGGATTCGGGCACCTTCGCGCCGATGGCTCCGACAGGCTCGCCCGTGGCGGTCGAATTTGCACAGGAATACGTCATCGAAACCGAGATGGAAGAGCAGGAAGCCGCGCATGAGGCCGGGTGATTGCGCTAACCTGCAGGAAACGTGAGCAATATTTCACCAATTGCCGCTCCTGTTGCAATTTGTGACGGTTCTATGACTTGCCATGAGGGGGCAAAATCTTCTGAACTTGGAGGTAGGCAACACTTTTGGAGTAAATGGGATGGTTGGCCCCGAAGAAATCCTTGAATTCTGGCTGGATGAGGTCGGAGAAAAGGGCTGGTATGTGCAGGATGATGATCTGGACGCGACCATCCGCAAACGGTTCGGAAAGGCCTGGGAGGAGGCCTGCGAGGGCAAGTTCTCGCTCTGGCTCACCTATCCCAGTGGCACCCTTGCCTATATCATCCTGATGGACCAGTTCCCGCGCAATATGTTCCGCGGCGAAGGGCTGGCCTTTGCCTCGGATGAGATTGCGCTGGCAGTGGCCAAGAACGCGCTGAATAAGAAATGGGATCTGAAGATCGATGAACCTGCGCGGCAGTTCTTTTATCTGCCGCTGATGCATTCGGAAAACCTGTGCGATCAGGAGCGCTGCGTGCGCCTGCTGAAGGAACGGATGCCCGAATATGGTGCTGCCAATCTGCTGCACGCGCGCGCCCATCGCGATGTGATCCGGAAATTCGGCCGCTTCCCTTATCGCAACGAGGCGCTATTGCGCCACAGCACCGAGCCGGAGCGCGACTATGTCGAAGCCGGCGGTTATGGCGCCACGATCCGGACCTTCCAGCAAGCCAGCTGAAGCGAGGGGAGCGACTATCCGGGTGCATCCCTGACGCTGACATTCTAAAGGCGCTGTCTGCCCGGTCGGACAGCGCCTTTTCTGTGCCGGGCTTTCGGCGTCAGACAATCCGTTTTCCATCCCTCCATGCAGCCAGCCGTGATCACATCTTCTTGAAACGGTCGTCGCGGGATGACTGCGCTGGAGCGGGATTTTCTGTGGTCTGTAGCAGGGACTGTGCCTATGGTTGTTCTGGCGCGCAGGTTTCTGCGGTGAATGCCGGTTGGTGTAAATGCCAACCACGTTCCCAAAGGCTTTTGTCACTGCGAGATTGCAGCGTGCAAAAAATTGGTTTAACGGTAAACTAGTTTCAGATCCAGTTTGGCGAGGGATATCATGGCCGCACAAACCTATGACGTGATCGTAATCGGCGCAGGCCCCGGCGGCTATGTGGCTGCCATCCGCGCGGCCCAGCTGGGGCTCAAGACCGCGGTCATCGAGCGTGAGAACCTGGGCGGCATCTGCCTCAACTGGGGCTGCATCCCGACCAAGGCGATGCTGCGTTCCTCCGAAGTGTTCCACCTGATGCACCGGGCCAAGGAATTCGGGCTCAGCGCCGATGGCATCGGCTACGATCTGGACGCGGTGGTGAAACGCTCGCGCGGGGTGGCAAAACAGCTGTCTTCGGGCGTCGCGCATCTACTAAAGAAAAACAAGGTCACCGTGATCATGGGCGAGGCGACGATCCCCGCCAAGGGCAAGGTCTCGGTGAAGACCGACAAGGGCACCGAGGACCTGGCGGCCAAGAACATCATCCTCGCGACCGGCGCCCGCGCGCGGGAGCTGCCGGGGCTGGAGGCAGACGGTGATCTGGTCTGGACCTACCGCCACGCGCTGACCGCACCGCGGATGCCGAAAAAGCTGCTGGTGATCGGATCAGGTGCCATCGGCATCGAATTTGCCAGCTTCTTCAACACGCTGGGCGCCGACACCACAGTGGTCGAGGTGATGGACCGGGTGCTGCCGGTCGAGGATGCCGAGATTTCCGGCATGGCCAAGAAGGCCTTTGAGAAGCAGGGTATGAAGATCATGGAGAAATCCATGGTGAAGCAGCTGGATCGGGCAAAAGGCAAGGTCACCGCTCATATTGAGGCTGGCGGCAAGGTCCAGAAGATGGAATTCGACACGGTGATCTCGGCCGTTGGCATCGTTGGCAATACCGAAGGGCTGGGTCTGGAGGCGCTTGGCGTCAACGTTGACCGCACCCATGTGGTGACCGATGAATTCTGCCGCACCGGCGTCGAGGGGCTTTATGCCATCGGAGATATCGCCGGGGCGCCCTGGCTGGCGCATAAGGCCAGCCACGAAGGCGTCATGGTGGCAGAGCTGATCGCAGGCAAACACGCCCATCCGGTCAAACCCGAAAGCATTGCAGGCTGCACCTATTGCCATCCGCAGGTGGCTTCGGTCGGCTATAGCGAGGCCAAGGCCAAGGAGCTGGGGTACGACATCAAGGTGGGTCGTTTCCCCTTTGTCGGCAATGGCAAGGCCATCGCGCTTGGAGAACCCGAAGGGCTGGTCAAAACCATCTTTGACGCCAAGACGGGTGAGCTGCTGGGCGCACACATGATCGGCGCCGAGGTGACGGAACTCATTCAGGGCTATGTGGTGGGCCGCCAGCTGGAAACCACCGAGGAAGACCTGATGAACACCGTCTTCCCGCATCCGACGCTGAGCGAGATGATGCATGAAAGCGTTCTGAACGCCTTTGACCGCACCATTCACTTCTAAGCGCTGCGATATGTGACACACGCACCGCCCAGAGCCATTCCCGGCTTTGGGCGGTTTTTTATTGAGCGGCTGGTCGCTGCAATTGTTTCGAGGTATTGCGGCGAGGCATATTTATCATGACCTATTCAGACGGGATTTCAGCATGACACCGAGCCAGGACACCCGCTGGAGTGTGATCCTTCTGATTTGGGGCGCTGGCCTTGGCGCTGCAGCGCAATATGGCAAGGTGAGCGTGGTCTTCGCCGAGATGGCCGAGCTGTTTCCCGATGCGGGCAGCGCCATCGGATTCACGGTGTCGCTGGTTGGGTTCCTCGGGATCGGGCTGGGTGTCATTGCGGGCATGGTGGTGGCCTCTTTCGGCTTCCGCCGCACGCTTGTGGCGGCCCTGGCCAGCGGCGCTGCGATGTCCGCCCTGCAAAGCGTTGATTTGCCTTTCTCGCTGTTTCTGGCCACCCGCGTGATCGAAGGCTTGTCGCATCTGGGCGTGGTGGTGGCGGCACCGACCCTGATTGCCCAGATCAGTTCCAATCGGCACCGGGGCGCGGCGCTGACGCTGTGGAGCACGTTTTTCGCGGTAGCCTTTGCGTTCCTTTCGTGGTTTGGCGTTCCGCTGGCACGGATGGCTGGGGTTCAGGCGCTGTTTGCCACCCACGCCGTGATCATGGCAGCGCTGGCTTTGTTGCTGCTGCGGGTGCTGCGCGATGTGCCGGTGCCGCCGCGCCAGCCGCTACCCCGGTTCGCCGATCTACCGCGTCTGCATCTGGAGATTTTCCGCTCTCCCTGGCTGTCGGCACCTGCGGCTGGCTGGCTGTTCTACACCATCTGTTTCGTCGCGATCCTGACCGTCCTGCCGCCCTATCTGGCGCCACAGGTGCGGGGTTTTGTGATGGGCGCGATGCCGTTGACCAGCATCGCAGTGTCGATGACGCTGGGGGTGTTCCTGCTGCGGCGGATCCATGCAGTGCCACTGATCCAGGCGGGCTTTGCGCTCAGCGCGCTGGCGCTGGTCTGGATGTGGGCCGATCCCGGTGCGCCGCTGGCCTGTCTGGCGCTGGCCGGGGCGCTGGGGCTGGTGCAAGGACCGAGTTTTGCCTCGGTGGCGCAGCTCAATTCCGGGGCGGTCGATCAGGCCAGCTCCAATGGCGCCCTCGCCATGGCCGGTAATCTTGGCAATACCATCGGCACGCCGCTGATGGTCTGGGTGCTGGGGCTGGCGGGCTATAATGGCATGATCGTGACCGGCGTCATTGTGTTCATCTGCGGATGTTTGGTGCATGGCTGGCTGGCGGCACTGCGCAGAAAATCAAATGTTCGCTGAACGTTCTCGATTTTGGGTTGGAGACTCGGAAAGCTTTGCCTATCTGTAGGGTCGGGCGACCGGTGCAGGCCGGGGCGCGGATAACGGGGGTTCCATGGCTGAGCTGAAGTCCATCGAGGTGCGCGGCGCGCGCGAACACAACCTGAAAAACATCGACGTGGACATTCCGCGCGACGAATTGGTGGTGATCACCGGCCTTAGCGGCTCGGGCAAGTCGTCGCTCGCCTTTGATACCATCTATGCCGAAGGGCAGCGCCGCTATGTGGAATCGCTCTCGGCCTATGCGCGCCAGTTCCTCGACATGATGGAAAAGCCCGATGTGGATCACATCAGCGGCCTATCTCCGGCGATCTCCATCGAGCAGAAGACCACCTCGAAAAACCCGCGGTCTACCGTTGGCACCGTGACCGAAATCTACGACTACCTGCGCCTGTTGTTCGCGCGGGCAGGGACGCCCTACAGCCCGGCGACCGGCCTGCCGATCGAGGCGCAGCAGGTGCAGGATATGGTCGACCGTGTCATGACGCTGGAGGAGGGCACGCGCGGCTACCTGCTGGCGCCCATCGTGCGGGATCGCAAGGGCGAGTACAAAAAGGAATTCCTTGAACTTCGGAAGCAGGGCTTCCAGCGGGTCAAGGTGGACGGCGAATTCTATGAGCTGGACGAACCGCCGACGCTGGACAAGAAGTTCCGCCATGACATCGACGTTGTCGTCGACCGGATCGTTGTGCGCGAAGGGCTGGAAACCCGGCTGGCGGACAGCTTGCGCACCGCGCTGGATCTGGCTGATGGCATCGCCATTCTGGAAACGGCTCCGCGTGAAGGCGATCCCGAACGGATCACCTTCTCGGAAAACTTTGCCTGCCCCGTCAGCGGCTTCACCATCCCCGAGATCGAGCCGCGCCTGTTCTCCTTTAACGCGCCATTCGGTGCCTGTCCGGAATGTGACGGGCTGGGAATGGAGCTGTTCTTTGACGAACGTCTGGTGGTGCCGGATCAGAGCCTCAAGGTTTATGACGGCGCGCTGGCGCCCTGGCGCAAGGGAAAATCTCCCTATTTCCTGCAGACCATCGAGGCGATTGCCAAGCACTATGAGTTCGACAAGAACACGCCATGGAAGGATTTGCCTGCCCATGTGAAGCAGGTGTTCCTTTATGGCTCGGGCGATGAGGAAATCCCGTTCCGCTATGACGAAGGCGGCCGGGTTTACAACGTGACCCGCGTTTTCGAAGGCGTCATTCCCAATATGGAACGCCGCTACCGCGAGACGGACAGCAATTGGATCCGCGAAGAATTCGAACGCTACCAGAATAATCGCCCCTGCGGTGCTTGTGGCGGCTACCGTTTGCGGGAAGAGGCGCTGGCGGTGCGGATCGCCGATATCCACGTCGGTCAGGTGGTGCAGAAATCCATCCGCGAGGCACTCGCCTGGATCGAGGAGGTGCCGGATCACCTCAGCACCCAGAAACAGGAAATCGCCCGCGCCATCGTCAAGGAAATCCGCGAACGGCTGGGTTTCCTGAACAACGTCGGCCTTGAATATCTAACGCTCAGCCGGAATTCCGGCACGCTCTCGGGCGGCGAGAGCCAGCGGATCCGACTGGCCAGCCAGATTGGTTCAGGCTTGACCGGGGTCCTGTATGTTCTGGATGAGCCGTCCATTGGCCTGCATCAGCGCGACAACGACCGGCTGATAACGACCCTGAAAAACCTTCGTGATCAGGGCAATACGGTGATCGTGGTCGAGCATGACGAGGATATGATCCGTCAGGCCGACTATGTGTTCGATATCGGCCCCGGTGCCGGGGTGCATGGCGGGCAGGTGGTGAGCCACGGCACGCCGCAGCAGATCGCTGCCGATGCGGCTTCGGTCACCGGGCAGTATTTGTCAGGCGTGCGGGAAATCGAAATCCCTGCCAAACGGCGCAAGGGCAACAAGAAGAAAATCAAAGTGGTCAAGGCGACCGGCAACAACCTGAAAGAGGTGACAGCCGAATTCCCGCTTGGCAAATTTGTCTGCGTATCCGGCGTATCCGGGGGCGGTAAATCCACTCTGACGATTGAAACCCTGTTCAAGACCGCCTCGATGCGCCTCAACGGGGCGCGGCAGACCCCGGCGCCGTGTGAGACCATCAAGGGGCTGGAACATCTGGACAAGGTGATCGACATCGACCAGCGCCCCATCGGCCGCACACCGCGCTCGAACCCGGCGACCTATACCGGTGCCTTTACTCCGATCCGCGACTGGTTCGCGGGTCTGCCTGAGGCCAAGACGCGCGGCTACAAGCCGGGGCGGTTCTCCTTCAACGTCAAGGGCGGGCGCTGCGAGGCCTGCCAGGGGGATGGCGTCATCAAGATCGAGATGCACTTCCTGCCGGACGTCTACGTGGAATGCGAGACCTGCAAAGGCAAGCGCTATAACCGCGAAACACTTGAAGTCACCTTCAAAGGCAAGAGCATCGCGGATGTGCTGGATATGACCGTGGAAGAGGCGCAGCAGTTCTTTGCCGCCGTGCCCTCGATCCGTGACAAGATGGACGCGCTGATGCGGGTTGGTCTTGGCTATATCAAGGTGGGCCAGCAAGCGACCACGCTGTCAGGCGGTGAGGCGCAGCGGGTAAAGCTGTCCAAGGAACTGTCGAAACGCTCCACTGGCCGGACACTCTATATCTTGGACGAACCCACCACCGGTCTGCATTTCGAAGACGTGAAAAAACTGCTCGAAGTGCTGCACGAGTTGGTGGATCAGGGGAATTCGGTGGTGGTGATCGAACATAACCTTGATGTCATCAAGACCGCCGATCATATCATCGATATCGGTCCAGAAGGCGGTGATGGTGGCGGGGAAATCGTCGCCACCGGCACGCCGGAACAGGTGGCCGCAGAGCCGCGCAGCCATACCGGGCGTTATCTGAAACCGATGCTGGAGCAAGCGGGCAGGGTGGCTGCCGAGTAAGGCAGCCTCTCCCTGCGGGCGCGGCTCAGATTATTCCAGGATGTCCGCAACCGCACCGATCAGGTTCAGAACCTTGCGGGTTTCAGGATCGACACGATAGAGATATCCGTCGCTGCGGTAATAGGTGTACCTCGGGTCCAGCCTGTACCGCTTGGGGTCGCGCAGAATGATGTAGTTCATCAGCCTGTCCCCCACCGCGTACGGGCCACGGTGCTTGCCCACCTGACCCGGGGGCACGCAGGGAACGGACTTCTTGGCCAGCCCCGGCGGGCAGCCCTTCGGCGCGGCGAAACTGGCGGCGGGGAGGCTGAGGCCGAGAATGACAGCAGTGATGATGAAACGCATGACGCTCCTTTCCTGTGCTTTGTGCCAACCGTTGATTGGCGGTCAGCGCAAAGGATAGCGCGCCAAGCCGGTGCCTTCCCTGCGAAACCATCTGGGAGCAGTTGTTCAGCCTGATTTTGCCGATTGGCCGGATCAAAGCGGCAGATTGCAGCCAAATCCGGGAGTCCAGTCGACCAAATCCCCAGCGGTCGCTATTTCTTCATCGGGCAGGTATTGACGCCAAGGATGGAATACAGAGGGCAGGTCCCGAGCAGACCCGTCACCAGCGGCACCACGCCGATCCACATCCACCAGCCATAGCCCATCAGCGCGCCTACGATCAGCAATGCGCCGATGACGATGCGCAGGATCTTGTCCAGACCCCCAACGTTGTTTGCAAACATGGCATGTCCTTTCCTCGTTATGGGCAGAGAATACCCGGCGTCAGGACGGTCGAACATGATGTGGGTCAATGAAAAGGGGCGGCACCATCCGGTCCGCCCCTGTATTTGATCGGCAACTGATCTGTTGCTGTGCCTTAGTCGCGGCTGCGTTTTTCGAACCGGGGCAGCATGGCCGAGAAATCCATGCCCATGCCGTCCTCGTTCTCGACGAATTGCGCATAAAGCGCCTGTGCGAGCTGGCCCATCGGTGTATCCGCATCGGCGCTGTCTGCGGCTTGTTGTGACAAGCGCAGGTCTTTCAGCATCAGCTCGGCCGCGAAACCGGGCTTGTAATCGTTGTCGGCGGGCGATTGCGGGCCGACGCCCGGCGCCGGGCAATAGGCGTTCATGGTCCAGCTGTAGCCCGACGAGGTGGAGACCACATCGAACATTTTCTGCCGGTCCAGCCCCAGCTTGTCGGCGAGTGCAAAAGCTTCGCAGGTGGCGATCATGGTGACGCCAAGGATCATGTTGTTGCAGATCTTGGCCGCCTGACCGGCGCCCGCATCGCCGCAATGCACGGCCTTCTGCCCCATGATGTCAAACAGCGGCTTTGCCTTCTCGAAGGCCTCAGCCGAGCCGCCGGCCATGAAGGTCAGCGTACCGCCCGCGGCGCCGCCGATGCCGCCCGAAACCGGCGCATCCACGGGCAACAGGCCTGCCGCGGCGGCTTGCTCTGCTACGGCGCGGGCGGAATCCACGTCCACGGTAGAACAGTCCACGAATGCCGCGCCCGCTTTCATCGCCGGGATGATCTCATCCGCCACGCTGCGCAGGATCTGGCCGTTGGGCAGCATGGTGATGACCACGTCGGCGTCCTTGGCGGCTTCGGCCCCAGATGGGGCCATGGTGACGCCCTCGACCTTGACCTCAGCCATGTCAAAGCCGGTGACATCATGGCCTGCAGCGGCCAGGTTGGCCGCCATCGGGCCGCCCATATTGCCAAGGCCGATAAATCCGATCTTCATGGGTTACTCCTCCTCAAATGTCAGTGCGTCTGCGCCCAGCGGCATCAGCATCTGGCTGACGGCAACGGCTGGCACGGAGCGGTCCGCGTATTGCCACTTGGGCTGGCGGTCCTTGTCAATGATCTGGGCCCGGATGCCTTCCAGAAAATCGCCTTTTTCCATCGACCGGTAGGTAAAGCGATACTCCAGATCCAGCGCCTTGCGGATGGTCAGGGTCGCGCCCCGCAGCCGGTGCAGGATTTCTACGGTCGCGGCCATGGACAGCGGCGAATTGCGCATCAGCGGCTTTTGCGCGGTGGTGGCGAACTCCGAGCCGTCCTGTTCAAGGACGGTCAGGATGTCATTGAGGGTTTCCCCGGCAAACAGCCGGTCGATATCACCCTGCATGGCCTCCAGTGTGCCATCGGGCGCGGCCTCGGCGGCGTTGGCCAGAATATCAGGGTTGCCGTCCTGCTCCAGCGCGGTGATGAGCCCGGGCCATTTCTCCTGCGGGATATAGTGGTCGGCAAAACCGGCGTAGATCGCGTCGGCGGCCTTCATCCGGCCCGCAGTCAGACCGAGGTATTCGCCTAATCGCCCCGGCGCCAGCGCCAGGATCAGCGTGCCGCCCACGTCGGGGATCAGGCCGATGCCAGTCTCGGGCATGGAGATCTGGCTGCTCTCGCAGACGATCCGATGAGTGCCGTGGCAGCCGATGCCGACGCCGCCGCCCATGGTGAAGCCTTGCAGGAAGCTGACCACAGGTTTCGGGTATTCAAAGATCCGCGCGTTCAGGCGGTATTCGTCGCGCCAGAAGGTGCGCCCATAGTCGTAATCGCCCTTGGTGCCGGTGGCATAAAGCTCGGCAATGTCACCACCAGCGCAAAAGGCCTTTTCGCCGCTTGCATCGATGACGACGATTTTGACCGCATCATTGGTTGCCCAGTCCTTCAATGCCGCATCAATCGCCATGCACATGTCATAGGACAGGGCGTTGAGCGCCTTTTCACGGGTCAGGGTGATCCGGCCAGCAGAGCCGGTCACGCGAATGTCGATATCGCTCATCCCAGACCTCAGCGGTTTTCAGAGAGCATGTGGCGGGCAACGATCACGCGCATGATCTCGTTGGTGCCCTCAAGGATCTGGTGAACCCGCAGGTCGCGGACCAGTTTCTCGATGCCGTAATCCGCGAGGTAGCCATAGCCCCCGTGCAGTTGCAGGCACTGATCGACGATCTTCGATCCCGCTTCGGTGACGAATTTCTTGGCCATGGCGCAGAACTTGGTCGCATCCGGCGCGCCCTGATCCAGCTTCCAGGCGGCCTGACGCAGGAAGGTGCGTGCGGCCTGCAGTTCAATCTCCATATCCGCAAGGCGGAACTGAAGGCCCTGGAATTGGTCGATCGACTGGCCAAAGGCTTTGCGCTCGCTCATGTATTGCAGGGTCATGTTGAGCGCGGTCTGCGCCGCGCCAAGCGAGCAGGACGCAATGTTCAGACGCCCGCCATCCAGGCCCATCATGGCGTATTTGAAGCCCTTGCCTTCTTCGCCGACAAGGTTGTTCGCGGGGATCTTGCAATCGTCGAACTGAACCTGCGCGGTCGGCTGGCTTTTCCAGCCCATCTTGTCCTCAAGCCCACCAAAGGACAGGCCCGGCGTGCCGTCTTCGACATAGACGGTGGAGATCCCCTTGGGGCCATCCTCGCCGGTCCGCACCATGCAGACATAAGCGTCGGAATATCCGCCGCCCGAGATGAAGGCCTTGGTGCCGTTCAGGGTGTAGCCTTCGTTGGTCTTTTCAGCGCGGGTTTTCAGCGCCGCCGCGTCGGACCCCGAACCGGGTTCCGTCAGGCAGTAGGAGAGCACCGTGTTGAGGGTCAGAACGTCGGGCATCACACGGGCCTTCATTTCGTCGCTGGCAAAGGTGTCCAGCATCTTGGCGCACATGTTGTGGATCGACAGGAAGGCCGCAACCGAGGGGCAGGCCATCGACAGCGCCTCAAACACCAGCGTGGCGTCAAGACGCGTCAGAGCGGATCCGCCGCCTTCTTCGCTGACGTAAAGCCCACCAAAGCCCAACTCACCGACCTTGGGCCAAAGATCCTTGGGAATGGTGCCTTCGGCTTCCCACTGGCGGGCAAAGGGGGCGATGTTGTCCTGACCAAAGGCATGAGCCATGTCAAAAATGGCGGTCTGTTCTTCTGTCAAAGCGAAATCCACGTCGTGTCCTCCCTGGCGCGGTGTGAATTGAACGGTTGTTTATTTACTTATCCGCAGGCGCCTCTCAGAGCAAGCTGTGCAATTGCAAAGCCGTGCTGCAGGAATGGCGGCGGCACACCTTTAAGGCGAATTTTGATTTCGGAAACCAATTCTTAGGAACCGCGGCCATAGAGTGCAGCCACGCCCATGTGCCGGCGAACGGTATCATAGAACTGTCAGAACTTCGGAAGAGATCCATGTCAAAATTCGATTTCCAATTTCAGAAAAACGCGTCGAATCAGTCGGTAACAGCAGGGTTGGCGATGTTCGAAACGCAAAAGAAGGCTGGAATTCAGCAAGGCAGTCAGGCTGGCACGGTAAAAACTGCGCGGAAGTACATTGACGACGCGATGGATCTGGTGGTCTCGCTCGACTACAACGCCGCACGTGCCATGCTTGACGAGGCTCTGTCGATCTATCCCGAAGACATCGTTCTTCTTCGGCTTTCAGGCGATGTTTACCTGCAGCAGGATGATAAGGATAACGCGCTTTTAACCTACATGACTGCAATGGGTGTCAACCCGCTGGACACTCAAGTGTTGAACTCGATCGGAAGCCTGCTGGGGCTCATGGGGAACTCCCACGATGCCAAAGGTTTTTTCCAGGCAGCACATAATACCGATCCGAGTGATGCCTATTCTGGTTATAACTGGGCTCATAACAGTATGAAGGACAGCGACTGGAGTTTCTTTGACCGGCTGCCGCAGATTTTGCGCTTGGGCGATAGGTGTCCCCTTGATGTGCAGCCATTTACGCTTTTGGGTCTGACGGACGATCCGGCGTTGCACAAGGTGCGCGTCAAAGCGCGGTGTAGAGATTTGATGAAACGGATTAAGGAAAACAAGCGTTTCTCCCGGACCAGCGTTCACGGACGGAAAATCCGGATCGGTTTCTTTTCCGACGACTTCAGGGATCACGCCACAATGCTCCTGATGGGACGGTTTTTCGATCTAATAGATCGTGAGCGCTTTGAGGTTATTATCTATGACTATGGCAGTTCTGGAAATAGTGCCGTGCGACTGCAAGTGGAAGAGAGCGCGGATATCTATCACAACGTGCGCGATATCAGTGATCATGAAATGGCTGAGTTGGCGCGCAAGGATGGCGTCGACATCGCAATCGACATGAAAACCTATACGAAAGGCGCCAGGCTGGCTGCATTTGCAGAGCGGGTGGCGCCGGTTCAGGTTGCTTTCCTCGGCTATCCGGGAACGAGCGGCTTGCCGACGATGGACTATTTCATTGGGGATGAAATTACGGTGCCGCCATCGCTGCGTCAGCACTTCAGTGAAAAAATTCTCTATATGCCCAACTGTTATCAGGTGAATGACAACACAAGGGAGCATTCGCCGGATATGCCTACTCGCGCTGAACTGGGGCTTCCGGAAGATGCGTTTGTGTTTTGCAGCCTTAACAACCCGAACAAGGTCACACCGGCCGAGTTCGATGTCTGGACGAAGCTTCTCCACAATGTGCCGGACAGTGTGCTTTGGCTTTTTGCGCCGACCACCACCATTCAGGAGAACCTGCTACGGGAGGCGAAAGCACGCGGGATCGGACCCGAACGGCTGGTGTTCGCGGCAAGGGTTTCCATGGTAGAACACGTGAGCCGGATGGGGCGGGCAGATCTGTTCCTGGATGCGTTCAACTGTAACGCCCATACCACCGCAAGTGAGGCGGTCTGGTCCGGGCTGCCAATCGTGACCAAGGCTGGCAAACAGTTCGCTGCACGTGTCGCAGCCAGCATCGTCACCGCAATAGGGTGCCCGGATCTGGTGACCGAGACAAAAGAGGAGTACTACGACCTAGCGTACAAACTAGCGACGGATCGTGAGGCTCTGAACGAGATTAAACAGCGTCTCAAGGACAATCTCTGGACCACTCCGCTGTATGACTCGGAGCAGTATGTTCGCGACTTCGAGAACCTGATGGAAAAGGCAATCCTGCGCTATGAGGAAGGATACAAGCCCAAGCACCTGTCCCTGAACTGACAGAGGCCGCTGTGCGGATCCTAAAGGATCCGCACCTGCGTTCCGATCTCAACCAGTTCGTAGAGCTCCTCGACGTGCTGGTTGTAAAGACCGATACAGCCGGATGAGCTTTGGCGCCCGATCTTGCGGGTGTCATGGGTGCCATGCACCAGATAGGCCGGCCAAGTCAGATACATGGCGCGGGTGCCCAGCGGGTTGCCCGGGCCGCCTTCCATATATCGGGGCAGAGTGGGGTCACGTTCGCGCATATTGGCGGTCGGGGTCCAGCCGGGATTCTTTGCCTTGCGCACGACCTTGGTATAGCCGCGCTTGGTCAGCTCGTCGCTCATCGGCACGGAAGAGGGGAAAAGACGGTAACTTTCGCCGTCCCCGCCCCAGTAATGCACCGCGCGCGAGGCAACATCCGCCAGCAGGCAGCCCACACCTAGCTCGTCGAAATGATCCTGCCAGTTTTGCTGCGTAAAGGCCGAGATGTTCCTTTTTACCGCTGTCTGATCGCGGATCGGTGCCTCATCGGCGGGGAAGGCATCAGTGGATTGCGCGCGTAGGAGTGTCGGGGTCGCCAAAGCCCCTGCCAGCCCAAGGATTGTGCTCCGGCGGGTGATCCGTTGTGTCATGGTGCCTCCTGTATTCTGTTTTGAAACTGCTCGGTTTCGTTCGGGGTCTGTCCGGGAACATATTCACTTCAGCGAATTTGGCCAGTGGTTTCCGGAGGGTTTTGGTGGCCTCACGAATTTGTGTTCATGCGGTCCGGGGCCTGCCGCAAAAATTGCTTGCCGCTGCCCGATATCGCGGCACTCCCGTGGAGGAAAGCAAAAAACAAAGCCCCGGCGTTTCGGCCAGGGCTTTGCATGTCGGTATGAGATCCTAGATCAGTCCATTGGCTTGAAGTTGAACTCGCCGCCTTCGCGAATACCCGAGGGCCAACGCGAGGTGATGGTTTTGGTCCGGGTGTAGAACTTGAAGGCGTCCGGGCCGTGCTGGTTCAGGTCGCCGAATGCGGATTTCTTCCAGCCACCAAAGGTGTGATAGGCCAGCGGAACCGGGATCGGCACGTTGATGCCGACCATGCCGATGTTGATCCGGTTGGCAAAATCGCGCGCGGTGTCGCCGTCGCGGGTAAAGATCGCGGTGCCGTTGCCGTACTCGTGGTCCATGGCATAGCCAAGCGCCTCTTCGTAGGTCTTGGCGCGCACGGTGGACAGAACCGGGCCAAAGATCTCTTTCTTGTAGATATCCATGTCGGTGGTGACGTTGTCGAACAGGTGCGGGCCGACAAAGAAGCCGTCTTCATAACCTTGCAGGTTGAAGTCACGGCCATCGACCACCAGTTTCGCGCCTTGCTCGATACCGGATTCTACCAGCCGCAGGATGTTTTCCTTGGCGGCGGCGGTGACAACGGGGCCATAGTCCACATCGTTGCCTGCGGTGTAGGGGCCGACTTTCAGCTTTTCGATACGTGGAACCAGCTTGTCGATCAGGCGGTCGGCGGTTTCTTCACCGACAGGAACCGCAACCGAGATTGCCATGCAGCGTTCGCCGGCAGCACCGTAACCTGCACCGATCAGCGCGTCTGCGGCCTGATCCATGTCCGCGTCGGGCATGATGATCATGTGGTTCTTGGCGCCGCCAAAGCACTGTACGCGCTTACCTTGCGCACAGCCGGTGCCGTAGATGTATTCGGCAATCGGGGTGGACCCCACGAACCCGACCGACTGGATGGTGTCGTTGTAAAGGATCGCGTCCACGGCTTCCTTGTCGCCGTTGACGACCTGCAGGATACCTTTGGGCAGGCCAGCTTCTTCCATCAGTTCTGCCAGCATCAGCGGAACCGACGGATCACGCTCGGACGGTTTCAGGATGAAGGCGTTGCCACAGGCGATGGCCGGGGCGAACATCCACATCGGGATCATCGCCGGGAAGTTGAACGGGGTGATGCCCGCGGTCACGCCCAGGGCCTGACGCATGGAATACATGTCGATGCCGGGGCCGGCGCTGTCGGTGTAGTCACCTTTCAGCAGTTCCGGCGCGCCGATGCAGTATTCGACCACTTCCAGACCACGCTGCACGTCACCAGCCGCATCGGGCAGGGTCTTACCGTGCTCGCGGCTCAGCGCTTCGGCCAGCTTGTCCATGTCGCGGTTCAGCAGGTCGACGAATTTCATCATGACGCGAGCGCGGCGTTGCGGGTTGACGGCGGCCCATGCGGGCTGTGCGGCGGCTGCGATGGCCACTGCCTGTTCCATCTCGTCCTTGGAGGCCAGCGGCACCTTGGCCTGCACTTCACCGGTTGCCGGGTTGAAGACATCTGCAAAACGGCCGGACGTGCCTTTGACGTGTTCGCCGTTGATATAATGGTTGAGTTCTTGCATCGGATTCCTCCCTATACGCTTTGGCGGCAACATAGACTTGCAAAAAACACCGGAAAAGGGGAAAGATTTCAAAAAGGCTTTGCAAGAACGCAAGTATCGATCGCAGGGCAAGAACATAAGGTACAGGAACGTCGAGGAGGATCCCGGCATGGACCCACAATGGGATGATATGAAAGTGTTTCTCGCGGTCGCGCGCGAGGCCAGCCTGTCCGGTGCCGGGCGGGTGCTCAAGATGGACCCCGCGACCGTCGGGCGGCGTATCGCCCGGTTCGAGGCTGCATTGGACACCCCATTGTTCGTCAAATCCCCGCAGGGTTATGCGCTGAGTGCGGCTGGGGACCGGTTGCTGACCCATGCAGAGACCGCCGAACAGGCGATGCGGGCCGGGCAGGAGGCGCTGAGCGGTCCCAGCGACACGCTGTCGGGGCAGATCCGCATCGGGGCGCCGGATGGCAGCGCCAATTATATCCTGCCGCAGGTCTGCGCCGCGATTGGCGCCGAAAACCCCGATCTCGATATCCAGATCGTTGCCTTGCCGCGGGTCATCAACCTGTCGCGCCGCGAGGCGGATATGGCCGTGACCGTCAGCGCGCCCACTGCCGGGCAGCTGCTGGTTCAGAAGATCACGGATTACAAACTTCATCTTGTGGGGTCGCGCCACTATCTGCGTGAGCGCCCGCCGCTGGAAAAACTTGAGGATCTGAAGGGGCACCGGATGATCGGCTATATCCCGGACATGATCTTTGACCGGGAGCTGGATTACCTCAGCGATCTGGGGGTGGAGCGGGTGGCGCTGGCCTCCAACTCGGTCTCGGTACAAATCAAACTGGCGGCCGAGGGCACTGCGCTTTGTGTGGCGCATGATTTTTCACTGCCCGCGCATAGGGTCTTGCGCAAGGTGCTGACCGACAAGATCAGCCTGTCGCGCAGTTTCTATCTGGTGCGCCATCAGGGTGATCAGCGCAGCGAGCGTTTGAACCGGTTTGCGCAGGCGCTGTCCAAGGGGATCCGCGACGAGGTCGCGCGGCTGGAGGCACTGACCTGACGCTGGATCTGCTGCGGCTTTCCTGCCAAAGTGTCGGAGCTATTTCCAAAACTGACTGGACATGTTCTTGACTTGGATCTGCATTGCGGCAACGCTTGTATTTACGCAAGAAAATTACGAGTGGAGGAGAATTCATGCTGGTTCAATCGATTTTGAAATCCAAGGCAAGCGCCGGGGTGGTAACGATTTCTCCTGAGGCTCCGGTTTCTGACGCGGCCAAGCTGCTGGCGGAGAAAGGCATCGGGACCGTGGTGGTGTCTTCCGACAATGAGACGGCTGAGGGGATCCTGTCCGAGCGCGATATCGTGCGTGAACTGGGCAAAAGTGGGTCTGGCTGCCTGACCTGCAAAGTCAAGGACTACATGACCAGCAAGCTGGTGACCTGCACCAGCGAATCCAACGTCGAAGATATCCTGCAGCAGATGACCGAGGGCCGGTTCCGCCACATGCCTGTGGTCGAAGGCGGTAAAATGGTTGGGCTGATTTCGCTTGGCGATGTGGTCAAGGCCAAGCTGGCCGAAGTCGCGATGGAAAAGGACGCTCTGGAAGGCATGATCATGGGGCATTAAGCCTCGGCGAAATTTTCTTGCCAGATGACGTGCCGGAACAGGTGTTTCCGTATTTTCCCCCTCTTGTCAGGACAGGCGCAAATATGTTTGCGTGCGCGCGAGTTCTGAGGAGGCAGGAGGGCCCCCAATGCGTATAGGCTTGTACCCCGGCACATTTGATCCGATCACTTTGGGCCATATCGACATCATCCGCCGCGCCAGCGCATTGGTGGACAAACTGGTGATCGGTGTGGCGATCAACCGGGACAAGGGACCGCTTTTCGATCTGGAAGAGCGTGTTGCCATGATCGAGGCCGAATGTGCCTCCCTGTCAGAGGAAACCGGCACCGAGATCGTCGCGCACCCGTTTGAGAACCTGCTGATCCACTGCGCCCGCGATGTTGGCGCGCAGATCATCGTGCGGGGCCTGCGGGCGGTTGCGGACTTTGAGTATGAATTCCAGATGGTTGGCATGAACCGGGCCCTGGACAGCTCGATTGAAACGGTCTTCCTGATGGCCGAGGCGCGTCATCAGGCGATTGCCTCGAAACTGGTGAAGGAAATCGCGCGGCTGGATGGCGATGTGTCGAAATTCGTCACGCCCCAGGTCAACGACGAACTTCGTAAGCGGCTTTCGAAATAGGCCGGTCTGAAGTTTCCAGATAGGGCACGGGGTATTGCTCCGTCGCGAAATTACAAAGCCGGGCGCCTCGCCCGGCTTTTTCTATTGGGTCAATGGGGCAAATGCTGTGCAGCGGGCGACGCGCGCCTTAGCGCCAGAACGCAACCCAGTCGATCAGTTCGAACAGCTTCTTGCCGAGAAACACCATGTGCTCGCTGCCGAACAGCGCCACGTCGATGGCGATGGCGGTTGTCAGGATAATCCCCATGACAATAGCAATTTGATTGGTCATAGCTGTCCGCCAAAAAGAAACGCCCGGTCAGATATGCCTGACCGGGCGCTAAATCTCAAGTCCGTGACGGGGCTTAGCTAAGGCGGCCCATCGCGGTTGCCACGTCAGCCATACGTACCGAGAAGCCCCATTCGTTGTCGTACCAGCACAGGACGCGCACCATGCGGCCTTCGACCACGCGGGTCTGATCCGGTGCAAAGATTGAGCTTTCGCTGGAGTGGTTGAAGTCGGTGGAGACCAGCGGCGCGGGCTCATAGCCCAGAACACCGGCCATCGCACCCTCGGAGGCTTCGGCGACCAGCGCGTTGATTTCCTCGGCGGTCACTTCCTTGGCAGCGCGGAAGGTCAGGTCCACGGCGGAGACATTCGGCGTGGGCACGCGGATGGCGGAACCGTCCAGGCGGCCTTTGAGGTTCGGGAGAACCTCACCCAGAGCCTTGGCTGCGCCGGTGGAGGTGGGGATCATCGACATGGCTGCCGCGCGGGCGCGGTACAGATCCTTGTGGCGACGGTCCAACGTCGGTTGGTCGCCGGTATAGGCGTGGATCGTGGTCATGATGCCGCTTTCGATGCCGACACCTTCGTCCAGGACCTTGGCGATCGGGGCCAGGCAGTTGGTGGTGCAAGAACCGTTCGACACCATGCGGTCCTCGGCGGTCAGCTGGTCGCTGTTGACGCCATAGACGATGGTCTTGTCAACGTTTTTGCCAGGGGCGGAGAGCAGCACCTTGCCTGCGCCGCGCTCCAGGTGCGCCTTGGCTTTTTCACCGTCGTTGAATTTACCGGTGCATTCCAGAACGACATCGCAGCCGTCCCAGTCCAGTTCATTCATGTCGTAGGTCGAGAACATCTGCATGTCGCCGCGGCCAAGGTTCATGGTGCCGTCGCCGATGCTGACCTCGCCGGGGAAACGGCCATGCACGGAGTCGTATTTGATCAGATGCGCTGCGGTTTCCAGTGGACCGGTCGCGTTGACCTTGATCACTTCGATGTCGTCACGGCCCGAGGCTGCGATGTGTGACAGGGTGCAGCGGCCGATGCGGCCAAAACCGTTGATCCCGACTTTGATGGTCATTCCTGTGTCTCCTGGCGAGCAAAACTTGCGCCGGATATAGACCCGTTATGTAAATCCCTAAAGAGGCAAAAAGGCCGAAATGACAGCATGTTAGCGCAAAACTAGACCGGTGGCGTTAACGGTTTTCGACCGGTGGCGATAACGATTTGGGCAGGCCGCCATGCGCCGGGAATCCCCGGGCTGTCGTGCCCGGGCTTCGGCTTGCCTGTGCTGGTGGATCGGATAGGGTGCAAATAAAGGCAGGTTTACGAGGGGATGTTCGATGAGCGGTTTGCTGGCGCTGCTGGATGATGTGGCAGGCATTGCCAAGGTGGCGGCTGCCTCGGTCGACGATGTTGCGGCGCAGGCAGCCAAGGCGGGCGCCAAGGCAGCCGGTGCGGTGATCGACGATGCTGCGGTGACTCCGAAATACGTGCATGGCTTTGCCGCCGAACGCGAATTGCCGATCATCTGGAGGATCGCCAAGGGCTCGGTCAAGAACAAGCTGGTGATCCTGTTGCCCATCGGCCTGCTGCTGGCCAATCTGGCGCCCTGGTTGATTTCGCCACTTTTGATGCTGGGCGGTGCCTATCTTTGTTTTGAAGGCGCCGAGAAGATCTATCATGCCCTTGTGCCCCATGATGAAACCCATGTCTTCCCCGAGGATAAGCCGGGCGATCCGGCGCATCTCGAAGAAGAAAAGGCCGCTGGTGCAATCAAGACCGATTTTATCCTCTCGGCTGAGATCATGACCATCGCCCTTTCGGCCATTCCGGAGGGAACGATCTGGATGGAGGCGGCGACGCTGGCGCTGGTGGGGCTTGGTATTACCGTGGCCGTCTATGGCTCGGTCGCGCTGATCGTGAAGGCCGACGATGTGGGGCTTTACATGGCGCAGAATGGGCGTCTGGGCCTGACGCAGGCGCTGGGGCGCGGTCTGGTCCACGCTATGCCCGGCTTCATGAAGCTGCTGACCATAGTGGGGACCGCTGCAATGCTCTGGGTGGGCGGTTCCATCGTTATTCACGGGCTGGAAGAGCTTGGCTTTGGCGGGTTGGGGCATCTGATCCACGACTGGGCCTATGCCATTGGTCACGCGGTGCCTGCAGGCTGGACCGGGGCAGTGGAATGGTCGGCAAAGGCCGCGATGGACGGGGTCTTTGGCGTGGCTCTGGGCATGGTGCTGATCCCTGTGGCGACCAAGGTGATTGCGCCGTTGTTGGCGGCGGTGACCGGCAAATCGCCTGCCGGACACTAGGATAGTGGAGCCGATGCAAGAACCGCTGCCATTGGTCGTGTTTTCCGATCTGGATGGGACGCTTCTGGATCATGACAGCTACTCCTGGCAGGCCGCTGTTCCCGCGCTTGATCGGCTGGCAGAAATGGGCGCAGCTGTGGTTCTGGCCAGCAGTAAGACCGCATTGGAAATAACTGTTTTACAACAGAAAATGGGTCTTTCAAACTGGCCCGCGATCGTTGAAAACGGCGCTGGTTTGCTGGGGCAGAACGACCTGCCGACCTATGGTGATCTGCGCGCGGCGCTGGATCGGATTCCAGATGACCTGCGCCAGAAGTTCCGAGGGTTTGGCGATATGCCCGTGGCGGAGATTGCAAAGATCACCGGCCTGCCGCAGGCAGATGCTGCCCGCGCTGCCGAGCGGATGTTTTCCGAACCGGGGATCTGGAGCGGCACCGAGGCGGAGCGGGCGCAGTTTGAAACAGCGCTGGCGGATCTCGGTGTTTTTGCGCGATATGGCGGGCGGTTCCTGACCCTGTCCTTTGGCGGCACCAAGGCGGACCAGATGGCCGAGGTCCTGTCACGCTATCCTGCCCGGCACACAGTGGCGTTGGGGGATGCGCCAAACGACGTCGAGATGCTGGAAGCCGCAGAATTTGGCATCATCATCGCCAATCCGCATCGTGCGGCATTGCCGCCCTTGGCCACAGAACACACAGGCCGCATAATTCGAACAAATGAGGCTGGGCCTTCGGGCTGGAACAGGGCCATGATGGACCTGTTGGACCGGCTAGAAACCAAGGCATAGGAACGGACATCCGCATGGTAGATTTTCATCAGAACGGGAATATCACGACGCTGCACAATCTGCGGACCCGATCGCTGGAGGAAATGAACTATGAATTGGAAACCTTTGCCCAGTCACGCAAAATTTCCCTAATCCTGCCCTGTCTCTATTCCGAGCTGGAAACTGAGGCGATGCCCAATATCGTGGCAGAGCTGTCCAAGGTCCGTTACCTGCACCGCATCGTGGTGGGGCTGGACCGGGCCGATGAGGCGCAGTTCCGCCATGCCCAGAAGTTCTTCAAGGATCTGAACCAGAACCACGTGGTGATCTGGAACGACAGCCCTCGGATGAAGGCGCTTGGCGCGCGGCTGGAGGCGATGGGTCTAGCCCCGACCGAGCAGGGTAAGGGCAAGAACGTCTGGTCGTCGCTTGGCTATCTGATGAGCTGCGAAGACAGCTCGGTCATGGCAATTCACGACTGCGATATCCTGACCTACACGAACGAACTTTTGGCGCGGCTGGTTTACCCGGTGGCGAACCCCAACTTTCCCTATCAAGTGGCCAAAGGGTTTTATGCCCGCGTCGGGCAGGACCGGCTGAACGGGCGGGTGACGCGCCTTCTGGTCAGCCCGCTGCTGATCGCGCTTAAACGGGTGATCGGGGACCGCGACTACATCGATTACCTGCGCAGCTTCCGCTATCCCTTGTCCGGTGAATTCGCGATGCGCACCAGCATTCTGCCGGATCTGCGGATCCCTTCGGACTGGGGGCTGGAGATTGGAGTGCTCTCCGAGGCCTGGCGCAACCTGGCGCCCAAGGCCGTCTGTCAGGTGGAAATCGCCGATTCCTATGATCACAAACATCAGGAGCTGAGCCCGGAAGACGCTGAGGCAGGGCTGAACCGGATGTCGGTGGATATCTGCAAATCGATCTTCCGCAAACTGGCGGCGGATGGCACGGTCTTCACCACCAATGTCTTTCGGACCCTGAAAGCCACCTATTACCGCAGCGCGCTGGACCTGCTGGAGGCCTATTACGCCGATGCCAAGATGAACGGTCTCAGCATCGACCGCCACAGCGAGGAACGCTCGATCGAGCTCTTTGCCGAGAACATCATGCGGGCCGGGCAGTTCTTTCTCGATAACCCGCATGAGACGCCCTTCATCCCGACATGGAGCCGTGTGCATGCCGCAGACCCGGCCTTCCTGCGGGACATGCATGCCGCAGCGGCGCAGGACACGGCGGAATTTCAGTGATAATGCCGTCGTTGCAGGGCGTTAGTTGACGTTTGTAATCCAGCGGCACTGATAGGGCGCAAGGGTGATGGTGCCATCCATCATCGCCAGATGCTCGCCTGTCAGAATGTCGACCCAGGTGTCATCCTCGATCAGGTTCAGATGGTGGGATGGCAGTGCGATTTCATCCTTGCTGACGTTGTGCAAGGCAAACATAGACTGCCCGCGATCCAGGCTCTGCCGCCACAGGGTAAAGACCCGGTCATCCCCGGAATTGAGCGTGAATTGCGTGGCATTGGGATGAAAGGCGGACTGCATCTTGCGCAGTTCCAGCCGCGCGCGCAATTCACGCATCACGCGGGCCTGCAGGCTGGTTTCATCGTCCAGAAGGCCGCGCAGCTCGGTGTAATCCCAGCGGTGCCGGTTGATCGCCCGGTTCATGCCCCGTTTCTCCACCGCATCGTGATCGTTTGGCGTCGCCAGCAGGGAGTGAATATAGAACGCGGGAATGCCCTCCAGCGACATCACGATGGTCTGGGAGCAGATGAACCGTTCAAAGTGAAAGGCATCCGGCCCATCAAAGGTTTCGGTCAGCGCCTCGTAAAAGGTGGTGTTGAGCTCATAGGGGGACTCGCCGCCACAAGGCAGCGCCCGCATCGAAACCATCCCTCCCGCGTGGCGCACCGTTTCGATCATCCGCGCCTGTTCCTCGTGGCTCAGCAATCCTTCGGCGGGGCGCATGCCGATGCCATCGTGGCTGGCGGTAAAGTTGAAATAGGCACAGCCCAGCGGCGCTGGTGGCATCGCCTTTTGCCACTGCACCAGATGGGTGGCATCTCCGGCCATCATCGCATGCAGGATCAGCGGCGGTAGCGGGAAGTTGTAGATCATATGCGCCTCATCACGGGCGCCGAAATAGCTGAGGTTCTCCGCCTTGGGCACGTTGGTTTCGGTGATCAGAACCACTTTTTCCGCGGTGTTGTCGCACAAAAGTCGGATCAGTTTGATGATCTCATGGGTCTGGGGCAGGTGGATCGAGGGGGTGCCGACCTCCTTCCACAGGAAGGCCACTGCGTCGAGCCGGATCATCCGCACGCCATTGTCCAGATGCAGGCGAATGATACGCAGGAATTCGAGCAGCACCTCGGGGTTGCGGAAATCCAGATCGATCTGGTCGTGTGAGAAGGTGCACCAGACGTGACGCGTGCCGTTGCTGGTCTCGACCTCCTGCAGCAGCGGCGTGGTGCGTGGGCGGACTACGGCGCTCAGATCATCCTCTGGGCTGGCCTCGAAAAAGAACTTGTCATAGGGCGCCTGTCCTTGCCGGTAGGCGTTGAACCACGCGCCCTGGCTGGAGACATGGTTGAGCACCAGATCCGACATCAGGGTGAACTCATCCGCGATCCGGTTGATATCGCTCCAATCGCCTAGCTGCGGATTGACGCTGCAGAAATCCGACACCGCAAATCCGTCGTCCGAGGTGTAAGGAAAGAACGGCAGGATATGCACGCTGTTGAGCCAGCCATCACAATAGCGGCGCAGGAAATCATTCAGCAGATCCAGCGGCTTGTGCTGCCCGTCCACGATGGAATTGCCATAGGTGATGACCAGCGCGTCCGCTTCGCTCCACATCCGGTTGCCTGGGGTGCGGGCGCGTTTGCGGCGTTTGAACGGATCCGGCCAGAAGGCCTGGTTGATCTGCGTGGCAAGATTATCCGCGTTGAGACCGGGATAGATCCGCGCGATGCGGCTGCTGATCGCGCGATGTAGGGATCGGGTGGGTTCTGTCATGACAGGCAGTCAAACATGTTGCAGCCTGCAAGGCCAAGCCTATCCAGATTGGCAGGCCCGGAAAACAGGCGCGCCCTGCGCGGGGTGTCCAATTTTTCAGCAGCCCGTGTGCGATGTTTTGCGTGCGTGAAAATCGCCGTCAGGCAAAGTAATACGGCGCCTTTTTCAGGTCGGGCCATTGGGTCGGGCAATGTCCATAAATCACCATCGCATCGCGCGCTGTGGCAAGGTCCAGCAGGCGACGGGCGCTTTGCGTGGCCAGCTGCGGATCGGGTGCGGTATCAAAGCCTTCATCAACCTCGGCCGGGCGGGAAATCGCATCTGAGGTCAGAAGTACATCGCCGCTCTCCGGCAGGGACAGCAGCGCCGCGATCTGCCCCGGTGCATGGCCGGGCGCCATCAGCAGCTCAAAGCCCGGTCCGACCTTGGTATCTTCGGTCAGCGTAAGGTAGCGACGGTCCGGCCAGTCCAGCGGGCGTTGGTTTCCCCAGTAAAGCGGTTGCGGCAGGTCGCGTTCCCGTTTCGAAATCACCATCGGCGCCTGCAGGAAATCGGAGATGCCACCGATATGGTCGATATGAGTGTGGGTCAGCACGAAGAGGTCAATGTCCTTGGGCTGCACGTCGACGAGGGCCAGTTGCGCGGCGGGCAGGTGGTGCGGCTGACAATCAAGCACCTCGCCGAACTCATAAAGCCGATCCTCCTCGCTCGCCTGCGCAGGGTCCGTGGCGTATTTGGCGGGAAACCCTGAATCGATCAGCACGTTCTCGCCCGCATCTGTCTGGATCAGATAGCCACAGATGCCGATCTTGCGCCCGTTTGAATGGACCCGGAACAGCCCGAAATCGAGCACAAAGAGGCGCACAGGGTGGCCTTTCAGCAGGCCGCCCTGTGCGATGGGTTCAACAGTTCCGACATCCGCCACGGTCGTCAGGCCACCCGGTTGGCTGAGGCCGCCAGCAAGTGGCGCGTATAGTCGTGACTGGAGCGGTCGTTGCGCATGTCGTCGATGCTGAGGATCTCGACGATCTCGCCGTTTTGCATCACCGCGGCCCTGTCACACATATGAGCCACCACCGCCAGATCATGAGAGACCATGATGTAGGTCAGGTTATGTTCTTTGCGCAAGTCACTCAGAAGGTTCAGTATTTCGGCCTGAACCGACACATCCAGCGCCGAGGTCGGCTCGTCCAGAAGCAGGATCTGCGGCTCTGGCGCCAGGGCGCGAGCAATCGCCACACGCTGGCGCTGACCACCGGACAGCTGGTGCGGATAGCGAAAGCGGAACGCTGGGCCAAGCCCCACATCCCGTAGCAATTGATCCACCCGGTCGTCGATATCCGTGAACCCGTGCAGGTGCAGTGTTTCCGACAGAACCTGATCCACCGATTGGCGCGGATGCAAAGAGGCATAGGGGTCCTGAAACACCATCTGCACGGTCCGATAGAAGGTCCGGTCGCGCTTGCGCCCCAGGTCCTGACCGGCGACATGCATATGTCCTTCCCACTGCGGAGCAAGACCGGTCAGCGCCTTCAGGATGGTCGATTTGCCCGACCCGCTTTCGCCGACAAGACCGAAACTGGCACCCTTTTCAACGGTGAAACTGGCGGATTTGACCGCCTGAAACAGGTCGTGGTGATCGCCGAAATAGACGCTCAGGTCCTCAACTTTCAGCGCAATGTCTTTGGATGCGACGCTCATGTGCGGGCCTCCACGCTGGGGGCATCGCGCCAGGCGGGATCCCGTTGCAGCACATCCAGCCGCGCGCGCGGTGCATCGAACCGGGGCAGGGAGCCGAGCAGCCCCCGGGTATAGGGGTGCTGCGCCTCGTGCAACTTGTCAGCTTCGCAGACCTCGACAATGCGCCCGGCATACATGATCAGCACCCGGTCGCAGAATTGCGAAACGAGGTTCAGATCGTGGCTGATGAAGATCAACCCCATGCCGCGGTCCTTCACCAGCTTGTCCATGATCGACAGGACCTGCCCCTGAACCGAGACGTCGAGCGCCGAGGTCGGTTCATCCGCGATCAGGATTTCCGGGTTCGGGATCAGCATCATGGCGATCATAATGCGCTGCCCCATGCCGCCGGACATCTCATGCGGGTAGGCTTTCATCACCCGTTCCGGATCGCGGATCGACACCGCCTCCAGCATCTCGATGGCCTTCGCGCGCGCCTCGCTACGCGAGGATTTCGCGTGCAGACGGTGGGCTTCGATGATCTGATCGCCAATGGTCATGACCGGGTTCAGCGAGAACTTGGGGTCCTGCATCACCATCGAGATTTTTTGCCCACGCACTGCGCGCATCTTGCTTTCGCTCAGATCCATAAGGTTCTGACCATGAAGGGAAATATGATCAGCCTTGATCACCCCAGGGGGGCGGATCAGGCGCAGGATGGCGCGGCCGGTCATGGACTTGCCAGAGCCACTTTCGCCGACGATCCCAAGCCGTTCCTTGCCCAGCGAGAAGGAGATGCCGCGCACCGCTTCGACCACGCCGTTGCGGGTGGGGAATTTCACCCAGAGGTTCTTTACATCCAGAAGCGTGCTCATGAGGCGCTGTCCTTTGGGTCGAGTACATCGCGCAGACCATCCCCCAAGAGGTTGAAGGCAAGCGAGACGGTGAAAATGGCAAGGCCCGGCATGGTGGCAACCCACCAGTGATCCAGAATGAACCGGCGCCCTTCGGAGATCATCGCGCCCCATTCCGGGCTGGGCGGCTGCGCGCCAAGGCCAAGAAAGCCAAGGCCGGCAGCGGCCAGGATGATCCCGGCCATATCCAGCGTCACCCGCACGATCAGCGATGAAATGCACAGCGGCCAGATGTGTTTGATGATGATCCGCAAGGGGCCAGCGCCTTGCAGACGAATGGCGCTGATATAATCCGAGGAGCGGATCGTCAGCGTCTCCGCCCGCGCCATCCGCGCATAGGGCGGCCAGGCGGTGAGGCTAATGGCGAGCACGGCGTTTTCGATGCCCGCACCCAGCGCGGCGACAAAGGCCAGCGCCAGAACCAGACGGGGAAAGGCGAGGAAGATATCGGTGATCCGCATCAGGATCACGTCGACCCAGCCCCCGGCATAGCCCGACACGGTGCCCACCAGAAGCCCGGCGATGGGCGCGATCAGCGCCACCAGCGCCACGATGTAAAGGGTGATCCGGGCGCCCCAGATCAACCGGCTGAGGATATCGCGGCCAAGGGAATCCGTCCCCAGAAGGTGCCCCTCGCTGCCCAGCGGTTGCAGGCGGTTGCCAAGATCCTGAACGAAAGGATCATGCGGGGCAATGAGCGGGGCAAAGATCGCTAGCGCAATCAGGGCCACGATAATGGCAAGGCCCGCGATGGCCATATGGTTGGATTTCAGCGTCAGCCAGCCCTTGTATACGGCTGCCCAGCGGGCCTGCCGACGCGAGGTTGGCGTATCTGACAGAAGCCAGTCGCGCAGCGTTCCGGTTTGACTGCTCATTTGGACCTCGGATCAAAGACTTTGTAGAGAAGGTCGGAAAACACGTTCAGGCAGATGAACACGAGGCCCACCACGACGGTTCCGCCCAGAACGGCGTTCATATCCGCAGACAGCAGCGCGGTGGTGATATAGCTGCCGATCCCCGGCCAGGAGAAGATGATCTCGGTCAGCACCGACCCTTCAAGAAGGTTGGCATAGCTCAGCGCGATCACCGTGATCAACTGCACCCGGATGTTGCGGAAGGCGTGGTGCCAGACCACGGCCCATTCGCTCATGCCTTTGACGCGGGCGGTGGTGACGTATTCGGCCGATAGCTGCTCCAGCATGAAGGAGCGCGTCATGCGGCTGATATAGGCAAGGCTGTAGTAACCCAGGATCGAGGCAGGCAGAACGATATGGGAAAAGGCATCCCAGAAGGCGCCCCAGTCCCCGGCAAGAACAGAATCCAAGAGGATCATGCCAGTGACGACGGGGATCATGTCCTCATAAAAGATGCCTTGACGCCCGGGTCCGCCGACCCAACCCAAAATGCCGTAGAACAGCAATAGGCCCATCAGGCCTAGCCAGAAGATTGGCATCGAATAGCCGACCAGCGCCACGACGCGGGCGATCTGGTCGATCCAGCTGCCGCGTTTTACCGCGGCTACGACGCCCAGCGGAACGCCCAGAAGGCAGCCGAAGAGAATGCCGATGGTGGCGAGTTCAAAGGTCGCCGGAAAGACGCGGACGATATCATCGGCAACGGGCCGTGCAGTCAGCAGCGATGTCCCGAAGTCGCCGCGCAACACATCGGAGACATAGTAGAAAAACTGTACGACCAGGGGCTTATCCAGCCCAAGTTCAATAAAGACGGCATCGTATTGCGCCTCGGTGGCGCGTTCGCCGACCACCGCAAGAACCGGATCGATGGGCATCACGCGACCAATCACGAAGGTCACGAACAACAGCCCGAGCATGGTGATGGAAATGGACAGAAGGGTGACCAGCACGCCCCGCAGCCATGCCGGAAGAGGCAGCCGTGGCTGCCTCTTCACATAGGTGTTCGACGTGGTCATTTACTTGGTCACGGACCAGTAGGACACCGCGGTGATGGCGCCGCCAAGGCTGAGACCTTCGACGTTCTCGGCCACACCGGCTTGCTCCACCTTCTGGAACATCACCGCAAAGGGCGACTTGTCACGGAACTCGGCCTGGATCTCGTGATACATCTCGGCGCGTTTCTCGGTATCGCCTTCGACCACGGCGGCAGCAGTTTTCTCGGTCAGACCAGCGGTATCCCAGGCGTTACGCCAGGCCAGAAGACCGGTGGCGTTTGCCTCATCCGAATTGTCCGGGTTGTAGGCAAAGGTGCCTGCATTGGTATGGGGGTCAGGATAGTCCGGGCCCCATGCGCCCAGGTAGATGTCCAACTCGCGCGCGCGGTACTTGCCCAGCACCTGCTTGCCGGTGCCGACTTCGAGGTTCAGCGTGATCCCGGCCTGAGCAAAGGTGTTCTGCAGCGATTGGCCGATTTCCAGACGTTCCTGCGCTTCGCGCACGCCCACGGTCAGCTCCATGCCATCAACGCCTGCCTCGGCCAGCAGGGCCTTGGCCTTGTCGAGATCCAGTGAGAAGGGGTTTTCGTTGACCGAACCAAGATAGGTTTTCGGCAGGAAGTTCTGATGGACCACATAGGCGCCCTTCAGGAAGCTGCTTTCCATGCCTTTATAGTCGATCAGGTATTTCAGCGCCTGACGGACTTCGGGTTTGGACAGCTCCGGGTGCTTCTGGTTCATTGAGATATACATCAGACGACCGCGCATCTCTTCGAGGATTTCAACACCATCCGCGGCGCGTACGCCTTCGACATCAGAGGGGTTCAGGTTGCGGGCCACGTCGATGTCACCGCGTTCCAGCATCAGGCGCTGGGTGGCGCTTTCCTGCACGTGGCGGACGATCACCCGCTTCATCGCCGGTTCGCCGCCGTAAAAATCGGGATTCGCGGTCAGGGTGACGCTTTCCTTCGGTTTCCAGCTGGTCAGGGTGTAGGGGCCGGAACCGGCAGAGTTGGTCGCCAGCCAGGTGTTGCCCATATCGCCGTCGACCTCGTTGGCCATGACGGTTTTCTCGTCAACGATGGCGCCGATGGTTGCGGTCAGACAGTTCAGCACAAAGGAGGTCGCGTAGCGCTTGTCAGTGGTGATGGAGACGGTGTTGCCATCCACCTTGATCGTTTCGTCAATATTCTCCGGGGTGAAACCGAACTGGGTGATGATGAAGGACGGGGTCTTGTCCAAGAGGACAACGCGCTTCAGCGAAAAGGCAACGTCTTCGGCGCGGACCGGGTTGCCAGACTGAAATTTCACACCTTCGCGCATGGTGAAGGTGATGGTGCGGCCATCCTCGGAAACGGTCCAGCTTTCGGCCAAGTCGGGCTGATAGCCTGCATCCAGATTCTCGGGGTCGAAGTTCACCAGCTTGCCATAGACATTGCGCAGGACATCAGAGCCCGCGAATTCAAAGCTTTGCGCCGGGTCCAGCGTGGTGATGTCGTCGATCCGGTTGGCGATCACCAGCATATTGTCGGGTGTTGCTGCCACGGCGGGCAGGGTGGTCAGACCCAAAGCCAGGCCAAGCGCGGCCGTGCCCATCAGACGTGTCATAATTGTCATTTGTAAACTCCCTGTTTTTATTAGGTTTTTTTGTTTTGCCTTGCGGCGGCCCAGTCAGGCGGCGCTGGTGTGGCCCCAGGTCTTGTCGAGGACCCGCATCCAGTTGCCGTGACAGAGTTTCGTTATCAGCTCCGCATCATAGCCCCGCGCCTGCATGGCGCTACGCAGATGCGGCAGACCGGCGATCGTGCTGATCTTGGCCGGAACAGTGGCGCCGTCAAAGTCAGACCCAAGCCCGACCCGATCTTCGCCCAGCTGTTCCATCAGATAGTCAAGTTGTTTGACCATCTGGTCAATAGGTGTGTTTTCATCCATCCGCCCGTCTTCGCGCAGAAAGGCCACGGCGAAATTGAGGCCCACCATACCGTCGCTATCGCGGATCGCGTGCAATTGACGGTCAGTCAGGTTGCGGCTGTGCGGGCTGATGGCATGGGCATTGGAATGGGTGGCGACCAGTGGAGCGTCGCTGTGTTTTGCGACGTCCCAGAACCCAGCCTCGTTCAGGTGAGAAAGATCAACCAGGACCCGCAAGTCATTGCATTTCTTGATCAAGCGGATGCCGTCCGCCGTCAGTCCCGGCCCGGTGTCCCCGGTTGACGGGTATCGGAACGGCACGCCGTGGCCAAAGATGGTTTCCCGGCTCCACACCGGCCCAAGCGAGCGGAGGCCAGCGGCATAAAGAACGTCCAGCATGTGGAAATCGGGGTCGATGGCCTCGGCGCCTTCCATATGCATCACGGCGGCCAGCTTGCCTTCTGCCATGGCAGCGCGGATCTCATCGGTGCTGCGGCAGATGGCCAGCGCGCCTTCCCGCTCAAGCTTGATCAGGATGGAGGCCTGCGACAGGGCAACCCGGCTGGCTGCGGGCCAATCGACCATTTCTGGCAGGGGCAGATCATAGGCGGGTTTGTCCATCTCGGTTTCATCCAGAGATGTGTTCTCGTTTGGAACATAGATGGCAAAGAGACCGCCGCCAAAACCGCCCGCGCGTGCCTTTTCCATATCAATCTGGTTTCCGCCGTTGCCCAGAAACCCATCGGGACCGGCGGAGACTGCTCCGCTATGAATGCGCAGCAGAAGATCGTTGTGGCCGTCAAAGATGAGGGGGGCAGTCATGAAGGGTCCTTCGGCTCAGAGAATATCGGTGAATATTGGATTCAATAACCGGCAGCCTTCCGTCACACGTCGCAAATGTCCAGAGGAAAAGCCGACCGCGACGGCTTTGGGTCATCTCTCAGATATCTTTGAGACCATAATCAGCAAAGGCCTCCATGACCTTGGCCATTTCATCGCCGTTCAGAATATGGGGCTGTCCAACCGACAGGCTGGTGACATAGCCCTTGGCCAGTGTTTCCAGCTCCACCATGCGCCACAGCGCCCGGTTTAAGGTGTCGGCGATGACAACCGCACCATGATTGGCCATTAGGCAGGCTGCCCGATTTTTCAGCGATTTCAGAACATTGTCAGACAGATCTGCAGTGCCGAACAGGGCGTAGTCTGCCACCGGAACCGTATCACCACCAAAGGCGCCGATCATGTAGTGGCAGGCCGGGATCTCGGTCCGGTTCATTGCCAGCGCGGTGCAATTGACCGGATGCGCGTGGACTACCGCGTGAACGGCAGGCTTGTCGCGCAGGATATCCCGGTGGAACCGCCATTCAGAAGAGGGCTTCATCTGGCCGGGCGCCGGGGCGCCGTCGTCCAGCGGCATGGCAACGATCATCTCCGGCGTCATTCGGGCGTAATCCACGCCCGAAGGGGTGATCAGCATCTGGTCCCCAACCCGCACCGAGATATTGCCCGAAGTGCCCTGATTGATCTGCTGGCGCTCCATCGACAGGCAGGCGTCGATGATCTCCTGCCGCAGCTCGGGCGTGTCGGCGTAGGAACCCGCGCTCATGCCGGATCGCCAGAGGCTGCAAACTCCGGGAATAGCCCGGCCAGCCCCTCGGCGCTGGCATCGCAGACACCGCGTTCGGTGATCAGCCCGGTGACCAGACGGCTGGGGGTCACGTCAAAGGCGGGGTTGCCGACGCCGCTGCCTTTCGGCGTGACCTCAACCGTACCGATCATGCCATCCGGCAGGGCGCCCTGAACATGGCTGATTTCGCGGCCTGCGCGTTCCTCGATCGGGATCTCACGCACGCCGTCGGAAACCGTCCAGTCGATGGTCGGCGAGGGTAGCGCGACGTAAAAGGGCACACCGTTGTCGCGGGCGGCCAGCGCCTTTAGATAGGTGCCGATCTTGTTGCAGACATCGCCGTTGCGGGTGGTGCGGTCGGTGCCGGTGATCACCATGTCCACCTGTCCGTGCTGCATCAGATGGCCGCCGGCATTGTCGGTGATATAGCTGTGGGAGATACCGTGGCTGCCGAGCTCCCATGCGGTCAGCGCGCCCTGGTTGCGGGGCCGGGTTTCATCGACCCAGACATGGATATCCAGACCGGCATCATGGGCTTGATACATAGGGCTGGTGGCGGTGCCCCAATCCACCGTCGCAATCCAGCCGGCGTTGCAATGGGTCAGCAGGCGGACAGGCTCTCCGGTGGGTTTCTTCGCGGCGATCTTTTTAATGATTTCAAGACCGTGCTGGCCGATCCTGCGGTTGATCTCGACATCCTCGTCGGCAATGTCATGGGCGAGTTGCAGGGCCGCCGCGGCGCGATCTGGCTCTGCCAGTGGACGCAGGGCTTTGCGGCAGCGGTCCAGCGCCCAGCGCAGGTTGATGGCTGTAGGGCGGGTTGCGTTCAGCGCCTCCCAGGCTGCGTCCAGATTGGCATCCGAAGGGTCCAGCCGCGCGGCCAGCGCCATGCCATAGGCCGCGGTGGCGCCGATCAGCGGCGCGCCGCGTACATGCATGCCGGTGATTGCCTCGCAGTACTCTGCCAGAGTCTCAAGCTGTTCGATCCGGAAATCATAGGGCAGCCAGCGCTGGTCGATGATCTGCAAAGCCTGCGCATTCTCTTCCCACCACAGGGACCGGTACGGGGTTCCGTTAACCTTCACGAGAGCCTCTTTCTGCCAGGACGGCTGGATTGGTGCGTTGGAACTTTTTTCGCGGAAATTTCTGACCCTTGCAAGAGCGCGCCTATGGAGCCGCTCAACTGTGCCGGAAGTGGAAACCTGACGCAGGAAGAGGTCTTGCATTTCGGTGCGGCATTCTGCCACAGTTATGCGAATCCGGGTGGGTCTGGCTGAGAGCGGGGAAAATCCAACGCAGGGCGTCACATATGCGGGAAGATCGGTTTTTCAACCCTTTCGCCAAACGGCAGAGTTGACAGGCGCCGATGCGCGCCGGAAGCTGAGCTTTATCTATTGCATATGCAGACTTTAGCAAAACAGTTGGGCGTTCCTGCCTGCTGAGCCAGACTGTTCAGTCTCCGGATTTTGATTGAGAGCTGACAGTCGCACAGTGGTGTAGAGTGTCACCAAGAATGAAAAAGGGAGTATAGAAACGATGAAACACGCAAAACTGTCCATCGGTGCGCTTGTGACCGCGGCCTTCATGGCTCCGGCAGCGCAGGCGCAGGAATTTATCACCATCGGCACCGGGGGTGTGACCGGCGTTTATTACCCAACGGGCGGCGCGATCTGCCGTCTGGTCAACAAGAACCGCAAGGAGCACGGATTCAAATGCGCCGTCGAATCCACCGGCGGTTCGGTCTACAACATCAACACCATCCGCGAAGGTGAGCTGCAGTTCGGCGTTGCCCAGTCCGACTGGCAGTACCATGCCTATAATGGCACCTCCAAATTCGAAGAGCAGGGCGCCTTTGAAGGTCTGCGCGCGGTATTCTCGGTCCACCCGGAGCCTTTTACCGTTGTGGCGCGTGCCGATGCAGGCATCACCAACTTTGACGATCTGAAAGGCAAGCGGGTCAACATCGGCAACCCGGGTTCCGGTCAGCGCGGCACCATGGAAGTTCTGATGGAAGCCAAGGGTTGGGGCATGGAGGATTTTGCTCTGGCGACCGAACTGAAGGCGGCCGAGCAATCCGCTGCCCTGTGCGACAACCAGATCGACGCGATGGTTTACACCGTGGGTCACCCCTCTGGCTCGATCCAGGAAGCCACCACCGCTTGTGACTCGGTTCTGGTCACCGTGGACGGTGAAGCCGTCGACAAACTGGTTGCCGACAACTCCTTCTATCGTACTGCGACGATCCCGGGCGGCATGTACCGTGGGTCTGACGAAGACACCAAGACATTCGGTGTGGGCGCGACCTTCGTGACCTCGACCGACGTGTCCGAAGACGCGGTCTATGCGGTTGTGAAATCGGTCTTTGAAAACTTCGACGCCTTCAAGAAACTGCACCCTGCTTTTGCCAACCTGAAGCCGGAAGAGATGATCAAGGACGGCCTGTCGGCGCCGCTGCATGATGGCGCTGCCAAATACTACAAGGAAATGGGCTGGATCGAGTAAGATCGGCCAATAACCAACAGGCGGGGCGCATTGGCGCCCCGCTTTGCGCCTGCCGGGCCTCTCATCGGTGATGGCGCCAATCACAATAGCCGGATCCCATATCAGGGCGTCCGCAGGGGAGATTATCCATGACATCCGATGCTCAAGGAAATCGACCGCTTAGCGAGGAAGAACTGCAGGAACTGGTCGCGTCCTCGGACGCCGGTGCGCGCAACCCCATTGGGGCTGTGGGCCTGTCTCTTGCACTTGTCGCCGTAAGCTGGTCGCTGTTTCAGGTCATTCTGGCCTCACCGCTTTCGAACTATCTGCTTCCGGGCGCCGTCAATAACAATTCACGGCTGATCCACTTGGCCTTCGCCCTGATGCTGGGGTTCATGGCTTATCCCGCCATGAGCCGGGAAAGCCGCAATCTGGTTGGCTTCTGGCTGGGACACCTTGGAACACTGCTGGGCATTGGTGCCTTTGGCGTGGCGGTGCTGTTGGCCATCGCGCCGGGTATGTCGGTGTCGGTGGCGGTTGTCGTGTCGGCTCTGGTGGCGCTGGTGCTGGTGCTGCCGACCTATCTGAACGGATCGGGTATGGCGACGCGGCTGGAAAGCATGGTCAGCGCGCTTGGCATTTTCGCGGCGGTGGCACTACTGACCTATTGCGCGGTGGCGATCCTTGGGCAGTATCTTTTTGACGGTTGGAGCGGTTCTCTGGCGCTCTTTTCCATCGTGGTGGCGCTGATTGTAGCGGCCGTTATGGTTCTGGCCTACCTGCGGGAATGGGCCAATCCCGAGCCAGGTTTCGTGCCGGTGCAGGACTGGGTTCTTGCCGCTGCGGGCGTTTATGTGGCGGTCTATGGCTTCCTCAACTACCAGAAGATCGTCGACAGCGGCGGTCTGGCCGATGATGTCGACAAATTCTTTGCGCTGGCTGGGTTGATCATCCTGTTCGAAGCCGCGCGTCGCGCCCTGGGGCCCGCGATGGCGATCATCGCCACGATCTTCCTCGCCTATGTTTTTTTCGGTTCCTCTGACGTGGTGCCCGAAGTGATCCGCTGGAAAGGCGCCAGCCTGAAAAAGGCGATGAGCCATATGTGGATCACCTCCGAAGGGGTCTTTGGCATCGCGCTTGGCGTTTCCACCAAATTCGTCTTTCTCTTCGTGCTGTTCGGGGCGCTGCTTGATAAGGCGGGCGCCGGGAATTACTTTATCAAAATGGCCTTTGGCGCCCTTGGCCACCTGCGCGGTGGCCCGGCCAAGGCGGCTGTTGTCGGCTCGGCAGCGACAGGTCTGATCTCAGGCTCTTCCATCGCCAACGTTGTGACCACGGGCACCTTCACCATCCCCTTGATGAAACGGGTGGGCTTTACCAATGAACAGGCTGGCTCGGTCGAGGTCGCCTCATCGGTCAACGGTCAGATCATGCCGCCGGTGATGGGGGCTGCGGCCTTCCTTATGGTGGAATACGTAGGGATTTCCTACGTCGAGGTCATCACCCATGCCTTCCTGCCGGCTGCAATTTCCTATGTCGCGCTGGTCTATATCGTGCATCTGGAGGCGGTGAAGCGGAACATGCCGACGCTGGGCAACCGGGTGGTCTCCATGGGCCGCACAATCGGAGGTATGGCGGCGTTTTTCGCGGGTTTCGCGGCGCTGTGTTACGGCGTGCAATATCCCGTCGGTTGGGTGATTTCGCTGATGCCCGAAGCCTCTGGCACAGTCTTGTCGCTGCTGGTGGTTGCGGCCTATGTGGCGTTGCTGAAGCTCGCCGCCGGGGTCGAGGATTTGGTGCCGGACGATCCCAATGCCGAGGATGTGGAACTGCCGGATGTGGGCAAGATCTACAAGGCGGGGCTGCATTATCTCCTGCCGATCATCGTGCTGGTCTATTTCCTGATGATCGAACAGAAATCGCCCGGCCTGTCGGCCTTCTGGGCGACGGCACTGCTGTTTGTGATCCTGCTGACGCAGAAACCGCTCAAGGCCCTGTTCCGGGGACAGTCCAACCTTGCCTTCAACTTCATGGATGGGGTGAGCGATCTGTGGCACGGCATGATCGACGGTGCTCGCAATATGATCGGGATCGCCCTGGCAACCGCGACAGCGGGTGTGATCGTGGGCACCGTGACGCTGACGGGCGTGGGGCAGGTGATGTCCGAACTGGTGGAGTTCCTGTCTGGTGGAAACCTGATCCTTATGCTGATCATGGTCGGCCTTCTGTCGCTTGTCCTTGGCATGGGGCTGCCGACCACGGCGAACTATATCGTCGTGAGCTCGCTGATGGCGGGTGTCGTGGTAGAGCTTGGCGCGCAATCGGGGCTGATCGTGCCGCTGATCGCGGTGCATCTTTTCGTCTTCTACTTCGGTATTATGGCCGATGTGACACCGCCTGTGGGCCTTGCCAGCTTTGCTGCTGCGGCAGTCTCCGGCGGCGATGCAATCCGCACAGGTTTCGTTGCCTTCTTCTACTCTCTGCGCACCGTGGCGCTGCCCTTTGTCTTCATCTTCAATACCGATCTGCTGTTGATCGATGTGACATGGGCTCAAGGCATATTGGTGGCCATATCGGCGACCATCGCGATCCTGGTCTTTACCGCCGGGACGATGGGGTATTTCCTGACCCGCAGCCGCATCTACGAAAGCGTGCTTTTGGTTCTTGTGGCCTTTGCCCTGTTCCGTCCGGATTTCTTCATGAACCGGATCATGCCGCCCTTTGCCAAGGCGGCCCCGAGCGAACTGGTCGAGGTGCTCTCGGATTCTGAAGCGGGGCAGGAGTTGCGCCTGCGCATCGAAGGTCCCGATTTTGACACTGGCGGCGCGGCCTCAACGACTCTGGTCATCCCCTCGGATGGCTCCGGCGATGGTCTGGCCATGGCCGAGGCAATCGGTCTGGTGCTGTTGCCTGAAGACGGGCTGATGAAACTGGACGCGCCTGGTTTCGGCACCCCGGCAGAAGAGGTCCTTGGCAGCTTTGATTTCTATGGCGATGACCCGGTGCAGGTCACTGAGATCAAGGCGCCGCAGGATCAACTGCCCAAGGAGCTGATCTTTATCCCCGCATTGCTGCTGCTGGCATTGGTGGCCATGATGCAGCGCGGTCGCGCCAGCAAGGAAGGAGTACCGGCATGAGCAAATCCGTTCTATGTGCGCTTGAACTGAGCGATGCGGCGCTGGACCGCAAGGTGCTGGAACAGGCGGCGCGGCTTGCTGCGCTGGATGAGGCTCAGCTGGATGTGGTGAACGTCCTGCCGGATTTCGGCGAAAGCTGGGTTTCCGGCTTCTTCGAAGAGCATCATCACGACAAGGCGGTCAAGGACACCACTGCGCATCTACGGGACCTCTGCGAGGAAGTGCTGGGCGCGGAGCGGAACGCCAAGGCGCGCCACGTGGTGGCCACCGGCACCGCCTATCAGGAAATCCTGCAAGTGGCGGCAAAGGCGGGAACCGATCTGATCGTGATCGGCGCGCATAAGCCCGACCTCAAGGATTACCTGCTTGGCCCCAACGCCGCGCGTGTGATCCGGCACAGCGATTGTTCGGTCTACGTGGTTCGGTAGGTCTGCGGTCTAAAGCTGAGTACGACAGATCAGAGGCGCCCGCTTGTGGCGCCTCGTTTCACGCCTGACAGCTACTCACCAGGCTCATAACCGGTCATCTCCAGATACCCGCGCCCGTTGTGGCTGCCGCTGACCCGAACAGGCCCCTCCCAATAGGGAAAGGCGGTGCCCATCCAGCTTTGCGGGTTCAACGCCTCGACGGTTACTGACAGCTCCTGTTCGGGCAGCGATACCTGCCAGCGAGTGGGAACGGAGCGGCCCGCGACGCTGCTGTAGTCCAGCGGCTGCGCTGAGAAGGCGCCATCGGGCAGGGCGCGGGCGCTGCCATCGGCCGCAATCCATGTGCCCGACGTGAAATCGCCGCCCGCGCCGCGCAGAACGAACCCCATCAGTTTTTCACCGCTGTCGAAGGACAGGGAGAACCAATCCCAGCCGGTCTGATCCTCATCGAGTGGCTGACTGGACCATTCCCGGTCAAGCCAACCGTGGCCGGTGACGGCCACCGGGCCGGAGGGGAGTATCAACTGCCCCTCGATGCGGTAGCCGGGCTGCGAGTAGTAATGGCTCGCCTGTCCGCTGGCGGATTTGACCGAGTATCCATTCGCGCCATGCAGGACCAGCGGCGTGTCGGTCAAGAGATGGAGATCATAGGAAAACTCCTTTCCGCTGGCGCGGAGGCTCAACTGGTCGATGCCGACGCCGGTCCCTCGCATATGCCAATCGTCGATCCAGGCGTTGAACGGATCTGCAGTGACCCCGGCCTGTCCGATACCGCCGCGCGCCAGACGCTCGGCAAAGTAATGCTGCCGTTCGGAGGTGAGGCCTGCATGCCCCATCCAGATCCGCGGGCTGTCCCAGCCCGGTTGCTCTCCGGGGGCCAGTGCAGAGCGGAATAGGGTCCACTGAATGCCGTAGTCTTGTCCGTCCGCACCTTGAAGGTTAGCAGTCAAGTACCACCATTCAATGCGAAAATCAGGGTGGGGACCATGGTCGCGCGTAAAGCTGAGCACGGTGCCCGGTTCGGGGATGGCAAATCCTTCAGCCTCGGTGCCCAGGCCCGCGTAACCCTGCGCCCGCAACAACATGGGCGCAAGGGTCAGGCCGAGCGTCAGGAGAACGGCAGCAAGGATCGGCAGCGGCTTATCGTTCATTGGCAAAGACCTTCAGCAGGTGGGATGGCGACAGGCGGCTCAGCTTGCGCGCGGGGATCAGGGCAGCCAGGGCGGCGGCCAGCAACGCCAGCAGGAACAGGCGCAGCCAGTCGAGTGGGAACAGATACATCGGCAATTGCCAGCCAAAGGCCGCGACATTGATCACATCCAGCAGCGCCCAGGCCAGCGTCAGCCCCAGGGGTAGCGCCAGACAGGCAGTCAGGCCCGCCAGCAGCAGGCTACGCAAGATGTCGATCCGGGCCAGCCGTGCGCGCGTCACCCCCATGGCCCAGACCGGTGCCAGTTGCGGCAGCCGCTGCCCCCAGAGGGTTAGAAGGCTGGTCAGCATGGCAAAGCTGGCGACCCCCAGCGTCAGCAGGTTGAGCGCCTCTGTGACGACGAAAGTCCGGTCAAAGATCGCCAATGACCGTGCCTTGATCGTGGCTTGGTCTCTTATGTTTTCCGGCTTGATATCAAACCTCTGCCGGACAGAGCTGATAAAATTTGCGCTGCGTTCCGGGGGGATGCGGACGCCAAATTGCCGGTTCGGGATATCGGGCGCGCGGTGCAGCAAATCAGGCAGGGCGACGATGGCCTGGCCGTTTGGATTGCCGTAATCGGAATAGATCCCGGCGATGGTCGGGTTCCAGTCCGGCGCAAGGGTAAGCGTGTCGCCGGGCGCATACTCGTGGCGCCGGGCCAGCTGTTCGTTGATCAGAATGCCCTGACCCTCGGTCACCTGATTCCAGACGCCGGGCAGCGCCCGCAGGATCGGCCAGTTGTCCCGGTAAGTCGGATCGTCGACAACACCATAGATCCGCAGCGGTGCCTCTCGGTGCCGGATCTCGTGCCAGCGGATCGGCAGCGGGCGGACGTCGGGCTGTGTTTCAGCCCATGCCGCAAAATCAGTGCCCTGCTGGTCGCTGTTCAGCGTGATATAGAACTCTGCCGCCAGCCGCTGATCCAGCCAGCCTGTAAAGGTGAGGCGAAAGCTGGAAGTCATTGTTCCAACGCCGATATTCGTCGCCAGCGCCAGCAGAAGCGCCATCAGCGCCAGCGACAGGCCGGGCAGTTGCGCGCGGCTGTCGGCCCAGACCCATTCGGCGAGCGGACCCCGTGCACTGCGGGCCCCAAGGCGCAGCAGCAGCGACAGCGCCTGCGGCAGCAGCAGCGCCGCGCCCAGCATCAGCCCGCCCAGAAAGGCAAAGCCCGCCACCAGTCCGTCAAACATCCATAGCGTGACGCATCCCCCGGCGATCAGTATCACGCCAGCAAGAGCGGTCATCCTGAAGGACCGGGCGGTCTGCTGTCCCCGGGCGGAGGTCGCCGGGGCCGCCAGCACCGGCATGGCCCAGAGGCTGAACAGCGCCCGCGCGCCTGCCAGTGCGGTCCCCGCGAGGGCCATGCCAAGGCCGGACAGAACCCATACCGGGCGCAGGGTCAGGCTGCCTTCGACCGAGGCACCGTATAGTCCGGACAGCGTCGCGCTAACATCTGGCAGCAGCGCTGCCGCAACGCTATAACCTATGATCAGGCCAAGGCCACCAGCGCCCAGTGCAATGAGCGCAAGTTCTGCCACCAGTAAACCAGCAAGGGTGCGCAGCGGCACCCCGAGGCTGCGCAGGGTGCGGAACAGGCCGCGGCGATGCTCCAGCCCCAGCCCAATGCTGCCCTGCACGATGAACAGCCCGACGGCGAAAGACAACAGACCAAAGGCAGTGAGGTTGAGGTGAAAACTGTCTGTGAGCCGGGCCGTAGCTGAACCTGCCGTCTGTGCGCTGATCCGGGTGAGCGCCGGCGCCAGTTGCTCTGGCGGCGGCAGGTCACTGGATTGTTCTGGAAGGATCACCAGCCGATCTAGGGTATCCGGGCGCTGGAGAAGTCGGCTCGCCAGGCTGATATCGGCAATGGCAGTGCCGCGGGGAACATTCAGTGAAACCACAATGGGTGGCGTACGCTCGACCGGTGGAAGAGACGCGGCGGTATCCGGGTGCAGGAACAACTGGCCGGGGGGTAGCAGCGACAGTGAGATATCGGATGCCTCATCCTCTTCGCCTGTTTCTTCGGACAACAGTGCGACAGGCGGCGGGTTCAGGAGATCAATCCCCATAAGATCAATTGATTGCGTGCCCAGCTTGATGCGCCCCTCCAGAACCGGAGCCAGCCGCCAACCGGCGCGGCGTAGGGCCACATAGGTATTAAGCGGGATCACGCCATCACCGGCCACCAGCTGATCGGCCTGCGCTTGTCCCAGTTGGCTGGCGGCGCGGGCATAGCTGGCGCGGGCCTCGGCGTTGATGGCCTGCACCGCTGACCAGAGACCCGTGGAGAGCGCCAGCCCGGCGACGATGGCGAGCAGTTGGAAAGGATGGCGCCGCCAATGGGACAGCAGCGTCAGAAAGGCGGCAGCGATCATGCGATCTGCCCCTGTTTCAGATGCAGCCGCCGGTCCAGCTGGTTGGCGATACTGTCCGAATGGGTCACGAGAAACAGCGCCGCGCCACTGTCGCGCAGCAGCTCTAGCATCAGGGCCATCACCGCCTCGCTCGCGGTTTCATCAAGGTTTCCGGTCGGCTCATCCGCCAGCAGCAGCGCCGGACGCAGGGCCATGGCGCGGCCGATGGCGACCCGTTGCTGTTGTCCGCCGGATAGCTGGTCAGGATAGCGGTCCAGTAAGTTCGATAGGCCCAGCCGGTCGATCAAGCGATCTTCCCAGGAGCGGTCCCGGCGGCGGCCCAGCCGTGCGTGCAGGCTGAGGTTGCTACCAACGCTGAGGGATGGGATCAGGTTGAATTGCTGGAACACGATAGAGACCTGCCGCTGGCGTAGGGCGGCGCGCCCGGCCTCGTTCAGCCCGGACAGGGGCGTGCCTGCGATGGTGATCTCTCCGCTGTCGAAACTGTCCAGAGCCGCAGCCAGATGGAGCAGGGTGCTTTTCCCCGATCCGCTGTCCCCGGTCAGGGCCAGGCTGGATCCGGCCTCAAGCGTCAGCGAGACCCCCTGCAATACGGGCGTCACACCTTGGCCTGAGGAATAACTCTTGCTCACGTCGGTAATCTTGAGAACCATAGTGGTTTGTCATCCTGTCGGCGCTGGGGCGTTGGTTGAGACTGGGAAACATTTAGGGGCGTTTTGCGCGCGGAACAGGGCGGCCTGCTGGGATCGCGGCGTCAGTTCGTGACTTTGGAAACGGGGTCGGGCTCTCACAGCACGGGCGCCAGCAACCGGGCCACGGGGGCGAAAAGGCGGACGGACCAGTGCTGCGCCGCCAGTGGCCGATCCAAACTGCGCGCGCGGGTGAAATCATCCTCCAGCATCGCGGCGACAGATTCCGCCGCGCCGGTATCAAAGAACAGCGCCATGGTTTCGAAATTCAGCCGGAAAGAGCGGTTGTCCATATTGGTTGTACCGACGGCGGCGACGGTATCATCGACGACAAAGGTCTTTTGATGCATGAAACCGCCGGAATACTGCAGGACCTGAACACCGACCTTTTGCAGGTCATCGAAATAGGCGAATGAGGCCAACCATGGCAGGTAGTGGTCGACAATGCCTGGCAACAGTATGCGAACATCCACGCCGCGCAGCGCTGCGTGTTTGAGGGCGGCCACCACATCAAGGTCGGGCACGAAATAGGGCGAAGCGATCCAGACCCGGCTGCGGGCGGCAGAGATGGCCGAAAAGAACATCATTGATCCGTTTTCGGTGGTATCCCCGGGCCCTGTCGGGACGATCAGGGCGGATCGGTTTTCCGGCGACGGCTCCGGCTCCCATGTGAGCAGGTCCAGAATCGGCTCATCCGTCAGCCAATGCCAGTCCTGCGCATAGGTCAGCTGCAGCTGTTGCACCACCGGGCCGGTCAGCTCCACATGGGTGTCGCGCCAGTCACCAAAGGCCTTGGTGTGGCTGATATATTCATCGCCGACGTTCAGCCCACCGGTAAAGCCGACACGGCCATCAGCCACCACGGTTTTGCGGTGGTTGCGAAAGTTCAGCATGAAGCGGTGCTTGGGGCCCCTTTGGGTGCCGCGATCCACCAGATTGACGCCAGCCTGTTGCAGCTCGGCAAGATAGGAGGTGGGCAGGCCGTGGCTACCGATCCGGTCGGCCATGAACCAGACAGCAACGCCGCGCTGTCTGGCGGCGATGATGTGCCTCTTTAGGCGGCGTCCCAAATCATCGTCGCGCACGATGTAGAACTGGATCAAGAGGTAGTCGCGCGCCTCATCTATGGCGCGAAACATACTGGCAAACCCGGCTTTTCCGTCAATCAGCAGGCGGAAGCCGTTGCCGGTACAGACCTGCAGGCCAGAGACCGCTTCGAACGGTGCAGGGTCCACGGGAATCTTCGCAGGGCTATGTGCGCCACGCAACTCGGTCATTGGCTGCATGTCCCGCACGGCGCGATGGGCGTCCTGGCGGGCGGCGCGGTAGCGTTCGAACCGGTGATGGCCAAAGATCATATAGGCGGGCAGGGCGATCAGGGGCGAGGCCAGCAGGAACACCACCCAGCCGATGGCGCCCTGCGGTGTGCGGGCGGTGCGGGCAGCGTTCAGCGCGCCCAGAACCGCAAGCCCCCACATCAGGAGGACGCCACCCGTGCTGATCGCGACCCAGAACGTCACCTGGCCTGTCCCATTATTCGGTTCCTTTCCAATGGAGTATGGCCGGGGCCTGCGCTGATTGCCAGTGGGCAGTCGCGGGGCGAGGACCGCAGGCTCTTGGGTGACCGGGAGGCCACAGGTCACACCAGAGGTGAAAACCAACCCTGTCAGGCTGGCGATTCTGCCGAGGCTGTGGAACGATTTGCAGTATGAACCTGTTTGCTGCCCTTTCCCCTTGGCTGCGCGCGTTGGCCCGCGCTGCCGCCGCATTCAACCGCAAGAACGGATGGGTGATGAGCAGTCATATCGCCATGTCGATGATGCTGGCGCTGTTTCCCTTTGTCCTGTTCACCGTCGCCCTTTCGGGGGCCGCCGCGAGCCTTTTGTCACAGGATGTCGCGATCGAGGATCTGGTGGACCTCGTCTTTGGCGGCTGGCCCGAGGAGGTTTCTAAGCCGATCCTGAACGAACTCTTTGCGGTTTTGGAGACCTCCAGCACGCAACTGGCGACGCTGGGCGGGGTTCTGGCGCTCTATTTCGCCTCCAACGGTGTCAACGCGGTGCGGGTGGCCGTGGTCAATGCCTATGGCGACAACGATCCCCGGCCTTTCTGGAAGGCGCGCCTGATCTGCGCCGGGCTGGTGGTGCTGGGCGGCGCGGGCATCCTTGTGGCGGCTCTCTTCGAGGTCGTTTTGCCGCTTTATGTCCGCTATATCGCCGATCTGCTGCCCTATCAGCTGGTCGGGCCGGGATGGGAGCGGGGATTCAGTGGCGTGTTGTTGTTTCTGTTGCCACTGGTCGCGGTGCTGCTGTGCCATATACTGCTGCCCGGGCAGCAGCACCGGGTATCGCAGATCCTGCCGGGGGCGGTGTTGACGGTGGTGCTGTGGTGGGCGGCGGGGATTGGTTTTGCGATCTATGTCGGTTCTTTCGCGCAGTATTCGGCCACCTATGCGGGGCTAGCGGGAGCCATGGCGGCGATGATCTTTCTTTATGTGAATGCCGCGATCCTGATTTTTGGCGCCGAGTTCAACGGTGCGTTGATGCGGCTGGACCGGCCTGGCGCCGAGGCAGCAGAGGCGTCCGGCGACAGCTACGTCGAATAGTATGCACCAGCGGTTCTTGGAAAATTCGGAGGTGGAAGCCTTATTGTTTCCGGTTTTGCAACAAAAAGGCAGGTTTGCCACAATTTGGCCATCGGCTGGGCGAAATACGCGGGTAGGCAAGATTCAGCCGACGCAAGAATAAGGACCGCCGCGATGCTGAAACGCCTTCAAGATCTGTTCAAGAGCCCGATGCCCGACATGGCACCGACGCCGCGTGCCCAGATGATTTTCCGCCAGTGCGAAGACGAAGGCCCAGATGCGCGTTTGCTACGCGAGCTGGCCACCCTGTCCCTGCAGACAACGCAGCAGCCGTTGCATTAAAAAGCGGCCTGATCGACCCGCCGGGGCGCTTAACCCCGGAAGCCCGTGGCAATCACGAACTTTTCGGAACTGTCCGACCGCGATGCGGGCGGTTTGACATTGGCGACCTTGGTGAACTTCTGTTTCAAAAGTTTCTGCAGGTCGCCCTCGGCACCGCCAGCCAGAACCTTGGCCACGAAGGTACCGCCCTGTTCCAGCACATCAAATGAGAAATAGGCAGCTGCCTCGCAAAGGGCCATGATCTTCAGGTGGTCGGTCTGCTTGTGGCCGGAACTGGCAGCGGCCATATCCGACATCACCACATCGGCCATGCCACCCAGCCATTCCTTGACCTGATCGTCGGCGCCCTCATCCATGAAATCCAGTTGGTGGAATTCGGCTCCGGCCAGCGGTTCGACCTCCTGCAGGTCGACGCCGATGATGCGGCCGATGGATTTGCCTTGCTTTTCGCCCAGCGCATTGATGCGTTTGACCGCGACCTGCGCCCAGCCCCCAGGCGCGCAGCCAAGATCAACGACCCGGGCCCCCGGTACGAGGAAGCGGAACTTGTCGTCCAGCTCCATGATCTTGTAGGCGGCCCGGCCGCGATAGCCTTCGGCCTGGGCGCGGCGCACATAGGGGTCGTTCAGTTGACGCTGCAACCAGCGGGTCGAAGAAAGCTTGCGCCCGCGAGCGGTCTTTACCTTGACCTTGAGGTCACGCTGGCCGCGGCCGGAAGTGTTCTTGCCGGTCGGGCTCTTGCCGGAAGGGGTCTTTGCCATCTCTTTGTACCATCTTTGCCGATGTCGGTCTTTGCCAGTATAGGCTCGCTTTCCGCGGTCCATGACAGATCGGACGCGAAAACTCAAATGCCGAGCGTTCGGTTTGCGTTATTAAAAGGGTCCGTCTTCCAGAACACCGTCCGCGCTCATCTGTGCATATAGCAGACCTTCTCGCAGGCCCCGGTCCGCGACCGACAAACGGTCGGTGGGCCAGCAGCGCAGGAGAGCCTGCAGGATCGCGGCGCCAGACATGATCAGAGCCTGACGGTCCTCGCCGATACGTGGGTCACTGCGGCGTCCCTGCGGGCCGAGATCCAGATAACCGCGGATCACCTTGTCGATCTGATCACTGGTCATGCGCAGCCCGTCGACCTTGGTGCGGTCATAGCGTTTCAGCCCCAAATGGGAGGCGGCGACGGTCGTCACCGTGCCCGAGGTGCCGACGATCTGGAAACCTTCGCGGGCCTGCTCATCCTTATAGGGGGCGAAATCAGCGAGGTGTTCTTCGAAGAACCAGCTCATCAAGGCAAAACGGGCGGCATCGTCGTCGACGTCGTTGAACTGATCGCGCAGTGTCGCCACCCCAAGGGGGACAGAAATCCAATCCACCACCTTGGCGGCGGGGAAGGGGCTTTCTGGTGGATGAAACCCGGCATGCAGGCGCATGATGGCAGACGGCCGGTCGCGGCGCGGGACCGAGGAAATGTCGATCCAGACTAGTTCGGTCGAGCCGCCGCCAATATCCACCACCAAAAGCTGTTCCGTCTTGGTCGAAACCAGCGGCGCGCAGGAGATCACCGCCAGACGCGCTTCTTCCTCGGGCTGGATGATTTCAAGCGTCAGACCGGTTTCCCGTTTGACCTGCCGGATGAAATCGCGCGCGTTCTTGGCGCGGCGGCACGCCTCGGTGGTGACGAGCCGCATCCGACGCACTTTGTTCCGCTTGAGCTTTTGCTGACAGATGCGCAGCGCCTGAATGGTGCGCGACATCGACGAACGAGACAGGCGCCCAGTTCGTTCAAGGCCGGTCCCCAGCTGGACCGACTTGGAAAAGCTGTCCACCACGTGAAAGCCACTGCCATTGGGCTGGGCGATCAGCATGCGACAACTGTTTGTGCCAAGATCCAATGCCGCATAAAGCGCATCCGGATCCGGACGGGCTGGTACAGGGGTTTCAACCGCCTTGGGAAACGCGCCCGCACCTTTGGAACGCCTGGGCGCCATGATTCACGCCCTCCGATTATCGTGTTAGTTTCAGGATATGTTCACAAAGAAGTATGTGCAAGGGCGGCGGCGCCCGGATCGACGCTTTCCTTGTACCGGTTAACGGCGCTGCACCGGCCCTTGTTTCGGCGTTCAGCCTGTGTTGCCAGGGGCTTGTGCAGGGTCTTGGCGACAACCTCATAAGCTTGATGAGAATTATGAGGATGCCCCTCTGTGGCCATGCGGGCCCGGAGAATGTATTCAGAGCCAGAGCAAAAGGTCGCTCAAACCCCAAGTGTTGTCGAAAACCGGCACCCGCGTTTCAGGATCGCATTCTAGAAACGCAGCAGAACAGACGCAAAGCAAAGGACCCGACATGCCTGACGTCACCATCGTATACTGGCGCGATATCCCGGCTCAGGTCATCGTGGGCAAGGGCCGCCGCGGCGCCAAACGCCAGCTCGAAGAACGGTTCGAGCAGGCCATTGACCGCGCAGCGATGAAGGTGAACGCCAAGGATGCGGACGCCTATCTCGCTGAATGGCGCAAGGCGGCTCCCTTTGCGGCGGAGGGCGATCCGGCAGAGATCGCCGAAGCCGAAGCGGTACGTCTGGAAGGAGAGTTCGATCAGGAGCGTCTGAAAGCCCTGATCGCGAATGACGGATGGGCGTGAGCCTGACACCACTATGGGAGGCCGTGATGGCTTTGTTGAACTTCAAGAAACGCGAGGCCACCAGCCCGCAGCCCGTCAACCCGCAGGTCGAAGCCTTCCTTGACGGATATTCGATCGAGGTGATGCCGCGCACCGCGACCAAGGTCGAGGATTTCCGCGACCTGCTGCCCGCAGGCACCCGCGTCTATATCGCCCATATCGAAGGCACGCCCATCGAAGACATGGTCGAGACCGCCAAGCGTCTGAATGCCGAAGGCTTTCCCGTCATGCCGCACTTCCCGGCGCGGATCATCAAGGACGAGGCGACCCTGGCGGACTGGATCGCGCGCTATCAGGGCGAGGCTGACGTCAAGCAGGCGCTGCTTCTGGCCGGTGGTGTGGCGCAGCCGCACGGTGCCTTCGACAGCTCGATGCAGCTCCTGGAAACCGGACTGTTCGACAAGGCGGGTTTCTCCAACCTGCACGTCGCGGGCCACCCCGAAGGCAACAAGGACATCGATCCGGACGGTTCCTCGAAGAACGTGATGGAAGCGGTTCTGTGGAAACAGAAATTCTCGGAGCGCACCGATGCCAAGATGGCGCTGGCCACCCAGTTCGCCTTTGAGGCAAAGCCGATCATCGAATGGGCTGACGGTCTGAAAGAGGCCGGTGTCGACCTGCCGATCCACATCGGTATCGCCGGTCCGGCCAAGCTGCAGACGCTGATCAAATTCGCCATCGCCTGCGGTGTGGGCCCGTCGCTGAAGGTGCTGCAGAAACGCGCAATGGACGTGTCCAAGCTGCTGCTGCCCTATGAGCCGACCGATGTCGTTGCCGAGCTTGCAGCCCACAAGGCCGCGAACCCGGACTTCAACATTACCAACGTACACTTCTTCCCGCTGGGCGGCATCAAGACCAACGCCACCTGGGCCATCAACAACGGCGGCGCCTCGGCGCAGCCGGTCAACTCCCAAGGATAAGACATGACCCGTACTGTCGTAGAATCAAAAACAAAAACCGCTGTCCTGGGCTTTGATGAGCCGTTCTGCGTGATCGGCGAACGGATCAACCCGACAGGCCGTAAGAAACTGGCAGCAGAGCTGGAAGCGGGCGATTTCTCCACCGTTGAGAAAGACGCACTGGCACAGGTGGCAGCCGGGGCCAATATCCTCGATATCAACGCGGGCGTAGTCTATAATTCTAACCCCAACCCGAACGAGACCGAGCCGCCGCTGATGACCAAGATCATCGAGTTGGTGCAGGGTCTGGTCGATGTGCCGCTGTGCATCGACAGCTCGGTCCCCGAGGCGCTTGAGGCCGGTCTGGCCGCCGCGCAGGGTCGCCCGCTGCTGAACTCGGTCACCGGTGAGGAAGAGCGCCTGGAGTTGGTTCTGCCGCTGGTCAAGAAATACAACGTGCCGGTGGTTGCGATCTCCAACGACGACACCGGGATCTCGGAAGATCCCGACGTGCGTTTCGCCGTGGCCAAGAAGATCGTCGAACGCGCTGCCGATTTCGGTATCCCCGCGCATGACATCGTGGTCGACCCGCTGGTAATGCCGATCGGCGCCATGGCGACCGCCGGGCATCAGGTCTTTACCCTGGTGCGTCGCCTGCGCGAAGAACTGGGTGTGAACACCACCTGCGGTGCGTCGAACATCTCCTTTGGTCTGCCGAACCGTCACGGCATCAACAACGCCTTCCTGCCGATGGCAATGGGCGCGGGCATGACCTCTGCGATCATGAACCCGGTGGCGCTGCCGGTGACGCAAAAGGCGATTGCCGAGAAGAAGGAACAGGTAACTGCCGCTGGTATCATCCTGCCCGAAGGCATGGACGATGAGACCTTCGTCACCCTGTTCGGTCTCGGCTCGACCAAGCCGCGCGCGGGCAAGGAGATGGAAGCGATCCGCGCTGCCAACCTCTTGACCAACAATGATCCGCACGGCGGTGCTTGGATTGCCGCCAACAAGGCACCGGCAAAGGCTGGCGAAGAAGGCCGTGGCCGCGGTGGCCGCACCGGTGGCCGTCGCCGCCGCGCCTGAACCTGATAACAATATCGTGAGGGGAGGCCGGGATTTGTCCCGGCCTTTTCTTGTGTGCGGTCAGGGGGGCACCGTATTTCGACAAACGGAGCAGGGGCGACAGTGTCCTGTGCGTGTGTTTCCTGAGCCAAACGTTGCGGGTGCGGTCGGATTGCGCACAAACCTTTGGCAAAAGGTTATCTTCAGACTTCGTTAGCGGTGATCCATTTACAGATTACAACAGAGGAATGGTTGCCCATGGTCATTTGGGTGACGTGTCCGAGCTGCAAGGGAAGCAACGGGTGAAACGACTTCAGGTGACCGATTTCTATTCCATGCTGGATGCGATTGGCATGGCGGTGATCGTTTTGGAGGTCGGCGACGATGGGATCCCCCGATATGTCGCGATGAATTCGCGCGCCCGGGCTATTTCGAAACTTCCGGCAGAGGGTTGGTTTGGCAAAACTGCGATGGAAGTATTTGGCGGTTCCACCGGCGAGCGGGCTCTTGCCAAGCATATCGAAGTGGCGCGCGCTGCCGAAGAGGTAACCTATGAGATCAATCTCCCTGCGGTCCACAAGGAACGATACATCCGCACGACTATGAGCCCGGTCTTCGACGAGACAGGCAAGCTGACGCACCTTGTCGGCTCGTCAGCCGATGTCACGTCGGAACGTGAACGCGACGCGGCTTTGGAACTGGCCAAGATCGCAAAGCAGGAGGCGGAGGCGGCCAGCCAGGCCAAGGAACGGTTCTTGGCTGAGATGAGCCATGAGATCCGGACGCCGATGAATGGCATCCTTGGCATCTGCGAGTTGCTGCAAGACACCAGTCTGGACGAAGAGCAGTCCTTGCTTGCCAATACGATACTGAGTTCTACCAATGCATTGCTGAAGATCGTCAACGAAGTTCTGGATTTCTCGCAGATCATCGCGGACAAGATTTCACTGCACTATGGGCCCTTTTCATTGCGCGATCTTGTTGATGAAATCGTCACGCTTTTCTCGGCCAAGACCTCGTTCAAGGGGCTTGAGTTTCGCTTGGATTACCCTGATGCCGTGCCATCCGTTTTCGTGGGGGATGCCAGCAAGACTCGTCAGATCCTTTTGAACGTGATCGGAAACGCGATCAAATTTACCGACGAAGGCTATGTCTCGCTGGCGGTTTCCTATGATCCGGCCTCCGCAAGGGGGCCATTGCAATTCGTGGTTTCGGATACCGGCTGCGGGATCGAGGAAAGTAAGCTGCGTTCGATCTTTTCGGCCTACGAGCAAGCCGCCAGCTCGCCGCAGGCCCAGGCAGAGGGCACGGGGCTGGGCCTTGCAATCTCGCGGGCGCTGATCGAACGGATGGGGGGCGACATCACCGTCGACTCGGCGCCAGGACAGGGCGCGCGTTTCTCTCTTTGGCTGAACCTCGCGCCAGATACGGCTGATCCGCGGGGGGCAGAGACTGCGGGGAAGGCAGTCCTCAATCAGATCAACGTTGGTCTGGAACGGGATGCTGGGAGCGACACCGGTATCGCATCGGACCGGCTGCATGGGATGAAGATCCTTGTAGCCGAGGACAACAAGACCAACCAGATGGTCGTGGACAAGATGCTCCAGAAACTGGGGGCGCAGGTCCGTCTTGCGGAAAACGGTGCTGCCGCCGTCGAAAACTATCTGGGCGCGGACTACGACCTGATCCTCATGGATCTTTCCATGCCGGTCATGGGCGGGCTGGAGGCGGCGCGCAGGATCAGACAGCACGAGACAGAAACCGGCCGCGCCGAATGCCGGATCGTTGCGCTGACGGCGAATGCCCAGAAAAGCGACACAAGGGCCTGTTTCGAGGTCGGCATGAATGGTTTCCTGACCAAGCCGTTTCGCAGGGCCGAACTTCTGGCCTGTCTCGCTTCACTCGACTGAGGTCTGGTCGGGGCCTGTGGTGTCGGCTGTAGGGTACGTGATGGACGGCAGTCAAAGCGATCGCGTGTTTGGGACGGCCGCAACCTGGCTACATGATGTGATTCAATCCGATCCTCACGTGGGCCTTGGCCAGCAATCTTTGGGAAAGGGGGCGCAACGTGAAAAAACGTCCCGGTAACCACTACCGGGACGCCTGGCGTCAAGCCCCAGTGGGGCATAGTCTTGGGTGAGCGACTTAGCCGCGCCGACGCCTGCGTCTGCGCCCGCCGTCTGCCGCGCCATCGCCGCCGCCGGTGTTGAAGTTGACCTCTGGCAGGGTGACCACCGTTTCCAGGACCGGGAAGGGCTCGACCGAGTTCGGAATGGCCGAGGCATTGACGAAATGCTCCTGGAACCGGGGCTCGACTGCGGTTTCCACCTTTTCGATCTGGCGCACGGTTTCTTCGATTTCGCGGCGAGCCTCGGTGTTCAGAAGCGCAATCCGCGCCCCTGTGCCTGCGGCGTTGCCGGCGCTGGTGACCTTTTCCAGCGGGCAATCAGGGATCATGCCCAGAACCATCGCGTGTTTGGCCGAGATATGGGCGCCAAAGGCGCCGGCCAGCACCACGCGGTCCACGGTGTCGACGCCGAATTTGTCCATCAGCAACCGCGCGCCAGAGTAGAGTGCCGCCTTGGCCATCTGGATCGCCCGGATGTCCGGGTTGGTGACAGTAATCGTCGGACCGCCATCGGCAGATCCATCCCAGAGCACATAGGCGTTGGTGCGCCCGTCCTGAATACAGCGGCCGGAGCCGGTCTGTTCTGCCGAACCGATGAGACCAGAGGCATCAAGAACACCGGCAAGGCGCATTTCGGCAATCGCTTCGATAATGCCTGAGCCGCAGATGCCGGTAATGCCGGTGGTGGCAATCGCCTCGGCAAACCCGTCCTCATCCGACCAGAGCTCCGATCCGATGACGCGGAACCGCGGTTCCTTGGTTTCGGGATTGATCTCGACCCGCTCGATAGCGCCGGGCGCGGCGCGCTGACCGCTGGAGATCTGCGCGCCCTCGAAGGCTGGACCTGTGGGGGACGAGCAGGCGAGGACCTTTTCTGTATTGCCCAGCAGGATCTCCGCATTGGTGCCCACATCAACCACCAGCACCAGATCCTTGGATTTATCCGGTGCTTCGGACAGGGCCACGGCGGCAGCATCGGCGCCCACGTGGCCGGCGATGCAGGGCAGTAGGTAGACGCGTGCTGCGGGGTGGATGTTGAGATCCAGCTCGCTGGCACGCAGGGATAAGGCGTTCGAGGTCGCCAGGGCAAAGGGCGCCTGACCCAGTTCGAACGGATCAATACCAAGGAACAGGTGGTGCATCACCGGGTTGCAGACAAAGACTGCATCGACGATCAGTGTCTGATCAATCCCGGCCTCTGCCGAAATCTGAGTGAACAGCTGGGCCATGCCTTCGCGGACCGCGCGGGTCATCTCCTGATCGCCGCCCTTGTTCATCATTGCATAGCTGACCCGGCTCATCAGATCCTCACCAAAGCGGATCTGCGGGTTCATGATGCCGGAGGAGGCGACGACCTCGCCGGTTTTCAGATCGCACAGATGGGCCGCGATGGTGGTGGAGCCAAGGTCAACCGCCAGCCCATAAAGCGAGCCTTCGTAAAGGCCAGGCCAGATATGCATGATGCGCGGCGGCGTGTTGCTGTCGCCCAGATGCACCGCGACGGTGACCTTCCAGCCGCCCTTGCGCAGGACGGGCTGCATGGTTTGCAGGATTTGCAGATCGCACTGGACGTTCTCGATCTCCCACTGAACCCGCAGGGCCTCGGCCAGCCGCTCCAGATCGCCCGAGGGTTTGTGCATGTCGGGCTCTTCGACCTCGACGTAGAACAGGCGGGTCGACGGGTTCATCACGATGTCGCGCGCCTCGGCCCGTTTGCGGACCACCTGCCGGTGGACCTGGCTTTCGGGAGGAACGTCAATCACCACGTCGCCTTCGATCAGGGCCTGACAGCCAAGGCGACGGCCATCGATCAGGCCACGCTTGTCCTTGTAGCGCTGTTCAACCTTGTTCCATGGGCTCAGCGCGTCGTCCTGCACGGAGACGCCGAGTTTCGAGAATTCGCCATAGGAGGGGGTGATCTGACATTTCGAGCAGATGCCCCGGCCACCGCAGACGGAATCCAGATCGACCCCAAGCTGCCGCGCAGCTGTCAGAACCGGGGTTCCGGCGGGGAACCGGCCGCGTTTGCCGGAGGGGGTAAACACAACGAGAGGATCGTCAGCCATGCCTGTGCCTTTTCACTAGAATTCTGTGGCGGAGCATAAGTTCTTTTTGCCCAAGGGAAAGGCGGCCCGCGTCATTTTTGGGCCTGGTTCCGGCATTTTTCAAAAATGAGCATCTGAGATGCGCCTTGAGCCTGCCGTACGCCCCGTTTGCCTGACCCTGAGGCCCTTGCAACGGGATTTGATCTATTTCTTGTCGTGGCCTCTTTTCCCTCCCGGGCTTCTGTGCCATAGGGTCACCGCCAAACGGGGTTTTGCATGGGGATGACAAATGCAGATTCGTGAGGCTCTCACATTTGATGATGTTCTTCTGGTTCCGGGGGCATCCGAAGTGCTGCCCAGCACGGCGGACACACGCACCCGCGTGACACGCTCGATTTCGCTCAACATTCCGCTGCTCAGCTCGGCCATGGACACGGTAACCGAGGCCCGCATGGCGATTGCCATGGCGCAGGCCGGTGGCATGGGCGTCATTCATAAGAACCTCGATACCGAAGAGCAGGCCCGGCAGGTACGCCGGGTCAAGCGTTTCGAAAGCGGTATCGTCTATAATCCCATCACCCTGACGGCAGATCAGACCCTTGCCGATGCCAAGGCGCTGCAGGAACGCTACCGCGTGACCGGCTTTCCGGTGGTTGACAGCGATGGCCGTGTGGTCGGCATTGTGACCAATCGCGACATGCGCTTTGCGAGCGATGACAACACGCCGGTTTCGGTGATGATGACATCGGACAAACTGGCGATCCTGCAAGAGCCTGCCGACCGCGAAGAGGCGAAATCGCTGATGAAGGCGCGCCGGATCGAAAAGCTGCTGATCACCGACAAATCGGGCAAGCTGACCGGTCTTCTGACCCTGAAAGACACCGAGCAGGCGGTTCTGAACCCCACCGCCTGCAAGGACGATTTGGGCCGTCTGCGCGTCGCAGCGGCCAGCTCGGTTGGCGATTCCGGCTTTGAGCGCTCCGAGGCGCTGATCGATGCCGGCGTCGACATTGTTGTGGTTGATACCGCCCACGGCCATTCGGCAGGCGTGATCGAAGCCGTTAAACGGATCAAGGCGCTTTCGAACGAAGTGCAGGTGATTGCTGGTAACGTCGCCACCGCCGAAGCGACCCGCGCGCTGATCGATGCGGGCGCGGATGCCATCAAGGTCGGGATCGGCCCGGGCTCGATCTGCACCACTCGCATGGTGGCGGGCGTGGGTGTGCCGCAGCTGACCGCTGTGATGGATTGTGCCAGCGCGGCAGGCGACACCCCGGTGATCGCCGATGGCGGCATCAAGTTCTCCGGCGATTTTGCCAAGGCGATTGCCGCCGGCGCCTCCTGCGCCATGGTCGGCTCGATGATCGCCGGCACCGATGAAAGCCCGGGCGAGGTGATCCTGTATCAGGGCCGCTCGTTCAAGAGCTATCGCGGCATGGGTAGCCTTGGCGCCATGGCGCGCGGCTCGGCCGACCGCTATTTCCAGAAGGACGCCGCCAGCGACAAACTGGTGCCCGAAGGGATCGAAGGTCAGGTGCCCTACAAAGGTTCCGCAGGCGCGGTCATTCACCAGTTGGTCGGCGGTCTTCGCGCGGCCATGGGCTATACCGGCTGTGCGACCGTCGAAGAGATGCGCCGTAACTGCAATTTCGTGAAGATCACTGGCGCCGGCCTCAAGGAAAGCCACGTGCACGACGTGCAGATCACACGCGAAAGCCCGAACTACCGGATCGGGTGATCTTGATGGGCAGCATTGTGACAGCGTCAGTGATGATCGGGGCCGGGGCGTGACCCCGGCGGCCCGCCTGCAGGCGGCGATCGAGGTCCTGGATCAGGTGATCGCGGGCGAGGCGGCGGAGAAGGCTTTGACGGGCTGGGCCCGGCGCAGTCGCTTTGCGGGCTCCAAGGATCGCGCGGCAGTGCGCGATCACGTCTTCACGGCGCTGCGCTGCTTTCGCTCCCATGCGGTTCTGGGTGGCAGCCTGACGGGCCGGGGCCTGATCCTTGGCGGTCTGCGGGAGGCGGGCGTCGATCCCTCCGATATGTTCACAGGTGAAGGCTACGCCCCTGCGCCGCTCAGCGCCGAAGAACAGGCCGAGCCTGTCGGTTTTTCCAGTCCGGCCGAGGAATTCGATATTCCGGACTGGCTCTGGTCCTCCTTTTCAAGCAGCCTTGGGGACAATGCCGAGGCCGCAGCGCAGGCACTGCGCCAGCGCGCGCCGGTGCATCTGCGGGTGAATCTTCGCAAGGCCAGCGTCGCGGAGGCTCGCGCCGCGCTGGAGGAGGAGGGGATCTCGACCGAGCCCCATGCTGCTTCACCCACCGCGCTGGAGGTCACCGAAGGCGCCCGCAAACTGCGCAACGGGGCGGCCTATAACATTGGTTTGGTTGAGCTGCAGGATGCCGCGAGCCAAGCGGTGGTGGATATGCTGCCGCTGCGTGATGGCCTGTCCGTGCTGGACTACTGCGCCGGGGGCGGTGGCAAGAGCCTCGCCATGGCGGCGCGGGCCCAAATCCGCCTGACAGCCCATGACATCGATCCTCGCCGGATGAAGGATCTGCCGGAGCGGGCATCGCGCGCCGGGGTTCAGATCAGCTGCCAGCCCACCGAGGCGGTTCGCTCTGCGGCGCCCTTTGATCTGGTGCTTTGCGATACGCCCTGTTCCGGCTCCGGTTCTTGGCGGCGCGCACCCGAAGGCAAATGGCGCCTGACGCCGGAGCGGCTGGACGAGATCCGGGCCATTCAGGCCGAAATTCTGGATGAGGCGGCCGAACTTACAGCGCCAGACGGTGTGCTGGCGTATGCCACCTGCTCCATGCTGGAGGCGGAAAACGGCGATCAGATCCGTGCCTTCCTGTCCCGCAGCCCGGAATGGCAACTGATCGGCGAAAAAGCCTGGGGGGTGCAGGATGGCACCGATGGCTTCTTCGCAGCGATGTTGACGCGGTCGAAGGCTGGTTGATAAGTATCTGTCAATAAAAGCCGCTGCACCATTAACGTGGCCTTAACCTTGATGGCGGCGTATTGGCGGCATCTTGTCTTTTTTCGGAGCCGTAATGACAGGTCGCCCCACTTCCTCCGTTCCTTCATTGCGGGTGAATACCCCAGAGAATAAACGCCTTTTGATCGTTCTGCTGCTGGCAGGCGCAATGCTGGTGGCGCCTTGGGCGCTTGATTGGCCTGACCGGGTCTCGCGCGGAATGCTCGCCGTTTCGCTAACTCTGGTGGCGGTGGCGCTTCTGATGGTGCTGCAATCCCGGGTGCGACTGAATGCCCGGGCGATGGCGACGGATCTTCTGACCGGTTTCATCGAAAAGGACGCCACGCCCACCTTCGTTACCGATGTGGACGGCAGCATTCACGCCTGCAACGAGGCCGCCGTGAAGCGGTTTTCCGAAGGCAAACAGGAAACGCTCGCCGGCACATTGCGCTCGGTTCTGGCTAATCCGACGGCAGTACTGTTCCGCCTGCAAAGTCAGGCGGCAAAAAGCGGTGCTGCGCGTGAGGATATCGTCACCCGGCGCGGTCATGTCCGTCTCGCGGTGCACCAGATGCAGGGCGGCAGCTTTTTGTGGCGGGTTGAGGATATTGCCGAACGCAGCGGCGGCAGCGGGCGCGGTGCCGAGGCGGTGCCAATCCCGATGATCACCGTGGGCCGGTCCGGCGCGGTTTTGTTCATGAACGAGGCCGCCCGCAAACTGATCGGCGAACGGGTCAAATCCACCGAGCGCCTGTTCACAGCACTGCCGGTCAATCCCGGCCAGCTCAACACCATCATGACCCAATCCGGGCCGGTGGACGTCTTGGTGACCGAGCTGAACCGCACCCAGGGCCGCAGCGAGCTTTACCTGATGGAGGTGGACACCTCCGGGCTCAGCGCTTCTAGCTCCGGGTTCGAAAGCTTGCCCGTGCCCTTCCTGAAAGTGGCGCCCAGCGGCGATATCCTGTCTCTCAACAAGATGGCCCAGCGTCTGCTGGCGGTGGAGCCGCGCGACGATCTGAAACTTGGTCAGCTGATGGAGGGACTGGGGCGCCCGATGTCCGATTGGCTGCGCGATACGGCCGCAGGGCTGGCCTCTAACAAGTCCGAATTCCTGCGCCTATCGCGCCGTGACCGCGAGGTTTTCGTGCAGGTGACCCTGACGCGCACCTTCGAAGAGGGCGCGCCGGTTTTGATCGCGGTGCTGAACGACGCGACCGAGCTGAAGACGCTTGAGGCGCAATTCGTGCAAAGCCAGAAAATGCAGGCCATAGGCCAGCTTGCCGGCGGCGTTGCGCATGACTTCAATAACCTGCTGACCGCCATTTCTGGCCATTGTGACCTGCTGCTGCTGCGCCACGATCAGGGCGATCAGGACTATGGTGATCTGATCCAGATTCATGAAAACGCCAACCGGGCGGCCTCCCTTGTCAGTCAGCTTCTGGCGTTTTCGCGCAAGCAGACCCTGCAGCCCGAAATCCTTGACGTGCGCGACACGCTGTCGGACCTGACGCATCTGCTGAATCGTCTGGTCGGGGAGAAGGTGACTCTGACGCTCAGCCATGATCCGGTAATGCGCTCGATCCGGGCGGACAAACGCCAGCTGGAGCAGGTGCTGATGAACCTTGTGGTGAACGCCCGCGATGCGATGCCCAATGGCGGTGAAATCCGCGTCGAGACCGAAGCGGTTACGCTGACGGCACCGCTGGAACGCGACCGGGCCAAGGTGCCTGCGGGCGATTGGGTTACCATTCGGGTGTCAGACGAAGGTGTCGGGATCGATCCGGACAAGATGCAGAAGGTGTTCGAACCCTTCTACACCACCAAACGCACGGGCGAGGGCACCGGTCTGGGCCTGTCGACCGCCTATGGCATCATCAAACAGACCGGTGGCTATATCTTCATCGACTCGGTCAAGGATCAGGGCACCCGCTTCACCCTGTTCTTCCCGGTGCACAAGCAAGACGCCGTGGAACAGGCACCTGCCGAAGCCCCCGAGGAAGAAGCCGCCGCGCCGCAGCACGGTGAAGGCGTGGTGCTGCTGGTCGAGGATGAGGCGCCGGTGCGCGCCTTTGCCTCGCGGGCTCTGCGGATGCGCGGCTATACCGTGCTGGAGGCGGAATCCGCCGAGGATGCGCTGCGCACGCTGGAAGATCCGGGACTGAGCGTCGATGTCTTTGTCACGGACGTTGTGATGCCGGGCATGGATGGTCCCAGCTGGGTACGGGAGGCACTGAAAGAACGCCCCGATACCCGCGTTGTCTTTGTCTCCGGCTATGCCGAAGGTGCCTTTGGCGAGACGGACCCGGATGTGCCGAACTCGGTCTTCCTGCCGAAACCCTTCTCCCTGAGCCAGCTGACCGAAACCGTACACGCCCAGCTGCACTGACGCAGAGCAGGCACGGGCTGCTGTCGGTGACCTGCAGTTGTTCCAGAAAAGGGCGTTTGCGTCAGCCGCTGATGCTGTCGTAGAGCTCGAAATCTGCCGCGCGCTTGCGCCGCAAGATTGCCTCGACCTTGGGATCCAGCGTCAGTTCCATGGCGGGGCTGACGTTCAGGCTTTCCGTCTCGATTTTCATATCAAGGCGCGCCTCCAGGAACTGCCTGAGCGCGGCTTGATCCTCGTAACGAAAGAAATGCGTCACTGCGCAGCCGTTGCGTTGCGGCTCCAGAAACTTTGACTGGCTGCCGACGTCGGCAAATTTTGGCACATCGCCCTTGCAATAGGCCCGGACGAAATCGTCGAAACTGACCCCCTTGGTCGAGTTGGGCGAACCATCCAGAAACGGGCGCTGGCGGAAGCGGTACCAGCTACCGAGCCAGCTGATCGGTTCGCGCATCACGGCTGCCAGTTCCAGCTCCACCCCACAGACCCGTTCGAACATCGGCCGGAACCAGCGGTTATAGCGGAACACAGGGGCATGTTTCAGCTGCGGCGGATCGGAGACCACGAAATCAGCACGATCCCGCAGCGCAGCCTGATAGGCCGTGGTGCCGGTTTTCGGAACCGAAAGAAGAACCAGCCGTTCGTCATAAAATACAAGCATCGCCACGGGGCTCCGAGAAGAAATCAATCTAAGACATACTATCAGATTGCACGTGTCACAATTCTTCCATTCAAAGGACAACAAAAGCGCCGCGAGAGCTTTGATGCGTTAGAGTGCAGTGCATTTCGCGTGGTCAGCTTAATACCTCGTGGAGGCCTTCGCTATTGGGGCAGTGCTGCAAAGCACCTGATTTTGGTCTGGAAAGCGGGAAGAGAAGTTAAATTCTCCGCTCTGAAATAGCGCAAAGCGACATCGAACGTTGCGGAAACGCGGCATTTTTGCCCATCATTCAGAATTCGAAGTCTCGCCGAATTCTGGCCATTTTTGTAAAATAGGCAGATGTCGTGGGAAAAGGCAGGTCTTATTAGTGCTCCTTGAAAGTTTGGCAGGTGTGTCCCGTTCTTGCGGGTTTTTCTTATCGGGGGCAGGGGCGTGAAACAGCGGCTTCTGGTTCTTGGCTGCGGCTTTGTGGCCGACCTTTATATGCGGTCCTTGGCGGTTATGCCGGGGATCGAGATCGCGGGCGTGTTTGATACCGACAAACAACGGCTCAAACACTTCTGCAGCTACTGGAACCTGCCGCTTGCACCAACGTTTGAAGCATTGTTGCAAAGCGCGCCGGGCGCGCTCGTTCTCAACCTGACAAATCCAGGATCCCACTTTGAAACCAGCCGCGCCTGTCTGGGTGCGGGCCACCCGGTATATTCCGAAAAACCCCTGGCGACGACCTTTCCTGAGGCCAAAGAACTGGTGGATCTTGCCATTAGCCGCGGCTTGCAGATCGCTTCGGCCCCTTGCTCGGTCCTGGGGGAAGCGGCGCAAACTCTTGGTCAGGCTCTACGCAACAATACCGCAGGCACTCCGCGCGCTATCTATGCCGAGCTGGATGACGGTTTCATCACCCAGGCCGAATACCACAAATGGCAGACGGAGAGCGGCGCGCCTTGGCCTTATGAGGATGAATTCCGGGTTGGCTGCACGCTCGAACACGCAGGCTATTACCTGGCCTGGCTGATCAGCTGGTTCGGAGCGGTCCGCACGGTAGTTGCCGCCAGCGCTGAGGCTGTTCCGGGCAAGGAGGGGCACGGACCGCATGCGCCGGATCTGTCGGTGGCGACCCTGTTTTTCGAGAACGGCCCGGTCACGCGACTGACCTGTTCCTTTGTTGCGCCGCACAACCACCAGATCCGGATCGTCGGCGACGCAGGCGTGCTGAGCTGCGATGAAGCCTGGGACAATGATGCGAAAATCCGGTTCGCACGGCGTATCAAACTAAGGCGGCGCCTGATGGAATCGCCGTTGAAGAAACGGATCCGGCTCAAGCAGCCAACCCATCCCAAGGTTAGGAAATGGGGGGCTGCGGCGATGAATTTCATGCTTGGGCCCGACGAAATGCTATCCGCGCTTGCTGAAGGACGCCCAGGGCGGCTGTCCGGTGATTTCGCCCTGCACCTGACCGAAGTCACGCTGGCCATCCAGAACGCAGGCGAGTTCAGCGGAGCCCAGACCATGACAACCCGCTGCGATGCGATGGAGCCGATGCCATGGGCGCAGTGAACCGTATCCTGATCACCGGCGCGAGCGGCTTTGTCGGCTCCGCTGCCCTGCGCGCCGCCCGCGATCAGGGGATCGAGGTGATCGCGCTATACCGCGGCCTGCCGCACGCCGCGTGGGAGGATGATCTCGGCATCACTGGGGTAAAGCTGGATCTAACCGCAGCAGACGCCACCGAACAGCTGACCCCACTTGTCAGCGAAGCCGGTGCAATCATCCATGCCGCAGCGCATCTGGGTGATGATGCGGCGGCGCACGACCGTGTGACCCTGGGGGGGACGCAAGCGCTGCTTTCTGCTCTGGAAAACTGGTGCGGCACGTTCGTGCTTGTCTCTTCCATTGCAGTCTACGATACGGCGGCGCTTGCCCCCGGTGACGCTCTGGACGAAACCTGCGCTCTGGCAACCGCCCAGAAAGGCCGCGATGCCTATTCTAAGGCAAAGCTCACACAGGAAGCGCTGGTCCAAGAGACTATGCCCGATGCCTGGCTGATCCGGCCCGGTGCGGTTTGGGGGGGTGGACGAACGTGGAACGCTCTGCTGGGGTTCTGGGCATCCAACGTTTTCGTGCAGATCGGCAAGGATGGCGCCTTACCTTTGGTTCATGTTGATCACCTTGGCGAAACCCTGATCCGGGCGGCGCAAAAGGAACCAAAGGGACCGGTGTCGATCAATGTGGTGGACGATGATCTACCTGACCGGAGGCGGTTTGTGTCGGTGCACAAAACTCTGACTGGCTGGCCCAAGTTCGTCCTTCCCATCACCTATGACGTTTGGCTGAAGCTGGCGCGCCTGTTGCGGCCGATATCAGCGGGGCTGCCGGGGTTGTTTCAGGAACCGATTATTCGCGCACGGCTGATGCCGCTGCGCTATCCCAACGCGGCCTTGCGGGCCACATTGGGTGGCAAGGATCACGCCCCATTCGAAGAGATGATGGCACAGAGCATCGCAGGTGAGCCATGACATTGCCGAAGCTTGCCTATCTGACCGGAGAGTACCCGCGCGCCTCGGATACCTTTATCCAGCGTGAAGTCGCGGCGTTGCGAGCGCTGGGTCATGATGTCCTGACCTGCTCTATCCGCACCACGGGGGCCGAGCACCTAGTGGGTCCAGAGCAGCGCCAGGAGCATGCCTTGACCTTCAAGGTACTTGGGGCTTGTAAAAAGCCCCTGCGCCTGCTGCGCGCGCATCTGCGCTGGATGCGAAATCCCGGCCGTTATATCGCTGCCTTGCGACTGGCCTGGACAACGGCGCCCCGAGGGGTAAAGGGCCGCCTCTATAACCTGATCTACTTCATTGAGGCGGGCGTCTTGGCGGATGAGCTGCGCCGACAGGAGGTCGATCACCTGCACAATCACATCGCCACTGCCGCTTGCACTGTGGCAATGCTGGCCTCGGAACTGTCGGGCATCCCCTACAGTTTCACGATCCACGGGCCGGACATCTTTTTCAATCCGAACCATTGGCGGATCGATGAAAAGGCCGCGCGGGCGCGGTTTGTTGCCTGCATCAGCGAATTCTGCCGATCACAGCTGATGTGTTTTGCCGATCAATCCCATTGGGCGCGCTTTCATATCATCCATTGCGGCATTGACCCGGGCCGCTACACTTCTGCGCCTCACAAGGGGGCAAACCTGCTCTTCGTCGGGCGGCTCGCCGCGGTTAAGGGGCTGCCAATTCTGCTTGATGCGTTGCGGGACCTCTCTGGCGACTGGAAACTGACGGTGATCGGAGACGGTCCGGATCGCGCCGCGCTTGAGGCGCAGGCACAGGGGCTGAATGTCGATTTTCTGGGTTACCGTTCGCAATCTGAAGTCGCAGAAGCGCTTTCGAACACCGACGTCTTTGTCCTGCCCAGCTTTGCCGAAGGGGTGCCCGTGGTTCTGATGGAGGCAATGGCCTCGGCGGTGCCGGTTGTTGCAACAAGGATTGCAGGAATACCGGAACTGGTGGATCACGCCACCAGCGGGCTGCTGGTACCGCCCGGCGATCCGCAAGAACTGCGCGCGGCCCTGGACCATATGTTGGCGGACAGCAAGGCCCGGCAGGACATGGGGCTGGCGGGCCGTGCAAAGGTGTCCGACGATTTCAACATTAATACCGAAGCCGCCCGCCTATCCCGACTGTTTGCCAGCTATGCAGGCGGCAGCCCCGTTCTGGAGAAGCGTCCATGACGCCGGTCGATATCGTTCTCATTGGGCGCAACGAGGGCGCACGTCTGATTGCCTGCCTCGACTCGGTCCAGGGGCAGGCTCGGCACATTGTCTATGTGGACAGCGGCTCAGACGATGACAGCCTTCACGAGGCCCGCAAGCGCAACGCCAAAGTGGTGGAACTGGATATGTCGATCCCCTTCACCGCGGCGCGTGCGCGAAACGCGGGGTTTGACGCGCTGGAGGAGCCCGAGTTTGTCCTGTTCATCGATGGCGACTGTGTTCTGGCATCCGGGTTCGTAGAGGCCGCGCGCGGTTATCTGAACGATCATCCAGAGGTCGGCATGGTAACCGGTTGGCGCTCCGAGATCCATCCGGAGGCCAGCCCCTATAACCTTCTCTGTGATTGGGAATGGCATCGTCCGCCGGGCGAAATCATGGCCTGCGGCGGCGATATGATGGTTCGTGCTGCGCTATGGCAGGCCGTGGGCGGTATGAACCCGCAGGTGATCGCTGCCGAAGACGATGAGATCTGCTGCCGTTTTCGCAAATCCGGCCATACCCTCTGGCGCATACCCAGTGGCATGACACGTCATGATGCGGATATGCTGCGGTTTGGTCAGTGGTGGACGCGGGCGGTGCGCACCGGCCACGGCTTTGCGCAAGTGCATCATCTTCATCCTGACTATTTCACCACAGAATGCAGACGCGCCTATGTTTACGCCCTTGCGCTACCGCTCTTTGCACTCGCTGTGGCTGTGGTGTGGTGGCCGTTCAGCCTGCCCATTCTGGGGGTCTATGCGCTCAATTGGGCACGCTCAACGGCGGGATTGCGCCGGGATGGCATTCCGCTCACCAATGCAAGATACCTTGGCTTTCTACTGACCCTATCAAAATTTCCAAACCTGATCGGCATGGTGCAATTTCACCTGCGCCGGCTAACCGGGCGCGACATGCGCATCATCGAGTACAAGTAAAGGAACTTTCCATGGTGAGCGAAACCCGCATAGGCCTGATTGGCGCCGGATATATTGCCACCTGGCATGCGGACGCCCTCAAGGCGACGCCGAATGTGCGGATCGCGGCAGTCTGCGATGTCAATGAAACCGCGGCCAAAGGATTCGAAGGACGATATGGTGCGCAGGCATTTACCTCTGTCGATAATCTGATCGCTTCTGGTAGCTGCGACGCCGTGCATATCCTGACCCCGCCGCATCTGCACCGGGCGCTGGCCATCAAGTGCCTTGAAGGCGGGCTCGATGTGTTGGTTGAAAAACCGGTTGCTGAATCAGCGGCCGAGACCCGCGAGATCGAGGCGGCAGCCACCAAAGCAGGCAAGCGGTTTTGCGCCGGGCACAACTTTCTGGGTCTTCCCTCCTATCAAAAGATGAAAAAGGACATGCGCGCTGGGGCCTACGGACGGGTGTCTGGCTGTGACATCAGCTGGGCGTTGCCGCTCGCACCGCTCCGCTCTGGCCCCTATAATCTTTGGCTTTTGCGCGAGCCAAAGAACCTCCTGCTTGAACTAGGGCCGCATCTTTTTGCCTTTGCGCATGATCTTTTTGGTCCTGTCGAGGTGCTGCATGCCCAGGCGGAATGGCCCGTCGCACTGCCTGGAGAGGATATGCGCCCGCAGGGATTCCGGATCCTTGCGCGGGCTGGCGCGGTGCAGATCACCTTTACCCTTGCCATGGTCGAAACCACCGACAACCGAAGCGTGACGCTGCGCGGATCCAGCGCGCGGGCGCGGCTGGACTATGCGCAGGACGTGCTTGTTGTTGAGCGGGAAAACACATCAGACTTGGTGGCCAACCCGCTGCGTAGACAGCTGGACCTGTCCCGCCAGCACCTGTGGCAGGGGATAGGGAACGCGGCGGTTCAGACTGCGTCACTCAATACCAAAAACCCATACGGGCGCAGCTTTCGTGGCATGAATGCGGCCCTTTATGCAGCGGGTCCCGGCGCGGCGCATGCAAAGCCTTATGCTGGCGAAACCGCGGTTGAGGTCATGAAGGCGATCGACGATGCTATCGCTCTATTGCCCGAAAAGGTTTTGCGCGCCGCCGCACCTGCCGTTCAAACCAGAAAACCAAAGCCAAGCGTCATGGTGATCGGCGGAACCGGTTTCATCGGCCGGGCACTGACACGGCGCATTGTCGCCGACGGCCGCGATGTGCGTGTCCTGTCGCGCAGCCGCTCTGGCCCGTTTCCTGATCTTCCCGACCAGGTGGAAACCGTGAGCGCCTCGCTACACGATCTGGAGGCATTGACTGCAGCAATGCAGGGGATCGAGGTGGTGTTCAATTTAGCAAAGGCACTCGAAACCACATGGGAGGATTGCCTGATCAACGACGTGGGGGTTGCGACACGCATCGCCGAAGCCTGCCAAGTGGCAGGTGTAAAACGGTTGATCTACACTGGCACCATCGCAAGCTATGACATGTCGAACCCTGCACTGACCATCACCGAAGAGACGGGATTTGCAGAGGATCTGACCGACCGCAATCTCTATGCGCGGTCCAAGGCAGAATGCGAAAAGCAGCTGATGAAGCTCCACCGCGAGCGCGGGCTGCCTGTTACAATTGCCCGTCCCGGAATCGTCGTCGGGCCCGGCGGACCGCTGCAGCACTGGGGGATCGGTCGCTGGCACGGTGCCGGGGCGGTTCGCATTTGGGGGCACGGGCGCAATATCCTGCCCTTCGTCCTGAACGAAGATATTGCAGATGGACTTGTCCGGATGATGAATGCCCCGGTCGAAGGGCAGAGTTTCAATCTCATCGGTGAGCCGATGCTTTCCGCGCGTGACTATTTTGACGCCATCGAGACCGCACTCGGCGCCAGAATCCGCGTGAACTCCGGCAACCTGTATGCATTCTACGCGTCGGATGCGGTCAAATATGCGCTCAAGAAATATGCCCTGCGCCGATCCGGCGTAATCCGACCCAGCCTCGCAGATTGGAAAAGCCGAGCACATTATTCGCCATTCAGCAATGAAAAGCCAAAACAGGTACTCGGCTGGAAACCGGAAACCGACCGTGCGGTGTTCGTTGAGAAAGCCATAGCCAATGCGAACTTGTTTGGGTTTTGATCCCAGAGGAAGGGGTCTCAGTTTGCCCCCCTTGCCTGAAGTTAGAATTATTCAGAAGCTCCCTCCAGTCTGTCCGCATCGTCTAAAAGACTGCATTCGATCATTTGTCCATGCCTGAGGGGGGCGGTTCTGGTGCGCGTGGCGGGCACTTCCCTTTGCCAACTTCGTCTGGCCAGGGGCAGTCTCAGAGCTAGACACAGCGGTTCCTGTGCCGGTCCTCTACGCCTTCTCGGAAGTTTTACTTGCAATGTTCTTGTTTTGATCTCATAAGGAACAAGAGGCGAACAAAGCAAGTGATTGCCGCAACCCCACGGGTATGACACATAGAAGGGGATTAGGGATTATGGCGGATCTGTTGACCATGAAAAACAAAGAAAGCGGTGACAAGCAAAAGGCGCTGGACAGCGCGCTTGCCCAGATTGAGCGGCAGTTCGGCAAGGGCTCGATCATGAAGCTGGGCGACGGCAAGGCGATCCAGGAGATCGAAGCCAGTTCGACCGGGTCTCTGGGGCTGGATATCGCGCTTGGGATCGGCGGCCTGCCGATGGGCCGGATTGTTGAGATTTACGGCCCGGAAAGCTCCGGTAAAACGACACTGACGCTGCATTGCGTGGCCGAACAGCAGAAAAAGGGCGGCGTCTGCGCCTTTGTCGATGCGGAACACGCGCTGGATCCGCAATACGCGGCCAAGCTGGGCGTCGATCTGGACGAGCTGCTGATTTCGCAGCCTGACACCGGCGAACAGGCGCTGGAGATCACTGATACGCTGGTGCGGTCTGGTGCGGTCAACATGGTGATCGTGGATTCGGTGGCGGCACTGACACCCAAATCCGAACTTGAAGGCGACATGGGTGATTCCAGTGTTGGCGTGCAGGCCCGTCTGATGAGCCAGGCCATGCGCAAGCTGACCGGGTCCATCAGCCGCTCCAAATGCATGGTGATCTTCATCAACCAGATCCGCATGAAGATTGGCGTGATGTTCGGCTCGCCCGAAACGACAACTGGCGGTAACGCGCTGAAATTCTACTCTTCGGTCCGCCTTGATATCCGCCGCATCGGCTCGATCAAGGATCGGGATGAGGTTGTCGGCAACGCAACCCGCGTCAAGGTCGTCAAGAACAAGGTGGCGCCGCCCTTCAAACAGGTGGAATTCGACATCATGTATGGCGAAGGCATCTCCAAGATGGGTGAATTGCTCGATCTGGGTGTGGCCGCCGGTGTGGTCAACAAATCCGGCGCATGGTTCTCTTACGGAGATGAGCGGATCGGGCAGGGCCGTGAAAACGCGAAACAGTTCCTGCGGGAACATGCGGAAATCGCCTATGATATCGAAGACAAGATCCGGGCGGCGCATGGGCTCGACTTTGACCGCCCCGACGGCGGCGGGGACGATGACATTCTGGAGGCCTGAGGCCGGCCGGATGTGATCCGATCCAATATGAAATGGGGCGCAACGCGGGTTGCGCCCTTTTTCGTTTCGGGGGGCAGTGGACAGGGCTGCGCTCTGGGGCTAAACCTGCCTGAAACCCTGACAAAGCCCGAAAAGGGATCCCGCATATGGCGACGCTGAACGACATCCGCTCCACCTTCCTGAACTACTTTGCCAAGCAAGGCCACGAAATCGTGGAATCCGGTCCGCTTGTGCCCCGCAACGATCCCACCCTGATGTTCACCAACTCGGGCATGGTCCAGTTCAAGAACCTTTTTACCGGGGTCGAGCATCGTGATTACAAACGTGCCACCACCGCGCAGAAATGTGTGCGGGCGGGCGGCAAGCACAACGACCTCGACAACGTTGGCTATACCGCGCGCCACCACACGTTCTTTGAAATGCTGGGCAACTTCTCCTTTGGGGACTACTTCAAGAAAGAGGCGATCCCCTTTGCCTGGGAGCTGATCACCAAGGAATTCGGCATCGACAAGAGCCGTCTGCTGACCACCGTCTATCATACCGACGACGAAGCCTTTGAAATCTGGAAAAAGGTCGGCGTGCCCGAGGACCGGATCATCCGCATCGATACCTCGGACAACTTCTGGCAAATGGGGCCGACGGGGCCCTGTGGTCCGTGTACTGAAATCTTCTACGATCACGGTGATCACATCTGGGGCGGCCCTCCGGGCAGCGCTGATGAAGATGGCGACCGTTTCATCGAGATCTGGAACGTCGTTTTCATGCAGAACGAACAGTTCGAAGACGGCTCGATGAAGGCGCTGGACATGCAGTCCATCGACACCGGCATGGGGCTTGAGCGTATCGGTGCACTGCTACAGGGTAGCCACGACAACTATGACACCGACCTGTTCAAGGCGCTGATCGAAGCCTCGGCCGATGTCACAAACGTTGATCCTTATGGCGATCAAAACGTGCACCACCGGGTGATCGCGGACCATCTGCGCTCTACCTCTTTCCTGATTGCTGACGGCGTGATGCCTTCCAATGATGGGCGCGGCTATGTGCTGCGCCGCATCATGCGCCGCGCCATGCGCCACGCGCACCTGCTGGGCGCCAAGGATCCGGTGATGCACCAGCTGGTTCCGGCCCTGGTACAGCAGATGGGCGCCGCCTATCCGGAACTTGGTCGCGCACAGGCGCTGATCCAAGAAACGCTGCACCTGGAGGAAAACCGTTTCAAACAGACGCTGGATCGCGGTCTGAAGCTGCTGGACGACGAACTGTTCGGACTGGACGAGGGCGCACCCCTGCCCGGTGAGGCTGCGTTCAAGCTTTATGATACATACGGCTTCCCGCTGGACCTGACGCAGGACGCCCTGCGCGAAAAGGGGCGTGAAGTCGACACCGACGGCTTTGATACCGCCATGGCGGCGCAAAAGGCCAAGGCGCGTGCCGCATGGTCAGGCTCGGGCGAAAGTGCCGACAGCACCCTGTGGTTCGATATTGCCGATGAACATGGCGCCACCGATTTCCTCGGCTATGAAACCGAAAGTGCCGAAGGCCAGATCCAGGCCATCGTCAAGGATGGCGAGATCGTGCGTGAGGCGGGTAAGGGCGATAGCGTTCAGCTTATCCTGAACCAGACGCCGTTCTATGCCGAATCCGGTGGTCAGGTCGGAGACAGCGGTGAAATCCGTCTCGAAGGTGGTGCCCTGCGCGTCACGGACACCAAGAAAGCTGCCGATGTCATTATCCACTTCTGCGAAGTGACCGATGGGATCGTGACGGTCAATGCACCCGCGCAGCTGGTGGTGGATCACACCCGCCGCAGCGCCATTCGTGCCAATCACTCCGCCACGCACCTGCTGCACGAGGCCCTGCGGGAGGCGCTTGGCGATCACGTGGCACAGCGCGGCTCGCTCAACGCTGAGGATCGTCTGCGCTTTGACTTCAGCCACGGGAAGGCGCTGAGCGCCGAGGAGCTGGCCCAAGTATCAAAGGACGTGAACACCTATATTCGCCAGAACACTCCGGTGGAGACCCGGATCATGACGCCGGATGATGCTCGTGCCCTGGGCGCGCAGGCGCTGTTTGGTGAGAAATACGGCGACGAGGTTCGTGTCGTCTCCATGGGGCGCGCAGCAACCGGCAAGGGTCACGACAAACAGACCTATTCCATCGAACTCTGTGGCGGGACACATGTGAAGCAGACCGGTGATATTGGTTCCTTCGTCATCCTTGGTGACAGCGCATCCTCGGCTGGCGTGCGGCGCATCGAGGCGCTGACCGGCGCTGCAGCCTCTGAATATCTGGAGGCCGAGGCGGGCCGGATGGCGGATGTGGCAGCGATGCTCAAGGCACAGCCTTCCGATGTCATCGACCGCATCAAGGCGCTGATGGACGAGCGCAAGGCGCTGCAGAACGAGGTATCGCAGCTGAAACAGCAAGTCGCTATGGGTGGCGGTGCGTCCGGTGGCGTCGAGACCAAAGAGATCGGCGGCAAGACCTTCCTCGGTCAGGCGCTGGAAGGCGTCTCGGGTAAGGATCTGCGCGGGCTCATTGATGCGCATAAGCAGAAACTCGGTTCTGGTGTGATCCTGCTGATCGCCAACGATGACGGTAAGGTCGCAGTCGCGGCCGGGGTTACCGATGATCTGACTGGTCAGGTGTCCGCGGTAGATGTGCTGAAGGCTGCTGTGCCTGCTGTTGGCGGTAAGGGCGGCGGTGGCCGTCCCGATATGGCGCAGGGCGGCGGTAAGGATTTTGCCGGAGCCGAAGCGGCCATCGCAGCTGCAGAACAACTTTTGGAGGGATAATCATGGGCGCACTCTGGATTGCTCACGTCACGGTCACCGATGCGGAGGCCTATGGCAAATACGCTGAGCTGGCCGGCCCGGCGATTGCGAAACACGGCGGCAGCTTCATTGCCCGCGGCGGTAAGTTCGTACAGCTGGAAGGCAAGGAACGCCCGCGGAACGTGGTGGCGAAATTCCCAAGCGTCGAGGCCGCCGTCGACTGCTACAACAGCCCCGAATACCAGGAGGCGCTGAGCCACGCGCGCGACGCCTCTGAGCGTGAACTGATGGTGGTGGAAACCTCTGAATAACTGCGGTTTTCCGCGACCTGCCCAAAAAGGGCAGGGTGAGACAAAAAAGGAGCGCAGGCCTTCCTGCGCTCCTTTTCTTTTGCCGGAATGCCACCAGTGATCAATAGGGATCGCGGGGCCGTCTATCGTCCGTCAGGCTCGAGGTGTGGCAGGTCACCAGAAGCTCGATCGCATCGGCCAGGTGCTCTTCCTGAATGTTGTAATCTCCGCGGGCGACGCGGATCTTGTGGGCTTCGATCATTACATCCGCATGGGTGCAGCCGGTGGGCGGTTCAAACCTGTAGCAAGCCAGCTCAATCATCAGCCCCAGCGGATCCTTGAAATAGATCGAATCCATAAAGCCGCGGTCCTTCGCGCCGGAGTGGCCGATGCCGCGGTCCTTCAGCCGTTTTTCAACTTGCGAGAACATGGCCCTGCTGACGTTGAACGCGATATGATGCACACAGCCGGGTTCCGTTGGGGTGCGGCGGCGGTCGGGCGTGCGGGTTTCATTGGTGAAGACGGTAATCAGCCGCCCGTCACCGGGGTCGAAATAGAGGTGGCCTTCGTCCGGATTGTCCAGATTGGGCTGATCAAAGACGAAGGGCATGCCCAAGAGGCCTTCCCAGAAATCGATCGATGTCTGCCTGTCGGCGCCAGTCAGCGTGATGTGATGGACGCCCTGTACCTGAATTTTCTGCATTCGGGTCCTCCTGTAATTTTGGCGGACCCTATCATGAATGTGGCATAGAAAAAGGCCGCCCCGGGGGGCGGCCTCGTAAATGTGATCAGCCGTTAGACTTGGCCATCCGCTTGCGTTCATGCGGATCCAGGTAGCGCTTGCGCAGGCGTACGTTGTTTGGCGTGACTTCGACCAGCTCGTCGTCATTGATATAGGCAATTGCCTCTTCCAGCGACAGCGTCATCGGGGTGGTAAGGCGCACTGCCTCATCCGTGCCAGAGGCGCGCACGTTGGTCAGTTTCTTGCCTTTCAGTGGGTTCACTTCCAGATCGTTGTCACGGGAGTGTTCGCCGATGATCATGCCAGTATAGACGTCGGCCTGGGCGCCGATCATCATCTTGCCGCGCTCTTCGAGGTTCCACAGGGCGTAGGCAACGGACTGGCCGTTCTCCATGGAGATCAGCACACCTGCACGACGGCCGGGAATGGGGCCTTTGTGCGGTGTCCAGCCGTGGAATACGCGGTTCAGAACACCGGTGCCGCGGGTGTCGGTCAGGAATTCACCGTGATAGCCGATCAGACCACGCGAAGGCACATGAGCGATAATCCGTGTCTTGCCAGCGCCTGCGGGCTTCATCTCGACGAGCTCACCCTTGCGGGCGCCGGTCAGTTTTTCGATCACCGCGCCGGAGTATTCGTCATCAACGTCGATGGTAGCCTCTTCGACGGGCTCCATCTTGACGCCGTTCTCTTCGCGCATGATCACCTGCGGGCGGGAGATCGACAGTTCGAACCCTTCGCGGCGCATGTTTTCGATCAGAACGCCCATCTGCAGTTCGCCGCGGCCCGACACTTCGAAAGCCTCGCCGCCGGGCGTGTCGGCGATCTTGATCGCGACGTTGGATTCGGCCTCTTTCATCAGGCGGTCACGGATTACGCGCGATTGCACCTTCTTACCATCGCGACCCGCCAGCGGGCTGTCGTTGATGCCGAAGGTCACTGTGATGGTGGGCGGGTCGATGGGCTGGGCATCCAGGGGTTCGTCCACGGCCAGGGCGCAGATTGTATCGGCCACGGTCGCCTTGGCCATGCCGGCGATGGAGACAATGTCGCCCGCCTGGGCTTCTTCGATGTCCTGTTGAGCCAGACCGCGGAAGGCCTGGATACGGGTCACGCGGAACTGTTCGATCTTCTGGCCCATGCGGGTCAGCGCCTGAACGGTAGCCCCAACTTTCAGAGTGCCGGATTCGACACGGCCTGTCAGAAGGCGGCCCACAAAGGGGTCGCTGCCCAGCGTGGTGGCCAGCATGCGGAAATCTTCATCCTGACGCTTGATCTGTGCAGGCTCGGGCACGTGGTTGACGATCAGGTTGAACAGCGCGTGCAGATCCTTGCGGGGACCGTCCAGCTCTGCATCGGCCCAGCCATTGCGGCCCGAGGCGTACATATGCGGGAAGTCGAGCTGGTCCTCATTCGCGTCAAGCGAGGCGAAGAGATCGAAACATTCGTCCAGTGCGCGGTCCGGCTCGGCGTCGGGCTTGTCGACCTTGTTCAGCACCACGATGGGACGCAGGCCAAGCGCAAGCGCCTTGGAGGTCACGAACTTGGTTTGGGGCATCGGGCCCTCGGCGGCATCGACCAGAAGGACAACGCCGTCCACCATGGACAGGATCCGCTCTACCTCACCGCCAAAGTCGGCGTGACCGGGGGTGTCCACGATGTTGATCCGTGTGCCTTTCCATTCGACCGAAGTCGGTTTGGCAAAAATGGTAATGCCCCGCTCGCGCTCCAGATCGTTGCTGTCCATGGCGCGTTCCGCCACAGCCTGGTTTTCGCGAAAGGCGCCGGATTGTTTCAGCAGCTCGTCGACCAGGGTGGTTTTCCCGTGGTCCACGTGTGCAATGATCGCAATGTTGCGCAGGTCCATGACGTCAGCCTTTGTAAGGAAGTTGCGCCGCGCATAGCCCGATACCGGCCCGAAGGCCAGAGAAAATCCGCAAACCCGGCGCAAAGGCCGCTGCGACGCAGCGATTTGGGCGCCAGGGCGCCTGTGTCAGTGGCCAGAAGAACCTGAAAACAGATGAATGACAAGGATTCCCGCCAAGATCATCGCCATGCCAAGCAAGGCCGGAAGGTCCAGTTTCTGGCCAAAGACCACAAGACCGATCACCGCGATCAACACGATGCCGAGCCCGGACCAGATGGCATAGACGATCCCCACCGGCATCACCTTTAGGGTCAGGCCCAGCATGTAGAAGGAAAACCCGTAGGCGACCAGAACGATCAGGGAGGGCACCAGGCGGCTGAACTGCTGGCTGGCCTGCAGGGCGGTGGTGCCAATGGTTTCGGCGGCAACGGCGACGATCAGGTAGATGTAATGAACGGGCATCGCGGCCTCCGAAGTTTCCGGGAGAGATGTGTTGTCTTCCGGGTATCGCAAGCCGCTGCGTCGGAACAGCCCCGAAAACCGTGCCGCGCGATAATTCCGCATCCTGGCCTTGCTAAATCTATCTGAAGGGCTGCGGGAAGAGCCCGTTTCTATGGCGCGCGCGATTGTGGAGGATCGTTAAAACAGCTTTCAATTTTCTAACCAAATGGCAACGAGTTTCGGATAGAGAGAAGTCCGGAAGGAAATCTGATGAAGCATTTTCTGGCCGGCATGGCGGCTTGTATCGTTGTTGCATTGTCGCCGTTGCTGGTTCTGGCTTCGAACAAAGAGCTGAGCCCGGGCACGCCAATCCTTGTGGTGTCGGCGCCATGGGGGCCGGATGCACCCGACGTGATCGCCGGGTCCGGTTTGCAGGAGATTTCCCCCGAACGTGCGCCGTTTGGTGCGCTAACAGTGCTTGAGGATCTGGCGGACGCCAGACGGTTAAAAGAGAACGGCGCTTGGTTTGTGGTCGATGGAACGGTGATCGCCCAGATCTGCGCAGAGTGAGTAAAGGGGCTGCTCGAGTATGGGCAAGGTTACACAAGGCGATGGGCTGGATATGTCCACCGTCACAAACTCATCTGACAAACAGTTTCAGCGTCTGGCCACTCTGGTCCTGCTGCCTGCTCCGGCCCTGGTGGCCTATTTCGTTGATGGCGCGGTGCCGTGGTGGCTGATGGCCAGCTTGAGCGGTGCGTTGGGCCTGTTGACTTGGCTGTCAAAAGGATTCTCCGACAGCTTTCGCGATTATGTCATCGCCTTCTGCTATATCGGTCACAGCATCCTGTTCACGACCTCCTTTACCGGCCATGCTTGGCAGATCGACAGTCATATGCTGTTCTTCGCCTCGCTCGCCGTGGTGTCGACCCTCTACAGTCCCGGCGCAGTAATCTTTGCCACCGTGCTTGTGGCGGTTCATCACCTTGCCTTCAGCCTGATGCTGCCCTCCCTGGTGTTCCCGGGCGGCTCGGTCCTTGCCAGCATCGAACGCACGGTGATGCACGCCGTGATCCTACTGCTGGAGGCCGGTATTCTGCTGATGAGCATCTACCAGCGTCAGGCGGCCCGTAGGGCGCTCGAAGAGCAGCAACAGGCGCTGCAGGAAGAGGCAGCCAAGGCCGAGGAGGCAGAAGAGGAAGCCCTGCGTAGCAAGCGGGATTCAGAAAACGTTGTGATGATTTTCGACGAGAGCCTGAAAACTATGGCGGCGGGAAACCTCAGCGGTCGTATCACCGGTGATTTCCCGCATGAGTACGAATCCATGCGCGACGCCTTCAATGAACTGGCGGAAAGCCTGAACTCGGGCATTGGCACCGCAATGACGATCTCTGGCGATTTCCGCAACGATGCGCATTCCGTTTCTGAGGCGGTGCAAAGCCTGTCGGCCCGGACGGAATCGCAGGCGGCAACCCTGACCGAAACCACGGCAGCCCTTCAGGAGCTGAGCGAGTCAGTGAAGAAAAGCGCGGCTGATTCCGGCAAGGCCGCCGAGAATGCACGCACGGCCTATCGCGGTGCGGTGGAAAACGGCGATCTGATGTCCGCAGCCGTGGATGCCATGGGAAACATCGAACAGTCCTCCAACGAGATTTCGACGATCATCAACGTGATCGAGGATATTTCCTTCCAGACCAACCTTTTGGCGTTGAATGCGGGCGTCGAGGCCGCCCGCGCCGGAGAAAGTGGCCGAGGCTTCGCTGTTGTGGCGGCCGAAGTCCGGGCACTGGCGCAGCGCACCGCCGACGCTGCAAACGAGGTCAAGTCGCTGATTGGAACCAGCGCCAAGCAGGTCAAGGAAGGATCAGAACTGGTCAACAAGGCTGGCGACGCCCTTCAGGATATCGTCGCGCGGGTTTCCGAAACCAATAAGCTGATCGAGGCAATCTCCGGCACATCAACCGATCAGGCTTCGGCCCTGTCCGAAATGGCATCGGCGCTTAGCACGCTGGATGGGGCGACCCAAACCAATGCCGCCATGGTTGAGGAAATGACCGCCATGAGCATGAGCATGGACAGCAAGGCGCGTGAGCTGGCCGGAACGCTGTCGCGTTTTGAGCTTGATGATCAGCAGTCAGGTATGGGTGGAGCAGGGGGGCTGCGTCTGGTGAGCTGACGCAACCCTGCCCAGCAATCTGGGTAGTCCGTCCATCGCATTGGTGGGCGGAATTTAGTGAATGAATTGAAACGGGGGCGGTGGTGATCACTGTCCCCGTTTCCGTTTGGTCTGATTATGTCTGTGGGGCGCGTCCGGAGGGGAGGTGTTTAGACCCGGCCGGCTGCTTCAAACCAGGGCAATAACTGAGCGCGCACATGTGTCCAGACCTCTGGCGCCCCCCTGGCCACTTTTACCCCGACGCGCTCTTCCAGCTGGCTGAGGCTGACATCGTATTCCACCCAGCTGCCGCCACCGTTCAATAGGTTCAGAAAGATCGGCTGAACCCGGTCGATGGATTTGGCGTAAATGGCATCCGGACTCTCAGCGGCTTCAAACTCGGTCCAGAGCCCGTGAAAGGCGCTGCCTTGCGGATGCGGCAGAAGGTGGAACAGGCGCTCAGCGGCGGCGGCTTCCTTGGCCTCAAGCGCGGCCAGCGCCGCAGGGTCCTGGGTGCCGTGTATTGGAGTGTCCCCGGCGTCGATTTCCACAAGATCATGCAGCAACAGCATCTGCACGATGCGGCCCACATCCACGTCGTGGGCACTGTGCTCGGCCAGGATCCAGCCATAGAGCATGATATGCCAGCTGTGTTCGGCAGAGTTTTCCCGGCGCGATCCATCTCCGAGTTTGGAGGCGCGCAGAACCAGTTTCAGCGCGTCGGCCTGGTTGAGGAATTCCAGCCTCTGGGTCAGTGTCGCGCAACTCGCTACGCTGCCCTGACCCAAAAGGTTCATTGCGTGATGGTAGGCCTTGGGGAATTGCGTCTCCAGCGCCGCGGCGCGTCCGGTGGACAGGTTTTCCCGGACCACATCAAAATGGAACTCCGGCGCATCCGCGCAGTACAGGGTCTGAAAGATCGGCTGACAATGGTCCAGATGCTTGGCGAACCGTGCATCAAGACTTTCGCCTGTCTCAAATTCGCGCCAAAGGTCGAACAACTCTGCGCCCTGATCCTCTGGCAGCAAGCCAAACAGTCGCTGGGCCGCTGCCAGTTCAGAAACCGCCACGGCCTCCCAGTCGACGTCATCGGTGATCGGATGATCGCCCGCGTCGATTTCCACCAGATCATGCAGCAACAGCATCCGGATGACCCGGTCGATGTTCACATCCGGGTCGGCCAACGGGGCGAGCGCCAACGCATAAAGTGCGAGGTGCCAGCTGTGTTCGGCCGAGTTTTCCGCGCGCGACCCGTCAAGAATGAGGTTTTGCCGTTCGATCCGGCGCAGTTTTTCTGCTTCGAGGAGAAAGTCGAACTGTCGTTGGAGGCGCATCGTCACGACGCGCCGTCCGTCTTGTTCAGCTGCGCTTCAGCTTCGGCCTGCAGGGCTGCGATTTTCTGGTTCAGGAAATCGCGGGCTTTGCGTTCGGCAAGGCGCACGCGGATCTCGGTCAGAAATGCCTCTTCCAGAGATTGGGACGCCGCGCCCAGAACCTGTCCGACTTCAACATAAAGCCGATCCTGGCCGATGGCGTCCTGTATTTTCAGCGTATCGATGGCCAGCTTTTGGGCCAGCGTCTCGATCGTGCTCATCAGCGCGTGTTCTCTGTCAGGCGGCGTTTGACGTAGTCGTTCACGTTGGTCATCAGCGTGTCCATGTGCTGATCCTGGAAGAAGTGATCTGCGCCTTCGACCTCGGTATGTGTAATGGTGATACCTTTCTGCTCGTGCAGCTTGTTCACCAGGTTCACCGTGTCTGCGGGCGGCGCCACGCGGTCGGCGGTGCCGTTGATGATCAGACCCGAGGACGGGCAGGGCGCCAGGAAGGAGAAGTCATACATATTGGCAGGCGGGGCTACCGATATGAAGCCAGTGATCTCCGGGCGGCGCATCAGCAACTGCATGCCGATCCAGGCCCCGAAGGAGAAGCCGGCAACCCAGCAATGCTTGGAGTTGTTGTTCATCGACTGCAGGTAATCCAGCGCCGATGCCGCATCGGACAACTCACCGACGCCTTGGTCGTATTCACCCTGCGACCGGCCAACACCCCGGAAATTGAAGCGCAGCACGGTGAAGCCCATGTTGTAGAAGGCATAGTGCAGGTTATAGACAACCTTGTTGTTCATCGTGCCGCCAAACTGAGGGTGCGGATGCAGGATGATCGCGATCGGTGCGTCTTTTTCTTTTTGGGGGTGATAGCGGCCTTCCAGGCGGCCTTCGGGTCCGGGGAAAATGACCTCAGGCATGGGCAGTACGTTCCTACTCTTGGTATTTCCTTGAATGCCGGACCGGGAAACTTGACGAATTCGGTAAGGCACCTTAGAACTGTTCTAATTGCTGCGGGGGTCTTGGACCTGCGCTGTCAAGATCAGATATGCGTTGATGCGGTTAAGGTCAATGTTTTCGGCATTTACGCGGCTGTTTGGAGTGTCTGGACGATGAAACTATCCACCAAGGGGCGCTATGCCATGGTTGCCCTTGCTGATATTGCCCTGCAACCGGAAGGCACCCTTGTCGTGCTTGGCGATATCTCCAAACGTCAGGATATTTCGCTGCCCTATCTGGAGCAGCTGTTTGTGAAACTCCGCCGGGCGGATCTAGTGGCTTCGGTGCGTGGGCCGGGCGGCGGCTATCGTCTGGCGAAACCGGCGTCGGAAATCCGGGTGGTGGATGTGCTGTCGGCCGTCGATGAAACCGTTGATGCGATGCACAAGGGGGCAGGTGCCTCCGGCGCGGCCTCAGGATCGCGGGCGCAGTCGCTGACCAACCGTCTGTGGCAAAGTCTTAGCGCGCAGGTCTATGTGTTCCTGCACCAGACGCGCCTGTCGGATGTCATCGAAAACGAGCTGGCGCCGTGCCCGGCGGTTCCGAACCTTTTTGCGGTGGTCGACGCCGAGGCCGATTGACCCCAGTTCCCGCTAGAGGCAGGGACGGTCCAAGTGCCCTCTGATTGGAAAACATGAGTCTATGAAACGCGTTTATCTGGATCACAATGCCACCACGCCCGTGCGGGCAGAGGCGCGCGATGCGATGATTGCGGCGATGGACCTGTGCGGCAACCCGTCGTCAGTGCATGCCGAAGGGCGCGCGGCGAAATCCCTGATCGAACGCAGCCGCGCGCAGATCGCGGAGGCCTTTGGCGCAGACGGGGCCGATATTGTCTTTACCTCCAGCGCCACCGAGAGCGCGGCGCTGGCTTTGTCTGGGCGGGGTCTGCACGGCGCCCCGGTTGAACACGATGCTGTAAGGGCCTGGACTAACGAGGATCTTTCGGTGTCCCAGCATGGTATCGTCGAGGTGCCCGACCCCGCTGGCTCGACGTTGCAGTTGGCCAATTCGGAAACCGGCGTGGTGCAGAACCTGCCGCAGGGGCTTGCGGTGACGGATGCCACTCAGGCCTTTGGCAAGCTGCCGGTGGCCTTTAACTGGCTCGGCGCCGAGATGGCGCTGATTTCGGCGCATAAGCTGGGCGGCCCCAAGGGCTGCGGCGCGCTGGTGCTCAAACGCGGCACCGATCTGGCGGCGCAGATCAAGGGCGGCGGACAGGAAATGGGCCGCCGCTCGGGCACCGAGAACGTGATTGGGATCGCCGGTTTTGCGGCTGCTGCCACGGCGGCGGCCCGGGATCTGGCCGATGGGCGCTGGGATCGCGTCGCCGAACTTAGAAATATTCTAGAAAATGCCCTTGCGGTCGACGCCTCGGAAACTATTTTTGTCGGGAAAGAGTCGCCCCGCCTGCCCAACACCACTTGTTTCGCCACCCCGGGCTGGAAAGGCGAAACGCAGGTCATGCAGATGGACCTTGCCGGCTTCGCCATTAGCGCGGGCAGCGCCTGTTCCAGCGGCAAGGTCCGGGCAAGCGCGGTTCTGACTGCGATGGGATACGATGAGACAACCGCCCAGGGCGCCGTTCGGGTTTCGCTCGGGCTGGAGACAACAGAAGAAGATGTGCTGCGCTTTGCCGAAGCGTGGCTGAAGAAACAAAAGAAACATCGCGCCCGCGCGGCGTGAGTGCAGGAGATGATCATGGCCGCTTTGGACCAGACGCAAGTCAAGGAAGGTGTAGACCAGGAAACCGTGGATGCGGTGGCCGAGGTCAGCACGTATAAATACGGCTGGGAGACCGATATCGAGATGGAATACGCCCCCAAGGGCGTGAACCCCGATATCGTGCGCCTGATCTCTGAAAAGAACGAAGAACCGGAATGGATGACCGAATGGCGTCTGTCCGCCTTTGAACGCTGGAAGCAGATGGATGAGCCGGACTGGGCGATGGTCAGCTACCCGGAAATCGATTTCCAGGATCAATATTACTACGCCCGTCCGAAATCGATGGAAGTGAAGCCGAAGTCACTGGATGAGGTTGATCCCAAGCTGCTCGCCACTTACGAAAAACTGGGTATCCCCCTGAAAGAACAGATGATTCTTGCAGGCGTCGAAGGTGCTGAGGATGCGCCTGCCGAAGGCCGCAAGGTCGCTGTGGACGCGGTGTTCGACTCCGTTTCCGTCGGCACCACCTTCCAGAAGGAGCTTGAAGAAGCCGGTGTCATCTTCTGCTCGATCTCCGAAGCGATCAAGAACCACCCAGAGTTGGTGAAGAAATACCTCGGCTCGGTCGTGCCGGTGTCCGACAACTTCTACGCCACGCTGAACTCGGCCGTGTTTTCGGATGGCTCCTTTGTTTACGTGCCGCCGGGCGTGCGCTGCCCGATGGAGCTCTCCACCTATTTCCGCATCAACGCGGAAAACACCGGCCAGTTCGAGCGGACTCTGATCATCGCGGACAAGGGCTCTTACGTTTCTTACCTAGAAGGCTGCACCGCGCCGCAGCGTGACGTGGCCCAACTGCACGCAGCCGTGGTCGAGATCATCATCGAAGAAGACGCCGAGGTGAAATATTCCACCGTTCAGAACTGGTACCCCGGTGACGAAAACGGCAAGGGCGGCATCTACAACTTTGTCACCAAACGCGCTGATTGCCGCGGTGACCGAGCCAAGGTGATGTGGACCCAGGTGGAAACCGGCTCTGCCGTGACCTGGAAATACCCGTCCTGCATCCTGCGCGGCGACGACAGCCAAGGCGAGTTCTACTCGATCGCTATCGCCAACAACATGCAGCAGGCCGATACCGGCACCAAGATGGTGCACCTGGGTAAGCGCACAAAATCGCGCATCGTGTCCAAGGGGATTTCGGCAGGCAAGGCGCAGAACACCTATCGCGGTCTGGTATCGATGCACCCCAAGGCCAAGGAAAGCCGCAACTACACCCAGTGTGACAGCTTGCTGATCGGCGACAAATGCGGCGCCCACACGGTTCCCTACATCGAGGTAAAGAACAACTCCTCGCGGGTGGAGCATGAGGCGACCACATCCAAGGTGGACGATGAACAGCTGTTCTACTGCCGTCAGCGTGGCATGGACGAAGAAGAGGCGGTTGCCCTGGTGGTGAATGGTTTCTGCAAGGACGTGTTGCAGGCCCTGCCGATGGAATTCGCCATGGAAGCACAGCAGCTGGTTGCGATCAGCCTTGAAGGTTCGGTGGGCTGATACTGATGCGGCGGACGCCTGATCAAAACCTTTCCAGACCGGCTCGGGGCGCGTGGGATCACCACCGCCTCCATCGTCAGGGAACCGGCAGCGCGGCAGTGCTGCTGGCCGGGTTTTGCACTGGCGCTGTTGTGGGTGGCTGGATCACGGATGGGCTTGGCGTTTATGCAGTGGGTGCGGTTGGAGCTCTGGCGTTTTGGTGCGTCGGCTTCTGGATCTCTCGGCGCCGTCAACGCGGCAGGGATGGTCTGAAATGACTGCTGTGCCTTTGCATAACCGGCCTTTGCGGCTGTTCTGGTGGAAAGGTACGCCGAACTTCGGTGATGCCCTGTCGCGCATCGTGACGGCGCATGTCTCAGGGCGTGCGGTGCAGCACAGCCGCCCGGCGCAGGCGGATCTGTTTGCGGTGGGGTCGATCCTGCAGATCGTGCGCCGGAATTTTTCGGATAAATCCACACCGAAAGACAACGCACCGTGGATCTGGGGGAGCGGTGTTTTGCACCATATTCCCAATGGGTTCCTTGAAAATGTTCAGGTGGCCCTGCTGCGCGGTCCGGTAACTGCGGCCTTGCTCGGCTTGCAGACCAACCGGTTCGGGGATCCGGGGCTATTGATCGCGGATGCGCTTGGCGACAAGCCGACGCGGGGCGACCGTATCGGATTGGTACCGCATCACAGCCAGATCGACGATCCGATGGTCCGGGCCGTTGCGGCCTCCGATCCCGCTTTCGATCTGATCGATCCCCGCAGGGAGCCCGAGGTGGTGTGCCAACAGATCGGCGCCTGCCGCCATGTCTTTGCGTCGTCGCTGCATGGGCTGATCACGGCGGACTCCTATGGCGTGCCCTCCACATGGGTTTGGCCCGGTGATCAGGGATATCTGAAATACCACGACTACGCTGCCTCGATCGGGCGGGCGATGATTGCGCCAGAGGCATGGGAAGATATTCCCGGCCTTGCGCGCGGCCTGCACCACGACGACGGGCCGCTGCCCCATGCCGATGGCATCGCTGCGGCTCAGGCCGCGCTTTATGACACATTTCCCGCCGCGTTGCGGAGTCAGCAGGCTCTGGCGGTGGATCCGACAAAGAAAACGAATACAGGCGCGGCCACGGCCGTGCACTCAGGATAAGAAACGAGGAAATCATGCTGGAAATCAAAAACCTGCAAGTCAAACTTGAAGAAGAGGATAAGCAGATCCTCAAAGGTGTGGACCTGACGGTCGAAGCCGGCAAGGTACACGCGATCATGGGACCGAACGGGTCGGGTAAATCGACCCTGTCCTATGTTCTGTCCGGCAAGGACGGCTATGAGGTAACGGGCGGCACGGCGACGCTGGAAGGTGAAGATCTGCTGGATCTGGAGCCGGAAGAGCGCGCGGCAGCTGGCCTGTTCCTGGCGTTCCAGTATCCGGTCGAAATCCCCGGCGTCGGCAACATGACCTTCCTGCGCACCGCAGTGAACGCGCAGCGCAAGGCCCGCGGCGAGGACGAACTCTCCGCTGCTGATTTCCTGAAAGAAGTCCGTGCCAAGGCGAAGGATCTGAAGATCGACGCCGACATGCTGAAACGTCCGGTCAACGTCGGTTTCTCCGGCGGTGAGAAGAAGCGCAACGAGATCCTGCAGATGGCGATGCTGGGTCCCAAGATGTGTATTCTCGATGAAACCGACTCCGGTCTCGATGTCGATGCGATGAAGCTGGTGGCTGATGGCGTCAACGCGCTGCGTGACGAAGGCCGTGGCTTCCTGGTGATTACCCACTACCAGCGCCTGCTGGATCACATCAAACCGGACGTGGTGCACATCATGGCCAATGGCCGTATCATCAAAACCGGCGGCCCCGAGCTGGCGCTTGAGGTGGAAAACAACGGTTATGCCGACATCCTGGCAGAGGTGGCGTAAATGGCGCTTCCCGAGGTAAAACAAACAGCTACGGATGCGCGGCTCGCCGCGCTGACGCTGCCCGAGGGTGGCTGCCTGGAACCGGCACGCCGCGCTGCGCTATCCCGCGTGCAAACGCTGGGTCTGCCCGGTCGCCGCGATGAGTACTGGAAATACACCCGGCCTGAGACGCTGACCTCGGCCGAGGTCACGCCTGCCGCCGTCTTTGACGCGGGCGAGCCGCCGATGTTCGATGAATTCGACAGCCTGAAGGTGGTCTTTGTCGATGGCGTCTTTGACGCCGAGGCCTCGGATGATCTGGCGCTCGAAGGCGTTCAGATCGACCGGATCGCCGATATCTGTGGAAAAGATATCCATTGGGCTAAGGACTTGTACGGTGTTCTTGAGGCACGCGGCCAATCCCCGGTTGCTCGTCCGCTTGCGGCGCTGAATACGGCCTTTGCGGAGGATGGTCTGGCGATCCACGTGACCGGCACCCCTTCCAAGCCGATCAACATGGTCTATCGCCACACCGAGACCGGTTCGGATGCGATCCTGCACCATGTCATTCTTGTGGATGCCGGCGCCGAAGCCACGATCCTGGAAAACGGTCCGGCGGCGGCACGGTTCAACAAATGCATGGAGATCGACATTGCCGACACCGGCAAGCTGCATCTGGTGCGTTCGCAGGGTCGCGATCACGAACGGCGGGCGGCCACGCATCTGTTTGCGCGGCTTGGCACGGAATCGCAGTTCAAGGCCTTTACCCTGACCGTGAACGGCGTGCTGACCCGCAATGAGGCGGTGATCGAGCTGACCGGTGACGATGCCATTGCGCATATCGCGGGCGCCTGCGCAGGTGATGGCGACTTCCACCACGATGACACCGTGTTCATCACCCATGACGCGGTGAATTGCGAAAGTCGTCAGGTCTTCAAGAAGGTTCTGCGCAACGGGGCAACCGGTGTGTTCCAGGGCAAGATCCTGGTCAAGGAAGGTGCGCAGAAAACCGATGGCTACCAGATCAGCCAATCGCTGCTGCTGGATGACGACAGCCAGTTCCTCGCCAAGCCCGAGCTGGAGATTTACGCCGACGACGTGGCCTGCTCGCACGGCTCCACGTCTGGCGCGATTGACGAGGATGCGCTGTTCTATCTGCGTTCGCGTGGGGTGCCGGAAGGTGATGCGACCGACCTGTTGACGCTTGCGTTCCTGGCCGAGGCCGTCGACGAAATCGAGGACGATACGATCGCCGAGGCAATCGTCGCGCGTCTCGAAGGCTGGTTGTCGCGGCGCCGCTGATGGCTGTGACAACTGACATTGTCGCCACATACCGGGGGCCGCGCCGTGTAATTGCGCGGCTCCTGTCTATGGGCCACCGCGAAGACCGGTTGCTGGCCTTTGTGATGTTTGGCTGCGCCATGGCATTCGTGGCGCAGATGCCCCGGCTTGCGCGTGAGGCGCATCTGACGGGGCAAGAGTTGAACATGCTGCTGGGCGGCGCACTTCTGGGACTTGTCTTCATGGCGCCACTGGCGCTTTATGCCATGTCTTTTGTGCTGCATCTTCTGGCGCGTGTGCTGGGCGGGCAGGGTGAGGCTTATCGCTCTCGTCTGGTCCTGTTCTGGACGCTTCTGGCCTCCAGCCCATTTTTGCTGCTGAACGGATTGGTTGCCGGGTTCATCGGGCCTGGTCCGGCGCTCAACAGTGTTGGCATTTTGTGGCTGGCGGTTGTGCTGTGGTTCTGGCTGTCCGGTATGATCGAAGCCTATTGGACCCGCACATGACCCCGTTCTTGAACCTTGCACTGCTGACCCTGCGCAGCCCGGCCAAAGCGGCCGAGATCGTTCTTGCCCAGCAGTGGCGGGGCGAGGCGGTCTGGACCGGTCTCTTGCTGGTGGCCGTACTGAATGCGCTGACCCATGCGCTGATGCTGTGGTTGTTTCCGGTGGCGCAGGAACTGGCGTTTCTGAACCTCTCTCCGACAGCGCTGGTGGGGCTTTCTGCCGGACTTCTCGTGGTCTTTTCCGTGGCGGTGACCTTTTGCGGTCGGCTGATCGGTGGGCAGGGTGGCTTTGCCCAAGTTCTTCCGGTGATGGTCTGGCTGCAACTTGTCCGTGTTGGCATTCAGGCCGTGGTGATCGTGATGACGCTGCTCTCGGCCGGTATCGGCGCCTTGCTGAGCCTGCTGGTTAACGTGTTTTTGATTTACGTGCTCCTGCATTTCGTGAACGAGGCGCATAGGTTCAATTCCCTGTGGCGCGCCTTTGGCGTGCTGGTGATGGCGAGCCTTATGGCCCTCTTTACTCTGACATTCGTTTTGGGTCTTCTTGGCCCAGCCAAACTGGGACTGCCCGCTTATGTATGACGTCAACACGATCCGATCCGATTTCCCGATCCTGTCCCGGCAGGTGAACGGCAAGCCGTTGACCTATCTGGACAACGGCGCCTCGGCGCAGAAACCGCAGGTGGTGATTGATGCGATCACACGGGCGTATTCGGAAGAATACGCCAATGTTCACAGAGGCTTACACTTCCTGTCTAACCTGGCAACCGAAAAGTATGAATCCGTGCGGGGTGTCATTTCCCGGTTCCTGAACGCAGGTGATGAGAACACAATCGTGCTGAACTCTGGCACCACCGAGGGGATCAACCTCGTGGCATACAGCTGGGCGATGCCGCGGTTTGAACCGGGGGATGAGATCGTTCTGTCGGTGATGGAGCATCACGCCAATATCGTGCCCTGGCATTTCCTGCGCGAACGGCAAGGCGCCGTTCTGAAATGGGTGGATACCGCGCCCGATGGCAGCCTTGATCCGCAGGCGGTGATCGATGCCATCGGTCCGAAAACCAAACTGGTTGCCATCACCCAATGTTCGAACGTGTTGGGCACCGTAGTGGATGTAAAGGCGGTGACCGAAGGCGCCCACGCCAAGGGCGTTCCGGTTTTGGTGGACGGGTCGCAAGGCGCCGTGCACATGCCAGTCGATGTGCAGGATATCGGCTGCGATTTCTATGCCATCACCGGACACAAGCTTTATGGTCCGTCGGGGTCTGGGGCGATCTATATCCGCCCCGAACGGATGGCGGAAATGCGTCCCTTCATCGGCGGGGGCGACATGATCCGCGAAGTCACGCGCGATACGGTCACCTACAACGATCCGCCGATGAAGTTCGAAGCCGGCACGCCGGGTATCGTGCAGACCATCGGGTTGGGTGTTGCGCTGGAATACATGATGGGTATCGGCATGGAGAACATCGCCGCCCATGAACGCGATCTGTGCAATTACGCCTCCGAACGCCTGAACGGCCTCAACTGGATCAGTGTTCAGGGGCAAGCACCGGGCAAAGCGGCGATCTTTAGCCTGACCATGAACAACGCTGCGCATCCCCATGATATTTCGACCATTCTCGACAAGAAGGGCGTCGCTGTCCGTGCCGGGCAGCATTGCGCGGCGCCGCTGATGGATCACCTTGGTGTGGCGGCGACCTGCCGTGCCTCCTTTGGGATGTATAACACAAGGGAAGAGGTCGACACGCTGGTCGATGCGCTGGAACTGGCGCACGAATTGTTCTCTTAAAAATTGCATTCCCGGGCCTGAAGGAAGGTCCGGGAATGTTAGCCACCCTATGCCGTCGCGCCGCCCAGCAGATCCATGCGGGGCATCAGATCTAGCAAATGACGCGAATACTCATGCGCGGGGGCTTCGAACAAAGTTTCTGCCTCCGCGATTTCGCAGATCTGGCCGTTCCGCATCACCGCAATCCTGTCGCACATCTGGCGGATCACCGGCAGGTCATGGCTGATGAAAATCATCGTCAGGCCGAGTTCCTCTTGCAAGTCTTTGAGAAGGTTCAGGATTGTTGCCTGCACCGAGACGTCCAGCGCTGAGGTCGGCTCATCACAGATCAGGATCCGTGGTCGTGAGGCCAGCGCCCGGGCGATTGATATACGCTGCCGCTGACCGCCGGAAAACTCATGCGGATAGCGCAGCCCGGCGGCGGCGCCCAGTCCGACATGATCCAGAAGATCGCCAACGACCCTGCGGGTTTCCTTTTCATTGTCGGTCATCCGGTGATAACGGATCGGCTCGGCCACGATATCGAACACCCGCATCCGCGCATTGAGCGAGGAATAGGGGTCCTGGAATATCATTTGCAGCGCCCGGCGGGCCTGCTGCGCCGGGGCGCTGTTGGGGCGCGAGCTGACATCTTGGCCCAGCACCCGGATGGAACCGGAATCCGGGCGATAAAGCCCCGCGATCAGCCGCGCAATGGTGGACTTGCCTGAGCCGGATTCCCCAACGATGCCAAAGGTTTCCCCTTCGGCGACCGAGAATGTCGCCTCATTCACGGCCCTCAGCATGCGCCGGTTCCGTTTGAACAGCGATTTTTGCAGCACGAACGACAGGTTGAGGTTTTGCACCTCCACGGCGGCGCTTTCCTGACGGTCACTGCGGGCCTGTCCCAGCCAGTGGTTCTGAATGTCGATCCGGCTAAAGGGTTTGGTGTCGCCCTCGATGTAATCGACCGAGGTGAACCGCTCCAGCTTGCGGTCGGCGCGCGGAACGGCGGCGATCAGGGATCGGGTGTATTCGTGATTGGGGGCGCCAAGGATCTGCGCGACATCACCGGTCTCCACCACTTCGCCGCGGTACATCACTACGACCCGATCGGCGATATTGGCAATGACACCAATGTCATGGGTTACGATGATGACGCCCAGATTGCGCTCCCGGCAAAGCCGTTTCAGCAGATCAAGGATCTGAGCCTGGATCGAGACATCAAGCGCGGTTGTCGGCTCATCCGCGATGATCAGATCGGGATCGCCGGCAAGGGCAAGGGCAATGACCACCCGCTGACGCATGCCGCCCGAAAACTGGTGCGGATAGGCGCGCAGCCGTGCCTTGGCCTCGGTGATGCCGACTTGTTCCAGCAGTTCCACCGCACGGGCTTCGGCCTTGGCATCCTTCAATCCCGTGGTTTTTTCAATCGTTTCAACCAGCTGCGCGCCGATGGTCATTAGGGGATTGAGCGAGGTTTGCGGATCCTGGAAGATCATCCCGATCCGGTCGCCCCGGATCCGGCGCATCACGTCCTCGTCGCGCCCACGCAGCTCTTCGCCCTGAAACAGGATCGAGCCGCCCGCAACGCGCCCCGGCGCCTCCAAGAGATCAATGATCGCGTTGCCAATGGTGGATTTACCGGCGCCGGATTCCCCGACCAGACCGACAACTTCCCCCGGCTTCACGGTCAGGGACACATTGCGCGCTGCCTTGACCGTGCCGCGACGGGTGGGGAACTCGACATCGAGCCCTTCGATTTTCAAAAGTTCAGTCATCTCAGTTTCGGATTGAGGGCATCACGCATCCAGTCGCCAAGCAGGTTCACTGCAAAAACCAGAACGACCAGTGCGATTGCGGGAAAGAAGGTGATCCACCACAGACCAGAGAAGAGGTATTCGTTGCCAACCCGGATCAGGGTGCCAAGAGACGGCGTGGTGGGCGGGATGCCCTGACCAAGGAAGGACAGGGTCGCCTCGGAGATGATGGCAAGGGCAAGACCGATGGTCGCGATCACCAGAACCGGGCGCAGGGTGTTAGGAAAGATGTGGCGGATCATGATCAGCCAGCGGGGCAAGCCGATGATGCGCGCCGCCTGAACGTATTCCTTGTTCGCCTCGACCAATGTGGCGCCGCGGGCGACGCGAGCGAATTGCGGCCAGTCGGTCAGGCCAATGGCGATAATCACCACGTAGATGGCGAATTCGTCCCGAAGCTCCAGTGGCAGTACGGCACGGCCGATGCCGTTGATCAGGATCGCCAGCAGAATGCCCGGGATGGTCAGCTGCACATCGGCGATGCGCATGATCACCGCATCGGTGACGCCGCCGACATAGCCGGAAATCACCCCCAGCGTGACGCCCAACACCATGCCAAGGCAAACGGCAGCCAGCCCCACGATGATCGACAGGCGCCCACCGTAAAGGATCGTCGACAGCATGTCGCGGCCTTGGTTGTCGGTGCCCAGCAGGTATTGCGGTTGCCCGCCTTCGGCCCAGGCGGGGGGCAGCTTACCATCCCAGAGCGAGATTTGCGCCGGATCAAAGGGATCAAATGGCGCGAGAACAGGGGCAAAAACGCAGGCCAAGATCATCAGAACAGTGATCACGGCGGCAATCACCGCCCCCGGTGAATGGAAAAAGGACCAGACGATGTCATTGTCCTTGAAACGCTCCCAGCGGGTGGCCGGGCGATCGGTTGGAAGGCTCATCAGGACCCCAGACGGATACGTGGATCGACGACGAAATATAGAATGTCGACGATCAGATTAATCAGGACGAACAGCAGCGCCACGAAGACAAGGTAGGCGGCCATGATCGGCACATCGACGAAATCGACAGCCTGGATGAACATCAAGCCGGTGCCGGGCCATTGAAACACGGTTTCGGTGATCACCGAAAATGCGATCAGTCCGCCGATATTTAGGCCGATGATGGTGATCACCGGAACCAGCGTGTTGCGCAGCGCGTGACGAAAGTTCACCGCCCGTTCAGACAGGCCACGGGCACGGGCGAACTTGATGAAGTCGGTGCGCATGACCTCCATCATCTCGGCCCGCACCAGACGCAGGATCAGCGTCAGCTGAAACAACGACAGGGTAATCGCGGGCAGGACGATGGCGCGCCAGCCATCGCTGGTCAGCAGTGATGTCTTCCAGCAGCCAAGGTCCACTGTACCGCTGCGCCCCGAGGACGGCAGCCAGCGCAGATGCACGGCAAAGACATAGATCAGCGCGATGCCAATAATGAAGGTTGGCAGGCTGACCCCGATCAGCGATGTCGACAGGATGACCCGGCTGACCCAGGATTTGCGCCGGATACCGGTATAGACACCCAGTGTAATTCCAACCGCCAAGGCTATGATTGCACTAACAAAAACCAGCTCTAGCGTCGCGGGTAACCGCTCCAGGATCAACTCATCCACGGGGCGCTTGATCCGGTAGCTGAGCCCGAAATCGCCGCTAAGGATATTCCCCATGAAGCGGGTGTACTGCGTCAGGATGGGGTCATCGAGCCCCAGTTGCTGACGGATTTCGATCCGCTGTTCGCGCGTGGCATCCTGTCCGACCATATTGTTGACCGGATCGCCGACGAAGTTGAACAGGGAAAAACTGATGGCCGAGACGACAGCCATGACAAGCAAGGACTGCGCCAGCCGTTTGAGGATAAAGAATGTCATTGAGCCCCCGGAGCATAGGGGCGGACGCCAGGCCCGCCCCGTGACTCAATTTACTTCATGACCGCGAAACGAGGGCGGAAGGCATCATCCGCTGCGATCGCGATATCGACCTTGTCCGAGATGCCCCATGCCAGAACCTGGTGGTGGATCGGCACATAGGGAATGTCAGCCTTCACCAGATCCCAGGCCTCATCAATCAGCGCGGTGCGCTTGTCGATGTCGATCTCGGTGGTGATTGCGTCAGTGATCTCGTTCACGCGAGCGTTGTCATAGCCGGTTGCGTTCCAGGACCCTTCGCCATCCAGCAGGTAGGAGAAGACATAGTGGCTGTCGAGCGTCGGAACACCCCAGCCCAGCATGTAGAAATCCGATTCACGCTTCTGGATCTTGGGAAAGTGCTGCGCCTTCGGAATCGCGTCGAGGTTCACCTTCACGCCAATCTTGGCCAGCATCGCCACGGCCGCCTGACAGATCTTCTCGTCGTTGTTGTAGCGGTTGTTCGGGCAGTCCAGCTGGATCGAGAAGCCATCGGGATAGCCAGCCTCGGTTAGCAGAGATTTCGCTTTTTCCGGATCAAAGCCGTAGGAAGCGTCGTTGTCCGGCGTATTGCCCAGAACGCCCGGCGGGGTGATCATACCGGTCGGGAAGGACAGGCCTTCCATGACGACGCGCTGGATCGCGGCCTTATCGATGGCCAGGTTAAAGGCTTCGCGTACCCGCTTGTCCTTGAACGGATTTCCATCCACATCCGAGCTGCGCAGCTTGTCGACACCCTGATCCATGCCGAAGAAGATCGAGCGGATCTGGGCCACGGTTTTGACGCCGAGCCCATCGGCGGCCTCGATACGCTTGAGATCCTGCAAGGGCGGATCCAGCACGAAGTCGACCTCACCCGACAGCAGCGCAGCCACGCGAGTCGCCGCATTGGAAATCGGCCGATATTCGATCTTGTCGATATTGCCGGGGAACATGTCATTGCCCCACCAGGCGGCGTTGCGCTCCAGCACAGTCAACTCATCCGGGGCGCGGCTGACCAGCGAAAACGGGCCGGTGCCATTGGCATTGCGCACCGCATAGGTCTCTTCCTTGGCCTTGAAATCCTGCGGGGCGGTGACGTTGTTCGCCTCTGACCAGCCCTTGTCCATCATGTAGATCGAGGTCAACTGGTTCGGCAGGATCGGGTTCGGGCCATCGGTCATCAGTTTGACGGTGTAATCGTCGATCACCTCGACCGAGGTTACGTTTTTGGCCTGCTCTTTGTAGTCGGAGGCTTCGTGGTTGGCGCGCTCGAAGGAAAACACCACGTCTTCGGCGGTGAAATCCGCGCCATCATGGAACTTCACTCCCTTGCGCAGCTTGAAGGTCCAGCCGTCGGACCCGGCTTCCCAGCTTTCGGCGAGTTCAGGTTGCAGGGTAAGGTCTGCATCGCGGGTAACGAGCGATTCATAGATCTGCCCGTTCATCGCGATTGTGGGGCCTTCGTTTTGCGAATGGGGGTCCATGGTCAGAGCGTCGCCCTGGCTTGTCCAACGCAGGACATTCTCGGCCAGCGCGGGGCTTGCCGCCGTCATCGCCAGAAGCGAGACGGTAAATAGTCTTGTGAATTTCATTTTGATCTCCCTGTTGCATTACCGAACTCCCGACCTGTCCCGGCGGTGAGCTCAAACTGTCATAGGTAGCGGTATTCTCCTTTTGGAATGCATTTCGGATCATGTTGGCGGCTAATGCTTCACCGATCAAGCCTGTTGCGTGTTTTGGGTCCAACGTGGCTAGGTTGAGGCGGGAGTGTCCAAATATTGATCAGTTTATTATTGAATGAATACAGTTGTATGCTGTCCATACTTAAGTTGAGGTTGTAAGGTTTTGAGGCGCAGCATGCGTACGTGGTCGACGCCCGGAAACAGGGAGGTGTGTCCCGCGGCAGTGGCCGCAGAAATGGCTGCTCACCCTCTCCTGAGGTGGAGAAAAGGGGGCAGTAACCCGGGGGATTCGACTGGGGATCGACATGGCGGCTGACCGCGCCAGTCTGTCTGCTTCACTCCAGGGGGTGTCGTAGCGTGGTCACTGGCGGTGATGTGACAGCGGACCTGACTGCCTAATTTGGGGGAGCTACTGCAGCCCACGCCGCCCGGGGTGCAACAGCATTTCTTCAGGCCCGGAACATAAATGAAAACGGGCCTGACACCGGAAAGGCGTCAGGCCCGCGCTTTGCCCAAAGGGCGACGTTTAGAATTCGTAGTTCAGGCCGACTTGCAGTCTGTGGCTCTCGTAGTCACTACCAATCGACCCAGTGTAGCCGCCATAGAAAACAGACCCGCTGGATGCGCTGGACGCCAGCTGCGTTTCAAAGCCCAGCTTGACGTCAACCCAGTCGTCATCAAGCCCCTGGACCGGCAGTGTGGCGCCCGGCAGACCGATAAACCCGCTGCGTACGGCGAAGTCACTGCCCGATGCAAAGGTGTATTCCAGGCCACCGGTAAGCGTGGTGAGCCCCTGGGACCCGGCAAGATCGTATTCACCGCGGAAACCGACCGACCCGAGAACGATGTCGCTGGACAGGCCATCGACGTTCAGGTTCCAGGCGCCTGCGCCGGTTTCGTTAAAGGCGTCAACGGACATGTCATAGTATTCGACCGAGGCCAGCGGCCCCCAACGCAACGCACCAACCTCCTGCATGTACTCAGCTTGCAAGGCGCCAAAGACCTGCGTGCCATCGGTGCTGCCCGTTGCTGTCTGCCCAAGCACATTGCGGCTCGAGTCGTAGGAGCTGTCCTGATAGCCGACCAGGGCCTTGATCATGCCGCCATTGCCGAACCCGAAGCGACCATAGGCCGTCAACGAAACACTGCTGGAGTCCACCCCGCCCAGACCGTTCTGCGCGTCTGCGCTGCCGTCGGCGACCCCCAGGACAGCACCCCAGGCGGTGTTTGCGTTCAGCTGTTTCTCAAGGCCGAGCGACAGCGATGCAATATCGACATCATAGCCGACCGAGGTTGCTGTGGGATCATAAGTGGCCTGACTGCCGTTCAGCGAGAACAACCCGGTCCAGCCCTCTCCCATGTGCCAGGTGTCAAAGCTGCTGTTGCGGGTGACGCTGCCCTCGGCGCCGGTCACGCTTTGTGACGGAATGGCAAAGATCGCATCGACCTGCCCGCGGGATACTTCAAAGCCAAGGTTGGCGAAAGCGGGCGCAAAGCTGTAGCCGGTGCTGGTCAGTGCAATGCTGCGCTGAGCGGCGGTCATGGCCAGCATGTCGGCAATCGCCGTCTGATAGGCCGCCGCATTGCCCAGATCCAGGTAGGGCACATTGGCGGCCCCATCCAGATACCCGGCAAGCTTGAACTCGTAGGCCGAGGTGGCATTGGCAACGATCGGCGCGAATTGAGGTGCAATGCGCAATGTGAATTCACCGTCATCGATGCTGCCCACCGTTACCGTGAAATTCAGGTTTGCATTGCGCAGGTCTTCGATTTCGTCCACCGCAAACAGACCATTGGCCTGCGCCGCGGCGACGATGTCCGCAGGCACCAGACCACCGTCAACATAGCCGAGGTCTGCCACGCTGACGCCCAGTGCTGTCGCCAGTTCAGTCAGGCGCGCGTCGATGTTGGCAGCGGTATCCAGCGTGCCATACGTCCAGCCGCCGTTGGAGAGATCGTTCCATGCCACCAAAGCCGACTCGTCGGTCGGATCATTGTTGTCGTCCCAGAACAGCCCGTCCGGCGTCATCGTGTTGTCGATGAAGGAGTCGCCGAAATTGGCCAGATATTCTGTGTTACTCAAGGCGCCGAAGGTCAGTGCGTCAACGCTAGTGGTCGAGGCCAGGGATGCCCGGCTGCTTGAGAAAAAGCCGATTTCGCCTTCTTGCCCGCCGGCCCCGAACAGCCCGTCTGGCAGCCGTGCGCCAATGCCGATATCCGTCGCGTTGAGATTGAACAGAACAGCGTCCGACGGGGCAAGGGTGCCCATCGCATTGCCATTGGCATCCAAGAGCTGAAGAGAGAAGCCGGTCATCCGGGCGCCGGTGAAGTTGGAGGTCTTACCGAAAGTGAAGTAATCGACGGTCGGGTACGTTGCGCTGGCAACGGTCCGGATGCGCATGTCGAAAGGCGAAGGACCGGTCAGCTGTGTTTTGACACGTTTGCCCGAACCGCCTGCGGAGTCGCAATAGACGCCGTCCTGGCTGGCCATCAGACAGTTGGTCACATCTCCCCGAGAGGTCAAGTTGGAGAAGTCCGTGATGATTTGCTCGAATGGATCCACGTAGGTGAACCCGCCAGATCCATCCGGCACCCGCGTGCGGGTAAAGGTCACCGCCTTCACCCCGGGAGGGTCGATACCCTCATCCGGATCCGCGAAGATCAGGCCGTCGCCGCTGGTTGCGATGAGAGGATCATCAGGCAGTAAATCGGCGGACGCCGCACCTGCAGTCAGTATCAGCAACGCCGCAGGAGCAACCGTCCCCAGCTTCCAGAAATTATTGATGGATCTCATTTTGAGCATGCCCCGTCGATTCTCAATTTTGAAGTATGCAAACTTCAGTGTAACAACTGGCACGGACAATGAATTCGAATATTGATATGTGTCAACCGGGCAGCCAGTAAGACCGCGCGAACGTTGCTACATCACAACAATGGTGATGCCCCCAAATGGATATGCTCTGGCCCGGGGTGCTGTGGCACTACTTCGCCACTGAAGTGTTGTAGAACAGCCAATAGCCTGTCCAGGGGCGCGGATACCGTCAGTGTATGACAGCTTTTGGAAATGGAAACTTATTGCCAGGGGTCATCATCAATCCCTGACTATTTCGTGTTACAGTCGCAAATCAGGGAATTAATGGCGGAGAGACAGGGATTCGAACCCTGGGTTCCCGTGAAGGAACAACGGTTTTCGAGACCGCCCCGTTCGACCACTCCGGCACCTCTCCGCGGGGGGTGAGCGGCGGTTTAATGTTGAATTCTGATGGGCGCAAGGGGGGATTTTCAACTTCTTGAGGGAAAGTCGATTTTTCATTGTCTGTCAGACAATTTCCCATAGATTCGTGGGTATGACACATTCTCTTCTAAAACCGCTGGCGTCGCTTTGTGCTGCGCTGTTCATTGGCGTCTTTGCATCCGGGCTTCTGTCTCCGGCCAGGGCCGCTGACCGTGCTGAAGTGACAGCTTTTCTTGAGGTCACTGGATTCGACGTGGCGCTGGACAGTATTGCGCTCTCCGCCGAAAGCGCGCCCGAGATGCTCGGGCTTGAGGCCGGGGATTTTGGGCAGGAGTGGACCCGTCTGGCCGCCCGTGTCTTTGATACAGACCGGATGCGGGCGCTGGCGCTGGATATTCTTGTTGAAACGCTGGACGACGCGGCGCTGGATCACGCGGCAGCCTTTTACGCCAGCGATCTGGGGCAACGGTTGGTCGCAGCCGAAAATGCAGCCCATATGGTTGAGGATGACGAGACTAAGCAAATCGCCGGGCAGCGCATCATAGCTGATTTGGTTCAGGATGGGGCTGACAGGCTGGGGCTCCTTCAGCGCATGACCAAGGCGGTTGATGCCGCAGATACCGGTGTCAAAGCAATCCAGCAGATCCAGTTCCGGTTCCTGATGGCGGCCAGTGCCGCCGGGGTGATTGATCTGCAATTGGATGCCGACGGTTTGCGGGCCTGGCAGCAGGAGCAGGCGCCGGGCATGCGGATGGCGCTTAGGGCCTCCAGCATGGCGTCATCCGCCTATGCCTATCAGGATTTTTCCGATGAAGAGGTCCGTTCTTATGTACGGGCGCTGGAAACGCCGCTGATGCAAGAGGTCTATGAGCTGCTGAATGCAGTACAGTATGAGATCACCGCCAACCGGTTCGAGGCGCTGGCCTACCAGATGAAGGGGTTGGGGCAGGGCGAAGACATCTAGGCGCGCCAGTTCCGGGCGGCCCTGTCACCCTTTTCCCTCCGGCCCGGCGCACGACATGTATCGGGGCGGCAATCAGTGGTTGACATGAGCCACTTTCTGGATAAAAAGCGCCCATCCCGGCCCGGAATCTCTGTGCCGGGTCTATTTGTAATACGACCCATACAAGGGTCGCGCTGTTCGAGGCGGCGAAGGTTTAAACACCAGATGCCGAAACACCTGAAGTTCAGGGGCCGAAGGACGCGGTTGAAAAAGGAAAGACGCACATGTTTGCGGTCCTCAAGACTGGCGGCAAGCAGTACAAGGTTCAGGCGGGCGACGTGCTCCGCGTTGAGAAACTTGCTGCAGATGCTGGCGAAAAAATCCAGTTCAACGATGTTCTGATGCTCGGTGGCGACGCCCCTGTGGTCGGCGCTCCCTTTGTTGACGGTGCTGCGGTTCAGGCCGAAGTGATCGATCAGATCAAAGGCGAAAAGCTGATCCATTTCGTCAAGCGTCGTCGTAAGCACTCATCCAAGCGCACCAAAGGCCACCGTCAGAAGCTGACTCTGGTCAAGATCACCGACATCCTGGCGTCGGGCGCGGACAAATCCGGCGTAAAAGCTGCAACCGGCAAAGGCGCAACCGCACCTGCCGCTGCTGCTCCGGCCGCCAAGAAAGCCGCAGCACCCGCTGCTGCCGGTTCCGACGATCTGACCAAGCTGACCGGTGTCGGCCCTGCCGCCGCAACAAAGCTGAATGACGCTGGTCTGACCAGCTTCGCACAGATCGCGGCCTTGTCGGCAGACGATATTGCTGCTATCGACGCCATCAAAGTGAAGCCCGAATGGGTTGAGCAAGCCAAAGATCTGGCTAAAGGCTAAGGAGATAGACAATGGCACATAAGAAAGCTGGCGGTTCCTCCCGTAACGGCCGCGACTCAGCCGGTCGCCGCCTTGGCGTGAAACTGTATGGTGGCCAGGCGGCCATCGCAGGCAACATCATCGTACGTCAGCGCGGCACCAAGTTTTGGCCGGGCGAAGGCGTTGGTCTGGGCAAAGATCACACCATCTTTGCAACCACCGACGGTGCTGTGACCTTCCACAAGGGCCTTAAAGGCCGTACCTTTATTTCGGTTCTCCCAGTGGCGGAGGCCGCTGAGTAAGCCGAACCCGAAGTGGCAAAAAATATTGAGGGGATCGGTGATAGAGCCGGTCCCCTTTTTCGTTTTAACCAGTAATCCGCAAATGATGTCCGACGGGCAGGGTGTTCCGGGGTGGTCCCGGAAGGAAACGCTCCCAACCGGACGAATTTGCAGCCCGGGGCTGGCGTCAGGCAGATCAGCACCTATCTTGGTGCTTTCCCGGAAAGGCCGTACCGGTCGCCGATCGACGATTGGTCTTTTGAGGAGGAGCAAGGCAATGAGTTTGGATCAGACAGACCAGCAACCGGTCATCGAGACAGAGCGGTTTTTGCTGCGTCCGCTGCGCAAATCGGACGCGGGTCTGATCGCGCATTACGCAGGGGATGAACGGGTGGCGCGGATGACCACCTCGATCCCGCATCCGTTGCCCCCCGGCGCTGTCGAGGCCTATGTGGCCCGCGCCAAGGCGCCGGACCGCGAGGAGGACATATGGGCCATCGACGGCACCCCGTCGGGCGGAGATGAGCTGAAGGGCGTGATCGGGCTGAAGCGGATGGACCGCAACCAGTCCGAAGTTGGGTTCTGGATCGCACCGGCGTTCTGGAACACCGGCTTGGCTTCCGAAGCCCTTGAGGCGCTCGTGCAGGCCAACCCCTTGGGCAATGCAGCGATGTTTGCCTCGGTGTTTCAGGACAATCCGGCCTCGGCCCGGGTCCTGATCCATTGCGGGTTCGAATATCTTGGTGATGCAGAGACTTTCTGCGTGGCCCGGGACTCGACCGTGCCGACCTGGACCTACAGCCGAAAACAGTGATTGGCGGCTCTTCCCCAATGGGATAAGCCAATCGCAAAACCATGGCATGGGGTGCTCAATGCCCCTGTCCACAATCGAAAGCTGCGGAGCCGCCGCCTGGCGATCTGCACGAAGGAGCTGACATGAAATTCCTCGATCTGGCAAAGGTCTATATTCGCTCCGGCGCAGGCGGGAACGGGTGTATCAGCTTCCGGCGTGAGAAATACATCGAACACGGTGGTCCCGATGGCGGCGACGGTGGCAAGGGCGGTTCGGTCTGGGTTGAGGCCGTGGACGGGCTCAACACCCTGATCGATTTTCGCTATCAGCAACACTTCTTTGCCAAGAACGGCCAGTCCGGTATGGGGCGTCAGCGCACCGGCAAGGATGGCGATGATATCATCCTGCGGGTGCCGGTCGGCACCGAAATTCTGGATGAGGATGAAGAGACCGTACTGGCGGATATGACCGAACTCGGTCAACGTGTGCTGCTGGCCAAGGGCGGCAATGGCGGCTTTGGCAACCTGCATTTCAAAACCTCGGTGAACCAGGCGCCGCGCCGTGCAAATCCCGGTCAGGAAGGCGTCGAGCGCACCATCTGGCTGCGACTGAAACTGATCGCGGATGCCGGCCTGCTGGGTTTGCCGAATGCGGGAAAATCGACCTTCCTGTCGGCGACCTCCAACGCGCGGCCCAAGATTGCCGATTATCCCTTTACCACCCTGCATCCGAACCTTGGCGTGGTTGGCGTTGATAACGCAGAGTTCGTGGTTGCCGATATTCCGGGCCTGATCGAAGGCGCCCATGAGGGACGCGGGATCGGTGACCGGTTCCTGGGCCATGTGGAACGCTGCGCGGTGCTGCTGCATCTGGTGGATGGCACCTCGGAAACGCTGGTTGAGGATTACCATACCATCGTTGGAGAGCTCGAAGCCTATGGCGGCGAGTTGGCGGAAAAGCCCCGGATTACTGCGCTGAACAAGGTGGACGCGCTGGATGACGAGGAGCGCGCCGAGGCGCATGCCGCCCTCGAGGCGGCCGTCGGCGGGCCGGTGCATCTGATGTCTGGCGTCAGCCGCCACGGGTTGACCGACGTGCTGCGCACCCTTCGCAGCCAGATCAAAGAGGATCGCCTGCGTCTGAAACCCGAGGAAGAGGAAGAGACGTGGCAGCCCTGAGCGACGCCCGGCGCATCGTCATCAAGATCGGCTCGGCGCTGTTGGTAGACCGAGCCAGCGGTCAGCTGCGCTCTGGCTGGCTGCATTCCCTTGCCAATGACGTGGCTTGGCTGAAATCGCTGGGCAAGGATGTGGTGATCGTTTCCTCCGGCTCGATCGCGCTGGGGCGCGGGGTGCTCGATCTGCCGCGCCGCGAATTGCCGCTGGAGCAATCGCAGGCTGCTGCTGCCGTGGGCCAGATCCGCCTTGCTCGTGCCTATGAGGAAGCGCTGGCACCGCATGGGATCACCACCGCGCAGGTGCTGGTCACGCTGGAGGACAGTTCGGACCGGCGCAGGTACCTGAATTCCCGGGCGACGCTGGAAACCCTGATTGGTCTGGGCGCGGTGCCCATCGTCAACGAGAATGACACCATCGCCACCGACGAGATCCGTTATGGCGACAACGACAGGCTGGCGGCGCAGGTCGCTGTAACCGTCGGCGCAGATACGCTGGTCCTGTTGTCGGATGTCGATGGGTTCTACAGCGCCAACCCCGCGATCGATCCCGAGGCCCGCCGGTTCGACCGGATCGAAGAGATCACACCCGAGATCGAAGCCATGGCCGGCGACGGGGTGTCGGGCCTGTCCAAAGGTGGCATGATAACCAAATTGATGGCGGCCAAGATGGCCACGGCGGCCGGTTGCGCCATGGTGATCACTGAAGGTTCGGCCCTTAACCCGCTGAAAGCGCTAGAGGACGGTGCTCCCTGCACCTGGTTCGTGGCGCAGGGCGATCCGCAAGCCGCGCGCAAACGCTGGATCGCAGCGATGAAGACGCGCGGCGTGATCACGATTGACGAAGGGGCCGCCAACGCCCTGATGAACGGCAACAGCCTGCTGCCTGCCGGGGTGCGCTATGTAGAGGGGGACTTTGGCCGCGGGGAACCGCTGGCCATCCTCGGCCCAGACGGGCGCAAACTGGGACAGGGCTTGTCGCGCTATACCGGTGACGAGGCCCGCGCCATTCAGGGGCGCCAGTCGGCCGAGATCGAAGCGACGCTTGGCTATCCGGGCCGGGCCGCATTGATCCACCGAGACGACATCGCCTTCTGATCTTCTTCTATATGGAATTTCCCTCGCGGTTCGCAGTAGTCTGTGACCCGAGGACGTCAAAGGCATGATACCGATGAAAGACACCGATGATATTCAGGCTCTGATGGCTGAGCTTGGCAAAAATGCAAGGAAAGCTGCGGAAAAACTAGCCACAGCCAGTGCCGAACGCAAGGAAAAGGCCCTTCTGGCCGCAGCAGATGCGGTCTGGCAGCAGCGTGATCAGATCATTGCCGCCAATGAAAAGGATATGGAGTTCGGGCGCTCTAAAGGGCTTTCGCCGGCCATGATGGACCGGCTGATGCTGGATGAGGCGCGTATTCAGGGCATCGTCGACGGTCTGCGCGCCGTGGCAGGTCAGAGTGATCCCGTGGGTGAGGTTCTGGAGGAATGGACGCAGCCCTCTGGCCTTCGGATCCAGCGGGTCCGGACCCCTCTTGGCGTGATCGGAGTGATCTATGAAAGCCGTCCCAATGTGACAGCGGATGCCGGCGCGCTGTGCCTGAAATCCGGCAATGCGGTGATCCTGCGCGGCGGCTCCGAAAGCTTCCATTCGGCGCGCGCCATCCATGCCTGCCTTGCCGAAGGTCTGAAGGCGGCGGATCTGCCGGAAACCGCGGTGCAGTTGGTGCCGACCCGTGACCGCGCGGCGGTGCAGGAATTGCTGACCATGACCGATTATGTCGACGTGATCGTGCCCCGCGGCGGCAAAGGGCTGGTTGGGCTGGTGCAGCGCGAAGCGCGGGTGCCGGTCTTTGCCCATCTCGAAGGCATCGTGCATATCTATCTCGACAAATCCGCCGACCCGCAAAAGGCGCTGGACGTGGTGCTGAACGCCAAAACCCGGCGAACCGGGATCTGCGGCGCCGCCGAATGTCTGCTGATCCATCAGGACATCGCCGAAACCATCGGCAAGGATGTCCTGACTGCCTTGGCTACAGCTGGCGTCGAAATCCACGCTGAGGAAGGTCTGCCTGGCCCCGGGAACATGGTTGTCGCCACAGCCGAGGATTGGGGTAAGGAGCATCTGGACGCCATCATCTCGGCCCGTCAGGTCGCCGATATCGACGAGGCAATCGCCTATATCCGGACGCATCATTCCCAGCATACCGATTGCATCCTGACCGAGGATGAGGCGGCGGTGGATCAGTTCTTTGCCGAACTCGACAGTGCCATCCTGATGCACAATGCCTCGACCCAGTTTGCCGATGGTGGTGAGTTCGGCATGGGCGCGGAAATCGGTATCGCAACCGGCAAGATGCACGCCCGTGGCCCGGTGGGCGCGGCGCAGTTGACCAGTTTCAAATATCTGGTGCGCGGCGACGGAACCACGCGCGCCTGAGGTCCAAATGAAACGCAAAACGCCACCCGCTGGGGTGGCGTTTTCTATTCTAAAAATCGTTTGAATCAGAAGAAGATCGAAATCTTTTCCAGCGCCTGCTCGACCTTCAGGTCCCGCTCTGCCTGCTTTGCAGCGTAGGGCAGCATCGCGAACTGGACCTGCGCGGGGGAGATCTTTACCTCTGCGTTGTCATCGCTGAGGCGCGCCCAGAGCGCATCATCCACATTCAGTTTCGGACCTTCGCCGATGACGGTCCAGTGCCCATCCGCGCAAAGCACGGTGATGGTACCGCCATAGGGCAGGGCACTTTCCAGGCAGAGCGCGGCAAGGAAGGCCATGCGGACCTCACTGCGGCTGGATCCTTCGAGAGGGGCCCATTGGTAGCTGAGCCGCCCGCCCTTGCTGACGTCATCCAGAACCGAAACAACCTCGGCGCGGCCCATCTGCTGATCACCTGCGGCGCCAAAGGCAATGCGGAAAAACCGGATGCGGGCATTGGCATTGGTCACGCTGTCGGAAATCAGCTCCATCTCGGGACCGGACACTTCGCCTGACATTCCAAGCAGTTCAAGGCCGTTGTTGATGGCGCCGATAGGGCTGATAAGATCGTGGCAGATCCGCGACCCTATCAATGCAGGCAGATCTTCATTATCTACAGCCATGTAATATCCTCCGAATTGGGCCAATTCAAATGACTGACCTCAATGCAATCCTTTCGCCGGGCATGTACGTCAAACACCCGGAACACCCGGAATGGGGGCTCGGGCAGGTACAGTCCAATGCCGCAGGCAAAATCACCGTCAATTTTCGGGACCAGGGCAAGCTCGTGTTCGATGGACGCCAAGTGGCCCTTGTTCCAGTGTTTGAGCCATAATGGTTTACGGCCAGTTAATAAACCCATTTCGGTTTTGTTAAACTCTTGCCTGTTTCAAAGCAGATACGCTATCTGCAGGGCAGCTTCGACCACCGAGAATTCCGATGCCTGACACCCCTTCCGACTTCTCTGTGCGCCTGGCCCGGACCGAAGAAGATCTGCGCGCGGCGCAGGCACTGAGGTATCAGGTTTTTGTGACCGAACTGGGCGGAGATGGGGAGCTTGTCGATCACGTGGCCGGGCTTGAACGCGACCGGTTCGATCCGTTTTTCGATCATATGCTGCTAACTGATACCAACAGTGATCAGGTGGTGGGCGTTTACCGCCTGCTGACCAGTGATCGCGCAGCTGAGGTTGGGCAGTTCTATTCTGAGGATGAATATGATCTGACACCGCTCAAATCCTCGGGCCGCAGGTTGCTGGAACTGGGCCGGTCCTGCCTGCACCCGGAGTATCGCGGCGGCGCGGGGATGTTCCACCTGTGGAACGGTCTTGCGCAATACGTTGCCGAGCATGAGATAGAGGTTCTGTTTGGCGTCGCCAGCTTCCCCGGTACCGACGCGCAGGAACTGGCTGCCCCTTTGACGATGCTGCATCACAACCATCTTGCGCCGCCGGATCTGCGGGTGCGTTCGCGCGTTTACCAGCCAATGGATCTAATTGATCCGCAGCAACTGGACCGGCGCAAGGCGATGGTGGATATGCCAGCGCTGATCAAGGCCTACCTGCGTCTGGGCGGTTTTGTCGGCGACGGCGCATTTGTTGACCACACATTCAACACCACGGACGTCTGTCTGGTTCTGGATACCGAGCGGATGAACGCGCGTCAGAAACGGATCTATACCGGCGGCGGGGGCGCGTGAGCGTGCGATGAGCCCGGTCTGGTACAGTGATGAGGCGCCTGATCCGGTGCGGATCGGTCCGCTCGGGTGGATGCTGGTCTGCGTCAGGGTCTTGGTGCTTGGGACGCTGGTATTCGGCGGGCTGCTTGTTCTGCTTCTGGTACGGCTGATCGAATATCCGCTGTGTGGGCTGCACCGACCCGTGACGCCTTTCATTACCCAATTCGTCTGCCGCAATGCCTTCCGGGTGCTGGGTATGGGGTTTTCCACCACCGGCGCCCTCATGCAGCAGCGCGGGGCCGTCGTGGCCAACCATACGTCCTGGCTGGATATTTTCGCCCTCAACGCGCGCAAGCGGATTTATTTCGTCTCCAAGGCCGAGGTCGCAGGGTGGCCCGGCATCGGTTGGCTGGCGCGGGCGACCGGAACCGTGTTCATCGACCGCAACCCCAAGAAAGCCAAAGAGCAAACCCTGCTGTTCGAAGAGCGCCTGAAGGCCGGGCACAAGCTGTTGTTCTTTCCTGAAGGCACCTCGACCGATGGCCTCAGGGTTTTGCCATTCAAAACAACACTCTTCGCCGCGTTCTTTAGTGACCACCTGCGCGATTTCATGCATGTTCAGCCGGTATCGGTGGTGTTCTTCGCCCCCAGCGGTGCGCCGGACCGGTTCTATGGCTGGTGGGGAGATATGGAGTTTGGGCCGCATCTGCTGAAGACCCTCGCCGCAACCCGACAAGGCCGAGTTGAGCTGATGTACCACCCGCCGCTACGCGTTGCTGATTTTGCAAATCGCAAAGATCTGGCGGCGGCTTGCGAGGCTCAAGTGCGCGCAGGCCATGAGCAGTTGCGGGAAGAGGCAGCGAAATAAGCCTTGCGCCCCTGTCAAAGGTGACTTATACGCGCGCCATCGAACCCGCAGGCGGGGTTTGGGCCGATTTGGGGGAGACATCCCCAACGGCCCGCCGGTTGGAGCATACGCTCTGAGACCCCCGCCGAGGATTAAACCGGAAAAGGAAAAGATAGCATGGCTCTTCCCGAGTTCACCATGCGTCAGCTGCTCGAAGCTGGCGTTCACTTCGGCCACCAGACTCAGCGCTGGAACCCGCGCATGTCGCCCTTTATCTATGGCGCGCGCAACGGCATCCACATCATGGACCTCACCCAGACCGTTCCGATGCTGGACCAGGCGCTGCAGGTTGTTCGTGACACCGTTGCAAAAGGCGGCCGTATCCTGTTCGTCGGCACCAAGCGTCAGGCGGCTCAGCCGATTGCAGACGCGGCAGAGAAGTCGGCTCAGTACTACATGAACCACCGTTGGCTGGGCGGCACGCTTACCAACTGGAAAACCGTTTCCCAGTCGATCAACCGCCTGAAGGAAATCGACGAGAAGATGGAAACCGGTGCTGAAGGCCTCACCAAGAAAGAGCGCCTGGGCATGGAACGTGACCAGACCAAACTGCAGGCCTCGCTCGGCGGGATCCGCGAAATGGGCGGCGTGCCGGACCTGCTGTTCGTCATCGACGTGAAAAAAGAAGCGCTGGCCATCGCCGAAGCCAAGAAACTGGGTATCCCGGTTGTGGCAATCGTCGATACCAACTGCTCGCCCGATGGCGTTGACTACATCATCCCCGGCAACGACGACGCATCCCGCGCCATCGCTCTGTACTGCGATCTGGTTGCCCGCGCCGCGCTGGACGGCATGTCCGCACAGCTGGGTGCAGCTGGTGTTGACCTTGGCGCCCTGGAAGAAGCTCCCGAAGAGGAAGCTGTTTCCGAGGAAGCTCAGGCCTGATCCTGCCTGTCACAGATTTGACATCAGGGGCAGGGTATTTCCTGCCCCAATTCCGTTTCGATTTGAGGAGAGCCTAACATGGCAATCACAGCAGCACTCGTGAAAGAACTGCGCGACTCGACCGGCGCCGGCATGATGGACGCCAAAAAAGCGCTGACCGAAACCAATGGCGACATGGAAGCGGCCGTCGACTGGCTGCGCACCAAAGGTCTCGCCAAAGCCGCCAAGAAATCCGGCCGCACCGCAGCCGAAGGCCTGGTCGCTGTCGTCGTCGAAGGTGGCAAGGGCGTCGCCGTTGAAGTGAACTCGGAAACCGACTTCGTTGCGAAGAACGGCGAATTCCAGGAAATGGTTGCCGGCATCGCCAAGGCAGCTTTGAACGTTGATGACGTCGACGGTCTGAACGCGGCCGATCTGGGTGGTAAATCCGTTGCCGACACCCTGACCGACAAGATCGCCACCATCGGCGAAAATATGACCCTGCGCCGGATGGCCAAGATCGAAGGCGAAACTGTTGTGTCCTACGTGCACAACGCTGCCGCTGACGGCATGGGCAAAATCGGTGTCCTGGTTGCAATGACCGGTGGCGACGAAGCCTTTGGCAAGCAGGTTGCAATGCACATCGCCGCGGTTAACCCCGCTGCCCTGAGCGAAGCTGATATGGACCCGGCGGTTGTCGAGAAAGAGAAGCAAGTTCAGATGGACATCGCCCGTGAATCCGGCAAGCCGGAGCAGGTGATCGAGAAGATGATCGTTGGCCGCATGAAGAAATTCGTTGCGGAATCGACCCTGCTGAACCAGCAGTTCGTCGTGAATCCCGACCTGACCGTCGAGGCCGCTGCCAAGGAAGCTGGCGCCACCGTGACCGGTTTCATCCGTGTTGAGGTTGGTGAAGGCATCGAAGTCGAAAAAGAAGATTTCGCAGCTGAAGTCGCAAAAGCGGCTCAGGGCTAATCTGCCTAGACAGACTTTTAAGGGGCCGGTGGGGAAACCTACCGGCCTTTTTTGCGTTTCTGGAGCACTTTGATGGGGTAGAGGATCGTGTCTCAGAGCGAGGAACGTCTGAGCCAGCCCAGGGCGAATAGGGGATGTGATCGGGGAATATGGGGCCCCACTGATAGGGATGGATGGGACCCCAAAAACATGATCACCGACGCTGAGTATAAGCGTCGGCAACCACACAGGTCGGAGAGCCTTGGTATTACAAGGGTCGTTTCCCAAAGTTCCTAGGCTAAAGCCACCACTCACGGAACATTTACAGACTGCGTTTTTTTGTACGAAATCGGTAGTAGTGTATTCCTTACCTATTTGACGCTCTTTAGCGTCTGGCAGGCTTAAACCTCCCTAGCGGAAACTCACAATAGGCAGGCCGGGTAGGGGGATGCCGTCAGGTTTCCATCACATACATCTGGTTGTGCAAGGCTGCCTTGAGTACGGCCTGGGCCGTTGTCTCCACCGCCAGCGCGTCCCGGGCCAGGCGCAGGTGCTTTTCGACCGTGGCCGGGGTCAGGCCCATGAGGATCGCGATGTCCTGCGTCGTCTTGCCATCTCCGACCCATTGCAGCGCTTCCCGTTGCCGTTTGGTGAGGGCCCGGTTCGGAGGGCTATAGGGCAGGGTGAGGATTTTCAGATGCGCCACGTTGTTCATAAGGATGATATCGCTGCCGTGTTCAACCCAGATCGCATCGACCTCGTCCTGCGACAGCTCACTGCGCGCAGCGAGAGAGATCGCACCTTTGAAACGCGCCGAATTGGAGTGAAAGCTGACCGTATAGCCCGCGTTCATCTTCATCTTTCTGTTGAACTCCAGCACCCGTTCGCCATCTGGGCCAAGCTCACCATTCTCGATCATCTTCTGAATCAGATGCCAGCTGCCGGCGCCTTCGTTTTCCAGTGCCCAGCGCAGCATCGGCGCGCTGGAATAAAGGCCCCGGTGCAGGAACCCGTTCAGATACTCCGGCGAATGGTTGGACAGCACGACAAAATCTTCCGGATCCCCCAGAGAGGTTTCTGTCTTGTAGCGAGTGTATCCGTAAATCAGCCTGTCAAATTCGAACTTTGCCATCTGATCCACGTGCCCATGCCACAGCTCTTCGAGCGTCTTGGCCCCGCACACGAAATGCAGATAGTCAGAAAGGTTCATTCAGGCTCCGCCTCTCGTTCAAAATGCTTGGCCAGGGCATCGATGGCAAACAAATACCCCTGTGTTCCAAAACCGCAAATCTGGCCGATGACGGCACGCGAGATAAATGACCTGTGGCGAAACTCTTCGCGGGCGTGGATGTTGGATAGGTGGACCTCCACGGCCGGAATTTCAACCGAAAAGAGAGCGTCCATTAGTGCAATTGACGTATGCGTGTACGCGCCAGCGTTCAGGATGATCCCGGAATGGGTGCCGCGCGCCGCATGAATGGCATCCAGCAACACACCTTCGTGATTGGATTGCAGGCAGACAGCCTCAAGACCCTGCGCTCTGGCATGGGCAACGCAGGCCGCTTCGGCCATTTCCAGAGTTTCCCGTCCGTAGACTTCCGGCTGGCGCGTCCCCAGAAGATTAAGATTCGGACCATTGAGGATCAGAATACTGCGCATCGCATCATCCTTGTGCAGTTCATGTCCCGGAAACTACAGGAGAACTTTATTAAAAGCGACGGCGTATATGCGCCTTTTTGAACGTGTTCCTACTTTGTTACAGAGAGTTTACTTGGGGGAAGGTGCAGCGCCATCATCCGGCCTCCTGTGGTGCTGCACCCCAAATGTTAATCGTTGGTCAGGACGATTTTGCCCAGCGCCTTGCGGTCCTGCACAAGGTTCAGCGCAGTGGCAGCATCCTGCATCTTCAGGGTTTCGCTGATACGTGGTTTGATCTTGCCCTGCTCGTAAAGGGCGAACAATTCAGCCATGTTTTCTGCATGGCCCTTGGGGTCACGATAGACAGAGGCCCCCCAGAACACGCCTACGATATCACAACCTTTGAGAAGCGGCAGATTCATAGGGATTTGCGCGATGCCGGCCGGGAAGCCAACGACCAGAAACCGGCCTTCCCAGGCCATTGCCCGCAAGGCTGGTTCCGAATAGGCGCCGCCCACGGAGTCATAGACCACATCGACACCATCTTTTCCCGACAAGGATTTGATCTGAGACGAAAACTCTTTCTGCTGGCCCTTGTCGAGGCTGCGACCGTAGACCAGCGTTTCATCCGCTCCAACCTCGCGGCAGAAGGCAGCCTTGTCGTCCGAAGACACCGCCGCGATCACCTTGGCGCCCATCGCTTTGCCCAGTTCGATGGCAGCCACGCCGACACCGCCGGCAGCCCCCAGGATCAAAAGGCTTTCGCCCGGTTTCATATGCGCGCGGTCCTTCAGCGCGTGATAGGATGTGCCGTAGGTAAAAACGAAACAGGCGGCGTCCTCAAACGGCATCGCATCGGGAATGCGGATCGCCTGCGCTGCGTCGATGCAGCGATGGGTCGCAAATCCACCATGGCCTGTCAGTGCCAGAACCCTATCCCCAATGGCGTAGCCTTCGACACCCTCACCAATGGCGGCGACCACTCCGGCGATTTCACCGCCAGGCGCAAAGGGGCGCGGGGGCTTCATCTGATAGAGGTCCTGAATGATCAGCGTGTCGGGGAAATTGACGCCGGCGGCACGGATTTCTACCAACAATTCCCCCTTGGCGGGCGCCGGGTCCGGTAGCTCCGTCCATGTCAGACTCTCGGGTCCGCCGGGCTCGATGCTGAGCATTGCTTTCATGTTTTTTCCTCTTCCCACCAGTGTCAGATGCCAAAATTACGTAAAGTCTTGGGGCTGTCTGGAGCGTTGTCAATGGAATAGCGAAATGCAATTCTGCTATGTGAAACATCACGAGCCGAGTGGAACCATGGGGGGAGATCATGACCACGAGTACACAGCCGGAGTTTGCGGATACACCTGAGTTTCGCAAGCAAATCCGGGCATGGCTGGAGGAGAATTGCCCCGACGACATGCGCGATGGCGCCAGTGGCGAAGGTGCCATCTGCTGGGGCGGCAAGACTTGGGAGTTTTCCTCTCCCGCCCAGAAACTCTGGCTGGATCGCTGCGCTGCTGCCGGACTGACGGTTCCAACCTGGCCGCGTGCCTATGGCGGCGCAGGCCTGTCCCGAGCGCAGGACAAGATCCTGAAAGAGGAGATGGCCGAGCTAGGCGCGCGCTCACCCCTTGATAGTTTCGGAATCTGGATGCTTGGTCCGGCCCTTTTGAAGTTCGGCAGCGAAGAGCAGAAGCAAACCTACCTGCCGCCCATTGCGCGCGGTGAAATCCGTTGGTGTCAGGGTTATTCTGAGCCGGGCGCGGGTTCTGATCTTGCTGGGGTTCAGTCACGGGCCGAGGATCGAGGCGATCACTGGCTGGTCAATGGGCAGAAGATCTGGACCTCTTACGCGGACAAGGCCGATTGGATCTTTGCACTGCTGCGCACCGACCGCGACGCGCCCAAGCATAAGGGCATTTCCTTTATCCTGATGGATATGAGTTCAAAAGGGGTTTCGACCCGCCCGATCCGGCTGATTTCCGGCGCCTCGCAATTTTGCGAAACCTTCTTTGATGACGTTGAGGTGCCGAAATCTCAGGTAGTCGGGGACGTGAATCGGGGCTGGGACGTGGCCAAATACCTGCTGACCCACGAACGCGAGATGATCAGCGCCGGCGGGCAGACCATGGGCGCGGGCCGGGCGCTGGGAGCGGTTCTGGCCGATGCGGAAACCGGCCAAAGCGATCCGGTGCTGCGCGCCGACGCGATGCGCACGGAAGTCGACGCATTGGCGATGGAGATGACGCTGGAACGCTACAAGGATCAGGCCGAAGGCGGGCAGGGCGTCGGTGATGCCTCTGCCATGCTGAAATATGCCGGAACCGAGCTCAACAAACGCCGACTGGAACTGGTGATGGCCGCAGGCGGCAGCGATGCGCTGGACTGGGATGACGGGCGCGCGCCCTCCTGGCTGCGCACCAAGGCGAACTCGATCGAGGGCGGCACCTCCGAGGTGATGCTGTCGATCATTTCCCGCCGCATTCTGGGGCTTCCGGGGTAAGACTGATGCTGAAACTCATTCAAACTGAAGAAGAAATCATGCTGCAGGAAGCCGCCCGGGGGCTTTTGGACAGATCCGCTCCAGTCTCGCGCCTGCGGGAGTTGCGCGACGCCAACCAGACCCGCGACGATGCCCTATGGCAGGAAATGGTCGATGCGGGCTGGGCCGGGATCCTGGTCCCGGAAAGCGCAGGCGGCGCTGACATGGGGCACGCCGCCGCCCATGTGCTGGCAGGTGAAATGGGCCGGACGCTTGCCGTCAGCCCGTTCCTGAGCACAGCCGTCATGGCGGCGACGGTTTTGCGGCGGCTTGATGATCCACGATGTCAGGCTGCGCTGGCGCAGATTGCCAGCGGCGCGCGGACCTATGCCATTGCTGTCGATGAAGGCTCAAAGTTCAACCCGGAGCGCATTGAGCTCACTGCAGAAAAACGCGGCAACGGCTACGTCCTGAAGGGTGAAAAACGCTTCGTCGTGGATGGAGGCAATGCCGATCACGTGCTGGTTCTGGCGCAAAGCGAGGACGGCCCGTGCCTGTTTGATCTGCCTGCTGACCGCGCGGGGCTGAGGCGCAATGTATCCGCAATGATCGACAGTCGCGATGCGGCGCGGCTGGAGTTCGATGACGTTGCGGTGTCCGGCGACGAGTTGCTGGGGGCTGCCGGGGATGGCGCGGCGCTGTTGCGATATGGGCTGGAGGCCGGGCAGGCTGCGCTTGCCGCCGAAAGCACCGGGCTGGCGCAGGCGGCCTTTGCCATGACCACCGAATACCTGAAAGAGCGCAAGCAGTTCGGTGTCACCATCGCCAGTTTTCAAGCTTTGCAACACCGCGCCGCGCATCTGTGGTGCGAGATCGAGCTGACAACTTCGGCCGTGCTGCAGGCGGGCCGGATGCTGGACGCCGATCCCGAGGCTGCCACACTCGCCGTATCGGTGGCCAAGGCACGCGCCACAGATACTGCGCAGTTGGCGGCGCGCGAAGGTGTGCAGATGCACGGCGGGATTGGCATGACCGACGCCTATGACATGGGATTTTACATGAAACGCGCCCGCGTCGCGGCAGAGTGGCTGGGTGATTACGGCTACCACGCTGCGCAGGTGGCGCGGCTGCGCGGATTTTAAAGGATACGATATGATGGATCTGTTTTCACTGGAGGGCAAAACGGCCCTGATCACCGGCGGCGCCACAGGCATTGGCCGGATGGCAGCCGAAGCGATGGTGCGGGCCGGGGCACGGGTGCTGATCGCATCGCGCAAAGGCGACGCCTGCGTCGCGGTCGCAGAAGAGTTGAACGCGATGGATGCGCCGGGATCGGCTGAAGGTTTTGCCGCCGATATCGGCACAGTCGAAGGGATCGATGCGCTGGTCGAGGAAATCAAGGCCCGCACCCCCGCTCTGCATATCCTGATGAACAATTCCGGGGTGACCTGGGGCGCGCCGCTGGGGCAGTTTCCCCATAAGGCCTGGGAAAAGGTGATGTCGGTCAACGTCGCAGGGGTCTTCGATCTGACACAAAAACTGCTGCCGCTGCTGATTGCCTCCTCGGATGCGGATGATCCGGCGCGGGTGATCAACGTCGGTTCGGTCATGGGAGAAATCCCGATGGGTGATGGCGCCTACAGCTATGCCGCGTCAAAGGCCGCGGTGATCCATATGTCCAAAATCCTGGCTAAGGAGCTGGCCCATCAGCACGTCACCGTCAATGCGCTGGCACCGGGGCCGTTTGTGTCGCGGATGACCGCCTTTGCCACTGGCGATGAGGAGAAGCGTGAAAAGGTCGGCAATGATGTGCCGCTGGGCCGCGTCGGGCGGGACGATGACATCGCCGGCTGCGTGCTGTTTCTGGCCGGGCGCGGTGGGTCCTACGTCACCGGCGCAGTGATCCCCGTATCCGGCGGTATCAATGTGATGTCGGGGCACAACCTGTTCCAAAGCGCGCTCGACTAACACATAAAAACAAAGACTTGAGGTTAAAAGATGACTGACGCCACCTGGTCCCGGAATGAGGATCACCTGCCTGCCGCCCTGCGTGGATTGCGAATCCCGTTGATCGCATCGCCGCTGTTTATCATTTCGGTGCCGGAGCTGGTGATCGCCCAGTGCAAGGCTGGGATCATCGGGGCCTTTCCGGCGCTGAACGCACGCGAAGCTGAGGGCGAGCCGCCATTACTGGAGGCCTGGCTGAAGCAGATCACCGAAGAGCTGGACCGCCACAATCAGGAAAACCCGGACCGTCCGGCAGCGCCCTTTGCCGTCAATCAGATCGTGCACCGGTCCAACACCCGGTTGGAACGGGATCTGGAGATTTGCACCCGCTGGAAAGTACCGGTCTGGATCACCTCGCTTGGCGCGCGCCCCGAGGTGAACGAGGCAGCACATTCCTGCGGCGGCGTGGTGCTGCACGATGTGATCAACAACCGCTTTGCCAAGAAGGCGATCGAAAAAGGCGCCGACGGTCTGGTGGCCGTGGCCGCCGGTGCCGGCGGCCACGCCGGGCAGCAATCGCCCTTCGCCCTGATCCGCGAGATCCGCAGCTGGTTCGATGGTCCGCTGGCCTTGTCGGGCGCCATTGCAACCGGCGAATCCCTGCTGGCCGCGCGTGCCATGGGTGCCGACTTCGGCTATGCCGGCTCACCCTTTATCGCCACGCATGAGGCAAACGCCCAAAGCGAATACAAGGACATGATCGTCGAATCCGGCGCCGAGGATATTGTCTATTCCTCTTTGTTTACCGGGGTTTGGGGGAACTATCTGAAGAAATCCGTGTCCCGGGCTGGTATGGACCCGGACAACCTGCCGACGGCGGATGCCTCCTCGATGAACTTTGGGAGCGGGTCGTCCAAACCAAAGGCGTGGAAAGAAATCTGGGGGTCCGGGCAAGGCATCGGCGCGGTGACCGAGGTTTGCTCGACTGCGGATCTGGTGGACCGTTTCGACCGCGAATACCGCGCCGCAGGGGCGCGGCTGGCGGCAGAGTTTACAGGCTGACCCATGGCAGAAATTCTTGTGGTCCGGCACGGGCAGGCCTCTTTCGGTGCGGACAACTACGATGAGTTGAGCGAAAAGGGCCGCGATCAGGGGCGCCTGTTGGGCGATACCCTGCGGGCGATGGGCTGGACCCCGGATCGCACCATCACCGGCTCTCTGGCGCGGCAGAAACAGACGTTGCAGGAAATGGGATTTGACGTCGCCCCGGAAGAGCATGCAGGCTGGAATGAATATGATTTCCACGATCTGCTGCACAGCCGGTTCGGCGGGCAGGCCCCATCCGAGGTGATCCAGGACCGCAAAACCCATTTTCGCGCGTTGCGCGAAACCCTTGCCGAATGGCAGCAGGGCGGCGTGTCCGGCGCGTCGGAAAGCTGGGCAGAGTTCATCGCCCGGGTTGAGGCCGCGCGTCAACATGCGGCGGATACTGAGGCCGAACGTGTTTTGGTGGTGAGTTCCGGCGGGGTGATTGCCCGGCTTGTCGCCGCAACGTTGCAGGTTCCGGACAGCCAGATGATTGCCCTGAACCTACAGGTCAAGAACACCTCCCTGACCCGGTTCATTTCGGGAAGGGGGAAGTTTTTCCTACATGAATTCAACTCAGTACCGCACTTTCATGATGCAGAGCGCGCAAAGCTGATGAGCTATAGCTGAAGGAGCAAGAGATGAGCAGCGATACCCAGACCCTGGACATTGATGCAATCCGGACTTTTCTTGACGGGCGCCTTCCGGGCTTTGACGGCGCGGTGGAGGTGCAAAAATTCGCAACCGGACAGTCGAACCCGACCTTCCTGCTTAAAACGCCAGCAGGGCAATACGTGCTGCGGCGCAAGCCGCCGGGGGTTCTGCTGAAATCTGCCCATGCGGTGGACCGCGAATTCCGGGTGCAAAAGGCGCTCGCGGATACCGAGGTACCGGTGGCCCGGATGCATCTGCTGTGCGAGGACGACAGCGTGATTGGCTCGGCCTTCTACATCATGGACCACGTTGCGGGGCGCAATTTCACCGATCCGGTGATGGGTGATACCGACTCCGCAACCCGCGGCGCGGTGATCGACGATATGAACCGGGTGCTCGCGGCGCTGCATGACGTCGATGTCGACGCGGTGGGGCTGTCGGACTATGGGCCGCCCGGCAACTATTTCGAACGTCAGCTGGGCCGTTGGACCAAGCAATACAAAGCCTCGGAAACCCGGACCATCCCAGAGATGAACGAACTGATGAAGTCCCTTGAGGAACAGATGCCCGCCGATGACGGTCAGCGCGGTCTGGTCCATGGCGATTACCGCATCGACAATATGATCTTCAGCGCCGATGAGCCGCGCTGCCTTGCGGTGCTGGATTGGGAGCTTTCGACCATCGGACATCCCTATGCCGATCTGGCGGGTGTGATCATGCAGTGGCAGATGCCGCCGGGTCAGGAAGGGCGCGGATTGGCCGGGCTGGATCGGAAGGCACTCGGCCTGCCGTCGGATCAGGAGTTCATCGAGGCCTATTGCCGCCGCCGTGGCCTGCCGGAGATCGACAACTTCGGCTTCTACCTCTCGTTCAGTTTTTTCCGGATGGCGGGCATTCTTCAAGGGGTCCTGAAACGCGCGCTGGATGGCAACGCATCGAACCCGGAACGCGCCCGCAAGTTGGGAGATTTTGTTCCCATCTTCGCGCAAAGTGGACTCAACGCACTGAGCAGCAACAAGTAAGGCGACACGCCGGGCAGGGCGGGTCACTTGCCGCTGCCGCATGGCTGCTCGCCGCTTTGCGGTCTTATAACGGTCGTCAGCTTTGGCGGCCGCTTCCAAGAATATAGATTTTTACACGCGGCGGGCCAACGACTTGCGTGGTTTTACGTATCTCTTAACACTCGACCCGTAGCCAAAGGCTGCGCATTATGGACTGAAACATGGCTCGTGGTTCGCCGCGGCCAATTGGGAGGAACACGTCAATGACAGAGGCTGGCTGGCTGAACACCAGGGACCTTGGTGACGGAATCGTAGAACTGCAACTGGGCCGGGCGCCGGTCAACGCGCTGAGCGCGGATTTCCTGATGGAGTTCGCAGCCAAGATTGACGAGATGGGACAGGATCCGGCGGTCAGCGCCATCGTGTTGAAAAGCCCGTTCAAAGTCTTTTCCGCCGGGCTGGATCTGAAGGAAGCGCAGGAGTTCGATCTTGAGCAGCAGCACGCAATTGTGCGCGGCCTGAACGAAGGCTTCCTGGCGCTTTACAGCTGCCCGAAACCGGTAGTGGCTGCTGTTGGTGGCGCTGCAATTGCCGGTGGGTTGTTTTTCGTTCTGGCCAGCGACGTGCGGATCGGCCACTCCAGATCCGCCTATGGACTGGCCGAGGTGCGCGTCGGCGCGGACTTCCCGATAGGGCCGCTGGAAATCGCCAAAGCTACGCTCGACAGCAACACGCAGCGGCGCCTGATGCTGACCGGGCAATCTATCGGTCCGATTGCAGCGCGCAATTATGGCCTCGTTGATATCATCGCCGAGGATATGGAGGATCTTGAGATCTACGCGCTGCGCGAGGCCCGTAAGCTGGCGGAATTGCCGCCGCAGACCTTTGCCTCGGTCAAGATGCAACTGCGCGGCGAGGTAATCGACCGCATCAAGGCAGGGATTGCCGCAGGTGGTAACGCGCCAGAGGGTGGCTGGTTCAATTCCGAAACCAAGGCCGCGATGGATAAGATGATCAGCGGCCGGGGCGAGTAGGCACACCGGCCCGCACCAAGACAGACAGGGAGGAAATCAATGCTGGACCACGACCGGCTGGACCGCGTGAAGGCATGGCAGCAACGCTATGTGGATCAAAGGAAATATGCCGGCAGTTCGGTCTTGATCAACGAAGGTGGGAAGGAAGCGTTCTTTCACGCAACGGGTCTGAGAAATATCGAGGCAGGTCTGCCTTTTACCCGCGATACGCTGGTACGGATCTACTCAATGACCAAACCGGTGACCTCCCTTGCTATCATGATGCTGCTGGAAAAGGGGCTGTTTCACCTGGATGCGCCGGTGTCGGATTTTATTCCCGAATTCACCGACATGCAGGCGCTGGTGCCAGGGGCAACGGCAATTGATCAGGTTGAACCCAGCCGGGCGCCGACGCTGCATGAACTGCTGACCCACACCAGCGGTCTCAGCTATCCTTTCAACCCCGGCGTTTTGCCCGCAGCCATGGAAGAGCAGCAGCTGATGTTTAAACCGGGGCAGGGTAAATTGGAAAAGATGGCGGCGGAACTGGCAGCCTATCCGCTCGCCTTTCAACCCGGCACACGCTGGGAATACTCGGTCAGTATCGATGTTCTGGGCCGCGTCGTCGAAGTTGTTTCGGGCAAGACACTTGGCGATTTTTTTGAAACCGAAATCTTTGCTCCGCTCGGCATGACCGAGACAGCGTTCCGGGTCCCGCGTGGCACCGGTGATCGCTTTGCCTCGCTCTATACCCCGCTCGCCGGGGATGCGATGGCGCTGAATTCGGCAAAGACCGGCGGTGAAACCCTGCGCCTGACGGATCTGCACGGGGGCTCTCCGTTTGAAACGACTGAGATGATGTCTGGTGGCGGCGGGTTGGTCGGAACCATTGATGACTACATGAAGTTTTCCGAAATGCTGCGGCGCCGCGGCGCCCATAAGGATGGCTATCTGATCAGCCCGAAAACCGCTGATTTCATGATGCGGAACCATCTGCCCGGGGATATCGCCTCCATGGGGCCGCAAAGCTTTGCAGAACAGCCGATGGAAGGCATGGGTTTTGGCCTGGGCGGCGCCGTGGTGATGGATCCCGGCCGGGCGCGCTGCCCCGGGTCCGTAGGTGACTTTAGCTGGGGCGGCATGGCTTCGACCTTCTTCTGGATGGACCCGGTGTTGGATCTGTCCGTGGTGTTCTTTACCCAGCTGTCGCCCAGCAGTTCCTATCCCTCGCGGGCTGAGCTGAAGGCGCTGGTACATGGGGCAGTGATCTGATGAGCGATATTCCCGACCGTAAGATCCTGTGGACCCCAAGCGCGGAGCGCGCCGAGGCGAGCCGCATGGCGGCATTCGAGCGCTGGCTGGCTGCGGAGAAGGGAAAAACCTTCGACGATTACAATGGCCTGTGGGAGTGGAGCGTTTCCGACCTTGAAGGGTTCTGGGGCGCTTTGGCCGAGTTCTTTGACCTGGAATTCACCGCACCGCCGAGCCGGATTCTGGGAAATCGCAGCATGCCTGGCGCAGAATGGTGCCCGGGCGGAGAGTTGAACTGGGCCAGGCACATTCTGCGGCAGGTCGACAAAACCCCGCAGAAACAGGCGCTTGTCGTTCATTCTGAAACTTTTGGCGGATCCGAACTGACCTGGGCCGAACTCGCCGCTCAGGTGGCCAGCGTAGCTGCAAACCTGCGGGCCATGGGCGTCGGGCAGGGCGACAGGGTGACCGCCGTTTTGCCCAATACCGAGGCCGCGATTATCGCCTGTCTGGCCACCGCCAGCCTTGGCGGTATCTGGTCGCTGTGCGCGCCGGACATGGGCCATGTCGCCATTCTGGACCGGTTCCGCCAGATCGAACCCAAGGTCCTGATCTATCAGGACGGATATGTGCATGCAGGCAAGACCATGGACCGGCGCGAAGTGCTGACCACCATTGCCGACGGCCTGCCAAGCGTGACCCACCGCGTGGTACTGCCGGTGGTCGGTGATCTGCCCGATGGCGCAACCCATTGGCGCGACATGATCGCGGATGGTGACGCGCCGCTGGAGTTTACACCGGTCGCCTTCGATCATCCGCTATGGGTGGTCTATTCCTCTGGCACCACCGGAAATCCGAAACCCATCGTGCACGGGCACGGTGGCATTCTGTTCGAAGGCGTCAAGCAATCGCTGCATCAGGATCTGAGTTCCGACAGCCGGTTTTGCTGGCTGACGTCGTCGGGCTGGGTGATGTGGAATGCGCAATTCGTGGCCTTGGGGCAGGGCGCAACGACACTGCTTTATGATCGGGCGCCAAACCATCCCGATATGCTGGACCTTTGGCGGTGTTGCGCTGAGGAACGCATCACCTATCTGGGCGTCGGCGCCGCTTATATCACCGCCTGCGTGAAATCCGGCATCAGACCCGGGCATGATCTTGATCTGTCGGCGCTGGTCTCGCTTGGCACCACTGGATCGCCGCTGACCTCGGATGGCTATGATTGGGTGTATTCCGAGGTAAAGGCCGACATCTGGCTGGCGCCGATCTCCGGCGGTACCGATCTGTGCGGCGCCTTCGTCTGCGGCAACGTCATGCTGCCGGTGCGCGCGGGCGAAATGCAGTGCCGCGCGCTTGGCAATGCGGTACGTGCCTTTGATGAGACCGGACAGGAAGTGATCGGCAGCGTCGGAGAGCTGGTCTGCACCGAACCTTTGCCCTCTATGCCTTTGTTTTTCTGGGGTGATGAAGACGGATCGCGCCTGCATGACAGCTATTTCGATACCTATCCCGGTATCTGGCGCCATGGCGACTGGATCGAAATCACCCCCGAGGGCGGATCGGTGATCTATGGCCGCTCGGACGCGACGATCAACCGGCGCGGGCTGCGGCTTGGCTCTTCGGAAATCTATCAGGCCGTCGAAGGGCTTGAGGAAGTGCTGGACAGTCTTGTCGTTGATTTGGAGTTCCTCGGGCGCGACAGTTTCATGCCGCTGTTCGTGGTACTGGCCGAGGGGCAGGAGCTGGATGACGCCATGCGCGACAAAATCCGCAGCGCCATCCGCAGCGGCGTGTCGGCGCGGTTTGTGCCTGATGAAATAATCAGCGTCCCCGAAGTCCCGCGCACGCTTTCGGGAAAGAAGCTGGAAGTGCCCGTGAAAAAGCTGCTACTTGGAGGGGACCCCGCAAAAGTCGTGAACCGTGACTCGATGGCCAACCCTGACAGTTTCGATCTGTTCATCGCCTATGCAAAGACGCGGGAGGCTGGTTGAGGAAGGCGCCATAAATGAATGATGTTGGGAAGGTTTTGCTCAATCTTCTGGATCTGGAGCGGCTGGATACGAACCTGTATCGTGGTATTGGCTCCGGTGGTGAAACCCCCATGCGGATTTATGGCGGGCAGGTTATCGCCCAGGCACTGACGGCAGCCTATGCCACCGTGTCTGGGCGGTTGTGCCATTCGCTGCATGCCTATTTCATTCGGCCCGGCGACCCCGCAAGCCCGGTCATTTATGAGGTCGATCCGGCCCGCGATGGCGGCAGTTTCACTACCCGGCGCGTCATCGCCATCCAAAACGGCAAGCAGATCCTCAACCTTGCCGCATCGTTCCACAAGGAAGAACCCGGCTGGAGCCATCAGCATACAATGCCGGATGTCCCACCGCCGGATGGGTTGCAGAGCCGTGATGAGCTGCACGAGCTGCATGCCCACCGGATTTCCGAGGACATGCGCGAGGAATTCACCCGTCAGCGTCCGTTCGAAATCCGCGATATTGAGCCGCGCGATCCGCTGGATCCCCAGGTTTGCAGCGATATCAATCACATGTGGATCAGAATGGAATCCGCCAAGGACGCTGGGCCAGAGCTGCAGCATGTGCTGATGGCCTATGCATCGGACTTTGGTCTCTTGGGGTCAGCGCTGCGTCCGCATGGGCTGACTTGGTACAAGCCCGAAGCGATGACCGCGAGCCTGGACCATGCCATGTGGTTCCATGCGCCGGTGCGGTTTGAAAACTGGCACCTTTATACGATGGATTCACCCTTTGCCGGGAATGGCCGCGGCTTTAACCGCGGCTCAATCTACACGCAGGATGGCCAACTGGTGGCCAGCGTTGCACAGGAAGGGCTGATGCGACCGATTAGCAGCTGAGCGCGTCTTCAAAAATCACGTGTTATCAAAGCGATCGCGCAGTTTCTGCATGCCGGTGATCCAGCGGTCATAATCGGCCGTCTTTGCCTGCATGTAGCTTTCGACCTTGGGGTGTGGCAGCACCAGGAACTTGCCAGCCTCAATCGCTTCGGCGCAGGCGGTGGCCACATCTTCGGGCTCCAGAAGCCCGTCGACACTGGCGACGCTGTTTTCCAATCCACGGGTCATTTCTGACCGGACGGCTTGCGGGCACAGGACCGAAACGCCTATGCCCTTATCGCCATAAGTGATTGCCAGCCATTCAGAAAAGCCAACGGCCGCGTGTTTGGTGACGCCATAGGGCGCGGCGCCGATCTGGTTGAGCAGACCTGCAGCCGAGGCCGTGTTCAGGATGTATCCGCCGCCGCGTTCCAGCATGCGTGGCACCAGATGCCGCGCGGTCCAGACGTGGGACATTACGTTGATGTCCCAGATCCTCTGCCAGTCGTCATTGCTGACCTCAAAACCGCCGCGGGTCAGGATACCAGCGTTGGCGCAGAACAGGGTAATCGGTGCGATCTCGGTTTCCACGCAATCGACCAACGCAGCGATGCTGTCCTCGGATGCGACGTCCACATGCTTGGCAGTGCCGCTGATCTCGATCGCCGTTGCCTCAGCTCCGGCAAGATCGATATCGGCGCAGATCACATGCGCGGCGCCCATCTGCGCAAATTTTTCGGCTAGCCCTTTGCCGATCCCATGGGCAGCGCCGGTGACGACAACACAGCTGTTTTTGATTTGCATGATTGATCTTGCGCTCCATATTTGACCGAATTCACGCTAGCCGGAGCAAGAGGAGCTGCCAATCCCGTGTGACGGAACGGAATTCCAGTTACGTAACATAATACCAATTATACGATTACTGAGTGTAGCCGCAAAGCGATAATGTCACCCCTGAGCAATTCAGAAGTGTCACTCTCCTCGCATACGGTAGCGAGGACGAGCGGACATGGGATGGGTGATGATGAGCGAGCGCGATTTGAACCGCGTTGAGGTTTTGGCGCAGGTTGGTGATGGTCGGCTGACGGTCGCTAATGCGGCGAACATGTTGGATCTGACAAGGCGGCAAGTGTTCCGGCTTCTCAAGCGATACCGGCAGGATGGCGCCTCAGCGATCCGGCATAAGGCGCGCGGCAAACCTCCAAACAATCGTATCCATCATGCAAAGCGCGATTATGCTCTGAGCCTGATCAAAGAGAATTACCCGGATTTCGGCCCAACACTGGCAGCTGAGAAGCTGGCTGAGCATCACGGGTTCACAGTGTCTCGCGAGACCGTGCGCAAATGGATGATCGAAGACGGCATCTGGCTCTCGCGGAAACAGCGCCGGACCTTCCATCAACCTCGCTTACGGCGCGAATGCTATGGTGAGCTGATCCAGATTGATGGTTCCGATCACCGTTGGTTTGAGGATCGGGGTGATCCCTGCACCCTGCTCGTTTTCATCGATGATGCCACCAGCACCTTGATGGAGCTGCGGTTTGTGAAGTCCGAGAGCACGTTCAGCTATTTCGAGGCGTTGGACAGTTATTTGGTTCAGCATGGCCGCCCAGTGGCCTTTTACAGCGACAAGCATTCGGTATTCCGAGTTGCCAAAGAAGACGCCAGGAATGGTGCAGGCATGACCCAGTTCGGGCGTGCGTTGAATGAGCTGAACATCGAGATCCTGTGCGCCAACAGCTCTCAGGCCAAAGGTCGCGTAGAACGGGCCAACCGCACGCTTCAGGACCGGCTTGTCAAAGAACTGAGGCTGGCAGGCGTTTCGGACATGAAAGCCGGAAACGCTTTTCTTGAAGGCTTTAAGAGCCGCTTTAACGCCAAATTTGCCAAGGCCCCGGCCAAACCGGACAACCTGCACCGGGCGTTGAATGTGGAGCCGGATCGGCTGGCGGAAGTGTTGTGCTGGCGTGAGAACCGCTATGTCGGCAAGCAGCTCACGTTTTCCTATGACCGCAAGCGGATCATGCTCGAAGAGAACGAGCTGTCACGCGCTCTGGTCGGCAAATATGTGGACACCTATGTCTTTGTGGATGGGCGGTTCGAGGTACGCTGGAAAGGCCAAGCCCTGCCCTACAGGATCTTTGATATGGACCAGCGCGTCACCCATGCAGCCATCACCGAGAACAAGCGGCTCGGTGCGGTTCTGGCCTATGTCAAAGAGATGCAGGACGCCGCACCGCCTAAGCCGAAGGTGCGGACAAACTCAGAGAAGATGGGCTACAAGCCGAACGGGCGTCGGCCAGGCAGACCGCCAGGATCGCGGGCCAAGAAGAAGATTGCGCGCGCGGCAGAATAACTCAAGACTGCTGACATGGACGCCTATTACGAGCTCAAACACGCCGAGCAGGATGCGGCAGCTGTGGCATCAGACAAGGCGTAAAGCGGCCTGACCATCGGTTTCGAGTTTAAGGGCTGCGTGCCAGAGTGGCGTCTTGTAAAATGTGCCGTCGTCCCAAATCCTCAGCCCCTCCCGATCTTCCCAAAGCAGGCCGAGCCAACACAGTGGCTGCAAGACGCAGAATTTCAGCGCAAACCGCATGTCGCTGTGCTCTGGATCGTAGCGGTCCTTTTCTTCCCACCCGTAAAGCGTTTTGAGAAGATGTGCTAAGGTACACCCTGCCCGCGCCTCGACGTTGATCACGTTCAGAAAGATGTCCCAGTTGCCCAAGGGGCCACCCCGGGCTTCGATCCGTTCATCATGGATGAAACGATAAAGATAAACCGGAGCGGTCAGATCAAAAAAGACGTCAGATGCTTCCGCCATCTCCCGTCCTTTCTTAGTCGCAACCAGCTTGCCCTTGTAACGACGAAGAAGCTTCAGATGACGCAGCAACCCATGCACCGGGAACAAAGGTGGCATTTTGTATTCATCCAGCACCTTGTTCATTTCGAATAACTCGGTGGCGGTGTAATCTGGCCATTCAAAGTGTTCCGCCGCCCAATGCACAAACTTGCGGTTGAAGGAGCCTGATTGCGTCAGCCCGATCCCGCCGGTTTCGTTGGCATAACGCAACGCAAGCGTCATCCCACGAACCAGCGAAGAGTGTTTCAGGACATCAGCATCTGAGTGAAGTTTGAGCGTCGGAAGCATGTCGCCACGCTATCCTCGACACCACAGACCCGCAATCCGCAAGGCTTTTCAGCCCTCCGATATTTGGGGTCTGCGGGCTGCAAAGCCTTGCTCCTGTCCCTCCCTGTGGTGACGTTTCTGCTTTGCGCAGCCAGTGACATTTCTGAATGGGATTTACACTGAGTGTAGCCGCAAAGCGATAATGTCACCCCTGAGCAATTCAGAAGTGTCACTCTCCTCGCATACGGTAGCGAGGACGAGCGGACATGGGATGGGTGATGATGAGCGAGCGCGATTTGAACCGCGTTGAGGTTTTGGCGCAGGTTGGTGATGGTCGGCTGACGGTCGCTAATGCGGCGAACATGTTGGATCTGACAAGGCGGCAAGTGTTCCGGCTTCTCAAGCGATACCGGCAGGATGGCGCCTCAGCGATCCGGCATAAGGCGCGCGGCAAACCTCCAAACAATCGTATCCATCATGCAAAGCGCGATTATGCTCTGAGCCTGATCAAAGAGAATTACCCGGATTTCGGCCCAACACTGGCAGCTGAGAAGCTGGCTGAGCATCACGGGTTCACAGTGTCTCGCGAGACCGTGCGCAAATGGATGATCGAAGACGGCATCTGGCTCTCGCGGAAACAGCGCCGGACCTTCCATCAACCTCGCTTACGGCGCGAATGCTATGGTGAGCTGATCCAGATTGATGGTTCCGATCACCGTTGGTTTGAGGATCGGGGTGATCCCTGCACCCTGCTCGTTTTCATCGATGATGCCACCAGCACCTTGATGGAGCTGCGGTTTGTGAAGTCCGAGAGCACGTTCAGCTATTTCGAGGCGTTGGACAGTTATTTGGTTCAGCATGGCCGCCCAGTGGCCTTTTACAGCGACAAGCATTCGGTATTCCGAGTTGCCAAAGAAGACGCCAGGAATGGTGCAGGCATGACCCAGTTCGGGCGTGCGTTGAATGAGCTGAACATCGAGATCCTGTGCGCCAACAGCTCTCAGGCCAAAGGTCGCGTAGAACGGGCCAACCGCACGCTTCAGGACCGGCTTGTCAAAGAACTGAGGCTGGCAGGCGTTTCGGACATGAAAGCCGGAAACGCTTTTCTTGAAGGCTTTAAGAGCCGCTTTAACGCCAAATTTGCCAAGGCCCCGGCCAAACCGGACAACCTGCACCGGGCGTTGAATGTGGAGCCGGATCGGCTGGCGGAAGTGTTGTGCTGGCGTGAGAACCGCTATGTCGGCAAGCAGCTCACGTTTTCCTATGACCGCAAGCGGATCATGCTCGAAGAGAACGAGCTGTCACGCGCTCTGGTCGGCAAATATGTGGACACCTATGTCTTTGTGGATGGGCGGTTCGAGGTACGCTGGAAAGGCCAAGCCCTGCCCTACAGGATCTTTGATATGGACCAGCGCGTCACCCATGCAGCCATCACCGAGAACAAGCGGCTCGGTGCGGTTCTGGCCTATGTCAAAGAGATGCAGGACGCCGCACCGCCTAAGCCGAAGGTGCGGACAAACTCAGAGAAGATGGGCTACAAGCCGAACGGGCGTCGGCCAGGCAGACCGCCAGGATCGCGGGCCAAGAAGAAGATTGCGCGCGCGGCAGAATAACTCAAGACTGCTGACATGGACGCCTATTACGAGCTCAAACACGCCGAGCAGGATGCGGCAGCTGTGGCATCAGACAAGGCGTAAAGCGGCCTGACCATCGGTTTCGAGTTTAAGGGCTGCGTGCCAGAGTGGCGTCTTGTAAAATGTGCCGTCGTCCCAAATCCTCAGCCCCTCCCGATCTTCCCAAAGCAGGCCGAGCCAACACAGTGGCTGCAAGACGCAGAATTTCAGCGCAAACCGCATGTCGCTGTGCTCTGGATCGTAGCGGTCCTTTTCTTCCCACCCGTAAAGCGTTTTGAGAAGATGTGCTAAGGTACACCCTGCCCGCGCCTCGACGTTGATCACGTTCAGAAAGATGTCCCAGTTGCCCAAGGGGCCACCCCGGGCTTCGATCCGTTCATCATGGATGAAACGATAAAGATAAACCGGAGCGGTCAGATCAAAAAAGACGTCAGATGCTTCCGCCATCTCCCGTCCTTTCTTAGTCGCAACCAGCTTGCCCTTGTAACGACGAAGAAGCTTCAGATGACGCAGCAACCCATGCACCGGGAACAAAGGTGGCATTTTGTATTCATCCAGCACCTTGTTCATTTCGAATAACTCGGTGGCGGTGTAATCTGGCCATTCAAAGTGTTCCGCCGCCCAATGCACAAACTTGCGGTTGAAGGAGCCTGATTGCGTCAGCCCGATCCCGCCGGTTTCGTTGGCATAACGCAACGCAAGCGTCATCCCACGAACCAGCGAAGAGTGTTTCAGGACATCAGCATCTGAGTGAAGTTTGAGCGTCGGAAGCATGTCGCCACGCTATCCTCGACACCACAGACCCGCAATCCGCAAGGCTTTTCAGCCCTCCGATATTTGGGGTCTGCGGGCTGCAAAGCCTTGCTCCTGTCCCTCCCTGTGGTGACGTTTCTGCTTTGCGCAGCCAGTGACATTTCTGAATGGGATTTACACTGAGTGGTAGCAAGGCACATTCTATACTGGCTTGCGACAAATCCCCTATCTTGCTGAAAAGCCAGGAGAACGGACATGGCCCATACAGAGCTGGATTTGCGTGAGAGACGCGCAATTGAAGACATGTTGAATGCAAAAATGCCGGTGAGCAAGATCGCAGCGGAGATCGGCAGGCATCGCTCGACCGTCTATCGCGAGATCAACCGAAACTATTTCAACGACGAGGAACTGCCAGAGCTGAACGGCTACTACGGAATGAATGCTCAGAAATACGCATCAGACCGGCGCGCTAGAAAGCGCAAGTTGATCCGCCTGAATGATCTGCGTTCTCATGTCATCGCTCAATTGAAGATTGGCTGGACACCGGAACAGATCGCGGGTCGCCTTGGCTTTGATGATCAGCCTGTGCGTGTCAGCCACGAGACGATCTATGCTTACGTTTACAGCGCCGAAGGACAGTCCGAACAACTGGCGCGTCATCTTCCCAGCAGACGCAAGAAACGGCAGCCGCGCCATGCTAGACGCCCCAGAGGCCAGGTTTTTCCGCCGGATCGGTCCATCCATGAACGTCCAGACTACGTGAAGACACGCGAGACATTTGGCGAATGGGAAGGCGATTTGATGATCTTCGAGAGGTCTCAAGGCACAATGAATGTCGCCTCGCTGGTCGAACGCAAGACCCGTTTTGCTGTCCTGTTCCGCAACAACGACCGCAGCTCGACCCACTTCGTCAACAAGCTGATGGATGTGATGGAGCCCCTGCCCCAACCAGCCCGCAAGTCGATCACATTCGACCGTGGCTTCGAGTTCCGCGCGTGGCGCAAGCTGAAGTCTGGCATCGGCACAGAAAGTTGGTTCTGTGATCCCCAAGCGCCCTGGCAAAAGGGTTCCGTTGAGAACCTGAACAAACGCGCCCGCCGATACTTGCCACGCGACACCCAACTCGCGGCGCTCTCAAATCGCAATATGAAGGCGATTTGCGACCGCCTGAACGGCACACCCAGAAAGTGTCTCGGATGGCGAACCCCGACAGAGGCCTTCAGAGAAGAGATGATGAAACTGAGATAGCGGAAACCGTCGCAACGACCCTTGAGCCCACACAACAGGGCGCCACTATGATGCGCCCTGTCGACAATCAATCAGGTTGCTGCATTGCGCGCCTATGCGCTGATCTTGTCACGCGGCTGTGCTGCGATCAGCGTTTCAAAGGCTTCATTCTGGGACAGGAAGATCTGGCCGCTCAGCGCATCCAGGAAATGGCTGCGTTTCAGACGATCCATGACTGGCCCTTTAACCTCGGACATATGCAGTTGGATCCCCATGTCAGACAGCCGTTGGTTCATTTCCTCAAGCGATTCAAGCGCACTCAGATCGATTTCGTTCACTGCGGAGCACATCAGCACGACGTGTTTGATCTCATCACGGCCTTCGTGCACGCGCGCCAGGATCAGGTCCTCCATACGCCGCGCGTTGGCGAAGTACAGGCTTTCGTCGATCCGTAGCGTGACCAGCGAAGGATCGGTCACCACGTTATGGCGGTGAATGTTGCGGAAATGCTCGGTTCCCGGCACCTGCCCCACCTCGGCCACGTGCGGGCGCGAGGTCTTCCAGACGAACAACAAAAGCGAGACCAGCACACCAGCAGCGACACCGGTTTCCACACCAACCAACAGCGTCAGCAGGATCGTGGTCAGAACGGCGGCGAAATCGGCTTTGGAATAGGTCCAGGCAGTTTTGAGAATCTTCAAATCAACCAGTGAAAGGACCGCAATGATGATGGTCGCTGCAAGCGTTGCCTTGGGAAGGAAATACAGCAGCGGCGTCAGGAACATGGCGGCAAAGGTCAGCCCAACGGCGGTAAAAGCGCCCGCAGCCGGGGTGCGCGCACCGGCGTCAAAGTTGACGACCGATCGAGCAAAACCGCCTGTCACCGAATAGCCGCCAGACAAGGCAGAGGCCAAGTTCGCAGCGCCAAGAGCTTTAAGCTCTTGGTTTGGATCAATTTTCTGACGGCGCTTGGCGGCCAAGGTCTGCGCGACCGAGACACTTTCAACATAGCCGATAATGGTGATCAGCGCTGCAGGACCAATTAGGGCCGGAACCAGCGCCCAGTCGATCATCGGCAGGCCGATCGGCGGCAGACCGGTCGGCACCTCGCCAACCACGGAAACCCCCATCTCAGGCAGGTTCAGCGCCCAGGACAATACGATCGTTCCGATGACGGCAAAGACCGGGCCAACCCGGGCTGCGGTTCCGGCGGCGCCTTTTGACAGGCCAGCCTTTTGGTGCAGCACGTTCGCCATATGTCGGCGCACCCAGATCAAAAAGCCGAGGGCCAGCGCGCCGACCCCGAGGGTCCAGAAGTTGACCTGACCAAGCCCCTGCCCCAGCGACAGCAGAATTTCCAGCAGATTGTGACCGTGCGCCGGAATGCCCAACAGATGCTTCATCTGGCTGACTGCGATCAGCAGCCCCGAGGCCGTAATGAACCCAGCGATCACGGGATGTGACAGCAGGTTGGCCACCACCCCGAGACGCAAGGCCCCCATCGTTGCCAGCATCAACCCGGACAGCAGTGCCAGCACGGCGGCGGCGGCAGTGAACTCTGCAACAGTGTCCAGACCCAGCGGCGCCAGCGCAGATGCGCTCATCAACGACACCACGGCGACCGGCCCCACGGCCAGGGCACGCGAGGTGCCGAAGATCGCATAGGCCACCAAAGGCAGGATCGACGCGTAAAGCCCGACCTCGGCAGGTAGCCCGGCGAGCAAGGCATAGGCCAGTGACTGCGGGATAAGCATGATCGTGACGATCACTGCCGCTGTCATATCCCCGGTGAAATCAGGGCGGTCATACCGTCGTCCCCAGTCCAAAATTGGAAACAGGGATTTCAAGTCGATGCGGGACAGTGGCGAAGACATTGCGGAGGCTTTCCTGAGAATGGATCGCGCCGCGCACCCGATCAGGTGTCAACGCGCTCAATACATATTCGTAAAAGCATATATATATTCGATGAGAGGGAGGAAAGCCCTTTCATTAAAATTGTTACCGCACGCCCCTGTACGCCCTCGTAAAACACTGTTAAAAAAGAATTAAGCACAAAAGATACTGCAAAGCAGCCCTTCAATTCCTGCCGGTGTTATTGCAAAAAATGCCGGGGCAATTCTGCATGTTGCGACTTGCAGAAACGCAGGTCCGTTGCTTAGCCGCACAAGAAGGGGGATGCGCCCCTCCCTACCCTTTGCGATTTTCTATGGATTCACGTCGAACCTTCGGACTTCGGGGCCATTTGCGTGTTTACGCCTTTGCTTGAGAACTTGGCCTCAACGCCATGCTCAGATGCTGATGGCATCCCGTGGCGGTTAACTTGGGTAAATGGTGGATGGACGGCGGCTGACCGTGCAGGAGGTTGCCAAAAAACAAGCACAAGCAATTTGAAGCATCCCTTGCTTCTGCTTCAGCGTTAACCTCCGCCTTTACCGTTTTGGATCCATTTCGAAGGGAAACGAGCGAAAATCCTGTGCCTTTGTCTTTGCGGTGATGTGAGGACGAGGGCTATCTGCATTATTGCAGGCCTGAAATGCAAAACCGCAAGGCCGGTGGGCACTTGCGGTTTCGAGACTGATGTCAGTCAATCGGGGCCAGACCGCGGAAATTAACGATCTGGCCCCGGATTTTGGCGCTATTCGTTAAAAGAACGCCTGCAGACCGGTCTGAGCGCGACCCAGAATCAGTGCGTGAACATCGTGCGTGCCCTCATAGGTGTTGACCGTTTCCAGGTTCACCATGTGGCGGATAACCTGGAATTCCAGGCTGATGCCATTGCCGCCGTGCATGTCGCGGGCCATACGAGCGATATCCAGCGCCTTGCCACAGTTGTTCCGCTTGACGATCGAGATCATCTCGGGCGCGGCATTGGCGGCGTCCATCAGGCGACCAACCCGCAGCGAGGCCTGCAGGCCAAGGGTGATTTCGGTCTGCATATTGGCCAATTTCAGCTGGAACAACTGGGTGTTGGCCAGCGGACGTCCGAACTGGGTGCGGTCCAGACCATACTGACGTGCGGCGTGCCAGCAGGCTTCGGCGGCGCCCATCGCACCCCAGCTGATGCCGTAACGTGCGCGGTTCAGACAGCCGAACGGACCTTTGAGGCCTTGTACGTGCGGCAGCAGCGCGTCTTCACTGACTTCGACGCCATCCATGACGATTTCACCGGTGATGGAGGCACGCAGCGACGCCTTGTTCTGGATTTTCGGCGCGGAGAGGCCCTTCATGCCTTTTTCCAGCACGAAACCACGGATCTTCCCACCATGCTCTTCGGATTTAGCCCATACGACAAAGACATCGGCGATCGGCGCGTTCGAAATCCACATCTTGGAGCCGGTCAGCTTGTAGCCGGTTGCGGTCTTCTCGGCCCGGGTTTTCATGCCCGCGGGGTCGGAACCTGCGTCGGGCTCGGTCAGACCAAAGCAGCCGATCCATTCACCAGATGCCAGTTTCGGCAGGTACTTCTTGCGCTGCTCTTCGCTGCCATAGGCGTAGATCGGGTACATCACCAGCGAGCTTTGCACCGACATCATCGAGCGATAACCGCTGTCGACGCGCTCAACTTCGCGCGCAACCAGGCCGTAAGACACATAGCCTGCGCCCAACCCGCCGTATTCCTCGGGGATGGTGGTGCCCAGCAGACCCATCTCGCCCATCTCGCGGAAGATGGCGGGATCGGTGTGTTCGTTTTCATATGCTTCGGTAACACGCGGCTGCAGCTTTTCCTGCGCATAGGCACGGGCCGAGGCGGCGATCATGCGCTCATCTTCGTTTAGCTGATCGTCCAGACGCAGCGGATCTTCCCAGTTGAAGCCGCTCAGATCGGGCGCATCCTTGGCCCGCAGTTTAGGTGCATCGGTCATGTCTTGCCCCTTTGTCGTTGATGTTGAAACCTGCGGCGACCCTAACGGTGGGTTAAGGAAAAAAACAGCGAGACTTTTGCAAGCATATATGAGTAAACAGCATACATGAGTGCACCACGTCGTTTTCTCCCGTCCATTTCTGCCCTGCGCGCGCTCGAGGCACTGGATCGTTTGGGCAGTGCATCGGCGGCGGCGGCCGAATTGTCGCTGACCCAAGGCGCGGTGAGCCGCCAACTGCAGGCGCTCGAACGGCAACTGGGGCTGGATCTGGTACACCGGGACAAGAAAAAACTGACCCTGTCGGCCGAAGCGCAGGAATACGCCGGAGAAATCCGTGCCGCGCTGAACCAGATCGCCCAGTCGACGCTGCGCCTTCAGACCGCGCCCTTGGCTGGAACGCTGAATCTCGCGATCCTTCCGGCCTTTGGCATGCGCTGGCTGATGCCGCGCCTTCCGGAATTTGCCCGGCTGCATCCGGATGTCACCATCAATATGACGACGCGGCTGGAGCCTTTCAGCTTTGCCAGCGAACCCTTTGATGCGGCGATCCATTTTGGCCGCGCAGAATGGCCGGGCACCGACGCCCTGTTGTTGAAACATGAACAGCTTTTGCCGGTCTGCGCGCCGGATCTGGTGGTCGGCACGGCCTTGCGCGGCCCCAAGGACATTCTGAACCTTCCACTTTTGCATATTCAGACCCGCCCCGAGGCCTGGTCGGATTGGTTTGCCGCACAAGGCGTGGAGGCTCCAGAGACCGTTAGTGGTACCATGTATGATCAATTTGCAACCATTACTCAGGCCGCAATGCACGGGTTGGGGGTCGCCTTGATGCCGGATTATCTGGTGGAGCAAGACCTGGCGACCGGACGGTTGGTGGCGCTGCACCCTGCCCCGACAGAAACGCGCGGCGCCTATTATCTGGTCTGGCCGACCAGCAAATCCAACGCGCCTGCGCTGCGCAAGTTCCGCGACTGGCTGGCCACCAAGGCGCAGCCCGAAGATCCGCTGCCGCGCTGAACCACGCCCAACCACCAGTCAAAGCAAAGGGGGTGCCCTCCGCATCCCCCTCCTGTACCTGTCGTGCACCCTGCGTGCGCCGCTGTGGCCCAATCCATGGGATCAAGCGGAGCAGGCAAATATGGAAAAATTAGCCGAGCGCGTAGCCCGCGCCGCGCACCGTGCGCACAGGATCGTCGCCGCCATGCTGGGTCAGCGCCTTGCGCAGTCGCCCGATATGGACATCCACGGTGCGGGTGTCGACGTAGATGTCGCGGCCCCAGACCCGGTCCAGCAGCTGTTCCCGGCTCCAGACCCTGCCCGGCTTTTCCATGAAGGTCGACAGCAGGCGGAACTCGGTCGGCCCCAGTTTCAGGGGCTGGTCCGACCGGCTGACCTTGTGGGTCTCCGCATCCAGAATGATGTCGTCAAACTCCAGCCGCACGCCGACGGTGGACGGACGCACCCGGCGCAACTGGGTCCGCACCCGCGCCATCAGCTCGATCACCGAATAGGGTTTTACCACGTAGTCGTCAGCGCCGGTTTCCAGACCGCGCACCTTGTCCACCTCTTCGGAACGGGCCGAGAGCATGATGATCGGAATGCCGCGGGTCTCGGGCCGCGTCTTCAGGCGGCGGCAGACTTCGATCCCGCTGAGGTTCGGCATCATCCAGTCCAAAACGATTATGTCCGGCGTGTCCTCCTCGACCAGAAGGAGCGCCTCTTCGCCGTTTTCGGCGCGGATCACGCGGAACCCGTCTGCCTCAAGGTTGTAGGCCAGCACTTCACGCTGTGCCAATTCGTCCTCGACGACCAGAACAGTGGGCTGATCGGCAGCCATGTCTTAGACCTCCTGCGGAGTGGTTGAGGTGGTATCGGCCTTGGGCCGGTCGTCCTCGGGACGGCTGCCGGTAACCAGGTAGATCAGCTCTTCGCAGATCGAGGTTACGTGATCGCCCATGCGTTCGATGTTCTTGGCGATGAAATGCAGATGCATGCAGGGCGTGATGTTGCGCGGATCTTCCATCATATGGGTCAGGAATTCGCGGAACAGCGCGTTGTACATCTGGTCGACGTCACGGTCGCGGGTGATCACATCGCCCGCCAGTTCGACATCGCGCTGGATATAGGCGTCCAGTGCATCCTTCAGCATCAGCTCAACCTCACGCGCCATCCGGCGCAGCGCGGCGGCGCTGTCCAGCGCATCATGGCCCTGGATCAGGACCCCGGTGCGTTTGGCGATATTCTTGGCGTAATCACCGATGCGTTCCAGATTGCCGGCGATCTTCATCACCGACAGCACCACGCGGAGATCCACCGCAGCCGGGGCGCGGATGGCGATCACCCGAGCAGCTTCCTCGTTGATCAGCTCTTCGAGCCCATCAATGGCCTTGTCGTCGGCGCGCACCTTCTGGGCCAGTTCCTCGTCGCGGGTTTCCAGCGCGCGCGCAGATTCCATGATGGCGGCTTCGACCAGCCCGCCCATTTTCATGATCCGGGCCTGGATCGCCTCCAGATCCCGGTCAAATGCGGATGCGATATGTTGCTCTTCCATGTCTCAGTCCTTGCAATGAGGGATCAGCCGATACGGCCGGTAATGTAGCTTTCGGTCCGCGGATCTTCGGGGTTGGTGAAGATCTGACCGGTGTTGCCGAACTCAACCAGGTTGCCGAGGTGAAAGAAGGCGGTTTTCTGGCTGACGCGGGCCGCTTGCTGCATCGAGTGGGTGACGATCACCACCGAATAGCTCGCGCGCAGCTCGTCGATCAGCTCTTCGACCTGGGCGGTCGCGATCGGGTCCAGCGCCGAACACGGCTCGTCCATCAGCAGGACTTCGGGTTCGGTCGCCACGGCGCGGGCGATGCACAGACGCTGCTGCTGACCACCGGACAGGCCGGTGCCGGGCGCATGCAGGCGGTCCTTTACCTCATCCCATATGGCGCCGCGGCGCAGGGATTTTTCGACGATCTCATCCAGTTCGGCCTTGCTCCGGGCCAGCCCGTGAATGCGCGGGCCATAGGCCACGTTGTCATAGATCGATTTCGGGAAGGGGTTCGGTTTCTGGAACACCATGCCAACCTTGGCGCGCAGCTGCACCGGATCGACCCGCTTGTCATAGATGTCTTCGCCGTCCAGCAGGATCTTGCCGGTGACGCGGCAGATGTCGATGGTGTCATTCATCCGGTTCAGGCAACGCAGGAAGGTCGACTTGCCACAGCCCGAAGGACCGATAAAGGCGGTCACGGTATTGTCTTCGATCTCGACATTGACGTCTTTGATCGCGTGGGTGTCGCCGTAATAGACGTTGACGTCGCTGGCCGAGATTTTGATCGTGTTGGTCACAGTCTTATCCAGTCTACTCATGTCGTTCATATCGGTGCCCCCTACCAGCGGCGTTCAAAGCGGCGGCGCAGGATCACGGCCACCGTATTCATGGTTACGAGGAAAACCAAAAGGATAATGATGCCGCCCCAGGCCCTCTCGTAAAAGGCCGGGTCGGCGCGTTTGGCCCATTCATAGATCTGCGCGGGCATGGCCGAGTTCGGCGCCAGCAGACCATCGGCCAGGGTTTCCGGCGCGTTGGAGGCGATGAAGCCCACCATGCCGATCAGCAAGAGCGGCGCGGTTTCGCCCAGTGCCTGCGCCAGGCCGATGATGGTGCCGGTCAGGATGCCGGGCGCGGCCAGCGGCAGCACATGGTGGAACACCGCTTGCATTTTCGAGGCACCGACACCCAGTGCCGCATCGCGGATCGACGGGGGCACCGCCTTCAACGCCGCGCGGGTCGAGATGATGATCGTGGGCAGGGTCATCAGCGTCAGTACCAAGCCACCCACCAGCGGCGCCGACATCGGCAGGTGCATGTAGTTGATGAACACCGCGAGGCCGAGGATACCAAAGACGATGGACGGTACAGCGGCGAGGTTCGAGATATTCACCTCGATCACATCGGTGAGCCAGTTCTTGGGCGCAAATTCCTCAAGATAGATCGAGGCTGCAACCCCAATGGGCAGGGCCAGCGCCAGCACCACCAGCATCATGAACAGGGAACCCATCATCGACACGCCGATGCCGGCGGCCTCTGGGCGTTGATCCGAGGCATCCGCGCCGATGATGAAATCGATGTTGAAGGTCTTCTCGATCACGCCTTCAGCAACCAGCGCATCGACCAGATCCAGCTGCGCGGCCGAGATGTTCTTGTCATTCTCGATGCTGTCGCGGTTGACGCGCCCTTTCAGGTAACCATCAACGCGGCTTTGCGCGAGAAAGCGGAACTCGACCGTCTGTCCGATCTGATCGGGGTTTTCGATGACAAAGGCCCGCAGCTGGGCGACGGCGTTCTTGGACAGAAGGCCGGCCATGTCCTTGGACTTGAGCCCGGTTTCGATGCCGCGCGCGTCAATCATGTCCTGCATCGCGCCCTTGACCAGTGGGGCATAGCCGAAGGTGGTGACCTTCTTGATGTCCTCAATGTCGCGGTTGCCTTTCTTGTCGAGCTTGCTTTCCAGCAGTTCCACGTTCAGCGTGACAAAGGTCTGCTGAAAGGCGCCCGCGCCGCGGCCCACGATGGTTGTGACCAGGACGGCCAGCATCATCAGGCCCACTAGGATGGCCGCAATGCCATAGGCCTTGAACCGGGTCTCAGCGGCGTTGCGTTTGCGGGTGCGGGGGCTTTGCGACAGGAGCGATCCGCCCTTGGTCGTCTGTGGCCCGCCAGAGCCGCCGGAGGTGTGACTGATATCGGTCATTAGTCGTACTGCTCCCGGTATTTGCGCACGATATAGAGGGCCAGAACGTTGAGCCCCAGCGTCAGAACAAAGAGGGTCAGGCCCAGAGCGAAGGCGACCAGCGTTTCCGGGCTTGCAAAATCGGTGTCGCCGGTCAGCTGGCTGACGATGCGAGTGGTGATGGTGGTCATCGATTCCAGCGGGTTGAGCGAGAATTTGGCAATCGCCCCTGCCCCCATGACCACGATCATGGTTTCGCCGATGGCGCGCGAAGCCGCCAGCAGAACGGCGCCGACGATGCCCGGCAGCGCGGCCGGCAGAACCACCTGACGCACGGTTTCGGATTTGGTGGCGCCAAGCCCAAGCGAGCCATCGCGCATCGACTGCGGCACCGCGTTGATGATGTCATCGGACAGCGACGAGACAAAGGGGATCAGCATGATGCCCATGACCAGCCCCGCCGTCAGAACCGAGGTGGCGCCGCTCATCCATTCAACGCCAAGAACGCCGTTTTCGCCCTGACCAAAGAAGCTCACCAGCAAGGGGCCGACGGTCAAGAGGGCAAAGAGACCATAAACGATGGTCGGGATACCTGCGAGGATCTCCAGGAGCGGCTTGGCAAAGGCGCGCACCGCCGGGCCGGCGTATTCCGACAGGTAGATCGCTGCGAACAGGCCTACTGGCACTGCCACCAGCAGCGCGATGAAGGAAATATAGAGCGTGCCCCAGAGCAGCGGCAGGATCGACAGTTCGCTGTCACCGCGGAAGTTCGGTGCCCAGGTGGTGCCAAAGAAGAAGTCGGTCCAGGAATGCAGCCCAAAGAAATTCTTGGTTTCAAACAGCATCGACAGGACGATGCCAACGGTGGTCAGGATCGCCAGAGAGGCCGCCAGGATCAGCAGCGCCATGACAACCCGTTCCACCACGTTGCGGGCGCGGAAATCCTTGTCAGACTTGCGATAGGCCAGTCCAAAGCCACCAAGCGCCAGCAGGAGGACCGCAACGGTCATCGCCGTGCGGCCTGTGTGCGACAAGCCCCGGTAGGCGCGCGCGGCGTCCAGAACCTCAGGGCGCACATCCGCGCCAAGCGCGACGCCAACCTCGCCCAGGATGGCCCGCAGGTCAGAGGTTTCGCTGTCAAATTCGCGCACTTCGCGGGCGCTAAGCGCGCCCTGCTCAACCGCCAGATCCAGCCCTTCGGCAACCCGGCGTACGTCGCTCATCACAAGGCTGAGCGAGGCATTTTCCGGAACCAGATCCGCAGGGATCATGGAGGACACGCGGTTTTCGATCAGCACCGGCTGCGCCAGCAGCCAGATCACCAGAGCCGCCAAAGACGGGATCAGCACGCTCAGCCCCACATGAGAGCCGTAGTAGCTCGGCAGGGAATGCAGCGCGCGCGGGTCACCACCGGCCGAAGCAAGCGCGCGGCGACGGCCCAGAACATATCCGGCGGCCGCGATGACACAGAGTAGAACAACAAGCCAGAACGTCGGCATCAAAGGCTCCGTTTGGTGGCGGATTAAAATTCAGGGTGTCCGTTTGGACAGAGAAATGGCCGGGGGAACGTCCCCCGGCCAAATCAGATCAGCAGGGGAAAGATTAGGAGTTTCCGCCCATTACGTCTTCGTTTGCAACCGCTTCCTGGGTTTTCGCCAGTTCCGGGTCTGCAACCAGGCCGTATTCGGCCAGCGGGCCGTCGGGGCCTGCAACTTCGTCGGCGATGAAGAATTCAGCGTATTCTTTCAGGCCGGGGATCACGCCGATGTGGGCTTTCTTCACGTAGAAGAACAGCGGGCGCGAGACCGGGTATTCGCCGGTTGCGATGCTTTCGGTGGAGGGAACGATACCGGACATGGTTGCGACCTGCAGCTTGTCGGTGTTGTTCTCGTAGAAGGCCAGACCAAAGACGCCGATACCGTCTTTGTTGCTTTCGATGCGGGCCAGGGTCTCGGTGTAGTCACCGTCGATGTCCACGGAAACGCCATCGGTGCGCAGGGAGATACAGGCTTTCTCGGCTGCTTTCTTCTTGGCTTTGTCGCTGTCGCCTTCGGCGCCGGCCAGGATGTGCTCGAATGCGCCGGTGGCTTCGCAGCCTGCCAGGATCACCTTGTCTTCAAAGACTTCGCGGGTGCCGTGCTTGGTGCCGGGGATGAAGGCCTGGATCGGCTGCGCCGGGAAGTCCGGGTTCACGTCGGCCCAGGTTTTGTTCGGGTTGGCGACCATTTTGCCGTCGACCATGATTTCGTCGGACAGAGCCAGGTACCAGTCGGTCGGGGTGAATTCGAACCCGTTGCCGTTGATGTCGGAGGCAAAGACGATCCCGTCATAACCGATACGCACTTCGATGATGTCGGTGACACCAGATTCGGCACAGGCCTTGATTTCTTTGTCTTTGATTTTGCGCGATGCGTTTGCAACGTCGATGGTGTTTTCGCCAACACCTTCGCAGAAACGCTTGAGACCGGCCGAAGAACCGCCGGATTCAACAACCGGTGTCGGGAAGTCGAAGTTTTCGCCAAAGGCTTCGGCAACGATCGAAGCATAGGGCAGCACGGTCGAAGAGCCGGCAACCTGCACCTGATCACGTGCGGCGGCAGCGGTGGCCGAAACGGCAGCGATTGCCAGGGCGGATGCGGAAAGTTTCACAAAGGACATTTCAGTCTCCATGAGGTGTTAGAAGGTTCACGATCACCCCCACGATGATCTTGGCCTCCTGCTAAAGGGCGGTCATGTGGCTTTTGTGACAGGTATGTAACAGGCATATGACAATCGCCGGATTGTGACGGAAATTGTGACAAAAACCTTATCCTAATGGTTCACGGCGCCCACACGCCCCTGTGCAATCCGCAAGGGGGCGTTCTTATCTTTCGTTTTTCGGAAGCGGATAGTGGCGCAGGAAGGTTACTGCGGCAGGATCACGGTGAAGGATGCCCCTGCCCCAAGATCGCTTTCGACCCTCAGTCGGCCCCGGTGCCGGTTGATGATGTGTTTGACGATTGCCAGACCCAGACCGGTACCGCCCAGCTCCCGCGAGCGATGGCTGTCGGCGCGGTAGAAACGCTCGGTCAGGCGTGGCAGATGCACCGGATCGATACCCGGACCATTATCGATCACCTGGATGCGGGCCGCCGGGGCGCGCAGGGCCGGATCACGCTCCATCGGCGTCAGCACCACGCGCACCTCATCGCCACCGTATTTGATGGCGTTTTCGATCAGGTTGGTGAAGACCTGTTGCAGCTGATCGGAATCGCCGGTGACATGCACCGGCTCGTCGGGCGCCTCAAGCGACAGGGCGACATTGCCGGCCTCCGCCAGCGGCTGCATGGATTTCAGGGTGGATGTCAGATGCGCCGTAAGGTCCAGTTTTTCTTTTGGCCGCACCCGCTCCGCGCTCTCGACGCGGTTAAGGGACAGAAGATCGCCGACCAGACGGTTCATCCGGCTGGCTTCCCCTTCCATGATCGCGAGGAAGCGATCACGGGCCGCCGGATCGTCGCGGGCGGCGCCGCGCAGGGTTTCGATAAACCCCATCAGCGCGGTCAACGGCGTGCGTAATTCATGGCTGACGTTGGCGACGAAATCGCGGCGCATCTGGCCAGCCTGTTCGCGCTCGGTCACGTCGGTGAAACACAACAGTACGGCGCCGCCATTGACGGCGCCGATGCCGGGGACGTAGCGCAGGCTCACCTCGAATGTGGTGTCCTGCGCGCCGTCATTGGACAGATGTCGGGCGGTGCGCGCAGATTTGTCCTGCAGACAGGCTTCGATTGCAGCGGTGACGCCGGGCTGGCGCAGGATGGTGGCGAAGTGCCGCCCCTTCAGTTGCTGCCCCAAAAGGGTGGTACCGGCCGCATTGGCACCGATGAAGCGTTCGGTCTGATCTACTAGCACCGCAGGCAGCGGGATGGCTTCGAGAAACCCTTCGATCAGCTCTTGCGTCATGGCACTTTGGCCCCTTTTGGATGGCGGTTCGACCCGTGTACCTTTCCAATGTAACGGTTTTATTATGACGCTGCGGCCGCCGCGACCGCCTCGGAGAACACCGCCAGTAGCGCCGCCGGGTCCTCCAGACCAACCGACACCCGGAAGAACCCTTCGCTGAGGCCGAGGCCCGCGCGTTCTTCTGGCGTCAGGGCCCGGTGCGACGAGGAGGCCGGATGCGACAGTGTGGTGCCCACATCACCCAGCGTCGGGGCAAAGTTCAGCCCGTCCGCCGCGCGGGTAAATGCGTTGGCCGCGGCCCGGCCGCCTTCGAGTTCAAAGCTGACCATATTGCAGCCCTGCCCCTTGAGCAGATCCATGGCGCGGTCATGATCCGGGTGATCCTTGCGCGTCGGGTAGATCACGCGCTTGACGCCCGGCATCCCGGCCAGATGATCGGCCAGCGCCGCAGCCGTGGCCTGGCTGCGCTCGAACCGCAGCTCAAAGGACAGCATGCCGCGCTCGGCCAGCCAGCAATCAAACGGGCTGGGTGTCATGCCGGTGGTGACGGAAAACACGCTGAGCCGTTCATTCAGCGCCGGATCGCGTGCCACCACATAGCCCAGCATCACATCGGAGTGGCCGGCCAGCAGTTTGGTGATCGAGTGGATGACGATATCGGCGCCGTGGTCGAACGGCTGAAACCCGCGCGGCGTGGTAAAGGTATTGTCCACCACCAGCAGAATGCCGGTTTCCTTGCACAGGGCGGACAGCCCGTCGATATCCGCCACCGCCAGCGTCGGGTTCGACACGGTTTCGACCAGGATCATCTTGGTCTCCGGACGGATCGCAGCACGCACGGCCGCAATATCCGCCGGATCGGCAAGGCTGGTTTCGATCCCCAGACGCGGCAGGTCTTCCTTCATCAGGCGCAGCGAGCGGCCATAAAGCTGGTTGCCGCCGATCACGTGATCGCCGGTCTTTGTCAGCCCCAGCAGAACCGCAGAAACCGCTGCCATGCCCGAACCGGTGACAACCCCGCCCGACATGCCTTCCATCGCATCCAGACGTTTGGCCACCACATCCGCGTTCGGATGTCCCTCGCGGGAGTAGGTATAGCCGTGCACGCGGCCTTCATACTGGTCATCCAGCGCATCAGGGGTTTCGCTGGCGTAAACCACCGAGGGGCTGAGCGGCGTCACGACCGGGTGGCTTGCACTATGGGGAAGCGGATCGGGCCGCATCAGCGAGCCTTTGGAATTTCTCATTTAGTCGACCTTTTGCAGTTCTTCACGAAAGCGGCGCATGTTGTCCTGGTAATGGAGCGCGCTCCACTTCAGCTTTTCGATTGTTGCCTCATCTACCTGACGCACAACCTTGCCCGGAGCGCCCATGACCAGGGAGCCATCGGGGATTTCCTTGTTCTCGGTGATCAGCGCACCTGCCCCGATCAGGCAGTTCTTGCCGATCATGGCGCCGTTCAACACGGTCGCGCCCATCCCGATCAGGGAGTTTTCGCCGATGGTGCAGCCATGCAGCATTACCTTGTGACCGATGGTGCAATTCTTGCCGATGCTCAATGGGAACCCAGCGTCAATATGCATGACGACGTTCTCCTGCACATTTGATCCTTCGCCGATGCGGATCTCTTCGTGGTCGGCGCGGATGGTGCAGCCGAACCAGACCGAAGATCCGGCCTCCATCACCACCTTGCCGACCAGGTTGGCATTGGGGGCAACCCAGGTATCTTCGTGGATCTCGGGCTTGTCTGTTCCAAGGGCGTAAAGGGTCATGACATTTCCTCAAACTCTGCTTGCAGACCGCGCACGTGATCCACCAGATGCGGTTGCTGAATCCGGCGCAGACGGGTCGCGGTAATGATGGTGCGCAGGGCTTGCTCGGTGGTGTCCAGATCGTCGTTGATCAGCACATGGTCATAGCTGCCCCAGTGGCTGATTTCGTCCCAGCTTTTCTCCATCCGCCGCTTGATGGTGTCAGCATCATCCTGACCGCGGCTTTCCAGTCGGCGGCGCAGCTCGTGGATCGAGGGCGGCAAGAGGAAGATCGACAGCGTGTGCTGGCCAAGGTCCGAATTGCGGATCTGCTGCGCACCCTGCCAGTCGATGTCAAACAGCACATCCTGACCCGCGTTGATCGCCGCCCGCACCGGCCCCTTGGGGGAGCCGTAGAAGTTGCCGAAGACATGCGCGTGTTCCAGCATCTCGCCTTCGGTGACGGCGGCTTTGAATTCATCCACCGTGCTGAAGTGGTAATCCTGACCGTCCACCTCACCCTCGCGCGGGGCACGGGTGGTGGCAGAGACCGAGAACCGGATGCTGTCGTCCCAGCTCCGCAGCCGTTTCGCCAAAGTGGATTTGCCTGCGCCGGATGGCGACGACAGGATGATCAATAGGCCTCGCCGATCAGCCATCAGCTGCTCTCCTCAAATTCTATGGTCTGGGTCATTCGATGTTCTGCACTTGCTCGCGCATCTGATCTATTATCGCCTTCAGCTCAAGCCCGACAGCGGTCAGATCGCTGCTTTGCGCCTTGGAGCACAGGGTATTGGCCTCGCGGTTGAACTCCTGCATCAGGAAATCCAGCTTGCGCCCTATCGGGCCACCGGCCTCTAACAGCTCACGCGCCGCACGCACATGGGCGGCAAGACGGTCGATTTCCTCGGTCACGTCTGCCTTGACCGCGATCAGCGCTAGTTCCTGCGCCAGACGGTCGGGGTCCATGCCATCGGAATTCGCCAGAACCCGTTCAAGATTGGTCTTAAGAGTTTCCGCGATTCTGGGCTTGCGCTCTTCTGCCAGAGCCGCCGCCGAAGCGCTGAGGGCTTCCACTTGGTCCAGTTGACGCTTCAATACATTAAGCAATTGGGCGCCTTCGGTCCGCCGCATTTCGGTGAGGCCCGCCAAAAGGGTTAAGAATTCGTCCTTCAGCGCGGCCACCAGCGGCGCCGGGTCGTCCTCTGTCACCGCGTGTTCCATCACCCCGCGCAGGGCTAGAATGTCCGATGCCGACGATGGTTTCAGATCCACTCCCGCCGCCTGCGCGGCTGCTTCGGTCTGCGCCAGTGCCTCCAACACCGACGTGAGTGCTGCCGGGTTCAGTTGCAGTGGCCCGCCCCCCTCTTCCCGGCGCGTCAATCGCAGGGTCAGCGAGATATTCCCGCGCGATAGAGATTTGGAAAGTGTTGATCTGACAAAGGGTTCCAGACCCTCTAGCCAATCCGGAATGCGCAGGCGCAGGTCCAGCCCCTTGGCATTGACCGACCGGATTTCCCAGCCCCAGCTATGCGCATCAAGGCCCCCTTGCGCGGATGCGAATCCTGTCATGCTGTTCACAGTCATACACTCAGCCCTTCGTCGTTTTCTGCGCGCGACATTGCCACAAAGGCGCCGATAAGCACAACGGATGCGGGCCTTATTCTTTGGTATAGAAGGCCTATCCGGATCCCGTTAACCATTGCTTGAAGAAATAGTCATAATTTGAATCATATTGTGCCATATTAATGAAGCAGTAAGGATTTGGGCGGATATTGTTAAGCAGTCTTAAGAAAGCTTAACCTGCCGCCGCAGACAGTCGGGATTCTCCCGGCAAGCAAAAGGACACGGACATGTTTTTCGGCGGTCGCAAAAGCTCTGGACAGAACAAGGGTCACGACAAGGTGGTTCCGATGGACAACTTCCGCAGCCACACCCCCGTGTCGGCGATGCGCCAGGCAGAAGCCTACTGGACAGCCCTGCGTCGGGGTGATGACATTCCCAGCCGCTCGCAAATCGATCCGCGTGGTCTGGAAAACATCTTGTCCCAGACCTTCATTCTCGAACGCGTGGCGCCCGGGATCGCCCGGTTCCGCCTTGCGGGCCAGAAGGTCAACGAGATGGCAGGAATGGAAGTGCGTGGAATGCCGATCACGGCGTTCTTCACCCCCGATGCCCGCAAACAGCTGAGCGCCGCATTGGAGCATATGTTCGAAGCCCCCGCTATCGTTGAGCTGGAGCTGCAAACCGAACCCTCGCGTCTGCGGGGACGACGTGAGGCACGGATGTTGCTGCTGCCGCTGCGCAGCGATCTGGGCGATGTCAGCCGGGCTCTGGGCGTCTTCGTCTCGGAAGGCAACCCGACAGGAACATCGCAGCGGTTCACGGTGTCCTCGATCGAGATGCGGACCATCTCGCAGGGCAGCACCGATGGCGAATTCAAGGCCAAGCCGCGCGAAGAGAAGCAAGATATCAATACGCCGAACCCCGGCTTTGCAGAAACACAGGAGCGGTTCACGACCGAAAAGTCCATTCTGGACGAGGCGCGCGCCCTTGCCGACCGCGGCACCCTCAAGGCCACGCCGGATGCAGAAAAACCGGGTGAAACCGCAGACGGCTGTGCCAGCAAAAAGGCGCCCAAACGTGGATCACATCTGCGTCTCGTGGTCAGCCGCGACTAAGCACAGACATAGCCGGAGCACTCCGGCCGAGATTCCGGTCCAAGGTCATAGCACCGGAAAATACGCCCCGCGGAAGAACTCCCGGGGCGTTCCCTTTTCTGCCAGGCTTCACCGTTTTCAAGTCTGCCATGCAGCTCAAAGCAAAAAGCCGCCCCGAATGGAGCGGCTTTTCTTTTGTTATCAGCCCCCTAGGCGCAGCCTCTAAGGCAAGCACCCCTCGCTTCAGCCAGCCTCGGCTGTCGCGGCGGCGCCACCGCGTTGACCGCGCAGGGTGGACAGCTCTTCCGCCACCAGGAACGCCAGTTCCAGAGATTGGCTGGCGTTAAGGCGCGGATCGCAGGCCGTATGATAGCGGTCGCTGAGGTTCTCATCGGTGACAGCCCGCACGCCGCCGGTGCATTCGGTGACATCCTGACCGGTCATCTCGAAATGCACGCCGCCGGGGATGGTGCCCTCGCTGGTGTGAACTGCGAAGAAATCGCGCACCTCGCGCAGAACGCTGTCAAAGGGCCGGGTCTTGTAACCGCTGGTGGACTTGATGGTATTGCCATGCATCGGGTCACAGACCCATGTGACATTGGCGCCCTCTTCCTTCACCGCCTTGATAAGGCGCGGCAGATGATCCGCTGCCTTCCCGGCGCCGAAGCGGGCGATCAGCGTCAGACGGCCCTCTTCGTTCTCGGGATTCAGCTTGGCCATCAACTCCTTGAGGTCCTCGGCGGTGGTGGTCGGGCCGCACTTCAATCCGATCGGGTTCAGAACACCGCGGCAGAACTCCACATGCGCGCCGTCGGGCTGGCGGGTGCGGTCACCGATCCAGATCATGTGGCCGGAACCGGCCAGCCATTTGCCGGAGGTCGAATCAAGACGGGTCAGCGCCTCTTCATATTCCAGCAGCAGACCTTCGTGGCTGGTGTAGAACTCAACCGTCTGCAGCGTATGCGCGGTGTCGTTATTGACCCCGGCTGCTTTCATGAAGTCCAGAGTGTCGGTGATCCGGTTCGCCATTTCGCGATATGTCTCTGCCTTCTCGCTTTCGGTGAAACCGAGCGTCCAGGCGTGCACCTGGTTCACATCCGCGTAACCGCCGGTCGAAAACGCGCGCAGCAGGTTCAGCGTTGCAGCCGCCTGAGTATAGGCCTGCAGCATCCGGTTCGGATCTGGCACCCGCGAGGACTCGTTGAAGGCCAGATCGTTGATGATATCACCGCGGTAGCTGGGCAGCTCAACACCATCCACCACTTCGGTCGGGGCACTGCGCGGTTTGGCGAATTGCCCGGCCATCCGGCCCACCTTCACCACCGGGACCTTGGCGCCATAGGTCAGAACCATCGCCATCTGCAGCATCACCTTGAAGGTGTCACGGATTGCATCGGCGCTGAACTGTTCAAAGCTTTCGGCGCAATCGCCACCCTGAAGCAGGAAGGCCTCGCCGCGCCCGGCGGCTGCCAGGTGCTGTTTCAGACGCCGTGCTTCGCCCGCAAAAACCAGCGGCGGATACTTGGAAAGCTGCGCCTCGACGGCCGCAAGGGCCGCCGCGTCGGTATAGTCGGGCATCTGAACCCGCGGTTTCTGGCGCCAGGTCGATTTTTGCCACTCACTCATAGCTTTTCTCCGCTCAAGAGGTCTTTGGGTATTTTCGGGCCCCACGTATACAAAACCCCGTGGCCACTGGCCAGTTCAGAATTTGAACATCTTGACCCGGCGGCATTCCTGTGAGCACGGTCAAAGACAGCCAGAACGAGCCCGACTCTCTGCGCATTATCCACAACAGTCAGGGGCCCGCACCATGCAGAACCAACGTAAACGAGTTGAACTTTCCGAATCCGTCGGTCCGACCAAACGGTTCGTTTTTGTATTGCTCGAACGGTTCTCCATGCTTTCCTTTGCCTCAGCCGTTGAATGTTTGCGCATTGCCAATCGGATGAGTGGGCGCGAGCTTTATTCATGGTCGCTGCTCGCAGAAGGCGGAGAGACGGTTACCTGCTCAGCCGGAACCACGTTTCAGCTTGATGGTGACCTCAGCGAACTGCAGCGCGATGACACCATCCTTTTGTGCGCTGGGATCGATGTTCAGGGCGCCACAAGCAAGAAGCTGCTGTCCTGGCTGCGGCGCGAAGCCCGCAAGGGATTGAAGGTGGGAGGGCTGTGTACAGCATCCTACGCACTGGCCAAGGCCGGGCTTCTGGACGGAAAACGCGCAACCATTCACTGGGAAAATGCGGATAGTTTTTCCGAGGAGTTTGAAGAGGTTGAGCTGACAAAGTCGGTGTTCGTCATCGATGGGAACAGGCTGTCTACGGCTGGCGGGACCTCTTCGATTGATTTGATGCTGAAACTCATTGCCAATGACCACGGTGAAGAACTGGCCAATGCGGTGGCCGATCAGCTGATCTATTCGTCGATCCGGACCGATCAGGACACCCAGCGCCTTTCGATCCCGACCCGGATCGGCGTGCGCCATCCGAAACTGTCGATGGTCATCCAGATGATGGAAAGCAATATCGAAGAGCCGATCAGCCCATCGATCCTGGCGCAGGATGTCGGCATGTCGACGCGCCAGCTGGAGCGCCTGTTTCGCCGCTATCTGAACCGCAGCCCCAAGCGGTATTATATGGAGCTCCGTCTGCAGAAGGCGCGCAATCTGCTGATGCAGACCGACATGAGTGTCATCAACGTGGCGCTGGCCTGTGGCTTTGCCTCACCTTCGCATTTTTCGAAATGCTACCGAGCGCATTATGACACCACACCTTATCGTGAACGCGGCAGTAAATCGACACAGGCCGCCCCGCGCTGAATGCGTCGTCGCACGCGGCCCTGATCGGCCGATCCCGGATTACTCTCACGGAGAGCATTTGGCGGCCAATTTTGGCAACGCAGTCGCGTGATTGTGTTCTTTTCCTTTGCGGAGGAACGCTGTAAAGGCACGTCCCAGTCGGGTTTATAGATAAAAACCATGCCTGATGATGGAGGAATCGGCCCCAAAGCAAGCCGAGTGCGAAGCGAGGTCCAAATGGACTTTCTTTTTTCAAACGCCTTGCCTAGGGTCCAATGTGAACAGATTTGTTCCAACAAGGGAGTTTTCAAATGAAAAAACTACTGCTGGCCACAACGGCCGTTGCACTGACCGCGGGCACCGCATTTGCTGGTGGCCACGCCAAGGAAGTGAAACTGGGCGTTCTGCTTGGCTTTACCGGCCCGATTGAATCGCTGACCGCAGCCATGGGTGCCGGCGCCGAAATGGCAATGGCAGAAGCCACCGCATCCGGCAAACTGCTGGACGGCGCTTCGGTGACCTCTGTACGCGCAGATACCGGCTGCATCGACAACGGTCTGGCTGTTGCCAACGGTGAAAAACTGGTCGCTGAAGGCGTCAACGGCATCATCGGCGGTGACTGCTCGGGCGTGACCGGCGCGATCCTGCAGAACGTTGCGATTCCGAACGGCATGGTGATGATCTCCCCTTCGGCGACCTCGCCCGGGCTGACCACCATGGAAGACAATGACCTGTTCTTCCGCACCTCGCCCTCCGACGCCCGTGAAGGCGAAGTGATGGCCGAGATCCTGCAGGAGCGTGACATCAGCTCGATCGCCCTGACCTACACCAACAACGACTACGGCAAGGGTCTGGCGGACGCGATCAAGACCTCGTTTGAAAAGGTCGGCGGTGAAGTCACCATCGTGGCAGCCCACGAAGACGGCAAAGGCGACTATTCCGCCGAGGTTGCCTCGCTGGCTTCTGCCGGCGGCGACATCCTGGTGGTTGCCGGGTATCTGGACCAAGGCGGCCTGGGCATCATCCAATCGGCGCTGGACAGCGGCGCCTATGACACCTTCGGTCTGCCCGGTGGCATGATCGGTGACAGCCTGCCCAAGAACGTGGGTTCCGACCTTGATGGCTCCTTTGGCCAGATCGCCGGTTCCGACTCCAAAGGCGCGGAAGTCTTTGCCGAGATGGCCAAGGCGGAAGGCTTTGACGGCACATCGGCCTATGCACCGGAATCCTATGACGCAGCGGCGCTGTTCCTGCTGGCTATGCAAGCTGCAGGCTCCACCGATCCGGCGGAATACGGTCCCAAGATCATGGAAGTTGCTAACGCTCCCGGTGAGCCGATCAACCCCGGTGAACTGGGCAAGGCGCTGGAAATCCTGGCCGCTGGCGGCGACGTCGACTTCCAGGGTGCGACCGGCGTTGAGCTGATCGGCCCCGGTGAGAGCGCAGGCTCCTACCGTGAGATCGAAGTCAAGGACGGTGCAAACACCACCGTGAAATTCCGTTAATCCTGAACAGGATAACGCAAACGAGAGATCAGCCCGGCATCGTCCGGGCTGTTCCAAATTTAAAGACTGCAAAAAACAAGCAGTTAGGGGATGAAATGACATGATCGTCGTCGAGGACTTGCACAAGCACTTCGGCGGGTTCCACGCGGTTGATGGCGCTTCGCTTGAAATCGCAAAGGGCTCCATAACCGGTTTGATCGGGCCAAATGGCGCGGGAAAAACCACTCTTTTCAACGTGATTGCGGGTGTTCTTGAACCCACCTCCGGGCGGGTCACCATGGATGGTGAGGATATCACCGGCCTGCCCCCGCATGAGTTGTTCCACAAGGGATTGCTGCGCACCTTCCAGATCGCGCATGAATTTTCCTCGATGACCTGCCGCGAGAACCTGATGATGGTCCCGGGCAGCCAGTCGGGTGAGAGCTTGTGGAACACCTGGTTCGGACGCAAGCGCATCGCCAATGAGGAACGCGCCCTGCGTGCAAAGGCGGACGAGGTGCTGGAGTTCCTGACGATCAGCCATATCGCCGATCTGAAGGCGGGCGAGGTCTCCGGCGGGCAGAAGAAGCTGCTGGAACTGGGCCGCACCATGATGGTGGACGCCAAGATCGTCTTCCTCGATGAGGTCGGCGCCGGCGTGAACCGGACCCTGCTTTACACCATCGCCGATGCGATCAAGCGCCTGAATGAGGAACGTGGCTATACCTTCGTTGTGATCGAACACGACATGGAGTTCATCGGCCGCCTGTGCGATCCGGTGATCTGCATGGCCGAGGGCAAGAAGCTTGCCGAAGGTACGTTGGACGAGATCAAGGCCAACGAACAGGTGATCGAAGCTTACCTGGGCACCGGTCTGAAAAACAAAGACAAAATAGGGGCAGACGCATGAGCGGCAACCCGTATCAGGACGATCGTGGCAACAAGGATTCCACGATCACCAACACCCATGGCGTGGGCACGATGCAGCCTGCCCACCGCAAGAGCGGCCCCACCACCAAGGTTGAGGGCGACAGCCCCTTCCTGATCGGCGATTGCATGACCGGCGGATACGGCAAGGGACCGGACATCCTGCATGACTGCACCATCGCCGTGAACCCGGGCGAGATCGCCGTGATCGTCGGCCCCAATGGCGCCGGCAAATCCACCGCGATGAAGGCCGTGTTCGGCATGCTGAACGTGCGTTCTGGCGCGGTGCGTCTGGATGGTGAGGATATCACCCAGCTCTCGCCGCAGGACCGCGTGGTCAAGGGGATGGGCTTTGTGCCCCAGACCAGCAATATCTTCACTTCGATGACGGTTGAGGAAAACCTGGAGATGGGCGCCTTCATCCGCACCGATGATTTCTCGGACACGATGGAGCAGGTCTATCACCTCTTCCCGATCCTGAAGGAAAAGCGCAACCAGCCTGCGGGCGAATTGTCGGGCGGTCAGCGTCAGCAGGTGGCCGTGGGCCGCGCGCTGATGACCCAGCCAAAGGTTCTAATGCTGGACGAGCCCACAGCCGGTGTTTCGCCCATCGTCATGGACGAGCTGTTCGACCGCATCATCGAGGTTGCCCGCACCGGGCTGCCGATCCTGATGGTGGAACAGAACGCCAAACAAGCCCTTGAGATCGCGGACAAAGGTTATGTCCTGGTCCAGGGCCGCAACGCCTATACGGGCACCGGTCAGGAACTGCTGGCCGATCCCGAAGTGCGCAAATCCTTCCTGGGGGGCTGAGGCATGGAACTTCTCAACGCCCTTGTGGCATTCACGAACTTCGTTGGCGTGCCCGCCATCGCCTATGGCAGCCAGCTCGCCATTGGCGCGCTGGGGGTGACGCTGGTTTACTCTGTCCTGCGGTTCTCGAACTTTGCACATGGCGACACCATGGCATTCGGCACCATGGTCACGATCCTGTTCACCTGGTGGTTCCAGTCGATGGGCATCAGCTTTGGCCCGCTGCCCACCGCCCTGCTCGCGCTGCCCTTTGGTATCGTGCTGACCATGGGGTTGATGCTGGTCACCGACCGTACCGTCTATCGCTTCTACCGCGAGCAGAAGGCGAAACCGGTGGTCTTCGTCATGGTCTCGCTTGGTGTCATGTTCATGATGAATGGCATCGTCCGCTTCATCATTGGCCCCGGTGATCAGCGGTTCTCGGATGGGGAACGTTTCATTATCAAGGCGCGCGCCTTCAAGAAGATGACCGGTCTGGACGAGGGGCTCGCCATCAAGACCAGCCAAGGCATCACCGTGATCACCGCCGTGATCGTCGTGGCGCTGCTGTTCTGGTTCCTCAACAAGACGCGTACCGGCAAGAGCATGCGCGCCTATTCCGATAATGAGGATCTGGCGCTGCTGTCGGGCATCAACCCCGAGCGGGTGGTGATGTACACTTGGCTGATCGTTGCAACGCTGGCGACCATTGCCGGGGTTCTTTATGGCCTTGATAAGTCGTTCAAACCCTTCACCTATTTCCAGCTGCTGCTGCCGATCTTTGCCTCTGCCATCGTGGGTGGTCTTGGCAGCCCGATCGGTGCCATCGCGGGTGGCTTCATCATCGCCTTCTCCGAGGTGACGATCACCTATGCATGGAAGAAGGTCGCAACCTACGTGCTGCCGGAAAGCATGGCGCCTGACGGGCTGATGCAGCTTCTCAGCACGGATTACAAATTCGCGGTTTCCTTCGCGATCCTGATCATCGTCCTGTTGTTCAAACCCACGGGCATCTTCAAAGGAAAATCGGTATGAGCGATACAGTGAAACACACGCTGCTGTTCGTCTTTGTCGGCGTTCTGATCCTGCTGGAAGGCTCTACCACCTTCCTCAACGTCTTCTCCGGCTCGTGGAACTCGGCCCTTGTGATCCTCAACATGGGGCTGATCTCGGCCATCATGGCGCTGGGGGTGAACCTGCAATGGGGTTTTGCCGGTCTGTTCAACGTCGGCATCATGGGCTTTACCGCGCTTGGCGGTCTGGCCGTAGTGCTGGTCTCTACCGCGCCCACACCGGGGGCCTTCACCGCTGGTGGTATGGGTATCCTGATGGCGCTGGTGATGGGCGCGCTGACAGTCGTCGGCGCGGTTGCCGTCTACCGGTTCATGGCGCCGGGCATCGCCCGTACCCTGACCCTGCTGGCAGTGTTGATCGTCGGTTTCTTCGTCTACCGCGCGCTGTTTGACCCCTCGGTCGAGGCGGTCGAGGCGATCAACCCCGCGCTGGAGGGCAATATCGGTGGTCTTGGCCTGCCGGTGCTGCTGGCCTGGCCTGCCGGTGGCCTGCTGGCCGCCGGGGCGGCCTGGCTGATTGGTAAGACGGCGCTGGGTCTGCGTTCTGACTATCTGGCGATTGCCACGCTTGGCATTGCGGAAATCATCATCGCGGTCCTGAAGAACGAAGACTGGCTGTCCCGCGGCGTCAAGAACGTCGTCGGCCTGCCCCGTCCGGTGCCTTATGAAGTGGATCTGCAGAACGATCCCGCCTTTGTAGAACGGGCGGCAAGCTGGGGAATGGATGCCGTCGAAGGGTCCACGATCTTCGTGAAGCTGGGGTATTCCGTACTCTTTGCCGTGGTGCTGCTGGTGCTATTGTGGATGGCGCAGATGGCGCTCAAGAGCCCCTGGGGCCGAATGATGCGCGCGATCCGAGACAACGAGGTCGCAGCCGAAGCCATGGGTAAGGACGTCACCCGCCGTCACTTGCAGATCTTCGTGCTGGGCTCGGCGATCTGCGGCATTGCGGGCGCGATGATGACCACGCTCGACAGTCAGCTTACGCCAGGCACCTATAACCCGCTGCGCTTTACCTTCCTGATCTGGGTGATGGTGATCGTTGGCGGCTCCGGCAACAACTTTGGCGCCGTGCTGGGCGGTATGCTGATCTGGTTCTTCTGGATCAAGGTTGAGCCGATGGGTATCGAGCTGATCAAGCTGGTCACCGCCGGTATGGCGGATGGTAGCTGGCTGAAGGACCACCTGATGGAAAGCGCATCGCACATGCGGCTCTTCACCATGGGGCTGATTCTGCTCCTGGTGCTGAGGTTCAGTCCACGCGGATTGATACCTGAGAAATAAGCCTGAAAACAAAAAGCGCCGCCCCGAAGATCCGGGGCGGCGTTTTCTATTGGTAAAGGAGCTAGCCAGGTCAGCGTCCTTTGAACAGCCCGCCCAGGATCCCGCGCACGATTCGGCGGCCGGTGGTGCCTTTCAACTCTTTGATCACTGCTTCGGACAGGGCCGAACCAAAGGTTTCCTTGGGCCTGCCATAGCTGCGCGAAGTTGATCGGCTGACGCGGCTGCCCGAATAGCGCCGCGCGGCGTTGAACTCGCGCGCCATCGGCTCTGGCGCCGCTTCGGCCTGCTCCTCGGCCACCTCGGCTTCGGTGGCCGCCTGAGCTGCCCGCTGAGCCAGGATTTCATAGGCCGAATGCCTATCCAGCGTCTGGTCATATTTCCCCGCCATTCCCGACGCTTGCAGAGCCGCCTTGCGCTCCTCATCGGTGATTGGTCCCAGTTGGGACGAGGGCGGCCGGATCAGGGTGCGTTCCACCACGCCGGGCACGCCCTTCTTTTGCAGCATGGATGTTACCGCCTCCCCGACGCCAACCTCGCGAATTGCGTCCTCGGTCGAAAAGCGCGGGTTCTCGCGGTAGGTTTCAGCCGCCAGTTTAAGGTTCTTGCGATCTCGCGCGGTAAAGGCGCGCAGGGCGTGCTGGATCCGGTTGCCGAGCTGCCCAAGGATATCCTCGGGCACATCGGCGGGGTTCTGGGTGATGAAATAGATCCCAACGCCCTTGGACCGGATAAGGCGCGCCACCTGCTCTACCTTGTCGATCAGGGCCTTGGGGGCATCGTCGAACAACAGGTGCGCCTCATCAAAGAAGAACACCAGCCGGGGTTTGTCGGGATCGCCAACCTCCGGCAGCTCTTCGAAGAGTTCGCTCAGCAGCCACAACAGGAAGGTGGCGTAGAGCCCCGGTGCCGCCATCAGCTTGTCCGCGGCCAGAATGTTGATCATACCGCGCCCCTCTGCATCACAGCGCATCAGATCCGACAGTTCCAGCGCCGGTTCGCCAAAGAACTGCCCACCGCCCTGATTTTCCAGCACCAGCAACCTCCGCTGAATGGCCCCGATCGAGGCGGTCGAGACGTTGCCATAGCGTAAAGACAAATCGGCCCGGTTCTCCCCGGTCCAGACCAGCAGTGCCTGAAGGTCCTTCAGATCCAGCAGCGGAAGACCTTCCTCATCCGCCAGGCGGAAGGCGATGTTCAGTATGCCTTCCTGTGCTTCGCTGAGCTCCAGCAGACGCGACAACAGCAACGGCCCCATTTCGGCCACGGTGGTGCGGACCGGGTGACCCTGGTGGCCGTAAAGGTCCCAGAAGGTCACCGGGCAGGCGTGATAGTGATAGGTGTCAAATCCGATGGTCTGCGCCCGGCTGGTAAAGGCCTCGTGCAGCTTGTGGCTCACCGTTCCGCTTTTGGCGAGGCCCGAAAGGTCGCCTTTGACATCGGCAAGGATGACGGGAACGCCTGCGTTGGAAAAACTCTCGGCCAGGATCTGCAGCGTCACGGTCTTGCCAGTGCCAGTGGCGCCCGCGATCAGCCCGTGTCGGTTGGCGTATTTCAGGGCCATCTCCTGCGGGATGCCATAACCCTCGCCGCCGCCGCCCAGGAAGATCTTGTCGCTCATGCCTGTTTCCTACTCGCCTGCGTTCGAGGATACGGTGGCTGCGAACCCCGATAATCCGGCCCCGCTGATCGTCATCCGAACGCCCACACAGTTAATTAACCTTTATACTGAATACTTAGAACTGCCCGCCCACGCAAATACGGATGTGAGGGCGGTCATTTCCTCCCTGTCAGACTGGCCGTGCCACCGAGCACGGCCTTTTTTTGTGCACCGACAGGTGATGGATACCCTCAAAATCATGGTTAAAAGTTCGTAAATCGGTCAAACCCCTTTCAGGGGTGCCTTGCTGTAATTTTTTTGTCATTCCATGTTGACCACAGGCCGGGGCTTTCGTAACGTCCCTACCAATAACTAAGTCGGCCAGTCCGACGGGGAGAAAAAAACAAAAGGGAACCCGTTAGGTTCCCTTTTTTCTTTGTTTCCAAAATCTTCGCTCTGATCACCCTGCCGTGCATTTCCCCGCCGATAGGCCGATAATGACCTGACACCACATGTGCATCGTGCTAGATCCCGTATCGGACGTCCTGACATAAAAGAGGCACTCATGATCAAGTCCCTGACACCGATCGCCCTGGCTGCGATGATCGCAACAACTGCGCCTTTGCATGCGCAGGAAACGCAGAACTCCGGCGGCGAGGCGGCTGCACCCTCTGCGGATCAAATGCTGGACCTGGGGCAGCCCGTCGATGACGGCACTCCGGCGATTGGGGATCGCTATGCAAAAGAAACCCACGGCGACTGGGATCTGGCTTGCATCAAGACCGAAACAGAAACCGACCCCTGTTCGCTGTTGCAGATCCTGACTGCGCCTGATGGCAACCCGATGGCCGAGGTTTCGCTGTTCCGCATCAATCAGACCGGCGGACAGGCTGTTGCTGGGGCAACCGTAATCGTACCGCTGGAAACGCTGCTGCCTGCGGCCCTGACCATTTCGGTCGATGGCGCCCCGAGCAAGCGCTACAACTATTCCTTCTGCAACCCACTGGGCTGCGTGGCGCAGATCGGCTTTACCCAAGGCGACATCGATGCATTCAAGAAGGGCACCGAAGCCACCCTGTCCCTGCGTCCTGCCCCGGCGCCGGATCAGCTGATCGAACTGAAAATGTCGCTGAAAGGGTTCACCGCCGGCTACAACGTCGTCGACGTGGTTTCCCAATAGGATGAGAACTCACGCTCCCGCCATCCGGCGGGCGTGATCAGACAACGATTAAAGCCACCGCAACGACTGCTGACGGTGGCTTTTCTTTTCGGGTAACGCTCCGTTCAGATCTTTTTCAGCGCCAGAACCGCGTTCAATCCACCAAAGGCAAAGGCGTTGCTCAGCGCCACATCTACCTTTGCCTCACGCGCCTCATTGGGCACCACATCCAGAGCGCATTCCGGGTCTGGTTCCTCATAGCCGATGGTGGGGGCAATCACCCCATCGCGCACGGCCATGATACAGGCAAGAAGTTCCACCGCACCGGTGCCGCCGATCAGGTGACCATGCATGGATTTCGTCGAGGAAATCATCAGCCGGTCCGCGTGCGGACCAAAGACATCCGCCACCGCGGCGCATTCGGTTTTGTCATTCGCTGCAGTGCCGGTCCCATGGGCATTGATATAGCCAACGCTTTCAGGCGCCACTCCGGCATCCTGCAGGGCGCCAGAGATTGCGCGGGCCGCGCCCTGTTTGCTCGGCATGACGATATCCGCCGCGTCCGAGGACATGGCGTAGCCCACCACCTCGCAGAGGATCTCCGCACCGCGGGCGCGGGCGTGTTCGTAGTCTTCAAAGACAAACACGCCGGCGCCTTCGCCCTGCACCATACCGTTGCGGTTGGCGCTGAACGGGCGGCAGGCATCGCGGGACATGACCCGCAACCCTTCCCAGGCCTTGACCCCGCCAAAGCACAGCATCGATTCCGACCCGCCTGTGACCATCGCAGGCGCCATGCCGCTGCGCACCATCTGGAAGGCCTGCGCCATCGCATGATTGGAAGAGGCGCAAGCGGTGGAAACGGTGAAACTCGGCCCTTTGAGGTTGAATTCCATCGACACATGGCTGGCGGCTGCGTTGTTCATCAGCTTCGGCACCACGAAGGGATGGACGCGGTTTTTACCGTCCTCATAGACCGAGCGGTAATTGTCATCCCAGGTGGACACGCCGCCACCGGCTGTGCCCAGAACCACTCCGGATTTCGCCGACAGATCGCCGTGGAATTCGATTCCGGACTGGGCAATCGCCTCTTTGGCGGCGGTCAGAGTGAACTGGGTGAACCGGTCATAAAGGCTCATCTGTTGCCGGTTAAAACGGCCCTCGGCCTCAAAGCCCCTGACTTGGCCACCGATCTGAATCGACAGACGCTCCACATCGCGAAACTCCAGCGCGCCGATGCCACAACGCCCCTCGCGCATCGCCTCCATGGTGGCGGATACAGAATGGCCAAGAGCGTTGATGGTGCCGGCGCCGGTGATTACTACGCGTCTCATTCAGATCATCCTTGATCCCGAGGCAGGCCTCACTGCTTTGCAGCCGTCAGCTTTTCGATATCCGCGATGATGGCCGCAACATTGGTGATATCGAAATCACTCTCTTCCGGCGCATTGGCATTGAACGGAATGGTGATGTCGAACTCTTCCTCGATAGCAAAGATGCTTTCCACGAGGCCGAGACTATCGATGCCCAGATCCTCAAGCGTGCTGTCGAGTGTCACATCAGACGGTTCCAGCACTGCCTGCTCTGCGATGATTTCGATTACCTTGTCCTTGATGCTCATACCGGGTCCTTGATCCTTAAGGCTGGCGCAGATGTAATCTCTGTGCCGTTATTTTAAAACTGCCTTTTTCAGCGCTTCGATATCGCGCATCAGTCGGGGCAGCCTGCGTTGTGCCTTATAGACCTCGGTATGTGTCTCCATTTTGACAGCGGGATAGCCCATCATCACACGGCCTGCGGGCACGTTCGAAAGGATCTTTGTGCCGCCGCCGGCAATCACTCCGTCGCCGATAAAGATATTATCGACCACGCCGCATTGCCCGCCAAGAACCACGTTGTTGCCGATATCAACCGAGCCGGAGGTTCCGGTCTGCCCGCAGAGGAGGCAATCGCGCCCAACGCGGGTGTTGTGGCCAACATGCACAAGGTTGTCGAGCTTTGTGCCGTCGCCGATCACCGTGTCGCGGATGGTGCCGTTGTCGACGGTGCAATTGGCGCCCACTTCTACATCGTCGCCGATGGTGACCGAGCCAAGGGAGTGAATGCGCAGCCAGCTTTGGGGTTTGGCATCGCCCTGATCACCCAGCGTCTTGCGCACGGTTTCCGCGCCTGACACCTCAGGCGTTACATAGGAAAACCCATCGCCACCGATGCGCGCGCCGGGCTGGGCCCGGAACCGCTCCCCAATGGTGACGCGGGCGCCGATGGAGACCATCTCGCGCAGTTGTGCGCCGTTCCCCATCGTGACATCCACGCCGATATGGCACTGCGGACCGATGATGGAATTGTCTCCGATTTTCGCCCTCGCACCAATCACACAGAAGGGGCCGACGCTGACACCCTCTCCCAGCTCCGCGCTGGGATCAATGACGGCTGAGGGGTGAATGCCGGAGCCAAAGCCCTGGCCCGGATCCATCATACTGGTGAGACCGGCCATGGCCATACGCGGCCGGGCTGCGAAAATAGCCGCCTTCAGGCCCATGGACTGCCAGTCGGCACCTTCCCAGAGCATGGCAACCTGGGCTGCGCCCTCGGCCAGCGCCTCGGCATATTTCGGGGAGGTTGCAAGCGCCAGATCGCCGGGACCTGCGTCTTGCGGTTCGGCCGTACGCGCCACTTCGATAGAAACATCGCCTTCGCAGGCAGCACCTAATGCATCAGCAATCTGACGGACAGTATACATATGGGGCCCTTCCTCACGTCTGTTGAAGACGGGCCCCGGAGATCAGCCCTGCACGCCCGGCAAGGCGACCCCTGCCCGCTGCAAGGCGTCCCATACCTTGGCGTCGCGTCCATAGACATCCCGCCGGAACTCGGCCCGTCCTTTGCCCGAGACATAAGCCGTCCGGTAGATAATGTGAACAGGCACCTTCTGTTCCAGATCCACTTTGGTTTCTTTTCCGGAGCTTAGGATCCGCTGAAAGAATGCCTTGGGATCTTCGGTCTGCCGCGCCAGCAGCGCATAGGCAAACTCAAAGGGCTGCGCCAGGCGGATACAGCCGTGGGAGAAGGCCCGGACTTCGCGGCTGAACAGGCTCTTTTGCGGCGTGTCGTGCAGGTAGATGTTGTATTTGTTCGGGAACATGAACTTCACCAGCCCCAGCGCATTGCTGCGGCTCGGCGGCTGGCGCATCGAGTATGGAAAGTTGCTTCTGGTGTACTGAGAGAAGTCCGCTGAGTTGCGGTCGACGACACGGCCCTGACGATCGGTAATCAGAATGTGACGGACTGCATTCGGGTTGTTGCGCAGTTTCGGCAGGTATTCCTTGGTGATGATCGAGCGCGGCACGTGCCAGCTCGGATTGATAATCATGTGTTCCATGACATCCGAGAATTCCGGCGACCTGCGGTCGTGCTGGTTCTTGCCGATCACGGACCGGGTTTCAAAGGTCACGTCGCCACGGTCGACGATCTTGGCGGTGAAATCGGTCTGGTTCACCAGGATATGACGCTCACCGCGTTCGGGTGACAGCCAGCGCTCCCGCTCCATCGCCACCACCACGGATTTCAGCCGTTCGGTAACCGGTTTGTTAAGCTCGGCAATGGTGCCGTCCCCGGCAACGCCGTCGACCTCCAGCCCGTGGTTCGACTGGAACTTTTGCACCGCCTGTTCCACATCCATGTCAAACGCGGCGGTGGCGCTGCGGGGCAGATATCCCATTGCTACCAGCCGGTCGCGCAGCGCGATCACAGCAGGTCCGGTGTCACCCGGCTCAAGCTTGCCCTTCGGAACCGTGGTGCCCCAGCCGCCTTTGGCGACCAGCTGCTCAAGACGGAATTTCTCCCGCAGCAAGGCGCGGTATTGCGGCGAGGCGGGCACCAGCGAGCGCATATAGGCCATCGGCTGGTTGTCCCGGATGCCTTCCAGATAGGTCACCGGATCGGTGGTATGTTTCTTGCGAACGATCCCGTCGTCGATCGAGCCGGGATCAAGAAGGCCGGTCTGCAGGTCAGTGGCATAATTCACGTAAGCCGTGCTCAGCGCCGCTTCGATCTGCCCCAAATCGCGGGCCGACCGTGCATTGCGCATCTGCTCCATCAGCGACGCCGCCAGGGCAGACTGGTCCGGCAACCCGTGGGCCGAGGCCTCTTCCAGCGCACGCAGAAGCGCGGCCCGGCGCTGCATCGATTCTTCGCCCGGCGCCGTCCAAATCGGGGTGTAAGCGGATTCGCGGTAGAATTTGGCAACTGCGTCTGCGCCCGCTGCGAATTCAGCAACCGATTGCTTGAAGGCCGTGACCTGCGCCGAGGCACCACTAGGCGCAAAGGCGACTGTGGCACCAAATAGAGCCAGAGCGAAAACGCCGGACCGAACCTGCGGCAGAACGCTGCTATAAAGTGCTGTTTTCATTGACGCGCGACCCCCTGATGACGATGCCATTAAATCTTCCCTCTACTACATGAATCTTTAGTAAAAAGAAGCAAGACGCAGCCCCCATTTACACATCGTAAACCAATAGTTGAGAGCCTATTTTCGGCGGTTCTCGAACTTGTGACCAGTGATTTTGGTGCTTTTTGATGGGGAAATCTTAACGCAACGTCCCCTTTTGCGCAAAAAATTGCCGAAAATCCGAAGAAAACAGGGATGAGACCAATCGAAACTTGGATCGTGATTCCCCCTGTGTCATAGAAGTCACGTGCCGGGAAATACGGCAGGCCCGTAACATCGGGCATCGGCAGGACACACAAATCGTTCGGGATGGTGCGGTAAACATGGCAGAAACATCGAACTCGGGGCTCACCCGTCGGGCCCTTCTGGGTGCATTTGCGGCAACAGCAGTAACCGCAGCCCCAACATTTTCCAATGCAGCAGGCTTTTTGCGTGGTGGCGGCGATATCCGCCGCATCCGCATGTACTCGGGCCGCACCGGTGAACGGCTGGACATGGTTTATTGGATCGAAGGCAAGTACATCAAAGACGCAGTGCGCGAGATCAATCACTTCATGCGCGACTGGCGCACCGACGACGTCAAAGAAATCGACCTGCGCACAATCGATATCATGGCCGCCTCTCATAACCTGCTGGAAGTAAACGAACCGTATATGATGCTTTCGGGATATCGCAGCCCGAAGACCAACGCCATGCTGCGCAGCCGTTCGCGTGGCGTTGCCAAGAACTCTCTTCACATGCGCGGACAGGCCGCAGACCTGCGCCTTGCGTCTCGCTCGGTTACGCAGATGGCGAAAGCGGCCAAGGCTTGCCGTGCCGGCGGTGTTGGCACCTATTATCGCTCCAACTTTGTTCACATGGACTGCGGCGTCGTCCGTGACTGGCGCGGCTGATACGGAAACCCGACCAGGCATTCTATAGAAGCCCGGTCCGCATGTCGTCATTCAGGCGTTCTGCATTACACCAAAACGAACCACTAATGTCCGGTGTGCCCCGATGGGTGCGCCGGATTTTTGCTTCTGCTGCAGCTGGAATTGGCGTCGAATTTACAATACAGCCCAAATCCGAATTGGTCCGGACACTGGTTCGGGAGATTAGTTCGGGGAGAAGTGGCGCACCTGATAGGATTCGAACCTATGGCCTCTGCCTTCGGAGGGCAGCGCTCTATCCAGCTGAGCTACAGGTGCCTGATGTGGAGCCGTATACCTGCCGTTCCATGACGCTGCAATGGCAAAATTGCCTCTGGATTCTTTTGTTTGCGGACCGCCAGCCCTGTGTCGGGAGTACTGCGGTCCCGCTCGGCGCTGGATTTGCAAAATCCGCCATCCACAGCGAAATCAACTTGAAGCGCCCACGGCGCGGTGCTACCCAAATCTCACTGCGGGTGTAGCTCAATGGTAGAGCATTTGCTTCCCAAGCAAGTGACGAGGGTTCGATTCCCTTCACCCGCTCCAAATCTCCCTTCCCATTTCGAATGCCACAACCTCGCGACGCTTGGACTGATGTTTTCGCGGATGTCGCGGTCAAGACGATGTGCCGGAGGGTTTTTGTTGAAACTTCAAATACCGCGCCTTAGTCCAACGGGATGACACTCCTTTACCTTACCCCGCTCGATGCAGAGACTCAGTTGGCTCAGGGGATCGACCGCCCCTGCCCGGTTGCCATTGCCGATAAGGTTCGTTTCTCCGAACTCGACCTTTTGAACCATGTGAACAACAAGGCCTACCTGGGCTGGTTCGAATCCACCCGCGTCACCTATTTCGATACACATTGCGCCAGGCATTTCTCCGGCGGGCCGGTGCCGCGCACGGTGATGCGTAACTCCAATGTCCACTACCTCAAGGAAATGCTGCTTGGCGAAAGCTACATCTCCACCGCCCGGGTGCTGTCCTTCCGCAACACGTCATATGTGATGGAGCAGCAGATCTGGTCTGGCGACCTGCGCACCCGGCTGGAAGCCGTGATGGTTCTGCGTACCGCCGATGGCAGCGCAGGACAGCCGATTCCGGACAGTTTGAAACAGCAATTCCTAGATCTCGATGGCGCCACCGACCTCAGCCAATAAGGCTGAGGCTTAAGGTGCCCAATGCACTTGAGTGCCTGACAAAATGGCCTGAACCGGGGCTTCTTCGGGCGGCAGCGATATCGCCCGATCCAGCGCCTTGCGTTTGGCCTCACCAAAGATCACCAGATGCTTCGCCATCGCTCCGTTTAACACCGGCGCTGTCAGACTGATGCGGCCTTCCGGCTGGCTGTCCGGGCGCATCACTGCCAAAGTCGGCGCCGAGCCGGCCAGCGCTGCCTCAAGCCCCTTCACCCCCGGAAACAAGGATGCCGTGTGCATGTCTTCGCCCATCCCCAGAAGCGCCACTGAAATCGGCAATTCCGGGGAAACTAGGGATTCGACCTCGGCCAGGACATCTTCGGGGGCGCGGTCGGGTACGTAGAATGGCAAAAAACGCGCGGCGGCGGCGGGGCCTGTCATCAGCCGCTCGCGGATCATTCGCGCATTGGAGCGGTGACTGTCGGAGGGCACCCAGCGTTCATCCGTCGCCATCACCCGGACCCGCTCCCAGTCGATTGACGCTGCGCAGAGATCATCAAAGATAGGCGCGGGCGTGCTGCCGCCTGCCACCGCAAGCGAGGCGGTGTCGTGATGTAGCAGATGTGTTTCCAGATCCCCGGCAATGCGCTGCGCAACCTCTATCGCCAGCATTTCCTGATCTGGATATTCATTGAATTTCATGGATTTATTCCTCTCCATTCACGTCCATCACGGCGCATCAGCAAGTCCGCATCGCCGGGCCCGGTGCTGCCCATATCATAGGGTTTTGGTACATCCCCGCGCGCCTGCCAGCCCGCGATGATCGGATCGGTCCAAGCCCAGGCGGCGGTCACCTCGTCCCCGCGCATGAACAACGTCTGGTTACCCCGGATCATATCGGTGATCAGACGCTCGTATGCGTCCGGGGGATTTTTGCCATCCGCCCCGAGGGCCGTTGCAAAACTCATATCCAGCGGAACGTCAACCAGACGCATGCCGCCCGGACCCGGCTCCTTGATGGTCACGCTCAGCGTGATGCCTTCGTTGGGTTGCAGGCGGATCTTCAGATGGTTGGCGTGACGGCCGGCCTCCTCGCCGAATATCGAATGCGGCGCATCCTTGAACAGCACGTTGATCACCGAGGACCGCGCCACAAGCCGTTTTCCCGTCCGCAGGTAAAAGGGCGTGCCCGCCCATCGCCAATTGCTGATATGGGTCTTGAGCGCGATATAACTTTCGGTGCTGGAACGCGGATTTCCGACGGTTTCCCGGTAGGTTAGGTCGGGTCCTTCACCCCCGGCAGCCGCGTTATACTGCCCCCGGACGATGTGGTAAGGCTCCACCGGATCCAGCGCCCGGATCACTTTCACCTTTTCATCGCGCACCGCATCGGGGTCAAATTTTGCCGGCGGTTCCATCGCGATCAGGCACAGAAGCTGCATCAGGTGGTTCTGCATCATGTCACGCATTGCGCCGGCGCGGTCGTAATACTCCTCGCGCCCGGCGACCCCGACGGTTTCCGCCACGGTGATCTGGATATGATCGACGTATTGACTGTTCCACAGGGGTTCGAACAGCATATTGCCGAACCGGATCGCCATCAGGTTCTGCACCGTTTCCTTGCCCAGATAATGATCGATCCGGTAAATCTGGTTCTCGGTGAAATGCGCGGCCAGTGTCGCGTTCAGCGCCTTGGCAGACTGCAGATCGTGTCCAAAGGGTTTTTCCACCACGATCCGGCTGTCTTCATCCGACAATCCGTGCCGGTGCAGACGTTCGGCCAGCGGTCCGAACAGGCCCGGCCCCACCGAGAAGTAGAAGACTCGGATCGGCCGTGGCTCAACTTCGGCCAGTTGCGCGGCCAGCGGCTCCCAACCGCGATCCTCGCGGGCATCCAGCGACACATAAGTGACACGGCGCAGAAACTCCGGGATTCCCGCAGTGCCTGGCCCGTGTTCATTCAGCGTTGCCTTAATCCCCTCCGCCACCAGCCGCCGGTAGTCTTCGGTGCTGATATCGGCCCGGGCGGCGCCGATGATGCGGACTTCCTCAGGAAAATGGCCACCACAAAACCGCCGGTAAAGCGCCGGCAGGATTTTGCGCTGCGCCAGATCACCTGTACCGCCAAAGATCACCAGATCGAAGGGATCGACCGGTATCACGCGTGGAGCCATTGTTCATTCCATTTCGCTGTGACCGGATGCCCAAGGCAGAGGCGAAACAACTTCACATCCCTGTCAGGCGGCCTCCGGCGGCTTTCACTTTGGGGGCAGTATAGGGTAGCCTTGTCGGAAAGGAACGGCCCATGAGGACATCCCCGTGAAAGATCTGCCTAACCCCAACGCAAACCTAGGTAAATTTCAAGACAGCCTGGTGACAGCCGACGGCAGCACCCGGGCGTCCGTGGCCTTGTCGAACCCGGAAACCCTATGGTTCAACACCGGAACGCTTTGCAATATTGAATGCGCGAACTGCTATATCCTCAGCTCGCCCCGCAATGATGCCCTTGTCTACCTCACTGCAGCCGAGGTTGAGGACTATCTGGATCAACTCGAAGAGCGGAACTGGCGGGTACGTGAAATCGCCTTTACCGGCGGCGAGCCCTTCATGAATCCCGAGATGTGCGCCATGGCAGGCGCCGCGCTGGAGCGGGGATACGAAGTGCTGATCCTCACCAACGCCATGCGGCCAATGATGCGCAAGACCGTGCGGCAGGATCTGCTGGTGCTGAATGAAAAACACCCGGGCAAGATGACGCTGCGCATCTCGCTGGACCACCACTCCGCAGATATTCACGACACCGAGCGCGGCGAAGGCAGCTATGCCAAAACGCTGGAAGGTATGGCCTGGCTGCGGGACAACGGGTTCCAGATGGCGGTTGCCGGCCGCATCACCTTTGCCGAAAGCGAGGCGGAAGCGCGGCAAGGTTTTGCCGATCTGTTTGCCGCGCAGGGGTTTGATATCGATTCCGCCAACCCCGGTCAGACGGTGCTGTTCCCTGAGATGGACGAGGCGGTGGAAGTGCCCGAAATTTCAACCGCTTGCTGGGGCATCCTGAACAAGGCGCCAGAGGATGTGATGTGCGCCTCCTCTCGTATGGTGGTCAAACGCAAGGGTGCCGAAAAACCGGCGGTTCTGGCCTGCACCCTGCTCCCCTATTCGCCGGAATTCGAGCTCGGCACCACCTTGGCCGAGGCAGAGAAGCCCGTGGCGCTAAACCATCCCCACTGCGCCAAATTCTGCGTATTGGGCGGGGCCAGCTGTTCGGCCTGACCTCCATTCATGGCCCGGCACCTGCTGTTTAGTGGATCTTGAATTCTCCCTTCACGTGCCGCCATTCCCCGGCGCCAATCATCTTGCGGTGGGTAAAGCGGACCGAATGCAGCGGTCCCTCGATCTCGCGCTGCCAGAATTCGATGAACTGAAACATCCGATCATGGTCTGGAGCCAGATCGTACTCCTGCCACAGAAATGTATTCAGAACATGAGGATGGTCCGGCATGTGATAAATGAATTCGGCCGTGGTCAGCCCATAGCCCTTGAGCATCAGTTCCGTTTCGCTGATCTCCATTTGTGGTCTCCTGCAACGAAGCCCCCCGTGAAATCCTAGCCACGGATTGGTTAACAGTTTCGAAACCACGCTGCCTGCTCCGCGCGCGGTCGGGCGGCGTGCCGGTCTGCCCATCAGCCAGCTTGCGCCCCATATGGGGTGTCTGATAGGGTGTCCTGACACAATAGAGACCCATAATACAGAACGGGCAGCAAACGTGAGCGATACGCCGGATACTCCTGAAAACATGGACGAAACACCGCCCCAAGGGCCGGTATACGAGGGGCCGACGGTCTCAATCGAATCCGAGATGCGCACGTCCTATCTGGACTATGCCATGTCGGTCATCGTCAGCCGGGCCATTCCCGACCTGCGCGACGGGCTGAAACCCGTTCACCGCCGGATTCTTTATGCGATGCATGAGACCGGCAATACCCATGATAAATCCTATCGCAAATCGGCCCGTCCGGTCGGCGACGTGATGGGTAAATACCACCCGCACGGCGACAGCGCGATCTATGACGCCTTGGTGCGCATGGCGCAGGACTTTTCGATGTCGCTGCCGCTTTTGGATGGTCAGGGCAACTTTGGCTCGATGGACGGCGATAACCCCGCCGCGATGCGTTACACCGAAGTGCGCATGGACAAGCCTTCGGCCTTTATGCTGGCGGATATCGACAAGGATACCGTCGATTTCCAGGACAACTACGATGGCAAGGACCAGGAACCGACGGTTCTGCCCGCGCGTTTCCCCAACATGCTGGTCAACGGCGCCGGCGGCATCGCGGTTGGTATGGCCACCAACATCCCGCCGCACAATCTGGGCGAAGTTGTTGATGCCACCCTAGCCCTGATCGACGAACCGGATCTGACCAGCGAACAGCTGATCGAATATGTGCCCGGCCCCGACTTCCCGACTGGCGGCGTGTTGCTGGGCCGCTCCGGCGCGCGCAAGGCCTATCTTGAGGGGCGCGGAAGCGTCATCATCCGCGCCAAGACCCGGGTCGAGGAGATCCGCAAGGATCGCTACGCCATCATCGTGGACGAAATTCCCTATCAGGTGAACAAGGCCTCGATGATCGAAAAGATCGCAGAACAGGTGCGCGACAAAAAGATCGAAGGCGTTTCCCACGTTCAGGATGAATCCGACCGCAACGGTGTGCGCGTGGTGGTCGAGCTGAAGCGTGACGCCACTGCCGAGGTGGTGCTGAACCAACTTTATCGGTTCACCCCGATGCAGACGCATTTCGGCTGCAACATGCTGGCGCTTAACGGTGGCAGACCCGAGCAGCTGACCCTGCGCCGGTTCCTGACCTCCTTTATCGATTTCCGCGAAGATGTGGTCGCACGTCGGACCGCTTATCTCCTGCGCAAGGCGCGGGAACGCAGCCATATCCTTTGTGGTCTGGCGGTTGCCGTTACCAATATCGACGAGATCGTCACGACGATCCGCCAATCTGCGGATGCGGCCGAAGCGCGTGAAAAGCTGATGACCCGCCGCTGGCCGGCGCAGCCGATCTTGGAATATATCGCGCTGATCGATGATCCGACCCATACAGCGAACGAAGACGGGACCTACAACCTGTCAGAAACTCAGGCCCGCGCCATTTTGGAACTGCGCCTGCAGCGCCTGACCCAGATCGGGGTCAAGGAAGTCACCGACGAGTTGGAAGAACTGGCCTCCAAGATCAAGGAATACCTTGAGATTCTGGGCTCCCGTGACCGGATCATGGGCATCATCGCTGACGAGCTGCGCGAGGTTCGCGAGAATTTCGCCGTGCCGCGCCGCACCGAAATCGTCGACTGGTCCGGTGATATGGACGATGAGGACCTGATCGAGCGCGAGGACATGGTGGTCACCGTGACCTCTGGCGGCTACATCAAACGCACCCCGCTGGTCGATTTCCGCGCTCAGAAACGCGGCGGCAAGGGGTTGTCGGGGATGCAGACCAAGGAAGAGGATGTTGTCACCACCCTCTTTGTTGCGAATACCCATACACAGCTGTTGTTCTTCACCACTGATGGCATGGTCTACAAGCTGAAGACCTGGCGCTTGCCGCAGGGCGGACGCACCTCGAAAGGTAAGGCGATCGTCAACATCCTCCCGATCCCGACAGGCGTCTCCATCGCGGCCATCATGCCGGTGGACCGGGCCGAGGACGAATGGGACGATCTGCAGATCATGTTCGCGACATCTGCTGGAACTGTGCGGCGTAACCGTTTGTCAGATTTCACAAATGTCATGCGCAACGGTAAGATTGCGATGAAGTTCGAGGACGATCACGCGGACACCAAACTGATCAATGCCCGGATCTGCTCCGAGGATGACGACATCATGCTGGTCACCAACACCGGCCGCGCGATCCGCTTCCCCTCGACCGAGGTCCGGGTGTTCAACAGCCGCAATTCCGTTGGTGTACGCGGGATCAAGCTGAATGAAGGCGACGAGGTCGTATCGATGTCGGTGATCCGCCATTCGAAATACACGCCCGAACAGCGGACGGCGTATCTTAAGATGCGCCGGGCCATGGCCGGGATCGCAGACGACGCCGAACCCTCGGATGAGGATAGCGTGGCAGATCCCAACTTCTCGACCGAGCTTTATGCAGAAATGTCAGCGGCCGAAAACCTGATCCTCACCATTACCAAGGGCGGTCAGGGTAAGCTCAGCTCCAGCCACGATTACCCCGTTCGGGGCCGTGGCGGCATGGGCGTCACCGCCATGGACAAGGCGATGCGCGGTGGTGAACTCGTGGCGTCCTTCCCGGTTGAGGTTGAAGACCAGATCATGCTGGCAACCTCCAAGGGTCAATCGATCCGGGTGCCGGTGGATGGAATTTCCTTCCGGTCCCGCTCGGCCGGCGGCGTCCGTGTCTTCAACACTGGCAAGGGTGAAGAGGTGGTTTCGGTCGCCTGGATTGCCGACAGCGGTGACGATGATGAGGCTGAGGTTGAAGGCGGCGAAGCCTGACGCCCACTCCCCAAACCAAAGCAACAACAGACGCCGTCCCGGTCCGGGGCGGCGTTTCGTTTTTACCGATGGGTAAACAATTTCTGCCATACTGACGGGAAACATTTGCGTGGGAGGAGCCACCCGATGAACATGTACCACTGCTACATCGACCTTCATCACGAAGCCAAAGCGCTGGCGTTTTCCAGCGCCGTCGATCAATGGATGTCCTACCTGCAAGAACGCAAGGTGATCAACGGCTGGCGCCTGCTGCGTCGCAAGCTGAACCTTGCCAGCGATTCCTGCCGTGATTTCCTGCTTGAGATCGAATTCGAGAACATGACCCAACTGGACCAGGCCTTTCGGGTGTTGGGTGAAAAAGACGAAGAGATTGAAAAGCTCTACGCGAATGTCTCTGCGTTGATCGCAAATTCCGACTTTGGGCTCTACCGGCCATTTCCGGATCCGGAACGGGCGGAGCGCATGGCTCTGGTCTGATTCCGCTGTAGTTTATGCAAAAAGGCCGGGCATAGCGCCCGGCCTTTTCTGTTGTTCCCGCCAGGCGGCTTACAGATCGTAGAGCGCGCCGAATTTCTGTTCGAGATAGTTCATGAGCGGCGCGTGGTCCGGCTCCATTCCCGCCGCATGGGCGATAGTATCCCGCGGGCTGCGCAAGCCACCGTGCTGCTGCAACTTCTCGCCCAACCAGCCGGTTGCCGCCGAAGTATCGCCTTGCGCCAGATCTGCATCCAGCTGCGGCACATCCCGGCGCAGCGCCTCGTGCAGGCAGCCGGCGTAAACATTGCCCAGCGAATAGGTCGGGAAATAACCAAAGAGACCAACCGACCAATGCACGTCCTGCAGACAGCCGTTTGAAGGCTTGTCAACGGCATAGCCAAAATCGGCCTCAAATCGGTCATTCCAGGCCGCCTCAAGGTCGGCAACCTCCAGGTCGCCTTGCATCAATGCCCGTTCCAGATCGAAACGTAGCATGATGTGCAGGTTATATTGCAGCTCATCTGCTTCGGTCCGGATATAACCGTTATGAACCTTGTTGACCGCCGCGTAGAAGGCATCGGCTTCGGACACGCCAATGTCGCCAAAGCTGTCCCGCATCTGTTCGAACAACCATCCAGTAAAGGCACGGCTGCGGCCGATCTGGTTCTCATAAATCCGGCTCTGGCTTTCGTGCACGCCCATCGACACCCCGCGCCCCAGCGGCGTCAGCAGGTAATCGCGGCTGATGTTCTGCTCATAGGCGCCGTGGCCAACCTCGTGAATGGTCGAATAGAAGCAGTTGAACGGATCTGTTTCGCTGGTCCGGGTGGTAATCCGCACATCCAGCCCTGAGCCAGAGCTGAACGGGTGCACCGCCTTGTCGACCCGCCCATGCGCCATGTCATAACCAAAGGTGCGCGCCAACGTGCGCGCCAGCTGCATCTGGGCTTTCTCATCAAACCGCCCCGACAGGCCCTGCGGCGCTGGCTTATCCAGAACCCGCGCCCGCAGATCCACCAGACCGGGACGCATCGCATCAAAGATTTTTGCGATTTCAGAAGAGGTTGTGCCGTGTTCGTAATCCGAGACCAGCGCATCATACAGATCACCACCCGCCGCCAGTGCCTGACCTTCCTCACGCTTCAGTGCGACCACTTCCTCCAGCACAGGCAGGAAGGCCGCCACGTCTTCATTGGCGCGGGCCTCGGCCCATTTTCCCTGCGCTTCAGAGGTGACCTGCGCCAGTTTCTTGGCCAGATCCGCGGGTACCTTGATGGTACGGTCGTAGCTGCGGCGGATTTCGCGCAGATGCGCAGCGCCGATCTCATCCGGGGCTTCGGCCTGCTCCAGCCATTCCGCCACCTCCGGCGCGCTGCGGCGGGCGTGCAGCACGGATTCGATCGCGGCCATCTCCGCGCCGCGCTGTCCGGTGGCGCCACGCGGCATCATGGTTTCCTGATCCCAGCCCAGACGGCCAGCGATCTGCCCCAAAGCCTGCGTGTCACGCTCATAGGCCATCAGCTGTTCAAATGCGGTCATATTCTCAATGGTCCTTGATGGAAGTTGCAATCGGATAGCCTGCCAGGAAGCGGGCGCGCAGGATCAGGACCCACAGAACCACAGCCATCAGCTGGTGTAGGATCGCTGCCTGCCAGGGCGCAGCGTAAAGAACGGTGATCACACCAAGGGCAATCTGTACGATCAAACCTGCAAAGACGGCGTTGAAGGCGAACCGGGTCGCGCCATGGGCACTGGCGCGGCCGCGCAGCCAGACAACCACCCCAAAAGCAAACAGAAGATAGCCACAGATCCGGTGAACAAACTGCACCAAGCCCGGGTTTTCAAAGAAGTTCTTCCACATCGGTTCAATCATCAACGGATTGGGCGGGATCACCTGTCCGCCCATCAGCGGCCAATCGGTATAGGACCGCCCAGCGTCAATGCCTGCCACCAGCGCGCCCAGCAGGATTTGCAGGAACGCAAAGTGCAAGAGCCCGGTCGAGAGGCCGAAGATCTTTGCTTCCTTGGCCCGGCGCGCCTGCATCAGGTCCCGTTCCTGCCGCCCCAGAAGGAAGCCATACCAGGCGATCAGCCCGAGGATGACAAAGGCCAGGCCAAGGTGCGTCGCCAGCCGATAGGAGGCAACCGAGGTCATGCCCTCGCCCTGGGTCACGCCCGAAGAGACCATCCACCAGCCGATTGCGCCCTGAGCCCCGCCCAAAGCCCCCGGCAGGATCAGCCGCCCGGTCCAGCCGGAAGGGATCTTGCGGGCCAGCAGAAAGCCAAAAAAGCCAACCGCCCAGACCAGCCCGATGACACGGCCCAGTTGGCGATGGCCCCATTCCCACCAGTAGATCGATTTGAAGTCAGCAAGCTCCATCCACTGGTTATGGATCTGCCACTGGTCGATCTGCTTGTATTTGTCGAACTCCTGCTGCCATTCCGCCTCGTTCATCGGCGGAATGGCCCCGGTGACGGGGCGCCATTCGGTGATCGACAGGCCGGAATCGGTCAGACGGGTCAACCCGCCGACCACGATCATCGCCACCACCAGCGCAAACAGCAGGAACAGCCAGGCCCGGATCGCCTTGCGGGCGCCGCCCCGGCCCCGGTCGATCATGCCGGTTGCGGCGGTCTGCGGCTTGGCCTCGGGTTCACTGACCTCTTGGAAGATACTGCGCTTGCTGCTCATGCTCGTCCCTCTTCGGTTTCGCGGTGAAGCTAGGGTTGGCGGTCCGGATCGTCCAGTGCTAACGCTCAGCTATCGTCCGACATTTTCTTCCAGCGGACCATCTGCCGCATCACCCCATGCAGCATCTGCACATCCGCCCGGGTGAGGCGCATGCGGCTGAACAGGTTGCGGAAGACTACTTTCATCCCCGGGGCCTTTTCCGGCGGGAAGAAATAGCCGGCTTCCTCAAGCCGGTCCTCGTAATGGGTCACCAGTGCCTCAACCTCAACGCCGGTTGCCCAGTCGGATTTGCCGATCTCGAAGACCTCATGCTCGACCTCCGCCGCCTGACGGCGCCATTCATAGGCAGCCAGCAGCACGCATTGACCAAGATTGAGCGAGGCAAACTCCGGATTGACCGGTACCGTGATGATAGCATTGGCACGGGCGATATCGTCATTCTCAAGGCCCGCGCGTTCCGGGCCGAACATCACCGCGACCTTCTCGCCGCCACGGATTTTCTCAATCGCCAGCTTCATTGCGGCTTCGGGGCTGTACACCGGTTTGGTCAGCTCACGCGGACGCGCAGTGGTGGCAAAGACAAAGGAACAGTCCTCCAGCGCACCAGGCACATCGGGTGCCAGAAGTGCTTCGTCCAGCAGCCGCCCCGCACCCGACGCCATGGCCACCGATTTTGGGTTCGGCCAGCCGTCGCGCGGCGCGACGATGCGCATCCGGTCCAGCCCGAAGTTCCACATCGCACGGGCGGCAGCGCCAATGTTTTCGCCCATCTGGGGGCGCACCAGAACAAAGGCGGGCTGTGGCATATCGCTGGGCATGTCTGTCTCCATAGCGCCCAAAGGGCATTTCCCCTGCTGTAATCGCAGGGGCTGCGAACGGCAAGGGCATCCTCTGCTGGTCCCGGCGTCGCAGGGCGGCGCAGGATCCTTGCGTCCTGTGGCAGATGCGTTAAACACCAGCCAGCAAGCAACAGGAGCGCCCTTGATGGATACCGCCGCGGATACAGTGGAAAAGCCCCAGATCTATCTGATTTCGCCGCCCAGTTTCGAACTGGGCCGGTTTCCCGATCAACTGGCCAAGGTGCTCGACAGCACCGAGATTGCCTGCGTGCGCCTGGATCTGGCAAGCCGCGATGAAGACACGCTGAGCCGGGCCGGTGACGCCCTGCGTGAGGTCTGCCTGGCGCGGGACGTGGCCATCGTGATTTCCGATCATCAGATCCTGGCCGAGCGGCTCGGCCTTGATGGTGTGCACCTGACGGATGCCTCCAAATCCGTGCGCAGCGCCCGCAAGGCGCTTGGCGCCGATGCCATCGTCGGAAGCTTTTGCGGCGCCTCGCGTCACGACGGGCTGACCGCAGGCGAAGCCGGCGCCGATTACATCAGCTTTGGCCCCGTCGGCACTTCCGGTCTGGGTGACGGAGCCGTGGCTGAGCAGGAGCTGTTCCAGTGGTGGTCCGAAGTGGTAGAAGTGCCGGTCGTGGCCGAAGGCGGTTTGACTGAAGAGCTGGTCGAAAGCCTTTCTCCTTACACGGATTTCTTTGGCATTGGCGAGGAAATCTGGCGCAGCGAAGATCCCGTCGCCGCGCTTCAGACATTGATCAAGGCGATGGGCTGAGCCTCAGCCCTCCCAGATGGCGTTCCATCGCCTCGCACTCGCAACACCGGGGCGATGGGAACACGATCAGAGCCAGACGCGTTCCACGAACCAGTAGCTGCCGATCAAGGCAATCGTCAGGGACGCCGGAATGGCCACCCGGCCGCGGTATTTCGGATGGCCGCCGAACCAGTAACCGACCAGCAGATAGGCAAGCGCGATCACCGTCAGCTGCCCCAGTTCAACCCCGACATTGAACCCGATCAGCGCCGGAATGAATTGCGCCTGCGGCAGGCCAAATTCCCCCAGTACGCTGGCAAAGCCCAGCCCGTGCAATAAGCCAAAGCCAAAGATCACCACCGTGCGCCAGCTGTGCAACCGCTGGGCAAAGATGTTCTCAACCGCAACAAAGACGATCGAGGCCGCAATCAGCGGCTCCACCACCGCCGGGTTCACAGTCACCAGCCCCAGCGCACCGCAAGCCAGCGTGATGGTGTGGGCGACGGTAAAGGCGCTGACCTGCCACAAAAGCGGCTTTATCCGAGTGCTGAGGAAGAAAAGCCCCAGGACAAACAGGATGTGATCCAAACCTTTTGGAAGGATGTGGTCAAAACCGACCGGGATATAGCTGGTAAAAGCCTTTGCCGGGGACAAGGCCGATCCGCCCCCGATCGCGATGGGTCCGGTGCTCTCACCGCCCTGAATATAGCCGGTAAAAGGTTCTTCCACCCCGTTCTGACGCAGAACCACCGCGCCTGCCCCTTCTGGCCAGCGGATCGTCAGCGCCGAGGCAAGCGGCGGTAGCTCCCCCGAAAGGGACAGCACACTCTCGCGCGGAAGTTCGACGTCACCAACCGGTGCGACGCGTACATCTTCCACCACCAGCGGCACCGGGCTACCTGCCTCGACTTCAAGGGTTTTCAGCCAGTCCTCGGCAAACAGGCGCAGCATCGGCGCCAGTTCCTCGGGCGGCATGGCGCGCAACAGATCGTAATCGCCCGCCTGATCGGCCGCTTCCGTGTCTTGGTGCGTATCCAGATCAATACCGGCGACAAATGCCTCTGCATTCAAACGAAGAGATAGATGTAACGTGTTGTTCTCAATTGTGAAATCACCAATGGCCGGTGTCACCTCATGGGCGAGTGCGCGCTCGGCGCCCCAAAAGCCTAGACTTGACAGCAGGCAGAGGCATGCCACCTTCATCCCACGAAGCAACAAAGAATTCGTCATGAAAAATCACCTGGCCTGTTTACTCGTTTTTGCATTCTCTTTCAGGCTGGCGGACCCGGCCCTGTCCCATGAGTTTTGGATCGAACCGCAGAATTATCAAGTTGAATCCGGAGAGGAACTCCCAGCACAATTGCTGAACGGGCAAGAGTTCAAGGGCTTTCGGCTGCCCTATTTCAAAACTCGCACCAAACGGTTCGAAGTGATCAGTGGTGACACCGCCACCCCTTACGAGGGGCGCATGGGCGATTTACCGGCCCTGACAGTGACCGCCGAACGGGACGGGTTGCTGACTCTGGTCCATGAAACTATGCCGGAAACGCTGATCTATGAGACTTGGGAAAAATTTGACGCCTTCGCAGCGCACAAGGGATTTGCCGATATCCGCGCCCGGCACGAGGGGCGCGGCCTGCCCGTGGATGGTTTCACCGAACGCTACAGCAGGCACGCGAAATCCCTGATTGCCGTCGGCAGCGGCGCCGGGGCAGACCGGGAAAGCGGCTTGGAGACGGAGTTTGTTGCACTGGAAAACCCCTATACGTTCAAGGGTGACACACTACCGGTTCAGCTGTTCTATCAGCAAAAACCGCGCTCGGCGGCACAGGTCGAAATCTTCGAACGCGCGCCCGATGACAGCGTGACCATCACCTTGACCCAGACCGATGCAGCGGGGCGCGCCGAGATCCCGGTGAAGCCCGGCCATACCTATCTTCTGGACGCTGTTGTGCTGCGCCCGTCCGATCCGGAAACCGGCGCGGTATGGGAAACGCTTTGGGCTGCGCTGACCTTTGCGGTGCCATAGGTTGCAAAGCCGCTTGCGGGGGCGCGTGAAAGGCGGAAAGAGAGAGCCATGACATCGCCCCGTTCCGATACCCCCATGGCCCAACCTGCTCCCGCCCAGATTCTCTGCATCGGATCGGTGCTGTGGGACGTGATTGGCCGCTGCTCCTCTGACATGCAACGCGGATCTGACATGCCGGGGCGGATCACCCGCCTGCCCGGCGGCGTTGCCATGAACATCGCCATGACACTGGCCCGCTTTGGCCTGAAACCCGCGCTGCTGAGCGCGATTGGTCAGGATGCCGAAGGGGATGAGCTGATCGCCGCCTGTGGTCACCTCGGGCTTGATACGCAGCACGTCTACCGCTCCCAAGATCTACCGACTGACCAGTATATGGCGGTCGAAGGCGCCAACGGGCTGATCGCAGCGATTGCCGATGCCCATTCGCTTGAGGCCGCAGGAGCGAAAATCCTGCGCCCGCTGCTGGATGGCACCCTTGGCTCGGAAACCGCGCCCTATGCCGGGCCGGTTGCGCTGGATGGCAACCTGACCCTGTCCCTGCTGGACGACATCGCCGCCAGCCCCGCCTTTGCCAATGCCGACCTGCGGGTGGCGCCTGCCTCCCCAGGCAAGGCAGAGCGGCTACGGCCATTCCTGATGCGCAGCCGGGGCACGCTTTACGTCAACCTCGAAGAGGCCGGTTTGCTTTGCCAAGCCACGTTCGGCGATAGCGAAACCGCCGCAACCGCCCTGCTGGAGCGCGGCGCCGCGCGGGTTCTTGTCACCGACGGTAGCCGCTCGGCCACCAAGGCAGACGCACACAATACCTTTACGCTGGAGCCGCCGCAGGTCACCGTGGCCCGCGTCACCGGCGCTGGCGACACTTTCATGGCGGCGCATATCGCCGCCGAGACCCGCGGCGAGCCGCCCGCTTCGGCGCTGGCATCTGCTTTGAACGCCGCAGCCACATATGTTTCAGGAGAGCCTCCGCTGTGATCCCCATCAAGTATTCCCAAGAAGTGGCCGAGGCCCGCGCTGCCGGTCGCGCCATTGTCGCGCTTGAAAGCACCATCATCACCCACGGCATGCCTTATCCGCAAAACGTGGAAACCGCCGCACAGGTCGAACAGGACATTCGCGATGCGGGCGCGGTTCCGGCCACCATGGCGGTGATGAACGGCAAGCTGTACGTAGGCCTAGAAGCGGATGAGTTGCAGGCGCTGGGTCAGGCGAAAGACGTCGCCAAGGTGTCGCGCGCGGATATCGCTGCCTGCATCGCCAGTGGCGGCACCGGCGCGACCACCGTGGCCGCCACCATGATCGCTGCCCGGCTGGCGGGGATTTCCGTCTTTGCCACCGGCGGCATCGGTGGTGTGCACAAGGGCGCCGAAACCAGTTTTGACATCTCCGCCGACCTGATGGAACTGGCGCAAACCCCGGTGACTGTCGTTGCGGCTGGCGCCAAGGCAATTCTGGACATCCCCAAAACGCTGGAAGTTCTGGAAACTCAAGGGGTTTCGGTGATCTCCTATGGTCAGGACAGCTTCCCCGCCTTCTGGTCGGGACAATCCGAACTGATGGCGCCGCTGCGGATGGACACGGCCAAGGAGATCGCCAGCGCCCATGCCATGCGTCAGGCCATGGGGCTGAATGGTGGGCAGCTGGTGGCGAACCCGATCCCGGCCAAGGCTCAGATCCCCTCCGAAGAACTGACCCCGATCATCGCACAGGCCCAATCCGAGGCCGATGCACAGGGTATTTCCGGCAAGGGGGTGACGCCCTTTCTGCTGCAGCGCATCTTTGATCTGACCGAAGGACGCTCGCTGGTGGCCAATATCGCGCTTGTGCGCAACAACGCCCGTCTTGCCGCGGCTATTGCTCAGGAATTGAACGCAATCGCGGGCTGATATGGTAATTCGGCAGCGCGGCCATTGCCGTTCTGCTGAACAGTGCCTAGGTTCCCCGCATCTGTCATCGTGAATGCGCCCATGACCACTCCATTTGATCAAGAACCCCACCGCCGTCCCGGCCTGTTCGCGCGACTGCGCTCTTCCTTTCTGACCGGGATCGTCGTGATCGCGCCGGTGGGGCTGACACTCTGGCTGCTCTGGACCGTGATGGGCTGGATTGACGGAGTGGTTCTGCCCCTGGTGCCGCATACCATGCGGCCCGAGCAATATATCGGCATCAACCTGCGCGGCGTCGGGCTGATCATCTTCCTGTTGTTCACCATCATCGTCGGCTGGATTGCAAAAGGCATCATCGGCCGTTCGCTGATCGGGTTCGCGGAGAATCTAGTGGACCGGATGCCGGTGATCCGCTCGGTTTATTCCGGAATCAAGCAGATCTCGGAAACCGTATTCGCTCAGTCAGAAAGCAGCTTTGATACCGCCTGTCTGATCCAGTATCCGCGCAAGGGCGTTTGGGCGATCGCTTTTGTCTCGACCAAGGCGAAGGGCGAAATTGCACAGCGGGCCGAAACATCCGGCGGGTTGATGAGCGTCTTCATCCCGACAACACCCAACCCGACCTCCGGGTTCCTGTTGTTTGTGCCAGAAGAGGATGTGACCGTTCTCGACATGTCGGTCGAGGATGCAGCGAAACTGGTGATTTCCGCCGGACTGGTCTACCCGAACCCCAAGGATCCGACGCAGCCGCCCGCCGACGGGGCCAAAGGCTGACGACTTAGGCTTTTTCGTGCTTTAGCCTGCAATGTCGGCATTAAGAGCGGCAGCTATCTCGCTGCCACTCCATTCCTTTTCCCATACCGCTTACAGAGCGGTCCAGCCACCATCGACGCTGATCGTGGTGCCGGTGATCTGCGCAGCCGCATCCGAGCACAGGAAGACAGCCGTACCGCCAAGTTGCTCAACCGTGGCGAATTCGCGCGAGGGCTGACGCTCCAGCATGACCTTCTTGATCACCTCTTCGCGGCCCATGTTGTATTTCTCCATGGTGTCCGGAATCTGCGCCTCGACCAGCGGTGTCAGCACGTACCCCGGGCAGATCGCATTTGCGGTGATCGGCTCTTCAGCGGTTTCCAGCGCCACGGTCTTGGTCATACCGACCACGCCGTGCTTAGCCGCCACATAGGCCGATTTATAGGGCGATGCGGTCAGACCATGTGCAGAGGCGATATTGACCACCCGGCCCCAGCCCGCTGCGCGCATCTTGGGCAGCGCCGCTGCGGTGGTGTGAAAAGCCGAGTTGAGATTGATCGCGATGATCGCATCCCATTTGTCCAGCGGGAACTCATCAATCGGGGCGACGTGCTGGATCCCGGCATTATTGATCAGAATATCGCAGTTACCCGCCTTGTCGATCAGGCCCCGGCAGTCTTCGCCTTTGGACATATCCGCTTGAATGTAGCGGGCATTGACCGAGAACTCCCTGGCGATCTCTTCGGCCAGCGCGTGGTCTTCGTCCCTGTCGGTGAACGAGTTCAGAACCACATCCGCACCGGCGCGCGCCATCTCGCGCGCAACGCCAAGGCCGATGCCCGAATTTGATCCGGTAATCACCGCCGTTTTGCCCTTCAGTGTCATATCTCAGGTGTCCTTTGAGCTGAGTTGAGTTGCGCGGCATTCTGCCACGTGACCGGGGCAAAGAAAACGCGTAGGACTACTGACTTGTTCATCCAGGACGGCCGAAATACACAGCGCTTCCGCCGTACTCTCCCAAGCTATTTGCCATCGAAAACCACACGATTTCACCAAAAAAAACGCCCGCACGAAGCGGGCGTTAAGTTATTGAGGCAGGTTTCATACAGGCAAGAAACCTATCGAGCAGTGACCCCTTTATACGCAATTTCGTGCTTTCATCCAAGCTAAAAGTTTGAAAAGACAAAGACGCGCCTCTACCGTGAAGGCTCAAGTAAATAAGGGCAGAATGGGATTGTTGCCAAAGTGAGGTCAGAATATTTCTCCGCCGCCAGATCGCTTGTGATGGGAATCGGGCTTTGTCTCAACGCCAGTTTTGCAGCCGCAGAATCAGCCCATGGTATTGCAATGTATGGCGAACCGGCGCTGGACCCTGGCTTCACCGCGCTTCCCTATGCCAACCCCGAGGCGCCAAAGGGCGGCAAGCTGGTTGTCGGCAACACCGGCGGCTTTGATACGCTGAACCCATTTGCCCAGAAAGGCACCCCGCCCTGGCAGCTCCGCTTCTGGGGATACGAAAGCCTGATGGGCCGCTCCTGGGATGAACCCTTTACCCTTTATGGCTTGCTGGCCGAATCGATCAACGTGCCCGAGGACCGCTCCTGGGTCGAATTCACGCTGCGCCCCGAGGCGCGGTTTTCCGATGGCAGCCCTGTCACGGTCGAGGATGTGCTTTGGTCCTATGAAACGCTCGGCACCGAAGGTCACCTGCGCTATCGCGGGTTCTGGTCCAAGGTGGCGGGGATTGAACAGACCGGCCCACGCAGCCTGAAGATTACCTTCAATACCGAAGACCGGGAGCTGGCGCTGATCGCCGGTATGCGTCCGATCCTGAAAAAGGCGCAGTGGGAAGGCAAGGATTTCGCGGCCTCTGGCCTGAGCGAGGCGCCCATCGGCACCGGTGCCTATGTGGTGTCCGATTTCGAGCCGGGCCGGTTTGTAACGCTTTCCCGCAATCCCGACTACTGGGGCGCGGATCTACCGCTGCGCCGGGGCATGCATAACTTTGACGAGCTCCGCATAGATTTCTTTGGCGATCAGACGGTGCTGTTCGAGGCCTTCAAGGCCGGAGAGCTGAGCGCCTATCGCGAATTCAACGCCGACAAATGGAAAAGCGCCTATGACTTCCCGGCTGTGACCGACGGCGACGTGGTCAAAAGCGAGATCCCGCATCAGCGCCCATCCGGCATGACCGGACTGGCGATGAACACACGCCGCGCACCGCTGGGTGACTGGCGCGTGCGAGAGGCGCTGATCCTTGCCTTCAATTTCGAATATATCAACGGCACCGTCACCGGCGGTATCCAGCCCCGGATCACCTCTTATTTTTCCAACTCCACCCTTGGCATGCGGGACGGTCCCGCGCCTGATGAGGTGCGCGCACTGCTCCAGCCCTATGCCGACAGCCTGCTGCCCGGCACGTTGGAAGGCTATGCCCTGCCCACCAGCGATGGCACCAAACGCAACCGCAGGAATCTGCGCCGTGCAGTCGCCCTGCTGGCCGAGGCAGGATGGACCGTGCAGGACGGCGTGCTAAAAAATGATAACGGACAGATCCTGACGCTGTCGGTCCTCTTGCGCCAAGGCGATGCAGAGATGAAAACCATCGTCGAAATCTACGCCCGCGCACTGGATCGTCTGGGCATCACTATCACGCCAGAGCTTGTTGATAATGCGCAATATGTTGCCCGCCAGTCCGAGTTCGATTTCGACCTGACCCGGTTCCGCCGCGATCTGTCGCTCAGTCCCGGCAACGAACAGAAACTCTATTGGGGGCGCGCCGGGGTCAACCAACCGGGCAGCCGCAACCTGATGGGCATCGACAGCCCCGCCGCCGAAGCGATGATTGACCAGCTCCTGACCTCAAAGAGCACGGATGACTTCACCGCTGCGGTACGGGCACTGGACCGTGTGCTGACGGCGGGGCGCTATGTGATCCCGATCTGGCAATACGACAAAGGGCGCATTGCCCATAAGCGGCAACTGGCCCATCCCGAGAGCCTTCCAATATATGGTGATCGCACCGGCTTCTTCCCCGACGTTTGGTGGTATCAACCAGAGTAACTGGGCACGGCGCCGCAACCACTAGGCGTTGATCACAGCGGTTTCGCGTGATCGTGAAGATCTTCATGATCCAATTGTTTTCTTTTTTGACATATTTGCTACCATAATACCGTATTGTTGTTGTTTTCACGGGGTACTCGAAATGTCATGTTTCTCTGCTTCGGCCAGCTGGGCGGTTCGCTTTCCCCGCGCCAAACAGCGGTTTCCGTATCTTCAACGCCGGTATGCTCCCTGTCCGATCGGCGACAAGGACGGGTTCGTCGCTTACCTGGCCCAGTCGCATCACCTGACGCTCACCGAGGCGCAGGAAGAGGCCGACGACTTCCTGTTTTGGGAAAGGCTGCATGAAGAGCTGGAACGCGATGCGATCTGAACGCCGTGTTCCTTTGGTCATCGCATTGGGGTGCGGACTACAGCCGCTGTGACCGCTGTGGACTGAAATGCCCGTAGCGCGGGTCATACGGTGATGCGCGAAAGCTCCTGGGCGCCATCCCCCACAGAAATAAAATCATAAAAATTCAAGGCGTTGACAGCAGTACTTCACTGCGGCCTTCAGACCAGGGACGTGACCCAAAGAATGGTCGCATCATCCGGGCTGAGCGAGATCACGTTGTGCCCCATGGCACCATCGTAATAGGCGCTGTCGCCCCGGCGCATTTCAACCGGCTCGTAAAACTCGGTATAAAGCATGATCACCCCGGTCAGCACATAGAGGAATTCCTCGCCGTCGTGCCGTACCCAGCCGTCAAACTCATCCATCGAGCGCGCCCGGACCCGGGCCCGGTACGGCAGCATCTGCTTGCGGGTCAAACCATCGGCGAGCAGTTCGTGCTCATAGGTGGCCGTCGCCTGATGCGATCCTTCACCGGATTTTGTCACCGTCATCCGCCCGTTCACCTGATCGCGCTGCGGCGGGGTGAACAGCTGCGGTACTGAAATTTCCAGCCCGACGGCCAACTTTTTCAGGGCGTCATAGGTCGGGGACATCTGGCCGTTTTCGATCTTCGAAAGGGTCGAACGGGCCAGCCCCGCTTGATTGGCCGCGTGTTCCAGCGTCCAGTCCCGCGCCTTGCGCAATTCCCGCACGCGGGCGCCAAGGTCCAGCGGTTCTGCCTGCGTGTCTTCGCCGCCAGAGCGGGCAATGGTGATCAGGGTTTTGGGGTCGCGGCCAGTCATGCTGTTTCTATAGGCCGCAGCACGGCAGCTTGCAACGCGGCACGTGTCACGCTAGCGAAGATCCATGATATCAGTTTTCGACAATGGGCCCTTTGCCCCCTGCCCGGCGCCGTTCAACATGGCCGCCCATGTACTGCGTTTCGCACCCGACCACCCTCAAAAACCTGCGTTGGAGGTCCTTGGCGGCGATCAAAGCCAGAAATGGACCTATGCCCAGCTGGAGGCCGCGGTACGCGGGACCGGCACTGGGCTGTTGGCGGCGGGTCTGCGCCCTGGCGACATTGTGATGATGCGGCTTGGCAATACGGTCGATTTCCCGCTGGCCTATCTTGGCGCGATTGCGGCCGGTCTGGTACCCGTCCCGACCTCCTCGCAGCTGACCGCACCGGAAACCGCCAAGATGATTGCGGAACTCGACGTGGCCGCAGTTCTGCGCGACCCGTCGGTCGCCTGCGCCGATCACCCGCGCGAAATCATCCTGCCTGAACTGACCGCGATGCGCGACCTTCCTCCCTGCGAGTATGACATCGGGGATCCGGACCGTCTGGCCTATGTGGTCTATACCTCCGGCACCAGCGGATCACCCCGCGCCGTCGCCCATGCCCACCGCGCCATCTGGGCGCGGCAGATGATGGTGCGGGACTGGTACGACCTTTCAGAACACGACCGCCTGCTGCACGCCGGCGCCTTCAACTGGACCTTCACCTTGGGCACCGGATTGATGGATCCGTGGAGCATTGGCGCAACCGCGCTGATCCCTGATCCCGACACACCGCCCGAGGCAATCCCGGCACTTCTGCGCGACCACCACGCCAGCATTTTTGCTGCTGCACCCGGCGTTTATCGAAAAATCCTCAACTCAAATTGCACTCTTGACCTGCCGGATCTGCGCCATGGCCTTTGTGCCGGTGAAAAGCTCTCGCGCCACCTCTCCGAGCTTTGGAGCGATCGAACCGGCCGGGCCCTTTTTGAGGCCTACGGCATGTCCGAATGTTCGACCTTCATTTCTTCCAGCCCGGCGCACCCGACGCGCGGCGATGCGCTTGGCCAGCCCCAGGAAGGACGCCGGGTGGCGATCCTTGGTCCAGACGGGCCAGTACCGCGCGGCGCCGAAGGTACCATCGCCGTGCACCGGTCGGACCCCGGTCTGATGCTGGGCTATCTGAACGCCCCCGATGAAACCGAGGCGCGCATGCAGGGAGACTGGTTCCTGACCGGCGATCAGGGCGCCATGGCTTCCGATGGTCAGATCACCTATCTGGGCCGCGCCGATGACATGATGAACGCAGGCGGTTTCCGCGTTTCCCCGATTGAGGTGGAAACCACGCTCGCGGCTCATCACGGGATTGTGCAGGTCGGGGTTACCTCGGTTGAAGTCAAGGAAGACACACATATTATCGTGGCCTTCTACACCGGCCCGCAAGAGATCCCCGAAGCCGACCTTCGGGATTTTGCCACGGACCGCCTGGCGCGTTACAAACAACCGCGCGCCTATGTGTATCTTGAGGCCCTGCCGACTGGCGCAAACGGAAAATTACTGAGGCGCGCCCTGCCGGCCTATTTCAAAGGATAACCCATGACCAGCCTTCCTTCGGTCAAGCTCGACATTCTTTCGGACCCGATCTGCCCCTGGTGCTATATCGGTAAGACGCATCTGGACAAAGCCTTGGCCGAGATTCCCGACCATCCTTTTGTGATCGAATGGCACCCCTTCCAGCTGAACCCTGACATGCCCCGCGAAGGTATGGACCGGCGCGCCTATCTTGAGGCGAAGTTTGGCGGCAAGGAAGGCGCGGTGCGGGCCTATGCCCCCATCGTGGAACATGCTGAACAGGCCGGACTGTCGATCGATTTCGAAGGCATGAAGCGCACGCCCAATACGCTCAACGCGCATCGGCTGATCCATTGGGCCGGCACCGAAGGCAAGCAGACCGAGGCCGTCGACGCCCTGTTTGACGCCTATTTCGTCAAAGCGTTGGATATCGGTGATCCTGAAATCCTTGCGGACATTGCCGAAGAGATCGGCATGGAACGCGATGTCATGCTGAAACTGCTGGAGACCGAGAACGACATCGAGGCGATCCAGTCCCGCGATGCGCATTCGCGCAAGATGGGCGTGAACTCGGTCCCGACCTTCGTGGTGGCCAACCAGCACGCCGTGCCCGGTGCCCAGCCGCCCGAACTGTGGAAGCAGGTGATCGCCGACATCATGTCCCAGTTGGAAGCCGGACCAAAGGATGAATAATGCAGATTAAGCGGTCCAGTATCTTTGCCACCCTCATCGGTATCGTCGTTTTCAGTACAGTGTTTTTTCATTACGCCGAGGGGTGGAACTGGCTGGACAGCCTGTTCTTTACGGTCGTGACCATTTCCACCGTGGGTTACGGGAACTTTGTTCCCGTGACGGCGGCCGGGAAGATTGGCACGATCATCCTGATCTTCAGCGGCCTTGGGGTCTTTGCCCTGGCGATCCGGGAATTCGCGCTCTACCAGATCCAAAAACGAGAAGAACACAGCGAGTGGCTGATCGCCCATTTCGGTCGCCACCACCGCGAAGATCCGACCACTGCGGCCAACGAGGATGAGTGTCCCGATCCGCCCACGTCACCTGCGCGCCAGTGACGACGCTGCCGCAATTCTGACCATCGCATTGATGCACAGAGTCCTGTGCAGGCGATCTACTGGTGCCTTTTTTAAAATCATGGTAGCGGCCTTGCAGCGGCGCCCGGATTGGATCCGATTTCCGGTTCCTTCTGAAGCACCGCATGAGGTTATCTATGTCAAAATCCGTTTCAAACCCGATGTCGAAAGGTGAATTTATCGCCTTGATCGCGATGATGTTTGCCACCATCGCCTTTTCCATCGACGCCATGCTGCCGGCCCTGCCGGAAATTGGCGCAACGCTCAGCCCCGATAACATAAATCGGGCACAGCTGATCATCACCTCTTTTGTTCTGGGCATGGGAATCGGCACCTTCTTTACCGGCCCGATCTCTGACGCCTTTGGCCGTAAGCCCGTCATTTTTGGCGGCGTCATTCTCTACATCATCTCGGCGGCCGCGGCCTGGGCCGCGCAATCCCTGGAACTGGCGCTTTTGGCGCGGGTCACCATGGGGCTAGGCGCAGCCGGACCGCGCGTTGTCGCCATGGCCGTGGTGCGGGATCTCTACTCGGGCCGTGAGATGGCGCGGGTTGTCTCCATCGCCATGATGATCTTCACCCTCGTCCCTGCGGTTGCACCGATGCTGGGCTCCGTCATCATTGCCTTTTCCAGCTGGCGCGGCATCTTTGCTGCCTTTGCGGCCTTTGCTCTCATCATCGCACTTTGGATGGGCGTGCGCCTGCCCGAAACGCTGGTGCGGCAAGACCGCCGTCCGGTGCGCCCGGCGCTGATGGCTGCAGCACTGAAGGAGATGGTGACCCACCCCACCGTTCGCCTGTCGATCATCGCCCAATGCCTGTGCCTTGGCATGCTGTTCACCATGATCACACTGGTTCAACCGGCCTATGATGTGGTCTTTGACCGCGCCGAAAGCTTCCCTTACTGGTTCTTCGGCGTTGCGCTGGTGGCCGGGACGGGCAGCCTCCTGAATGCCGTACTGGTGGTGCGTCTGGGGATGCGCCGCATGGTAACCTGGGCGCTGGCCTCCCAGATCGGTCTGGCATCGGCCATGCTGGTCTTGGAAAGCATGCCGCTGGACAACTCCGTTGCCTTTGGCCTGTTTGTGACCTGGCAGACCAGCGTGTTCTTCATGGCCGGCGTTACCCTTGGCAATCTCAACGCCATGGGGATGGAGCCGATGGGCCATATCGCGGGTACGGCTGCCTCGGTCATGGGGGCAATCTCCACAGTAGTTGCCGCAGCCATCGCCGCACCGGTCGGGCTGTTGTTCGACGGATCGCTGCTGCCGCTGACCGCAGGCATTCTGATCATGGCTTTCCTCGGGTTTCTCGTCATGCTGCATATGGCGCGAGTAGAAGCACGCCTGCCTGCGGTTTAACCCCGCACCGCCGCCTGCCAGCAGATTGCGCAACTGCACTGCTGCCGCGTCGCGCCGGGGACACGCCGCTTGCCCGGCAAGCCTGAAAACCCTAACCTCTTCATAAGCTTGAAGGGGTGTTTTCATGGATTTCTATTATGATCTCGGGACCTATTCCTGTCCCGTGACCACCGGCAGCGCCAAGGCGCAGCTGTGGTTTGATCGCGGCCTGATCTGGACCTATGGCTATAACCATCAGGAGGCCGCGACCTGTTTTCGCCGCGCGCTGGCCGAAGATCCCGCCTGCGCCATGGCGCATTGGGGGCTCGCCTATGCCTCCGGCCCCAACTACAATATGCCGTGGGAGCTGCACGACCCCGCCACCCGGGCTGAGGCGCTGGCGACAGCCTATGATGCGACGCAGTCCGCCCTGGCCCATGCAGAGGGCTGCACTCCGGCCGAGCGCGCCCTGATCGCAGCGCTGACCGCCCGCTATCCGCAGCGCACGCCCGTCGATGACATGCACGCCTGGGACCATGATTTTGCCGACAGCATGCGTGCGGCCTTTGCCAAGGTACCCGACAATCTCGACCTGCGCTGCGTCTATGTCGAAAGCCTATTGAACCTAACACCCTGGAACATGTGGGATCTGAAAACCGGCCTTCCGGCAGAAGGCGCCGCAACGAAAGAAGCGCAACAGGTTCTGGAAGACGCCTTTGACAGCCTGCCCGGCGCCATGACCCATCCCGGCCTGCTGCATCTTTATGTGCACCTGATGGAAATGTCGCCGACCCCGGAAAAAGCGCTGAAGGCGGGTGATGTGCTGCGCGATCTGGTGCCCGATGCCGGGCATCTGGTGCATATGCCCACCCATATCGACGTGCTCTGCGGCAATTATCAGGATGTGGTCTATTGGAACCAGAAGGCGATCGAAGCAGACCTAAAATACTACGAACGCGAAGGCCCCTATAATATCTACACCGGCTATCGGCAGCACGATTATCACTTCGTGATCTATGGTGCTCTTTTCCTTGGACAAATCGAGCCAGCCCTGCGCGCAAATCAGGGGCTGTGGGACACCACGCCGATTGAAATGCTGCGGATCGAAAGCCCGCCAATGGCAGATTACTTCGAAAGCTACATGGCCATGCATCCCCATATCCTGATCCGGTTTGGGCGTTGGGAAGAGGCGATTGCGCTGGAACTGCCAGAGGACCAGGAGTTGTTCCGCACTCTGACAGCTACTACCCATTATGCCCGTGCCCTTGGCTATGCTGCGACGGGCCGCGTGGCTGAGGCAGAGGCCGAGGAAGCGCTGTTCCTTGCGGCCAAGGACCGGGTGCCGGAGACCCGCCTGATGCACAACAACCGCGTTGTCGATCTTCTTGAAATCGCGCGGGAAATGCTGCGCGGCGAGATTGAGTATCGCAAGGGCAACTTTGATATCGCCTATGGCCATCTACGCCGCTCGGTCGATCTGGATGATAACCTGCCTTACGACGAACCCTGGGGCTGGATGCAGCCCACCCGCCACGCGTTGGGGGCGCTGCTGCTAGAGCAAGGCCATGTGGGTGAGGCCGAGGCCGTCTATCGCGCCGATCTGGGGCTGGATGGCACCCTGTCGCGGGCGTCGATCCATCCCGACAACGTCTGGAGCCTCAAAGGGTTGCACGACTGCCTCGCGGCGCGTGGGGAAACCGTGGAAATCCACCACATTCGCCAGAAGCTGGATCTGGCGCAGGCGCGTTCGGACGGGATCATGGCCTCCTGCGGCTGCGCGCAGGTGGCGATGGCGCCGCAGGACTGTTGCGGCTGACCCGCACCATCCCTGCGCGCTGAAGGCCTAGCCCTGCTTTGCCTTGGCTTTTTTCTTCTCCGCGACCACCTTTTCGGCAAGGTCGCGGGCGATGGCAAAGGCGCCCTTGATCTTGTCGCTGTCCTTCTTCCAGTCGCGACGCACGACGATCTTGTTGTCCTTGACCTTGGCCAGGCCTTTCTGATCCTCGATGAATTCGACCAGCCCCTGAGGGGAGGCGAATTTGTCATTGTGGAACTGCAGGGTTGCGCCCTTGGGACCGGCGTCCAGCTTGGCGATGCCCGCGCGTTTGCACATCGCCTTGATCCGCACCACCAGCATCAGCGTATTGACCTCTTTCGGCAGTTTACCAAACCGGTCGATCAGTTCTGCGGCGAACCCTTCAAGCTCTACCTTGGTCGTGAGGCCTGAGAGACGACGATACAGGCCAAGGCGCACATCGAGGTCGGGCACGTAGTCCTCGGGGATCAGCACCGGCACGCCCAGATTGATCTGCGGCGCCCACTGATCGTCGCCCTCGGAAAGGCCCTCCAACTCCCCGGCCTTGATCTTGGCAATCGCCTCTTCCAGCATGGATTGGTACAGCTCATAGCCCACATCGCGCATCTGGCCCGATTGTTCCTCGCCCAGCAGGTTCCCAGCGCCGCGGATATCAAGATCCTGACTGGCAAGGGTAAATCCGGCGCCCAGAGTGTCGAGCGAACCGAGCACCTTGAGCCGTTTTTCAGCCGTCGCGGTCAGGCGCACGCGCGGCTTCGTGGTAAGGTAAGCGTAGGCGCGGGTCTTCGACCGCCCGACCCGGCCGCGGATCTGATAGAGCTGCGCCAGACCGAACATATCGGCCCGGTGCACCACCATGGTGTTTGCCGTCGGAATGTCGAGGCCCGATTCCACGATGGTTGTCGCCAGAAGGATGTCGAATTTGCCGTCGTAGAAGGCATTCATCCGGTCATCAAGCTCACCGGCCGCCATCTGACCATGCGCAACCACATAGGTCAGCTCGGGCAGTTGCTCCTTGAGGAATTCCTCGACCTCGGCGAGGTCTGAAATCCGCGGGACCACGTAAAAGCTTTGCCCGCCGCGATAATGTTCCCGCAGCAACCCCTCGCGGATGGTGACGGCATCGAATTCGCTGACATAGGTGCGGATCGCAAGCCGGTCCACCGGCGGGGTGCCGATAATCGACAGATCCCGCACCCCAGTCAGGCTCAACTGCAGGGTCCGCGGGATCGGCGTTGCGGTCAGGGTCAGCACGTGAATGTCACTGCGGAGCTGCTTCAGACGTTCCTTGTGGCCGACGCCGAAATGCTGCTCTTCGTCGATGATCAGCAGGCCAAGGTTTTGAAACTTGATCCCCTTGGCCAAAAGCGCATGGGTGCCGATCACGATATCGACCGTTCCCTTGGCCATACCTTCGCGCGTTTTGGCAGCGTCCTTAGCCGTAACAAAGCGCGACAACTGCCTGACTTCCAACGGGAAACCCCGGAACCGTTCTGCGAACGAGGCCGCGTGTTGACGCGCCAGCAGGGTTGTCGGCGCGATCACCGCCACCTGCACGCCGGACATCGCCGCGACAAAGGCCGCGCGCATCGCGACCTCGGTCTTGCCAAAGCCGACATCGCCGCAAATCAACCGGTCCATCGGCTGGCCCGAGGTCATATCGGCCATCACGTCCTCGATGGCCCGCAGTTGATCGTCGGTTTCCTGATAAGGGAAACGCGCCGAGAATTCCTCCCAGGCGTGCGGCGGCGGATCCATGATCGGCGCCTTGCGCAGCGCCCGTTCGGCCGCGATCCGGATCAGCCGGTCGGCCATCTCCCGGATGCGCTCTTTCAGCTTGGCCTTCTTCGCCTGCCAAGCACCGCCGCCCAGCCGGTCCAGAAGCCCTTCATCGTGGCCGTATTTGCTGAGCAGTTCGATATTCTCGACCGGCAGGTACAGCTTGGCCTCTTCGGCATATTCCAGCAGCAGGCATTCATGGGCCGCCCCGGCGGCGGTGATAACCTCCATCCCCTGATAGCGACCGATGCCGTGGTCGACATGCACCACCAGATCCCCCGGCGACAGCGATTGCGCCTCGGTCAGGAAATTCTCGGCCTTGCGGCGTTTCTTGGGCGAGCGGATCAGCCTGTCGCCCAGCACGTCCTGCTCGGAGATCACCGTCATGTCCGGCGCTTCGAACCCGTGTTCCAGCGCCCAGACCGCCAGATGCAGCCCGGATTTTCCGATCCGGATGCCGTCCATGACCGGGATCGCCTCGGCCAAACCTTCGTCTTCGATCAACCCGGTCAGACGTTCCCGCGCACCTTCGGAGTATGAGGCAACCACGACCGGGCCTTTTTGCATCCGCTCTTGAATATGGGCGGCCAAGGCGCCAAAAAGACTGACGTTTTCCAACTGACGTTCGGGCGCGAAATCCCGCCCGATCCGCCCGCCTGCATCCACCACACCGGGGCCAGAGGCCTGCGCCAGCGGGTGCAGTTGGATGGTGCGATGGGCGCTGGTTGCGTCCTCCCAGGCGCTGTCGTCGAGATAGAGCAGCCCCGGCGGCGTGGGTTTGTAAACCGTGTCCAGCCGTCCCTTTTGGGCCAACGCCAGTTTGCGGGTCTCATACTGGTCCACGATACTGTCCCAGCGCGCCAGCCGGGATGCGGTAACCTGATCGTCCAGCGTGACCGAGGCCTGCGGCAGGTAGTCAAACAGGGTTTCCAGCTTCTCGTGGAAGAACGGTAGCCAGTGTTCGATCCCTTGATGCTTTCGGCCCGCGCTGATCGCCTCGTACAGCGGATCGTCAGTGCCCGCCGCACCGAATTCAATCCGGTAGTTCTGCCGGAACCGGGTGACGGCAGCCTCGTCCAGGATCACCTCGGACACCGGCGCCAGCTCAATCAGGTCCAGTTTTTCGGTGGTCCGCTGGGTCACCGGATCAAACCGGCGCGCGCCATCCAGCACGTCACCAAACAGATCGAGCCGCACCGGCCCGGTGTCGCCCGGCGGGAAGATATCGATGATCCCGCCCCGGATTGCGTAGTCGCCCGGCTCCATGACCGTTGGGCTTTGCGTGAACCCCATGCGGACCAGGAACTGACGCAGCGCCGTTTCGTCGATCCGGTGGTCGACCCGGGCGCTAAAGGCCGCCTCGCGCAGGACCTCGCGCGCAGGCACCCGCTGACTGGCGGCGTTGAGCGTGGTCAGCAGGATGAACTGCGATGGCATCTGGTGGACCAGCGCCGCCAGCGTCGCCATCCGTGCGGCGGAGATATCGGCGTTGGGCGAGACGCGGTCATAGGGCAGACAATCCCAGCCGGGAAAGACAAAGACCGGCATGTCCGGCGCAAAGAAGGCCAGCGCGGCGCGCATCGCCTCCATCCGCTTGTCATCGCGGGCCACATGAAGAACCGGACCGCCGGACGTCTCGACCTCTTTCAGCACCAGCCGGGCATCGAACCCTTCCGGCGCGCCGCCCATGGTTATCGCAGGCTGCGCCATGCTGCGCGTCTCCCTCTTCATTGTGTTTCTTCAGCCCCGGGTCCCTGGTGATGCTCAGCCAAAGACGCCCAGCCGCAGATTCTGGTACATGCCCCACATCGCGGTGACGAAAATGGAGATCATGCCGATGATCTGGATCGCAAAGCGGCAGGTGGCAAGTCTGCGGTAGAGAGCATCGCCCTGCGGCTCATTCATCCGGATCGACCGCGCCGTCGCCAGATTGACCAAACCCACCGTAGCCATCGGGAACAGCAGCAGGAACACCGCCTGTGCGAGTTCCACGTCAAGGCCAAAGCCCAAGGTCGCCAAGGACGACAGCACGAAGCAAGCGATCGCAAGGATCCAAAATCCCGCCATTTGAACCACATAGAGCATGCGGTTTACGTTGATCCGCACCAGATCCTCCAGATCCTCGGCGCTCTGGCCGCCGTTCTTGCGGGCCCGGTGCACCATGTCAAAGGGCACACCCAGGATCCAGTGACTGGCCGTGGACCACATCACCGCCAGGGCAATCCAGTACCAAAGGTTGGAAAAGGACCGCAGGTCGATCATTTCGGTCAGTGTCTGAAACAGATCCAATCCCGTGCCCTCTTCCGTCTGTTCGCATTCGCCGCCTTATATCCACCGCCAAAGCCCCCGGCACAAGCCCCGCAGACAAGGGGCGCACAAGCGCGGCGATTGTGCCACTTGCATGACGGCGCGGTTCCATGCGACCCACAGGCGTGCCACAGAGAGATGAGAGACCACGATGAAGCCGACCGTCGCCCCCTTTCCCGCCGCCCGCCTGCGCCGTACCCGTGTCAGCCCTGCGATCCGCGGGTTGGTCCGCGAGAACACGCTGACCACGGATGATCTGATCTGGCCGGTTTTCGTGCGCGATGGTGAAGGGATCGTGGAGCCTGTCGTCTCCATGCCCGGGGTGGTGCGCCGGTCGGTCGACAAGATCGCCAAGGCGGCGGTCGAGGCACAGGCCCTTGGCATTCCGGCCATCTGCCTCTTTCCCTATACCGATCCGGCGCTCAAGACCGAAGACTGCGCTGAGGCCTGGAACCCCGATAACCTGTGCAACCGTGCTATCCGCGCGATCAAGGCGGTCGCGCCGGAGATCGCAGTGATGACCGACGTGGCGCTGGACCCCTATAACATCAACGGCCACGATGGTTTTGTCGTCGACGGTGAGATCCTCAACGATGAAACTGTCGAGGCGCTGGTGAAGATGACCCTTGCGCAGGCCGAGGCCGGTGCGGACATCATCGGACCGTCGGACATGATGGACGGCCGGATCGCCGCCATGCGCAGCGGCCTGGAACAGGGCGGCCACCGCAACGTATCGATCCTGTCCTATTCGGCCAAATACGCCTCTGGCTTTTACGGCCCGTTCCGCGACGCGGTCGGTGCCTCTGGCGCACTCAAAGGCGACAAGAAGACCTATCAGATGGACCCCGGCAACTCGGACGAGGCGCTGCGGCTGGTCGAACGCGACCTGCAGGAAGGCGCAGATATGGTCATGGTCAAACCCGGCATTGCCTACCTGGACATCTGCCACCGGGTCAAAACCACCTTTGGCACGCCCACCTTCGCCTATCAGGTTTCTGGCGAATACGCGATGATCCAGGCTGCCGCCCAGAATGGCTGGATAAATGGCGAGCAGGTCATGCTGGAAAGCCTTCTCGCGTTCAAACGCGCCGGCTGTGATGGCATTCTGACTTATTTCGCGCCTGAAACCGCACGGATCCTGAACGGCTGATCCGCCGCTGTCCGGGATCACTTCCGGCGACGACACTGCCAACCCCACACGAACGCCCTGCGGGAAGTCGCTCAGGCGGGCTGCGGCGCTGTTGTCGTAGATGACAGCGGGCTTTTTTCCGCCTATGATCCTGCTCAGAGCCGAACAACCGGCCTTTATCCATAACGTGACAGGCAACACTTCACATGAGCAGACATATTTCCCCCCGCTTGACGCGCCGCGGCTTCACTCTTGGCATTCTTGCCGGGACCGGAGCGGTTGCGGCCTGTGGCAATGGCGTTGGCAACAACAATGCCGCCACCATCGACGCCCGTGTCGATGCCACCCTCAACCAGATGTACAGCCGATACCCCAACACCATCACGCTGGCCGAGAAATCGACCGGCATGCTGGTGATGCCGCTGGTTACCGAGGCTGGTTTCCTGATTGGCGGCGCCTATGGGCGCGGCGCGCTGCGCATCAATGGCGTGACGGTCGATTACTATTCCACGGTCAAGGGCAACGCCGGGTTGCAGATCGGCGCCCAGCAATACGCCCATGTGCTGTTCTTCATGACGGACGATGCCCTGGCCGGGTTCCGACGCTCTTCGGGTTGGGCAGCCGGCGCTGATCTTGAATATGTGATCAAAGACGATGGCAACTCTGTCGCGGCCGATACCAATACCCTGACCTCTCCGATCCTGGCGGCCGTTTTCGCGCAGGCCGGCCTGCGTGTTGGCGCCACACTGGAAGGCACCAAATACACCCGCATCATTCCCTGATCGGACACGGCCCAGCTGATTTCTCCGCTGAAGCCGCAGATAAAAAAGGCGCGCCACATTCCGGGCGCGCCTTTTATTTCAAGCAGTTACGGGCTCCGCTTAACCTGCTGACTTCAGGCGTTTGAACAGCGACGAGGTATCCCAGCGCCCGCCGCCCATCTTCTGCACGTCCTTGTAGAACTGATCGACCAGCGCGGTCACCGGCAGGCTGGCTCCGGTTTCGTCTGCGGCATCCAGACAGATCCCCAGATCCTTGCGCATCCAGTCCACCGCAAAGCCATGTTCGAAATGATCGTCCAGCATGGTCTCATAACGGTTTGCCATCTGCCAGCTGCCTGCCGCCCCCTGGCTGATCACCTCGACCACGGCGCGGCCATCCAGCCCCGCCTTTTCTGCAAAATGCAGCGATTCCGCCAGGCCCTGCACCAACCCGGCGATTGCGATCTGGTTGCACATCTTGGTCATCTGGCCGGCGCCGCTGTCGCCAATCCGGCGGCAGATGCGGGCATAAGCGTCAATGATTGGCTCCGCGCGGGCATAGGCCTCCGCTTCACCGCCGCACATCACCGATAGAACCCCATTCTCGGCGCCCGCCTGACCGCCAGAAATCGGCGCATCGACGAAGGAAATGCCCAGCTCGGCAGCCGCCTCGAACAGCTCCCGCGTGACGCTGGCAGAGACCGTGGTGTGATCGACAAAAACGCCGCCCTTGGCCATCCCGGCAAAGGCGCCATCCGGCCCCAGACAGACCGAGCGCAGGTCATCATCGTTGCCCACACAGGACATCACGAATTCCGCGCCCGCAGCCGCCTCGCGCGGAGTTGGCGCGCTGGCACCACCGTGCTCCTTGACCCAGGCCTCGGCCTTGGCGGCGGTGCGGTTGTAGACCGTCACCTCGTGACCCGCCGATTGCAAGTGCCCGGCCATCGGATAGCCCATAACTCCCAACCCCAGAAATGCAGCTTTTGCCATGTGCTTTTCCCCTGTGCTTTCTTGGCATATGTTGACGCTACCCTAGCACTGGCGGCGCGGGGTGCAATCGTGCCAGGCCGCTGAACACAGAAAACAAAGGGAAAAACCTTTTTATGGCACTCCTGTTCCGCTGGCTGATGCGACTGACCGCCACCTTGATTCTGCTGTCGCTCGCTGCGGTTGTCCTGGCCTACTATTTCGCCTCTCAGTCTCTGCCCGATTATGACAAGACGATTGCCCTGCCCGGCCCTACGGCCCCGGTCGAGATTGTCCGTGACAACGCCAATGTGCCGCATATCTTCAGCAGCATCGGCGCCAGTGACGAGGACGTGTTTTTTGGCCTCGGCTATGCCCATGCGCAGGACCGCTTGTGGCAGATGGCTGTAATGCGGCGCACCGCGCAGGGACGTCTGTCCGAGATCTTTGGTACCCGCACCATTGAGGTCGATACTTTCGTGCGGCGGCTTGATCTTTACCGGCTGGCACAACAATCGGTCGCGGTTCAGACACCCGAAGCCATGGCCGCGTTGACCGCCTATTCCGCTGGTGTGAATGCCCGCCTGCAGGAGATCAACGAAGAGGCGCTAGGGCGCGGCGCGCCGGAGATGTTCCTGTTTAATATGCCGCTGGCCCCATGGCAGCCTGCCGACAGTATCGCGATCATGAAACTGATGGCGCTGAAACTGTCCGGCCATATGCGCGAGGAAATCCTGCGGGCACGCACCTCTCTGGCGCTCGCCGTTCCGGAACGCCTGTTTGATATCCTGCCCGATGCGCCGGGATCCGGCACGGCCGCGCTGCCGGAATATGCGAGCCTGTTCCCAGATGCACCGCGCATCGCCGCCTCTTCGCCCGAACCGGAAAGTCGCCTGTTTCCGCTCGCGCCGCGCGGCCTTGGCGGGGCGTCCAATGCCTGGGCCGCCGATCCCAGTCGGTCCGCGACGGGCGGCACTCTACTGGCCAATGATCCACATCTGGGCCTCAGCGCGCCCGGGATCTGGTATCTGGCGCGGATGGAGTTGGCGACCGGCGGCGTGATTGGCGGAACCATACCAGGGCTGCCTGCCGTGCTCACCGGACGCTCAAACGACTTGGGCTGGGGGATCACCTCTTCCTACATGGATGATCAGGATCTCTTCATCGAAAAGATCAATGCCGAAAATCCCGAAGAATATTTAAGTCCAACGGGTTACACGCCTTTCGTTACCCGCCGGTCCATCATCAACATCAAGGACGCGCCGCCAGTCACCCTGACCCTGCGCTGGACCGAGAACGGGCCGGTTCTGCCCGGATCCATGTTCTCTCTGGCCACCATCACCCCGCCGGGTCACGTGGTCAGCCTTGGCTGGACGGCTTTGTCGGGCGAAGATACCTCGGTCAGCGCCGCTATCGCTTTGATGCGCAGCGCCTCGGCCCGGGAAGCGATCCGTGTCGCCGAAGATTATATTGCACCTTCGCAGAACCTGACGCTGGCGGATAAGGAAACGATTGCCCTCAAGACCATCGGCGCCATTCCCCAGCGCGATGCACGCCATCAAAGCAAGGGCCGCCTGCCAAGCCAGGGCTGGCGCCGGGAAAACATTTGGAAAGGCCGCGCGCCCTATGCTGCCAACCCGGAATTCATCAGTCCCCGTGGCGGGATCCTGGGCAATACCAATAACAAGCTGCTGGACCGCCCCTTTCCCAACCATGTCTCCTTCGACTGGGGCGACACCCAGCGGATCAACCGCTGGCGCCGCTTGATGCAGAACCGCGAAGTGCATACGCGCGACAGCTTCATTGAGGCGCAGCTTGATACGGTATCCTACTCTGCCCGGGCCCTGCTGCCGCTGATAGGGGCAGACCTGTGGTTCACGGGCGAGGCCGCCCCCGAAGGCAGCCGCGAACGCCAGCGTCACACCGCGCTGACCCTGCTGTCTGAATGGAACGGCGAAATGAATGAGCACCTGCCGGAGCCGTTGATCTATGCGGCCTGGCTCCGGGCGCTGCAAGCGCGGCTGATCACCGATGATCTGGGACCGCTGACGGAAGAGTACAAACACGTGGACCCGCTGTTCATCGAACGGGTCTACCGCGACATCGATGGTGCTGCCGCCTGGTGCGATGTCCGGCAAAGCGCGCCGCAGGAAACCTGCACAGACATGGCGCGGCTGGCGCTGGACGATGCGCTGATCTGGATCGAGGAACGCTATGGCACCGCGCTGGAATCGCTGCGTTGGGGCGATGCCCACCAAGCCACCCACGATCACGAGGTTCTGGGCGAGGTGCCGGTGCTGCGGTTCTTTGTGAACATCCGCCAGTCCACCAGTGGCGGCGACAACACCCTGCAGCGCGGGCGCACCTCTGGCGAAGGCCCGATGCCGTTTCAGAATGTCCACGCCGCCGGGTTCCGCGGCGTCTATGATTTCGCCGATCCGGACAGTTCGGTCTTTATTACCTCGACCGGCCAGTCTGGACACTTCCTCTCGCGCCACTATGACGACATGGCCCAGTTGTGGCGCCGGGGTGAATATATTCCGATGTCTCTGGACGAGGATCTTGCCCGCGCGGCGGCAGTCGGGGTGACCCGTATCCTGCCCCGGAACTAGACAGAGAGCCCCCGGATGGAAGATCAAGCCGTCACTCTGATCATCTTTGGCCTTCTGTTCTTTGCCGGGTTGGCGGCCGACCGGATCGGACGACGGTTGCGCCTGCCCCGTGTAACCCTGCTTCTGGGCTGCGGCTTGCTGATCGGTCATTCCGGGTTTGGTTTGCTGCCGGACAGCATCACGGAACTGTACCCGGTGATTGCTGTGGTGGCGCTCAGCGCGGTTGCGGTTCTCTTGGGTAGCGCCTTGTCCATGTCCAACCTGCGCCAGCATGGCCGCGTGGTTGTCGTCGTGTCACTGTCCATCGTTATCGTCAGTCAGGTCGCCGTCACAACCGGGCTTTGGGCCATGGGCCTGCCACTGACGCTGGCCATCCTGCTGGGCGCGCTGGCCACGGCGACCGATCCCGCAGCCACCTATGACGTGATCGATCAATCCGGGCTGGATACCGGATTTACCCAAACTCTCAAAGGCTTGGTCGCCATTGATGATGCTTGGGGGCTGTTCGCCTTCAGCCTCGCATTGCTGATGATTGATCTCATCAGCGGTATTGGTGACGGTGTTGATACGCTGATCATCGCCACGCAGGAGGTTGTCGGATCGATAGGACTGGGGATCGCCATCGGCATTCCTGGTGCGCTGCTGACCGGACGGCTGTCAGATGGGGAGCCGCTGCGGATCGAGGCGCTTGGCCTGATCTTCCTGACCGCCGGACTGTCGCTGATGCTGGAGCTGTCCTATCTGATTGCAGGCATGACGACCGGCGCAGTGATCGTAAATCTTGCCCGCCACCACACTCGGGCCTTTCACGAGATCCACAATTTCGAATGGCCCTTCATGATCATCTTTTTCGTACTCGCCGGTGCAACGCTGGACCCCGAGGCGCTGGCGACGCTGGGTATGGCGGGCCTTGGCTATTCGGTTCTCCGGGTGTTGGGGCGCATCTTTGGGGGTTGGATCGGCGGTATGCTAGCCCACGCCCCGGCGACCGAACGGCCCTATTACGGCGCCGCAATGCTGCCGCAAGCCGGGGTGGCAATCGGCATGGCGCTGGTCGCAGCCGAGCGGTTCCCCGAATTCGCCCCGTCGATCATGGCGCTGGCAATTGGAACCACGGTGGGGTTTGAGCTGATCGGACCGATCGTCGCTGCAGCCACGCTCACACTGCAATCACGACCGCGCAGCGGTGCAACGCCGCCGGATTCTCACTAGCAGCTACTTCGGAGTTTCAAGGACGTACAGCACGACGGATCATAGCCCGTCGTACTGCGCCCGTTGTTTCGCAGTCCAAAGCACGGTGATATCAAAACCGCTCTCGGTCTGCTCTTCGGAGACGACAACATCCTGCGCAAACAGCCAGGCCCGTTGTTTGCCTTGCGAAAAATCAAGGCTGAGCACCTCTTGATGCTTTGTGCCTTGCAATTTTTCCGCGATATCCGCCAAGAGCCCGTCGATGCCTTCGCCGGTCAGGGCTGAAATCGCGTGGATCCCTTCCTCGCGGGCGGCGCGCTGACGGCGGGCGTCGGCTTCTTCCTCGCTGAGATTGTCGAGCTTGTTCCAGACCTCGATCTGGGTGCGGTTTTCATCCACCCCAAGCGACGTCAGGATCGCGGCCACATCGCGGGCCTGATGCTCGGTTTCATCGTGGCTGATGTCGCGCACGTGCAAGATCACATCGGCGGCCAGCACCTCTTCCAGCGTCGCACGGAAGGCCGCGACCAACTCGGTCGGCAGATCCGAGATAAAGCCCACCGTGTCCGACAGGATCACCTCCGGACCATCAGGCAACAGCACCCGGCGCATGGTCGGATCCAGAGTGGCGAACAGCATATCCTCCGCCATCACCTCAGCCCCGGTCAGGCGATTGAACAGGGTCGATTTACCGGCGTTGGTATAGCCGACCAGCGCGACAATCGGATAAGGCACCTTGGCCCGCGCGGCGCGATGCAGCGTGCGGGTTTTCACCACCTTGTCGAGCTGGCGGCGTAGGCGCACCAGCTGATCGTCAATTGCACGACGGTCCGCCTCGATCTGGGTTTCACCGGGACCACCAACGAAACCCAATCCGCCCCGCTGCCGTTCCAGGTGGGTCCAGGCCCGCACCAGCCGGGTCCGCTGATAGCTGAGCGCGGCCATCTCCACCTGCAGCACACCTTCTCGGGTGCGCGCCCGATCCGAGAAGATCTCGAGGATCAGCCCGGTCCGGTCGAGGATCTTGACCTTCCAGGCCTTTTCCAGATTTCGCTGCTGTACGGGGGACACCGGTCCGTCAATGAGGACCAGTTCCACCTCTTCGGATTTCAGCTTCTGCGCCAGTTCTTCGATCTTACCCGAGCCGAACAACATCCCCGCATGAGCCTTGGGCAAACGCACCACATCCGATCCGACAACGTCGAGATCAGGCAGCGCCTGAGCCAGCGCCACAGCCTCTGCAAGGGCGGGTTCGGGATCGCGCCGGTGTTGATCCGACTTGATCTCGGGATGCAGCACCCAGGCGCGGGTGCGCTTCCGGTCATGCTCCATCAAGAGGCGTCTTCACCTTCATAAAGGCTGATCGGCTGTGCGGGCATGATCGTGGAAATTGCGTGTTTGTAGACCAACTGCGACTGTCCGTCGCGGCGCAGCAGGACACAGAAATTATCAAACCAGGTAATAACCCCCTGCAATTTGACCCCGTTGATCAGAAAAATTGTAACGGGAACCTTGGTTTTGCGAACGTGATTCAGGAAGGCATCCTGAAGATTCTGTCTGTCCGAAGCCATTATTATTATCTCGCCTTTTTTCTTGCTACGCGCTGCGGACCAACGCGCCTCGTTACAACCAACTATGGACGGAGACCGATTGGGTTTCCACCCGAAAAACATCAAATGCCAGAGCAGCGTAACGAGGTTTTCTTAACTGCGCCAGAGATTAGGCGACAAAAGCGCGATGATCGCCAGAGTTTCGAGCCGCCCGAGCACCATCGCAAAGCACAGCACCAGTTTGGCCGAGGGCACAAGCTGCCACAGCATGATCGGCTCGCTCGCCGCGACTTCGGTCAACGGGCCAGTAGTCGACAGGGCCGATACCGCCAGGATCAGCGAAGTTTCGAAATCCGTACCAAGGGCGGCAAGCACCGTGCTGATCAGCGCCAGAGACAAGGCAAAGAGCATGAAAAAGATCCAGGCCACAAAGGCGCCGTTCTTTTGCAGCCGCCGGTTGCCAGCCCCCTCGCCGCTGACCGACGACGGATGCACCAGCCGTTCCATTTCGCCAAGCCCGTTGAGATAAAGCGCATAAACCCGCAGCAATTTGACACCGCCCGCTGTGGTGGCCACCCCGCCGCCAATCAGCGACAGGCCCAGAAGAATCATACCCGGGGTTTCCAACCCCGACCATTGCCCGGCGGCCTCCCAGTCGGCGCTTTCAAATCCGGTCGTGGACAGGAAGGACATCACCGTGAACAGCGCCCCCCAGAAGGCGCGCAGCGCCTGCATGCCATCCTCGGCGCTGTTGACCTCAAACGTTGCCAGCCAGTGGCGCAGGAACAAAAGCGTCGGAACCCCCAGCACAATCAGCAGGCCGGAACGGAACTCCGGGTCACGATCCAGCCGCCCATCGCCGGTGCTGACCGTATCGGAGGAAAATGTCAGCCGCGACAGGGCAAAGAACATGAACAGGAACATGACCATTTCCCCGGCCATGCCGCTGTTTGCCGCCTCGGTGCCCCCGACCGATGAAATCCCCGAGGTCGCCATCACCGACATCGCATGGGTCAGCCCGGCCAGCGATTTGCTGCCAGTCATCATCAAAAGCGTCCAGAGAACCAGCGTCAGCGCGAAATAGACCGGCGTCAGGGTGCGTGCGACCGTGATCAATTGGCGCCGTGGATCCGCCTTTTGCATCAGAACAGGTGTCGCGCCACCGCCGCCCGGCTCCCCCTTGGCGGTGACTTCGAAGCCGCCCAGGAACATCGGCGCCAGAACAGCCGATGCGGCGATCCACATCAAAAGGCCGCCAAGCCAGCCAACAATCGCCCGCCACAGATGCACGCTGGGCGGCAGCCGCCCCGGATCGGCAAAGATATCGGCGCCCGTTGTGGTGACGGCGCTGACCATGTCGAAATATGCGTTGAGGAAGCTTGTGTTTTTCAACGCATCCTGCACGGGAAGCGCGAGGAACAGCGGCAATACTGCAAAGGTTGCCAGCAGCGACAGCAGCTGCCCCGGCATGCCATAGCGGGGCACCTTATTGCCCAGCGACAAGGCAATCACAGCGATCACAAAAAGCCCCAAGAGGCCGGAGAAAAAGAAACTTTGCGACGTCGGGTGGTCGTTCAGGATCACCGCATGGGTGGCCGGCACCCACATGGCAATGCAAGCCACACCCCAGATCAGCAGGAACAAGGGCAGACGCAACAGCCCGCCCGCGGTATGATTGCGTGGCGCCATGCTAGAAGTAGTCGATCGAAACCTGCATCAGGCGCTCGACCTCTGGCACATCGGCGGCCATCGCAAAGATCGCGATGACATCACCCTCTTCGATGCGCATTTCGCCGCTGGGACGCAGGACCTCGCCTCCCTTGCGCACGGCGCCGATCAGCACGCCTTCGGGGAAAGGAATATCGCGGACTGCTTGCCCCGCCATCGGAGAGGTTCCCAGAACCTCAGCCTCGATCACCTCGGCTTCGGCATCGCCAATGGAATAGACCTGCCGAACGCGGCCATAGCGGATGTGCTGCAGGATCGAACTCACCGTGGTGGAGCGCGGGTTGATAAAGGCGTCGATCCCGAGAGGCGCCATCAGCGGCAGCAAGGTCGGATCATTGATCAGGGCCACCACGAAAGGGCAGCCTTCGGATTTGGCGCGCACGGCCGCCAGCATGTTGGTCTTATCATCGTCGGTGACAGCAAGCATGGCATCGGCGCGATCAATACCGCCTTCAATCATCAGAGACCGGTCCAGCCCGTCACCGTTCAGAACGATGGTCCTCTCGAGTGTTTCGGCCGCCCGCTCGGCGCATTTGCGGCTTTTCTCAATGATCTTGGCGCGGATCCGTCCGGTGCGGTTCTCAAGCGCCTTTGCCACTTCAAGGCCCACATTACCGCCGCCCACGATCACCACCCGATCCTGGCGTTTTTCTTTCTTGCCAAAGACTTCGATGGTTCTGCTCACGTCGTCCGTGTGGCAAAACACATAGGCGCTGTCGCCGACGAACAGCTGATCGCCCGGTTCCGGTGCAAACAGGCTGCCATCGCGCCGCACACCCACAACGATAGCCCGCAGGGTGGAAAACAGATCCGTCAGCTGCCGCAGCGGCGTGTTGACCACAGGGCAATCCTCGTCGATCTGAATGCCGAGGAGCTGCGCCTTGCCGCCCATGAAGGTTTCCGTGTCAAACGCGGCCGGTGCCAGAAGCCGCTGAATGGCGGCGGCGGCGACCTCGCGTTCGGGGCTGATCACCACATCGATGGGCAGATGGTCACGCCGGTACAGGTCGGAATAGATCGCATTCAGGTAGCTGCGCGCCCGCAGCCGGGCAATCTTGCGCTGGATCGAGAATACCGAATGGGCAACCTGACAGGTCACCATGTTGACCTCATCCGAATGGGTTGCGGCGATGATCATATCCGCATCCCGCGCCCCTGCCCGCTCCAGAACATCCGGGTATGAGGCAAAGCCCGCAATCCCCTGAACATCCAGCGTATCTGTCGCGCGGCGCACCAGATCCGGGTTGTTGTCGACAACTGTCACATCGTTGTGCTCGCCGGACAGGTGCCGCGCGATCTGCCAGCCAACCTGGCCGGCGCCACAGATGATAACCTTCATGATCTTTTCCCTTGGGCGCGATCTTGCCAGTTTTGAATGACAGAAGCCGCCAGAGGGGTCAAATCAATTGTACTGGCCGTCATCGCGGGGCATTCTGACAGCATGACCCGTGCTTACCGCCGCTTCCGTTCCCTGTTCGCCGTGCCCGTTTTGGGCGCCGTCCTTGCCGGATGTGGCCCGGTGCCGGTCTATTATCGCGAAGGCGCCGATGTGCAGCGGCTCAAGGCCGATACGCTTTCCTGTCAGGTCAGCGCACTGGAAAAGGCGCCCGTGGCCAACGAAATTCGTCAGCGCCCGCCCGTCTATTATCCCGGCGGGCAATATTGCAGGGACGGCAACTGCTGGAGCCGCCCCGGATACTGGGTTGATGGTGGCATCTATACGGTTGATGTGAACCAAGGTTTGCGCAGGCGGTTAGAGCAAAGCTGTATGGCCAAGAAAGGGTATCAAGAGGTCCCCCTGAGGCGCTGCACCACCGCCGAAGTGGGGCAGCGTCTGGCCGGACAATCGAGCCGCCTGCCGCCGCTGACTGGCGATGCTTGCGTCTGGAAAGGCCCTGACAACACCCTGCATGTCCTGACGCCGTAGTCGGCCACGCTGCCGCCCCAGACACCGGGTTTTCTCCAGGCTTCGCAAACACAATGACAGCAGGCGCGCAGACCGTGCCTACGCGCCCCGTCATCCGTCCGCGGCGGTCAAACCAAATCTTCTTCCTGCTCCACATGAGCAACGCGCGCGCCAGCCTTGTTCGAGGTGACAACGCCAAGGGATTTCAGCTTGCGGTGCAAGGCCGAGCGTTCCATACCCACAAACGAAGCCGTGCGGCTGATATTGCCACCGAACCGGTTGATCTGGGTCAGCAGATATTCGCGTTCAAAGGCCTCGCGAGCCTCGCGGAGCGGCAGCGTCGCCAAGGCCCCGGACAGGACGACGCGGCCCTCGTCTTCGACCTTTTCCTCTTCACGCGGCAGGTCGCGCGCCTCGATCGGGCCATTGCCATCGCCAAGGATCAGGATCCGCTCCACCAGGTTTTTCAGTTGGCGGACGTTGCCGGGCCACATCATGGTCTGCATCAGTGCAACCGCCTCATCCGTCAGTTCACGTAGTGGCAGGCCTTGCGCCTCATTAAAGCTGCGGATGAAGTGTTCGGCCAGAACAGGAATATCCTCGCGCCGATCTGCGAGCGTCGGCACCGCAATCGGCACCACGTTTAGCCGATGATAGAGCTCCTGCCGGAAACGGTCCGCTTCAATTTCTGCCTCCAAGGCCTTGTTTGTGGAAGAAATCACCCGCAGATCGACCCGCACGTTCTCGGATCCACCAACCCGCTGGAATTGCTGATCAACCAGCACCCGCAAGATCTTTGACTGAGTCCCGAGCGGCATGTCCGCGACCTCGTCAAAGAACACCACGCCGCCATGCGCCTGTTCCAGCAATCCCGGCTCAACCCCGCGGTCCGCGGTTTCACGGCCAAACAGAACCTCTTCCATCCGCTCCGGCTCGATGCTGGCGCAGTTCACCGTCACGAAGGGAGCCGAGGCACGGGCGGAATTGGAATGGATATAGCGCGCGGCGATATCCTTGCCCACGCCGGCAGGTCCCGTCAGCATCACACGGCCATTGGATTTGGTGACCTTGTCGAGCTGCGCCACCAGCGCCCGGAAGGCTGCGGAATTGCCGATCATCTCGGCAGCTCCGGTTTCCTTGCGGCGCAGATCGGTGTTCTCACGGCGTAAGCGCGAAGTCTCCATCGCCCGCCGGATCACCACCATCAGCTGATCGATATTGAAGGGCTTTTCGATGAAGTCATAGGCGCCCTGTTTGATCGCCGCGACCGCAATCTCGATATTCCCGTGGCCTGAGATGATCACCACCGGTACCTCGGGATTGTCCCGCTTCACGGTTTTCAGGATGTCGATGCCGTCCATCTGGCTATCCTTGAGCCAGATATCGAGGATCAGCAGCGCCGGAGGCTCCTGCCCGATCTCGGCCATGCATTCCTCGGAGTTCGCCGCCTTGCGCGTGGCAAACCCCTCATCTTCCAGGATATCGGAAATCAATTCGCGAATGTCGCGCTCATCGTCAACGATCAGAATGTCACTCATGTCAGACCTACCTTCACTGTATTTCTGTTAGCCTCAGCCGTACGTACGGCGTCTGGCAGGCGGATCACCGCCATGGCTCCAAAATGGTTCTGTCCTTCGAACACCGGCGCATCCTCAAGCGTCAGGGTGCCGCCGTGTTCTTCGATAATCTTCTTCACAATCGGCAATCCCAGCCCGGTGCCTTCGTTCCGGGTGGTTACATAGGGTTCAAACAACCGCGCGCGGTCCTCTGGCAAGCCGATGCCATTATCGGCAATCGTTACCTCATATCCCCCTTTATCGGCCCGGCGCAGCACCACGCGAATTTGCGGATCCAGATCCTCGGGCGCGCCTTTTTTCTTCAGGCTTTCAATCGCTTCACCGGCATTTTTGATCAGGTTGGTCAACGCCTGCCCGATCATCGTCGCATCCAGATCTGCACAGCACACGGTATTGGGAAGATCCGCCGTAATCGTCACATCCGGCTGGCCGGTGCGCTGCAGCACCACCGCGTCCTGCACCAGCTTGACCAGATCTTCTTCATGGCGTTCTGGTTCCGGCATGCGCGCGAATTTTGAAAACTCATCGACAATCCGGCGCAGATCGTTGGTCTGGCGCACGATCACATCGGTCATGGCTTGCAGTTGATCGCTGTTTTCCTCGCCGAGCTTGGGCGCGAACTTGCGCTTGATCCGCTCCGCACTCAGCTGGATCGGGGTCAGCGGGTTCTTGATCTCATGGGCAATCCGCCGGGCAACATCGCCCCAGGCGGCCATCCGCTGGGCGCTGACAAGGTCAGTCACATCGTCAAAGGCCACCACATAGCCTTCGAGGTTGCCATCATCGGACCGGCGCTGCGACATCCGCACCAGCAGGTTTTCCAACCGGCCATGCCGCGTCACCTTGATCTCATCCTGCGCGGTTTCCGCGCCATCCTTGGTCAGGGTTTCGAACAGCGGGCCGAATTCCGGCACGGCCACGGCGAGCGCCAGCGATTGCCGGTCCCCGTGCCAATCCAGCAGACGTTCCCCGGACCGGTTCACAAAGGCGACCCGTCCTTCGGCATCCAACCCCACGACACCGGAGGTGACTGAGGAGAGAACCGAATCGAACAGCCTGCGACGGCGCTCAATCTGGTCGGTGTTTTCCAGCAACGTCTTGCGCTGTTGTTTCAGTTCCCGCGTCATCCTGTTGAAATACTGGCCAAGTTGGGAAATCTCGTCACCGCCGTTCTCTTCGGGCACCTGCACGTCAAGATCACCGCCACCGACCCGGCGCGCGGCCACGGTCAGGCGACCGACAGGACCGGACAAACGTTCCGCAAACCACATGCCCAGCCACATAGCCGCCAGGATCAGGATCAATGCAAACCCGATGTACAAAAGGCCGAATTCGAACAGCACCCGACCGCGCTCTTTCTCGAGCTGTTGATAGAGGTTCGCGGTCTGCTGGGTTTCATCCAGAAGGTTCAGCAATTCACCATCCACATCGCGGCTGATGTACAGGAACCGGTCGACAAAGGCGTTCAGGCGCACAATGGCCCTGAACTCGTTATTGTCCCAGTCCTGGATGATGCTCCTCCCTTGCTCAGCCGCCTCGGTGATCTGCTCAGGATCGGGATGTTCGAAATCAAATTCGTAGGACCGTTCGCCCCGCGCCCGGATATCGCCAACGCCATCGATGACATAGGCCTCGCGCAGGCCACGCTGGATCTGCAACTGCCCCTGCGACAGAACCTGCCGCAGTTCTGCATCGTTCATGAAAAAACTACGCGAGCGGCTGGTATCTAGGTAACGCGCCAGCGCCTCGCCATCTTCGGAAAGGTCGCGTCGTTGTTCCACCTGATAGGCCTCGGCAGCCGCAAGCGACGAGCCGATGACCTGACGGACACGCTGGGAAAACCAGCCCTCAAGCCCAACATTCACCGTCAATACTGCAAAGATCGCGACGATAACCGTGGGCACCAGCGCCAAAAACCCAAAGGCTCCGATCAGCCGCAGGTGCAGTCTGGAGCCAGCCGATTTGGAACGGCGCGCCGCGAACAGACGCACAATCTGGGTCAGCACCAAGGCGGCAATCGCCATGATGTAGACCATGTCCGCCAGCAGAATCAGGCGCAACGACATAGAGGATGCGCCGTGCCCCAAAGGACCAAAGATCAGAAACGTCACCAGAGCCAGAATCGGCCCCAGCAGGACAAGGCCAAGGGTGCCGATATTGCGCGCCTTCCGGGTTTTCCGCCACCGATCAAACGCCGCGAGCGTTCTGAATCCCCCGCGAAGATGTGACTTCTGCGCCACTGGCTGCCCTCATTCTGATGTATGGCCTTCTAGGCCAACCGCCACATGTCGCGACCTCACCGACGGCTGTGCCGGTCGGCCACGTTTCTGTGGCGATATTACATCAGTTTGCGCCGCCGTGTCACCTCAATATCAAGGTCCGTAATTTTCTTTCTCAGGGTATTGCGGTTGATGCCCAGCAATTCGGCGCATTTCGCCTGATTTCCGCCGGTTGCAGCCAGCGCAATCTCGATCAGGGGCGTCTCTACTTCGCGCAGCAGCCGTCCGTAAAGCCCCGGCGGCGGCAACATGTCGCCATGCAGATCAAAATAGCGTTGCAGGTGGCGCGCCACGGATTCGGATAGCTTTTCGTTGACTGCGCCACTGACCATGGGTTCGGCCCCGGTCTGCGGCCCCAGCGCCGCCGCAACATCGGATTTACCGATTTCCTCGCTCCTCGCCGTCAGCGCCAGTCGGCGAACCACGTTTTCCAGCTGGCGCACGTTCCCGGGCCAAGCGAAATGGCGCAACAGCTCGCGTCCTTCCTCGCTCAGCGTGCGGTGCGGCGCGCCTTCGTTTTCTGCCCGGATCAGGAAGTGCTCCGCCAAGAGCGCGATATCCTCGACCCGTTCGCGTAGCGCGGGCACGTGCAGTTCCGTCCCGCAGAGCCGGTAATACAGATCGGCGCGCAGCTCCCCGGCTTCCATCGCCGGAGCCAGGTCTTTCTGGCTCGTCGCCATGAAACGCGGAGAATGATCACTGGTCGCATCCATCATGCGCACCAGCCGGGCCTGCGCCTCATCCGGCAGATCCAGTAACTCATCAATCAGCAGCGTGCCGCCCTTGACCTGCGACAAAAGCCGTGCAGGACCTTCGAGCTCGATCAGCTCGGCGGCGGTGGCGGTCACATAGGGCAAGGTACGCCGGTCGGAGAAATCGTGAATAGCACGCGCAATCAATGACTTGCCCGTACCACTTTCACCCGTAACCAAAAGCGGCATATCGGTGTTCATCACCCGCGCGATCAGGCGGTACAGGCCCTGCATCACCTCGGTACGACCAACGAGAGGCAGTTCCTCGGGGCGGTCGCCTTCTTCTTCTGAACGGGCCGTGGTCGCGGTGGTCCGTTTCTCCGACAACGCCTTGGCCGTGCGCTTCATCAGCTCCGGCAGGTCAAAGGGTTTCGGCAGGTAGTCATAGGCATCCGCCTCGGCCGCCTTGATCGCGGTCATGATGGTGTTTTGGGCCGAAATGACGATCACCGGCAGTCCGGGACGGTCCTCGGCAATCTTGGGCAGCATTTCCAACCCGTTTCCGTCCGGCATCATCACGTCGGAAATCACCACATCACCCTTACCCTCGGCCACCCAGCGCATCAGCGTGGTCAGGGATGAGGTCGCATGAACCTTGCATCCGGCCCGCGTCAGCGCCTGTGTCAGAACCGTGCGAATGGTGCGGTCGTCATCTGCGACCAGAACGGTGCCATCCATCGATCAACTCTCCTGCGATTGGACGTCGCGCGGAACACGCGACAAAGAAAGCCTGAAAACTGTGTGCCCCGGTTCGGAGCTGACAGAAATCCAGCCGTCATGGTCGGCAATGATCTTGCTGACCAATGCGAGCCCCAACCCGGTGCCGTTTTCACGCCCCGAGACAAAGGGATCAAAAATGTCCTCCCTGATGGTGTCCGGCAGCCCCGGTCCATCGTCGATAATCTCGATCTGAAGCGGTAACAGTTTCCCGGTTCCATCGCTGCGGCGCAGCCGGAAGGAATGCTCGTAAAAGGTACGGATCCGAATTTTTCCGCCTTTTTTGCCAGCGGCTTCGGAGGCGTTCTTCAACAGGTTCAGGATCACCTGGAGCAGCTGATCTGCATCGCCCCAGGCCGAGGGCAAGGACGGATCATATTCTTCGGTGATCGTCATATTGGCGCCGAACCCCAACAACGCAGAGCGCCGGGCCCGGTCCAGAACATCGTGCAGGTTCACCGGTTTGAAATCCGGCTCTGAGAGATTGCCGAATTGCTCCACCTGCTCCAGCAGCTTCACGATCCGGCGGCTTTCGCTGACGATCAGATCGGTCAGCTCCAGATCTTCGGCGGACAGGTTCATGCTCAGCAGTTGCGCCGCGCCGGTGATCCCGGCCAGCGGGTTCTTGATTTCATGGGCCAGCATTTCCGCCATCCCGATGGCAGATTGCGCCGCCGATTTAGCAGAATGGTTCTGCGTCATCCGCCCCGCAAGCTCTCGTGGGGAAAGCATCAGCAGCATCATCCCCTCGTGGCCGCTCACCGGGGAAATCTGCACCCCGCATTGCAGCGGCGCGCGGCTGCTGGCGCCCACATCAATGTCATTCACGAACAGGGGCGTGCCCGAACTGCGGCTGCGCGCAAAGGCATCCGTGATCGGCGCATCGATATAGATCTGGCTCCAGACCGGTTTCCCCATCAACGCCTTGCGCGAGGTGTTGAGGAAACCTTCGGCCGCAGAATTCGCATCCGCGATCAGGTCATCGCCATCGATCAGAAACGCCGGGACCGGAAGTGAGGCCCAGAGGGCTCCATCGTCAATCACGCTGCTACCTCGTCTGTTTGCTCACTCAAAGCTGCCTCAAGAAGAACCAGAACCTGATCTGGGTCGCGCTCCGTCAGAACCGCACGGCGCAGAACGGGGCCAGTGCCTGCGGCATCCATGTACCAGCCCAGATGTTTGCGAGCGACACGGGTGCCCAGATCGACACCATAGAAAGAGAGCATTGCCTGATAATGCTCTGAAACCATGTCCAAAAGCTCTTTTCCTTCGGGGACATCCGGCTTGGGCGTCTGCCAAAGATCATGCGCGATGTCGGCCAGCAGCCACGGCTTGCCCTGGGCGCCGCGACCAATCATCACGCCATCAGCGCCGGATTGGTCCAGCGCCTGATGGGCCGCGCCCGTGCCAGTAATGTCGCCATTGGCCAGAACCGGTATACCCACCGCGTCTTTGATGGCTCGGATCGCTGCCCAATCGGCGGAACCCTTGTAGAACTGGCAGCGAGTGCGACCATGGATGGTCACCATCTTGATACCCGCATCTTCGGCCCGCCGCGCCACCGAGGCGGCGTTGAGACTCCCCTCATCCCAACCAAGGCGCGTTTTCAGCGTCACCGGGATATCGACCGCCGCCACGACGGCCTCGATCAGCGACAGGGCGTGATCGGGCGTCTTCAACAGCGCCGAGCCGGAATAGCCATTGGTCACCTTCTTGGCCGGGCAGCCCATGTTGATATCGATAACCCGCGCGCCCCGGTCCGCAACCTGCCGGGCGGCCTCGGCCATCCAATGGGCTTCGCGTCCGGCCAGCTGAACGGCAGTATTTTCCACATCCGCGCTCAGCTCGGCCCGCTCACGCACACCGGGCTTGGCCTGCACCATTTCCTGGCTGGCCACCATTTCGCTGACCGTCAGCCCAACGCCAAAGGAGCGGACCAGATCCCGAAACGGGCGGTCCGTGATTCCGGCCATCGGCGCGAGTGCGATCGGCGGTGTCATAGAGGTGGTTCCGAGGCTGAAGGGCAACTGCCTAATCCTTGTGCAACTGAGACTTTTCTAACCGGGGGCGCCGGGGAGAGACAATGAAATGGCCCCGAATGATCCAATATTCCAGATCGCCTGCCTATTTTTTAAGCACGCCGCCTTGGGTGATTGCCTCTGTAACTGGCAGGTCCTAAACAGCCAAGCAAAAGCCGGAGGCTACCTTTTGACCACTGCCGCTCTTATCGTTGCTGCCGGGCGCGGAACCCGCGCTGGCGGCGGCCTGCCCAAGCAATGGCGCCCGCTGAAAGGGCGCCGCGTCATCGACTGGACCCTTGCCGCCTTTCGGCAGGCGGGGATCAAGAAGATCGTTCTGGTCCTTTCGCCGGATGACAGCGCGGCCTGGCAGGAGTTTCACGGACAGCCGGGGATTGTCCTGGCCCCAGGGGGCGATACGCGCTCCCACTCCGTTCTGAACGGGCTGGAGGCGATTGAGACGCAGGACATCACCAGAGTGCTGATCCACGACGCTGCCCGGCCCTGCATCACCCCGGATTTGATTCATGCGGTAGAGGACGCGCTTGCCACAGGGGCGGCAGCGGCCCCGGCGCTGGCGGTCACAGATGCGCTATGGACCGGGCACGAAGGCAAAGTCACCGGCACCCGCGACCGCGACGGGCTGTTTGCGGCGCAGACACCGCAGGGCTTTCGCTATACCGAGATCCTTGCCGCACATCGCGCCCATCCGGGCGAGGCAGCAGACGATGTCGCCGTGGCCCGCGCTGCCGGGCTTGACGTTGCCATCGTTCCGGGAAATCCAGACAATATCAAAATCACCGGCCCCGCGGATTTTGCCCGGGCCGAGGTGATCTTGGTTAGAGCAGATAACGACAGGTCAGAAGAGGACAGGATGGATATCAGGCTGGGAAATGGCTACGACGTTCACAGATTTGGTGCGGGCGACCATGTTGTGCTCTGCGGCGTAAAAATACCGCATGGCAAGGGGTTGCAGGGCCATTCTGATGCCGACGTCGGCATGCATGCGGTCACTGACGCGATCTATGGCGCGCTGGCCGAAGGCGATATCGGCCGCCACTTCCCGCCCTCCGATCCACAGTGGAAAGGCGCGGCGAGCGACATCTTCCTGCGTCACGCCGTTGATCTGGCGCGTGATAAAGGTTTTGTGATTTCCAACATCGACTGCACGCTGGTCTGCGAATACCCCAAGATCACACCGCATTCTGCAAAGATGCAGGCGCAAATGGCATCAATCCTTGGCATTGATGCAGATCGCGTGTCGGTCAAGGCAACAACATCCGAACGGCTCGGCTTTACCGGGCGCAGCGAAGGGATCGCGGCGCTGGCCACCGCGGCATTGGTGAAATCATGAATATCGCAACAGCAATCGGAACCGTTCTGGGCGTCGGTTATCTGCGCCCGGCCCCCGGCACCTGGGGATCCTTGGTGGCGCTACCGCTGGCCTATGGCTTGCATCTGGTCGGCGGCTTTCCCCTGCTTGCTGCGATGACCCTCATCTGCACCGCCGCGGGTCTCTGGGCTGCAGCCGAGATGACGCGCGGCAAGGAAGACCTCGACCCGTCCGAATTCGTTATGGATGAACTGGCCGGTCAGTTCCTGGCGCTCTGGGCGATTTCCTATCCATCCTGGGCGCATGGCATCGACATCACCGCCCTATGGCCGGGCTGGGTCACGGCCTTTGTGCTGTTCCGCCTGTTCGATATCCTGAAACCCGGCCCCGTCGGCTGGGCCGACCGCAAGAAAGGCGCGGTCGGAGTGATGATGGACGATGTGATCGCCGGGATCTTTGCCGCCATTGGCGTTGCCTTGCTGGCTGGCCTGTCGCACGGGGTGCTGGGGCTGTGAGTGTCGATGTCGCGGATCTGATCGCCCGCGCAGCCAAGGCAGGCGTGACCATCGCCACCGCCGAAAGCTGCACGGGGGGCAAGGTCGCCGCTGCCCTGACCGATATCCCGGGGTCCTCGGCGGTGCTGGATCGTGGCTATGTGACCTACTCCAACACCGCCAAAACCCAGATGATCGGCGTGCGTCCGGAAACGTTGGACGCATTCGGCGCAGTGAGCGAGGAAGTCGCGCGGGAAATGGCCGAAGGTGCCCGCGCCCGCGCCGGAACCACCTTGGCCGTGTCGATCACCGGGATTGCCGGACCGGGCGGTTCTGTGTTCAAGCCCGAAGGCCGGGTCTGCTTTGGCCTCTCTGCCGAAGGGCACGAAACTCATGTGGAGACCATCGAATTTGGCGCCCTAGGCCGCGCGCAGGTTCGCGCCGCCAGCCGGGATCATGCCCTTTCCCTGCTGGAATGGGCCATTTCACATTAAGTCCATAAAGAAGGCAAATAAGCGCAATTCTTGCCCAATATTTAATCGCTTCGCTAAAAGCTGCAAAAAACAGCACCCAAGAGCCGTACGATGCTTCTTTTAGCATCGCTCTTGCGTTTTGTCGGCCTCCAACCACTCAATCTTGATGGAAGGAACCCAAAATGAACGGAGCTGATACAGCCTGGATCATTGTGGCGACGGCTTTGGTGCTCTTTATGACGCTCCCCGGTCTCGCGTTGTTTTACGGCGGGCTGGTACGTGCCCGAAATGTGCTCAGCGTCTTCATGCATTGCTACGCAATTGCCTGCTTGATGAGCGTTCTGTGGCTGGTCGCAGGATACTCCATCGCATTCGGCGGCGGCACCAGCGGTTACTGGGGCGGGCTCGACAAGCTGTTCCTGAGCGGCGTTGATGCAGACAGCCTGGCAGGCACCCTGCCCGAGGTGCTGTTCTTTGCCTTCCAGATGACATTTGCCATCATCACACCAGCGCTGATCGTCGGCGCCTACGTGGAGCGGGTTGGGTTTGGCTTTGTGCTGACCTTCTCCGGGCTGTGGATGCTCCTCTGCTATGCGCCTGTGGTGCATTGGATCTGGGGCGGCGGCATGCTGTCCGATGGCGGCATCTTTGGCGACATCGGCGTGCGTGATTTTGCCGGCGGGATCGTGGTGCATGAAACCGCAGGCCTTGCCGCGATCATCATTGCCGTCTTCCTTGGGCCGCGCAAAAACAGTACGACCCCGCCGCACAATCCCGGCTTCGTGGTCATCGGTGCAGCCATGCTCTGGGTTGGTTGGTTCGGCTTCAACGGCGGCTCGCAACTGGCAGCAGACGGCGGCGCAGCCATGGCGCTGACCGTGACGCATATTTCGGCCGCCACAGCATCGCTGACCTGGGCACTGTGGGAAAAGATCAAATACGGCAAAGCCTCGGTTGTCGGCATCGTCACCGGCACCATCGCAGGCCTTGCCTCGATCACGCCGGCCAGCGGGTTTGTCGGCCCGGTTGAAGCGCTGATCATCGGCGCCATCGCGGGTATCCTGTGCCAGGAAGCGGTCAATCTGGTGCGCAATGTGCTGAAGATCGACGACACGCTGGATGTCTTTGCCGTGCACGGCGTTGGCGGCATCTTCGGTACCATCATGATCGCCGTCTTTGGTGCAGGCAGCTGGGCTGCGCAACTGGGCGGTCTGGCAGTCGTGGGCATCTTCACCACGGTTGTCACTGTGGTTCTGGTCAAAATGGTCGCTGCTGTCACCGCCCTGCGCGTCGATGCCGAAGCCGAAACCAACGGTCTGGATATCTCGGCCCATGGTGAACGGGCCTACGATCTGTCCAGTTAAGACAACAACTTAGAGAATTGAAATTCCTGAGACAGGCCCCTTTTTTTGAAGGGGCCTGTTTTGTGTCAGCCGGTGTCACTGCGCGGCGAGTGTCAAGGTTGCCCCGGCCACCAAGGCAGGAGACTAGCCGTAAAGCTCCGCCGCTCGCCGTTCGAATGCGCGCACGATGCGCTGCATTGCCTCGTTAAACACCACCCCAATGATGCCCTGAAGCACCGCGTTCTTGAACTCGAAATCGACAAAGAAATCGACATTGCAACCGCCATCGGGACGATCTTCAAAAGACCAGTTGGATTTCATGTAGCGGAACGGACCGTCGAGGTATTCGGTATCGATCTTGCGCGTAACAGGAAACAGGGTCACCCGGCTGCCAAAGCGTTCGCGGAACACTTTGAAGGAGATCACCAGATCGGCCTCCATAACCTCAGCATCGCCCTGTGGCGTCACGCTGCGGATCCGGGCTGCGGCGCACCAAGGCAGGAATTTGGGATATTGCGCCACATCCGCCACCAGATCGTACATCTGCTGTGCTGAATAAGGCAGCTGGCGGGTTTCCGAATGGGTGGGCATGGTTTCGTCGAATTTCCTGCTATGATCGTGCCGCGTCATGTCCTATGAACGCGCGGGAATTTCAAGGGGTCAGCCATGTCACAGCGTCCATATGTCATCGATGTGATGATTTCAGCCAAGGCCATCGCCGCACGGATCGAAGAGCTTTGCGGCGATATCCACGCCGAGTTCGGGGACACCGACAAGCTGGTCGTCGTCGGCCTGTTGCGCGGCAGTTTCGTCTTTATCGCCGATCTTGTCCGCGAGCTGGACCTGCCTATTGAGGTCGATTTCCTTGAGGCGTCCTCCTACGGTGACGGTATGGAGAGCAGCCGGGAAGTCCGCATTCTCAAGGACTTGCGCGGCGCCATTGAAGGTCGCGACGTGCTGGTCGTGGAGGATATCGTTGACACCGGTCACACGCTGAACCACGTGATCGGCCTTTTGAACAGCCGCAAGCCCGCACGGCTCAAATCCATTGCGCTGCTCGACAAACCCTCGCGGCGAGAGGTGGATTTCCGCGCCGACTGGATCGGCTTTGAAATCCCCGATGAATTCGTCGTCGGCTACGGCATCGATTTTGCGCAGCGCAACCGCAACCTACCCCATATCGGCAAAGTCCGCTTTACTGACGGCGGCGCCTGATCCCGCGACATAGTCTGGCATCGGCGGCAACCTCGTTCAGTGGCTGCCACCTGGCGCCCGGTTCAGAACAGCGTCGATTGCAGCGGCAAAGATCGCGGACCCAACGGGGATAAGCTCATCCGGGAAATCATAATCCGGGTTGTGAAGCTGCGGCATGGTCTCGCCTGCGCCGAGCCAGAACATAGCGGATTTGGCCACCTTGGAGAATTGACCAAAATCCTCTGACCACGGCTGTGGCACCTGCCACAACTGCGCTGGGTAACCCGCTGTTTCTGCGCCAAAAGACAAGATCTCGGTTGCATCAGGGTGGTTGGTGCACGCATCGAAGACATCGTCATAGGAAACGGTGTATTCCAGCCCCTCTGCCGCGCAAACCTCTGCAAGAACCGCGTTGGCCTCCTCCGTCAACTGCTCCATCCGGGAATCGGTCACGGTCCGCAGGGTGACCCAGATTTCCGCCTCTCCCGGCGCGATGCCGAATGTCGGCTCCCCCAGCCAGGCGTGGGTCAGGGTTACGCGGGCGAAATCGGCGGACATCTCTCCGCCCGGCCCCAGTGCCACCAGTCCCGGCATCAGCTTGGTCAATGCCCCGGCTGGGGATACCCCGTCCTGCGGCGCCGCTGCATGAGAGGTCTTGCCCATGAGCCGGATCCGCATGCCGCGCGACGCGCAATTTGCGGGTCCTTGACACAGGGCCACCGCACCGGCGGCGAGACCCGGATAGTTGTGAAGTGCAAAGGCATAGTCCGGTTGGATGCGTTCAAATTGCGGATCTGCAATTACAGCCGCGGCGCCCTTACCGGTTTCCTCGGCGGGTTGGAACAGCAGCACCACCCGGCCCGTTTGCGGACGGGTGCGCGCCAGATCCTCCGCCAGGGCGGCAACCATCACCATATGGCCGTCATGACCGCACAGATGCCCGCGCCCCGCATGACCCGACCGGTAGTCGGCGTCAGAGATTTCTTCGATCGGCAGCCCATCCAGCTCACAACGGATCAGCACCGTCGGCCCCTCGGCAGCGCCACGATAGACGGCGGCAACGCCGTGTCCGCCCAGCCCGGTCAACAATTCATCCGGCGCGTGTTGGCGTAGATACCCCGCAACCACATCGGCAGTTTTTTCTTCACTTCCCGAGACTTCCGGGATTGTGTGAAGCCTGTGGCGCAGCGCGGTCAGCTGCGCCAGACGCTCAGGCGTCATGCCCGCCCCAGCCTTGCATTCCGGGCCTCACGCAGCCGGGCAAAGTCATCCCCTGCGTGATAGGACGACCGGGTCAGCGGCGTGGCCGAGACCATCAGGAAGCCCTTGCCGTAGGCCGCCTTTTCATAAGAGGCGAATTCCTCGGGCGTCACAAAACGATCCACTGCGTGGTGTTTTGGGGTCGGCTGCAGATACTGGCCGATGGTCAGGAAATCGATATCCGCAGCGCGCATATCGTCCATCACCTGCTTCACCGCCTGCGCGTCCTCGCCGAGGCCAACCATGATGCCTGATTTGGTGAACATCGAGGGATCGAGTTCCTTGACCCGCTGCAGCAGGCGCAGCGAATGGAAATACCGCGCGCCCGGACGCACCTCGGGGTAGAGGCCCGGCACGGTTTCCAGATTGTGGTTGAACACATCCGGGCGAGCTTCAACGACGGTTTCCAGCACTTCCGGCGCGCATTTGATGAAATCCGGGGTCAGGATCTCGATCGTGGTCTTCGGGCTGCGGTGGCGGACGGCCCGGATCGTCTGAGCGAAATGCTCGGCGCCGCCGTCCTCAATATCGTCGCGGTCAACGGATGTGATCACAACGTGGTTGAGACCCAGTTTTTCCACCGCATGGGCGACCCGGCCCGGCTCAAAGGCGTCCAGTTCCTCGGGCGGCTTGCCGGTGGCAATGTTGCAGAAGGTGCAGGCCCGGGTGCAGACCTCGCCCATGATCATCATGGTGGCGTGGCCCTGGCTCCAGCATTCGCCCACATTGGGGCAGCCGGCCTCTTCACAGACGGTCACAAGATTGTTTTCCCGCATGATCTTGTGGGTGTCGGCATAGCCTTTTCCACCGGGCGCCTTCACGCGAATCCAGCTGGGTTTCTTCGGCTGTTCGTTATCGGGGCGGTGCGCCTTTTCCGGGTGGCGCTGCGCGGGGATTTTCAGGTCTCTCACGGGTTTTTCCCTTGCGGCAACTGTTCATCCGCTGATGTATCACAGCCGCAGAGCAATGACACGGCCATTTCTGCAACCCTGGTTTCACCCTTTCGCAACCGCCGCCGAACCGCGCCTTCAGCGGCATCGTGCCAGTCTTGTGATCATCCATCTCTGCAATGCGGCGCTGAACATTGCTTGTGCAGCATTCCCCATTGCAGCGTTTGCGCAAGTTTATTAAGCCAGCGCCCAGAACCGATTTTCACCATATGGAGACCGACATGAAAGCTGGCGTCAAACTGCCCGAGGTAACCTTCCACACCCGCGTTCGCGACGAAGCGATCGAAGGCCCGAACCCGTTCCGCTGGGAAGACAAAACCACCGCCGACTATTTCGCGGGCAAGCGCGTTGTGCTGTTCTCGCTGCCGGGCGCCTTCACCCCGACATGCTCCACCTACCAGCTGCCCGGTTTCGAAAACGGCTTTGCCGATTTCAAAGCCGAAGGTATCGATGCGATCTACTGCATGTCGGTCAACGACAGCTTTGTGATGAACAAATGGGCGGAATCGCAGAACCTTGAAAACGTTCAGGTTATCCCGGACGGTTCCGGCGAGTTCACCCGGAAGATGGGCATGCTGGTGGCCAAGGACAACCTCGGCTTTGGCGCGCGCAGCTGGCGTTATGCCGCCATCGTCAAGGACGGTGTCGTCGAAGCCTGGTTTGAAGAGCCCGGCCTGTCGGACAACCACGCCGAAGATCCCTATGGCGTCTCCTCGCCCGAAACCGTGCTGAACTACCTGAAAACCGCCAAGGCGGAAGTTGCAGCCTGATCTTCAGGTCTCATGATCTTCAGCGGGCGCGCCCGGCGCGTGCCCGCTGTCCTGCCTGCACTGGCTGACAATCCCTTCCCCCACCGATCTGACGACCTCGGCCAGTTGTTCAAACCAGCCTTCGCCGTCGGTTGAATCGCGCCGCACCAACCCGATACGCCTGTAGGGCTGCGGCTCGGGGAACCTCTGTACGCGCAATCCTTCTGCACCGCCGCATTCTGCCTGCGCGGCAATTTCCGGCATCAGGGTCAGGCCGAATCCTGCCGCAACCAGTCGTGACAGGGTGGCCAGCGATCCCGCCCCCATATTGATTTCCGGCGCGGTACGTTGCATCCCGCAGATATCGAGCGCCTGATCGGTCAGGCAATGGCCATCCTCCAGCAGCATCAGCTGCTCTGATCGCAGATCCTGCGGGCGAATGCCGGGACCATGGGCATTGATCTGCTCCAGCCGGTTGCAGGAGCCCGCCAGCAGGAACCGGTCGCGAAACAATTCAACCTCGACCAGACCATTACCGCCACTGGGCAAGGCCAGCACCGCTGCATCCAGCTCCCCGGCCTGCAACAGCGCCAGCAGCCGCTCTGTCGTGGCCTCCCGCACTTGAATCGCCAACTGCAGATCAACCGCGCGCAGCTGCGCCAGCGTTCCGGGTAGTAGATAGGGCGCAACGGTGGGAATCACCCCGAGGACAAGACTACGTCGTCCGCTGCTTTGATCCCGGGCCGTGCGCGCCAGGGTCTCGGCCGCCTGAAGCACCGCGTCGGCCTGCGCCAGAACCTGTCGCCCCAGCGGGGTCAGAACCACATCGCGGGCCCGGCGTTCCACCAGCGGGCCACCCATCACGTCCTCAAGCGCGCGGATCTGAACCGACAGCGCCGGTTGGGAGACATGGCAGGCCTCGGCCGCACGGCCAAAGTTCCTGTGGGCGCATAGCGCCTGAAAATAGGTCAGTTGTCGCAGTGTAAAGTTCATAGCCTCTATTTATCCCGGCCAATCAAAACCACAAGCCATAGTTATCAGCCGATCAGTCTTTCCTGCTCTCCCTCCTGTCCGCAGGATTCGTAGTGGGATTGCAGCTGCTGCAGGGCGATGCGCAGCACGATCTTTCCAGATCGCGCCGACCAGCCAAGCTGCCGCTCTGCCGCCTCAAGCCCTTCAAGGTAGCAACAACAGCGCAGGGCGATATCGCTGAGCCCGGCGCCAAGGGCCGCCAGTGCCCGCCGCGCCCGGTCCCGGGCCGCCCGGGCTGTTGCGCTTGGCATCGGGGTTGGTTCCGGTCTGGCACAGGACTCACCGCCGAAATAAGCCGCCTCCTGCATCAGGTGATTGCCGATCTGGGCCACTTCGAAATCCTCGCGCAGACGTTTGCCGACCCGAACCAGGTCGGGCGGCAGGAAGGGCTCGCCGTTCTTGTCGATAAGCCGCGCCAACATATCCATCGGTGTCTCCCCGCCGCCATAACGCGTGCGCCTGGGGCGTGGCGATTGTCCTTTGTGGCCGCTGGGCCCCCCGGCAAGGGCCGCGATTCCGTTTTCGGCACGGTTGCGTGCCTTGTTCTCACGCTCGGCGACCAGCCGGGTCAGAAGGTTACGACCGTTACTGGTGATCTGGTAGCGGCTGAGCCGTCCGGACCGGGTGCAATCAATCCAGGTCAACAGCGCCATGGCCCCGGCCAGCCCGCGGCTCACCGACAGCTTCGCCTCGACCGGATCGCCCTGCCGGACCACCACAGCGGTTTCCATACCCTCGGCCACCGCCAGAACAGCGCCGGGTTGCGCAAGACGCGTGAGGATTTCAACAGAACGGGATTCAAGCAGGGCAGTTTGCGAAGGCGGCAGCGCCCCGCTTTCCTCAGCCCCAGAATGGCAACACGCCAGCGCAGTCAGAATGCTATCGATTAACGGGTCGTCGCGCCGGGTCTCAATCCGGCGCACCTGCCGCAGCACCGTAGACGGATGACAGCCCGCCTGACGGGCCAGTTGCCGGATCGATTGCCCTGTTTCCGTATGCTGCAGATACCTTTGCGCATCCTCGGGAAGCCAGTCCGGCAGCTTCGAAACAGATAGTGTAACCATGATATCAGATCCCCGACTGTTGTTCAGGGAATAATCCACGGGGCACCCCCATGGTTACCCACAAGGGGGTCGCGTCCTACTCACCTGTTTTTAAACAAAACTTCGCGTCCGACCATCATTCATTTCAAATTTATATCAATCAACCGACAATACAGCGCGCGCTAGTATGCCCTGCGCCACAACACCCGCTTTAGTTGCGTTATGACATCGCCGCCCGTCGTCACAGAAAGGACCCGCGCGATGCAAGATGCTCTTAGCCGCCTAGCGGCGTTGCACCGACCCCGCCTTCTTGTCCGCACCGCCAGAATTGGCGCCAGCAGCTACCTACGGGAGAAGAGCCTGAACCGATTGCTGGGATATGGCGCCCGGCCCAGCCCGTCGGCAGCGATCCTGAAACTGTTGGACATGGAGTATGAGCTCAACGCATGCCGCCTGCTGCGCGATACGGGGTATGACCTGCGCCGCCATATCGAGGTGCTGATCGCGCTGATGGGAGAGGCAAATCTCCTGCGGAGCAGTAAGGAAACATGATCCTCTCGGGGCGTTACTCATTCGACAGAACAGAAAAAGGCGGCAGCCGCATGGCCACCGCCTTACAGGGCCGCCCATGCCGGACAGCCCACAGTTTTTCGAGGCTTACAGGAAGGAATCCGGCATGGATGCCTTTTTCTCGGCCACGTAGGCTTCCAATGCATCCTTGATCGCCGGGTCCAGCGCAGGCGGCTGATAGGTCGCCAGCAGGTGATCAACCCGCGCAGAGGCAAGCGCATAGGTGTCGCGTGCGCCTTCCTCTTCCCAGGTTTCAAAGGGCTTGTAATCCAGTAGATCGGATTTCCAGAACGCCGTTTTAAAGTTCGCCTGCGTATGGGCGCAGCCCAGATAATGGCCGCCGGGACCTACTTCGCGGATGGCATCCATCGCCTGATCGTCTTCGCTGACGGTGACGCCCTTGGCCAACCCATGCAGCACGCCCAGCTGATCTGCATCCATCACGAATTTTTCGAAATCGGCCACCAGACCACCTTCGAGCCAGCCACAGGAGTGCAGCATGAAGTTGACGCCAGACATCAGCCCCATGTTGAGCGAGTTTGCCGTTTCATAGGCGGCTTGCGCATCGGGCAGTTTCGAGCCGCAGAACGACCCGGCCGAACGGAACGGCAGCCCCAGGCGCCGCGCCAGCTGGCCCGCACCATAGGTCACCAGCGAGGCTTCGGGCGTGCCAAAGGTCGGTGCGCCGGAGTTCATGTCGATGGAAGACACGAAGGCGCCGAAGATGACCGGAGCGCCAGGACGGATCAACTGGCTATAGGCCACACCAGCCAGAACCTCGGCCAGAACCTGCGTCAGCGTGCCCGCCACCGACACCGGCGCCATGGCACCGCCAACGATAAAGGGCGAAATGATGCAGGCCTGATTGTTCTTGGCATAGACTTCCAGCGCGCCCATCATCACATCATCGAATGTCATCGGCGAGTTGATGTTGATGAGCGAGGTCATCACGGTGTTGTCCTGCACGAACTCCTTGCCGAACAAGACGCCGCACATATCAACCGAATCCTGCGCGCGGCTCGGTTCAGTGACCGATCCCATGAAGGGTTTGTCGCTCAGCGTCATATGCGCCAGCAGCATGTCGAGGTGACGCTTGTTGACCGGCACATCGGTCGGTTCACACACGGTACCACCCGAATGGTGCAGCCATTTGGACATATAGCCCAGTTTCACGAACTTCTGGAAATCCTCCAGCGTCGCATAACGACGGCCACCTTTGGCATCGCGCACGAAGGGCGGGCCATAGATCGGCGCCAGCACCAGATTCTTGCCACCGATTTCGACGCTTTTTTCCGGGTTGCGCGCGTGCTGGGTGAAGGTGCTGGGCGCGGTTTCGCACAGTTTGCGGGCCAGGCCACGGGGAATGCGGACCCGTTCGCCCTGAACATCCGCACCAGCGGCCTTCCAGCGCTCCAATGCTGCAGGATTATCGACGAAGTTGACGCCGACCCCTTCGAGGATGGTCTCGGCGTTGGTCTCGATAATCTCTATGGCTTCCTCAGTCAGAACTTCAAAGTTCGGAATGTTCCGCTCAATGTACTTGGCGGTTTCGATCTTGATGCTCGAACGTTCGGCGCGACGGGCGGCGCCTCCGCCCCCCCGGCTGCGCCGGCGCGGTGCTGCTTCAGTCATTGTTTTTCCTCACCAAAGCCGTGTCATTGACCTCGTGTCTACGCCCTTGCCCCGGCGCGGCGCCGAAGGATAACGGCCAATCAGGTTGAAAACCGACATATTCGCGGCAAAATTTCTGGGCACTTCTGTACAGTATTGCACCGTCTGCGATGACGATGCCGTCCAGCTGGGCCTTGCATCTATGATTAGGCACCAAAGCCGCACCTTAGGGGCGCAAATCCTTGCAGAGACAGGTTTCAGGCCATCTGCCCTCTTGCCAGCCGCCCTGTCTGCCCCTATGAGCCAGACATGAGCCAGACATCCCATGACCGCCTCCTGATTATCGACTTTGGCAGCCAGGTCACGCAGCTTATTGCGCGTCGCCTGCGCGAGCTGAACGTCTATTGCGAAATCCACCCCTATCAGAATGTCACGATGGACTTTGTGCGCGAAATGGCGCCCAGGGCCGTGATCTTCTCCGGGGGGCCGGACAGTGTGACCCGCGAGGGATCCCCCCGCGTGCCGCAAGAGATTTTTGACTATGGCGTGCCGATCCTTGGCATCTGCTACGGCCAGCAGGTGATGATGCACCAGCTAGGCGGCAAGGTGCTGTCGGGCCACGGCACCGCGGAATTCGGCCGCGCCTATGTGACCCCGACCGTCGACTCCCTGCCTCTACTAAACGGGTGGTTCCAGGACGACAGCGACCGCGAGCAGGTCTGGATGTCTCACGGCGACCACGTCAGTGAAATCGCACCGGGATTCAAGGTCTACGGAACATCGCCCAACGCCCCCTTTGCAATCACCGCAGATGTCTCGCGCAATTTCTACGCGGTGCAATTCCACCCCGAAGTGCATCACACGCCGAACGGCGCCAAACTCTATGAGAACTTCGTCAAACTGGCCGGGTTCAGCGGCGACTGGACCATGGGCGCATACCGCGAACAGGCAATCCAGGCGATCCGCGATCAGGTCGGCGACAAGCAGGTGATCTGTGGTCTGTCCGGCGGCGTCGACAGCTCGGTTGCGGCCGTGCTGATCCACGAGGCGATCGGCGATCAGCTGACCTGCGTCTTTGTTGACCACGGTCTGCTGCGCAAGGGGGAGGCCGAAGAGGTCGTCACCATGTTCCGCGACAATTACAACATGCGCCTGATCCACGCGGACGAGCAGGACCTGTTTCTGGGGGAACTGGAAGGCCAGTCCGACCCGGAAACCAAGCGCAAGATCATCGGCAAGCTGTTCATCGACGTGTTCCAGAAACACGCCGACACCATCGAAGGCGCCGAATTCCTCGCTCAGGGTACGCTCTACCCTGATGTAATTGAGTCCGTGTCCTTCTCGGGCGGACCTTCGGTCACGATCAAATCCCACCACAACGTGGGCGGCCTGCCTGAGAAGATGGGTCTGAAACTGGTCGAACCCCTGCGCGAGTTGTTCAAGGACGAGGTCCGAGCGCTGGGCCGCGAGCTGGGCCTGCCGCAAAGCTTTATCGGTCGTCACCCCTTCCCCGGACCGGGTCTTGCCATCCGTTGCCCCGGCGAAATTACCCGCGAAAAGCTGGACATCCTGCGCGAGGCCGACGCGGTCTATATCGACCAGATCCGCAAGCATGGCCTTTACGACGAGATCTGGCAGGCATTTGTCGCGATTCTGCCGGTGCGTACCGTCGGCGTAATGGGAGATGGCCGCACCTATGACTATGCCTGCGCCCTGCGCGCTGTGACTTCGGTCGATGGTATGACTGCGGATTACTACCCCTTCACCCACGAGTTCCTCGGCGAGACGGCGACCCGAATTATCAACGAGGTCAAGGGCATCAACCGCTGTACCTATGACATCACCTCCAAGCCTCCGGGCACGATCGAGTGGGAGTGATCCCCCGCGTGTAAGTCGTTGATACTATAGATTGACGACTTACACATTTTCTCTGGGCGCTTAGACCAAACATTGATTTTCCGAGGTTCATACCTTCGCCCCAGAGAGTGGCGAGTGCGGCGCGGATTTCGGGTGATGACGTCCCGCATCCCATTGTCTTGCGACGTCTTTTTGAAACACGTGCCTCGGCTGGTACGGATGGCGTGCAACTCTGCCGTAACAACTGGCCAATCAACGCCCCCCCAATCATCTCGGCAACGAAGCCCTGACCGCGCCAAACCATGCTGTGGTCTGCGCTCTCCCGTAGAAACAGATAGGCCCTGCCCGAGCAGGCGCACCTACGGACTGCCTCTTCTGCACGGGAATAACGTCACCAATTTCGGTGACTAAAACCTCGTACATTTCCTGCACACACCGGCACTCGATTATTTCCCAGGAAAGAGAGAGTTCCGCGCAAACACCGCACCAAATCTTGACTACGCCCCACCCCCCGACTACAAAACCTATGGCATTATGAAAATTCGAAACGAGACAAAAACAATGGCTAATCAGTTCGAAAAAATCCCCACTACGCTGGATGATGTCTTTGTCCTAAAACGTTTCACACACGCCGACGAACGCGGGATATTTACCAAAACATATAATTCCAAGATGTTCGATGAGTTAAACCTAGGGGAATCCATTGAAATCCGAGAATCTCTGTGCAGCATCTCGAAAAAGAACGTTATACGCGGAATGCATTACCAGACCGCCCCTTATGGCTGCGCGAAAATTGTAAGCGTTGTCAAAGGCGAGATTATTGACGTTATTGTTGGAGTGGGCGGAGCGTCAAACGAACGAAACAAAGGCAAATTTTTCTCCGTTAACCTATCCGACAGCAACCGGAAAAGCCTATTTATTCCGGATGGATACGCGCACGGCTTTCTGGTTCTTAGCGAAGAGGCCGTAGTTGTTTATCATCAGACAAATCATTTTGACGCGGCTTCTGACACCGGAATTCATTTTGATTCATTTGGATTTCAATGGCCGGTACAAAGCCCTGTTATCAGCGAAAAAGACGCAGCGCTTCCGGGGTTGAACGAGGTTCTCTGATGCACTCAAAGGATTATTCGACCTGAGACCTTATTGGATCAAAATATGGTTGAGAACGGAGCGTTGATGAATGCTCTGAAATACTTCAAACGGCTCCTTAAACATCCGCTCCACACCGTATTATTTATTTAACAAGCGGCGACGGAATACATTTTACCTTCACTCCTGCACGCAACAGTGATGCGCTGAGGCAATACAATCTAGCAATATGGTGTTGCCGATTTTCGATAGCTATCCCGTCCGCCTTGAGTACTTTAACGACCCGATAATTTTGATCTGACACTTACGAAGATTTCCGACCGGGTTCGAACCTCCCTTTTTTTTCAACTTAAGAATACATATTTTTAACACATCCTTCCTAGTTTGCTTGGCGTTGCTCCAGTACGCAAAGGCTGACCCGTGATCATTTGCCACCCTCTCAGGCTCATTTTCATCAAGACGATGAAGGTCGGTGGAACGTCGTTCGAGATCGCCCTGTCGAGCCTGTGCGATGGCGACAGCGTCATCACCCCCATTGCTCTGGATGACGAGGCTTTGCGCCGTAGGCTGGGGATTCCCGGCCCGCAGAATTATATAGCTCCGATCTGGCGCAACGCTGATGGCGAAGAATACTGGAGAAGTTCAGGAGATTTCGTCAACCACATCCCGGCCCCAAGGGCTAAGGCCCTTACTCCACCCGACGTCTGGGACGGATATCGCAAGATTACCATTTGGCGTAATCCCTTCGATGTGGCAATTTCGCGCTATTTCTGGGTGGGCGGCACCGCAACCGGGATGCATTTTGACGAGTTTATCGACCGTCACCGGAGCTTCCTGCACGACAATGCCCGGATCGCACCGCTTACAGGAGAAGCCGCTCTCGACAGCTATCTGCGGTATGAATGCCTTGCGGATGACATGGAGTCGCTTCAGGTGCCCGGCCTGAAAGAGCTGTTCCAGGCGTTGAACGCCAAGAGCAATATCCGCCCCAAATGGGGCACATCTGTCGCGGAAACATATTCCATGTTCCCTGCCGCGGCAGAGATCATCGCAGAAGAGTGCAAGGAAGAAATCGCCTTTTTTGGCTATCAGAATCCACTGTCACATGCCCCCCCCCAAGCAGCACAAACAAAGGACAAAATCCATGTCTGAGCTCATATTCTCCCTCGCAGCAGGCCGGTCTGGCAGCGCCTGGCTTGCCAAGTTTTTGGAAGCGAACCTAGGCTTTCCAACCGTGCACGAACCGTTCGGCATTGACGATTTTGGCAATACCATGCCGGATATTCGCACCATGCGCTCCTTCAATATGCGCGGGATGGATGACGTGGTCCGAGGGTTCTGGGGCCGAAAGATGGCCAGCCTGCCAAAAGACAAGCCCTATGCGGAAACCAACCACACGCTCGGCAAATGTGGTCTGATCGAAACTCTGATCGATCATCCGCGCTGCGACGATACGACAGTCATCATCCTGCGTCGGAACCTAGCCAAACAATGCGCCAGCTACATCCAGCGCAATGATTGCGGGAACATGACGCTATTGTGGCAATGGTACCTGGCCCCCAATTATCGCAATGTCATCCTGAAACCCGAGTCCTTCCTGAAAATGGGCGTCGTCGGGACCGCGCTTTGGTACACGCTCGAAATGGAATGCCGTCAGCATTATTATGAACAAGTTTACGGCGACCGCGTCAGATTTGTGCATGCTCAGCTGGAAGACGTCATCACGCCTGAGGGCGCCCGCAAGCTGCTTGCAGATCTTGGCCGAGACCAAGCCGCAACGCTTCCTCCAAAGGCCAATGCGAATGTGGCGCCTCCTGACGTTGGGCTGATCGATGAGATCGACACTTTTCTGACGAAAACCGGTTTCGACGCCCAAGCGCTGGTGGCCCAGTACCTGGATGCGGGGTTTAGCCTGGATCAGTCACACAAGAAACAGCCACAGGTCGCTGCCTCCTCTTGACCCTACCATGCAATTGGGCCTTCTTGCTGCCCAAGCCATGCGGGGGACGACACAATGCAAGAGCAGCCAATACAGATCGCCAAGGCGGCACTGTGGATGACCGGCTCGATCGTCTCGTTCTCCTCCATGGCCATCGCCGGGCGCGAGGCGGGGCTGACGCTCGATACCTTTGAGATCATGGCCTACCGCAGCGTGGTGGGCGTGATCGTGGTGGTGGCGATCCTGACACTGACCGGCAAATGGCATCAGGTCAGCCGCGAGCGCATGGGGCTGCACCTGGTGCGCAATCTGGCGCATTTTACCGGCCAGAACCTATGGTTCTTCGCCGTAACGGTCATTCCGCTGGCTCAGGTCTTCTCTCTTGAATTCACCTCCCCCATCTGGGTAATCATCCTGTCGCCCCTGATGCTAGGCGAGCGCATGACGCGGGTCCGGGCGGGCGCGGCAATGCTGGGCTTCATCGGCATTCTGATCGTCGCGCGCCCCTCGCCGGAAACGATAAACGCCGGTGTTCTGGCGGCGGCTGGCTGCGCGATTTTCTTTGCCCTGACGGCGATTTTCACCAAGCGCCTGACCCGACACGAAAGCATCGCCTCTATCCTGTTCTGGCTCACCTCCATGCAACTGGTGTTCGGCTTTGCCATGGCAGGCTGGGATGGCGATGTAGCGGTGCCGGATGCTGCCACCCTGCCCTGGCTGGTACTGATTGGCCTTGCTGGCCTTACCGCGCATTTTTGCCTGACCAACGCCCTGTCGCTGGCCCCGGCCACCGTGGTGATGCCGATCGATTTCACCCGTCTGCCCGCCATCGCGATTCTGGCGATGATCCTTTACGGCGAAGAGGTGGTGATCTGGACCCTGCTCGGCGCTGTGGTGATTTTCGCTGCGAACTACATCAACATTCTGGATGCGTCCGGCAGGCTGCGCCCGCGCGGTGCGCGCATCGGCTAGGGCTTTCTGCCCAAACGGCAGATGAAGCCGCAGGAAACGGGTCGCGGCAGCATCCCTTTCGGCGCAGAAAAGCGGCATGACAACACAGCATTCCATATCCCCCCGCGCCTGGGTCGAGCTGAGCCTATTGGCCTGCCTCTGGGGCGCCTCCTTTCTGTCGATCCGCATCACACTCAACGAAGTGCCGGTACTGACCTCGGTATTCTACCGTTGCGCGGGCGGCGCAGTGGTCCTTTGGGTTGCGGTACTCCTCCTGCGTCTGCCGCTGCCGCGCGCGCCCCAGGTCTGGGGGAGTTTTCTGGTGATGGGGCTGCTCAACAACGTGATCCCCTTCGTGCTGATGGCCTGGGGACAGCTCCATATCGAAACCGGGCTGACCTCGATACTGAATGCCACAACGGCAATATTCGGAGTTCTGGTGGCCGCGCTGTTCTTTGCCGATGAAAGGATCACGGCGCGGCGGGCCGTCGGAGTCGCCTTGGGGTTTCTGGGGGTATCGACGGCCATTGGCCTCAGTAGTTTTGCAGATTTCGATCCGCGCAGCGCGGCGCAGCTGGCAGTTTTGACCGGCACGCTCTCCTACGCGTTTGCAGCGGTCTGGGCAAAACAGCACCTCGCTGGCCTGAAGCCGCAAGTGGCCGCTGCGGGAATGTTGACAGGCTCCGCCCTGATCCTGCTGCCCCTCACGCTGGTTGTGGATGGGGTGCCGCGCCTTGATCTGATGCCAGTCACCTGGCTCGCGATTTTCTACTATGCGGTCTTTGCTACGGCGGGGGCATATCTTCTGTATTACCGGGTGCTGGCGATGGCGGGCAGCGGCAACCTGATGCTGGTGACGCTGATGATCCCGCCCGTTGCCATCCTTCTGGGCGCCGTGGTGCTGGGCGAGGCCCTGCCGCCCCATGCCTACCCCGGATTTGCGCTTCTGGCGCTTGGCCTGCTGATCATTCAGGGGCGCATTCCCCTGCCCCGACGCCTTCGGCGGAATTGACCCGGCCGCAGACACTGGCTAGCAAGGCGCCAGGTGATCAAGGATCTGGAATGCCAATGCTTTATTCTTCCGCTCAGGCGTGGCGCGACGCCCCCAGCAAACGCGTACTGTTCTTTGGCATGTCGGGACTCGGCAAGACCTACATCAGCAACATCCTGCGCGGCGCGGGGGGCTGGTTCCACTACTCGATCGACTACCGCATCGGCACCCGCTACATGGGCGAATACATCGCTGACAACGCCAAGGCCGAGGCGATGAAGGTCCCCTTCCTGCGTGATCTGCTGCTGTCAGATTCGATCTACATCGGATCGAATATTACCTTCGACAACCTGACACCGGTCTCCTCCTACCTCGGCAAACCGGGCAGCACGGCCAAGGGCGGCCTCCCGATGAGCGAATACCGTCGCCGTCAGGAACAGTTCCGCCTGGCCGAAATCCACGCCCTGCTGGATACCGAGTATTTCATCGACCGAGCCGAGCGGCTTTATGGCTATCCGCATTTCATCTGCGACACTGGTGGGTCGATCTGTGAATGGGTGGATGCCGAGGATCCGAACGATCCGGTCCTGACCGAACTGTCCAAACACACGCTGATGGTCTGGATCAAAGGTGACGAGGCCCATACCGAAGAGTTGATTCGCCGCTTTGATCGCGCGCCCAAACCGATGTCCTATCAGCCGGAGTTCCTGAGCAGGGTCTGGGAAGACTATCTTAGCAAAAACAACGTATCAGAGGCAGATGTTGACCCCGATTCCTTCATTCGCTGGACCTATGCGCAGGCGCTGGCGCACCGTCAGCCGCGCTATGAGGTGATGGCGCAGAACTGGGGTGTGACCGTCACCGCTGACCAGATCAGCGCCGTGCGCGACGAGGCTGGTTTCGAGGACTTGATCGCCAGCGCACTTGAGAGTGCCGCCTAGGCAGCTTATCTCTTGCCCTCAGCCCAACACATGAACCGCAAGGACCTGACATGCCTATCAAGATCCCTTCTGACCTGCCCGCCTATGACGTTCTGACGAACGAAGGCGTGATGGTCATGTCGCCGGATCAGGCGGCGCGTCAGGATATTCGTCCGCTGCGCATCGGTCTGCTCAATCTGATGCCAAAGAAGATCCAGACGGAGAACCAGTTCGCCAGGCTGATCGGCGCGACGCCGCTCCAGATCGAACTGTCTCTGATCCGGATGACCGAACACCAGACCCGCAACACCGCGGCCGAGCATATGGCCGAATTCTATCGCCCCTTTCAGGAGGTGAAGGACGAGCGCTTTGACGGGTTGATCATCACCGGCGCCCCAATCGAACATCTGAATTTCGACAACGTCACCTATTGGGATGAGCTGCGCGAGGTGTTTGAATGGACGCAGACCAATGTGCACTCCACCTTTGGCGTCTGTTGGGGCGGCATGGCGATGATCAACTATTTCCACGGCGTCAAGAAACACATGCTGGATCACAAGGCCTTCGGCTGCTTCCGACATAAGAACCTCGCGCCTGCCTCGCCCTACCTACGCGGGTTTTCAGACGATTGCGTCATTCCCGTCTCGCGCTGGACAGAGATGAAACAGGATGAAATCGACAGCCATCCAGAGCTCATCACCCTTCTGGGAAGTGATGAGGTTGGCCCCTGTCTGGTCGAGGATCCGAACCATCGCGCGCTCTATATCTTCAATCACTTCGAATATGACAGTGATACGCTGAAGCAAGAATACGACCGCGACGTTGCCAATGGCACCGAGATCAACGTGCCGATCAACTACTACCCGGATGATGACCCCAGCCGCACGCCGCAGAACCGCTGGCGCAGCCATGCGCATCTGCTTTATGGCAACTGGATCAATCAAATCTACCAAAGCACGCCCTTCGATCTGAACAACATCGGTCAATAGCGCATTGTTATCGCTTGCCTTTGCCATGGCTGCAGGCGTCGGCATCACCGCCCTGCAAGGATCCCGGCGGGAGGCCCGCGCCAGGGCCAGCCACCCGCCTGAAGGCCGGTTTATTGAGGTGGGTGATGCCCGCGTGCACGCGGTCGAGATGGGCCAGCCGCAGGGCTCGGCGCCAGATCTGGTGCTGATCCACGGCTCCAACGGCAGCACCCGCGATATGAGCTTTCGCCTCGCCCCTGCGTTGGCCAACCGTTTCCGCGTGCTGATGTTCGATCGCCCCGGTCTCGGCTATACCGCAGCGCCAGAAGCTGGCAATGCAACTCTGGAGGATCAGGCGGCCCTGCTGCAACAGGCCGCGGCCAGCCTTGGCGCCGAACGTCCCATCGTGCTGGGGCAAAGCTATGGCGGGGCCGTGGCGCTCGCCTGGGCTGTCTACCATCCGGATGATCTCTCGGCGCTGGTCTCGGTCTCTGGCGTATCGCACCCTTGGGATGGCTCGCTCGATCCATTCTACAAAGTGACAGCCTCGCCGCTGGGTAGCCGTCTGGTGGTGCCGCTGATCACCTCCTATGTGCCGGAACGCACCGTGACCCGCGCGCTGGAGGATGTCTTTGCCCCCCAACCAGTGCCAGAAGGATACGCCGAGCATTTTGGTCCCGGACTGACCCTCAGGCGCGGATCGCTCCGGGCCAATGCCCTGCACCGGGCCAACCTTCTGCGCGATATCAAAGCGCAGGCACCGCAGTATGACCGCATCAAGGTACCGGTCGAGCTTGTGCATGGCGACGCCGACACCACCGTTGGGGTTCATCTGCACGCCGCAAGACTGGTCAAGGACGTGCCGCAGGCCCGGCTGACCCTACTCGACGGGATTGGCCACATGCCACACAATGTGGCCACCGGGGATGTGACAGACGCCGTGGACCGCGTCGCCGCCCGCGCCGGGCTTTAGGTAAATCGGAGTCACATTGCACTGCGCAATGCCCTATAAAGAGTTGAGGACAGGAAGGTTTTGCCCATGACATTGCCATTTGACGGCGCCATCAGCCGCTATTTCGAGACCGGCGCGCCTTCTGACATCCGCAAGGCAATCGCCGATGCCGGAAAGAAGGCGGTATTGGATTCGGACTATCCGCATGCCGCGCGGATGAAGAAAAAGTCCTATGAGCAATCCATGGACGCGCTGCAGATCGAGCTGGTGAAACTGCAATCCTGGGTCAAAGCCTCTGGCGCCCGTGTCGCCGTGGTGTTCGAAGGCCGAGATGCCGCAGGAAAAGGTGGCACAATCAAACGCTTCCGCGAAAACCTTAACCCCCGCGGCGCGCGGGTTGTGGCACTGCAGAAACCGACCGAGGCTGAGCAGACCCAATGGTATTTCCAGCGCTATATCGACCATCTGCCCTCGGGCGGTGAAATCGTATTTTTCGACCGCAGCTGGTACAATCGCGGCGTCGTCGAAAAGGTCTTTGGCTTTTGCACCGACACTCAGCGCGAGCGCTTCTTCCATCAGGTTACAGGGTTCGAGGAGGCTCTGGTCGAGGACGGCATTCACCTGTTCAAGATCTGGCTGAACGTTGGCCGGGCCGAGCAGCTCGATCGGTTTCTAGCGCGCGAATCTGATCCGCTGAAGCATTGGAAGCTAAGCACCATCGACGTAAAAGGGCTGGAACGCTGGGACGCCTATACCGATGCCATCGGCGAAACCTTCCGCCGCAGCCATACCGAGGTGGCCCCCTGGACAGTCGTCCGCTCGGACGACAAGCGTCGTGCGCGGCTGGCTGCCATCCGTTCGGTCCTACATGGACTGGACTATGACAACAAAAACGCCGAGGCACTCGGGGACGTAGATCCCCTGATCTGTGGCGGACCGGACATCTGGAATGCGTAAACGCGGCTATCATCACGGCAACCTGCGTCAGGCTCTTGTGGAATCTGCGCTGGGTCTGATCGAGGCAAAAGGCCCGACCGGCTTTACCCTGTCCGAGGCGGCAAAACAGGCGGGCGTCACCCCGGCGGCAGTCTATCGCCATTTCGAAGGCCGTGAAGATCTGATCGCAGAGGCTGCCAAGCAGGGCTTTGCGATGTTCGCCGATCTGATGCAGCACGCCTATGAAAAATATCAGCCCTCGGCCCTGGCGGCATTTGAGGCAACGGGACGGGCCTATCTCGCCTTTGCCCGCAAACATCCCGGCCATTACATCGCGATGTTCGAAAGCGGTATTTCCGTCAACCGTACGCCCGAACTGGCAGATGCCGCTGCCCGCGCACGGGGCATCCTGGAAAAGGCTGCTGCGGATCTGAGCCAGCACATCCCGGCCGAAAAACGCCCGCCCGCAGCGATGTTTTCCGCCCATATCATGGCGCTGAGCCACGGCGTTGTGGAGCTTTATGCCCGCAACACGCCCGGTGCCACCTCGCCCTTCTCGCCCGAGGATCTGCTTGAAAGCGGGATCATGATCTATCTGCGCGGTCTGGGCCTGATTGAACCCGACAAATAGGCACCGCGGCTGCGCCTTTGTACGTAGGTTCCAGGGCGGTCCACCCCCCCGTTTCAGCCACACAGACAAACCACGAAAAAAGGCCGCAGATTTCTCTGCGGCCTTTCTCTGTTCTGCTGTCCAGCGATTAACGCTTGGAGAACTGGAACGAACGACGCGCTTTGCGGCGGCCGAATTTCTTACGTTCAACAACACGGCTGTCACGGGTCAGGAAGCCAGCAGCTTTCAGAGCGCCGCGCAGGGCGGGATCATAAAGCTGCAGAGCTTTGGAGATGCCGTGCTTGACCGCACCGGCCTGACCGGAAAGGCCACCGCCTTTGACGGTTGCGTAGACGTCGAACTGGTCTTCGACACCGGCAACGGTGAACGGCTGGCGCAGGATCATCTGCAGCACCGGACGGGCGAAGTATTTGTTCAGCTCTTTGCCGTTCACTTCGACCTTGCCGGAACCCGGCTTGATCCAGACGCGTGCGACTGCGTCTTTCCGCTTACCGGTTGCATAGGCACGGCCCAGCTCGTCACGGACGGGCTCACGGGAAATGGTTTCTTCAGCGACAGCTTCAACGCCTGCAACGGCGCCCAGCTCTTCGAGAGTGTTGATCTGATCAGCCATCGGTCTCAGCTCCGCGTGTTTTTCTTGTTCATGGATTTGACATCCAGAACCTCGGGGGCCTGGGCCTCATGCGGGTGCGCGGCACCAGCATAGATACGCAGGTTGCTCATCTGCTGGCGCGCCAGACGGTTGCCCGGCAGCATGCGCTTCACAGCCTGATAGACAACACGCTCGGGGTGCGCGCCTTCCAGGATCTGTTGCTTGGTGCGGGACTTGATGCCGCCCGGGTGGCCAGTGTGCCAGTAGAAGTGCTCGTCGCGCTTCTTGCCGGTCATCTGTACCTTGTCGGCGTTGATGATGATGACGTTGTCGCCCATGTCCATGTTCGGCGTGAACGACGCTTTGTGCTTACCGCGCAGGCGCATGGCAACGATCGAGGCAAGACGGCCCAGAACAACGCCTTCGGCGTCGATCAGGATCCAGTTCTTCTCGATATCTGCCGGAGTAGCAGAGAAGGTTTTCATGGCAGGTCTATCCTGTTTGTCGTGAAGATGAGCCGGAATACAACTCACCTGAATTCGATGGACGGGGTTTACGGGGATCTCCGCACTGCGTCAACACAGCGAAACAACAATTTATCACGCAAAATCAGCGTGTTAAAAAATAGGTATCAAAATACCCCACTCCTAAACGCTGATTTGCTCGGGCGGGTTGTCCAAAAGGCTGCGCAAACGCAGCATCGCGTCTTCGAACTTAGCCAAAGAAACCTGCCCGTTGATGGTGATGCGCACGGCATTGGGCGCGCGGCCATCCCTCAGGGCGAATTCATCGGCTGACCTGATCTGCACACCTGCGGCTTCTGCCGCGCGAGTAAAGGCCGCGGAGCGCCAGCCTGCAGGCAGTTTCAGCCAGAGGAACGGGACCTCGTCTTTCCATGTCAACTCAAACGCACCAAGGGCATTCACCGCCACACGCACATATTTGGCCATTTCCTTGCGCACCTCTTTGGCCAGCTCCTTGCTGCGCGGGTCCGAAAGCAAGACGCGGATCAGCTCGGCCAGCGGCTGCGACAGGCCAAAAAAGCTGTATTCCGCTGACCGGCGCAGATCCTGTTCGTGACCTTTAGGAGCGAGGGCAAAACCGACCCGCAGCGCCGGCGTCAAAACCTTCGAGATCGAACAGACGTGCCAGGTGATATCGGGCGCCAGAGCGCGATAGCTGGGCGCACCGGCCTCTCCCATGCGATAGCAATCATCCTCGACGATCTGCAACTCGTGGCGCCGGGCGACCTTGATGATCTCCTCGCGCCGTTTTTGCGGCGTAAACAGACCGGTCGGATTGTGCACCTCCGGGCTGGTACAGAGAACCGTGGCGCCCGTCTTGCGGATGGCAAGCTCCAGCGAATCCGGACGAATCCCGTGTTCGTCCATCCCCACCCCGACAACCTTGGCCCGGAGCAGTTCAGACGCACGACGAAAGCCGGCATAAGAAAGATCCTCGACCAACAGCGTGGGCTGCGCGTCCTTCAGGACCGCCTGCAGCACCGTGAGGATGCCGTTCTGACCGCCATGGGTCAGGACCACCTGGTTTTCATCAAGCGGCCCCAGCGGCTGATCAGACAGCCACTCCACCACTGCTTCGCGCACCGGGCGGTAGGCGTCACGGGTCGGGTAGTTCAGGAACATCAGCGGATCAGCGGCGGCGACCTTCTTCATCGCCTCCCGGATCGCAGCCACCTGCCCCACATCGGCAAGGCGCGGGCTGAACAGGCTGACATGGTTGGGATCGCCTTCCTCCCGAAGGTGCAATTCGCGGGACCAGACATCATCCATGACCTTGGTCTGCCGCTCAGCGACAAATGTACCGCGCCCGACCTCGGCCTGCAGAAGTCCTTCGTCCGTGAGCGTGGAATAGGCCCGTGCCACCGTGCCGGGGGTAATGCCCAGCTGATAGGCCAGATCGCGCACCGGCGGCAACTTTGTACCAACACGCAATGTATCGTTTTCCACCGCCGCGCGGATTGTATCGGCCACCCGCTGATACTTCGGTCCAGGCTTATCTCCAAGGCTCGGCGCCCAAATTGTACCCATTACAATGCTTCCTTAGACAGCTGAGTCGGAACTTTGTATCAAGTGATCGTACCAACAACACAGGATTGTATCAATACAATAAAGGATCTGACCATGACACAGCACGCGACCCCTGCACATTCCAGCATCACCTTTCTGACCAATCAGCCCACCCTGCCGGTGCTGGCTCAGGTCGCGGTGACGTTCGCGGTTCTGATGACGAAATGGTCCGTCCGACAGCGCAGCCGTAAACAGCTCCGCCACCTGACCCCGGAACAATTGCAAGACATCGGGCTCTCCCGCGAGGACGCCCATTATGAAGCCACTCTTCCGTTCTGGCGCCCCTGATCCCCGGGTACCGGAACCACCTGACGGCCGGGGCCAGTTCCCCGGCCTTTTTTCTTTTCAATCATTTCAAAGCCCCTGGTAAATTTTTCCTTGATCGAATCTGCCATGGGGCCTAGATGCGCCTCACTTTCGGCACCGATCCCAACCCCGGACCCTTATCCGGGGGGGCGCTAAGGGCCGGCTGGATTGTCATCTACTGGAACGAAGGGGAGTGTCATGAAAGACGCCAACCTCTTCCAACTGGGGATCGGTCTGGAGACAGGCGCCCAAGAGGAAGATACCGCCCGCAGTGTACCCGCTGCGATCATCGAAACCGTTGTGGACAGCGACCGCGAAGACCATTTCATCCGCCGTGATGGAAAAGTATTCGCCGGAACCCATCTGATCATCGAAGTCATGAACGGCACAGGCCTTGATTGCGAGACCCGCATTCAGAACGCCTTCCGCAAATGCGTCGAGGTTTGCGGCGCCACGCTGCTGCACATCCACACCCATAAATTCTCGCCGCAAGGCGTGTCGGGCGTGGCCGTGCTGGCCGAAAGCCACATCTCGGTGCACACCTGGCCGGAAATCGGCTATGGCGCCTTTGACGTCTTCATGTGCGGCGATGCCGAACCCTGGCGCGCTGTCGGCGTGCTGAAAGAGGCCTTTTCCACCGATCACGTGGAGGTCCGGGAACTTCTGCGCGGGGAGGAGCTGATCGCCAAGGAGGTCGCGGCATGAGCGAGACCTGGATCACCGAACGCCTGCACGATCACTACGCGCAGAGCCTGCGCGTGGATGAGATGCTTTATGACAGCAAGACCGAGCATCAGCGCCTGAAGGTCTTTCAGAACGGTACGTTCGGCCGCATCCTGACGCTGGATGACGTGGTGCAGACCACCGAAGGCGACAATTTCATCTACCACGAGATGCTGACCCATGTGCCGATCCTGGCCCATGGGGCCGCAAAACGTGTGCTGATCATCGGCGGCGGCGATGGCGGAATGGCCCGCGAGGCGCTGCGTCACGCCTCGGTCGAACATGTCACCATGGTCGAGATCGACGCCGGTGTGGTGGATTTCTCAAAGGAATACCTGCCGATGCTGAGCCAGGGCGCCTTTGACGATCCGCGGCTCAATCTGGTGATCAACGATGGCGCGGCCTTCATGCGTGAAACAGATCAGAAATTCGACGTGATCGTGGTCGATTCCACCGATCCGATCGGCCCGGGCGAGGTGCTGTTCACCAATACCTTCTACGGCCACGCCGCCCGCGCGCTGACCGATGACGGTATCATCGTCACCCAGAACGGCGTGCCCTTCATGCAAGGGGACGAGCTGACCGGCACCATGCGCGCCTTCAAGACGCTGTTTGCCGATCACAGCTGCTATCTGGCGACAATCCCGACCTATGCGGGTGGTCCGATGGCCTTTGGCTGGGGCAGCCACTCCAAATCCGCGCGCACCGTGTCGCTGGCCGATCTGGAAAAACGCTTTGCCGCTGCCGGGATTGAAACCGATTACTACACGCCCGAGGTGCACAAGGCGGCTTTCGCCCTGCCCGGCTATGTGAAGAAACTCTTCCCATAAGACATGCGCCGCGCGCAGGATCTGCTGAAACAAAACGGGGGCCAAGGGCCCCCGTTTTCATTTGGTACTGTTTTGGAATGTTCCGAACCTCAGGCGTCCGGCTCCTGATAGACACCCTGTTCTTTCAGCGCGTCCACGACTTCCTTGGGCATGTAGGTCTCGTCATGTTTCGCCAGAATTTCAGAGGCTTCGAACACACCGTTGACGTAACGGCCTGTGCCGACCATTCCCTGATTTTCCTCGAACAGATCCGGCAGCACACCCGCGTAGGTCACCGGCACGGTTGCGCCGCCATCAGTCACAGAGAACCGCACGGTTTCGCCCTGACCGCGCACCAGACTGCCATCTTCGACCAGACCGCCAATACGGAAAACCTCTGTCGGCACCGGCGGCTCGGCCATCACCTGACTGGGCGAACGGAAGTAGTTGATCCCGTCCCGCATCGCGTAACCGATCAAAGCCGTCGACACGATCAAGGCAACGGTCGCCAATGCGATCACCTGAATGCGGCGCTGCTTTTTGAGGTTTTTCATATCGTTACCGTCCTGTGCTCGTCCGGGTCTGGCGCCCTAGGGGAACAGCGGCGCCATCATCAGACCCGCAGTTTCGTCTTCACCTAACATCAGATTGGCGTTCTGCAAGGCCTGTCCGCTGCTACCTTTTGTCAGGTTATCCAGCGCTGCAATGACAATGGCCCGCCCTTCGATCCGGTCAGCGGTCACGCCGATATGACAGAAGTTGGAGCCGCGCACGTGGTGGGTGCTTGGCGCGGTGCCAAAGGGCAGAACCTCGATAAAGGGTTCATCGGCATAGGCAGAAACGAATGCCGCGTGGATCGCCTCGGCGTCGCCTTTGACATAGGTCGTCGCCAGAATACCCCGGTTGGCGGGAACCAGATGCGGGGTGAACTGCACCTTGACCGGACGCCCGGCCAGTTTCGAGAATTCCTGATCGAATTCACCCAGATGCCGGTGCGTACCACCGATGGCATAGGCATTGTAACCCTCGCTCAGCTCCGCATGCAGCAGGTTTTCCTTCAGGGCCCGCCCCGCGCCGGAAACGGCGCATTTCAGATCGAGGATGATTTCATCCAGATCAATCAGGCCCGAGGTGATCAGCGGTCGCAGCGCGAACTGCCCGGTTGCCGCGTTGCAGCCGGTACCCGCCACCAGCCGCGCGCCCCGGATCTCATCCCGGTAGAATTCGGTGAGGCCGTAAACCGCCTCTTCCTGCTGCTCCAGCGCAGCATGGGGGTTGCCGTACCATTTTTCATATTCCGCCGGATCGCGCAGCCGGAAATCCGCCGACAGATCGACGATCTTCAGATCCTTCGGCAGGGCCGCGATCACTTCCTGGCTGGTTTTATGCGGCAGAGCGCAGAAACACAGGTCGATCTGTGAAAAGTCGATCTCGCTGATCTTGCACAGGGTCGGCAGATCCAGATGGCGCAGGTGCGGGAACACCTCGGCCATGGTCAGGCCCGCCTTACGCTCGGCGGCAAGCGCCGCGATTTCAATGCTCGGGTGCTGGGAAATCAGCCGCACCAGTTCCGCGCCGGTGTAACCGCTGGCGCCAAGGATAGCCACTTTGTGGGTCATGTCAGACCTCGTCTTTTGAATTTAGGTGATTTGTACCGCAGCAACAGGCGGTGAGAATAGGGAAAACTGCCGCAGCCGACAGGCGATCCGCCCAAAAGGACGACTGAAAGCCGTCCCCGTGGAAGCGCCGGATCAGGCTGCTTCAAAGGTGATTTGTCGTCGCAAGAACTGGGTCGCATGGGTGCTGACCCGCGCCGGATCGCCGGTAGTGTAGAACCCTGCCTTGCCGGTGCCGTACATATCCGGGTGCCGCTCAAGGTAATCGGCAAGACTGTCTGCCACCAGATCGCCCTGGCTGAACACTTTGACCTTGGGGCCAAGCGCCTCCTGAAAGGTCTTTTCCATCAGCGGATAATGGGTGCAGCCCAAGATGGCAGCCTCGGGATGCGGCATCTTGCGCAAGAGCGCATCCACATGGCTGCGCACCAGCGCTTCGGCCAGGATCATGTCGCCTTCCTCGATGGCGTCGACAACACCGCCACAGGCCTGCGCTTCCACATCGACACCAATGGCGCGAAAGGCCAGTTCCCGCTGAAACGCCCGGCTGGATACGGTCGCGGGCGTTGCAAACAACGCCACATGCTTCACCGCAACCTCGCGCGGCGGCGAATTATCGCCCCACTGGCGCTCGGTCAGTGCTTCGATCAGCGGCACAAAGACGCCAAGCACGCGCTTGCCCTTGGGCAGCCCGCCCTCCTGCATGCGCCGCAGCGCCGCCGCCGAAGCGGTGTTACAGGCCAGGATCACCAGATCGCAACCCTTGTCCCACATGTCTTCCACGGCGGCCTTGGTCAGCTGATAGACATCCTCGGCATCGCGTACGCCATAGGGGGCGTGAGCACTGTCGCCGTAATAGATAAGGTCAACCTCCGGCAGACGCCGCTGCACAGCGTCGAGCACGGTCAGACCGCCCAGACCAGAATCAAAAATGCCTACTGCCATGTTCTTCTTTCGCGGATGCCACCTTCAGGCGCGATGTTTCTCTTCAAACTCGAACCCGCGCAAGCCCGGATCGAGAGGAGTCGGAGACAGCTCATACGTCGCTTTGCGCAGGAAATCCATCATTCCTTTGGCATCCCCGGTCAAAGGGTCAAGTTTGTCGCGCCCGATCGCCTCCCCGATCACCACCCGCACCGGTGTATCGACCCGCTTGTGAAATTCCTTGATCAAGAGCCCCATGCGCAACGTAGCGTGCAGATGGCTGGCGATCTGAAACAAGCGCGAAGTGTGGCCGTCAAAATAGACCGGCACCACAACCGCATCGGATTTGGCAATCATCCGCGCGGTAAAGCTGCGCCAGCCCGGATCCATCGGCCGGGCAAAGGGCGTTGCTCCCGTGGAAACCGTGCCGCCCGGAAAGATCCCGATGGCGCCGCCCTGCCCCAGATAGCTGAGCGCCGTTTTGCGGGTCTCTAGGTTGGTGCGCAGCGCATCCTTGGTTTCGGCAAAATCGATCGGCAGGATGATACGGTTCAGGTCTTCCGACTTGCCGAACACCTGATGCGCCAGAATACGAAAATCCCCGCGCGTTTCGGCAAGGATGTGCCCCATCATCAGCCCATCAAGGATCCCATAGGGATGATTGGCGATCAGAACGACCGGCTTGTCGCGCGGAATATTGGACAGCGCGCCGCCGATGATCTCCAGCGACAGACCATAGCGTTCAGCGATGACGCTCCAGAAACTGCGCCCACCCGCGACCTCCTGCTCATACCCCCGAGCGCGCCGGATCAGCTTCAGACGGCCCGTGGTATTCTCCATCATTCGGATCACCAGACGCCCCGAACGGGTCTGCGCCGAATGCGCGTAAGAGATCTCCCGCGCGATCTGGCGCGCGCTGGACCGGATTTTTCCAGGACGGGATTTCCTTGATTGGGTATTGCCGGACAGTTGCTGCATCTCGGACATGGGCTGGGTCTTTCTGGACGGAATCACCAAGGTGACCGGTTAGGCATAACAGCATCTCAGATCCCCGTAACAGACTCATGACCGGTCTACGGCAGGATCCCGCGCCCTGCCCCAGAACGCAGCAGCGCCGCGCAGATGCGCGGCGCCGGGCCCAACGGGCAAGAGGCAGCCGTCCGGCTGTCACCTGCCGGGCGGGAGAACACCCCTGCGGCTTATTCGGCCGCTTTCTTCATCGGAGCACCGCCCTGACGCAGAACCGCCAGCAGTTCTTCGCGTCGTTTCGCCGCCTTCTGCTCGCTTTCCATCTTCACCGGACCAAAGCCACGGATCTGCAGCGGCAGTTCGGCCAGAGCGACCAGCGGGTCCATGATCTCAGGCGAGGCTTTTGCCAGCCATTCCTTCATGTCGCGCTCGTATTGCTTGATCAGCGCCCGTTCCATCTTGCGCTCGGCGGTATAGCCAAAGATATCGAGCGGCGTGCCGCGCAGACCTTTGAACTTCGCCAGCAGCTTCAGACCGCGCTCCATGCTTGGGCCGAAACGGCGCTTTTTCGGGCGTCCGTTAGCGTCAACCCCGCCCAGGATCGGCGGCGCCAGATTGTAAGAGATCTTCAGATCGCCCTCAAACTGCGCCTCGGCCTTCTCGCGGCTGCTCAACAACAGACGCGCCACCTCGTATTCGTCCTTATAGGCCAGCAGCTTGTGATAGCCCTTGGCGACGGCTTCCTTCAGGCGTGCATCGTCGATGCCATCCAGCATCTTCATATAGCGTTTGGCCAGCCCCTTGCCCTGATAGGCGGTCAGATGATCCTGCCGATAGGCGATCTTTTCATCCAGCGTCTTGGGCAGCTCCACTACGTTGGCGGGCTTGATCAGCTTGGCCACCTCTTCGGGGTGCAGCACCGCCCAGCGACCGATTTCAAAGGCACGCAGGTTCTTTTCCACCGCAGCGCCGTTCAGCTCGATCGCCTGGGTGATTGCCTCAAGGCTGACCGGGATCAGACCGCGTTGGAAAGCCCCGCCAAAGACCATCATGTTGGAGAAGATCGAATCTCCCATTGTGGCCTGCGCAAGCTGCGATGCGTCGAACATATCGAGCCGCTCGCGCAGGCGTGCCTCCAGCGCCACCTCAAGCCGGTCAGTGGGGAGCTGGAAATTGGTGTCGCGAGTGAAATCGCCGGTGATGATCTCGTGGCTGTTCACCACACCGCCGGTCTGACCTGTGCGCATCAACCCAATGGTCTTGGCGCCCGCACTTACCACCAGATCGCCACCGATCAGCGCGTGCGCCTCACCAGTGGCGACGCGGATGGCGCTGATGTCATCAGGGCTTTCGGCAATGCGGCAGTGGATATGCACCGCGCCGCCCTTTTGTGCGAGGCCTGCCATCTCCATCATGCCGGCACCTTTGCCGTCGATTTGGGCAGCCTGCGCCAGCACCGCGCCGATGGTCACAACGCCAGTCCCACCAACGCCGGTGATCACCACGTTATGGGTACCGTCGATCTTGGGCAGGTCGGGCATCGGCAGATCGGGCAGCTTCAGCTCAGCCGTGGCCTCCTTGCGGATCTTGGCGCCTTCGATGGTCAGGAAGGACGGACAGAAGCCGTTGAGGCAAGAGAAATCCTTGTTGCAGGAGGATTGATCAATCGCCCGCTTGCGGCCCAGTTCGGTTTCCTTGGGAACGATAGAGACACAGTTGGATTGCACCCCGCAATCGCCGCATCCTTCACAAACGTCCGAGTTGATGAACACGCGCTGATCGGGATCGGGGAACAGGCCCCGCTTGCGACGGCGGCGTTTTTCGGCGGCGCAGGTCTGGACATAGATGATTGCAGAAACGCCTTCGACCTCTTCCATCTGCTTTTGCACGTTCATCAGCTCGGCCCGCTCATGGGTGGGAACCCCGGCTGGGAACTGCTTGAAATCGATCTCTTCTTTCTCGTCATAAACGATGGCAAGATGCTCCACCCCCATCGCCTTCAGCTCATGCGCGATGCGATAAGCGCTGAGGCCGCCCTCATTGCCCTGACCGCCAGTCATGGCCACCGCATCGTTATAGAGGATCTTGTAGGTAATATTGGTGCCTTCGGCCAGTGCGGCACGGATCGCCTGCACGCCGGAGTGGTTATAAGTGCCATCGCCAAGGTTCTGGAACACATGCTTGCGCTTGGAGAACGGCGCCTCGCCGATCCAGTTGGCGCCTTCGCCGCCCATATGGGTAAAGCCCATGGTCTCCCGGTCCATCCACTGCACCATGAAGTGACAACCGATCCCGGCATAGGCACGGCTGCCCTCAGGGATCTTGGTCGAAGAATTGTGCGGACAACCCGAGCAGAAATACGGCAGGCGCGCAGCGATTTCTTCGGCGTTGTCGGCGCGGCGCGCCTCGTCCAGGCTGGCCAGCCCGGCGCGGATTGCTTCGGTGTCGCGGCCCTCTTCGATCAGAATCTCGCCCAGCTTCTCGGCGATCATGATGGGGTCGAGCGCATAGCGCGTCGGGAAGAGTTCCGGCCCGTGCATGGAGCCCGCTCCGCCGCCCTTGTGCCAGCCGTAAACCCGGCGACCACGGCGGTCGTCAAAGATCGCCTCCTTGATCTGCACCTCGATCAGCTTGCGCTTTTCCTCGACCACGACGATCAGATCCAGACCTTCGGCCCAATCGTGGAAGCCCTTCATGTCCAGCGGCCAGACCTGACCGACCTTGTATGTGGTGATGCCCAGACGTTCGGCCATCGCCTCATCGATATTCAACAGAGACATGGCGTGAACCAGATCCAGCCAGTTCTTGCCCGCGGCCACGAAACCGATCTTGGCACCGGGTTTGCCCCAGATACGTTTGTCCATCTTGTTGGCGTGGCTGAATGCCTCGGCAGCAAAGCGTTTCTGGTCGATGATCCGGTCTTCCTGCTGAAAACGGTCATCCACCAGGCGGATATTCAGCCCATCCGGCGGCATGGCGAAATCGGGGGTAACCAGTTTCACCCGGTCCGGGCTTGCATCCACGACCGAAGTTACCTCGATGGTGTCCTTCATCGTCTTGAGGCCGACCCAGAGACCGGAAAACCGGCTGAGCGCGTAGCCATAAAGCCCGAAATCTAGGATTTCTTGCACACCAGCGGGGCTGAGGATCGGGAGGTAGGCATCCATCAGCGCCCATTCGGACTGGTGCAGCACGGTGGAGCTTTCGCCGGTGTGGTCGTCGCCCATCGCCACCAGCACGCCGCCGTTTTTGGAGCTGCCTGCCATATTGGCGTGGCGGAAGGCATCGCCAGCACGGTCAACGCCCGGCCCCTTGCCATACCAAAGGCCGAATACGCCGTCGAATTTGCCTTCACCACGGATTTCGGCCTGTTGCGCGCCCCATAGGGCGGTGACGGCCAGATCCTCGTTCAAACCGTACTGAAAGGTGACATCGGCCTCTTTCAGCTGCTTTTCGGCCCGGCTCATCTGCATGTCGACAGCGCCAAGCGGCGATCCGCGATAGCCGGTGACAAGCCCAGCAGTGTTGAGACCGGCAGCCGTGTCCCGCGCCTTCTGCATCAGCATCAGGCGCACAAGCGCCTGCGTGCCGTTCAGCATGACGGGCGATTTGCTCAGATCATATTTGTCATTCAACGAGATCTTTTGCGTGCTCATCCGGTCCTCCCAACCACAACTGGCTTGCAATAATTTCCATCGATATTAGGTCACAAATACTGACCTGTATACCCACTGTTGTCAATATCCCCCTCCGGAAGCGCGCTTCTGCATTCGGAAATTGATCCAAGTGTCAGGTTTCATATAGGCTGATATGGGCACAACGAAAGTAACGGATATGGACTGGGACAAGCTTAGAATTTTTCACGCCGTGGCAGATGTCGGCAGCCTGACCCACGCCGGGGACAAGCTTAACCTGTCGCAATCCGCGGTCAGCCGCCAGATTCGTGCGCTTGAGGAAAGCCTGAACGCGACGTTATTTCACCGTCACGCGCGCGGGCTGATCCTGACCGAACAGGGCGAGCTGCTGTTTGACGCGACTAAATCCATGTCCAAACGGCTCGAAGCGGCTTCGGCCCGGATCCGCGACAGCGAAGACGAAGTGTTCGGGGAATTGCGCGTCACCACGACATTCGGCTTTGGCACACTGTGGCTTGCACCCAGGCTGACGAAGCTCTTTGAGCAATATCCCAATCTGAAAATCGACCTGATGCTGGAAGAGCGGGTTCTGGACTTGCCCATGCGCGAAGCCGACGTTGCGATCCGGATGAAAGAGCCGAGCCAGGCGGACCTGGTGCGCAAGCGACTGATGACGGTTCAGATGCGACTTTATGCGTCTCGCGCATATCTGGACCGCAACGGCACGCCGCAGACCGCCGAAGATATCAAGAACCACCGTCTGATCTGCCAGAACCAGAATTCGGCACAGGTCGGTTCTGCCGCTGTGCTGGTCCAGAAACTGATCACCCACGGTCCCGGCTCGATGCTGTCGGTCAACAACTACTTCGGGGTCCTGCAGGGCGTGCTTCACGATCTGGGAATCGGCATCCTGCCTGACTATGTCACCGAGGATTTCCCCGATCTGGTACAGGTTTTGCCGCACGAGGACACCAGTGGTGTGCCTGTCTACCTGGCCTATCCGGAAGAATTGCGTCACTCACAGCGGGTGTCAGCTTTCCGCGATTTCGTGCAAACCGAGATCATGGCGCACCGCAAACATATGAAAGAGATGGGGAAACTCTGACCTTAGGTCAGCAGGCGTTAAGCTATGCATAACATGCATACCAGAAATGACGCAATTTGAGACGGAAAATTCTTGAAGCAGAGAAGCTCTATCCCTAAATGACCCTCATGAAGACGGCGCCAAGGCGCACTTCATACCTCCCTGTTGGACTTCGGCCGAGCTTAGTGCTCGGCCTTTTTTTTGGCCATTTGGTCCAGCTCCTGAGGCTTTCGATCAGGTCTCACGCCACTCGGAAGTGCCGGACACATTCAACGTCTCGCATCCACACCGCCAGCTGCAACCCTTTCCCCGGTGATCATTGCCCAGTTTTCTCACGTGCACGGATAATGACGGCATTTTCCGGCCCCCAATGACGACCTGCACATTTTTCAGGCAATTCGAGCATGACACCCCTCCTCAAGCCGGACCTTCTCACAGCGACGAAACGCCCTGCCTTCAATGATACATACGCTTTGCCCTTCCCCCGTGCGCTTCCTTGCCCTAAAAGGCGCGCAACCGCAGCCACTGGGGATACGACACGGATGCAGGAACCAGCAATCACGCCCGAACTGATTGAAAACCACGGACTGAACTCCGAGGAATATCAACTGATCCTCGAAATCATCGGACGGGAACCCACCTTTACCGAGCTGGGCATCTTCTCGGCGATGTGGAACGAGCACTGCTCTTACAAGTCGTCCAAGAAATGGCTCCGCACCCTGCCGACCGAGGGGCCCCAGGTCATCTGCGGTCCGGGTGAAAATGCCGGTATCGTCGATATCGGCGATGGCGATGCGGTAGTCTTCAAGATGGAAAGCCACAACCACCCCTCTTACATCGAACCCTATCAGGGTGCGGCAACCGGGGTTGGCGGCATCCTGCGGGACGTCTTTACCATGGGCGCGCGGCCAATCGCCTCGATGAACTCGCTGTCCTTTGGTGAGCCGTCCCACCCCAAGACCCGGCAGTTGGTCAACGGTGTGGTCGAAGGCATCGGCGGTTACGGCAACTGTTTCGGTGTGCCCTGCGCAGGCGGCGAGGTCCGCTTTCACTCTGCCTATAACGGCAACTGCTTGGTGAATGCATTCGCTGCGGGTCTCGCAAAGACCGACAGCATCTTCTACTCCGCCGCATCCGGCGTCGGCATGCCGGTGGTCTACCTTGGCGCCAAGACCGGACGTGACGGCGTCGGCGGCGCCACTATGGCCTCGGCCGAATTCGACGACACCATCGAGGAAAAACGCCCCACCGTTCAGGTTGGCGACCCCTTCACCGAAAAACGCCTGATGGAAGCGACGCTGGAGCTGATGCAGACCGGCGCGGTGATCTCGATCCAGGACATGGGCGCGGCCGGCCTCACTTGTTCGGCGGTGGAAATGGGCGACAAGGGTGAGCTTGGCATCAAGCTGAACCTCGAAGACGTACCCCAGCGTGAAGAAGGCATGACCGCCTATGAAATGATGCTGTCGGAATCCCAGGAGCGGATGCTGATGGTGCTGAAGCCCGAGAAAGAGGCCGAAGCCAAGGCCGTGTTCGAAAAATGGGACCTCGATTTCGCCATCGTCGGCGAAACAATCGCCGAGGACCGCTTCCTGATCCAGCACAACAACGTGGTGATGGCCGACCTGCCGCTGTCGAAACTGGCGTCCTCTGCGCCTGAATACGACCGTCCTTGGGTCGAAACGCCCGCCGCAGAACCGCTGACCGATGCGGATGTGCCCACTATCGATCCGATCGACGGCCTGAAGGCGCTGATTGCCTCACCGAACTACGCAGGCAAACAGTGGGTCTATGAACAGTACGACACCACCGTGATGGGCGACACCGCCCGCCGCCCCGGCGCGGGCTCCGGCATCGTCCGGGTGCATGGCACCGGCAAACAGTTGGCCTTTACCAGCGATGTGACGCCGCGCTACGTCAAAGCGAACCCCTTTGAGGGTGGCAAACAGGCGGTAGCCGAGGCTTACCGTAACCTCTCTGCCGTGGGCGCCCTGCCTCTGGCGACGACCGATAACCTCAACTTCGGCAACCCGGAAAAGCCCGAGATCATGGGCCAATTCGTCGGCGCCATCAAAGGCATCGGCGAAGCTGTTGCTGCGCTCAACATGCCGATCGTGTCGGGCAACGTCTCGCTTTATAACGAGACCGACGGACAGGGCATCCTGCCCACCCCAACCATCGGTGCCGTGGGTCTGATCGCCGAGGGCGAAGAGCCGATCACCGGTGAAGTGCGCGAAGGCCATATCGCCCTGCTGATCGGTGAAACCACTGGCCACCTGGGTCAGTCGGCCCTTCTGGCGGAAGTCTTCAACCGCGAGGACGGAGATGCGCCGACGGTGGATCTGGAAGCGGAAAAGCGTAACGGCGAATTCATCCGCGCCAACCGCGAGCTGATCAAGGCCTGCACCGATCTGGCGGATGGCGGTCTGGCGCTGGCGGCCTTTGAACTGGCCGAGGGCGCTGGCGTTGGGGTGCAGATCGATGCCGGTGACACCCCGACCCTGTTTGGCGAAGATCAGGCCCGTTATCTGGTCGCCTGCAACTTTGATCAGGCCGAAGGTCTGATGCTGGCAGCCGGTCAGGCCGGTGTCAGCGTCACCACCGTGGGCCGTTTCACCGGTGACACGGTAAAAATCGGTGGCAGCGAAGCGCCGCTGGAAGAGCTGTCGCAGATTTTCCGCAGCAGCTTTGCCGAGGCCGTCGCCTGATATCAAACACAAACGGGCGCCCTCCCGCGCCCGCAGGTGCCCTTGCCTATGGCAAGCCCCCCCCTTTTCGGCCTTGGGCCCGGCAGCGCGCATCGCGCGCTGCCGGGCCCAACTCGCACGGTCTGATTTTCAATCAGGTCTTGCGCGGCGGGAGCATCTCCCTGCTTGAACTGCCTCTCCGTCGGGCCTACATTTTTAGCGAACAGAACCACGAGGATCCCACGCAATGCCCATGCAGGCCCATGAAATCGAAGAGCTTCTGCGCGCATCCTTTCCCGATGCCCAAATCCAGGTCGGTGGCACCGACGGCGTGCATATGTCCGCGATGGTCGTCGATGAAAGCTTTCGCGGCAAGAACCGTGTGCAGCAGCAGCGCGCCGTTTACGCGGCCCTAAAAGGCAAAATGGACGGCGCCAATGGTGAGTTGCACGCCCTTGCCCTGACCACCAAAGCGCCCGAGTAGCACACATGTCGCTGTTCATGTCCTTTCTGGTGGTCGGCGTTATTGTGATGACGGCAGTTGTTGCCGTCATCGGTCAACGACGCGCACCAACGGAAGAAGACGACAGCGACCCGGACTATCACACCCTGCGCTCGGACTATCAGTCCGGCATGGGCGGTGGATCTGTCAGGACCTGGAAGGTCCCCAAGGACCCGCAGGAATATGCCCGCCTCTTTGTTCCCAAAGACAAGAGCTGAGCGCGCAGAGCCTCACACATCCGTTCCCCAGCCCGGATTGGAATTCTCCGCATTATTCCCTATATCTCGGGCAGCAGAACAACGGCACATCCGCCAGAAGGAAACGCAACATGAGCGACGCAAAAACCCGCATCGACGAAACCGTCAAATCCAACGACGTGGTTCTTTACATGAAAGGCACCAAGGACATGCCGCAGTGCGGCTTCTCTTCCCGCGTGGCCGGTGTTCTGAACTACATTGGCGTTGATTATACCGACGTCAACGTGCTGGCCGACGAAGAGATCCGCGCCGGGATCAAGGATTACTCGGATTGGCCGACCATTCCGCAGCTTTATGTCAAAGGCGAATTCGTCGGCGGCTGCGACATCATCACCGAAATGACCCTGTCCGGTGAGCTCGACGGCATGTTCGAACAGAACGGCGTCAGCTTTGACAAGGCCGCAGCAGATAAGATCCGCGAAGCCAACGGTTAAGCCGCACGACCAGACAACATGAAAAAGGCCTGTCCGCAGCACGCGTGACAGGCCTTATTTACGTTTCGGACTCGCACATTCGGCGAGCGACATCGAAAACCGATCGCCCCCGACAGCGCAGCGCCCCGCCGCCTATTGCGCGGCAGAGGCCTTTTCTTCGATCTCCTGCGCCATGGCTTCGGCGCGGGCGGCCAGTTCGGCCAGGGTTTCAGCCACCTGAGGGGGCACAACAGGCACTTCAATCCGCTCCGGCTCCGGCGCGGGCTGTGCCTTCAGCGCGGCCAGTTCTGCCTCGCGCTCAGCCAGTACCGCCTCGACTTCCTTGATGCGGTCCTCGACCGCTGCGGTCTTGTCCGCCAGCATCAGCCCCGCCATCAGCAGCATGCGCGCTTCGGGCATACGGCCAATCTGGTCCGACAGCACCTGCGCCTCATCATCCAGCATCTTGGCCGCAGAATGCAGATAACTCTCCTCGCCTTCCTGGCAGGAGACCTCGAAACCGCGGCCGCCAATATGAATGGTCACTTCGGGCATCAAATTTCCTCTCCTTCGGGCAGGTTGGGCGCTGCCGCCAGCAGCGGTTCAAGCCGGGCCAGAACCGCGTTCACCTGCGCCTTGTCACTCGCCTGTGCGGCGCGCAGACCGTCGATCTCTGCTGCCATCGCCGCATTGATCAGCCCTGCATCGCCCAGGCCTTCGGCATTGGCTTCGCGCAGGGCAGCGTTGGATGTACGGAGCTGTTCGTTGGCCAGGCGCAATTGCTGCAATTCCGTGTCCAGTCGCTGCAGCACCTCCTCGTCAGTGCCGCCGCTTTCACCATCCGCAGTTTCGGAAGCGGACGTTTCCTGAACGGATCCGGCTTCAGACAGCTGAGCTGTGAGTTCCGCATTGGCGGCCTCGAGCTGTTCAATCCGGTCCTCAAGGCTTTCTTTCTCGGTGGCCGCCGAATTGGCTGCGCCTTCCATTTGCGCCTTCAGCCGCGCCACTTCCTGTTTCAAGGCTTCGGCCTGCGGGGCATTTGCAGCCTCATTCCGCAATAGCTCGAGCTCGGCCTGCATTGCAGCGATATCACCCGAGGCATCTGCCGTAGACGCCGCCGGTGCCTGCTCTTCCAGCTCTTTCAACCGCCCGCGCAGGACCTTGACCCGTTCGGTCAACTGGGCATTGGCGACCCGTTCTTCGTCCAGCGCCTGTTCCAGCGCGCTGGTATCGGCCGCCGCAACGGCCTTGGCCTCGGCCGAGCTGCGCGCTAGTTCAAGTGCGCCGACACCCGTCCCGATCCGGTCCATTGCGGCCAGGATCCGGCCCTGCAAGTCTTCAATCTGCTTCATGCCTGTCCCTCACCCGTCCATCTCGCTGGCGCGATCTTCGCGCTGCCTCCTGCCGTGCCGGTTTGCACCTCTGCTTTGCACCGCTGTGCGAATCGCACATGCCTGCCGATCATACGCGCAGCTTCACCCTTGCAGGAGTAAAACACCGCCTCTTTGCTTTCAAGCACTTGCAAGCGGTCCTTCGCGTTCGAAACACAGAAACGCCTGCCAACGCTTGATCTTTGCCCCATCACTGGTATTCAGCGGCTCATCAGCCTGCCAACCTAAAGGAACAGTTCAGTGGATCTGACAGCCCTGCGCACCGCAAATCCCGAGCATTGGAACAAGGCCGCCGCCATTCGCGCCCTGACCCTTGATGCCGTCGCTGCCGCAAACTCCGGCCACTCCGGCATGCCGATCGGCATGGCCGATGTGGCCACCGTCCTGTTTGAAAAGCACCTAAAATTCGACGTAAAGGCCCCCAAATGGGCCGACCGTGACCGGTTCATCCTCTCGGCAGGCCACGGCTCCATGCTGATCTATTCGCTTCTCTATCTCATGGGCGATGAGCAGGTGACGCTGGATCAGATCAAGAACTTCCGTCAGATGGGTGCGCTGACCGCGGGCCATCCGGAAAACTTCCTGATCGATGCGGTGGAAACCACCACTGGTCCGCTGGGTCAGGGCATCGCCAACGCCGTCGGCTTTGCCATGGCCGAGGAAATGCAGCGCGCCCATTACGGCAAGAAGGTCGTCGATCACAACACCTATGTAATCGCAGGCGACGGCTGCCTGATGGAGGGCATCAGCCAGGAGGCCATCGGCATTGCCGGTCGTCAGAAACTGGGCAAGCTGATCGTGCTGTGGGACAACAACAACATCACCATCGACGGCTCGGTTGAACTCTCTGACCGCACCAACCAGATCCAGCGCTTCAAGGCCTCCGGCTGGCACGTGCAGGAAATCGATGGTCACGATCCCGAAGCCATCGACGCGGCAATCACCGCCGCGAAGAAGGCGCAGAAACCCTCGATGATCGCCTGCAAGACGCATATCGCCCTTGGCCACGCCGCGCAGGACACCTCCAAGGGTCACGGCGCACTGACCGATGCCGAGCAGCTGAAAGCCGCCAAAGAAGCCTATGGCGCTCCGCTCGGCGCCTTTGAGGTCCCCGCCGAGGTCAAAGCCCAGTGGGAAGCCATCGGCACCCGTGGTGCCGCTGACCGCGCGGCCTGGGAGGCGCGCTTTGCCGAGCTGTCCAAGCAGAAACAGGAGCGATTCAACCGCGCCTACGCGCTGGAAGCGCCGAAAAAGCTCTCTGCTGCCATCAAGGCCCTGAAAAAGCAGATCAGCGAAGAGCAGCCCAAGGTCGCCACCCGCAAATCCAGCGAAATGGCGCTGGCGGTGATCAACCCCTTGATGCCGGAAACCGTGGGCGGCTCGGCCGACCTCACCGGCTCCAACAACACCAAGACCGGCGACCTCGGTGTCTTTGACACCGACAACCGCAAGGGCCGCTACGTCTATTGGGGCATCCGTGAGCACGGCATGGCCGCTGCGATGAACGGCATGACGCTGCACGGCGGCATGCGCCCCTATGGCGGCACCTTCTTCTGCTTCACCGATTACGCGCGTCCGTCGATGCGTCTGGCGGCGCTGATGAAGACCCCGACCGTCTTTGTCATGACCCATGATTCCATCGGTGTTGGCGAAGATGGCCCGACCCACCAGCCGGTCGAACATCTGGCGATCTGCCGCGCAACCCCGAACACCTATGTGTTCCGTCCCGCCGATACGGTGGAGGCTGCAGAAGCATGGGAAATCGCGGTTACCGCCAAGGAAACGCCGTCGGTCATGGTGCTGACGCGTCAGAACCTGCCCACCGTGCGCACCGAGCACAAGCTGAGCAACCTCACCGAAAAGGGCGCCTATGTCCTGGCCGAGGCTGAAGGCAAGCGTCAGGTGATCCTGATCGCCACCGGTTCTGAGGTTTCGCTGGCGATGGAAGCCAAGGCCAAGCTGGAAGCCGAAGGTATCGGCACCCGCGTCGTTTCCATGCCCTGCATGGAGCTCTTCGCTGAGCAAGACGAAGCCTACCGCCGCAAGGTCCTGCCCGCAGGCCCCGTGCGTGTTGGTATCGAGGCCGCCGTACGCGCCGGTGGCTGGGACCGCTGGCTGCTGGGAGAGCGTGGCCAGGAGAAGAAAGCCGCATTCGTAGGCATGGACCGGTTCGGCGCCTCCGCACCTGCAGGTGAGCTGTTCGAGAAATTCGGCATCACCGCAGAGGCCACCGTTGCAAAGGCAAAAGAGCTGCTTGGGTGATCTGCGGACCATCCTATCGATGAGATCAGAGGCGCCCCAACCGGGCGCCTCTTTTCATTTCCGACCCGTGAAGTGTGAAGCAAGAACAGACGTCAAGCTGTTGAGGCCACGTCACAATGTCAAAAGCACCGGATGGCCCCGATGTGGCAACACTTGTGAATTCATGAATTTGGATGGGGTTGAGGCTGGTACCCAAGGCCGGACTCGAACCGGCACGCCCGTTAAGGCGGGGGATTTTGAATCCCCTGCGTCTACCATTCCGCCACTTGGGCCTCGGAGCTGTTGTTACCCAAGGCCGCAGATGAGGTCCAGAGCCAAACGCGGCCCCATGGCATAAATCTGTACAAACGCCTCTCAGTCCCCACCCGCATGTTGACCTTGCCGCGCCTGCGTGCAACCTCGGCGCCACAGGGGATAACGGCGGATGGTCAATGTTACGCAGGCTATATGATCGCACGATGGCGCTGGCGGATCATCCGCGGGCGCTGTGGTGGCTGGCCATCGTTTCTTTTGCCGAAAGTTCGGTCTTTCCGATCCCGCCAGATGTGCTGATGATCCCGATGATTCTGGCGCGCCCCTCGCGGGCCTGGTTGATTGCCCTGGTGGCGCTGGTCTCTTCGGTTCTGGGCGGGCTTCTGGGCTATGCCATCGGTGCCTTCTTCTACGAAGGCATCGGTCAGCCCATCCTTGAGATGATGGGTAAGGCGGATGCCATGGAGGCCTTTAACTCCCGGTTCAACGACTTTGGCTTCTGGGCGGTTCTGGGCGCGGGCATCACGCCATTCCCGTTCAAGGTGATCACCATCATGTCCGGCTGGACCGGCATGCCGCTGGTGACCTTCGTTGCAACCTCTATCCTCGCGCGATCGCTGCGTTTTTTCGCGGTTGCGGCTCTGCTGCGCCTGTTCGGCGCGCCGGTACGCGCCTTTATCGAGCGGCGGCTCGGTCTTGTTTTCACGGCCTTTGTCGTGCTTCTTTTCGGCGGCTTTCTTGTGGTGAGATACCTATGACGTTCAGAACCTTCCTGATCCTGATTGCAGCAGGCGGATCGGCTGCCCTTTTGCTGGGGGCCTTTGGCTTTCAGTACATCGGCGAGATGCCGCCGTGTAAAATGTGCTACTGGCAACGCTATCCCCACGCCGCCGCCGTTGGCATCGGGGCGCTGGCGATCCTGATCCCGGGGGCATTCTTCCCCTACCTCGGCGCGCTGGCAGCGCTGGCGACCTCAACCATCGGGGCCTATCACGCCGGTGTCGAACAGGGCTGGTGGGAAGGACCGAGCGCCTGCACCTCGGGATCGATTACCGGGCTAACCCCGGATCAGCTGATGGAGCAGATCATGGCCGCGCCGATGGTGCGCTGCGATGAGATCCCGTGGGAGATGTTTGGCCTGTCGATGGCGGGCTGGAACGCGGTGATTTCTGCCGGGCTGATGCTGATCTGGATCGCGGCCGCGCGGCAGCGTCGCTGAGCAGGACGAAACGGCAACGGGTGGCGCCCCCGCCCTGCCCCACTCAGGTCTCTTTCTTGGTGGCCAGCAACAGATTGGTTTCGCTGGTCGACACCCCATCAAAGTTGCGGATCTTCGCAAGCGCAGAATCGAGCGTCTCCAGCGTTTCCGTGCCGAGTTCCACGATCAGATCCCAGCGGCCGTTTGTGGTGTGGATTGCACGCACCTCTGGCAGACCATGCAATTGCCGCGTGATCCGGCTGGCACCGCGTCCCTCGATCCCGATCATCATCAAGCCGCGCACCGGATCCCGCAGCACGTCCTCCTTCAGGACAACGGTAAACCCCAGGATGTCCCCCCGCGCCTGTAGCCGTTCGATGCGCGCCCGCACCGTAGTGCGTGACAGGTTCAGCTCCAGCGCCAGATCGGACAGGGACGCCCGTGCATTGTGGCGCAGTGCCGCGATCAGCCGCTCATCCGTTTTGTCCAAACCCACCTCCATTACGTGAAATTGCGACGCATTATGGCCAAAATATTGACTTCAATCCACCCCGTATTGGAGTTCCTCTGAAGGCTCGACACAATCGTGATGGAGATCCTTCCCCCGTGAGCACACAGAACTGCATTCTGATCGGCGCGCCGGTAGACAGTGGAAAACGTCGCGCCGGCTGCCTGATGGGACCCGATGCCTATCGCACCGCCGGATTGTCCAAGGCCTTGACCGATCTGGGCCATCAGGTGACGGACCTTGGCACGGTGACACCCGCAGCGCACCCGCCGGACGAGGCGAACTCGCGGCTGTTCTCGCTGAACCAGACCATCGGTTGGACCAGCGCGCTCCGCGATGCTGCTGCATCCGCAATGGAGCAAGGCTTGCCAATTTTCCTTGGCGGTGATCACGCGCTGTCCCTTGGCTCCGTCATCGGTGTGGCCAATTACGCCGCCCGGCAGAACCGGCCGCAATTCGTGCTGTGGCTGGATGCACATACCGATTTCCACACACCGCAAACCACCGACAGTGGCAATCTGCACGGCACGCCGGTTGGCTATTTCACCGGTCGCGAAGGCTTTGACGGGTTTCCAGCTGTAAAGAACCCGGTGCCCGAGGAGAACGTCTGCATGTTCGGCCTGCGGTCTGTTGATACGCCCGAGCGGCAGGCTTTGGAAGGCAGCCGGATCCGGCGCCACGACATGCGCGACATTGACGAAAACGGTATCACTGGCCCCTTGGCCGCGTTTCTGGACCATGTGGCAGCCCAGAACGGCATGCTGCACGTGTCGCTGGATGTGGATTTCCTCGACCCCTCTGTCGCCCCGGCGGTGGGCACCACGGTGCCCGGCGGCGCCACGGTGCGTGAAGCGCATCTCATCTGCGAAATGCTGCATGATTCCGGGTTGATGACCTCGCTCGACCTTGTCGAACTCAACCCTTTCCTCGATGAACGCGGCCGCACCGCGCATCTGATGGTCGATCTCTGCGCCTCGGCCCTGGGCCGCCGCGTCTTTGACCGCCCCACACGGAGCTACCAATGACCAACCTCAATCCTTCCGCCAAAGCCATGGTGCCTTTTGTCAGCGTCGACAACATGATGCGCCTGATCCATCACACCGGCGTGGAAAACATGCTGCGCGACCTTGCTGCCTATGTCGAAGAGGACTTCCGCCGCTGGGAGCTGTTCGACAAGACCCCGCGCGTGGCAAGCCATTCTGATGTCGGCGTGATCGAACTGATGCCCACCTCGGATGGGGAGGCATACGGGTTCAAATACGTCAATGGCCACCCCAAAAACACCTCGGAGGGGCTGCAGACCGTGACCGCCTTTGGCCTCTTGGCGGATGTCTATACCGGCTATCCGGTGCTGCTGACGGAAATGACCATGCTGACGGCGCTGCGCACCGCGGCGACCTCGGCCATGGTGGCCAAACATCTGGCGCCGAAGGGCGCAGACACCATGGCGATGATCGGAAATGGCGCCCAGTCAGAGTTCCAGACACTGGCGATGAAGGCGATCTGCGGGCTGAAATCCGTACGCCTTTACGATCAGGATCCCAAGGCCACCGAAAAATGCGCCCGCAACCTGGCGGGCTGCGGTCTTGAGGTGGTGTCCTGCAAAACAGCCGAAGAAGCGATTGAGGGCGCGCAGATCCTGACCACCTGCACCGCGGACAAGCAATATGCCACCATCCTCAGCGACAATATGGTCGGCCCCGGTGTGCACATCAATGCCATCGGCGGTGACTGCCCCGGCAAGACGGAGCTAGCGGCAGGTATCCTGTCCCGGTCGGATGTCTTTGTGGAATTCCCGCCGCAGACCCGCATCGAAGGCGAGATCCAGCAGATGCCCGAGGATTTCGAAGTTACCGAGATATGGCAGGTCATTACCGGCCAAAAGCAGGGGCGCCGGGACGACCGGCAGATCACCCTGTTCGACAGCGTCGGCTTCGCAATTGAGGATTTCAGTGCCCTGCGATATATCCGCGATCAGATCAAGGGCAGCGAATTCTTCATTGAGCTCGACATGCTGGCGGACCCGGACGATCCGCGCGATCTGTTCGGCATGCTGCAACGGGCCGGAACCGCGCACCCCGCATAAACTGCGGGTCAGGCTTCCAGTTCGGAATCCCAATAAAGAAAGTCCATCCAACTGTCGTGCAGATGGTTGGGTGGGAACTTGCGCCCGATGTTGCGCAGTTCCTCGGCGCCGGGGCGTTTGGGCGCCTTGCGCAGGTGCATCCCTGCCCGGTGCAGCGATTTTGACCCCTTGCGCAGGTTGCACCTGGAGCAGGCCGCGACAACGTTTTCCCAGCTGGTCACACCGCCAGCAGCGCGGGGTACAACGTGATCGAAAGTCAGATCGCCCCTTGCGCCACAGTACTGACAGCAGAATTCGTCCCGCAAAAATAAATTAAAGCGCGTGAAGGCCACGCGCTTTTGAGGTTTGACATAATCTTTGAGGACGACAACCGACGGTATTCGGATCTGCGTACTCGGGCTATGCACCACGGTGTCATACTCTGCCACGATCGCCACCCGATCCAGCCAGGCTGCCTTGACCGCATCCTGCCACGGCCACAGCGACAGCGGATAATAGGAAAGCGGCCGGTAGTCCGCATTCAGTACCAAGGCCGGGTGCTGTTTCAGCGCCCCGGGGTCCCGTACAAAGTCTGTTCTGAAATCGCCGTCCATTCTAAACGTCTTCCTCGCCCTGCCTGCCCGTTACCTGACACCAGAGCGGGGAACCCGCCCCAGTCTGAGATTAACTATATATCGCGGTAGAAAGCTGGCAAGCCCCTTGCGCGCTACAACATCTCGAAGGCAGGCATAGGCCGATTCCGTGACAGACAGGTAACGGGCCTGCTCAAGAAACTTGCGCCTTTCAAACCCGAGGCCTATTGCGGCGCCATGACCCGGCTTATCCGCTTTAACAAACCCTTTGACGTTCTGCCGCAGTTCACCGACCGCAGCACCGAAGGGGGGCCCCGCAAGACGCTGAGCGAATTCATCGATTGCCCCGGCGTTTACCCCGCTGGCCGTCTGGATCGCGACAGCGAGGGATTGATGCTGCTGACCGACAATGGCCGCCTTCAGGCCTGGATCAGCGATCCGCGCAACAAGATGGCAAAGATCTATTGGGTGCAGGTCGAAGGCACGCCGGATGAGGCCGCGCTGCAGGCCCTGAGGCAGGGGGTGGAGCTGAAAGACGGGCAGACCAAACCCGCCAAGGCGCGGCGGATTGATGAACCGGCGGGCCTCTGGGCGCGCAACCCGCCGATCCGGGTGCGCAAGTCGGTGCCAGATACATGGATCGAGCTGACCATTACCGAGGGGCGCAACCGGCAGGTCCGCCGGATGACCGCTGCGGTCGGCCACCCCACATTGCGGCTGATCCGTTATGCCATTGGCGCCTGGACCCTGGATGGTCTGGCGCAGGCGACATGGGAAGATCTGGAGCCGCCAAAGGTGCCGGGGCGGCCCAAGCCCGCGCAGCTACCCAACCGCCGGGCACAGGCGAGACGGGCCAAGGAAAAAGCCAAAGACACCGATCAAAAGAAAACGGGCGGCAAGCCCCGAAAGCCCCGCCGCCCGTCCTAAATTCTTCTGTTCGGCCCCTCCGCCGGTCAGAGGCTCAGCTTGTCCCGCATGAAGGCGAGCGCGACGCTCAGCCCGTCGGAGGCAATACCATGGCCGGTACCCTTCTGGATATGGGCAAAGACGTCCTGAAATTCGGCTTCCTGCAGGGCTTCGGCGGCTTCGGGCAGGGATTGCACCGGCACCACGTCATCCGCATCGCCATGCACGAGCAGCACCGGCATCCGGCTAACCACCTCGTCCTTAAAGGTGTCTGGGCTCAGCAGACGACCGGAAAAGGCAACGATCCCGGCCACCGGATCCTCGCGGCGCGGTGCCACGTGCAGGCTCATCATGGTGCCTTGCGAGAAGCCGAACAACACCACCTGCTCGGGCAGTACGTCCTCATCCACCATCAGCGCGTCGAGGAAGGCATTCAGATCCTCGACGGCGGCCTGCATGCCGCGCATGCTTTCTTCTTCGGAGGACCCATCGATCCAGGGGATCGGGAACCACTGATATCCCATCGGCGCCCCGGCGCAGTTTTCGGGCGCATCAGGCGCCACGAACAGCGTGTCCGGCAGGTGCTCGGCCAGCGGATCGGCCAGCCCCAGCAAATCTGCACCATTGGCGCCATAGCCATGCAGAAACACCACAACCGAGCGGGTTGAGCCGGAAAGCGGCTCTTTGCGGCCGGCAGTCAATACACGTGTCATCGGATCCCTTCCCTGTCCTTTTTCACATGGTAATAGGCCCAGAGCACCCGTGCCGCAACCGCGCGCCAGGGCGACCACTCCTCGGCCATCTTGCGCAAGGCACGCTCCTTGGGACGTTCCGGCAGATCGAACAACAGCCGCGCGCCCTCCTGCAAGGCGAGATCGCCGGGCGCAAAGACATCCGCCCGCCCCAGCGCAAACATTGCATAGATTTCCGCAGTCCAGACCCCGATGCCGGACACCTCGGTCAGGATCGCCACGACTTCTGCATCCGGTTTACTCCGCAAGGCATTGAAATCAATAGAGGCCTCCGCCAAAGCCCGCGCATAGCGGACCTTTTGACGGCTAAGCCCGGCTGCGCGCATTTCCTCGTCGCTGGCCGCGATGATCGCATCCGGTTCGGTCAGCCCCGCATTGGACATCCGGGTCCAGATCGAGGCCGCCGAAGCAATGCTGAGCTGCTGGCCCACGATGGCATTCAACAACTCCGTAAAACCATCAGGATGGCGCCGCAGTGGCAAAGTTTCGATCTGGGCCAACGCAACGGCAAAGCGTGGGTGCCGCGCCGCCAGCCATTCCGCGCCTTCGATAACGCATGCATCGCTGTGAATGATCCGTCCAACCCCGTTATCCGTGACTACACGGCTCTCTGTATCTGTGTGTGACGCCACGTCACGTTTCCTTCATCTGTTAATTTTCACAAAACTGCCGACGGACGCCCGATGAGGCGCGCCAGGCGTCTTGTTCCCGCTCACATTCAGGGTTACGCATCCCACATGACACAGACCATGACCACCCCCACCGACGACAGAGTCGCCAAGAAGAATGTTGCCATTCTCGTGATGGCGCAGGCCTTCCTCGGCGCTCAGATGCCGATGATCTTTACCATTGGCGGCCTCGCGGGGCAGTCGCTGGCCTCCAACCCTTGTTTCGCCACCTTGCCGATCTCACTGATCGTCGCCGGGTCGATGATGGCGGCAACGCCGATTTCGGCGATCATGCAGCGCTGGGGCCGCCGCGCGGGTTTCTTTACGGGGGCGCTGTTCGGAGCGCTCGGCGGCATCGTTGGCGCCTATGGTCTCTATCTCGGCTCATTCCCTGTGTTCCTGCTCGGCAGCCTTCTGACCGGCGTCTACATGAGCGCGCATGGTTTCTACCGCTTTGCCGCCGCCGATACCGCGTCCGAAGAGTTCCGTCCCAAGGCGATTTCCTACGTGATGGCGGGCGGGCTCTTGTCGGCCATCATCGGCCCACAGCTGGTCAAGGCGACCAGCCAGGCCTTTGTCATCCCCTTCTTCGGAACCTATATGGCGGTGATCGCGGTCAACGTTGTGGGCGCGGCGCTGTTTCTGTTCCTGAACATCCCGAAACCGCCGGTCCCCAGCCATGACGCCCCCAAGGGCCGCAGCCGTATCGAGCTGCTGAAAACCCCGGTGATCGCGGTGGCGGTGATCTGTGCAATGGTTTCCTACGCGCTGATGAACCTGGTGATGACCTCGACCCCGCTGGCCGTGGTCGGCTGCGGCTATACCGAGGGCAACGCCGCCGATGTGGTGACCTCTCACGTGCTGGCGATGTATGTGCCCTCCTTCTTTACCGGTCACCTGATCGCGCGTTTCGGCGTGGAGAAGATCGTTGCTGCGGGTCTGGTCATTCTGGCCGGCGCGGGCGCCGTGGCGCTGCAAGGCGTCGATCTGGGCAACTTCTTCATCGCGCTTGTCCTGCTTGGTGTTGGCTGGAACTTCGGCTTTATCGGCGCGACCACCATGCTGGCGGGCGCGCATGAGCCGCACGAACGTGGCCGGATGCAGGGTCTGAACGACCTTCTGGTCTTTGGCGGTGTCACCATGGCCTCGCTCGCCTCGGGCGGTCTGATGAACTGTTCGGGCGGCTCGCCTGTGGATGGCTGGAGCGCGGTCAACATGGCGATGGCGCCCTTCCTGGTGCTGGCCGGCGGCGCGCTGGTCTGGCTCGCCCTGCGGCCCAAGCGGGTCTGACGGCGCTGCTCAGCCAAAACACAAAAGCCGCCCAGTGGGCGGCTTTTTTTGTTCGATTACAAAGACCTACCGCCTCAAACGCGCCCGCCTACCAGCGCCCCAGTGCGGCCCGCATCATCAGCCCGCTGCGGCGGCGGAATTCGCTGGTGCCAAGCGCACCTGCAGCCACCCGCTCCGGCTCGCGCATTGCCTGTTTCAGAATGCTGCGCGCCTGCCAGCCCGCCAGCATCGCCGGGGCAGCTGCCGTCGACACGCTGCCGCGCGCGCGCCGCGCTTGCGCCAGATATTGGTATCCCTTTTCCGCCAGCTGCTGCACGCCCTTTGGTGTGCCGTCCAGCAGCGGCACGCGCTTTTGTTTCTCCAGCTCGGGGATCGCGCGCAGCCAGTTGGCAATGCCCATGCCACGTCCAAAGGCGCGCACGGTTTCTTCTTCCGCCTCACCCAGCGAAGCTGCTGCCATCCATAAAAGGCTACCCGAGGTGGCATCGATATAGGTATCAAACGCCGCTTCATCCTCAAAAGGATCGCGGTAGATGTCCCAGCGCCGCGCCTCGGCCATGGGATCAATCTCTTTCGCAAGTTCGGGGCGCAGCAGCCGCCCAAGCGGGGTCGCCACATAGTGACGGCGTACCGGCTTCGCTTCCGCGATTTCGGCGCCGACATCGCGCCACCATTGCACCCGCATCTCTGCGATCATGCTTTCCTGGCTGGCCCAGGGCGCTCGGGAGAGTTCAAGATTGAAGGCATAAAGCGCGAACAGAAGCGGACGCGCTGCAACGGGCGCCGCCATGGTCGCCATGAAGCGGTCCGGATCGCCTTGCCGGACCAGCTCGGCACAGCCCTTCAGATCGTCGTCAAACTCCATCTAGGAACTCCTTCACGGCCATTGCTGTTTCCGGCGCATCGACGATGCCAAGATGGCCGACGCCCGGAATGATGCGATAGCTCCCCCGGTCCGTAACTGGCGCCATCAGTGGCTCATAGCCCTCCGCGACAAAGGCTTCATCCTTTTCCCCTGCCATTACAAGGAATTCCGGAAGAGCCCTAATGTCCGCCAGATAGTCGCTTCGCGGTGCGTATGAGGTGTTGAGCCGGTAGGAATACGCCGTCGTCGCCAGATGCCCCAGCGGTCCGTCCAGAACCTGTTTCGGCATCGCGAACTGGATCGCGGTCAGGTGATTGAACCACGTGATCCCCAAGGCATTCAGCATCGAAAGCCCGATGATCCGGCGCGTCAGCGGCTCCGCCCATCCGCCCGAATTCTTGCGGGTTGTCGGGGCGTCATACTTCAGGAACGGCGCCAGAAGAACGGCGCGGTCCAGCCTGCCCCCATGTTGCCCCCCGGCAAAGCGCACCACCAGCCCGCCGCCCGAGGAATGCCCCAGCAGAACAACTTTCTGCCGCGGTTGCACGCGGGCTGCGATCAGGTCCGCAAGGTCATCCTCCAGCTGGCCAATATACTCCACATCGCCGCGCCGCCCGGGGGCGGCTCCGTGCCCGCGCAGATCCGGCACCAGAACATGTCCTGCGATCTGCGGTGCAAGCGTGGCATATTGTAGCCCATTCCAGCCGGAACCATGCACCATGACCACCAGCGGCCCGGCGCCGTTGTCGAATCTGCGCACCTGCAGCGGATAGCCATCCCTCATCGGAACGGTCTCCGGCTCTGGCATGTCCGGCCCCGCAGAGACCGCAGAGAAATCCAGCCCCTTTTCCGGCGCCGCAGGCAGCATATCTGCAGGCCTTTGCGACAGGATCAAAGCAAAGGGCAGCACCGCCGTGATGGCCAGACCGATAGCCGCCGCCCGGATCAGCGCTTCCATCATGCTTCCGGCGCGCAGTCGCGGATCAGCTTCCAGCGGATCGCATCCAGCAGCGCCTCGAAAGAGGCGTCGATGATGTTCGGGCTAACGCCCACCGTGGACCAGCGGCGGCCCTGATTGTCGGCGCTGTCGATGACCACACGCGTCACCGCTTCGGTGCCGCCCTGAGTGATGCGGACCTTGAAGTCCACCAGACGCATATCGTCGATCACCTCGGAGTAGCGGCCCAGATCCTTGGCCAGCGCCTTCGCCAGCGCGTTCACCGGGCCGCGGTCGCTGCCGGTTTCATCCATGGATTCGCTGACCGACAGGCGTTTTTCGCCGTCCACCTTCACGACAACGACCGCCTCGGAGAGGCTCACCATCTTGTTGTACTTGTTCTTGCGCCGCTCAACCGTGACCTTGTAGCGCTTCACCTCGAAGAATGTCGGCAGTTGCCCCAGCTCCTCGCGCGCCAGCAGCTCAAACGAGGCCTGCGCCGTGTCGTAGGAGTATCCTTCATCCTCACGCGCCTTGATCCGGTCAAGGATCCGTGCCAGTGCCGGATCGCCCTTTTCCACGTTCAGCCCGGCGTCGGTCAGCCGCTTGCGCAGGTTCGACTGACCGGCCTGATTGGACATGGGAATGATGCGCGCGTTGCCCACCAGTTCAGGCTGGATATGCTCATAGGTCGACGGATCCTTCAGGATCGCGCTGGCGTGCAGACCCGCCTTATGGGCAAAGGCCGAGGCCCCGACATAGGGCGCCTGCTTCATCGGCACCCGGTTGAGGATATCATCCAGCATCCTGCTTTGCTGTGTGAGGCTGGTCAGCGCCTCAAGGCTGACGCCGGTCTCGAACTGGCTGGCGTAGGGTTCCTTTAGCAGCAGCGAGGGGATCAGCGTCGTCAGATTGGCATTGCCACAGCGTTCGCCCAGCCCATTCAGCGTGCCCTGCACCTGCCGCACGCCCGCATCCACGGCCGCCAGCGAACAGGCCACCGCGTTTTCGGTGTCGTTGTGCGTATGGATGCCAAGGCGCTCCCCGGGAATGCCTGCCGCGATCACCTCGGTCACGATGCGATAGACCTCGGTGGGCAAGGTACCGCCGTTAGTGTCGCACAGAACCACCCAGCGCGCCCCCGCATCCAGCGCGGCACGGCAGGCGGCCAGCGCATACTCCGCATTATCCTTGTAGCCATCAAAGAAATGTTCGGCGTCAAACAGCGCCTCGCGTCCCTCGGACACGATATGCGCCACCGAGGCGCCGATATTCTCAAGGTTCTCCTCCAGCGTGATGCCGAGCGCGGCCGTCACGTGGTAGTCATGCGATTTGCCCACCAGGCAGACCGTATCGGTGCCCGCGTTCATCACTGCCGCCAGAACATCGTCATTCGCAGCCGAGCGCCCTGCCCGTTTCGTCATGCCAAAGGCCGCCAGCCGCGCGCGGGTTTTCGGCGCCACCTCGAAAAAGGCACTGTCGGTCGGATTGGCGCCGGGCCATCCGCCCTCGATGTAATCGATCCCCAGATCATCCAGCGCCTTAGCGATCTGTTGTTTTTCGGCAGTCGAGAACTGCACGCCCTGCGTCTGCTGCCCATCGCGCAGCGTGGTGTCGTAAAGGTAGAGACGTTCTTTGCTCATTCCTGCCTCGTTGTGTTCACCGGGCGCCGCCCGGCCCGGGGTGGGCGTAAAGCGCCCGCCCATGGGGCGGGTCGGGCGCTGCCCGGAGACACGCTCCGGGCGGGTCGGATCAGATCTCGTCCAGCTTGGCCGGATCAAACCCCGGCCCCGGTACCAGTTCGACGCCTGTCTTGCTCATCCGGACTTCCAGTCCTGCGCCCGTATAGGCCGTTTTCAGACGATCCACTTCAGAGAAGTCCTTGCTTTCCATGGCAGTCTGACGGGCCTCGAACAGGCGCGTCTCATGCGCAGACAGATCCACGTCAGGTGCCTTCACCCAGTCCGGAACATCATCGCCCAGCAATCCAAGCAGTTCCATGCTAGAGCGTAGCGCAGCCACATCTCCGGCCTGTGAGTATTGGTGGCACTCCGCCAGAACGCCATGGGTGTTGATATCATCCGCGAGTAGCTCAACGACATGCGGTTCCGGCTGCCTGCCGGGAAGGGCCTCTGCCGCCTGAGCGTACCACTTGCGCAAGGTCTTCTCAGCTTCCGTTGCCTTCTTCTCGGTCCAGTCCATCGGTTTGCGATAGTGGGTCGACAGGAACACAAAGCGGATCACCTCACCCGGAATACCCTGCTCCAGCAGATCATGCACGGTGAAGAAGTTGCCGAGCGATTTCGACATCTTCTTGCCTTCGACCTGCAGCATCTCATTGTGCAGCCAGTAGTGCGCAAATTCGCCTTCAGGATGGGCGCAGCAGCTTTGCGCGATCTCATTCTCATGGTGCGGGAACATCAGGTCGTTGCCGCCGCCGTGAATGTCAAAGGTCTCGCCCAAAATTTCATAGGACATAGCCGAGCATTCGATATGCCAGCCGGGGCGCCCGCGGCCCCAGGGACTGTCCCAACCGGGCAGATCATCGCTCGACGGTTTCCACAGCACGAAATCCATCGGGTTCTTCTTGTAGGGCGCGACCTCCACCCGGGCGCCCGCGATCATGTCGTCGACCGAACGGCCCGACAGTTTACCGTAGCCCTCGCGCCAGCTGTCGACGGCGAAAAGCACATGCCCCTCGGCGGCATAGGCGTGGCCCTTGGCGATCAGATCCTCGATCATTGTGACCATCTGGGGAATATATTCCGTTGCCCGCGGCATGTGGTTCGGCTCCAGCGCGCCAAGGGCACCCATGTCATCCAGGAACCACTGGGTCGTCTCGGCGGTGATCTCACCGATCGCACGACCGCTTTCGGCAGCGCGGGCGTTGATCTTGTCATCCACGTCGGTGAAGTTGCGCGCATAGGTCACGTGATCCGCGCCATAGACGTGCCGCAGCAGCCGATACAGCACGTCGAACACCACGACAGGCCGTGCGTTGCCCAGATGCGCGCGATCATAGACCGTGGGACCACAGACATACATCCGCACGTTTTCCGGATCAATCGGGGTGAAGACCTCTTGCTTGCGGGTCTTCGTGTTGTGCAGTTTGATCACCGGTTGGGTCACTGTGTCGGTCGTCGTCATGACAGCTCCTTTGACAGGCACGGGCGTGCAGGGCTCAAGGCCAGGCGCACGGGGGCGCAGCGCGGGCTTAGCAAGTTGTCAGTTGGAAGGGAACGACAGAAACCAGCCCGCTGTGAAATTCAGCAGGTAATGCAGCAGCTAATGGAGATAGGCGCGGCGGTTCGGGTCATGGGATGGCTGTTAGCACGCCCCGGCCCCGCCGCCAAGCATTTCGCAATGCTATGCTGGCTCTATCTGCCCACGCTCTTGCCGACCCTTTGGAGACCCGGTGCCGCCTTCAGAACCGGAAAGCGGCCCGCACCGAAAGGATTTCGCCGCCCTTTCCCGCCTGCGCGGCCGCAGGATCGACATCATGGTGCAGAAATTCGCCGGTCATCTGCAACACCCGGTTCACCGAGACCCGCAACCCGAGACCAAAGACCTGGCTCGGCGCCAGACCAGAGGACCCGCCGTGCTGAACCTCGCCCAGCGTGACATAACCAAGGGCATCGCCAAAATCGTATCCGGCCCGCAGATGCAGCTGCTGACTGTCCGACTGACCGCCAAGGCCAGTAATATCCAGACCGCCGCCCTGCCGGACCGTGCCACCGAGGACAAGCTCACCATAATCATGATCGAACCCAGCCTGCAGCGTGGCAGCCCCGTTTGACTGCAGCCCCGACCGAGCGACATATGCACCATTACCGCCGGATCCCGCCTGCCCCAGAGAGCGTGCCACAAAGGAGGTGGACCAGTCCCCCGCCGCTGCGGGAATGGCCAGCGCAAGCCCGGTCATCGCCCCGATGACACTGGTACTTAGATGATGAAGCTGGAAAACCCCTGACATTGTTTCGGTCCTGTTTTCGCATCCGTATCGGTACGGTATTTTACGCCGGTGATGGCGCGGCATTCCCGTGATCCAGCTTGTCAAAAATCTCTTAACACTTGGTTCCCGTATCGCGTGTGCTGTGGCCATTCCCTCGCAAAATCACCGCTTCGTTATAACATTTTGAAAACACGCTACTTTCCCACCGTAAAATTTCCAGAACATTCCCCAGCCCCTGCGCGGCGTCCCCACGCAACCCTCCATCGTCCGAGCGCGCTCGTGAAATAGATGACGTTTTTTTCACATCGGTCGCAAACACGATAGTTTTGCCTTGTCGCGCTGCCATCCTGAAACCGTGAAAGGAGGGCGCACGGATGCAGGAGGAGCAATGCTTGGTCAGTCTGGTCTGGCGCACCATCGGCGCCGCGCGGGGTCTTGCAGCGCGCGGTCGACCAAGATCGGGTTATCCACTTAATAAAAGAAGGTAACCCTATATATCTAAAGGTTTTTTATGACTGCTGATCCGACAATCCGCACCAATTTGCGCAGCGGTGGGCGTGCGGCCCGCCGCGCCGCGCGCGCCGCGCCGCTGGACCGCGCCCTCCGTCCCATCCGCCCCGGTATGTCCGGCGGCGCCTATTCGCCCCTGTCACAGGCCGATGTGGAGAAAATCCACCACGCTGCCCTTGATGCGCTGGAACGTATTGGCCTTGCCGACGCCCCACAAAGCGGCATTGAATACCTGACCGCCGCAGGCTGCACCCTGGGCAGCGACCGCCGCCTGCGCTTTCCCCGCACCCTGGTCGAAGATACCCTGGCCCGCGCCAACCGATCCGTCACCCTGTTCAGCCGCGACGGGCAGACCGACCTAGACCTCTCCGGCACCCGGGTGCACTACGGAACGGCGGGCGCAGCGGTCCATATGGTTGACGTCGATGGGCGCGCCTATCGCGAATCCACGCTGCAGGACCTGCATGATGCCGCCCGGATCTGCGACGCGCTGGACAATATCCATTTCGTGCAGCGCCCCATGGTGGCCCGGGACATCACTGACAGCCGCGAACTTGACCTCAACACCATCTACGCTTGCTGTTCTGGTACCTTCAAACACATCGGCACCTCATTCACCGACGCGAGTTTTGTCGCGCCCGCCGTGGAGATGCTGCACATGATCGCAGGTGGCGCGGACAGATGGCGCGAACGGCCCTTTGTCTCCAACTCCAACTGCTTTGTGGTGCCACCGATGAAATTCGCCACCGAAAGCTGTCTGGTGATGGAGGAATGCATTCGCCATGACGTTCCTGTCCTGCTGCTGTCCGCTGGTATGGCCGGGGCCACGGCCCCCTCAACCGTGGCTGGTGCCATCGTGCAGGCAGTGGCCGAATGCCTGGCAGGCCTGGTTTACGTCAACGCCGTAAGCCCCGGACATCCTGCAATTTTTGGCACCTGGCCATTCGGACTGGATCTGCGCACCGGCGCCATGACCGGCGGATCGGGTGAACAGGCGCTGCTGACGGCAGGCTGTGCGCAGATGCACCGGTACTACGGGCTGCCCGGCGGCGCGGCGGCGGGGATTGCGGATTCCAAACTGCCGGACATGCAGGCCGGATGGGAGCAGATGTGCTCCAACGTCATGGCCGGTCTTTCCGGCCTCAACATGGTCTATGAGGCCGCCGGAATGCACGCGTCGCTCCTGGGGTTCTGCCACGAATCCCTGATCCTTGGCGATGATCTGATCGGTCAGGCCCTGCGCTGCGTGCGCGGAATCGAAGTGACGGATGAAACCCTGGCACTCGATGAAATCGCCGAGGTCTGTCTTGGCGGCAGCGGTCACTACCTTGGAACAGCGCAGACCCTGTCACGGATGCAGGCCGACCATGTCTATCCAACCTTGGGCGATCGCACCTCGCCCAAGGAGTGGGAGGAAAAGAGCAAGCCGGATCTGCTGGACAAGGCGCGGGAACGCAAGGAGGAGATCCTGTCCCGCCGAAGCCCGGCGCGCCTTCCCCCGGATCTGGACCGGGTCATAAGGGAGCGGTTCCCCATCCATTTGCCCAGTTGACACAGCGCGAGCACCTGAGGGTCTCAGGCATTCCGGTGCTCGCACCTAGTGTTGGGCTGTCGAATGGTCCATATAGGGGAGCGTCCGCTGCGGAGAAAGCAGCGCCCTGTTGGAGCATACGATGACACCTCCCTCCCAATTATCCGCAATCGTGACCATCCACGATCAGGACCTTCTTCTGCAGTATGAAGCTGAGAACAAATTCCAAACGATTGGGTGCCCTGTCACCTATATGTTCGTAGGCAAAGGGCCGGTAGATAAGGTTCGCGCCATGGATCGCGTCATCATTGCCCGGGAACAGGCTGACAATATTGAGGATTACAAATTCCTCGTAGACTTCACGTCTTGGTACGCCTGCATCAATAACGCTGTCCCCCTGACGGAATTTGTTGCGCTGATTCAATACGATGTAACCGTAAGCGAAAGTTTCTCCAGCACCACGCTGTCCCAGCTTCAAACCGATCCAGACGCGGTGCTGGGATATAGCCCTGTCCCCATGGCAGATCGGAATTTTATCCGTGACAACATGGGTTACGCGCCCCTGCGTGAGGCCGTGAAGAAGGTGTATGGGTTTGACATCAAACCGATCCTGCGCAGCCACATGGCCTCAGCAACCGACAAGAACTGGCCTGCCACAAACAACGTGGCTATGCGCCGCGATACGCTGTCCGATTTCGTGCGTTGGTTTACGCCGCTTGGCCTTGCGATGGGAAACAGTCGCCCGTCCGGGCATGCGTTCGAGCGTGCCATCAAATTGTTTTGCATTTTGACAGGAAGGCACAACCTGTACGACCGTGAGGTTTTGCAGCATTTCCAGATGAACTCCCACGAAACACAGGATTTCAAAAAGGATACCGGGCGTCTGCACCAACTGCTGGCCCGAAACTCTAGAGAGCCTTGATCCTTTGGCGCAGGTATTCAAGATAACCTGAAAGGGATGTGGAGGCGGCGAATTTCTGGCGGACATAACGCAGCTCTTTCTGGCGCAGCGATTTTGAGACGCTGGCGCTGACCTGCCCCTCGTGTATCCGGTTCACCACCAGAGTCTGCGGCAGGATCACCGGATCGCCAAGCGCATCCCACAGCCGTTTGTAGAGGTCCACATCCATCAGCCAGATCAGGTTTTCATCAAACCGCTGCATACGGCTGCGCCGCATTGCCAGCACCGACGGGCTTGAGACGGTGTTTTTGCCAAACTGCAGCTTCTCAGTCAGTCGCGGCACCATGGGGCGTTCAACCGACCCGCTATTGCGGCTGATACCCGAGCCACACAACAGCCAGTCGCCCCCCCCATCCATCGCTTCAACAACACCCCCCAAGGCACCGCTTCCATTCAGGAAATCGTCCTGAAAAAGCACTTTGACGATATCACCGGATGCGTGATCCAGGGCATTGTTCACATTGGCCGATGCCTGCCGTGGTGCATCGTGGTTCCAGATGTGGTGTATGGTCAGGCGATCCGAGAAAGCTGCGCAGACATCGGCCACCGCCGTGTCATCGGACTGGTCCGAAACGACAACCTCGAAATCGCGAAAGCTTTGCCTTGTCAGGATCTCCAGCGACTGAGCCAGATACTCTGCACCCTTGCCCCCCATGCCATAGGCCGGAATGCAGATACTTATGGCAGGCATGGCGTTTCTCCGGGGCTTGGTGGACTGCACTCTTGGCCTAGCAAAGAGCCGCGCCAAGGCCAAGCGGCAGAACGGGGAAACGGATACCCCACAGGAAAAAGCCCCCTCCGATACGGAGGGGGCGAGTTTCGCCAATCAGGCTCATTAGTGTACCGCCCGCGTTTTTTTGCCTGGGCCTTCTTGGCGTCCAGGGCGAGCGCACTCGCCCCCGATCTGGTCTCAGCTGCAGCCCGAAGTGGCGCCGCAGGTGTTGCATTTCATGCAGGTGCCGTTGCGCACCAGCGTGTAGTTGCCGCATTCACCGCAGGCCTCGCCCTCGTAGCCCTGCATCTTGGCCTTGGTGCGAGCGTCCATGCCGGTCACCGTAACCGAAGCCGTTTCCGTCACCGTTGCGCTTTCAGTCACCTCCGGCACCAGTGTTTGCAGCGCAGTCACCGGGTCAGCACCGGTGCCAAGCGGCGCGATCCCGTCCAGCACGGTCTGCCCGCCGTTCAGCACCACCAGTTCCTGCGGCAGACGCTTGCGCAAGTACCCGGTCGAGGAGATCTGCTTCAGCACCTCCAGCGAGCGGGTTGCGGCGCTTTCGCTCAGCTCGGTGACGTTGGAGACGCCCTCTTCCTCACCGCGACCGATATCATCGAATGCGGGGCCTTCGGGTTTCACGTGCGCGAGGTCGGTGCGATCCAGGTAGCTGACCGCCAGTTCGCGGAAAACATAGTCGAGGATCGAGGTTGCGTTCTTGATGCTGTCGTTGCCCTGCACCATGCCCGCCGGTTCGAACTTGGTGAAGGTGAAGGCATCGACGAACTCTTCCAGCGGCACGCCATATTGCAGGCCAACAGAGACGGCGATGGCAAAGTTGTTCATCATCGCCCGGAAGCCAGCGCCTTCCTTGTGCATGTCGATGAAGATCTCGCCAAGGTTACCGTCTTCATACTCGCCGGTGCGCAGGTAGACCTTGTGCCCGCCGACAACCGCCTTCTGGGTATAGCCCTTGCGGCGCTGGGGCATCTTGGTGCGGTGCGATTTCACCACTTCCTTGATGACCACTTTTTCGACGATCTTCTCGGCCAGGGTGACGGCCTTTTCCTGCTGGCTACCGCTTTCCAGGATCTCCGCCGCCTCATCGTCGTCCTCGACCAGCGCAGCCGCCAGCGGCTGGCTCAGCTTGGACCCGTCACGATAGAGCGCGTTTGCTTTCACACCCAGCGACCAGGACAGCTCATAGGCCTTCTGGCAGTCTTCGATGGTGGCATCGTTGGGCATGTTGATCGTCTTGGAGATCGCGCCCGAGATAAAGCTTTGCGCCGCCGCCATCATGCGGATGTGGCTGTCAACGCTCAGGTAGCGCTTGCCCTTCTTGCCGCAGGGGTTGGCGCAATCGAAGATGTGATAGTGCTCTTCCTTCAGGTGCGGCGCGTTCTCCAAGGTCATGGTGCCGCAGACGTGATCGTTGGTCGCCTCAATATCGGCCTTGGTAAAGCCCAGGTGACGCAGCAGATCAAAGGTCGGGTCGTTCAGCTTGGTCGCCGGGATGCCCAGAACACCGGTGCAGAACTCTTCGCCAAGGGTCCATTGGTTGAACACGAAACGCACATCAAAGGCGCTTTCCAGTGCGGCGTCGATCTTGGCCAGCTCGTTGGGGCCAAAGCCGTGACCGGCCAGCGAGGTATGGTTGATCCCCGGCGCATTGCCGATGGTGCCGTGGCCGACCGCATAAGCAACGATTTCTTCGATCTGGGCCGAGGTATACCCGAGCCCTTCCAGCGCGGCAGGCACCGAGCGGTTGATAATCTTGAAATAGCCGCCACCGGCCAGTTTCTTGAACTTCACCAGGGCAAAGTCGGGCTCGATCCCGGTGGTGTCGCAATCCATCACCAGGCCGATGGTGCCGGTCGGGGCAATCACGGTGGCCTGCGCGTTGCGGTAGCCGTGCTTCTCGCCCAGTTCCAGCGCCTCATCCCAGGCACCCGCGGCCAGATCGGTCAGGCGTGCATCGGGGCAGTTTTTCAGATCCAGCGGCACCGGCGGCACCGCCAGCCCTTCATAGCCGGTTGTCTTCCCCTGGGCGGCGGTGCGGTGGTTGCGCATCACCCGCAGCATGTGGTCGCGGTTCTTTTCAAAACCAGGGAACGGGCCCAGCTCGGAGGAGATTTCGGCCGAAGTGGCATAGGCAACGCCGGTCATTATGGCAGTGAGCGTGCCGCAGAGCGCGCGGCCTTCGTCGCTGTCATAGCCATAGCCCATGTTCATCAAGAGACCGCCGATATTGGCATATCCCAGACCCAGCGTGCGGAAGTCATAAGACCGCTGCGCAATTTCCTTGGACGGGAACTGCGCCATCATCACGCTGATTTCCAGCGTCAACGTCCACAGGCGGCAGGCATGCATGTAGTCCTCGGCCTGGAACTCACCGTCCTTGAGAAAGGTCAGGAGGTTCAGCGAGGCCAGGTTACAGGCGGTGTCGTCCAGGAACATATACTCCGAGCACGGGTTCGATCCGCGGATCTCGCCATCTTCGGGGCAGGTGTGCCAGTCATTCACTGTGTCATGGAACTGGATACCCGGATCGGCACAGGCCCATGCGGCGTGGCCGACCTTCTCCCACAGATCACGCGCCTTGACGGTCTTGGCGACGCGGCCATCGGTGCGGTTGATCAGCTCCCACTCGGCATCTTTCTCAACCGCGTGCAGGAAAGCATTGGTGACGCGGATCGAGTTGTTGGAGTTTTGACCCGAAACCGAGGAATAGGCATCGCTGTCCCAATCGGTGTCATAGGTCGGGAATTCGATCGAAGTGTGCCCCTGCTTGGCGTAATCCAGAACCCGTTTGATATAAGTCTCCGGGATCGCGACCTTTTTCGCTTCGCGGATGGCTTTCTTCAGCCCCTCGTTCTTGCTCGGCTCATAGGCGTCTGCCTCCAGACCGTCCCATTCGCGGATCGCCGCAAAGATGCCGTTCAGCATCTGCTCGTGCATCTTCGAGCCAGCAACGATCGAGGCAACTTTCTGCTCTTCGATCACCTTCCACTGGATGAAATCCTCGATATCTGGGTGATCCGCATCGACGATGACCATCTTGGCCGCGCGGCGGGTGGTGCCACCGGATTTGATCGCGCCGGCTGCCCGGTCACCGATCTTGAGGAAGCCCATCAGGCCCGAAGATTTGCCACCACCGGACAGAGGCTCGCCTTCGCCGCGCAGATGGCTGAAGTTGGTGCCGGTGCCGGAGCCGTATTTGAACAGGCGCGCCTCGCGCACCCAAAGATCCATGATGCCGCCGTCGTTTACCAGATCGTCGGACACGGACTGGATGAAACAGGCGTGCGGCTGCGGATGTTCATAGGCGCTGTCGGATTTGGTCAGCTTGCCGGTCTTGTAATCGACATAGTGGTGGCCCTGCGCGGGGCCGTCGATGCCATAAGCCCAGTGAAGCCCGGTGTTGAACCACTGCGGCGAATTCGGCGCCGCGCGCTGGGAGGCCAGCATATAGCGCATTTCGTCGTAATAGGCGCGGGCGTCTTCCTCGGTCGAGAAATAGCCGCCTTTCCAGCCCCAGTATGCCCAGCCACCGGCAAGACGGTCAAAGACCTGTTTGGAAGAGGTTTCACCAACAAATTCAACATCATCGCCATCGGGAACCGACCGCCACAGGAATTCTGGCACGCCCTTTTCGCGGACTTTTTTCAGGCGGGACGGAACACCGGCTTTGCGAAAGTATTTCTGGGCGATGACATCACTGGCAACCTGGCTCCATTCAGCCGGAACTTCGATGTTTTCGAGTCGGAAGACAATGGTCCCGTCAGGATTTCGAATTTCGGATGTAGCCGAGATGAAATCGAGGTCCGCATATGCGTCCTGACCAGATTTGGTGTACTTCCGTTCGATCTTCATGCTCTGCCCCTTCGCATTAGCTCTGTCCCGTCTTTTTGTTGGCCACGTCGCGGCGCAGCCTTGCCATGAAGAAACACAGAAAACAGGCGGCAACTGCTGTCAGAAGCGTGCCAGGGAGCCCTACACCGGCCCCGGTCCTTGGAATCTCTACTAGTGTTTAGTCTTGTTGCAGCGCCCAAAGAACATACAAGATTTAGTGGCGAAGCAACCGGCACCCACAATTTGGCGTAATCACGCCGTGAGGGTCAACGCAAAATTTACCACTTAGATACCATTTTTTTGGTTGACCGGTGAAATCGGAAACGCTCGTGGTTCGCTTCATCGATTCACCAACTGCACCCGCGGGCTGACCGAGCTGCCAACACCACTTCGGCAGCCTCGTATTTTTTTGCGAAACACTAATGGTTTGCCGCAAACACCTTACTCACGGCCCCTCCACCACTTCCTCGGCGACTCCACTAACACCCGCGGGCGGTCCACTTCCGAGACATGGCAGCGGACTTTTTGCGCCGACCTGCCACGTTGCACGAAGCGCACAGTCTATCTGCTGAAATCCTGTGCCAAGTTAGGCAAAACCCAGCTGCAGGTGGCGCCAGTTCGCGTCACATGGTTAATAATCGGTTAACACAAGATTTGGTAGCCACCAACATTTCGGGGTCACATTTTGCGCGATTCTAACCATCGCCCCGATCACATCTAAGTGAGATCTGGGTCCCTGATCGCTCTTTCAGTGAAACTGGCTGCTTGCACGCCCGCCTTGGACTTGACCGCCAAAGGACGTCACCCTGACCGGGCCAAACCGATCAGAGCTGGGATTTTTATAAGTGGAAAGTGGTCGGGGCGGCGAGATTCGAACTCACGACCCCCTGTACCCAAAACAGGTGCGCTACCAGACTGCGCCACGCCCCGGACCGTGCGCTTTCCTAGCGGTGTGAAACGGATTTGAAAAGCCCTAACAGGGCCAAACAGACGTATTAGAAGAAAAAACTTCGTGCCGCATCTGGGTGCCCGGCCCAATGCCATATCGGCGCGCCAAACCACCATTGATTTCCAGTACCGCAAACACCCGGTCGCCGCCCGGAATGGGGGTCAGATCATGGGGAATGGCATTGGAATGCACCGACGTCACCACGCCGGTTTCATCGAGGAATATGATATCCAGGGGGATCAGCGTGTTCTTCATCCAGAAAGCCGCCCTTTGAGGATGCTCGTAAACAAACAGCATCCCCGCCCCGCGCGGCAGGTCCTCACGGTGCATCAGCCCCATTGAACGGCTGTCGACAGTATCGGCAATCTCAACAGAGAAGGACGCCTGCCCCCAATCGCCGCGAAGATCGACACGATCCAGGGCGCAGGTCTCCTGTGCCTGTGCAATACCTGCACCAAGGCACAGTATTATGGCGGCACCCCAGCGGACAATTCCAGAGGCGCGCACCGACATGATCTTATTCTTCTTCGGATGCGGTTTCGGAAATGGCCGCTTCCCAGGCCTGGACCTCTACCGCCATGCAGCCCCGCCGACCGCTGATTGATCGCATCGCGATTGCCTCGCCCGGCTGGAGATCCGCAAGACCCGACTGGCGCAACACCTCGACGTGCAAGAAGACATCATCTCCGTAGCCGAACAGGTTGGCAAAGCCAAAGCCCTTGCCCTTGTCGAACCACTTCACACGCGCCGGGCGCAACGGAAGTGTTTTCAGCTCCTCGATATCCATATCGACAAAATCGCTGAGAACCGGCGCGTCATCCCGCGCCGGAGGCACGATTGCGACAACCTCCACAGCCTGAACGCCGCGCTCCGTCGCGTGGGTCAGAACGGTTACGCTGGACCCGTCCGCTACCGAGCTCTGCCCGAAGTTACGCAGGACATTCACGTGCAACAGGATGTCGGGACCACCCTCGTCGGACACAACGAAGCCATACCCTTTGGTCGGGTCAAACCACTTCACTATGCCCTGGATTTGCCTGAGACTGCTTTGATCGTCTGCCACTTATCTCGTCCACCGCGTCGTATTTGATTTCTCGATGCTTGATGCGCGATTTTCGCATATGAGTTCAAGTTAAAAAAATTCCCCATTATCACGAAAATGCTATTTTATGCTTAACCCATTAAGGGTTTAGCCGCACCACACTCCATTCGTCATCCGGCGTATTTCGGCGCCAGACAAATCGGTCATGCAGCCTGAAAGCCCCATCTGCCCAGAATTCAATTTCGCTCGGAACGATGCGAAATCCGCCCCAGAATGGCGGCCGGTCTGGGTTCGGGCCTTTCGTGGCCGTGATTTTTGCAACCTCTGCCATCAGGGCCGAACGGCTCTGCAATGGGCGCGATTGCCGCGAAGCCCACGCCCCGAGCCTGCTTTTCAGCGACCGGGAGTGGTAATACTCGTCTGCCTGCGGACCGTCTTCGCGTGTCACATGACCACGGACACGGATCTGGCGACGCAGGCTCTTCCAATGTAGCACGAAGGCGGCCTTGCCGGACTGCTCCAGCTCCTGCCCCTTGGCGCTTTCGTAGTTAGTGAAGAAGACAAAAGCGCCATCTTCGATTTCCTTGAGCAGCACCATGCGGACATTCGGCATGCCATCAGCATCCACCGTCGACAGCGCAATCGCATTCGGATCATTGAGCTCAGTCTCTTCGGCCTCCGCGAGCCATGCCCGCGCAAGTTCAAAGGGGTTATCCCCCGCAAATAATCCCGACCGCTCTGACATGGAAACCTCTTCTTAACTGTGCGCGCCAATCTATGCCGCCTTGGTTGGGCATACAAGCCAAGGTGGCTGCGGATTTATGCGTATAAATATGTGCGGCCATGCAGGCCGACATCCAAAACGGGCCGCAAAACTGACAATGCGCCTCAACCGGTACTCTCTTGATGCAGCGGCCCGAGCATATTAAAGGTCCTTCAGTTCATATTTTACAGGCGGAGAACCTGCATGCCCAGTCAACTGCTGTCCGGCAAACGTGGCCTTATCATGGGCCTGGCCAACGACAAATCCATCGCATGGGGGATCGCCAAGGCCTGCGCCGATGCCGGTGCCGAACTTGCCTTTTCTTACCAGGGCGAAGCCCTGAAAAAACGCGTTGGCCCGCTCGCCGAACAGCTGAACAGCACCATCGTTCTGCCCTGCGATGTATCCGATGAGGCGTCGATCGACGCCCTGTTTGAGAGCCTCGAAAAAGAATGGGGCAAGCTGGACTTTGTCGTGCACGCCATTGGTTTTTCTGACAAAAACGAACTGCGCGGCCGCTACGTTGATACCAGCCGTGACAATTTCCAGATGACCATGGATATCTCGGTCTACTCCTTTACGGCTGTTGCCCGCCGCGCCGAGAAACTGATGTCCGAGGGCGGCTCGATGCTCACCCTGACATATTATGGTGCCGAGCAGGTTATGCCTCACTACAATGTGATGGGCGTTGCCAAGGCCGCGCTCGAAGCATCGGTCAAATATCTGGCCGAAGATCTTGGAAAAGACGGCATTCGCGTAAATGCGATTTCCGCTGGTCCGATCAAAACGCTGGCCGCCAGCGGAATTGGCGACTTCCGCTACATTATGAAATGGAACGAATACAATTCGCCGCTGCGGCGAAATGTTACAACCGAGGACGTCGGTAAATCCGCTTTGTATCTTTTGTCGGACCTCGGATCGGGCGTGACCGGGGAAAATCTGCACGTGGATGCTGGTTATCACGTTGTCGGCATGAAAGCCGTGGACGCCCCCGACATTACCAAATAAACGAACTGCCCCGGGCCTGTGCTGTTTTTATTTTGAATGGTGCGCCCGGGGCTATATCAACGACGCACTCGTCAGACCAACACTGGTATCGTGCCTGCTATGCAGCCCGGCACATGACACCGCATCAGACGCTACAATTGCCGGAGCAAATCGCAAGATGACCGACCGCCTGCCGCACGAAAAAGGGTTTCACATCAGCTGGGATCAGATCCACCGGGACAGCCGCGCGCTGGCCTGGCGGCTGGACGGTCAGGGACCTGACGGTGGCGCATGGCGTGCCGTGGTCGCGATCACCCGTGGCGGCATGGCCCCCGCGATGATCGTCAGCCGCGAGCTGGATATCCGCACCGTCGATACGATCTCGGTGAAATCCTACCACCACCAGGACCAGGGTGAGGCCGTGGTGCTGAAAGCACCCGACGCCGAGCTGGTGGGCGATGGCGAAGGTATCCTGATCATCGATGATCTGGTCGACAGCGGCAAAACCCTTGAACTGGTGCGCCAGATGTATCCCAAGGCGCATTTTGCCACGGTTTATGCAAAGCCCAAGGGCCGCCCGATGGTGGACACCTTTATCACCGAGGTCAGCCAGGACACCTGGATCTTCTTCCCCTGGGATATGGCGCTGCAATACGTCGAGCCCTATCGCGGCAAGGACTGACGCCGCCCCGCCCCGTGCGCGGGACGGACCGCAGCCGATTTTCAAAACACCATGAATGCGCGCCCCTGTTGGAGGCGCGCTTTTTCTTGAGCCTGCCGCGAGGGCGTGCCACAGATAAGGCCCGAATACGCCTGCCCTGGCAGGGCCTTGCGACAACAGGATTGACTGCATGCATATCTCCCGCACCGAAGCGACCTTTTGTTCTCCGATCGTCGAGTCCCGGCGCTGGACCGAAGGGGTCACTTTTCCGCCGTCGCGCCCCCTGATCAACGTCAGTCAGGCCGCCCCGGCAGATCCGCCGCCCACGGGCTTGCGGCAGGCCATCGCCGATGCGGCCCTGAATGAAACCGACGCGCATCTATATGGCGCCGTTTTGGGCCGCAGCGAGCTGCGTGCAGCACTGGCGGCACAGATCTCGGAGCATTATAACGGCACCGTTGGCGCAGCGCAGGTCGGTATTACCTCTGGCTGCAATCAGGCCTTTGCCGCTGCCATCGCCGCCCTTTGCGGCGAAGGGGACGAGGTGATCATCCCGGTGCCTTGGTATTTCAATCACAAAATGTGCCTCGATATGGCAGGTGTCACAGCGGTTCCGCTGCCGGTAGGTGCTGATATGATGCCGGATCCGCAGGCCGCGGCCCAGTTGATCACACCCAAGACGCGGGCCATCACGCTTGTCACCCCCAACAATCCCACTGGCGCCGAATACCCCTCGGGCCTCGTGCAGGACTTCTTTGACCTGGCCCGCAAACATGGGCTGGCACTGATTCTGGATGAAACCTACCGCGACTTTGACAGCCGCGAAGGGGCGCCGCACGACCTGTTCCAGACCCCGAACTGGGACGAGACGCTGATCCATCTGTACTCCTTCTCCAAGGCCTATCGGCTGACCGGTCACCGGGTTGGAGCGATCGCGAGTTCTGAAGAGAAATTGTTCGAAATGGAGAAGTTTCTCGATACGATAACGATCTGCCCTGCACAGCTTGGACAGATCGGCGCGCTTTGGGGACTTGAAAACCTCCAGTCCTGGCTCGCGGGGGAACGGTTGGAGATTCTGGACCGCAAGGCGGCGATCGAAGAGGAATTCCCCCGCCTTGCCGAGAAGGGATGGAAGCTGTTGGGCTGCGGTGCCTATTTCGCTTATGTGGAACACCCCTTCGAGGAAGCCTCGTCCGAGCTGGCCAAAAAGCTGGTGCAGGACGCGTCGGTCCTGATGCTGCCTGGCACGATGTTCATGCCCGAAGGCGATCCGGCAGGCAGCAAGCAATTTCGCATCGCCTTTGCCAATGTCGACCGGGCCGGGATCGTCTCCCTGTTCGACCGGCTTTGCGCGTTTCACCCCTAACGCTACGCTGCGACACCCGAAACCAACAAGCCCGGCACAAGATCTTGCTCCTGTACGGGCGGCAGCGTATGCAGAACACGATTATGACACAGGCACCCTGCCCGCAGCGCCCATCCGGCGCAAAGGGAGCGGGCAACAGGTACGAATGAGGGCACAATGGCCGCAGGCATGAAAAATCTTTCCAGAACCTTTGTTTGGATCCTGATGGGGATGCTGATCGTCGGCCTTGCCGGTTTTGGTGCGGTCAATTTCACCGGCTCGATGAGCGCGGTTGCCTTGGTGGGCGACGAAGAAGTCACCGTCGACGCCTATGTGCGCGAGTTGCAGCGCGAACAACGCGCCATGCAGGCCCAGACCGGTCAGGCAATGCCGATGTCGCAGCTGACCGCAATGGGTTTGGATCAGGTTGTGCTCGGGCGACTGATCACCCTCGCCGCCATTGACAATGAGGTCAGCAAGCTGGGCATCTCCATCGGGGATGAAAACCTGCTGTCCGAACTGACCAAGGTCTCCTCGTTCCAGGACTCCAGCGGCCAGTTCGACCGCGAGACCTACCGCTTTACCCTCGACAACGCCGGTTTCACCGAAGCCGAGTTCGAAGACGACCTTCGCCGCGAGGCCTCGCGCACGCTGGTCCAGGGCGCCATCATGTCCGGCACCAAGATGCCCGAAGTGATGAGTGACACGCTGGTGTCCTATATTGGCGAGCGCCGCAGCTTTTCCTACGTGCAACTGTCATCCGACGATGTGCTGCTGACGCAGGAGATGCCCGATGACACTGCGCTGCGTGCCTTCTATGACGACAATATCGCGGATTTCACCCTGCCGGAAACCAAATCCCTGACCTACGCGCATCTCAGCCCCGACATGCTGCTGGACACCGTTGAGGTCGACCAGGAGGCGCTGCGTGGCCTTTATGAAGATCGCGCCGATCAATACCTGATCCCGGAACGCCGTCTGGTGGAACGCCTTGTCTTTGCGGACAATGACAGCGCCGCAAGCGCCAAGGCACAGCTTGACGTGAGCGGCACGACTTTTGAGGTCCTGGTGCAGGATCGCGGTCTGGCCCTGTCGGACGTGGATATGGGCGATGTGACCGAAGCTGACCTCGCGGATGCAGGCGCTGAAGTATTTGCTGCAGAGGTCGGCGATGTTGTTGGCCCGCTGCCATCGGATCTTGGCCCAGCACTCTACCGGGTGAACGGCCGCCTCGAAGCCCGCGAAACCAGTTTTGAAGAGGCCGAAGCCGAGCTGCGCGCCGAATTGGCGGCAGACCGCGCCCGCCGAGTGATTGAGCAGCAGGCCGAATCCATCGAGGACATGCTCGCTGGTGGCGTCACGCTGGAAGAACTGCCGGATCAGACAGACATGCAGATTGGCACCCTCGGCTGGACCGGGCTCAACGCCGAAGGCATCGCCGCATATGACGGCTTCCGCGAGGCCGCAGAGGCCGTGACGGTTGATGATTTCCCCTCGGTCGCCTTCCTTGAGGATGGTAGCCTCTTTGCTCTGCGGCTCGACGAAGTCCTGCCCCCGCGCCCCGAGCCCTTCGAAGACGCTCGGGACAAGGTACTTGCCGCCTGGAACGAAAACCGGACAGCAGAGGCCGTAAACAACCTGGCACAGGATCTGCTGAAACAGACCGAGGCAGACGGAGCCTTCCCCGAAGGCTACGACGTGCAGACCGAGACGGCGCAAACCCGCACCGCCTATATCGACACCACCCCGGTCGAGATGATGATCGAGGTCTTCGAAATGAACCCGGGCGAGCTGCGCACCGTGTCCGGGGAAGGCTCCACCGTGGTGCTGCGTTTGGACGAGGTTCTGCCTGCAGAGGACACCAGCGAGGAAATGCAGATGCTGGCCAACGCGATGCAGACCCAGCTGGATCAGGCATTGTCGCAGGCGCTGTTCGAAGCCTTCGCGCAGGACGCACAGCTGCGCGCCGCACCGCGTGTTGACCAACAGGCCCTGAACGCGGTTCAGGCCAATTTCCAATAAGCGCGCATAGATCAATCAAGGCACCTGACGATGGCTCTGACCCCGGATTTCGACACTTTCGCCGCCGCCTATGAGGCGGGAGAGAACCAGCTGGTCTATACCCGGCTGGCGGCTGACCTCGACACGCCCGTGTCGCTGATGCTCAAGCTGACGGGCGCCCAGAAGGACGCCTTCATGCTGGAATCGGTGACCGGTGGCGAGGTGCGCGGCCGTTACTCGATCATCGGCATGAAACCCGATTTGGTCTGGCGCTGCCGCGGCACGACATCTGAAATCAACCGCTCGGCCCGCTTTGATCCCGAGGGTTTCGAAGCGCAGCCGGGCGCGCCGCTGGACAACCTGCGCGCGCTTCTCGCCGAAAGCCGCATCGACCTGCCCGACGACCTGCCGCAGGCCGCGGCCGGGCTGTTCGGCTATCTTGGCTATGACATGGTCCGGCTGATCGAACATCTGCCGGACGTCAATCCCGACCCCCTTGGCCTGCCCGACGCGGTGATGATGCGCCCTTCGGTGGTCGCGGTTCTGGACGGCGTCAAAGGCGAGGTGACCGTGGTCTCCCCGGCCTGGACCGGAGACGGGAAATCGGCCAAGGCCGCTTATGCGCAGGCCGCAGAACGGGTGATGGACGCGGTGCGCGATCTGGAGCGCGCCATGCCCGCAGAGACCCGCGATCTCGGCGATGCGCACGAGGTGGCCCCGCCGGTCAGCAACTTCAGCAAATCCTGCTATATGGAAGCGGTGGAAAAGGCCAAGGAATACATCCGGGCCGGCGACATCTTTCAGGTGGTGCCCGCGCAGCGCTGGAAGCAGGACTTCCCGCTGCCGCCGTTCACGCTTTACCGCTCTTTGCGGCGAACCAACCCGTCGCCCTTCATGTTCTATTTCAACTTCGGTGGCTTTCAGGTGATTGGCGCCAGCCCCGAAATTCTGGTCCGTGTCTTTGGCAAAGAGGTCACCATCCGCCCCATCGCCGGCACCCGCCCGCGCGGCGCAACACCGGAAGAGGACAAGGCGCTGGAGGCCGATCTTCTGGCCGACAAGAAAGAGCTGGCAGAACACCTGATGCTGCTGGATCTGGGCCGCAACGATACGGGCCGCGTATCAAAGATCGGCACTGTGCGCCCGACGGAAAAGTTCATCATCGAACGCTACAGCCACGTGATGCATATCGTATCGAACGTGGTGGGTGAGCTGGACGAGGACAAGGACGCGCTGGATGCGTTTTTTGCGGGCATGCCGGCTGGCACGGTGTCCGGCGCGCCAAAGGTGCGCGCGATGGAAATCATCGACGAGTTGGAACCAGAAAAACGCGGCGTATACGGCGGCGGTGTCGGCTATTTCTCGGCCGGGGGCGACATGGATATGTGTATCGCCCTGCGCACGGCCATCGTGCAGGATCAGACGCTCTATATTCAGGCCGGTGGCGGTGTGGTCTATGACAGCGATCCCGAGGCCGAGTATCAGGAAACCGTGCATAAATCGAACGCGATCCGCCGCGCTGCTGCGGATGCCGCGCGTTTTACCGGCAGCCGCAACAGCTGATAACATCAAAGCACTCCGGAGCGCGGGGAAGCATAAGCGACCCCGTGCCCCCGGGCTCTGCCCCGTGCGTGTCTATTACGGGTTATTCTGCCGTTGCAGCCAGATTGGCGCGCAGACTGGCCGAAACCGGCGCCAGCGCCACCCGGCTGGCCCGGTCCTGCAGCCCCCACAGCAACAGTGCTGAAATCGTATCGGGCTGCAGCCGCCCCAGCATGATCACTGCACCTTCCTGACCGGCCCGGAAGGCCGCCTGATCCAGAAAGCGGCGAATGGCACGCGGGTTCTGACCGGCGCCATCGAAATCCCGGAACACCACGCCGGACGGCACGCCGTCGCGCAGCGCCAGTTTCTGCACGGTATTAAGGCCGCTGTTCTGCAGCACCAGCCCGTATCCCCCGGTCCGCGCCACATCCGACACCTGATCCGCCAGCGGCCTGTTGCCCTGCACGCCAGTCTCGACGCCTTCCAGAATTCCCAGCGCCTGCGGCACCCGGTCCAGCCAGACCTCCATCGCAGTCTCCGCGTCCTGCGGCATGGCTTCGCGCGGCAGATCCGACAGGATCAGCACCTCAAAGCCCGCGGCCCGGCGCGCGGTCATTTTCTCAGTCGCCCTGGGATCTTCGGGATCGATAGCGAAGCTCAGCGGATAGGGGAAATCGACCAGCGCCTCAGCGCCGACGGATGTTTCATCATCGATGAGGACAATCGACATCAAGGGCCGCCCATCGCTGCCAGCGAAGGGTTCGGAATAGGCATCAAACGGCTGCTGCGTGGTTTCAGCGCCCGCCGCAGAGGTCTCTTCGCTGTCGCGTTCGGTCAGCGGCACCACGCGGGTTCCGATCTGCGGCGATTGCGACGCGCGGCTTCCGTCTGCGGTTGGCAGCGCGGCGATCCGACCATTTTCCGGCGCATCTTCCGTCTCGGCCTCCTCGGCGGGCGGCATGTCTTCTTCCGGCTCCGCCTCGACGACCTCAGGCTGCTCAGGCGCGGGTTCGGGGGTGGAGAAGGCAATCACCGGCGGCGTGGTCGGATCCGGGGCGCTGCCCAGTTGCGGAACCGGCACCGCAGCGCCTTGCTCCAGCTGAACCGTCTCGGGCGCGCCCTGCGGCGCCGTCATTTCAGGCGCGGCGCCAGGCGCCGGGCTGTCAGCCGGGCTCTGCCCCACCTCTGCCGTGGTGTCCGGCGCCTCGGGTGTCGGCGCCGGGGTCATGGACACCTCGACACCGTCGTCGCTCTCTGCTGTTTCGGGCAACATTGCAGGCTCAGCCCCGCCAGCAGCTGTTTCCGCCTCGGACGGGGCCTCGGGTACATCCGGCAGATCAGCCTCGCCAGAGCCGCGCACATCGCCAGCAGGTCCGACTTCGGGACGGGCAGCCGGTTCGGTATCCAGAGAGGTCAGGTCATTGAGGTCATCCGCAGGCGCCGTTTCAGGTGCTACCGGCGCGGCCTCGACCAGATCGGCGTCGGGTTGCGGCGTCTCTATGGGCGCCAGCGCGCCCGATTGAGGCACAGTGGCCTTTTCCGGTCCCGTGGCGCTGACGTCGACCTGCCGCGGCAGCGGGGTCGACAACGACCACATGGCAGCGCCGCACACCGCCACCAAAGCTCCGATACTCACGCCTCCCAGAAAGCCACGCATGCCCGCTCGCCCTTTATCCTTGTGTCCGGCCTGGCCATCAGGACCAGCGGGGCGTCAGCCTGTCGCCACTGCCCCGCCGAGCCTTCAAAAACGCGCCGCGCTCTTGACGCTGCCTTGCAAGCCTGAACATGTATGTCGCAACAACTATACTGCGGCGCAAGCCCTGCCCGCCACCCATAAAAGAGCCTGCCAAGATGTTGCTGCTGATCGACAACTACGATTCCTTTACCTACAACCTTGTGCATTATCTGGGCGAGTTGGGGGCTTCGATGGAAGTACGCCGCAACGACGCGCTGGATGTCGAGGCCGCTCTGGCCCTGCGCCCCGCCGGGATCCTGCTGAGCCCCGGCCCCTGCGATCCGGATCAGGCCGGGATCTGCCTACCGCTGACCCTTGCTGCGGCAGAGGCCGGTATTCCGCTGCTGGGCGTCTGCCTTGGCCACCAAACCATCGGACAGGCCTTTGGCGGCAAGGTCGTGCGCTGCCACGAAATCGTGCATGGCAAGATGGGCGCAGTGCATCATCAGGGCAAAGGCGTCTTTGCCGGGGTGCCCTCTCCGTTCCAGGCGACGCGCTATCATTCGCTGGTGGTGGATCGCGACAGCCTGCCCGACTGCCTTGAGATCACAGCAGAGCTCGAAGACGGCACCATCATGGGGCTGCAACATCGGGAACTGCCGATCCACGGGGTACAGTTTCACCCGGAATCGATTGCCTCCGAGCACGGCCATACCCTGCTGAAGAACTTCCTGAATGACATGAAGGTGCCCGCATGAGCGACCAGATGAAGCCGCTGATCGACGCCGCAGCCGACCGCCCGCTGACACGGGCCGAGGCCGAGCAGGCCTTTACCCTGCTGTTCGAAGGCGAAGCGACCCCCAGCCAGATGGGCGGTTTGCTGATGGCCCTGCGTACCCGCGGCGAAACTGTCGATGAATATGCTGCTGCCGCTGCCGTGATGCGGTCAAAATGCAATCCGGTGAAGGCGCCCGAGGGCGCTATCGACATCGTCGGCACTGGCGGTGACGGCAAGGGCACGCTCAATATCTCGACCGCGACCGCATTCGTGGTCGCTGGTGCAGGCACGGTTGTCGCCAAACACGGCAACCGCAACCTCAGCTCAAAATCCGGAGCGGCAGATGCGCTGGGGCAGATGGGCATTCAGGTTATGGTCGGCGCAGAAGTGGTTGAAAAGTCACTGAAAGAGGCCGGAATTGGCTTCATGATGGCCCCCATGCACCACCCTGCGATCGCCCATGTCATGCCCACCCGGCAGGAGCTTGGCACCCGGACGATCTTCAACATCCTCGGCCCGCTCACCAACCCTGCGGGCGTCAAACGCCAGCTGACCGGGGCTTTCTCCCGCGATCTGATCCGTCCCATGGCGGAAACCCTTGGGCAGCTTGGCTCTGAACGGGCCTGGCTGGTGCATGGCTCGGACGGGACCGACGAGCTGACCATTACCGGCGTTAGCTGGGTCTCCGCGCTCGAAGAAGACGGCAGCATCCGCGATGTGGAACTGCACCCCGAGGACGCGGGCCTGCCGGTCCATCCGTTCGAGGATATCATCGGCGGCACGCCGGAAGAGAACGCGATTGCCTTCCGGGCACTGCTGGACGGGCAGCCTTCGGCCTATCGCGATGCCGTCCTGCTCAACAGCGCCGCCGCGCTGGTGGTCGCCGGAGACGCCGAAGACCTGCGCGAAGGCGTCGCCAAGGCGGCCTACAGCATCGACAGCGGCGCTGCACGGGATAAGATCGCAACCGTTGCGCGGATCACCTCCGGGGGCAACTGATGCCCCTGCCTGGTGGTCTTGGCGCCTGGTCCGACCTGCCGTTTTTTCAGCGCGACTGGCCCACAATAGAGGCTGCGCTGGCGGCAGAAACGCAGCCGGTTCTGCCCCCTGCGGCGCAGCGTTTTGCTGCGCTGGAGCTGACCCAGCCTGCTGACACCCGTGTGGTCATTCTGGGGCAGGATCCCTATCCGACCCCCGGCCATGCCCATGGGCTGGCCTTTTCAGTGGAACCGGACGTTGCGCCCCTGCCCCGATCACTTGGCAATATTTTCAAGGAGTTGCAGAGCGATTTTGGTGCAGTGCCCACCACGGGCGACCTGCGCAGCTGGGCGCGGCAAGGGGTGCTGCTTCTCAATACCGCGCTCAGCGTACCGGCAGGCGCCGCGAACGGGCACAAGGATCTGGGATGGCTATCCCTGATCGAGGAGGTGCTGGCGCGCACATCGCAGCGCCCCACGGCCTATGTGTTTTGGGGAAAACAGGCACAAAGGCTTGAAAAACACCTGAATCCGGGCGATCACCTGATCCTGAAGACCGCGCATCCCTCGCCGCTTTCGGCGCGGCGCGGCTTCTTCGGATCCCGGCCGTTTTCGGCAATAAACACATGGCTGCGCGCGCGCGGCGAAGCGCCCATCGACTGGGCCAGCTGACTGGAGGCAACGCGATGACAGAAAACGTGCTCGACAAGATCAAGGCCTACAAGCTGGAGGAAGTCGCCGCCGACAAGGCCGCCGTGCCGCTGACCGAGGTCGAAGCCATGGCTCGCAACGCGTCTCCGGTGCGCGGATTTGCAAATGCGCTGCTTGGGGCGAGCCGCGAAGGCTACGGTCTGATCGCCGAAATCAAGAAAGCCAGCCCTTCCAAAGGATTGATCCGCGAGGATTTCGACCCCGTGGCGCTGGCAGAGGCGTATGAACAGGGTGGCGCCACCTGCCTGTCCGTGCTGACCGATACGCCCAGCTTTCAGGGCGCCAAATCCTTTTTGACCGAGGCGCGTGACGCCTGCAGCCTGCCCGCGCTGCGCAAGGATTTCATGTATGACACCTATCAGGTGGCCGAGGCACGCGCGCTTGGCGCCGATTGCATCCTGATCATCCTTGCCTCTGTCAGTGACGCGCAGGCGGCCGAGCTGGAAGACTGCGCCACCGAATGGGGCATGGATGTTCTTCTGGAGGTGCATGATGCCGAGGAACTGGAGCGCGCCTGCGCGCTGAAGTCGCCCCTGATGGGAATAAACAACCGCAATCTCAAGACCTTCGAGACCACTCTGGACACCACGCGTGAGCTGTCGCGCATGGTTCCCGCAGATCGCACCATCGTCTGCGAAAGCGGCTTGTTCACGCCGCAGGATCTGTCGGACATGGCCCGCTATGGCGCCCGCAGCTTCCTGATCGGGGAATCCCTGATGCGTCAGGAGGACGTTGCCTCCGCAACCCGCCACCTGCTCGCCAATCCCCTGACACCGGGAGCGATGTGATGCCCCTGACGCATTTTGACGGCAAGGGTGACGCCCATATGGTCGATGTCTCGGACAAGGCAGTGACCGCGCGCATCGCCACCGCCGAAGGCCACATCACCATGGCCCGGGAAACCTTTGATATCATTTCCGAAGGCCGCGCAAAAAAGGGCGACGTTCTAAGCGTCGCCCGGCTGGCTGGCATCATGGGCGCCAAGAAAACACCCGAGCTGATCCCGCTCTGCCATCCGCTGCCGGTGACCAAGGTAGCGGTTGAGCTGACCCTGGACCCCGATCTTCCGGGCGTGCGCATCGAAGGCACCGTCAAGACCACCGGCCAGACCGGGGTCGAGATGGAAGCCCTGACCGCAGTGTCGACTGCGGCGCTCACCGTCTATGACATGGCCAAGGCCGTGGACAAGGCGATGGAAATCGGCGGCATCCGCGTTACGCTGAAAGATGGCGGAAAATCAGGACGGTACGAGGCTTAAATGATCTCAGTCAGCGAGGCACGCGCGCATCTTCTGGAGCTGGTTTCCCCGCTTGGAACCGAACTGGTCCCTCTCGCTGAGGCTGCGGGCCGGGTTCTGGCCGACGACGTCGCCGCCCGCCGGGATCAACCGCCCTTTGCCGCATCGGCGATGGACGGGTACGCGGTAAAATCTGCCGAGGTCGAACTTCACGCCATGTTCAAGGTGATCGGCGAAGCCGCCGCCGGCCACGGATTTGACGGCACCGTCGGCGCGGGTCAGGCGGTGCGTATCTTCACCGGCGCACCGATCCCCGACGGAGCCGATTTCGTCGTCATTCAGGAAGACGTCACCGCAAAAGGAACCCTGATCACCATCACCGACGCACCCGGCGACAATCCCAACGTTCGCCCCCGCGGTGGTGATTTCAAAAACGGCCAGACCATCTCGGCGCCGCGGCTACTGACACCATCTGACATCGCCCTCCTCGCTGCGATGAATATTGCCGAGGTCCCCGTTGCCCGCAAACCCGATATCGCCCTGATCTCCACCGGGGATGAATTGGTGATGCCCGGCAGCACTCCTGGACCGGATCAGATCATCGCCTCCAACACATTTGGATTGAAGGCAATGCTGGAGGGTCTGGGCGCACAGGTCCGGATCCTGCCCATCGCGCGGGACACCCACAGCTCTCTGCGCACCGCCTTTTCGCTGGCCGAGGGCGCTGATCTGATCGTCACCATTGGTGGCGCCTCGGTTGGCGATCATGATCTGGTTGGCGAGGTTGCCGCCAACCTTGGCATGGAGCGGAGTTTCTACAAGGTGGCGATGCGCCCCGGCAAACCGCTGATGGCTGGCCGCCTTGGCACCTCTGCCATGGCCGGACTGCCAGGTAATCCAGTGTCGGCCATGGTCTGCGGACATATCTTCCTGGCACCGATGGTGCGGGCGATGCTGGGGCTGCCGCCCTTGCAAGAGGTTATTCTATCCGCGCCGCTGGCGGCACCGCTGGGACAGAACGGTCCGAGAGAGCATTACATGCGCGCCACCCTGACGGATGACGGGCAGATCCGCGCGTTCGAGCGGCAGGACAGTGCGCTGCTGACGGTACTGGCAGAGGCCGACGCCCTGTTGATCCGCCCGCCGCATGATCCGCCCCGCGAGATCGGCGAAACAATGTCCTATCTGCGCTTGATCTGATGTTTCCGGCGCCGGGACGGCTGCCGTATCCCAATCGTCTCTCAGGTTGACCGCACCTGCGGTCTGCCCGCGCGCCACACGCCCCTTGCCCCTTGTGATCCCCCGGCCGTTCGGTGCGTCGCCACAACGCCACCGGGAAATTCGCATGGGGTCCGTTGACACAAAACGGGAACATGACTAGAACAAAGGGAAACATGGCAAAGCGTCATAGGGCGCAGAGGGGCGGACATGCTGACCAAGAAGCAATTGGATTTGTTGGAATTCATTCACACGCGTCTGCAAAAGGACGGTGTCCCGCCCAGCTTTGATGAAATGAAGATCGCACTGGATTTGCGGTCGAAATCCGGCATCCACCGCCTGATCACTGCTTTGGAAGAACGCGGTTTCATCCGCCGCCTGGCCCACCGCGCCCGCGCCATCGAAATCCTGCGTCTCCCTGACAGTATCAGCGGCGGATCCACCGAAACGAGCACGGATCGCTCCGCCAGTGCAGATGCGGGACCGGCTGCGGCCAACACCGACCGAGCGATTGGCTCCGCGATGGACTTGCCCGTCATGGGGCGCATCGCTGCAGGTGTACCGATTGAGGCAATCAGCCAGATGGCCAGCAAGGTGACTGTGCCCAGTTCGATGCTGACCTCATCCGGTAGCCACTACGCCCTTGAGGTGCGCGGCGACTCGATGATCGACGCGGGGATCAACAACGGCGATATCGTGGTGATCCGCGAAACCGACACGGCGGACGATGGCGACATCGTGGTCGCCTTGGTTCAAGGGCATGAAGCCACGCTGAAAAAGATCTATCGCCGCAACGGCGCGATTGAACTGGAGGCCGCCAACCCGGCTTATGAAACCCGCGCCTACCCCTCCGATCAGGTCGAGGTGCAGGGGCGGCTGGTTGGCTTGATCCGCAGCTACTGACCGCCCGCACCGCTGTTTGGTGGGCGGAGTGTCGGCCAGTTGTTGTATGCGGCGGACACCGGCCCGGTTCGGATGAGCCGTACCAATCGCGGTCAATGGCCCTAGCGGGTCCAGATGCGCTGCCCTGACAGGTCCCTCGCCGTGGTCAATTTGCCTTGCTGATCGATCGCAATACTGCCCATGCGCCGCAATTGCTGTAGCCCCAAAATGATGCAGCCGCCCTCCGGCTTCAGATCGACCGTCGACACTAGAATCTCCCTCTCGGCACATGAGGTCAAACGCTCCGCAGCCCTGCTGCCTACCGCATGCACCAGACTGTAGGGACCAACCCTGGCGCGGCGAAGGCTCGGGTCGTTGCCCTGAGACCGCCAGCGGTTTGCGGCAATGACCTGTCTGACGGGATCTCCGTCATTTTCCAGCCAGACCCGCGCCGCAAAGCCCTGCGCCTTGCTGCGGGACAAGGCCCGGCCCTCTGGCCCCATTACCCCGACCAAGCCGCCATTCGATGAAATCAACGCAAGCGGCCGCGTGTCTTGCGACCAAAGCGCGAAGGCCAGTGCAACCGGCATCACCCCGAGAAGGCGCAAACGCCCCTGCCAGATCAATAGGAACACCCCGACGACCGAAAGCAACGGCAACACCCACTGCCCCGGCTGCATCACCGTGCCCTCTGCTCCCGGAAGCTCCGCAACCGCGCGGGCGACGGTCAGGATCCAGTCAATGCCCGCTCCCATCACCGCCAGGCCGAAGCCCTCCAAACCGAGGGGCAGCAGGCAAAAGGACAGAACTGCGGCGGGCACCACAACAAGGCCCATCACCGGCACCGCGAGCAGGTTGGCCAGTAGCCCATAGTGCGACAGGGTGTTGAAATGCGCCGCGCCAAAGGGCGCCGTGGCCAGCCCAGCCACCAGCGAGGACAAAACCAAGGCGGCCACAGGGCGCAGCCATTTTGGCCCGAGGGTAAGACCGCCATCCCGGATCGCCCCAAACACCCCCACCAGCGCGGCCGTGGCAGCAAAGCTCATCTGGAAGCCCGGGCTGAGCAGCGTTTCGGGGCGCCGTAACAGAACCAGAACCGCAGCAATGGCAACCGCGCGCAAGGATATCGCCCGCCGGTCCAGCAGCACCGCGACAAACATCACCGCCACCATGATAAAGGCCCGCTCGGTCGCGACATTTCCCCCGGACAGCGCCAAGTATCCGCCCGCCGCCAGCAAGGCCGCAGCCGCTGACAGTTTCTTCACGTTCAGTCGCAGTGCGATGGGCGGCACCATGCACAGGGCAAACCGCAAAGAAGCAAAGACAAATCCGGCCACCAGCCCCATATGAAGACCGGAAATGGCGAGCAAATGCGCCAGATTGCTGGCTCGCAAATCCTGCAACGTTGACTGACTGACACCGCTGCGGTCGCCGGTGGTGATGGCGGCGGCGATGGCGCCGGTCTCACCGGGCAGCCGCTGGCGCAGCGCCAAAGACAGGTCCCGCCGCAGCCCTGCCAGCGTTGGCCCCGGCGGGCCGGGATCGAGCGTCAGCACGGCAACGCGGGTGTAGCCATTTGCGCCCAGTTGCAAAAACCAGGCATGGCGCCGGAAGTCGAAACCGCCCGGCTCTGCTGGGCCCTGCGGCGGCATCAGATGTGCGGTGGTGGCCACCCTTGCGCCGGGACCGGGTAACCCGCTGTCCACCGGCACCGAGACACGCACCCGCGCAGGCGTTCTACTCGGCGCTACCTGCTTCAGCCGCACCTGATCCAGCGTAAGACGCAGCATATCGCGCGCCGACCGGTCGATAGTGGCGACGCGCCCCTCCACAGGGCCGTAGTAGCGAAAGCCGAGTACTGGAGCCGCCACAGAATGGGTCCGCCACCCCGCAACCATGAACCCAAGAACACAAAGAAGAACCGCCCGTGCCAGCAATCCGCTGGCGCTGCCCCGCAACGAGAAAGCAGCGCACACTCCACCAAGAACCAGAGCGCAAAGATAGGTCACCGCCTCCGGCTCGACCGGGAGCGCAAAAAAGACCCCTATTCCAAGCCCCAGAAACACCGGCACCCAGGCCAGCAAATGTCCCCTTTGAACCTGTAGCAGCTGGTCCAGGATAGGCATCATACGCATGCTTGCTCCTGACCCTTCGGGTGGGTAGACAGGCAGAAACGCTACTCCTCTTATGGTTTCCAAAAGGTAAATCACCTCCATGTCCAAACCGGTCGTCACCCGTTTCGCCCCCTCGCCCACCGGCTTTCTGCATATCGGCGGCGCCCGCACCGCGCTGTTCAACTGGCTGTATGCGCGCGGACGCGGCGGTAAATTCCTGCTCAGAATCGAAGATACCGACCGGGAGCGTTCCACCCCCGAAGCCACCGCTGCCATCCTGCAGGGGCTGGACTGGCTGGGCCTGGATCACGACGGTGATGTGATCAGCCAGTTCGAACGCGCCGACCGTCACGCCGAGGTTGCGCATCAGCTGCTGGCCGAAGGCAAGGCCTACAAATGCTTTGCCACCCAGGAAGAAATCGCCGCCTTCCGCGATGCCGCCCGGGCCGAGGGAAAATCGACGCTCTACCGCTCGCCCTGGCGCGATGCCGATGCCTCCACTCATCCGGATGCGCCTTACGTGGTGCGCATCAAGGCCCCGCAGGAGGGCACATCGGTCATTCGCGATCAGGTGCAGGGCGATGTCTCGATCCGGAACGACCAGTTGGACGACATGATTCTGCTGCGGTCCGATGGCACGCCTGTTTATATGCTGGCCGTCGTCGTGGACGATTATGACATGGGCGTCACCCATGTGATCCGGGGCGACGACCACCTCAACAACGCCGCTCGTCAGATGATGATCTACGAGGCGATGGGCTGGGACATTCCGGTCTGGGCGCACATCCCGCTGATCCACGGCCCCGACGGCAAGAAACTGTCGAAACGCCACGGCGCCCTTGGCGCGCAGGAGTATCAGGCCATGGGGTATCCCGCGGCTGGCATGCGCAACTATCTGGCCCGTCTCGGCTGGAGCCATGGCGACGATGAGTTCTTCACCGACGCGCAAGCACGCGAATGGTTCGATCTGGATGGAATCGGCAAAAGCCCGGCCCGGTTCGATACCAAAAAGCTGGAAAGCCTCTGCGGGCAGCATATCGCCGTTAGCGATGACGCTGCACTGCGGCAGGAGATCGAAGCCTATCTTGCCGCAGCCGGTGAGCCTGCCCTGACTGACGTTCAGTCAACTGATCTTGAACGGGCCATGTACTGCCTGAAAGATCGCGCCAAGACTTTCCCTGAACTTCTTGAGAAAGCGCATTTTATCCTGACGGCACGCCCCATCGAACCGGATGCAAAGGCGGCCAAGGCGCTGGCATCTGTATCCGATAGTATACTGAATGAATTGACGCCGCAGTTGCAAAGTGCTAGCTGGACGCGTGACGATCTGGAGGCGCTTCTCAACCAATTCGCGGAAGCACAGGATACCAAGTTCGGCAAGCTGGCCGGCCCGCTGAGAGCGGCCCTGGCAGGCCGGGCGGTAACGCCTTCGGTGTTCGATATGATGCTGATTTTGGGCCGTGAGGAAACATTGGCCCGTTTGACCGATGCTGCAGGCTGATCCCGCCTCTTAACCCTTGGGTAAGTCTGCTTCGATACGACCTCACCTGCGCAGTCCACGCGCAGGTGCTGCCTGCACAAAGCCCGGATTTCTCCGGGTTTTCGTGCCTGTAACAGGAAGGGACATCTATGACCGATACCAATAAGACAGCCCAGCTCAGCCTGAATGGCGAAACTTACGAGCTTCCCATCTTCTCTCCGACAGCCGGGCCCGATGTTCTCGACATCCGCAAACTCTACGCGCAGGCCGGTGTCTTCACTTACGATCCGGGCTTCACCTCGACCGCAAGCTGCGACAGCACCATCACCTTCATCGATGGTGGCAAGGGCGAGCTGCTGCACCGTGGCTACCCGATCGACCAACTTGCAGCCAATTCGCACCACCTCGAAGTCTGCTACCTGCTGCTTTACGGTGAGCTGCCGACCGCTGCTCAGCTGGAAGATTTCGAAGCGCGTGTGACCCGTCACACCATGGTGCACGAGCAGATGCACAACTTCTTCCGTGGTTTCCGCCGCGATGCGCACCCGATGGCGACCCTGGTTGGTGTGGTTGGCGCGATGTCCGCCTTCTACCACGACTCCACCGATATCGCCGATCCGTGGCAGCGCGAGGTCGCCTCGATCCGCCTGATCGCAAAACTGCCGACCATCGCCGCGATGGCCTATAAATATTCGATTGGTCAGCCCTTCGTCTATCCGCGCAACGATCTGGATTACGCCGCGAACTTCCTGCACATGTGTTTCTCGGTTCCGGCCGAAGAATATCACGTCGACCCGATCCTCGCCCGCGCCATGGACCGGATCTTTATCCTGCACGCGGACCACGAACAGAACGCTTCGACCTCGACCGTGCGTCTGGCGTCCTCTTCCGGTGCAAACCCGTTCGCCTGTATCGCGGCTGGTATCGCCTGCCTCTGGGGTCCGGCCCATGGCGGCGCCAACCAGGCTTGCCTCGAGATGCTGAAAGAAATCGGCACCGTCGACAAGATCCCCGAGTTCATCGCCCGCGCCAAGGACAAGAACGATCCGTTCCGCCTGATGGGCTTTGGTCACCGCGTGTACAAAAACACCGACCCGCGCGCCAAGGTTCTGAAACAGTCCGCGGATGAGGTTCTTGAACTGCTCGGCGTCGAGGACAACCCGCTGCTGCAGGTTGCCAAGGAGCTGGAACAGACCGCGCTCAACGATCCTTACTTCATCGAGAAGAAACTGTTCCCGAACGTCGACTTCTACTCGGGCATCATCCTGGAGGCGATGGGCTTCCCGACCTCGATGTTCACGCCGATCTTCGCGCTGTCGCGCACCGTCGGCTGGATCTCGCAGTGGAAAGAGATGATCGCAGACCCACAGAACAAAATCGGTCGCCCGCGTCAGCTGTACCTCGGCGAAACCGCCCGCGATTACGTGGATATCGAGAACCGCTGATCGGTATAACAGCCTTGATTGGACGCCTCGCACCTTCTGGGTGCGGGGCGTTTTTTGTTGGCTGGAGCGGCCCTCCAGCAGCGTCCAACTCCCCGGATTCCCCGAGTTTACCCCCAGGATTGTTCTAAATTTGGAGATAATTCTTCTCATCTCGAACCATTATCCGCGCTTTCATCTACAACAGCGGTGTTTACCTACTCTTCCGCTAGGCAGGTCGAATGGGATGGTTTATTAATTTTTTATTGTTATTTGGGGGAATTTTTATGTTTTGGATGGCCATGATCGGCGTCGGCCTGCTTGCGGGTTTTGTATTTCTTGAATCGGATGATGAGGTTGAGACCTCGGAAACAATTACCGAAGAGGAGCAACCGGATGATGCGTTTACCGGTGCCAGCGGTGACGACGAGATAACCGGAAACCGGCAGGACAACACGCTTTTGGGACGTAATGGCGATGATGACCTCGCCGGTCAGCGCGGGTCCGACAGGGTCTTTGGCGACGGTGGCATGGACACCGTTTCCGGCGGCGGTGGCGACGACAGCGTATTTGGCGGCAACGGGGATGATTTTATCACAGGTGACCGCGGTGATGACATGCTCCGCGGCGGGCGCGACCATGACATCCTTTTGGATAATCAAGGCTCTGACAGCTTGCATGGCGATCTCGGCCAGGATCTTATCATCGCAAGCGGCCAACTGTCCGCCGAGACCATCGAAAGCCTGGAACAGGATCGCTCTCTGGAGAATGGCGCCCGAGATCTTCTGGAGCAACTTGGCATCGACTTCTCCGAAGACACCGATTCCCGCGGCGACAGCGTCGATGGCGGCGAAGGGGACGACACCCTTGTGTTCGGAGTAGATGACACGGTCATCGGCGGCAGCGGCAAGGATCTGTTCGTCACAGCATCCTGGCTGGAAGGTGAACCTGCGGCAACCATCACAGATTTTTCACGGGGCGAAGATCAGCTTATCTACGGCTATGATCCCTTGGATGGACCTGCGCCCGCGTTGACGGTGGACCACCTTCCCAACGAGACCGAAGGCAGCGATGCGATCGTCTATGCAGATGGGGTGGAGGTTATTCGGGTGCTGGATCAGGATGGTACGTTTGATCCCGCGCAGGACATTCGCGTGATCCCCTATGGAGCTCGGGCGACCACCTGATCGACAGCGGGTCCTGCAATTCTGAACTGTGGGACCCCTTTCAGATAAGGACGGAACCAATCCCGCCGATCGCCACCAATCAAGAATTGTCACCCTTGCAGAAACAATACCAACCGTTTGTTTTCCATTAAAAATTGACACAATCCCCCCTCAAGATTATCTTTCCGTAAGTTGTATTTAGAACTTTCAGGATATCCCTATGATTGCTCTTTTCGCGTTTGTTTCTCTTGGCCTTTTTGCAGGGCTTATTCTTGATGCAACCGACGATGATCAAGATCCCTCCGCTGAAGGGGAAGACCTTTCCGGAACCGAGGAAGGCGATGTTCTGACCGGCACCGATTTAGATGATACCATCCATGGCGGGGATGGATCGGATGCCATTACTGGCGGTGGGGGCGATGACTGGCTACGCGGCGGCTCCGATCAGGATGTGCTTATCGGCGAAGAAGGTAACGATAGCATCACCGGAAGCCTCGGCGCCGATTGGCTGCAGGGAGACCAGGGGCAAGACACATTGAACGGCGGGTTCGGTGGCGACGGGCTTTATGGCGGCGAAGGGTCCGACATCATGCTCGGCGGGGCTGGCGACGACGTTCTTTCCGGTGTCGTCATGTATGAGATCGCGGAAGATCAGGCAGCAGATGCCTTGGAGGATATTCAGGACGGATTTGGCGTCAGAATGACCCCATACTTCAGCTCCGTCTCAGATGATGGCGACAGCGACACTCTTCTGGGCGGTGACGGCCATGACACCTTGATTGCCGGCGACGGAGATATTCTGACGGGCGGTGGCGGCAGCAACGACTTCATTACAGGAGCCTGGGCGCAAGGTAACGACCTTGCAGTCATTACCGACTTCGACTTGGATGAAGACGCGGTTCTCTACTACTATCCTGAAAGCGAAGAGGCCCCCGACCTCACCGTGACATCCGAAGAGAACGGGTCCGGTGGTCAGGACAGCACCCTATATGCCGATGGGGTCTCCATCATGCGGATCAACGACACGGACGGATTGTTCAGCGTCGATGTCCATGTCCGCCTACGCGCAACCGCCGCAGAAATCTAAAAGAAAGTCGGCCCCGCGTCAGAATAACCGACCGGGCCGGTCCCCTACTAACGCCCTTCGAACTTGGCTGGGCGTTTTTCCATGAAGGCAGTGACGCCTTCCAGGAAATCGCGGGTCTTGCCGCATTCGCCCTGCAGTTGCGCCTCAATCGACAGTTGTTCGGGCAGGCTTTTATCATAGCTGCCCCGCATCGCGGTCTTGATGGCGCCAAAGGCCTTGGTCGGACCCTCCGCCAGATAGGCAGCCCGCGCCCGCCAATGGGCATCGAACTCTGCATCCGGCACCGCTTCCCAGATCATGCCCCAGTCGCTGGCCTGCTTGGCCGTGATCTTGTCAGCGAACAGGGCCGCGCCCATTGCCTTGGCCAGCCCCATCTGGCGCGGCAGGAACCAGGTGCCGCCCGCATCCGGCATCAGGCCGATCCGGGCAAAGGCCTGCAGGAAATAGGCGCTCTCGGTCGCGATTACCACATCAGCTGCCAGCGCCAGATTGGCCCCTGCCCCGGCCACTGGACCGTTGACCGCCGCCATGGTCGGCACCGGGCAATCATAAAGCGCCTCAAGCATCGGCGTGTATTCGTCGCGCAGCGTCCGCTCCAGATCCAGGTCGCCAGAGCCGGAGGCATCGCTCAGATCCTGCCCCGAGCAAAAGGCGCTGCCAGCGCCGGTGAGCACCACAGCGCGTGCCTCGCTCGCGGCCTGTTTCAGGGCATGGGTCAGTTCGGCCCGCATCTGACCAGTCAGCGCGTTCATCTTGGACGGGCGGTTCAGCGTCAGGATCGCCAATCCGTTCTCAAGCGAATATTGGATTTCTTTATAGTCCATCAGAGGGCCTCGTCTGTCTTCTCTCGGATCCCCGCGGGCCAGTGGCGCCGCAGAGCGGATGTGATTTCAGCCATGGTGGCGCAAAGCATTGCGGTCGAAAAGCCGGACCCGGCGTCACTCGTCCATAATTTTCCGCAGCCGGTCTTCTTCCTCGGGGCTCAGCCCGGCCTCTGCTGTTCCGGGCGCCCTGGCCCGTCCACGCAGATACCCGGCGCCAAGGCCAAGGGCCAGCAACAGCATCAGTGGACCCGCCGCCCAAAGCAGCCAGTTCGCTCCCGTGGTGGTGGGCCGCAGCAGCACGTATTCGCCATACCGGTCGACCACAAAGTCGATCACCTCGGTATCGCTGTCCCCGGCCACCAGGCGCTCGCGCACCAGAAGCCGCAGATCCCGCGCCAGATCGGCGTTGGATTCATCGATATTCTCGTTGCGGCAGACAAGACAGCGCAGGTCCTTGGACAATTCGCGCGCGCGCCCCTCCAAAACCGGATCGGATAGGACCTCATCCGGCTGGACGGCCAGTACAGGCGTCGCAGGCAGCGCGATCACCCCCATGAGGGTGATCACCAGAACCTTGGCAAACCGATTGAGCATAGCCGCGCCCTTCATTCTGCGGGCACCTTTGCCGCGCCAGCGCCCTTGCGGGCCCCGGCCGCCACACGGAAACGCCGGTCGCTGAGGCTCAGCAAACCGCCAAGCGCCATGAGCAGGCAGCCACCCCAGATCCAGTTGGCCAGCGGTTTGATATAGGTTCGCACGGTCCAGCCGCCATCCGCCTGCTGATCGCCGATCACCACGTAAAGGTCGCGCAGCAAGCGGTAGTCAATTGCGGCCTCTGTCGTCGGCATCTTCGCCACCGGATAGGTGCGTTTTTCAGGATGCAGCACAGCAACATCCGCGCCGTCCTTGAAGATGCTGACGGTGGCCATGGTGGTGAAGTAGTTCGGCCCCCGCGCGCGGTCGACCGCATCCAGCACCAGCTCGTACCCGCCGACAGTAAAGGGCTCGCCGATCTTGGCAATGCGGATGTCTTCCTCTTCCCACGCCGTCAGACCGGCGATGGCAAAGATGGTGATCCCCAGCCCTGCATGGGCCACGGCCTTACCCCAGTCGGCGCGCGGCAGTCGCAGCAAGCGCCCAATCTGCCCGACCTTGCCGGTGCGCGACCACAGATCGGCAGCGGCACCAAAGACCACCCAGGAGCCGATGAACAACCCGATTGGCCCCAGACCGGAGCGGCCCGTCTGCATGGCCCAGGCCAGCACACCCAAGGCAACCGATAGGACCAGCACATAGCGCAGGTACCAGATCGTCTGGCCCAGCTTACCGCGTTTCCACGGCAGCATGGCGCCAACCGGCAGGATCATCCCCAAAAGCACCATGAAGGGGGTGAAGGCCGCGTTGAAGAAGGGCGGTCCGACGCTCAGTTTGCGGGCAAAGGCCATTTCGGCCACGATCGGCCAGAGCGTGCCAAAGAACACCACAAAGCAGCTCACGGCCAGCAGAATGTTGTTGGCCACCAGCGCGCCTTCGCGACTGACGATGCCAAAGACGCCCTTGGCCTGCATCTGCTGGGCACGCGCCGCGAACAGCGTCAGCGCCCCGCCGGTAAAGAAGGCTAGGATGAATAGAATAAACACGCCGCGTTCCGGATCGTTGGCAAAGGCATGTACCGAGGTCAGCAGCCCCGAGCGGACGATAAAGGTCCCGATCAGCGAGAAGCCGAAGGCGAGGATGGCCAGCAGGATGGTCCAGCTTTTGAGCGACTCACGTTTTTCCACCACGATGGCGGAATGCAGCAGCGCTGCCGCCAGCAGCCAGGGCATGAAGCTGGCGTTTTCCACTGGGTCCCAGAACCAGAAACCGCCCCAACCCAGCTCGTAATAGGCCCACCAGGATCCCAGCGCGATGCCGATGGTCAGGAAAATCCAGGCGGCCAGCGTCCAAGGCCGCACCCAGCGTCCCCAAGCGGCATCAATGCGCCCCTCGATCAGGGCTGCCACGGCAAAGGAAAACGCCATCGAAAGCCCAACATAGCCGAGGTAAAGGAATGGCGGGTGAAAGGCGAGGCCCGGGTCCTGCAGCAGCGGGTTCAGATCCTGCCCGTCAAACGGCGGCGACACCAGCCTCAGGAACGGGTTCGATGTGAACAGAATGAAGGCAAAGAAGGCAACACCAATGGCGGCCTGAACCGAAAGAACCCGCGCCTTGAGCGTCTGCGGCAAGCCGCCGCCAAAGACCGAGGCCACTGCGCCGAACAGGCTGACTATCAGTACCCAGAGCAGCATGGAGCCTTCGTGGTTCCCCCAGGTGCCCGAGATCTTGTAAAGCATCGGCTTGGCCGAGTGGCTGTTGAGGGTGACAAGCCGGAGCGAGAAATCCGAAGTCACGAAGGCCCAGACCAGCGCCGCAAAGGCAAAGGCGGTAAAGAAGAACTGCGCCTGTGCCGCAGGTTCGGCGACGGCCATCCAGCCGGGCCAGCGTTTATGGGCGCCGATCATGGGAACAACCATCTGCACGATGGCAACCAGAAAGGCGAGGATGAGGGCGAAGTGACCGAGTTCTGTAATCATACCTCTGTCTATAATCTTTCACCGGGGCGGCGCCAATGGCATTTGGCGCGTCCAGCCGCCGCAGGAGGCGATTGCGCGCTTACTCTGCGGGGTGGTCGGCCTGCGACAGCCTGAACTGGCTTTCCTTCCATGCCTGCAACGCCGGGTTCTCGACTTCAGTCTGGGACGGCGGCTTGTCATTTTGCACAGGTGCAGGCCCCTCCAGCGTTTGAGGCACACGTGCAGCAACTTCCGCAAGGCTCCGCTGGAATTCCTGGCTTTTGATTTGATGGCGCGCACCGAAATAGAAAGAGACGATAACCCCCAGCAGCCACCACAACGGTTCGGGCACTGCCGCCAGCCCCTGCATCCGGGCTGCAAACCACGAGGGGTTGGCCATTGCGCTCACCATCAGCCCCACTGTCCCGAGCGCCAGCAGCGGCCTTGGCAGCCGGTTGATCCCATCCATCACCCGGTCAAACACGCTACGCCGTTCAGCGCGGAATTCTGCCGCGAACTGCTGCAGCGCCGCGCCTTGCGCCCGGCTGGCCCGCTCTGCACCGGCCTCCGCGTTTTCACGAAACACCTCAACTGTATTCTGCAACACATTGCGATTACGTCCAAACAGCAAGCGAAACAAACCTGTGATCATCGTTTTCCTTCCTGCCACCGTGCGATCCGCCGGACAAAGGCCTTCCGGTCCATGTGGTATTTGGTGCTGATGAATACCTCGGCGCGCCGGATCCATCCGCCCTTGCCGCCTGCGCGGGTCCGGGCGTATTTGCGGCTGGCCGGGCGCCGGTCTGCCAAGTCGAAATAGTAGCTGCGCCGGGCAATGCCGTAGGCGTCGCGCAGGCTCTTTGCATCCACCTGCGCCGCCCGCAGTCCCGCCGCCGCTGTGTGCGTCCCAATCACCCCATCCACCGCAATGTCGAACCCCATTTCCTGTAGCAGCCCCTGCAGGATCCGGACCGCGTTAGCGCCGGAATTGACGTACATATCGAACACCGATGCCTGGAGCGCCTCTGGCAAGCGGGCGATTCCTGGACGTTCGAAATACCAGCGGATGAAGATATCCACCGCATCTTCGCGGCTCAGCGCCTTCACATCCGTGGCGTCGACCTGCCCGTCACCGGAAACATCAATTCCCAGCCGTTTCAGGGTCCCGATCGTGACCCCGTGTTTGGTGGCCCCACCCGGATCACCGGGATCATTCACATAACCGCCTTCGCGCTCGACGATCTCTTCGGCAATCTGTCTGACCTGCATCCGGACACTCTTTTCTTTTTAATGGCAAAGTGTTGCACCAAACATCTGAGGTCCCGTTACCCTGGCGTCCGCGTGTGAGGCAACGGTCTGGCCCTGCGGCCCTCCGCCGCCGTTGCATTCCGCTCTTGAGCCTTCTGCGCGCACTCTGCTACCTCATCGCCACGGGCCAGACAGGCCGGACAAGCGACAAGGCGGATAGATGACGAATACTCCGATCAAGGTGGTCGACCGGGCAAGCGGCACGGTTTTCGACGAGGTGATCCTTGGCGAGAAATGGATCCGCTGGGCTTATCAGGACGCAGGCTCCAGCCTGCTGGAGCGCGCACTGTTCCGATCCTCTTTGGTTAGCCGCCTGTTCGGGCTGTGGTTCGACTCGCCCCTTTCCCGGCGCAAGATCGCCGCGGTCATCGAGGAACTGTCGATTGACATGGACGAGGCCCGCGATCCAGTCTCCAGCTTTCGCTGCTTTAACGATTTCTTCGTGCGGCACCTGAAACCGGAAACCCGCCCCTATAGTGATGAACTGAACGACATCGTCTCCCCGGCGGATGGTCGCGTCTTGGTGTTCCCTGAACTGGAGGAGGACGTTTTTGTCCCGGTCAAAGGGCACCCGATGTCAATCCGCACCATGCTGCCCGGCCTGCACGAGCGGTTTCTGGGCGGTGCCCTCGCCATTGTCCGCCTGTGCCCCGCCGATTATCACAGGTATCATTTTCCGACCGCAGGCCAGATTACCGAAACCCGCGACATTCCCGGCGCGCTGCATTCGGTGAACCCCATCGCGCTTGGCGCCGGGCCGGATGTTTTTGGTGACAACAAGCGCAGCCTGACCCTGATCGACACGGACACGGCGGGCACCATGTGCTTTGTCGAGGTCGGCGCCTTTGGCGTGGGGTCCATCGTCAACACCCGCACCAGTGGCCGGGTCGAGAAGATGGACGAAAAGGGCTATTTCAAGTTCGGCGGCTCCACCGTCGTCGTAGTCTTTGAACCCGGGAAGGTCCAGTTCAGCGACGATCTGATCACCAACAGTTCCAAAGGCTTGGAGACCCTTGTGAAAGTCGGCGAACCTCTGGCGCGCGCCCTCTGACCCCTATTTTTCCGGCGGAATCGAGTAGGTCATGGTGGAGCGCGCCACCATCTTGTCCGAACCTTCCGAATACATATGCACATCGCCAACAGCGAGCGCGCGGCCCAGTTTCAACAGAGTTCCTTTGGCGATCAGATCGACACCCGCCTCGGGCTTGCGCATGAAATCAAGCGAGCAATTGGTGGTCACCGCCAGTGCCTTGCGTCCCAGCCGGGATAGTACCAGCCCGTAGACTGTCACATCAGCCAGCGCGAACATCGAAGGGCCAGACACAGTGCCGCCCGGCCGCAGGTGCCGTTCTGCCGTCAGCAGCCGCATGGTGATCCCTGCCTCGGACAGTTCATCCACGGCGAAATCATCCGCCACCTGCGGAAAGATCTCCGCCATATAGGCGGTCAGCCCCGCCGCATCAAAAGCCAAAGCCATGCTTTTCCTTCTCCCTTGTCCGCCATAGAGTTGCCCCAAACAGGGTCAGGAGGACAAGATGACAATTCTGGAACGTCGCGACGCAAATGCGATCGCACATCTGCGCATGAACGCACCCGAGCGGCTGAACGCGCTGTCGGATGAGATGCTGGCCGCCCTGCAAGAGCAGATCGACGCCTTGAAAAACGACAGCACAATCAAGGCCGTTGTACTCTCTGGCGAGGGCAAGGCCTTCTGCGCCGGGCACGATATCCGACAGATGAACGCAGGGCGCGCGGCCGAGGATGGTGGCAAGGCCTATTTCGAGGGCCTTTTCGCCCGCTGCACCAGCGTGATGCTGGGTCTGCAACGCCTGCCACAGCCGGTAATTGCCCAGGTGCATGGGATTGCGACTGCCGCCGGCTGTCAGCTTGTCGCCTCTTGCGATCTGGCCGTGGCCGCGCAGGGCACCCGGTTCGGCGTCAATGGTGTCAATATCGGTCTGTTCTGCTCAACCCCCATGGTGGCCCTGTCTCGCAATATCCCGCGAAAACATGCCTTTGAACTGCTGACCACTGGCGAGTTCATGTCCGCCGTCCGCGCCGCCGAATTGGGTCTAATCAACAGAGCGGTGCCCGAAAAGGACCTGGAAGCTGAAACGCTGAAGATGGCAGAAACCATCGCATCAAAACTCGGCTCGGCCGTGAAGATCGGCAAGGAAGCCTATTACCGTCAAATCGAAATGCCCCTGGATGAGGCCTATGCCTATACCAGCGGGGTGATCGTCGAAAACCTGATGCACCGCGACACAATCGAAGGCCTCAACGCCTTTATCGAAAAGCGTCCGCCCGACTGGGAAGACAACTGAGTTTTCCGAAAATTTAAAACAAGTTTAGCCTTTGTTTACGATTGACCAGATATTGTTTCCATATCCGGTCTTTCAATAAAGGCAGGATAATGGCAAAGGTTGGGCACCGGTCACAGACCGGTCACAATTTTGGGCCGCTGCGTCGGAAGGTCCCTCCAACCGGGTCTCTCTCCCCGGTCGACATTCCCGCCGCAGTGGCCCCAAAATTCTCCCCTGCACAATACCGGTTCCAATGATCAGCAAACGGGTGCGTTGTCGGCCCCCTTGCATTGCGCGCCATTGCTGCCCCCGACGCATGTCATATTGCGCAATGGCCATCCCTGCCCTATGTGGCACCTCATGACACAAGAATTGCATATCGTGGGCGGCGGCATGGCCGGGTCCGAAGCTGCCTGGCAGGCGGCGAACATGGGCGTAAAGGTCGTGCTGCACGAGATGCGGCCCAAGGTCGAAACCTTTGCCCACCAGACCGGCAACCTGGGTGAGATGGTCTGCTCCAACTCCTTCCGATCCGATGACGATGAACAGAATGCCGTCGGCCTGCTGCATTGGGAAATGCGCGCCGCCAAGGGTCTGATCATGACCACGGCGGATAAGCATCGCCTGCCCGCAGGCGGCGCCCTGGCGGTGGACCGGGAACCCTTTGCCGAAACCGTGACCGCCCAGCTTAAGAGCCTTCCGAATGTCTCTGTTTCTTATGAAGAAATCACAGAGCTTCCCACCGAAGGTCACTGGATCTTTGCAACCGGTCCGCTGACCTCCCCCGATCTCGGCAAGGCGATCCAGGCTGAAACTGGCGCCGAGGCGCTGGCGTTCTTCGATGCCATTGCGCCCATCGTCTATGCCGAGAGCATCGACATGTCCAAGGCCTGGATGCAGTCGCGCTATGACAAGGGCGAAACCGAGGAGGAGCGCACCGCCTACCTCAACTGTCCGATGGACAAGGAACAATACGAGGCCTTCATCGACGCGCTGCTCGCCGCCGACAAGACCGAGTTCCACGAGGGCGAAACCGCTGGCTATTTCGACGGCTGCCTGCCGATTGAAGTGATGGCCGAACGCGGCCGCGAAACCCTACGCCACGGACCGATGAAGCCCGTTGGCCTCACCAACCCGCACCAGCCCGACATCAAGGCCCACGCCGTGGTGCAGCTGCGCCGGGACAATGCTTTGGGGACGCTGTTCAACATCGTCGGCTTCCAGACCAAGATGAAATACGGCGCCCAGACCGAGGTTTTCCGGATGATTCCGGGGTTGGAAAACGCCAGTTTCGCACGGCTTGGCGGCATCCACCGCAATACCTTCCTCAACTCTCCGACCCTTCTGGACAGCCAGATGCGCATGAAGTCGCGGCCCAATATCCGCTTTGCCGGGCAGATCACCGGCGTCGAAGGCTACGTGGAAAGCGCCGCTATGGGCCTGCTTGCCGGTCGCCTGGCCGCTGCGGAGATCCTGGGCAGGCCCCTTACCGACGTGCCGCAGGACAGCGCCATGGGCGCGCTGATCCATCACATCACCGGCGGCGCCGAGGCCAAGACGTTCCAGCCGATGAACGTGAACTTTGGCCTGTTCCGCCCGGTGGATGGGCTGAAAGGCGGGCGTCGCGGCCGCAAGGACCGCTACAAGGCCTATACCGACCGGGCCAAAGCCGCCTGGACCGAATGGCTGCAGCAGTTTTCCTGAACCGCGAGGGGCGCAATGACATTTCGCACCCGTTTTGCGCCCTCGCCCACCGGCCCGCTGCATCTGGGCCATGCCTATTCCGCGGTCATTGCTCACGACATGGCCCGCGCCGCCGGAGGCGCCTTCCTGCTGCGCATGGAGGACACCGACCTGCAACGGTCGAAACCGGAATGGGACGCGGCCATTATCGAAGATCTGACCTGGCTGGGCCTTCGCTGGGACGAGCCTATTCTGCGCCAGTCAGAGCATCTGAACGACTATAACAAATACCTCGAAACTTTTGAAAGTATGGGGCTTTTATATCCCTGCTCCTGCAGCCGCGCAGATATCCGCGCCGCCCTATCCGCACCGCAGGAGGGTGTCAGCCACGACGTCTATCCCGGCACCTGCAAGACCCGCCCCATGTCGGATCGCAAACCGGGTGATGCGCTGCGGCTGCATCTTGACCGCGCGCTTTCCCACCTAAAAGCCCAGAACATGACGTTCGAAGAAACCGGTGCGGCGCATAAGGGCACGCACCATCTGGACCCTGAACGTGCCCTAAAGGAAATCGGCGATGTCGTTCTGTCGCGCAAGGGCGAAGAGATCGTCGCCTATTTCCTGGCCTCGGCGCTGGACGACGTGCATCAGGAGATCACTCATGTGGTACGGGGCGAGGATCTGTTCGACTTCACCCAGCTACAGCTCCTGCTACTGACGCTGCTGGAGCTGCCCGTCCCCATCTACCACCATCACCGCCTGATCCGTGACGAGGCAGGCAAGCGCCTCGCCAAACGCGACGATGCCCGAGCCATCGCAAAATACCGCGCCGAAGGCGCAACACCGCAGGACATCCGCCGCATGGTGGGCCTTGGCTGAGCGCCCTCAGACCATGGGCGCCATCAATTCGACCTCTTCCCCTTCCCGCACAGCGGTATAGAAACAGCTGCGCCGGTTAGTGTGGCAGGCCGGTCCGGTCTGGCGCACGACAGCAAGCAAGCAATCACGGTCACAATCCAGTCGCAGATCCACCAGTTCCTGCACGTGGCCTGAGCTTTCACCCTTGACCCAGAACGACTGCCGCGAACGCGACCAATAGGTTACCTTGCCCGTCTCAAGCGTGCGCGCGACACTTTCGGCGTTCATCCAGGCCATCATCAGTACCTCATGGCTGTCGTGGTCCTGCGCGATACAGGGGATCAGCCCGTTTGCGTCGTAACGCAGGCTTGCGGGATCAAAGGACTGTGTGGTCGCGCTGGACATGGCAAAAACCTTTTGCATCTGAAGCTTCGCTCCCTATGTATGAGGAACTCCACCCAAGGGAAACCCCGAGGCCCGCATGTCCAGCGAAACCGATCTGATCAAACTCTATTCTTCCCGCATTCTGGCCCTTGCAGCGGATATTCCGCATTTAGAGCGTCTGGAAGATCCTGATGTCACAGTGAAAAAACGCTCGCCTCTCTGCGGGTCGACGGTGACCGTCGATCTGAAGGTCGAGGATGGCAAGATCACCGATTTCGGCCAGGACGTGAAAGCCTGCGCCCTGGGGCAAGCCGCGGCATCGGTTGTGGCGGATCACATTATCGGCTGCTCGCTGGAGACGGTGGAAAAAGCCCGCAACCAGCTGAAAGCGATGCTGACCGAAGGTGCCGAACCGCCGCAAGCCCCCTTTGACGAACTTGAGGTATTGGTGCCAGCCCGTGAGTTCAAGAATCGCCATGCTTCGATCATGCTGGCGCTGGATGCGACACATGAGGCGCTTCAGCAAGTTGCTAAGGAAGAGTGTACTTAACGATAATTTTATAACATTTGGGCTACTTGTTGACTGTAACGAGTAAACGGGTCCCTAAATGCTGCAAAAACAAGACACTCAGGCGCCATCAGTCGCGGACGCCAATCTGAACGATCTTGCCGAAATCTCTTCCCAGCTCGGTTTTGAAATTGTCGACATTGCCGGGTTCCTGGACATGATCGAGAGTAAATCCAAAACCCAGCTCGAAGATCTTGACCAATTGGACCGAGGCGCCGAGCGGGTTGTCAGATCGAATGCGCAGGTCATGGAGACCGTGGGTGCCGTCTCTCTATCAACCCAGAAAACGCTGGAGTCAGCCAGAAAGTCCGTAGCCCTCGTCCGCGAAAGCAGCGGCCGCAGCCAGGAGGTTGCCGAATGGGTGCAGGATCTCAACAGCCGGACCGAGGACGTCAGCAACACCGTCGACGCTATGCGCAAGGACAACGAGATCATCACTTCGATCGCGGCGCAGGTGAACATTCTGGCCATCAATGCCAAGATCGAAGCGGGGCGCGCAGGCGATGCCGGGCGGGGATTTGCGGTCGTTGCAGAGGCGATCAATGATCTGTCCAAACGCACCCAACGCGCGGCACGGGAGATCAGCACAAATATCGAAACGCTTTACAGCTGGATCCGGACTCTGGACGAAGAGACTGAGACGATATCCAAATCCGCCAAGCAAATCCTGGACCGCGCCCGAGATACCGACGCGTCGCTGGCTGGCATTGAAAAAGACGCCCAGAACGTGAACAGCGAAACCGGCCGGATTCTGACCGATGCCACGACCGTGCGCGACGCGATGGAGGCGTGTTTTCCCAACATCAACCGGATCAAGCATTCTGTTCAGGACACCACTGACGACATTCAAAAGACCCACCACCGTGTTGAAAATCTTATCATTTCCTCTGAACGCCTTGTTCAAGGCACGGTCGCTCTTGGCGGCCAATCCGGGGACAAGATGTTCATCGCATTTGTCACCGACATGGCGGCCCAGATTGGCAGGCTATTCGAAGAGGGCCTGACCAGCAGCCGGATTTCGCAGGCAGATCTGTTCGACCGGACCTATGTTCAAATCCCCAAGACCAATCCGACACAGGTCATGACCCGTTTCACCCAGTTCACCGACAGCGTCCTGCCGCCGCTGCTGGAGGCCGCCCTGGATCTGGATCCACGCGTGGTCTTTTCCGCAGCAGTGGACGTCAACGGATACCTCCCGACCCACAACAAGAAATTTTCCAAACCGCAAAGCGCAGATCCTGACTGGAACATGGCCAACTGCCGCAACCGGCGGATTTTCGATGATCGTGTCGGGCTCAAGGCCGGACGCAACACAGGTCCCTTCCTGATGCAGGTCTACCGGCGCGACATGGGCGGCGGCGACTTCGTCATGATGAAGGACCTGTCGGCGCCCATTACCGTGGGTGGTCGCCATTGGGGTGGTCTGCGGATGGCCTTTACGACCTGAAGCCCAATTACACGGATCCCCGAAACAGACGAAAACCCCGCGCAACTATATATTTATGCAATAAAATAAGCCGCCACACATCCGGGCAGATGGTGGCGGCAACTCTGGTTCTTCATGCGGGACGGGTCACGCTTTCCGGCAATCAGGCAAGGCCGGACGGGGATGGGTACAGGCAGGTGTTCCCCTCATCGGTTCGGGACAGGATGCAGTGCGACCACCATGAAGAGCCAAGATCGAATTCAGGATTGTCTCAGGCTTAGAAAGATCCCGGAAGGTGCAGCGCCGCCACCAGCATGACCGTAAGGGCGCCCGCACCAATCGCGTCCTGCAGCAGAGTGGATTGGGCGTTTTGAAGGGTCGTTTTCAACTGTGCAATCATTATCGTTCCTCCGGTCTGTTCGCTGTGTTTGCGCTTGGGCGCGTTCTTGTTGCCTCTTTGTTCTCATTTTGCGAACAGCATGTAAAGAACTTTATGAGAACATTTGCGAACTTTTTGGAACAAAACCGATTTCAATAGGAACGAAACAGGTTAACCCACTGAAATTAAACGGAACGCCTGGTCCTGCTTCATCAACCACAGCAGAACGCGTGCGGCCTGCCCCCGGGGACCAGTCAGGTCGGGGTCTTTGGCCAGCAATGCGCGCGCATCGCTCTGCGCTACGGCCATCAATGGCGCCTGCCGTTCCAGATCCGCAATCCTGAACCGCGGAAGGCCGGATTGGGCTGTGCCGATCATGTCACCGGCACCGCGCATCTCCAGATCGGTTTCGGAAATGCGAAAGCCATCCTCGGTTTCGCGCAGCACCTCCAGCCGCCGGCGGCCTCCCTCGCTCAGCGGTGGCTGGTACATCAACAGGCAGGTGGATTCGGCGCTGCCACGGCCGACCCGCCCCCGCAGCTGGTGCAGTTGGGCTAGGCCAAAGATTTCGGCCCGTTCGATCACCATGATCGAGGCGTTGGGCACGTTGACGCCCACCTCGATCACCGTGGTCGCCACCAGAACCTTGGTCTCACCGCTTTGAAAGGCGGCCATGGCCGCATCTTTTTCCCCAACCGGCATCTGCCCATGCACGAGACCCACCACGCCTTCGCCAAGGGCGGCACGCAAGAGCTTGAACCGTTCTTCTGCAGCGGTCAGGTCCATGACCTCGGATTCGCCAACCAAGGGGCACACCCAGTAGCACTGCCGCCCTTCCTCAATGGCGTGGCGCAGGTGGCTGACAATCTCCTCGGTCCGTTCCGTGCTGATCACAGCCGTCTTGACCGGCTTGCGGCCCGGGGGTTTCTCATCCAGCACCGAAACATCCATATCGCCGTATTGGGCCAGAGCCAGTGAGCGCGGAATGGGAGTCGCGGTCATCACCAGAACATCGGCGCCCATGCCCTTTTCTGCCAGTTCCATACGTTGACGAACGCCAAACCGATGCTGTTCATCTACGATGGCCAACCGCAAATCTGCAAAATGCACATCCTGCTGGAATACTGCATGCGTCCCGACCAGAATCTGGATATCACCCCGCTGCAGCGCTGCAAGCTTGGCCTTGCGCTCGGCGCCCTTGTCGCGGCCGGTCAGCAGTTCCAGAACCACGCCTGCTTCTTCGGCCAGGGGGCGCAGCCCGTCGTAATGCTGCTGCGCAAGGATGCTGGTCGGGGCCATCATCACACCCTGCCCGCCTGCCTCAACCGCAACCAGAAGCGCCATCAGCGCCACCAGCGTCTTGCCCGCGCCCACATCGCCCTGCAGCAGCCGGTTCATCCGCCTGTCCGAGGCCATATCGGCGGAGATTTCCTCGATCGCGCGGGTCTGCGCGCCCGTGGGGCGATAGGGCAGCGCCGACAGCACCCTTGATTGCAAACGCCCGGTGGCCTGACTCTGGATGCCACGGGATTTGCGCTCCGATTGGCGGGCAATCGCCAGCGTCAGCTGATGCGCAAACAGCTCATCATAGGCCAAGCGCGCCCGTGCCGGAGCGTCAGGGGCGAGATCCTCCTGTCCTTGTAGCTCATGCGCGGTGGTGATCGCCTTGTCCCATGAAGGCCAGGCTTCGCGTTTCACCTGCTCGGGGTCGATCCATTCGGGCAGTTCCGGCACCAGATCCAATGCGCCGCGCAGCGCCTTGAACATGGTTTTCTGCGACACCCCATGGGTCAGGTGATAGACCGGCTCGAACTCGGGAATCGTCGCGGCTTCGGCCAGTGGCACCATGTGATCGGGATGCACCATCTGCGCGATACCGTCGAACAGCTCCAGCTTGCCCGAGACCAGACGCCGCGATCCCTCGGGGCATTGCGCCTCCAGATAACGGCTGCGACCGTGAAAGAACACCAGCTGAAAATCTGTCTCCGCATCCGTCACCGTAATGCGGTAGGCGCCCCCACGATTGCGCGGCGGCCTGTGGGCGCCGATGGTGACTTCAACCGTGGCAACGGTCGGCAGCTCCAACCCGGCAACCGTATCGCGGCGGCGCCTGTCCTGAACAGAGTATGGCAATGAAAACAACAGGTCACGCGGCGTTTCTATATGGATCTGCTCCAGATTTTGGGCCGTCTTCGGCCCAATCCCTGGCAGTTTTTCCAGCCCTGAAAACAGGGGAAACAGGATCTCGGGACGCCCGCTCATGACTGTTCTATCAGCTCCAGCCAGCTGTCTTCATCCAGAACCTTGATCCCAAGATCTGCCGCCTTGGTTGCCTTGGAACCGGCCCCGGGCCCCGCCACAAGGATATCGGTTTTCTTGGAGACCGAGCCGGAGACCTTTGCCCCCAGCGCCTCAGCCCGCGCCTTGGCCTCGGCCCTTGTCATCTTTTCCAGCGTTCCAGTGAAGACCACCGTTTTGCCGGAGACCGGGCTTTCGGCGGCGGGTGCGTCGGGCGGGATGATCGTCAGATGCGCGGTCAACCGGTCAATCGCGGCGCGTTCCTCGGGGTTGGCGAGCGCGTCGGACAGAGACAGGGCCAGAATAGGTCCTATCCCGTCGGCGCCGACCAGATCGTCCCAGGCCGCCTGCGCTGCCTCGGGCACGTCGCAGGCGCTGACCGCAGCAGCACGGGTGTCGGAGATCCGGGCGCGGCGCCCTTCCTCGGCGGCGGCGATACGTTCGGCCTCTTCCGCCTCATCCGCCGCCCGATGCGCCAGCGCCGCCGGACGCGCGGTATCAAGCGCCGAAACCAGTTCATCCCAACCGCCGTAATGCAGCGCCAGATCGCGGCCACCGACCTCGCCGACGTGGCGAATACCAAGGGCAAAGATGAACTTGGCCAGTGGGATCTGTCGTTTCTCATCAATGGCATCAAACAGGTTGGTGGCCGATTTTTCCCCCCAACCTTCGCGGTTTTTCAGCTGCTGCATGCCAGAGCCAAAGCGGTCCCGCAGGGTAAAAATATCAGCCGGTTCGCGGATCCATTCGTCGCCGTAGAATTGTTCGACCTGCTTGTTGCCCAGCCCATCAATATCAAAGGCCGCGCGCGAGACGAAATGTTTCATCTTTTCAACAGCCTGCGCGGGACAGATAAGGCCACCGGTGCAGCGGCGCACAGCGTCGCCCTCTTCGCGGATCGCTTCGGATCCGCATTCCGGGCAGATATGCGGGAATGCATATGGCTCTGCACCCTCGGGCCGCTTGGTGAGGTCCACATCCGCCACCTTGGGGATCACATCACCAGCGCGGTAGATCTGCACCCAATCGCCGATGCGGATGTCCTTGCCGCCACGGATTTCTTCGCCTTTGGAGTCGAAGCCGCGAATGTAATCCTCATTGTGCAGTGTCGCGTTCGAGACAACCACCCCGCCCACGGTCACCGGGGTCAGCCGCGCAACGGGACTGAGCGCACCGGTGCGGCCAACCTGGATGTCGATGGCTTCAAGCCGGGTCCAGGCCAGTTCGGCGGGAAACTTATGCGCAATCGCCCAGCGTGGCGTGGTGGAGCGGAAACCCAGCCGCCCCTGCAGCGCCATGTCATTCACCTTGTAAACGACACCGTCGATATCGTAGCCCAGCGTGGCCCGCTGTTCCTCGATGCTCCGGTAATGCGCGATCATCTCGTCCACAGTGGGGCACAGCCTGGTCAGGGGATTGATGGTAAAACCAAAGCTTTCCAATCGTTTCATCGCCTCGAACTGCGTTTCCGCAAGAGGTTCAGAGAGTTCACCCCAGCTATAGGCAAAGAATTGCAATGGACGGGAGCGGGTAATTTCCGGATCCAGTTGACGCAAGGACCCTGCCGCCGCGTTGCGCGGGTTGGCAAATGTCTTGCCGCCGCGTTTTTCCTGCCGGGCGTTCAGGGCGGCAAAAGCCTCATGGCTCATGTAGACTTCGCCGCGCACCTCCAGCACTGCGGGCGCATCTACGATCTGCTGCGGAATATCGGCGATGGTGCGGGCGTTTTCGGTGACGTTCTCGCCCACCGATCCGTCACCGCGGGTGGCGGCCTGTATCAGCACACCGTTTTCATAACGCAGAGAAAGAGACAGACCATCAATTTTTGGCTCGGCGGTAAAGCTGAGCGGAGTATCCTCGGACTGGCCCAGGTATTTTCGAACACTGCGGGCAAAATCTTCTACATCACTGTCTTCAAACGCATTTCCGAGCGACAACATCGGCACGCTATGCGCCACCTTGCCAAAGCCAGAGGCTGCGGGCGCCCCTACGGCCTCAAGCTGAGACGCCTCGTCCTTCAACGCCGGAAATGCTTCCGTCAAAGCAACATACCGCCGCTTCGCCGCATCGTATTCGGCGTCCGAAATGATCGGCGCATCTTCCTGGTGATACGCAAGATCGGCGGTTTGCAGTTTCTCCTGCAAGGCCAGGAATTCCTGGCGGGCGTCCTCTTTGGAAAGACTCTTCGGATCGCTGTCTTGGCTTTGTGTCACGCGTTTGCCCCGTCTTGCTTCAGACTAGGTGATAGGCCGCAGAACCTGCCACGTCCAGAGAAGCAAGAGGGCTTTGGCGTCCCATCAAACACAAAAAATCCCGCCGCAGCGGGTTGAGCCAAGGCCCGTACAGAACCTTACTCACGAAAATCAAAATTGGCGAGGCGCGCACATGGTAAATGGCGCAGCCACATGGTTAACGACACACGCCTTTGGTTAACAGCACATGCCATTATGATTGAGGGCAGACATCTGCCCCCAACAAAGAGTTACAATTCGAATGGGTCGCCGATCAGGCGCCGACTGCCATCCGTTGTTCTGCGCCACCACCGAGTTGATCGTCCTGCGGATCGCGCAGCACATAGCCCCGGCCCCAGACCGTTTCGATGTAGTTTTCACCGCCTGTTGCAGTGCTGAGTTTCTTTCTCAGCTTGCAGATGAAAACGTCGATGATTTTCAGTTCGGGCTCGTCCATCCCGCCATAAAGATGGTTCAGGAACATTTCCTTGGTCAGGGTGGTCCCTTTCCGCAGGCTGAGCAATTCCAGCATCTGGTATTCTTTGCCGGTCAGGTGAACGGCCTTGCCGTCAACCTCAACGGTTTTTGCATCCAGGTTAACCGAGATCTTGCCGGTCTTGATGATCGACTGGGAGTGACCTTTGGAGCGGCGAATGATCGCGTGGATCCGTGCCACCAGTTCCTCACGGTGGAACGGCTTGGTCAGGTAATCATCAGCGCCGAAACCGAAGCCTTTGATTTTATTGTCTGTATCATCAGCACCAGACAGGATGAGAATGGGCGTCTCAATACGTGCCATGCGCAATTGGCGCAGCACTTCGTGCCCGTTCATGTCCGGCAGTCCCAGATCCAAAAGGATCAGATCGTAATCGTAAAGCTTCGCCAGATCGATGCCTTCCTCGCCCAGATCCGTCGTATAGACGTTCAGGTTGGCATGGGTCAGCATCAACTCAATGCTTTTTGCAGTTGTAGGATCATCCTCAACAAGAAGAATGCGCATGTTCGTTTTCTCCGCCTGTATCCTGTTTCCCTCAGGTCGCTGTTAACCTTGCTGGAAAATAGTTAATGCCCCGTTACCATGATCGTTAAAACTCAACATCAAATCAACCGTTCGGTGTTGTTTTAGCACAAAATGGCACTGGGTAGGTGGAGCAAAAGGTTAGTATTAAGCACTAGGGTCAGGATGCATTGATTTTCCTGTAGAGGTCTGATTCACGGCTCCCAAAACGGAGCGGTGATATGAGCGATCTTTACTGGCTGAGCGATGCGCAGATGGCGAAGTTGGAGCCTTTCTTTCCCAAATCCCACGGCAAGCCGCGTGTTGACGATAGGCGCGTGTTGAGTGGCATTATATTCATCAATCGCAATGGGTTACGGTGGCGGGATGCCCCAGCGGCCTATGGACCTCACAAGACCCTTTACAGCCGTTGGAAGCGGTGGAGCGAGAAAGGCATCTTTGCTCGGATGCTCCTGGAACTGGCTGATCAGGGCAGCAAGACCGACACGCTGATGATCGACGCAACCCATCTCAAGACGCACCGCACGGCCTCCAGCCTAGGGCTGAAAAAGGGGGGCGTGGCCGCCTGATCGGACGCACGAAGGGCGGGATGAACTCGAAACTGCATGCCGTCACCGACGCGGCAGGCCGCCCGCTGCGGATGTTTCTGACGGCGGGCCAGCGGAGCGATTACATCGGCGCGCGGGCGCTTCTGGATGCTCTGCCGCCCGCCAAACATCTGCTGGCAGATCGTGGCTATGATGCCGATTGGTATCGTGAAGCCCTTGAAGACAAAGGGATAACTCCCTGCATCCCATCGCGAAAGAACCGCAAGGTCCCGATCCCCCACGATGAGGCCCGCTACCGCAAACGCCACAAGATCGAGAACAGCTTCGCGCGGCTCAAGGATTGGCGAAGGGTCGCGACCCGCTACGACAGATGCCCGAAGGTCTTCCTGTCCGCATGTGCCTTGGCCGCTGTGGTCATGTTCTGGTTATGAATCCTGACCCTAAGGCTTACGAAATTTCTTCAATTGGGTGGTTTTCAACGCTTCTTCGCCGTGATCGGCAACCGCAGCAACCCAGCTGCGGAATTCTTCTTCACTGAGACCATAAAGACGCAGTGCCTCCCCTTGTGGCAGCAATCCATAAAGAACGCCCCTCACCACCGACGCCTTGCGCGAGGCAACCCAGCGTTTTGTCGTTTTGGGCGGAAGGTCTGCACGGGTCATAACGGAGCCGTCCGGCAAGGTCACAGCCCGTGGTCCATCTACTTTTTTCAAGAACATTGCTTTATCCTTGTGAGGATCTGCGTAATTAGCTTCGTGAGCAGGTTTCCCCCATTGTCCTTAATGGCGCGTGAACCACACACTTGAGAGTCGTTAGGATTTTCCTATATTCTGCAACGCCTTTCCCTTGAACTAAGGAGTCGCCCTATGGCGCTGGATACCGATGGCCCGCTGAATTCGCTTGGCTTTGCCAAACCGCCCTCGGAAACGCGGGTGGTTGTTGCCATGTCCGGCGGCGTCGACAGCTCTGTTGTTGCTGCATATTTGGCCGATCAGGGCTATGATGTGGTGGGCGTCACGCTGCAGCTTTACGACCACGGCGCGGCCCTGGCCAAGAAGGGCGCCTGCTGCGCTGGGATCGACATCCACGATGCGCGGCGAGTCGCCGAAGAGCGCGGATTCCCGCACTATGTTCTCGACTATGAGAACATTTTTAAGGATGCGGTTATCGATGAGTTTGCCGACAGCTATCTGGCCGGGGCGACGCCAGTGCCCTGCATCCGCTGCAATGAACGGGTCAAATTCAAGGATCTTCTGGAGACCGCAAAGGATCTGGAGGCCGATTGCATGGCGACGGGTCACTATATCCAGCGCAAGATGGGCCCCAACGGCCCCGAGCTGCATTCGGCCGAGGATGCTAACCGGGATCAGAGCTATTTCCTTTTTTCAACAACGCCGGAACAGCTGGACTATCTCCGCTTTCCGCTAGGACACCTACCCTCCAAGGATGCCACCCGCGAGATGGCCTCCCGCTATGGGCTGGCGGTGGCCGACAAGCCCGACAGTCAGGACATCTGTTTCGTACCCGATGGAAACTATGCCAGCGTGATCGAGAAGCTGCGCCCCGGCGCGGCTGATCCCGGAGAGATCGTTCATGCGGATGGGCGCGTTCTGGGCCAGCACACCGGGGTGATTCACTACACCATCGGCCAGCGCCGCGGCCTTGGCATCGGTGGCCTCAGCGAGCCGCTCTATGTGGTGCGGCTTGATGTGGACAAGAAACAGGTGGTCGTCGGCCCCAAGGAATTGCTGGCCACCCGAATCGTGCCTGTGCGGGAAATCAACTGGCTGGGCGACGAACCCTTTACCAGTCGGAAGGAATGGCATGTCGCGGTGAAGGTCCGCTCGACCCGCCCCCCGCGTGAGGCGATTATCCGTCCGCTGTCCGAAACCACGGCCGAGGTTGAGCTGTTGACGCCCGAAGAAGGCGTATCGCCCGGACAGGCCTGCGTTTTCTATGACACCGAAAGTAGCCGCATCTTTGGCGGCGGCTGGATCTGGCGCGGCTACTAAAGGCGCGCCAGAACCGCGCGGGCGGCGCGCAGGCCCGGAGCCTCCCCGCCCTCGCCCAGACGCTCCATGGTGAGCCCCATGGCGTCCTGCTGCGCCTCAGGGTTGGCACGGACATCTGCCAGCGCCCCGGCGATCCGCGACGGGGTGCAATCTGGCCCAAGGCATTCCGGCACGACGCGGGTCTCGCTCACCAGATTGACGAGTGTGACCGTATCGATCAGGGCCATGCGCTTCATGATCTGCCAGGTCAGCCATTGGAAGCGATAGGCGATCACCATGGGCGTGCGTGCGGCGGCTAGCTCCAGCGACACGGTGCCCGAAGCCGCCAGCGCCAGATCCGCCGCGGCAAAGGCCGCTCGTTTGCGCGCCTCGGCAACAGCCGGGTCAAGACCGGTCGGGTCGAGCAACACAGTGCCCTGTGGCCAATCTTTGGCGTGCTGGCGCACCAACTCAGCCACCGGACCGGCGGTCGGTACCACGATTCGGTATTGGGGGTAGGCCGCTGCGAAATCCCGCAGCGCGGCCCCGAACACGGGCGCCAAGCGCCCCACCTCTGACCGCCGTGACCCCGGTAAGGCCAAAAGGATCGGCGCATCGCCAAGGTCACAGGTCTGGCGCAACGCGGCGATCTCTTCTGCTGTCGCCTTTGGCTCTGCTACTACGGGATGGCCGACAAAATCGCAGTCCATCCCGGCGGCTTCCATATAAGGCGGCTCGAACGGCAGCAGCGCCAGCACGTGATCGATGCAGGTGGCCATCTTCTGCGCCCGGCCCGGCCGCCAGGCCCAGACGGACGGTGCCACGTAATGCACGGTACGGATGTCGCTGCCCTGTTTCACCAGCCGCGCCACGCGCAGCGAGAAATCCGGGCTGTCGATGGTGATCAACACATCAGGGCGCATGGCGATCACAGCATCGGCGGTTTCACGGATACGGCGTTTCAGATGGCGGTATTTCGGCAGAACCTCGGCCAGGCCCATGACGGACAGCTCGTCCATCGGAAACCGGGACTGCAGCCCCTGCTCAGCCATCAGGGTACCGCCAATCCCTTCAAATGAAACATCGGGCGCTAGCGTTTTCAGCCCTTCCATCAGGGCCGCGCCCAGCCGATCCCCCGAAGGCTCCCCGGCCAGGATAAAGACCCGGAGGCTCATGCCGCGTCGCGCAGCCACAGGAACAGGCCCAGACGGTCACAGGTGGCAATTACCGCCTCCTGCTCCAGCACGATCACGCCTCCGGCCTCCAGCACGATACCGGACAGACCGGCTGCTGCGGCCTTTTCCACCGTCGCAGGGCCAATGGTGGGCAGATCGGCGCGCCGGTCCTGTCCTGTCTTCGGCGCCTTGACCATCACTCCGCCCTGCCCGTCCGGACGGCGGATCAAGGTCTCCAGCATCCAGTCGGTGCCAAAGACCGTTTCCACCGCAACCGCTTGCCGCGACCGCACCGCGCAGGACTGGCCAATGTCCGCCGCGCTCATCGCGGCAACGATTTCTGTTCCCCTGGCTGCGTCTGCCTTGTCGAGTTCACCTGGCTGAATACGGGTCGGCACCCCTGGCTGCATCAATAGATCCGGCGCCACATCATGCGCAGCTCGTACAGCAAAACCTGCTGACTCAAAAAGCTCCATGATCGCCCGCAATGCGCCGTCATCCCCGGCGCCAAGCGCAGCCTGCAACACCGGCACCATCGGCAGGGTTTCGGCATCAATGGCCGCAGGATCAATGGCCGGGCGCGACACGGACCCCGCCAGGCAAATCTCCGTTACGCCTGCGGACGTCAGCCGGGCGAGGAAACTGCCCAACTGTTCCAGCCGAAAGGTGATTTCCGGATCAAGCGCATCCGGCTCTGACCCCGCCATGGCGCAGACCAGCGGTCGTTCGGACAGGCGATTGCAGATTTCAAGCGGCAGCGCACCGCGCCCCGCGATCAGAGCGATCATGCGATCATCCCCCTGGTGTCAAAAACGACCGGTCGCTTGCACCGGTGATAAAGGCGATGATTTCCTGCACATAAGCGCTGTCGGTTTCCTCACCAAGCCGCCGGGCGCGTTCCTGAAAGGTGCCCTCCCCCTGTGCCAGCATCTGGAAGGCGGCGCGCAGGGCGGTAATATCTGCCCGCGACACACCGCGGCGTTTCAGGCCGACAAGGTTAAGCCCGTCCAGCTCTCCGCGCGGGGCCTGTACCAGCCCGTAGGGGATCACATCATTTGTGACCATGGTCACCGCGCCGATGATAGCGCCACGCCCAATACGCACCCATTGGTGGATACCGGAAAGACCACCGATGATCACATCATCCTCGATCACGCAATGACCTGCGACGGCGGCAGAATTGACCACGATCACCCGATCCCCAATCTGCGCGTCATGGGCAATGTGGCAACCGGCCATAAACAAGCCGTCATCGCCGATCCGGGTCACCCCGCCGCCGCCTTCGGTACCGGCATTGATGGTCACATGTTCACGGATCCGGTTGCGCGCACCGATCACGGTCCGGCTTTTCTCTCCCTTGAACTTCAGATCCTGCGGAATCTCACCGATCACTGCGAAGGAGAACACCGTCGTCTCTGCGCCGATCTCGGTTTCGCCGGTGACCACCACGTGGGATTTCAGAACCACCCCTTCGCCAAGGGTGACGTCAGCGCCGACCATGCAGAACGGACCGATTTCACAGCCCTCACCAATGGTGGCGCCCGGTTCGATCACCGCCGACGGATGGATCTGGCTCATCGCGATCAATCCTTCTGAATGTCGACCATGGCCGAGAATTCAGCCTCGGCAGCGGTTTCGCCATCGACCGAGGCAACGCCCTTGAACTTGAAGATCTTGCCACCTTTCTTCCCGCGCAGGGTTTCGACATGCATGTCCAGGACGTCGCCCGGGATCACCTTGCGGCGGAATTTGCACTTGTCGATATTCATGAAGTAGATCAGCAGGTCGGTATCGACCATATCCATGCCGACACCCAGCATGACGCCTGCTGTTTGCGCCATCGCCTCGACGATGGTCACGCCCGGCATGATCGGCGTGCCGGGGAAGTGGCCCTGAAAATGCGGTTCGTTCATGGTGACGTTCTTGATCCCATGCGCCGAAGTGTAACCGTCGATTTCGATCACTTTGTCGACCAGCAGGAACGGGTAACGATGCGGCAGAATGCGCTGGATCAGGTGAATATCGGCACTTTTCAGATCGGCGGTCATGGCGGGTATCCCGTTTTTTTATATGTCCTGCGTCACTACCAAGCGGGAACGGTCTGGGCAAGCGCACCGCGCCGATGTCAGGCACCGGTCAGACCTGTTTCACTGGTCAGACGACTGGCTTTCAAGGTCTGCCCCGTCTCCCAGAACGGCATCGATGCGCGTGATCGCAAGATCCGTCACATCCGCGGCCTCAGAGCTGAGGAAAACCGAAGAGTTATCCAGAATGGCACCGGCGCCGCTGTCACGCATGATCCCCTGAAGGATAGGCAAAGAGGCTACAAAGAACTCCCGGCGGGCTGTTTCGCCCATTTGAGTGATCTCGCGCAGTTTCTGATCCTGCGTGCGCCGGGTCTCCTGCACCTTTTTGTCAAAGGCATCCGCAAGCGTGCGAAACGCCTCGGGCTCCATAGAGGGCCGCCGCTGAGTCAGGTCCTGCTCTTCGGCGCGCAGCTCTGCTTCGATACGGCGGTTCTCGGCGGTGAGCACTGCGCCTTCGGCTTCCAGCTCACGCGTGACGCGCTGGCCAAAGGCGCTTTCGGAGAAGAGACGGTCAGGCTGGATCGTCAGAATGCCACTTTGCGGCGCGCCAATCTGCATTTCCTGGCCGAGAGACAGATTGAAAGGCGCGGGTGTTCCAATAGCCGTTGACTGGGCCGAAGCTGTTCCAGCGGTCAAAGGCAGGCACAGCGCCAGGCCCATAACAAGCCCCCGGCGCGCCAGATAAAGGGGCGCCGACCAGCCGGTCGGCGCCCTCTTTGTTATACACGTCGGCCCTGCCTGCATCACCGGGTCAGAACCGGGCCTGCAAGGTCAGATCGAAACTTTGTTCCTTGTCAAAGTCTTCTTTCTTGACCGCATTGGAAAAGTTGAACCGCAACGGGCCAAAGGCCGTGGTCCAGAGGACCGAAAACCCGACCACGTGCCGGAAAGAGCCGTTACGGCCGACGACGAAACCACCGCTGGCAGGTGTGTCCACGTCCTGCAGGCCCCAAAGGTTGCCGACATCGTAGAAAAGACCACCGCGCAGCCCCAGTTCCTCAGGCAGACCCAGCGGGAATTCGGCATCAAAACGTGCAACGGCATAGACGTTGCCGCCGAGGAAATCGTCGTAACTTCCGCCATCAGCCCGCGGCGCAGTATCCCGAGGCCCGATCCCGCCGGGTTCGAACCCTCGCATAACGCTGGGGGTCAGAACAAAACGGTCAATCGAGCGGCTGTAATCGTCGCCCATCCAGTGCAGAGAGCCGGTTTCCAAAGTCGCCCGAAGCGTGACTTCCTCGTTGAGGATCTTGCGCTGTGCGACCAGCTTGGCCGTGGTTCTGAGGTATTCGCTATCCCCGCCAAGGCCGGCATAATCAGCGCCCACCTGCATGGTGAAACCGATATTGGGGTCGAGACCGGTCAGACGGCTGTCATAGGAATATGTGAACCCAAGGGAGCTGGACGTTTTGCTGCCTTGATTGATCTCACTTCTTATCACAGGGCCCGCCACAGGGTAGGTCCCTCCGACAAAGCTCACGTCATCGCGGCGGATCATCTCACTGTCGGCCCAAGTATAGCGCACTTCCAGAGTGGTATCTTCGGTCACATTGAAGGTCAGCGCCGGACGGAAGAACGCGCGAGAGGTGTCGTACTCCGCATAGCTAGAATCGGTTTCGGACACACCAAGGTCCAAATCGAATTTCAGATCGCGTCCCAGCAGATGCGGCTCGGTAAAGCCCAGAACGTACTCTTCCGATTCCTGAGCAGTCGCGATCGAGAAAGACAGGCGTTGACCGCGGCCCAGGAAGTTGTTTTCGGTCAGACCAACGTTAACCCCAAAGCCGTCGTTGACAGAGTATGCGCCGCCAAGGCTCAACGAACCGGTCGGTTGCTCTTCGACGTTCACGTCTACGATCACCTGGCTTTCGGAGCTGCCTTCCCGGACGTCCACGTCTGATTTGGCAAAGAAGCCAAGCGCACGAATCCGTTCTGCGGCATCCCGGATTTCACGCGGATTGAAGGGGTCGCCTTCGACCGAGCGGAACTTCTGGCGGATCACCCGGTCCAGCGTTGTCGTGTTGCCTTCGATATCGATGCGTTCGACGAAGACACGCGGCCCGCGCACCATTGCGAATTCAACATCCAGCGTCAGATCGCGGTCGTTGCGGGTCACCCGCGGCTCAACGCGCAGGAAATCAATCCCCTGACGCGTTGCCAGCGTTTCCAGCATCTCGATGGAACGCTCAACAATCAGCGGCGAATAGGTCACGCCCGGTTTGACTTTCAACGCAGAGCGGTAGAGGTCAGCATCGGCCTCAGCGATTTCGCTGGTCACCGAGATATTGCCGAACTCGAACTGCTGACCTTCGGTAACATCGACGACCAGATATACGGCGTCACGCTCCCGAGTCACTTCGGCGTTGGTGCTGTTGACCCGAAAATCCACATAGCCACGCGACAGGTAGAAATCGCGCAACACCTGCCGGTCAAACTGCAGGCGGTCCTCGATCAGCGTGTCCTTGTTGATGAAGGTCCGCAAGAGACCAGCCTGCTTGGTTTCCAGAACCCGGCGCAGACGCCGATCCGAATAGACCTTGTTGCCGACAAACGAAACGCGCTCGACTTCGATGGTGTCGCCTTCGGCAATCTCGAACACCAGATCGACACGATTGTCGCTACGGCGGATGATGCGCGGCGTCACCCGCGAGGCCAAACGTCCCTGCGCCCCATAGGCGGCAGCAATGGTCTCGGCGTCCCGTTCCGCCTGCGCGGCGCGGAACACGCGGCGTGGCGCGGATTCGATCAGCTCGGCCAGCTTGTCATCCTTGATCCGCCGGTTACCTTCGAAATTGATCTGGTTGATCGTCGGGAACTCTGTGACCTTGATGATCAGAGAGTTGCCGCTTGGCACCAGCTCAACGGTTTCAAAAACACCGCTGTCAAGAATACGCTGATACGCGTCATTCAACTGGCCAGCGCTGACCGGTTTTCCCCGTTCCAGCGCCGCATAGGACACGATCGTATCCGATTGGATGCGCTGATTGCCCTCCACCCGGACCGAATTGAACTGGTAGCTTTGCGCCGATGCGAAACTGGGCGTCAGGACAAATCCCAAGGCAACAGCCAATACGGCGCTCGATACGCTTCTATACAGTATATTGGTGCGTTTTGTGCGCACACCGCAGGATGTACCCACGACCTTCCCCCGAACCATCAGTCATAATCCGATTTTTTAAGCAGCTTTTAACTGTGCGTACCGGGTTTACTGACCGTTGTCAAAACTAAGAAATCACTCCGGGGCACGAAGATGCGCACAGACTGAGCACGGGTGACCGACGCGTTGCGCGGTGCAAACGCCGCATCCCCATGGTTTCAAAGGGATCCGAACCAGGCACCTGCAGTCAGAGCGAGAAAAATCGTCACGACCGACAGTGCGCGATCCCAATTAAGGCGCATCAAAAGACCCAGGCCATTGTCCGTTCTCATCAGAGCGTGCATGGTGACTTCCTTTCCCCAGTCGATGCTGCGCGCAAGGCTGCGCTGCGGGCGTAGCAGATTGAGAAAGGGTTAATGCCGGAATATGGCGACAGTTGGGCACCCGCCCCCTTCCCGGAGGCGGGCGCCACAACAAGTGCTTTAAATTTTAACAGAAAAGATCGTTGCCGAGTGCAAAGACCATCAACGACAGAATCATCGCAATGCCAAGGGTCATCAGGATCCGCATGACTCCATCACTGGGCGGACGCCCTGTGACCGCCTCATAGGCGTAGAACACCAGATGCCCCCCATCCAGCGCTGGCACCGGGAAGAGGTTCAGGAGGCCAACAGCCGTCGACAGAACCGCGATGAAGCGGATGAAGCTGACCGCGCCCTGGCTTGCCATTGCGCTGGAGGTTTCTGCGATCCCGATGGGCCCTGACAGGTTACAGGTGCTGATGGCGCCGGTAATCATATGCGTCAGGCCCGAAATCGACATGTCGATCACTGACCAAACCTGCGACGCCCCTGCTACCAGGGATTCGCCGACGCCGCCCACTTCGGTTGCGGGCTCAAAGGCCTGACCGCCGACCACACCAATCCGCCAACGGGTCGCGAAACTTCCGTCGGGCTGCGGCTCATCCGTGCGACGTGGTGCCAGCGCAAGCTCCAACTCCTGCCCTTGCCGCCAGACATCCAACAGCAGTACGCGGCCATCGGCCTGTTCGACGGTCTGCTTAAGCTGATCGAAGGCAAAAATCGGTTCTCCATCGACGCCGGTGATGACATCTCCGGCCTGAAGCCCGGCATCCGATGCAGCGCTGCGCGGCGCAACGGCCCGCACATGCGGCGGCGATAGGAACGGGCCCTGAACCGAGACCAGCTGACCATCCCGGCGCACCTGATACTCCATCGGCTGCACCATCGGCAGTTGGTCGCGGAATTCCCCCCAGGACATGGCTCCGGCCTCGTCCGGGATGGCAACGCCCTCGATTGCGACCAATTCGTCACCTTCGCGCAGCTGGTTTTCGATGCCGGGTAGCGGCACCAAGGTGCCGATAGCCAGCGGATCCCGCAGGGTTCCCTGCGTCATCGCCAGAACCGAGAAAATGATCACTGACATCACAAAATTGAACACCGGTCCGGCAGCAACCGTAGCGCTACGCGCCCAAAGCGGGGCACCATGCATGGTCTGGCGTAGGCGCGTCGGATCATTGGCCGCCGCCTCCATCGCGGCGCTGTCCTTGCCCGAAGCCGCATCTGCATCGCCAAGGAATTTCACATATCCCCCAAAGGGCAACAGCGCGATCTGCCAGCGGGTGCCACGCTTGTCGACGCGGCTGAACAACACCGGGCCAAAGCCCAGCGAAAAAACCTCCGCATGGATTCCGGACCATCGGCCAACGATATAGTGGCCGTATTCATGCACCGCGACGATCACCGAAAGCGCGACAACAAAACTGCCGATAGTGTAGAGAAAGCCGCCAAACTGCGGGAGTAGGGTCACGATATCCAAGTTCTTACCTTATCTGCGTTCCGCTGCGGCGCGCTCTGCCTCTTGTCGGGCGAGATGGTCAATCTCAGTGACGTTATCAAGGGTCATTGCGGAATCAATAAGGCCGCTTTGTGCCTCCATCCGCTCCAGAACCGCCGCAGTCACCTCGGCCATTTCGGTGAACCCGATCTGTCCCGCGATGAACAGATCCAGCGCCTTTTCCTTGGCTGCATTGAAGACGGCGCCCATCAGACCGCCGCGCTGCATCACATCATAGGCTTGCCGCAGCGCGGGGTACCGCGCGGTATCCGGAGCCGTGAAATTCAGCTGACCGATTTCCGCCAGATCAAGCCGCGCAACCGGCAGATCCTTTCGCTCGGGCCAATGCAGCGCGTATCCGATGGCATGGCGCATATCTGGTGCGCCCAGATGCGCCATCAACGCACCATCGCGAAAGCCAACCAGCGCATGCACCATCGATTCGGGATGCACCAGAACCTCGATCTGTTCCGGCGCGACACCAAAGAACTCTTTTGTTTCAATGACCTCTAACGCCTTATTGAACATTGATGCGCTGTCGATGGTGATGCGCTGCCCCATGTCCCAGTTTGGATGAGAGGACGCCTCTGCCAAGGTTGCCTTTTGCAGATCTTCCAGCGGCCAGTCGCGGAACGCGCCACCGGATGCGGTGATGATGATCCGCTCAACCGCGGAAATCTCTTCACCGACCAGCCCCTGAAACACCGCCGAATGCTCGCTATCCACCGGCAAGAGCCGGGCGCCATGTCGCAGCGCGGTCTGCATCAGAAGGCCACCGGCACAGACCAGCGATTCTTTATTGGCCAGCGCCAGCGTGGTGCCCTGCTCCAGCGCCTTGAGACCCGGCGCCAGACCGGCAGCCCCAACGATGGCCGACATGATCCAATCCGCCGGACGGGTTGCCGCCTCGATCAGGGCAGCCTCTCCCGCTGCGGCCTCCACGCCACTGCCCTCCAGCGCGGCGCGCAGATCCGGCAGGCGCTCCTCATAGGCCGTTACCGCAATATCAGCCTTGAGCGCGATGGCATCCGCCGCAAGCCGGGCAATATTGGCACCGCCCGTCAGTGCCACTACGTCATAGGTGCGCAGATCGCGCCGGATCAGGTCAATGGTGTTCTGCCCAATCGAGCCGGTGGCGCCGAAGATAGAGATTTTACGCATGGTCATGCCCTACAAGGCTATCCCAGAAATGTCACGAAGATCAGGAAGGCCGCCGCCGCCCCGAGCATCCCGTCGAACCGGTCAAAAAGGCCACCGTGACCGGGAATAAGCGCGCTGGAATCCTTGACGCCTGTCTTCCGCTTCAGAGCGCTTTCCGCGATGTCGCCCGCTTGGCTAGCCATCGACATGACAACCGACAGGACAATCGCGCCCACGCCCAGCCCCGAGGCTTCGCTGAAGAAGGCCCCGACAAACGCCGCAGCGATCCAGCCAGCCGAAGATCCGGACCAGGTTTTCTTGGGGCTGACACGCGGCCAAAGCTTTGGTCCGCCGATCATCTTACCGGCAAAATAGCCTGCTACATCGGTGGCAACGACAACGCCGATCAGCCACAACAGCCAAGAGGCCCCCATTTCATTGCGCAGCCATACAAAGGTAAAGCCGGCGCAAACGATCCAGAGACCAAATAAGCCAAAACGCAGGCGGGCAGCAACAGGCAGTTGAAACATACCGCCAAGAATAGGCGAAACCAGCAAGGGCATACCCCAGACCGGCGGCAGCAGGGTCGCGCCCAGCACCGCAATGGCTGACATTGCCCCCAGTTGCAGCGCCTGTCCGGTCTTTTCGGGCGCCAGCATCCGGACAAGCTCCCAGATCATGCCACCGCAAGCGGCAGCGATGAGCAGCGCAAACCAGATGCCACCCAGCCAGATTTCCACGGCGCCTACGACAAGCATGACGACCGCAGACAGCAAGCGCGGCATCAGGTCGGACCAACGTCCCGCGCTCATGTCTTCACCGCGCCAAAACGTCTGTCACGGGCGCCATAGCCCCGGCACAGGCGCCCCAGTTCTTCGGCGGTGAAATCCGGCCAGAGCGTGTCGATGAACTCATACTCCGCATAGGCAGACTGCCACAGCAGGAAGTTGGAAATCCGTGCCTCACCGCTGGTGCGGATCACCAGATCGGGATCCGGCAGCACATGGGTATCGAGGTATTTCGGCAGGGTTTCCTCGTCCACATCGTCAGGAGATAGTTTTCCAGCCGCAACATCCTGCGCCAGCCGTTTCGTGGCGCGGGCCACCTCGTCCCGCCCACCATAGTTCAGGGCAATTGTGAGATTGGTGCCGTCGTTACCTTTGGTTTCCTCCTCCAACTGATCCATCAACTGGATCAGCTTGGCATCAAGCCGCACCCGATCCCCGATGAAACGTACCCGCACATTACGCGCGGCCAGCGCCTTCATCTCCTTGGAGATATAGCGGCGGAACAGGCTCATGAGGCCCGCGACCTCGACCTGCGTCCGTTTCCAGTTCTCGGTCGAAAAGGCGAATATGGTCAGATACTTGATGCCCAGGGACGGGCAGCATTCGACGATTTCCCGCACCCGCTTGGCGCCTGCGTGGTGCCCGAACAGACGCGGGCGGCCACGGGACTGTGCCCACCGGCCGTTGCCATCCATGATGATGGCAACATGGCGTGGGCCCTGCCCCGTGCCGTCTTCGGACGCGCCCTCGGAAGGCGCCGTGTCGGTATTGCTGACCATATCCGGGCGTCAGACCTGCATGATTTCGGCTTGCTTGTTTTCCAGCGCCTCGTCCACGGCCTTGATCATCGCGTCGGTCAGATCCTGAACTTCGCTTTCCCAGAACTTCTGGTCGTCCTCGGACATCCCATCAGCCTTGGCCTTCTTGATCTGATCCATGCCATCGCGGCGCACGTTGCGCACCGACACACGGGCGTGTTCAGCGTATTGGCCGGCAACCTTCGTCAGTTCGCGGCGGCGTTCTTCGTTCAGCTCCGGAATCGGCAGCATGATGATGGTGCCATTCAACTGTGGGTTGATACCAAGGCCGGATTCACGGATCGCCTTTTCCACTTTACCAACAAGGGATTTGTCCCAAACGTTGATCGTCACCATGCGCGGCTCCGGCACGTTGACGGTGCCGACCTGGTTGATCGGCGTCATCGAGCCATAGGCATCTACCATCACCGGATCCAGCATCGAAGCCGAGCCACGGCCGGTTCGCAGCGAGGCAAACTCGGTGCGCAGGTTGGCCATGGCGCCATCCATGCGACGTTTCAGATCGTCGGTATCCAGTTCAAAATCATCAGACATTCTGCTCTCTCCCCTGACTTGAGGCGGTCTTTACACCGCTCATAAGCGATTGTCGCAAGATTGTATAGCAATCTCGGCCCGCTGACGGCCACTCTGCCCGATGGCAGCAGCTAGCCACAGCGTTGATACCGGCTCGCAACCCCTTGCATAAACGAAAAGACGCGCCTCCTGCCGGGACACGCGTCTTTTGCCATTTTCAAACCAACTGCGGTTCAGCCCTGAACCTTGGTGTAGGTGCCTTCGCCAGCCAGAATACCGCGGAACCCGCCCGGCTCATCCAGCGAAAAGACAATGATCGGCAGGCTGTTGTCGCGCGCCAGAGCAATCGCCGAGGCATCCATCACGCCCAGGCGTTTGGCCAGCACATCGTCATAGCTGACGGTGTCATAGCGCTTGGCGTCGTCGAACTTCACCGGATCCTTGTCATAGACACCATCGACCTTGGTGCCCTTGAAGATCGCCTCGCAGGCCATTTCATTGGCGCGCAGGGTCGCGGCGGTGTCGGTGGTGAAATAGGGGTTGCCGGTGCCGGCCGCGAAGATGCAGACCCGCTTCTTCTCAAGGTGGCGCACGGCGCGGCGGCGGATATAGGGCTCGCAGACCTGATCCATCGGAATGGCACTAATCACCCGGGTGAAGACGCCAAGGGATTCCAGAGCGGCCTGCATGCCAAGGGCGTTCATCACCGTCGCCAGCATCCCCATATAGTCAGCTGTAGTGCGTTCCATGCCCTGCGCAGCGCCGGACAGGCCCCGGAAGATATTTCCGCCGCCGATAACCATGCAGATCTCGACGCCCATGTCGTGTACCGACTTCACCTCTTTGGCGATCCGCTCCACGGTCGGCGGATGCAGGCCAAAGCCCTGATCCCCCATCAACGCCTCCCCAGAGATTTTCAGCATGACACGTTTATAGGCAACGGCCGAAGTGGCGGCCGGTGTTTCGATTTCTTGGGGCATGTTGCGCTCCGGAATATGACGGGGTTAATTTGCGCCGCAAAATGAAGCAAATCACCGGCAGGATCAATGCAGGCCAGGCGCCTTTTCTTCCCCGGAGTATAACAAATCCGCCCCCGGTGAGGACAGGCTGACATGACAGAACTTCGCATCGATCCGGATAGGCCCGTTCTGATCGCTGGCCCGACGGCCTCAGGGAAATCCGCGCTCGCGCTGGAAATTGCGGAAAAACAAGGCGGTGTGGTAGTCAATGCCGATGCCAGCCAGGTGTTCGACTGTTGGCGGATCGTTACCGCCCGCCCTTCTGCCGAAGAAGAAGCCCGCGCGCCGCACCAGCTTTATGGGCATGTGGCTTATGATGCGCCCTATTCCGCCGGTCACTGGCTGCGGGAGGTGGTGCCGCTGCTGTCAGGAACGCAGCGGCCGATCATCGTCGGCGGAACCGGTCTTTATTTCAGTGCCTTGACCGAAGGTATGGCTGAAATCCCGCCCACACCTGCAGAAGTCCGGGCCGAGGGCGATTCGATGTCGCTCGAAGACTTGCTGTCGGCGCTTGATCCCCAGACCGCGGCCCGCATCGATGTGCAGAACCGTGCCCGCGTGCAGCGCGCCTGGGAGGTGCTGACCGCCACGGGACGGGCGCTGGCCGATTGGCAGGATGACACCCCGCCGCCGCCCCTGCCGCTGGACGCCTGCAGTGCGTTGGTTCTGGAAAGCAGTAAGGACTGGCTGGAGGCACGCATCCGCAAACGATTCCGCGCCATGCTGGAACAGGGCGCCATGGATGAAGTCGAGGCCATGCGAGATCGGTTCGACCCCAGCCTGCCCTCCTGCAAGGCGATCGGCGCGCCGGAACTCATGGCCTATGCCACTGGCAGAATGACGCTGGAGGAGGCGGAGGAAAGCGCCGCGATTGCCACCCGCCGGTTCGCCAAACGGCAGCGCACCTGGTTCCGTGCCCGCATGGAGAAATGGCGGAAAATCTCCCCCGAGATCGGCTATCAGCTCAGCTAAACGGCAGGTGCAGGTAAGAGGCACAAATTTATCAATTTTTAACCTTCTTCGGCAGGAACTTGCCAGAATCACATTTTCATGCGCTGTTACATCGATAAAGTTTAAGTAAATCTATGTAACATCTCATGCCATTCGACCCGAAACCAGCCGAAGATCTTCACGTTTCGCCGCTTTCGCGTCTCTACCCGGACGGTCCTTGGCAAACAGAACTCGCGCATGATCGCGCCGAGCATGTGCTGATCTGGATCACACGCGGACAGGGTCGTTTTCTGATGGATGGGCACCGGCGCGGGTTTGGCGCGCATACGGCGCTGTTCTTTCCGGCCGGCAATCTGTGGTCAGTGGAATTCGGACGCCAATGCCTGGGTCAGGCCCTGATCGTGCCTGCCACCGCGCCCGTGTCGATGCCGCCCGAGCCGCTACACCTGAAGTTCAACGACCCGGTCGAGCAAGCGCGTCTCAACAGCCTGCTTGAGGCGGTGTCGGTCGAACAATCCACTCATCCTGCCTTGTGGCGCCGGGCCATGCAGTCCTACACCGATCTGATCAGCATCCAGCTGCGTCGTCAGCCCCCCTCCGGCCCCCTGCCCCCGGTGAAACCAAACGCCGCGCGGCGCCTGTCACAGGCCTATTGCAAGCGGGTGGTAACCTATTTCGACGAACACGCCAGCATGGCGGATCACGCCGCTGCGCTGAACGTGACGCCGACCCACCTGACCCGTGTCTGCAAGGCGGAAACCGGTAAGACTGCCGCCACGCTGCTGACAGAGCGGCAGCTTCACGCGGCCCGCAGCCTGCTGATTTCAAGCGATCTGGCCATGCGCGACATCGCCGCCCAACTGGGGTTCGGCAGCGCCGCCTATTTCACTCGCTTCATCACCCAGCACACCGGTAAGACACCAAGCGCCCTGCGCAAGAAGGCGCGCAAAGCCGCTATTCCCCAGTAACGTTACAGCCTCTGACCGCGACCTGCCGTCGTGAGTCGGCCCAGGCCCCCGTTTGCACCTCAACCCTGCGGAGAACTGGGCACTTCTGCCCAGTCCTGTGGCGCGACCCACCGCGAATATACGAAAACGACGCAAAAAAGGTCGCTTTTCTGCCGTATTCCGCCGAATCTGTGCATTGACCTAAGCCGCCTTATGAGGCCGAATAGGTGCGTGAGACGGCGAAATTCAAAAATAGCACCTTTCCGGGCCGCAATCCGGACATACCATCGCCACCTCGAGGCAGGGCCAAGCGTCCTGTTGGTGCAAACAGGGAGATCCGTATGAACAACGATACCACCACCGGCGCGCCGATCCACTGGGCCGCCCAGATGCATGCCGAGGAAGTCAAAAACGGCAAACTGAGCCGCCGTGAATTCCTGGCCCGCTCCACCGCACTGGGCGTCAGCGCCGCAGCCGCCTACGGGCTGATCGGTCTGGAGACCCCGGTGCAGGCCGCTGCACATGCCCAGAAGGGTGGCACCCTGCGTATGCAGATGGAGGTCCGTGCGCTCAAGGATCCGCGCACTTTTGACTGGACCCAGATCGCGACCTTTACCGCCGGCTGGCTGGAATATCTGGTCGAATACAACAGCGACGGCTCTTTCGGCCCGATGCTGCTGGAAAGCTGGAGCGCCAATGCCGATGCGACCGAATACACCTTGAACGTCCGCAAAGGCGTCAAATGGAACAACGGCGACGATTTCACCGCCGAGGACGTGGCTCGCAACATCGCCGGCTGGTGTGACAAGAGCGTCGAAGGCAACTCAATGGCAGGCCGCATGGCATCGCTGATCGACGAAGCCACAGGCAAGGCCGCAGATGGCGCCATCACCGTGGTGGACAGCCACACCGTGATGCTGAAGACCAACACGCCGGACATTACCATCATCCCCGGCATGGCGGACTATCCCGCAGCCATCACCCATGCCAGCCATGACGCCGCAACCATGCTGGAGAACCCGATCGGTACCGGTTACATGCTGCCCGAGAGCATGGAAGTCGGCGTCAAGGGTGTGCTGGTGCGCAACGAGGACCACGAGTGGTGGGGCTACGCCGCTGGTAAGGGCGGCCATCTGGACCGCATCGAGTTCATCGACTACGGCACCGATCCGGCCGCCTTCCTGGCCGCCTTCGAAGCCGAAGAAATCGACATGAACTGGGAGTCGGTCGGTGAATATGTCGACATTTTCGACAGCATCGGCCTAACCCGCTCGGAAATCCCCTCCGGCTTTACCATCGTCATCCGCCCGAACCAGCTGGCCGAAGTCGATGGCATGAAGCCCTATGCTGACAAGCGCGTGCGCCAGGCCCTGGCCATGGCAGTCGACAACAACGTCTGCCTTGAACTGGGCATGTCCGGCTACGGCATCCCGGCAGACAACTGCCACGTCGGCCCGATGCACCCGGAGCACGACCCCAGCGTCACCCGTATCCCCTATGACCCCGCCAAGGCCAAGGCCCTGATGGACGAAGCAGGCATGGGCGATTACGAGCACGAGCTGCTGTCGATCGACGATGACTGGCGCCGCAACACAACCGATGCGGTGGCAGCCCAGCTGCGCGATGCAGGCATCAACGTGAAGCGGACCATCCTGCCCGGTTCCACCTTCTGGAACGACTGGGTGAAATATCCCTTCTCCTCGACCAACTGGAACCACCGCCCGCTGGGCACTCAGGTTCTGGCACTGGCCTATCGCTCGGGCGAGGCCTGGAACGAAAGCGGCTTTGCAAATGCCGAGTTCGACGCGCTGCTGGCCGAGGCCAACTCGATCGCAGATGCCGACAAGCGCCGCGAAGTGATGGGCAAACTGCAAGCCATCATGATCGACGAAGGCGTCACCATCCAGCCTTACTGGCGCACCGCCATGCGTCACCACCGGGATACCCTGGTCGGTGTCGACAAGCACATTGCGGACCTGCCCCAGCTTTACAAGTGGGCTCTCAAAGCCTGACCTGGACCTGCACGGGCCGCGCATCGCGCGGCCCGTTTCCGCTGGACCCGTAGCACAGCCAAAAGACAGGGCGCATCCGCGCCTAGCAAAAGCGCAGCGGCATTGAACCGGGCGCATAGCCACCAATGGGGGCATCCATGGGACTGTTTATCCTCAGACGCGTCGGGGTCATGATCCTGACGGCGCTTTGTCTGACCTTTGTCGTGTTCTTCATGACAAACCTCTATCCGAACCTTGAAAAACTCGCCAAGACCCAGGGCAACTTCCGCATGTCGGACGAAGCCGTGGCCAGCTGGCTGGAAAAGGGCGGTTACCTGCAATCCACGCCAAAGAAATACATGGAATGGATCGGCCTCGCGCCGTCGTACCAGCACACGGCTGAGGATGGCACCATCACCGGCCGCTGCATCACGCCGGGCATGGACCCAGCCGAGGCCCCGCAGTTCTGCGGCATCCTGCAGGGCTATTGGGGTTATTCCACGGTGTTCAAGGATGAGGTCAGTTCCATCATCGCCACCCGCCTGTCGCTGACGGGCACGCTGATGTTCTGGGTGATGCTGGTCATGGTGCCCTCGGCGCTGATCCTTGGCGTTCTGGCGGGCATGAAGGAAGGCTCTGCAACCGACCGAACACTGTCGACCTTTGCCATCACCACCACGGCGACACCCGAATATGTCTCGGGCGTCCTGTTCATCGCTATTTTCTCATCCTCTGCCGTGGGCCTTAAATGGTTCAAGGGCACCGCGACCAGCGCGATGGAAAGCCCGAACATCGAAAATTTCCTGCTGCCGGTTCTGACCATCGCCCTTTATGGCATGGGCTATATCGCCCGCATGACCCGCGCCTCAATGACCGAGGTGATGACGGCGCAGTATATCCGCACCGCCCGGCTCAAAGGCGTGAGCTTTCCCAAGATCGTCATGAAACACGCCCTGCGCAACGCGCTGATCGCGCCCTTCACCGTGATCATGCTGCAGTTCCCCTGGCTCCTGAACGGCGTGGTGATCGTTGAGACCCTGTTCAACTACAAGGGCTTTGGCTGGACGCTGGTACAAGCCGCTGGCAACAACGATATCGAACTGCTGCTGGGCGTCTCGGTCGTCTCGGTTCTCGTGGTGTTGATCACGCAGCTGATCTCGGACATCGGCTACGTCTACCTCAACCCACGCATTCGCATTTCCTGAAGACGGAGAAAGACTATGGAACCACTCAGCTGGACCGGATCAATCGCCTTTCTCAACCCGCTTCTTTTTGCGGCTTTGGGACTACTGGCAATCTCGATCCTTCTTTGGATCATCATCGGCGCGGTCACCCCCGAGGAACGCGCCATTACCAACGCAGGCGGTACGCTCAGCCTGTCGGCCGGGCCGCAGGGCCTTGCCGCGCTGGCCGTGCGCCTCACCTTCCTGGCCTCGGCCGTCATCCTTCTGGCCTATCTGCTGCTTGGCCTCGTGATGGGCACCGGCGCGGGCATCATCGGCGCCCTGTCGCAGCAGATGCTGCCGGTCTGGATCGCCCTTGTGGTGCTTTATGCCGTTTCCATCACCTTCAAGCGGCGTCTTGGCCTTTATGGCAAGCTGTTTGACAGCCCCATCGGCATGATCGGCTTTGGCCTTGTCATGTTCTGGGTCTTCACCGGCTTTTTTGCGGCCTTTGACATGCTGGCCACCCATGATGCGCTGTCGCAGGCGTCGGGCATGAAAAACAAAGCCCCCGGCACGCCCCTGCGCGGCGCCGAAGAGGGGGAATTCCAATGGTATCTCCTTGGCGGTGACAACCTGGCTCGGGATGTGTTCAGCCGGATGGTCAAAGGTTCCTGGGAGGTGGTGAAAATTGCCCCGCTCGCGACGACCTTTGCCTTCATGGTGGGGATCACTCTGGGGCTGCCGGCCGGATACTATGGCGGCAAACTGGACACCTTCCTGTCGTTCCTCGCCAACCTGATCCTGGCCTTCCCGGTGATCCTGCTGTTCTACCTGATGGTAACCCCCGAGATCGTCGAAACCGGCCTGCCGCAGTATATGGCAGTGGTGCTCTTTGCCTTCCCGATGGTATTCTTCGGGGTGCTGCTGAACGCCCGCTACCGGACGCAGCCCAAGAAGAACTTCATCATCCTAGCTGTCGTTCTGGCGCCGCTGTTCATCCTTTACATGTCGCTGATCAATGCCAAGGGGTCCAAGATCGACTTCTGGCCGGTGGATCTGTTCGACATTCCGGGCGGTATCCTTGTGGTCTTTGTCTCGGTGGTCTTCGTGAACTCACCCACCGTGTTCCGCATCGTGCGGGGCCTGACGATGGACATCAAGACCCGCGATTACGTGGCCGCCGCGCAGACCCGGGGTGAGCGTCCCTGGTACATCATGCTGTGGGAGGTTCTGCCGAACGCACGCGGGCCGCTGATCGTCGATTTTTGCCTGCGCATTGGTTACACGACCATCCTTCTCGGGACTCTGGGTTTCTTCGGCCTTGGCCTGCCGCCCGAAAGCCCGGACTGGGGATCGACCATCAACGAAGGGCGCAAGCTCTTGTCGATCTACCTGCACCCGGCCCTGCCCCCCGCCATCGCTCTGCTGAGCCTGGTGCTGGGTCTGAACCTGCTGGCCGATGGTCTGCGCGAAGAAAGCCTGAGGGATTGATGACATGAGCAAGCTTGAGCAAACCGATGGCCCGATCCTGGAAATCGACCGCCTGTCGATCTCCTTTTTCACCCGGCTGCGCGAAATCCCGGCGGTGATGGATTTTTCCGTCTCCGTGATGCCCGGGGAAGCGGTTGGCCTTGTGGGCGAATCCGGCTGCGGCAAATCCACTGTCGCCCTTGGGGTGATGCAGGACCTTGGCAAGAACGGCCGCATCGTGGGCGGCTCGATCAAGTTCAAGGGCCGCGACCTGGGAGAGATGAGCGTCGAGGAGCTGCGTGACATTCGCGGCAACGAGATCGCGATGATCTATCAAGAGCCGATGGCCAGCCTTAACCCGGCGATGAAAATCGGCAAGCAGCTGATGGAAGTGCCGATGATCCACGAGGGCGTCAGCGAGGATGAAGCCTATAAACGCGCCCTCGAAGTTGTCACCGACGTGCGCCTGCCCGACCCGGAGCGGATGCTGAACAGCTATCCGCACCAGCTGTCGGGCGGCCAACAGCAGCGGATCGTCATCGCCATGGCGCTGATGTCGAAACCGGCACTGCTGATCCTGGATGAGCCCACCACCGCGCTTGACGTGACGGTGGAGGCCGCCGTGGTCGAACTGGTCAAGGATCTGGGCAAGAAATACGGCACCTCGATGCTGTTCATCTCGCACAATCTGGGTCTTGTTCTGGAAACCTGTGACCGACTCTGCGTGATGTATTCCGGCGAAGCAGTGGAGCGCGGCAGTATCGAAGACGTCTTTGACGAGATGCAGCATCCCTATACGCAGGCGCTGTTCCGCTCGATCCCGCTGCCGGGCGCCGACAAGAACGCGCGCCCGCTGGTGGCGATTCCGGGCAACTTCCCCCTGCCGCACGAACGCCCACCGGGCTGCAACTTCGGTCCGCGCTGCGATTATTTCGAAGCGGGCCGCTGCGATGCGGGCGATATTGCCATGGCCGATGTGCCCGGCAATGACCGCCACGCCACGCGGTGCTTGAAGTTCCAGGAAATCGACTGGAACGCGCCGATCACCGTAGCCGACAAGAAGGAAAAGACCGCCCCGGGTGAGGTTGTCCTCAAGATCGACAAGCTCAAGAAATATTACGAGGTGGCCGCGAATGCCCTATTTGGCGGCGGCGCCAAGAAAGTGGTGAAGGCCAATGAAACGCTGAGCTTCGAGGCCCGCGAATCCGAAACGCTGGCCATCGTCGGGGAATCGGGTTGCGGTAAATCCACCTTCGCCAAGGTTCTGATGGGCCTCGAAACCGCCACCGACGGCGACATCCTGATGGATGGCCGGAACATCGAACAGACCCCGATCGAAGAGCGCAACACCAAGACGATTTCGGACGTGCAGATGGTGTTCCAGAACCCCTTTGATACGCTGAACCCGTCGATGACCGTCGGACGGCAGATCACCCGGGCGCTGGAAATCTTTGGCATCGGTGACAACGACGCGGAGCGCAAGCAGAGGATGCTGGAGCTGCTGGATCTGGTGAAACTGCCCCGCGCCTTTGCCGACCGCATGCCACGGCAACTGTCCGGCGGACAAAAACAGCGCGTCGGCATCGCCCGCGCCTTTGCTGGCGGTGCACGCATCGTTGTGGCGGATGAACCCGTCTCGGCACTGGATGTGTCGGTGCAGGCGGCGGTGACCGATCTACTGATGGAGATCCAGCGCAACGAGAAGACGACGCTGCTGTTCATCAGCCACGACCTGTCCATCGTGCGCTATCTCAGCGACCGGGTGATGGTGATGTATCTCGGCCATGTGGTGGAGCTGGGGACGACCGATCAGGTCTTCTCGCCACCCTATCACCCCTATACAGAGGCCCTGCTGAGCGCGGTTCCCATCGCCGATACATCGGTGGAAAAGGAGCATATCGTTCTCGAAGGCGACATCCCGTCAGCGATGAACCCGCCATCAGGCTGTCCGTTCCAGACCCGCTGTCGCTGGAAGAGCGAAGTTCCCGGCGGTCTCTGTGAACGCGAGGTCCCCCCGGTGCGCGACATGCAGGGCGGGCATCAGATCAAATGCCACCTCAGCGATGAGATCCTTGAACGGATGAGCCCGGTCATCAAGATCGCGGCCGAGTAGCCACTCTGATCACCCCCAAAGCGGCGCCCGCGTTCATCACTCGGGCGCCCTTTCTATTCCAGATACTCTTCGTAGCGCTGATCGGTCAGCGTTTTCAGAAACGCAACCAGGGCGTCAATGCGCCGGTCATCCAGCGCAGGCCCGTGGGTCAGCTCGGTGGTCGACAAGGTGCCTGCAACCGGCGGCGGCCCCCAGGGTTTTCCGGTTTCGGGATTGATCTGCGCGGCGTCCGATTTGCTGTTGTAGCGATTGTAAAAGGCAATCACCGTGCGCAGCTCCTGAAACACCCCGTTGTGCATATAGGGGCCGGTCACCGCGACGTTTCGCAGTCCCGGCGTCTTGAACTTGCCCCGTTCTGCCGGATCAGTTACCGCCGGGTTGGCAAGCAGCCCGTCGTCAATGGCACCGGCGGCAACGCCGTTCTCGGCCCGCCCCAGAACATTCTCCGGCACGCCGATGTTGTGGTAGCTGTAGTTCGTAAAGGTTTCCTGCGGATCCATGGCACTGCGCTTCAGCTGGTGGCACTGGTTGCAATTGGTGAACTGCTCCGAGAAGAACAGGATCCGGCCAAGTTCCTCTTCTTTGCTGAGCTGAACCTCACCGCGCAGGAAACGGTCGTATTTACTGTCGAACGGTGCAAAGATGGCGGTTCTCTCATAGGCCGCCAGCGCCTCGGTCATCGCCGCATATCCGGCCTCCGGATCCTTCAGGACATCGGCGCCGAAGTTCTGCTGAAAGGCTGTGACATAGCCCGGCTCCTCCTTCAGGCGCGCGACGAGCTGCGCCTTGTCACTGAGCCCCATTTCAATCGGGTTCAGCGGTGGCCCCCCGGCCTGCTCTGCCAGATCCCGGGCGCGCCCGTCCCAGAACATCCCCCCGGCCCAGCTTCCGTCCTCCTTCTGGTGAAATGGCGGCGTAAAGGCCGCGTAAGCCGCGCTTGGCGCGTTGCGGTCGCCCAGCGAATGCCCGTCATTCCCCAGCGAAAACGCCCCATCGGCGAAACGCCGCGGATCGGTAAAGCCGTATTTCGCGTCGTGGCAACTGGCACAGGACTGCGTGCGGTTCTGCGACAGCATCGGATCGTGAAACAGAGCCTCTCCCAAGGTCTCAACCGGCGTCAGCTCTGCATCCTCGGCCAATGCAGAATGCGGCGATGCCGCGACGACCAGCAAGGTAAGGCAACGGGCAGCGGCGCCCATGCGCCAGAAGGGAGAAAACGTCATCATCAGGGCCTTTGGATCCGGGGCAGTCCCCACGCGAAGTACCCGACAGCTATAGCCCCGACCTTGATCGAGCGCAATTCCCGACAATAAAACTAGGAAAAGGCCCACCCCGATCATGGGGCGGGCCGATACTGGTTAACTCAGCAACAGAACAACGATCATCAGAAGGTTCATCGAGGCGAACTGCATCAAGCGCGGGAAACGTTTGCTTTTCCACGCCGCGAACAAGGCCAGCGTGACCGACAGGGCCAGACCGGCCAGCGACAGAGTACCAAACACGAGACCGACCGCACCGCTGCCCGGCCCCCAGGGAGACTGTTCGAAGGACATGCCGATCAGGCCAAAGCCAATCAGTATTCCCACAATGGCCCCGGCAAGAGTAACGCCGACACTGCGGGCGCTGGCACGCTGCCGCGCGCCAAGGACGCTGTCGACGATCTCGCGGCTGGGACCCGCCGACGGGGTCCAGTGCATACGGTCAAGGCGATCATCAAAACTGTAGGCTGTCACGGCAAATCCTCCTGAAACTGCTCGCTTTTTTCAGGGGGAATTCGGGCAGCTTCGTGGCGGAGAAAAGAAGTTAACGCGGCATTTACCAAGTTTACCGAGGCGTTAACACGGTCGTGATCCGGGCCGCCCCAAACGGGCGCGGTTCAAGGCGTTTCGTAAGCGGTCAGCCGCCCCAGATCGTTTTTACATAGGCCTGGGTTTCACGGTAAGGCGGCACGCCGCCGTGTTTCTGAACTGCCTCGGGGCCTGCGTTATATGCAGCCAGTGCCAGGCGCCAGGAGCCGAACTTACGGAATTGGCGCGCCAGGTACCGCGCGCCGCCTTCCAGGTTTTCCTGCGGGACAGCGGGATCCACCCCCAGAGACCGAGCGGTCTGCGGCATCAGCTGCGCCAGCCCCAGCGCGCCTTTGTGGGATTTCGCGCCGGGGTTCCAATTGCTTTCCTGTTGCACGAGACGCAGGAACAGATCCTCGGGCACGCCGTGTTTGCGCGCTGCGGCGCGCGCCATGGTCATGAATTTCCCACGGTATTTGCCGGTATAGGGCAGACTGCCATACTGACCCGTCTCAAATGAAGAACGCGGCAACAGACGGCTGGAGTTCTCATATTGTTGCGCCGCACGGCCATCCAGAACCTTGGTATGGGCGGCGAACAGGCTGCGCTGGTTCTTGGTCGAGAACATGTCGGCGGTAGCGCCAGTCGCCAATAACGAAACCCCGGCAGCCGCGGCAAGGCCACGAGCGTTCATTGCATAGACATTGATCAAAGCGGTCTTAAACGTGGCTTGCCCAAACATAGCGGCCCTCAACTCTGTTACCGTCGCGATCCGTTTTCCGACCGGCGAGACTATAGCGGATCTTAACTAAATTGAAAGCGTCAGCGTGCGGCGAACAGATTCCGGTGGAAGGCTGCCCGACCGAAAACCTGCGAAAACCCCCGTCCCGCGGCCAAGAAGGTTGCTTTCATCAGAGCTTGCGGGTCTGTACTGTGGACCAAAATCCGGGCGCGCTCAGATTCGGTTCTGACACCAGATGCCCATCCACCGACAAGAACATCCAATAAGAACAAGGACAGGACCAAATGGCCGGCTCAGTCAACAAAGTCATCCTCATCGGCAACCTGGGCCGCGACCCAGAGGTGCGGACCTTTCAGAACGGCGGCAAGGTGTGCAACCTGCGCATCGCCACCTCTGAAACCTGGAAAGACCGCAACACCGGTGAACGCCGCGAAAAGACCGAATGGCACAGCGTTGCCGTCTTCAACGAAGGTCTGGTGCGCGTCTGCGAGCAATACCTGCGCAAGGGCTCCAAGGTCTATATCGAAGGCCAGCTGCAAACACGCAAATGGCAGGATCAAAACGGTCAGGACCGTTATTCCACCGAAGTCGTCCTGCAGGGCTTTGGCTCCACCCTGACCATGCTGGATGGCCGCGGTGAAGGCGGCGGTGGTGGCGGCCAGGGTGGCGGCAGCTATGGTGGCGGCGGCGGATATGGCGGTGGCGGCGGTGGCTACGACAGCGGACCCCAGGGCGGTGGCTTTGGCGGCGGCGGTCAGGGTGGCCCCTCGCACAATATCGACGACGACGAGATCCCGTTCTGATCTAACGGTTCTGACGCGTGATATCACCCTGGCGATACAGCCTTGGTGATATCCTTCTGATGATCCTTGCCCGATCCGCACAGGCTGCAAAAGGAATGACGCGATGACATGGTCTTTTTCTCTCGGCCGCCTCTTTGGCTCAGAGGTCAGAGTTCATGTCACCTTCTTCCTTCTTCTGGGGTGGATCGGGCTATCTGCCTACAGCGAACAGGGCCTGCCAGGCGCCATCGAGAACACCGTTTTCGTGCTGGCGCTGTTTGCCTGTGTTCTGGCCCATGAATTCGGCCATGCGCTGATGGCGAAGCGCTACGGCATTGCCACCCCCGACATCACCCTGTTGCCCATCGGCGGTCTGGCACGGTTGGAACGGATGCCGTCCAACCCCTGGCACGAGATCGCGGTGGCCTTTGCCGGACCTGCCGTCAACATTGCGATCTGGGCCATTCTGGTGGTGATTGGTGCGGGCCGCTGGGATCTGGCGAGCCTGGCAGATCCGGCGCAGGAGTTTTCCGGCTGGAATTTCCTGGGCCGTCTGGCATTGGTGAACCTGATCCTTGCAGTCTTTAACCTGATCCCCGCCTTTCCGATGGATGGCGGCCGGGTGCTGCGTGCTGCGCTGTGCCTGAAGATGGACCGGGTCAAGGCGACCCGCATCGCCGCCATCGCCGGGCAGATCGCCGCCATGGGGCTGGCATATCTCGGCCTCACCTCTGGCAACCCGGTATTGGTGCTGGTGGCGGGCTTTGTCTTCATTGCCGCCAATGCCGAAAATCAGGACGTGGCGATGCGCGCCGTGACCAAGCGGTTCATGGCCCGCGATGCAATGATCACCAGTTTCGAGGCGCTGCGCCCTGAGGACACGCTGGAGACGGCCTCTGCCGCAGTCATCCGCACCACCCAGCATGAGTTCCCTGTTCTGGATGCCACAGGCCGCCCGCTGGGTTTTGTGACGCGCGGCGATCTGTTCGCCGCCATCGCCGCAGAAACCCCGCGCATGAACGCGGTTTCCATGCTGATGACAAATGATATCCCCTCGGTCCCGCTGACTGCCGGGCTGGAGACCGTTCTCGACGCCCTGCACAAGGGCGCGCCTGCCGTTGTCGTCACGACAAAAACAGGCGCTCTTGCAGGCTATATCACCTCGGAGAACATCGGGGAGATGATGGTGGTGAAAGGCCGCTAGCCAAAGGCAGACGACCTGTAACAGGACGGGGGCCAACAGCCCCCATTCCCCGAAAGGTTACGCCTGTTCGACCTGACGCAGGGCCAGCGCATCCTCCAGCACGGCCAGCACCGTCTCGCGCGGCACATCTGCCGTCACGAAGGCCTTGCCAATGCCGCGCGCCAAAACGAACCGCAGCTGGCCGGCGACCACCTTCTTGTCCTGCCCCATCAGGTCCAGCAGCGCCGCCGCGCCGGGCAAATCGCCGGGAATATCCGACAGATCCGCCTTCATCCCCATCGCCTTCAGATGGGCGCGGACCCGGCTGGGGTCTTCCTGACTGCACAGCCCCAGACGCGAGGACAATTCGAACGCAAGCGCGCAGCCGATGGCAACGCCTTCGCCATGCATCAGACGGTCGGAATAGCCGGTCGCTGCCTCCAGCGCGTGGCAGAATGTATGGCCAAGGTTCAGCAAAGCGCGATCGCCCTGTTCGGTCTCATCGCGCACGACGATATCGGCCTTCATCTGGACCGAGCGGGCCACCGCTTCGACCCGGGCCGCCATATCGCCCGCCGCCAGTGCCGGGCCGTGTTCTTCGAGCCAGTCAAAGAACGCAGAATCGCCCAGCAGACCGTATTTCACCACCTCGCCATAGCCGGACAGGAAATCCCGCGCGGTCAGCGTGCCCAGCACCTCGGTATCCGCCAGCACCAGCGAGGGCTGGTGAAAAGCGCCGATCAGGTTCTTGCCCTGCGGCGCGTTGATCCCGGTCTTGCCTCCGACCGAACTGTCGACCTGCGCCAGCAGGGAGGTCGGGATCTGCACGAAACGCACGCCGCGCCGCAGGACGGCTGCAGCAAACCCAGCCAGATCCCCTATCACACCACCGCCAAGGGCAATCACGATGTCAGAGCGTTCCACCTGCGTCTCCAGCAGCCATTCGACGGCGCGCGAAAACTGCGGCCAAGCCTTGGTACCTTCGCCGGGCGGCAAGGCCAGCGCATCCATTTCGATGCCTTCCGCCGCCAGTCCGGCCCGCAGGGTATCAAGGTGCCTGGCCGCCACGTTTTCGTCGGTCAGAACCGCAACCCGGGGGCGGTTCAGCAGCGGTTTGATCCGCTTGCCCGCCTCCTGCAACAGGCCGGGGCCGATCACCACATCATAGGCACGCTCGCCAAGGGGTACGTGAACTGTGCGCTGCATTATTCCGTCCATTCCAATACGTCTGGCCGCTCCTTCAGGGCCTCAAGCACCCGGTCGACCATTGTTTCAATCGAAGCCTGCCCGTCGGATTTCACCGTCAGGTCGGCCTTTTCATAAAATGGCACCCGCGCGTTATAAAGCTCGCGCAGGGTGGCCTTGGGGTCACTGGTACGTAACAAAGGGCGACTGTCCCGGTGGCGCACCCGGTTCCACAGAACCTCAAGGTCCGCCTGCAGCCAGACCGACACACCGCCTTCGGTGATCAGGGTGCGATTCTCTTCGGACAAGAAGGCGCCGCCTCCGGTCGAAAGCACACCGCGCTCTTCTTCGAGCAAGCGGGCGATGACCTGACGTTCCTTGAGCCGGAAAAACGGCTCCCCATCGCGCGAGAAGATCTCTGGGATAGACATATTGGCTGCAGCTTCGATTTCATGGTCGCTATCCAGAAACGGCACATCCAGCCGGGCAGCCAGCGCCCGGCCCACAGCGGTCTTGCCCGCGCCCATCATCCCAACCATGACGATCGTCTTTTTCAGCCTTCCCGGTGTCGGTCCGACGGTCACAGTTTCTTCGGTTTGCTCTTTTTCGCTCATTCTTCAGTGAATGACGTGATATTGCCGAAAAGGCCATATATAACTTGAGCAAAACACAAAGAAGCAGGCAGCAGGGACGCAATGGCAAGTTTGATCAAATATCTATTTTATATTGTTGTTCTGGCCGCGATCGGCCTGGTGGGATACGCCTATGTCGGCCCGTGGTTCGGCGCTGATTTCAGCGCCCCGACAGAGGAGATCCGCAAACCGGTGGTCCTGCATGCCGACTAGGCGTTCTTCAGGACCTCTGGCCCTTGCCCTTTCGGCGATATTTGCGGGCGCTGCGGGCGCCTCTCCGCCACTGGCGGAGGAACCGCTGACGGTGATCGACTGGCTGGGACAGACCCAAAGCCAGGTATTGCCGGATACAGTACTGCTGGAGCCCCCAACCGCGGGAAGCGCCGCGCGGCCGGAAATCTCGGTAACCCCGCTTGAGGCGCTGTTGCCCCCGATCGGGCTCGTAACACCTTCTGCCACCGGGCTGCCAATCGACCTTTGGCGCGGCAGCGCTCCGCAGGACATTGCACGGCTGCTGCGCGACGTGCCGGTGCATAACAGCCCGGCGATGCAGTCGCTGCTGTTCACTGTCATTCTATCAGAGAGTCGCCCCTTGCCTGGCGGCGCTGACGCCATTCTGCTGGCCCGCCTCGACCGGCTGATCGACCTCGGTGCCATCGACCCGGCACAGGCGCTGGCCGAACAGGCTGGGCCGTCGGAAACACGCGCTCGTTTCGACCGCTGGTTCGACAGCACGCTCCTGACCGGGGATGAGGACCGCGCCTGCGCCGCGCTGACCGCTGCACCCTATCTGGCGCCAGATTACAGCGCGCGGATCTTTTGCGCGGCCCGGCGCGGCGACTGGCCGACTGCGGCGTTAATGCTGGAATCCGCCCATGCGCTGGAGCTGCTGGATCCACCGGCGCTGGCCTTGCTCGACCGGTTCCTGAACCCGGATATTTTCGAAGGAACCGCGCCGCTTCCGGCGCCGGACAATCCTGATCCCCTGACCTTCCGCCTGTTTGAAACCATCGGAGAACGGCAACCGACGGCCCCTTTGCCGCGGGCCTTTGCCGCTGCGGACCTGCGCGATATCGCCGGCTGGAAGGCCCAGCTTGAGGCGGCAGAGCGGCTGACCCGCGTCGGTGCGCTAAACCCAAACCAACTGCTTGGCCTGTTCACTGAACGCAAACCTGCCGCCTCCGGCGGTATATGGGACCGGGTCCGCGCCCTGCAGACCTTTGAAACCGCGCTGCGCGGAAATCGGAGCGATCCGGGCACATCTACGGTACTGGATGACGCCCTTCAGTCTGCCTGGGAGGCCGCGCAGGCCTCCCGGATCGAAGTCGCATTTGCCGATCTTTTTGCCGACGATCTGGGCCGCGCACGCCTGCAGGGCGAGGCTGCCGAACTAGCCTGGCGTATCCGGCTCTTGGCGCGAAGCTATGAACTCGCGGCGCACAATCCGCCGTCGCGCTCCGCCGAAGACCTGTTTCTGGCTGCTTTGGCACAAGGCCGCCCAGCAGAGGTGCAGCCCCCTTCCGATCTGGCGGCCTCCATCGCGACCGGTTTTGCTGCCGACGCAGAAATGCCTGTTTCCATCGCCCGCCTTCTGGACAACGGCCAGCTGGGCGAAGCGATCTTGCAGACCGTCGAGCTCTTTGCCCATGGCGCCGATGGCAACCTGGGTGATCTCAGCGCCGCGCTGGTTGCACTACGGGCGATGGGGCTTGAGGATACCGCGCGCCGGGCGGCGCTTCAGCTCTTGCTGCTCGACAGGCACTGATATGGATGCCCCGCGCGATGATCTGCTATGGATCGCGACCTTCCTTGATGCTCAGGCAGCGGATCTCGGGGCGGCGCGCAACACGCTTTTGGCCTATGGCCGCGATCTGAAGGATCTGGCGGGCTGGATGGCCCGGCGTGGTATTTCCTTTAGCGCGGCCAGTCAGGATGACATCGAATCCTACCTGATTGCATGCGACGCCGAGGGCCTCTCTCGCGCCACCCGCGCGCGGCGTCTCTCCGCGATCCGGCAGATTTATCGCTTTGCCTTCGAAGAAGGCTGGCGCACAGACAATCCCGCCATTCAGATCAAAGGGCCGGGGCGCAGCAAATCCCTGCCAAAGACGCTGGAGGTGACCGAAGTCGACCGCCTGCTAGAGGCCGCGCGTCAGACTGGCCGCACACCCGACGACCGGCTGCGCAACACCTGCCTGATGGAGTTGCTCTATGCCACCGGCATGCGGGTGAGCGAACTGGTCTCGCTGCCGGTCAGCGCCGCACGGGGCGATCCGCGCATGCTGCTGGTTCTGGGCAAGGGCGGCAAGGAACGCATGGTACCCCTGTCGCCCCCGGCCCGCGATGCGCTGGCCGAGTGGCTGAAAGCCCGCGATGCCGCCGCTGCCGAGGCCGAAAAACAGGGCAAGCCCGCCTCACGGTTTCTGTTCCCCTCGCGCGGCAAGGAAGGGCACCTGACCCGGCACCGGTTCTACCTGTTAATCAAGGAATTTGCCGTCACCGGTGGCGTGTCGCCGCAAAAGGTGACGCCGCACACGCTGCGCCACGCCTTCGCCACCCATCTGCTGGCCAATGGCGCCGATCTGCGCGCCATTCAGGCCCTGCTGGGGCATGCGGATATCGCCACGACCGAAATCTACACCCATGTGCTGGATGCCCGGCTGAGCGAGCTGGTCCTGCAGCACCACCCCCTGTCCCGCAACAAGGGCCCTGGCGACAAAGAATAAGCCGCGCCGCACGGAAGCGCCCTGCCCCTTGAACGAAACCGGCAGGACGCCCATAACCATACAAAATCCTTCTGATAAACTGGACCCGACATGGAAACCGATCCGACCACTCTGGACAGCGCATTCTGGCTTAGCGCCGGATCCATTGCTCTGCTGCTCGTTCTTTCGGCCTTCTTCTCTGGCTCAGAAACAGCCCTAACCGCCGCCTCGCGCGGGAAGCTGCGCACCCAGGCCGACAAGGGCGCACGCGGCGCCCGCAGCGCCTTGGCCGTAACCGAGGACAGCGAGCGGCTGATCGGCTCGGTTCTGCTGGGCAACAACCTCGTCAATATCCTGGCGACCTCACTGGCGACAGCGCTGTTCACCCGCGCATTCGGCGAAGGTGGCGTTGCGCTGGCAACCCTGGTCATGACTCTGCTGGTTCTTATCTTTGCCGAGGTTCTGCCCAAGACATACGCGATTTCCAACGCCGAAAAGGCCGCATCTGCCGTGGCCCCGGTGATTGGCTTTCTGGTGACCATACTGGCGCCGGTCGTCGGTGCAGTGCGGCTGCTGGTGCGCGGCGTGCTGCGCCTCTTCGGAGTTCAGATCGACCCGGACAGCCACATCATGGCAGTGCGCGAAGAGATTGCAGGCGCCCTGCAACTGGGCCATTCCGAAGGCGTCGTGGAAAAAGAGGACCGCGACCGTATCCTCGGCGCGCTGGATCTGTCCGATCGCTTTGTCGAAGAGATCATGCTGCACCGTTCCCATATCGAGATGATCGACGCCAATTCCGACCCAGAGGTCATTCTGGAGCAATGCCTGACCTCACCCCATACCCGTCTACCGGTGTTCAAGGATGAGCAGGAAAACATCATCGGCGTTGTCCATGCCAAGGATCTGCTGCGCGATATGTATGCCCAGATCGGAGGGCCGGATGGCGATGCCGCGGCGTTGCGCAACTTCCAGATCACCTCGGTCGCGAAACCGCCCTACTTTGTACCGGAAACAACCACGCTGGACGACCAGATGCGCCAGTTCCTGCGCATGCGCAGCCACTTTGCCCTGGTGGTGGACGAATACGGTGCCCTGCAGGGGCTGATCACACTTGAGGACATCCTTGAGGAAATCGTCGGCGAGATCACTGATGAATTCGACCCGGCGGAGCAATCCCTTGCCAAGAAGACCCAGGACGGCAATTTCCTCGTGGAGGGCGCCACGACCATTCGCGATCTCAACCGCGCCACCGAATGGAACCTGCCCGATGATGAGGCGAACACCATCGCCGGTCTTGTGATCCATGAGGCCCAGATGATCCCCACCGTTGGACAGGTGTTTTCCTTCCATGGCTTCCGGTTCGAGGTGACAGGTCGCGAAGGCAACCGGATCACCGACCTGAAGGTGCGCCCGCTGACATGACCCAGAGCCCGCCCAGAAACGGAGGCGATAGCCCCGCCTCCCGGACCGGACGCAGCCCATGACCCGGGCGTGGCGATGGATCGACAGTATCTTCGTGGATCTGTCCCGGCAGATGCGCTGGTCGTTCCTGCCGCCTCTGCTGATCTATTTCGCCTATGGGGCGCAGGGCATCACCTCGGTTGCCGGGGCCTTTTACGTCAAGGAATATCTGGACCTGCCCGCGGCCTTCCTCGCCGGGCTCAGCTTTTGGGTGGGTATTCCCTGGGCGCTGAAAATGCCGATCGGGCATCTGGTGGATCTGATCTGGCGCTGGAAATACCTGCTGATCCTTCTGGGTGCGGCGCTGATGGCGTCAAGCTATGGGATCATCGTGGCGTTGTTGACCCTGCCCGAGGTTATGCAGGCGATCATGCCGGTCAATGCCTGGTATGTAACCGCAATCATTCTGGCGCCCTGCGGTTTTGTGCTGCAGGACGTGGTCGCCGATGCCATGTCTGTCGAGGCGGTTCCGCACCGGGATGCCGACGGCACGTTGCTGGCCGAAGAAGAAACCCGCGCACTGCACACAACCATGCAAACCCTGGGCCGTATCGCCCTGATCGGCGGCTCCAGCGCGGCGGCGGCGCTGAACGTGCTGTTGTTCGAAGGCGCCGAAGCCCTGCCACAAGCAGAAAAGGGCGCGCTTTACGCCCATGTCTATACGCTGGCGCTGCTGGTGCCGGTGCTGTCCCTGTCCGGGGTCGCGCTTGCCCTTGTGCAGCGCTTGCGCAGGACTGCAGATCTGCGCCGCGCCGGACTGCCACAGGCCGAGATCCGCACCCGGCTCGATCCGCCGCGCGATCCGGTGGATGTGAACTGGTGGTATTTCATCGGCGGCGGCGCCTTTGTTGCGCTGTCGCTCAGCGTCGGGCTCAGCGATCTGGCCTATGGGCAGGAAATCATCTTTGCCGGATCCATGGCCATCGTCCTGCTGCTGATGCGCCAGTTGATCGCGGTGCTGACGCCAGCCCAGGCCCGCGCGCTGATTGGCACCGCGATCATCATTTTCGTGTACCGCGCCAAGCCCCTCAGTGGCCCCGGGGCCAGTTGGTTCGAAATCGACGTTCTGGGTTTTGATCCTCAGTTCTTTTCGGTGCTGTCGCTGATCGCTTCGCTGCTGACACTGGTCGGCATGATCGTTCTGCGGCCAATGATGGCCAACCACACGATTGCCTGGATCGTGATTTTCCTGACATGCAGCGAGGCCCTGCTGAGCCTGCCGAATCTGGCGCTTTACTACGGTGTCCATGAATGGACCTCGGCGATGACCGGTGGGGTCGTGGATGCCCGTTTCATCGCACTGGTGGACACGGCCGTGGAATCGCCGCTGGGACAGGTGTCGATGATCCCGATGCTGGCATGGATTGCCCGCAACGCACCCTCGGGGCTGAAGGCGACCTTCTTTGCGGTGATGGCCTCCTTCACCAATCTGGCGCTTTCGGCCTCCAGCCTTGGCACCAAGTACCTCAACCAGATCTTCGTGGTCACGCGTGAGGTCACGGATGCCGATGGTACCGTCGTCACCGCCGCCGATTACACTCAACTCGGACCATTGTTGATCACCGTTGCCGTGCTGACGCTGGTCGCGCCGCTGATCGCCATTGTCATCATCCAGAACAGCCGTTTCCGCAGCGAAGACTGACAGTTCCCCTCTCCTCCGATCTGCCAGCGACATGAGATGTCGCTTTTTCACTGGACTACTGTTCACTTCTGTCCAGAATGGCCGAAACGCAGAACGCCAGGGAGCACAATCATGAAGACCACAACGCGCGTGGCAGTCATCGGCGGCGGAGTCGTCGGCTGTTCGGTCCTTTATCACCTGACCAAACTGGGCTGGTCCGACGTCATGCTGATCGAACGGTCCGAGCTGACCTCGGGTTCGACGTGGCACGCGGCAGGCGGCTTTCACACGCTCAATGGCGACACCAATATGGCGGCGCTTCAGGGCTATACCATCAAACTCTACCGCGAGCTGGAAGAGATCACCGGCATGTCCTGTGGCTTGCACCATGTCGGCGGCATTACCCTGGCTGATAATCAGGAACGCTTTGACATGCTGAAGGCCGAGCGGGCCAAGCACCGCTTCATGGGGCTTGAGACCGACATCATCGGCCCCGAAGAAGTGAAGAAACTGTCGGAGGTCACCAATACCGACGGCATCCTTGGCGCGCTTTACGATCCGCTCGACGGGCACCTTGATCCCTCCGGCACCACCCACGCCTATGCCAAGGCAGCGCGCATGGGCGGCGCCACCATCGAGACCCACTGCAAGGTGATCGAAACCAACCAGCGCCCCGATGGCACCTGGGACGTGGTCACCGAAAAGGGCACCATCCACGCCGAACACGTGGTCAACGCAGGCGGACTTTGGGCGCGCGAAGTGGGCGCGATGGCCGGGGTTTATTTCCCGCTGCACCCGATGGAGCACCAATATATCGTCACCGACGAAGTGCCTGAAATTGCGGCTATTATCGACGCGGGCGGCGAGCACCCGCACGTGATGGACCCCGCTGGCGAAAGCTACCTGCGCCAGGAGGGGCGCGGTCTTTGCATCGGTTTCTATGAACAACCCTGCAAACCCTGGGCGGTCGACGGCACGCCCTGGAACTTTGGCCACGAACTGCTGCCCGACAATTTCGACAAGATCGAGGACAGCATCGCCTTTGCCTATCGCCGCTTCCCCGCACTGGAGCGCGCCGGGGTGAAATCGGTGATCCACGGTCCTTTCACCTTTGCCCCTGATGGCAACCCGCTGGTCGGCCCCGTGCCCGGCATGCGCAACTACTGGTCCGCCTGTGCGGTGATGGCAGGCTTCAGCCAGGGCGGCGGTGTCGGTCTGATGCTGGCGCAATGGATGGTCGAAGGCGAGTGCGAACGCGATACCTTTGCCATGGACTGTGCCCGTTACGGCGACTGGATCACGCCGGGCTATACCCGTCCCAAGGTGATCGAAAACTACCAGACCCGGTTCTCCGTCTCCTACCCGAACGAGGAACTGCCCGCCGCGCGTCCTTTCCGCACCACGCCGATGTACGATATCTTCGACAAGATGGGCGCGGTCTGGGGCCAGCAATACGGCATGGAAGTGGTGAACTACTTCGCCGCAGAGGGTGAGCCGCGCTACGAGACGCCTTCGTTCCGCCGCTCCAACGCCTTTGACGCCACGGCGCGTGAGGTCAAGGCCGTGCGCGAAGCGGTTGGGATCAACGAGGTGCATAACTTCGGCAAATACCGGGTCACCGGCCCCAATGCCCGCGCCTGGCTGGACCGTGTCATGGCAGGCCGGGTGCCGCAGCCGGGCCGGATCAGCCTGACGCCGATGCTGTCGCACAAGGGACGTCTGATCGGTGATTTCACCATCTCCTGCCTCGATCAGGAAACCTACCAGCTGACCGCTTCTTATGGCGCGCAGGCCTATCATATGCGCTGGTTCCAGCAAAACGCACAGGAAGGCGTTCACGTCGAGAACATCTCGGACCGGGTCAACGGCTTCCAGATCGCCGGCCCCAAGGCGCGCGAGGTGCTGCAGGCCTGCACGCGACAGGATATTTCCGACATGAAATTCCTGGACGTGCGCCGGATGAGCGTCGGCATGGCAGACTGCGTGGTGCAGCGGGTCAGCTACACAGGTGACCTCGGCTATGAGATCTACTGCGATCTGCCCAGCCAGCGTGCCCTGTGGAATGTGTTGTGGGAGGCGGGCCAGCCCCATGGCATGAAGCCCTTCGGCATGCGTGCGATGATGTCGCTACGTCTGGATAAATTCTTTGGCGCCTGGCTGCGGGAATTCTCCCCCGACTACACCGCTGCCGAAACCGGGCTGGACCGCTTCATCTCCTTTAAGAAGGACGTGGATTTCATTGGCCGCGCTGCTGCCGAGGCAGAACGCGATGCGGTTCCTGCGCGCAAGCTCTGCGCCTTTGAGGTTGATGCGGATGACGCCGATGTCACCGCCTATGAACCGATCTGGCTGGATGGCACGGTTGTCGGATTCTGTACCTCGGGCGGCTATTCGCATCACGCCGGGAAATCCATCGCACAAGGGTTCGTACCGACCGACAAGGTGGCCGAAGGGCTGGAGGCCGAGATCGAAATTCTCGGCAAGATGCACAAGGCCCGGCTGATCACCACGCCGCTGTTCGATGCCGACGGCGCCCGCATGCGCGGCTGACCAGTGATCTGAAACGCATTTCGCCTCCGCCTGTTCCCGGGCGGGGGTGACGCAGGCGCCAGAAATCTCTGGCTTTATGGGCACAATGCCCACAAGATCCCCAAACGGCTGGCAGGTGACAGAGCAGCCACGGGGGAACGTTCCATGTCCAACATTGCTATCCTTCTGCTTGCGGCAGGCGCGTCGTCCCGTATGGCTGGGCGCGACAAGCTGAGCGAAGATGTGGAAGGCCAGCCCCTGCTCGCTCTGATGTGCCGCCGCGCTGCGCTGACCGGATTGCCGGTCTACGTTACCGTCCCGAACGAGGCACACCCGCGCACCGGTCTGACCGGTACGGCAACGCCCGTCCCGGTACCGGACGCGGATGAAGGCATGGCCGCCTCGATCCGGCGCGGAGTGACAGCCCTGCCGGAGACGACCGAAGGGGTGATGATCGTGCCCGCAGACATGCCCGAGCTGGAAACGCAGGACCTGATGCACATGGCAGCGCATTTCCATGGCGGCGATGGCCCGATCCTGCGTGCCACTGCCGAGGACGGCCAGTCCGGGCATCCGGTGCTCTTCCCCAAACGTTGTTTTGCGGATCTTGAGGCGATCACCGGCGATCAGGGCGCCCGTGTGCTGCTGAAGCAGGACAAGGTACAATACATCGCCCTGCCCGCCCGCCATGCGACAACGGATCTGGACACGCCCGAAGCCTGGGCCGCCTGGCGTGCCGCGCGGGTTTGAAGGCCCACCCTCGGACGCCCACCCCAATCCGAAAGACCACCTGACAACAAGAAAGGCAGGACCCAGCGGCCCTGCCCCTCCCCCGAAGCCTCGGTCTGCAGTGGTTCACGGGTCCTCTTCCGCAGCTTCCCCCCGGTGCTACGGACGGACCGTTCAGTGAACCAGCAGCCGCGCTTCGTGTTTCTTCAACGACCGGCGCGCTGACGTATAGGCCTCGCGGCCCTCGACAGTCTGCAATTCGGGGAACAGTTCCAGCACCTCGTTGCGCTGATCCCCATCCAGACCACGCAGGGTCAGATCACCGGGCTGGAAACTTTCGGTCCAAGCACCATCCGACAGAACCACCTCGTGCTGGTCGAACATGAAGTGGATGTAGGTCACCGCAGTGGTTTCCACCACGTCCACCCCTTCAAGGCCGGTCAGATGCTTCGCCGCAACCAGAACCTCGCGGTCCTCGAAATAAAGCGCCGTTTTGTCGTTGGCGACCAGTACCCGGTGGTTCGGACTGACCATCATGTCGCGCTCCGGCAGACCATTGCCAAGCGCACCCTGACGGATCAACACCGGTTGCAGATGCGCGGCGTCCTTCAGTTCGGCTTCGGTCAGGCTACGGGCTCCGATCCAGCGGATTTCCTGAATGCCGTTGTCACGGGTGATCACCCGGTCCCCCGTCTGCAGATCCTCGACCTTGCGCTCCCCATCAGGTGTCGCGATCAGGGTGCCCGGCGTGAAACAGGGAATGATCCGCTCGATCTCGCTGTAGGTCATGGATCCAATCACGGAGTCCGCGCCATCCAGCAGGTTGATGGTGCCCGAATAGCTGTTGCCATCGGCGTCCAGCGTGCGGCTGGTGATTTCAAAGTTCTGACCGGTCAGATCCAGCGTGTCATAATCATCGCCAGTGGAACCACCATCGACCACATCGCCATCGGATGCACCGATGAACAAGTCGCGGTCGGCGCCGCCACTCAGCGTGTCGGCCCCGTGGCCGCCGGTGATCACGTCGTTGCCGGTGCCGCCGGTCACCTCGTCGTCATCGATACCCGCATCAATGGTGTCGTCGCCTTCACCACCGGAAATGACATCGTCGTCGTCCTGGCCGTAGATCAGATCGTTGCCGGCACCGCCTTCGATGGTGTCCATGCCATTGGTCGGGTCAGGATCAACAGGGCGCCCATCAGCGCCATCGTCCATGATGTTGAGCCCATCCGGGAAGGCCGGATCAAGACCGCCATAAAGGGTATCGTCCCCATCGCCCCCCAGCAGAACGTCAGAGCCCTCACCGCCGATGATCATATCGTTGTCGGCGCCGCCATCGACCGTATCGTCGTCAATGCCACCATCGATGCTGTCATCACCGCTGCCACCGGAAATCAGGTCGGCGTCATCACCAGTGGTGATGGTGTCATTGCCCGCGCCACCCGCGACGGTATCCATGTCATCATAGGGATCGCTGTCCGCCGGGATCGGCGGAATGTTCGGCGTGGTGCCGGTGTAGCCCGGGAAACCGCGATCCGGCAGCGGTGTCGGTTCGTTACCAGAGGTGTCGATGACGTCATCGCCGTCGCCGCCATCGACGCTGTCAGACCCGTCACCGCCGGTCAGGCTGTCGTCCCCGCCATTGCCGATGATCACATCATCACCGTCGCCGCCATCAATGGTGTCATTTCCCGGCACGATCGGCGCGGTGGGATCGGTGGCATCGAAATAGACGTCGGAGACGTCGATGCCACTGTTGTCATGTCCATCCTGCGTGTGACTGATCACGATCGAAGATACCGGCCCCGGTATCGTCACCAAGAGGGAAATGTCCGGGTCGAAATCGCTGGCATAGGTGCCATCAACCTTGACCTCGGCGCTGTCATCGCCCGGTACGGCATCCGCATCCGACAAAGTCAGCGCCGGTCCGCCCGAGAGATTGACGATTACCGGGTTTCCATCGGCGTCAAATGCGCTGACATGTACCGAGCCATCGCCATCGATATCGTTGATACGGAAGGAAACATTTCCAACCGGGTCAGAAAAGTCGAGCTGATAGGCCGCGTTGTTACCGTCGCCGTCCAGTTCAGACGCCATGCCACTGTTGGCATCGGCAGCACTGCCATCGGTGTCGATATTGCCAACAAACTGCGTGGTGTCGCTGAATAGCGTCTCAGAACCCGAGGTCTGAGACAGCACGGAGAAGTCCACGGTGACCGAACCTGTATCCTGCGAAAAGCCGCCGCTCAGATCGTCCTGCGGATCAACGGCGCCACCGTCATCCGGGTCCGGAGCCAGATCCCACTGGAACACCTCGCGGCTGCTGGGACCGGCGCCCGGCGCATCGGTATCACCCTCCAGCACGTCATCGCCTGCGCCCCCGCTAAGGCTGTCTGCCCCAGAGCCACCATGCACGGTGTCGTCCCCGGCGCCCGCTTCAACGGTGTCATCCCCGGCTGCGGCGTTGACCAGATCGTCATCCGGGCCATCTGCCGGGTCAATTGCATCACCGGCGTCGATCCGGTCGCCTTCTGGATCACCGGTATAGGCCGTGTCGATCAGGTCGTCCGTGGCTCCACCTTCTACAATCCCGTCCAACTCACCGGCGATCACGTCTTCATCCAGCACGGCCACATAATCAATCAGACCGTTAAAGGACGCAGACCCGTCCCCGGCGGCGCCGATGGAGAAACTGTCATCGCCGTCGGCGGTAACATCCAGAGATAGGCCAGCCACATCATCCCCGGCGGTAGCAACCGTGCCTTGAGTGGTGTTTTCCACCACCATCGTCTGGCCCCCATCGGTCCAGCTGTATTTCACGGTCAGCACATCGCCATAGGTGAAAAAGCCCGGGTCCGTCGTCAGCAGCACGGAGGCGCCGCCATCGGCATGCGCGACCTCGACCGACCCATCGGCGGTGACCCGGATTTCGAAATTCTCGCCATCGGCATCGCCCGACGTTTCCAGACCGCGGCTGACAACGGTTTGGGAGTCAGAGGCCGGGACCTCATTCGGCTGGAAGGTGCTGATAAGGGTGCCTTCGGTCAGATCGAAGGGGCCATCATTGCTGCCATCGACAGAGAATTGCGTGTTGCTGCCATTTCCGAGCATCCAGCCGCCAGCGTAGGTGGTGGAGGGAGACCCCGTCCCATCCTGCGCGATGCCATCGCCCAGACCGGTGTCCTCAGTGGTATAATCCTCGCGGAAGTCCCACAAACCAATCAGATTTGCCGAATACGGGTTGTCGAAATTCTCAGCCATCACATTCTCCTCTTCGGCACGCGCTCGCACCAGAAACTCTGGACGCCGGAGCGACCGAATACCAAATAACCATGCCGCACAGATCTGCCGACATCGCCAATACCCGATCATGTAGGGGGATGCGGCCTATTCTACCGCCGCCGTATTCCGCACAGCCCGAAAGGCGTGCAGGTCAACAATGCACATTCAACGACACACTCACTGCCAGGCAGACGACAGCAAATACCAGAGCGAACAGAACCCCAGTGCCGAATTTCGGCGTACTCAAAAACAGCCCCCCCAGATGGGCTCAATCGAAACTACCCTAGGCCCTGAAACCAACAAAGGAAAAAATCGAAAGAAAATTTAAACGATTTGTAGAAACTCAAAGAAACGCGCCCTCTTTGAGTTTGTAACGTTGAAAAACTGTTTCCAAGCTGGAGTATATCAACGACGGCAAGGGCTTAACTTGCAACGAGCATTCGAAACAATCCGGCACCTACCGCCCTTATTGTGTGCAAAATCCACTCAATACCCAGCCTTCTGTTTCTCTGCTCATTGCAATTTTTGTCTGTTTGAAGCGCCAAACATCCGAGCAGCCGTACCGGGCCAATTTCTCGAATAATCACCCAATTTGAGGTAATCACTAGAAACAAGCGCCAATGTTGCTGCGTACGAAACAAACAGCCGCGGCAATCTTAACGAATCAACTATTCGCCGCCGCCCGCGACGCCGCATCGCGCAAGGTTTTACGGGCACGTCAGGCGCGCCCGCTCAATCCTCTCCGTCGGCTTGATCGGGGTCGAGATCCTGAAGATCGGGTTTAACCGGATCGTCGACCGCCGAACGAGGGGCAGCCGGACCGGAAGACTGCGATGTCGCGAGAGCCTCGGGATTGCGGATCCAGATATCGCGCTGCGAGAACGGGATCTCGATGCCCTCCTCGTGGAACCGGCGAGCGATCTCGTAGTTCATCTCGGATTTGACTGAGAGCACCCAGTTCACATCCCGCAGAATGGCGCGGATTTCAAAATCGAGACTGTCAGCACCAAAACCCTGGAAGATCACACTGGGTGCCGGGTTCATCAGAACCAGCGGATTGGCCTTGGCAATCTCCATCAGGATACTCTCGACCTTGCGCAGGTCCGTGCCATAGGCCACCCCGACCGGCACGATCACGCGACCTACCGTGTTGCCGCGCGTATAGTTGGTCACAGTCCCGGTGATAAGGTCAGAGTTCGGGATGATCACATCAGAGCGGTCAAAGGTCTCGATCCGGGTGGAGCGCACCGAGATGTCCCGCACGTAGCCCATCAACCCGCCAACCTCGATCCAGTCGCCTTTGGAGATCGGGCGTTCGATCAGCAGGATGATGCCCGATACGAAATTCGACACGATGGTCTGAAGGCCGAAACCGATCCCGACAGACAGGGCACCGGCAACAATCGCCAGCGAAGACAGGTCCAGTCCGGCCAGGGAAATCGCCACCACAGCGGAGATGAATATCCCCGCATAGCCAAGCCCCGAAACAATGGCATTCTGGCCGCCCGGATCGATCTTGGTCTTTGGCAGCAGAGAATTGCGCAGGCTACCCTGCACCAGCCGGGTCAGCGCATACCCGGCGGCGAATACGATTGCAAAGCTAAGGAAAGCGGTCGGAGAAATCCGCGTATCGCCAATCGAAAAGCCCGCAAGGAACCGAGACCACAGCTCCGTCAGGTCGGCAACGCGGGCCCCCCAGACAATGGCCAAAATCGGCAGCGACAGCGTCACCAGCAGGAAGCCAGAGATCACCGTGAACAGCGAATCCTGCGCGGTCTGCCCCTTGCCGCTAAGCCAGCCGTAAACATCGCCAATGAAGCGTTGCAGCACCAGCATTGCCGCGAGGATCGCAAGCGTGGAGATTGCCGGATAAATCAGCGCCTCGGCCGCACTGGTATAGCCGACTGCAGCCACCAGCGGCGACACGATCCCCAAGGTATAGGCGCCACGTCGCACGACGGACCGTATCCGCCCGACATTTGAAACAGCTGGCGCTCCGGTGTCGTCGTCCTCGCTCTGCTGGGTCTCGGACGTCTCGGAGATGGCCGTTAGCCGCTGTACCCGCAACATCACAAGCGCCGCAAAGACGATCAGCGGGAAGCCCAGCACCGCATGGGCCTCGACCGAGATCCTTTCGATCTGCTCAAGACGGATCAGCGCATCCTTCAGCACCAGCAACACCGCCAGAAGATCCAGCATCAACCGGGCCTGCTGGTGCCGGTTGTCGGCAACCGGGATCAGGCTGCTGCCGTCGCGCGGCTTGAAGACCTGTTCGCCCAACCAATGGAAGGACAACAGCAAGAAGGCCCAAACCGGCACGTAATCCATCAGCAGCGAACCGCGCAGCCCGAGAAGACCGGACAGATCGATTGCAGCGGTCAGCAACAGGATGCCACCGAACGGCAGCAGAACTTCCAGCAAGGAGACCACGAAACTCCAGACGCCGGTGCCACCGCCGCCATATTGGCGCAAATGGCTGCCCGCAGCCCGTGCCCAGGGGCGTCCCCGCAAGAGCAGCAGCCCGGACAACAGCAGCAGCAGCAAAATCGCCGGCAGGTTGTTGCTGATCCGCTCCCGCGTGGTGTCATTGCCCAATTGGAAAGCGGTTTCATGCCACACCGCCATTCCGGCATCGGACAGATCGGCCGCTGCCTCGGGCCAGTATTGCGGGTTCAGAGGCGACGGCCCCCGTTCCAGCAACCGTTTGGTGCGCCGCTCACGAATGATTTTGTCGATCTCTGCAATCAAGCCGTCGGCGCGGCTGTAAGCCTCTTCAGAAACCACCCGTGGGACCCGCAAGGCATTCAGCTGATCTCGGAGGCTTGCCCGCAACTGGGCGATATCCTCGGCCTCGGTTTCGCCCTCTGCCGGGGGCGGGCCAAGCGCCTCGAGCTGCCCTTCCAACGTGCGGATCCGGTCAGCGTTGTCGGTGCCTGAAGACAGAAAGGTCTGCCGGAATCTGGCCAATTCGCTTCGCAGCTGTTCCAGCGCAGCGTTGGAAGCCCGGTTGGTATCAATTACCTGTTCCGCACGCGTCGCGGTTTTCTGCCATTCGGCAGACATGGCCCGGATCTCTTCCGTGCTCTGTGCAGACAGCGGAAGGGCCAGGCCGATCAACAGGATCAGCCCAGCCCCCCAAATGCGCAGCAAGTCAGCTATGCGTTTCATACGTCCTCGAATACACCCGGGATGGAGGCAGGAGCGTGAGTCATCCAGTCCGGCACCGGCAGGCTTTTCTCACGCAGGAAATCGGGGTTGAAAAGTTTCGACTGATAGCGCGTGCCATAATCACACAGCACCGTCACGATGGTTTTGCCCGGTCCCATTTCCTTGGCCATGCGGACGGCGCCCGCGATGTTGATCGCCGACGAACCGCCAAGCACCAGACCTTCGTTATGCAGAAGATCAAAGACAAACGGCAGCGCTTCTTCGTCCGGGACCTGATAGTTGAAATCCGGTGTGAAGCCTTCAAGGTTCTTGGTGATGCGTACCTGACCGATGCCTTCGGCAATGGAGGAGCCCTCCATCGCGATTTCACCGGTGGTGTAATAGCTGTAAAGCCCGGCGCCCATCGGATCGGCAAGACCGATCTTCACGCCCTTGGGCTGCAGCGCCTCTGCGACGCCGGCCAGCGTACCACCCGAGCCGACAGCGCAGATGAAACCATCGACCTTGCCGTCGGTCTGCTGCCAGATCTCGGGGCCGGTGGTCTCCACATGGGCCTGACGGTTGGCAACATTGTCGAACTGATTGGCCCAGATCGCACCATTGGGTTCGGTCTTGGCCAGTTCCTTGGCCAGGCGCTCGGAATAGCGCACGAAGTTGTTCGGGTTGCGATAGGGCGCCGCCGGAACCTGCACCAGTTGCGCACCGGCAAGTCGCAGCATGTCCTTTTTCTCTTCGGACTGGGTTTCGGGAATCACGATGACGGTCTTGAACCCCATCGAGGCCCCCACCAGCGCCAGACCGATCCCGGTGTTGCCCGCGGTGCCTTCAACAATGGTGCCGCCCGGCTTCAGCTCGCCGCGTGCGATGGCGTCGCGGATAATATAGAGCGCCGCACGGTCCTTGACCGACTGGCCGGGGTTCATGAACTCCGCCTTGCCCAGAATTTCACAGCCGGTTTCGTCGCTGACGCGGTTCAGCCGTATCAGTGGCGTATGGCCGATCGCATCGGCCAGATCACGTGCAATGCGCATAGTATCCCTTTCGATCTTTCCCTACAGACTTAGCCAACCGCCCCTCCGATCACAAGGCGCGAAGCCACAACTGTGCCCCGCTCAACCGATGTGCGCGCGAAGCCTGTCCCGGTGCCGGGCCAGCCAAAGCGCTGCCGTTACCAAAGGCATGTCCTGATAGGTATTCCTGTCCACCGCATCGATAAATTCAGAGAACGAAATGACTTTACTGCGGATGTCCTCGTGTTCACTGGCCAGCCCGCCGCCCCCTTCGACCGCATCAAGATCGGCAAGCCCCACAAAAATGTGAATGAATTCACCTGAAGCGCCGCTTGATGGATAGACCTCGGCCACACGCTCCAGCTGGGTGACGGCTACGCCCGCCTCTTCCTGTGCTTCGCGCCGGGCGGTTTCTTCCGGCGTCTCACCGGGATCGATCAGACCCGCCACCGGCTCCCACATCCAGGGGCGTTTTTCCCCGGCAATATAGGTCGCGGCGCGGAACTGCTCGATCAGCAGCACCTGATCGCGGACCGGATCATAGGGCAGAACCACCGCCGCCCGTCCAACCAGCGCCACGCCCCGGTTCACCACCGGGCTGAAGCTGCCATCGTAGCGGCGGAACTGCAGATCCATCTCTTCCATGGCGAAAAAATTCACATAGGCACGTTTGTGGCCGTGCACCCGCACATCCCGCGCCAGATCGTGGGCCGGATCCTCTGGCCGGGCCTGCGCCGCCAACCAGGACGCGGCGCGGCGGCGGATCGAGGGGAAGATCCGGGCGATCTCCTCAGCCGATTTGCAACCGCGCAGGTCCATGACCTCCTCGGCAGCGCGCAGTGACAGCGCGCCCCAGTCTGCAATCCAGCCCTCCAGATCCCAAAGCTCAGTGGTATCCCACATACCGGGCGCGGGGAAATATACCTCTGCATGCGCAGGCTCTCCCCCCTCCAGGCGCACCTCCACCTGTTTCAGCGCATAATCGAAACCGCCTTCATAGAAATTGAGCGCGTCGAGATCCTGCTGCGTCACACCGCGCAGCAGCAGCCCCGGCGCAGAGGCGCCTTCGCAGGCTTCGATGGCGGGAAAGGGCTGGCCCCTGACCTGCCGCACTTCATGATCTGCAAGCTGCGCCTGCCGCGCATCAAGACTTTCGGCGCTGCGTCCCAGAACGCATTCCAGCAGCGGCACATAGCGCAGCGTGCCGTATAAAAAGAGATCAGCCACAAGGCTCCCCCATTATGAAGTGAAAATTGACAGTCAGCGCCAGCGGTTGTGAGCGTTCTCGGTGGCGAGGCCCGCCAGAACCCCGCCGATCACCAGCGCCAGCAGGACATGCGGCACCGCCATAACGAAGAAATAGTCCAGCGAAATGGTGAAGATCGCAGTCAGCGCCTCGAACGGCCCGTCAAACCGGTGCCGCATGGCCAGCCGGAACATCTCCCAGACGCCCTGCACGAACAGCCCCCAGAACACCATCACCGCCATGCCGGTGATCCCGTTGTTGATGGCGGGCACCAGACCATGACCAGCCCGCCGCCCCATCAGGATCCAGCCACAGACAACCCCGATGGCCATGTTCACATAGGTGAAATAGCCAAAATCGGTACCCTCGGGCATCAGGGGCATGATCATGCCCGAAACAACAAAGGCAAGCAGCGCCATCGACAGGGCTGCGATCAGTCGTGCTCCGTTTGGCATCCCGGCGGGTTCCGTTCCTGTTGTGGCGGTCGCCCCCAAACGGCCACCGCATCCTGCATTGACCAGCAATTTCGCCGGTTCCCGCCTCGCAGACAAGGGTGCCGGGAACAAGTTCTGCCACCATGCGCAACTGGGCAACAAAGCTACCCTGCCCGGCGTCACTCAGCCTGCTTTCTGTCCGGCGCTACGGTGCTGCCCATAGGCCTCCAAAGCCCGCTCCCGCCCCGCTTTCAGATCGATCAGGGGCCGGGCGCGCATCTGGTCCGGGGACAGGCCCCAGCTGAGCGGCGCCGCATCAAAAAAGCTGGTGGCGCTTTGCGGCGGCGTGCGCTGACCTTCGGCCATCCATCGGCGGATATAACGGCGATCTGCATCGAACTTGTCGATCTGGCCTTCCGGATTGTAGATGCGGAAGAACGGCGCCGCATCCGGGCCAGAGCCCGCGGTCCATTGCCAGCCCATCGCATTGGCGGCCGGATCCCAGTCCACCAGACAATCCGCAAACCAGTCCATCCCGACCTTCCAATGCACCATCAGATGTTTGGTCAGGAAACTTGCCACGATCATGCGCGATCTGTTGTGCATCCTGCCGGTGACATACATCTCCCGCATCGCGGCATCGACAAAGTCATACCCGGTCTGCCCCCGCTGCCAGGCTTCCACATCCGGGGTGATCTCGCTGGACCAGCCAAAACCGTCCCATTCTGGCCGCCAGTTTTCCGTCAGGATCTGCGGGCTGTGATACATCAGGTGGTAGGCAAACTCGCGCCAGACCACCTCTTTCAGGAAATGTTCCGCGCCTTTCCCGCTGCCTGCCATCGCGCGCTGGCCCAGATGCCACATCCGGTGCGGGCTGATCTCACCCCATGCGAGGTTTTCCGACAGGTTCGAGGTTGCATCCTCGGCCGGGTAATCGCGGCGGTCCTTGTAGCGAGCGACAGCCGCTTCAAGAAACCCGTCCAGACGGTCCAGCGCCGCTTGTTCGCCAACATTGCAGTGCGCCCGCACGATATCGGCGCCGCGCCGCATCGCCGCGCCCATCTGCCAATCCGCCACCGCATCGCTGTCCGGCCAGCTCTCCGGCGCGGACAGCTTGCCCGGCTCGGGCAGCAAATCGGCGGGCTGGCGATCGCGAACGGCTTTCCAGAACGGGGTGTAGACCTTGAACATGCCCCCTGCCTTGGTCTCGACCGTCCAGGGTTCAAACAGCAGCCGCCCGCCTTGGGATTGTACAGCGATCCCGGAGGCCTTCAGATCTTCCTTGATCGCTGTATCCCGCGCGATGGCCTCGGGATCATAAAGCCGCGACCAGACGACGCTCCCTGCCCCGGTCTCATCAATCACCTGCCGCAGAACCTCTTGCGCATCGCCGCGACGGAAAATCAGCCGACTGCCGCGCGCGGACAGTGTTTCGGCGAGTTTCTCCAGCCCAAGGCCAAGACGGAATTTCGGAGCCGCGCCCAGCGCCTTGTCCTGCGCATCCAGAATATAAAGCGGGATGACAGGCGCGCCGCTGCGCGCCGCCTCCGTCAGGGCCGGGTTATCCGCAAGGCGCAGATCGCGCCGGATCCACCAGATCACCGGGGCATTGCTGGTCATATGTCTGAAAGTCCTGTGCTGCCATTCTCGTTACAGCACGCGATCTAGGGCCTCGATCAGCTGCGTCACCTCATTTTCGTTGGTGTAATGGGTAAAACTCATCCGAAGGACGCCCTGTTCCGGGTCCACCCCCATCGCCGAGAGCGCGCGCACCGCGTAGAAATCCCCGCCGCCCGCCATGATACCATGCCCGGCCAGTTCCTCTGCCAGCCCAGCGCCAGACCGGTTGACGGCAACAGCCACGGTCGGCGCGCGCACGGCGGCGTCGCTTGGCCCGATGAGGCGCAGATCGTTGCGGTCCTTCAGCGCATCCAACAGCGGTTGCAGCAGTTTGACCTCGTGGTCACGCATCAGATCGTGCACGAACCCGGCGCGCGCTGCCGCGTCTTCGGTAGGGCCGCCGTGATGATCGCACAGGGCGTCGATATAATCCGCCATACCGGCGCTGGCCGCGACCTGTGCGTGATCGGGTCCCGCAGGGGTGAAGCGCTTGTAGAGAACGTCGCCGTTGAAATAATGCGCCTGGTTCGGAAGGATTTCGCCCAGCGCACGGCGGATGACCATGATCCCCTGATGCGGACCATAGGTCTTATAAGCCGAGAACAGGTAAATGTCCGGTCCCAGCTCCCCGACGTTGGGCAGCCCATGCGGCGCGTAGGACACCCCGTCGACGCAGACAAAGGCCCCCGCTGCATGGCAAAGCGCGGTGATCTCGGTCACCCGGTTGATCTCTCCCACCACGTTCGAGCAATGGGGAAAGCAAACAAGGCGCACGTTTTCATCCAGCAGCGTCTCCAGATCCGCCGGATCCAGATGACCAGTGGCAGGGTCGATCTTCCATTCACGAACCTCAATGCCCTCTTCGGCCAGCCGCCGCCAGGGGCCGGTATTGGCCTCATGATCCTGATTGGTGACGATGATCGCCTCCCCCGGGGAGAGGAACTGCCGGAACGCCTGCGCCAGAACATAGGTGTTCTGCGTGGTCGAGGGGCCAAAGCTGACCTCATCGGTATCCACCCCCAGGATTGCTGCAAGCCGTTGCCGGGCCTCATCCATCTCTGCCCCGGCCAGGGTCGAGGCCTCGTAAGGCGCATAGGGCTGCACCTTGCGCTGGGTGTAATAGCGGGTCAGACGATCAATCACCGGCTTGCAGGTATAGGAGCCGCCTGCGTTCTCAAAGAAAGCCTGCCCTTGCAGCGTGGGTTCGGCAAAGGCCGGGAATTGCCCGCGTACAAAATCAATATCCAGCGCCATCTGTCATTCCCCTGCTTTTGTGTTCGCAAAAGGGATGCAGATCTTGCCGTGCAAGGTCAAGCGCCGGTACGCGGTGGAACCGTCCTGCAGCGTGAGGCGCCAGATGCGTCGCCAAAAGAAAGAGCGCGCAGTATCAGCCCTGCGCGCTCCCTTCGTCTCAGAAAAACGGTGTTTCCGTTACCCGTTCACATCCACCACGACGCGGCCTTTGACCTGCCCTTTGAGGATGTCTGCGCCCAGTTGCGGCAGTTCCTGCAGAGTTGCGGGCTGGATCATCGCTTCCAGCTTGTCCATCGGCAGATCGGTCGCGATCCGTTTCCAGGCGCGCAGGCGGTTGTCATAGGGCTGCATCACGGAATCGATACCCAGCAGGTTCACCCCGCGCAAAAGGAAGGGCACCACAGTTGCGGGCAGGTTCGCACCACCAGCCAGCCCCACCGCCGCAACGGAGGCACCGTATTTCATCTGCCCCAGCACCCGTGCCAGCATCGCCCCGCCAACCGCATCAACGCAGCCTGCCCAGGTTTCGCTTTCCAGCGGGCGTTTGACCGTCTCATTGATTTCTTCACGGGCCACGATCTGTGTCGCGCCAAGGCTGCGCAGGTAATCCGCGGTCTCTGGACGGCCGGTCACGGCCGCGACCTCATAGCCGAGATTAGCCAGAATCGCGGTTGCAACTGAGCCAACCCCACCGGCGGCGCCTGTCACCAGAACCGGACCGTGGTCCTTTTGCAGCCCGTGATCCTCCAGCGCCATGACAGCCAGCATGGCGGTGAACCCGGCGGTTCCCACTGCCATGGCCTGACGGGTTGTCAGCCCGTCGGGCAGCGGTACCAGCCAATCGGCGCGCACGCGGGCCTTTTGGGAGTAACCGCCCCAATGGGCCTCTCCCACGCGCCAGCCGGTCAGGACCACCTTGTCCCCCGCCTTGTAACGCGCATCCGAAGACGCCTCGACCGTACCGGCAAAGTCGATGCCGGGAATATGCGGGTATTTGCGGACCAGACCGCCACCAGGGCCGATGCAGAGCCCGTCCTTGTAGTTCACGGTGGAATAGTCCACCGCCACCGTCACCTCGGCCTCCGGCAGGTCATCAAGGCTGATCTCTTCGACCGCCGCAGATGTCTTTCCGGTGTCTTCGTCCTTATTCACGACCAATGCGTTGAACATCATGCTTCCCCTCGTTTCACATCCAGAATTTCTCGCGCACGGTGGCCGTGCGCATACCGTCGGGTGTTTCCACCTCAAGTCTTGAGCCCGCATCCCAATGAGTCATGCGGATCATGCCGATTGCCACATTGGTGCGGAAATCGGGCGACCAGGCCGCCGAGGAAATTCGCCCCGCCGGACGACCGCCTGCAAACACCGACCAGAACTGATCACAGGGTGGCACGGCATCCCCGTCGATGGCAATCGGGCGGATCTGCTGTACCGGCCCTTCCTTGGCGACCCGCAACAACGCATCCCGGCCGATACAACCAATCGCCGTATGGGTATTGCAGAACCGGCCCAGACCACATTCATGCGGCGTGTTGTCATCGGTCATGTCGTTACCGTAGCTGAGCAAGCCGCCCTCGATCCGTTCGATCAGGTTCGGACAGCCCGCGCGGACCTCAAGATCCTCACCCGCCTCGAACAGCTTGCGCCACAGCGGCATGCCAAATTCGCTGCCTTCCACGTAGATCTCGAACCCGCCCTGTTTGGAGTACCCCGAGCGCGCAATGACCAGATCATGACCCTGAAACTGATAGACCCCGAAGCGGAAGAAGCGGATATTGCGGATGCTTTCGCCAAAGACGCGCACCATCAGCTCCTCGGCCTTGGGCCCCTGCACGGCCAGCGGTGAGACATCTGGTTCATCCACCAGGACATCCAGACGCCAGCCATTGGCGATCCCCTTGACCCAGTAAAGAAGGTCGCTGTCCGCGATGGAGATCCACCAGCGGTCCTCGGCCAGCTTCACTGCCACGGGATCGTTCAGCATGCCGCCGGTTTCATCGACGATGGGCACGTAGAAACACTGGCCTGCCGTCATCCCGCGCAGATCACGCGGGGTCAGCATCTGCATCAGGCGCCCGGCATCAGGTCCGCGCAGTTCAACCTGGCGCTCACAGGCCACATCCCAGACCTGAACATGGTTTTTCAGATGATGGTAATCCGCCTCGACGCTTTCGAAAACCGTGGGCAGCAGCATGTGGTTGTAAACGGTGTAGGCGCGCACTCCGGCCTCTTCCACACCTTGGGAAAACGGGGTGCGCCGCAGCCGACGCGACGGTGAAATCAGTGCCATTGCAAATCCTCCCTGGCAAGGCGTGTTGCCCAGTAGCCTGCGGTCCTCCTCATCCTCACCGGAACAGGGTTTTTACGCTTCACCCAAGGGTCAGAAACCGCGACTCAACGCTTGCTCCCCAAATGTCAGACTTTTAAATGTCTGACAAATGATTTTTACAGCCCCTCACGATATGGTAATGACGCCGGATATCGACAGGACAGTATCCATGAAAATCGACCCTTCCAGTTCCGACGACCTCTCCGTGCAAATCGCGCAGGCGATCAAGGACGCCATTATCGGCGGCCAGCTGATCGTCGATGAACGGCTTCCTTCCGAGGCCGAACTGGCCGACCATTTTCAAGTGTCCCGCCCCACCGTGCGCGAGGCGCTGAAGCGTCTTGCGGCGCAATCGCTGATCCGCACCCAGCGCGGCGCCACCGGTGGCGCCTTCGTCAACCGATTGAGTTTTGAGGATGCCTACCCCCAGCAGGTGACCACCTCGACCCTGCTGCTGTCGATGAATGCGGTCAGTTTCGACACAGCCTGCGAAGCGCGTTATGCGCTGGAGCGCGCCTGCGCGCCCTTGTCGGCCCAGCGGCGCACAGCCGATCAACTGGCCACGATGCGGACCGAGATGTTCCGCCAGTCCCAGCCCGGCCTGACCGATGAAGCCTTCTGCGCCTCGGATGTTGCCTTTCACCGGGCGCTCGTCGATGGCGCGGGCAATCCGGTCCTGTCCTATCAGCTGGCTGGCGCAGTCGAGGCGATGCAGCCGCTGATGAACATGATCACTTTCACCGCAAGGGACCGTGCACGTATCGTGGATTTGCACGGACGCATCGCGGATGCCATCGAATCCGGTGACGGCACCGCTGCCAGCGAAGGCCTCAGTGATCTGGAAAAGGAAACGCGCAAGCTGGCCTCGGATGTCTTTGCCGCACGTGCTGCGGCGGTCTCTACCTGACGCCTGATCGCAGGTAATTCGGCCCAGAAAATTCGCACTGTCTATCCGATTTGCCCCTTTAACTCCGCCCGGTCAGCACCTATGTTCTCACTGTTCCCTCGTGGAACTATGGACATAAACGCGCTCGTAATAAGCGGATCGGACCCGGGGGCGGTACCCGGCGGCTCCACCATATATCCTTCGTTTGGGGATCATGGGGCCGAAACAGGATCGACGAACGTCTAAAGGGGTTAGCTTTGTCTCGGCTGTCTGCCACCGTTATCGGCGAAACTAGTACAATTGCAAACGACAATCGTGCTCCGGTTGCTCTGGCTGCGTAAGCAGTTCGAGTCGAACCGACTTTAAGTCCTAGCGCCTAGCCGCGTTAGGCGGGGTTCGCAGGTACCTGGCAACAGAAACCTGCACTTTTCCCCAGCTTTCTCAACGATCACAGGCACCCGTATAGGTTTTATTCAGACTCTGGGCGCATCCTATGCGCAAGACGGAGAACTGTGATGACCAACGCTCAACGCTTGCGAAACTGGTATACCGAGGTCTGGGAAAAAGGAAACCTGGACGCGATCACAGATTTCATTGCACCGGACACCATCGCCAAGGGAATCGTTCCTGAAATGCAGATGGGAATCGATGATTTCCGAGACCTTATCATGACCTTTCAGGCCCAGGTCGGGCGGTTTGAAGTGGACCTGCCCAAGGTGATCGCCGAAGGCGACTGGGTTTCAGCCTTTCTCGTCGTGCGCACCTCAAGAACCGACACGGGCGCCCCGCTTGAGGTTTCAGGGCAGGTCATGGCCCGGTTCGAAAACGGCAGAATCGCCGAAGCCTATAATCACGTCGATTATATCTGCCTGCTGGAGCAAATGGACCTGTTGCCGCCCGACACGATCCCGATCTGTATGACCGGGCAGCGGCTCGACTGGGTCAGACAGACACCCCACAGCCTCGCCACGGCGCATTAGACCGCCAGCCTCGCAAACAAGCTCAACCCTACTCTTTCTCACTAGAAAACATACACACGTAAAAGTGGTTGATTCGCAGCCACAAGCCCTCTCGACTTCACTGTTGGTAACAAGTACCGGATTGACACTTCAACTCTGACCAACCGAGACCCCAACGAATGACTCATCAGACAGGCAGCGTTCTTGAGACTGTAAAGCAATGGTTTCACGAGCTTTGGGAAGAGGCGGATACGGCCGCCATAAATGCCCTCTCCAATTCTGGCACCACGATGCAGGGAGCGATATCAGAGCTGGCTGCGCCACAGAACTATGGCGAAGTGGTCACCGCGTTGAATGACCTGCTAAAGAATATTCACTTCGAATACGCCTATCCTGTCGAGCAGGGGGAGTGGGTTGCAGTAAAGTTGATCGTGCAGGCGCAATCCGCCGCAACTGGGGATGACGTTCGCTTTACCGGGCAGATCATCGCCCGGGTCAAAGAAGCAATAGTGACAGAACTTATTGCAACCATAGACTACATGAAGATGTTCGAGCAGCTTGGCCAGTTGCCCGAGGATTCCCTCCCGATCTGCCTCACAGGCGAACAATTGATCTGGGCTCAGTAATCCCTCCACAGACTAAGCTAGTTTTTTCTGTCTCCGCGGGCGCGGCTGCCCTATAGGCATGCAAGACCCTGCCCCGATCAGCCGCGGAGATCGACTTGTCTGCCAGCTTCACGCCCGACCGCCCGGATTTTCGCGATCTGTTCCGCGTTTTCCTTCGTATCGGCCTGCTGAGCTTTGGCGGCCCGGCCGCCCAGATCGCACTGATGCATCGCGAACTGGTGGAGCAGCGCCCCTGGCTGAGCGAAGATGAATTCCTGCGCGGTCTCTCCTTCTGCATGCTGCTGCCCGGCCCCGAAGCGATGCAGCTGTGCACCTATACCGGCTGGCGCCTGCGCGGCACCTTTGGGGGGATTCTGGCCGGATTGCTCTTTGTGCTGCCCGGCGCCGCAGTTATCGCCGCATTGGTCTGGCTTTACGCTGCCTTTGGCACCGTGCCGGGGGTTCAGGCCGCCTTTGCCGGGATCAAGGCAGCGGTCATCATCGTGGTTCTGCAAGCCCTGTGGCGGCTCAGTAAGAAGGCCCTCAGCAAAGGCTCCGACTGGGCCCTCGCCGGACTTGGCTTTGTCGGATTGTTTTTCCTTGGCCTGCCCTTTCCCGTTGTCGTCCTGGGCGCAGGTCTGTTTGGTCTTGTGAAAGGCCAGGCACCGGCAGCGGCACCGGCAGAAGTCACAAAGGGACACGGGTCACAATCGCCGCTGCGGGTCGCTGCCTTCTGGAGCATTCTCTGGCTGACGCCGCTGGCACTGCTGCATTTTTCCGGCTTCGGCTTTCTGGCAGACATTGGCTGGTTCTTTGCCAAACTCGCCGTGGTAACCTTTGGCGGCGCCTATGCGGTGCTCGCCTATATGAGCCAGACCGTGGTCGAGCAGCATGGCTGGGTCACCGCCGGGCAGATGATCGACGCGCTGGGTCTTGCAGAAACCACCCCCGGACCGCTGATCCTGGTCACCCAGTTCATCGCAATGCTGGCCGGGCTGACGACCGGCGGGATGCCCGTGTTCCTGGCTGCCGGGGCGGTGGCCCTCTGGGCGACCTTCGTGCCCTGCTTCCTGTGGATCTTTACCGCCGCCCCCTATGTGGAGCGCCTCTCGCGGCATCCCCGCCTTGGCAGCGCGCTAAAGGCGATCACCGCTGCGGTTACCGGTGTCATCCTCAACCTGTCGGTCTGGTTCCTGCTGCACGTCCTGTTCCGCGACCTGCCGCAGACACAGGTCGGGCCGCTGTCCTTTGTGGTGCCCGACTGGAGCAGCCTTGACGCCGAGGCGCTGTTTCTCACAGCAGTGGCAGCGGGCGCGACCATCGCGCTGCGCGGGCGGCTGCTCTGGCTTCTGGCGCTTATGGTTGTGGCGGGGCTCGCAGTTGCGGCTGCACCCGATCTGCTGCTCCCGTAATCCCTGTGCCAGAGCGGAAAACGCCCCCTTCGTTCCGCTGTTTTTTTGACAAATCGGTCCCGGTAACTATTTCGTTTCCCGGAGAATCCCCTATGCTGGGGAAAAGAAAAAGGGGTCTCAGCGTGTCCCGAGAAATCGACTACGGTAACCTGATGCATTCCGCCATGCGCGGCCTGATCCGCACCGTCCTGCAGGATGTGGCGGACAACGGTCTGCCCGGCAATCATCACTTCTTCATCACCTTTGACACCCGTCATCCCGATGCCCAGCTTGCCGACTGGCTGCGCGAACGCTACCCGGAAGAAATGACCGTGGTGATGCAGCACTGGTATGACAATCTTGCCGTCGATCAGGATGGCTTTGCCGTAACGCTCAATTTCGGTGAAACGCCAGAGCCGCTCTATATTCCTTACGACGCGATCAAAACCTTCGTGGACCCCTCCGTCGAATTCGGCCTGCGGTTCGAAACCGCCGAGGACGACGTCGAGGACGAACAGCCCGAAGACACCACCGCGCCCGAGGAAGATACGACCACGGACGAGACGGCGGAGAAAACCGACGCCGAGGTGGTATCGCTGGACAGTTTCCGCAAGTAACCGCCGGTCGCGGCCCGCCGGATCACCAAAAACCCAGATCGCGAAATACGGCTAAACCTTTTGCGCGTCGCGGGTGGCGTTTTTTTCAGACACCCCAAATAAGGCCTTTGTCCGTTTAAACGATCAGCAGTCGGCGCGGCGTTAGTCCTGACGTTTCAGAAAGGTCGAAACCATCCGGGTCGGCTCACCATTGCGATGGACCACATACTTCAGGTCCAGCCCCCCTTTGACCAGGGTGCGGTCGTATTGCTGCATCTCGTAATCGCCGTTCGGCGCGATGAACATTGAAAACACCGTAAAGGTATCTCCGGCAATCCGGCTCCACACGTAGGGATCGCCTTTCATCGGATCCATCTGGACGGCATGGCCAAAGACGTTCTGCTCCATCGCAGCGGCAAAAATGCCCGACCGATCGCTGTCCACGAAACTGATCTCATAGGTTTTTGCCTTGCGGTTGCCGCCCCCTTTGATGGTGACGGTGCTCCATTTGACGGTAAATCCCTTCTTGGCCTCAGCAATCGTCACGCTCATGTCCCGCAGCTCGCTCTCGCCGTTGGCATGGGTGACGATCACCGACCCGGTGTAGGCCCCGACAAACGGCGCGATATCCGCAATAGCCGCCTGCGCAAGCAGCAGAACTGCGGCACAAAACATCGCAGCCTGAAGCATGACCCAGCGGAGCCATGCCACACCGTCACGTACGGCCGGAAACGCCCTGACGCGGGCAACGGCTGATGGACTGGAGGGGGCAGAGTAATCGGGCACTGGCGTTCCTTGTCTACAGATGTGCGAAAGTATCTTCCGGTGACTTTAGCTTATTTCAGGGCGCAGGCAATCCGGCGCGCCCATTTGTCCCTATACCCGCGCGCGCGTTTCCCTATGATGCGCGCAACTGGCCGATTGCGCCTGACCCGGGCGTCGGCTAAACGGCATGCAATGGCATACGAGACGGAGAGAGACAAGATGTCCGATACCCGCACCGAAACAGACAGCTTTGGTCCGCTGGAAGTTCCTTCCGACAAATACTGGGGCGCACAGACGCAGCGTTCGATCATGAACTTCCCCATTGGCTGGGAAAAACAGCCCGTCGCCATCGTGCGCGCGCTGGGCGTGATCAAGAAAGCCTGCGCCATGGCCAACAAGGCCTCTGGCAAAATGGACGCCAAGATCGCCGATGCGGTGATCCAGGCCGCCGGTGAGGTGATCGAAGGCAAGTTCGACGACAACTTCCCGCTGGTTGTCTGGCAGACCGGCTCCGGCACCCAGTCGAACATGAACTCGAACGAGGTGATCGCCAACCGCGCGATCGAAATCCTCGGCGGCGTTATCGGCTCCAAGGATCCGGTTCACCCCAACGATCACTGCAACATGGGCCAGTCTTCGAACGACACATTCCCCACCGCGATGCATATCGCCACCGCCATGTCAGTGCGCGACGTGCTGGTGCCGGGCCTGACCAAACTGGCCGAAGGTTTGGAAAAGAAGTCCGAAGAGTTCAAAGACATCATCAAAATCGGCCGCACCCACACCCAGGACGCGACCCCGCTAACATTGGGCCAGGAGTTCTCTGGCTACGCGCATCAGATCCGTCAGGGTCTGGCACGGGTCGAGGCCGCGATGCCCGGTATCTATGAGCTGGCACAGGGCGGCACCGCCGTCGGCACCGGGCTCAATACCCAGAACGGCTGGGGCGAGACCGTAGCGGCCAACATGGCCGAGATCACCGGCCTGCCTTTTGTCACAGCACCGAACAAGTTCGAGGCACTGGCCGCGCATGACGCCATGGTGTTCCTGTCCGGCGCCCTCGCGACCATCGCAGGCAGCTGCTACAAGATCGCAAACGACATCCGCTTCCTCGGCTCTGGTCCGCGTTCGGGTCTGGGTGAGCTGATCCTGCCGGAAAACGAACCTGGTTCCTCGATCATGCCGGGCAAGGTGAACCCAACACAGGCTGAGGCGCTGACACAGGTTGCCGCCCATGTCATGGGCAACGACGCCGCGATCAAATTCGCTGGCAGCCAGGGCCATTTTGAACTGAACGTCTACAACCCGATGATGTCCTACAACCTGTTGCAGTCGATCCAACTGCTGGGTGATGCGGCGGACAGCTTTACCGAGCGGATGCTGATGGGCATTCAGGCGAACGAGCCCCGCATCGAAAAGCTGATGAAAGAGTCGTTGATGCTGGTCACCGCACTGGCGCCGACCATCGGCTATGACAACGCCACCAAGGTCGCCAAGACCGCGCATAAGAACGGCACCACCCTCAAGGAAGAAGCCATCGCGCTCGGCTTTGTGGATGAAGCGACCTTTGACGCCGTGGTGCGCCCCGAAGACATGATCGGGCCCAAGGCCTGATGGCGGAACCGGTCAATCTGAACCGGTTCAGAAAACAAAAAGCGCGGGCCGACAAAAAGGCCCGCGCTGATGCCAACGCTGTGAAATTCGGCCGCAGCAAGGCCGAAAAGCAGCTTGACCGCAGTCGGCGTGACAAAAGCGACCGCCAACTTGACGGTCACAAGTCCGAAGAATGAGCAACCGTCCCAAGAAACACTCCCTGACCCTGCGCGGGCACCGCACCTCGGTCTCACTGGAGGATGAATTCTGGACTGCCTTCCGCGCCATAGCCGCCAAGGAAGGCCGTGCAATCAACGACTTGGCTGCCGACATTGATGAAGAACGCGGAACAGAATGCGGGCTGGCCTCGGCCATCCGCCTGTACGTTCTGCGCCACCTGCAGGCGCATCAGACCGGGGACTGATCCCGCCGCTCCAGCCGCAGCCAGATCCCATTCTTTGCCCGCACCGTCAGATGGGCAACCGGCACAGGCTCCTTGCCTACCACCGGCGCCACCCGGAAATGGCGCAGCAGCATCGACAGAATCAACGGCCCTTCGACCATGGCAAAGCCAGCACCGGTACAGACACGAGGACCAGCCGAGAACGGCATATAGGCTTCGCGTTGACACTTTTTGCCATTCTCGGTTTGCCAGCGCTCCGGATCAAAGCCATCCGGGTTGTCCCACAGCCGTTCGTGGCGATGCAGGTGCCAGGGGCTGAGCACCAGTTGCGACCCTTTCGGCACTTCGCGGTCGCGGAAGTGTTCGGGGCAAGTCGCCTCGCGTACCATCATCGGCACCGGCGGATAGAGCCGCAGCGCCTCTCGGAACACATCGCGGCTGATGCGCAGGCGGGATACTGCGGCGAAACTGTCGTCCTCAAGCGCGGCGGCTTCCTCGGCCACCCTTTCCTGCCACTCCGGATAAATCGCCATCAGATAAAGCGTCCAGGCCAGCGCCGAAGCACTGGTTTCATGACCGGCCAGAAAGAAGATTGCCACCTGATCGACCATTTCCTCGGTCGAAAAGCGCGCCCCGGTTTCCGGGTCGGCAGTGGTCATGATCTTGGTCGCAAGGTCCTGCGGCGCGGTTCCGGCAGCGATTTCGGCTGCGCGCTCATCCGTCAACTGGGTAATCAGGGCGCGAATTCGCGTAGCATTTTCCCGCGTTCCCTTGCGAAAGAAACGCGGCATCCAGCGCGGCACCGGTACAAAGGCGGCGAGATTCAGGATTGGCTGGCTGCGCTGGTAGTCCCGGAAGCGGGAAAATACCTCGGCGGCAACCTCGTGCTCGATGGGGATGGAAAACAGCGTGCGAAAAATTACATCCGCCGCCACATGCGAAGTGACTGCTTCGATCTCCACCTCCCCCTCCTGCCCCTTGAGGCGCGCGGCAGCGGCTTCGGCAGCGGCACGCATCGCCGGGAAGGTCTCTTTCAGACGCCCGCCTTCGAATGCCGGGTCGATGATCCGGCGCTGGCGCTTCCAGACTTCGCCGTTGGTCAGGAACACCGAATTACCCAGCAGCGGCTTCAGCCCCTCGCTGATCCGGTCCGATTTCGGGAAATCGTCCGGGCGGTCCTTCAGCACGGTTTTCACCAGATCCGGCTGATTCAGCAGGAAGGACCGGAAGAAGGGCGTGCGAAACTCCGCCATCCAGGCCCGGTAAAGCCGCGCGGGCTGCGCCGACAGGATGTCCTTGCGAAACAGCCTCACATAGCGCCAGAGCGATACTTTGTCGGCGCGCGCGGGTGGTTTGGGTGGCAGGGGCGTCATGGCGATGACACCGAGGTATAGCCCGAGGTCGGCGCCTCGATCCGGGATTTCGACGCCGACCGCCCCTCGTAACGCTCTGCCAGCGTGATGGGGCCTGCGGTGATCTGAAAGTAGTCATAGTCACCGGGCCGGTCAAAGGCGCAGAGATACTGAAAATGCAGCCGGAAGAACCGCCAACGCAGCTCTTTCCAGCGCTCAGGGCTCAGCGTTTGTGTAAAGGCTGCCGAAACGACCAGTGGCCAGCGTTTTTCATCTGGTGCAACGCCGCTGACGCAGACCGGATCGCACAAGGCAAAGGCGCAGCCATCCCCAGGCGCGCTGACATCTACCCAGGAAAGTTCCGGACTGACCGACAGATACCGCAGATCGCCGCGCAGCCGGTCGGCCTTTGGCAGGAAGGAAACCATCGGCACCACCTGACCAAGGCTGAGAAACCCCAACGCCGGGCGCGCCGCGGGCAACCCTTCGCGCAACAGATCCGCAAGCACCGAAACACCAACATGGGCGCCGGATGAGTGGCCAACGACCAAAACCTCATCCACTGTATTCTCTTCGATGGCACGGCGGATCAGCTGCCGGAACTCCGCCATGCGGGCCTCCAGCTCGGGCGGGTTGGCCCCGCGCGAGGATGCGGAATAGGCGTAATCATGCATCAGGTAATAGGCAAAGAGCTTGCCATCGCGCGCCTTGAACCAGCGCAGCAGTGCAATCGCAGTTAAAATCAGCGCCGCAATGAATACCACCGCGCCGATGACCGCCGCTGTCTGAGGCCCGGCCACGGAGTTGAGTGCCCATTGTGCGAGCCAGTCGATTGCACCGCCGACAACAGCCCCCAACGCCAGCGCCAACAACAATTGCAGCAGCAGCATGCCCACCGGATAAAGCGCCGCAATCACCGGCCCCTTGCGCAGACGCATTAGGCGGAAAAGCGCGCCGGTCGAAATATAGGTCCAGGCGGTCCGCGACAGTTGCAGATAGGTCGCCGGGATGGAGGCCGCCATGCTGCCCCGCACGATGTCGGACCAGACCAGAACCTCTACATCGGCCGTCACCTCGGTCCCGTCGATCTCGGCCTCTACGTGCCAGCCATAGGGGCCGTCAGCCTGTTTGGGGCGCTGCGAGATCTGGTAACCGGAGATCGCCGCCTGGGCGGCGCTTTCGCTGCGGTAAAGCTCGCGATAGCGGCGGGGGTGGATGGGATCGTAACCGGGGATGTAAAAAACCTGTCGGCGGCGCACTGTTGCACCGCCGATGGATTGATCGCAGTCCTGCCTTGCCGTTCTGCCCATTCCGGCCTCATCCGATTTCACTCGAGATTAGCGGCGGATCTGGGCAAGAGTAAGACCCCGGCGGCGGCTCTTAGCCAAGTGTTGCAAGCGCGGGGAATGTTTCCAGCAGCCACCAGGAGAAGGTGGAGAACAGACCGGTCACCAGCATGATCCCAACCACCAGTAGCAGGCCGCCCATCACTTTTTCGATGAGCCCCATGTGGCGCTTCATCCGGTTCATCAGTGCCATTGAGCGGTTAAGGAAGATCGCCGCCAGTAGGAAGGGAACGCCCAGTCCAAGCGCATAGACGCCGAGCAACAGCGTTCCGCGGCTGACCGAGGCCTCAGAGGCCGCCAGCGACAGGATCGCGCCCAGCTGCGGGCCGATGCAGGGCGTCCAGCCAAAGGCAAAGGCGAGACCAAGCACATAGGCCCCGATGGCGGACCCACCGGATTCACCCGCTTCCATCCGTGCTTCGCGGTCGAGGATCGGAATGCGGAAGACCGACAGGAAGTGCAGGCCAAAGACGATCACGACAACGCCGGAGACCTTGGCGAACAGCTCCTGATTTTGCAGGACGAAGGCGCCAAAGGCCGAGGCGGTGAACCCCAGCAGCAGGAACACCGTCGACAGCCCCAGCACAAAGAACAGTGCCGAGACGATCACCTTGCGCCGGGCGGTTGCCGTGCCTTGCATCTCTCCGATGGTGACGCCGCTCATATAGGCCAGATAGGGCGGCACGATCGGCAACACACAGGGCGACAGAAAGCTGATAAGACCAGCCGTCAGCGCCACGAACATGGCAGGAATCAGTCCTGCGTCGATGATTTCAATTCCAAACATAGCTCTCACTTAATCCAGTGCAGACCAAAGGTCACTGGTACCTGCGGTCACATCCTTGTGGACAGGCTGTGAGAGGCACCTTATCTGCAGGATATGACAGACGAAAACACCACTCTAGATGCCATCGGGTTGCTTTGCCCCCTGCCCGTTCTGAAGGCCCGCAAACGGCTGAAGGCGCTGGCGCCGGGCGATACTTTGACCATGCTGGCCGATGATCCTGCGGCCATTATCGATGTGCCGCATTTCTGCGCCGAGGCCGGGCATGAGTTCCTTGGCCAAAGCGACGGGACCGGTCACCAGATCTACCGCATCCGAAAAGGCGGCTGAGATCCCTATTTACATGGGGCGAAAGCCAGGTCCACGCACCTGAACAGGTCAGTTTGTCTCTCTCTCGGGACCAAGCGCCGGAGTGTCCTGGCTGAAGGTATTGACCCAGCCTGCATCAGTGCGCTGCCAGATGGAACTGACGTACATCACCTCTTCCACCTCCTTACCGCAGCGGCTGTAGAGTGCGCGGTAAGACAGCAGTCCGTGATCCGGCCCCAGCGCCCTGACCTTTGCCTCCGAGATCTCGTAGCGGTCAATCGACGCACCAGCGCTGATCTGCGCCACGTGATCCTCCCGGCCCGCAAAGCCGTCCGGGTAAACCCCCAGAAAATCCGCACTGAGCAAGGCGGCGTCGGCTGCACTGTCGCCGGTCTGCAGCGCCTGCCAAACCCGCGCCTCACACTCCAGCAGTGCGTTCAGTAGCTCTGTGTCGCTGTGCGGCCGCGTCTTTGCCATGGCGATCCCCTCAGTAATGAAAAAGGGGCGGACCCTGTGGCCCGCCCCGATATCAGTCTCAGCTTCCCAGTGACCACCAGCCGCGGCGCTTGGGCTTGGGCGGGGCTTCCGGTTCTGGCGCTGGCGCAGGTTCTGCCGCTGCCACAGCCACCTCGGGCTCCTTGGTTTCCGGTTCTGCTGCCTCAGGGGCCGTAGCTTCCGGCTCAGCGGGTTTCTCGGCCTCTTCAGGCGCAGCGGTCTCCGCCTCGGCAGGTGCAGTTTCGGCGGCTGCCTCTTCTGCCGCCGGTTCCACCTCAGGCGCGGCCTCCGGCTCAGCAGCAGCAGTTGCCTCGGCGGGTTCTACCGCCTCGGGCTCTTCCGCAGGCGCAGCCTCAGCGGCATCGGGTGCAGCTTCCGCTTCGGCAGCTGCTTCCGCAGGTGCTTCGGCAGCAACAGCTTCTTCTGGCTGCGACGCGGGGCTTTCGGCTTGGTCGGGCTCTGCGGGTTTCTCTTCGGTCACCGCATCTGCGGTCTCGGCCTCTGCAGCCTCTGCCGGTTTATCGGAAGATTTTTTGCGGCTGCGGCTCTGGCTGGTGCGGGTGCGACGGGTGCGTTTGGCAGGCTTCTTCTCTTCCTGCTCAGCACCCTCTTCCGCGCCCTCCGCCTTGGCCTCGGCTGCGTCAGCGGGCTGATCAGACTTGGCGTCCTGCGCCGAACCGTCTTCCGTAGACTTGTCACCCTCCGCAACTCCAGCAGACTGGTCTTTATCACCTTCGGACTGATCGCCGTTGTTCTCGCCATTGTCCTGATCCGAGGATCCGGACTTGCGCCGCCGCCGACGACGACGCTTGCGCTTGGGTTTGTTCTCACCATCGCCTTCGGCCTCAGGCTGGGTCTTGTTGCCCTCGTCGACAGAGGTTGTCTCCTCTGCTTCCGCAGCCTCACTTTCGTCGGCATCGATCTGATCCATGATCGAAGTATCAACAGAGACCACGGGCGACGCGGCCACTGGAACAGTGCGCGATGCGGTTTTGAACTTCTCCAGCTCGAAATCCGGGCTGACCAGATGCGGGTGGCCCTCGATGCGCACGGAGAGACCGTAGCGCGCTTCGATCTGCGCGATATGTTCGCGTTTCTGGTTCATCAGATAATTGGCGATGGCCACCGGGCATTTCACCAGAACCTCGCGCGAGCGGCGGCGGGTGCCTTCTTCCTCGATCTGACGCAGGATCGACAGAGCGAGCGAGTCGTCCGAGCGGATAAGGCCGGTGCCATGGCAATGCGGGCACGGCGCCGTTGTCGCCTCGATCATGCCGGGGCGCAGACGCTGACGCGACATTTCCATCAGACCAAAGCCGGAAATGCGGCCCACCTGAATGCGGGCGCGGTCGGTCTTCAGCTTGTCCTTCATGCGCTTTTCGACGGCGGCGTTGTTCTTGCGCTCGTCCATGTCGATGAAATCGATGACGATGAGGCCCGCAAGATCACGCAGACGCAACTGGCGCGCCACCTCCTCGGCGGCCTCCAGGTTGGTCTTGAGCGCGGTTTCCTCGATCGAGGCTTCCTTGGTCGCCCGGCCGGAGTTGACGTCGATCGCCACCAGCGCCTCGGTCACACCAATCACGATGTAACCGCCGGATTTCAGCTGCACCGTCGGGTTGAACATGCCCGCCAGATAGCTTTCCACCTGATAGCGCGCGAACAACGGCAGCGTCTCGTTGTAGTTTTTCACGTTCTTGGCGTGGGACGGCATGATCATCTTCATGAAGTCCTTGGCGATGCGATAGCCGCGCTCGCCTTCAACCAGAACCTCGTCGATCTCGCGGTTATAGAGGTCGCGGATCGAGCGTTTGATCAGGTCGCCCTCTTCATAGATCTTCGCGGGCGCGATGGATTTCAGCGTCAGCTCGCGGATCTGTTCCCAGAGGCGTTGCAGATATTCATAGTCGCGCTTGATCTCGGCCTTGGTCCGTTTGGCACCAGCGGTGCGCACGATCAGGCCCGCGCCCTGCGGCACGTCGAGTTCGGTCGCGATATCCTTCAGCTTCTTGCGGTCGGCGGCATTGGTGATCTTACGGCTGATGCCACCGCCACGGGCAGTATTGGGCATCAGTACGCAGTAACGGCCCGCCAGCGACAGATAGGTGGTCAGCGCCGCGCCTTTGTTGCCGCGCTCTTCCTTGACGACCTGCACCAGGAGAACCTGGCGTACCTTGATGACTTCCTGGATCTTGTAGCGACGCGGACGCGGTTTGCGCGGCGGACGGATGTCCTCGCTGTCGTCCTCGTCAGCAACGGATTCGATGGTCTCATCTTTCGAGGTCGCGTCGGACTTCGCGGTGTCTTCTTTGTCGTCCTCGTCCTTGTCGTCAGATTCGTCTTGTTCGGCAGACTCAGCCTTGTCGGCTACATCACCGTTGTCCGCACCGGCATCCTCGACTGTCTCAGCATTGGCGGCCGCGTCATCGCCAGCCGCTTCTTCGGTGCTGGTAGCCTCTGCACCGTTCTGATCGTCGCCATCCGGCTCTTCAACCGGGGTTTCCGCGACGGTCTCCATCGGCGAGGTGCCCTCGGGGACCTCGGCAAGCTTGTCATCCGCAGCGCCGTCTTCGGCCTCCAGATCAATGGTTTCCATACCCGCGATTTCAGCCTTTTTCGGGCTGTCTTTTTCCCGGGCCTGGGTGGACGCATCATCACCATTGTCCTGCGGCGTGACCTCTTTGGTCTCCACCGCATCACCGGCGTTCGCCTTGGCAGCCTTGGTGCGCGAAGACTTGCGGCTGCGCGAGCGCGAGCCACGGGACGGTTTGCTTTCTTCTTCCTCGTCGCGGGCGCGCATCGCCTCGGCGTAGGCGCGCTCTTCTTCCATCAGCGCCTCACGATCGGCGACGGGGATCTGGTAATAGTCCGGATGGATTTCCGAAAACGCGAGGAACCCGTGGCGGTTTCCACCGTAATCGACAAAGGCCGCCTGAAGCGAAGGTTCGACCCGTGTTACTTTTGCGAGATAGATATTGCCGGCAAGCTGGCGTTTGTTTTCGGATTCAAAGTCGAACTCCTCGACCTTGTTTCCATCAACCACCACGACGCGGGTCTCTTCCGCGTGGGTGGCATCGATAAGCATCTTCTTGGCCATGTTTCCTTGGTGCACCTGCCCAGTGCAAACAAAGCCCCTCCTCTTCCGGGGGGCTGCGCGTGTTTTGGGTGGTGTCTTGTCAGGGCGATTTCAGACTGCGCGCCGCAGGTCAGGGTCCCGAAACATGCGTCCGGCCCTTTGTCCTGTATGCTCTTCGCTCTCGCGCGCGTCATCGCGGTTCTTCTCCGACAGGTGGGATATCCCGAACCCTGCCATGTTATTCCTTCCCGGTCGTACCGGAAGAGGTGCTAGGCTGCCCCTTCACAAGGGGCAAATCGGTCTGCCTCAGCTTTCTCGGTTCTTTCCGGACAAAAGCATGAGACAGCGAATCTCATAAGGCTGGATGCGAAAGAGGCATCCTTTTCCTGTATTTTCAGCATAAGGCCTGAAACCGGGAAATGACAATGGCCATTCGGCACGGGTATTGCTGAAAGTGTAAACTATTCTTCCTTAGACGGTATTGGTTAACAAATCCCCGAAAACTGCGGTGTTTTTCCGCAAAAAGCGACCTGAATGGAAAACGGCGCCGGTGCATCCCGGCGCCGCATCAATGTCGATCAAAGCCAAAACCTGCCTCAGCCAGGTTGCAGTCCAAGCCTGCAGCTGTCAGCTCAGGTATTCTGAGCGCTGCAATCCGTATTTGGCCATCTTCTCATTCAGAGTCCGGCGCGGCAGGCACAGCTCCTCCATCACCGAGGCGATGGAGCCCTTGTGGCGGCGCATGGTGTTGTCGATCAACATACGTTCAAAGGCTTCGACGTATTCCTTCAGGGGCTTACCTTCGGTGGTCATCACAGGCTGCATTTCCTCGTGATCGGACATCAGCAGCGATGCGATGGTCCCCGATCCACGTCGGGATTGCAGAACCGCTCGTTCGGCCACATTGATCAGCTGGCGCACGTTGCCCGGCCAGGGGGCCTGCAACAGCTGTGCTGCCTCCTGCGCGGTGACCTGCGGTGCCTCGCAGCCGTATTCTTCAGAGAATTGCTCGCTGAAGCGGGTGAACAGAGTCAGGATATCCTCGCCGCGCTGGCGCAGGGGCGGCACGGTGATCCGCAATGCCGCAAGGCGGTAGAACAGATCCGGGCGCAGCGCGTCCTCGCAGGTCTTGCCCGCCTCCTGTAGGTTCGAGATGGCGATGATACGGGTTTCGCCCGGCATACCCTGTTCGTTGATCACGCTCAGGAGTTTGGCCTGCAGCGCCTCGCTCAGCGCCTCCACGTCCTCTAACACCAATGTGCCGCCGCGGGCCTCTTCAATGGCGGGCAGCAGGCTGTCCTCGGGTTGCATCGGACCAAACAGACGCTTCGATAGGGCCTCTTCCTCCAGCGCCGCGCAGGAAACCAGAACGAATTTCTTGCCCGCCCGGCTGCCGACGGCATGCAGGGCGTGGGCCACCAGCGTCTTGCCGGTGCCGGTTTCGCCATCGATCAGCACGTGCCCGTCGGCTTGGCCCAGATCCAGAATATCCTCGCGCAGGCGCTCCATCACCGGGCTCATCCCGATCAGTTTCTTCATGATCTGGCCGCCATCGGACAATTCGCGGCGCAGCGCCCGGTTATCGAGCGTCAGGCGGCGGGAGTTGGTGGCCCGCTTTGCCAGTTCCGACATCCGGTCCGGATTGAAGGGTTTTTCGAGGAAATCGAAGGCCCCGACGCGCATCGCCTCAACCGCCATCGGCACATCGCCATGACCCGTGATCATGATCACCGGAAGGGCGCTATCGCTGCCCATCAGTTTCTTCAGGAACTGCATCCCGTCCATGCCAGGCATCTTGATGTCGGAGATCACGATCCCCGGGTAATCCGAGCCCAGAACCTTCAGCGCGTCCTCGGCGCTGGCAAAGGTTTCAGTGTCATAGCCCGACAGGGCCAGCCACTGGCTGATCGACTGGCGCATATCCTGTTCATCATCAACGATCGCGATTTTCATAGCCTGTGCCATGCGCGGCCTCTCCATCTTTAACGCCGCTTATTCAGCGGCTTCGATACCGTCCACAAGGATCGGCAACTGTATTTCAAACACGGCGCCGCCGTTTTGCCCGTTGCGGGCAATCAGCCGCCCCCCGAGGTCGTTCACGATCCCCGAGGAGATGGCAAGCCCCAGTCCGACCCCATCGCCGGGCTGTTTGGTGGTGTAGAAGGGTTCGAACAGATTGTCGAAATCCTTGATCCCGTTGCCATTGTCGCGCACCGACAGGGTTGCTGTCTCGCCTGCGGCCAGCAGGATCTCCACCTCGGGGTCCTCTACAGATTTGGTGGCATCCAGTGCATTGCGCAAGAGGTTGACCATCACCTGCTCCAGCCGCAACCGGTCGCCCATAACGTAAACCGGCTGATCGGGCAGCATTCGGGTGATCTTGACCTGACGCTGACGCAGCTGCGGTTCCATCATCGACAGGGACGACGCCAGCGCATCGCCCATGTTTACAGGCGCAAAGGCATCGCCTGCCTTGCGGGCGTAAGATTTCAGCTGCCGGGTAATGGCGCCCATGCGCTCAATCAGATCATCAATACGCCCAAAGGAGGCAAGTGCCTCTTCGGGGCGGTTGCGGTTGAGCAGCAGCCGCGCCCCGGCCAGATAGGTTTTCATCGCCGCCAGCGGCTGATTGAGCTCGTGACTAACCGCCGCTGACATCTCCCCCAGCGCCGCGAGTTTCGAGCTTTGCGCCAGGCTTTGTTCGGCCACGGCAAGGGTTTCCTGCACCCGTTCCCGTTCGGCGATTTCCCGCTGCAGCCGTGCGTTCAATACGCGAAGCTCCGCCGACTCGCGCTGGAACAGCGCCATGCGCAGCGCCGTCTTGCGGCTGAGCGCATAGAAGGCCAGTGCCAGCAGAATCGCGAATCCCATGATTTCAAGCGCCAGAACCGCGTTCACCCGCTCGCGGATCGAGGCATAGGTGGTGAAGGAGGTTAGCCGCCAGCCCTGGAACGGCACCCGCGTTTCCAGCCGCATCACCGCCTCGCCCTGCAGGTAGGCATCAGCCGGCAGGACGGTCCAATCCGCGGTTGCCCGGATTGCGCGCTGAATGGCGCCCTCCGGTGTTTGCAGGCGCAGTGCGTCGCGCTCTTCCTTGCCGCGCCAGCGCGCTTCGGTCGCCAGAACGATACGGCCGGTGCTATCGCTGACCATCACCGCGTCTGAAATCCCCGCCCAGGCCCGTTCGAATTTCTGTAGATCGACCTCGATCACGATCACGCCGAGCGTCCCGGTGGTGTCAACAATGCGCCGCGAATAGGTAAAACGATAGCCGCCTACCTCGCGTTCAATGACGGAAAACACGGTAGATTTGGCCCGAACCGCATCGACGAAATAGGGCGCGTTACGGTGGGTTTCGCCCAGGCGGTTGCGATTGGTCGCCGCCACGGTACGCCCGTCGCTGGCCAGCAACATGATTGAGGCAGCGCCGATTTCTTCAACAAAAGAAATCAGTCGGTGGGTGGATAGCGAAAAATCCTGACTTTGCAGCGCTGATATCAGCGCCTGGTCACGCGCCAAGAGCTGCGGCACGATGGCATGGCGGCGCAGCTCACTGACCAGGTTTCCGGAATAAAGCGCAAGGCGCAGTTCGGCCCGGTTGCGGGTACTTTCGGTGAACCGGTGCGTCAGCATTCGGTTGGTCACCCAGACCGTCGTTGCCGCCACCGCCATGAACAGGACCAAGGCCAGCCGCGCCCGCCAGGAGATCGTGCGCGATCTTGCGGCGGACCCGGATTTGGCCACGGGGAGTTCTGTGCGATCAGGCGGGGTGCTCATAGGCTTAACCTATTGCGGCTGCCCGCCTGTCTCAAGTCACGCTGTAGCAACGATCCCGGTCAATGCGCGGAAGACTGCCGTCCCGTCGGTGCCGCCATGACCTTCGTCCGCCGCGCGTTCGGGGTGCGGCATCATTCCCAGAACCCGGCGGTTCTCGGACAGGATCCCGGCAATATCAGCAACCGATCCGTTGGGATTGTCGACATAGGAGAAGGCCACCCGGTCCTGATCCTTCAGCGCCGCGACAGTGTCGGCGTCTGCATAGTAGTTGCCATCGTGGTGGGCGATCGGGATGCCGATGACGTCCCCTGCCGAATAGCCTTCAGTAAAGACACTGTTGCTGGTCTCGACCTTCAGGTCCACCGTGCGGCAGATGTATTTCAGCCCCGCGTTGCGCAGAAGGGCGCCGGGCAGGATGCCGGTCTCGGTCAGGATCTGGAACCCGTTGCAGACACCAAGCGCGTAACCGCCCCGGTTAGCGTGCTCCACAACCGCCTGGCAGATCGGCGATTGCGCCGCGATAGCGCCGCAGCGCAGGTAATCGCCGTAGGAGAACCCGCCGGGCACGCCGACAATGTCGATGCCTTCGGGCAGCTTGCTGTCCTTGTGCCAGACCATGGAGACATCAAATCCGGCCTGTTCAAAGGCCACGGCAAGATCCCTGTCGCAGTTGGATCCGGGGAAAACGACAACGGCAGCACGCATCAGGGGTTCCTTCCTAGCTTGCGAAATCGGTAATGACCGCCCCAACCCGAAGGCGCCGGGCGGTCAAACGCGGCCAGATCGCGCTGGCCTTTAAAAGAGAGATGGCGCGGGTCAGCACTTTGCGCGACGCGGGCGACGGATCCGGCAGGGTTACCAGCTCCAGCGGCTGGCGAAAGCCGATAAGCCGCGCCGCCCGCATCGGTCAGGCCAGCTCGATCTCGTAGGATTCGATCACGGTATTGGCGAGGAGCTTCTCGCACATGTCCCGTACATCCGCCTCGGTGGCGTCGTCGCTCAGTTCCAGATCGATGACCTTGCCCTGACGGACGCCTTCGACCTTGTCAAAGCCCATGGCGCCAAGCGCGTGGCGGACCGCCTCGCCCTGGGGATCCAGAACTCCGTTCTTCAGCATCACATGCACCCGTGCCTTCATCGCGTCTTTCCTCAGCTTTCGGTCACAAAGCCCGCCACGGGCTTGTTGTTGTCAGATCTATGCCCTGCCTGCCATCTTCACGGGACCACAGCCCCGGATAGGCGGGACGGGTCGGTCAGTTGACCAGAGTCGGCTTTCCCGCTGCGGGCGGGTTGTTCGGCATCACGCCCAGACGGCGTGCCACTTCGGTATAGGCGTCGGTCAGGCTGCCCAGATCGCGGCGGAACACGTCCTTGTCCAGCTTCTGGCCGGTTTCGATGTCCCACAGGCGGCAGCTGTCCGGGCTGATCTCATCAGCGACAACCAGACGCTGGAAATCACCATCGTAGACCCGACCGATCTCGATCTTGAAGTCGACGAGGCGAATGCCCACAGCCAGCATCACGCCGGACAGGAAATCGTTGACCCGCAACGCCAGGCTCAGGATATCGTCCATGTCCTGCTGGCTGGCCCAGCCGAACGCGGCGATATGTTCCTCTGTAACCAGCGGGTCACCCAGCGCGTCGTCCTTGTAGCAATACTCGACGATGGGGCGTGGCAATTGCGTGCCCTCGTCGATACCCAGACGTTTGGACATGCTGCCGGCCGCGTAATTGCGCACGATCACCTCAAGCGGGATAATCTCGCAGCTGCGCACCAGCTGTTCGCGCATATTGAGCCGCTTCAGAAAATGCGTCGGCACGCCGATCTGGCCTAGCCCCTGCATGAAGAATTCGCTCAAGAGGTTGTTCAGAACCCCCTTGCCCTCGATCACGTCCCGCTTTTCGGCGTTGAACGCGGTGGCATCGTCCTTGAAGTACTGCACGATGGTTCCGGGCTCGGGACCTTCATACAATGTCTTGGCTTTGCCTTCGTAGATCTTCTTGCGACGTGCCATGAGGAACCTTTCGGGGGTCAGGGGCGGGAATCCGTCCCGGTTTCTTGCCGCTCTCTTAGTGCAAGCGACATTGCGCCGCAAGCGCGGCGCGCGGTCACAGGCTTGCTGTGAAGGGATATTTGGTTCCGCAGGCCGCTCTTGGCGCTATTGCAGTGCGCCCGGGGCAGGCGCATAGTCATTTCATGCCATAGTGCGGAACAGGAGGAAATGATGAGTACTTTTGACAGTCGCGAGCAGGCTTTCGAGGCCAAATTTGCCCATGATGAGGAAATGCAGTTCAAAGCGCAGGCCCGCTGCAACAAGCTGCTCGGTCTCTGGGCGGCCGAAATGCTGGGAAAGTCCGGCGATGCAGCCGAGGCCTATGCCAAAACGGTGGTTACCGCCGATTTTCAGGAACCCGGGCACGAGGACGTTATCCGCAAGCTGGCGGAGGATCTGACCGGCCGGGTGAGCGCCGATGACATCCGCGAGAAGATGACCGACACGCTGGCCCTTGCCAAGGAACAGATTCTGTCCGAAATCAGCTGAGGCATGCATCTCCCGCCCAGCTTGGTCGGGAGGGGCATTAACTGAAATCATCGATATTAACTGAAGAAGAACGCCTTCTTTGGTATTCTCCTGCGCGAACCGCTGGTGCGGCGATTACGCAGGGATGCTGATGACAATCCACACTCTCCCTCTTTCCGGTGCAGGCCGCGGCCGCCGCTGGACGAGCCTGAAGGACGGTTTTGGCGCCGGTTTCCGGTGGGCCGCGCCTGTGGCCATGACGGTCCTGTGTCTCTGGGCCTTCGAGGCAAAACTTGGCCTTCCCTCCCTTGCCGAACTTGGTCACACACTAGCCGCCTTGCCCGCATGGGGCTGGCTGGGGGCCTCTATCGCCACTGCAATCAGTTTCTGGGCTTTGGGGCGCTATGACTCCGTGGCACACCGCCATCTGCAAACCGGCCTTGATGGCGCCGCGGCCCGCCGCGCCGGAATGGCCGCCATCGCGTTCTCACAGACAGCTGGCTTTGGGCTCATCACCGGCACCTATGCCCGCTGGCGCCTGCTGCCGGGTCTTACCGCGCTGCAGGCCGCCAAGATCACTGCCCTTGTCGGGTTCACCTTCATGGCCACGCTGGCCGCTATCGCCGGGGTTGCCCTCGTGCTCTTCCCGCCAATACAGGGGTTTGGCTGGATTGGCGGGCTGTTGCTGGCCGGTTTCATCTGTGCGGTTGCGGCCAGCTTCTGGTTTCCGGCCCTGAGGATCGGAAAGCTCAGACTGCGCTGGCCTTCACTGATTGCCCTGACGGCGATGATGGGCTGGACCCTGATCGATGTGGTGGCGGCGGGAACTGCTCTTTGGATGCTGCTGCCGGATACGGTCCAGATTGCCTGGTCAATGTTGGTGCCTGTCTATCTGATCGCCCTTGGCGCTGCGCTCCTGTCCTCCGCCCCCGGTGGCGCCGGTCCACTGGAGCTGACGGTCTGCGCCCTGCTGCCAAGCGCGGATACGGGCGCCCTCCTCGGCGCCCTCGTCGCCTTTCGTCTTGTTTACTACGTGCTGCCTGCTGCGCTGGCCTGTGGCATGCTGTTTCTGCCGGGTATGGGCCGCGCGAAATCCAGCGCCCCGACCGATGCTGACCTGTTGGGCGCCCGTCGCACCCCTCCCGCAGATCTGCCCGCAAGCCGTGCCTGCGCCGAAACGGCAATCATCCGGCAGAACGGAGGCCACGTGCAGGCCCTGGGCCTCAATCAGCTTGCCGTGCTTGACAGCCCGCAATGCACGGTAGCTTTCTTTGATCCCCTGTCGGGCCAAACGCCCGAAGTCTTTGCCCCGCTTGCCGCCTATGCCCGGCAGCGGAATGGCTCTGCCTGTTTCTACAAATGCGGCGCCCGCACTGGGACGCTGGCCCGCAAGGCCGGATGGAGGATCCTGCGCATCGCGCAAGAGGCCGTGGTCCGGCCCACCACCTTCAGCGATAGCGGCTCCTCCCACCGGCAGCTGCGCCGCAAGCTCCGCCATGCGGAAAAGGCGGGCCTCAAGGTCATGCAGGCCCCCGCCTCTCTGCCGATCGACCAGATGGGCGCCATCGACGCCGCCTGGCAGTCCACGCACGGACACGCCCACGGCACCACCATGGGCCGGTTCGAACCGGGATATCTGGCCGAGCAGCGCGTGTTCCTTGCCTGGAAGGACGGGCGGCTTGAGGGATTTGTCAGCCTGCACGCCACGCCCGGAGAGTGGTGCCTGGACCTGATCCGCATCGTGCCTGACGCGCCGGATGGCACAGGCCACGCGCTGGTGCGCACCGCGATTGCTGCCGCCGCGCTGGAAAACGTGCCGCGCCTGTCGCTGGCGGCAGTGCCCGACCACCGCTGGGCCAAGCATACCGATCCGGGACTGCGCCGGTTCAAATCCTGTTTCGCGCCGCGCTGGGAGCCACGCTATCTGGCGTCGCCCAGCTGGCCGCAGATGGCTGTCTCCCTGATTGAGCTTTTGCGTCTTGTGCACCGCCCGGGTCCCGTGCAGCCAGTCCTGCAGACCAGTAGCGATGACGCAGGCCAGACTTCGGACGCAGAGAATGATCTCCTCGACCGCTATCCGGCTCATAATGAACTTGAGCAAAATGAAATTGCCCTGCGCGCCGCGCCGTGACAGGAGGGGCCACTCCGCACTGGCCCGCCAGTGCGCCCCAGTGCCAACCCTTTGACGGGACCGATCAGCGATGACCAACACCTTTATTCAGCTCCTGCAAGACAAAGACGTGCTGCTGGCCGACGGCGCCACCGGCACCAACCTGTTCAACATGGGCCTGCAATCGGGCGATGCGCCCGAGTTGTGGAACACCGACGAGCCGAAAAAGATCATGGCGCTTTATCAGGGTTCGGTCGATGCGGGCAGTGATCTGTTCCTGACCAACAGCTTTGGCGGCACGGCTGCCCGCCTGAAACTGCACGACGCCCAGGGCCGCGTGCGCGAGCTGAACCGCGCCGCTGCGGAACTGGGTCGCGAGGTCGCCGACAAGGCCGGGCGCAAGATCGCCGTCGCGGGCTCGGTCGGCCCCACCGGTGAAATCATGCAGCCGGTCGGGGAACTGTCGCACGCGCTGGCGGTGGAAATGTTCCACGAACAGGCCGAAGCCCTGAAAGAAGGCGGCGTCGACGTGCTCTGGCTGGAAACCATTTCCGCCCCTGAAGAATTCCGCGCCGCGGCCGAGGCGTTCAAACTCGCGGATATGCCCTGGTGCGGCACCATGAGCTTTGACACCGCCGGGCGTACCATGATGGGCGTCACCTCCGAAGCGCTGGCGCAGCTGGTCGAGGAATTCGACAATCCGCCGCTCGCCTTTGGCGCCAATTGCGGCACCGGCGCCTCAGACATCCTGCGCACCGTGCTCGGCTTTTCGGCGCAGGGCACCGAGCGGCCGATCATCTCCAAAGGCAACGCCGGCATTCCGAAATACGTCGATGGCCACATCCATTATGACGGCACGCCCGAACTGATGGGCGAATACGCGGTGATGGCGCGCGATTGCGGCGCCAAGATCATCGGCGGCTGCTGTGGCACCATGCCCGAGCATCTGCGCCACATGCGCGCCGCGCTGGACAGCCGCCCGCGCGGTGACCGCCCCACACTGGAGCAGATCGTCGAAGTGCTTGGCCCCTTCTCCTCGGCCAGCGATGGCACCGGTGAAGATGCCGCTGCTGCCGGTGAGCGCCGCACCCGCCGGGGTCGCCGCCGCGGCTAAGCTTCCCTCTCCTTATTCTATGAAACGGCAGTCCAATCCCGGGCTGCCGTTTTTCGTTTCACCGACTGCAACCCTGTTCAGCGGGTTCCGTGCCCCGCAAGCGCCTAAAGCCCATCCGCCACCATGGCTCGAACCTTCACTGCCTCTTCGAAATGATCCAGCTGGTGCGTCTCGATCCACCAGGTAGCCGCCTCCATCAGCAGAGCGGGATCATCATTGCGATTGGCGAAAAAGGCATAAAAGGACAGGCCGACACCGGCCCCCTTCTGAGCAATTTTACGGTCGCAGACCGTCAGGATCTTCTGACGCAGCACGGCGCGCATAGCTCACTCCCATTCCCAAATTCCAGTGCCCAGACCGGCCCGGTCAAAACAGCGCCAGCTGATCCCCGGCCTGCTCCGGGCGCGCAAAGAGATCGCAGCGCTGCGGTTCAGACCTCTCGGTCAGGCCCAGACGCTTGCAGGCGGCGCGAAACCGGCGCCCGATCATTCCAGCATATTCACCAGTGCCCCGCATCCGCTCACCCCAGCGCGGATCATATTCCCGCCCGCCATGCATCTCCCGCAGGCGGGCCATAACCTTGGCCGCCCGGCCCGGCGCGTGCAAGGACAGCCACTCCTGCCAGAGTTCGGACACTTCGCGCGGCAGGCGCAGCATGATCCAGCTGGCAGCATCGGCGCCCGCCTCGGCCCCGGCAGCAAGCAGCGCCTCGATCTCGTGATCGGTTAATCCCGGCACGATGGGCGACGTCATGACCCGCACCGGGATCCCCGCCTCCGACAGGCGGCGGATCGTGGCCAGCCGCCGGGCCGGTGATGGCGCCCGTGGCTCCATCCGGCGGGATAGGTCCGGATCCAGCGTCGTGACCGAAATGCCAACCCGTACCAGCCCAAGCGCGGCCATTTCTGACAGAATGTCGATATCCCGCTCGACCAGCGCTCCCTTGGTGACGATGGCCACGGGGTGCCGGAAATCCCGCAGCACCTTCAGGCAGCTGCGGGTGATCTCCAGATCCCGCTCACAGGGTTGGTAGGGATCGGTGTTGGTGCCGATGGCGATCGGCGCCACCTTGTATCGCTTCGCGCAGAGCTCTTTGCGCAGCAGCTCGGCGGCATTGGGCCGCGCGATCAGCTGGGTTTCGAAATCCAGCCCCGGTGACAGGCCCAGATAGGCATGCGTGGGCCGCGCAAAACAATAGATACAGCCATGTTCGCAGCCCCGATACGGATTGATAGAGCGATCGAAGGGAAGATCCGGCGAGCGGTTGTAGCTGATGATGGATTTCGCCGTTTCCTGCCGGATTTCGGTGGGAATCACCTCCGGCGGTGCCTCTTGCTCCCAGCCGTCATCGACCGCGATTCTCGGCAGATCGAACCGGCCTGTCGCATTGCTGACACTGGCGCGCCCTTTGCGGCGCATGTGGGGTTGGTCGCTTTCGATACTCATGCGCCAAGGATGACAGAGCGATAAGAACAAATAAAGAACAAACAAGCAAACGCGAAGATTTCCTTGCGAAATCTTCATTATCATTCGGCATCTTTTCCGCCTATAGGTCGGTTCGGATAAAGGCAGTGTCGCAAATAATGCAGTTTCGCTGCGTCATTCTGGCCCATTAGTCGGTGAATAAGGCCAAGCCGGGGATACCCCGCCAGTCAAGGAACAAGCCCATGTCGGAAGAAGAAGACGAAATCATCCTGGCGGAACTGGATGACGAGGAACTCGTTCAGCAGATGTTCGACGACCTCTACGATGGAATGAAAGAAGAGATCGAAGAAGGTGTGAATATCCTTCTGGAACGCGGCTGGGCGCCCTACAAGATCCTGACCGAAGCGCTGGTCGGCGGCATGACCATCGTCGGCGCCGACTTCCGCGATGGCATCCTGTTCGTGCCCGAAGTGCTGCTGGCCGCAAACGCGATGAAGGGCGGCATGTCCATCCTGAAGCCGCTGCTGGCAGAAACCGGCGCGCCGCGCATGGGGTCGATGGTGATCGGAACGGTAAAGGGCGACATCCACGACATCGGCAAGAACCTTGTGTCGATGATGATGGAAGGCGCAGGCTTTGAAGTGGTGGATCTGGGCATCAACAACCCGGTTGAAAACTACCTGGAAGCTCTGGAAGAGCACCAGCCCGACATCCTCGGCATGTCGGCTCTGCTGACCACCACCATGCCCTATATGAAAGTGGTCATCGACACGATGGTCGAACAGGGCAAGCGGGACGATTACATCGTTCTGGTTGGCGGCGCCCCGCTGAACGAAGAGTTCGGCAAGGCCATCGGCGCAGACGCCTATTGCCGCGATGCGGCTGTTGCGGTGGAAACCGCCAAGGACTTCGTCGCGCGCAAGCACAACCAGATGAGCGCCTGATTTGGCACGCAAAGGACGCGCAGCCCGCCTGAATGAGCGGGCTGCCTTCCGCCCCCCAACCGGGCGCAGTCTCGATACCGCCTCCCTCGCGGAACAGGGGCTGGCTGCACCGGAGAAAAAGACCGGGCGCATCCTGCTGATCGGATGTGGCGCCCTGGCCCGGGAAATCCTTGATATCAAGGAAAAGAACGGTCTGGATCACATGGATCTGACCTGCCTGCCCGCGAAACTGCATATCTATCCCGACAAGATCACCGAAGCCGTCGAGGAGGCGGTGCTGAAACACCAGCAGGTCTACGACCAGATCTATGTGGTCTATGCCGATTGCGGCACTGGCGGTACGCTCGAAAAGCGCTGCGCGGAACTGGGCGTGGAACTGGTGCCCGGCCCGCATTGCTATGCCTTTTTCGAGGGAAACGAAGCCTTTGCTCAAAAGGCTGACGAGGGCGAAATCACCGCCTTTTACCTCACCGATTTTCTGGTCAAACAGTTCGATGCTTTTGTCTGGCGTCCCATGGGTCTGGATAAGCACCCCGAGCTGCGCGACATGGTGTTCGGCAATTATACCAAGCTGGTCTATCAGTCCCAGATCAGCGATCCCGCGCTGGTGGACAAGGCCCGCGCCTGCGCAGATCGCATGGGGCTGGAATTCGAGCACCGCCACACGGGCTATGGCGATCTGGAAACCGCGATCCGGCGCTGGGGCGCTAGGGACACGCAGGACTGACCTACGCGCCCCCAATTTGGTCCCTCTCGCTCAGGCGCTTTGCAACGCACCGAGTTCCGCCACCGCCTTAGCCTCGTAGGCTGCCAGCGCCGAACCATCCAAGGCATCGCCAACCCGTTTTACCCAGGCCTTGATCGCAGGACTGTCCGGCATCAGATGGGGCGCCCATTGAAAGGGTGAAGCCAGAAGGATGTCTGCAATACTAATGTCCTCTCCCAAAAGGAACGGCCGATCCTTCAAGCCCGCCTCCAGTGCGGAGCAAACCTCTGCCATCCCGCGAAAATTCCCGGTGATCGCCGGATGGTCAATGCCGGAGAAGGCGGACACGATGACGGGTTCCATGACGCCGCCATAATAGCTCATCCAGCTTAGGAAGCTCCCACGCATAGGCGTGCCGTTCTTCGGGCTTAGCGGCTGACCGAAGAGTTCATCCAGGTACATCATGATCGCGGCGCTTTCGCGGACCTCTTGCCCGTCATCGGTGATCAGATAGGGCACCTTGCCTTCGGGATGGACATTGCGCGGGTCGTGACGCCCGGTGCCATCACCGCGTGCGACATCTACGATGACGACATCGACAGCCTCCAGCTTGCCGATCAGTATGAGCTGGGCAATCACGCGAGAGGAGCGGCTGTTAGGGGAATGAAAGAGAGTGGGCATATCCATGACCTTCGTGTTGATGGGTTGCTGATGACGCAGCTATGCCGTTACCCTCTTGCCAATTTCTGTCAGGATGCTTCCGGGTATATCTCCCCCATGGCCAAAAGCGACCGACTGTTCCGACTGCTGCACCTGATCCGGGGTCTGCGCCCGCCGGTGACGGCTGCGCGGCTTGCTGCTGCAATGGAGGTATCCGAGCGCACGATCTATCGCGACATCGACAGCCTGCGCGCCGCCGGGGCCCGGATCGAAGGCGAGGCAGGCCTGGGCTATACGATGACCGAGGACCCTGCCCTGCCACCGCAGACCTTTAGCCAGATCGAACTGGAGGCCCTGATGCTGGGGATGGCGGATGTGAACCAGCGGGGCGATGCGGATCTGGCACAGGCGGCAAATGATGCATTGGTCAAGATTCTGGCCACCCTACCCGAACGCCAGCAGCGGCAGGCGATGCATGCGGTCAATCTGGTACACCGGTTCAATGCGCCGCCGCAGCCGACGATCGACATGACCCTTCTGCGCGAGGCGATGTGGGCCGAGGAGGCGCTGGATATCGGTTATCGCGATCTGCAGGACGCGCGCACGCAGCGGCGGATCTATCCTCTGGCCCTGTCGTACAATGATCGCAATGTGATGCTGCTCGCCTGGTGTTGCAAACGGCGGGATTTCCGCTTCTTTCACGTCACCCGCATCGAAGGCTATGAGCAAACCGGCGAAAGTTTTCGCCCGCGCCGGGTTGCCCTGCTCAGGGAGTTTATCGAACAGCTAAAGGCGCGCTGTGAACCATCCCAGACAGAGTCCCTTTCATAGGCGCAGATCAGGGGCGGATCAGGACGCGGCGGCGGCGGTCTCGCGGATCCGCTCGATCATGGCGCGCAGACCGTTGGAGCGCTGCGCCGAAAGGTGATCGTTCAGCCCCAAGCGGCCCAGTTCAGCCTTGGCATCCACCGCCAGAACCTCGGCCAGCGTCAACCCGTTATAAAGCGACCGCAGAACCGAAATCAGACCACGCACGATCATCGCGTCGCTGTCGCCGTCAAAATGGAACCGACCGTCTTCGATCACCGGGTGCAGCCAGACCTGACTGGCGCAGCCTTCGACCTTGGTTGCGGGGACCTTCAGCGCATCGTCCAGCGGGGTCATTTCCTTGCCCTGATCGATGACATGGCGATAGCGGTCTTCCCAGTCTTCCAGGAATTCGAAGTCCTCGACGATCTCTTCAAATGCGGCGCTGGCCATGAAAGGACAATCCCCTGTTGGTTACGGTGCGAGCAGATCAGCAGTTATGCGGCTGGCCCGGTCTTTTCAACCGCTTTTCAACGCAGCAGCAATCGGGTAACCACAATCAGGGAGAACTCAAACGGGCAGGACATCATGCGCAAACCCCTTTCACTACTCTTGGCCAGTGCAATTGTTCTGGCGGGCTGCGGCGGTTGGCGTGACTCCCGCATCAACCCGAGCAACTGGTTCGGCAGCTCCCGTGTGGCTGAGGCCCCGGTAGACGGCGATGTGAACCCGCTGATCCCCGAAAAGGTCGGCAATGGCCTGCTTGACAAACCCGAGGCCGAGGACCGCAGCGTTCTGATCGCCGAGGTCAGTGAATTGCGCATTGAAAAGACCCCCACCGGCGCCATCGTCTATGCCACTGGTGTTGCCTCGCGGCTGGGCGCCTTTGATGTCGAGATGCGCCCGGTGCCGAATGACGATCCTGCCGTTCTCGAATATGATTTCCGGGTGGTCTATCCCGAAGACGCCACCGCCGTGGGCAGTGCCTTCAGCCGCACCCTGCGCGCTGCGGTCAGCCTCGGAAGGCAGGATCTGGCGGGCATTCGCACGATCCGCGTCAACGGATCCGGCAACGCCCGCGAAAGCCGCCGTCGCTGATCTGGCGCCGTACGCGAACAGGCTGCTGCCCTTTGTACCCGCTTGGACCCTGACGACCAGCAAAGGTTCGTCAGGGCAATGTGAGAGATTTTCGCAGGAACGGGTGCCGCTTAGAGGGAAACAACCTTCACGGATTGCCCCTGCGCCGCCAGCGCGATTTCCCCGTCACACAGACGCAGCGCATCGGCGCCAAAGACTTCGCGGCGCCAGCCCGTCAGGGCCGCCACATCGCGCTGCCCGGCGGCGATAGCATCCAGATCAGCGCTAGGCGCGATCAGCTTGGCTGCGACGCCTGAACTTTCGGTCTTTGCCTTCAGCAGTACCCGCAACAGGTCCGCAAGCGCGGGATTGACCTGCAGTTTTTCACGGCTGCGGTCGGGCTTGGGCTGTTTTTCCGGCGGGCAGTTCACACCGCGGCCAACTGCCTCCAAAATACCTTCGGCGATGGCGCCCTTGCGGGCCTCGCGCAGCAGCAGGCGCGAGCCCCCCAGATCCGATCCGGTGCGCGGTTTGGTCGAGGCCAGCTCGACCAGTGCGTCGTCCTTGAACACACGGTTGCGCGGCACGTTGTTGCGCTGTGCGTAATCTTCGCGGAAGGCCGCCAGTTCGCGCACCACGGCCAGGAATTTACCCGAGGTGGTGCGGGTCTTGATCCGGCGCCAGGCCTCTTGCGGGCGAATGTCATAAGTGGCTGGGTCGGTCAGAACCTGCAGTTCCTCGGCCACCCAATGGCTGCGACCGCTGCGGTCCAGCTCAGCGGCGAGGTATTCATAGATCCGGCGAAGGTGGGTCACATCCGCCAACGCATAGGTTTTCTGCGCATCACTCAGTGGGCGGCGCGACCAGTCGGTAAACCGCGAGGTCTTGTCGAGCCCCTGTTTCACGATCTTGCGCACCAGAGTTTCATAGCCCACCTGTTCGCCAAATCCGCAGACCATGGCGGCCACCTGCGTGTCGAACAGCGGTTTTGGGAAAACGCCCGCATCGACCCAGAAAATCTCCAGATCCTGCCGCGCGGCATGGAACACCTTCACCACGCTTTCATCGCGGAACAGCGTGTAAAGCGGCTCCAGAGACAGACCGTCGGCCAGCGGATCGACCAGCACCGCGTCCTTTTCACCGTCGCCGGAAAACGCCAGCTGGATCAGGCACAACTTGGAATAATAGGTTCGCTCGCGCAGGAACTCGGTATCCACCGTCACATAATCATGCTTGGCAGCCTCCTGACAGAAGGCAGTCAACTCTTCGGTGGTGGTGAGTGTTTTCATCGGTCGCGGCTTTTCTTTATATTTCATGCGTATCACCCGGTGATACGCCCTTGGTTCCTGCATTGCAAACGGCGCGGGAAAGATCAGTCGATCAGAACCGGTGTTCGGTCCCCGGCTGCGTAACGACGCAGCACTGCCGGATACAGCAGGTGTTCCTTGACCAGAACTCGCTGGGCCAGATCCTCGGGCGTGTCCCCCGGTAGGATCGGAACCCGCGCCTGCCCCAGAACCGGGCCATCATCCAGCGCGGGCGTGACCTCGTGCACGGTGCAGCCGTGTTCCTTGTCACCTGCCTCAAGCGCGCGTGCGTGGGTGTGCAGCCCCTTGTATTTGGGCAGCAGCGACGGGTGAATATTCAGCATCCGGCCCTGAAACTGCGACACGAAGCCAGCGGTCAGAACCCGCATGAACCCGGCAAGGCAGACGATATCAGCGCCGGCCTCCAGAATGGGTTTGACCAGTTCCGCCTCAAACGCCTCGCGGTCGCCCTTGAACGGGCGGTGGTCCACCACGGCGGTCGCAACACCGGCAGCGGCGGCCTTCTTCAGCCCGCCCGCATCGGCATTGTTGGACAGCACCAGACAGGGGCGCGCCGGATGGTCTCCGGTCATGCTTTCCAGCAGCGACACCATATTGGAGCCGCCGCCCGAAATCAGAATGGCAACCTTCTTGTGGCTCACAGCAGCTTGCCCGAGTAACGCATACCCTCGCCCGGGGTCACGGAGCCAAGGCGGCTGACGGTCTCGCCTTCACCTTCCAGAACCTTAGTCAGCGCATCTGCGCGATCGGCAGAGACCGACAGGATCATGCCAATACCGCAGTTGAAGGTCTTCAGCATCTCAGCCTCGGCGATGCCGCCGGTTTCCGCCATCCATTTAAACACCGGCGGCAGCTCCCAGGCGTTCAGATCGATATCGGCGCCCAACCCTTCGGGCAGCACGCGCGGCAGGTTCTCGGTCAGACCGCCGCCGGTGATATGGGCCAGCGCATGCACGCCCCCTGCCCGTACCGCCGCCAGCGATTGTTTCACGTAAAGCCGGGTCGGAGTCAGCAGCGCCTCACCCAGAGTGCCTTCGGCAAAGGGACAATCAGCATCCCAGCCGAGGCCGGAAACCTCGACCAGCTTGCGCACCAGCGAATAGCCGTTGGAATGCACCCCGTCCGAGGCCAGCCCCAACAGGACATCACCCTCTTCCACGCCTTCGGGCAGCGCGGTGCCGCGCTCCATCGCGCCGACGGCAAAACCCGCAAGGTCAAAGTCGCCCTCGGGATACATGCCCGGCATTTCTGCCGTCTCACCACCGATCAGCGCGCAGCCAGAGCGCACGCAGCCCTCGGCGATGCCTTCGATGATGCGGGCAGCGGTTTCTGTTTCCAGCTTGCCGGTGGCGAAATAGTCCAGGAAAAACAAAGGTTCGGCGCCCTGACAGACCAGATCATTGACGCACATGGCAACCAGATCGATGCCGACGCCATCCACAACACCGGTATCAATGGCAATGCGCAGCTTGGTGCCCACGCCATCGGTGGCGCCAACCAGGATCGGATCATTGTACCCGGCGGCTTTCAGATCAAACAGCGCTCCAAAACCGCCCAAACCGCTCATCACGCCAGAGCGATTGGTGCGTTTCGCGGCCGGCTTGATCCGGTCCACCAATGCATTTCCTGCATCAATGTCCACACCTGCATCCGCATAGGTCAAACCGTTCTTGCCGCTGGTCATCGCTTGGCTCCTTTAGAAACGTTGCGCAGCCTTTAACGCAAGGCGCTTCGGAAGGGAACAAGGGAATCTGCCGCGCCGCAAGAGGCAGCACGGCAAACCTGTCAAACTGCGTCTCTCACGCCCGGATTACAGGCCGAATTGCCAAGGTGCCTGATGAAACCGGAAGTCTTCACCTGAACGCTTCACCTTGCCGAGCCCCGGGAAGTCCAAATGCATCCCGAGAACCAGCAGATCATCCGCCGCAGCCCGGTCGAACATCTGCCGCCGTGTCTGCGCGGCCAGCGCCTGATCGACGTCAAAGGGAATGGTCCAGTCCGGCTCGGCGAATTGCAGGGCGGCGCTGTGAACAACATCGCCCCAGAACAACAGCGCCTCGCTGCCCGCATCAAGCATGAACCCGGTATGTCCCGGCGTGTGGCCGGGCAGCGGCACCGCGCTGAGCCCCTTGGCTGCCTCAGCCTCGCCCGTCAGTAGTTTCAGACGGTTTGCGTAGGGTGCGACGCTGCTGCGGGCCATCTGGAAGAAACCGCGGCTTTCATCGGGCACAGCGGCCAGAACTGCCTCATCGTGCCAGTAATCCCACTCCGCCGCAGCCACCGCCAGTTCCGCATTGGCAAAGGCGGCACGGCCATCCGGCGTCAGCAATCCACCGCTATGGTCAGGGTGGATATGGGTCAGCAGCACGGTCGTAATCTGCTCAGGCGTCACACCCGCCGCTGCCAGGGCCGCAGGCAGCGCGCCCAAATCCGGCCCCATCAATTGCGCCGTCCCGGTATCGATCAGGGTATATTCACCGCCCTGCTTCACCAGATAGCCATTGACCGGGATTTCCAGACCTTTCGCATTTTCGCGATAAAGCGAGCCTGCCAGCGCCGCCTCTGCCTTGGCGGCGTCATAGCCGGTGAAAAACTCCGGCTTGATCGTCAGATGCCCATCCAGCAGCGCGGTGATCCGCGCATCGCCCAGTGTGAACTGATGTAGCACTGGCGTCGGCCCCTGCGGCGCCGCAGCAGCAGGAGTGATCAATGCAGGTGCAGCAGCAGCCGCTGGGATGATCGCAGCGGCTTTCAAAAGGGTTCTTCGGGTGATAGTCATAAGACACTCCAATATCTGATCAGCGGAATTTCCCCGCACCCTGCAGATAAGACGCATATATCTTGGGTATCAGTCACAGAAGTCAGATATCCATTATAAGCACTGCTAATAGGCACATCATGGACAGGCTTTCACTTCTGGAAACATTCGTCGTGGCACTGGATGAAGGCAGCCTGAACCGCGCAGCGCAGCGCCGGGGTATGACCCAATCCGCCGTCAGCCAGCAGATCAAGCAACTGGAGAGCCTGCTGGGCCAGCAACTGCTGCACCGCAGTGCTCGCGGGGTGCAGGCCACCCGCGCCGGTGATCTGGTCTTTACCCACGCCCAGGGACTGCTGGGTGGCTATGACCGGCTAACAGCCGAGCTGGACAGCCTGGACGCCAGCGTCTCCGGCACCTTTCGCATCAGCACCAGCACCTTCCTTGGCCGCAGCGTGGTCGGACCGCTTCTGCTGGAGCTGGACCGGCAATACCCCGATCTAGACATCGTCATGCGGCTGGAGGACCGGCTGGTCGATGTGGTGCGCGAGAATTACGATCTTGCCATCCGAAGCGGCAAGCTGGGCAGCACCGATGGCGTGGGCCGCAAGATCGCGGAGTTGGAAACCGTGCTTTTTGCTTCACCAGCCTATCTTGATGCCGTGGAGCGACCGCAGCAGCCCGAAGACTTGATAAGGCTTAAGTTCATCCAGTTGCACGAAGACCAGACCGAAGGTTTCTTTCCGCTGCACCGTGATGGCGAGGAAGTCCTGGCGCCGATCCGGGTTGGTTTCACGGCAGACGATCCCGAACTCATCATTCAGGCGGTGACCAACGGCTCTGGTTACACCCGCGCCCCACGACCTTTCGTCGAGGACCAGCTGCGCGATGGCACCTTCGAACAGGTGCTGCCGGAGTACAACGCCCCGGACAAGGACGTCTTTGCGGTCTTCCCCTCGCGCCACAGTATCGACCGACGGCGGGAACTGGTGATCGATGGAGTGACAGAGCGCCTGACCCAGATACACCGCCGAGCGGCGCAGCCGAGACCCGCGACAATCACCGCTTGACCTTACCCGCGCCATTTCCTAACCACTTGCTTACGGCGGGCCTGTAGCTCAACGGTTAGAGCAGAGCGCTCATAACGCTTTGGTTGCAGGTTCGAATCCTGCCGGGCCTACCACACCACCAATGACTTCCCTCAAAGCCGCCGTCCCCCTGCGCATCAATCCGCTTTCTTGCGGCGCAGCACCGCGGTTGCACAAGCCGGCAGCGGTCGTACTTTTGCTTTAGAATTGCAGTGCATTTTTCAAGCGCTACGGAGCAGCCCCGATCAAAGCGACATCGCCCCGACGCTGCCGCCACCGCAAACATACAGGGTCTGACCGGTGACAAACCCGTTCTCCGGATCGCAAAAGAACAGAAAGGCGTTCGAGATATCGCGCACTGTGCCCAGACGTCCCACGGGAATGCGCGTCGCCAGCTCTGCCTCGCGCTCGCTGCCCTTGGGAATGATCCCCCAGAAGTTATCAGTCTGGACCGGGCCGGGAGAAACCACATTCACGGTGATGCCATGCCCGGCAAGCTCAAGCGCCCAGGTGCGGGCCATGCCGATGATCCCCGCCTTGGTCGCCGAGTAGGCCGTGCGCGTCGGCACACCAAGTGCCGCACGCGAGCCGTTGAAAAGAACGCGTCCAAAACCGCGCGTCTTCATCGCAGGCAGGAAGGCCTGCAAGAGTGTCAGCGGTGCCGCAAGGTGCAGCTGCGTCAGCCCGGCCAGATCTTCGGGCGATGCCTCTTCCAGCAGATTGGGCCAGATCATCCCGGCATTGTTCACCAGATGCGTGACGTCATGATTGGCTGCGATTTCTGCTGCGGCCGTCGCCGTGGCGCTTGGGTCCAGCAGGTCGACCTCCACATGATGCAGGCCCGGGTCCGACCACTCAGGCGCGCCGCGTGACAGGGACACAACCGTGTATCCCTTTGCAATCAGGCGCTGCCCCAGACCGGCGCCAATGCCCTTGCTGCCGCCCGTGATCACGGCTGTATACTTGCTCATGTCGTCACCATTGCCAGTACGCGCAGGGGGCTGCCCGTGCCGCCTTTTATCTTGAGAGGGGGGGCGATCAGCAGTGCGCCCGTGGGGGGCAGCTGATCCAGGTTGCGCAGGCATTGCAGCCCGAATTTACCTGCCCCATGAAGCAAGTAATGCGCCGGATAGGGCGGGACGTAATGGGCGCCCTGACCGGCATCGGTGCCCACGGTTTCGGTGCCGAACCCGCGAATGTCCCGCTTCAGCAGCAGTTCGATTGCTGCGGGGGTTGGTCCCGGCGAATGCGGCCCGTCCTCTGCCATGTTCAGATAGGCCGCGCCGCTGCGCTTGGACCAATCAGTGCGCATCAGGACCCAGCTGTCGGCGGGTATTTCCCCGTGCTCGGCCTCCCAGGCTTCGATGATCTCTGGCGTCAGCTCGAAATCGTCATCCTTGGCTGTCCCTTCGGAACAATCGATCACCACGACCGGGCCGACAAAGACGCCCGGGTCGATCTCATCCACTGCGCCATTGGGCACATCCTTGCCCGACACCCAGTGGATGGGGGCATCAAAATGGGTGCCCGTGTGTTCATTGAGGGTCAGGTTGTGCCACTTCCACGCGGGGCCGCGATGATCATAGGCGCTGACCTCTTCCATGCGGAAGCGGGCGCATTGGCCAAATTCCGGCGGCAGGATGATCACCGGGAAATCCGGGTCCAGCGTATGGGTCAGGTCCACGATACGCGCCGCACCGCTGCCCAGCGCCACCGCCACATCTGCAATAAGATCGCTCATGATCCGCCTCCGGTCATTTCCCGCTCCAGCAACAGCGCATCCGCCTGCCAGAGCGCATAGTGATCACGGGCGATATCGCCGCAGGTGACCTCTTCCAGCCCGTCAATCAGCCCGCCCACGACCGAGCGCGCGATGGCGCCTGGCGTCACCGTGGGCGGCGGCAGCGGCTGGAACCAGGCATCCCCCTCGATGGGGCCGATATAGACATTCATCACGCGCAAGCCGCTCTGGCGGAATTCGGCGCGCAGGCTTTGCGAAATCGACCGCGCCGCCGCCTGGGACGCGCCAAATGAGCCAAAGCCCGGATCCGGCACCAGCGCCTGCACCGAGAGGATATTCACGAAGGCTGCTGCGGAATTGGTGCCATCCTGCACCCGCGCCGCCATGCCGGGGCCAAACCCCTGCGCCAGCCGCATCAAGCCCAAGGTGTTCACCTCGAAACCGTCGCGGGCAAAACCCGTGTCATTGCCCATGATCCCGCCGGGGCGCACGAAACTGGCCGTGTTGATCAGGATATCGACCTTGCCGCCGATCTCGGCCGCCAGCTTTTCGATCGACGTCACATCCGTCACGTCCAGCGGCAGCAGCGAGACGTTTTCCATCGCTTCAAAGGCCGCGCGTTCCGGCCAGCTGCGCCAGGCTTCCGGCTCCCCCAGGAACACATGGGAGGCACCGGCCTTGAGCAGCGCCTGCGTCAGGGCCAGAGCCACCGGCGCGCGCGCATCACTGATCAGGACGCGGCGGTATTTTGGATCGGACGACATCGCCCGCAGCACGGGATCATCTTGCATCGCATCGCTTCCTTTCTGTGGCAGCGCAACCAAGACGCCCTGCCCGGCCCTGTCCAGTTTCAACGCCATGCGCACCGCATCGCCGCGCCCAACCTCGCCATGCAGATGGCAATTCAGCATCGGCCCGGCATCGAGTTTCACCGCCCCCATGCGCCAGGGCATCCGTTCACGGAAATAGGGTTCGGGCGACACACGGATCGTGGTTTCAGCCATCACCGTGCCGGATGGATCCACATCCTGCCAGCGCAGATCAACGGACAGGCATTTGTGGCAGGCATCGCGTGGCGGATATTGTACCGCCTGGCAGTCTGCACAGACCTGCAAGCCAAAACGCCCCTGCGCGGCCATCACACCCAACCCCAACGCGGCCCGGCTGCGCGTGGCGGGGGGCAGCACCGGCACGGTGGTGCGTTTTTGCGGGTCTTTCTTTTTCGGTGGGACCAGTGGTTCGCTCATGACGTCCCTCCTTCGATCACGGCAGCAGAGGAACAAAGACCCCGATCATAGTTGATCACGCCAAAGCCCGACACGGCCGCCCGGCGGGCGCCCTCGACCTGGGTTGGCCCCGCCGTTCCTGTCACCTGCCGCAGCGCCTCGACAAGACCAAGGTAGCCGCCTGCCGCGCCGGCCTGCCCGACCGACAGCTGCCCGCCCGAGGTGTTGTGCGGGAAATCGCCGCCGATGGTCAGATCATGTCGGCGCACGAATTCCGTGCCCTCGCCCTTGGCGCAGAATCCCAGATCTTCGAACTGCATCATGCAGATCACCGGGTAGTCATCATAGGTTTGCAAGACGTCGATCTCGTCCGGGCCATGGCCCGCCATCTGCCACAGCTCATCCACGTCCACAGCCCAGCCGCCGCGCAGCTGCATGGGATCCTCGGGAAAGGCGTTGGTGCGCTCGATGGTGGCGCTGATGCGGGCAAAGGGCAGCCCCTTGGCCACCGCCATCTCTTCGCGCATCACCACAAAGGCCTCCGCGCCTGCGCAGGGCATCACGCAATCAAACAGGCCGATCGGGTCCGAGATCATGCGGCCCTCAAGGTATTGATCGAGGCTCAGCGATTTTTTCATGATCGCCTGCGGGTTCTTCAGGGCATTGGCCCGCTGCGCCACAGCGATGCGGCCAAAATCCTCCCGCGTTGCGCCAAATTGTTGCATATAGGCGTCCTGCAACAGGGCAAAGCTCGCGTTGGGGCCGCCGAACCCATAGGGAAAGGTCGCATCCATCGAGAACCGCGAAAAGGCGGACAGAAGGGTGCGGAAACTGTCGATCCGGTTGGTATCCCCCGACACGCAGGCGATGACATCCGCATCGCCGCATTGCACCGCGCGCGCCGCCCGGCGCAGGGCGGCAACCCCGCAGGCCCCGCCCATCGGAACGGTATCGAGCCAGCGGGGCGAAAGGCCCAGATGCTGGGTCAGGCCAACAGGCGTATCGGGCGCCAGGGTAAAGCTGGAGACCGAAAGCCCGTCAAGCTGCTGCGGTGTCATGCCGATCACCTTCAGGGCCTCGCGCAGGGCGCGGGCGATCCACCAATGGGCCGTCTCGTTGGTGTAGCGCACATAGGGCACCGACACCGGCGCGGTCAGCACAACCCCGTCATAGGGCAGACGGTTCATGCCGCGCTCCGCTTTTTCAGATGGCGGGTGTCGATGGTCTGAGGATACTTCAGTAACTCAGCCGCACGCGTCTTCAGGACCGCCCGTTGCAGTTTCTGGGTCGCGGTGACGGGCAGGTCTTCGACAAAGGCGATGTAGCCGGGTGCCTTGTAATAGGCCAACTGCGTCAGGCACCATGTGGTGATCTCATGGGCAAGCTCCGGGCTGGCCCCATCCTTGACAATGATGCAGGCAAAGACCTCGTCGCCCCGGATCTCATCAGGAACGGCGGCGACCGCAACGCTTTGAACTGCCGGATGGCGGGCCAGCACGGATTCCACCTCGACCGCCGCGATGTTTTCCCCGGATCTGCGGATCACGTTCTTCTTGCGGTCGACGAAATACATCGTCCCGTCCGCCGCGCGCCGCACGATATCGCCGGTGTGGAACCAGCCGCCTTCCCAAGCCTCATCGGTGGCGTCCGGGTTCTTGAAGTATCCGGCAAAGAAGCCCTTGCCCGGATCCGACCCTGCATGGCGCACCAGCAATTCGCCCTGATCTGCATCCGCGCCGCTGTCATCCACCAGCCGCGCCTCGACCGTGTCCTGCGGCCAGCCGATGCAGGAGGTGCCCACATTGCGCGGTTCGCGGTTGGCACAAATGGTGGCCCCTGCCCCGGTTTCGGTCATCGCCCAGGCCTCGGTCAGGGCAAAGCCGAAGCGTTCTTCGAAGGGGGCATGGAGTTTGGGATCAATCCCTGCGCCAAACCCGAAGCGTACCGAGTGATTGCGATCCTCCGCGCAAGGCTCCGCCCCCATCAGCATCGAGGGCATCACGCCCAGATAATGCAGGCAGGTTGCCCGGCTGCGGCGCACCGAGTCCCACCAGCTGCGTGGATGGAAACGATCCAGCGCCGTCAGGCAGCCGCCCACGGCAACCATCGCCATGAAGGAAAAGGCCATGGCGTTCATGTGAAAGATCGGCAGCGGCGTGATCATCCGCTCGCCATCCGTGTTCAGCGCACAAACACCGGTTGCGGTGCTGTACCAGCGGCCCGCCTCGATGAAATACTCATCGGTCAGGATGCAGCCCTTGGGCTGCCCGGTGGTGCCCGATGTATAAAGGAGCGCCGCCTCCGCATCGCCATTACGCGCGGCGATGGCCTCGGTTGTGACGGCCTTCGGCATCGGTTCCCCAAGTGTCACCACAGGCATCTGAACCTTGGCCGCCTCAGCGGCGCTGCGCAGCTCGTCCGCGCGACTGGCCAGCGACAGGGCCAGAACAGGTTCGCCGTGCCCGATCATGTATTCCATTTCAGCGGCGCGCAGATCGGGGTTCACGGGAACAACAGAGATCCCGAGCGCATTGAAGGCCAGCCACCACAGAAAATAGCTGGGCCGGTTCTCCAGCAAGACCATAACGCGCTGACCCTTGACGTATCCGGCAGCCTCAATCTCTGCGACATGGCCCTGCACCGTCTTTAAGGCCTCGGCGTAGGTGATCTCGCCTGCGTCGATCCGGTAGATCTCTGCCGTCTCTGGCAGCACATTCAGGAACGGACGGTCAGGCCAGCGGGCGGCGCTTTCTGCAAAGGCGCCAAAAACGGTCTGTGCAGTGATCATGGCAGCAACTGGATATTGCGGAAGGCCGCGTCGCAATTGAGGAGATCAACCCGCTTGCCCGCAATCCGAAGCGCCCCGTCCACCAGGGCCAGATCATGCCGCACGGTCAAGGCCAGCAACTGCTGCTCGTCCAGGCGCGTCTCCACGTAGTGCATCGAGGTATTGGTCACGAAGCGGTCTTCGCCCATCTCGTCCACGAATGGGCGCTGAATGACATGATGACAGCGGCTTTTTGGCTTTTGGCTGAAGGTGCGTGCGCCGTTCAGACGCTCGACCCGCAGTTTCAGCATGAACATGTCCTCATACAGCAGCGAGGTCTGATTGATCGGATCGGTCTGCTTGTAATCAAGCGGCATCCAGTAGATCCCGTCAGGCAGCCAGAGCGACAGCCATTCGTCATAGCGGCCCTCGTCCAGCATCCGCACCTCGTCATAGATGAAATCGATCAGCTGATCCCGTGTGACACTCATTCCGCCACCTCCTGTTCCGGGGCATCATAGGTCATGAACTTGGCCCAGGCGTTGAACTGGTTGCGCATCTGGCGTTCGGTGGTGCCATTGTGCACGGCTTCCTCGCTGAAATCCTCGTCGTCTTCGAGAAGACGCTGGACATTGACCCATTCCATCCCGTCGGCGTGCAATCCTTCCTGCGCGCGCTCGTACATCTCAAGGTCGTCATGTCCGACAATCGAGGTGGGCGCATTGATCATGCGGTTGTACATCGCGGTGCGGGCAGTCAGCGCATCCGGCGCCCCAACCAGCCGATAGATATAGCTTTCCACGATGGTCTTGTCGGCCGCGAGCGGGATAAAGACCCGCAGCTGCTGGATCGGCCCCTTGATCATGATATTGGGGAAGTAGACGGTGTTGTGCCGGTTGTCGTCTAGGATGGCCTTTGCCCTCTCCTCTCCGTAGCTTTCCGTCAATGCTTCGAAATATCCGGGAATGGCGGAGTAGTCCGAATGGATCGAATGGCTCACACCGGTGTGCCCATGCCCGTTGGGCCATGTGCGGATGCCCATGCCCTCGAAGAACTCATAGGGGGACATGAAGGGCGCGATGATCTCCATCGCGGGGGGCTTGGGCGTGCCTTCTGGCAGGTCCAGCTCTTCGTATAGCTTCACTGCGGTGCCGGCGCTGCTTTCATGCGCGACCATGGGATGGCAGGTGTCGGTCTGGTTCTCGACCAGCATTTTCCAATTGCAGTGATGCAGATAACGCAGCGGCGGGCCGACCACCTCAAGCCGACCTTCGGGCGAGCGGTCCACCATATTGTCGAGCGAGCTGAGGCTGTCGCCAAAGAACTCCTCGAAGCTGATGCCCTCTTCGGCCAGCCGCGCAAAGATGAAGCCGCGGTAGTTCTTGACGGCGCCGACCGCCTTCATGCCCTTGCCGCTTTCGGTCTCTTCAAGGCCGGTGCCCTCGTATCCCTTTTTGAGTGGGATAGCGAGCAGGCAGCCATCTGTCTTGAAGGACCAGGCATGATAGGGGCAGCGGAAGAATTTGCCGGTATTGCCCTGCCGGTCGATGACGATCTTGGTGCCCTTGTGCGGGCAGCGATTATAAAGGACGTGAATGTCATCCGCCTTGTGACGCACCTGGATGACCGGCTGATCCCCGATCTGGGTCGCAAAGTAGTCGCCCTTGGCCGGGGTCTGGCTTTCGTGGCCGACAAACACCCATGAATTGGCAAAGACATGCTTCATCTCAAGCTTGAAGATGTCCTCGTTGATATAGACATCCCGGTGCACCTGATGGGGCTGCACAAGGGACGCCGCCGCAGTTGGGTTTCCTGAATAGCTGACCATGTCCGTTCCCCTATATATCCAGCACCAGCCGCGCGGATTTCGCACGGCTCACGCATATCTGCATCACATCACCGGCGGCGCGTTCCGCCTCGCTGAGCACAACATCGCGGTGATCCGGCAGGCCCTCGATCACATCGCATTGGCAGATGCCGCAATCGCCGCGCTGGCAATCGTAAAGGACATCGACGTCATGCTCCTCCAGCACCTCTACGATGGTTTTGTCCGCAGGGATGGTGAAGACCCTGCCATCGTTGATCTGCACCTCAAAGGCGCTGTCACCGTCCTGCGCCTCGGCTGCGGTGAAGAGTTCGAAATGCACATGATCCGCCGGAATACCGGCATCTTCGGCCTTGGCGCGCACCGCATCCAGCAACCCGCGCGGACCACAGACGTATAGATGCGCATCCCCCAGCCCACTTATGAGAGCATCCAGATCCAGCGCGCTCGAGTCATCATCGCAATGCAGGTGAAACGCCTCGCCCAAGGTGTCCGCCAGCCTCTCGTGATAGGCCATGGCGGCAACCGTGCGGCCCGCATAGTGAAACGCAAACCTCTGGCCTGCCGCCTGCAAGGCTGCTGCCATCGAAATCATTGGCGTGACGCCGATACCGCCCGCCAATAGAACAGCCGGGGCGTCCAGCTTCACCGGGAAATCATTCTTGGGCGCTGCGAAAGTGACAGGATCGCCCACCGTCAGCGCATGCATCGCCTTGGAGCCACCCTGCCCCTCGTCTTCGCGCTGAACGGTGATGCGGTATTCCTTCGGCGCGGACATCAGGTCAGCATCAAACGCCACCAGCGAATAGGCGCGGGTTCCGCCCGGCACGTCGAACTCGACATGCGCGCCAGCCTCCCATTCGGGCAACACGCGACCATCTGTTGCAGCCACTGTCAGGCTGCTGATACGGTCGGTCAGCCGTGCAACCTCCAGTACGACACCATCAATTTTGCTCACGGGAGTCCTCCTTTTGAAAGAATATGAAATTTCATATAACTCAGGTCAAGACATTTCTGGGCGTCGCCTTGGCGCATGCTGGGTGGACCTATGACAACGCCAGTCAGCCCGGATGGCACACCGGGGTTTGTGAGCAACTACCTGCTTTATCTGCTTGCTGCCGCCAGCGAAGGGGCCAGTGCCCAGTTTCACGCCCAAGTCCGCAGCTCGGGCCTGCGCGTACCGGAATGGCGGGTGCTGGCCTGCCTGCACGACTGCGAAGGCGCGATGATTACGCAGCTGGCCCGGATCGCGCTGGTGGAGCAATCCCGCCTGACCCGCATCATCGCCCAGATGGAGAAGCGCGGACTACTGATCCGCCAAAGCGATCCCGAAGATGGCAGACGGGTCCGCGTCTTTTTGACGCCGGAGGGGCGCGCGTTGACCAACAGGCTGGTTCCACAGGCACAAGCCCATGAAAAGGCCTTGCTAGAACGCCTGACAGAGCACGGCGGACACCACCTGAAGCCCATACTGCATGCGTTGCTGAACACCCTGGAAGAGGACGCGCCAGAGAAGCTTTAAGCAGAAAATAGTTTTCAAGACGGCAAAAATGGAGTTACATGAAAACGCATATACCTTCCGAATTGGGGCGTTAGACCCTGAAAATGGTATGAATCCAACATTCTGGGAGACACTCCAATGACCAAGCTAACCAAGATTCTGGCCAGCGCCGCCGTTGCGATCAGCATGGGAACCAGTGCATTTTCTGCCGAAACGATCACCATTTCCACATGGCTGCCGCCCACCCACCCGGTGAACACTGAAATGTTCGCTCAACTGGGCGAGATGATGTCAGAGGCGACAGACGGCGCCGTGACGACCGAGCTGAAGAGCGGCCTTGCCTCGCCGCCTGCGCAGATGGATCTGGTCCTTGATGGCATCGCGGATGTGGCAATCCTGTTTCACGGTTACACGCCCGGACGGTTCGTCGGCACCAAGCTGGTCGAGATCCCCGGCTACGAGGGCAACGCCGAAGCCTCCTCGGTCGCTCATTGGCGGGTGCACGAAGCCATTCTCAAGGACCTGAACGAGCATCGCGGCGTCAAGGTCATCGCACTGACGACCCATGGCCCGGGGCAGATCCATTCGAACAAAGAAGTCAACACTCTAGCCGATCTGTCGGGCCTCAAGACACGTTTGGGCGGTGGCGTCTCCGCAGACGTAGGCGCGAAACTGGGTCTTGTCGGCATTCAGGTGCCTGCCCCCAAGGTCTACGAGACGCTTGATTCTGGCGCTGCAGATGCGGTTGCCATGAACCTTGGCGAGCGGATCAGCTTCAAACTGAACGAAGTGGCCAAGAACGTGTACGAAATGCCCGGTGGTTTCTATCGTGGCTCCTTCTCGGTCATCATGAGCCAGGAGAAATTCGACAGCCTGCCCGCCGATGTGCAGGAGGCCCTCGACAGCAAGGTCTTCGGCGAACCTGCTTCGCGGATGATGGGCGCGGTCTGGGACAAAAGCGACGCGACCGCACGCAAGCTGACCCTGGACACCGCGGACAATAAGATCGTTGAGGCCAGCGCGGAAGATCAGGCAGCCTTTGCCGTCATGGCCGCAGAGGTCCGCGACAAGATCATCGCAGAGGTGACAGCCGCAGGCGTCGACGGGCAAGCCGCCTATGACATGATGGTCAAGGAAATGGCCGCCGCGTCCGGCAAGTAAACGATCCGGAAAACGGGACCGGCGCACAGATGGGCGCCGGTCCTCTCATATCCTACTGCGCTCAAGCGAGGCCCGATGCAATACGCCCTCCGGTTCCTGACCGCCCTTTCAAAACTGCCGATGTTCCTGGCCAACCTGTCCCTTTTTGCGCTGATGTGCCTGACCTTTGCAGATGTGCTGATGCGTTCGGTTTTCAATGCCCCGATCGAAGCGGCAACCGAACTGATCCGTATCGGCATTGCGCTTATCGTGTTCGCCGCCTTGCCGGTTCTGAGCGCCCAGAACGGCCATATCGCCGTTGATCTGTTGGACGGGCCGTTCCGCAGGATGAGACTTGAACGCTGGCGTGATGCGGCTGTTGCCCTGATCTGTGCTGTGATGCTGTGGTATCCGGCGGGCCGTGTTGTCGATCTGGCGGAACGCTCGCGCAGCTACGGCGACGTGACAGAATATCTGTCGATCCCCACCTTTTATATCGCCTATTTCATCGCAGCGATGATCTACGTCACCGCTGTCGCATTGATCGGGCGCGGCCTGCTGCACCTCATTGCGCCGCATATGCTGGAGGCCAAGAATGCTTGAATCCTTCCTTGGCTTTATCGCCGTCTTCGTTCTGGTCCTGCTGCGCATCCCGATTGCCTTTGCCATGGGTTTTGTCGGCATGATCGGGCTGATTTACGAAACCAGCTATCGCGCTGCGATTTCGATGGTCGGGCGCTTGATCATCGACACCGCACAGGACTATGGGCTCAGCGTCATTCCCCTGTTCATCCTGATGGGGCTTTTCGTCAACAAGGGTGGGATCAGTCGCGAGCTCTACCGCGTCTCGAACGCCTTTCTTGGACATTTCCGTGGCGGTCTGGCCATGGCCACAATCGTGGCCTGCGGTGGGTTTGCGGCCATCTGCGGATCCTCGCTGGCAACAGCGGCAACCATGGCCAAGGTGGCCATGCCGGAAATGCGCAAATACGGATATGCAGACGGTCTTTCCAGTGCCTCCATCGCGGCGGGCGGCACCCTGGGCATTCTCATTCCGCCCTCGGTGATCCTGGTGATCTACGGGCTGCTCACGGAAACATCGATCGGCAAGCTGTTCATCGCGGGCATCGTTCCCGGCTTCCTTGGCGTCCTGTTCTACCTTGCGGCCGTGCGCCTGACCGTGATGCGCAACCCAGAGGCAGGCCCTGCCGGGACGCGTGCCACATGGGGCGAACGCCTGCAGGCGCTCAGCCATGTCTGGGCCGTTCTGCTGCTGTTTTTTCTGGTCATCGGCGGCCTTTACGGAGCGCTCAACTTCTGGCCGCTGAACCTCGCCTTTTCCCCTACCGAGGCCGCAGGAATGGGCGCAATGGGCGCTTTCCTGATCGCCCTGGCCCGGGGCAACCTGAATTGGCGAAGCATTCGCGAAGTCCTGGGGGAGACGGCTCTGACCACGGCCTCGCTCTTTGCGGTTCTTATAGGGGCCTGGGTGTTTTCCAACTTCGTCAATCTGGCCGGTCTGCCCGAAGGGCTACTAGCGCTGGTCACATCGCTTGATCTGGGGCCCTGGGTCGTGATGATCCTGATCATATTGATCTACCTCGGCCTCGGCTGCATCTTCGAAAGCATGTCGATGCTGCTCCTGACCGTGCCGATTTTCTTTCCCCTCATCACATCGCTGGGGTTCGATCCGGTCTGGTTCGGCATCGTTGTCGTCGTTGTGATCGAGATCAGCCTGATCACGCCTCCCGTCGGCTTGAACGTCTTCATCCTCAAAGGGGTGGTTGGTGACGTTTCGACCGCTACCATCTTTCGCGGCGTGACGCCTTTCTGGCTGATGGATATCCTGCGCCTGATCCTGCTGCTCGCCTTCCCTACGCTTGTGCTGTTCTTGCCAAGTCAAATGTAGGAAGCGCGGCGGAACTGGTGCTTGGGGTTTCGTAGGCCGAGGCGCATGTACCACGTGAGGGCGGCTCACCTCGCCGCCACTTCGCAAGGTATCGAGGATGGACCTGCCCCAACGGCAGGTCCAAACGCCTGTCAGCCTTTTCCGCCCAACATCTCCTCAACCAGGCGCTGCACCTCCAGCGCCTCTTGCGGGGTGGCAAGCCGGTGAGGTTTGCCCGCCATGCACAAAAGGAAATCGTCCAGCTGCGCTTGCAGCGCGACGGTGCGACGGTCTGCCGGAGGTTGGGGCACCGGAACGAAGTCCTCCCCTTCCGAGATGGCATGGTCCGAGAAATTCGAAACCCGGTGGCTGGCCTTGCGGCCCTTGATGGTGAACTCCTGACGATCCGGCTGCGCACCGCCGACCGAAGCCAGGATCGACACCGGCAATCCTTCCTCGTTTTCCAGCCGGGCCAACAACGCCGTTTCGCACAGCGCCGGGTCCCCAGGGTAAGAGGGGTGCGCCCAGGACACGGTGAGCGGGCCAAAGATCCGCTGGGTGAAGAACAGGAAATGCGACAGGACCTCGCGCGTCATGCCGCCTTCGGCGCGGCACCGCAGCCAATCCGCCGCCTGCTGCCAGGCGCGCGGCCAGGCGGCATAGGTCACCACCATATCCACCCCGACGAGATCGCCCATTTCCCCTGCAAGGGCAGCACTGGAGATATCCGTTAGAGCCGCACCGGCGGCCTGAGTGAAATTCACCGCTGCTGGTACGCCGCTGGCCTTGAGCCCCGCCACCAGCGCCTCGCTTTCCGCCAGATCAACGCCAAGCGGTTTTTCCAGAAACACCGCTTTGCCAGCCGCAGCCGCCGCCAGGGCATAGGCTTTGCGCGGTACCGGAGGGCAAGCAAGATAGACCAGATCAGCCGCCGCGATCGCCGCCTCGGGCGAACCTGTCACCTCAGCCTCGGGCGAACCTGTCACCTCAGCCTCGGGCGCCAGTGCCTGCGCGGCTGCGCAAGCGTCCGCAGACGGATCCCAAAGGGCTACCGGAGTGTAGTCTTTGTGCAGGATCAGTTGCTCAAGCATCCGCTGCCCCATGATCCCCAGTCCGATTACCGCTGTCTTCACCGTCATGTTGGCTCCTGTTTTTGCTTCTAATTGTATTGATCCAGCATCGCCGGTTCAAAGGTCCCGCCCCACAGAGGTGGATTGGCTACTGTTGTTTGTCATGTGTAATTACAGACAGATCGGCGCTTCCGCAGCAGGCGCTTTGTGACAATTATCCCTAACACATGCAAAGAGAGCGATGCGACCTGTTTCCGGACCCCCATGCCACAGACGCCGCGATCAAAAGTGACAGCCGCTAAGGTCTCAAAATGAAAACAATCTACGTATGACTGGAGCTTAGCGGCACCTCAATCACAAACCTCCGTTTACCTCACGGCACCTGCAAGTCGGAGTTGTGACCGCAGAAACGATCACAAAGCCCTGCTTTGCCCCTGTTGCCACGGCCAAGATTGCCCCTGGAATTAACCTGTAATGGCCCCAAACGGGCCATCGCCCACTTGCTGAGGGGCGACAGCGAATCCTGCTCTGCTGAGAAAGCTCAAAGATATGGGCGATCGACAGCCCAGCCCAAGCCCGGCAACACACCATTTACCACACAGGCTTTCCGCCTTGTTTTCAATATCTTCGCGATATACCGTCATTCTGTCCTCACGAAACAATGATCTACACCCTTTGTGCGAAACCGGACGCCATACGTATCAATATCGAAGATATCTTTTCATGCTCTCGCCTCTACGCTGCACAACTTGCCCCCAGGGTGTTCCGGTTAGGCCATGACCTGCCTGACACACCTGCATGTTACGCTGGCCGCTGCGACCGCTGCCATGCTCTGGGCGATCTGCGCCATGATCTTGTTCTGGGTCGCACGCAACACCCGCTTTGCGGGTAAGCCCGCCTTTCTGCTGACATTGAGTGCGATGCTGTGGTGGCTGTTTACCGTTGCCGCCGATCTCGCTTCGCCCGGAGAAGCCTGCAAGGTTGCCTGGTCCCTTGCTGCTTGGCCCGGCATCACCTTGCTGCCGATCGCCTGGTCCTTCTTTGTCTTCGACTACACGATGAATTCCAGCCGCAAGCGGCAACCGATCCGGTTGTTGCTCTATGTCGCTCTGCCAATCCTTGTCGCCCTCATCGCTGCCACCAACAGTCAGACGCAGCTGTTGTATGGTCCTGACACCCGGCTTGTGACCGAGGGCAAAAATACATTCGTCATTTTTGACCATGGCCCCCTGTTTTATGCGGTTGCGGCTGGGCTTTATATTTTTGTGAGCACCGCCCTTGGGCTGCTGACCTATGCGCTGATCCGGGCCAGGAAAATCATTCGGCCATTCCTCGCGGTGCTGATTTTCATCACCGCAGCGCCGCTCACGGCCAATCTGGCCTATATCTTCAATGGTTTCACTGTTTTCGGATATGATCCCACGCCCTTCATGTTTGCCGTGACCCTCATCGCGCTGAGCTGGCTGCTGCTGAACAACACGATGATGGATACCGTCGCACAGGGCCGGAGCCTGTTGTTCTATGCCACCCATGATCCGGTGATCATTCTGGACGCAGACGGTCGCTTTGCAGGGGCCAATCCCGCCGCCAAAATGCTGTTTGGTGAAACCCTTCCACGCCATGGCGACACGCTGGATCATCTGGACAAGATCGGTACGACACTGCAGTCATTTCTGAACAGTGGCGTTCTGGCCAACGCGGAACCGATCCGGCTCAACCAGCGTATCTTTGATCTGCGCGCGCTGCCGATCGAAAGCCCGATGCAAAGCAAGAGCCCGCTCCTGGGTTGGTCCGTTTCCCTTGTCGACATCACCGAAAGAGAACGGTCTGCCGAGGCCCTGCGCGAGGCGCTGGCGACAGCAGAAGCCGCCAACCGCGCGAAATCGCATTTTCTGGCGAATGTCAGCCACGAAATCCGTACGCCGTTGAATGGCATTCTGGGGATGGCCTCGGTGCTGAGCGAAACCGCGCTGGACAGGGAACAGCATGACTATCTTCGCATTATCGAGGATTCCGGTCAGGTGCTGCTCACGACGATCGGCGATGTTCTCGATCTGTCAAAGATCGAAGCGGGACGGATGGCTCTGGAAACCCGGCCTTTCGCACTCCGCGATGCAATCGAAGGTGCGCGATCACTGTTTTCAGCTAGAGCCGAAGAAAAACACCTGCAGCTCAGCGCCAGCATTCACGAGGATCTGCCTCAGATGATCGTCGGCGACGGACACCGGTTCCGCCAGGTCCTCCACAATCTGGTCTCAAATGCCATCAAGTTCACCCAGTCAGGCAGCGTCACCATCACAGCGGAACCCACGGCTGAGGGCAGCGAGCTGTTGGTCCGGGTCAGTGATACCGGTGCCGGCGTTCCCATCGGGGCCCGGCAGGCGATCTTTCTTCCTTTTCAGCAGGCGGATGCGGGCGACACACGCAAGTTCGGCGGAACCGGTCTGGGGCTGTCGATTTCCCGTCAATTGTGCCACCTGATGGGCGGCAGCCTGGAACTGGCCGATAAAGCCGGGAAAGGCGAAACCTTTGAAATCAGACTACCGCTGGTCCCAGGCCCTGACGTAGACACGGGACCGCTTCAGTCCACCACGGATGTCGCCACCTTGTCAGACGCTCCGGCGATGGAGGTTCTGGTAGTCGATGACAACAAGACCAACCGGCTGATCCTCGAAAAGTTCCTCTGCCATACCTCCTGCGAGGTTCACAGTGCCTGCAGCGGCGCCGAAGCGCTCGACATGGTGCGCGCTTCTGCCTTTGATGTGGTTCTGATGGATATTCAGATGCCCGGTATGGACGGCGTAGAGGCGACGCAGAAGATCCGCGCCATGGAACAGGCCACCCGTCGGCCGCCCTGCTTTATCGTCGCCGTCACCGCCAACGCCATGCCTGAGCAACTGGAACAATATTTAGCGGCAGGCATGGACGAGGTTCTGGCGAAGCCGGTGTCAAAGCCTCAGTTGCTGTCGCTCTTGCAACAGGTCCCCCGGAAGGCCGCATAGGAGCAGTTCAACGTTCCAGAACCGCCCCCATAGAGGCGGGGCACGTCAAATGTATGATTTGCGCGCAGCCTTTGACTGCGCGCGAATCCACTACCCGCAAGCCCGATTACTTCTGCGCGATGCGCCCATCGGTATAGGGCGAATATGCCCCTTGCTCTGCCAGATATTCCGCCAGCACATCCGCAAGATCGGGACCAAAGTCATAGGCGTTCTTGTCATCCCCTGAGAAGACCTTGTAGCCATCGCCGCCATTGCGCACGTAGTTGTTGGTTACAACCAGATAGGTCTTGGCTGGATCCAGCGGGGTAAATCCGTCGCCCATATCGACCATCACCTCCTGCACGCGCCCTTCGTTCGGGGCAACCGTAGGATCCCAGGTGAAAGTCAGCCCGGCTACCTGCGGGAAACGGCCTTTAACCTCTTCCACCTGGCTGACACCGTTTTCAAGCGCAGCAACCAGTTCCTGACCTGAGATTTCAAAGGTCGAAAGCGTATTCTGGAACGGCAGGATGGTCAGAACCTCGCCCATCGTCACCTCGCCCGGCTCCAGGCTGGCGCGGATTCCGCCCGAGTTGGCAATGGCGATCTGCACGCCCTGATCCTTGACCCGGTCCAGCATCGCATCCGCAACAAGATTACCCATCTGGCATTCCTGAATGCGACAGGTCTGGCGGTCTCCGTCCACCGCAGCCGCAGCCTCGGCCACCACCTTGTTGCGGATCTCATCAAGCGGCTGCGCCAGCTCGGCGATACGGGCGACGGTGGCTTCATCCTCAGCCACGGTGCCATCCATGATCAGCGGCTCACCTACCGCCTCGACCAGGTTCCCAGCCTCATCAAAGGTCACGTTCAGCTCGCCCAGGAATTTGCCATAGGCATAGGCTTGCACGATGGCCACACCGTTCACCATCGTCGGATAAGGCCCAACCGCCCGGTCCGATACATTGGAGAGATAAGTGTTACTGTGCCCTCCTACGATCACATCGACGCCCTTGGTTTCGGCCGCAACGCGCTGATCTACGCCATAGCCAGAATGGCTCAGCACGATGATCTTGTTGACGCCTTCCGCTGTCAGACGGTCGACCTCGGCCTGCACGGCAACCACCGGATCGGAAAAGGTGATATTTTTGCCGGGGCTGGCCAGCTCATGGGTGTCTTCGGGCGTAAGGCCGATCAGGCCGATCTTTTCGCCGCCGCGCTCGATCACCGTGGATTTCTTCAGCACATCCGCCAGCGCCGGTTCCGCGCTGACATCGGCGTTGGACATCAGCACCGGAAACCCGACGGAATCCATGAACCCGCGTAGCACCTCGGGGCCATCGTCGAACTCGTGGTTGCCGACGGTCATCCCGTCATAGCCCATCTTGTTCATCATCTCGGCCGCGGCTTTTCCCTTGTAATAGGTGTAAAATAGCGAGCCCTGGAACTGGTCACCGCCATCCACCAGGATCGAATTGTTGCTGCGAGTTCGGGCATCGGCAATCGCGCTCACCAGACGGGCGGAGCCACCAAAGCATTTGCCCTCGGCGTTGTCATCCTCGCGGCAGCCGCTGTCGTATTTACTGATCGGTTCAAACCGGGAGTGGAAATCATTGGTGTGCAGAATGGTCAGCTTGTAATCGGCGGCCGCAACGCCCGCCGTCAGCCCCAGTGCCGCAACCGACATCAGGAAACGTGTCATCATCATCAGGACTCCCTTGTTTTATGATTGGAGGAATGGTGCGACCAAACAACGCGCCAGTCAAAGGGGAAAAACAACCAGACCGGGTTTCTTAGGGTCAGCCTGCGCAGGCAGTGGGCATCAGCACCGCCGGATTACAGGCTTGATTCCATACGCGGCGCGGGGCATCACGATTTCATGCTGATCTACAAAATTTTCCGGGCGGACGAATGGGCCGCATTTGAGGCTGCGGGTACCACCCGCGGCGCGCCGATCGACCTTTCCGATGGCTACATCCACTTTTCCACCGCCGACCAGGCCGCCGAAACCGCGGCCAAGCATTTCGCGGGCGCGGAGGGGCTGTTTCTCCTCGCGCTGGAGGCTGACGCTCTGGGTGATGCGCTGAAATGGGAAGTCTCTCGCGGCGGCGCGGAGTTCCCCCATCTTTATCGCGAAATGAAGCTGGACGAGGTGCTTTGGGCCAAACCGCTGCCGCTGAAGGATGGCCGCCACCAATTCCCGCAGGAGATGACATGAGCCATTATATCGACCCGGACCGCGCCCAGTTCGAAGCCTTCAAGGGGCTCGACCGCGACCAGCCCATCGAGATGCTGAACCTTGTGAAGTTCCGCGACACCGCCGCCTACCCCGAGGATCACGCGCTGGCTGGCACCGGGCTGACGGGGGCCGAGGCTTACAAAAATTACGGCCGCGAAACCGCGCCGATCATCGCCCGCCTCGGCGCCGGTATCGTCTGGCGCGGCAATTGGCAGGCGACCCTGATCGGTCCGGGGGATGAGGTCTGGGACGAAATGTTCATCGCCCGCTACCCCACTGCCCATGCGTTTCTGGAGATGGTGACCGACCCCGATTACCGCAAGGCGGTGGTGCACCGTCAGGCCGCGGTTGAGACCTCGCGCCTGATCCGCACCAACCCTGCGAAAGGCGGAGCGAGTTTCGGATGAAGCTGACAGAGAAGCTGGCCCTTGCCGCCCTGCACCGCGTCGATCCCGAAACCGCACACGGGCTGTCGATCAAGGCACTGACATCGGGGCTCACACCGACGCCCGGCCCGGTGACTTCGCCGCGTCTGAAGACAACGCTTGCCGGGATCGAACTACCGAACCCGGTGGGTCTGGCGGCAGGGTTTGACAAGAACGCCGAGGCGCTGTTGCCGCTGTCGCGCGCCGGTTTCGGGTTTATCGAGGTGGGCGCCGCAACGCCCCGCCCGCAGCCCGGCAACCCCAAACCGCGCCTGTTCCGCCTGACCGAGGATGGCGCCGCCATCAACCGCTTTGGCTTCAACAACGAAGGCATGGAGGTGATCGGCAAGCGCCTTTCGCAGCGTCCCCGCGATGCGATCATCGGTTTGAACCTTGGCGCCAACAAGGACAGCGAAGACCGCGCTGCCGATTTCGCACGGGTCCTGGCCCATTGCGGCGCGCATCTGGATTTTGCCACCGTCAACGTGTCCTCCCCCAACACCGAAAAACTGCGCGACCTGCAGGGCAAGGCGGCGCTGTCGGCGCTGCTGGCCGGGGTGATCGAGACCCGCGATGGTCTGCCGCGCCGGGTTCCCGTATTCCTGAAGATCGCCCCCGATCTGGACCGCGCCGGGATCGAGGATATCGCCGCCGTGGCACTGGAAAGCGGCATCGACGCGGTGATCGCCACCAACACCACCCTGTCGCGCGAGGGCCTCAAAAGCGCCCATCGGGACGAGGCAGGCGGGCTATCCGGGGCGCCGCTGTTTGATCGCTCTACCCGGGTTCTGGCGCAGCTATCAGAGCTGTTGCAAGACCAGGTGCCGCTGATCGGGGTTGGCGGTATCAGCAACGCAGAACAAGCCTATGCAAAGATCTGCGCAGGCGCCACGGCGGTGCAGTTCTACACGGCGATGGTCTTTGGCGGTCTGTCGCTGGCGGGCGATATCGCACGCGGGCTGGATGCCCTTTTGGCACGCGACGGCTTTGACAACGTCGCGCAAGCTGTTGGAACCAAAAGAAAGGACTGGCTGTGATCACCTATTGGCACAATCCTCGCTGCTCAAAATCCCGCGCCGGTCTCGCCCTCTTGGAGGAGCGCGGCGCAGAGGCCGAAGTGCGGCAATATCTGAAAGACGCGCCCAGCCTGGAGGAAATCAAGACAGTGCAAGCCGCGCTGGACCTGCCTGCAATCGCCATGATGCGCACGAGCGAGAAAACCTTCAAGGAGCTGGGCCTCAGCAAGGACAGCGCCGAGGCGGATCTGCTCGCCGCAATGGCGGAACATCCGATCCTGATCGAACGCCCCATCGCCATCAAGGGTGACCGGGCCGTCATTGGCCGCCCGACCGAGGCTATCGAGGCGCTGCTTTAGGCGGCGACGCTGGCCTCCAGCCGTGGATATCGAAGGGCAAGCGTGGCGGCCCGCGCCACGTTCAGCACCATCAATGCGCCCCAGAGGCCATGATTGCCAAACAACGGCACCAGAACCAGCAGCGACACCACATAAAGCGTCACCGACTGGATCATCGCAACGCGCATGTCCCGCGTCCATGTGGCGCCGATAAAGACACCATCGAGCATGTAACTGGCCACGCTCAGCACCGGCGCCAGCGCTGCCCAGAAGAGGAACAGCCGCGCCGTGCTGCGCACCTCAGGCGAGGTTGTCATCACATCGATGATTGCACCGCCGCCAAACGCAAAGGCCAGCGACAGCGCCACCGCCCCGCCAAGCGCCCAGAAAGAGGCCAGCAAGGCCGCCCGGCGCATCCGGTCGCGGCTCTTTGCGCCCACGGCGCCGCCCACCAGGGCCTCGGCAGAGAAGGCAAATCCATCAAGCGCAAAGGCGGTGATTTCCAGAAACTGCAACAGCACCTGATTGGCCGCCAGTTGCACATCGCCAAGATCCGCGCCAATGAACAGGAAAGTGGTGAAGGAGCCGGTCAGCAGAACCGAACGCACCATGATGTCGCCGTTGACCTGCAGCATGCGGCGCAGCCTTGCGGGGTCGAATACCCGCCCCCAGTCGCGCCACTGATTGCCACCAAAGGCATCGCGGCACAGCCACAGCCCCAGCGCCAGACCGCTCCATTCGGCGATCAGGGTTGCCGCCGCGACGCCTTCGACGCCCCAGTCGAGGCCCAGAACAAACCACAGATCCAGCAGGATATTGAGCCCGTTCATCCAGATCTGCAGGATGAAGACGCCGCGTGTCCGCTCCATCGCGATCAGCCAGCCGGTCACTGCATAAAGCGCAATTGTGGCAGGTGCCCCCCAGATCCGAATGGTCAGATACTCGCGCGCCAGCGTCTCCACCTCGGCGCTGGCCGGGGCCAGCGCAAAGGCACCCCAGAACAGAAGCGTCTGAAACACGATAAAGACGCCACCGGCCAGTGCGGCCAGGATCAGTCCCCGCATCAAAAGAGCGCCGGTTTCAGCCATATCCCCGGCGCCACGCGCCTGCGCCGCAAGCCCGGTGGTGCCCATACGCAGGAACCCGAAGATCCAATAGACCGTGGCGAGGATGACGGCGCCAATTCCCACGGCGCCAATCGGAGCCGCCTGCCCCATCTGCCCCACCACGCCGGTGTCGACCGCGCCAAGGATCGGCACCGTCACGTTGGACAGCACGATCGGCACCGCGATCTTAAGAACCCGGCTGTGGGTGATTGGCGCCTCGGACGCGGCAGTCATCGCGACACCCGGTTCAATCCTTTTTCACGGGATCCTGCGGGATCAGGAAATGGCCGGTGGCCTGTGCGAACAGCCGGTCCTTGTGGTCCTGCCAGGCCTCGACATGGACCGAGGCATAGCGGCGCCCAGCCCGGTTCACCGTGGCCCGCGCATAGGCATCACGCGGCAGGCCAGATCGCAGGTAATCAACGGTGAAATCGATCGTCTTGGGTTGGCGCGGCAGTTTGCCTGCCGTAAGCTCATTCGGGTCCAGCTCACCGGATTCGATTTTCGGCCACAAATGCGCCCAGTTCAGTGTGACCACTGATGTGACCTCAAGGAAAGCCGCCGTGACGCCGCCATGGATAGCGGGCAGGAACGGATTGCCGATCAGCTTCTCATCGAAGTTGAGGATCGCCGTCAGCTCATCCCCGCGCCGGTCAAAGGTGATCCCCAGAAAACGGATATAAGGTACGGCCTCGACAAGGGCGGCAAGGGCGGCATCGCGGCGCTGCTTGACCACCTGAACGGGTTCGGGTCGGGAACGGTTCAAAACCCTTTCTCCACTGTGAAGGCACCCGAAGCCGTAGCCACGGGGCGGTCGCTGTCGTCATCCATCGCAACCGCGCGGACAAAGGCGACGTTGCGGGTGATGTGATGGCAGGTGGCCCGGGTGACAATGGTCTGCCCCGGGGTCGCTGCCCGCATGTAATCGATACGCAGATCAATGGTTGCGGTGCCGCCGGGCGCCGAGGGATGGCTCATCACTGCCGCACCGCAGCAGGTGTCCATCACGGCCGAAACCGCGCCGCCATGAATAACGCCCGTTTCTGGATCACCGATCAGTTTTTCATCATAAGCCATGGTGATTTCGGCCATGCCATCGCCGATTTCGGTCAGCACCATGCCCAATTCACGGGCGTGGGGGATGGCTTCGATGAACTGGCGCGCCAGCTGGGTCTTGTCCGCCATAGGGGCGTTCCCTTTGATCTGTTTGGTCTTTGTATGCGCAACCTTGGCCCTGCCCGCCCCAAAGCGCAACCCCGTGATCACAGCGCTCCGTGACGTCGGATGAAGTTGCCTGCTGCGGGTGCTTGCACTGTTTGCCGCAGTTGCATAGGTTCGCGGCCAAGGGGAGAAAGTGGATGACCGAAGCCAGATTGTCATTCAAGGAAATGTGCGCTGCGTTCGACGTGACACCGCGTACATTGCGCTATTACGAGTACATCGAGCTGCTGCAGCCCGATCGCGAAGGGCGGTCGCGGTTCTACGGCCCGCGTGAAAAGGCGCGGATGAAGCTGATCCTGCGCGGACGCCGGTTCGGCTTTCAGCTGGAAGAGATCCGCCAGTGGCTGCTGATCCGCGAAAACGAAGGCGATCAGGCGCAAATGCAGGCCTTTGTGGAGATGGCGGACCGGCAGATGATCGAGCTGCAGAAGCAGCGCGAGCAGCTGGATGAAGCCATGGAAGAGCTGAGCGCCCTGCGCGTCACCACCTTGGCTCTGGCGAAATAACACGCAAACTCCCGTTTCGGCGGTTCTCGGAATACCGGGTTTCACGCGGCAGCTATGCCTGCGTGGCCGTGCTGTGAAGTGCCCTTGGTCCGCCCGCTCGGCATATCTGACGTGCTGGGTGGGATTCGCCGCACCGCCGCATCGAATCCCGAAAGATCCGACCTGAATTCCGCCTTTACCCCTGCCCCGGATCCCCCTTTCGCCGGATTTACCAGGCGTTTCGGGGTCCGACGCTGCGTCACAAATAGCTCTCTCCACGTCACCCACGCATGTGACGCAGCGTACAGCTTACGTAAACGTCAAGAAGATGTTGTAAAACACGCCTCAGCTGTTCAATTTTAGGCTGCACCCAGCAGTCAAGAGTGACGACGATGACCGAAGAGACAAAATCCATCCGCCAGATGTGCGATGAGTTCGACGTGACTCCGCGCACCCTGCGGTTTTACGAAGCCAAGGAACTGTTGTTCCCGATCCGCGACGGCCAGAAACGCCTGTTCACCAAACGGGACGGCGCACGCCTGAAACTGATCCTGCGTGGAAAACGGTTTGGCTTCAGCCTTGAGGAAATCCGCCAGCTTCTGGACCTTTATCACATCGGGGACCAGCAGCTGACGCAGCTGTCGCGCACCTATGATGTCGCCTGCGAACGGCTCGCCGATATGGAACGCCAGCGGGACGAGCTGAACGAAGCGATCGAAGATCTGCAACAGCAGCTGAAATGGGGCGAAAGTGTCATCGCCTCGATGAAATCCGAACAGGAGGCTGCCGAATAACCGGCTGCCCCGCCCCGGCCTTCCGCCCTTCGGGAGGTCACGCCAGACAAACACTGAAGAAATTCAACGAGGACCGCGATGCCCGTTTACAATGCTCCCACCAAGGACACCCAGTTCATCCTGCACGATGTCTTGAAAGTCTCCGAGGCCGCCACGCCGGGATATAGCGAGTTGGAACGCGATTTCACCGGCGCCATTCTGGAAGAGGCTGGTAAGATCAGCTCCGAGGTTCTGCACCCGCTGAACGTGGTGGGTGATACCGAAGGCTGCCGCCTGGAAAACGGGATTGTCTACACCCCAACCGGCTTCAAGGACGCCTTTGAGCAGGTCAAGGAAGGCGGCTGGACCGGTCTGGATATGCCGGAACAATACGGCGGCCAGAACATGCCCTATGTGCTGGGCACCGCGGTGGGTGAGCTGTTCTCCTCGGCCAACCAAGCATTTGTGATGTATCAGGGCCTGACCCATGGCGCCGCCTCGGCGATCCTGGCGCACGGCACCGACGCGCAGAAAGACACCTACCTGCCCAAGATGGTGTCTTGCGAATGGACCGGCACCATGAACCTGACCGAACCGCATTGCGGCACCGATCTGGGTCTGATGCGTACCAAGGCAGAACCGCAGGCAGATGGCACCTACAAGGTGTCAGGCCAGAAGATCTTTATCTCGGCTGGCGATCACGACATGTCCGATAACGTGATCCATTTGGTTCTGGCCAAGATCCCCGGCGGCCCCGAGGGTATCAAGGGCGTCAGCCTGTTCATCGTCCCGAAATTCATCGTCAACGAAGACGGCTCGGTCGGCGAACGCAATGGCGTCTCGGTGGGCAATATCGAAAAGAAGATGGGCATCCACGGCAACTCGACCTGTGTGATGAACTATGACGAGGCGACCGGCTACCTCCTTGGCACCGAGCACAAGGGCATGCGCGCCATGTTCACCATGATGAACGAGGCCCGTCTGGGTGTCGGTATGCAGGGCGTGGCCCAGGCCGAGGCCGCCTATCAGAACGCCGTGGAATACGCCAAGGACCGCCTGCAGGGCCGTGACGTGACCGGCGTCAAGAACCCCGATGGCCCGGCCGATCCGCTGATCGTGCACCCGGACATCCGCCGCAGCCTGATGGATCAGAAAAGCTTTGTCGAAGGGGGCCGTGCCTTCCTTCTGTGGGGCGCAACCATGATCGACAAGGCGCACCGCGACGGTGACAAGGACGCCGACGGTCTGGTCTCGCTCTTGACCCCGGTGATCAAGGGCTTCCTGACCGACGAAGGCTACGACATGACCGTGAAGGCCCAGCAGGTCTATGGCGGCCACGGCTATATCGAAGAACACGGGATGAGCCAGTACACCCGCGACGCCCGCATTGCGCAGATCTACGAAGGGGCCAACGGCGTTCAGGCGCTCGACCTCGTGGGCCGCAAACTGGCGCAGGACGGCGGCAAGCACGTCATGGCCTTCTTTGAGCTGGTGAAAAATTTCTGCAAGGAAAACGCCGGTATCTCCGAGGATTACGCCAAGGACTTCATCGAGCCGCTGAAGGCCGCCTCCAAGGATCTTCAGGCCGCGGGCATGTATTTCATGCAGAACGGCATGAAGAACCCCAACAACGCGCTCTCTGGCTCTTATGACTTCATGCACATGTTCGGTCATGTCTGCCTTGGCCTGATGTGGGCGCAGATGGCAAAGGCGGCGCATGCTGCGCTGGAGGCCGGAACCTCTGACGCGGCGTTCTACGAGACAAAGCTGACCACCGGCCGTTACTACATGGCACGGCGCCTGCCCGCCACGCAGCTGCACCTTGTGCGCATCCAGAGCGGTGCGGATACGGTGATGGCGCTGGACGCGGCAAGCTTCTGATCCTTTGCCGGGGCGTTCCAACCGGGACGCCCTGCTTTGCCTTCCCTTCCGGCCCGGTGCCCAGACCAAAAGGACCACCGAACCATGCCAAAACGGTTCCGCCTGACCCGCCGCTTTCCGGTTGCCATGACCGAAGACGGTTATCGCAGGCTGAAACGTTTTGCCCATGAGGCCGGGTTGGACGAAGGCGAGGCGCTGTCATTCCTTTTTGAGAATTTCGACAGCGTCACCAACAGCGAAAACCTGACCCACCGGCTGCGTCTTTTCAACAGCGCGCTGGAGGACAGAAAACGATAGGCACGCCGCAACGACGCGTGCTGAAAGGGAGAGAAATGAGCACCGAGACCCGTTCCGCCTGGATGACAGACGAGCACCAGATGCTGGCCGACATGACGGCGCAGTTCATCACCAACGAATGGATGCCGAAATACGAAAAATGGCGCAAACAGGGGATGATGGACCGCGAGACGTGGAACCAGGCCGGTGAATTGGGGCTTCTCTGCCCCTCGATCCCCGAGGAATACGGCGGCGCGGGCGGTGATTTCGGGCACGAGGCCGCAATCCTGATCGAAGGCAGCCGCGCCAATCTGGCGAGCTGGGGCCATGGCATCCATTCCGGCATCGTTGCGCATTACATTCTTCAGTACGGCACCGAGGAGCAGAAGAAACGCTGGCTGCCCAAGATGGTTTCGGGTGAGCTGGTTGGCGCACTGGCGATGACCGAACCCTCGACCGGGTCGGACGTGCAGCGGATCAAGACCAAGGCGATCCGCGATGGCAATGCCTACCGTCTGTCCGGGCAAAAAACCTTTATTACCAATGGCCAGCACGCCAATCTTATTCTGGTCGCAGCCAAAACGGATCCCTCGCAGGGCTCCAAGGGCGTATCGTTGGTGGCGCTTGAAACCGACGGCGCCGAGGGCTTCCAGCGTGGGCGCAACCTCGACAAGGTGGGCCTGCATGCTGCCGATACCTCCGAGCTGTTCTTCGACAACGTCGAAATCCCGCCGGAAAACATCCTTGGCCAGGAAGAGGGCAAAGGCTTTTATCAGATGATGCAGCAGCTGCCGCAGGAACGTCTGATCATCGCCTGTGGTGCAGTGGGCGCCATGGAGGGCGCGGTCGAGCGCACCATCGCCTATTGCAAGGAACGCGAAGCCTTTGGCGGCCCGCTCACCCAATTTCAGAACACCCGTTTCAAACTGGTGGAATGCCTGACAAAGACCAAGGTTGCGCGCGCCTTCCTCGATGAATGCATGGCCGAGCATCTGCAAGGCAAGCTGACCGTCGAAAAGGCGGCGATGGCGAAATACTGGACCACCGACACCCAAGGCGAAGTGCTAGACGAATGCGTCCAGATGCATGGCGGTTATGGCTTCATGCAGGAATATGCCGTCGCGGAAATGTGGGCTGACGCCCGGGTGCAGCGCATCTACGGTGGCACCAATGAAATCATGAAGGAACTGATTTCGCGCAGCCTTTGATCTGCTGAATTCCGTGGGAGGATTTGAAGAATGACCATCAAACTGCACTGTTTCGGAGAAAGCGGTAACGCCTATAAGGCCGCCCTGGCGCTTGAGCTGTCGGGCCTTGAGTGGGAGCCTGTCTTTGTTGATTTCTTTGCCGGGGTGAACCGCACGCCGGAGTTCCGGGAAATGAACGTGATGGGCGAAGCACCGGTGCTGGAAGACGGCGACATGCGCCTGACACAGTCCGGCGCCATCCAGCAGTATATCACCGACAGAACGGGCAAATTCGGCGGCGCGCCGGAGGACAAATACGAGGTGCTGCGCTGGGTTCTGTGGGATAACCACAAACTCTCAAGCCAGGCGGGCATGACCCGGTTCCTGATGAACTTTCTGCCCGAAGACAAACGCCCCGACCAGGTGATCGGCTTCATGCAGGGACGGCTCAAGGCCGCCTATGCGACGCTGAACGCCCATCTGGACGGACGTGACTGGATCGTTGGCGATGGGATCACCAATGCTGACCTTTCCTGCTGCGGCTACCTTTATTATCCCGAACCCTTCGGCTTTGACCGCGCCGAATGGCCCCATATCGACGCCTGGCTGACCCGTCTCAGCGAAACGCCCGGCTGGAAACACCCCTATGATCTGATGCCCGGCAACCCGTCGGACCGAGCTTGAGGAGATACTTATGACCGAAGCTTATATCTATGACGCGATCCGCACCCCGCGCGGAAAGGGCCGCAAGGACGGCTCCCTGCACGAGGTGACCTCAGTGCGCCTGTCCGCGCTGACCCTGAACGCCCTGAAGGCGCGCAACAATCTGGACGGCCATGCCGTCGAGGACGTGATCTGGGGCAACGTCACCCAGGTGATGGAACAGGGCGGCTGCCTTGCACGCACCGCGGTTCTGGCCTCGGATCTGGACGAAAGCATTCCGGGCCTCGCCATCAACCGTTTCTGTGCCTCGGGCATGGAGGCCGTGAACCTGGCCTCCAACCAGGTGAAGGCCGGCGCAGGCAAGGCCTATATCGCGGGCGGCGTTGAGATGATGGGCCGCGTTGCCATGGGCAGCGATGGCGCGGCCATCGCCGTGGATCCCTCAGTTGCGATGGAAACCTATTTCGTCCCGCAAGGCATCTCGGCCGATATCATCGCCACAGAATACGGCTTTTCGCGTGAGCAGGCCGATGCGCTGGCCGTTGAATCGCAGCGCCGCGCCAAGGAAGCCTGGGACGATGGCCGTTTCGACAAGTCGGTGATCGCCGTCACCGATCAGAACGGTCTGACCATTCTGGATCGCGACGAATACATGCGCCCCCAGACCGACATGCAGAGCCTTGGTGCGTTGAACCCTTCGTTCCAGATGATGGGTGAACAGATGCCCGGCTTTGATGCTGTGGCAAAGCTGAAGTACCCGCACCTGGAGCGGATCAACCACATCCACCACGCGGGCAACTCCTCTGGCATCGTCGATGGCGCTGCCGCCGTTCTGATCGGCAACAAGGAGTTCGGCGAGGAATACGGCCTGAAACCCCGCGCGCGCATCAAGGCTACCACCAAGATCGGCACCGATCCCACCATCATGCTGACCGGCCCCGTGCCCGCAACGCAGAAGATCCTTGCCGACAACGGCATGGCAATCGGCGACATCGACCTGTTCGAAGTGAACGAAGCCTTCGCCTCGGTCGTGCTGCGCTTCCAGCAGGCGTTTGACGTGGACCCTGCCATCGTGAACCCCAACGGCGGCTCCATCGCCATGGGCCACCCGCTGGGCGCCACCGGCGCGATGATCATCGGCACGCTGCTGGACGAGTTGGAGCGCACCGACAAGGAAGTTGGTCTCGCGACGCTCTGCATCGCATCCGGCATGGGCGCGGCCACCATCATCGAGCGCGTCTGATGCCCAAGCTGAACCTGGCCGATATCCCCTGGCGGACCGGCTCCGCCTACCCCGGCAAACTGGCAGAGGCGGTCGCGGGCCGCTCCAGCCAGCGCTTGGGCGATGCGGGCGGGCTGACCCAGTTCGGCGTGAACCTCGTTCAGCTGGAACCGGGTGGCCTGTCGTCCTTGCGTCATTACCACATGGAGCAGGACGAATTCCTGATGGTCACCGCCGGGGTCTGCACCCTGATCGATGATCACGGGGAAACCGAGCTGCACCCCGGCGATTGCGCCACATTCCCTGCGGGTGACGCCAACGGCCATCACCTGAAGAACAACACCGACGCGCCGGCCACCTTCCTGGTGGTGGGCACGCGCACCGAAACAGAGACCGCTTATTACAGCGACATAGACATGATGGTGAAGGACGACGCCAATGGCTTCAACTTCACCCGCAAGGACGGCAGCCCGCTGACGGCTGACCAGATCGGAGACGAAACATGACTGAGTTTACGCTTTCCAAGGACGCCGACGGCGTCGCAACCATCACCTGGGATGTGCCCGGCAAGACCATGAACGTGATGTCCTTTGACGGGCTCCTGGAACTGGAAGCCGCCATCGACGACGCCCTAGCCGACGACGCGGTCAAAGGCATCGTGATCACCTCGGGCAAGGAAGGCTCCTTTGCCGGCGGCATGGACCTGAACCTGCTGGCGGTGATGAAGGAAGAAGCCGGAGACGATCCCGCGCGCGGCGTCTTTGACGGCATCATGAAAATGCATGCCCTGCTGCGCAAGATCGAGCTGGCAGGCATGGACCCCAAGACCAAGAAGGGCGGCAAGCCGATTGCCACCGCCCTGCCCGGCACCGCAGCAGGCATCGGCATGGAGCTGCCGCTGTCCACGCATCGCATCTTTGCCGCGGAAAACCCCAAGGCAAAATATGGCCTGCCGGAAATCCTGATCGGTATCTTCCCCGGCGCCGGCGGTACCACCCGCATGGTACGCAAGGTGGGCGCCATCGCAGCCGCGCCGCTGCTGCTCGAAGGCAAGATGCTGGACGCGAAAAAGGCCAAGAGTGCTGGTTATATCGATGAGATCGCAGCCGATCCCGTCGCCGCCGCGAAAGAATGGGTACTCAGCGCCAAACCCGCCGATCTGGTGAAACCCTGGGATGCCAAGGGCTACAAGATGCCCGGCGGCGCACCTTATCACCCTGCCGGTTTCATGAACTTCGTTGGTGCTTCGGCGATGATAAACGGCAAGACACAGGGCGCCTTCCCGGCGGCCAAGGCGCTGCTCTCTGCGGTCTATGAAGGCGCGCTCGTCGATTTCGACACCGCGCTCAAGATCGAGGCCCGCTGGTTCACCTCCGTGATCATGAACCCCTCCTCCGGCGCGATGATCTGTTCGCTGTTCCTCAACAAGGAAGCCCTGGAAAAAGGTGCCGTGCGGCCCAAGGACGTGCCCGATCAGCGGGTTAAGAAACTCGGCGTTCTGGGTGCGGGCATGATGGGCGCGGGCATTGCGCTGGTTTCGGCGCAGGCCGGTATGGAAGTGGTTCTGGTAGACCGCGATCAGGCCGCTGCCGACAAGGGCAAGGCCTATACCGAAGCTTACCTGGACAAGGGCATCAAACGCGGCAAGGTCACTGCGGAGAAGAAAGAGGCGATGCTGGGCCTGATCAACGCAACGCCGGATCTGGATGCACTGAAGGGCTGCGATCTAATCATCGAAGCGGTGTTCGAAGATCCCGGCGTCAAGGCCGAGATGACCCAAAAGGTCGAAGCGATCATTCCCGAGGATTGCATCTTTGCCTCCAACACCTCGACCCTGCCGATCACCGATCTGGCCAAGGCGTCGAGCCGTCCTGAGCAGTTCATCGGCATCCACTTCTTCTCTCCGGTTGAGAAGATGCTGCTGGTGGAGATCATCAAGGGCAAGGAAACCGGTGACCGTGCCGTGGCCAAGGCGCTGGATTACGTGCGCCAGATCCGCAAGACCCCGATCGTGGTGAACGATGCGCGTTTCTTCTACGCCAACCGCTGCATCATTCCCTATATCAACGAAGGTCTGCGCATGATCACCGAGGGCGTGTCGCCCGTGCTGATCGACAATGCGGCGCGTCAGCTGGGCTTCCCGGTCGGTCCGATCCAGCTCAACGACGAGACCTCGATCGATCTGGGCGCCAAGATCGCCCGCGCAACCAAGGCTGCCATGGGCGATGCCTATCCCGACAGCCCGGCGGATGATCTGATCTTCTGGATGGAAGGTCTGGGTCGTCTGGGCCGCAAATCCAATGCCGGCTTCTTCGACTATGACGAAAAGGGCAAGCGGGTCGAATACTGGAAAGGCATGCAGGAGAAATACCCGCTGGCCGAAGACCAGCCCGATCTGATCGAAGTGCAGGAACGCCTGATGTTTGCGCAGGTGCTGGAAGCCGTGCGCGCGCTGGAAGAAGGCGTTCTGATGGATATCCGCGAAGGCGACGTGGGTGCAATCCTGGCCTGGGGCTTTGCGCCTTGGTCCGGCGGCCCGCTCAGCTGGCTCGACATCATCGGCACGCCCTATGCTGCCGAACGCTGCGATCAGCTGACCGAAGCCTACGGTGAGCGCTTTACCTGCCCGGCGTTGCTGCGGGAGATGGCGGAGAAGGGACAGACCTTCTATGGCCGGTTCAATCCGGATGCAGCCGCCGCTGCTTAAGATTGGGCATTTGAAAACAGAAATGGCCGACCCGAAACCGGGTCGGCCATTTTTCTTTCTCGGTAAGGCTCTGTAGAAAAACAAGGCCCTAACCGGCTCACTCAGTTTTTTTATCGGGCGAAACCTCAGATCAGGGACGGAGCTCCCGAAGGGTCAATCGTGGGGCCAACACCAAAACCCCCAAGTTGCTCTGCTGCAGCCATGGCCAGCACAAGATCGCGCGCCTCGGCTGCGGGCAGCACATTGTAAAACTCAGGCACGGCGGCGCCATTCAGCAGATCGCCTTGCATCGGTGCAAAGCCAAGGAAGCCAGCCTCTAGATAGATCACCTCGTCCCGGGCAAAGCGGGGGATGATCAACTCCATCCGCTCGCCTGGATGCAGGCGGCGGATACCGCGATAGCCGTCCAGCGCACAGGCGGGAACCACGGCAAAGGGATCGCCATGGGCGTCCTCGACCAGATCACTTTCTATCAGAACGCCCTGATCCGGCATCAGATACATCGGCACGCGGTTGTTCAGCGCGTCCTGCGGCACCAGCAGTGGGCAGAACACCGGGTCCACGTCGCCTTCACCCACCAGCACCGTTTCGCGCCGCACTTCGACCAGTGGCTGCATGCCATGATCAAAGGTCAAAAGCTGGTCGCCGACAGTCAACGCCTCGACCGGGCGCCAGCCCAGGTTCGACGCCGCATGGGTTCCGGCCAGAAAACCACCCTGCCCAACCGACACCATCGGCGCCGCGCCCTCGGAAAACGGGTTGCTGCGTTTCTGGAACCAATCAAGCATCTGCGATCCTTTCCGGCCTTTCGGTCCGGGGTGCCTGTCCCCTGCGCCGTTTAGCCTGTTACATCCGTTTCGCGCGGGCGGTTTTGCCCGTCTTAAACAGAGGTAAAGGTTAAACGTTAAAAGAATATTCAAATTGTTCGATTTCTTCAGCGCAGCTTGCCGCCAGTGCGGCGCGACTTTGAGGATCGTAATATTCCCGCCAATCCCGCGCCCGGACCGAGGCATTGGCCCGCTCTAGGTCCAGCCGAAAGCCGAGATGATCAAACAGCGGCTCAGCATCCTTCTCAAAATACTCGATGCGGATATAGGCCTGACACTGTTCGCTCCCGTCCGCATGGCGCATGTAGGAACGCGGCGGATGTGCACGAAACGCCGAAAGTGTATCGGAATGCAGGATAAATTCGCGGAAATCCAAGGCCTTGGATCGCGTGACTGCGGGATGATCGAACGTCTGGTCCCGCAGCCAGTGGTAATAGCTGACCGCCCGATCAAAGGGATTGCGCACCAGAGTAAAGGCAAAAAGCCCCCTCATCTGGTCCTCCGGCAGCAGCCCTTCGATATCTGCGAGGGTGGAATGTTTCCACAACCTACCCCGCGTCTGCAGGTCCGTCAGCCGCCGCCGCCGGTTGCGCGCCTTGGGCGTATCCCCCAGCATCATGTCGTCCTTCATCGCCCGCGCCTCCAGCGCCAACGACAGGGAGGTGCCCCCGGTTTTTGGGATATGGATAAAAACGAAGTTGCGGCCGGGGGACAGGATCATGACACCAGCCTATGCAGTCCCATGGGAAAAGAAAACGGCGGAGCGCTGCGATTTACGATCCGCGCAGGGCCAGTGTAGCCCCGGCCAGCACAATAAGTCCGATCCCCGCCATCTGCAGCAGATCCAGCGTCTGACCGAACACAAGCCAGGCAAAGGCGGGTCCGACGATGATCACCGAATATTCGAAGACTGCAACATAAGACGCCTCGCCCTGCTGATAGGCCTTGGTGATCAGGAACACCCCGACGACCGAAGCCATCCCCTGCAGCAGCAGCCAATGCGAAATCTCCCACACTGGCCAGACCCAGCCCCGGGTCACAAACCCATCGGCGCCCTCGGCCACCGGCAACGGCCAGATCGCCAGCCCGCCTAGGGCCACAGCCCCGATCACCGCCTGCGCCAGCAGCATGGCAAACAACATCGACACCGTGCTTTCGCCCCGGCACATCAGCCCGGTCGCCATAGATCCCAGCGCGTAGAACAGCCCGCCACAGACCGGCAGCAGGATCAGCCAGTCGAAATCGGACAGGTCCGGCTGCAACACGCACAGCACACCGACAAACCCCAGCACCACCGCCCCGATACGGACCGGGCCGATACGATGCTTCAGAAACAGCACCGAGATCAGCACGATCAGGATCGGCGAGGTGAAAAGCCCGGCCAGCGCCTGCGCCAGCGGCATCAGCGCGACGGCGGAAAAGTAGAACACCATCGACACCGCCACCAGAAAACCCCGCAGCGCCACCGGCCCCAGCCGCTGAGGCCGTAGCCCGCCCAGGCCGGCACGCATCATGACCCAGATCAACGGCAGGGTGATGACCGTACGCAACAAGTAGAACTGCCAGATTCCGATCTGCTCCGCCATGAGCGGCACGGCATTGTCACTGATACCGATGATGGCCATGGCGGCCAGCATCGCCTGCGCGGCTGTGGTCTGGCTGCCTGCCACGCCGGGGGGAATGGTCAATTGTTTCATATCTCTTTCAATGAAAGTAACTTTCGGCAATATCTGTCCTCTAAGCGACACGGCGCAGAATCATGGGAGGAAAATTCATGGGCTGGATGCAGGATGAAACGGGACTGGAAAAAAATGCGGCAAACTATGTTCCGCTGACCCCGCTGTCGCATCTGCGCCGGGCCGCGCATGTGTTTTCCGACGTTCCGGCGGTGGTCTATGGCAAGCACCGCAAGACCTATGCCGCCTATTATGATCGCTGCACCCGGCTGGCCTCGGCGCTGGCGGGAATGGGCGTGAAACCGGGCGATGTGGTCGCAACGCTGATCCCCAACCTGCCTGCCCAGGCCGAAGCGCATTTTGGCGTGCCCGCCTGCGGCGCCGTCCTCAACACCATCAACACCCGCCTGGATGTGGACACGGTCGCCTACATCTTTGACCACGGCGGCGCCAAGGTCGCGCTGGTGGACAGCGAATTCCTGGCCCTCGCCGAAGCGGCGAAAGATCGGATGGAGGGCGACGGACCGATCCTGATCGAAGTGCCGGACACCGAGGCTGGTTTTACCGCTTCTGGCCGCTATTCCGTTTATGAGGACGTGTTAGGCAATGCAGCGCATGATTTCGACTGGATCATGCCCGAGGATGAATGGGAAAGCCTGGCGCTGAACTATACCTCTGGCACCACGGGACGTCCCAAGGGGGTCGTCTATCATCACCGCGGCGCCTACCTGATGACCATGGGCACGGTGATCTCCTGGCGCATGGTGATGCACCCGGTCTACCTGACCATCGTGCCACTGTTTCACTGCAACGGCTGGAACCACACATGGATGATGCCGGTTCTGGGCGGCACGCTGGTCTGCTGCCGCAACATTACCGCGTCTGCTGTCTATAACGCGATTGCGGATGAAGGCGTCACACATTTCGGCGGCGCGCCCATTGTGCTCAACACCATCGTCAACGCCAAGGAAGAGGACCGCCGCGACTTTGACCACACGGTCGAGGTCTTTACCGCCGGCGCCCCGCCTGCCCCGGCAACGCTGGAGAAAATCGAAAAGCTCGGCTTTCACGTGACGCAGGTCTATGGCCTCACCGAGACCTATGGCCATGTCACCGAATGCCTGTGGAAAGGTGGCAGCTGGGACACGCTGGACCAACAGGGCCGAGCCGCGATCAAGGCGCGTCAGGGCGTTGCCTTCCCGATGATGGACCATATCACCGTCGTGGATGACGACATGCATCAGATCCCGATGAATGCCAAGGATCAGGGCGAAATCGTCATGCGCGGCAATTCGGTGATGAAGGGGTATCTGAAAAACCCTGAGGCAACAGCCGAAAGCTTCAAAGGTGGCTACTTCCATTCGGGCGATATCGCGATCCAGCACCCCGACGGCTATATCCAGATCGCCGACCGTGCCAAGGACATCATCATTTCGGGCGGCGAGAATATCTCCTCGGTCGAGGTAGAGGGCGTACTGATGGCCCACCCGGATGTCAATCTGGCTGCCGTTGTGGCCAAGCAGGACGAGAAATGGGGAGAGGTTCCCTGCGCCTTTGTCGAACTGAAAGAAGGCGCATCTGTGGATGAGGCCGGGCTGATCGCCTTCTCCCGCGAGACGCTGGCTGGGTTCAAGGCGCCCAAAAAGGTGGTGTTCCAGGAGCTGCCCAAGACATCGACCGGGAAAATCCAGAAATTTGAGCTGCGCAAGATCGCAAACGGCCAATAATATCGGCACCGGCGGGCCTGCCCGTCGGTTGCCTCTTGCATTCGCTTACTCTTATTCTTATTTTTGAATATGAAGGCGCCACAGGGCGCGCGTATCAGAAAGGATAAGACATGACGATCAACAAAGCGGTTATGGCGCTTGCCGGTTTCATGGTGTTGCTGTCCGTGGTGCTGACGCAATTCGTGTCGCCCAACTGGGTCTGGCTGACGGTCTTTGTCGGCGCCAACCTGTTTCAATCGGCCTTCACCGGCTTTTGCCCGGCGGCGATGATCTTTGCCCGTATGGGTTTGAAACCCGCGTGAGGCACGGCGGTCGCTAAGGCACCCCACTGAGTTGTGAAATCTGCGGCAAAGCGGTTTGCTGCCTTGCCGTGAGGCATGCTATCCTGCGGCAAACAGAACAACCGCAATGATACGGGCAGGCTGAATGACCGCACTCAGGGACTTCGAACGGTTGGAGGCTGCGGGTTTGTGGCGCGCAGCCCCTGATGCGCAGCGCCGGGATGTGATCATCTCGGTTGGGGATGCGACCCTCACCATTACCGACATGAGCGACCGCCCCCTGGCGCATTGGTCCCTGGCGGCGGTCGAACGTGCCAACCCCGGCGAATTCCCGGCGATCTTTCATCCCGATGGCGATCCCGGTGAAACGCTAGAGATCGCAGAAGACGAAACCACCATGCTCGAGGCGATCGACAAGGTGCGGGCCGCCATTGATAGGCGCCGCCCGCATCCCGGGCGCCTGCGCGCGGCAAGCGTCCTTGCCAGTCTGGTCGTCCTTGCGCTGGTGGTATTTCTATGGCTACCGAGCGCGCTGCAGAACCACGCCGTCAGCGTTGTGCCCGACATCAAGCGCAAAGCGCTGGGTCAGGCGCTGCTTGGCCGGATTGAGCGGGTTACCGGTCAGGCCTGCAGCACGGCGGACACGGTGCCCATTCTGGAAAAACTCGCGCTGCGCACAGGCGTGCGCCGTCTTGTTGTGTTCCGCTCCGGCCTCGCCACCAGCCTGCACCTGCCGGGTGGTATCGTTCTTTTGAACCGGACGTTTGTCGAGGATCACGAAGACCCTGCCGTGGCAGCAGGAGCCGTTTTGGCCGAACGGGCCCGGGCCGAGGCGCAGGACCCGCTGGCAGAACTGCTGGCATCAGGCGGTGTGCTGGCCTCTTTCCGGCTTCTGACCACGGGACAGCTGAAACGCGAGACACTCGATCACTATGTTGAAACGGTTCTCAGCACACCGCGCCCCGAGGTTGCGGATGAGACGCTGCTGGCCGAATTTGCCCGCACCGCGATCCCGTCCACCCCTTACGCCTATGCGCTGGATATCACCGGAGAGACCACCATCGGGCTGATTGAGGCCGATCCGATGGCAGGCCGGGTTCTGGAACCGGTTCTGAATGACCGCGACTGGGTGCGCCTACAGAACATCTGCAGCTAACCCCAGGAAGACACAAAAACGCCCGGGCCAACGGCCCGGGCGCAATGGATTTCCCTGCGCGTAATATGCGAGTTAGCCCGCCATGAGCTCCTGACCAAAATCATCGTCATAGCCCTGCCCCGAGAGATCCCAATCACCATGGGCACTGGGCGTTGGAGCCGAAGCGAAAGACGAAGACGAGGGTTTGAACTGCGCCACCAGCTGCGCCAGCTCGGTCGCGGCCTGCTGCAACGACTTGCCTTGCTCACTGGATTTCAGAACCATGCTCGCGTTCTGCTGCGTCACCCTGTCCAGCTCGGTCATGCCCGAGTTGATCTCGGAGATGGTCGAGGCCTGCTCACCGGAAGACTCCGCGATCTGGCTGGCCAGGGTCGACACCGACTGGATCTTGGTGATGATTTCGTCCAGAGATTTACCAGCCTCATCAACCAGTTCCACGCCGATCTTGACCTTTTCCGAGCTGCTCTGGATCAGTTCCCGGATTTCATTCGCCGAATTGGCCGACTTCAGCGCCAGCGACCGCACTTCGGAGGCCACCACGGCAAATCCACGGCCGGCTTCACCTGCGCGCGCCGCCTCAACCCCGGCATTCAGCGCCAGCAGGTTGGTCTGGAACGAGATATCGTCGATCACGCTGTTGATCTCCGATATCTTGCCCGAGGCCTCATTGATCTCCTGCATGGCCACGACGGTCCGCTTCACGATATCGCCGCTGCGCATCGCCTCGCTGGTGGTTTCGGCAATAGTGCCTTCGACCGCTTTGGTCTGTTCGGTGGCGGATTGAACATTGGAGGTGATATTGTCCAGTGCAGCCGCAGTTTCTTCCAGGGTCGCCGCCTGATTTTCGGTGCGGCGGGACAGCTCGTCCGTGCCAACCGCCATCTCACCGATCTGACCTTCAATATCTCCGACCGTGCTCAGCACCCGCCCGATCACGTCATCCAATGCTTCGGCAGTCTGGTTAAAATCGGAGCGCAGCGCGGCATATTCGGCGCTCATTTCCTTGGTGATCCGGTATCCGAGGTTGCCCTTGGACAGGTTGTTCAGACCGTTCGCCAGCTCCTGAACCACATCTGCCTGCTCCTTCGCGGCAGCGCGGGACTGCCCCTCAAGCTCGGCATTGGCGCGCATCGCCTCGACGAATTCGACAACCGCAGCAGCCAGACGGCCCAGCTCATCACCGCGCGATTTTTCCGGCACCGCGCTGTCGGTATCGCCATTGCGAAGTGCATCGATACGATCAACGATCCGGTCCAGCGGACGGGTGACCGAGGCAGCCGAGAAATAGACGATCAGGCCAATCGCCAGACAGATCGCAAGGCCGATGACCGCAGACTGCAGATAGAGCGCAGAAACGGTGTCCTGGATCGCGCTGTTGTCAAAGCCCATCACCATTTCCCCCACAACGGTGCCGTCGGTCAGGGAGATCGGAAACTTGACGTAGACCACCTGATTGACCTCGGTGGTCTTCTCCTCTTCCGGATCCGCCAGCAGTGTCGCGACAGCCTCGGTGACTTCACCGCGCCGGTCCTCGCTCACGAACACCTCGGTAAAGGTCTCCCCATCGACAACGACCTGCGCAAACAGAGCGTTTTCCATATCCGCCACGCCCTGGATTACCCCCTGCGCCGCATCACTGTTGAAATCCCAGACCGCCGCAGCGACCGGAGGCCCGACAAACCGTTGCGCCAGCCCGACCTCATCCTCGAAGGCGTCAATCAAGGCGCTGCTGTGCTTGGACGCCCAGAAGACGGTGTAAGCAATGTTCGATACAACAATGCAGGCGAGGATGGGCAGCAGCAGTTTCTTCTTGATGGACATGCCCAAGAAACGTGAAAGCTGGCGTTTCATTATGGTGCTCCGGTTTGGTGACGAACGTGTCAGTGATCTTGAGGCCAGGCTGCATGCAGAGCTGCGTACACCCCCGGCAAGCAGGGTTCCGGGTTCAAAAATTCTTTTTGGAGGCGCCACGCATGGCGCCCCGTTTTCCCGAAGGAGAGGTTATGCGCCTGCCACACGCAAAGGGGGCGTTCCCCCGCGAAGGCAGATTGCACAGGGTGGCAGGCGCGGGCCGGGTTATACCGACACGCCTGCCACCGCTGCGGATCAGAAGGACATGTAGTTGTCTTCCAGCGCGTCCCGGTATTTGTCGGTCCACCGGGTGTTGATCTCCTGGATGGTCCCATCTGCTTCCAGCTCACCAAAGCAGCGGTCGAAATCAGCGGCAATCGCCGGATCTCGGAAGCTCATGACATAGGGGCTGGGTTCAAAGATGGCGCGGAATTCAAGCGGCTGGCTGGCGTCGACACCAGCGGAAGAACCAGCTTCCTGCAGCTGGCGGCTGAACTCTGCGAAAAGCATACCATCGCCCAGAATGCCATCGACCCGCTTGCCATAGAGCAGCTTGCTCTGGGTCTTCTGGTCAGCCATCTCGCGATAGGATTTGAAGCCTGCGGTTGCCCCATCCAGACCGGGAATGATGTTGCTCGCACCCTCAAAGGCCACGATGTTCCAGCCATCCAGATCCGACAGCGCATCGGCCTGCTGCTCTGAAGAGGTCAGGAACGAAACACCATTCTGATAGTTGATGTAGGTCTTGGTTTGAGTCCCGGCTGTGGGCATGCCCAGCGGCACGGTGGCCACCGCATCACCAGACCCTTTTTCGAAGGACTGCCAGTGACGGGTAAAGGGCTGCACCTTGAAAACAGCGCTGTGGCCGCAGTGGCCCAGAACCGCCGAGATAATCTCAGCCTCGCGCCCGGTGCCATCCTGATTGATCATCGGAGGCAGATCACCGGCCATGACTGTAATTTCGGCCGCTACTGCGGGATTGGAAAAGACGAGAAGAGACGCAGACACACATGCTGCAATTCCGAACTTCATACTTCGCTCCTGGTATTGAGTACCAAGCCAAAGAAGTCGATTCGTCTTAACGGGTGCTTATCACTCACGCGCCTGTAGGTTGCAAAAAAGGTCATAACTTCGCGAAAAATTGACCTGCACATAAAATGTGCATCAATGTGGAAGCGCCTCGAAAGCGTTACGAAATAATATTTCCGAAACAAGCCACACTTTGAACACTTACGTCTCTTTGGCGGATTAACGCATTCCTGCGCAAACAGAGATAGCCGGCCGCCGAAGGCAATCCGCCAATAGAAATCGGGCCCCGAATGGGGCCCGCTGTCCTTCTTCAATTAAGACCGCTCCTTACTCTGCCGCTTCGGCGTAGTCCTCCAGCGGCGGGCAGGTGCAGATCAGATGGCGGTCACCATAGACGTTGTCGACCCGGTTGACCGGTGGCCAGTATTTGTCGACGCGGAAGGCGCCCGGCGGGAAGCAGCCCTGTTCGCGGCTGTAGGGACGGTCCCAATCCTTGACCAGATCCTCCATCGTGTGCGGCGCGTGTTTCAGCGGGTTGTTCTCCCCGTCGATACGACCTTCCTCGATGTCGCGGATCTCTTCGCGGATCGACAGCATGGCCTCACAGAACCGGTCCAGCTCGGCCTTGGTTTCGGATTCCGTCGGCTCCACCATCAGGGTACCAGCCACCGGCCAGCTCATGGTCGGAGCGTGAAAACCGCTGTCCATCAGACGTTTGGCAACATCATCCACGGTGACATGAGCGCTGTCCGCATAGGGACGCGTGTCCAGGATGCACTCATGCGCGACGCGGCCCGAGGGTCCCTTATACAGGACGTCATAAGCCCCTTCGAGCCGCTTGGCGATGTAGTTGGCGTTGAGGATCGCAACCCGGGTTGCCTGGGTCAGACCGGCGCCCCCCATCATCAGGCAATAGGCCCAGCTGATGGTCAGGATCGAGGCCGACCCGAAGGGCGCACCCGACACCGGACCTTCTTCGCCGCCGGTTTCGGGATGGCCCGGAAGGTGCGAGACCAGGTGCGATTTCACACCGATCGGTCCCATGCCGGGGCCGCCGCCGCCATGCGGGATGGCAAAGGTCTTGTGCAGGTTCAGGTGGCTGACATCGCCGCCCAGATCACCGGGACGGGACAGGCCGACCATGGCGTTCATATTGGCGCCGTCGATATAGACCTGACCGCCCAGATCATGGGTGATCTTGCAGACCTCATGCACGGTTTCCTCGAACACGCCATGGGTCGAGGGATAGGTAATCATGCAGCCCGCAAGGTTGTCGCGGTGCTTTTCAGCCTTGGCCCGGAAATCGTCGAGGTCGATATCACCGTTCTCGGCCGATTTCACCACCACGACCTTCCATCCGACCATCTGCGCCGAGGCCGGGTTGGTGCCATGCGCAGACACCGGGATCAGGCAGATGTTACGGTGCCCTTCGCCGCGCGCCCGGTGATATGCCGCGATGGTCAGAAGACCGGCGTATTCGCCCTGCGCCCCGGAGTTCGGCTGCATCGAAATCGCGTCATAACCGGTGATCTGACACAGTTTGTCGGACAGATCCGTCACCATCTCGCCATAGCCTTCGGTCTGATCAGCCGGGGCAAAGGGGTGGATATGGGCGAACTCGGGCCAGCTGAGCGGCATCATTTCCGCGGCAGCGTTCAGCTTCATGGTGCAGGAGCCCAGCGGGATCATCGCCCGGTCCAGCGCCAGGTCGCGATCCGCAAGACGACGCATGTAGCGCATCATCTCAGTCTCAGCCCGATTCATGTGGAAGATCGGATGGGTCAGGTAGTCCGAGGTCCGGTGCAGGTTCTCCGGCACCCGGTATTCCGGGGTGAAATCGTCATCCTTGCGGACAATCCCGAAGGCGCGCCAGACGGCTTCGATGGTTTCCGGACGGGTGGTTTCATCCAGCGTGATGCCAACCCGGGTCTCACCAACGCGGCGCAGGTTGATACCTTCGTCGACCGCGGATTTCAGGACTGCCGCCTGCAGCGGGCCCACATCGACGGTGATGGTGTCAAAGAACACCTTGGGATCGACCTTGAAGTTCGCCTCTTCCAGCCCTTTGGCCAGACGTACGGTCTTGCGGTGGATACGCTGTGCAATCGCCTTCAGCCCCTTGGGACCATGGAAAACACCATACATCGAGGCCATCACAGCCAGCAGCGCCTGCGCGGTACAAACGTTCGAGGTCGCCTTTTCGCGGCGAATGTGCTGTTCGCGGGTCTGCAGCGACAGGCGGTATGCCTTGTTGCCATGGGCATCGACCGAGACGCCGACGATCCGGCCCGGCATCGCGCGCTTGTAGGCGTCCTTGGTCGCCATATAGGCCGCGTGCGGCCCGCCTGCCCCCATCGGCACGCCAAACCGCTGGGTCGAGCCGACAGCGATATCGGCGCCCATGGCACCGGGCTCTTTCAGCAGCGTCAGCGCCAGCGGGTCGGCAGTGACCACGGCGATTGCCTTGTGCGCGTGCAGCTTTTCGATATGGGGAGTGAAATCGGTCACGTGACCATAGGTGCCGGGATACTGGAAGATGGCGCCAAACACCTGCTCGGGGTCCATCTTCTCCGGATTGCCGACGATCACCTCGATGCCCAGCGGTTCGGCGCGGGTCTTGATCACGGCGATGTTCTGCGGGTGGCAGTCGCGGTCGACGAAAAACGCCTTGGCCTCGGATTTGGCAACCCGCTGCGCCATGGTCATCGCTTCGGCGGCGGCAGTCGCCTCATCCAGAAGCGAGGCATTCGCAATTTCCAGACCGGTCAGATCGGAAATCATCGTCTGGAAATTCAACAGCGCCTCAAGCCGACCCTGCGAGATTTCCGGCTGATAGGGGGTGTAGGCGGTGTACCAGGCCGGGTTCTCCAGAATGTTGCGCTGGATCGCGGGCGGGGTCACCGTGCCATGATAGCCCTGCCCGATCAGCGAGGTCATCACCTTGTTCTTTTGTGCGACTTCGCGCATGTGGAACAGCAGCTCGCGCTCGGACAGCGGGCGACCAAAATCCAGCGCAGCCTTTTGCCGGATCGACGCCGGAACGGTGTCGTCGATCAGCGCATCCAGACTGTCGGCGCCCACGACGCGCAGCATCTCGTCCATCTCCTCGGGAGACGGGCCGATGTGGCGGCGGTTGGCAAAGTCATACGGCAGGTAGTCCGTCGGTTCAAAAGACATGAGGCACCCCTTCAGGTTCATGTTTCAGGCAAACCCCTTTCATTCGGGCAGGCCCGTTCGCACAGCGCAGTGGTTCCCCGCCCCCGGATCTGGCGGCGGGGAATGAGAAATCAGCCGATGAACGCCTTGTAACCGGCTTCGTCCATGTAATCGTCCATCGGAGACAGATCGGACGGTTTGATCTTGAAGAACCAGGCTTCGCCTTCGGGGTCTTCGTTGACCTTGCCCGGCTCATCCGCGATGGCTTCGTTGATCTCGACGATCTCGCCGTCCAGCGGCGACAGGATGTCCGAGGCGGCCTTGACGGATTCGATCACCACGATCTCTTCGTCCTTGGTCACTTCGCTGCCGACCTCGGGCAGTTCGACGAACACCACATCGCCCAACTGTTCAGCCGCATGGGCGGTGATGCCCACGGTGATGATCTCGCCTTCGGCCTGCAGCCACTCGTGTTCTTCGGTATATTTCATGTCCACTTTCCCTTTGAACAAACGCGCCTGTTTTTCTGTTTCAGCGCTTGAAGTTGGCCGCCACGAAAGGCAGCGTTGCAACGGTGACAGGCGCGCGTTTACCGCGCAGCTCGCCATAGATACGGGTGCCGGGCGTGGCCATGTCCGCAGGGACATATCCCATCGCCACCGGGCCGCCCTCGGTGGGGCCAAAGCCGCCAGAGGTGATCTTGCCGATGGGCGCGCCGCCCTCGGGTTCGGCAAACAGCTCCACCCCTTCGCGCATCGGCGCGCGACCTTCGGGTTTCAGGCCCACGCGGCGCATGGTCGGCCCCTCTGCCATCTCGGCAAAGACATGCGCGGCGCCCGGAAAACCACCTTCGCGGTCGCCGCCGGGGCGACGCACCTTCTGGATGGCCCAGGTGAGCGAGGCCGCCGCCGGGCGGGTCTCTGCGTCAATGTCATGGCCGTAAAGGCACAGACCGCCTTCAAGGCGCAGGGAGTCCCGCGCGCCAAGGCCAATCGGCTCTACATCAGCCTGCGCCAGCAGGCGGCGGGCAAACGCTTCGGCCTGGTCTGCAGGTACGGAGATCTCATAGCCATCCTCGCCCGTGTAGCCCGAGCGGGAGACCCAGATTTCGACCCCATCTGCATCCAGCGTGGCCACATCCATGAATTTCATGTCCGCGGCGGCAGGCGCAATCACCGAAAGAACCGCCTCGGCCGCAGGACCCTGCAGCGCCAGCAGCGCGCGGTCAGTAATGGGGGTAACAGTCACGGCCGGTTCCAGCGCCGCCTTCATGCGGGCGATATCGGCCTCTTTACAGGCAGCATTCACGACCACGAACAGGTGATCACCGCGATTGGCAAACATCAGATCATCCTCGATGCCGCCCTGATCGTTGGTGAACAGACCATAGCGCTGGCGCCCTTCTTTGAGGCCCAGCACGTCCATCGGTACCAGCGTTTCGAATGCCTCGGCCACCGCCGCATAGCTCTCGCCGGTCAGGATCACCTGCCCCATGTGGCTGACATCAAAAAGGCCCGCCTTGGCGCGGGTGTGCTTGTGCTCGCCCATAATGCCCATGGGATACTGCACCGGCATCAGATACCCGGCAAAAGGCACCATCTTGCCACCCAGCTCTTCATGCAGGGCAAACAAAGGCGTCTTTTTCAAATCAGACGTGGTTTCATCAGACATGCGTGTCCGTCCCGTTGTCACGGCCGGTCCGATCCATCTGTTCGAATGGGTCCGGCATCCAAGTTCTGCGCAGATTTCGACTGCACACTTCGATGCCCCCTCTGTCCCTTGCGCCTGAGATCGCTATCCCTTCGGCGCCCCGGTACCTACGCCGGGGTCTCTCCAGAGTTTACTGCGCAGGCGGTCCCTTTGGCCTGAGAGTTTCCGGGGCGGTTGCTCCTTCGGCACCGGTTGGAGCGAGGTGATTCCGCTCCGCTGCGGTTCTCCCGTCTGCGCGCCCCGAAGCTAACAGCGCGCCGCCTGCCGTTCAAGACGCAAACGGCAGCAATACTGTCGCTTTCAAGGAAGTTTGATGCCGATTTCAGAACAGGTTGAAATATTCGGCCTGTTCCCATTCGCTGATGGTGTTCAGGTAACGATCCCATTCGAAGCGCTTGAGATGGGACAGATACCCCGTGAAGCCCTCCCCCAGAACGCCACTGAACAGATCGCTCCCTGCCTCGAATGCCGCCAGCGCCGCGCCCAGCGATTTCGGCAATTCCTGCGCCCCCTCGCCATAGGGAGAGGTCGTGGGCAACGGCGCCTTGAGCCCCGCCGCAATTCCATCGCCGCCCGCGATCAGCTGCGCGGCAAAGGCGTAATAGGGGTTTGCGGAACTGTCCGGCGCGCGGTTTTCGATCCGGCTCGCGGGATCGCCGGGCGCCATCAGCCCGCGCAGCATGGCGCCGCGGTTGTCGGCGCCCCACTGGATCCGGTTCGGCGCCAGCTGGAACGGCATATAGCGTTTGTAGCTGTTGACCGTCGGTGCGATCATCAGCGACGAAGCCTCCGCATGGGTCAGCAGCCCGGCAATCCAGCCCGACGCCTCGGCGCTGAGACTGCCATCCGCCTGTGGCATGAACAGGTTGCGGCCCGTGGCGATATCCTGCAGCGACTGATGCACGTGCCAGCCGTTGGCCATCGCGTTCTCCAGCCGCGGCTTGGCCATGAAGCTGGCGTGCAATCCTTCGCGGGCACATACTTCCTTGACCATGGTACGGAACATCACCATCGCGTCCGCCTGCGTCACCGGATCGGCAGGCGCAAAGGTCAGCTCGACCTGGCTTGGCCCCATTTCGATTTCGACCGAGCGCACCTTCAGCCCCAGCCCCTGCGCGTTGCGACGGATGAGATCCAGCACGTTTTCCATTTCGCCGTAGCGGGTTTCAGTCAGATACTGGTACCCCTGCGCCAGATTGCGGGTCTCAACCGGCGCACCAGGCATGCCCGACTGACCGTGTTCGCGGGCATCGCTGGTCCGCTCAAAGACCTGAAATTCCACCTCCAGCCCCAATGTTGCAGCCATGCCCTGCCCGGCCAGCCGATCCACCGCCGTCTGCAGCACGGTTTGCGAGGCAAAGGGAACCGGGCTGCCATCGCGCATCACCGGCGTGCAGAGGATCCAGGCCGAATGCGACGACCACGGCAGTACGCGGAAAGTCTCCGGGCGCGGCACCAGCAGCACATCACTCGCCCCCTGCATCAGGTTGGCAGGACCGTCATCTGCCTCGCTCCAGACGGGAAAGGCGGTGCGATGCGAGGTATCTTTCAACAGCAGGGTCGAAGGCACATTGAGCCCCGCAGAGAACAGGCTGTCAAAGGCGTCGGCCACGATGGTTTTGCCACGCAGGATGCCGTGCTGATCGGCAAACAGAACCCGGACGGTTTCTATACCCTCTGACCTGACCCTTTGCAGCAGATCCGCCGCCTCAGCGCGGCATGCATCGGACAAGAGGCCAAGACGGGCCAGCTTGCCTGTGGAAATATCTTCGGCCATCTCGCCTCTTTCATCGCTATGCATCCGACCCTACCGGGGCCGGTGCTGGCTGTGGTGTTGCGTTGCTTCCGGGACGGTTCAGACGCTCGCATCCCAGGAGCACTGGCCGCGGCGCGCATCGTCAGCCTCTTCCGCCGCCTTTTGCCAATCGCCGTCCTGGGCGATCGAGTCATTGGAAATAGGCCCGAAAATGCTGCCAAGGTCCAGTCCGCCCGCCATCGGAAGATCCGCTTCGCGGCCCTCCTTGACGGCCGCAATCGCTGCCCGCAGCATACGACGGTAGCGGATGATGGCCACATCCGACTTGCCCAGATGCTCCTGCGTGCGGTCCTGAATGGCGCCCATGCTCTCAACTGCCCATTGATCGTGCACGTTGATGTCCAGCCCCATGCCGGTATAGGTCTCGCTTTCCTGCTCGGCCGGGTTATAGCCGTATTCGTTGCGCTTGTTCTTCTTGGGCGCATAGCTCGGCAGCACGTGTTCCTTGAGGCGCTGTTCGCGCATCAGCTCCTTGTTCACCGGTTTGTCGAAGCTGGTGAACATCGAATACCAATAACAGTTCTCGTCATCGATCGGCACGTGCCACTGGGTGATGGTCATTTCCCGGCTCATCGGAATGCAGATCGCCTCGGGGAAGATCTGGTTGGTGACCCGCACGTGGCTGCGGCCATCCTCCATGTGGCGCAGGGCGGTGATTTTCAGCCCGTGATCGGCCTCTTCCACCTGAATTTCCGGGCGCGGATAGTCGCGCAGCAACTTGGTCATCGGGATTTCGGTGTTGCCCGCTTTATCGCGGAACTGCTTGCCATAGCTGTCGGCGGGATCTTCGTCCTGCAGGAACCGGTGCAGGAAAGAGGCATGCGCCGGGTCGATCCCCACTTCCATCGCCTGCAGCCAGTTGCACTCCCACAGGCCCTTGAAGGCAAAAACATGCGTATCGGGTGCCCGGAAACAGTCAAAGTTGGGGAATTCCGGCGGCTCACCCGGCCCCATATAAGCCCAGACGATACCGTTCTTTTCAACGACGGGATAAGACGCGGTCTGGATCTTCTCGTGCATCCGGCTGCCTTCCGGCTCACCCGGCTGCTCGACGCATTGCCCCGAACGGTTGAAATGCCAGCCATGGAAGGGGCAGCGCAGACCGTTATCCTCAAGCCGCCCATAGCACATGTCTGCGCCCCGGTGCGGACAGTGCCGCCCGATGAGGCCGAGCTTGCCTTCGGTATCGCGGAACAGCACCAGATCCTCACCCAGCAGACGCACCGGCACCACCGGGCGCCCCTGCTGCAGTTCATCCGAGAGCGCCGCAGGCTGCCAATAGCGGCGCAGTACCTCTCCGGCATCGCTCCCCTTTCCGACGCGGGTCAGACTGTCGTTGAGTTCCTGGCTGATCATGGCGGGATCCTTATTCCTGTCTGCAATAATTCGAACCGAAGGTAACAGGCTGCAACGAGTGACTTGACGAAGTTCGAAATACGCACCAATATATGTTGATACGCACAATTACTGCGCAGCCTGAGGATCGGTGTCAAGACCTGTTCCCCTTATGGCGAGCGGCTTCTTTGGGACTTCGAATGAACAAACCTCCTCAGGACCGGAACATTTCATCCAGCTTTGCCAAGGGTCTGGCCGTCATGGCGACCTTTGACGCCGAAACACCCAGCCTCACCCTGGCCGAAATCGCGCGCCGCAGCGGACAGGACCGGGCAACTGCGCGCCGGGGGGCCCTGACACTGGTGCAGGCCGGGTATCTGCGGCAGGACGGCCGCATGCTATCGTTGACGCCGCGGGTTCTGGCGCTCGCGGGCGGTTTCCTGCAGGCCAACCAGTTCGGCCACCGGGTTCAGCCGGTGCTGAACCAGCATGCCCGCAAGCTGGAGGTCGGCATTACCCTGTGCATTCTGGATCAGGACCGGGTTCTGCTGTTGGCACAATCCACCGTCGATCAAGGACCGGTCACCTACGGCTTTACTGCGGGGGCGCATATCCCGCTGCTGCACACCAGTCTCGGACGGATGCTTCTGGCCTGCCTACCGCCCGAGGAGGCGGGCGAAGCCGTCGCGCGCGCGGATAAACCGCGCCATACGGAGCAGTCCCTGACCCACCCCGAAGACATCACCAATCAGGTCGACCTCGCCCGTCGTCAGGGCTGGTGCCTGACCGACAGCGAATTCGAACCAGGCATCCTTGGCCTTGCGGTGCCCGTCTCCGTTCCGGGACAAACTCCGATCGTGGTTGGCGCCTCCGTCCCGCGCGGAAACACCCCCGAGGCCGACACCGGTGATCTGCTGCAGGGATTACAACTCTGCGCCGCCGACCTGCGCCAGTCCAAGGCGGTGGACTGTCTCTGATCCACGCCCTCTCGCATCCCGGGACGCCGGTTCCGGGATGCATATTCAAAAATTATTGAACAATGTTTTTACCACGGCGCATCTTGGACCCGCACGCGCATCAGCTCATAGTCGCTCCTGACGCGCGGTAACCGCCTGCCCTGACAGTGGCAGGCAGGACAACCGCGCCCCATCAGAGCCTCACAAAGGACGGCGGCACCATGACAGAGCGCAGCTATTTCACCCCCACAGGCGGGCACCCCGGGCAGGACCAGTTGCTGACAGACCGGGCCATGTTCACCGATGCCTATGCGGTCATCCCCAAGGGCACCATGCGGGACATCGTCACCTCGGTCCTGCCGGGCTGGCAGGGCATGCGCATGTGGGTGATCGCACGCCCGCTCAGCGGGTTTGCCGAAACCTTCTCTCAGTATATCGTCGAGCTGCAACCGGGCGGCGGGTCTGACACCCCGGAAACCGATCCGGCTGCGCAGGGCAGCCTGTTTGTTACCGCTGGCCAGGTCGAGCTCAGCATCGACGGCACCGCGCATGTGCTGGAGGAAGGCGGGTTTGCCTATGTGCCCCCGGGCAGCGACTGGTCGCTGCGCAATCCGGCCGCAGACACCGCCTCCTTCCACTGGATCCGCAAACAGTGGCAGTCCGCACCGGGCCTGACCGCGCCTGCCTTTTTTACCGTCAATGAAAAGGATCTGTCGCCCCATATGATGCCTGGAACCGAGGGGCGCTGGGGCACCACGCGCTTCATGGATCCCGAAGACCTCTCCCATGACATGCATGTGACCATCGTTACCTTTGAACCCGGCGGCACCATTCCTTTTGCCGAAACCCATGTGATGGAGCACGGGCTCTATGTGCTGGAGGGTAAGGCAGTCTACCGGCTCAATCAGGACTGGGTCGAGGTGGAAGCCGGTGATTTCATGTGGCTGCGCGCTTTCTGCCCACAAGCCTGCTATGCGGGTGGACCGGGCCGGTTCCGCTACCTGCTTTACAAGGATGTGAACCGCCATATGCCGCTCACGCCCCTGCGCTGAACGGCCGGGTCGGCGGCTTTTCCTCGGACGCCCCATTGCAAACCGCAGCCGCGACGCTAGGCTGCGAGTACGTCTTTGCCTTCAGGAGCAGTCCGATGACTTTTGCTTTTGCCCCGGCCCGCACCCTTGCCCGCCTTGTTTTCAGCCGCCGCACAACGGTTCCCACTCTGGCGCTTTGCGCGACGCTCGGCGCGGGTATGCTGACGCTGCCCCCCACACCCGCCGCGGCCGGGGAGAAGGTGCAGGGAAGTCAGGTTACAATTCTGGGTCGCACCTGGATCGTCAGCCCTGTCGGCGATGGCACCGGTCGCTACCGGGCCGAGCGGCTGAACCGCAAGCTGGAGGCCTTCCGCCCGCCTGCAATGATCAGCGCCCGTCAGGCTGCGCGCGCCTACAAGGCCGCCACCGGTTGCACCGTCCGCCGCGACAGCATGCTGCGCACGATCTCCGGCGTCTACTACGCCGATCTGGTCTGCCGGTCGCGGTAACCGCGCACCGCGACGCCGCACGGCGCCTGCCACTCGCTCCCTTTTGCCTTCCCATCCAGATATTCATCGCCCCAATCCGGACCGGCTGCGCCGCTCCATTTCCGAGGCCGGAGAACAATTCATGAAAATTGCCATCAACGGATTTGGCCGCATTGGCCGCACCATCCTGCGCCAGATCCTGACACTGCCCGGATCCGAAAGCATCGAGATCGCCCGGATCAACGATATCGCACCGCTCGATATCTGCGCCTACCTGTTCCAATACGACAGCACATTCGGCCCCTTCCCCGCGCCGGTGGAGACAGGAGAAGCCAGCCTGCACGTGATGGGGCGCACTATCCCGGTCAGCCATGCAGCGGACCTGACTGAGGTCGATCTGTCCGGTGTCGATGTGGTTCTCGAATGCACCGGCATCGCCCGAACCTCGGACGTGGCGCAACGCGGTCTGCAGGCGGGCGCGCGCAAGGTGCTGATCTCCGGCCCCTCCCCCGCCGCCGAACGCACCGTGGTTCTGGGCGCCAACGAGGATAGGCTGACAGACGCCCGCATCGTCTCCAACGCCTCCTGCACCACCAATGCCCTGGCGCCGCTGGTACGCCTGCTGGATGAGCTCGCGGGCATTGCTGCCGCCCATATGACCACGATCCACTGCTACACCAATTCGCAGCCGCTGGTAGATGCGCCCCGCGGCGATTTCGCCCGCTCTCGGGCGGCGGCAATGTCGATGGTGCCAACCACCAGTTCGGCCACTCACCTGATCGACGAGGTCCTGCCGCAGCTGAAGGGCCGGATCAGCGGTGCTGCCGTCAGGGTGCCTGCCGCCAGTGTTTCCGCCGTCGATCTGGTGGCTAGCCTTGAAACCCCGTTCAGCGAAACTGACGCCCTCAGCGCGCTGAAGAAAGCCGTCGAAGGCTCTCCGGTGCTGGGCTGGACCGATCTGCCCCTGGTTTCCTCGGATCTGCGGGCCCGGCCGGAATCACTGGTAATCGCAGCGCCGGAAACCCGGATGTGCGGAGACCGGCAGATCCGTCTGTTCGGTTGGTACGACAATGAATGGGGCTTTTCCGCCCGCATGCTGGATGTGGCCCGGCTGATGGCGCAAAGCTGACCTCATCCCCGGCCCGATCTTGGCCCCGCTCCCAAGGTCTGGCTTCGGGGTCAAGGGCAGCGCAGCTGCCGCGCCTTGGCGCGGGCTCCCCTTGAGGCCGAAACCAGACCGATAGAATGGCGCAGGTGCCTGAAGGCAGACCTGCCCTTCAGGCACCTCTCAGCAAAAAGAAAAGCGCCGCGCGGCAGCACGGCGCCCGGCCCAACGGGACCAGATCATCACAGGATGATCGCAGGACGGGCGGGAGAGCCCCCGCCAATCCTTGGGACTTGGATCAGTCGTGTCCGAGGCTGCCCTGACCATGCCCGGACATGCCGCCAGAAACTTCCTCGGTGGCGCTGCCGGGCAGTTCCATGGGCAGCACCAGGTTCAGCACGATGGCGATTACCGCCGCAGGCAGTAGGCCGCTGGTCATCAGGATCCGAAGCGTATCGGGCAGATACTGAACCGCACCGGGTTCCAGCTGCAGCCCCAGCCCCACCGACAGGGAGATTGCAAAGATCACCATGTTGCGCCGGTTCCAGTCCACATCGGACAGCATCGAAATGCCAGCCGCGACCACCATGCCGAACATGACGATCACGCCGCCCCCCAGCACCTCGATCGGAATGGTGCGGATAATGGCGCCGACCTTGGGCACCAGGCCGCAAATGATCAGAAAGATCGCGCCGCAGGTCACCACATGGCGGCTCATCACGCCGGTCATGGCGATAAGGCCGACGTTCTGGCTGAAAGATGTATTCGGCAGCCCGCCAAAGATCCCCGCAACCGCCGTGCCCAGACCATCGGCATAGGTCGCTCCGGCGATCTCCTTGTCGGTGGCCTCGCGCCCGGCGCCACCCTGAGTGATGCCGCTGACATCACCCACGGTCTCAACAGCCGAGACAAAGGCCATCAGGCAGAAACCCAGGATCGCGGCAAAGGAGAACTCGAACCCGTATTTGAACGGCACCGGCAAGGCAAAGGCCGATGCGCGCGACCAGCTGGTTCCGATGGCCTCAAAGCTCACCATGCCGACCATCAGCGCGTAGATATAGCCCACGATCAGCCCCAGAAGCACCGCCGAAACCGACAGCATGCCACGGGCAAAGAATTTCAGCCCCAAGGTGGCAAAGATCACGATCAACGCGGCCGACCAGTTCAAGAGCGAGCCGTATTCCGGCTTGCCAATGGCAGGCACGCCGCCTGCCGCGTACTGAATGCCGACCTTGACCAACGCCAGGCCGATCATTGTCACCACCAGCCCAGTCACCAGCGGCGGCAGGGCAAAACGGATCTTGCCGATCACCGTCCCGAGCAACGCATGAAACAGGCCACCGATCAGGACACCGCCATAAAGCGCGCCCAGCGCATCGACGCCCTTGCCCGCGACCAGCGGGATCATGATCGGCAGAAAGGCAAAACTGGTGCCCTGCACGATCGGAAGCGCGGCGCCAACCGGGCCGAGGGTGATCGTCTGCAGCAACGTCGCCACCCCGGCAAACAGCATCGACATCTGGATCATGTACAACAGCTCGGGAAAGTCGGGCGAGTTCGAACCAAACCCGAAACCCGCCGCCCCGGCGACGATGATCGCCGGCGTCACATTGGACACGAACATCGCAAGCACATGCTGGATCCCCAGCGGTATCGCCTGGGTCAGCGGCGGCGTGTAATTCGGATCGCGCAGCTCTGCTGCCGTTCCGATGGAACCATCTGCCATTTTCATTTCCCTCTTCTGTTGGATCTGTTGGTATTTTTGTTGGTGCCACCTCTTTTCGGGTGGGCTTGAAAACAGACGAGGCGCCCGTCAGGGGCGCCTCACCTCATATGCGGTATCGAACCAGTGTTCCTGCAGATTTGCGCCGGGACCGATCCGGTCCACCACGGCAAAGAGGCCGGGTTCGCACAGCGGCGTCAACACGCCGTGCCAGGTGCCACGGTGGAAATTGATGGCCTGACCCGGTTCTGTCTCAAAAGCCAGCGGCCTGCCCGGCGCATCGCCCAAATCTTGGGCAACAACCACAAGGAAACCCTGCCCCCCCATGGGGATAAAGGCCTGGCTTCCCTCCGGGTGGCGCTCCACCATTTCCAGCCGCATCGGCAGGCTGCGCGGCTCGGCGTTGAACAGGCTGAGACCCGCGCGCCCGTCCGCAAAATCCATATTTGCCCGGTCGTGATAGCGTCCGCAGAGGCCCTGATTGATGATCTTGTCGGGCGCGCCAGAAATGTCGATCAGATCCCCGAACGGTGCGAATGCCTCGACGCTGATCGGCGCGATCTCGATGATCTGGCTCATGGCAGGAGATCCTTCAGGCGGAATTCGGCAATCCGTTCAACCTGACGGCAGGCCTCGGCAAATTCGGTATCCCGGTCGCTTTCGATCCGCCGCTCAAAGGCCGCCAGGATTGACGCCTTGTCGTGATCGCGCACGGCGATGATGAAGGGGAAACCGTGTTTTTCCACATAAGCAGTGTTGAGCTGCGTGAAGCTCTCCCGCTCAGCGTCAGTCAACGCGTCCAGCCCGGCGCTGGCCTGTTCTGAAGTGCTTTCTGCGGTCAGGCGTTTCGCGGCGGCCAGCTTTCCGGCCAGATCCGGGTGGGCGGTCAACACGCCCAGACGCTCAGCCTCACTGGCGGAGCGAAACATCCGGCACAAGGCATTGTGCAGCCCCAGTGCCGTGTCATGCGCCGGTCCCAGCTCCAGATCAAAGGCCCGCTCGGCGATCCAGGGGGAATGCTCGAAGATGCCGCCATAGGCCGCAACAAAGCTTTCCCGCTCCATCTGGCTCGGACGCGTGTAGCGCTTGTGCGGGTGGGTCTCTGCCCAGTGATCGGCGATATCGGCCCGGCGCGGGCACCAGACGCCCTCAAATCCTTGGATATAATCAAGGAACCGCTTCAGCCCTGCGGCCTTGCCCGGCCTGCCTATCAGACGGCAATGCAGACCCACCGACATCATCTTGGGTGCTCCGGCCTCTCCTTCGGCATAGAGCACATCAAAGGCGTCCTTCAGATACTGAAAGAACTGCTCGCCCGTGATGTAGCCCGGCGCGGTGGCAAAGCGCATATCGTTGGCTTCCAGCGTATAGGGAATGATCAGCTGGTCCCGCTCACCGACCTCAAGCCAATAGGGCAGATCGTCGTCATAGGTATCCGAGATATAGTCGAACCCGCCTTCTTCGGCGACCAGCCGCACGGTATTGGCGCTGCATCGCCCGGTGTACCAGCCGCGCGGGCGGGTTCCGACCACCTCAGTATGAAGGCGCACCGCCTCGGCGATCGCGGCGCGTTCCTCTGCCTCGGGCATGTCCTTGTGCTCGACCCATTTCAGCCCATGGCTGGCGATCTCCCACCCGGCGGACTTCATCGCAGCCACCTGCTGCGGGGAGCGGGCCAGCGCGGTGGCGACGCCATAGATGGTGACCGGGATATTCGCCCCGGTGAACATCCGGTGCAGCCGCCAGAACCCGGCGCGGGCGCCGTATTCGTAGATCGACTCCATGTTCCAGTGCCGCTGCCCCGGCCAGGGCGCGGCCCCGGCGATATCCGACAGAAAGGCCTCGGACGCAGCATCCCCGTGCAGCACGCAATTCTCGCCGCCTTCTTCATAGTTCAGCACGAATTGCACCGCGACCTTCGCACCGCCCGGCCAGGCTGCATCCGGAGGGGTGGCGCCATAGCCGATCATATTGCGCGGATATCTGTTCATGGTCTGCTGTCTCTTTGTTGATGTCGCCCGCCACTTTGGCAGGCAACCGCAAGCATAACCTCTATAATGGCAGAAGACCTGGCCCTTTTATCAAAATTTCCCGAAAACACTGTCAATCCGGCGCCATTTGCTCAACTCTCGCGCTTGGTGCAGGAAGAACAGACATAGCGAAGGAACTGCCAATGACCGGATACCTTACCACCCATGTTCTGGATACCGCCCGCGGCTGCCCGGCCGAGGGGCTTTCGATCACGCTTTATCGTGTCGAAGGTGGCACCCGGACCGAGCTGGCGCAGATGCAGACCAACACGGATGGACGCACCGACAGCCCGATCCTGCCACAGGGGGAGTTTGCGACCGGCACTTACGAGTTGGAGTTCGACGCAGGCGGCTATTTGCGCGCCACCGGTCAGACCGCAGAGGAGCCACTGTTCCTCGATATCGTGCCGATCCGGTTTGGCATCAGCGATCCAGAGGCCCATTACCACGTGCCGCTGCTGCTATCGCCCTATGGCTATTCCACCTACCGTGGCAGCTGAACGCCGCATCGGTCAGGCGCCGGGATCCTCGGCGCCTGTTTCGGTCTGGCGCATCGCCCGCGCCATACGCTCGGTCATGAAATCCATGAACAGCCGGGTTTTCGGATCCTGATGGCGCCGGTGGGTGTAAAGACAGGCCATCTGCACCGGCACCGGCGGCGTCGCGGTTGCAACCGGCACCAGCCGCCCGGCCTCCAGATGCGGCGCCACCTCGAACACGGGTTTGAGGGCGATCCCCTCACCAGCCAGAGCCCAATCGGTCAGCACATCGCCATCATCGCATTCATAGCGCCCGGAGACGGCAAAACGCTGCGGCCCCTCCGGAGTTTGCAGCATCCACTGGAACTCGCTGGCACCGGGATAGCGCAGGTTGAGACAATTGTGCCCCTCTCGGATCAGTGCCGCCCCGTCCTTTGGCATGCCACAGCGAGCAATATACTCCGGCGCCGCAACTAGAACCCGGCGGCAATCGGCGATCTTGCGGATCCGCAGGGTGCTGTCTTCGGGTTGGCCTAGAAAAAAGGCCAGATCCAGCCCTTCGGTGGTCAGATCCACCGCCCGGTCGGACAGGCGCAGGCGCAGGTTGATTTCAGGATAGCTCGCCAGGAATTCCGGCACCGCAGGCGCAACCAATCGCCGCCCCAGTCCCAGAGGCGCCGCTACGAACAGCGTGCCGCGCGGCGCATCGGTGAGATGCATCACCTTGGCCTCGGCCTGATCTACCGCGTCCAGCACCGTGACCGCGCCACTGTAGAACACCTGTCCCTGCTCGGTCGCGGTCAGGTTGCGGGTGGTGCGCTGGAACAGACGAACGCCCAGATAATCCTCAAGCTGGGAAATCCGTGCCGAAGTAACAGCCGGAGAGATCCGCAGATCCCGCCCCGCCGCCGACATGGAGCCAAGTTCATAGACACGCACAAAGGTGCGGATATTGTCGAGGTAAGACATGGACGGGGCCGATATTATTCCAGAATTTTTGATACAGCTTGGATTTTATCTGCAATACCGAAGAATGTCCCCCTTGCCTAGGGTAAGGACCAGAGACCGGACTGAGACCAGAAAGCAAAGACAATAGGGGCGTTTGCGCATGTATGAACTCGTGATGATGTGGGATTGGCTGGGCTTTGCCATCCGCTGGCTGCATGTGATCACCGCGATCGCCTGGATCGGCTCGTCCTTCTATTTCATCGCGCTGGACCTGGGCCTGCGCAAGGCCGCGGATCTGCCCCCCGGCGCCCATGGCGAGGAATGGCAGGTCCATGGCGGCGGCTTCTACCATATCCGCAAATACCTGGTGGCCCCGGCCGAGATGCCGGAGCATCTGATCTGGTTCAAATGGGAAAGCTATTCCACCTGGCTCTCCGGCTTTGCGCTGCTGATGGTGGTCTACTGGGCCGGGGGTGAGCTTTATCTCATCGACCAGTCCAAGGCGGATCTGTCCCTGTGGCAGGGCATCGCGATCTCTGCCGCCACCTTGTCGATTGGCTGGCTCGTTTACGACCGCCTGTGCAAATCCGGTCTGGCCGAGCGCCCTACCCTGCTGATGGTACTGCTGTTCGTACTGCTGGTGGCCATGGGTTGGGGACTCAATCAGGTTTTCACCGGCCGCGCCATGATGCTGCATCTGGGGGCATTTACCGCCACCATCATGACCGCGAATGTCTTTTTCATCATCATGCCGAACCAGCGCATCGTGGTGAAGGACCTGCAGGAAGGGCGCACCCCCGATGCCAAATACGGCAAGATCGCCAAACTGCGCTCGACCCATAACAACTACCTGACCCTGCCAGTCATCTTCCTGATGCTGTCGAACCACTATCCGCTGGCCTTTGCCAGTGAATACAACTGGCTGATCGCGGCGCTGGTATTCTTGATGGGGGTGACGATCCGGCATTATTTCAACACCCGCCACGCCAATGCAGGCAACCCGACCTGGACCTGGCTGGCCACGTTCCTGCTGTTCCTCGGGGTGATCATCCTGTCCACTGCCGGGCTGGAGCACGAAGGCGATGCTGAGGAAGAGGCGGCACTCCAAGGCACCGCCCTGGTGATGGCAGAGGCCGCAGGGTTCGAAGAGGTGCATGAGATCGTCATGGGCCGCTGTAGCATGTGCCACGCGCGCGAACCTTTCTGGGACGGCATCCGCACAGCGCCCAAGGGCGTGGTTCTGGAAACCGAGCGCGACGTGGCCCGCCGCGCCCGCGAAATCTACCTGCAGGCAGGCGTCACTCATGCCATGCCCCCGGCCAATATCACCTATATGGAACCCGAAGACCGTGCCGCGATCCGCCGCTGGTTCCGCGCCGCGCAGATGTGATCCGCGCCTTCTGATGGCGGGCGGCATGCCTATGTGCGCACCAATCCGCCACCTGCCCGATCCGCTCCTGCGATGATACCTATCCCGGCTTTACCTCGGCTGTTGCTGTGCTAGGTTTTCCGCCGACAGGGGGGCACGCCCGCCCCCTGCCGCTGCCCGGAGCCTTGATGTACTCAAAACCGAAATCACGCTTTGCCTTGCGGCGTTTGGCGTCGGGCCTGCTGGTCTGCGGCTGCCTGCTGTCCGCTCCTGCTGAGGCCGCCGAAACTCTGCTGGTGGCTCCCGGTGCGCCGGATGATCTGACCGCGCGTCTGCAAGGCGCCTCTGCGGTTCTGGCCACAAGAGATCAGAGCGACGTTCAGGATCTTCTAGCGGCAGCGCTGTCGGATTACCGCACCATGGTGCAGGTTCTGTATGATGCGGGCTATTTCGCGCCGGTGGTGAATATTCGCCTTGATGGACGCGAGGCAGCGGCGATTGATCCCGTGACACCGCCCAGCCGCATCGACCGGATCGAGATTTCGGTCAAACCGGGGCGCAGATTCACCTTTGGTGCGGCCGAGGTTCGTCCCTGGCCCAAGACCAGCGATATGAAGCTGCCGGACGAGTTCACCAGCGGCGCCCCCGCCAGCACCGGTGCCATCCGCGATGCAGCCAATGCCGGGATCCGCGCCTGGCGGCGGCAGGGGCATGCCAAGGTCGCCCTTGGCGGGCAGGACATCACCGCAGATCATCGCAGCGCCACGCTGAACGCGCGGCTGCGGCTGCAGCCCGGTCCGCAGCTGCGGTTCGGCAAGACCACGATTCTCAGCCCCAGCGCCGTCCGCGAAGACGCCATCCGCAAGATCGCAGGTTTCCCGCAAGGCGAAGTCTATCACCCCGATCTGATGTCGAAATCCGCGACGCGCCTTCGCCGCACCGGGGCCTTCTCCTCGGTCTCGCTGCAAGAGGCCGAGCGCGCCAACACCGATGGCACGCTTGATCTGAACGTAACGCTGGAAGACATGCCGCCCCGCAGGCTGACCTTCGGCGCCGAGCTGAGCACCACCGAGGGGGTGACGCTCACCACCAGCTGGATGCACCGCAACCTGTTCGGCGCCGCCGAAAAACTACGCTTCGAGGCCCGCGTCAGCGGCATCGGCGGCAGCAGCGATATCGACGGGCGCATCGCTGTGCGTCTGGACCGGCCTGCCACGCTCGGCCCCGATGACAATATTTTCTACCTGGCCGAAGCCGAGCGTCTGGATCAGGAGCATTTCACCGCCACCCATGGCATGGGCGGCATCGGGGTTCGGCGTGTGTTTTCCGACACGCTCTTCGCCGAAGGCACTGTCGGGTTCGATTCCATCCTCGCCACGGACGCCTTTGGCAAACGGCGTTTCAAATATGCTTTCGCCAGCCTGCGCGCCGAATATGACGGACGCGACAGCACGGTGGATCCCACCCGTGGCCGCTTCCTGAGTGGCCGCTTTACGCCTTTCTTTGGTGTCGATGGCAGCGATCCCGGTGCGCAGATCACGCTGGATGCCCGGACCTATCATGGGTTTGGCGCCGATGACCGGATCGTGCTGGCCGGGCGGGCGCAGCTCGGCTCGGTCATTGGTCCTTCGCACAGTGGGGTCTCTCCGACGCTGCTGTTCTTCTCCGGCGGCGGCGGGTCGGTGCGCGGGCATGAATATCAATCCCTTGGCGTGCCCGTCGCAGGAAAGACCGCAGGCGGCCGGGGCTATCTGGCCCTGTCCGCGGAACTGCGCGGCCGCATCACAGAGAAAATCTCACTCGTCGGCTTTTACGACCATGCCTACGTCGATGCGGATAGCTTCGTGTCGTCGGACTCGGCCAGCCACTCGGGCGCCGGGCTGGGCCTGCGCTACAACGTGTCGGGCATCGGCTCGATCCGGGTCGACCTCGCCTATCCCGTGACCGGCGGCAGCGACGATGGGCCACAACTCTACATCGGCATAGGACAGGCGTTTTGACCAGTACCCGCACCCTCACGCGCGGCAGCTGCCTGGCTGCGGCCCTGTCGCTCACCGCTGCCGTCGGTCCCTCCGGCGCTCAGGAAACAGAAAGCGACAGCGGCGGCATGCTGGTGGGGTTCCTCGAAGACACCCTGTCTGCCGACAGTCGCTATATCACCGTGACCGGCCTCACTGGCGCCCTGTCCTCACAAGCCACGATCGAACGGCTGACCGTCGCGGATGATGATGGCGTCTGGCTCACCATCGAAGAGGCAAAACTGGACTGGAACCGGCTGGCCCTTCTGCAGGGGCGGTTTTCGGTCAACAGCCTCAGCGCCGAGAGCATCACCGTGGTTCGCAGCCCGACACCGGTGCCCGCAGACCCGGAGCTGCCCACCCCGGAAGCCACCCCACTCCGTCTGCCCGAATTGCCCGTCGCGATTGAACTGGGTGAGATCCGCGCAGGCCGCGTGGATCTTGGCGAAGACCTGCTTGGCCAATCCGCCAGCCTCTCCGTCACGGGGGCACTGAGCCTGGCCGATGGCGCGCTGCAGACCCGGCTCGAAACGGCGCGGCTGGACAAGCCCGGCGACCGGCTGTCGCTGGTGGCAGGCTATTCCGATCAGACCCGCCAAATTAATCTGGACCTGTCCCTGACCGAGGCCGCAGGCGGTTTGCTCTCCACCGTCCTGGCACTGCCCGGTCGCCCGACCCTTGGCCTCACCGCAAAGGGCAGTGGCCCGGTCACTGATTTCAAAGCGGATATCGCGCTCAGCAGCAACGGACAGGAACGTCTTTCGGGTCAGGTCGTTCTGGCTGCGCTGCAGGATGCCGAGAGCGAACAGGACGCAGGCCCCAGCGGGATCGCCTTCTCGGCTGATCTGGGCGGCGATATCGATCCGCTTCTCTTGCCCGACTACCGCCCCTTCTTTGGTCCGGGCCTGCGGCTGGTGACTCGTGGTCAGACCGGGGCCGAAGGCGGTGTCGCGCTTGATACGCTCGCGCTCAGCACCCGCGCCCTGCGCGTGACCGGCGCGCTTGCCACCGGCGCCACCGGCAACCTTGATACCGCCAACCTGAAGGTCCAAATCCAGCCCCCGTCAGGAGAAGCCGCCGTCGTCCTGCCCGTCCCCGGCGCGGCAACGACCCTTGCCGGGGCAGATCTCACCGCGCGCAAGACCACCGATGGCGCATGGAGCGTCGCCGGAACGGTGAACCAGCTCAGCCATCCGCAGATGCGCCTTGGGGAACTGCGCCTTGACGGCTCCGGCACCCTCAAGAGCGCAGCAGATGACACCGGCCCGGCAGGTCTTGTCGGAGATCTACGTCTGGCCCTACGCGATTTCGCGCCGCGCGATCCGGCGCTGGCACAGGCAACCGGTAGCGAACTGGAGCTTGTCACCACTCTCACCACAGACGGGCCGGATGCGCTGTCGCTGACCGGCCTGACGCTGAGCGGCTCCGACTACCGCGCCGCAGGCGACGCCACGTTTTCCGGCCTCGATAGCGGTCTCCGGGTGGCGGCGGACCTCAGTGCAGGTGCTGGCGACCTGTCACGGTTCTCTGCGCTGGCGGGCCGCCCGCTGGGCGGCGCGGTGCAGGCATTGTTCACCGGGCAGTTCACGCCTCTTTCCGGCGCCTTTGACGTGGATCTGAACCTGCAGGCGCAGGACCTGAGCGCGGATATCGCCCAGCTGGATGCGCTGATGACCGGTCCTACCACGCTGAAACTTGTAGCCGCGCGCGGCGCAGACGGATTGCGGATCGACGATTTCAACCTAGATAGCCGCGCCCTGTCTGCCACTGCCAGCGGCAGTCTGGACAGCGCCGCCGGACGGCTCTCCCTCACCGCCCGCCTGATGGAGCTGGAACAGCTGGTGCCAGAGGTGCCCGGCACGCTGGAACTTGCGGCGGACCTGACCCGCGATGGCGACATCCTGTCGGGCCAGGCACGGCTCAAGGGACCGCATTCCTCCCGTGCGGATCTGGAAGGGTCCGTGCAGCTGGATGGCAGCGCCGATCTGACATTTGATGCGGCGCTCAACGAATTGCAGCGGTTCGTGCCGGAATTGCCGGGCGTCCTGGCCGCCAAGGGCGAGGCGCAGCGCAAAGACGGGGTCTGGAGCATCAATGCCAGTGCCACAGCCCCTGCAGAGGCCCGCGCCGATCTCTCCGGCACCTTTAGCGAGGCCAGCGGCGCGGCCGATATCGCCGCCACCGGTCAGCTGCGTCTGGAGGGGGCGAACCCCTTCATCAAGCCCAACCTTGCCAAGGGCGCGGCCCGCTTCGATCTGGCCATGAAAGGCCCGCCCGCACTGGAAAGCATTACGGGCACGATCACCACGTCCGGGGCAACACTGGCCCTGCCATCGGCGGGACAGCGCGTCGATGATATCAACGCCACCGTGACCCTGCAGCAGGCGCGCGCCTTGCTACAACTTTCCGCCAGCCCCGGCGACAGCGGCAGCCTGCGCGTCTCCGGGCCGGTGGCTCTGGCGCCGCCGTTCAATGCAGACCTCAGCATTGAGATCCTCGATCTGCTGATGAGCGATCATCTGAGCTATGACAGCCAGTTGAACGGGCGGCTGGCCCTCACCGGCGCGCTCACCGGCAACAGCCGCCTGTCCGGGCGCATCGACGTGGGTGAAACCAATATCAACCTCAACGCCACTGGCGGTTCGGTCACTGCGGCGCCAATCCCGCCGATCTCTCATATCGGGGCCTCTGGCGCCGTGAATGCCACCCGCGCCCGTGCTGGGCTGATCACATCAGCGCAAAGCACGGGCGGCAGCGCGGGCCGTTCGAACATGGCGCTGGACGTGCTGATCGATGCGCCAGGCAAGATCTTTGCCCGGGGGCGCGGCCTGCGCGCCGAACTGGGCGGGCGCATTCAACTGCGGGGCAGCACAGCGCGGATCTCACCCGCCGGTCAAATCGGCCTGATCCGCGGCACCTTCGACATTCTGGGGCGGCGTCTGGATCTGGACGAAGGACAGATCACCCTGCTGGGCAACCTGGTTCCTTATCTTGAATTCCGCTCCTCGGCGCAGACGGAACAGGGCAGCGCCACGCTGGAGATTTCGGGCCTGATCGATGCACCGGAAATCAAGGTCACCTCCGAGCCGCCCCGCCCCAGCGAAGAAGCCCTGGCGTTGCTGCTCTTTGGGGATAACATCAAGGATCTGTCGCCGCTGGCACTGGCCCGGCTGGCGGCCTCGGCCCTGCAGCTGAGCGGTCGGGGCGGGCAAACTCAGGACACTCTGCGCCAAAGCACCGGCGCCGACGATGCCGAAGTCGGCCTGGACAGCCTTGGCGCCGGGCGACTGGGTCTGGGCGGTTATATCTCCGAAAACGTCTATACCGATGTGGATGTGAACACCCGCGGCGATAGCGAGCTGAGCATCAATCTTGACCTGTCCAAAAGCCTGACGGTGAGCGGTAAGGTCGACAGTGAAGGCGAATCCGGTCTGGGCCTGTTTTTCAAACGTGATTACTGACAGGCAGGCGCCGCACCCGGCAACACTCTCCCCTCCGCGTTGGTAGCCGACCGATTACGCTCGAACGGGTGCGGCACCCCGGCGCTGCGCTGCTTCGATGGCATAGCGGGCGGTGCCGCTGACGCCAGCAGCATCATCGGTGATCAGCCACAGGGGCGTGGTGGCGCATTGCGCGGCAAGTTTGCCCCCCGGTTCGGCAAAGGCCGCCAGAAAATCACCGCGCGCACCGGTGCCAAGCACCCCGCGGGCGACGCTACCGGCAAAGAAGATCCCCTGGCCCGGCATATAGGCAGGCACCAGTTCGCGGACCAACAACCCAAGCAGCCGCGCCCAGGCAGGCACGCTGCGCTGCGCGACGTGTTCTTCGCCATCCTGAAAGGCGGCAACGATCTCTGCCCCGCCTTCGGAGGGATCGCCGCCAAGGGCGCGGTGCAGCCGCACGAGTCCGCGACCGGAAAACAGCTCTTCCACGCTGGGGAATTCCTCCGGACTACGCCCCAGAAGACGTGCCAACTCCTGCGCCAGCGGATCCGGCAGGCTGGCGTGACCCAGTTCCGCCTCGATCGTGTTCCCCCCGGCCGAAAGCGAGACATTGAAGCCGGTGCCGACACCGGCCACCAGTGCCTGCTCTCCCTGCTGGCGCCCGGCGCGCAACGAGGACAGCTGTCCGGGGATCAGTACTGGCAGCGCATGACCAAGGGCGGCTAGGTCATTGACCACATCGACCCCGCCACCGGGCTCCAGCGGCAATCTCTCAGCCAGCCCCGCCGCCGTGCCATGCCAGTCTCGGTTGGTCAGCCGGTAGGTTCCACCATAAACCGGGCCGGCCACGGCCAGGCAGCAGCCCTGCAAGGGCGGAAGTTCCGGCTGCGCGCAATAGGCGGCCAGAACCTCATCCAGGCTGGAATAGCTGTCGTTCGGGAAATGTTTGAGCCCTGTCACGCCAATCTCCGGCCCCGCAAGAGCCAGCCGCGTATTACTGCCCCCAACATCCCCCACCAATACGGTCAGATCCGATGCCATTCCTGTCAGCCTCCTCGGGCGCCCCGGTTGTCGGGTGGTGCTATTTTAAGCTGCCGCATCGAATAGCAAAATGCAAATGTTGGCGCAACCATTGCCCGTGCCAGGATCGGCAAACACATCTTGCCGCAGATACGGCCCTCGCCTTAGGTTGGCCGCACCTAAGCTGAAGGAAACAGATGCAAATGAAGGACAGTGCCGAACCAAGCTCCGTCTCTGTACGGCTGCGCAAACGGCTCGGCCGAACCTATCAGCGGATGCGGTTCCTGTCCTCGCTGCGTCACTTGCACGGGCCGCGCGGCGTCTTTGCAGCCCCGGATGAGGTCACCCTGATCGCCCTTGTGCGTGACGGGAGTTATTACCTCGACGCGTTTTTCGATCACTACAGCAGCCTTGGCATCCGCCATTTCGTGTTCTTCGACAACGGCTCGGAGGATGACACGATTGCGCGGATCCGCGAAAGACCGGGCACCGCCATCCTGCAATCGCGCCTGCCCTGGGGCCAGTTCGAGAACATGTTCCGCAGCTATGCCGCGCAGCGCTATGCGCAAAACCGCTGGTGCCTGATCGTGGATATGGACGAGATCTTTGATTTCGAAGGGCGCGCCGAGGTCGGACTTAAGGGGCTGGCGCGCTACATGTCCGCGCGCGGATATACCGCCATGATGGCGCAGATGCTGGAAATGTTCCCCAAAGCGCCTTTGGCCGAGGTCGCGGACATGACCTACCCCGAGGTGCTGCGCCAGTTCAGCTGGTGCGACCTCAGCGCGATTACCGCCCATGACTATGACGCACCGGACACTGGGCTTTCCTATTTTCTGAACCAGAACCGGATCGCCATGGGTGGTTCGCAGCCACTGCAAGTGTTGTTTGGCGGCGTGCGCGCCAAGGTGTTTTCAGAGCATTGCTGCCTGACGAAACACCCGTTGGTCTTTGTCGGTCCCGGGGTTAAGGCAGGCGTGCATCCCCATGCCGCCACCGGGGTGACACTGGCGCCGATGACGGGGCTGCTTAGGCACTATAAATTTTCCAACGACAGCCTGGCCCGCGACCGCAAATCCGTTGCCGAGGCGGCCATCGCGCATGGTGAGGACCAATTGCGCCTGTCGGTTCTGTCCAGCAACCCCGATCTGTCGCTGTGGTCCGAGGCGACGCTGCAGGCACCCGAAATAGCCACCCTGCAGGACAAGGGGTTTCTGATCGCGTCAGAGGACTACAGTCAGCATATCCAGGCCTCAGCTGAGGGCGACTAGCTGCGCCTGATGCGCAGGGCGCGCTTAATTTGACGTGGCAGAATGGCAAAGCATTTCAGATAACGGGGCACCATCCGACCCGGACTGCTGAGCGCCCGCCAGAGCCATTCCAGCGCCAGTTTGCGCATCCACAGTGGCGCGCGCTGCTGATGCCCGCCGAGAAAATCCAAACCCGCACCAACCGAAGCAAACCCCACTCTCGGCGCAAATTCGCGCCCGCGCGCCGCCAGCAGCTCCTGCTTTGGCGCGCCCAGCGCAAGGAAACACAGGCGAATTCCCTTTTGATCCAAGTTATGCAGGATCTCTGCCGCCTCGGCGCCTGCGGGCTCGAACACGCCAGAGGGCGCATGGTACCATGCCAGATCAAGTCCCGGCACCTTGGCTGTCAGCGCAGCGGAGGCATCCGAAAGCGCCTCGGCAGTGCTGCCGACCAACGCCACCGGCACCCCAGCCTTTGCGGCCAGTCTGCACAGGGGTAGCACCATGTCCGATCCCGGCATCAGCTCCACCGGCCTGCCTGCCAGCTGTGACAGCCAGACCACCGGACGCCCATCGGCAACAACCAGATCCTGCGCCGCATAGGCGGCAAGGAAATCGGCACTTGTTTCCAGTTTGACCAGATGATCCAGATTGACCGTAGCAAGGGCAAAGCCCTCGCCACTTGCAAACCGCGACAGGACCTCATCCTCCAGCCGGAGCCGGTCCGCGATGTTGACCTCAATCCGTGTGCCTTGAAACTCGAAATACACCAGTTCGCCTCATCCCTGTCTGCAAACCCTGCCTATAAATCCAGTCTGCAAAGGACTGATTACCCGTCTGCCCGCGTCTGGACCAGTCCGGCAGGGGTGCGCATAGGTAAACGTGGCATTGTTGCCATCCGTTTACCCGATTTCGCATTTCAGCGGGACACGAGGTGCAAGTTTACGTAAACTTTGACAGGTAAGGTCTATAAAACAGGCCATTACTGATCGTTTGTGATCGTCACCATCGAGAGTCCCGAACGCCGATGCCCAACGCCCTGGCCAATATGATGCTGCTGATCTGGCCGCTGGTCAGCCTGCTGTTGTTCCTGCGGCTGCCGCTGGAACGGGCAATCCTGTGGTGTTTCATCGGTGGCTATCTTGTGCTGCCGCCCCTGGCCGAGTTCGACCTGCCGCTGGTGCCGGACATGGACAAGTTCACGATCCCTTCGGTCGTCGCTTTTGGCCTCTGCGTCTGGCTGTTGCGCAAGCCAGTGCCGCTGTGGCCGCGCCATCCGCTGGCCCGTGCGCTGACAATCCTGTTTGTCCTATGCGTCATCCCGACGGTCATGACGAATAAAGATCCCGTTCTGTTTCAGGTGCTTGAAGGGGCCGGCCCGATCGTCTTTCTGACCGATATGCTACCTGGACTGCGCTGGCGTGATCTGGGATCAGTGATCATCAATCAGATCATAGTGCTGATGCCGTTTTTGCTGGCCCGACGCTATCTGTCCTGCGAAGCGGGACAGAAGGAACTGTTGCTGGCCCTCTGCCTGGCCGGTCTGGCCTATAGTATTCCGTCGCTGTTCGAGATCCGCTTGAGTCCCCAGCTCAACATCTGGATCTATGGATTTTTCCAGCACGATTTCGGCCAGATGATGCGGCAGGGCGGATTTCGTCCCATCGTATTCCTGCCGCATGCGCTGTGGCTGGCCTTCTTCATCTTTACCTCCATTGTTGCAGCTGTCGCACTTGCCCGGGCCGCACAGGAGCGGGAACGGACCAATTTCGCCCTCGCCGCTGTCTATCTCTTTGGGGTGCTCTACCTGTGCAAGAGCCTGGCTTCGCTTGCCTATGGGCTTTCCATCGTGCCGGTTGTGGCCCTGGCCCCGGCCCGCTGGCAAATGCGTCTGGCGATGGTAATTGCGGTGATCGCGGTGACCTATCCGATGCTGCGCAACCAGGGTCTTATTCCAACCGACGCCATTCTGGCACAGGCAGAGGCAATCAGCACCGAGCGGGCACAGTCCCTGGGTTACCGGTTCCACAACGAGGCGATGATGCTGGAGCGGGCCGCCGAAAAGCCCTGGTTCGGCTGGGGGGGCTGGGGGCGCAATCTGGTGCGCGACATGGAAACCGGCCGGATCATATCTGTGCCCGACGGGCGCTGGATCATCACTTTCGGCGCATTTGGCTGGCTCGGTTACATTGCCGAAATGGGCATGCTGACCTTGCCGATTTTTCTCCTCGCTTGGGAAATGCGCCGCCACCGGGGCCACGCGTTCTCCCCCTATGCAACACCGATCGCCCTGATCCTAGCCGCCACATTGGCCGATATGCTGTTGAATGACACACTCATCCCGATCACCTGGCTTTGTGCAGGCTCTGTGCTGGGATATGCCGAACGCCTGCGCAATCCGGACGTATTTCGTAGTAAGCGCAGCCTGTTTGACCGACAGCAAGCCATTGGAACGTCGGAACAGGCTCCGGGGCCACGCAGTGTCTTGTGACTAACGCTTTGCAAGCTTTTGCCCTTGCTGCCTCATTTTTATCGCGTTTCCGGCGTAATTGGTCACCATCCGTTCATAGCTTGGCCGCATATGGCGATCACTCTGGCCTTGGGCAATCAGGATTTCGGGTGTCATATTTCCGAGGTTTTGACTGAATTCAGCCCAGCCACGTTTTGGTTCACGATACCTCTGCACCCGCTTTCCCGGGGGCTTTTCCTATTTCGGAACAGAGGTTAACCGGGCGCGACAAGGGGTTGAAGGGATTGACAAAAGACGACCGGCCCGTTCCACTTTCACGGCGCTGCGGGTTTCGGTTCAGGGTTGATGCGTAAGACGCGTAAAAGGTGAAGACTAAGTTGGGAAACAAAGACGAGAGCCAAACACGCGCCGACGCCTACTCCGGTGACATCGCCATCGTCGGACTGTCCGTCTGCCTGCCTGGCGCCGAATCCGCTGCGGCGTTCTGGCGCAACCTGCGTGACGGCATTGAATCCATCGAGGTGCTGGACGAGGCGAGCCTGCTGGAAGCCGGTGAACGGGCCTCTGTCCTCAGCGATCCAAACTATGTGCCTGCCGCCGCGCGTCTTGAGGGCTATGACGAATTCGATGCCGATTTCTTTGGCTTCAGCCCCAAGGAAGCCGCCATTCTGGATCCCCAGCACCGAAAGTTCCTTGAGGTCGCCTGGGGCGCCATGGAGGATGCCGGCCACCCGCCCGAAAGCCTGAATGAGCCCATCGGTGTCTATGCGGGCTGCGGCATGGGCAGCTATTTCTATTTCAACATCTGCTCGAACCCGGCCCTGGTGGACGAGGTCGGCATGTTCCTGCTGCGCCACACCGGCAACGACAAGGACTTCCTGTCGACCCGCGTCAGCCATGTGTTTGATCTGAAAGGGCCATCGGTCAACATTCAGACCGCCTGCTCGACTTCTCTGGTGGCGGTGCATTACGCCTGCAAGGCGCTGCGCGAAGGGGAATGCGGCATGGCGCTGGCAGGCGGCGTCACCATCGAGCTGCCGCAGGGGCGTGGATACCTATACAAGGAAAACGAGATCCTGTCGCCCGACGGCCATTGTCATGCTTTTGACCACCGGGCGCAGGGCACCGTCTTCGGCTCTGGCGCTGGGGCGGTGGCGCTCAGACGGCTGGAGGATGCCATCGCCGAGGGCGACCATATCTGGGCCGTGATCAAGGGCTCCGCGATCAACAACGACGGCGCCGACAAGGCTGGCTATCTGGCGCCTTCGGTCGGAGGACAGGCCACTGCCGTACGCAAAGCGCTGGCGGCAGCGGATGTGACGGCCGAGACCATCGACTATGTGGAATGCCATGGCACCGGAACCTACCTAGGTGATCCAATCGAGGTCACCGCCCTCACAGAAGCCTACCGCGACAGCACCGAGGAAAGCGGCTTTTGCCGCATCGGCTCGGTCAAGACCAACATCGGCCATCTCGATACGGCCGCAGGGGTCGCGGGGCTGGCCAAGACCGCGCTGGCGCTGAAACATCAGCAGATCCCGGCCTCGCTTGGCTACGAGGCACCAAACCCGGCCATTGATTTCGACGGCTCACCGTTCAAGGTTAACGCCGCTCTCAGCGACTGGCAGTCCAATTCCGGACCGCGACGTGCCGCGGTGAACGCGCTGGGGGTTGGCGGCACCAACGCCCATGTCATTTTGGAGGAAGCGCCAGACCGCGGCGCCTCCGACGAAAGCGATTTCCCCTTCCATGTGCTCTGCATTTCGGGCCGGTCCAAGGCGGCGCTTGATGACAACAGCGCCGCGCTGGCCGCGTGGCTGCGCCAGAACCCCGAGGTGGATCTGGCCGATGTGACCTATACTCTGAAGGAAGGGCGGCGCGGCTTTGCCAAGCGTCGGGTGCTGGTGGCCGAAACCGCAAGCGAGGCCGCCGATCTGCTAGAGGCTGGTGATCCACGCAAGGTCTTTACACACGACCATCTGGGCGATGCGCCCGAGGTCGTCTTCATGTTCCCGGGCGGCGGTGCACAATACGCGGGCATGGCGCGCGACCTTTACGAAACCGAACCGGTCTTTGCCGACTGGATGGACCGGGGGATTGATCACCTCCAAGCCAGCCTCGATTATGACATCCGCGCCCTGTGGCTGCCCGAAGAGGGGCAGGCAGAGGCCGCGAATGCAGCCCTGCAAAAGCCCTCGGTGCAGCTGCCGCTGATCATGATCGTGGAATACGCGCTGGCGCAGCTCTGGATCAGCTGGGGCGTGCGTCCCGCTGCGCTGGTCGGCCATTCCATGGGCGAAAACACCGCCGCCTGTCTGGCCGGGGTGATCTCATTCGAGGATTGCATCGATCTGGTGCTCTTGCGCGGGCGGCTCTTCGACACCGTGCCTGCGGGCGGCATGCTGTCCGTCTCCCTGCCGCTGGCCGAGGTCGAGGCGCTGATTGGGGATGATCTCGATATCGCCAGCGTCAACGCGCCGCGCCTGACCGCAGTTTCCGGCCCGCAGGCGGCGCTGGACCGGCTGGCCAAGGACCTGAGCACGCGCGACATCGACCATCAGCGGATCCAGATCGATATTGCGGCCCATTCGAGGATGCTGGACGGGATTCTTAAGCAATATGGCGCCTTCCTGCACGGCCTGACGCTGTCGGCGCCGCAGATCCCGGTGATGTCCAACCGCAGCGGCGAACAGCTGACGCCAGAGCAAGCCACAGACCCCGACTATTGGGTCAGCCAGCTGCGCGGCACCGTGCAATTCGGCGCCTGTATCGACAGCTTGGCCGAGGTGCCGGGCCGCATCTATCTGGAGGTCGGCCCGGGCAAGGCGCTCAGCGCGCTGGCGCAGATGGCCCCGGCGGTCGCCCCCGGACAGGCGCTCAGCTCACTGCGCCATCCCGAACAGGATGTGATGGATGATGCTTATTTCTTTGGCGTCATAGGTCGGCTCTGGGCCTGCGGCTATGACGCCGACTGGGATCAGATCTGGGGCGAGGCAAAGCGCCATCGCCTGCCGCTGCCCACTTATGCCTTTCAGCGCAGCCGCTATTTCATCGAACCCGGCACCGCCACGCAGGTCGAAGAGGCTCCCCTGCCCGCCCGCCACGATGACATCGACAACTGGGGTTACCGTGCGGCGTGGCGCCCGCGCCTTGCCGATTGCGCGCTGGATGTGGACACCGAACTGGATCAGGATCCGCAATGCTGGCTGATCTTCGAAGACGACATCGGCCTTGCCTCTCAGGTGGCGGACAGGCTGGTGGCGGCAGGGCACGCCGTGGTGCGGCTGCGCACCGGGGATACCTATGCGCAGCTATCGCCGACCTCTTACATCTTGGCGCCCGAACAGGGCCGCGCGGGCTATGCCGCACTGCTGGCGGATCTGGCCCGGACCGAGATGCTGCCAACCCGGATTGCGCATTTCTGGCTAGCGACCGAAGGCGAGACCTTCCGCCCCGGCAGTTCATTCTTTGACCGCAATCTGGAAACCGGGTTTTATGCCCTGACCGCGCTGGCGCAGGAGCTTGGCAGCGCCGATCTACCCCAGCCGCCGCACATCACCGTCTTCACCACCGGCGCCGTGCAGTTGCGGGACGAAGCCCTGCCGGATCCGGAAAAGGCGATGATCGCCGGTCCTGCCCGGGTGATACCGCGCGAGTTGCCTGGATTCTCCTGCGCCACGGTGGACATCGAACTTCCCCGCGCAGAAACAGGTCTGCTGGCCCGGATCAAGGGCGCAGCGGCACCAGATATCTCCTCTCGACTACTTGAGGAACTTCTGGCCGAGCCTACCAGCACAGCCGCTGCCTGGCGCGGTGAAAAACGGTATGAGCTGGACTGGCGCCCGGTCGAACTGCCGCCTGCCGAGCTGCCCACCTTCAAAAAAGGCGGAACCTATCTGATCACCGGTGGCTACGGCGGCATTGGCCTCTCAATCGCCCGGCATCTGCTGGAGGAATACGCCGCAAATGTTATCCTGATTTCGCGCGAGGGCCTGCCCGAGCGCGGCGGCTGGGCGCAATATCTGCGTAGTCACAGCCCCGCAAACCGCACCGCCACGCGCATCCGCGCGGTCGAGGCGCTGGAGGAGATCGGCACGGGCGCGGTGCTGCCGCTGGCCGCCGATGTCTGCAACTCCGGCCAGATGCGCGCCGCGCTAAAGACCGCCGAGGACCGCTTTGGCCCCCTCACCGGGGTGATCCATGGCGCGGGCAATATCGATGACGGGCCATTGCTGGCGAAATCAGACGAACAGATCGCCAAGGTCCTGGCGGCCAAGGTCAGCGGGTTGCGGGTACTGGACAGCCTGTTCCCCGATGGCAGCCTTGATCTGATGGTGCTGTTCTCTTCATCCTCGACGGTGACGGGACCGGCGGGACAGGTGGATTACATCGCCGCCAACGAATACCTCAACGCCTGGGCGGCGCATCGCCGGGGCGGCAAGACCCGTGTCGTGGCGGTGGATTGGGGCGTCTGGGCCGATACCGGCATGGCTTCCGAAGCGATGGCCGCGCGGCAAGGCAGTGACGGCCCCTCGGACCCTGTGCCCTGCGCACAGGCCCTGCTGGACAGCGAAGGATTTGATGGCAGCGGCAACCGGATCTACCGCACCCGGCTCGACGCGGCCCGACACTGGCTGCTGAATGAACACCGCACCGCCGATGGTACCGCAGTGATGCCCGGCACCGGTTACATCGAACTGGCTGCAGAGGCGATGACGGCCCTTGGCATGGCCGAGGATGGCGCGCTCCCAGCCTTTGAACTGCACGACCTTTACTTCCTGCGCCCGCTTGTGGTCGCCGATGACAGCCCGGCAGATCTGCTGATCCGGCTGCTGGCCGAGGAAGACGGCTACGCGCTGTCCTTCTACACCGCCAGCGGCGAAGGCTATGCCCTGCATGCCGAGGCCAAGGTGACATTTGCCGAGGCGCAGAGCCCGGCGGCGCCTGTTGACCTCAGCGCTCTTGCCGCCCGCTGCCCGTCGCAGACCGAAACCGATGGCGCGCGGCTGAAATCCCCGCAGGAGGCCAACCTGCTTTTTGGTCCGCGCTGGCATGTGCTGCAGCGCATGGCCTTTGGGAGTGGCGAAGGGATCGCGACACTGCAACTGGCCGATGCGGCCGAATCCGACGGAACGATTCTGCACCCGGGTCTGCTGGATCTGGCAACCGGCTGGGCCATCGCGCTGGCGCCGGGCTATAGCCCTGACCACCTTTGGGTGCCCCTGTCGTACCGGGCAATCCGCATCCATGCGCCACTGACCGAGACAATCCACAGCCACATGCGCCTGTCCGCGCAAGCCGCCGACGCGGCTGGCGAAGGGACCGCCGTATTCGACGTGACGCTATGCGAGGATACAGGGCGGGTTCTGGTCGAGATCGAAGGCTTCCGCATGCAGCGGATGACGCAGGCTCTGGCTCCCGCTGCAACTGCGGCGGCTGATGTCAGCGCCGCCGGTATTGCTATGGGCAAAGGTGGCAGCGCTCAGCCCCTGTCGCCCGAGGAACGCCGCCTTCACCACAATATCGCAAACGGCATCCGCGCCGAAGAAGGGGGCGAGGCCCTGTCGCGCGCCCTTGCCGCAGCAACCTCCGGCGGCCTGTCGCAGGTCGTGGTCTCAGCCCTTGATCTGCCTGCCCTGATCGAACAGGCCAAGATGACCAGTTCCGAGGCCTCATCGGACAGCCAAAGTTTTGAGCGCCCGCAGCTCGACACTGACTACGTGGCGCCGGAAAACGCGGTTGAGGAGGTCCTGGCGGGATATTTCCAGACCCTTCTGGGGGTGGACGAGGTCGGCACCCGCGACAGCTTCTTTGATTTGGGTGGGCATTCCCTGATCGCGGTGCGGCTGTTTGCCCAGATCAAGCGGGATTTTGGCGTCGAGTTCCCCCTGTCAGTCCTCTTCGAAGCCCCAAGCGTTGCTGATCTGGCGACCAGGATTATCGCCCGAACAGGCGGCGGCGTGACCACCGAAGGCAGCGCGCAGTCCCCGGACACTACCGATGACGCAGGGCCAGAACCCTTTACCCATCTGGTCAAGCTTCACGCCGGAGATGGCACCGGGCGGCGCCCGTTCTTCCTTGTGGCCGGCATGTTTGGCAACGTGCTGAACCTGCGGCATCTGGCGCAGATGCTGGGCAGCGACCGCCCGGTCTACGGCCTTCAGGCGCGCGGGTTGATCGGGGACGTCGCGCCACACGACAACATTGCCGAGGCCGCCGCCGATTACCTGCAGGAGGTGCGGCAGATCCAGCCGCAGGGCCCCTATCTTCTGGGCGGTTTCTCGGGCGGTGGCATCACGGCCTATGAAATGGCGCAGCAGCTGAAGGCTGCCGGAGAGGAAACCGCAGCGCTGGTCCTGCTCGACACACCGCTGCCAGTGCGCCCACCGTTGAGCCGACAGGACAAGGCGCTGATCAAACTGCAGGAGTTGCGCCGCAAGGGACCGTCCTATCTGGCGGAATGGGCGCGCAACCGCGTTGCCTGGGAGATCACAAAACGCCAACGCCGCCAGGGCAGCAACGATGCAGGCGCTGCGCCTGCCTTTAACAACCGGCAGATCGAAATGGGCTTCCGCGCCGCTGTTGCCAGCTATGAATTGCAGCCCTGGGACGGCGCCATGTCGCTGTTCCGTCCGCCACTGGACCAGCACTGGCAGGTCTCGGGTGGCAATTGGGTCAGCGCCGAGCGGGAGTATGTCTTTGACGACAACGACTGGACCCGCTGGGCGCCGGAGATCGAGGTGATCGAAGTGCCCGGTGACCACGACAGCATGGTGCTGGTACCCAACGTCAGCGTTCTGGCGGCTGAGGTCAAAGCGCGGCTGGACCGGGCCGAGGCTGGCTATACTGCGCCAGCACCGGTGCATGCCGGGCAAGTGCGTAATCAGGCGGCGGAGTAGATGTCCATGGCCCCTCCCCCACAGTCCCAAAGCGACAGCGTTCTGACCATCATCCTGAACTACCGCACCCCGCAGATGACGCTGCAGGCGGCAGAGGCGGCGTTGGCGGAAATGGAAGATCTGCCCGGCGCCGTGGTGATCGTGGAAAACGGATCGGGTGATAACTCGTGGGAAGAGTTGCAGGCAGGCGCCGCCAGCCGGGGCTGGCTGGACAGCGGCAAACTGCGGCTGATCCGTTCGCCCGTCAACGGTGGCTTTGGCGCGGGCATGAACATCGGCATGGAGGCCGGTCTGCCCGACGGCAGCGCGCCGGGGTTCTATTACCTGCTGAACTCTGATGCCTTCGTGGAGGGCACAACGATTTCCCGGCTGCGGGAATTTCTCCTTTCCAGCCCCGGTGCTGGCCTTGCCGGATCCTTTGTGCATGGCACGGATGATGTGCCCCACCGCACCGCGTTCCGCTTCCCCTCGATCGCGGGAGAGTTCGAAATGGCCGCCCGCACCGGTATCGTGACCCGGCTGCTGTCCCATGCAGTGGTGGCGATGGATATGCCGCAGCAGGAAACCCAGGTCGACTGGACCGCCGGCGCCAGCCTGATGATCCGCCGCGAAGTGATCGAGGATATCGGTGGCTTTGACGAAAGTTTTTTCCTCTATTTCGAGGAAACGGATCTGTGCAAGCGCGCCGCGCAGGCCGGATGGCGCACGCATTACGTGCCGACCAGCACCGTGGCGCATCTCGGCTCGGCCTCGACCGGGATGAAGTCCTGGGACCGCACACCGACCTACTGGTTTGATTCCCGCATGCATTATTTCGTCAAGACGCACGGGGTGATCTACGCCGCCCTCGCCACCCTGGCGCGCGTCCTCGGCTGCGGCCTTTATGGGCTGCGGCGACTGATCCAGAAAAAGCCAGCCGCGGATGCGCCGCATTTCCTGCGCGACCTGCTGACCCACGCGCTGCGGTCGGCGATCCGCACCAAGACAGCAATACGTGAAACGCGCCCTCACAGTCATGTTCCGGAGGAACAGAAATGAGCCAATTTTCCTCAGTCATCATCGGCAATGAATCCCTCGCGGTGGGATGCGGCGATGCGCTGCTGGCGCGCGGGCATCAAATCTCTGCCGTCGTGTCGCAGGATGATGGTATTCGCAGCTGGGCCGAAAAACACGGAATCCCAGTGCACGCCAGCCCGGATGCGCTGACCGAAGGCTTTGACTGGCTGCTCTCCATTGCCAACCTGCGGGTCATTCCCGACCGGGTGCTGACGCTGGCGGCCAAGGGCGCGGTGAACTTTCACGACGGGCCCCTGCCACGTTACGCCGGCCTCAACGCACCGAACTGGGCGCTGATTGAAGGCGCCGACAGCTATGGCATCACCTGGCACATGATCGAAGGCGGCATCGACGAGGGCGATATCCTCGCCCAGCGCCTGTTCGATGTGGCAGCGGATGACACCGCCTTCAGCCTGAACTCCAAATGCTATGCCGCCGCGATGGACAGCTTTGGCACGGTGATAGACCAGCTGGAGGCAGGCACACTCAACCGCCAGCCACAGGACCTGAGCCAGCGCAGTTATTACGCCCGCAGCGACCGGCCCGCGGCAGGCGCGCTGATCGATTTTATCGCCCCGGCGGCGGCGATCACCCGTCTGGTGCGCGCGCTTGATTTTGGCGGCTACTGGAACCCGCTTTGCGCCGCGAAATGCGCCATTGGCGAGAATATCCTGCTGGTCGGCAGCGCAGAGGCGGTCGAGGGCGCAGGCGCGCCCGGCAGTGTGATCGAGGTCAGCAAGGACAGCCTGACCGTGGCCTGCGGCGATGGCGCGGTGCGACTCAGCGGTCTGACCGATCCTGCGGGGCGCAAACGGGCGCCTGTCGATCTGTGCAAACCAGGCGATGCGCTACCGGTCCTGAATGCGGCGGAAAAGCACGCGATCACCGAAGCCCTTGCCAAGACACAGAAAGGCGAAAGCCATTGGCGCCGCGCGCTGGCAGCGATGCGCCCGGTCGCTGTTCCCCTGGCGGAACCGACCGGTGACAGCGGCCTCGCCCGCCGTCCCATTGCAGCGCCGGATGGCCCGACAGAGGCACAGATCGCCGCCGCAGTCCTGATCTGGGCCCTGCGCAGCGCGGGGGAAGAGGTCGCCGATATTGCCCTCAGCCTTGAGACCATGACACCGCTGGCGGGGCTTGTCTCTGGCTGGGTTCCAGTGCAGGGACAGCGCGACGACACCTTCGCGGATCTGCAGGACCGCGTCGCCAAAGAGATCGAAAAAGCCCGCGCGACAGGCGGGTTTGCCGAGGATCTGATTGCCCGCGCGCCGGAACTGGCACCGCAGGCACAGCCCGGTATTGGTTTGTCCATGGGACGGGATGCAGCTCTGCCAGGCTGCGTCGCCACCGTGTCATGGGCGGATGGGGTGCTTGCGCTCCATGTGGATGGTGCCCAGCTGACACCAAAGGCCGCGGAGCTGCTCGCCGCGCGGCTGGAACTGCTGCTGGGCGCCATTTCCGCTCCGGATCATGCAGATAGCCCTCTTTCTGAACTGCCGGTCCTGCCCGAGGATGAGCGCCGAGTGTTGCTCAGCGACTGGAACCAGACAGCCGCAGACACGGGCCCGGATCAAACCATCCACGCCGCATTTGCCGCGCAGGTGTCCCGTACACCCGAGGCCACCGCTCTGGTATTCGAAGATCAGAGCCTCAGCTACGCAGACCTCAATGCCCGCGCCAATGGGGTCGCGGCCAGACTACAGGACATGGGCGTCAAACCCGGCAGCCATGTGGGGATCTACGTCTCCCGCAGTCCGGATCTGGTGGTGGCCGCCCTCGCGGTGATGAAGGCGGGTGGCGCCTATGTGCCGCTCGACCCAGCCTATCCTGCGGATCGGATTGCCCATTTCATCAAGGACAGCGGCGCCGATGTCATCGTGACACAAGACGCCCTGCAAGGCAGCCTGCCCGCCTCAAGCGCGCAACTGCTGGTACTGGATGGCGCGGATGCCCCCGCCCCGAGTGTCGCGCCTGTTGATGGCGGCGCCACCGGACAGGATCTGGCCTATGTGATCTATACCTCCGGCTCTACCGGCCTGCCTAAGGGGGTGATGGTGCGCCACGCCAATGTGGCGAATTTCTTTGCCGCCATGGATGCGCGCATTCCCCATCAGCCCGGCGATGCCTGGCTCGCGGTGACCAGCCTCTCCTTTGATATCTCGGTGCTGGAGCTGTTCTGGACCCTCGCGCGCGGCTTCAAACTGGTGCTCTCCAGCGATGAAAGCCGCCTGCAGTTATCCAACGGGCCAATTGCCATCTCGGACCGGAAGATGGACTTCAACCTCTTCTACTGGGGCAATGATGATGGCCCCGGCCCACGCAAATACAACCTGCTGCTGGAGGGCGCGAGATTTGCCGATCAGCACGGCTTTAACGCGGTCTGGACGCCCGAGCGGCACTTTCACGCCTTTGGCGGTCCCTACCCGAACCCCTCGGTCACCGGGGCAGCCGTCGCGGCGGTGACGCAGAATATCGGTGTGCGCTCGGGCTCTTGCGTGGCGCCGCTGCACCATCCCGCCCGCATCGCCGAGGAATGGGCGGTGATCGACAACCTGACGGCGGGGCGCGCCGGTATCGGTTTTGCCGCAGGCTGGCAACCGGATGATTTCATCCTGCGCCCCGAGAATACGCCTCCGGCCAACAAACCGGCGATGTACGAAGCCATCGAAACCGTGCGCAAACTCTGGCGTGGCGAAGAGGTCGCCTTCCCGCGCAAGGATGGCGGCACCCATGCGGTGCTCACTCAGCCTCGCCCTGTGTCCAGCGAACTGCCGGTCTGGGTCACTACGGCTGGCAACCCCGACACCTGGCGCGAGGCAGGCGAGATCGGCGCCAATGTCCTGACCCACCTTCTGGGGCAAAGCATTGATGAGGTCGCGGGCAAGATCCGCATTTACCACGACGCCCTGCGCGGCGCCGGGCATGATCCGGCGGAGTTCACCGTGACGCTGATGCTGCACACCTATCTGGCCGACAGCCGCGAGGATGCCCGTCAGACCGCGCGCGAGCCGATGAAGGATTACCTGCGCTCGGCCGCGGGTCTGATCAAGCAATACGCCTGGGCCTTCCCCGCCTTTAAGAAACCCAAAGGCGTCAACAATCCCTTTGAAATGGATCTTGGTATCCTGTCCGAGGAAGAACTGGATGCGATCCTCGACTTTGCCTTCGAACGCTATTTCGAGGACTCAGGACTGTTCGGCACCGTGCAGGATGGCGTCGCCCGGGTCGAGCAACTGAAGCGCATCGGCGTGGACGAGATTGCCTGCCTCATCGACTATGGAATCGCGCCTGACGTGGTGCTCGAGGGGCTTAAACCGCTGGCCGAGGTGCTGCGCCTGTCTAACGCCCCGCAAGAATTGGCCACGGACGACTTTTCGCTTGCGGCGCAGATCCTGCGCCATGACGTCAGCCATATGCAATGTACGCCCTCCATGGCGCGCATGATGGTGCAGAACGATGAGGCCCGCATGGTGCTGCCGCACCTGCAGCATCTTCTGGTCGGGGGCGAAGCGCTGCCCGGCGATCTGGCCGGTGATCTGCGCGAGGCTGGACCCGGGCAGATCCACAACATGTACGGGCCGACCGAAACTACCATCTGGTCGACCATGCAGACCCTTGATGGCGTCCCGGCAGGCGTTGCCGATATCGGCGGGCCCATCGCCAATACCCAAGTCTACGTGCTGGATGCTACCGGCGCGCCGCAGCCCATCGGTGCACCGGGGGAGTTGTTCATCGCCGGACACGGGGTGACCGCAGGTTACTGGCAACGGCCCGAGTTGACAGCGGAACGGTTTGTCCCCGATCCCTTTGGCGGCGGGTTGATGTATCGCACCGGCGATCTGGTGCGCTGGCGGGCAGACGGGCGGCTCGATTTCCTAGGCCGCACCGACCATCAGGTGAAGATCCGCGGCCAACGTATTGAACTTGGAGAGATTGAAGCCGCCCTCGCCGCCCAGCCCGGCGTCACAGGTGCGGTGGTGATGCCGCGCAAAATTGGCGCGGGCGAACAGCTGGTGGGCTATATCACCACCTCTGCTCCGGTGCAGGAGGCTGCGTTGAAACAGGCGCTTTCGGCCAGGTTGGCCGAGGTGATGGTGCCATCGCATATCGTGACGCTGGATGCGTTTCCACTAACCCCCAACAAGAAGATCGACCGCAAGGCGCTGCCGGATCCTAAACCGGCGCGGGTTGCCGCACCCACCGCAGCGACCCCGCCCAAGGGCGGCGCGCAGGGCAAGATCGCCGTGATCTGGGGGCAGATCCTTGGTCTTGACGGGATCGGCGCGCAGGACAATTTCTTTGTCCTTGGCGGTCATTCCCTGCTGGCGGTGCAGGCGCACCGGGACATCCGCACGGCGCTGGAGGTGCCAAAACTGTCGATCACCGACATCTTCCGCTTCCCGACGCTCGCCGGTTTGGCCGCCCATATCGAAGGGCTTGCAGGCGGTGCGGAATCGCCGGATGATCCCGCGGGTGCAGAACAGGCCGCCGTCGCCGAGGCGGCCAAATCGGAAACCATGTCGAAACGGCGGGCGATGCGCGCCAGCCGCAAAGCCCGGACCGGATGATAACTGACAGCCCCGCCCCCCTTGATCAGACAACCGATGCGCGGCTGGCCATGGTCCGGCCGCTCTTTGGCGCTGGCATATCGCTGGGGGCGGCCAACCCGCTGGGGGCGCTGCCCGATCCATTTCCGCAGGAGCGCGTCTGCCTGTCGCCCAGCGCCGTGGAGAAACGCCGCCGCGAATTTGCCGCTGGGCGGGCGGCAGCGCACGCAGCAATGCGGGATCTCGGCCAGATGCCCTGCCCTATCGTGATTGCCAAATCCCGCGCGCCCATCTGGCCCGCAGGGCTGACCGGATCGATCACCCACACCCGCAGCTGCGCCCTTGCTGCCGTGGCCTCGACACAGACCCGGCGCGCCATCGGCATCGACGTCGAGGAAGACACCCCGCTGAAAGACGACCTGCGCCCGGCGATCTGCTCTGCCCGCGAACAGGATTGGCTGACCTCGCAGGACAACCCCGGCCAGATGGCCAAGCTGATCTTCTCCGCTAAGGAAGCTGCATATAAGTGCCAGTATACTGTCAGTGAACAGTTTTTCGGCTTTGACGGCATGGAATTGGAGATCGAACCAGAAGAGGTGGGTGAAACGGTCCGGCGCGGGCGTTTCGTAGCCGCCTTCACCGCCGACCGCCCGCCGTTTCGCACTGGCGCCCGGATCAACGGCGCCTATGTCATCGGGGAAGGTATCATTTTCACCGCAGCAAGCCTGGAGGCGTGAGCAATGGGAAAACGATCTCTGCTTCTGGCGCTGACGACCTGCCTGCACGGGATTTGGGCCAGCCTGCCCCTGCAGGCCGCGCCGTTTCCGGTGCCGGTGCTGCCCCCACCAGAGCAGCCAATGAAGGTCTATCACCTTGGCCACTCTCTGGTTGGCCCTGTGATGCCGCACATGCTGGCGCAGCTTGCCCCCAAGGGGCACAGCTGGAATAGCCAGCTCGGGTCGGGCACGTCGCTAAAGCAGCACTGGGAGCCGGAGGAGACGATCCTTCATTTCGATCTGGTGAATCAGGCCCCCATCTGGCGCGACGCCAAAGAGGCCATCGGTTCCGGCGATTATGATGCGGTGGTGCTGACAGAAATGGTCGAGCTGCGCGACGCGGTGAAGTATTTCGGCTCTGCCAAATACATGCGCCGATGGGCCGCGCTGGCCCGTGATGCTTCGCCTGACACGCGGATCTATCTTTATGAGACCTGGCATCACCTTGATGACCCGGACGGCTGGCAGGCGCGCATCGCAAGCGATCTGGACCGGCTCTGGCTGGGCAAGGTGCTCGGATCAGACACACGTCGTAATCCCAAACGTCCGGTCTACCTGATCCCTGCCGGACAGGTCATGGCCGCTGTCGCACGGGCCATTGATGCAGGCCAGATCGACGGGCTGAGGGATATTTCGGATCTCTTTGCCAAGACACCGGAAGGTGCACAGGACACTATTCATATCAATGACTTGGGCACATACATTGTCGCCCTCGCCCACTATGCCGTGCTCTATCACCGCTCCCCTGTTGGCCTGCCGCACCAGCTGTCGCGTCCGGATGGAGAGGCAGCGACGGCGCTGTCACCGGCCGCTGCCGAGACGGTGCAGCAAATCGTCTGGCAGGTGGTGACAGGGATCCCCCGCACGGGTCTCTCTGACGCAGGCCAGAACGGATGAACCTTGAAACACTGATCACCTCGGTCCTGATGGTGGGCCATTCGCTGTTTGGCCAGGACAATCCCGCCATGCTGGAACAGCTGTTGCGCCAGTCCAGTAGTAGTGCCACCGTCGAAGCGCAGATCATCAATGGCGCGCCGCTCAGCTACAACTGGGAGCACGGCGACAGCGCCGAAGGGGTGAACGCCCGCGAGCGGCTCCAGACCCCAGTCGACGCGGTGATCCTCACCGAGGGCCTTCCGCTGGCCAATCACCTGAAATGGAGCAATACCGAAGAGACCGTCACCCGCTATTACCAGCTGGCCAAGGATGCCAATCCGGCTGCCGCGGTCTATCTGCAGGAAACCTGGCACAGCCTCAGCAGCGGAACCGGCACCGAGGTGCCGTTTGACGAAGGCGCCGATATCGCCTGGCGTGACCGGCTGGAGCAGGACCTGCCCCGCTGGCAGGCTGTGGTCGATGAAGTCAACGACAGCGTCGGTGGTGATATGCGCCTACTTCCCGCCGGGCAGGCCATGGCGCGTCTGGACGATGCCATCCGGGCCGGAACGGTGCCGGGCCTCACCGAGATTTCCGAAGTCTTTTCCGATGACATCCACCCAAATGCCACCGGGTTCTACTATATCAGCGCGCTGCAATATGCGGTTCTGACCGGACACAGCCCAATGGGCCTGCCGCACCGGCTGAAGGATCGTTGGGGCAAAGCCTATCCGGCGCCTGCGCCCGCACTGGCCCGGCGGCTGCAGGAGATCGCCTGGGCCGCGGCCCAAGGCGAGGAGGTGCGCACCGCCGCCCTGCCGCCCGACCCGCCGCCGCTGCCCTCCGAACCCGCTGCGCCACGCCTGAATGAGGAGGTTGCGGCCTCTGCCCCCGCGCCGGGAAACACCGCAAAGGCACCGCCGCGCCAGCCGATCGCCATGAACCTGATGGAGGTCGCCGACTGGAGCCCGCAGGCGCCTTTCCTTGACCACTTCAAAACCGCCCGCCCGTGGATCGGCCACCTGCCTGGGCGCTGGGGCGGTGTCGGCCATGACGATCTTGCCGCTGCAGGCTATCTGGACCCGCAAGGCTGGCCCACCGCCATGCCGCCCGAGCTTGGCTCCATCGGCACCGTCATTCTGACCGATCTGCCCGCCTCGGCGCACTCGCTTGCCGGGCGTTATGTGCTGCGCTTTGACGGCTCCGGCATTGTCGAGGTCTCTGGCCGCGCCGAAAACGTCCGCTACGGCAAGGGCGAGGTCACCTTTGACTTTACCCCCGGCCCCGGCCCGGTCGAAATCCGCATTCAGCGTACTGGGCGCGGGGCGGACTATGTCCGCAACATCACCGTGGTGCGCGCCGATCAACTGCAGGCCTATGAAGATGGCGCCCTGTTCAACCCACTCTGGCTCGACTTGCTGGATGGGTTTGACGTGCTGCGCTTTATGGACTGGATGCAGACCAACGATTCCGAACAGGTTGGCTGGGAAGACCGCCCGGAGGTTTCTGATTACACCTGGGCGCGCAAGGGCGTTCCGGCCGAGATCCTGCTGGCGCTGGCCAATACGCTGGGCGCCAATCCCTGGTTCAATATGCCTCATATGGCCGACGACAGCTATCTGCGCAATTTCGCACAGCTGGTGGATGGCGGCCTGGACGAAGATTTGCGCGCCTATGTGGAATACTCCAACGAGGTCTGGAACTGGCAATTTGCACAGGCCCAATGGGCCGACGAGCAGGCCCGCAGCCTCTGGGGCGGCAGTGACCTCTGGATGCAGTTCTACGGCGGACGCGCTGCGGAAATGTCGCGGATCTGGACCGATGTCTTTGGCGCAGACGCCGACCAACGACTGGTGCGGGTGATTTCCAGTCAGACCGGCTGGCCGGGCCTTGAGGAACAGGTGCTGAACGCACCGCTCTGGGTGGCCGGGGCGCCAGACCGCCTGCCCCCGGCGCGCTATTTCGATGCCTATGCAATCACCGGCTATTTCGGCGGCACGCTTGGCCTGCGCGACAACGCCCCCATGGTGCGCGCCTGGATCGCCGACAGCCGCGACCGGGCCCGCTCTGCCGCCGCCGATCTGGGGCTGCAGGGCGCTGAGGCTGCGGCCTATATCGAGGAGCATCAGTACGATGTGGCAACGGCGCAGGCTATGCTGGAAATCGAGGATGGCCTCCTCAGCGAGGACGGCAATGGCGCTATGGCCGGTTTTCTGGACAAGGAGCTGCCCTATCACAAATCCGTCGCCGACGAATACGGGCTGGACCTAATCATGTACGAGGGCGGCAGCCATGTGGTGGGTGTCGGCCAGATGGTCGAGGACGCAGAGCTGACCGGCTTTTTCACCCACTTCAATTACACCGAGGAAATGGCCGCGCTTTATACGAAGATGCTGACCGGCTGGGCCGAGCATGGCGGCACCCTGTTCGCGGCCTATGCCGATGTGGCTGTGCCCGGCAAATGGGGCAGCTGGGGTGCGCGGCGCACGCTCAGCGACGACAACCCGCGCTGGCGGGTGCTGGAGGCGGTGAAATGATACCGATGATATCCGTGCTGATCCCGGCCCATAACGAGGCGGCGTATATCCGCCCCTGTCTTGAAGCGCTTTATGCCTCTGATCCGCTGCCCGGCCCGGCCGAGGTTCTGGTGCTGGCCAATGGCTGCACCGATGACACCGCTGAAATTGCCCGTTCTGTCACCCTTCCCCAAGGCTGGAGCCGCAAGGTGATCGACCTCCCGCAGGGGGGCAAGCTGGCCGCGCTCAACGCTGGAGATGCACGCGCAAAGGGCGCTGTGCTGGTCTATCTTGATGCCGATGTCACGGTTACCCCGCCTCTCTTGGCGCAACTGGCAGGGGCTCTGGCGCCGGAGCGACCGCTTTATGCCAGTGGCAGCCCCCGTGTCGCCCCGGCCCGCTCTTCCCTGACCCGCGCCTATGGGCAGTTCTGGTCCAGACTGCCCTTTGTCACGGATGGCGCCCCCGGTTTCGGTCTTTTCGCCATGACTCGTACCGGGCGTGAGCGCTGGCAGGAATGGCCCGACATCATCTCGGACGACACATTCGCACGGTTGTCCTTTGCCCCTGCCGAGCGCATCCGGGTGCCCGCGTCCTATGACTGGCCGATGGTCGAAGGGTTTGCCAATCTTGTGCGGGTGCGCAGACGACAGAATGTCGGCGTCTGGGAAATCGCCAAGCGGTTTCCGCATCTGTTGGAAAACGATGACAAACGCAGCCTCGGCGCCTCAAGGCTGATGCGTCTCTTCCTGCGCGACCCGCTGGGGTTTGCCGCCTATGCGCTGGTCAGCCTGACGGTAAAAACGCCACTGTTCAGGACCAAGACACGCTGGGCCAGAGGTCGCTAGGCCTCCTGACGCCTGCGGACTGACGCCACCGCGCCGCGCTTGCGCGGCGCCAGGCCCAACCGTCGCACACGCGGCTCTGCTGTGGGCAAGATGGGCGGGAGCGCGCCGTTGGCAGCAGAAGTTTCCGCCGTCGCGCTGCTCCACTGCCTGTCACGACGGCGCATCAATCACTGCCCAGCCAACGGATTGTCGCATGCAACTGCCGGGTTTCGTGCTTAGGCAGCGCCGAAAGTTGCATGTCGATTGACGCGCCGCGCCGCCCTGCCTAGCGTGCAGAAAACCATCAGGAGGTCAGATGCTTAAGCAAGCCGCGCTGTTTTCCGGCCAGGGTCTGCTGGCGCGGGTGCTGCGCTCGGCCTCCTGGCTGATGATCGGCTATGGCGGCAGCCAGGCACTGCGGCTTGGCGCCAATCTGATCCTGGCCCGGCTGCTGTTCCCCGAGGCCTTTGGCCTGATGGCACTGGTCAGCGTGGTGACCGTTGGCCTTTCGCTGTTTTCCGATGTCGGGATCGGCCCGTCCATTGCGCAGAATGAACGCGGCGATGATCCCGACTTTCTCAACACCGCCTGGACCATTCAAGTTGTCCGCGGGTTCGGTCTCTGGGGGATGACTCTGGTGCTGGCCTGGCCTGTTTCCTGGCTCTATCAGGCCCCGGATCTGCTGCTCTACTTGCCGATTGCCGGCATTGGCCTCGCCATCGCAGGCTTCAATCCGACCCGCATTGAAACTGCGCACCGGCACTTGCTGGTCGGGCGCCTCACTGCACTGGATCTCGCGGCGCAGGCCCTTGGCATCGGCGCTATGGTGCTTTTGGCCTGGGCAACCGGATCGGTTCTGGCGCTGGTTCTGGGCGGGGTCATTCAGGCCGCGGTGAAACTTGTGCTGACCCATTTCGGCCTGCCAGGGCAGACAAACCGGTTTCGCTGGGAACCCCGCGCCGCGCAGGAACTGATCCGCTTTGGTAAGTGGATATTCCTCTCCACGGCCTTCTGGTTCCTGACCTCGCAGGGGGACCGGGCTATCTTGGGCCGCTTTGTGCCGCTGGATGTGCTGGGCGTCTATAATATCGGCTACTTTCTAGCGAGTTTCCCGATGCTGCTGGGCCATGCGGTGAACCAGAGGCTGATGATTCCGGTGTACCGCGACAAGCCCGCCGATGGCCCGCCGGAAAACCGGCGCAAACACCGCCTGCTGCGCGCAGGTCTGAGCGCCGTGATACTGTCGTTGCTGTTGATCATGGCCTGGATCGGCCCCTGGCTGACAGATCTGCTCTATGATGCGCGCTATCAGCAGGCGGGCGCGATGATCGTGCTGATCTCACTGGCGCTGGCCCCGGCCGTCATCACCATGACCTACGATCAGGCCGCATTGGCCGCCGGAGACAGCCGGGCGTTCTTTGTCTTCACCGCCAGCCGCGCCCTGCTGCAAACAGCACTTTTCTTACTCGGCACCTACTGGTTCGGGTTGCCCGGCGGTATTGCAGCGCTGGGATTGGCGATGCTGGGCGCCTATCCGGTGCTGATCTGGCTGGCCCGCCGACACGGCGCCTGGGATCCCCTGCACGATCTGGTCTGTGGCTTTCTGGTTGTTCTGGTCGGAGGCAGCGCCCTTTGGTGGCATCAAGATGCGGTGCTGACCCTGATCAAGGCGCTAGCCCCCTGATCCACCGCCTGCCCTACAGCCGCCCCTGCGGCAGGACAACTGGGACTGCACGCCCGGCTTTTGGTCGTGACGGTCCCCTCACAAGGCAAACGATCAGCTGCGCCGCCCTTTGCCTGAGCGCCGTTTTCCGCCGGGGGACTTCATTTCCGGAATGGTGACAACCGGCATTAGCCCAGTTTCCCGCTTCATCTGCGCGACCGAGCGCAGCACCGGCTTTCGTAGCTCCAGAAGGAAGGCAATCACCAAAGCGGCGAGCAGGCTGGCGGCGCCACCCAAAAGCGCCGTGCGCTTGCGTCCCCCGGTTACCGGGTAATCGGGCAAGGCAGCTGGTTCCAGCACTGTCAACCGCTCGGACTGGCGCGCGGTTTCCAGACGGAATCCGATCTCGGCCTCGTTGCGGCGAGCACGGGTCGTCTCCAGTTCGCTCTGCAGCTGTTGCAGCCTGCGGTCATAGGCAGCGAGCTGACGCTCGACCTCAGGAGAGGTTTCTAGTGACGCTTCGATTTCTGCCTTGCGCCGGGTCAGAAGATCCCGCTGCGCAGTCAGGGTAGCAAGCTGCTCTTCGAATTCTTCAAGCATGCGCTGCGCTGTTGCCGGGCGTTCATTGGACATCGCCTGATCTGCCGCCCGACGGATCTGGATCTGCTCCCGGTCAATATCCAGCAGCGCCTCGTTCAGCGTGGCGATTTCCCCTTGGCGGATTTCCAACGCCCCCGGCTGAGCAACGTCGTGCTCGGTCCGGTAGGAGGCGATCTCATCGTCCAGCGCCGCCAGTTCCTTAGCCACGGCCGTTTCCTTTGCGGTAAAGAAATTCAGCGTTTCCCGCGCCTGCTCGATACGGGTACTGACGCTGAGCTCGATCGTCCGGCGCCCAAATTCCGCTGCAACCGCCTGGGCCTGTTCAGGGCTGGGCATGCGGGCGGTGATGGTCAAAACAGCGATGGTGCCATCATCGGCAAAGCCTTCGCGCACCGCAGCCACCCCGGTAATCGAGACGTTTTCGCGCACCAGCGTAACCAGGTCCGAAGGTCTAAGATCCGGCATATCGCCATATAGATCGAACGCCTCGACAATCTCCAGTACAGAGCTGCGCGCCATCAGCCGCTGTTCGATCAGCTGCATGCGACGCGCGGTGGATCCTTCGACCGTTGATTTGGCCAGATCATCCGCGATTGTCGGCTGTGCGACCTGGATGACCTCGGAGCTTTCGTAGAAATGCTGCTGTCGGGCGGCCAGAAACAGCGACACCAGACTGCCCAGAACGGCAATCGCAAGGATCACCAACGCGCGGCGGCGCAGCATGTCCAGAAGATCCGGCAAGGAGTAGATAGGACCCATTCAACATCTCTTGGTTTGCCGCGGTCGCGCCGCTGGGCAGATTAACGTGCAAAGTGTGCTGTGCCATACACACCATGGCAAGCAGGCAAAACTTTGACCGGTTGGCGGAAGTTATGCGACAGGACCGATGTCGGCGGTCGCGCGCCCTCGGTTCAGGACCACCCCCAGCAACGGCGCGTTTCCATTGAGGATCCTCTCGCAAGCGGCCAGATGCGCCGCCGTTGTCTGCGTCCCGTCCGAGATCACCAGCACCCCGTCGACCTGCGGCAGAAAGGCCGCCGCATCATCGTACTCCAGCATCGGTGGCAGGTCGAAGACAACCGTTTCCGGGTCCAGGTCCGCCACCATGTGGTCCAGTACCGCAGCGCTACGGCTGTCATGCAGGATTTCTGCCGCGTTCAGGTCCGGCGTCGCGTTCAACCCAACCGCGAGCGTATCGAGCGGGCGCACCAACGCCTCTTCTACAGGGCGGGAGCCGGACAGGAAGGACGCCATGTCGCCCGCCGCCACCAGCCCCATCGCAGGGCCCACCCCAGGGCTGCGAAAGTTGAGATCCATCAAGATGGTCCGGCTAGACGGCACCCGCGCCAGGCTAAGCGCCAGATTGACCGCACAGAATGTGGCTCCACAGCCCCCGGTGGGCGCAGTGACCGCAACCCGGTTCCAGCCGCGGGCCTTCAGGGTTTGCAACAGCCGCGTGCGCAGCAGATCAAATGCGCGCCCGGCCGGGTCGGTCCGCACGGCTGAAGCCAGCGGCGCACCATCACGGCCCCCCCGGTCAGGATCAAAGGAGATTCTGGCCAACCGTTCCCATGGGCTTGGCAAGGTGGTGGGGAGGATTTCGGCAGGTTCGGACTGCAGGCCGGGTGGTACGTTCTCCAGCACAGCCTCATCCGGTTCCGGGCGCAACTGTTCCTGCACCTCGGGCTGAACCTGTGCGCGCCGCCGAAATTTCTTAAAACCCTGTTGCGTCATGCCTTGCTCATATTGTCATCACAGCCTTGCCACGAGGCCGCAGCTTTGCCAACTTCAGGATCATATCAACTTGCCCCTGCGAAAGAAGCCCGCAACGCGCCTTGCTCCGGCCATGGCCGCAGGGCAGCGCCCGCACCAATAATGAGATGCACGGCGCGGGTCCTCTTCGCGACTGCATTGAACCAGACAGGGATTAATATCCTGTACCTTTCAGAACCACGCCGATAGTACGCCAGATCAGACCGATGTCACAGCCAAGGCTTAGCGCGCGACAGTATTCGGAATCCGCGGCAGCGCGAAAGGCAAAGGTGCTTTCGTTGCGGGCCGACACCTGCCACAGCCCCGTCAAACCGGGTTTGAGATCAAAATAGTCGCGCGGATCACCGTAAATCGCTAGCTGCTCGGGCATCATCGGACGCGGACCCACAAGGCTCATCTCGCCTTTCACCACGTTCCACAGCTGCGGAAGCTCATCCATGGAGGTGACCCGTAGGATACGGCCAACACGGGTGATGCGGGGATCGTTCTTCAGTTTCTGCGTTGCGTCCCATTCCCGCCGCAAGGCCGGGTCCCGCGCAAGGCATTCGGCCAGACGGGCATCCGCATCCCGCACCATGGTGCGCAGCTTCAGGATTCGGAAGCGTCTGCCATTCCGGCCCAGGCGCTCCTGCGTGTAAAACGGGCTGCCGCCTTCAAGTGCAAGCGCCAGCGCGCAGAACAACACGACAGGCAGAGTGACAGGCAAGGATAATAGGGTTAGCAGCAAATCTAGGGTCCGTTTTCCAGCCCGACGATACAGCTCCGGACGCGAGGACCGGCGGTGCGGCATCTGCAGCGGTTCATAGTGTGATGGACCGATCCATTGGGCCACGTTGGCATTGGCCGCCTGTGCCGTCATTGCCTGTCGCAGAGCTTCATCCTTGAGCCGTTTCAAAACCAAGGTTCCCTGACCAGCAGTATCGACTGAAGCAAATGACAGCATCGGAACTTTATTCTTACGCAACAGGTCCGTCATCAAAATCCCCATTCCTCACCAGACCCCATGGGTCGGGCACACCGCATCCTGCGGAACCGTTTAATTTGCACAGGTCCGGCATGGCAGCAGCCGGCAACACACGTCTGTAATTGAAGGGTCTGATAGGACGCGCCCCCACGCGTCTTCCCTGCACCCACTTCTCCGCATTTAGGGCGAAAGAAGTTCAAATTATCGACACATTCTTTTTAATATATTTTTATCTAAATTGCTGCGAGTAAATGAAAAAAGGTTAACCAGCCACATTTTCACCTGAATTCCAGCGCATTTGGGAAACAATAATCCAAAATATGCTCACACTGTTGGGGGACTGGGGAATATAGACCCGGAATCGGTGGCGCAGCGCACCTCAGCCCCCACATTGGATCCGGGCTAAGCGTGCACGCTATTAGCCTGCAACGGAATGAGATTCGACAGGATCGCGGCCGTTTCAGGAGCCGCTGCGGAATTTCCCGGGGCTTTTTCCTGTCCAACGCTTGAAGGCATCGTTGAACGAGCTGAGCCCGCGATAGCCCAGCAAATGCGCGATCTCTGCCAGAACCAGATCGCTGTGCAACAGATATTGCGTGGCCATTTCCTCGCGCAGCTTTTCCAGAATTTCGAAATAACTGGTACCCTGATCGCCCAGCTTGCGCGACAAGGTACGGGGACTCATCCCAAGGTCCTGCGCCACGGTCTCCAGCGCTGCCGTTCCCGAGGCAAGTCGACGCGAAATGCTCTGCCCAACTTGCGATGCGATATCTCTCTCCCCGGCCATCATGGTCTTCATCTGCGACGCGGCGCATTGCAGCAAGATGCGCAACAGGATCGGGTCACCTGTCGCAAGCTCCCGCGTCAGATCATCGGTTTCGAACCGTAACAGGTTTTCAGGCGCACCAAACTGGACACGGCAGCCAAAGAACTCTTCCATCTCGGCGGCGCCGGACAAACGGTGATGGCAGAACGCCACCTGCCGCAGCCGGATACGGGTCTGGCTGGACCGGCGCAGGTTCGACAGGATCAGTGCCACGAGGAATTCCACGTATTGTCCGCTTAGCTCGATCCCCGCCGTGTCTGGAGCAGATGTCCGCACTCGGCTCTCTCCTCCGCGGATCTCGGGGCGAGTGCCTGCATCCACCGCATAGGTCCAGGTCAGCGCACCGGTTTCAGCAAGATGTGAGCGATCGAAATGCAGGGCCTCTCCGAATAGGCGGGCGTAGTCCGACAGGTTCGACAGAAACCCCAGCACCTGCGGCGCACACAGGGCCAGATACCCCAGAAGCCCGGCCTTGCGCAGATCGGTCTGCTGCCCGAACCGTAGTCCGAAGAGATCAATCTCGCTGATTTTCGCCGCATGCTGAAAGAACGATGCGATCGAACGGCTGTCGGTAAAAGGCTCTTCTTGGCCAACAAGACTCTGGCCAAAAGGCACCGCACGAAAGATCTCTGCCGGAGAATGCCCAAGCTCGGCCAGCCTTTGCGCGGCACATTGGACGAAAATTGCATTTTCAAGGTTCAGATGCCGGGTCATAACACAAGCCCCACTCAAAACACACTCAACACCACAGTCAGAGGGCATCGTCTTGGCCCCTGACATGGCCTCTGTGGTGCATCCGGGCAGAGCGTCCCGGCATTTCATCCGTGCGTTGTACGCGGGTGCGCCGCTTGGCCAGGCAGCCCTACGAAACGCTGCAGGCTGCTTCTACAATATAGCCTGATTTGAATATTTCCCAACTCTGTCCAGCGGAAACCGGCCACCGCTTGGCGTCTCTTCCGGTCACCCCCCCTCACCTTTTGGATACCACCCCAAGACCTGCTGATAGGTCTGGCCGCTTTTCGGGGCGATCAAACGCCGTGCCAGCAACATTGACGGTCGCCTGCTTGCCTGTTGGCGGGAATCGCGTCTTTATGCGCGCCATTCCAAAACAGACGGAAGGCGCGGATGACCATGGCTGCAGATAGATCGTCTCTTTTTCAGTCCGACAACTGGATCGCTGCCGAGGCGCAGGGCACGGAGTGGACTTTCTGGGCCATGTCCGGGGACACGCCCGGCGCTCGCCGCAAGGCACATCTGCCGCAGGGCAGCAACGATCCGGGCTTGTCCGAGATCCATGCCGCGCTGTGCGGCGAGCTGACTGCATCGCAACTGCCAATTGTCGCCTGTGGCACCGGCCTGGCCGCACCGCAGGCCGTCCCGACGCGCCCGGACCAGCTGCCACTGGCCCCGCAAGGCAGCGCCCTGCCCCCGGAAACCGTGCTCATCACACTGCCCGGGCTGGCGCAAAAGGCGCCGCCTGCCATCATGCAGGGCGCCGAAACCTGCATCGCCGGGTTTCTGACGCTCAATCCGTCCTGGGACGGGGTTCTTTGCCTGCCCGGCACGACCACTCACTGGGCACTGATCAGCGCAGATGAAGTCGTCAGTTTTCAAAGCTTCCTGACCATGGAACTGGCCGAAGCCACCTGCGCCATGGCCGGATTGCAGGTGCAGGACTGGGCAGCGGGTGAGCTGACCGGAACCGTAGCCGACACCATGTCAAAGCCGGAACTGATGGCCGCGCGATTGGCCGAAGCCAAGGCCGCCATGCATGGCGGCAGCTGCACCCCGGAAGAGGCCACCGGGCGGATCTGGGGCGCCGTGCTGGGCGCCGAACTGGCCGCCGCCCGCCCTTACTGGCTAGGGCAAAATCTGGCGCTGATCGGTGACACGGAAACCGCCCGCCCCTATGCTGCTGCATTGGAAATGCAGGGGCTGCCGGTCACCATTGCAGACGCGGAACGCATGACTCTGGCCGGGCTGACCAAGGCCTGGCGCAGTTTCCGCAAGGCAGACGACTGATCTTCATCGACGCGCCAGCCCCCTGCCCGTTCACAAGACAGAGGGCCGAGGGCGCGGCAAGCGATCAGACCTTGTGACGGGCCCCTTTCGAGGGGGGCATTTCGGGCGGGCCAGCAAAACACTGGGCGATCTCCATCCAGCGCGTCGCGGTCGCCCCTGTCACCTCCAGCGCGGTGTCTTCGATATTGCGGACCTGCGTCACCACCTGCGCGAACTCCACCGCAGATCCGACAACCCGGTTGTCCTCTTGCGGCGTGTTCCATTCCCAGACCGCCGAAGACGGTCCGGTCAGCTGCACGAATGGCGCGGGGTCGGGCACCTCTTCTCCCCGGTTTAGGAAGGTCCAGCCATAAGTCGCAACGCCAAGATGGGCGATATTGCGGATCCGGTCCTGCTCCACCCGCTCCAGCCCCAGTAGATCAAAGACCTCCTGACCGTGCGCCCAGGTCTCCATCTGCCGTGCGGTGATCGAGGACAGCGCGCTCATGTCCGGGCCGACCCATTTCACCCGCGCCTTGGGATCGGCCACAGCAAAGGCATCGGCGCAGGTTTCCGCGCCAGCCTTCCAGGCCTCAAATAGCGCCCGTCCCGACAACCCGTCCAGCCAGGGGAACTGGCATTGCAGGATCGTCTTGCCCGATTGCATGTCCTGCACAATCGGGCCGATGAATGCGGCAAAGGCCTCCTCCCCCTTGAGCGAGGTTTCTGCCGCCACGTTGAACAGGTGCAGGTGGCCCAGCACGTGATCGATGGTCCAGTCTTTGAACTGCGTCGGCCTGTGAAACGCCTCTTCCGGCAGATCCTCCAGTATCGCCGCCAGCGCCCGGCTTTCGGCACGAAAATCCTCTGCCTGCTGCATGAATGCCCTCCTCCCAATTGAAATTCCGCTACGTCCGGCGAGCCCTTCCACGATTGAACCGACCGAACGTTCTGTTTTACGATTCCTCAAAGGATAGGCGCATGACACAGAAAACCGAAGACCAACCCGACGTCACCGCGCCCGGCGCTGCGGGCACAACGCGAACCGAAACGCGGGCAGACAAGACCCGGCAGCGGATTTTCGATGCGGTCACGGACTGTCTGGACCAGTCGGGATACGCGGAAACCTCGATCAACCGGGTACAGACCGCCGCTGGTGTGTCGCGCGGGGCGCTGACCCATCACTTTCCTTCGAAAGAGGAAATGATGGTGCGCACGCTGGAACATCTTTTGGCGCCGGTGCGCGGCCCGGAACAGGCGAGCGAAAGCGGCCATATGCTGCGCAAGGGCGGCGCGGCACAGGATTTGCCCGCCGAGCTGCACCGTCTGTGGGCCCGGGTGATCAACACCCGCGAAGGGCGCGCGGTGATGGAAATCCTCGTCGCCTCGCGCACGGATGAAACCCTGCGCACGCGCATCACCCCCTCGCTCTGGGATTATAACGACGCCTTCAACCGCAATATCGCGAACCTTTACACCGCCTCCTCGGGCGAGGATCTGGCGCTGCTCTGGTCGATCTGCCGTAGTTTCATGCGCGGGCTGCACAGTCAGGCACCCTATGAACGCGATCCAGAGATCATCACCAAGATGGTCGATCTGTTCGCCCGCATCATGTCGCCGCATCTGGCGACCCGCCCCGGCCCCAAGGAGTAAACCGCATGCAAAGCCCCTTTGACACCGAAGAGCGCCGTGCCTTCCGCGAGAGCCTGCGAAGCTTTGTGGCGCAGGAAATCACTCCCTTCTGCGATGACTGGGACGAAGCCGGGGAAATCCCGTGGGAGCTGCACCAGAAAACCGGGGCGCTGGGCGTATGGGGTTTTGGCATCGACGAGAAATACGGCGGGCTTGGCTTTGACGACTGCTTCATGCGTGCCGCCTACAGCGAGGAAATCGCCCGCTGCGGCGCGGGCGGTGTCGCGGCGGCCATGGGTGGGCGTCAGATCTCGCTTGATCCCATTGCCCGGCTGGCCAGCGAAGAAATCAAGATGCAGGTGCTGCCGGAGGTGATCGCGGGGCGCAAAGGGTCTTCGCTTGCGGTGACGGAGCCGGGCGGCGGATCGGACGTCGCCAATATCACCACCACGGCGCGGCGGGATGGCAATCACTGGGTGCTCAGCGGCAGCAAGACCTTCATCACCAGCGGCATGACCTCGGAGTATTTCGTCATTCCTGCCCGCACTGGTGGGCCAGGGCTGGAGGGGATTTCGCTGTTCTTTGTCGAGGCGGACACCCCGGGGTTCACCCGCAGCGCGCTGAGCCGGAAAATGGGCTGGTGGTGCTCGGATCAGGCAACGCTGTTCCTCGATGACGTCCGCCTGCCCGCCGACCGGATGATGGGGCCGGAAAATCATGGCTTTCTGGCGGTGATGGAGAATTTCAACCTCGAACGGGTCGGGCTGATCGCCGGCATGCTGGGCATGATGAAAACCTGCCTTGAGGACAGTATCGCCTGGGCACAAGAGCGGCAGACCTTTGGCAAGCCGCTGATCCGCCATCAGGTGATCCGCCACAAGATCGCCGATATCTCGGCCCGGATCGACGCGGTAGAGGCCACGCTCAACATGATCTGCTGGCAGGTGAACGAAGGGCGGATGCCCGTGGCCGAAATCTGCAAGGCGAAGGTGTTCACCTCCAAGGCCTGCGAATTCTGCGCTTCCGAGGCGATGCAGATCCTGGGCGGCGCGGGCTATCTGCGCGGCAACCGGATCGAACGTATCTACCGAGAGGTCAAGGTGATGGCCATCGGCGGCGGATCCGAGGAAATCATGCGCGATCTGGCGGTGCGGCAGATGGGGCTGTAACGGCGCAGCCGTGCGTCACACCGCCGAGGAAAAGCTGCGTTCAGCCGCCTCGAAATTGCGGGTCAGCGGCGCCGTCAACGGCGATTGCGCCGAATAATAGGCCCCGACCCGGCACAGCTGCACCGCGAAATCGGGGTGCACGCCCGCATCATCGTATTTACGCACCCGCTCCTTGTGTAGCCAGCCGCGGCGTTTAACCTCCTGCTCAATCAGCTTCAGGCGCTGTACGCAATGCAGCGTCGTGTAGACTGACAAGTAATCCATGTAGTCGGCAATGTCGTGGCCACAGCCGGTATCGAAATTCTCGATCACGATATCGGCCATCACATCGGGGGCGATTGGCCAGGTTTCATCGGCAATCAGCCAGGCCAGATCCTCGGCCCCGTGGCGTAGTCCGGCGTATTCGAAGTCGAACCAGCGCAGGTATCCGTCGTCGCCGATGGCGGCATTGCCCGACCGGCAATCCCATTTCAGGAACTGCACACCGGGGTAATCCATCCGCTCTGCCACAGCCGCCATATCGAACTGGCGGGAGATGCCCACCGAATAGGGCTCCATCGCGGTCACCGAACCGACAAAGGAGGTGACCCAATCCGTGTTCGATCCCAGATGCGGCAGCATTTCCGCCAGGTTGGTTTGCCGCCCGGCGGCCTGGATCCGGAAGATCGCCGCCACCGCCTCGGCGGCCAGTTCGACCTGATCCTCTGGGTCCTGTTCCATGATCTCTGCATTCAGACGCATCTCGCCAGTGTCGGATTGGAACATCACATCATCGCTGACCCCCAGAACCTGCGGAATATCGTCACAATGGGGCGCTAGTTCCTCAAGTACATGCGCCTCTAAGTGGGTGCGGCGGAAATCGGGCCGCAGCGTGGCAATCACGTTGTGATCTGGATAATGCAGCCGCAAGGATGAGCGTGAATTGCCTCCCGGAGCAGAAATCCGTTCGGGGGCCGCGCCCAGAACCATCTCAGCCTTGGCCGAGATATAGGCCTTGCGATCCTCAAAACTGCCGTCCGCCACGTCTGTCCCTCTTCACCTCAGCCTCTTTGCTCCTGTCCTGACAGCAGAAAACGGCGGTTTTCGGGACAAACAAGGGCAAAGGCCCGGAAAACGGACCGATTCGGGCGCCACTCGCTATGATTGAACATTTCAATCACTTCATTCGCAGAACAATAAGAGCCCTCAGGATGGCTTTGTTTCCTGAAATATCTGATGCACGCGCGAATTTGACTAAAATGAGACGAAAATTTGTTCCACCCCAGCGTGTTTCATATGTTCACCGTTGAGCGGCACGCCTCCCATTTTGCGCCTGCCGAAACGCATCATTTCAGATCGTAGGGGTGACAATATGACTTGGGGACATTTTTCGCACAAAGGCTGGTCCGGTTGGGGAAAAAGCAGCGGCAAGGACGCCTGCGGCAGCAACAGCTACCACAATGGCGGCGTGCGCGGCGAACACTTCGCGCGCTGGTATGACGGACATCTGTCCGACCGGTTTGGCCACGGCGGCAAAGGCCATAAAAACTGGTGGAACCGCGACGAAAAGGACGATCACGGCACGGGCGGCAGCAAGGGGACCGGTGGCAGCAAGGGCTCCGGCGGAACCAAAGGCTCTGGCGGCACCCGGGGATCGGATGGCAAGGACGGCTGCGGCACGGGAGAAGGCACAGGTCGCGGATCAGGCGGCGGCACCGGTGGCGGCTTGAAAGGCCATCACGGCGGCAAGGACTGGTGGAACCACGGTGGCAAGAACTGGTGGGACCATGGTCGCAACGAAGATGACGATTGCGCGTCCGATGGCTCTGGCGGAACCAGCGGCTCTGGCGGAACGCATGGTTCTGGTGGCACCCACGGTTCTGGCGGGACTCACGGTTCTGGTGGAACCAGCGGATGGGGCAGCGGTGGCCATTGCGGCTCCGGAGGCACGGGTGGAACCGGCGGCACCGGCGGTACAGACGGCGGCGGCGGCGAAAACACCGACGATGGCAAGACCACCATCACTTTCACCCTGGGCGAAGAAGGCGGCAGCCAGGTGGACGTGTCCGTCACGCAGACGCCCGGCGGTGAGCTGTTCGTGAAACTGGATCCAACCACCTTTGACGGCCAGGAGGCTGATCTCGACGGCATGTTCTTCAACCTGAGCGACGACGGCCGCACGGATGCACTGCACTTCTACCCTGATGAAAACGCGTTGCCGGTGACCGGCCACAGCGGATCCGCCAATTCGGAGAACACGCTGGATAACGGCGCCACTGTTTCCGAAAACTATGACGCCCACGTGCAATTCGGACAGGTACCGGACAGCACCGAAGGGACCGTCAACAACCTCAACTTCACCCTGTGGTCCGAAGATGGCGCGCTGACGCTGCAGGACCTGGACCTCACCAATGTGTCGATTGTGGTCAACAGCGACGGTCGGGATCCGCAGGAGCTGCACGGCGGTCTGACTGATGAAGCGCAGGCGCAGGTCGAAACCGACCCGGCAGCGGTGAATGGCATGACGCTGGGCAGCTGGTCCGAAACCCTTCCGGTCGCCTTTAGCCAACCCGCAACCGAACCGGATGTCATGTCTCTCATGACCCTACCGCCGGAGGATGACATGATGCCGGAAGACCCGGCTGACACGGAAGACGAGATGATGGCCGAGGCTGTCTGAGGCCACGCTGCCTCACCATGAACCGAGAAGACATTGACCGGAGGCCCCCAAACGGGGCCCTCCGGCGATTTTTTGGAGCAGCATTACTGATCCCCTTCGACGATCAACCGTTCACCGAAAAAGGAGGGTGCATCCCGCAGATGCATAAACCTTTCTTTAGGAAGAAAGGTTACACAGCTGGCCGACGGATCCTTAGGAGGTGCAGCGGTGAAACAGGAAAAATGTCAGGCCTGCCGGAATGGCGCAAAGTTCGACCTGCCCATCACCATGGCGTTCCAGCCAATGGTCGCCCTTGGCGCGGAAAAGATCTTTGCCTACGAGGCGCTGCTGCGCGGCAAGGACGGCGCTGGTCCGCGCGAAGTGTTCTCGCATGTCACTTCTGATACGCTTTATGCCTTTGACCAGAAGTGCCGCACCACCTCGATCGAACTGGCAGCAAAGCTGAACCTTGCCGACACCGGCGCGCTCCTGTCGATGAACTTCCTGCCCAATGCGGTTTACGATCCAAAGGCCTGCATCCGGCTGACGCTTGAGACGGCCAAACGCACCGGATTTCCGGTGGACCAGATCATGTTTGAGTTCACCGAAACCGAACGGGTGAACACGGACAAGCTGATCGAAATCCTGACCACCTATCGCCGCCTTGGCTTCAAGACCTCCATCGATGATTTCGGCGCCGGCTATTCCGGCCTGAAACTGCTGACGATGTTCCAGCCGGATGTGGTGAAACTGGACGCCGGGCTGATCCGCAATATAGATGTCTCATCGGCGAAACAGACGATTGTTCGCAACACCATCAGGATGCTTGAGGAAATGGGTATCCTGATCGTCTGCGAAGGGATTGAAACCCAGGGCGAATACGATGCGCTATATGATCTGGGTGTGGACCTGATGCAGGGCTATTTCTTCGCCAAACCAGGGTTTGAGTCTCTCCCGGCCCCGCAATGGCCTGTCCACAGCAGCCTGTCCATGGAGAAAAGCGTGCTACGCTGAGGCACACGCCACAAGTTACCGTGACGTCATCCACTTTTTGAGCGAATTCTCCTACCTCCACCCGCTCCTATTTGATCCTGGTCACGTTCCACGCGTACGCCCGGCTTTAAAATTGCGCTGTATTTACGGGCACGGTGAAGGAGGTTTCCCATGTATCAACTGACCGAAGACGGCGACTGGACCAACGATTTTGACTACACTCAGACGAACGTCGCAGACATCCAACCCGGTCACAGCGTCAGCGGTACCGTAGGCGGCGCCGATGCGGGCGATCTGATCCGGGTCTCACTGGCCTATGATCAGCCCTACACGTTTACTCTGGAGGGCGACGGGGTTTCCTTTGAGATGCTGGATGACGGCACCGATGCCGGGGCAACAATCGACGGCAACACGATGACCTACACGGCCGAGCACCCCTCGGACTATTATAACATCCGCGTCACTGGCAGCGGCAGCTACACCGTCACCATGCAGGGCCTTCCTGCGGATTATCTGGAGGACGAGGACGCAGGCGACATGAGCGGCGCGCCAACTCTTGAGATCGGATCCAGCATAACGGGCGTCATCAATGGCAGCGCCCGCACCGGAGAGACCGACTACTATGCCTTCCACGCGATTGGCGGAATGGACTACGGGTTCTCCATGGCGCAGGCTGACTCGCCTTTTGGGGCCACGTCCGGCGGCTGGCTGGAAATCCTTGACGCGGATGGAGAGCCGGTCGACGGTGTGTCCGGCGGCGCCAGCGCCTGGGACGGATCAGTGAAGACCTTCTCGCCAGAGCTTTCCGGCACCTACTACCTCGCTGCCTGGACCTATTTCGGCTACTCCGGCGCCTATACGATCAGCAGCTATACGGACGCCGCACCGACCAACCTGGCCAGCCTCGGCACGATTTCCGCTACCGAAAGCGGTGGCTCCACAATGGTTACCCTGCGCGTTGATATCGCCGAGGCCCCCGAAAGCGATATCACGGGAACCGTCTCTGTCACCGCAGTGGACGCGGATTACTCTAAGACGGTCAACAGTTTCGACGCCGCCTTCACGCTGGAGGCAGGCCAGACCTATGTGAACGTCACCGTCCCGGTAGGCAGCAGTGCAGATTACTCAGAAGACACGATCTTTGTAGGTGATATTGCGGAAATTCGTGGTGCCGGGATCGACCAAGGTTTCCTCGCCTCAGAGAGCTTTGTCAGCGAGCTGAGCAACACCCCAACCGCGGGCGACGACGTTCTGGTCGGCACCGATGGAAAAGACCGCATTTTGGGCCTTGCGGGCGATGATGAAATTTCCGGCCTCGGCAGACGCGATACCCTGAAGGGCGGTGCTGGCCGCGACACGCTGGACGGAGACACCGGCAACGACAAACTTCTGGGCGGCACCGGTCGGGACAAGCTGTTCGGCGGCGACGGCGACGACAAACTGCTGGGCGGCGGCGCCCGTGACCGGCTGTTCGGTGGCAGTGATGCCGACATCCTGGACGGTCAGGGCGGCAACGATATTCTGACCGGTGGTCGTGGTCTGGATGTCTTCGTGTTCTCCGGCGACTTTGGCAATGACAAGATCCGCGATTTCAACGCCACACGCAACGGTGAGGACATTGATCTGAGCGGGGTGGAAAGCATCACCGGCATGCGGGATCTGCGCAACAATCACATGAGCCAGGAAGGCGACGACGTGCTCATTCAGGATGGCAACGGCAATTCGATCACTCTGCTGGACGTCGATATGGCCGACCTAGGTGTGGGCGATTTCATCTTCTGATCGTGTAATCGGATTTTCCACCGGGCCTGCATCACGCAGGCCCGACTATTCTGACATTGACCAGCAGGTGCCCTGCCCGTTCAACCGTTTCGCAGCCCCTCAGGGTATAGCTGCAATTCCTCAGCGTGCGATCACGATATCGGCCTGCAACCCGCCCAGTTCGGCGCTTTCGGTCAGGCGCAGCGTGCCGCCATGCGCCCGCGCCACATCCACAACGATGGCAAGCCCCAGTCCAACCCCGGTTCCAAGGTTCTGATTGCGCGCAGCATCCAGCCGGGTAAAGGGACGTATCGCATCACCGCGCTGCTCAGGGTCGATACCGGGACCGTCATCCTCGACCCGGATGCGCAGGGATTTTTCCGTCAAAGTCACAGAGACCCGCGCCCGGCTGCCATATCGTACCGCGTTCGAGACCAGATTTTCCACCGCCCGGCGTATCGATTGCTGGCGTAGCATCACGGTGCCAGACCCGCTCAGCTCTCCCAGCATCACATCCTTGCCTTGCCGCTGCCAATCCTCGACGATGGCATGCGCCATTTGCATCGGGTCCACCGGTTCAGGCTCGCCTGTTGACGCACCGCGGGAGAAATCCAGAAAGGCATCCAGCAGCGCCTGCATTTCATCGACATCACGCAACAGCGGTTCCGCTTCCTCTTCGTCCAACATCGCCAGCCCCAACTTCAGCCGTGTCAGCGGCGTGCGCAGATCGTGGCTCACCCCCGACAGCATCAGGGTCCGCTGCTCGATCTGCCGCTCGATCCGGGCGCGCATATCCACGAAGGCGCTGCCAGCGGCCCGTACTTCGGTCGCGCCACGCGGCGAATAAGGGATCATCCGTCCCCGGCCAAAGGCCTGCGCCGCATCCGCAAGCCGCTTGATCGGGCGCAGCTGATTGCGCAGGTAGATGAAAGAAATCAAAGCCATGAAAAGGCCGAAGAAAACCATCGTCACGATCAGCTGATGCGGCGCTGCCGCCGTCAACCGCCGCCTGTCCACCCGCAGTTCCATCCTGCCAAGGTCGGTATCCAGGAATACCTTGACCTCGCGGTTATCGGGAAACTGCGCCGCGACAAATCCTGGCAAATCCTGCTGCATCTTGTCCCGGACCACGCGGCCAGAGAATTCGTACCACCCCACTAGATCCTGCGGGTCAGGTTCATCCTCCTCAAGGAACCGTGCCCCCATCTGCAGAGGCTGCAGGAACGGAGCAATCCGCACCAGCATGTCCTGTTGGCTTTCCGCGCCTGCGCCCTGCTGTTGCAGCAATGCGATCTGCTGCATCACCGTGGCCGTCATCTGGGTGGTCACATCCTCCAGATCTCGTTTGATAAAGACGATGGAGACCACAAGCTGCATCGACACGATAGGCACGATCAAGATCAGCGCCGCCCGGCCATAAAGGCTCCGTGGAGAATATTGTTTGAGCCTTTGCAAGAACATGCGCTAAGCCTACAGGGTCGCCCCATGGCTGTGAAGGCACCCGGCAGGCTTTTGCCCCCGCGCCAGCAACAAAAGGAACGGATACCCGAATGCAGGCTCCAGACGATTTCAATCCCGCCCCCGGTCGTGCCGAAGAGCTGCAATCGGGTGTGCGCCGCATTCTGGCCCCGAACCCTTCGCCAATGACCTATCGCGGCACCAACACCTATCTGATCGGAACCCGGGATCTGGCGGTGATCGACCCAGGTCCGGTGCTGCCAGAGCATCTGGAGGCGATTTTGGCCGCAGTGGGCCCTGATCAACGTATCGGCCATATCATCGTCACCCATGCCCATGTGGATCACTCCCCCCTTGCCGACGAGCTCAGCCAGCGTACCGGCGCGCCGGTCTATGGTTTTGGCCCGGCCAGCGCAGGCCGGAGCCCGGCGATGCAGCAACTGGTCGCGCAGGGCATGACGGGCGGCGGCGAAGGCATCGACACCGAGTTTACGCCTGACATCACGGTGGCAGATGGCGATATGATCTCCGGCGAGGGCTGGAACCTTGAGGTGCTGCACACGCCCGGGCATCTGGGCAACCACATCGCGCTGGCTTTTGGGGATGCCTGTTTCACCGCTGATCACGTGATGGGCTGGGCCAGTTCGCTGGTCTCGCCGCCCGATGGCGATCTGACCGACTTCATGGCTTCCTGCCGCAAGCTGCGCGCCCGCGACTGGCGGATCTTCTATCCCGGCCACGGCGCCCCGATCACGGACCCTGCCGGACGTCTCGACTGGCTGATCGCCCACCGCGAAGCCCGCGAAGCCGCTATCATCGATGCGCTGCGCTCCGGCCCGGCCCGCCCGGGCGATCTGGCCGCCCGGATCTATACCGAAACCCCGGCGGCCCTATTGCTCGCCGCCGAGCGCAACGTTCTGGCTCATCTCATTGACCTAATGGGAAAATCCCGCGTAGCCCCGGTCGGTGACCTGAGCGCAACCGCAGAATTCAGGCTGCTGGGCTGATCCCTGGACGACCCTGCCCCAGAGCGGTTTTCGGTCCCGGATTGTGCGATCCGATGTTATTTGCATTTTTTTCGCCTCTCCCTCTGGACGCCCCCACGCAGGGCCGCTATACGGCGCGGACCGTTCCGGCGTAGCTCAGCGGTAGAGCAGTTGACTGTTAATCAATTGGTCGTAGGTTCGATCCCTACCGCCGGAGCCATAAAAAGCCCTCAGGTCGCGCAGAACTGAGGGCTTTTTTGGTGTCGGAAAGTTTGACGCCATAGCTCCATCCTTTTGATGAAAGCCTGCGCTTGGGGGAAGGCACTGCACCTTCCTTAAGGGTGGCCAAGCAACCTGAGTTACCAACTGATTACCTCTGGCGTCTAAACTTCCATATGCACAGATAATTTTTTCCTCTTTAGTGAAAATCAAAACGTCTGTCTTTGGGGTGAGCTCAAAAAGCATGGCGCAAGGGCAGTGCCCCACTGCACTCTCTTTCACATCTCGGAGGACGGCAAGGAACACAAAAAGCTGTCGTATTAAATGGACCAATTGATGGCCTCAAAGGCCACATCCACGGACACAGGGTTCGGACCGCAGAACGCGGACGTGGCGCTTCGCCAATCTGACCTCTAGCGCTCAACTGGAGACCAGAATGTAACTTAGAAGGCCAGCAGGTTCAAAAAAGGAGGGGAGTGCACCTCTTGCGCAGATACCCCCGCATCCAATAGCACTCCAGATTCTGGAACCAAAAAAGCCCTCAGGTCGTAAAGACCTAAGGGCTTTTTATGGCTCCGGCGGTAGGGAACGGAGCCATATTTTTCGAAACCATAAGTATCTGATATTAAACCGGAAAATTATTAAGGTCGGTCCGTGGTGTCACAGTTGGGTGTCACAGTGTGCCACCCGGTCTTGGAATGCAAGCGGGGCAGGCAAACCGCAAGCGGATTAGGTCGATCTCAATGCAGCGCCCCGTGAATACGGGAGTGGCGTCGCGCCATAGGCGCGTTTCTCTGAACAAGAACCAGTTATGAAGGTGTCGGTGTAGAATAGATCGAGCGCGGCGCAACTCTGCGATCGAGACTGGGATCACATGATCAAGCCTTCCCATTCTTAGGAAGCCCCTAATCGAACGCACCACCCTCGAGACTGGCGTCCTGACGACGGTTAGCGTCTGCGCTGACTTCGCCGACCGCCTGCACAGGGTCGAACAGGCGGCCGGGTACGGGGCGGATCAGGCGGCGCGATCGAGTGTTCGGTAGGCCGCTGACCAGTCCGCATGCGGGTTGTCCGCTCGTTCGTCGCCGGGCCCGGACTGGTCCATCTCACCCGGGATCGCCATCGCGGCCTCTTCGGGCGTCTGGAGCGCAGCCTCCGGCTTCACCCGGGAGATCAGCTCATCCAGCGCGGAACCGGTGAGCATGCCCCTGTTGTGGAGCGCGGTGGCGATGGCTTCGAGGGCCGACCTTTGCTCCCGCAAGATGCGGAGCGCACGGTTTTCCGCGCGGCGGAGGTGGTCCTCGACGCGGGCCGCGAGCGGCGGGTCGAGGCGCAAGCGCGCGACGATGGTCTCGGGGTCACCGGACCACGTAAGTCGGTCCCCGAGCCCCCAGGCGGCCTCCATAGCGACAGCTACGGTGGTTGCGCGGGCGAGGTCGGAATCCGAGGCACCCCCGGCCCCGGCGGAGGCCTCTCCGAAGACCACCCGTTCCGCTGCGCGACCGGCCATGTCGAGGGCCAGCGCGGCCTCGAGTTCAGACCGCCGCTGGTGGATGACGCGCCGTTCCGCATGGGTGACGCCGCCGTCGCCCTGAAGCGCCAGCACGCGGGGCGTCGCGATGCCGGTGGCGGCGCCGACCAACGCGTGCCCCGCCTCGTGCACCGCGACCTGCCAGCACAGGGCGTCGCTCATCGGGGGCCTAAGCTCACCGAGAGCGACGCAGAGATCCTCGACACTTAGCGGACGACCCAAGCGCCGGGCCTTCGCCCGTGCGGCGCGGACCATGCCCGCGATATCGGCGCCACTCATGCCCAAGGCTTGCGCCGCGATGGCGGTCAGATCGGCGTCGCTCAGGTCCGGCCACACCTGCCAGCGGATCGCCTGCGGCATCAGCTCGGGGGTGGGGTGGCCCAGACGCAGCACCTTGTCGAAGCGGCCGGGCCTGCGGATCGCGGCGTCCACTTTGTTTACGTGGTTGGTGGCTGCCATGGGCACAACGCCCTCGAGCCCGGCATAACCGTCGAGGCACTCGAGCAAGGCCGAGACGACGTATTCGGTCCACGACGAATTATGATCGCGCCGGTCCCGGTCCCCAAAGGCGTCCACCTCGTCAATAAAGACGATACAGGGGGCTTGGGCCGCTGCCTTAGCGAAGCTTTCTTTCATGGCCTTGACGATCCCGCTCGCCCGTTCTCCCTGTGCTTGCCAGGTGGCGACCGACCCGGCGACCACGTTGATCCCGGCCTCGCGCGCAACCAGCCTGGCGACTTCCGTCTTCCCGGTCCCCGGAGGGCCGGCGAGCAGGATCCCACGGCTCACGTCGCGCCAGGGGATCTCCCCCGCCTTCCAGGCGCGGAGGTCCTCGACGAGCTGCTCCAGCGGGCCGCGAACCTCGTCGGGAAGCGGGAATTCGGCAAGCCCCGGCTCGGTCTCGGTCGCTTCGGGGGTCAGCGCGGCGGCCAGCGTGGCGACGGCGCGCTCCGGGTCGGGCCAGCGCAGGGCGAGGAGCAGTTTGCCGGGGGTGAGCCGCGCGAGTGGCGCGTTGGCGGGCAGCGCGGTGAGCGCCGCGCCGGGGGCCTTTGCCTCCGGATAGGCATCAGCAAGAAGCTGCGCCAGCATCGCGCGGTCGAGGGGTGAGAGCGCGATCACCTCCGGGTTGAGGGGCTTGAGCGCCTTCGGCGCGGTTCCGGCGGCCGGAGCGATGACGACCGCCGGGCGGCGCGTGTCGAGCGCCAGACGCAGGGAACCATACAGGGCAGCGACAGCCGGTTCGGATGAATCCAGCTTGTTGGACGCGGCCTTCTCGGCACTCAGCACGACGGGGATCGGCGCGCCCCGCGGCCAGAGCGCGTTGGGCTGGGCGACATGCTCGATGAGCTGGATCAGATGCGAGTCGATCGCCGGGTCGGCGGTGGTGATCAGGGTCACAGCACCCGGCGCACCCAGGGCCCGGACCATCGCCTCCACGGAGCCGAAGGTCGCGGCCAGTCGCACCGCGGTCAGCGCGGCCTCCGGGCGCAGGCGGTAGACCTTGCGCCGTGCAGTGGCGTCCTCCGGGACCGGGGGCAATACCGGGCCGAATTCAGTCATAGCCGCATCGGCCTCAGCCTCGATTTGATCGAGCAGATCATCGAGGTTCAATCCTTCGCTCTGGGCGCTGGACCGGGCGGTGTCGGCCAGAGTGGTATCGCGCAGGGAGCCGGTGTCGACCGTCGCATTATCGCCATTTCCGGCGTCGGTGGCCGTCGCAACGGAGACCTCGGCGTCGTCTTCGCCGGCAGGCTCGGACGCCGTGTAGGCGGTAACGGCCCAGCTGGCGGCCTGAGAAATGAGGCTATGCCGCAGCCGGGCCGCGAGGACGGTCCAGTCCGGGGTATCGGTGACGGGCGTGGCGGCGGGCGGGGTCGAGAAGTAGGTCGAGGGCTGCGTCATGGGAGAGCTCCGAAAAAAAGGGGTGGCCGTCGGCCCGCCGCCAAGGGGCGGGCCGAGGAAGGTGCTGGGGGGTGGAAAGCTGGGCTCAGGCGGCGAGGTCGAGGTCCCGACCCCAGTTAGCGGGGATCGCCCGGTCATGGCCCAGGCGCATGAGGGCCGCATCGAGCGTGGCGCGCGGGTTGCGCCGAAGTTCCGGGAACTCGCTTGCGTAGATCGTATGGCGCGTCTGCCAGTCGGCGGTGAAGCGCACGGCCATGTCCGGCAGTGCGACCATCGCCAGAATGTCGAAATCCGCCGCGGAATAGGGTCCGCGCCCGGTGGCTCCCCTCTCGGACCGCTGCTTCAGGTTGAAGACATAGTCGCCGCTGCTATTCTTCGTATGGCGCGTCTTGACCTGAATGCGGACGGGCGAACCGTCGGGGAGCATGAGAACACGGTCGTGGCGTTCATGCTCGGGCGCGGGAAAGATGCGTTCGCCGAGACGCATGAACAGGGCATCGACGAGCATCTCGGCGGCGGCCCCCAGCCACTTCGCATAGCGACACAGGTCTGCGGTGGGCATTTCCGGGTAGGCCGCCAGCGCCTCACGGGCGTCGCGGGGCTCGGCGGGGCGGGTCGGCAGGGTGATGCCGGGAAGAAGAAGCTGTGTCATGCATGCCTCCTTCGTTCGAGAAGAGGGAAAGGGGATCGCGGCCCCTTGCGAGGTCCGGGGCGGCTCAGGCCGCGAGCCCGGGCGCGTCCGGGCGGTGATCGTCCGGCCCACCCCCCTCTCCTCCGTAGTCTGCCATCGACATGAGCTGCGCGACACCGCGGAAATAATGGCGCTGCAACGCACGCACCCGGCGCTCCACGGGCGCATCCCCCCGCACGAGCAGCAGATCGGCGCTCCCGGCCATCACCGCATGCATGTGCTGGCGGTCGCCATCATCCTCCACCGAAACAAGCGCCTGAAGGGCCTTTGCCAGCAGGCGCAGCGGACGGTCGAGGACGCGCTGCTCCGGCAGCATTGCAACCTCTGCGAGCCGGGCAAAGAGATCTTCGCGGGCCGCCTCTGCCGCAGCCAGGTCCGAGGCGACCTCCGGGGCGAACACGTCGTCGCCCACAACGTCGCGCTGGATGCGACGCTCGGTAACCACACAGGCTTCGAGACAGCGCAGCGCACCATTGAAGGCGCGGCTCAACTCCGTATGCGCGGTGGCGTGCGGATGAGCCTCCCTGTCCTCTGCCGGACCCGCCTCCATCACCATCTGCGGCGCCGCTGCCGGCGGGGTGTCCTGCGGTCCTACGGGGCCATCGATAAAGGCGCTGAGCGCATCGAGCGCTGCATCGAGGGCCGCATTATGAAAGGTGTGACCCGGCACCGTGGCGGGCAACTGCCAGACCCAGCGCGCCACGGTCAGCGCAGACCGGATACCGGCCACCTCGACCGGATCACCGGACTGGACGACGGTCGCGACCAGCGCGGCGACCCGCTGGAGGGAGGCGGCCTGCAGCGTGGCGGGGTCCTGGGCGATCAGCGCCTCGCAGTGCCCGAGAACCCGGGCCCGGGCCTCATCGACGGCGGCCTGATAGGCGGCGAGGGCCGGGTCGAAACAACCATCATCGCCCAGATCGCGCTCGGCAGTGGTCAGATCGACCAGCGCACGGGTCATCGCGCGAGTGATGACGAGCGGGGTGATGGTCGAATGGGAGGGAAGCGCGGAATTGAAACCGCTCGCGCTGCGGGTTACGTAGTTCTTAGCCATCGTAGGGTCTCCTTAGGACTCTTCGGCGGTCAGGGCGGGGGCAGAGGGTAGGATCTCTGTTCTCGCCCGCTTATCGGGCGCCCGGTGACCTATGTGTAATTTGGTGATACCATCCCCCTTGTTCAAGTCCCATCTTACAATTAATTACACTAATCAGGAAGTCACATACCAGACAAACGGGGCCGGCGCTTCTCTTGTGGGTTCCCTGCGTATCATAATGTACGATATTACAAAGAGGGAGCAACGCCATGCCACGTCAGTCGTCCATAACGCCCGAAGCTGTCGCCGAGGCCGCCGAAAAACTCATCGCGCAAGGCCGCCCAGTGACGAATCAAGCCGTCCACAGTCTTTTGGGTGGAGGTTCTATGTCCACGATTTCTCCCTTGGTGCGGGCCTGGAAACAAGATCAAAAGGAACGTCAGGCTCTCGCAGAGCGCTATGTGCCCGAACCCATCGAGCAGCTCGCGCAAGAACTGGCAGCCCGTATGTGGCGCGATGCGCAAGAAGAGGCTGGCGTTGCGACGGAGGCGCTGCGCAGAGAGCTAAAGAATCTACGAGATAAATATTCCGAAAAAGAAGCTAACCTTAAAGCAAATCTTGAGCTCGCAAGGAAGCAGCATGAGGACGCAGAAACCGCACTGAATGATGTGCAGAGTGAGCTCGATATGCTCCAGGCCGCCTATGAAGAACTAACGTTAGAACATGCGCGAGCTACGGAAAAAATAGCCGGACTAGAACAAAGAGTCTCCGACCTGCAGGGTGTCCTCGAGAAGGCCGAAGCGCGCGCAGAGCGCGCTGAAGAAAGGTTAGCTTCCGTCGCCAAAGGGAAATGATCGGTCCACGACGAATCAGCCCTTATTTCGAGACCAGACCCCTTAAACTCACTTCGAATTCTTCAGGATCGCCGGTCAAGTCAAGCGTCTTAAAACGCATTCGGTGACCCTGTATCGTCACCTCTTCATCGACTGATCCCCCTGTCTGCGGATGCAGCAGCATCCCGACAGCGGTTAAGCTAGCGGTATCTCCCGGCAGCTCTTGGCTGCGCAGATAGGTGTAAAGCTGGTAGAGGTAACCGCTTTTCAGAATCCGGTCTCGATAGCTGGACGCTGTAAAGATGGCTGTGAATTTCGTATCAATCACAATGCGGTGTCCCGTCGCGGTATGGTTTAACTCAATATCGGTCTGCATTCCGGGCAGGATTTCGGCGATTCCAGGGGATGCGGCCGTAACCGGCCATGACAGTCGTTTACCTTGAGCCACGGTCCAGTCATGAGGCTCCAGTTCAAGGCGCAGGGCATTGCCCACCGCCCGCTCGAATAGGCGGCGGATCAGGTGGTCGGTGCTGTCAGGCAGGGCGCCTGTTACCTCCCCGGGCTCCTCTGTCGGGATAATCGTGTCAAACACCATCCGCGCCAGTGCCACCATGAAACGGTCGGCGGCCTCATTTCGACCAATCTGGTCACTGGCCAGTTCTGCCCAGGACGGGCGGGGGCCGACAACGCCTATGCGGGTAAAATCCCCGGCCAGTTGGCGGCAGCGATGCGCCACCAGATCATCCGCGACGCGTGTTGCGAGCCGTGCGAGGGCTGCCCTGACCAGCCGATTGCGGGGCGTGTCCATCATGTGTTCTTCGAAGCGGCAGGCGATGCGACCACGGTCCATCAAACGGCGTGACGTGGTTTCCAGCATATCGATGCGACCGCGCACCCGCGACAGGGTAGCCACCCTGGGGCGGTATCCACGCGAGAGGTTCCTGCGCAGTCGTTCCTCGACCACATGGGTCAAAAGCCGTGCCACCAGATCAGGAAGATCCCGGGCGGTTTCGACCTGATTATCAAACCGACCTTTGAATTGCACCAGAACGGCTGCGTACAGAAAGAGCAGCCAGATATTGCGCAAGGGGATCGCTGTGGCCATTACAGCCCGGCACGCAAGGTGTGCACCGTATCACGGGCTCGATCCGGGGCATCAAACCAGTACTCCTGCAGCAGTGGCTCGATCTCGGTATCGATGACCTCGACGAACCATGCCCGCGGGTCTGGAATGTCATCATCGCCGGGGGTGACATAGGAATGGCCCACCCGAAACTGCGGCCCTAGGGCCCGATCCTGTGCGATTGTGTCATTCAGCGCGGTCATGCGCTCACGCATCAGGGAGATCACGTCATCCGGGAAATCCCTATCACGACACCAGTCTTCCCAAGCCATGTTCAACATGGGGTCCAGCGTCACAAAGGCGAACCTGCGACGCAAAGCCAGATCGACCAGAGCAAGGGAGCGGTCCGCGATATTCATCGTGCCGATAATATGCAGGTTGTCGGGGATATGTACCTTTTCACCCGGGACTTTACGATAGGCCAGCTCCATCGCATCCGCTCGGCTGCGTTTGGTGTTTTCCAAAAGCGTCAGCATCTCGCCGAATACTTGAGCGGGGTTGCCCCGGTTGATTTCCTCGATGATCAGGACATGAGGGACATCGGGTTGGGCACGTGCGGCTTCGACCACTTGCAGGAAAATCCCGTCGGTTAGGGTCAACCCATTGCTGGAGGGGCGATACCCCCGCACAATATCCTCATACGATAACGAGGGGTGAAACTGGACAGAGCGCAGCTGATCGGGCAAAGGAGACCTGCGGCCGATTAAAGCCTTGGCTAGTCGCTTGGCGAGCCAGGATTTCCCCGTCCCGGGTGGCCCCTGCAGGATCAGGTTTTTCTTGGATGACAGGCGATCCACAAGCCCCGTCAAGGTATCGCGCTCCATAAAGCCGCCCTCATTGATAGTGCCATCCACCGTGTAGGGCACGATTTCTGGCCCGGGAGCGTTGTCATCTTCCGCAGCGTCCTCTGCCTCGCTTGCGCTCAGGGGATCGATCTCTGGGGCGAAACGTTCTGCCCAGTAGGAATGGCTGAGGAAATAGCCGTAATCCTGATCTGCCCCGTCAAAGGTGAATGCTACAAGCCGCTTTGCCATGTCATCATCCTCCACACGGGCACGGGCAACGTTTGTGCGATAAGTGTAGAAGTACCAGTCTTTAGGCGGGGCAAGCTCTTGCCAGTCCACATTGACTGTCTTGCCATCGCCACGGTTCGCAGTGATGGTCCCAATGGCCTTGATCCGCATGACGCTCGCGGCACGGCCGTAGTTCTCAAAAGGAACATCGTTTTTTCGAGTGAACGAGGCTTTGATGGCGATCCGGTCCCCGGGCTTCATCTGCCGGACAAGCTTGGAGAATTTGTCGTCATAGCCGTTCTGCCAGACTCCTTCGTTCAAGAACCGGTCGGTCTGGTCCTCGCCTCCCCACGATGCCCCGACATACCAGTGACTCAGCCCCTCCGGAGCAAGGTCATCTTTGGGCGCCTCCTGTTCATCCTCATCACCGGAGAAATTGACCCGGGCTGTCCTGAAAATTTCTGCTGCCCATTCAGGGGAAAGTTCCGCCTTCCATCCCTGATCTGACAAACCCCAGACACCGCGGCTGGGCGCGGTTATGATGCCGGCTGAGTATAGATAAGACCGAGCAAAATGTACCCTGTTCTCGAACTTCGAGCCGCCATTCTTGTTGCTCAGCGCAAGAAAATCTTCTGGGATGTCATTCCGCTTGATCAACTCATCAAAGACCTGACGCGGGCGGGCTTGGCCGCCCAAATCCCGCATGATCTCGATCACGGGCGCAAAATAGCTGACAAACTGCGGGACGCCTTCAATTTTCTGATCATGTAAACCCATTCCGCCCACCCATATTTTTGACGCCGGCTAGAATGTCAGCATTACCCCGCACTGCCAAGGGCTTGGCCGTCGATGAGGCTGCTACAGGCAAGGCAGCATAATGATAATCGTGACCCCGGTCACTGCAACTCACATACATAGCCATTCCGCCCATCTCGGGGAAGCGTAGGAAGTTCACTTTCAACTTAATGGATCGAAGCCACCGGCTTCCAGCCGCTCCGCTTCAGCGAATGTTTTCTGCTGAAGCGCGCTCAGGGCGATCGCTCGGCGGATCCCGTTACCATCCCCAGGACCGCGGTCTTCACTAGGTGTATTACGCATTCCTTGCCCCTTACCTTAACCGTTCGACCGCCAAGTCGAGAGCTGCGAACCTAATCCGTTGTCGAATGTCGCGAACTTCAGGTCATTTCTGAAGCCTGTCACTGATCAGCCCGGTCGGTATGCCGGACCATGACACGCGGAGCGCCTTCTTCGCCCGGGTAGCGGCGACGTGCAGAAGGGAGCGGTACTGGATGACGATATCTTCGCGATCAGCGGCATCAACGGCCGATTTCAGGGCGCCGGGCGGTGGGAAAGCTGCCTCTGACAGGAAGGGGATCGCCACGGCAAAAAACTCGAGCCCCTTGGCGCGGTGCATCGTCGTGATACGGACCCCGGGGACGGACCGGTCATCAGCACCAGCCTGGAGAACCACCGTCTCGATACCCTCCGCCTGCAGCGCCGCGCCAACGCGGTCAACATCCGCGCGTCGCGCGCAGAGAATTCCGATATCCGAAAGTCGAACGTTTTCCGATGGTAGACTGCGAACCCAGGTTGAAATCCCTTTCAGTTCTTCGACTTCCGAAGTGCAGCCGACCAGGTCAGGCGACACACCATGCAGGAGGCTGACATAGCCCTTGAGGGTATCGCTGCCTTCATCGAGATCATCGACGCTGACGCCTTCCAGCACCGACACAGCCCACGACCTGATTTCCTGAGTCGTCCGGTAGTTGAGCCTGAGCCGCTTAGAGCGGCCACGCACGTTGATCCCGCAGCCAGCCATACTGGCGCGGCGCCCATAGATCCGCTGGTGCGCATCGCCCACAATGAAGAGGGAATTTCGATCCCCGGATGGGCCTTCCGGGATGATTGCCCGGATCAGACGGAAGGCCTGCTCGCCCATGTCCTGCGCCTCATCCACGATCACGGCCGCATAGGGAAGGTTCGGGGCCTCGGAGGACAGGATTTCGATCGCTTCGCGATAAGCGTCATCCGGCTCGGCGAGCCCCTCACTCACCACCCGGGCGCGATAATCAGCAAAGATATCCCAGAGGGCGGCCCGTTTTCGGCGATCGAGCGGGGTTCCGCGTCCGGCCCGGGATACCTTGAGGTAGGCCCTTTTATCCATGAGACCCTTCGCCTGAACGATCTGGGCCCATTCCGCGCGGATGAACGGTTCCGAAAGACCCTCGGGAAGCTCATGGTCGTCGAACACCTCCCTCCAGACCTGATCCAGCCGTTCACGCGCCTCCCCGAAGAACGCGACCTCACGCGCGAAGCTTTTCCGCTTGAGAAACTGCGAGACCCAGCGATCGAGGTTGATCACTTCGATCCGAGGTGGTCGCGCCTCCAGATGCTCCGGGCAGAGGGTCCGGAGGTTCGCCTCGATATCCTGTGCGAGACTGGTTGTGAAAGTGGTCAACAGAACCCTTTGACCGGCCCGGGTCAGATCCTGTTTGATCTGATCGGCCAGGTGCTTCGCCCGGTGCATGGCGACGACGGTTTTCCCGGTCCCGGCGCCTCCGCGCACCATAGCCGGGCCGTTATAATCCCGATAAGCAAGCTTGCGTTGATCCGGGTGCAGGAACACGCGCCAGCCTTCGAGCCCTTCCTCGAAGACGCGCCGCAGTTCCTTTTCATCTTCGGGAATGAAAATGGTCTGGCGGCTTTCTTCAGTCTCGATCATCTGATCGAACGTCAAGTCGGCCGATGGGATTTCCGGGACGGCTTCCGTCTCTTCCGGAACGCCCGTCAGTGCATAGACCTCCTCGTCTGAATAGCCTGCTGCGAGTGCGTAGAGGATCTGATAGGTCAGCGGGTCGAACCCCTCTTCCTCCGCTTCGAGCCCCTCGATCGAAGTAAGGGCGCGGACGGCGGGGAGTTCCTCGCCCGGAACACCGAGGGCCTTCAGTCGTTTATCGGCGACTGCCGCGAAGAGTCGCGGCTCGTCCGCACCCTGGGGCTCCGCCTCGACGACGGTTACGTCGAGTTCCTCAACGACGCGGATCCGGTTCGTGTCCGGATCCAGTTTGACCCGCCGGTTTCCAGCCCATCGGTAGGCCTTGTCGTGCTCGTTGACGTGCACAAACATGATATCGCGGCCGACCTCAAACGCGATCGCGCGGTAACCCTGATCGACCCTGAGCGACTTGATCGAGCTGTCTTTCGCGCCCTCCACAGTCTCGAGATTCAATCCGTTCGCGGACGGGTCAGACATGTATTTTGTCATGAGATCCATGAACCGGATAGCCACCCGGTCCGGCAGCTTTCTCAGGCTTTTCATGCAACCGATGTCATAGGAGACCCGCTTGTTGATCGCGTTCATCATGTGTTCATCTCCTGTAGTGCCTGGATAACTTTGGTGACCGTCTCGCCGATTGGATCGCTCTCCGGATCAAACGGGATGAGCCGCCAGCTTCCCACCTCGCATGGCTTTTCCGCGATCGCGACGCCGGCTGCTTCCCAGCCGAATTCCATCATCCCCACAACCCGCCCTTCTACCAGGAGGTCATCCCCGAAACTATCCGGGCCGGGCACTTCCGCCGCGACCAGCGCGTCGATCAGGGGATGGAACAGGTCATCACAAAGGGCCCTAGCCTCGAGCCAGGCTTCGGTGTCCGCATCGGTCGGTCCGGTCCCGACCGACATATCGGGTGGCGAGAGCGTTTCGAGACCCGCCAATTCAACGTGGAAACCGCGTAACCCTTGGCACAGATTGACGAGCCGCCAGAGTCCACGCCAGGCCTCGGCATAGAGGGCTTTCGCCGCAGGCTCGTTGCCCGGATCGGGAAGTTCAGCGCGCAGAAGAAGCCGAATATCTTCGTCTGTTCCCGCCCATTCCGTCGGAGAGATCTGCTTGCAGGACAGATAGAGGTCGAGCACTCCCGCACCGATATGCTCTGTCAGGCCCGGTGTCAGCAGGAACTGCCGCCCCTCTTCCGTCAGGGAGGCCTGGCGTGGCAGCTGGTCGAGCGGACGCCCGGTCGCGACAAAGCCCCGGGTCAAGATCGACCGGCTCGGAAGATCATCATCCCTCTTGCCGTCCAGAAGGCACCAGAACCCCTCGAGGGAGCTTTCCCCCTGGAGAGCACGGACACCGTCGATGTGATCTGAGAAGCCCGGAAAGGCGCACACCCGGGAGAGCCGCCCGACCTTTTCCGCGCTCAAGGCCGGTTCCGCGAGCGGATTCAGGAAGGACCGGTTCTCCGCGTCTAAGTCTGCCCAGGCGAGGGTCCAGACCCGGACCTGACCGGACCGGATCATCAACATCCGATCGAGTAAGTCCTGGGCAACGGTATCGGCGTGATACTCAAGGCCGTCCATCTCAAGAACGACGGGCACCGCCCCGGTTTGACCTGTCTGTGTAAGAAGGAAGTCGACCCTTTTGCGGGGGAGACCCTTGAAACGGGCGTCGATCTGCACTTGGGGTTCGATCGTCCAGAGCCGAGGCCGGTCTTTCGGGCCTGCGCGCAGTACAAAACCGCGACGTCCACCCGAGAGAACCTGCGGGGTCAGTGCATCGTCCCCATACCGCGTCGCAAGGGCGTTCAGAAGTCGCTTCTCGAGCGCACTTTCGACCATGGCATCCCGGATCGACGCGTCGATCCCGGTCTCGGTCCGGCTTAGGCTGTCCCACTTCTGCAGGATCGCTTCCATCATTTGACGGGCGCGATCCCGATCCGGTTCACCAGGTCCGAACTGGGACCGATACGGCTTCACGCAGCGGAAGCAGCCGTTCCGATCCGGTTCCTGGTTACAGGGACAGTCCCGAAGCGCCTCAGCCGCGCGACTGATCACCGCCTTCATCGTGTCCGGGTGCTCTCCGACCTGCCGCAGGTACCCGGACCCGCCCGGGACCGCATCATACAGGTAGAGGCTGCGGACGGTGGTTATCCCGTCGAGCCGGGCTTCAAAGATCGTGGAGCGGAGGTGATCGACCTTCCCCGCGAAATGTCGGCGCATGCCGAGGTTGATCGCGGCGACGAAGCTTTTCAGATCATCGTCATCCGCCTCACCGACGACAGGGATCACGATCCGGATCGCTTCGGTGTCGAATTTCCGCATCAGGAAGACCCCGGTCTCCCACCTCTCGCGGGCGAGATCCGGTTCGCGGGTGACTTTACAGCTTGGCGGATGGGTCCCGCGATCCGCCTCATCCTTCGGCGGTTTCTGGAGCGTGCCGCAGTGTCGGCAGATCCGGAACGGCTGCGCCGGTCGCTTTTCCCCGGCGATTTTCGGGCCCGGAAGTGCTGATTTCGGCCCGAAGTTGAAGTCCCGGAAGGCACAGTGGGGCAGAAACTCGAATCCGAAAGGCGCGCCGCTCTCCCGAGTGGTGAACCAGGAAGAGGCGATGTCTTCCGGCCCGTGGAAGGGCATCAGAACCCGGTCGAACTGACGCTGGTCCCGCTGATCCCCATCCCGGATCGCTGCCTTCTCCTCGCTGTCCACAGAGATCACGGATTTGAGCTGGACGACATCGTGGTTGGACCCGGAGTCGGACCACATCTCATCCCCGCAGCGCGGGCAGGTACTGGTTTCCGCGCCTTCGATCCGATCCGCGACATGGGAACAGGAGGGACAGAAGGTCCAGCGGCTCAGATCTTCCTTCCCGATCTCGATCCGCTCGATTTCGACCTGCCGCCCGTTTGCATAAAAGTACTGCCCCGGTGCGAACTCTGCCAGAGCCGAGCTGGCCGGGCGGGAATACTCGACATAGAGAAGCCCATCCTCGTCCTTCGACGCGGTTTTGGAAGGATCGTTGCGGCGCGACAGGATTGAGGTGAGCTTTACGCCCTCTTCCGGGAAGGCATAGTTCGGCAGGATCCCTTTGTCGGTGAGGAATTTGATCACCGACACGTCATCAATCCCGCTCCGGATCAACCGGTTGATCTCGGTCCGGTCCCGCGCGATCTCGCCCTCGCGCTTCTCGAACTCGTCATCGGTCAGCTCGGCGCGACGTTTACGCAGCCGAGTAAGCTCCTTCGTGGCCTCCTCGCGCTTCTCGATCAGTCGAGCCTTCTCGGCGGCAGCGCCATCGAATGCCGCGCCGATCCGCCACCCGATCGAGGTTTCATCGGTCCCGGTCAGGAAGCCGCGAACCCGGTTCACCAGATCGGTGCGCGCCTGAACATCTGGCGGAAGCCCTGCCAGGAAGGCTGTCGCCAACTCATCCCCCCTGGCCTGGACCAGATCCAGCCATTCAATGGGGAAGCCCTCCGTCGCCCCGGAGGAGCGGCGTTTCAGGACATCGCGCACCTTCCCGTAATCCCCTGCCTCGGCAGTGGCCGCGACATAGGTATCAAGGGTGAAGGCCGTGACCTGACGCAGAAGGACCTCTTCCGCTGCGAGGAAGACCCCTGGGGGGCGCACCTGGCCCGCGAGCATCGGAGTCGGATCTTCCCAGAACTGAAGGTCGTGGGCCCGCGAATTGGCGAGGACCATGTTCAAGGCATTCCCGTCGCGGCGTCCGCTTCGGCCCATACGCTGGACGTAATTCGCCTCCTCAGGGGGCACCGAGCCCAGAAGCAGGGTCGAAAGGTCGCCGATGTCGATCCCCATCTCAAGGGTCGGGGTCGCGGAAATAAGGTTCGGGGCCCACCGTGTCTCGCCGTTGATGAACCCGGTCTCGACCCTCAGACGCTCATCGGTTTCGAGGATGCCGGTATGCTCGCGCGCGACAACCCGGTGGTTCCGGTCGGATTGAAGGGATCGGCGCAGAGCCGGGCGCGGCGGCATGCCCGCCACCACGAGATGCCCGGAACAGCCGATCTTGGTGCAGGGGGATCCCGCCGCGAAGGCCTCGTTCTCCGCGAGGGCCGTCTCCTGCCGACCACAGCGGTCACAGGTGAGCCCGATCGCCCTGGTCGTGACCGTGATCTTGTCCGGGTCGATTAGCCAGGCGTGCCGATTCTGCCCGTCCGGACCGTTGACGCGGCGCAGGATGCTGTCGGCCTCGAGGCGCTGCAGAACCATCGGGTAGATCGTATCCGGTTCGGTTCCATAGCGGAGATCTTCCGGACCCAGGGTCCGGAACAGCCCGTCCCGATACCAGCTTACCCCCTGCGATTTCGTGATACGCTCGAACCCGATCGGTGGGTAAGCCAGTGTTACCGGGATGGGCGCAAGGCCGCGCCGACTGTCCGGAAACGGTAGCGTTCCGGTCCTGCCGACCCCGATTTGGGACGCCGCCGCGAACCAGTTCAGGCCGCGAGCGCCCGACGCCGTGGCAATCGCGCTGGCGATATAGGGATGCGCGACAGACCCTTGGCGGCGCATGCGCTGTACAACACCCGAAAGGAACCGGGTAAGAACCGCCGGATCAATGTCCGGGGCACCGGGAAGGTCGTTCTTGAGCTCGCGGGCAAGCCGCTCCGCAGAAGCGCTGAGAAGATCACTGGAGACATCCGCTGTGGCCATGCCGTTCGCTTCGAGCGTGTGGCTGAAATGCGACCGATAACTCAGGTCAACGAAATACTCCCACCCGAGGCGCAACGTCATATGACGAAGGAAACCCGTGTCGGTGATCGAGCTCCCGGCCCGGATCAGGTCCTGATATCGGCTCCGCCAGGTCTGCTCTTTCGGAATATAGAGCGCGGTGAAGGCATCCGGCCCATGTTTTTCGAGCTCCGCGGCAGGAACGGTTTCGATCACCTCCGCGAGGCTCATCCCATCAGTTTCAGCTTCCTCAAGCGCGGTGAAGAGAGATTTCTGGTAGACCGAGAGGGCGTTCCGGGTCTCGGCCACTGCCGCCCGATGCGCCGCATCCTGCACCGAGTCCGAGAACATGAGAAAGCGCGGTTTCGCCTCTGGCTCTTCCTCGTTCTGTGCCGAGGTGTAGAGGGTCCCCGTGATCCCGGTCGTCAAGCGGGCTGCCCGCATCCCGAAAAGCAGGAGACCGCGCGCTTGACCGCAGGCCGGGCAGGATCGGTCGATCCGCCCCGTCGTTGCATCCGTCGGGTCATACATCCAGACCGGTGCGGCGGGTCCGGTTTCGAGATTGTCGTGGTCTGACGGGGTGAACTCGATGCTTTCGGCGTCCAGAAGCCCCTTTACGATCCGCACACCGCCGCCCACCGCCGGAATCATCCGATCAAGGGTCTCGTGATAGAAAAGCCGGATCTTTCCGCCGGCGTTGTCATCGAAGAACTCTTCGTAGAGCTGCTCGAGCGGAGCCCAGCAGGCGGTCGAGTTCGGGTTCAGTCGCCCTACATGGGCGGTGGCCCCGCAGCGATTACAGTTCACGATCGGGAGCGAACGACGCAGGGCGTGCCTGTCGAGATCGAGGGCGTGGAACAGGTCCATCTGGGACCTGACGCCACCCGCCTCGGTCCGGGGCAGATTCGTCACCATCCGCGCCATTTCGCGGATCCAGAGCTGAAGCCGGACGTTGAACAGGGGCCTTGGACTATCGGCCGAACCGGACCGGGACCATGCGACCAGCGCCACGACCAGTTCCGCAAGCGCGCGATGATCCGCCTCGAACCAGTCCCGAAGGACCCGGACCTGCCCTAGCCCGGCGGCGATCACCTCAAGTGAGGCTGGACCGTTATGTTCGGCGATGATCTTGAGGACGCGTTGACAGAGATGGTGTTCTTTCAGCCGGTCACCAAGCGCGATCCGCCAGGCTGGGTCGGCGGCATCGCCCTCGTCGAGGAAGGCGAGGTCCCGATCGGCCCGGTCCGGGAACAGGGCTGTCGCCAGGCGATGCGCGGCGGCGGCCTGGTTCATTTCTTCCGCTTCGCGCAGGGCCGCGTGGATTTCCGCTGGGTCCGGCCGCTCGAGATATTCCGGATCCCCGAACACCTCGTTCGGCGTCTTCCGGGTCTCAGTCACCACCGCCCCTTCATCGAAGGGTTCCCCAAAAATCGTCTCGGCATAGCGCCGAAGATCAACCTTCGCGTCTTCACCCGCGCCGAGCGTGGCCGAAGACCCCACGCAGATCAGATGGTCTTTTGGGGTGTTCAAGCGGTGTTTCAGGCGGCGCAGCAGAAGGGCAAGGTCCGCCCCCTGCGCACCGTCGAAAGTGTGCATCTCGTCGACGACCAGAAACCGAAGCGTCTCCGGGTCGTTCTGCGCCCAGAGCGGCTTGTCCCGGCCGCGCAGCAGCAGGTAATCCAGCATCTTGTAGTTCGTGAGCAGGATGTCGGGCGGGTTCTTCCGCATCGTCTCGCGATGCGTGATCACGCTGTCCTCGGTCACCTCATGGGCCGGGTTACTCGGCTCCTTATCGGCATAGATCCCGGCCCGGACCCCATTCAGGGACGGGATACTGGAAATCGCGGCCGCGATCCGGCGCGCCTGGTCGGTCGCCAGCGCATTCATCGGGTAGATCAGGATCGCCTTGATCCCGGGCTTCCCCTTGTTCCGCCGACAGTGATCCAGGATCGGCCACAGGTAGGATTCCGTCTTGCCCGACCCGGTCCCGGTCGCGACCAGCGTCGATCTCATTGTCGTCCCGCTCAGCCGGGCGAAGGCGTCCGTCTGGTGCTGATAGGGCGCGAATTTCAGCGGCACTTCCGGGAAGGGCTGTGCCCACGTCCCCTCCTTCGCCCCGTCGATCTGCCGGAAAGGCATGTCGACCGAGATCCACGGCCCCTTCAGGAAGTTCGCGGGCTCGGCGATGAACCGGTCCACCATCCCCTCGAAGGCGGGGCTCGTGCTGTTCAGCGTCGTGTGGACCAGTTCGCGCAGGCTGTCCTGCACATGACGGGCGAGGAGGATCGGGTTCATCTCAGGCGGCCTCTTCGGATTTCAGCCGCTCGAAATGGGCCCAGGCGCGGCGGTAGTCCTCGATCCGGTCGCACTGGGTGAAGGGGCCGACGAAGTGGCGGGTGACGGTGCGGGGGCCGCCGGGCATCGTGTCGTCGATGGCGGTGCAGGTCAGTTCCGCCGGGTTGTCGGCGAGGATCTTCTCCCAGGCAGCGCGGCCGGGGCTCTTGCCGCGGTCGTCCAGCCAGCCGACGCCGGGCAGACCCTTGGAGCAGGTCCAGACGATCCGGCCGTTCTGGTCGTACCAGGTGCCTGCCTCGTTCTCTTGCAGGACTGGGAAGTAGATCCGGTAGATCTCGATCAACTGGTCGAGGGTCAGGCCGAGCGCCTGTGCGACCAGCACGTCAATTTCGACCAGCGCCATGCGACGAGCGAACTCGGTCCGGAGGCCTGCGGTGCGGTCCCAGGTGGCCGGGCCTTCCACCGGGCCTTCGAGGTGGAGGCGGGGGTCAGTGGAGGACCAAGGCAGGACGTCCAGCGTATGGGCATGGCGATCCCAGACTTCCGCATAGGCCGAAGTCAAACAGGCAAGACGCAATGCTCGACCGACCGCAGTTCTTTCATTTTCTACCCATGCAAAATTCCCAACGTCATCATCATGCAAATTCTGGCGCCCAGATGACTTGATGATGAAGTCATACAGGATCGAGCAGCATGAAACATGGAAATTCAGGAGGTCTGTGTCTCGTTCGAATGAAATACTTTGCACCGAGTCAACGTGCGAGACTCCGACCGGAATAAGGGCTCCGATCAGACTCCTTTCGCCATTCAGGGCAATCATTTTTCGGACAGCAACCCGATAATAGTCAGCGTGTCTCTTACTCGCATCCCATCGACACCTTGCCATGTGTTTCCTATAGTCGCCTATGGTCGTCGCAGGTCCGTAATTTGTACGTGGGAGGTACTGTTCGGACGCAGTGGCTAGATCGATGACGATGTAGTCGGCATTCGTGCGTGATATAGGTTTCGGTGTCTTGTAGAGTGGGTTACCAACATGGAAAAGCGGTCCTTGTAAGATCATCTGATCAGCAGAGCGGAAGGCTGTTTCTCTTCGGATCCTTCCATCCTTCTGCGCGCCAGATTCATGCCAATGTGCAGACATCTGCCAGAGCGGAATCTTTACCATCCGCTCGCCCGTAGGCGTGCTAACCCTGCGCTCAACCTTTGGGATCGCCTCATCCAATTTGGGGAATCTCGCCATCTGGCGGAACACGTCGAGGGTTCGAGCCGAGTGCGGTTGGATCAGCCGGGCCTCTTCGACTGGGACCGTTTGTTCCTCGGACAGGGCATGGATCACGGAAAGCGCGTCGCGATCGATCCGCATGACGCGGTCACGATGCCCGCGCGTGTCCCACTTTCCATCCTTTCCCTTAATCCCGGGAATTTCGCCAAGACCGTCCTGGTCGGAGTAGGAGTCCTCGATCTGTGAAGGCAGGAACGCGTGCGTGAACTTTTCGAAATCAACGTCGCGCGCTTCGCCGCGGTAAACGTTCAGGCTGAACTTGAGCTCGTGGTGAACTTCAGCGAAGACCTTCGTCGTCATCTTGTTGCTGAACTCGAAGTGCTTTGCCGCTCGCGCATACCAGTGCCGCCGGAACGCCCCCGACTTCGGATCGCCCAGATGCCCGTCCTGATGGATCAGCGCCGCATAGCCCTGCGGGGCGACCAGCCGGAACGACAGGTCGATGAAACAGCGATAGAGGTTGTTCGACCCGCCCCCGGCGAAGGGGTTCATCACCTCGGACGAGGTCACCTCCATCGCCCCCCGGGTCGACACGAAGTCCTGAAGGAAGGCCTCGACCGCCGGAACCGTCCGCCCCTCGCGCCGCACGGACGGGGCCTTTGGTAGCGCCTCGGGCAGGACCTTCTTCGCGTCCGACGCCGACAGCCCCGCATGAAGCGGATCGATATCCGCCAGCACCAGCCCCTCGTTCCACGAGGGCTTGGCCCAGGGCGGGTTCCCGACGATCATGTCGAACCCGCCACGCGCCTTCATCACGTCGGCGAAGATCAGGTCGAAATGTACGAAGCGCTCACGCTCGGCCACCTCGACCGCGACGCCGAGCCAGTCGAAGGTCTCGATCAGCGCCTCGACATTCGTTTCGCGGAACAGCCCGTCCTGTCGCTTTGCGGCCGCCTTGAACAGGTCGCGTGCGGGTGCGTCCGGCTCCATCAGATCAAGGAAATCTGGCGACGGATCGGCGAACTCGTCCATGCTGGGGGCGGCCAGTGATCCGTCCGGGGTAAATCCCCCTTCAAGGATCATCGCCATGCCCTGAAGGAACTCGGCCCGGCTGGGCAGCTGGTCCGCCTTGTCCAGCGGCCAGAGCCAGAGGGCGCACCACGCGTCCATCGCCGTCTTGAGCCGCTTATAGGGAAGCGTGTTCGTCGCGTGATCCGCCCCAATCAGGTGAGCGTTCAGCTTCTCCTTGGCGTGAAAGTCGAGCCCCTTGTTTCCGGCGATGACCTTGTCCGGCCAGAGCGTGATCGCGTCATTCGCCGCGGTCCGGGTCTTGCCGAGATCCTCGGCCACTTGATCGAACAGCGCCTCGGCGACCCGGCTGAGTTTCTGGACCAGCTTGACCTCGTGGGGTTCGAGCTTCTTGAAGAAGCCGTCCTTGCGCCAGGCCTTGATCCGGTCCTGCGCATCACCCGCGAATGGTGCGATCGACTTGTCCTTGTCGAAGTTCACCATGTCCTTGGCGGGGAGCAGCCACTGCCAGACATGGTTTTCCGGCAGGCGCTTGCGCCAGCCGATCTCGTCGGGTTTCGCGGTGAGCCAGAGGTCCTTCTGGGACCTTGCGTTGAGAAGCGCGGGGGCATAGGCGGCCCGGCGCGCGCCGATCAGGGAGTTCCCGGCATGGAGCTGGTCGCCGAACCACGGTGAGAAGTCGCTCGCATGAAGACTGTTCAGCCAGAGCGAGATGGCCCCGAGTTCTACGGCGATTGGGTTCAAGTCGACCCCGAAACAGTTTCGGTCTGCGATATAAGCCCGGACCCGCTGTTTCTCGAGGACGATCCGGTCCTGCGGGATCGTCTGGCCCGTCTCCTTCTGTTTCCGCTCGAGGTAGAGGTCCGCGAGCTGGTTCGTGGTCTCCACCAGGAAGGCTGCGGACCCCATCGCGGGCTCTAGAATCTTCAGGTCCAGAAGCTCGTCTGCCGTCAGGTCTCGGCACCGCTCCATGAGCGCATGCTTCACCAGCAGGCGGGCGAGCGGCTCCGGTGTGTAATACGAGGCGGACTTCTCCCGGTCCCGGCCCGCGAGGCGGTAGATGAAGGTCCCCTTCGGATAGACCAGCGCCTCCGACCCGTTGAACACGATCTCTTCCGGGGCGAATTCGCCGATCCGATTGCGGGGCACGAACCAACTCGGGGCGAGCGGATCGACCTTGTCGCGGCGGAAGGCCTCGTCCGGCTCAGTGTCGTCATCCCCGAACAGATCTTCCTCGACTTCATCGTCCGGTTCCGAGGTGTCCGCCTCTTCGCCGTCGTTGACCACGTCATTCGACCGGCCCCTGCGAGGTTTCAGCTCGATGAGGTCTGTTTTCGCGACGACCCCTGTGAAGGAGATCAGGGTTTCATAGACCGCGCCCAGCTGGCCGATCCCGAGCTTGGCGTAGGAAATCCGGCCCGTACTCTTGCCGGTGGACCGGAGCGAAAGGAGCCGGATCACCTTCTGGATCGCCTCGTTGCGCAGCATCAGCCCGTTCAGAAGCGGCGTGCTCGCCGGGTCCAGAAGGGATACCTTCACCGACGGCAGACGCAGCCCGCTGCCCTTTTCCTCATCGGCGAGATCAAGCCCGGTATAGAGAAGCGTCAGCGTCCGCTGGAGGCTTTCCCAGAGGAAAGTTCCCTCCCGATCTGCCGTCGTGCGCAGAGGAACGGATTCCAGATCGCGCAGCGTTTCCAGGGAATAACCCGTCGCATAGATCGGGTTCTTCAAGTCGAGCAGGTTCAGCCGTGGGTTCGCCTCGGCGTAGAACAGGAACAGGAGCCGGTACATATAACGTAGGGCTTCGCGCGACAGCTCCGGCCCGTCGATCCATACGTCTTTGTTCTTGCCGCCGGTGACGGTCAGAACCTCCTGACCGAGGAGTTCGATCGCGTCCCGAACTGTGCGCTTAAGCGAGGTTGTGACGGCGTTGGCGTTCCGCTGCGCCTCCTCTTCAAGCCGGTCCGAGATCGGTGCACCCTGTTCCGGCACCCGGGCCTCCCGCGAAATCAGGCAGGCCATCACGGTCAGCGTGTCCCGGTCCGAGCGGGCGAAGATTTCCTGAAGATCGAAGCGGAGGACAGACCTCGCCGGCCATTTCCTTTTGTCGATCAGAACGATCTGCGAAAGGCCGAGGACAAGAACGTGGCGTGGCCCGTCGGCGAGTTCGAACACCCCTTCTGCCAGAATGGACTCGATCGTTCGGTCCAGGAGCGCCGCTTCGCCTGCATCGGTGGGAAACTGATCCGGCGCAAAACACGCACCGAGCGGGTCCGCAGCCTCGTCCTCGGCGTCCGGAAGGGGCGACTCGATGATCCAGAGCGCATCCCGACCGGCTGCGTCCGCCACCCGGGAGATCAGTGGAATAATCGGTGCGCCTGCCAGAGCGGTGAACGCAGTATCACGTTTCCAAGCATACCCGAGTGCGCCTAAAAGGGCGTGGTGCATCTCCCGGGTCAATTCTGTTCGGCGATCCGCGTCCGAACTGTTCCGGATTTGTCGAAGGGCTTCGATGGTCGAGGTTGCAACCTGGGACAACCGCTCGATCGGATGGGCTGACTTCTCAAGGCCCGCCCACCGGGCTGTGATGTCGGAAAGCTCTTCCTTCAGAACGTCTGAGAGCGTCCCGGACGGGAAGAACTCGGCTTCGTTTTCAATACCGATCAGATCCATCCGCTCACCCCACAAATACCGCTTTGACATCGACATAGGGGTTGGGGTCATCCACCATCTGGCGGGTCCGCTCAAACCACTCTGTCCAGTCCTTGAACAGGTCCTCGATCTTCTTCTCTTTCGCGCGCCGGATCGTCAGCCGCCTCTTTTCAAGGGCGCTGAGGCCCTCGGCCGACTCCGCTGCCTCCCCGAGATCGAGGGTCAGCTGGGCCTGGAACCGGCCTTCCAGCTCCCCAAGCCGGGTCAGGACCGCGTCAAGATCCTGCTGGATCAGGGCTGCGCGTTCTTTTCCGAGCCCGCGCAGATGGGTTTGGAATCGGTCCACAGCGATTTTGATCGCAGCCTGCGCAGGGTCCAGATCCTCCACCGGACGACCAGGGGTATCCTGTGCGAGACGGACCCGGACAATAAAGTCCGGCACTTCTTCGATATGGACATCCCCGTCCGACCCCTGGGCCACGACAGCCCACCGATCGACAACCGGTGCACCGTTTGCATTCGGGATCGCACCATGCATCACGACCGCGACCTCTCCCTTGGAGAGGCCACTCAGCGGCGCGACAGGAGCAGAATGCTCCGGAAAGAAGGTGCTGGCCCGGTCCGCGAACCATTCGAGGATCGGGTGACCATCCCAGAGGTACTGCACGGTCGGCCAGGACCGCTCCTGCATCTTCGCATGATCAATCGCCCGGTTGATCACCTGCGCCTGATCGGTCAACTCGACCCGGTCTCCTGCGCCGACAGCCTCTTCGGGCATGAAACGTCCATCGACCGCGCCCTCACTCGCGTAGCCGAAACCATCCCGGGCGCGCATGTCATCCGGGATCGCGATCCGGATCGTCCGATCCCCCAGGGAGATGTCGGGCGTAGACGGGAAGGCCCGCTCTTCGCCGCGAGACAACCGGCCGATCATCGCGGCCGCATAGCTGAATGTATCCGGGAAGAGCCGCGGCGGCGCGCCTTCGGTGGCGATGTCACCGGCCGCCTTTGTCTCGGCTGGGGCTGCGTAGTCCCCAAAGAGGGCCGCAAACTCGTCATCGAGGGACATCTGAGTCTTCGCCTCGTCCGCGCGGGCATTCATCTGGGCGTCGAATGCATCTGCGCCGATCCCGGCTGACACCGCTTCCGCGACGACAGCCTCTTCCTCGTCAGCGTCGCCTTTCCCGAGGAAAACGGCCGGGTCTCCAACCCCAGACTGCGCCGCTTCATCTTTTTCGACGAGCTTTTCCAGGACCCACATCTGACGCACCTTAGGATGTGTGCTCTCGCCCACGAAATAGGTGATTAGCGGCGGGCGGTCCTGACCATAACGATCGATCCGACCGTTACGCTGCTGGAACCGAAGGAGTGACCAAGGCAGGTCGAAATGGATGAGGCGGTGGCACTGGAAGTGCAGGTTGAGACCCTCGGACGCCATGTCGGAGGCGATCAGTATCCGGATAGGGGACTTTTCCTGCCCGAAGGCGTCGATCACCTCCTGGGTCCGGACATCCGCTTCGACGCTGCCCCCATCCACGCGCGCCACCTGACCATCAGACAGGTTCAGATCCGCCTGAAGCCGCTCTGCGAGCCAGGACACGGTGGCGATACGTTCCGAAAAGATGACAATCCGGTCTCGTGGATCCTTTCCAGTCCAGCGAAGATCCCGCAACATTTTGAGAAGGTCCTGATACTTGCGGAAGGCCTCTGTATCGATCGCCGCCACCTGATCTGCGAGGTCTCGGAGCCGAAGTCGGTCTTCTTCGGTGCCCCGGGCGGTTTCGTTCTCGATCCCGCGGATGCGCCGCTCGAGCGTTTCAAGGCAGGCCGCCGGGCTTGAGAAGATCGCCTTCGCCAGCGTGGTCCGGAACAGATCGATGGCGCGGCCCCGGGTCGATTGTTCATCGAGATCCAGGTGCAGCTCGGCAATCGACTGATAGGCGATTTCCTCTTCGGGGCTAAGCGGGAAGTTTCTGCGGATCAGTTCTCGTTTCGGAACCTGTTGTCCGATGTCAGCCGCCACGTTTTTGTCGGACCGGAACCGCCTGATAACCAGATCTTCGATATCCGATCGTTGTAGCCGGGTCGGGTCTGGAACGCGCGTAGGATCCAGCATTTCGATGAGGCTCGCGAAACTCTCCTGCGACCCGTCGTGCGGGGTCGCGGTCAACAGGAGAAGCGAGTCGGTCCGCCGGGAAAGAAGCTGCGCCAGCTCGGCCCTCTGTGCGATCGTGCCGGCCGTGTTCTTCCGGGCTGCCGCGTTATGCGCTTCGTCGATGATGATCAGGTCCCAGTACGAATGCTTGATCGCATCCCGGATCTGGGCGTCCCGTTTCAGCGTGTCGATCGACACGATGGACCGGTCGAACTGATCGAACACGTTATAGTGGGCGGGGATCTTGTTCCGCATCCGACGGATCGCGGCGCTGTCGAGCCGGGAAAGTGGGATCGAGAACCGGGTCCAGAATTCCTTCTGGAACTGGGTCAACATCGCGCGGGTCGTGACGACGAGGATCCGATCCGCCCGGCCCCGTAGCGCCAGCTCCGAGGTGATCAGGCCCGCTTCAAGGGTTTTCCCGAGACCGACGTCGTCCGCGATCAGCAGCCGAACCCGGTCCTGCGCGAGAGCCCGCTCTACCGGCAGGTGTTGAAACGGCAGATCGTCGATCGCGGCCCGGCCGAGGGTCAGGGGCGTCCGCGTGGTGGTCGGGGTGTTCCGGAACGCGGCCTCGAGATGGAGTTTCGTGTCGATGAGCCCGGAGGAAGCGTCAGGAACCAGTCGCACCGCCGACGGGTCGACGACCCGAGCGCCCTTTTCCAGATCCCAGACGAACCGGGCTTCCTTGTCGCGCACCAGACCGTTGAGGCCTCGACAGTGAACCTCTCTGAAGCCGCGCTTGAGGATCGAGGTGCTCAGAACCTTCCACGTTGCCGAGCGTAAACTGATGACGGCGCCGGGGGTGGGGTATGCTGAGATCATTCTCGTTCCTGATAATTTTCGATAGGCTGTGCCTTGTAATTCTTTTCGATGATAAGACCTCAACCCGAGCGGGCCTTCGTTTCCGGAGCAATATCGACCCGGAAAGTGTTCAAACACCGAAAGGTTGTTCCATTCAAAGGGATTTTCCTCAATAACTCAAGACGATTAGGTTCTTACGCTGCGATCATCGTTGAAGAGCCTTCGCAATGCTGAAAAGCTCACGGCGCGGTTCGCAACGGCGTGCAAGCACCGAACCGGTCTTTAGCGTACGGCTCAACAGCAAAGCGCGGGACCCCCCCCGAGAAAAGGTTAAACCGGAACGACCCTGATGTCACAGATGCTACCACTGACCGTTCCGCTCCTGTGGCATGAGACACGCGACGTCCTACACAGCGCGGCTCGCCGCGCGGAACGGGCTCTCGGCGGCTGCGTTCTGCCGGGACTTCGGCATGTCGTTCCGGTCGATTGTGGATGGTGACCCTTCCGCCATACGGACGATAGCCGGCCTGACCGCAACATGCCATGCGGCGTCAAATCCGCACCGACTTGAACAAGCTTCCCCTGAGCGCGCCGGGTGGTCCGCAACTGACGCGTGATGTAGTTCAGAAATTTAAGGGTGACCCGATACGACCGGTGCGCCTTACAGACTGGCGGCCCCCGACCTTGTGGACGCATCCATCGCGCATAGACTTTGGTGGATACAGCGAACGGCCCCACGCTCAGGCATGCCCGATCTGATAGGGTCCTCGGCTGTTCAGTGGGAGGCGCGAACCTTATGGTTTTCCCTGGCACGACCACGGGTATTTCGGACCGGACCCATCCGACGCTCTTCACCCACTTCAGGGATATCGGATCAGCCATCCGATCAAGGGGCTCGTCTGCCTCTGCCAGCATCATGTTTACGACATCCATGGCCCGGATATCATCGAGCAAGCCCGACCCACTCGACTCTTGCTTGAGATCCACGTCGTTCATATGCCTCCCGACCCGCTCGCCGAGCCAGTCGGCAGCCTTGATGTCGGCGAACAGGTTACAATCCTCCTGTCGACCCTCCTGTGTCAGGGAGCCCGGAAGAGATGTTTCGGTACTGCCAGTGGTCATCGCGTTCTCCGTTTCTTCTACGAAGATCGCCGGAACCCATGAAAAATCGAAGGGTCAAGTCGGGAGACCATGCTTCCTGGTGGGGCGGTCCCTTTTGCTCGTACGCGCGTGCGCGCATACGAGAACCTATAGGGTTTGGGCCCAAACTCTCTATGAACGACCATCCGTGCAGAACCGCATCCAGGTTTTTTTATGGGGATAAACCCCCTAATTACGGTCCCTTCGACTTCGGATCGGAGCACCTTCGACATATACTAGACAATGACGAGAGAAGCCCATGGTTGATGGTTTTGACACGGCGTCTCAGCACGTAATAGACGGGAACGGTAAGGGTGACGATCGAACTGACACCACTCAGCGGGCGCGGCGGAAAACGCGAAATAAAATTTCGAGTCCATGACGAAGAATTCCCCGGGATGGAGCGCAAAGCGCATCAACATGGATTTCGCAGTGTGAACGCCCTCGCGGCTCACGCGCTTCGTCAATATGGAACGCATGGCATCAGTATGGTGGCCGCTCAAATGGGCGAAGCTGCGGAAGTCCTGCATGACATCCGCGCGGCAGCGCACGCAGAAAACTCACCGATCTCCCCTGATCAAGTGAAGGTCATGGTTCGGACCTGGGAAGGTCTGTGCGACAGGCTGATCGCGGAATTGAGGAAAAAAAGGTAATGCGTCCGCATTTCACATCGCATCACTCGGCCGTCGAACTGGCGCGATATGATCTGCGGAAAGGCAGTGAGGTACTCGGCGGGACCGTGATCGCGCGGTCCGCATCAAAGTTGCGCGATCATTTCGAACAGTTCGGTGCTTGCGGTTTTGTTCATATCACGCTGTCAGCGCCGGAGGGGGTTTGGCTTGATCGAGAGACGTGGCTGGCCTCGATGCGCTTCGTGATGAAACGCCACCAGTTTCCCGTTGAACTGACCCCTTGGGTCATGGCGCGCCATACCGACACCCCCGGTGACCACGTCCACTGTTTTGCGGCACGCGAGACCTTCGAGTTTCGGGAAATCAGGCCGATCCGGTCAAAAGCGCATACAGCGGAAACTCACCAGCTGCTGGCCGAGCGTCTGGGCTTGCCGATACCTGACTATTTCTCACCGGCCGCACCACCTCGTCTTTACGGCAGTGTCCCCTTGAGACGGCTGAACCGGGACACCGAATATCGCCGTTTGGCGGATGACCTCAATGCGGGCCTTTCGAAATGGCCGGAAAACCTGGACGCCTTGAACGATGCGCTGTCAGCCCTGGCGAGCCCTTATCAGATAAGTGAAGACATCAACTCGTATGGCCACCCGAGCCTCGTCTGCGTGAGTCCAACGCGCCGGCTTCGACCGAGCGCGTTGGGTGACGCCTTCTTTCCCGTAAACCTGAAGAAAAGGATCGACTGGGCAGCACAGCTCACGCGATCGCGGCTCAACTTAGACATGGCTATCCTCTTGAGAACGCCTGAAATTCTTAGGGCCCTAGACCACGCCGAACATGAAAAATCAGACCACAGACATTCTTTGAGAGGAAACCCGCCCGATGCCGCCGAAGACCGAAAAAACGGTGCACCAGATCCCGGACGAGATGGAAAAATTAACCGCCAGGTTGAAAATGATCAGGGGGGACGTGCTGATCTTGCATCCCCTCTTAGACCTGCTGGAGGACCCGGACGGCTCAGGCCCGGGCGGGACGGCAGCGGTTCGTCTGATCAAGATGATCGCGGACATGAAAACCAGGCAGGAAGCGATCGAGGCCGAGGTGGCGGACGTCAAAGAGGCGGTGCTGATGATCAAGGAAAAATCCGACACCATGGCCGAAATACTGGATCGCCTGGACACAGTACTCAACAGCGAGGTGGATTAACGCTACTCGGCTGGGTTGCGCGCGTGTTGAAAATCGCGGGTCGGGTCACTCCGGGGTTCAGACATAGCCTCGATATTTTTGCCCGAAGTATGCGGTTGAAGTTCAGGGATAAGAGCGCGGTTGACGTGATGCCGGGCAGCGTGACCCTGCGTGAGGCAGGTGATTCGCTTTCGAAAGACGCGCGCCTTTTCACATCAGCTTTTGCGTCGGATTTTGAACGCCATGATGTGCTGGAGAACATTCTTGATCCTAATCTACCGTTGACACCGGCGATGACGCTCTGTGGAACTGCTCAATCAAAGGGACATCACTCGAAGAAGAAAAGGCCTCGGGTTCAGTTGATGTGTCTGGGGCTCAATCTCGATCCCGTCAGTGAGTTGGTGGAACTTTTTCATGGGGCGATCGAAGGGGTGCACATCAAGGGACCCGTTCTTCAAATAACGGACGGCTTCGCGCTGTTGGGAAAAAATCAGCCGCGAGTTCTTGTACTCGGCTTACGCGCGCAGGAGCGCTTGCAAGCACAGGACCTGAAGCTGACGTCCATCTTGACCGATGTGATCACGACATGCCCCGACATGACCTGTGTGCTGCCCGATGGAACTATCACGATAGCCAGAGAGTTGTCCCGGATTGCATCGACCATCGCACAAAAATCGGGGCAATGCGCCCCAGAAAGCTTATCAGGGGACGAAACGAATAACGAAGGAATTCTAGCCAACAAGAACACCCCCTCCGACGATCAGGAACCTGGCTTCTGAGCATGGAACAACTGGATTGCAATTCACGTATCGTTCGAGGAGCCGCACCTCGAGCAAAAAAACCATGACATTCAGCGGGCATCCGTTTTGCACTGTTTCCTTGGTCGAATGTCCTCGAGCGCTGCATAGAATGCCGGCAACACCAACAGAATGAGAACCGTCGCTGCCAACAGCCCAAACACGACCGAAATCACAAGCGGCTTGAGGGTCTGTGCTTGGGTCGAGGATTCCAGAAGCAGAGGTGCCATGCCCATGATGGTGGTCGAGACCGAGACGAAGATCGGGCGGAACCGCGACCGCACAGCCTCTCCCGCAGCCATCGCGGCCGACAATCCATCGACGCGGCGGGCGTTTATGACGCCAACCAGCAGGATCGCATTGTTGACCACGATTCCGGCAAGCGAGGCCGCGCCCACCAGCGACGGCATGGAGATGTTGTAGCCCATCAGGACATGACCCCAGATCACCCCGAGAAACGCGAGCGGGATGGTGATCATTACGATCAGCGGTTCAACATAGCTGCGGAACTGGAAGCTGAGCACCAGGTAGATGCCCACCAGCCCAATCAGGAAACCGCGTAGGATCGAGGCAACGGTTTCCGCCGAATTCGCTGCTTGTCCGCCAATATCAAAGTTGAGGCCGGGAGTGGCGGTGACAAGGTCAGGAAGGAAACCCTCAGCCAGCCGGGCCGTGATCGCGTCGGCATTGCCGATCTGGCCCTCGACATCGGCTGAAACGGTCAGTGTCCGCGATCCGTTTCGGCGCGAGATGCTACCCCAGCCGCGTGCCTCGGTAATCGTAGTAACGCTGGATAACGGCACGGTGCCGCCACCCGGCAGGGCGATTTCGAAAGTATTCAGGTCATCGCGGACAGCGCGGTCGCTGGCCGTCAGCCGTATCTCCAGATCCCAGGCCAGATCGCCGCGCCGGATTTCCGCAAGCTGCGTGCCGAGAAAGGCGGCGCGGATCTGGCCGGCCACGTCCGTGGCGGTCAGCCCGAGAGCTTCGGCGCCTTGCGACAGGCTCAACCGCAACTCCGGTGCGCCGGTGCGCAGGTCGAGGATCGCGTTACGCACACCGGCATACGATTCGAGTTCCGCCAGCGTGGCGCGCCCCGCCGCCTCCAACGTGGAAAGGTCGGGGTGGGTCAGGCGCAATTCTACCGCGATGCCTTGCGGGCCGATCCCCGGCTCGGTCAGGATCAGCGAAGAAACACCGGGCAGAATGCCGATTTCTTCGCGCCAGAGCGTGACGATTTCATCAAGCGTGCTGGCGCGTATCTCGGCCCCAAGCAAATCGATGGCAACGGTGGCGACATGGGCACCGCTTTCGCCAGCCGAAAGGTTTCTCCCGAGCCGCGTGATGCGGCGGATCACCAATGGTTGCGCCTGCGGCTGCTCCGGCGTCAAGCGCGCGTTCACGCGGTTTAGCGCCGCCTCAACCTGAGCGACGGCCTCGGTCGTGCGCACAAGCGGTGTGCCTGCGGGCAGCATCAGTCGGGCCTCCAGCACGTCGCCATCGATCTCGGGCATCGCCTCGCGCTTCACGACACCGCCGCCCAAGGCACCAACGGTCAGGATCAAGGCCCCGATGGCCAGCCCGACAACAAGCCAGCGCGCCTTGATCGCGGCATCAGCCATGCGGCCCACGCCACGCTCACGAAGAGCATCGAAACCCGCGTCGAACCGGATGCGAAAACGGGACGCGGCGATGTCCTTCATTCCGCCTTTCAGGTGATGCGGCAGGATGAAAAAGGCCTCGATCAGCGACGCGGCGAGCGCGGCCAGCAAGACGATCGGAAGGACCTCGAGCACCGCGCCTAGTTCCCCCGAAAGGAAGGCTAAAGGCAGGAACACCGCTAGCGTTGTCAGGAAGGATGAGATCACGCCGGGCGCCACGGCTGCCACGCCCGCCGCGACGGTTTCGACCGTTGCGCTCTTGGCGGCATGCACTGCGATGGAATCCGCGATCACGATGGAATCGTCCATCACGATCCCGATCGCCATCAGCAGGGCCACGAGCGTCATCATGTTCAGGCTCAGCCCGGTCAGCCCCATCCAAACAAAGGCTCCCGCAAAGGCCACGGGCAGGCCCATCGCGGCCCATATCGCGAACCCGGGTTGGAAGAAGAGGCTCATGACCGCGACGACCAGCACAAGCCCGATCACCCCGTTCTGAACGAGCATCACCAGCCGGTCGCGGATGATGGATGTCACGTCCTGAACCCCCTCGACGGTGATCGTGTCCGGCAGGCGTTCGCTCTCCTCGGCCACCAGCGCGGCGACCCCGTCAAGCACGCGCAGCGCATCGGCATTGAGCGACTTGGCCACGTCGATCAATATGGCTGGCGCGCCGTCGACAAAGGCGCGGTCCTGCGGCGGCTCGAAGCGTTCCTCGATCACCGCCACGTCCCCAAGCGTCAATGTCGCGCCATTCGGCAAGACCAGAACCGGAATCGTGGCTAGCGCCGTGGCCGTGTCGCGTTCGGCGGTGAAGCGCAAGGTCAGGTCCGCGCCCGGCCCTTCGAGCGTACCGGCGGGCAGGTCGATGTTCTGTGCGGCGATGGCGGCTGCCAGTGAGGCAGGTGTCAAGCCGTGGCTGTCGAGCAGGGCGTTCGAAGAGGTGATGGAGATTGTTCGGGTTCCGAGCCCCCCGCGCGTTACGCGGGCGACACCGGCCAAGGCGGTCAGTCGGTCCGACAGGCCGTCAGCATAAAGGTCAAGTTCGCCCAGCGGCAGATCGCCCGAGATGGCGACCGATGTGACCGGATCGGAGCGGTGCAGTTCGCGTACCACCGCGGGATCGGCACGGTTAGGGAAGGTGTCGATGGCCGACACCTCGGTGCGCAGCGAATTGACGAAGCGCAGCGCATCGTTACCGGGCGCCATGGTTGCCACGGCGCGGGCGCGGCCGCTCTGCGCGGTGCAGGAAAAGGTTTCCAGCCCCTCGACACCCTGCACGCCGTCCCAGAGCGGCGCGCAGATCGCGGCCTCCACATCCTCGGCAGCAGCGCCCCGGTAGGGCACGGTGACCTCGGCCTCGACGGCGCGGAAATCGGGGAAGGTTTCGCGCAACAGGCCCGGCGCGGCAAAGATGCCCGCTGCAAGGAACAACAGAAGCAGCAGGTTGCCCGCCGTCGGGTGGCCGGTGAACCAGCGTATCACGGCTGGACCTCGACCGGGGTCAGGGCCATGCCGGGAATGGCCGGCGCGATGTCGTCGATCACCACGCGGTCGCCCGGCGACAGGCCAGCGGCGATAACGACGCGGCCATCCTGCGCAAAGGCGGCGGTGACGGGGCGCAATTCCAGCAAGTCATCGGGGCCAAGGATACGCACCATGTCGCCATGCAACGCCGCCTCGGGGATAGGGATGAGGCCTGTCATGGAAGCGCCCGAAAAGGGAAGCTGTACCTGCATGTTGGGCACCAGCGGCAGGCGGCGGGGCGGATCCGCGCCCTCATAGGGGTCGTCAACCCTGACCACGACCGGCACGGTGCGCGCACGGGCATCCAGCACGCCCTCGATCCCGACAACACGGGCGCTCCAGATCTGCCTCGGGTCCGCCATAGGGCTGAGCGTCACCTCGATCTGCGTGGCGGGCATGTCGCGCATCATGTCGCCAAGGGTGATGCCCTCCGGTGTATCTCCCAATAGCCGTCGAAAGCTGTCTACCGGCAAATGCGCCACGACCTCGGCCGCCGCGATCCCGTCAGCACGGATCACCACCTGACCTGGGGCGACGGTCTGAAACAGCTCAGCATTCACCTCGGTCACCCGCAGGTCGAACGGCGTCGTCAGGGTCGTGCGGTCGAGCGAGCGGCGCGCCCGGTCTATGGCGGCCTCGCTGCGTGCGACCTGCGCCGCGATCCGCGCTTGGCGAGACGGGATCAGGGCGAGCGTGTTCTCCAGTTCCGCCACCGTGCGGCGGGCCAGAAGGGTCGCGCGCTCGGCCTCGTCGGCGCGCGATTGTGGGACGGTGCCCTGTTCGGCCAAGGTCCGCGTGCGCGTCAGATCGGCCTCGGCCAACGCCAATCGCGCGCGTTCCAGATCGAGGATGCGGCCCGTATTGGCCGCCTCGGCGGTCAGTTGCGCGCTTTCGGCAGCGAGTGCAGCAAGATCGGCCTGCGACTGCGCCAGCGCCAGTTCGTAATCGGTCGGGTCGATCTGCAGCACCTCGATTCCCGCCGGGATCAGGCGACCTGGCTCCAGGTCGGGATGGCTCCAGATCACCTCGCCCTGCACCTCGGCCACGGCGACCCAGGTCTCGGCTGCGCGCAGGTTTCCCCAGGCAGTGGCGGACGGACGGATGTCTTCCGCCGCAACCGTCATGACCCGGACAGGCAGCGCGGATGCGCCGCCCTCGACCTGCGCGGGTCCGGGGGCGGAGGCGATCATCCAGACCGCCGCGGCGATGCCGAGCGCGATGGGTGGCAGCGCCAGGAGCGGGACGAGGCGCATGGGTTCAGCCCTGCGCCCGGCGCATCCGCGCCAGCGTGCCGTCGCGCAGGATGAACTGGTGGTAGAGCGCGCCAATCACATGCAGCGCAATCAGCGTCAGCAGGACAATCTTCAACACATTGTGCCCCTGCGCCGCGGCCTCGACCCCGCCGAACCACGCGACAGACCCGCTGAGTGGCATCAGGATCATCAGCGTGTACAGGCCGACATGGGTAAGCTTCGCGAAAATGCCTTGCACCTTGCTGGCCTCGATCGCCGGGGGCACCCCACGCCGGGCGCGCAGGGTCAGCCGCCACAGCGCGAAGATCATCACCAGCGCGCCGCCCGCAACATGGGCCAGCACGAGCGGGTCGAACCCAGCCTCCAGCCCATCGGTGATGCGGTCCCATGCGGCCGACATCGCGTCCTTGAAAAGGTATTGCTGCGCGATCAGTGCGAAGACGAGCCAATGCAGCGTGATCTGAAGGCGGGAATAGCCGGTGGGGGCGGTTTTGGCGGGCATGGCGAGGATCCTTTCGGTCAGGGTGCGCGACTCGGGATAGAGGTTGCGGTTGTCAACAGTATATGTTAGTGAGTTATAACTAACAAGGGGTGACGCATGTCGGGTCGTCAAAGTGCTGAAGAGAGAAAGGCGCAAATCGTGGCCGAGGTTCTGCGACTGGCCGATGAGATCGGACCCGACCGGCTGAGCACCACAGATGTCGCGCGTGCAATCGGCCTCAGTCAGCCTGCGATCTTCAGGCATTTCCCCACCAAGGGTGCGCTCTGGCTGGCGGTGGCCGACGATATCGCTGACCGGTTGCAGAGTTGCTGGGCTGCGGCCGAGGCGGGGGCCACCGGGCCGCAGGCGCGCCTGAAAGCGCTGGTCGGTGCGCAACTGACGGCCATTGCTGAAACGCCTGCCCTGCCGTCGATCCTGTTCTCGCGCGAGTTGCAGGTGGACAATCAAGCCCTGCGCGACGTGTTCCGGGGGCTTCTGGGCGCTTTTCAGGGCCGCCTTGTTGCCGTGATCCGTGATCTTCAGGCTGCGGGCAATCTGAAGCGCGACGTCAGCCCGGAGGATGTCGCCATCCTGCTGACGTCTCTGGTGCAGGGTGTCGCCATCCGCTGGACGCTCGGCGCCCGGGGCTTTGCGCTCGTTCCTGAGGGGATGCGTCTTTATGAGGTGCAAATGGGAGTATTTCGACAGACGTAGGGCGATCTCGATACCTAGGGTCAGGTTCCACAACCAATAGATTACGACGGCCGCGAGAACGATCGATGAGAGGAACACCTTTGGACATCGCTCATAGTGGGTCGCGGCGCGCCTCCAATCCTAGATCCTGCCAAACATGATCTCATTCCGGTTCCGCCGCTTATAGCGTCGCTTATCGTATTTGACAGGCGTCTTCCGCTGCTTTCGACCGGGGATGCAGGCGCGTATGCCCTTGTCCTGCAATGCTTCTCGGAACCAGTCGGCGTCAAACCCGCGATCCCCAAGCAACGATTTGACGCTTGGCAAGCCGCTGAGCAGGGCCCGTGCGCCGATATAGTAGCTCACCTGCCCCGCGGTGACGAACAGGTCGATCGGTCATCACTGACTGTCGCAGATGGCGTGAAGTTTGGTATTCATGCCGCCTTTAGGTCGTCCGATCAGGCGACCGCGCCCCCTTTTTTTCGCGGCCATGCTGAGCGACCGAAATCAGTGCATCCTGACCCTAACCCGCGGAACCGCAGGATGACGTAAATGGTCCAAGCTTCTGAAGCGTCACGGCGACCATCTACCAGACTATAAATCGGCTGGGTTCGCTCTCCCGTTCCACCTACCGTGGTAATGACAGAACGCCGCTCAGCGACGGCAGGCGATCGATCGCGGCTTTGAGAGCGGGAACGGGAGACTGGTCTCCATATACCGATTCATGCACGTCCTGACCTTCGTGACCCATGATGTCGCGGGCGACTTTAGCGGGGACCTCTGTGTCGAGATCCAGGACGTGCTGGACGTAATGGCGGGCGCTCTGAAGTGACAGACCTCGGCCTGCATCCCCCCAGGTTTCCTTGACAAATTTTTCGACCTTTCGGCCGACTTTGCGGCCCATGATGTTGGAGGCCGGCTCCTTAAGGTCAGGGAAAAGGCGAACATAACCAGCTTTCCGGGCATCGCGAACAAGCTCCATTAGACCCAGGTGGATCAGGTCATCGTGAAGCGGAACTTTTCGCCGCGAAGTAGCGTTTTTGATCCGGCGATCGGTGGTGGTGATCACATCGAAGTAGGTGATCCCGTCCTCCTGTCTAACGTAGTCGACGCCGATGCCGGCGATTTCCTCGCGCCGCAGGCCGCTATACGCCGCGATCAGGGGGACCCAATACACTCCGCTCCTGCGCCGTTCGGCGAGAGGGGGTAGCCAAGGCCCCGGCTCGGGATCGCTCCAATACCGGTGCCGAAAGAAGGTTTCGAGTTCTTCTCGGGTGAAGGTCCGCTTCTTATCTCGCGCGCGCCCCTTTTCTTTTCGTCGCAGGAGGCCAGGATCAAGCCGGGGATGCAGTTCGAAGCCCTCAGCCTTGGCCGCCGAAATCAGTGCGCTTGCGTGGTCCACGTATCTGTTGACCGTGCCGACCGCCAAGCCGATCTTTTCCTTCGGGAGACCTTCGGCCTTAGCGAGGACCGATTCTATCGGGAGGGTGTGATCTGACGGCGATTTGCCGAAGGATTTCGGCAACTTAAGAAGGACAGCCCGAAGTTTCACGAAATCTGATTGGATAAGGGATCGGATATCTGTCTTGCCCGTAACCCTCTGAAGGAGGATCCCGAAAGCGCGGTACTGACGCGCCGTCTTTTCTTCCAGACCTTCATCTGCGTGTTTTTTGAACTGGATCATTCGTTCAATGACCGCATTAATCGACGGATCGAGCTCGGAGTCGTCCTGTTCAGCCGGCATGATTTCATGGATCACTGCGCGGGTTTTGTTTGCCTGAACATCGGTCACTGTCGACGCGGTTACGGGGTCAGGCGAACTCGGTGCTTCCCTTTGCTCATCGTCTTGCGAGAATGTGCCTTGGACCGGATCGAACTGGTCCATAACGTCTGATGCCAGCGCCCGAGCGGGTGGGGTGGCCACCGCGGCGTTGGCCGCGCGCATGCCCTCGATGAAAAGCTCGAGCAGCTGGACAGCTTCACGGTCTCCCTTGATCCGACGACCGGTCACCTTCTCGAAGTCATCGGCCCTGCGAGCTGCGCCGACGTGGCTACGCAACAGAGGTCGGGCGTGACTGTCGAGGACCAGCCTTAGCATCGCCACCTCGGCACGACTGCGGCCTTTGGCGATCATATCGTGCTCGACCTGCTCGGATATCGTCGCGCCGATTCCCTGCTCCGCCAGAATGTCCCAGGTTTCAGTCGTATTGGAGGTGATCTGTCTCTCCAGCTCGCAGGGCGGTGACCCGTAGCGGAATCGGAGGTCTTGTCGCAGATCATTCTGTGCCGTGACGTGGGTTTTCACCACGTGCTGCAAATACCGCCGGGCTTCTTCCAGCGTGATTCTATCCTGTTCCAAGGCTGCCATGATCGGCTCACTCTCCGCGCTCAACACACGGGATAATATAGTCGCCCTGACGCGGTCTGTGGTGCGCAACGAGACCCTCAGGTCTGCGATTCTTGTGGATTGAGGCCGGACTTTGCGTCGCCAGTAATAGACGCCGTCTCGGCAGGTCAGGTGGGGGAGAGAGGTCATTTTCGGGCTCCAGATAGGAGACCGACCCGAAAACACCGCCGCAGCGGTGTCACAGTCTGGTGTCACAGTAACGAACCCCCGAAGGGGAAAGTTACTGAGATCAGACACTTACGTGAAAGTTGGCTCCGGCGGTAGGGATCGAACCTACGACCAATTGATTAACAGTCGGAGGAACACCTATACTCCTCAATAAGTATCAACCGATAAAATGCTTAAAAACATATACTTGAAGGGAATCTCTTATTGTGGGCTATTGACGTTTGGGGGCGTTTTTCGCTAGAAAGTGCCCCTAAAATGCCCCCAAGACTGCCCCTGCTTTGGGTAGTCTCGAGGCCGGAGCTGACAAGGAGGCTGGTATGGCAACCATCGAGAAGCGTGAACGCAAGAAAGGCGTTGTCTATCAGGTCGATGTTCGCGTTGCAGGATATCCCCGCCAGAAGAAAAGCTTCAAGCGCCTCACAGACGCTAAAGCATGGGCGGCCAAGACCGAGAGCGACATCAAGTCGGGTCAGTTCCAACCGATCAGCGCTCAGTCGAAGCGCAAGACATTCGCGGATGTCTTGGATCGCTACGAACGGGAAGTCTTGCCTAACCTAGCCGAGAGCACCCAGCGCAGTTCAAGGACGGCACTGCGCTACTGGCGCAAGAAGCTTGGCGACTACAGTTTGCAGTACATCACCACTGAGCAGGTCTCGAAACTCATGGGTGAGCTTGCCGCGACCCCGGATGAACGCGGTCTTGGCGAAAGGACAAAGCCCAAGAGCAAGCGCACGCTGAAGTACTACCGCGACGCGCTGGATATGCTTTTCAAGAAGGCGTGCTCATGGAAATGGCTTGGTGTTAATCCGGTGGACGGGGTCGAACGCGTGACCAAACTCCGAAACGAGCGCACGCGCTATCTCTCTGATGACGAGCGCGGGCGGCTTTTGGATGCCTGTCGGCAAAGCCCCAATAAACAGCTTTACCCAATCGTCGTCTTCGCTCTGTCCACCGGTTGCCGTCGTGGTGAGATCATGGGCCTCACACTCCCTGATATTGATCTGTCGCGACACATGGCGGTGTTACGCGACACCAAGAACGGTGAAACACGATCCGTCCCGATCGTCGGCCATCTAGCCGAGCTTTTGGAACTGCATATCGTTGACGTGAATGACCTGTACGATGAAAAATTCCCGGCTGCGCCAAGGCGCTACCTATTCCCTAGGCGTGACCTAGCCGCGCCGATGGATGTCCGCAAAGCATGGGAAAACGCGATATCCAAGGCGAAGATCACCGACTTCAGGTTTCACGATCTGCGCCACAGCACCGCCAGCTATCTGGCCATGCAGGGTAAGTCTCTGATCGAAATTGCCGACATGCTAGGGCATAAAACCCTCCAAATGGTGAAGCGATATTCGCACTTGTCAGCTGATCACAAAAAGGGTCTTGCAGAAGACCTCAATGGCAAAATGTTTTCAGCTTAAGTACCTCGGCAGTTCAGCGGCCCTGCGCGCAGCACTCCGAGGCCAGGTAGAGAAAGTTCTTGTTTGCCGCTTCTGCACAAACTGTTACTTTCAGAAAGTTGGCCGTGTCATGAATCCTGTTCGAGACACGACATCAACAAGAAAAAGCTGAGATGAGCAGAGCTGAATCAAGCAAAAATTTTTGAATTACATTGCACGGCATGGTGCTTGCTCAGAGGGGCGGTCGATAGGAGAAGAGTGATCTCTTGCGGTGTAATGAAACGTGCTAAAAGAAATAGGATGTCCATGAAAATTGTTGGCTTATCGCCCGAGGAGATGGCACGTGAGGAAGCTGAAAAAGCTGCATTTGATGCCCTGCCATTAATTGAGAAAAATGCGATCAAGTTAGCTGATCTGGAACGTGAGTGGTCCATACTTGGCCCGTCGCGTTCCATCACGTTCACGGTTTGTTTTATAGAGGAAGAGCAAGCCAATTTATTGGCTCAAGATGCGCGAAAAGAAGGCTTTGATGTGAGTATTGTCACGTGGGCCTCTGAAAATACCTATCGGTACGAACTGAATGCCACACGCATAATGGAGCCTACCGCAGAGAATGTCACTTTTTGGGAGGATTGGTTTTTTACGCGAGCAAAGAATGCGCCTGATTTTGAAGAATATGATGACTACTTTATAGACGGCGCTGATTTCTCTGGATGGAGTTATCCCAAAACGCTACGTCCCGCATTTTTGCTGGAAGGCGACAAGCGGTCGAAAAACTATCAAAACGCCCTCGGCGCTCAAGAGCGAACTCGTATTCTATTTGGACAAACCCTGTGTGATTTCGAAGCATCAAACGGATGGGCTTCAAAAAAAAACTCGAATTCCTCCCCATCCTTCCAACTTATCCCATCAGAGTTTGTGAAATTTGCAATCCGCCGAAGACCCTCCTCCCCAGGACCAACGGCATCTAATTTTTCACAGTGGTTGTATTCTCTCTACGCTAGCGCTTTTGGCGACGCACAAGATCGTGATGAAGGGAAGGCCGCAGAGGAGTTCATCCTGGAAGAGCGACAACGAGCATACGCAGCTACAGATTCCAAAACAATGCGCTCGCACTTCTCGGATTGGCGGCTACAATTCAACGGGCTTCATATGGCTCAAGGCATTAGGCCAAATTTCTATACAATCAAGGACCTCAGGGTAAGAGGAGAGCCGCTCCGTGTGCTCCCCGACTTGGTCTATAGGAACAACCGTACAGGCGAGGTCATTATCGTAGAGATCAAACATTCACAAATGGATATTCCCAGTAACCTTTGGCCGAATATCTGGGGCCAGCTGTGGTGCTATGCGCAAATAGAAGAATTTCGCGATGCCCCGAAGGTAACAGTGGTTGGTGAAGTATGGGGAGATCAGTGGTATTCTCGTGGACAAGTCAGATACGTGTACTTGCGCGCCAGTGTCAGGCGCAATCCACGCGCAAAGGCCTACGATCGTTTTTTTCGCTCCTTGTTTGATATCTATCGTGGCAAAAATTAAACATCCTCTTCAATATTTTGGGTGTTCGTTTGTCTGTCATGATGCAGGTGGCTTCCTGTAAGATGCTGACGAGCGGCACAACCTAGTTTACACCGCATTTCCAAATTCTTCGTCGGTCATTATTCGCTGCGTAGTTTTTTCCGGTGGGATCTCCTGCGGCTGACAAACTGGGTTCGACTCCGCCTATTCGCTACCTGTTATCTAGACGTATCCTAGGCTCCAGACTCATTTATTTTCAAAGCCAGAAGAGCACGGTAGCGGCGAGAGCAATGGCGAAGATCACCGACTTCAGATTTCACGATCTGCGCCACAGTACTGCCAGCTATCTGGCCATGCAGGGCAAGTCTCTCATCGAAATTGCCGACATGCTGGGGCACAAAACCCTCCAAATGGTGAAGCGGTATTCGCACTTGTCAGCTGATCACAAAAAGGGGCTGGCAGACTTGGATGGCAAGGTTTCACGGTCGTCCCCTTGTGGGAAGGACGGAAATCCAACTGTCTACTTGAGCGCATGCCTGTAATCATTTTTCATGATTTATACGAAAAAGTAATCACTTTTCATTGCGAGTAAGAGTTTTTCATGACATCATACGCCTCAAGCCAAACGACAAGGGGTATAGGGTTTTCATGGAAATGGCTCAAAGTCAGCAGTTTTCAGGCGTTGTAAGTGTTTTTCAGGATAGTCGGCTACCAGAGCCAGCTATGCCCGTTGGATACGCTGCGCTGATTGACGCCTTCCACTTGAACGTGCCGCTTCCTTTGATCCTTAGCGCCACAGGTGCCCGCCACAAAGTGTATGAGCGAGACGGTTGGCGCATCTACACACCGCGCCACGAACCAGCCGCATCCCTGGAAGGCCATCTGATCTTTGCCCTGAAGTACGAAGGGCTGGACCTTTGCATCCTGAAAAAGCTCTTCGAGGTCGTCGATCCTCAAGAGCTCGAAGCCATGATTTTAACGAAGCCAAACAGTGCCTATATGCGGCGTATATGGTTCCTCTACGAATGGTTGCTTGATGTCGCTCTAAATTTACCTGACGCAAAGACGGGAACTTATGCCGACATTGTCGATGCCAAGTTGCAGTACGCCATAAAGGGCGTCACATCGACCCGGCACCGAGTGCGAAACAATCTACCTGGCACAAAGGACTTCTGCCCACTCGTGCGGCGCACTAAAGCACTTGAAAGATCGGTAGCCGCCCAGTTTGACGTCCGAGCCAAAGAGGTTGTCGGCAAGATATCGGCAGGCGTTCTCGCCCGAACCGCAGCATTCTTGCTCCTGAAGGATTCCAAATCAAGTTATGCAATTGAGGGAGAGGCTCCACCACAAGATCGCGTCCAGAGATGGGGCAAGGCGATTGGTGAGGCTGGCAAGCATCCTCTCGATCAGGACGAACTTCTTCGGCTTCAGCGCATCGTCATTGGAAAGGACGACCGCTTCATAAGACTTGGGTTCCGAACACAGGGCGGTTTTGTCGGTGAGCACGAAAAAGACACCCGTTTGCCCATACCTGACCATATCAGCGCGCGCCATGAGGACCTGCCCGCCCTAGTGAGTGGGCTGGTTGCATATGATCAGCATGCTAATGAACTTGATCCTGTCATCACAGCGGCGGCTCTGGCGTTTGGATTCATCTATATCCACCCTTTCGAAGACGGAAATGGACGGATTCACAGATATCTTATCCATCATGTCCTGTCCGCAAGAGACTTCAGCCCGCGCGGTCTTATCTTCCCTGTTTCAGCCGCGATCCTAGATCGTATAGATGACTACCGGCGCGTGTTAGAATCTTACTCGACGCGACTATTGCCTCTCGTTGAGTGGCGTCCGACAACCAAAATGAATGTTGAGGTGCTCAACGATACTGGGGACTACTATCGCTATTTCGACGCGACCCCCCATGCAGAATTTCTGTATGCCTGCGTTCAACGAACAATAGAGCATGATCTTCCTGAAGAAGCGGCGTTTTTACAGCGCTATGACAATTTCAAGGCGCGCGTTGAAGCCACCATTGAGATGCCTGCGTTGACAGTGGATTTACTGTACAGTTTCTTGGCGCAAAACGGCGGCATCCTTTCTAAACGTGCGCGTACAAAAGAGTTTTCCCTGCTGACAGATGAGGAAGTTGGGAAAATCGAAGCCATCTACCAAGATCAGTTTGATGGCTCTGGATCGGATCGACTGCACAGCGAGTGAAAATGACTGAACTAGAAGACGCTTTGGACACATTGAAAGAACGCTTGGGTCAAGAAGGTCATGCCGCTGAAATCGTGATCGATACAGCCCGCGAATATGAACTCAATCCCATCCTCCTGCGCCGCAAGTTCGAGGAGCGCTTCTCAGTTTCTCCAGAGGCTTATGTCCCAACAATAAGCATAACCACACTAAATCGCCGACGCGCTCGAAAAGAGGCTCAAAACTGGGCATGGCAATTACATAGCCAAATTCAAACAATTTCAATGGCGATGGACGCGTTTCAAAAGCATCAGCAGCGAAAAGGCGAATGGATTGAGCATCAAGTTCGAGATCACCATCTGGGCGTGATATTTGCAGAAAGCGGATATGAGTATGCCTTTGCCGGTCTTTCATCTTCTGGGGCGATCATGGCTATTCCAGTTGATGGTGGTGATCCCGTCGAGAGAAGCGCGCAACTCTATCAGGTCGTCTTTAAAGATGACGCGAAACCGTTTGCATGGACGTCGATGCAAGAGGTTAGACCGCACATATCTGGCGTTATCTGGCGGATAGGAAACCCTCACCTGGAGTTTTCAAACGAGCAAGAAGCCTATGCTTGGTTGCGGGAGCACACTGTCGTGGGTGCCATTGAAAACTTGGCCTGAAGCAACCGCGCGAGATTTTTTCCACATGACCACCTTGGGAAGGCAGCCTATTCGCTACCTACTCCCTAGGTATAGCCTAGTCGCCCTGATGGATGTCTGCAAAGCATGGGAAAACGCGATATCGAAGGCGAAGATCGCCAACTTCCGGTTTCACGATCTGCGCCATAGCGCCGCCCGCTATATGGTCATGCAAGGAAAGTCTCTGAAACAGATTCCCGACCTGCTAGGGCATAAAACCCTCCCAATGGTGAAGCGGTATTCGTACTTGTCAGTTCACCACATTACAGGGCTAGCTGAAGGCGTAATCCGCAAGATGTTTCGACTTTGAACTTGGATGCCGTTTAAGCGGCCCCTCAGATCACTTCTTTCCCCACGGGCTGGCCATGCCAATCCAATACGACCAGATGCATTCTACGTGCCGTACAGGGGCTTATAAGCCATATTCTCAAAACCTTCCCTGATCTATTGCGCCATTCCAGCTCCCTCAGTGACAACTCTTTTGGGAAAGACAACCATTAACTTTCACCTGGGCCTTCCTGGCACCGTCCTGCCACTGGCGGGTGCCCATCGGGCCTGAGTTTCCAAATCGCCTGTGCTGTTAAAGACGCGTCAGAGGTTGATCCGATCATTGCTGAAGACGTCGATATCGGGCGTCGATCACGCTGCCTATCTGATCCGGGCATATTCATGCAAGTCACCGGCTTTTCGTGATCATTGGGCAATACCGTTTGGTTCACTGGTAACTACCCCCGCGTGGGTATGGCCTCTTTTCCCCATGTCCCTATCCGCTCCCAACGAGCTGTCCTCCATCTGGCTTGACCTGGCAGAGACGCCGTTCGGCGCAACGGGTCACAGTCAGTTTCATCCCCTGATTTGCATCATTCCTCGCGAAACAAGAAACAGCCTGCTCTCCGTCTGTCGTGTTTCTCCAGCCCGTTCCGGGTGCACCGCCCGTCTTTGCCCCTGCCTCTTCGGTCGCCATCGGACAGCCGCGATGGGCGCGGCTCTCAGAGACAAGGAGAGAGACCATGAAAACCGCACGCGAAGACGTTTACACCCAAGTCACCAACAACATCATCGCCGCAATCGAAAAGGGAGCCGGTCACTGGCAGATGCCCTGGCACCGCACAGGCAAGGGCCTCAACCGCCCCGTCAATATCGACACCAGCAACGCGTATCGCGGGATCAACGTCCTGAGCCTCTGGGCCGCAGGACAGGCGCGCGGCTTCTCGACCGGGACCTGGGGCACCTATCGCCAGTGGCAAAACAAGGGGTGCCAGGTTCGCAAGGGCGAAAAATCCAGCCTGGTTGTTTTCTACAAAGAGTTCACCGTCGAAGAGCAACGCGAGAACGGCGAAACCGAAGAGGGCAAGCGCATGATGGCCCGTGCCTCCTATGTCTTCAACGCAGATCAGGTGGACGGCTATGAAGCCCCGCCAATGCCTAATCCCAAGGACCCGATCCAAGTGATCGCAGAGGCCGATGCCTTTATCCAGGCGACCGGTGCCAACATTCGCCACGGCGGCACGCGCGCCTTCTACAGCCTCCCGCAGGGCGGTGCGGGCGACTATATCCAGATGCCGGAAAAAGCCCTTTTCACCGGGTCCGAGACCAGCACCGCGACCGAGTGCTACTACTCCACCCTCCTGCATGAGCTGACACACTGGACCGGTAGCGCCAAGCGTTGCGATCGAGAATTCGGCAAGCGGTTCGGCGATGACGCCTACGCCGTCGAAGAACTTGTCGCCGAGCTGGGAGCTGCTTTCCTCTGCGCCGATCTCGGGGTCACGCTGGAGCCGCGCGCGGATCACGCGGCCTATATTCAAAGCTGGCTCAAGGTCCTCAAGGCCGACAAGAAGGCCATCTTCACCGCCGCCAGCCAAGCGGCCAAGGCGACGGATTTTCTCTCGGGCCTTCAGGCCAAGGTCCCATCCGCTGCCGCATAGGCAGCCGTTCAGCTTTGATTATATGCCACCCCAGATTGGGGTGGCGATCATGCTGTGTAGAGTGAGAGCGCCTGTACGGCCTCTCAGATCATTCCATAGCGCTCTGCGCTATGGTGGGTGCAAACAGACCTGCAAAAGCACCAGAGAGGCGCTATACGGCCACATATACACCCTTTTCAAAGTCAATTATGCTGAACTTTGCCGCCGCGCAGGTCAGATCAACAGGTCTTCTTGTTTCATGCCCTGCTCAAGAGCTTCAGTAAACCACGCTGGCTTACGTCCTCGACCGGTCCAGGTAAGGGCATCATTCTCAGGATGACGGTACTTTGCTGGCGCTGAGCTGCGTGGTGACTTTGCAGATGGCGTATCGTTAACCAAGTCTTTCAGGTCAAAGCCGAATTCCCTTGCCTGCGCCTGAACGGCAGCAAGCGCCTCTTTCTTCCTGCGGACCTTCGCTTCCACGATTGCTTTTTCCACATCCAGCTTCAGGCTTTCAAGCTCTTCCACCGTGAGACCTTCGAGGTCAATCTTCGCCATGCGTCACCTTTTCCTATGCATCAGATGACGGCAACACTTTCATTTTACGTCAGTAAAAGCAACCAGAGAGCTTTGCTGGAAATCAAGAACAATCGAGGCTCTCAATGCATGCATAAACGTAGTCGGGAATTTCTAAGCGCAAAGCGTGAATGACGCCATCACCATCACGCTCAAGCGAATAGTGGTTCAGCAAGCGAAAGCTGAACCGACCAACATCACGCCCTTCGAGGATTGCAATAGATACCTTCGTGGCTGCAAGGCGACGAAGAGACATTTCTAAGTCCTGATCGATGTAATCGTTAAAATCTTCACAAAAACCATCAAGTCGTTCCTGAGTTGGTTCATAGTAGCGCATACCGCCTTGCGCCAATGCGCAAGGCGAAATGTTGGTTCCGATCTGATTCTGGCCGCTCGCAATGTCCAAAATCATCGACAGTAAGATTTTGTAATCCCCAACAGTTGCGATATAGAGACCTTCATCTGCCGAAACGGTCACTTCGCATTGGTTCAAGACGTAGTGCTGAAAGCTGTTCTCTCTAATGATTGGATCGATAGAAGCGAGACTTGAGCGTTTGTATAGTCTATTCCTGGACAAAATGTCTTTTACGGTTGGAGCCAGCAGTGCCAAATGATCAAGGTCTATTGGTGGTTGGCGAAATTTTCTCAAATGCATATTTGAAACCCTCAGTCATCGAATAATATAAATCCTATCACCTTATGGTGGACGTCAGTAGAAAATTAGTTTTTCGTTTTTTTTGGCTCGGCGGGTTCTCGAAAAATTGATTGTCGCCTCGTCGTCAAAAAACAAAAAAACAGCTTATCCACATTGTATACAGGGGCAAAAATCCTCTTTAATATATCTTTAAATAATCTTTAATATATCTTTAGACGCTGGAATCGCGCGCTCACAAAGGGTTTGAGGGGTGTAACCTTGCCAGCAATTCCCAAAACCTTGCCAGCAATTCCCACAACCTTGCCAGCAATTCCCATAACCTTGCCAGCAATTAACTTATCCACAGAAGTTATCCACAGGAGGTGTCGATTGATGGATCAGGTGTGAACGGAAAGGTGCCCCGAATGACTTCTGACGGGTCGCAAGGAAAGAGGTCTTTTTGCTTCGGCTTGCAGAATTCATACTCAAAGCGGAAACACGTATTTTTCCCGCTTTTGTAAGGAACGCGCTGGACATTTCGTAGATATCCGGATGCTTCGAAGTCATTGAATGCACGAACGCAGTATTTTCTGAAATCGCCCCGCTGTTGCCAGTTTTCACGCCAAATGTCACGACCCACAATTTGCGCCAGAATAGATTCATCAACCCATGAGTTATTTGGCTGACTATCAATGAAACTGAAGAATGCCTTAGCATAGTCGCTCTTCAGTGTATAATAGGCTTCCGCGTCCAAATATACGATCTGCTTCGCAGCCATAATCTGCTTCACATGTTGGCCATAACTAATCTGCACACGGCTATCCAGCTCGAAGCCATCGAACAACACTTCGATTAAGCTTCCAGAGCCTCCCCCACGACGTCCCTCGTGTATTCTGAAGCTCACTATCAGCGAGCTAAGGTCCTCCAGAAGGCCCGCTTGCGTGGTGATATTGTTGACATGTGCTGACTTGTTTTGCGCTTGCAGCAACCCCCGCCATGTTGTGTAGACAACCGACTTGGTCTTGGCCGCAATACCCCACTTTTCGATTTGAGACGATTCCGGGGAATTATCCATGATCGTCCTGGCATTTTGGCGAAATACTGCCATCAGCGTGTCTTTATGAGCAATGCCAAGTTCTTTGCCAACAACGCTAATTTTTGCCCAATTTCCGACTTCCAGCGTATAGCTTGTTGTTTGTTGATTGAGATACTGCTTTGTTGGCCTGAACATACCGCTTCGCGCCAGCTCAGTTGGAACCTTTGCCGGTTTCCTCGATAAACGTTGCCGTCTTTGCTTTATCGCTTCTTGCCGCTTTCGACTTTTCTCAGATAGTTCATTTGGATCAACAATCAGCTCCATAGGGCGTTCCTTCAATATATTCCAATAATTATGCACCTTTATTAAAGTCCGTTTTTTTGAATTTAGCAAGAAAACCTTGCCAGCAATTCCCAAAACCTTGCCAGCAATTCCCGTGCTCTATCGTTATTTTTCAATGCTTTATGATTTTTGCTATGTGCCTGTATACACTTTGAGCTGCCTTTTTGACCTGACAGAGCGGTTTTTTGGTCTGGGATTTATAGATAATCCTTTCGCCCAGTATGCGGAGGGCGTGTTAATGCATTGAAAATATTGGAGAATTAAAAAACCTTGCCAGCAATTCCCGTTTTGGTGAGAGGCTTTGCGAGAGGTTACGGTAAATCTTCGGGCGGCGATAAAAGCCACTCCGGTACACTAACATAAACTTCCTTTGCATCAAATTCGTCATTCTGGAAAATGCTGTAGCCACCTATAAGTGAAAAACGGTGAACTTTTTTGTTCTGATCATGAACTTCAGTGATTTCGACCTGTGTACGGCTAAGCCTTTTCAAGGCTGCCTCAATCGTATCAGCGGAGGCTAATCTGTCAAAATTTGCAACCCACATTCTGTCAAGAGTTATTTTCGGATCGGCTTCCAGTGGGGAAGTTCGCCCCAATGGGACGCAGACATCCTCCAAGTTAGTAATAAGTGTTCGAATTTCGGCAAGAACGCGGAGATCACTAAGGTTAGCCCCGCCATCAGCTGTTCTAGGCTCTATCGCGATTATATAGTCCTTCGTCGTGGACTCATAAATATCATGATTGTTGGATTGAATTTCTTTTAATGAACCTATCACCCTACTAAGCTTTCTAAACTTTGGTGAAATATCCGCCAATTTTTGAGGTGTAATTCTTTCCTTTATCAAGGCTTTTACTTTCTTGGGTTTGATTGATTGTAGGTAATAATCAACACAATGTCATGAATTTCTGAATTTACGTTTTGAGCTGCGCGCTTTTTTTGTTTTGTCCTAAGGGACTTTGCCCCTGGCGCAGGCAAGGCTTCCCTTCGGCGCGACGGGCGGTTTCCCCGTCCTTCCTTCTCTTCGATCCGTGCAGGGCGGGTGATCCCCCTCCGCCTGTCGCGGCCTGTGCCTTTGCCTCCCCACAACTCGCCGTCGAGGCGTCGGTTGCAGCACGCGCAACCGAAAAATGAAGGAGAAAAGAGACATGGAAAACCCGGCAATCTACGTTGCAGACCTCGCAGCTTACAACAATGGCATTTTGCATGGCGTCTGGATCGACGCGACCCAGGATATCGCGGACATCTGGCAGGCCGTGCAGGACATGCTGAAGGCCACACCGCTTGACGAGGTGGCCGAAGAATGGGCCATTCACGACTATATGAATTTTGGCCCGGTCCAGATCAGTGAATACCAGAGCTTTGAGAGCGCACATGCCTTGGCTCTGTTCATTGAAGAGCATGGCGACCTTGGCGCGGCGGTGCTGGAAGAGGTACAAGGCGACGTGGACACAGCGACCAGGGTTCTGGAAGAGGACTATATTGGCGAATATCAAAGCCTGGCAGACTACGCCGAGCAACTGACCGAGGACACGATCGATATCCCCGAGGCGGTTGCCTGCTACATCGACTATGAAGCTATGGGCCGCGACATGGCACTTGCAGGCGAGGTGTTCACCATCAAGTTGGGCTGGCAACAAGTGCACATTTTCTGGAACCGCTAACAATGCACAAGGGGGCGGTAACGCCCCCATTGCTTCGCAAATTCGGCGACGGCTGCGCCGTCAGGTTTATTTCTCCCCAAACCCACCCTGCGGGCGCGGCGCTGCCGCGCCCCAAAGAAAACAACCCTCCATGTCTGGAGGGTTGTCGTTATTCTGGGATTTTCGATTAGCGTAGCATTCTATTTGACGTTACAAGTTCTGTTCTGAATCGTGAAAATTCTTACTGGGCAGAACGACTTGATCTTCAATTTTTTGAAGACTTTCTAAAATCTGATACACGTCGCGCCATGAATTCCATACTCGTCCCGTATCTGGATGTACCGTATTCACGACAATATGGATATGTGGTCTTGCACCTCCCGTGTGCGAAACGATAAGGCATTGATGCTCAGAAAGCCCAAGGTCTGAGGTAAGGGTATCTGCTACATTTATCTGCTCTTCTTTTTGAAGCTGAGCCTCTTCTGGCCAGGAAATGCATAGATGGTACACAGGTCTCTTGACTAGTATAGAAAGGGAAGTCGTTGCCTGCATGCATCCCGCTACAACTCTAGCGTCTTTAATCGGTATATTTCGTACTTCAGACCAAACAGGGCGATGCGCACTCAGTTTTTCCGTATCACCTTCAAAAAGATTGAGCACAAGCTCTTTGAACTTCACGCCACGGTAGGTGCGAAATTTGAAGACTTTTAATTTTGGCATGAGAAACCTCTCTGAATATAGAGAGGGCGCTTTTGCGCCCTTTGCAGGACGCGTAAGAAAGGTACGGCAAGTTAGGTCCCCTTGCGGGAACTGACGTACAGTTCCCACGCGGGTTAACAACATTATTGTTGTAAAGCGATTAACTGTTTTCAAGGCGAACTATGAACAAAAAACAACCCTCCAAAACTGGAGGGTTGTCTGTCGATTATAAAAAATCACCGGTTTCTACCGTTTCCCCAAGCCTGAATCTATACTGGCCAAGAATGCGGGTGTTTCCTGTGATCGTTACGCGGTCCTCAAACCGGGAACGCCCTTCAATGAAGGCATTTCCCGAAATCAGGACCCGTCCATTCATCTGTGAATTTCCACCGACATGGGAATTCTCGATAATCCGAACGTTGCCGGTAATCTTCGAATTCCCTCCAACCCAGGAACGGCCAGTGACGAGCACACGATCGGCGAGGCGGGCATTGTCTATGACAATGCCGTATCGCGATACGCGCGCCCAGTCCATAATTCTGACTGTCCCTCCAGCAATCGCCTTGCCGGTAAGTTGAGCATGATCTTGAAGGATCGCAGAACCGTAAGCCCGTGAGGCATCACGGAGTTCTACATGATCTTCAGCACGCGCTTTTTCGAAAAGCTGCGCATCTGGACCGACGTATGCCGTGGGAGCAGCATAGGCCGTTTCCGCAACCCAACCGCCGATCGACCCATCAGGATTGATGTGGCGATGAGCTGGAACTGGACCACGACCGAAGGTAAGCGCCGGCTGATGACCCTCCGAGTTTTGTCTTGACGATACTTGGGTTGTCGTTGTTGCTCAGCCGATCAGCTTCGCGTCTTTCATGCGTTTGATGGTGTCAGTAATGCTGGTCAGGGTGCCAATTGCACCGAAGGTCTCGCTCTTGTTCATGTTTTTGTTACTCTCAAAAACGTTCATGCCCTGAGTGAGGAGCGCCATGATTTGCGCTTCGTCGATTGCTTTCATGCGCAGGGCTTCAACGATGACGCCCTCCATGATCATTTGCTGAGCCGTAACCTGCCCTGCGATCACCTCGATGCTGCGCTCGAGGTCCTTAATCTTACTCATGAGTACTTTGACCCGTTCGGCTTGAAGTTCCATGGCATCAGGCTTTTGATGTCGTCCTGCATATGTCCATTCAATATCTTGTCCAGCACGTCTTCCAGATAGGCCTGCGGGTTGATGCCGTTCAGTTTGCAAGTGCCGATCAGCGATGCCATGCTTGCCCATGTGACCGCCCCGTCGTCGTTTCCCGCAAAGAGTGCATTCTTTCTTGTAAGAGGAATCGGGCGAATTGCGTTCTCGACTGCATTCGTATCCATCTCGATGCAACCATCATTAAGGAACCGGGTCAGGCCCACCCACCGTTTGAGGCCATACCTGATATGGCGGGCAAGATCCGAGCTGGAAGAGAGCAAGTCAAGTTGCCCTTCCAGCCAGAGACGCAGGGCATCCACGATGGGCTTAGAGAGCTGTTGCCGGACGGCGCGCCGGACGTCTGGCGCTTTGCCGCGGATATCAGCCTCGATCCGATAAAGCTGCGCGATGCGATTGGTCATTTCCAGACAAATCGGGGAGTGTGTCGTGCGGCTATATTCGACGAACCGGCGTCGCCAATGCGTCCAGCAATAGGCCATCGTCCAAGGGTCATTGGTTTTCTTCGGATCGCACAAGACATCGTATCCGGCATAGCCATCAACGGTCAGCTGGCGCCCTTGGAAGTCGCGGAAGATCTCTTGAGCGGTTTTGGCGCTTCGGCTTCTGGAATGCTGGAACACCACGATTGGCGGATCGCCTCCTCCCCAGCCCCGTTGATCGCGGACCACGGCCCAGAGATAATCCTTCCGAGTTTTTCCCGTGCGCGGGGCCAGAACCGGGACCGTGGTCTCGTCTGCGAAGAGATAGTCACTCGCTTTCAGGTCGTCGATCAAGGCGTCGATGAGCGGCGCGAGGTGGAATGCGACGCGTCCCGCCCAATTGGCCAGCATGGTGCGATCGATCTCGATCCCCTCCCGGCGCCAGATCTCGGCTTGTCGGTAGAAGGGGAGGTAGTCGCAGAATTTGGATACGACAGCATGGATGGCGAACCGGTTTGTCCCAAGACCGCGCGGCACAAGGAATTCCGGCGCCGGGGCTTGCGCGTGGGATGTGCCCTTGCACGCCCGGCACATGTATTTGGGACGCACGGTGACCAAGACCCTGAACCGGGCTGGCACGACATCGAGCCGCTCGGTGCGATTTTCCCCGACCCGAACCATCTCACCGCACCCACAGGGGCAGGACGTGCTCGCGGGTTCGATGACCTCTTCGACACGTTCCAGATGCTCCGGCAGCCGCCCTTTATTCCGGTTTGTGGAAGACGCGTGCCGGGACGCCTTGCCGAGCGCTTTATCGGCGGCCTCACCCGCGGCCGCCAACTGCCCTTCCGCGATCTCGATATCTTCCGCAAAGAGATTACGCTGATCCGGATCACCCTTTTCCGAGCTTGAGCCAAACCGCGCGTGCCTGGACTGGAACAAAAGCCGTTCCAGCCGTGCGTTGGCCTCGGTCAGAGCCGCGTTGGCCGCCTCTGCACGGGCCAATCGCTGCTCGAGATCGGCAACGTATTCAGGGCTGATTTGGCTTGAGGCAGGCATGGCCTATTATACACTGCCATGCCCGCTTGCGCTGCAGAATTCGCCCTCATGAGTCACCCCGCCGCATGTTATCCAGCGCACTTGGGTTGACGGCGACGCTCTGCACGCACCGCCTTCCAGTCCAACCCTTCAAACAGGGCCGCGAACTGCGCGGGCGTCAGCCTGATCACACCGTCAGCCGGCCGGGGCCACTGGAATTTGCCCCCTTCCAGATGTTTGTAAACCAGTACCAGACCTGTCTGATCCCAAACCAGAACCTTGATCCTGTCGCTGCGCTTCGATCTAAAAACAAAAATCGCTCCGCTGTACGGATCACGCCCCAGAACCGTTTGGACCACCAGCGATAAACCCGCGTGCCCCTTCCGGAAGTCGATCGGCCGCGTTGCCAGATACACATGGTACGCCCCTCCTGGCAGGATCATGTGGATGCCCTGATGGCAGAAAGAACCTGCCCAAGATGGTCGGGAGCAAATTCTGCTGGCACCAAGATCCGCACGTCCGCGATCTCCAGAACAATGCTGTCGCTCGCGTTCACAGGGGCGACAGGACTGTCGCTGTCATGCCCTTCAACGACAACAGGCACCAAGCCAAGGATGTCGTCATCAGGCATCGCCAAAACCCCCTCACGGGCAGCGCGACGCCAGGAATGAAGCTGGGGCGCGGAGATACCATGCTTGCGGGCGACATCTGCAACCGAAACGCCATCACGGTAACTCTCCAGAACAAGCTCTGCCTTCACATGTTCCGGCCACCGACGCCGACCAGTTGGACCAGTCACAACATCGATACGTCCGCCATATCCTTCTTCGGCACTGTGACAAGTTACGTAATTTTGTACTATATCATCCATAAGAACCCTCCTTATCTGGACGGCTCCTTCTCAAAGAAACAGAAAACAACATCTACGAGGGCGATCGCGCGGCGCTTACGACCGAAGTCGAAATACTCAAGATGAAACATGATATTCCCCTTTCAAAGGAAAGAGGGCGCTGCGCGCCCGTTACAGGACGCGTGAAAACGGTAAGTCAGGTTCCCAGGCGGGAACTGACGTACAGTTCCCACGCTGGTGAGTATTGATTTATGGCAAGTGCCGGTAATTTAATCCGCGCGTCACTGACGGGGGCGTTAGCCGAACAGTTTTCCGAACAGCCCCTTCGGGGCGGGCATCACCGCCTTCAGCGCTAGGTCGGTATGCTGGCGAGGGTCAAATTTCGTCCGATAAAGTGCGTGCGCTATTTCAACGCGACCAGCCTGACGGCGATTGTCCAGTTCGTTAAACGGGATGAAAACCTCATAGAATTCCATCAGCCCGTCCTCTGCACCCGTCGCCTTCACCGTAACCGGCGCGCCTGTTTGCCAGTCGGATTTGCTGACTTCAGCACTATAAAGACCAGGCTGGATTTCTACGTCCTTTTTCTCAAACCTATCCCAGCCCGGTACTGGCACTTCTGTTCTGAACATGAACTTGATCAGAAACCCCCGCGTTTCATCAACTTTCGCCTCAGGTTCCTCCTTCAAGCTTTCGGGATGCACCCAAAGATCGCCCGTTTCAAAGTTTCCGAGATAATAGCACTTGCTTTCTCTCAGCACCGGATAGCCTCTCCAAGGATTGAAAATAGGCGAATTCAGGAGACGGCAGACCGATTGGAACATCAGCGTATTTGAAAAGTCGAAAACTTTATTGTCGTCGAAGCCAAGCCCACCATCGTTGAAATACATGCCGCCGAGCCGCAGGTGCGGGCTTTGTAAATCGATATACTCGATGTCATGAAAGTCTTGAGCATAGTCCAACCGCACGAAGACCTGCGGCGTTGCTGTGATGGAAAGCCCAGCAGCGTTGTCATGGACGTGCACAATTTGCCGCCTCTTATCGAAAATCGCCTTAGCCCCAGCTGGTATTTTTATCTCCATCGGCTGCCCGTCATATTGGAACAGCCAAGGCGCAGTCATCGTACGCGGTCTATCACTGACCGAGTATTCAAATGGGCTTTCGCGCTCTTCAAGTGTCTTCATTGGCATCCCTGATCCCATAGTTGTGCCCCTTGGGAACACCTCTCCAATACTCTGTGCCTCGCAAGTCATTGGGCCGCGCCAGCGGCTCCGGTTCCGTCGAACCGGCCATCCTAGAAAGGTTTTCGTCCTGGTGGAACTCCAGACGTTGCGCGGCGATCGGTCGCTTGCCGGATAGCAGTATCAGCTGAAAAGGCTGGCCGACCCCCAAGAGCTCCATGATCTCTCCAGGCGTCATCAGGGGCGCACCGGTTAGCTGCACCCCGTGGCTAGCACCGCCATTGACCTGAAGGGAACCCGTTGCATCGCGCCCGCTTCCACCAATGTTGACACCGGGCACGCCGATTGCTGTCGTCTTCTGGCCCAAGGTCTTCTGTAGCCAGTCCACTGTCTCAAAATCGGTCACACCGAAAACATTCACCGTACTGCATTGGGACAGGATCACGTTCCAATCGTCTGGATATAAGGATTTCAGTTGCGAAATGTTCTGAGCAAACAGCCAAAACCGCACGCCATAACCCGCGATTTCCGCCAGCGCTCGTACCAGCTCTTTCATCGCCCCAAGCGCCGGGAATTCATCGATCAGGCAGGCGACCGGCACGCCTTCGGCTTTGCCGCCCTTGATCATTGCCTGATAAAACTGTCCGATTATAAGACGTAAGAACGCGCCATAGTCGCCCAATTTATCGAAGGGCAGGACAACATACACCGTTACTATGTCCCGTTTTAGATCACTAAACGGTACGTCTGTTTGGCTGACCGCCTTCGCTATTTCCGGCGTATCCCAGATACTCATCTTGGCATTGATGCTGGCCAAGATGCTCGACTGCATCTTGGTTTCATAGCCGATAAAACTTTTAATCCGACGCTTTGGTCCGGGCTCATCGGTGCGTTCAGCAAGGGCCACCAAACCCTTCATCAGGTCAGACGGGCCGTCGCGCTTTTCTGCGTTCGAAGCCGTCAGAAGATCGCGCGCGTCACCCAGCTGATCACGGCCCATCAGAACGCAGGCGAGGATAACCGCCGACAGGAGGTTCAGCGCCTCGTCATGCCAGAACTGGCCATCCCCTTTCGGGGCATCGCCCAGTAAGACCGAGGCGAGCCGCCGCGCATCCCCTTCGCCCTCAATGAACTCCATCGGATTATAACCGGCGTAAGGTGACACCGGATCAATCTCCTTCGTCACCTGGAACGGGTCGATCCGAACCACGCGGCCAAACTCCCGCCGCCTTTCATGGGTCAAAGCATAGTTTTCGCCTTTTGGATCGATCACCACGGTAGAACCGGCATACATGAGCAGGTTCGGCACGATATGGCTCGTGCCTTTTCCCGCCCGCGTCGCCGCGATGGTCAGAAGGTGCCCCGGCGCAAAAGATGCAACCGCGCCACCGATCTCCCGCTTTTCGACGTCGATGCCATCCCCGAGCAAGAAGAACGGGTTTCCCGGCCCGTTCATCGCTTCGCGCTCAGCATAAGCGCGGCGTTCGATTTCCATCAGGTCGTCTGTCCTCATAAAATGGGCATCGCCGTGGATCGTAGGTGGGTTTTGGATCAGCCGCGCTCTCTCAGCCGCCGCCTCATAATAGCGCTGGCCCGTGGCCGTCCAGGGCGGAGGCGAACCGTGCTGCTCATGCCACATCCGGTCCCGCCACGATCGATAGTCACGCGACAGCCAGTAGAGCAGTTTCGAAGGCAATGATCGAGGGTCTTGCAATGGTCCTGCGGCGCTCCGGTTGTGAGGCAGCCGAAGGATTATCCGGCTTTTCCATCATCTTGGCCGGAACTTCCGTTTCAGTCGAGACTATAGACAAGCTTAAATGTCATTTTGTTCCGGAGTGCGGGCGCGAGCGCCCGCACCTGCGGTGCGTATCTTGAACGGCAGGACTGTGGCAAAGGCACGGGTGCCAAGTTTTCGCTATTTCCTGACAACCGTCGTGAAGGCGCAGAAGTGCGACTTGGACCGATTATCTTGCCAATAGACGGCGACATCCTTGCCGTCACGGCTGCGCTTGATGAAATACTCGGTCCACATGCCGCTGGGGTAGCCTTTCAGCTCAAGTCTGCTGACGGGCTCCATGCTCTTGAAATCGATATGCTCGCAATCGACCACTTGCAAAAGTTCCGCCCGATAGGCCGATGGGTTTTCCTCCCATCCTTGGGCATGGTAGGCCGTTAGCTTGGTACCGATCTGCCCATTGCCTTGCGCGACCTCCTTGCCATCTGGACCCAATACCGTGAGCATGTCCAGCGCCGCTGTATAAGCGACTTCGGGCTGCGTTTTGCCCAGATAAGCCCGCATTAAACTTTCGGCGTCCCCAAAGTCTTTCAGCGTCGGCAAGAGCTCTCCGAGCGTGTTGAACTGATCAAAATGCCCTTTGGGGAACTTGAGGACCAAATTGAGCTGTTTGACAGGATATTTTCCAAAATACTGCCTCTGGGCCGCGTCAGGCTGCACATCGATCGAAATTGTGTCACCAAATGCAGGGTGAACCTGAAGGCTAAAAGTGCCAGAAACAACGGCCATTCGCTTTCCGCCCATTGTTAGGCGGACGTTCTTTGCGATCGACTGATTGGTTTGATTGATCAAGCTGGCAACTGGCGTGGCGGGGTCAATATTGAGAAAGACCTCGTATTTGGTTGGGGAGCCGATGCGATACCACCGAGTATCCATTAAGTCTTTCGTCACATAGCCTGTAGCTTCAAGGGTAAATGTCTGAACCTCCGCAAAAGCGGGAACCGGGAGGCTGAGCACGGTACATCCAAGTACGGAAATGGCCATAGCCTTTAGCGTTTTCATGGGTGGGTTTTCCTACGGATAGAGTGAGAGAGAGACGCAATAGTCGCGCTTTAGAGGGAAAATTTGACACGCGCCCGATATCCCTTCGAATGTTTCGGGCGCAGGTTCTTTTAGCGAAACATTTGCGGCATGATGCTTTTTGAGCGGAAGTAGCTGAAGATCATGATCAGCGGGACGATAATTCCAATCGCTGCAATAACCTGAAGAAATGTAAACCAAACTCCGAAACGTACGGTGGATCGTTTCACATTGAGAAATCCTGCACCTGCCGCAGTAATTGCGCTGGTGGCAAACAAGACCACTCCATTCTCAATGGAGCCACTCGAATACCGAGCGTCAGTCGCAGTGCTGTATTCCAGAAAACCGAAGAACAGCGTCCCCAAGCTCAGAACAACTAAAACGAACGTCCAATTCATGACCAGACCAAACCCAAAAAGATCACGCGCCTTTTTAGCTTGATTCATTATGACCGCGATGGTGCCAAGAATGGCACCAAGAAAAAGGATGATATTGAGAGCTTCCATGATGGCCTCCACGCGCTGGAAGAGGACGGAGATTTTTTCACGCAGTTTTGGATTTGTGATATCCTTGGCACAAGAAGGGGTCCGTTTTGTCAAACAGGATGTGCGGATAATCTCCGCAATCAAATCGTGACAAATCCGACAACTTCAGGATTGGAGATGCAGTCTTTCATGCTCGGACAGAAGGGACCCCTTCTGTCAAGCGTTGTAGGCGCGAAATCCGACAAGAATCACAAAATTTACGAAAGCGAAGAAATGCGTATTGGCTATGCGCGTGTGTCCACCGTTGAGCAAAATCTTGAGCTTCAACTGGATGCGCTGAAAGCGGCAGGTTGCGAGAGGATTTTCAAGGACCTTGGCGTGTCCGGTGCCGCAGCGGAGCGGGAAGGTCTGTCCAAAGCGATGGGCGCACTGAAGGCTGGTGATGTACTGGTTGTTTGGCGGCTAGATCGGTTGGGCCGTTCCCTGATCCGGCTGATTGAGTTGATCAATCTTGTGGCGGCCAAAGATGCGCACTTCATGTCTCTGAATGAAGCAATCGACACGGACTCCCCCGGCGGCAGGCTCGTCTTCCATATGATGGGGGCACTGGCCGAGTTTGAGCGGTCGCTCATCAGCGAGCGCACGCGCGCCGGTATGAAGGTTGCTAAGAAAGCGGGCAAGCAGATCGGCCGCCCACCTTCCTTGTCGCCTGCGCAGGTCGCTGAAGCCAAAGCGATGCTCGCCTCTGGCAAGGCAACGGTTGACCAGCTTGCTGACGACTTTGGCGTCCATGTGCGAACCCTGAAGAGGGCGCTTAGCGGAAAAAAAGAGAACTGCCCCGATTAAGGGCAGTTCCTCTTCGCTTGGCAGACAACGCCAGGACTTGGCCTGCCGCTGTCACCCCATAGGCTCGCGATGGCAGTTCGTTGGAGGCCGCGAGCACGACGTTGATGCTGGTATCCTACTTTGCAGGAGAAGACTTTTTGTTCCGTCCGCGCATCTGTCCTTTTGGGCATGCAAATTCTTATGGCAGACGGCGAAAAGTTCAGGTCATAAATTTCCGACCATCCTGACCATCCGATTTCCTCGGAAAGTTTACGCCAGCGATGGATCGCGGGTGAGCGGCGGCATTGCTCCGCGTTGGCGAGCCAAATGCCGCTTGGCCGCCTCTCTCTGAAAAGCTGGAATGTGATGCTGAGGGCGTTGCGCAAGCGCCGCCAACATCGAAAAACTGATGGTCTCTGGCGTATACCCGTGACCGGCCAACAGCGTAAACACGCCCGCAAGGAGGTCTGTCACCTGTGCTTCAGGGAGGTCGATATTGCCGGATTTCGCGAAGAACCTCCATGCACCTGGCTCATCCTCATGTCCGATCATTGGAGCGATCCACGCCTTTAGCCTGTTGGACCTCTCTACATTTGAGCGCCAGGGCAGGTTCACGAATACGCGTTCCCCGTAGGTGGCGGTCGAACTGTAGGTCAATTCTGTCCACGACATGCGTTCATCTCCTATGCCGCTCCACGACGAGGTTAGCGAGCGGGAGTGTGGAGCATCCATGTTTAGGTGAGTGCTAACCTCGATCCGATTGCCCGTGTCGTCACGAGCTTCCGTATTGGTGCGGGGATGGCTTGGGCGAGACATCGTATCTGCGACTAGCGAGTGGGGCCATCCCCGCATCCTCTTATAGCCGCACACAAAATGCCACCTATAGTTGTTTCCTGACATACCCAAGAAATCCCAGAACCCTAGGTGTTTCATGCAACGGGCAGGAATTCCTGACGGGTCGTTAAGATGCAAAGTTGCACGTTAAGCTGGCCATGTATGGCACAAAATAGAAAGCGGTGTTGCGGGGCGGCAGTGACTGAGGATGTATTGTGAAAGATGGTGCGGGACCAGTTTTGGGGTCAAGAGAAGCCTTAGCTAATGTTGAACTGCCGGTCCCGCACGTCTTTATGAACAAGCGTACAAAGCAAATTCCTGACGTATTTTCCTATTGGCACTTGGAGCGCAGTGCAGGTGCATGTTGCCATATATTGACAATCATCGCCAGATGTTGGAGCTTATTGTTAAGCGTCTGTGTCAGAAAGAAAATTCCAGACCTATCGCCCAACTCCATAAGTTGACATTGCTGGGTTTGTCGGTAGCGTTCTGTTGAGGAGCGAGGAAGTATATCTGTACAGAAAAAACTATTCTGTACAGGATATATGATCCCCATTCGACCCGCTAACGCTTACGTCTCAAGGGAATCACCTCGTCTGCTCAAACGCCGCAGAGGGCTTGGATGCATGGCACGACCTAAGGGTTCCGCAAAACCGGACCACAAACGCCGCACAGCTCAGGTCACCTTTTGGGTGACGCCAGCTGAGCGAGACCGCATTTCCGCGAACGCGGAACGTGCGGGCGTTTCTATGTCGGCATACATCCGCAGCCTCGCCCTGGGTAAGCCGTTGCGGCAGAAACCAGGTGCGATGGCTGGCGAGCTCATCCGGCAGTTGACTCGTGTCGGCAACAACCTCAATCAGCTCTTGGGACACGCGCAGGAAGGAAAGATCCATGGTGCGTCCCACATCGAACATGTTTTCAGGCGCGTGTCCGGTGCGCTCAAGTGGTGGACCTCTGGTGAGGCCGACCGCAAGATCGCACAGGAGGCGATAACCCTGCTAGCCCATGAGGGTACCAGACTTAACGGCCTCGCCCGTCAGGCCAACACAGGTGAGCCGGTCAGCGAGGACCAGCTACTCTCTGTTCTGAATGACCTGACGGCCAAGCTCATTCCGTTCTGCCCATGATCGGCAACCCATACAAAGGGAAGGGGTTCAAAGGTCTCCTCCAGTATCTGCACTTCGGCAGAAAGGGCGAAGACAACCCCCACCGCGTTGTGTGGTCCGAAGCCCGTAACATGCCTTCTACCGACCCCAAGGTTGTTGCAGGGATCATGCGCGCCACGAGTGAGCTTTCGCGTGGCGTGAAAAAGCCGGTGTACCACTTGCCCATCAGTTGGCCACCAGAGGAGCAGCCGCCGAAAGAGGTACAGATGCAGGTGGCCGACACGCTAATCGCGGACCTCGGCCTCTCAGAGCATCAGTACCTGATCGTCGCGCACGACGATGGCGACTGCCCTCATATCCATCTTGTGGTCAACACCGTGCACCCTGAGACCGGACGGGTCTGGAACCCGTGGCGTGACGTGTACCGGATCATGGAAAGTCTTGAGCGCCAGGAGCAGGAGCTGGGGCTCCGGATCGTAGACAGGCCCGATCTGGAAGAACTGCGCCAAGGCAAAAAGGACCCTGCCCGGAAGAAAAAAGCATCACGCGAAGAAAAGCTCAGGGCAACCCGTGAAGGGGACACGCCACTCGCGAAGTGGTCCGAAACAGAGATGCGCCGCATCCGCGCCGACATCACGAACCACTTCAAAGAAGCCACCAGCTGGGCAGAGCTAGAAGCCAGACTGGAGGCTCATGGCCTGCATCTGAAACCCGCAGGCCAGGGCTTCCGCATCACCGACGGCGAGCATTTCATGACCCTGTCCAAGGTCGGAAAACACGCCCGCCAAGATCGGCTGGAAGCCCGCTTCCAGGAGACCTGGGAAGCATACGAGATCGATAGGGAGATTGACCGTGAGGTCGCGGATCAGCTGGAGCCGCCAGGTTCTGAGCGGCCTGAGTCTATCCTGGATGAACTCACCCAGGATGCTGATCGCCAACAGTCAAAGGAGCGTGCAGAATCCGCAAGGCGGGTCAAACACGCCCTTTTGGCGGCCAATCGATACGCCTATTTCAGGGGCCAGGAGAAGCAGGCGAAAGAAGCAGCCCAAAGGCACGCCAAAGATCGACGTGCCATCCGGCGGTTACAATGGATCAAAGAAAGAGTTGCCGACGACATTGGCGTTGCCAACCGTGAATTCGAGGATGTCTGTTCTCAGCTTTACCGTAACCCCAGAGCGGCTTGGGCAGAGATCGATCGTCGTCTCAAAGCAGGTGAGAGCTTTGAGGAAATCGATCTTGATGCTGTAGGTAAGAAAAAGGGCTGGAAATTCCTTGGCTTTCGATCGAAAGGCAGAAAGGACGCAAATCAGGCGGCAAAATCCATGCCCCGTGCTCACCGCAAAATTGAGCGCCTCCGTAATCAATGGGAGATAACCCAGCACGATGAAATGGAATTGTATGCGCGCCTCGGAGAGTCTGAAAGTCGTTATAACGAGGCGATCGCCAATGTTGGTGATAGGGATAATCGGCGCAAGCGTGGGTTAGAGCTTTGGCGCGAACGTCAAAACTCGGTCAATCAGCTTTCCGAGCAAGATATTTGGCAATCTGAATTGACTGAAGATGAAAAGGAGCAATTAGGCAAGGCGTGGGAAGAGACGCTTGATGTCGAACGTCGCCGAGAAATGAAGGGGCAGCGCAACGAGACAGTGCGTGACTACTACGAATTATTGTATGAACGCAGCAAGAATAAAGAAAAGGGGCGCGAGCTATAACCTCAAGCGTTGCCGAAATTTATCATTTTACGCCGTAGAGTAAAATTTAAGAATTTACGCTAGAGCGTAAAATTTTGAGCTTTGCGCTTTAGTGCTTTCTGTATGATCGCAATCAGTCATTGCTTTCTTGGAGGATATTTTGTTTTTCAATAGAGTGAAATGTGATATGAATATCCTTTCTTTCTGTTGAAGAAGAGAAGCCCTCCGTCCGACACTGCGGAGGGTTTTGTTTTGCGAATTTTTTGGTCTGTGCTATAAGGGCTTTGGAAAAGTTGTGCGCCTGTAAGGGCGTGCTTCATTTCTGAAAACGATGCTGAGGTCGTTTTCCTCATGATACCTATCCTCTTGCTTTTCTGCTCTCTGGAATGCAAGAGGATGTTTCTTTTCATATGACGCTTCAGCAGTTTAGCAACTGCATCGAATTTGGCCCTGGCATTTTCGTAATACCCAATATCTTTCAGCAAATTAAATTTTCGAGACGCCGAAAGATCGTTGGTCGTTTGCGCTTTGGCGTTGATCTGGCTTGAGCAAACGGCAAGACTGCCACTTGAGCGAGAGAAGAAGGAAGACTCAATGGACTACAAGTGTGTGCCGTTTGAACCCGCGATCGATCGGAAGGACCCAGTTTCGGGCGTCGCCGCCAGCTTGGACAGCGTGATATCGACTGAAGCCAAGGCAGGTTGGGAATTTGTTGGCCTGGAGAACCATAGCACAGTGGTGCCTGGCTCGAACGGCTGCTTCGGCTTCGGAGCAACGAGCCCCTTCGAAAAGACCTTCTCTGTCGCTGTCTTCCGCAAGTGAAGTATCTGATCATCTGGGCGATCTTGCTGTACCAGCGGGTCGCTCCGACGTCTTTGAGGGAGCGTTGCATCTTCAAACTCAGCTGTTCCAACTACGTGCTGGAAGGCGCTAGGCAGAAGGGGGCATTCGAAGCTGTCCGGCGGCTTGGTGTGCGCGTCAGGAGCTGCCGCCCCGGCTACGCTCCGATCGACACCGGTGTCGCGGGCCACGATGACTTGTTCCTTCTTAGATTGTGCGATGGTTCGGTGCTGGAGGAAGCCGACCTTTCCGACCGGATAAGGGAGGAGTTTGGGTTGCTTCAACAACTTGACACCGACTGTGGAACTGGACGTTCCTGTTAGTCGCCGCTTCCAAGCATTGATCCTTTTACAACTGGCCTTCAACGGCTAGAATGCCAGAAACGGCGTTGCTACTTCCGCAACGCACAAAATCTTGTACTCCGGATCAACCCGAAAGACTGCCATGCCCCGAGCAAAACTTCGCTCCCCAGCCCAGTTGGAGCTGTTGTGTTCCGATGATACCCATACGACCGTAGAAGTCTTACCATTCTCAGGGCCAACCGCCCTGGAGGACGAGAACTTTCCCTTCGAATTGATCAGCGACATCGCGGAGAGGGAAAGCTGGAGGAAGGAGATCAACAGGCCAATCTATCATATTCACAAATGGTGGGCGCAGCGTCTGGGGTCAGTCTTTCGGGCGATCACAATCGGTGCGCTTAGCCCGTCCGGAACAAACGTTTTTGACGCTTTCTACGAGCCTCTTAGGCTGCCAAAGGCAGTGGTATTTGATCCGTTTATGGGAAGCGGAACGACAATTGGTGAAGCGGTCAAGCTTGGCGCACGTGCTGTCGGGCGAGACATCAACCCCGTCGCCCATTTTTTGGTTCGTAATGCTCTAGCATTTCACGATCGGCAGGAGATACTCGCTGAGTTTGAGCGGATCAGCGCAGACGTTGCCGCTACGATCCAAACGTACTACAAGACCGAGCTAGCAGACGGACGTAATGCGACAGTTCTCTATTGGTTTTGGGTGAAGACGGTATCTTGCCCTGATTGTTCTGAAAGCGTAGACCTTTTTGGTTCGCGGATTTTTGCGCGGCATGCATACCCCAAGAAATATCCGGAATGTCGCGCCACATGCCCCGATTGCGGCGGCGTAAACGTTGTGCGTTACGACGACACCACAGTCGCTTGCAGACATTGTTTGAGCCAATTTGACCCGCAGCAGGGTAACGCTAAAGGGCAAAAAGCGACTTGTCCGTCCTGCGAGCACCAGTTTCAGATTTCAAAAACCATCCGTGAAAGTAATCAGCCGCCAAAGCATCGCCTGTATGCCAAGCTCGTTCTGCTTGCGGATGGAACGAAAGAATACCATGAGGCTTCGGAGACTGATCAGGCTCTGTATGATGAGGCATCGAACCGATTAGAAGAGCGGACAAACCCATTTCCAATTGTATCAATCGAACCTGGCTACAATACCAACCAGGCGCTCGGCTACAATTATCGTGCTTGGCATGAAATGTTCAACAATCGTCAGCTGCTTTGCTTGTCGATCCTTTCTGAGCGCATCCAGAAAATAGATGATCAAACAATCAAAGAGCTGTTCACGTGCCTGTTCTCTGGAGCATTGGAGTTCAACAACATGTTCGCCTCCTACAAGGGCGAGGGTACCGGTGCAGTTCGACACATGTTCGCGCATCATGTGCTAAAGCCCGAGAGGGTGCCTCTTGAAGCAAACCTGTGGGGAACAAATAAGAGCTCTGGCTCATTTATGACAATGTTCCAGGGTCGGATCATGAGAGCCCTAGAGTATGCTGAGGACCCTTTTGAGCTTAAAGTTGATTCAGTCAATGGAAAGAAGTCAACCTCAAAGGTTTATGGCCTGAGCGAACCAATTGGCTTTGATATCACAACGTCTTTTGCTGATTTTCAGAAAGGTAAACGCCTTTATCTGTCTTGCGGGGACTCTAGTAAAACCGATATTGATACAGGTTCGGTCGATGCTGTGATCACTGATCCACCGTTTTTCGATAACGTGCACTACTCGCAGCTGGCTGACTTTTTCCACGTATGGCAGCGCCACATCCTCGGAGCAGAAGGCTACAGAGAGAACGTAACGACGCGCTCAGAGCGTGAAGTTCAGAATTCTTCGGTCGCCGACTTTACCGATCGCTTGCAAGGCGTTTGGACCGAAGCGGCGAGAGTTTTGAAGGATGACGGCATACTTGCTTTCACCTACCATCACTCCAGGTCCGAAGGCTGGAGCTCAGTGCTTCGTGCGTTGTCCAAAGCGGGCCTTGTAGTCACGGCATCTCAGCCGATAAAGGCTGAAATGTCCGTCGCCATGCCGAAGCAGCAGGCCAAGGAACCTATTGACCTTGACATCGTGGTCGTCTGTCGGAAGCGAGGATACGTAGAACCCAAGGATCATGAAACTATCCCATGGGAAGATGTGGAGCGCCTTGCACGGAACCAAATTGCTCGGTTTCGCAGCACCGGACGGAAGCTTAGTCGAAACGATGTTCGAATTATCGTTATGGGGCAGTTACTTAAATCCCTTTCTTCCCACAGCAGTTTTGATAAGTCTTATGACATGTTGGTTGAGGCGGATCAGGATATCGAGAACCTGATCGAGGCGCTGCATGAGAAAAACGAAAAGGTAAGGCAAGCATGAGCATTGTTTCCAAGGTTTTCCGAGAATGCGTTCAAGCGATGCGTGACGGCAAGCTCATTGAAAGAGAAGGCAAAAACGACAAAGAGTTTCATTTCCAAAACTGGTTTAAATCGCGATTGGAAGATATCGGTGAAAACTTCGATGAACCGGGTCGAAACACTTACCCTGACTTCCGTATGGTCAAACAGACCGAGGGATATGAGTTAAAGGGTCTGGCCTACCCAGGCAGGGAAGCTGACTACGACTGTAACAGCCAAGTTCCGTGCGGCGAGCACAATGGCCGTGAAGTCTATTATGTCTTCGGGCGTTATCCCAAAGACCCAGATGGTAACCGGTATCCCGTTCTTGATCTTGTGATCTGCCACGGAAGCTTCCTTAACGCCGACAATACCTACGTGCATAAGAACAGGAGCTTTCGAGGTTTTGGCAGTTACGGTGACATCCTAGTCCGTGATCGCAAAATGTATGTCGCGCCAACCCCCTTTGCACTGGCTGAGGGAACAGCTCATCGCCGCACCTTGATTGTCCCAGAAGGTACCCAAGTGGATGATGACATGGTCGAAATCGCCGAGCTCACACGCCGTGAGGTTGAGCAAATGGTGGTTGCGTACCAGTTTGACCTCCGCACCAATGAAATAAACACAACACTGGTGCCGAACCCGAATGCTGGCCGCGATCACGTCTTCAAAATCTACCGCCTAGAAGGCGATCCGGTTGAGCCGGTTTCCCTTGTTGAGCGTTCGAGAGAAAAGGCCCAGGCTACGTTAGCATTGGATGCACAGGAGGAAGACTATGACGACTGAGGCGATCCAAGACCGAGACTCTATTCTCTTAGAAGGGGAGCGCATCGACTTTGGTGCTAATGCTGGTGCTCCGCTGGAAGAAATCTCCGACTCCGAAACAAATGAAAAGTACATTAAGGGCGAAATCCGGATTGTCACGGAGCAAGCGCGATATCCTATTATAAATGTTTCAAAGATTGTCTCCGATAAATCGTATCGGATAAGCCCGGAATACCAAAGAAGGCATAGATGGTCGGCTGACCGAAAGTCAAAACTGATCGAATCGCTGATCATGAATGTCCCGATCCCACCAATATTTCTCTATGAATATGACTACTCGAAATACGAAGTAATGGATGGCTTGCAGCGTCTAACAGCCATTCATGAATTCTATTCCGATGCTTTTGCACTTGAATCCTTGACGGAATGGTCGGAATTAAACGGAAAAAAATATAGCACTCTTCCGGAAAAAGTCCGTGAAGGAATTGACCGGCGCTATTTGTCTTCTGTCATTTTGCTGAAAGAGACTGCAAGGGATGAAGGAGAGGCGCTTCGATTGAAGCAGCTTGTCTTTGAGCGCATCAACAGCGGCGGGGTAAAACTTGAAGGACAAGAAACCCGTAATGCGATCTTCGACGGTCCACTGAACCAGCTGTGTATCCGCCTTTCTCGTAATTCATCCCTTTGCCGCTTGTGGGGTATTCCGGAAGCAACCGATGAAGAAGCAAATGGTGGCAAGCCGTCTCAGGAAAGAGTGGAAAATAAGCTATTTCGAGAAATGACCGACGTTGAGTTGGTTCTGCGATTCTTCGCTTACCGCCAGAAACATCGCCTGCAAAAGTCTGGAGAGAGTTTAGGGGCCTATTTCGATCGTTTCCTTCGCGAAGGAAACCAACTGGAAAACAGTACGCTTAGCGAATTGGCGCAGCTGTTTGAGAAGACCATTGACCTAACGGAGCGGCTCCTTGGAACCGCTGCTTTCTATCTGTATCGCAAGAGAACACGGCTAGGTGACGAGAACTGGGCCTGGAGGGACAGCCCGACCACTACGATTTACGACCCCATGATGTTTGCGCTTTCCTTGCTCTTAGACCGTGAGGCCGAGCTTTTGGAAAAGCAGGAAGATATCAAAAACAAGCTAAGCGACTTTTACAAAGAAAACTATAGCACGTTCGAAGGTAGAAACGTGAATCCCGCAGCGCTTATTGAGCGTGAAGAGAAACTATATGAGTATTTCAAAAACTTCGTCTCTGAAAAATGAAGAAGGCTTATCTTACATTTCAAGCAGAGCTGAATGGACTACTCAACTTTTTGACATCAGTTGAGAGCGAAGGTGATCTTCTCAAGCACATCCTTTCGAACGATGATGGCGCGTCACATGGGCTCGTTGACTATGCTAAGGCGATTGTTGGTAGTTCAACAAATCGCAGACGCTTCGTCCATTCTCAGGCAATAATCGTCCTATACGGCGCGCTAGAACGTTTTATAGAAGATGCGATACGCGAATATGTTGTGGAGACCAGGAAGCTCTGTACTACCTTCGAACAGCTCCCTGACGCGATTAAGAGTAAACATTCTGATCTTTCGATCGAATACTTGAGTCGCCTCAAGGAAGGAAAAGTGAATGGGGTGGAAGAGGGTGAACTTCAAAGTGCAATATCGCGATTGAGTTCATCAATCTCAGAAAATCCAGATTTTATGCTCAATGATCGTGCTTTTGCTCTTCGCAATGCCAACGCTAGCGTAGAACGGATACGTATATTACTATCCAACATAGGCATCCCGCTGAACTTAGCCTCTCTTCTCCGGATAACATCATACCAGGCGGGGTATGTAGACTTATATGGAGTTGAACCGGAGCAAGGTGACTATGAGGCAATAAAGCGAAATTTTTCAAAGGTTGACGCCTTGGTCTCAATGCGTAACCAGATCGCGCACGGCGTTGTTGATCTCGACAACATCGAAGATGTTGGTATCCTTCGAGAACGGGCTGCCGATCTTAACAACTTTGTTATTGCTGTCTCTGACATCATGGAAATGAACTTTGTGCAGTATTGCTGTCTAGATCACGTAAGCATCCCACTTTCGAAACCCATTGCGGTATATAACAATGAAATTGTCTGCATTCAGTTTAACTCGGGCCATATGCAAAACGGTGACGTTGTCGCGATCAAAATGAATGATAATGATGTGCGTTTTGGAAAAATACAAAGCATACAAGTTGACAACGCATCTGTGCAATCTGTTGCCGGGCAAGATGGAATCACGCTCGGCTTTAAAATTGGATTCCACGCCATTGATAGGGAAGGATATCGTTTACTGCCTCGGAACGTAGAGGGGATATTAAGAAATTCTATCTTTCAGTTAATTTGAAACTGGTTCTGTTTCTTAGTTTGGGATCAAGAATGCTGACCGGGAGTGCCAAGATGGACAATTCAAAAAATCAACTAGATGAATTCAATCACAATGACCAAGAGCTGCCCTCAGGCAATGAGGGTTTGCTGGTTCAGCAATCAGAATTGTTGCCAGGCGACATATTGTTGTATGTCTCCAAGCGCTCTAAACCACATCATTGGACGATATCTAGCGTGACCGACAGTCCCTACACTCACGCTTCGATATATATAGGGGACGGACTTGTCGCGGAGTCCAACCCCCTGAACGGCGTCAGCAAGTGTGACGTTCAGTCATCAATTCGAAAATCAAAGTGCGTAGCCGTGTTGAGAACCCAAATGGGTTTCGGCCTAGATAGGCAAACTTTGTTAAAAAATTTCGTAGACGAAGTTGTCGATAAGGGCAATCTATACGACTTTTCTGTTGTTGCATTCGCACTCACAAAAGCGGAACACACTAAGAACTTAATGAGCCAGATAAAAGAGAATTACGGTCGCGTGACCTCAGCCGATGACTTCGCACAGCAGCAGTACTTCTGTTCATCGTTCGTGGTTGCCTGCTACACGATAACCAATGTAATCGACGGCACTGCACAAATCCTTTATCAGCCGAATGCCTACTCACCTGGAGACCTCTATCGAGACGCGACTTTTGGCTGGTTACTCGGCTATTTGCTTCCGGAAGGAGGCGCGATTCTGGAAGATGATCCAATAAAAAATCATACCGCTCTGTGGAAGGATAACTTAGATTGTAGGTGGTGGAGCTAGGCGGACATCGTTGTTTTTTCACGCTTTTGATTATCAGACAGCGCCATTTACTTGGCGATCTCAGAAGGGCACTCAGTTTTTTGGCATAATAAGACGCGATCTATCCCTATAACAGCTTGATGAGCTCGGATACTTTCATCTTCTAGCCACACTCCACTCTGGACAGATGCTGGAAGGACTACGTCGTAATATTCAGAAGACATGTTTTCACATACCACACACCCAGAAACAAGTATGGCCACGATAAGAGCAATGCCTGAAGCAAAAAAATATTCTAAAAAATTCATTCACCCATAATAGCACGAATTTTCCAATCGGGTTTGAGAATTTGGATAAAGCGCATCAATTTTAGGATGGTCCAGCGAAGATATGCGTGCGAAAATCAAGAATTTCGCACGCTTAATCTAATTGACATAAATCAATTACTTGGCGCGTGCATAAGTCGCGTGCAATAATCAACGTTTAAAAACGCTCGTAATGTCAGTTTTTTTAGAGGAGAGTTTTTGCTGGCCTCCATAAAATGATACCTATACATCTTTTTACCTTTTTCCACATCCAACATTGTGTTGGAGCGGTGTATAGGGTCTATGGAGAATATCCAATGAACTTCATCAAGAATATCGCCGTTGTCTCTATCCTTTCCCTGTTCGTCGGTTCGTCGGTTTACGCAGACGACACGATGATTGGAGGAATGACCGAGGAGGAATTCCTCGCGGAAATTGCCGAAATTGAACGAGAATTGAAAATTTTCGAAGACATCCTCAATGATCTGGACGCAGTAATTGAGGAGCTTGAAAAAGGCTCGGATCAAATTAGCAAGACTCTTCTTTCTGAAGACGTATAATCGAGAAAGCCCTCCTACCGGAGGGCTTTCATTTTTAATCTGGTGACAGTTCTAGCTCTATCGTTCCACTATAAATTCCAGCAGGCATGCCATCTAAGGCGCTGCGAAATATCACTGTCCGTATAAAATGGGTATCTCCACTTAAGTTACAGTCCTGCTGTCCCGATGGATAGCTTCCAGCATCGAATACGATTTCCTTAAAGCCATCACCAGCGTCAATCGCGCGCCAAGTGCCGCTTGAGCTTGCGCGTATTGCGACTGCAACAGGTATTTCGTTTCCGAGGCCATCTTCTACGGCGAAATACGCAGACTGCGAACTGTGCTGACTACTACCTCCCGTGTTTCGAATAAATGCGCGGTTGTCACCATCTGCTTGGGTGTAGATGCAGACGCCTTCTATTGATAGCTTTTCAGAAGCAAAATCATCTTCGCCAAAAGCAGTATCGACCACGCCAGTCGCGGAGATGCACTTGTCACTAACCGGATCGCTACATTGACCAACCGATGCGAAAGGAGTCATGCAGAAAAATAGCGCAGCAAATATCTGAGGGCAATATGTAGGGTCTCTTGCTAATCTCATGATCAATACTTTTTCCGTACATAATACACTAAGCTCAATATCAATTCACTATTTATGTGCGGTATCGAAGTATATTTGATATATTTCGGACATGGTAATGATTGGATATGCAAGAGTTTCTACGTCCGGGCAAAGTCTCGAAGTGCAAATTGAAAAGCTAGAATCTTCTGGTTGCGATTTCATATATCAGGAGAAGGAAAGCGGTTCAAAGCGTGACAGGGACAAGTTAACCGCTTGTTTAGCGAAGTTGCATAAGGAAGATGTACTGGTTGTCACCCGGCTTGATCGGCTGGCGAGGTCCACGCGTGATCTTTTGGACATTGTAGCGCAGATCGAAAGCAAGGGCGCTCGCCTTCGCTCGCTGTCAGAGGCATGGGCAGACACAACAACGCCAGCAGGAAAGCTGATCCTTACTGTTCTCGGGGGACTTGCTGAGTTTGAGCGTTCATTAATCGCTGAGCGCACTTCTGAGGGACGGGAACGCGCCAGGAGGGCTGGCAGACGATTGGGGCGACCGCCCAGCCTTACATCGCACCAGAAATCACTTGTCAGACAGTGGCGTGGCCAAGGCCAGACAAATGCTGATATTGCCCGCGCTCTAGGCGTTTCGCGCTCCACGATCTCCAGAATTTAATGGTTGGTTATCTGCCGAACCACTTGCGGTCAGATGGCGAGGGATAAGATGTTCCCAATTTCGGTTACCAATTATGACCGTCATCGAAAGTGCATCTGTTGCCGTCCCAGTACCATGGTCTTGTACAAGTGTTGCCAGTTGGTCGTGCGGCAATGAGCTCAAGAAGCGCTTCTAAATCTTCAATTCGCTCCGCGTGATTTCCAACCGCTGTCTCCAGTTCGGAAATGCGTCCACTTGCATGATCAGAGAAACTTTCCATCATCGTACGCAAACTTTGTATCTGGGCAGCGAGCCCACTTGTTGACGCACTCGCTTGTGCATGCGCGCCAGGGGAGGACAATGTCAGTATTGTGAATGTCACAGACATCGCCAGTTTGGCAAGCTTCGCCGTTGAGGCCCTGATTTCCGATTGGCCCTTACTTTCGCAATATTCCATGAGTTTTGGTATTTCAAACTGCACTATGTCCCACATGGCGACGCTTGCTTTTACGTTGCTCATCCCAGCGCGCTGTGACATCAGTCCTTGTATTTTGGGAATGGCGGGCAAAATCTCTAGATTTTTTTGTGTTTTTCTTAAATCGCGGGCGGTTTCAAAAATAAGGTAAAGTAAAATTTCCGCAGTGTCGGCTTTTTGATAGTTCTGACTAAAGAGGTACTTGCTTCCACCTTTGCAGATTTCCTGCAATTGTTCGCACAAGGCGTTTATCTTCACCAGATATCTTGCAACTATTACATTGTCTTTTGTTGTTATCTCCACTGTCGGTCTTTCTTTTTGATTTATATTGCCTATCGGCCAGTCCACGAAATCGTAACTTCACCATCCTGTTCAGTGGCAGCCCCAAGAATAGACATTGCGTTGGTGATGTTGCTTAGGCCAGAATTCAGATAGCCACCACCACCTGATCCACTCGCCGCCGAGTTGACGTCACCGCCGCCAGCGCCACCGCCATATCCGCCTCCACCTGCACCGCCATGATAACCAGTGCCTGTGGAGCTACAGTATCCTCCGGCACCACCTCCACCAGCGATTTTGAAGAGGGGGATACCGACACCGCCTGTTCCGTTTGAACGGGTGCCAGGGGCACTTAGGCCACTCCCGCCATTCGAGCCACCGTCGCCCGCGCCATATGAGTAGTTATTTGGCGCATCGGCACCCTGGTTATTTCCACCACCAGGCGCAGCCGCAGCTCCTACGCCAGGTCCTCCCGGTGCACCGCCGCTTCCACCGTCTCCGCCGGTTCCGCCTGCGCCTCCACCGCCGCCGCCGCCAGCAATAGCGAGAATAGTTGTACCGAAACGCACAGCTGACGCGCCGCCGCCGCCACCGCCGTAATAACTACTGTAAACACAGCCTCCTGCGCCGCCACCCACTCCGCCATTGGGCCCGGATGCGCCTCCACCGACGAAAATGCCGAGTGTTCCCGTGCTGGATGGTACAAAGTTAAATGCTACACCGCCGCCGCGACCTCCTACGCCACCATACCGCTGTTGGCCGCTGTACATACGCTTGCCTCCGCCACCGCCTTTGAGACTGATCGAGAAGATGCAGTGATCGACCATGTTTTGCGTGATCGATATGCTCGACTCGCCCGGCGCGGTGAAATCCATGTTGCCTTCGACGCACTCAGAAGCCTCTCCGCCCGCTCCAGAAGCGCGTAGCATTTCCCATTGAGACGCAGTTGCCACCAAGTCCAGGACGCCGCCTTGGAAGCTGATTGGGCGGCTCGCTGTGCCTTCAATCGTATCGCTGCCCGAAGCTTCGACGGTTACGTTCCCAAACGCCTTGCGCTTGATGTATACGCGGAACCCTTCGTTCACCGATGAGAGGCTCGGTAGGGTCGCCGTTGCGCTATCGTTGACGAGGAAGAGATAGTTTGCGTGGCTAGAACTAATCGTGAAATCACTCGACTGATCCACAACGGTTAAGTCGCCGCCACCACCACCTGATGCGACGCCTTCAAATGGCGACCATGCACTGCCGTCACAGTATTCCCAGTCCGGGCTTGCGCCTGTATAGCGGATTGTTCCAGCTTTGGTTGCGGTACAGGCGTCGGTATCATTTCCAATTTGTACGCCGCCCGCGACGTGTAGGGTTGAAGCGGGGTTATCAGTACCAACCCCTACCTTTCCATCTGTGGTAATCACTACATGCTGTGTAGAGACTCCTGCGGCAGAGGTGGTTGATAACCCTAGACTGGATGCTCCGCCACCTGAACCTACAACGCCGCGTAGAGGAGTGTTTGGATCAAATCCCAGGTAAACGCCGTCATAGGTTGGTTTATTGGCGACAGCCGCTGTAACGACTTGGAAGTTCGAGAAGGTGTATCCCCCATCTCTCACTAGCAAAGGCACCAGTGATGATGCGTCACCAATCCCAACATAGCCGTTTGCGCCAATGTGAATACCTTCACTGTCACCATCGCCGCTGAGATAATTTCCGTTCAACGAAATGTTTTGTGTCGCGATGTGGTCGCCAAGATTGTCAGAACCACCAACTGTGGCCCAAGAGCTTCCGTTGCATAGAGTTAGCGATCCAGCGGCGTATCGAAGCGCCCCGCTCTTCGCTGATGTACATGCTGTGCTGTCTGACGCGAGTTGAATATCACCTCCAATGTGCAGGGATGAGGAAGGGCTTGTTACGCCTGCAACGCCAACGCTGCCCTTGAGTAGGGTTTTGGTGATGTTGTCATTGCCAAGTACAACAGTGTTAGAACCGGCACCGGTAGCTCCATAGCCGATGACAATCTCATTTGTTCCATCAGTTGCCAGTGATTTGCTGTATGAACCCAAGAAAATACTCTTGCTCGGAGTTCTATTGTAAGTAACCATATTCGCGGCCACACGGCCTGATCCATTGCCCAGTGCTATGTTGTGGCTTCCGGTAGTATTGGACTTAAGAGAGTCGTAGCCGTGCGCAATATTATCTGTACCGGTGGTATTTGAATACAAAGCATTTGGACCGTGGGCAATGTTATTGTTCCCACTTGTGTTGTTTTGTAAGGACTGAATGCCTAAGGAGATATTGCTATCTCCATCAATATTGGAGGAAAGGGCTCGCATTCCTAGAGAAATATTATAACTTCCACTTGTGTTCGCGAATAGCGAGTGAAAGCCTTCTGCTATGTTGTTGCTTCCACTTGTGTTGGAATAAAGTGCCTGATATCCCTGAGCTATGTTGCCGCTACCAGTGGTATTGAAATATAGTGCTTTGTAGCCCAAACCAATGTTAGTTCCACCTGAAGTGTTGGAATTCAGCGTCTGATACCCAATCCCAACATTATTATTGTTGGTTAGGTCATCGCTTACCCCGGTGCCATTTCCCAGATACAGGCTGGTATCCGAATGAATGGCGTCCGTTAGGTCGTTAATCGCGATGACCGCTTCACCACCAACAGCGCCCCAAGAGGTGCCGTTACACAAACTTAGAGACCCTGCCTCGTATCGGAGTGCCCCGCTCTTTGCTGATGTACATGCTGTGCTGTCTGACGCGAGCTGAATGTCGCCTCCAACGTGGAGGGAAGAAGCTGGGGCCGTTACGCCTGCAACGCCAACGCTGCCCTTGAGTAGGGTTTTGGTGATGTCGTCATTCCCAAGCACAACAGAATTACTTCCCCCGCCAATTGCGCTATGCCCAATAACGATTTCATTCGCACCATTCGCTGCGAGCGCTCGCGTTTGGGCACCAATGAATAAACTGTTTTGGGAGTTTCTGTTGATGCTTGAGCCGTCAGCGAGATATCCTCCCGCCTGGTAACCAGTTGCAATATTGTTGCTTCCACCTTGATTTCCCAACAGCGCCAGATAGCCAGTTGCGACATTATTGCTTCCACTTTGATTTGAATATAGTGCTTGATAACCGTTCGCGACATTCTTCTCCCCTGTACTATTGAAGGCCAATGAAGCGGTTCCTATTGCGACATTATATAAAGGTGTACTTCCAAAGTCAGACGCTCCTGAAAATGATCCGAAATATAGGCTTTGACCGACGTACTTAGCATCGCTAAGGTCGTTGATCGCGATGACTGTTCCACCACCAACGGAGCCCCACGCGGTGCCATTGCACAAACTTAGCGATCCAGCTTCGTATCGAAGCGCGCCACTCTTCGCTGCCGTACATGCTGTACTGTCTGAGGCGATTTGAACGTCGCCTCCAACGTGGAGGGTTGAGGCGGGGGTTGTTACGCCTGCAACACCGACGCTGCCCTTGAGTAGGGTTTTGGTGATGTCGTCATTACCAAGAACTACGGAATTACTTCCCGCGCCAATTGCGCCGAATCCGATCACAGTGGAATTAACATCTGATGTTGAATTTGAGCGCGTTTCAGCGCCTAAAAATATGGATTGATTTGATGAAGTATTCGGAAATCCGGACTCATTATAGTAACCAGCCAAAAATCCCATGGCTACGTTTTTTTCACCTGTTGTGTTGCCACTCAAGGCTGACTTCCCTATCGCCGAGTTAGAATGCCCGCTTGTATTGGCATATAGAGCATCGGACCCCAGTGATGTATTTTGATAGCCAGTACTAGTGTTGGCCATTGCGTATCTGCCGAATGCTGTGTTGGAAAAACCTGTGGTGTGCACCCTAAGCGCGCCCGCACCAACTGCCGTATTTGCTGGTCCAGTCGTGTTTTGTTGAAGCGCCTCGTGTCCTATTGCGACATTGAAATTGCCATTATTCTTCCAAAGAGCTTTATATCCAACGCCTACATTGTTCCGTCCAGTTGTGTTCGTGTTTAAGCTTAATACCCCGGTTCCAACATTGAAACGATCTGTTGTTCCTGGGTCTGAAACGCCTGAGTTTTCCCCTAGATAGACACTTTGGCCGACGTACCTTGCGTCCGCGAGATCGTTAATTTCGTTCACACTGCCCATCGGTAGCCAAGCCGAGCCATCACAAAACTCAAGGCTGCCCGATCCATAATGCAGGCTACCCTCTCGCGCTGCATCACATGTAACAACTGTACCACCGAGTTGCAGGTTTCCGATGACATGTAGTGTGCTCGACGGAAACGCCGTACCGAGACCGACATGACCAGTGCTGAAATCGCCCTGGATCATAGGTCCACTGCCAACGCCGTCTTGTTTCAAAATGAATTGATTGGCGCGGGTATTGTCTACACCCGCTCGGTAACCAATGGCAACAACGTTGTCACCTGTGTTTCCGCGTCCGGCATAAGCGCCAATTGAAATGTTGCGAGCACCGGCATTCAGCGACCCCGCCCAATATCCCATTGCGATTTGATGGTAATTGCTATTTTGCGAACCCGCTCCATAGCCCACGGCGGACTGACCTAATCCGGTGTTTTGGTACCCAGAATAGTTGCCAAATGCTGCCTGCTGGTTTGCAGTATTTTCAGCGCCTGCCATCATTCCAAAAACAGACTGACGCGCGCCTGAGCTTCCAAACCCGGCCTTGGCCCCAAAAGCTGATTGACTGAAAGCCGCTGTCGAACTTGTTCCAGCCAATTTGCCGACGACCGTCGAGTCCGCACCGCCTGCCAGTGCATCCAGACCCAATACGGTCGTGCTCACACCGGTACCTTCGCTTAGGAAGTTCTGACCACTGATCGTAAGAGCGTGACCCGCAAGCTCGATATCCTGTGTTGCGATGTGATCCCCTAGGTTGTCAGAGCCGCCGACTTCGCCCCAGACAGAGCCATCGCAGATCGTTAGCGCGCCAGTGTCGTAGCGCAGCGCACCGCTCTTAGATGCTGTACATACTGAGCTGTCAGAACCTAGTTGAATGTCGCCATGAACGTGAAGTGTAGAGGCACCATCGTCGGAACCGATGTAAACATTCCCACCTTTAAAGAAGCTGCGTCCGTCTGAACGAATTTCGGTGTTGAGATCACCGTTGCTAGCGTAGAAGCTCGCTAGCCCACTACCGCTGGTGTTGAGGCGCAACCTGACCGCTGTGCGATCATTATCTGCTTGATCACGGATCGTCAGACCATTGTTGGCAAGGCGCTGCGCAATGACACTGACATCGCCCGCAGCCCCGCTGACATCAAAGGCAGCTTGACCAACCACGTGGAGAGTTTTTGACGGGTCTTCGGTGCCAATACCCACCTTACCATTAGCGGCAATCACAACATGCTGTGTAGGGATATTAGACCCGTCAGTTGTTGAGAATCCTAGGCTTGACGATGCCCCGCCTGAACCAATCACGGCTCGACGAGTGTTCGTACTATCATAGCCTAAGTATACACCATCGTAGGATGTTGTATCGCTCACTGCTGCCGCAACGACTTGGAAGTTTGATAGTGAGTATCCCTCACCACTGACAAGAAGGGGTGCAAGAGACAGCGAATTGCCAATCCCAACATGGCCGTTTGCGCCAATGTGAATACCTTCACTGTCACCATCGCCGCTGAGATAATTTCCATTTAACGAAATGTTTTGTGTGGCGTTGTGGTCTCCGAGGTTATCGGCTCCGGAAGATGCGATATCGATCCATGCCGAGCCGTTACACAGCTCAATAATTCCACTGTTATAGCGGATGGCACCTTCTTTGATTGGTATGCGTCCGTTGAAACTGCTCTGACGGTGTCGGTCTGCTACCGATAATGTCCATGATCGGTAATGGACATCTTGAGGCACTCCATGGCGGGAAAGAAAGGGCAGAAGAAGCGGTTCTGGTCTGACGAGGAGAAACGCAGGATCTGTGGGCAGGCGCGCGCGCCTGGCGTTTCCGTGGCGCAGGTTGCACGTCGCTATGCGATGAATTCGAACCTGCTCTTCACATGGCTGAGGGATCCGCGTTTCGCGTCGGCCGACCACGAAATCTCCAGCGATCCCGGGGATGGCGATCTCTTCCTGCCGGTTGAAATCACCGAATTTGCCACCGAGCCTGACCCGCGAGCTGACCTTGCCGGGACATCGCGTTCGACAGATGCCCGTGTTCTCGCGCAGCGGGTCGATATAACGCTCTCGGACGGGCGACGGGTCGTGGTGGAAGGGCCAACGGCATTGTCGGCGGTTCTCGGGCTGGTGAAGGGCCTGATGGCATGATCCCGGTTCCGAGCAATACGCGGGTCTGGCTGGCTGCCGGGGTCACGGATATGCGACGGGGGTTCAATACGCTTGCGGCGCAGGCCGAGAAGACGCTTGAGGAGGACCCGTATTCCGGCCACCTGTTTGTGTTCCGCGGTCGCCGGGGCGATCTGTTGAAAATCATATGGTGGGACGCGCAAGGCGCATGCCTGTTCTCGAAACGCCTAGAGCGCGGGCGCTTCGTCTGGCCTGCCGCCAAGGACGGCAAGGTTAGTCTCAGCCCATCGCAATTGTCGATGCTTCTGGAAGGCATTGACTGGCGCATGCCGCAGAAGACGTGGCGCCCTCTTACCACTGGAAACTTTCCATAGAATCCAACATCATAACCTTCACTTGCGCGCGGCTAACCGGTATAAATCCAGCAATGCTGGAGACGCCTCAATCCCTTCCTTCCGATCCCGATGAGCTCCGCGCCCTCGCGGCGCAGCTGCGCGATCTGGCCAAGTCCCAGGCATTGAAGATTGAGCAGCTCGAACACCAGCTGGCCGGTCATCGCAAGGCGCGGTTCGGAGCCAAGTCGGAAAGCTTGGATCAACTGGCATTCGACCTTCACGAGGACGCCGAGATCGCCACAGCCGCTGCGGCCCAGCAGGAGGAACCCAGTCAGGGCGGTGGGAAGGTCGATGCGGGAAAGCGCAAGCACAGCCGTGCCCCGCTGCCCGACCACCTGGAGCGGCAGTCCGAGGTCCTATCCCCGGGCGAGACCTGTTCCGACTGCGGCGGACCCTTGCGGGCCCTTGGCGAGGATGTGACGCAAGAGCTGGAATACATTCCGGGGCGGTTCGTGGTCCGCGAAATCGTGCGCCCGCGCATGGCCTGCAAATGCTGCGAGACATTCGTGCAAGCGCCGCTGCCGAGCCGCCCGATCGAGCGCGGGCGCGCTGGCCCCGGTCTGTTGGCGCATGTGTTGGTCGGCAAGTATTGTGATCATCTGCCGCTCTACCGGCAGTCCGAAATTTACGCCCGCGAGAAGGTAAATCTTCACCGGTCGACGCTGACTGATTGGGTTGGGCGATCGACGGCACTCTTGGCACCTCTGGCCGACCACATCGGCAAGCTGGTAGCGGCCGGGCCCGCGCTCTTCGCCGATGATACCCCCGTCAAGATGCAGACCGGGGGCAAGACGGGCAAAGCCCAGACCGCGCGGATGTGGAGTTATGTCCGGGACGAGCGGCCTTGGTGCGGCCAGGCCCCGCCCTGCGCGTGGTACCAGTTCAGCGTGGATCGCAAAGGCAAACATCCCGCCGCACATCTCGCGGCGTACAAGGGCACCGTACATGCCGACGGGTTCACCGGCTTCAACGGGTTGTTCGGCGAGGGTTTGGCCAGCGAACAAGCCTGCATGGTGCATGTGCGGCGCAAGTTCGTGGATGTCTTTGAACGAAACGGCTCCACCATCGCGAAGGAAACCATCAAACGGATCTCCAGGCTCTATGCCGTCGAAAAAGATGCACGGTACAAGCCGCCCGAAGAACGTGTCGCCCTGCGACAGACCAGGGCCAAGCCCATCTTCGACGACCTGGAGGCCTGGCTAAAGAGCCAACTGCCGAAAATCTCGGGGAAAACCAAACTGGCTGAGACCATCCGGTATGCGCTCAGCCGCATGCCCAAGGCACGGGCCTATCTGGAAAACGGCCAGTTGGAATTGGACAACAACATCTGCGAGCGGTCAATCAGGCCGCTGACTCTCGGGCGGAAGAATTATCTGTTCATGGGGTCCGAAGGCGGCGGCAAGGCCGCGGCGATTGCCTACACTCTCATCGAGACAGCCCGCATGAACCGCGTCGATCCGGAAGCCTGGCTGACTTGGGTGCTAACCCACATCGCCGATCACAAGATCAACCGCATCGACGAACTTGCGCCCTGGAATTGGCAGCCAACTTGATGTCAACGGCGGTCACGCCGGACGGATACTTTGATTGTATCACATGCGACACCCTCAGAGCTTAGTTGGATATCCCCCAATACGTGAAGGCTAGAAGATGGAGATAATGTAGATATGCCAACATTGGTTCCAATAGCGTGCGTTCCCTTAATTTGAACAGTGTCATTCCCATCGCCAATGTTGATTGTATTGGCTCCGCCTGTGTAAATCGTTGCGCTTTCTCTGAATTTCAAATCACCTAACAGGTCAATTCCTGACGCGGGCGGTGGGAAGTTGTGGCCAATCGACATTCCGAAGCCGCTTCTCACTCGTACACCGCCCTTGATATCTACCAAGGCATCATTCGAAGGTGCGACATTCACACCTATCGGTCCGACGATTGTATCGCTTACATCGCTTCTGACAAACTGTGTGCTATTTAGTCCATCGATCGTACCAGAGTTTCCTGCGCCGCTTAAAAGAGCTTCATCTACATAATTTTTGGTGGCCGCGTCTTGAGCGTTTACAGGGTCTTTTAGTGCAGTGATGGCGAACGTTGCCAAATCCAAGTCTTGCGTTGCTGTATGATTGCCTAAATTATCGGCACCTGTCGCCGCAATATCCGTCCAGGAACTTCCGTCACAGAGTTCGATGATTCCAGAGGTGTAGCGAATTGCGCCTTCTTTGCTTGCCTCACAGGCCACACCTTCAGACCCAAGCTGAATGTCTCCTGCTACATGCATTGTGCTCGATGGACCTTCAGTCCCAATACCGACTTTACCATCCGTGGTAATCACAACATGCTGTGTGGAGACGCCTGCGGCAGAGGTGGTTGATAACCCTAGACTGGATGCTCCGCCACCTGAACCTACAACACCACGTAGCGGAGTATCGGGATCGTATCCCAAGTACACGCCATCGTATGTTTGCTTATTAGCCACAGCTGCTGCAACGACTTGAAAGTTCGAGGAGAAGGTGTACCCCGCATCTCTCACTAGCAAAGGCACAAGTGACGATGTGTCACCAATCCCAACATAGCCGTTTGCGCCAATATGAATCCCTTCACTGTCACCATCGCCGCTGAGGTAATTTCCGTTCAATGAAATATTTTGTGTCGCGATATGGTCTCCTAGGGTCAGGACTCATAGCCAGTAAATGACGAGCGCTGCGAGTGCGATGGCTGACAGGAAGACCTTTGGGCACCTGTCGTAGCGGGTTGCGACACGTCGCCAATCCTTGAGCCTTCCGAACATGATCTCGATCCGGTTTCGGCGTTTATAGCGACGCTTGTCGTACTTTACCGTTTTCTTCCGCTGTTTTCGGCCAGGGATGCAGGCGCGTATCCCTTTGTCTTTCAACGCTTCCCGAAACCAATCAGCGTCATAGCCACGATCTCCAAGCAGCCAGTCCACCTTGGGCAAACTGCTCACCATGGCGCGGGCACCGATGTAATCGCTGACCTGTCCTGCGGTCACGAACAGGTTCAGTGGGCGTCCTTGGCTGTCGCAAATGGCGTGCAATTTGGTATTCATGCCGCCCTTCGTCCGACCAATCAGGCGTCCACGCCCCCCTTTTTGACGCCCAAACTGGTCGCTGTCCGGTGTGCTTTGAGGTAGGTCGCATCGATCATCACAGTCTTCTCTTCGCCGTGTTCGGCAGCCAGACCCACCATCATCCGGGCGAAGATGCCCTTGTCACTCCACCGCTTCCAGCGGTTGTAGAGCGTCTTGTGCGGGCCATAGGCCGCAGGGGCATCGCGCCAACGCAACCCATTGCGATTAATGAAGATAATACCGCTCAACACACGTCGATCATCGACGCGTGGCTTGCCATGGGACTTGGGAAAGAAGGGCTCAAGACGCGCCATCTGCGCGTCCGTAAGCCAGAATAGATCAGACATGTTACCGCTCGATTTTCGAACCGTGAATCACGCCGCTGGACGGAAATCAATGGGTCCTGACCCTAGGTTGTCGGCTCCGGTGGCAGCGACATCCGTCCAGGAAGTTCCGTCGCAGAGCTCGATAATTCCCGAGTTGTAGCGAATTGCGCCTTCTTTGCTTGCTGCACAGGCGACACCTTCAGAGCCAATCTGAATGTCGCCCGCTACATGCAATGTGCTCGATGGAGCTTCAGTCCCAACGACTAGTGTCTCTGATACATGTGCGTTGCCATTGACGCTGAATATTGCGTTGCTAGGAGCCCGCGTTTCTACCTGATTGGGGTTGGAATACCCAACACCTGTTTTTACTGGAAGAGCTACTTCCGGATTCATCTGTGCCATTTGAGATAGAAATGTTGGTTGATCATATTTCGTGTATAAACCTGCATACCCGGAACCAGAAAACTTCAGCTGACCCCATTGCCCAGTCGTTGAGCCTCCGAAATTTATTGGGCTGTATCCGGCCAAAGCGATTGGGCCATCAATTAAGAATGATCCATCGAGATGCACCGATGCGGAAGGCGACACAACACCAATTCCAACATTTCCATTTGGGTCAATTGAAATGCCCTCATTGTCACCATCGCCTGAAAGCCAATTTCCATTGAGGTCGATATTCTGCGTTGCAGTATGGTCTCCCAAGTTATCTGCGGCACCCGCTGCGGCTGTGGCTGCATCTACACAGGTCAGGTTAGCGCCATCGCCACTGAGGAGTTGGTCGGCTGTACAGGTCGGTAAGACCGCTTTCGCGAATTCTTCCACGGTTGGATCGGTTTCTGAAACACTCGCCACCCCGGCGGCAACTTCAGCATCCACGTACGCCTTTGTGGCCGCATCTTGAGCATTGACCGGATCATCCATTCCGATGATCCTAGACGAAGCCATATCCAAGGCTTGTGTCGCTGTATGGTCCCCAAGGTTATCAGCTGCGCCCGCTGCCGCTGTCGCTGCATCCACGCAGGTCAAGGTGGTACCGTCGCCGCTCAGGAGCTCGTCTACGGCACATGTTGGTAGGACGGCCTTGGCAAACTCTTCTACGGTTGGGTCAGTTTCCGAAACACTCGCCACGCCTGCTGCAACTTCGGCGTCCACATATGCTTTGGTCGCCGCATCCTGGGCATTGACCGGGTCATCCATGCCAATGATCCTGGACGAAGCCATGTTCAAGGCTTGTGTCGCTGTATGGTCCCCAAGGTTATCAGCTGCGCCCGCTGCCGCTGTCGCTGCATCCACGCAGGTCAAGGTGGCACCGTCGCCACTCAGAAGCTCATCAGCTGCACATGTTGGAAGGACTGCCTTGGCGAATTCCTCGACGGTTGGGTCGGTTTCCGAAACACTCGCTACACCTGCCGCAACTTCAGCATCCACATATGACTTTGTGGCCGCATCTTGGGCATTCGACGGGTTTCTCAAATCACCAATGCCGAAGGACGCCATGTTCAAATCTTGGGTTGCGATATGGCTACCCAAGTCATCAGCAGCTCCAGCAGCGGCAACCGCCGCGTCTACACAGGCGAATTCTAGCCCAGCACCGTCAGTAATACTGAGCACTTCATCTGACGCGCAGACAGGGAGAGCTCGCTTTGCAAAGGACATCGTGAGTGGATCAAGTTCCAAAAAACCACCTGACGTATCGGTTACGCACGAAAGTGATGTACCGTTCGATTTCAGGACCTGACCAACCCCACAGGTTGGTAGTACAGACTTCGCAAAGCTCTGGACAGTAGGGTCTGTTTCCACGCCTTCGCCGGAAATGGTCGTGCAAACCAGTCCATTTGAAGTGCCCGACAGCGCTTGTTTACTGCCGCAAACTGGAAGCTCCTCTTTAGCGAAGTCTTCTACCGTTGGATCAATTTCAGCCCCGGTGACAACCGCCGTTGAGTCTACGCAATACAGGCTTCTGCCATCCCCTTGCAGGAATTCTGTTGATCCACAGCTCGGAAGTGCTTCCTTTGCGAAGAGCTCGACTGTCGGATCGTCTTCTTGGATACATGCGAATGTTTCGCTGCCCGCATCCCATGAAATTTTCGTGCCGCTTTCCCCGCATCCAGGTAAGACTGAAAATGCATGCGGTTGAAGGCTATCCAAGACGTCTTGTTGCAATCCGTGCAATTGCTCCATGCGCGCACCCATCTTCGCATTTTGAAGCCCACGTCCTGAGCTTTCGACTGTAAACGTCGTTTGGGGAAAGGCAGGCGAAACCAAGCCAACTAAAAATGCAACGACCAAAAGTGCATAGCTTAGAATTAAATGTTTGCGCATAGAAAAAATCCCACCTTTTAAAAATTCCACAATTATTTATGTAGATTACCACTAATTTTCTTGCGAAAAAAATTAATTTAGATAATATGTGGGGGATTGCCCATTTCACAGTTTTCCAATGGGAAGGAGCAATCCCGGCCAGCCTCCCCGAGGCTGGCCACTTTGATTCATAGAATTGCTTGTGTGGGTAATGAGTTTTGTGGCCTACTATAAGTAAACGCCAAATCATGTAAGATGAGGCAAAGTCGTCACATCATCGCGTCGATATCGAACACAAATGTTCGAGAAAAAGCCGCCCTATTTATGGTAGGGCGGCTTTTTGCTTGGCTTCATGAAAGTGATTTTGCGTGTCAATAACAGCCTATGCTATTTACGGATGGGTAGCAGGTTTGACTTATGCATCCCTTATTTGTATCGCGACAAGTCTGATAAACACAAATTGGAAGGTTGTCATACCGGTAATCATTAAACGGCGCACCTCCTACCGAACAACTTGTGCCATAGGCACCACCGCTGCATGTGCGTGACGCATAGCTTCGCCATCCCGCATAGGCAGTAAAGCCAGGGGGACATGATTTTTTACCTGTGAACTTGCAAAAAAACTCTCCGGGTGAATTGGGGTCAGCATAAGGCATGCCACCATTCACAAGACACTCAGCACAGGAATTTTTCCCATTCACAAGCTGACCACTACAGGTCACTTTGCTCAAATCGCTCTGTCTGACACAACCATTTTTTTTGGCGCTGCCATGTGACGGCCAGTATATCTGGGGCTCTCCTGATGCTTTAAAACAAGCGCGGCGTTCAAGCTCCTGCTCTTCAAGGTCGGATATCTTTTCTTCAAGTGTTTTAATTCTTGGAGTGATGCTATCCGCGTAACTTTCCATGGAATTCCTCAAGCTCATTATTTTTACGTCTAATGCCTCCGCTTGTGCGCTAGCTTGGACTATTGGATGCGAAATCAAGATTGAGATAATAAAAAATTTTGCAGTCTTTGTGATCATTTTGCCCGTGGTGCTCCATTTTAATTAATTTCTTATAGGGATTTATGGAAATTAATAAATTGCATTGCGGGCTGTCAATTTATATTGTGCCACATTATTGGCGTTGTCAGGATGCTATTTGTCTATACTTGAGGTGCTAAATATAATTATTTGAAGGGGGAAGGTGTATTGCGGAGTATTTTTTGGGAATTGGCTATTTTTCTATGCGCGTTAATTGCGTGTGTTAATGTGAACGCGTCTGAGAAATTGTCACGTCAGATCAGTGCGCTTAGGGTTTCACTGGAAAGCTTCAATAATACTATGACCGTGAAGCTAGATGCTATGAACGGCCTTCTCAATGACGCGCTGGCGGACATCTCTGCGATGGAGAGTGTTCTCAATGCGACATCTAGATGCAGCGCGATTGGTGCGTTTTACGCTCCGCAATCGAAGAAATCTAATAAGCAGGGATGCCTCGATGCATCGTTTGCAACTTTTGATGATCAGCTTCTCAAGAAAAATGGCTACCATATGGTTGGTGATCTTATTATTCAGTGGGGAGTCTTCAATCACAACGGTCAAAACCAAGTTTACCATAAAGTGAAGTACCCCATACCCTTTCGGGAAAGGGTCTTTAATATTCAATCGTCAATAGGTCGCGAGTATGTCGTAAGTGGGACCAATAGCACTGCGATCAGAAATATTCGTTTGAAGAGTTTTGAAATCACAAGCGATCACTCCCGGCAGGCTGCGCAGGAAGATATTTATTGGCTTGCAATCGGAAAGTAATCAAAAAACAGCCCCGCCAAAATGGCGGGGCTGCCCTTTCCGGCTGCTACGGATTACAAACAATCAGTTCAATGGGGCCATACGCTGGCTTTCCACCCAACTTTCAAACGCCCTACGATCGATATATACCCGATTAGAGATTTTCACGATCGCAGAAGCGAGCCCGTTGCTCTCCGCATTGAAGATGTACCATCTGAGCTTTTGCTCTGTCAGGAACGGGGCTTCTTCAACAAGTTGCTTGACGGTCCGCAGGTCCTCATAGCTAGCCTTCATGAGCTAGTGTCCTTGAGTATGAAGAGATCAAGTTCACTAAACGCCTTGATCTTACCTGCTTGAACTGTGGGGGCAAGCCTAGGATCGGACTAGGTCACGCCTGCCTAGGCACTAGTTAGTGCATATTTGCAACGTAGTCTGTGGCTAGCTGTATGGCATCAGGGGTGTTTCGGGCGGATTTTGCCTTCGGATGTGACGCTTTCATGTTCAAATCAAAGAAAAAGGATTTGAATATGCCTGTGATCGTATTCGCCAATTCGAAAGGTGGTGTTGGAAAATCGACATCCGCTTTGGTCCTTTCCCAGGTCCTCGCAAAGCACCAGGCCAGCGTCAGCTTGATCGACGCTGACCCCAATCAGCCACTCTCAGACTGGGCGCGGCGCAGCGATGGACGACTGCCCCGCAACTTAACGCTGCTACCTAAGGTGACAGAAGACAGCATCATGGACGCGATTGATGACGCAGCCGAGCAGAGTGCATTTGTCGTTGTTGATCTGGAGGGAACAGCCAACCTCGCCATGTCCTATGCTATTGGGCGGGCTGATCTGGTCCTGGTGCCGATGCAGGGAAGCCAACTTGACGCTGATCAATCTCGTCGGGTGATCAACCTCATTCGGCGGGAAGAGAAAGCGTTTCGCCGTCATATCCCGTACGCGGTGTTCTTTACGCGAACGAGCGCCGCCATCAGGCCCAAAGACCTCACGCATATTAGCAGCGATCTCGAAGCGAGTGGTATCAACCGGATCAAAGTGGAGATGACAGAACGCGCTGCGTTTCGAACCATCATGCAGTTAGGTGGCTCCATCTACGACTTAGCTGGCAGCGAAGTATCCAATCCGCAGGCAGCTATCGAAAACGCAGAGGCTTTCACAAGAGAAGTCACGAACACAATCAAAATGAACGAAAAACAGGAGGTAGCAGCATGACACGTCAACGCCCCCAGACATTCACCGATGTGATACACGATCCCTTGGATGAACTCGCAGCAAGCAAACCAAAGCCCGCTCGTGAGCGGGTCTCTGAGAGCGAAGCGCAACGCCTTGCCGCTGAGAGTGGCTTTACGCCGCGTGGCGTCGCATTCGTAAAGTCCTTTGATGCCCGGAGCCTGCGATCAACTGATAGGACTGCGCAGTTGAACATCAGTGTGCGTCCTGAAACGAAGCGCCGCTTTTGGCAGTTTGCCCATGAGCATGGCTTTAAGGCTGGCGAGGACGCTTTGGTTGCGCTCCTAGAGATGGGCTCGCCGACAAAAGATGTGAACGGGCCTGCTGAGTGATGTTGCATGTTGTGGGGACTTGTTGACACTTTGTGCCCCTAAACTGCCCCTAAAACGAAAATCTGCCCCTGCGCTGAAAACCAAAAAAGCCCTTAAGTCTTTGCGACTTAAGGGCTTTTTATGGCTCCGGCGGTAGGGATCGAACCTACGACCAATTGATTAACAGTCAACTGCTCTACCGCTGAGCTACGCCGGAATGTGAGGCGTGGTATAGAATCTCCGCTCTGCCGCGTCCAGAGAAAATTCTCTCCAAGCTGCAGTTTTTTTCAGCCCCTAAAGTCAGAGCGCGCTTTCTGCCTAACATATTGGTCTTAAGCCCTCTTTCGTCTCCACGCCGACACCCCCTGTCACCTTGATAGGCCCCTGTGGAACCGACCTCTGTCCACGCGTCTTCGGCACCAAGTCGGCCCAAAAGCCCGACCGGCTTGCCACGTTGTCCGGCTCGGCGCCGTAGCCAGCCCCCCCTCCCCTGTTGATGGTCAACAGCGCGGAGAGCCTGTGCCGCGGTGCGCCGACTTCAGGCGCACATATGGACGGACAGAAAGCTCTCGGCCTCGCACCAGATCTCATCGAGCAGTTCGGTCTGGGTGATGTCGCAGCCTTCTGCGTGTTCGATCTCCAGCATCAGCTCGCGGAACCGGGTCAGGCCCAGGACCGCTGCCGATCCCGCCAGGCGGTGTGCCTCTTGGCGCAGCTCTGTCGTCAGCTCCTCGGCCTCAGCCAAAGCTGCCTTCAGCCGCTCCACGTCCTCGCAATACGTCGCGAGGAAGCCGCGAGCGCGTTCCGGGCCAAGCGCATCGAAGAACTGCACGATGTTTTCGTCCTGATTAACCTCCGGCAGCACAGGGGTTCGCCCTGCCCGACGAGCGATCACATCGGCAAGTTCCTGTTTGCTGATCGGCTTGGTGATGACCTCGGCGAATCCCGCGTCCAGAATGCGGGCATGATCTTCGGCGGCAGCATGCGCTGTAAGGGCTACGATGTCGGTGCCTTCCGCCAGTTTCCGCGCGCGGATTCGGCGAATTGCCTCGATCCCGTCCACCTCTGGCATGCTGATATCCATCAGGATCAAATCGAAACTGCCCGCTTCGGCACAGTTGACCGCCTCCAGCCCGCCTGCGGCCGTGGTCACCCGTTGGCCCTGCTGGATCAGCATCTTCTCCAAGAGCAGGCGATTGATGTCATTGTCTTCGACGATCAGGACGGCACTGGTCTCCTGTTCCTGATCCGATTGCGCCTCGGCCTTGACCATGGGCGCGCTGGCCACCGGCAGCGGCAGCGACATCGAGAACAGGCTGCCTTCGCCAAGTTCGCTTTCGCAAGTGATTTCACCATCCATTGCCTGCACGATGCGGCGGGTGATCGCCAGGCCAAGCCCGGTGCCCTCATTGCCGCGCCGATAGCTGGAATCGAGCATGGTGAACTCTTCAAAGATGCGCTGCAGATCCTCCTGCGGGATACCGGGGCCGGTATCGGCGACATGGAAGTCCACCACATCCGTCTCCGGCAGGCGCTGGATATCGACGGAAACGGCGCCTTCATTGGTGAATTTCACGGCATTTGCGATCAGGTTGAGAAGCGCTTGCTGAATGGCGCGGGGCCGCCCTGCCACCACCGAGGATGGGCCAAGGCTGCAATGCAGCGACAGATCGATTCCCCGGCTCTTTGCGGTGGCCTGCTGGCTTTCGATCAAACCTTCGGCCAGTTCCCTGAGGTCGAAGACACGAATCTTTTCCGGGTCCACCCCTGCTTCGAGCCGCGACAACTGCAACACGTCGTTCACATGATGCAACAGAAGCTCCCCCGACACTCGCATTGCCTGGAGATAGCGCATCTGTTCGCCCGAGGGATCGGTGTCTTCCAGAAGGTCGATCGCCCCCAGCACCCCGGTCAGAGGGGTGCGCATTTCGTGGCTCATGACGGTGAGCAGATTGGCCTTGGCACGTTCACCTGCAAGGGCATCATCGCGGGCGGTGCGCAACTCTTCTTCGGCCTGCATCCGGTCCGAAATGTCACGCATGAAGCTGACAAAGACCATATCCTGCCCCGACTGGCTGAGCGAGACCGAGAGTTCGACCGGAAAAATTTCACCGGACTTGCGCAACCCTTCAAGCTGGACCCGGCCGGCGCCGATCACCTTGGTCTGGCCGGTATTGAGGAAACGCGCCATGCCCCGGGCATGCGCTTCGCGCAGGTGCATCGGAATGATCAGCTCCTGCATCTTCTGCCCGATGACTTCGGCGCTGTTGTAGCCAAAAATCGTTTCGGCCGCGCCGTTGAACGCCTGAATACGGCCTTCGGTGTCGACCACCAGAATGGCGTCGAGAGAAGAGGAAATCATCGCCTCCATCTGCGCGGCGGCGCGGCTGCGCTCTTCGGCCAGCTGGCGCCCGCGCCGGTACATCTGCGCCAGCATTAGCGCGGTGATCGCAATGGCCGCGAATAACGCCAGAATGACCCAACCCAACTGGTAGAGGATATCGAACAGCTGTAGGCGCTTGGCCTCTGTTCCCTCGACCTGCATCACCACCCCGAACAGGGCAAGTTCACGCACCTTGTCGCCGTTCTGATTCAGTTCCGAACGGACCTGAGAGATATTTTCAATCAACTGCTCGTCGCTGACATCGATCAGATCAGCCAAACGGTCCAGCCGCGCACTGAGATCGGACAGTAACTTGCTGCCCGCCTCGTTGTCGCGCAGCTCCTGAAACAGCGGGCTTTCCTGAAAGGTCGCAATGCGGCTGTAATAAATGTCAAAGCGACGGCGCAGCAGGGGCAGGTCCTTTGCCTGCCGCGCTGCACCGGCTGCTGCATCCAGTTTAAGATGCTCGACCTCGGCCTGCGACATGACCCATTGCATGTTGTCCGTCGCGGCCGTCGATAGGCCCTCGAGCCTGAGGAGAACCTGTTGACCCAGGCGCACGGACTGTACCACCAGCAAAGGCAGAACGATCAAGGCCGCGACCAGAACCCAGCGCGACGCTAGTGGAAATCGCCAGTCCGTTTCTTTGGTCACCGGGCCACACCTTTACCGTTGGACGTTGATCCCCTCCAGCTGTCAGATGCTTCTGGAGTAGATCGCTTCGGTTTTATACGAGGGATTGCTATCGTAAGGGTAAACGATCCACAAAGGCCCCTTAGAGCGGACCGACATGGTTTTGCCGTTGCGTTCATAGGCGATGATCGGCCCCCCTTCGATCGCATCGGACAGAGGCACCTCGACCATGTAATCGTTAATCGCCCGCGCTTGCATGACACCGGAGGTCACCCCGAGATGGGCCATGAGATCCTTCAGCGATACGCCGGTGAAGGCCTGCGTGCCAGAGGTCCAGATGGTTTCCGTTTCAAAGGAGGTCTGGCCCAGCGCCATTAGCTGATCGCGGGTAAAGGTCGTCGTCGAGGCATCATCCCCTTCGATCTGAACCGTCAGCAGCACGGTGTCGTCGCTGGCGGCCTGCGCCGACGCCCCAAGCCCGAGCATCAGGCCCACCCCCAGCGCCAGAACCAGCGCGCCCAAAACATTCAACCAGCGGATCATCACAACACTCCTTTTTGAAAATACCCAATTTCACCGCGTCGGACACTGACAGATTGTGCCCCCTCTGGCACCAACGCCTCGGGATATGCGCCTATCCCAAAGGATAGGACGCCTGCCGGATGGGTTATTAAAACCCAACCTTTTCAGCTGTCCTTCTCCAGCTTAATTCAGTTATCTTTCTAAATGTTTTATTGAAAACCGGCCCGGGGCACTATTGTCTGCAAGAGGGAAGACACGTCCAGCCGGGGATTGATACTTATGAAACCCTTGTCGTGTAGGTGTCGACTTTGATTGACCTTCGCTGTCGCTAACAGACTCTAGGAATTCTATGCGTATTCTTTTGGCAGATGATCATGACATGGTTCGCGAGACCATTTCCGCCTACCTCAAATCCGAGGGGGGCGCAGAGGTGTTGCTTGCCACCGATCTGCCGGGCGCGATGGAGCTGATTTCCGCGGAAGGCCCGTTTGACCTGGTGTTGCTGGACTACCAGATGCCCGGAATGACGGGACTGGATGGCCTGGCTGAGGCGCTTGCGGCCAATGGCGGCAAGGGCGTTGCGATCCTCTCCGGCAGCGCTCCGGCCAATACTGCCCGGGCGGCGCTCGATGCCGGGGCCATCGGGTTCATTCCCAAGACCATGGGCGCGCAGTCGCTTTTGAACGCGGTCCGCTTCATGAGCGCGGGGGAAATCTATGCTCCGGTCGAGTTGATGCGCGCGGAAGAGAACGCAAATACGCACCCCCTGGCCGAACGGCTGAGCCCACGGGAGCTGGAAGTCCTGAACGGCCTTTGCCGCGGCCAGTCGAACAAGGAAATCGCCCGCGAGTTGGACTTGCAAGAGGTCACCATTAAACTGCATGTGCGCACCCTCTGCCGCAAGCTTGACGCCAAGAACCGTACCCAAGCTGCCCTGACCGCCAAGGAAGCCGGTCTTTTCTGAACCACGCCCGCAGACTGCGCCGCACCGGTCGCATTCAGGTGTTCTTTGGCAAGAGGCGGCATTCCTCCTCTCCGGCCGTGCGGGCTCTTGATCAGGCCGCCCTCTGCCGTTTCGCACGTCGGCGGGCCGCACCGGCTTCGGCCTTTTCATTCGCCATGTCCTGGATCCAGTCCTCCCAGATCGACCGGTTGTGGTCCAGTTGCACGCTGTCGACGATCTCCACCCGTCCCAGAATCGCAGCCTCAAAGCTTTCCTGTTTCACCTTGCCATAGGCATCGGGCACAAGCCGCCGAACGATCTCGGTCTGCGCGATACCGGCAACGGCGGCCTTGGTGGCATGAAGGATACGCGGCGCATGGCGTTTGAATGCTGCAAGGAGACTGCCCGCCCGCACCAGATAGATGCCGGAATTCCACAGGACATCAGGATCGGCCTCATCCCCCCCCACTCCGGCGCTGTACAGCGCCTGCATCGGCTCCTGTCCCCGGCGCCGCGACAAGGTTCTGAGACGACCATAAGGCCCGTGATCACGGGTTGCCACCGCCACGATACCGCCCTGTTTGGCCGCAGGCAGTGCCGCCTCCAGCGTCTGAAGCAAACGGCCTTCGGAGGCGCAGGAATGGCTGGCAGGCATGATCAGCAACAGCGCATCCGGCGCATCGCGGAACCGCAGCGCAACGGCCGCGAGAGCCGCAGCGGATTTCGACAGCCCCGGCTCGACCAGCAGGGAGCCCTTTACGCCCACCGCGCACATCTGCTGCGCTGCCAGACCTTGATTGGCTTCGCAGGTGACCACCGTCGGAGCGGCAAACATCGGATGATCCAGACAGCGGATAACCGATTGGAACCGGCTTTCGATCATCGCTTCCGCGAAGAAATGCGCCGGAACGCGCTCTTCCCCTGCCGGAACCACAGAATTTGCCTGCCCTGCCATCACCACTGGATAAATCATAACAACCCTCGCCGGAGTAAACTGATGCCGACAGGTTTACAGAAACTTCATACAAAAAGCGCCTATCCATGGGGCTGCGCAGCGCGCCCAAAAGGATAGGTCGTGCGCAAAGGCGCACCCCATGCGGGCAGCGCTAGGCCTGGCGGCGGTCAGCCCAAGGAGGCAGGCAGATGGGCATAACCCCGGAACCGCATCCGACCGCCAGAGACCCGTCCCGGCAGCAGATGATAATCCGGAAAGCGGCTCAGGAAGCGTTCGATGGCGATCTTACCTTCCAGCCGTGCCAGGGTCAGCCCGACGCAGACATGCGGGCCACCGGCAAAGGCCAGATGCCGGTTCGGCTTGCGCGAGATGTCGAAGCGTTCAGGATGGTCGAACACCTCCGGATCGCGGTTGGCCGCGCCGATCACCAGATGCAGGTTGGTGCCCCGCGGGATCTCAAGCCCGCCGATCTCCACCATCCGCGTGGTTTCCCGGTTGCCCAGCTGGTTCGGGGACCGCATCCGCAACATCTCCTCCACCGCCGGTTTGATCAGCTCCGGATCCGCCTGCAGCCGCGCGCGCTGGTCCGGGTGGTCGTTCAAGAGCGCCAGACCATTGCCAATCAGGTTGGTTGTGGTCTCATGGCCCGCGTTGAGGATGAAGATACAGTTCTGGATCAGCTCGATCTCGCTCAGTTGCTCATCCGCGCCCTCACCCCGGATCAGCCGGGTCAGCACGTCGGTTTCCGGATCGCCCGGCTGGGCCCGGCGCCGGGCAATAAGGTCGGTCAGGTAGTCCTTGAACTCTTCCACCGCCCTGTGCCCGCGCTCCAGCTCTTCCTCGCTGAGCGCAGGTTCAAGCGCCCCGAGGATCGCCAGCGACCAGTCACGCAGCGGCCCGCGTTCCTCCATCGGGACGTCCAGCAGGTTGCCGATGATCTGGATCGGAATGGTCGAGGCGAAATCCTCGATCAGATCTACCTCCTCGCGCCCTTCCATGGCATCCAGCAGATGATCGACGGTCTCAACCAGCCCCGCCTCCATCCGCCCGATGGCACGCGGCGTCAGGGCCGAGGTCATGATCTTGCGCACGCGTGTGTGCAGCGGCGGGTCGGAAAACACCAGCGATGTGGTATGATGTTCAAAGAGCGGTGAACCTTCGCCGAACTTGGGCGCAAAGGCGGCCTTCTTATCCGAGGAGAAAGACGTGGTGTCCCGATAGATCCGGTCCAGATCCGCATGGCGGCAGATCAGCACCGAGCCATCGGGCTGCTGCAGAATGGGCGCCTCTGCCAGCAGGGCATCGTAGAAGGGAAACGGATCCTCCACAAAGCCCTCGGGCGGGTTTGCCAGATCAAAATTCAGAATGTCGGGTGCGGTTTGCGGTTGTGTCACGTCGTCTCCTCCCAGAACGTGCCGTAACGTCCGCTGTCGTTTTGAGACTGTCAATCGCTGCGGCGCAAAATTCCGCTGCGAAACCAGCGTGACAGCCCCGGACGCCCCGGATATGTTCGCCCTATGTCCACGCCTATCTCATCCATCCGCAACCTTGGCCCGGCCTCGGAAGAGTCCTTTGCCCGTGCAGGCATCCACTCCGCCGAGGAGCTGCGCGAGCTTGGCGCGGATGCGGCCTATGCGCGGCTGCTGCAGGCGGGCAGTCGCCCTCATTTCATCGGGTACTATGTGCTGGTGATGGGGCTTCAGGGGCGCCCGTGGAACGACTGCAAGGGCGAAGAGAAAAAGGCCCTGCGCAAGCGGTTCGACCAGATCAAGGCGGAAAACACTACGGCCAAGAGCGAGGCCGCCGGTCTGTCCCGGCTAGAGCGCGAGCTCGACGCCATCGGCGTCATTCCCCGCCGGGGATAAGCGCTCCTCCCCCCCCTGCCGAAGGAAACGGACAAACGAAAAAGGCCGCCCCGGTGTCCCGAGGCGGCCCTGAAATCCGGGTCACGGAAAGGCAGGCTTAGCCGACCAGTTCCAGACCGGAGAAGAAGTATGCGATTTCAACCGCTGCGGTTTCCGGCGCGTCGGAGCCGTGAACCGAGTTTTCGCCAACCGATTCCGCGAACTCGGCGCGGATGGTGCCGGGAGCGGCGTCTGCCGGGTTGGTGGCGCCCATGATTTCGCGGTTTTTCGCGATGGCGTTTTCACCTTCCAGAACCTGACACACGATCGGCTCGGAGGACATGAATTCGCACAGTTCGTCATAGAAGGGACGCTCGGCGTGCACTTCGTAGAACTTGCCGGCCTGTTCCTTGGTCAGGTGGATGCGCTTTTGCGCGACGATGCGCAGACCTGCTTCTTCGAATTTGGCGTTGATTGCGCCGGTCAGGTTGCGGCGGGTTGCATCGGGCTTGATGATCGAAAAGGTGCGTTCCAGTGCCATCGGGCGTTCTCCATTAGTGTTCGGCCGGGGCAAATCCCCGCGCCGGATATATCGCGCGCCGGGTAACATGCCTGCGCTCGCTTGGGAAGGGCTGAGTTGCTCCCTGGCGCTCAAATCCACGCTGTCAACACGGCCTGCGATCAGCCCGCTTCGGGCAAAGGTTCGCGTATATCGACCCAGCGCACATACAGCGCCGAGGCCAGCGCCAGGATACTGGCGCACAGGATGATCCCCAGCACCATGAAGGGCGCGTTTTCAGGCGCCACCAGAGCACCGGTCAGCGAGGTCAGAACCGCCCCCAGCGCCACCGACAAGGCCCCCGACAGCCCCGAGGCGCTGCCCGCCAGATGCGGGCGCACCGACATCAGCCCGGCGCTGGCATTGGCGATGGTCAAACCGTTGCCAAATCCGACGCAGATCGCGGCGCCGAAAAACACCGGAACCGAGCCCTGCCCCAGCGCGAACAGGAACAATCCGCCAAGCGGGCCGAGTGTCGCGCTGATACGGCCAATCAGGATCAGTGTCAGCAGCGACACCCGCCCCGCCACCCGTCCGGTGATGAAATTGCCCACCATGAAACCGCTGGTGATGATGCCGATGCCCAGCCCCACCATGGCAGGGCTGAGGTCGAACCAGGCCGCTGCCACCAGCGGCGCCCCGGTGATGAAAGAGAAGAACCCGCCGACCGAAAAGGCCACACAAAGGCTGTACCCCCAGAACCGGCGCGAGGCCAATAGCTCCGGATAGGTGCGCATCTGGGCGCCAAAGGTGGCCGAGCGGTTGTCGTTTGTCTCGCCCCAGTCGCCCCAGGCCAGCGCCAGCATGGCAAGGCCCATCACGGTATAAAGGATGAATCCCGCCCGCCAGCCAAAGGCCATTTCGAGAAAACCGCCCAGCATCGGCCCCAGCATCGGCGCCAGCGCCATCGCCATGGAGACATAGCCCATCTTGCTGGCGGCCTCTTCGGCGCTGTGCATGTCTCGGATCGCAGCGCGGGAGACCACCTGCCCCGCCACCACGGCCCCTTGCAGCAAGCGAAAGCCAAGGAACACCCAGATCGATTGCGCCAGCGCACAGCGGATTGAGGCAAGGGCAAAGACCAGCAGCGACACCAGCACCACCGGACGGCGTCCGAAGCGGTCCGACAAAGGCCCCATAACCAGCTGCAATACCGCAGAAATCGCCAGGTAACCGGCGATGGACAGGTTCACCAGACCATAGTCGGCCTGAAAATCCTCTCCGATCCGTGCCAGCGACGGCAGGAACATGTTGAGCGACAGCACCGAAAGGGCAGTGCCAAAGATCAGCGTGGCAATATGAGGGGCCGTTTGCGCAGCTCGCATGGCAGTCACCGGACGTAGAACGGGAGAAAGACGAATTCCCGCCTTGGCTATCACGTGCTCTGGGTATGGGCCAGTTGATACCCAGTTGAGACGCAGCGTGCAAAGGCGCTGGTCGGGCGCGATACCCTCTGCTATGAGCGCGGCCATGTTACGTATTCAGGACATCACCTATTCGGTCGAAGGCCGCCCGCTTTTTGACGGGGCCAGCGCCACCATTCCCACCGGCCACAAGGTTGGTCTTGTGGGGCGCAACGGCACCGGGAAGACCACCCTCTTCCGCCTGATCAAGGGCGAACTGGCGCTGGAAGGCGGCAGTATTTCGCTGCCGTCCCGGGCGCGCATCGGCGGCATTGCACAAGAGGCACCTGCCTCGGACGTGTCGCTGATCAACACGGTTCTGGCCGCCGACATCGAACGTGCCGAACTGATGGCCGAAGCCGAAACCACAACCGATCCTGATCGCATCGCCGAGGTGCAGACCCGGCTTGCCGATATCGACGCCTGGTCCGCCGAAGCCCGCGCCGCGTCTATCCTCAAGGGGCTTGGCTTCGACGAAGAGGCGCAACAGCGCCCCTGCGCCGATTTCTCGGGCGGCTGGCGTATGCGGGTGGCGCTTGCCGCTGTGTTGTTCTCTGAGCCCGATCTGCTGCTGCTCGACGAGCCGACCAACTATCTCGACCTCGAAGGCGCGCTCTGGCTTGAGGCCTATCTGGTGAAATACCCTCATACGGTCATCATCATCAGCCACGACCGCGAACTTCTGAACCGCTCGGTCGGGGGGATCTTGCATCTGGAGGATCGCGGCCTCATCTACTACGGCGGCAACTACGACCAGTTCGCCCGCCAGCGTGCCGCCAACCGCGCCAATCAGGCCGCAGCCGCCAAGAAACAAGACGCGCAGCGGGCCCACCTGCAGGCATTCGTGGACCGGTTCAAGGCCAAGGCCAGCAAGGCCAAGCAGGCGCAAAGCCGCGTGAAGATGCTGGAGAAGATGGAAACCATTCGCGCGCCCGAAGACGCGGCACGCACAGTCTTCACCTTCCCGGAGCCCGAAGAACTGTCGCCGCCGATCATCGCCACCGAGGGCGTTTCGGTGGGCTATGGCGACAGGGTGATCCTCAGCAAGCTGGACCTGCGCATCGATCAGGACGACCGGATTGCCCTGCTGGGCAAGAACGGCGAAGGCAAATCGACCCTGTCGAAAATGCTCTCTGGCCGTCTTGCACCGATGTCCGGAAAGATGACGCAATCGAGCAAGCTGCGCATCGGTTTCTTTGCCCAGCATCAGGTCGACGAGCTTTATATCGAGGAAACCCCGCTGCAGCACCTGCAGCGCGAGCGCCCCGAAGAAGGTCAGGCGAAACTGCGGGCGCGCCTTGCGGGTTTCGGTCTTGGCGCCGCGCAGGCGGATACCGAGGTCGGACGCCTTTCGGGCGGACAGAAGGCGCGCCTGTCGCTGCTGCTGGCGACGCTGGATGCGCCGCATCTGCTGATCCTCGACGAACCGACCAACCACCTTGATATCGAAAGCCGCGAAGCTCTGGTGGAGGCGCTGACCGCCTATACCGGGGCGGTGATCCTTGTCAGCCACGACATGCACCTTCTGAGCCTTGTGGCCGACCGGCTGTGGCTGGTGTCGCAAGGTACGGTGAAGCCCTATGAGGGCGATCTGACCTCTTACCGGTCGCTGCTGCTGGAAAAGGACAAACCGGCGTCGAAACCGGCCGCTGCCAAGCCAAAGCCGAAACGCCCCACGCGCGATGCCATGCTGGCGCTGCGCGCGGAGGCCCGTAAAGCCGAGGAACGCGTCAGCAAACTGACCGCAATGAAGGACAAGCTTGACATCAAGCTGGCGGACCCGGAACTCTACGAGGCAGAGAAGAAGGACGAAGCCCGCGTCTGGCAAGGCAAGCACGCCGAAGTCATCGAGGCGCTGGACCGCGCCGAACTGCTGTGGATGCGGGCGCTGGAGAAACTGGAAAAAGCCGAAGCCCTATGATCGACACGGCCTTTATGATCACCTCTTTTGTCACGCTTTTCGTGATTATTGATCCTATTGGCCTGACCCCGATCTTTCTGGCGCTGACACAAGGCATGAGTGCGTCCGAGCGGCGCGGCGTGGCCATTCGCGCGTCGCTGACCGCGACCTTCATCCTCGCGCTTTTCACCCTGTTCGGAGAGGCGGTTCTTGCCTTTGTCGGCATCTCCATGCCCGCCTTCCGCGTCGCAGGTGGCGCGCTGCTGTTTCTCACTGCGCTCGACATGCTGTTCGAACGGCGCACCAAACGCCGCGAACATCAGGGCGAGGAAGCGACCGAGGTCGAGGACCCCTCCGTCTTTCCCATCTCCATCCCGCTGATCGCAGGCCCCGGCTCGATTGCAACCGTGATCCTGCTCGCTGGTCAGAAACCGGGCATCGAAGGCTTTGCCCTGGTGATGAGCATCGTTCTGGCGGTGCTTTCTCTGATGCTGGTGATGTTCCTTGTCTCCGGCGTGCTGGAGCGGCTTCTGGGCAAGACCGGGATCAATGTGGTGACCCGACTTCTGGGCATGCTACTGGCGGCGCTTTCTGTGCAGTTCATTCTGGACGGTCTGCGCGCCTTTGGCTTTGCCGCAGGCTAGTATCGCGGCGCGAACTTCCTACATCAGAAAGCAGGAGGCGCGCTGATGACCGATATGGACTATGCCCGGGTGATTTATCTTGTCCTGCTGCTGGTGGCGGTAGGATCCTGGGTCTTCGTGCAGAACCGGCAGTCTCTGGGCAAGACGGTGCAGATGCTCGCCGTCTGGGCGTTTATCTTCCTTGGGGTGATCGCCGCCTATGGTCTGTGGGGCGATATCCGCAGCACGGTAATGCCACAGCAAAGCGTGATCACCGAACAAGGCCGGGTGGAGGTGCCAATGGCGCCGGATGGTCACTACTACCTGACCCTCTCGGTCAACGGCACGCCAGTCAATTTCCTGGTGGATACCGGCGCCAGTCAGGTGGTGCTGAGCCACGCGGACGCTGAGCGCGCCGGGATCGACACCGACAAACTGGCCTATCTGGGCCGCGCACAGACCGCCAATGGCGAAGTGCGCACCGCCTCTTTCTGGGTGGATGAGATGTCGCTAGGCGGGATCACCGACAGCGATGTGCGGGTCTGGGTCAACGCCGGTGAAATGGATAAATCCCTGCTTGGCATGGGCTATCTGCAACGCTGGTCACGGATCGAGATCCAGAACCGCGCCCTTGTGCTGACCCGTTAAGTTACGGAGCAACGCAACGGGGCAGAGATGCGCCCTGCCCCATAGCCTGAACGCCCATCTTTCTTGCTGAGCTTACTTGCTGAGCCGCGCCTTGGGATACCCCGCGCCGCGCACGGCGTTCAGGGCTTCATCACCTGCCCCAGTGGCCGTGAAAGGCCCTGCCAAAACAACTTTGTAGGTCTTGCCCTTGCGGGTGAGCGTGCCCAGACGGACCGGCAAGCCAGTGCTGCGGGCCAGATCCCGCGCAGCAGCGCGCGCCGCCGCCGGATCGGCAAAGGTCGCCGCACGGACGTAGCGACGCGGTGTGGCTTCAGATGCAGCCGCTCCCGCCTCGGGGTCCGACCTGGTCGACAGACGCAATGCCAGCGGCTCGCGCGCCTCGGCGGCGCTGCGGGCCTGACGCCCCGACAATGTGACCGTCTGCCGGTCCAGCGGTTTGCGCACCAGTTTACGCGGCAGGCCATCGGTCCAGACCTCGGCCATCTGCGCATCTCCTGCAGCGCTGCGCACGCCGCGCATTGTATTCATGCGGTCGTCATCCCGTTCCACCCGGACGTAACCCGGCGGCACCGCAGTCTGTCCATTCGGCGTGGCCGCTGTCAGCGTACGCTCGGCGCGCCGGGGGTTCAGACGATCATCCTCCCAGACTGGGCGGTAGCCTTCCGGCACCGTCAGCCCCGTGCTCAGTCGGCGCTGCTGATAGACATGTGCCGGCAGGATACGGGTGTTGGGCGCCAGTTGAAGCGACGAGTTCTGATCGCCCGCCCTGTCCCGGCCATAAGTCACCGGCGCTTCGGCCTGCGGGCCACAGCGGACACCGTCGGATTTATTGATGTACTGCTGGCTGATCGCCGAGGCTCCGGGGCAGCCGCCTGCTGTTGGTGCCGTGCGCACTTGCTGCGGTGCAGGCTGCGGCGCCGGAACAACCGGAGCCGGTTTCACGACACGCCGGGGCGCGGCGGTGGTGACCCGCGTGGGGCGGGCACTGGTGCTTTGCGCAGTGCGGCGCGGTTTGGTGGTTGCGGCGACTGCAGGGGCGCTTGCAGGAGCCGTTGTGCGAGACGTGGGCGTCGCCTTTTTGGCGGGAGCCGTTGCAACCGCGGTCGCGGCGGGCTGCTGTTCCTGCGGCAGGGTGATGATTTCAGGCCCCGCGTTCGCCTGCGGCTGGCGTTTAGCAGCCCCTGCGATGGTAGTAGGCTTGTAGCCGCACAATTGCTTGCGGCTGCGGGTTACGCGGGGCACCCAGTTCACATTGCCGTCGATCCCGGCGCGTATATAGATACAACCGCGGCTGTCGACATATTGCTTACCCTTATAAGAGGCCGGGGGCACCTCTGCTGGGGGACCGGAGGCCCGCAGGGTCTGCGCCTCCACGGCCTGACCCACGCCTTGAACGCTCAGCGTGCCTGCAATGATGGCGAGCGCGACAATTCTTGTTATCTTCATACCAGAGCCCCACAACATATGGGCATACGATGCCTGATAACCAAATCTTAGTAAACCCGGCGCCGGGCACAATCTGGCGGCGTTCGGGCAAATTGTTGCCCCGGCTCCGCTGCCAAGGCAGGCAGCGGACCCAGAGCCAGCAAATGCGAATTACTTGGTGCCGAACATGCGGTCGCCGGCATCGCCAAGACCGGGCATGATATAGCCTTTTTCGTTCAACTCGCGATCCAGCGAAGCAGTGACGATCGGCACATCCGGATGCGCCTCTTTCATGCGCGCAACGCCTTCCGGCGCGGCCAGGAGGCAAAGGAAACGAATGTTGTTGGCACCAGCCTCTTTCAAGAGGTCGATGGCCGCTGCCGAGGAGTTGCCGGTCGCCAGCATCGGATCGACGGCGATCACCAGACGATCCTTCAGACCTTCGGGCGCCTTGAAGTAATATTGCACCGGCTGCAGGGTTTCCTCGTCGCGGTAGAGACCCACAAATCCAACCCGGGCCGAAGGGATCAGTTCCAGCACGCCATCCAGCATGCCGTTGCCCGCCCGCAGGATCGACACCAGCGCCAGCTTCTTGCCCGCCAAGATCGGCGCTTCCATTTCCTCCATCGGGGTGTCGATGGTGGTGGTGGTCAGCGGCATTTCGCGAGTGATCTCGTAGGCCAGAAGCTGGGTGATCTCGCGCAGCAGACGCCGGAACCCGGCAGTCGATGTGCCCTTGTCCCGCATCAGGGTCAGTTTGTGCTGGACCAGCGGATGATCAACAACGGTCAGATGTTCGGACATATCGGCACTCTCCTGCGAATAAATTTGGTCTCTCTTATGCGCCCTTGCCCGGTGCAGGCAAGCCGGATTGCCCATTCCGCTACAGAAAGCTGCGCCCCGGGCCGCTGCTGGCCAGGCCCAGATGCCGCGCAACCGAGACACCGACATCGGCAAAGGCCAGCGCGCCCAGCGATCCGGCGCCCGGTGCCTGACCTGGTGTCTGGCCCGGCGCGGCCACCAGAACCGGCACTTGTTCACGGGTGTGGTCGGTCCCCGGCCAGCTGGGATCATTGCCATGATCTGCGGTCAGCACCAGAATATCCCCGACCCGCAACCGTGGCAGGATCTTTCCGATTTCATGGTCGAACCATTCCAGCGCCCGGGCATAGCCCGAGATATCACGCCGATGACCGTACAGACTGTCGAACTCCACAAAGTTGGCAAAGGTCAGACTGCCTTCCTCTGCCGTCTCCACCGCCTCGGCCAGATGCTGCATCAATTCGGCGTCGGTGCCTTTCTTCAGGGTGTCGATGCCGCTCATGGTGAAGATGTCGCCGATCTTGCCGATGGCGTGGACCTTCTGCCCGGAGTCCTGCACCCAGTTGGTCAGCAGCTTGGCCGGGGGCGTGATCGCAAAATCCCGCCGGTTGGTGGTGCGGGAAAATCCACTCTCTGGCGTGCCTACAAACGGGCGCGCGATCACCCGCCCCACCTTCATCGCATGCAGGCGCGGCGCCACCGCGCGGCACAGGTCCAGAAGACGATTGAGGCCAAAGCTCTCTTCATGCGCAGCGATCTGAAAGACGCTGTCGGCAGAGGTATAGCAGATCGGGGCACCGGTCCTCATATGCTCGGCCCCGTGACGGGCAATGATATCGGTGCCCGAGGCGTGACAATCGCCCAAGATCCCCGGCGCCCCCGCGGCCTCTGCGACAAAGGCGCTAAGATCTGCCGGAAAGGCAGGTGTCTCGTCTGGAAAGAAATGCCAGTTCCAGGGCACCGGAAGGCCTGCCAGTTCCCAATGGCCCGAAGGCGTATCCTTGCCTGGGCTGACTTCAGCGGCGCAGCCCCACAGCCCCTCAGGTTCAGCGGTCAACCCCGGAAACGGCACAGCAGATGCCAGCCGCATGGCCGCCCCCAGTCCCAGCCGGTCCAGATTGGGCAGATGCAGCGGGCCACTGCGCCCGTCCTCGGCGCGGCCCTCGGTGCAGGCCTGCGCGATATGGGCGAGCGTATTGGCACCCAGGTCCGGCAGGTCGCCGTTGTAAAAGCGATCCGCATCCGGCGCCCCGCCGATGCCAACGGAGTCCATCACCACCAGAAAGGCGCGTGCCATCAGCTGATCCTTTCGTGAATGAGCGGCGGCAGCTCCGGCGCCGCCTCTGCGATGGTGATCGCCGCCAGAACCTCCTGCGCGGCGCGGTCGGCGGCCTCTTCCCGGGCGGCATGAATGCGCACCAGCGGCGTTCCGCGTGCAACGCGCGCGCCCAGCGGCAACAAATCTGACAGGCCGACAGCAGGATCGACAAGATCGCTTTCGACCATGCGCCCGCCGCCAAGGCCAACCACGCAAAGGCCCAGCGCCTCACCGTCGATGGCCGAGATATAGCCGGCCTGCGGCGCGGTCACTTCGCGGATGACGCTGGCTTCAGGCAAAACGCTTTGCCAGTCGCTGGCAAAGCCCTGCGGCCCGCCCATTGCGGCCACCATGGCTTCGAACCGGGCGGCGGCCCGGCCATCGGTCAATACCGTCGACAGGCGCGTGGCGGCCTCTTCCGGAGTTTTTTCCAGCCCCGCCTGCACGAGCAGCACCGCCCCAAGTGCGATGGTGATCTCAGCCAGCGGCCCGGAGGTCTCGCCGGTCAGCACGCGCATCACCTCAGCCACCTCTAGCGCATTGCCCAGAGCGGGCGCCAAGGGCTGGTTCATATCCGTGATCAGCGCCGAGGTCGGACAGCCTGCCGCATTGGCGGTGTCCACCAGCGAACGCGCCAGCGCGCGGGCCTCCTCGTCAGATTTCATGAAGGCGCCCGAACCTGTCTTTACGTCCAACACCAGCGCATCGGGGCTGGCGGCCAGTTTCTTGGACAGGATCGAGGCGGTGATCAGATCCAGGCTTTCGACCGTGGCCGTCACATCGCGGATCGCATAGAGCCGTTTATCTGCGGGGGCGATCTGCGCGGTTGCCCCGACGATGGCACAGCCGACATCGCGCATCAGACCGTCCAGCCGGTCCTCGGACACTGAGGTGGTAACGCCGGGGATGGCCTCCATCTTGTCCAGCGTCCCGCCGGTATGGCCCAGGCCCCGCCCCGAGATCATCGGCACATAGGCGCCGCATTCCGCCAGCGCGGGCGCCAGCAAGAGCGATACGCAGTCGCCGACACCGCCAGTGGAATGCTTATCCAGCACCGGTCCATCCAGATCCCAGCTCAGCACATCACCGCTGTCGCGCATGGCAAGCGTCAGCGCGCGGCGGCCATCCGTGCTCAGCCCCTGCAGACAGACCGCCATGGCAAAGGCCCCGGCCTGGGCATCGCTGACCGTTCCATCGGCAAGCCCTTGGGCAAACCAGCGCAGATCGGCGTCACCCGGGGTCTCTCCCCGGCGCAGGGCAGCATTGATCGCACGGGCATCCATAGGGGATCAGGCCCCGGCCATGTGGCCGGCACCAAAGGCACCGGGCAACAGATCGGCAATAGTGGCGCGCCGCTCGGCCCCTGCGGTGGTTCCCATGGTCACACGCACATCTCCGCCGCCGAATTCAGCCAGTTTCTGACGGCATCCGCCGCAGGGCGGCACCGGGTCGGGACTGTCGGCGATCACATAGACCTCTGCCAGCTGCGTCTCGCCCGCTGCCACCATCGCGGCAATCGCCCCGGCCTCGGCGCAGGTGCCTTCGGGATAGGCGACATTCTCTACGTTGCAGCCCACGTAGACCGTGCCCGAGGCCGCGCGAATGGCGGCCCCGACCTTGAAGTTGGAATAGGGCGCGTGCGCGTTCTCACGCACGGCAATGGCTGCTTCCTTCAGACTCATGCTTCCTCCAGCTTTGTGTTGAAGGTACCCGGCAGGCTGACCTCAAGCAATTCCAGATCCGCCGAGCCATCGCTGAGCCGCGTTTTCATGCCGGGCGGAATGACGAAGGCATCGCCTGCTTCCAGCTCATAAGGATCACGCCCTTCTCCGTGGAGGGTTACGCTGCCCTCCATCACGAAGGTAAAGAGGATGTCGGTGTCGTGGCTGGCCCAGGGGCTGTTGCCCGCCTCTGCGCCCTCGGCGCGGCGTACCACCTGCACCGAGGCGACGCCCTTGGTGTTGTCGTTGATGGTCGTGTCGCGGCAGATAAAGCCTGGCAGGCGGAAAGGAACCCAGTCTGCGCCCGCCGCCTGATTGTAGACAAACCGCTGCCCCTGCCATTCGCGATCAGGGCGGTAATGCGGGGTCGGCAGGGTCATCTCGTGGTCGATCTCGGTCACATGTTCCGCCGGAACGCCGATCTCGATCACCTGCACGTTGTCGCTTGCCTCCAGCACGCGGTGACGGATTTCAGGCGGCTGGATAAAACAATCGCCCGCCGTCAGGCGCATCTTCTCGCCCTGATCCTCATAGACCACATCGACCCAGCCGTGGATGCAGAAAATCAGCTGAAAGCCGACCCGGTGGAAATGCACCATATCCGGCACTGGCCCGCCATCGGGGATGCGGATGTGGCTGGCGATGATCGAGCCGCCCAAGCGGTCCGGCACCAGATCACGGTAATGCATGCCCGCGCGCCCGATGATCCAGGGCGCCTGATCCTTCAGCCTGCGCACCACGAAGGAATGCACCGTGTCCGGCATCACAATTGGTTGATGACGCTCTTCGATTTCGATTTTGGTGCCGTTCGGGGCGGTCAGACTACGCGCCCCGCCCGCGAATCCCTCGGGGTCTTCGGTCAGAATGCGCAGGGTTCCGGGGCTCTCGGGGGCCCCCCGTTCGATACGCAGCCGCAGGCCATGCCCTGAGAAGACACCGATGCGCGGATCGTCCGCCGGATAGATCATATCCAGCTTCATTCCCAAGGTTTTAGTATAAAACGGAATATCGTCGCGTAGCTCCTGCGTGGGCAGGCGCATTTCTGCGATGGTCTCGGCCATCTCTCTTCTCCCTCAGACGGTCTGGTGCGGTTCTGCCCGGCAGAGTGATCCGATTGGATAAAATATGCAAGGATCCGCCCGCCGCCGAGACCGCCCCGAAAACCCTGTTCCCCTCCGGCGCAATATAGTTTAACGCTAAACTATCAGTTTTGGAGGGCCCCATGTCCGATACCCCGAACCTGCGCGACGCCGCGCTGCGCTATCACGAATTCCCCCGCCCCGGTAAGCTGGAGATCCGTGCGACCAAACCGATGGCCAATGGCCGCGATCTGGCGCGGGCCTACTCCCCCGGCGTCGCCGAGGCCTGCCTTGAGATCAAAGCAGAGGCAGGCACCGCCGCGCGCTATACCTCGCGCGGCAACCTGGTGGCGGTTGTCACCAACGGCACCGCGGTTCTGGGGCTGGGCAATATCGGCCCGCTCGCCTCGAAGCCGGTGATGGAAGGCAAGGCGGTCCTGTTCAAGAATTTCGCCGGCATCGACTGTTTCGACCTGGAGCTGAACGAAAGCGATCCGGAGAAGCTGGCCGATCTGGTCTGCGCGCTGGAACCGACATTCGGCGCCATCAACCTGGAAGACATCAAGGCGCCCGATTGCTTCATCGTCGAGAAGATCTGCCGCGAGCGGATGGGCATTCCGGTGTTCCACGACGACCAGCACGGCACCGCCATCGTGGTGGGGGCGGCAGCCCGCAACGCTCTGCATGTGGCAAAGAAATCCTTCGAGGATATCAAGGTCGTCTCGACTGGCGGCGGCGCAGCGGGCATTGCCTGCCTCAACATGCTGATGAAACTGGGCGTCAAACGGGAAAACATCTGGCTTTGTGACCTTCATGGTCTGGTCTACGAAGGCCGCACCGAAGACATGAACCCGATGAAAGCCGCCTTTGCCCAGAAAACCGATCTGCGCACACTGGAGGATGTGATCGACGGCGCCGATCTGTTCCTCGGCCTCTCTGGTCCCAACGTTCTGAAACCTGATCACGTCGCCCAGATGGCCAAGCGACCGATCATCTTTGCCCTTGCCAACCCGACGCCGGAAATCATGCCCGATGAGGCCCGCAAGGTTGCCCCCGATGCCATCATCGCCACCGGGCGCAGCGATTTCCCCAATCAGGTCAACAACGTCCTGTGTTTCCCGTTCATCTTCCGCGGCGCGCTGGACGTCGGCGCGACCGAGATCAACGACGAAATGCAGATCGCTTGCGTCGAAGGCATCGCGGAACTGGCGCGCCGGACCACCTCGGCCGAGGCGGCGGCCGCCTATCAGGGCGAACAGCTGACATTCGGCGCCGACTACCTGATCCCGAAACCCTTTGATCCGCGCCTTGTGGGGGTTGTCTCCTCTGCCGTGGCCAGCGCCGCCATGAAAAGCGGCGTTGCCACCCGCCCGATCGCGGATCTGACCGCCTATCGCGCCCAACTGAACCAGACCGTGTTCAAATCGGCACTGTTGATGAAACCGGTGTTCGAAGCCGCCCGCGCCGCCGCCCGCCGCATCGTCTTTGCCGAGGGCGAGGATGAACGGGTGCTGCGCGCCGCGCAGGAGGTACTGGAAGAGACCACCGAAACCCCGATCCTGATCGGCCGCCCCGATGTGATCGAGGCACGCTGCGAGAAGATGGGCCTGCGCATCCGACCCGGCAGCGATTTCCAGATCGTCAACCCGGAGAACGATCCGCGCTATTACGATTACTGGAACAGCTATCACAAGCTGATGCAGCGCAAGGGCGTGACCCCGGATCTGGCCAAGGCGATCATGCGCACCAATACCACGGCCATCGGCGCCATCATGGTGCACCGCGGCGAGGCGGACAGCCTGATCTGCGGCACCTTTGGCGAATACCGCTGGCACCTTAACTATGTGACCCAGGTTCTGGGCGGCGGCACCTATGCACCGCATGGCGCCCTGTCGATGATGATCCTTGAGGACGGCCCGCTGTTCATCGCCGACACCCAGGTGCGGATCGAACCCACCCCCGAGCAGATCGCCCAGACCGTGATGGGCGCCGCGCGCCACGTACGCCGCTTTGGTCTCGAGCCCAACATTGCCCTTTGCTCGCAATCTCAGTTCGGCAATATCGATTGCGACACCGGCGCCCGGCTGCGCGACGCCATAGACATTCTGGACGATAAGCCACGCGATTTCATCTACGAAGGCGAAATGAACATCGACACCGCGTTGGATCCTGAGTTGCGCGGGCGGATCTTCCCCAATTCCCGGCTGGAAGGCGCCGCCAATGTGCTGGTCTTTGCCCATGCGGATGCAGCCAGTGGCGTGCGCAACATCCTGAAAATGCGCTCGGACGGGCTGGAGGTCGGCCCGATCCTGATGGGCATGGGCAACCGCGCCCATATCGTCAGCCCGTCGATCACCGCACGGGGGCTTTTGAACATGGCGGCAATTGCGGGTACGCCCGTCGCCCACTACGGCTGATAGCGACCAATTTAGCGCGCTTGCGCGCCGCCCCCGGTGAGCGGCGCGCCAGTGCCGTCACGTCAGATGCGGAGCCTGCGCTCTGCCCCGCATATGAATTGCTGAATATAAACACAAAAGTAACCCCCGACACTTAGCAAGACATTGGTATGGCCCGTGCCAAGCGGTATTGACGCGGGCTGGTCACAGAAGGCGGTTCAGGACGTAACAGGTCCGGAATTGTCCGGCGCAAGGCAGGGTCTGCCAAGGCGCAGTGCGAAGGTTGGACGAGGTGACGGAACAGTTTCCGCAACATAGCCCAGAAGGAGACGGTGGAGCCGCCGGAACCGAAAGGGACTGTCAAGCGCAGGAACAGCGGATCGGGCTGAGCCTCCTTAAGCACGCCTATCGTAACCATCTGTCCAATCTCTTCGTGAACGTCGCCTGCGTCCTGGGCGTCTACGCCCAGTTCCAGTACACGGGGCAAGGCAGCACCTTGGTCGATGCTCTGACCGCCTGTCTTCTGACGCTTTCCATTGGCCGCACGATCCTGGCAGCGCGGGACGAAAAGCACCTGTCGCAGGAAACCGATCCTGGCTCATCTCTGGCAGTCAGTGCCAGTCGGCGTTATTTCCTCGGCACATTTCTTGGCAGTCTGATCTGGGGAGGCCTGCTGCATGCTGCCTTGCAAAGCGGCAATCAGGACCTGAAGTATTTCACCGTCATCGTGGTCTCTGCCATGGCCTCCGGGGCAACCGGGGTGCTCGCGCCGATGGCAAACACGGGCCGTATCTATATCGCCACCCTGCTGACGCTGATCATTGCAGAACTGTGCCTGCAGCCTGTGCCGGAATTCGCTCTCGCCACTTTGGTTGCCGTCTTCATGGCCGTCATGTTGGTCACACACCAACGCAACTACAATATCCTACGCCATTCGATCCGCCTGCAACTGCGCAATCACGAACTGGTGCAGGACCTGCGCGTCCAGCAGGAAGCCCTGACCGAACTCAATGCAACGCTGGAAGACCGGGTCAAGAAACGCACCCGAGACCTGAAACGGCTGGCGGAACATGACAGCTTGACCCAGCTGTATAATCGCCGTGGCATCATTCAATGGGTGGAGGATCAGCAACCCAATATCCCTGACGGATATGCCTTTGTGGTGATCTTCATCGATCTGGACCGGTTCAAGCAGATCAACGACGGCATGGGCCATGCCACCGGGGACTGCGCCCTTGCAGAAATCGGCGAACGTCTTGCTGACGCCGCGCCGGAACACGCGGCCTTCTGCCGTTGGGGCGGCGACGAATTCGTAGGATTGGTTGCCGTGCCTGAAGAGCGCTGCATCGACATCGGCTATGAATTCACCGAACAACTGCGCGCCATTATCGAAAAGCCCATCATCTTCTCCAGCCAGGAGGTCACCGTGGGGTTCAGCGCCGGTCTCGCCGTCTCGCGCCCCCGTCCGGTCGCAGTCAGCGAGGCGATCAGATCTGCGGATCTGGCCGCCGGAGAGATCAAGCGGACCGGACGCGGCAACACGCTGCTGTTCTCCAAAGAGCTGGTTGAAGAAAAAGAGCGCCACCTGATCATTGCCCAGCGCCTGAAACACGCGGTGCCTGCCAATGAAATGCACCTGGCCTTTCAACCGCTCGTGCATGCGGATGATTTCTCGTTGCATTCCTACGAGGTTCTGCTGCGCTGGGACAATCCGATCCTTGGCCGTGTCAGCCCGGAAGAGTTTATTCCCATCGCCGAAGACATCGGCGAGATCGTCCGCATCGGCGAATATGTGCTGGATACGGCACTCTCGACCTACACCGAAGAACTTGGACGCGATTCACATGTGAAGCTGGCGCTCAATATCTCGCTGCGGCAGCTGGTTGTGCCCGGGTTCGCAGACTTCATTCTGGGTTACCTTGAAAAATACGGCCTGTCCGCCCGGTCGCTGATCCTTGAGGTGACAGAAACGATTTTTGACGCCCGGAATCAAAACCAGATCATCGCGGTTCTAAATGCACTGCACGCCAAGGGCATCGAAGTTCACATCGACGATTTCGGCACCGGCTATTCCTCGCTGTCACGCTTGCACGAAATGCCGATTTCGGCGCTTAAGATCGACAAATCCTTTGTTCAGCAGATCGACGATCAACGCTGCGCCATCATCGAAGGCAGCGTCATGATTGCTGAACGGTTCGGTGTGCATACCGTGGCCGAAGGGGTGGAAACCGTTGAACAGGCCCGCCTGCTGCACGCCATCGGCGTCACCTATCTGCAGGGCTACCTCTTTGGCAAACCCAAGCCCCATTTTGCCGAAGTGACAGTGCACTCCGACTTCCTGCTCTGGACCAAGGACAAACAGTCCCGTGCTTCCTAGATCCTGTCGCCCCGGCGGGAAAGTATCACTTCTCAGCCTTCTTTTCCCAGCGCCCGCTTTCTTCGGACCAGTATTGCGCCGAACAGCCTGCATCGGTCAGGGTTTTCCACTGCACGCGGGCATGCTGCACCGCCTCGGGGTCGGTACCATCAAACAGGATACAGACGCGCTCCAGCGCCTGCACCTCTTCTGGTGAAACCGCTGCCCCATCCACCGCCATGACGCAGCTGGGCGTGTTTGCCGCCTCGGCTTCGGTGGTCAGCAGGATAGGCTGCAACGCATCATGCGGACCGCCCGCCAGCCCGTGCGGCAGGAAGGCGTCATCGCCCCCCAGCCACAGGCGTTCATCCAGCCAGGCCATGCGATCCGGGCTTTGGCCCCGCACAGCAATACGCCAGCCTGCGCCGCGCGCCTTATCCAGCAGCACCGGCAGCGTATCCTGCAGTGGCCTGCGCGTCAGATGATAGAAATAGGCGGCCCCCATGGCTGTGTCATTCGGCCTCGAACCGATCCTGCACCAGACGGTTCAGCGCCATGACGCCCCAGCCCGTCGCCCCTTTGGGTGCATAGGCGGTTTCGGTCTTAACCGAGGCGACGCCCGCGATATCCAGATGGATCCACGGCATGCCGTCCTGAATGAACCGTTGCAGGAACTGAGCGGCGGTGATCGAACCTGCAGGACGGCCGCCGACGTTTTTCATATCGGCAATGCGCGATTTCAGCTGATCATCATAGGCTTGTCCCAGAGGCAGACGCCATGCGCCTTCATCCTCGGCTGCGGCGGATTTCAGGAAACCGTTGCACAGACTGTCATCATTGGAGAAGACGCCAGCGTTTTCGTGGCCAAGACCGATGATGATCGCACCCGTCAGGGTGGCCAGATCGATCACGCCCGCCGGTTTGAACCGCTCCTGCGCGTACCAGAGCACGTCGCACAGAACCAGACGACCTTCGGCATCGGTATTGATGACCTCAACCGTATCGCCCTTCATCGTCTTCACCACATCGCCGGGCCGGGTGGCGTTACCCGATGGCATATTCTCGACCAGACCAACCAGCCCCACCACATTGGCCTTTGCCTTGCGCAGGGCCAGCGCCTTCATGGTACCGGTCACAACTCCGGCGCCGCCCATATCCATGGTCATGTCTTCCATGCCTGCAGCCGGTTTCAGCGAGATACCACCAGTGTCAAACACAACGCCCTTGCCCACCAGCGCCAGCGGCGCGGCATCGCTCGGGCCGCCCTTCCATTGCATGACGGCGACTTTGGACGGGCTGTCCGATCCCTGCCCCACCGACAGGAGGCAATGCATGCCCAGCTCTGCAAGCGCTGCCTCGTCGAGGATCTCGACCTCAAGACCGATATCGGAAAGCTCTTCGATCCGGCGCGCGAACTCAGTGGTGGTCAGCACGTTCGCCGGCTCGTTGATCAGATCGCGGGTCATATGCACGCCTTCAGCCACCGCCAAGAGCGGAGCGAAAGCCGTCGCCATCTCCTCCGGTGATTTATGCGCGATCACCACTTCCCCCTTCGGTGCCTCATCGGCAGCGGTCTTGTGCTGATCAAACCCATAGGCCCGCAGCGCCAGCCCCAGCGCCAGATCTGCCGCCCGAGGCATCGGCCCCGCCATCACGGTTAGCGCCTTGCCGCCTGCGCGTTTTGCCAGTTCAGCGCCGGCCTTTCGGGCCTCGGTCTGGCTGGCGCGTTTGGGCAGCACCAGTACATGCAGAGCCTCAGCGGCGAGGCCAGCAGGCCAGGCCATGGTGATCACCGAGCCGGTTTTTGCCTTCTTGAACCCTTCCGATTCGATCAGCCGGGCAATGCCCCCCTTGCCCAGACGGTTGGCGGTACGCGCCGCCTGATCCATTGTCCCCTCCGGCGTCACCAGAACCGCGACATGGCCAGTCATTTCGGCCAGGGTCTTGGGATCATAGTCATCAAAACGGATCGGGGTCAGAGTGCTCATCGCATGGGCTCCTGTCGGTCTTTTACATGGTTTTGCAACAGCTACCCTGTGCTTGACGGCTTGACCAGCCCTGCGGATTGCACGCCGCGCCCGGCTTTGATCATTGCCTGTCGGCTGTGCAGATTGCAGTTTTCCCCGCCGGACAAATCCTTTAAGCTGCGGCGCAATCACAACCGCAAGATCTGGGGGGATCAGGTGTCACGCTACGACAGATATGTGCTGTCGCAATACCTGCTGTTCTTCGGCTTCTTTGCGCTCATCCTTGTAGCTGTGTTCTGGGTGAACCGGGCCGTGGTGCTGTTCGACCGGCTGATCGGAGACGGGCAGTCGGCGCTGGTCTTCCTGGAATTCACCGCCCTGACGCTGCCGAATCTGATCCGCATGGTGCTGCCAGTCGCCGCCTTTGCCGCCTCGGTCTGGGTGACCAACCGGCTGCACAATGAAAGCGAGCTGACGGTGCTGCGCGCGACGGGAACCAGCCCTTGGCAAATGGCCCGCCCGGCGCTGGCTTTTGGCATCATTACCGCGCTGATGATGTCAGTGCTGACGCATTTCCTGTTGCCGTCCTCGATCAACCAGCTTGCGCTGCGCGAACGGGAGGTGTCACGCAATGTCACAGCCCGCCTGCTGACCGAAGGCAAATTCCTGCACCCAGCCAAGGGGGTCACCTTCTACATCCGGCAAATCGACCCTGACGGCACTCTCAACGACGTGTTCCTTTCGGACCGGCGCGATCCGGAGCAATCGGTCACCTACACAGGCGCCCGCGCCTTTCTGGTGCGCGATGGCGACAAGGCCCACCTCATCATGGTAGATGGCATGGCGCAGCGGCTGGATCACAAGACCCAGACGATGTCGACCACCGTCTTTTCTGACTTTTCCTATGATATCAGCTCTCTGACTCAAAAGATTGGTCAAACGACCCGCAATATCCGCGCCATTTCCAGTCTTGAGCTTCTGACCGCAAAAGAGGCGATAACCGACAGCGAAGGCTATTCGCAGGGTGCCCTCACGGAAGAACTGCATCTGCGGTTTGCCCGGGCGCTGATCTGCGTCACGGTCGCCCTGATTGGGTTTTCCGCGCTGATGTTGGGAACATTTTCGCGCTTTGGCGTCTGGCGGCAGGCGCTGATAGCCTTTGCGCTGCTGATCGGGGTCGAGGGCCTGCGCGGTATCGTCTCGGAACCCGTTCTGAAGAACCCCGATCTTTGGCCCCTGATTTATCTCCCCGCGCTGAGCGGCCTTGCCATTGCGCTGCTGTTTCTGCATCTGGCCAGCCACCCTAGCCTGCTGCGCAGGCGGCGGCGGGCTGAACCGGGGGAGCAGCTGGCGTGAAACTCGATCTCTATTATGCACGCAGATTTGCGCAGTGGTTCCTCGTTATCGCTGGCGTCCTAATGACGTTGGTGGTGCTGATCGACCTCAACGAGCAGATCCGCCGGTTTGACAGCCTCGACCTCGGCGCCGGTAAGTTGATCGGTCTGACACTGTTGAACGCCCCCGCCGCCTTTGACGAATTCCTGCCGCTTATCATGATCCTCAGCACCATAGTGCTGTTCGTTGGGCTCGCGCGCAGCAGTGAACTGGTGGTGACCAGAGCCATCGGTCGCTCTGGCATTCGGGCGCTGGCCGCGCCGGTTCTGGTAGCCGCGCTGATCGGCATTCTAGCCCTCAGCACCCTGAACCCCATCGTCGCGGCGACGACCAACCGTTTCAAAACCCTTTCGGAAACCTATCGCAACGGCGGCCCCTCGGCGCTGTCGCTGTCCGGCGAGGGGCTATGGCTACGTCAGGGTAGCCCGCAGGGGCAATCGGTGATTCACGCGTCGGGCTACGCGGGCGAGCAGCAAGACTCCAGCCTGGGAAACGGCGATGCCGACAGTATCAAACTGTTCGACATCACCATTCTCGACTACGCCCCCGGCGGCACACCAATCCGTCAGATCGTCGCCGAAAGCGCCCGGCTGCAAGGCGGCGACTGGCTGCTGACCAAGGCCAAGGTCTGGCCATTGGCCGCTGGATTGAACCCCGAAACCAGCTCGGCTGAGCACGAAGTTTTACTGGTGCCGACCACCCTGACCACCGACCGGATCCGCGACACGCTTGGCACCGCTGACGGGATCTCGGTTTATGACCTACCCGCCACCATACGCGATCTGGATGAAGCCGGGTTCTCCACCAAACGCTACGAGGTTTGGTATCAGGCCGAACTGGCCCGGCCGCTGTTCCTGGTGGCCATGGTGCTGGTCGGTGCGGCCTTTACCATGCGCCATGCCCGCTTTGGCGGCACAGGCCTGGCGGTACTCACTGCCGTCTTGCTGGGCTTTGGCCTTCATTTCATACGAAACTTTGCGCAGGTTCTTGGCGAGAACGGCCAGATCCCGGTGGCCTTGGCCGCTTGGGCTCCACCGGTCGCCGCGATTCTGCTGACTATGGGCCTGCTTTTGCATGCCGAGGACGGTTAATATGCGCCGCACCCTTTTGCTTTCCGTGCTGCTGCCGTGGCTGGGCCTGACCGTCCCCGTGCAAGCGCAGGACGCCAATGCCGCTGACGCGCCGCGACAGCCTGCAATGCTGGTTGCAGACCGGGTATTCATCGCCCCGGACCGGACGCTGGTTGCCAGCGGCCATGTCGAGGCCTTTCAGGGTGACGTCCGCCTCAAGGCACAAAAGATCACCTATGACCAAAGCAGCGGCACTCTAGAAATCGACGGGCCGATCCGGATTGATCAGGGCGGCGAGATCGTCATTCTTGCCAATGCTGCCGAAATGGACCGGGACCTGCGGAATGGTCTTCTGAGCAGTGCGCGCATGGTGTTCCAACAGCAATTGCAACTGGCCTCGCTGCAAATGACGCGAGTCAGCGGGCGTTATACGCAGCTGTACAAGACCGCCGTCACTTCGTGTCACGTCTGCGAGGACGGAAGCCCGCCGCTCTGGCAGATCCGGGCTGAACGCGTGACCCATGACCAGCTCGAACGCCAACTTTACTTCGAGAACGCCCAGCTGCGGGTTCTGGATGTGCCGGTGTTCTATTTCCCAGGAATCCGCCTGCCCGATCCGACGCTGAAGCGAGCCACCGGTTTCCTGATCCCCTCTTTGCGCACAACCTCGAACCTCGGCTCCGGGGTCAAAGTGCCGTATTTCTTCCGGCTTGGTGATCACCGGGACCTGACGCTGTCGCCCTATGTCTCGCGCAAGACCCGCACGCTGGAGGCACGCTACAGGCAGGCTTTCCGTACCGGCACCATTACATTCGAGGGCGCCCATACTCGGGATGATCTGCAACCCGGCGACAGTCGCGGCTATTTCTTCGGGACCGGCAGTTTCGATCTGCCCCATGATGTCCGCCTGGGGTTCGATGTAAAAACCGTCTCGGACGACGCCTATCTTGCCGACTACGGCCTCGACGATCTTGACCGGCTTCGCTCGGATCTGACGCTGACCAAGGCGCAACGCGACATGATGTTCAGGGCCGGTCTTTATCACTACAAGACGCTGCGCGACAGCGAACAGCAGGAGTTCATCCCCTCGGCCGTCGCCGATCTCACCTTCCAGCGCCGCTATTTCCCGCAGACTATCGGTGGCGAAATGCGCCTGACGCTGGAGGCCCATGGCCACCGTCGACAGTCGGATCAGACCAGTACCGGCGCCTTGCCGCTGGGCCGGGACATTGCCCGTGTGACCGCCGATATCGACTGGCGCCGTCAATGGCATTTCGCGAGTGGCCTGGTGGCCGAGTGGCAGGCCGGCGCTGCGACAGATGCGTTTTCGATCTACAACGACGCCAAGTTTGACAACACCGCAACCCGGCTGACGCCGCGCAGCGCCCTGACCCTGCGCCTGCCGATGAGCAAGATCAGCGCCACCGGCAACCGCAGCTATCTGGAGCCCATCGTCCAGCTGGGCTGGAGCGATGTCACCGGCGATGCGGTGCCCGGCGACGAAAGCGGCTTTGTCGAATTCGATCAGGGCAATCTTCTGGCCCTGTCGCGCTTCCCCGCTGTCGATGCGCGCGAAGACGGGCTGACCCTAGTCTACGGGGTCAACTGGGCGCATTACGCGGTCAATGGATGGCAGGCCTTTGCCACCGTCGGACAAATCTTCCGGCAGGATGCCGACACCCGCTTCACCAAGAGCTCGGGCCTCGGCGGCACCACCTCAGATATCCTGATGGCAGGGCAGCTGAAGCTGAGCCAGGATCTTTCGCTAACCACGCGCGGCCTACTGAACGGGTCGCTGAACTTTTCCAAGGCGGAATTCCGCGGCGATTGGCGCCACGAAAAGGGGTCGTTGTCGGGCACCTACCTCTGGCTTGGCACCGACCCGGCCGAAGGGCGCAGCGAAGAGACCTCGGAAATGTGGTTCGATGGCTCCTACGAGATTTCACCGGCCTGGCGCGCCAGCGCCAACCTGCGCTATGACATCTCTGATGCACAGGCCACGCGGGCAGGTATCGGCCTTGCCTACAGCAATGAATGCGTCACCGTCGACGTTTCGCTCAACCGGCGTTATACATCTACAACAAGTGTTGAGCCTTCGACCGATTTTGGGTTTACCATCGCGTTGAACGGGTTCTCCGTGAACAGCGGCAACAAAAAGTACAGGCGATCATGCAGCAATACCTGACCCTCCGGACTCCGGCCTCCCTGATCCATCGCGGCCTGCGGTTTGCGGCCAAGTCGGCCACGGCCCTGACGCTCTGCGCCGTTCTTCTGACGCCGGTGCCTGGCGCCGCGCAGGGGTTGTTCTCGCCTGCCATCACGGTCGATGACTCAGTCATTACATATTACGAACTCGAACAGCGCGCCCGTTTCATGGGGGTGCTGCGGGTTCCGGGCGACCTGATGAAGGCGGCCCGCAAGGAGCTGATCAATGACCGCCTGAAACTGGCGGCCATGGCTGAGGCTGGTATTGAGCCCAGCGAAGATGAGATCACCGCAGGCATGACTGAACTGGCTGGGCGCGCCAACCTGTCGCTGAACGAATTCCTGTCGGCGCTGCAGGAAAGCGGCGTCGATCCGGAAACCGTGCGCGATTTCTCCCGCGTCGGGCTGGGCTGGCGTGATCTGGTCGGTGCCCGCTTCCTGTCACGCGCCCGCCCGACCGAGGCAGAGATCGACCGCGCCATGGGTCAGGCTGGCTCCGGCAGCGTTCAGGTTCTTCTTTCCGAGCTGATCCTGCCGATCAACGAACAAAACGCCGCACAGGTCGAGGATCTGGCGCGTCAGGTCTCGCAATTGCGCAGCTATGATTCCTTTTCCGCCGCCGCCAGCCAGTATTCCGCTGCCCAAAGCCGCGAACGGGGCGGTCAGTTGAACTGGATGCCGATCACCAAGCTACCGCCGCAGCTGCAAGAGGTCGTGCTGGCCCTCAGCCCCGGCGAGGTGACCGACCCGCTGCCGCTGCAAGGCGCGGTTGCCCTGTTCCAGATGCGCGATCTGCGCGAGGTCACAGGACGTGCGCAACGCTATGCCGCGATCGATTACGCCGCCTATTACCTGCCCGGAGGGCGCAGTGCCGAGACATTGACCGAGGCGCAAAGCATCATCTCCCAGACAGATACCTGCGACGATCTTTATGGGGTGGCAAAGGGTCAGGATCCTTCGGTTCTGGATCGTGTCAGCCTGCCCCCGGCAGAGATTGACCGCGACATCGCGATCGAGCTCGCGAAACTCGATCCCGGCGAAACCTCGACCGCAGTGACGCGCAACAACGGAAATACATTGGTTCTGCTGCGCTTGTGCGGACGCACCGCCGAACTCGGCGAAGGTGAAAGCCGCGAAACCGTCGCCAATGCCCTGACCGCGCAGCGGGTTGATTCCCTGTCCGAAAGTTATCTGGAACAGCTGCGCGCCGACGCCCAGATCAAAGAAAAATGACCCATACGCGCCCCGTCGCGATCAGCTGCGGCGAACCGGCCGGTATCGGCCCTGAAATCGCGGCCAAGGCCTGGGCTGAGCTGCGGACCAGCTGTCCCATGCTGTGGCTCGGCGATCCGCGCCACCTTCCTGCAGGCACGCCTTATCAGGAGGTTGCGCAGCCGCAGGATGCCGCAGCGATCTGCCCGCAGGCGCTGCCGGTACTGAAGGTGCCCTTTGCCGGGGACGCCAATACCGGAACACCGGACCCACGCAATGCATCCGGTGTGATCGCCGCAATAGGAACCGCCGTATCGCTGGTGCGCACAGGCGAGGCCTCGGCCATCTGCACCGCCCCCATTCACAAGAAGGCGCTGATCGACGGCGCGAGCTTTGCCTATCCCGGCCACACCGAATTCCTGGCCCATTTGGCTGGGCGCGACAGGGTGGTGATGATGCTGGCGAGCGACCAGCTGAGGGTGGTGCCGACAACCATCCATATTGCCCTCTCTGAGGTCCCCCGCGCCCTGACGCCGGATCTGCTGCGCGAAACCATCGCCATCACCGCCGAGGGCCTGCGGCGTCAGTTCGGCATTTCCAAGCCGCGCATCGCTGTTGCCGGGCTCAACCCGCATGCCGGTGAAGGCGGCGCCATGGGCCGCGAGGAGCTGGAGTGGATCGCTCCGCTGATCGCCGAGCTGCAATCGCCGGACATTACACTGACCGGGCCGCATCCGGCCGATACGATGTTTCATGCTGCAGCCCGCGCCCGCTATGATGCGGCGGTCTGCATGTATCACGATCAGGCGCTGATCCCGATCAAGACGCTGGATTTCGACCGCGGCGTCAACGTCACCCTTGGCTTGCCCTTCATCCGCACCTCCCCGGATCATGGCACCGCCTTTGATATCGCAGGGACCGGTCAGGCGAACCCGTCGAGCATGATCGAAGCGTTGAAAATGGCGCAGCGCATGGCCTTGGCGACCTCTGGCTGAGCCTATCCCACGCCAGCCTTTGCGCCTGCTGCCCCTTGCCTTGACCCGGTATTTCGCCGCATAGGAAGGGCATGAGCCAGATCGACACCCTCCCCCCCCTGCGCGAGGTCATCGCGACGCATCAACTGTCCGCGCGAAAATCGCTGGGCCAGAACTTTCTGCTGGATCTCAACCTGACAGCAAAGATCGCCCGTCAGGCCGGCGACCTTACTGGTTGTGATGTGCTTGAGATCGGGCCCGGTCCCGGTGGCCTGACCCGTGGCCTGCTGGCCGAGGGCGCGCGCCGGGTGCTGGCAGTGGAAAAGGACAGCCGCTGCCTGCCGGTGCTGGAGGAGATCGCAGACGCCTATCCGGACCGTTTGCAGGTGATCAATGGCGACGCGCTTGAGATTGACCCGCTGCAATACCTGACGCCGCCGGTGCGGGTGGTAGCCAACCTGCCCTACAACGTCGGTACCGAATTGCTGGTGCGCTGGCTTACGCCAAAAGACTGGCCGCCGTTCTGGCAAAGCCTGACGTTGATGTTCCAACGCGAGGTGGCCGAACGCATCGTGGCGCAGCCCGGCTCCAAGGCCTATGGACGACTTGCCATTCTGGCGCAATGGCGCGCCAAGGCGCAGATCGTACTGTCGCTGCCGCCGGGCGCCTTTACCCCGCCGCCGAAGGTGAGCAGCGCCGTGGTACATCTGGAGGCGCTACCCGAACCGCGCTACCCGGCGGATGCGGCGACCCTGTCGCGTGTTGTGGCTGCGGCCTTCAACCAGCGTCGAAAAATGCTGCGTGCAAGCCTTAAAGGGGTGTCCCCGGATATCGAAGCGCACCTGGAGGCTGCGGGCATCCCCCCAACAGAACGCGCCGAGCAAGTGAGCCTGGAAGCCTTCTGCGCGCTGGCCCGCAGCCTGAAGCCAGTCACGTAAGACGCCGCCCCTGCCGCAACGCCCTCATTTGACGGTGCTCCAAACCTGTAGCCCAGAGCAAAAGAAAAACCCCGGCCCGCCATCGGCGACCGGGGTTCTCTATTTCGTTCGCAAAAGACCTGAACCACAGGGTGGACGCAGGAACGGGACACATCTGCCCCAATCCCATTGCAGCCCTTACTCAGCGGCTTCCGGAGTGTCTTCTGACGGTTTGGGCTTGGAGCGGCTGCGCGTGGGCTTCTTGGCCGGTTTCTTGGCCTCATCCTCTTTGCCTTCCGCTGCGGCCGGTTCTGCGACCTCGCCTTGTGCCCCTTCGGGCGCCTTCTTGGCGGCGGGCTTGCGCGGCGCGCGGGGTTTGCGCGGCGCAGATTTCTTCGGCGCAGCCTCGGAACTCGCGCTTTCCGGTGTCTCAACCAGACCGCTGTCCTGATCCTGACCGCCAGCTTCGCGCGGGTCGATCACTTCGGGCTGCGGCGCATCGGCGGGATCGGCTGCGGGTTTGGCCTGAGCCGCTTCGCGTTCCTGACGTTCCATCCGCTCGGCGCGTTCGCGATCACGTTCGGCCTGGCGTTCTCGGTTCTGCCGCTCCTGCTCTTCACGGCGCGCGTCGATTTCCCGCTGCGCTTCGTTCAGAAGGCGCAGGTAATGCTCGGCATGCTGCTGAAAGTTTTCAGCCGCAACGCGGTCATTGCTCAGCTGCGCATCGCGAGCCAGCTGGTTGTACTTGTCTATGATCTGCTGCGGAGTTCCGCGCACCTTGCCCTCGGGACCAGAGCTGTCAAAGACACGATTGACAACATTGGCGCCATTTGCAGGGCGATTTCGGTTCGACTTGGAACGCGAACGTGATTTTGACGATCTCATATGCCTAACGTCAGCCTTGATTGTAAGCGTCGTAGACCCAATCGAGCGCGCCTCAGCGCCGGGTCATCGACATTTTTGGGCTTGATGTCGCCGGGAGGAAAAACGCCCTCACCTTTGTGCGACAGTTTGAGTAACCACTTTAAGCGCCCCCATACAAGAGGCACAGCTTCTTTTTCGACCTTTTTTCTTTCTAAAGTGCGAATTTTCCCATTCGATCCGGCCTAGGCAGGCGCATTCCCGCAAACAACCCGGTCCCGTCCATCAAGATCGGGAAGAACCTGAACCGCCTCCAGCCCTGCCGCGCGGAACAGATCCGCGACATCCGCGCCCTGACTTGGGCCGATTTCGACCAGCAGCCGCCCCCCCGGCACAAGATGCTGCATGACACCGGCCAGAATACTGCGATAGGCGCCCAGACCATCGCCGCCATCGGTCAAGGCCATCTGCGGTTCATGGTCCAGAACCTCGGGGTCCAACGCCTCCATTTCAGACCGGGCGATATAGGGCGGGTTGGAAACGATCAGATCGAATGTCCCGCTCACGTTTTGCAACCAATCCGACTGGCGGATATCGGCGCGCTCCGCCACCCGGTGCAGCACCGCATTGGCGCTGGCCTGCAGGCAGGCGGCCTCGCTGAGATCGACGCCAAGCCCAGAGGCATCCGGCTGTTCTGCCAGCAACGTCACCAGAATGCAGCCCGACCCGGTGCCCAGATCCAGCACCCGCTTGAACGGACGCGACAGCGCGGCTTCGATCAGGGTTTCGGTTTCCGGGCGCGGGTCCAGAACCTCGCCCGAGACCTTGAAACGGCGACCGTAGAACTCCCGCTCGCCGATTAGATGCGACACAGGAACGCGCACGGCGCGCAGGGCCACAAGTTGCTCGAACCGGTCGGCGATCTCAGAAGACAGCTCTTCCGGAGCTATCAGTGTAACACGACTCGCTTCGATTCGCGCGGCATGCGCCAAAAGAACCCGTGCATCGCGTGCAGGATCAGGCACCCCGGCCGCCCGCAGCCGCGATGCTGCGGCAGCCATGGCCTGCGCTGCGGTATTTCCCGAATGCGTCACGTCACTGCCCCAGTTCGGCCAGAAGACGCGCCTGATCATCGGCCGTCAGCGCGTCGATGATCTCATCCAGATCGCCCTGCATGATCTGATCCAGCTTATAGAGCGTCAGGTTGATCCGGTGATCCGACATCCGCCCCTGCGGGAAATTATAGGTCCTGATCCGCTCCGAGCGATCGCCCGAGCCGACCTGGCTGGCGCGGCTTTCCGAACGCTCGCTGTCGATGCGCTGACGCTCCAGATCATAAAGCCGCGTGCGCAGCACCTGCATGGCAATCTCGCGGTTGCGGTGCTGAGATTTTTCCGAGCTGGTGACAACCGTGCCGGTCGGCAAGTGGGTGATCCGCACCGCAGAATCCGTGGTGTTGACGTGCTGCCCCCCCGCGCCAGAGGACCGCATGGTGTCGATACGCAGATCGTTCGCATCAATTTTGATGTCGACGTCCTCGGCTTCGGGCAGGACCGCGACGGTTGCCGCTGAAGTGTGAATACGGCCTCCGGATTCGGTGACGGGAACCCGCTGCACCCGGTGCACACCGGATTCATACTTCAGCCGGGCAAAGACATTCTCGCCCTTTATGTGGGCCACGACTTCCTTGATGCCCCCCAGTTCGGTGGCCTGTTCTTCCAGGATCTCGAACTTCCAGCCGCGCGCCTCGGCATAGCGCTGATACATGCGGAGCAGATCCCCCGCAAAAAGCGCCGCCTCGTCGCCGCCGGTGCCGGGACGGATTTCCAGGATCGCGGGCCGCGCGTCAGCCTTGTCCTTGGGCAGCAGCGACAGCTGCAGCTGATGTTCCGCTTCGGGCAGCGCCGCCTTCAGCGCCGGGATTTCCTCTTCGGCCAGTTCCTTCATATCGGGATCGGCCAGCATGGCTTCGGCCTCGGCCAGATCCGCCACCAGTTTGCGATAGGCCTGCACCTGCTCAACCACCGGCTTCAGATCGGAATATTCCTTGGCCAGGGTCGCAATATCGCCGCCGCTGGCACCATCTGCCATCGCCGCTTCAAGGTATTGAAACCGTTGCAGGATCTGCTCCAGCCGATCTTCGGGTACCATCGGGAACGCCTATTTTGTTCTTGTCATACGGGCCATGGGCCGCCGGGGCGCTTTGGCGCGGGCCGCGCCCTGTGATATGCTAGGGGCATGCATTATACCAGTCTCCTTATCGCAACAGCGCTGATCGGCACCGCCCTGCCCCTGCAGGCGGATGTCACCGGTCCGGGCGGCAAGGTGCTTGATTGCTATTGCACCGACAAATCCGGCAGCCGGGTCGAGCTTGGCGAGTTTCGCTGCCTCTCGGTGGATGGGCGCAGTTTCATGGCGCAATGCCAGATGTCCCTGAACGTGCCGATGTGGCGCGAGGTCCAGTCGGCCTGCCCTTCGGCCGCGCTGAACGGAGCGCAGTTGCCGCAAACCGAAACAGACCACCCGCTGCCGAGGCTTTAGGCGCAAGACCGCGAAACCGCGCGCACGCCGCACCTTGGTGCGGCGCCCGGCCCAACGGGAGCGGCGCATTCCACAATGCGCCTGCGACGGGCGGGAGCGCCTCCCCCTACTTGTTGAGCATCGCTGCCGGTTGAAAAAGCTGCGGGTTTCCTAGTCCACCGCAGCAGTGTCGCCCGCCATCTCCATCTGCGACAACCAGTTGTCGATCCGCGCCTTGTTGCTGCCCAAATCGGAGCGGCCAAAGCGCAGCCGAGCGTAGACCTTCAGCAACTCCCCATCCTGCCGGGCCGTGGTGTAATCGGGAAATCCGAACAGCTTGGTCCGGGTCACATAGGTCACCATCTGGTCCTCGACCGAGCCAGCGAGCAATTGCGTGCGCGGCGCCTGCCCGGCGATACGGTCGAACCGGCGCAGCCCGTCCGGGCCTGTGTTCACCACCCGGAAGATACCACCGCGAAATTCCTTGTCCTCGGACAGTTCCGGCTGGGTGTTCCAGTCCAAGGGATCAGAGGGCGCCAGCCGGATGAAGCCAAGCACCACAACGACAGCAGCAAGAACGATCCACCCAAGCAGCATAACACGTCCCATCTGGTCTCCCCCCGCCCCGTCTGCTGTCACCGCAGACCGCGGTGCCCTGCGCCGCGGCTGAGGTTGCCTATTTCGTCTTCACACCCGGCAGCACGCACATCAATTCGTACAGCAGGTTCGCCGCCGTCAGCGCCGTGTTGCCCGATGCATCATAGGGCGGCGACACCTCGACCAGATCGCAGCCCACGATATTGAGCCCCTTCAGGGACCGGATCAGCTCCAGCGCCTGCGGTGTCGTCAGCCCGCCGATTTCAGGCGTGCCGGTGCCCGGCGCATAAGCCGGGTCAAGACTATCGATATCATAGGTCACATAGACCGGCCTATTGCCGATATCGCGACGAATTTCCGCACCCATATTGTGCAGCTGCCGCCCCCACAGCTCCTGCGCCGGGAAATGCTGGAAGCCCCAGGACTGCGCCTCGGCAAAATCCTGTGCCGAATAGCCGGTGCCGCGAATGCCGATCTGATAGGTCTTGTCGGGAACGACCAGCCCTTCTTCATAGGCGCGGCGGAAGACGGTGCCATGGGTTTCCTTTTCGCCGAACATCTCGTCGTTGACGTCGGCGTGGGCATCCACATGAACCAGCGCCACGGGGCCATATTTCGCGGCGATGGCGCGCAGAATCGGCAGGGTGATGGAATGATCACCGCCCATGGCCACCGGAATGGCCGAGCCCGACAGGATCGCCGCATAGCTGTCCTGGATGATGCGCAGCGAATCCTTCAGCGAAAAGGTATTGATCGCCAGATCGCCGATATCGGCGATGTTCAGGCTGTCAAAGGGCGCCGCGCCGGTGGCCATGTTATAGGGCCGCAGCATCGCGCTTTCGGAGCGGATTTGTTTCGGGCCAAACCGGGTGCCCGAGCGCCAGGAGGTGCCGATGTCCATCGGAATGCCCAGCACCGCCACGTCCAGCCCGGTCAGCGAGGTCGCTTGCGGCAGCCGCATAAAGGTATTGGGCCCGGAGAACCGCGCCAGATCGTTGCCACTGATGGGTTGATTGAACTCTGCCATTCTCTGCTCAGCCATTCTTCTTTGTCATATTCCAGCCCAGAAGGCAGATGATTTCCATCGCCACATGAGCCCCCGCAATCGCCGTCGCGCCGGTAGTATCGAACGGAGGCGAAACCTCCACCACATCGCCGCCCTTGATGTTGATCCCGGCGATATCACGCAGGATCCGCGCCACCTGCGCCGAGGTCAGCCCGCCCCAGACCGGAGTGCCGGTACCGGGCGCATAAGCCGGGTCCAGCCCGTCGATGTCAAAGGTCAGATAGGTGGGCCGGTCGCCGAGGATGTCCTTGATGCGGCGGGCAGTCTCTGCCGGGCCGATCTCATGCACGGTGGGGGCGTCGATGATATTGACGCCCAGCGTGTCCTCGTTGGTGGTGCGGATGCCCACCTGAACCGAGGTCGCAGGGTCCACGATCCCCGATTTCACCGCCTTATAGAACATGGTGCCGTGATCCACGCGCGAGAAATCATCATCGGCCCAGGTGTCGGTATGGGCATCAAACTGCAACAGCGAGATCGGACCGTATTTCTCGGCATAGGCTTTCAGGATGGGAAAGCTGATGTAGTGATCGCCGCCCAGCGTGACCGAAGCGGTGTCGCTGTCGAGAATGCCCTTGATATGGGCCTGCAGGGTGCCGGGAAAGGCCGGGACGTTGGCATAGTCAAAGGCCAGATCGCCGTAATCCGCAATCGCCAGTTCGCTGAGGGGATCAAAGCCCCAGCCATAGGGGGCATCGGGGCTTTGCAAGAGGCTCGCCTCGCGGATCGCGCGCGGGCCCAGCCGGGTGCCGGGGCGGTTGGTCACCGCCTGATCAAAGGGCACGCCGGTAACGGCGATATCCGCGGCGCTCAGATCCTTGGTGTAGCGGCGGCGCGCAAAGGACGGTGCCCCGCCAAAGGTGTTCTCATAGCTGAGCCCCTTCAGGTCTTCGCGGGTGAAAGCCTGATCCACCTGGGTCTTTGCGTCTTCCAATGCCATCGGCCGGCCCCGTTACAAGTTGTTAACCCCGTTTCAGCCGGGAATACCCGACTGAAACTATGTTGTCACCTGCTGAGGGTGGTATGAATACCCGCCCTTGCAAGCCAGTCACGCTGCGGGTTGTGCGCGCTCCACCAGACGGGCGAAAAAGGACGCCCCGACCGGCGCGATGGCATCATTAAAGTCATACTTGGGGTGGTGCAGCCCGGCGGTATCGCCCTGGCCGATATACAGATAGGCGCCGGGGCGGGCGTTCAGCATGTAAGAGAAATCCTCGGCCCCCATGTCGCGGGTGGCATCGGGGACAACCCGGTCCTCGCCGACGATTTCGCGCGCGACGCCGACAGCAAAATCCGCCTTGTCCGCATCGTTGATGGTCGCGGGATAGCCGACCTCGTAATCCAGCGTCGCTTCGACGCCGTAAGAGACCGCCTGCCCCGCCACGATCTCCTCCATGCGGCGCATCACCATGTCCTGCACTTCCGGATCAAAGGTGCGGACGGTGCCGTTGATATAGGCCGTGTCGGGAATGACGTTGTCGACGGTGCCGGTATGGATCTGGGTGACCGAGACCACCAGATCCTGAAGCGCATAGTGATTACGGCTGACGATGGTCTGTATCGCCTGGGCAATGCCGCAGGCCGCCATCACCGGATCGCGGGTCTCGTGCGGCATGGCGCCGTGCCCGCCAACCCCCTGAATACGCACATGGAAGGTATCCACCGCCGCCATGATCGGCCCCGGCGTGGTCAGGAAACTGCCCTCGGCCAGCCCCGGCAGATTGTGCAGCGCGTAGACCTCGCCGATGTTGAATTGCTCCATCACGCCTTCTTCTACCATGATACGGGCACCGCCGATGGCCTCTTCGGCGGGTTGGAAGATCAGCGCGACGCGGCCACTGAAATTACGCGTCTCGGCGAGGTATTTCGCTGCGCCCAGCAGCATGGTGGTGTGTCCGTCATGGCCGCAGGCGTGCATGTTGCCCGCGTGGCCCGAGACATATTCGACGCCGGTTTCCTCGGGGATGGGCAGTGCATCCATGTCGGCGCGCAGGCCGATCGTGGGCGCATCCGGCGCGTCATGCCCCTGACCGTTGATGATCGCCACCATGCCGGTCTGAGCGATGCCCTCGTGCAGCTCATCCACACCGAATTCGCGCAGGCGCTCGGCCACGAATGCGGCGGTCTTGGGCAGATCCAGCGCCAGCTCCGGGATCTGGTGCAGATGGCGCCGCCATGCGGTCATATCAGTGGCAAAATCGGCGATGCGGTTGACGACCGGCATGGGGTGGACTCCTTGGTCAGACTCGGGATGATGCATCTGACACCGATCAATAGGCAGCTGCAATGGCCGATACAGAGCTCATCCACGACGAAACCGCCGGAATCGAACGACTTTTGGAAATCATGCGCGCCCTGCGGAATCCCAAAACGGGCTGCCCCTGGGATGTGGCGCAGGATTTCGCCACCATCGCGCCCTATACCATCGAAGAAGCCTATGAGGTCGCCGATGCGATCGAGCGCGAAGCCTGGGATGAGCTGAAGGGTGAGCTGGGCGATCTGCTGTTCCAATCCGTCTTTCACGCGCAGATGGCCGAGGAAGCCGGGCATTTTAGCTTTCAGGACGTAGTCACCACCATGTCGAACAAGATGGTCAGCCGTCATCCGCATGTCTTTGGTGACGAATCGCGTGATAAATCCCCCGAGCAGCAGACCCGCGACTGGGAGGCGATCAAGGCCGCAGAACGCGCGGGCAAGGCACAACAGGGCACGCTGGATGGCGTCGCCGTCGGTCTACCCGCACTGCTGCGGGCGCATAAGCTGCAAAAACGCGCCGCCCGGGTGGGGTTCGACTGGCCCGATGCCAGCCACGTGATCGACAAGATCCAGGAAGAGGCCGCCGAACTGGTGGAGGCGCGGGACGAGCTGACACAGGACGCGGTGGAAGAGGAATTCGGCGATCTGATGTTCGTGATGGCCAATCTGGGCCGCCATCTGGGGGTCGAACCCGAGGCCGCCCTGCGCCGCGCCAACGCAAAATTCATCCGCCGGTTCGAAGGCGTCGAAGCGCGTCTGGCCGATCTGGGCAAACGCCCCGAGGACAGCACGCTTGAAGAGATGGACGCCCTGTGGGATGCCGAAAAGGAAGCCCAGCGCGCCAAAGCCACCTGACCGTGACCAAAAGAGATACAGAAAGACCTTTCATGACCGCACGCAAGATCATCATCGACACGGATCCCGGCCAGGACGATGCCGTTGCCCTGCTGCTGGCGCTGGCCAGCCCCGACGAGCTGGAGGTGCTGGGCATCACCTGCGTCGCTGGCAACGTGCCGCTATCGCTCACGCAGAAGAACGCCCGCATGATCTGCGAAGTCGCTGGGCGCAGCGATGTGCCGGTATTGGCGGGCTGCGATGCGCCACTGGCCCGGCCGCTGGTGACGGCTGAACATGTGCACGGCAAGACCGGCCTTGATGGCCCCGAGCTGTGGGAGCCCCAACTGCCGCTGACCGACGGGCACGCAGTGGATTTCATCATTCACAACCTGCGTCGCCACGCGCCCGGCTCGGTCACCCTCTGCCCGCTGGGTCCGCTGACCAATATCGCGACGGCCTTCAAAAAGGCGCCAGATATTATCGACCGGGTGCAGGAGATCGTACTGATGGGCGGCGCCTATTTCGAAGTCGGCAATGTCACCCCCGCCGCCGAATTCAACATCTACGTCGACCCCGAGGCTGCCGAAACCGTCTTTACCTCCGGCGTGCCGCTGGTTGTGATGCCGCTGGATGTCACCCACAAGGCGCTGGCAACCCGGCCCCGGGTCGCTGCGATCCGCGCTTTGGATACTCGCGCCGGTCATTTCACCGCCGATATGCTGGATTTCTTTGAACGGTTTGATGTGGCCAAATACGGCTCTGAAGGCGGACCGCTGCACGATCCCTGCGTCATCGCACATCTGCTGCAACCTGATCTCTTTTCAGGTCGTCACGTGAACGTTCAGGTCGAAACCGGATCGGAGCTGACCCTCGGCATGACTGTCGCCGACTGGTGGGGCGTCACCGACCACGCGCCCAATGCCATGTTCATGGGCGATGTGGACGCGGACGGCTTTTTCGCCCTGATCACCGACCGTCTGGCCCGGCTATGAGCGCCGCACTGCATCTCGCCAAGCCCGAGCATCTGGGCAAGCTCCTGCCGCTGGTCGCAGCCTGCCATGAGGAGATGGGCATCGACAGCAGCGCCGAGCAGCGCGAGGCGGCAATCGCGCCGCTGCTGGAGGGCATGCCTTATGGCGCAGTCTATATCATCGGCCCCACCCGTGCGCCCATTGGCTATATCGTGGTCACCTTCAGTTGGTCGGTCGCCTTTGGCGGCATGGACGGCATGGTGGATGAGATCTACATCCGCCCCGCCGTACGCGGCCGCGGCATTGCCACCGAAGTGCTGACAGAATTGCCCAAAACCCTGGCCGAAGCCGGGATCACGGCGCTGCATCTCACCGTCGATCAGGCCAATGAACAGGCACAGCGCCTTTACGCCCGCGCCCGTTTTCAGCCGCGCGAAGGCGAGATGCTGATGAGCAAGAGACTCATCCCCTGAGGCCCCAAACAGCGCATCAGGCAGGTTTTCGCCACTTTGGGCGTGTCCTTCGGATTTTTCCCAAAAGTTGATCCAGGACAGATCGGGGCGCTGAAATCGGCGCAATACTCCCCCTCAGACCACTGACAGGAGATGTCCGATGAAAGCAAAACTCACCGCACTCACCGCTGCTGCCGTTCTAGCCCTGACCGGTTGCGAGAACCTGACCACCGAACAACGCACCGTCGTTGGTGTCACCGGCGGCGCCGCTGCCGGTCTGATCGCCGCCGAGGCGCTGGATGCCAACAAGAACTGGCGCATCATCGCTGCCCTTGCCGGTGCGGCAGCTGGCACCGTGGTGGCCCAGAACCAGGCCACAAACACCTGCGCCTATGCCCGCGGCGACGGCACCTATTACGAAGCGCCCTGCCCCTGATCGCAATCTGACACCGCGCGCCTTGACCGGTGCCCTGACCGGGTGCTAGCGAGGCTTACGCTGAAAAACGCAGGGCCGGTCCGGTTATCCCGGCCCTTGCGGGACGCCGCCCTAAAGCGGCGCCTGCAAGAGTTAGTCAGGCTGGACATCCCTGCCTGAACCCGCAGCAGTCCCCGTCACTGGGGTGCTGCGGTATATCGTGAAATGACCCGTCGCATCCCGTTTACACAGATAGAAAACGGAGTGCGTTCATGCCTCACCCCAAAACGACAGTCATCCTCGCCCAGTTCTTCATCGCGCTGATGATGGCCTTTCTGATGACCGGTATCTTCACCGCCTTTCCCACCGGCTTTGCGCCCGGATGGGTTGGCCTCTGGCTGGGACGGTTCGTGATCGCGATGCCCATCGCCTTTGTCCTGTCGCTGGGCGTCGGCCCACTCGCCTTTTTCCTGGCCAGCCGCCTGATCCGCCTCCTGACGCTGTCACGCAGCGCCGGGTGAACCGCCCGCAGGACACGCAAAAGGCCCCGCCGATACCGACGGGGCCTTTCATCAGATCTGTCGCCTGATCCTTATTTCAGGATCGAACGGCCTGCGTATTCGGCCACTTCGCCCAGCACTTCTTCGATGCGGATCAGCTGGTTGTATTTCGCGAGCCGGTCGGAGCGCGCCAGCGAGCCGGTCTTGATCTGGCCGCAGTTGGTGGCAACCGCGAGATCGGCAATGGTGGCGTCCTCGGTCTCGCCCGAACGGTGCGACATCACGTTGGTAAAGCCCGCGCGGTGCGCCATGTCGACGGCCCGCAGGGTTTCGGTCAGCGAGCCGATCTGGTTCACCTTGACCAGCATCGAGTTGGCCGAGCCGCGCTGGATGCCTTCGGCCAGACGCGCCGGGTTGGTCACAAACAGATCGTCACCCACCAGCTGCACCTTGTCGCCGATGGCGTCGGTCAGGGCTTTCCAGCCGTCCCAATCGTCTTCGCCCATGCCGTCTTCGATCGAGATGATCGGGTAATCGTTCACCAGCGCCGACAGGTAAGCGACGTTTTCATCGCTCGACAAGGTCTTGCCTTCGCCCGAAAGAACGTATTTGCCGTCCTTGTAGTATTCGGTGGCGGCACAATCGAGCGCCAGATAGATGTCCTCACCCGGGCGGTAGCCTGCCTTCTCGATGGACTTCAGAACGAAATCCAGCGCTTCACGAGTCGATGCGATATTGGGGGCAAAGCCGCCCTCGTCGCCGATCCCCGTGCTGAGGCCCGCTGCGGTCAGCTCTTTCTTCAGGGTGTGGAACACTTCGGCGCCCATGCGCACGGCGTCACGGATATTCTCCGCGGCCACCGGCATGATCATGAATTCCTGAATGTCGATCGGGTTGTCGGCATGTTCGCCGCCGTTGATGATATTCATCATCGGCACCGGCAGAACCCGCGCCGAGGTGCCGCCCACATAGCGGAACAGCGGCTGGGTGGTGAAATCGGCAGCCGCCTTGGCCACGGCCAGCGATACGCCCAGAATGGCATTGGCGCCCAGACGGCCCTTGTTGGCGGTGCCGTCCAGTTCGATCATCGCGCTGTCGATGGCAACCTGCTCGGTCGCGTCAAAGCCGACCAGCTCTTCGGCAATCTCACCGTTGACGGCGGCCACGGCCTCCAGAACGCCCTTGCCCATGTAACGGCTCTTGTCACCGTCGCGCTTTTCCACCGCTTCATGGGCGCCGGTCGATGCGCCCGAGGGGACAGCGGCGCGGCCCATGGTGCCGTCTTCGAGGATCACATCAACCTCGACGGTCGGGTTGCCCCGGCTGTCAAGGATTTCGCGGGCGTGAATGTCGATAATGGTGCTCATCGGTCGGTTCCTGACTGTGGCAATTGGTTGCCAGCGTCATAGCAGCCGAGGGCAGATTGTAAACCGTTTCCGTTATCGCTAACGCGCCTTTATTTCACCGGTTAGGGCTAACAATTCGCTGTTTGCGCCAACAGTTTTGCAGCTGCGGCGATGTGCCTGATCAGGCCGCCGCCGGAACGGCGCGGGCCAGTCGACGTTCGCGCAGGAAGGTGTAAAGGCCAGAGGCTATGATCAGCCCGGCCCCGGCCAGGGTCATGGCATCGGGGCGTTCGTTGAACATGATGACGCCCGCCAGCAGCGAAAAGACAAGCCGCGTATAGCGGAAGGGCGTCACAGCCGAGGCATCCCCGACCCGCATCGCCGAAACAATACCGTAGTAACCCAACACACCGAACAGAACGCCGCCCAGCATCATCAGCGTTTCGCCCCCCTCCAGCGCCCGCGCCTCTCCGGGCGTCAGCACCAAGAGCAGCGCCGCCGCCGGAATGACGGCTGCAAAGGCCTGAAAACTGACCACGGTGGAGGGCACGGCACTGTCCATCACACGTGTCAGCAGATCCCGCGCGGCAACCGCCCCAACCGAGACCAGCACCAGCAGGGCAGCAGGCTCAAATCCGCTGAGCCCCGGCCGGATGATCATCAGAACCCCGGCGAAACCAACAAGGATCGCGCTCCAGCGCCGCCAGCCGACCTGCTCACCCAGAAACAGCGCCGCGCCCATAGTGATGACAAGCGGCGTTGCCTGAAACACGGCGGCCACAACGGAAATATCCACCAGCGCCAGCGATGTGGCAAAGCTGACTGCAGCCAGCGCCTCGGTCAGGGCGCGCAGCACCGGCATCCGGCGCCAGGCGCGCGGGGCAAAGATCCGGTGCCCCTGCAATTTCGCCAGAACTGCAAAGACGCTGCCGCTGCCGAGCCCCAGAAGGATCAGGATCTGCCCCACCGGAAGCCCCTCGGAGAGGGTCTTGATGAACATATCCTCCAGGGTGAAGGCTGCCATCGCTCCGATGACCAGAAGAATACCGTTAATGTTGTTCATGCGCGCGCCCTTCCTGTGCCCGGCCCCCGCGATAGGCGCCCTGCAAATCCGGGCATGCCCAGCATTGCCGCCACCGGCAAGCGGTTTCGCGACAGGATGATGCAACATGTTGTGATGTTAATCATCACGCATCGTGATGAATGTAGCTTGTCAGCTCTTTTTTGTCGGCACGCCGTAGAGTTCCAGCTTGTGTCCCTTCAGCTGGTATCCAAGCTTGGCCGCGATCTTTTCCTGCAGCGCCTCGATCTCGGGGTCGCAGAATTCGATCACTTCACCAGTGTTGATGTCGATCAGGTGGTCATGATGCTCGCGGTCCGCGTCCTCGTAACGGGCGCGGCCGTCGCCAAATTCCAGCCGGTCCAGAATACCGGCCTCTTCGAACAGCTTTACCGTGCGATATACCGTGGCCAGCGAAATCCCGGCATCCAGCGCGCTGGCCCGGGCGTAGAGTTCCTCCACATCCGGATGATCATCGCTGTCCTGCAGGGCGCGCGCAATCACACGGCGCTGGCCGGTCATACGCAGGCCCTTGGCCTCGCAGCGGGCGATAATCGATTCTGCCATCGCAGTCCTCTCCGTTTCTGGGCTCCCTGTGTAACGAACCAAGCTCGGGGCGCAAACCGTCAAATCACCTGTCGTGCCCATTGACATTCCGAGCCGGGGCCTCCATTTGGGCGTCAGGCATCCATCCCTGCCGCGTGAGCAGAGACGGCCCGGTTGCACCTGAGGTGCAGGCATTTCCCGGCGTCTTAGTGATATGCCCGTGTTCCCAAAATCACGCGTGGGGCGTTTGCAGAGGCCAGCGGCCTGGCATCCGGCCAGCTCCCGCCCGAGGTCCCTGCCCCACCCATCTCCGCAATCCGGGACGCAGTCCCGGAGCTGCGGCACCGGTCTTTTGCATGATGCGAAGGCCGCGAAAGGACGACAAGTGACTGAATTTTCGACTATGGGGCTGCCGCAGCAGCTTCTCGCCCGCCTTGATGACATGGGTCTGAAGGATCCGACCCCGATTCAGGCGCGCGCCATTCCCCATGCCCTGAACGGCGAGGACGTACTGGGTTTGGCCCAGACCGGTACCGGCAAGACCGCCGCCTTTGGCATTCCGCTGATCACCCGCATGCAGGACTATGGCCGCAAACCAGCGGCCAAGACCGTGCGCGGTCTGGTTCTGGCGCCGACCCGCGAACTGGCCAACCAGATCGCCGCGACCCTCAAAGGGCTGACCGAAGGCTCCCCGATGAAGATCGGCCTGGTGGTCGGCGGTGTTTCGATCAACCCGCAGATCCAGCGTATTGCCCGCGGCACCGATATTCTGGTGGCCACCCCCGGCCGCCTGCTGGACATTCTGGACCGTAACGCGCTGGATCTTGGCTCCTGCGACTTCCTGGTGCTGGACGAGGCCGACCAGATGCTGGACCTCGGCTTCATCCACGCCCTGCGCAAGATCTCGGCCCTTCTGCCGGAAGAGCGCCAGACCATGCTGTTCTCTGCCACCATGCCGAAACAGATGAACGAGATCGCCAACTCCTACCTGCAGCGCCCGGTGCGCATCGAAGTGACCCCTCCGGGCAAACCGGCGGCCAAGGTCACCCAATCGGTGCATTTCATCGCCAAGGCGGAAAAGCTGAGCCTGCTGAAAGAGTTGCTGACCGAGCACAAGGACGAGCGCACGCTGGTCTTTGGCCGCACCAAACACGGCATGGAAAAGCTGATGCGGGTGCTGGACAAGGCCGGTTTCGCCGCTGCCGCAATCCACGGCAACAAGAGCCAGGGTCAGCGCGAACGTGCCCTTGCCGCCTTCAAATCCGGTGAGATCAAAGTGCTGGTGGCCACCGATGTGGCCGCGCGGGGTCTGGATATCCCAGACGTGAAATACGTCTACAACTACGAACTGCCCAATGTGCCGGATGCCTATGTGCACCGCATCGGCCGCACCGCACGCGCGGGCAAGGACGGTCAGGCCGTCGCATTCTGCGCACCGGACGAGATGGATGAGCTGAAGGCGATCCAGAAGACCATGAAGATCACCATTCCGGTCGCCTCGGGCCGCCCGTGGGAAGTGCTGCCCGATCCGGCAGCGCCCAAGGGGCGTCGTGGCGGCCCGGGTGGCGGCGGCAAACCCGGCGGCGGCGGACGCCCCGGTGGCAACCGTCGGCGTCGTGGCGGCGGCGGAGGCCGCGGTGGCCAGGGTCAAAGCGGCGGTCAAGGTGGCAGCGGCCAGGGCAACGGACAAGGCGGCCAGCGCCGTCGCTCCAGCTAAGCCAAAGCTGCTAACAGATCAGAAAAATCGGAAACCGCCGCGCCATTGTGTGGCGGTTTTCTTTGTGCGGCGGATGCCTAACCGGCGCGCCGCAGATCCGCCCAGACCGGCAGGTGGTCTGAGGCGATATGCGCTGGCTGCGCCTGATGCACCCCAGCCCGCACCACCTCCAGACCTGTGCTATGGGCAATTCGGTCCAGCGCGCCAAGCGGTCGCAGCGCCGGAAAACTGGGGGCAGGCGGCAGGAACCGCATCATCGGCGCCAGCCGGTCCAGGACAGAGCTGCGCGACCAATCGTTGAAATCACCACCCCAGACCGTCGGCATATCGGTCCATTTCGCGCTGTGCTGCGCCAGATGCCGCACCTGCGCCCGCCGCGCCCGCCCGGTGAGCCCCAGGTGCGCGCCTACCACGCGCAGGGGGCCGATGGGGGTGTCAAAGGCCGCCCAGACCGCGCCGCGCGGCTCCAGGCCCGGCAGGTCGATATGCCCCTTGTCGCACAGGGAAATGCCCTGGCCCTTCCAGATCACCGCATTGCCATGCCAGCCCAGCGATCCGGCCCCGCCCAGATCTACATCCTGCCAACCCGCCTCGTTCAGAACGAAATGCGGCAGCGCCGCGGGCCGGGGCGGCAGACGCTTGTCCGCCTCCTGCAACAGCACGATCCGCGCGCCCATGTCCTCCAGCACGTTCAGGATACGGCGTGGCTGGCGGCGCAGGTCCAGACCAACGCATTTCTGAATGTTGTAACTGGCCAGACGCAGGGTGGTCTCGGGCATGGGCGCTCCTTTCCCTGCCAGTGTTCATCGCCCGCAAAGCCGGTGCAAGCCAAGATCGCCTTGCCTGCGTCAAGGCGCGCACGATTGCAGCCGATTTTGGCGAAACGTCTTGCTTGACAGTCCGTTACCTCCCGGTGCTGATGCGCCCATGACGGAAAAAAGATCCATGGACGCCGCGGGCGCCCTTGCCCTGACCGGCTTTGCTGCCCTTCTTGGCTTCAATCAGGTTGTTATCAAGATCGCCAACGGTGGCTTTGGCCCGGTGTTCCAGGCCGGGCTGCGCTCGCTTATCGCGCTGGCGGTGATCCTCATTTGGGTCTGGCTGCGCCGCTCAAGGCTGCGCCCCGAAGGCGGCATGCCAGCGGGGGTCCACGGCTGGGGCATCGTGGTGGGCCTCTTATTCACTGGTGAATTCATCTGCCTGTTCTGGGCGCTGGATGTCTCATCGGTGTCGCGGGTGACGATCATTTTCAACTCGATGCCCGTGTGGCTGGCGCTGGCCGCGCATCTGTGGCTGCCGGGAGAACGCTTGAGCGGGCTGCGCGTTGTTGGCCTGGTGCTGGCGATGGGCGGTGTGGTTCTGGCGGTGCTGGACCGGGACGCCAGCGGCGCTTCGGTTCTGGGCGATGTGCTGGCGCTTATCTCGACCCTGTGCTGGGCCGGGCTGGCCTTCTGCGTGCGGGCAACGCCCTTGTCGCGGGTGCCCGCGGTGACGCAGCTGGTCTACCAACTGGCGGTCTCGGCCGTGCTGTTGCTGGCACTGTCGCCGCTTTTCGGGCCGCTGCTGCGCGCACCCGAGCCGATCCATATCGCAGGCGTGCTGTTTCAGGCCATTGCGATTGCCAGCCTCGGATACCTGCTGTGGTTCTGGCTGTTCACCATCTACAAGGCCGGCTCGGTCGCCTCCTTCAGCTTTCTCTCGCCGGTGCTGGCGGTGGTGATGGGCTGGCTGATCCTTGGCGAGACACTGTCATATGAGGTCTGGCTGGCACTGGCACTGGTGGCGGCAGGCGTCTTCCTGATCAACCGCCCCGACAAACGCACCACAATCGGATAAGCAAGCTCTCCCGCCCGTCGCGGACGCATCACAGATGTATCCGCTCCCCTTGGGTCTGGTGCGTCAAGGCGCGCACGCCGTGCGCAGCACGGCGCCGGGCCCAAGGGGGAGAGCGCCTCCGCAAGGAGGCCGAGCCCGCGCGGGAGCGCTGCCCATGCTTCTCTGCCTCAGGTGCCGCAGAAAGTTGCTGCGACCATCTCTTCGGGGCGCGGCGGGTTTTGCAGCTCCGCGTGCTCCGGCTGATCCTCATAGGGACGTGCCAGCACCAGATTGAGCCGTTCAAACGGCGCCATGTCGCCATGGACCGCAGCCGCTATCATCTCTTCGATACGGTGGTTGCGCGGTATGAAGGCCGGGTTGACCTGCCGCATCAGCGCCTCGGGGTTTTCCTCTGTCTCTAACCGCTGGCGCCAGCCCATCGCCCAGCTGTCAAAGGCCGCAGGGTCAAGGAACTGGTCACGGGCATTCTCACCAGCTAGCGCCCGGAAGGCGTTGGTGAAATCCGCCTGCCCCGCCGCCATACGCTCCAGCAGATCCTCGATCAGCGCCATGTCGCCCTCTTGCGGCGTGGCGATGCCGACCTTTGCGGCAAAGCGACTGAGCCATTCCTGCTCGATCACCCCCGGCATGGCATGCACGATCTCGGTGGCTTCCTCCACACCCGCCTGCGGATCGTCCAGCTGCTGGATCAGCGCCGTGGCCAGCTGCGCGAGGTTCCAGACGATGATCCCCGGCTGGTTGTCGTAAGCATAGCGCCCCATCCGGTCGATCGAACTGAAGACCTGCGAAGGGTTGTACGTATCCATGAAGGCGCAGGGGCCGTAATCGATCGTCTCGCCCGAAATGGCGCAATTGTCTGTATTCATCACGCCGTGGATAAAGCCCACCGACATCCACTGCGCCACCAGCTGCGCCTGTACATCGCGCACCGCGCGCAACAGGCTCATGGGACCCTGGGCATCCGGGTAGTGCCGATCGATGGCGTATTGCGTCAGCCGCTGCAGCGCCGCGACATCACCGCGCGCAGCAAAGATCTGGAAGGTTCCCACCCGCAGATGGCTTGCCGCCACCCGCGTCAAGACCGCGCCGGGCTTGGCGCCTTCACGCCAGACGGGATCGCCGGTTTCTACTGCGGCCAGCGCCCGCGTGGTGGGGATGCCAAGCGCATGCATCGCCTCGGACACCACGTATTCCCGCAACACCGGCCCCAGCCAAGCCCGCCCGTCGCCTTGCCGCGAATAGGGCGTACGGCCTGAGCCTTTGAGCTGGATATCCCGGCGCTTGCCGTCGCTGCCGATGGTTTCGCCCAAAAGGATCGCGCGCCCATCCCCCAGCTGCGGATTGAAGTTGCCGAACTGATGCCCGGCATAAAGCTGCGCCAGCGGATCGGCCCCCTCGGGGATGCGGTTGCCGCCGAACACCTCGGCCATCTCCGGCAGATCGCCCGTGGTGATCCCCATGAGCTGTGCCAGATCGTTGTTGAAGGCAAGCAGGCGGGGCGCGGACACCGGTTCCGGCACCTGTTTGCTGTAGAACTGAGGCGCAAGCTGCGCGTATGTGTTGTCAAAGGGGATGTGCAATGTCATGGCCCAAACATATGCGGCAAGGCACGGATTGCCAGATCAAACAGGCACAGACAGCAGGAAAGAGGCGCGGATGACGGCGGATCAGATCATCGAAAAGCTGAAACTGGAACCCCACCCCGAGGGCGGCTGGTACCGGCAGACCTGGGTTGCCGAGAACGACGGGCGCCCCACCGGCACTTGCATCTATTTCCTGCTCAAAGCGGGGGAAGCCAGTCACTGGCACCGCGTCGATGCGGCCGAGATCTGGCTGTATCACGCAGGCGCGCCGCTGGTCCTGTCGCTGTCCAAAACAGATGAAGGCCCCGCCACAGATCACCTTTTGACCCCGGATCTGACGAAGGGCGCGCCGCAGCTGATCGTGCCCACAGGTCACTGGCAGGCTGCCCGCACGACCGGAGACTATACCCTGGTCAGCTGCACTGTATCGCCTGGGTTCCGGTTCGAAGGGTTCGAGCTGGCCGCGCCAGAGTTTGATATTCCGCGCGCATAACCCTTTGGCGCGCCCCCTCTGACACGGCCGCAAGGCCGGGTCGCGCCCGACCCTCCCCACGGGAGGGCGCATTCGCCCCCTCCCAGGGTCAGGCCCGCCCCTTCGTTCTACATGAAGGCCACCTACCCCTCGCCCGGCACGCTCACCACACCACCGCCGACACAGGCGCGCACGCCAGTGGTGCCGGGACAGGAGGTCGGCATGCCCCGCGCCACCCGCACCGCCAGATGGGCAAAAGCCTGCGCCTCCAGCATGTCGCCATCAAGGCCAACGTCCTCGACCGGTTTGACCGGGCAATCGAGTGAGACCCGCAGCATCTCCATCAGCACTGGGTTCTGCCGCCCGCCGCCGGTGACCAGCACCATCTCGGGCGGCTCGGGGCAATGCTCCATCCCCTGCGCCACGGCGGCGGCACACATGGCGGTCAGCGTCGCTGCGGCATCCGCATCGCTCAGCTCCCCGACCAGCTCTACCATTTCGGAGAAATCGTTCCGATCCAGTGACTTCGGCGGCATCTTTGCAAAGAACCCCTCAGCCAGGAACAACTCCAGTGCGCCCTCTTCGACCTGCCCCTTGCGGGCAATCGCGCCATCCTTGTCAAACGGCAACCCCAGCCGCGCCTGCAGCAGATCGTTGAGCGGTGCATTGGCTGGCCCGGTGTCAAAGGCCAAGAGCGCGCCGGGATCTTCGGGTCGCTCGAACCGCGGATCCACATAGGTGAGATTGCCAACCCCGCCGAGGTTCAGAAAGCATAGCGGGCGCGTCGCGCCGATGTATTTGGCGCAGGCAAAGTGGAAGAATGGCGCCAGCGGCGCGCCCTCACCGCCAAGGGCCACGTCATCAGAACGGAAATCCCAGACCACGGGCCGTCCCAACGCCTCGGCCAGGGCCGCGCCATCGCCCACCTGCAGCGTGCCCTGTCTGCGCGGCGCATGGGCCAGGGTCTGACCGTGAAATCCGACAATCTGCGCGGCGGGAAACCCGGACAAAAGCTCGGCATGGACCTGATCGGTCAGAACGCCTGCGGCCTCAACCTCTGGCCCTGACCAATGGCCGAGCCCCGCACGCAGCACTGCGCGCTCCGCCTCGCTATAGGGGCGGTAACCACTGTCGCCAAAGGCAAAGATCCGGTCTCCATCGGTGTCCACCAACGCCGCATCCACCCCATCCAGCGAGGTGCCACTCATGGCGCCAAGCGCGATCACCCTACCGGTTTTTGCAATCGCTCGTGTCATTTCCCTGCCCTTCAGCCAGATCAACCGGGCCCGCCTGCCTGCAGACTGCCCAACGCGCATGGATTTTCTGCGCAAAAGCAGGTTCCATGTGCCCCTTTTGCGTTTTATACACCACGTCGCAATAGACAAGCCGAGGCATGCCATGACCTATCATCCCAAATCGGATTTCATCACCGTGATGATGGAGCGCGGGTTTCTCGCCGACTGTACGGACTATCAAGGTCTGGACGAGGCGCTGATGACCCCTGGCCAGTCCGGCTATATCGGCTTTGACGCCACAGCGAAATCGCTGCACGTGGGATCGCTGATCCAGATCATGATGCTGCGCTGGCTGCAAAAGACCGGCCACAAGCCGATCACCCTGATGGGCGGCGGCACCACCAAGGTGGGCGATCCGTCGTTCCGTGCAGATGAACGCCCGCTGCTGACGCCCGAACAGATCGACGACAATATAGCGGGAATCAAAAAGGTGTTTTCGGCCTATGTCGATTATGGCGACGGCCCGAATGGCGCCATGATGATCAACAACGACGAATGGCTGAGCGATCTCAACTACCTTGAGTTCCTGCGCGACATCGGGCGGCATTTCTCGGTCAACCGGATGCTGTCCTTTGAAAGCGTGAAATCGCGGCTGGACCGGGAACAATCGCTCAGCTTCCTCGAATTCAACTACATGATCCTGCAGGCCTATGACTTCCTGGAGCTGAACCGCCGCTATGGCTGCATCCTGCAGATGGGCGGCTCGGACCAGTGGGGCAATATCGTCAACGGTATCGACCTGACCCGCCGGGTGCTGGATCACGAGATCTACGGTCTGACCTCGCCGCTGCTGACCACTTCGGACGGCAAGAAGATGGGCAAGTCGCAGAACGGCGCGGTCTGGCTGAACCCGGATATGCTCTCCCCGTATGAGTTCTGGCAGTTCTGGCGCAACACCACCGATGCCGACGTGGGCCGGTTCCTGAAGCTCTACACCGAGATGCCGCTGGACGAATGCGAGCGCCTGGGCGCACTGGCCGGATCCGAGATCAACGAGGCCAAGGTGATCCTCGCCAATGAGGTGACCACCCTACTGCACGGCGCCGACGCGGCCGCCGCTGCCGAGGCCACCGCACGCGAGGTGTTCGAGAAAGGCGGCGTCGGGGACGATCTGCCGACGCTGACCCTAACCCCTGCCGATCTGGGCGACGGAATTTCGATCGTGCAGTTGATCGTGAAATCGGGCCTGGCGAAATCCGGCAAGGAGGCCAAGCGGCTGATCTCCGAGAATGGCGCGCGCATCGACGATGCTCCGCTAAGCGACGCGGGCCTGATGATCGACGCAGGCGCGCTGGCCTCTCCGATCAAGCTGAGCGCGGGCAAGAAACGCCACGCGCTGGTGCAACTGGCCGATTAAGCGCCTCTGGCTATGTGACGAAGAACGTTGAAGAGGCAGGGCTTCCTGCCTCTTTTTTGTTGCTGCCTGCGCTGCTCTGCCTGCCGTGTCGGCTCTTCTCCTCCCACGGGAGTGGGAGTGCCCCGTTATTGAGCGCAGAGCACACCGCACCCGGCGGCGGGGCTAGAAGAACAGAAACTCCGCCAGCGTCAGCAGGATGAAGACCGGAACCGACAGGCCCGTCGCCACAAGAAGGGCTGCGGTCTTGGTGATCCGGGGGCTGGGGGCGCATTGGCCCAGAACCTGGGACTGTTTTTTCATGTGCCCCATTAACCCTGAATTAGGTTTCCACTCGGTAAACATATAGGCATGTTTGATTTCATTCCTGCCGAAACGGCCCAGACCTCGACCCAGCCCGGACGGCACGACACCTTGCCCCAATCCGAAGAATTTCTGCGCGCGCTGCGGGCGACCGGGCAGGATCCGTTGGTCCTGGAGCGGATGAACAATACCACCGTTCTGCGGCAACGGTTCTGGGGCCGCATCGACGTCGCCATGGTCAACCGCGCCACGGTGCACAAACCCCTACGCCTGCTGGAAATGCTGCAAGAAGAAGGCCTGCGCCGCACGCCGGTGATCCTGTCACCGGAAACACCCACACCCGAACTGGCCCGCCACGGCGCGGTGCCTCTGATGGGGCCCGCCAGCGTTGCCCGGTTGAAGCTGGCGCCCTGCCCCGATGCCCGCCGCGCCGCACTACATCAGAAATGGCGCAACCGGCTAAAACACGGTGAATCTCAATCCCTGCGCCTGACGCGGCAGAACATGCCGGTGGATCCGACTCACTGGCTGTTTGCGGCCGATCAGGCAAAGCAAACCGAACGCGGCTATCGCAGCTGGCCCGTCGGCCTGACTCTAGCCTATGCGCAGGCCAACCCCGGCACGGCGAAACTGTTCCAGGCCTTCGAGGGCAAACAGCCTGTGGCGGCGATTCTGGTGCTGCGCCACGGGCAGCATGCGACCTACCACCTGTCCCACAGCAGCGACCGCGGCAAACAGCTGTCGGCCCATAACCTGTTGATGTGGGAAGCGATGAGCTGGCTCTCGGCCCAGGGCTGCAAAACGCTGGATCTTGGCGTTATCAACACCGAAGACGCGCCTGGCCTCGCCCGGTTCAAACTTGGCACCGGCGCCGACCTGCACCGTCTTGGCGGCACCTGGATTTTCTGGCCGCCGATGGGCCGCCTGCTGGCGCCACTGGCGCGGCTGGACCGGCGCATGATGACGGCGGGTACCGCTGGACAGATCTGATCCCCCATGTTTATTTGAACACATGTTCAGATACTGGGAGGACCCCTGCTCATGAAACTTGACCAGACATGCGCGGTAATCACCGGCGGCGCATCCGGCCTTGGCGAGGCGACTGCCCGCCATTTTGCAGAAGGCGGTGCCAAGGTTACCATTCTTGACCGCGACGCCGAGCGCGGCGAGAAGGTCGCGGCCGAGATTGGCGGCTTTTTCGTTCAGACCGATGTCACCGACGAAGACTCGGTTGCCGCAGCGATTGCCTTTGCTGCCGAGAAGATGGGCCGGATCTCCGCCTGCGTGAACTGCGCTGGCATCGCTTACGGGATCAAGACCGTCGGCAAAGAGGGCGCGCATCCGCTGGATGCCTACAAGCGCACCATCGACATCAACCTCGTCGGCACCTTCAACGTGGCACGGCTGGCGGCGGTAGAGATCGCCAAGAACGACCCCGAGCCCGATGGCGCCCGTGGCGTGATCATTAACACCGCGTCCATCGCGGCCTTTGACGGTCAGAAAGGCCAGGTAGCCTATTCCGCTTCCAAGGGCGGTGTCGTCGGCATGTGCCTGCCGATGGCGCGGGATCTGGCCTCTTCCGGTATCCGGGTAATGACCATCGCACCGGGCATCTTCATGACCCCGATGCTGGCCGGTCTGCCCGAAGAAGTGCAACAGCAACTGGCCGCCGATGTGCCGAACCCACCGCGCCTTGGCGATCCGGCGGAATACGGCCGCCTCGCAGGCTTCATCGTCGAGATGGGATACCTCAATGGCGAAGTGATCCGCATCGACGGCGCCCTGCGCATGCGCTAAAAATATCGGATTAACAATACGTTAATCTAAAATATTAAAGGGGCGCCGTATCAGGCGCCCCTTTTCTTGTGGCAGTCTAATTACCGCATATCTAAATGAATAGTTAACGATAAGATACTGATTTTAGACAATGTTTCGCACACGAAACAAATCCGCTCAGGCATCGCCCGCCTTTTCCTCCAGCTCCAGCCACTCTTCCTCTGCAGCCGTCAGTTTTTCCTGACGCTCTACAAGGGCTTCGGTGGCTTTTTTGAACTTCACCGGCTCACGCGTGAACAGTTCGGGATCTGCCATCAGCTGTTCCAGCTTGGCGATCTCCTGCTCCAGCCGGTCGATCTCATCCGGCAGGGCCTCAAGCCGGTGTTTTTCCTTGAAACTGAGACCATCCTTCGGCGCCGCCTCCTGCTTGGGCTTTGGCTTGGAAGATTTTGACTTTTCGACCTTTTCCTCCGCCTCTTTCGGTGCGCGTTGGGACAGGTAATCGCTCCAGCCGCCCGCATAAGCCGTGGCGCGCCCGTCGCCCTCCATGGCGATGGTGGTGGTGGCAACACGGTCCAGAAAATCCCGGTCGTGGCTGACCAGCAGCACCGTGCCGTCATAAGCGTCCAAAAGCTCCTGCAGCAGATCCAGCGTCTCCACATCCAGATCGTTGGTCGGCTCGTCCAGCACCAGAAGGTTGCTTTGCCGCGCCATCAGTCGGGCCAGCAACAACCGCGCCTTTTCCCCGCCTGACAGGGAGCGCACCGGCGCCCGCGCCTGCCGTTCATCGAACAGGAATTCCTTGAGGTAGCCCACCACATGTTTGGGCTGCCCCCGCACCATAACCTGATCAGCCTTGCCGGAAATCCCCAGCGCCGGATCCGTGGTCAGGTTTTCCCAGAGGCTGGCATCGGGATCGAGCTGATCGCGGGTCTGATCGAACAGGGCAATCTCCAGATTGGTGCCAAGGGTCACGCTGCCCGCGTCCGGCTCTTCCAGCCCCAGCAGCATCTTCAGCAGCGTGGTCTTGCCCGCGCCGTTGGGTCCCACAAAGGCGACGCGATCGCCGCGCTGCACCTTCAGCGAGAAGTTCGAGACAATGGTCTTACCATCAAAGGCCTTGGAAAGGCCCTCGGCTTCGATCACCTTGCGGCCTGACTTGGGTCCGGCATCCAGCGCCAGTTCGGCCGCGCCCTGGCGTTTAATCTGCGACGCGCGCTCGGCCTTCAGGTCCTGCAGCGCTCGCACCCGGCCCATGTTGCGCTTGCGCCGGGCCGAAATACCTTCGACGGCCCAGCGGCTTTCGGACTTGATCAAACGGTTCAGCTTGTGCCGCTGCTGGTCTTCTTCTTCCCAGATCTTGTCGCGCCAGGCCTCGAAGGCGTCAAATCCCTTTTCCTGACGCCGCACTTGCCCCCGGTCGACCCACAGGGTGGCGCGGGTCAGCGCGCGCAGAAAGGCCCGGTCGTGAGAGATCAGCACGTAGGCCGCGCGGGTGGATTTCAACTCCCCTTCGAGCCAGGTGATCGCCTTGATGTCCAGATGGTTGGTCGGTTCATCCAGCAGCATCAGATCGGGCGCTTCGGCCATCAGCTTGGCCAGGGCCGCGCGGCGCCGTTCCCCGCCCGAGGCAGTCTCGACCGGGCGCGCAGGATCAAACTTCAGCCCCTCGCCTGCGCGCTCCACCCGGTACATCTCGCCCGGCTCCAGGGCGCTGGCGGCGAAATCACCAAGCGTCGCAAACCCGGTCATCTGCGGGTCCTGCTCCATATAGCCCACCGATTTACCTGGCGGCACCACGATGCTGCCCTGGTCCGGTTCGACGAGACCCGCCATCACCTTCATCAGGGTGGATTTACCCGAGCCGTTGCGGCCCACAAGGGCCACCCGGTCCCCGGGGTGCACCACGAGGTCGAGATCGGAAAACAGCGGATCACCACCAAAGGTGAGCGATATGCCGGACATCTGCAAAAGAGGAATTCGTGCCATGAAAGCCAGCTAAACCGGCCCGCCCGCGCCGTCAACGCCGACCACGGCTGGGAGCCGTGGAAATCGGCTATACCGGGGTTGCTACAGCGCGCAGCAGGCGTTTGCGCGTCTCCGGGATGGCACCAACATCGACGCCGGTAAAGACATGCAGCGTATTGAGCTCCTCATCCACCACCGCGTGATCGCTGACCCAGCCTCCCATCAACAGATAGGTCCGCAACAAAGGCGGCATATGGCGCAGGGCCACCTTCTGGTCGGGCAAGCGCGCTGGGAGGCAGTCAAACCGCACCACCTGCGGCGCCTTGATCACAGGCTGCCACATGCCCGGCGCCAGATGGCGCTGCCTCAGCAGGGCAAAAGTGTCGAGATAGGGCGCAGCTTCCGTACCTGCGAAGGAACTGCACCCGAAAAGCATCCGGATATCTTCGGCGTCCACCAGGGCGGTGATCGCCCCCCAGGCGATGCGCAGGATGTCTGCATCCCCGGCGCCTTCCCGAATGCAGAATCGCCCGACCTCGGCCATGCGCCCCTCATAGGAACTGAGCCGGGACAGGTCATAGTACTGGGCTGCATAGCTTTGGGGAATGTCCTGACCGCTCTCCAGCATCAGCATCCGGAAACACCCAATCAGTGCCCTGGTGTCCCGCCCTTCGATCAGTATGTGGCGACAGCGGGAATCATAGGGATCACGATCCGGCTTCACAGTACCAAAGCATTGGCTGCGCAACTCTTGCGCCGCGTGAAGATCCGCATCTGTCCCTGCGAACCGGGCCAGATAACGGCCTTTGCTGAGGAGTGTTTCCGTCAGCAGCGTTGCAGACTGCGCCATTGCCGATCCCCCATGTGGCCGCCAAACCTCTCATCCGGCACCCCACCCGCGTTTCCATAGGGCGCAGTCAGACTAGCATCCCCTGATCACAACCGCACGACAGATACCGCAGCCCATGGCCATACCTGCTTACTGGTCGAGGATTGCATCCGGGGAGAAGTTGCCCAGGTTGCCGATCAACTGACGCAGGAAGGTCTTATCTTCGATGCTGGAGGATGTGACCCGGCGCTGCAGCGGGATCACCCGGCCATCCTCAAGCCCGAAACGCTGGATGCCGCTAACGACGCCGCGCGTGTCAAAGTTGACCGCAACCAGTTCGCGGGACACAGGCTTCGGCTCCGCAGCGCCATAATGGCGCATCCGGGTGGACACATAGTAGTAGCCGCTTTCGTTCAGCACGCCGGAAGACGAAGGAATACCGATGCTCTCCGCAACCGAGTCTCGGCTGTCCACGCCGACGACCACTTCTGCCAGATCTTCCTCGGATGGCACATAGCCGTGCTTGCGATAGCTGGCCGCGCAGGCGGTCAAGGATCCGCACAGCAGCAGTGTCGCCGCCAGCTTTGCCGCTGATTTCAGCTTGATTGACTGTGCACCCATGATGCCCCCCGAAAGACTGCCGCGACCCCGGCTTGATTACGCCGCCCATCCCGATTACCTAATGCAGCCTTCTGGTTCAAGAAACGAAAGTTTGCAAAATGGCTGACAGCACTGCTTTCCGGGTCGCGGATCTGCCGCAGAACGCCCCGACGCCCTTTGATATCCGCCCCGATGCCGATGCCCTGGCTGACTTGGCGCGAGATCTGGAGGTCAACAGCCTGCGCAAGCTGCGGTTCGAAGGCGAGATCCGCGCCAGCGGGCGCCGGGACTGGGTGCTGACCGCCACCCTGGGCGCCACGGTGGTGCAGGACTGCGTGGTCACGCTGGATCCGGTCACCACCCGGATCGACCAGAAAGTGCGGCGACAGTACATGGCATCCTACGAGGAGCCGGAAGACGCCGAAGCAGAAATGACCGAGGATGAAACCATCGAACCGCTGGGCAGCAGCATCGATCCCTATGAAGTAATGATTGAGGCACTGACCCTGGCGATTCCCGCTTACCCGCGCAAAGAAGGCCAGGAACTGGGCGAAGCAGTGTTCGCTGAACCGGGTGTTAAACCCATGCGCGACGAAGACACCCGCCCCTTTGCCGCCCTTTCGGCTCTCAAGGAACAGTTGAAAGGCGACGACTGACGGTAAATGAGGCGGAAAAATACCGTATGGTGAACTTCCTGCTGGTACTGACGCCCCGCCTGCCCTAAAAAACCGCTTGCGCCGCAGAGGATTCGCAGTATTTTCGCGCGCTCATCGGAATTTTTGGTTGGACATCGGAGAGGCTGCGGCCTACACGCACGTCACACCGATCACGACAAAACAATGAAATCGCGCGGCGGGGATGGCCCCAAGGCGCCAAGCAGACAAAGGTTGAGACATGGCCGTCCAACAGAACAAAGTATCCAAATCGCGCCGCAACAACCGTCGCGCGCACGATGCCCTGGTTGCTGCAAACCCGAACGAATGCTCCAGCTGCGGCGAACTGAAGCGTCCGCACCACGTGTGCCCGTCCTGCGGCCACTACGACGATAAAGAAATCGTTGCAGCGAACGACGAAATCGACATGGATGAGGACGCGGCGTAAGCCCTCCTTTGATCACATAACGCCAGGCAGGCTTTACCTATGACGGGCAAACCCGATCAATCCAAAGCGCAGACTGGTAAAATTGTGATTTCTGTCGATGCCATGGGCGGAGATGCCGGCCCTGCCGTAGTGGTGGCCGGTATCGCGAAATCCGCCGAGAAGAACCCGAATATCGGATTCATTCTACATGGCCCCGAAGACGAATTGGCACCCTTAGTTGCCAAACGGCGCATCCTGGCGGATCGCGTCGTTATTCGTCATGTCGACAGCGTTGTCACCATGGACGACAAGCCCAGCCAGGTCATGCGCAATGGCAAGGGCACCTCGATGTGGTCCGCATTGGACGCCGTGAAGAACGGCGAAGCCGCCGGGGTCGTCTCTTGCGGCAATACCGGCGCGCTGATGGCGCTCAGCATGCTGCGCCTGCGCAAGGTGCCGGGCGTCAACCGCCCCGCGATTGCGATTCTCTGGCCATCACGCAACCCCCAGGGGTTCAACGTGATGCTGGATGTGGGCGCCGATGTGCGCGCCGACGCGCAGGATCTGCTGCAATACGCGCTGATGGGCACCTCCTATACTCGTAATTCCATGGACATTGCCCGCCCCCGGGTTGGCCTGCTCAACGTCGGCACCGAGGAACACAAGGGCCGCGCCGAGCTGAAAGAAGCCCATGCATTGATCGCCGAAAATGCCGGGATCGCCGATTATGAATTTGTCGGCTTTGTCGAAGGCAGCGATATCCCCGGCAATGTGGCAGATGTCATCGTCACCGACGGCTTTACCGGAAATGTCGCGATCAAGACCGGTGAAGGCACCGCCAGCCTGGTCCGCTCGGCCTTGCGCGAGGCCTTTGAATATTCCTTCCTGTCCAAGATCGCGGCGCTGCTGGCCTATACCTCTCTGTCGCGGCTGGCAAAACGGATCGATCCGCGGCGCGCCAATGGTGGCGTGTTTCTGGGCCTAAACGGCACCGTGGTAAAATCCCACGGCGGCGCCGATGCCACCGGGGTATCCGCCGCGGTGAAACTGGCCTTCCGTCTGGCCGAGCAGGGTTTTGCCGAAAAACTGGCCGCGCGGGTTGCATCCGCCGTGGAGCTTACCCAAGATGCCGCAGGCTCCGACGACGACGACCGGATCTCAACAAAATAAGACCAAGAAGGCAGTCACAGAATGACGCGACGTGCAGTAGTTGTAGGCACCGGCCATTATCTCCCTAAACGCGTGGTCGAAAACGCGGAATTCGAAGCCACCCTGGACACCACGGACGAATGGATTCGCTCCCGCTCCGGGATTGAACGCCGCCATTTCGCCGAAGAGGGCGAAACCACCTCCTCGATGGCAACCGCAGCGGCCAAGGCGGCGCTCTCCGATGCCGGTCTTGTGGCCGACGACCTCGACGCGATCATCGTGGCCACCTCGACCGCCGATCTGACCTTCCCTTCGGCGGCCACCATGGTGCAGGCACAGCTGGAAATGACCCGCGGCTTTGCCTTTGACGTGCAGGCGGTCTGCGCCGGCTTCGTCTATGCGCTCTGCAACGCAAACGCATTGATCGCCTCCGGTCAGGCTGACCGGGTTATGGTGATTGGCGCCGAAACCTTCTCACGCATCATGGACTGGACCGACCGATCGACCTGCGTGCTCTTCGGTGATGGCGCTGGCGCACTGATTCTGGAGGCACAGACCGGCGCGGGCACCAGCGATGACCGCGGAATTCTGGCCACCGATCTGAATTCAGACGGGCGCTACAAGGATTTGCTTTATGTAGACGGCGGTGTTTCCACCCAGTCGACCGGCCATCTGCGCATGCAGGGCAACCAGGTTTTCCGCCATGCCGTGGAGAAACTGGCCAAGACCGCAACCACAGCTCTGGAACGCGCGGGCCTTGGCGCCGAAGACGTGGACTGGATCGTGCCGCATCAGGCCAATATCCGCATCATTCAGGGCACCGCCAAGAAGATGGGCCTCAGCCTCGATAACGTTGTGGTGACCGTTCAGGACCACGGCAACACCTCTGCTGCGTCGATTCCACTGGCCCTGTCGGTCGGCAAGGAACGCGGCCAGATCAAGCCCGGCGACCTGATCGTCACCGAGGCGATCGGCGGCGGATTGGCCTGGGGCGCGGTCGTGCTGCGCTGGTAGCACGGGCCAGCGCAATCTCGCAGCGCGCAATTCATTGATATTGACAGTGAAATTCCCCACCCCCTATGCTTGAGCAAACAACGGGGACTGGTATGAGCGAAAAAACTCTGACGCGAATGGATCTGAGCGAGGCCGTTTTCCGCGAGGTTGGCCTCTCCCGCAACGAAAGCGCGCAACTGGTTGAAAGCATGCTGCAGCACATGTCAGACGCCCTTGTCCGCGGGGAGCAGGTGAAAATCTCTTCTTTCGGCACCTTTAGCGTCCGGGACAAGACGGCACGTGTGGGGCGCAATCCCAAAACCGGTGAAGAGGTTCCGATTCAGCCACGTCGTGTGCTGACCTTCCGGCCCTCCCATCTGATGAAAGACCGAGTCGCTGACGGCAACCGCAGCTGAAGACGGCTGCCCCGACCGGTCCAGAACCAACGGAATCAATACCCATGTCCAAATCACCAGACGCCTTCCGCACCATCAGCGAAGTGGCGGAATGGCTGGGGGTGCAAGCGCATGTCCTGCGCTTCTGGGAAAGCAAATTCACCCAGGTAAAACCGGTCAAGCGAGCCGGTGGGCGCAGATACTATCGCCCTGCGGACATGCTGCTCCTGGGTGGCATTCGCAAACTGCTGCATGACGATGGCATGTCCATCAAGGAAGTTCAGGCAATTCTGCGCGACCTTGGCATTACCCATGTCTCCGAGATGTCCCATAGCCTTGATACGGCCTCCCCCGGAGAACCGGACGGAACCGGATCCGGCGGTGGGTTCGCCCAGAGCAATGCAGCCACAGAATCTGCCGCAGCGCATCCCGGCGCTGGCGCAACGCCAGGACCCAGCGTCGAGGGCGCCCCCGAGATCACGAGCGAAAGCGCAGGAGCGGAAGAAGACTCGCCGCGCCCCGCCAGCCATCTGCCGTTTTTCGAACAGGAACAATTTGATCCCTTTGCCGAGGTCGCTGACGAAAGCCAGGTCGGCGCCCAGCCCAGTGCATCGCAAGCTGAGAGCATTCCAGAGACCATCTCGGAGCTCGATCAGGATGAGTCGCCACTGGTGCAGGCGGAGGCCGACGATGCCCCGTCCGAGGTCCCCAATGCGGAGCCCGACACATCGGCGGATCAACCTATTGCCTCTGACCTGTCGGAAGAGCTTCCCCCGCCACAAGACGACCTGAGCGGCGAAGAAAGCCTGCCTTTCGACGAGGTGCAGCCCGTCTCCACTGAGCCGGAACCCGCACAGATCATGATGGACCTTGGCGGCCACGACTCCCCTGCCCCGGAATGCGAGGCAGACCCGGTGATCGAGGAAACCGCCGCGCCGGAGGCAACAGCCGAACCGGCCCCCTTCGCAGGAGAAGCGGACAGCACCACGGATGACACTGGCAGCGAGGTCCAGTCGGCGCCGAATGCGGATGCAGAAGCGCTTGTGCCAACCGACGATCAGGCGGAGCCTGCCTTCGAGGTCAGCTTTGCACCGGATGAGACCGAGCCGCCAACCGCGCCGATTGACCCTACTGTGCCGCTCACCAGCCACCTCGACGCTCCCACGCCATTGGGTGAGAGCGAGCCCGCCGAATTGGACGATGCCCACGCCGAACTGATGGCCGAGGAAGCGCCGACTGAGGCTATGGCTACGGAGCATGACGAGCCTGAACCCGCATCCGAGCAAGCCCCTGTCGAAGCCATCCTGCCTGAGGAACTCTCAGAGCAACTGGGCGAGGAACTGGCCGAATCCGACGCAGATACAGCCCTGCAGGATGCCATGGATGCAGATGCACCGCGGGAAGGATTTGCCCCTCCAGGCCTGCCGGACGATGCGGAGCAGGACGCGGCAACCGATGCGCCCGAAGCAGGCTTCCCCCCGACCGGGGATCTCCCGATGGAGGAATCCAAGCCGCGAATCATTTCCGTGCCCGACGAAAATCTGGCCGCCCAGGTCAGCCTGCGTCCCGGTGTTCTGGCCCTGTTGTCTCAGACGACGGAACTGCGGCCCGAAGTGCGCGCCGAAGTTGCCGAATGCGCCGCCGAGCTGCGCCAATGGCTGGAAGCACATTAATTTTCCAAAGCAGCGGAAAAACTTGGCAATGCCTCTTGCCCCCGCCGGGAAAAACGGTAGAAAGCGCTTCAACGGGCTATGGCGCAGCCTGGTAGCGCGTCCGTCTGGGGGACGGAAGGTCGCAGGTTCGAGTCCTGCTAGCCCGACCATACAAAACGCCTGGGTGTTTGCGCACCCAGGCGTTTTGTGTATGTGTAGCCTGGGGTTACGGATCGGGACCATCATCTGGGTCGTCTTGAACAGCAGCCCGACCGGGCGGATGCCCGGCCAGACGGGAGAAAGACAATGACAGGCGTTTTACCCAGCCAGACACTGGAAACCATGCTGCAGCAGGGCGAGATCACCCTGTCCGAGCCTTTGATCGACGGGCAAATTCAGCCTGCCAGTCTGGATCTGCGGCTCGGCCATGTGGCTTACCGCGTGCGCGCCTCCTTCCTCTCCGGACACGGCAACACGGTCGCTGATCGCCTCTCTGAATTTGAAATGCACCGCATTGATCTGGATGGTGGCGCTGTGCTGGAAAAGGGCTGCGTCTACGTGGTGCCGCTCCTCGAAGGGTTGGCCCTGCCGCAGGACGTCTCCGCCGTGGCCAATGCCAAAAGCTCAACCGGGCGGCTGGACCTGCTCACACGCACCATCACCGATGGCGGCGAGGAATTCGACCGCATCAAGCCGGGTTACACCGGGCCGCTGTATGCCGAGATATGCCCGCGTTCCTTCTCCGTGCTGGTGCGCCCCGGCATGCGGCTCAATCAGATCCGCTTCCGCACCGGTCAGGCGGTGCTGAGCGATCAGGAACTCAGCGCGCTGCACGCAGAAAGCCCGCTGGTGGATGGCGAGGCGGTGATCGAGGATGGCTTGGGCTTTTCCGTGGACCTGCAACTGCCAGGTACCGATCTGGTGGGCTACCGGGCCAAACCGCATACCGGGGTAATCGATCTGGACCGGATCGGCGAATACGATCCGCAGGATTACTGGGAAGAGGTGCGCACCACCAAGGGCCGCATCATTCTGGATCCCGGCGCCTTTTACATCCTTGTCAGCCGCGAGGCCGTGCATATCCCGCCCGCCTATGCCGCCGAAATGGCGCCCTATCTGGCCATGGTCGGGGAATTCCGGGTGCATTACGCGGGCTTTTTCGATCCCGGCTTCGGTCACGCTTCAGTCGGCGGAGCAGGATCGCGTGGCGTGCTTGAGGTGCGCTGCCACGAAGCGCCTTTCGTGCTGGAACACGGGCAAGTCGTCGGTCGATTGGTCTATGAACGCATGGCCGAGGTGCCGCAGCAGCTTTATGGCGCGGGCATAGCCTCCAACTATCAGGGACAGGGACTGAAACTGTCCAAGCACTTCAAACAGCCACAATCCAGCTGACGCCGGAAGCCAACCCAGGCGGAAAAGCTCAGCGGTTGTCCCGCTGGGCGCGCCGCGCACGCCGCTCCTGCCGCATCTCGCGGATCCTTTCGCGTTCAGCGCGTTCTTCCGCCTCTGCCGGTGTCTCGGGTCGGTTTTCCGCCTGCCCGCCCCGCCCGCGTTTTCCACTGCGCCCCGACAGCGCGTTGAGCCCCGCATCCACGCCAGAGTTGACGGCCCGCCCGACAAGGCGGCGCATGATCATGTTGAGAATGGATTCGACGTTCATCAATAGGCTCCGGTTCCGTTCACGTACCATTGTGACATCGGAATGGGACGATTTCTTGGCAGGCTGCCCCCGCACACGAAATCGTCAGCTTTCGAACAGCTCTGGCTGCTCCTCGGGATCCTCGTCCCCGTCGTCACCGCCCTGCCCCGTCGGGAAGCTGCCCGGCGGCGGGCGGCTTTCCAGCAGCCCGGCAGAGCGCAGTTCCTTCAACCCCGGCAGGTCGCGGGCGCTTTCCAGACCGAAGTGATCCAGGAACACCGGTGTCACCACGAATGTCACCGGGCGGCCCGGCGTCATACGGCGGCGACCAAGGCGGATCCACTCCATTTCCAAAAGCTGATCGATGGTGCCACGGGACACCGATACGCCGCGGATCTCTTCGATCTCGGCCCGCGTCACCGGCTGATGATAGGCGATGATAGCCAGGGTTTCGATCGCAGCGCGGCTCAGCTTGCGGGTCTCGACGATTTCCTTCTGCATCAGGAAGCCAAGGTCCGGCGCCGTGCGGATTGCCCAGGCATCGCCGACGCGCACCACCCTGACGCCGCGCCCCTCGTAGCGTTTGCGCAGGTATTCCAGCGCCTCGCCCGGGTTGCAGCCATGCGGCATGCGGGCCTCCAGATCACGGAGGGTGACAGGCTCGGTACTGGCGAACAGCACCGCCTCGACCATGCGCTCCTGCTCGGCCATGGGCGGGGCATCGAACAGGCTGTCCGACTCCTGCTGCGCCTTGTCCGGCTCCTGGTTGCTGAAATCTTCCATCAGGTATTCCCGTTCAGGTGGCGCAACTGAATCGGCGCAAAGGTCTCGTTCTGGCGGATTTCCAGCTGGCCTTCCTTGACCAGCTGCAGGGAGGCGGCAAAGGTCGCCGCCGTGGCCGAGCGCCGTTTCACGGGATCACTGTGCCAGCCATCCGGCAGGTAGCTCAGCATATCGGTCCAGCTGCCGGTAAAACCAATGAGACCGCGCATCCGCTCCAACGCCTCCTCCATGGTGAAGACCGAATCCCGGTCCATCACAAAGGGGCGAAAATCGTCGCGGGTGCGGATCCTGGCATAGCCCTGCATCAGGTCGAGAAGGTTGGCGCTATAGGTCACGGTGCGGATACGTTCGACCGTTTCGCTTTGCCCACGGGAAAAGAAATCCCGCCCCAACTGGTCACGCCCCATCAGCCGCGCCGCCGCATCCCGCATGGCCTGAAGCCGCTCCAGCTGGAACGCCAGATGCGCCGCCAGTTCCTCGCCTGAAGGTCCCTCCTCTTCGGGGTCAGGGGGCAGCAGCAGGCGCGATTTCAGGAAGGCCAACCAGGCCGCCATCACTAGGTAATCCGCCGCCAGTTCGATGCGCAGCTCCTTAGCACGCTCCACGAAAGAGAGGTACTGTCGGGCAAGCTCCAGAACCGAAATACGCCGCAGATCCACCTTCTGGGTGCGCGACAGCGTCAACAAAAGGTCGAGCGGCCCCTCATAGCCGTCGACATCGACAATCAGCGCCTCAGCCGCCAGCCGGTCCTCGACCGAGGGCTGAATCTCTTCCGGAAAAAGTGACTCTTCAGACATAAACCTTTCCGCCCATCAGGGCAGCAAGTTCGGCCTCGGCAGCCTCTATGTCAAGCGCAGCGGGGGTTTTGCGCGCCGCGATGGCCCGCAGGGCGCGGTTTTGCCCCACCTCGTCCAGGTTTCCGGCAGCCTCTGCCACCTGCGTACGCACGGCAAGATCGGCATTGCACAGCAGAACGATATCGCAGCCCGCCGCGCGGGACTGCCCGGCGATATCTGCCGGTGCCCCCTGCAGGGCCTTCATCGAGATATCGTCGGTCATGATCAGCCCGTCAAAACCGATGTGCTTGCGGATCCGCTCCATCACCGGGGGCGACAGGGTCGCGGGGCGCGGATCAAGCGCGTCAAAGACGATATGCGCCGTCATTGCCATCGGAAGGTCATTCAGCGCCCGGAAGGCCGCGAAATCCGTTGCCTCCAGATCGGCAGCGGAGGCGGCCACATGCGGAAGGTCCAGATGGCTGTCCGCCACCGCGCGGCCATGGCCGGGAATATGTTTCAGAACCGGCACCACGCCGCCATCAAGATGCGCCTCGGCCACCGCGCGAGCCAGTACGGTCACATCCGGCAAAGCCTCGCCATAGCAGCGATTGCGCAGAAACGGGTGAGTGTCGGTAGAGGCGATATCTGCAATCGGGGTGCAGTTGCTGTCGATACCAAGCGCGTGCAACTCATGCGCAATCAGGCGATAGCGCAGATACATGGCCCGTTCGGCGTCGTCACCAGCCTGAACCGCGTGTTCCATCGGCGGCAGCCAGTCGCGCCCCAGTGGCGGGCGCAGGCGCTGCACCCGGCCACCTTCCTGATCGATGGTGATCAGGCAATCGCGGCCCACGGAATCGCGAAGCTCTCCGCAGAGGGCACGGACCTGATCTGCAGAGCTGATATTGCGGGCAAACAGGATAAAGCCAAAAGGATCCGCATCGCGGAACAGGGCCTTTTCATTCTGGGTGAGGCGCAGCCCCTCTGCATCCAGAATCGTCGCGCCAAATCCTGTCATCGGGTGGTCACGGGGATGCAGTCGGCATTGCCTGCCACCAGTGCAGAGCAGAACCGGCGGGCATCGGACAGCCCGTCAAAGCCCATGGCCCGCAGACGGTAGAAGGTGCGGCCACCGCTTTCGGCGCGCTGGATCACCCGTTTCTTGTCGGCAAGGTAGTCGTCGAACTGCGCATAGATCCGGTCCCATTCGGAGCGGGCGACCTCTGCGCTTTCATAGGCGCCAAGCTGTGCCAGGCGCGTACCTGCGGGCAGGCTGTCGGCAGAAACCTCGATCGCGACAGCAGAGCTGGGAGTTGCGGTCGGCGCAGCTGCGGGGGTAAACCGCGCAGGCCGCAGGTTCGGGCGCAGAGAAACCTTGACGCCCGGGGCCTTCAACAGCGCGGCAGAGGGTTGCGGCGCGGACGAAACAGCGGCGATTTCAACCGGCTTCAGGGGCTGCGGCTGTACGATCTCGGGGGCCGCGACAGAGGCATTGGAAACCTGCTCCGGCGCTGCATCCGGTGTCTCTGCACCAAGAGGCGTTACCCCATCAGTAAGTTCAGCCACCAGGGCGTTGATGTCACCGCTTTGATAGGCGGCCAGAGACTGATCCGAAACTGCGGGCGCCTCGCGCTCGGCGCGGTTCTGCTCGGCCTGCTGCGCCAGTTCCGACATCGGCCGGTCGTCCTCAGTCAGCTCAATGGGTTGCGGCGCCAGCACCAGACGCTCTGCTGGATCCTCGGCAGTGCCGGTTGCGGCCACGGCGTTCACTGCCAGCCCCTGATGGTCTGCCGGACGGCCGCCGGGGTTTTCCGGCTGCACGCGCATCGGCCCTTCGACCGCGCGCACCACAGGCACGCCGCTAACATCGCGCATCACCAGCTTGTAGCCCCAGACACCGATCCCGACGACCAGCGCCAGCGAAGCGACCGCACCGAGCATTCCGGCCATCCGACCAAATCCTGCCCGCCCGGCAGGCGCAGCATCCTCGGCATAGCCGTAATCATCGGCCATATAGGCATCTGCCTCATAGCCGGTCCCATCGGCCTGCGCCGGATCAAAGCCACCAAAACCCTGCGGTGCATAGGACGCGGCAGGGGCTGCAGCGGCTTGGGGTGGAACAAAACTCTGCTGTGCCTGCGGCTGGACCGACGGGTCATAGGCACCGAACTGCTGCTGTCGCTGATACTGAACACCACCGGCAGAATCGCCATCTGCGACTCCGCTCTGGTCATAGGCCGGGCGCGTGCCCGCCTGCGTAAAATACGCCATTATCCGCCTCACTGCCCGTTTCATGCGCCACATCACCTGCGCCGCATTTTCGGGTCTCTTGAACTGCCTCGTTCCGGCGGTCTGTGCGTATTTTTATCGCATCTCTTCCGCCGGGGTCACGCCAAGAATACCAAGACCAGCGGAAATGACAATGGAAACGGCCCGTGCAAGTGCCAAATTGGCATGTGTTGCCGATTGGCTGCTCTCGTTAACAAATCGTAAACTTTTGTCGCTTTTGCCGAGATGGTACAGGCCGTGCAGATCCGAAGCCAGATCGTAGAGGTAGAAGGCTACGCGGTGCGGCTCGTTGCTGCGGGCAGCAATTTCCACCAGGCGCGGCCATTCCGCCAGCTTGCGGGCCACCGACAGCTGCGCCGGAGCGGCCAGCAGCGACAGATCCGCATCGGCTAGGGCCGCATCATCAGAAGCGATTCCCGCCTCTTCCGCCTTGCGCAAGGTCGAGCAGATCCGCGCATTGGCGTATTGCACGTAAAAGACCGGGTTGTCTTTGGACTGCTCCAGCGCCTTGTCGAGATCAAAGTCAAAGCCCTGATCGTTCTTGCGGGTAAGCAGCATGAAGCGGGTCACATCAGGGCCCACGGCCTCGACCACGTCGCGCAGCGTGACAAATGTCCCTGCCCGTTTGGACATCTTGAATTCCTGACCGTCCTTGAACAGCTTCACCAGCTGGCACAGCTTGATATCCAGCGGCACCTTACCATCGGACAGGGCCGACACAGCGGCCTTCATGCGCTTCACATAGCCGCCGTGATCGGCGCCAAAGATGTCGATCAGCTCGTCAAAGCCGCGCTCCACCTTGTCATAGTGATAGGCGATATCGGGGGCGAAATAGGTCCAGGCGCCATCGGATTTCTTCACCGGACGATCCACGTCATCGCCGTGTTCGGTGGATTTGAAGAGGGTCTGCTCACGCGGCTCCCAGTCTTCCGGCTTCTTGCCTTTCGGCGGCTCCAGCACGCCTTGGTAGATGAGCCCCTTGGCATCAAGACTTTCCAGCGCGGCTTCGATCTTGCCGGTGCCATAAAGCGATTTCTCGGAGAAGAAGACATCCATTTCGATGCCGAGCAGCTTCAGATCCTCGCGGATCAGATCCATCATCGCGTCGGTAGCGAAATTGCGCACTTCCTGCAGCCAGACCTCTTCGCCTTTGCCGACATAGGCGTCGCCCACCTTGTCCTTCAGCGCCTGGCCGACCTCGATCAGGTAATCGCCGGGATAGGTTCCATCCTCGAATGCGACCTCCTGGCCGTGCGCCTCAAGATAGCGCAGGTAGACGGAACGGGCGAGCACATCGACCTGACCGCCGCCATCGTTGATATAATATTCGCGGGTGACGTCATAACCCGCATAGGCCAGCAGCGAGGCCAGCGCGTCGCCGAAGACCGCACCGCGCGTGTGCCCCACGTGCAGCGGGCCGGTCGGGTTGGCGGAAACATATTCCACGTTGACCCGTTTGCCCTGTCCCAGCTCGGATTTCCCATAGGCCGTGCCATCCGCCAGAACGGAACCCAGCACACCCTGCCAGACGGACGGTGCAAGACGCAGGTTCAAAAAGCCCGGACCAGCCACTTCGGCAGAGGTGATCCGATCATCCTGCGCCAGATGTGCCGCCAGTGCCTCGGCAATGTCGCGCGGCTTTTTCTTGGCCGGTTTTGCCAGCACCATGGCTGCATTGGTCGCCATATCCCCATGCGCCGGATCGCGGGGCGGCTCCACCGCCACGTTGTCGAAAGAAAGCCCCTCGGGCAGCGTGCCGTCGGCGGTCAACGCGTTCAGGCTGTCGATCACAAGCGAGCGGATATCGTTGAAGAGGTTCATATCGGGCGTCCTATTGGTTTGATCTAGCGGATACCCACGCCTGCGTCAGGGGTCAACCATCAGCGACCGCCACAAGGCCTGTCATGCCCCAATGGGCAGCGCAAACTGGTCCGCAACGCCCGAATGGCCCTCATGCGCGCCAATCCACTGCGCTAGGCCGCAGGTTTCCCCAGGATCAGCCGGTCATGTTCCTGCAGCGCAAATCGGTCCGTCATGCCCGCAATGTAATCCGACACCAGACGCGCAAGAACGGTCTGGCTGTCCGCAGCGCGGATCTCGGCGTGCCAGCGCTCCGGCATCTGATAAGGGTTGGCCAGAAAGTAGGGAAACAACGCTTCGACCACCTGCGCCACCTCGGCGCGTTTCTTCATGACCTTCGGCGCCCGGTACATGCGCTGGAACAGGAACGCACGGATCTCCTTCAGATCCCTCCACAACCCGTCGGAAAAGGCCACTACCGGCGTGCCCAGCGCGCGTACATCTTCGACGCTTTGCACCCCGGCCTCCTGCAACAGGCCGCGGGAGGTCGCGATTACATCTTCGACCATCACGCCAAAGACGCGCCGCAGCGCCTCGTGTCGGCGCCGGTTCAGCTCAAGCCCAGGATAGCGCAGGTCCACCTCGCGATAGGCCGATCCGACGATGGGCAGATCGGCGATTTCCGCATCGCTGAACAGCTCTGCCCGCAACCCGTCGTGCAAATCGTGATTGTTATAGGCGATATCATCGGCCAGTGCCGCCACCTGCGCTTCGGCGCTGGCGTGGGTGCTGAGCTCCAGATCCATGGTGTCGTTGAATTCGGCCAGCGCCCAGGGCAGCGCGCCTGTCACCGGGCCATTATGCTTTGCGATGGCCTCCAGCGTTTCCCAGGTAAGGTTCAGCCCGTCGAAATTGGCATAGTGGCGTTCAAGGCTGGTGACGATGCGGATCGCCTGCGCGTTATGATCAAAGCCGCCATAGGGTGCCATCAACGCATGCAGCGCATCCTCGCCCGTATGGCCAAAGGGCGTGTGCCCCAGATCATGCGCCAGCGCGACCGCCTCGGTCAGTTCCTGATTGAGCCCCAGCGCCCCGGCAATCGTCCGCGCCACCTGCCCGACCTCGATCGAATGGGTCAGCCGGGTGCGGTAGTTGTCACCTTCGTGTTCGACAAAGACCTGCGTCTTGTGCTTGAGCCTGCGAAAGGCGCTGGCGTGGATGATGCGGTCACGGTCCCGTTGAAAGGGAGAGCGGAAGTAGCTTTCTTCCTCGGCGACCAACCGGCCACGGCTCCGATTTGGCATCGTCGCAAAAGGCGCATTCATTTCTGATCTTTATCCTTCGCAAATCTTGTCGCCCGCCCAGGACTTTCTATATATGGGTTAGCACGCGGCACCACATATTTGGGAGAAAATATATGCAATTGCCCCCAAAAGTCACAGAACGCGCCTTTGCGCGCCTCGCCGAGATCGGCGCCGCCGGTCAGGGCCAGGCCCTGCGGGTTGCCGTCGAAGGGGGCGGTTGTTCCGGTTTCCAGTATGAGATCGGCCTCGACACCCCGACGCCCGAGGATCTGGTGCTCGAAGGCGGTGGTGAAAAGGTGGTGGTGGATGCGGTCTCGCTGCCGTTTCTGGAAAACGCGGTCATCGATTTCACCGAAGAGTTGATCGGTGCGCGTTTCACCATCGAGAACCCGAATGCCACTTCCAGCTGCGGCTGCGGCACCTCCTTCTCGATGTAAATCTCCTCATCTGGGCATCGCCACGCTCGCGTCGGTGCCCCGATCGTTAAAGACTATTCCCACGCGTCGGAAAGATCTGGCAGGCGACGGCCGGATTACGGGTCCGTGCGCATTGCAACACCTGCGCGGTGCCGGACCTGCCGCCGCGCATTGATCATCGACTTGCTCCAGACATTGCCACCCGGGGTTAGCTGATCCCAGACAAGATAGATCCCCGAGGCAGCAATCACCGCAGCCCCCATCCAGGTGCCCTGCTCCGGCAGCTCGCCAAACCCAAGCGCGCCGATCAATACCATCCAGACGAATTGCAGATTCATCAGCGGCGTCACCGCATAGGATGGCAACCGTCTCAGCGCCGCCACCAGCAGCCAACGCGCCCCGAACAGCAGACCGGCATAGCTCAGCGCCCAGACGACATCCACCATTGGCATTGGCAGCCAGACAAAGGGCAGCACCGGCAGCATGACAAGGCTGAGCGCCAGATTGGGATAGAACACCTGCGCCAGCACGTTCTGCTCATGCCGCCCGATATAGCGTGACAGGGTGATCGACAGCGTCCCCAGCACAGAGGCCCCCAGCGCCACCGCGTGGCCCGCTGTCAGGCTGGAAAGACCGCCCGGAAAGACGCAGATCACCCCACCGAAACCCGCCGCCAGTGCCAGCCAGGCGCCGGGACGCACCGGCTCGCGCAGGATCGGCGCCGACATCAGCCCGGCCAGAAGCGGCATCAGCCCGATAAAGATGAACACCTCGGCAAAAGGCAGCAGACGGAAGGCATAGAAGAAACACAAGGCCGCCGCCACCGTGGCCGCGGACCGCAGCCCCATGGCCAAGCGGCAGTCCGTGCGCAGCCCGTCCGGTAGCGACCGGGCGCCGCTACGCATGAGTGTGGTCGCGGCGCAAAGCCCCGCCACAACCGCCCCGGACAGAGCATAAAGCTGCGCCGGGGCATAGCCGCCCGCCAACAGCTTGGTAATGCCATCGGCCGAAGCGATGAACCCGGTATAAAGAACAGCGAACACCGCGCCGGTCAGGGCAAAGGGCAATCCCATCACGCCCGCCCCGCATGGCCGCTGCGCAGGAAGCCTTCGAAGAACTGCCCGAAGCAGGCGCAGCTGTTTTCGGCTTGCGCCAGTACGTTTCGCTGCGCCGGATCCAACCCTGACGCCAGCCTGTCCCGTGCCAACGCCCAGTCCCCTCCGCGCGCCACGTCTGCCTCATAAAGAGCCATGGACAGGCTGCGCAGAACCCCGGCGCCCGCTGGCGCCTTCAGGTGCGTCGCGCCTTGCGGCAGCCGGTGGTCAAAGGCCTTCCCGCCACTCAGGCCGCGCAGCCAGTTGCAGACAAAATAGCAGTGATAGTCATCGCCGCCGCCGGTAAAGCCCTGCGGTATTGCGGCGAAACCATCGGTTTGCACGGCCAGCCAGTCCTGCCAGATCACGGGCACCTCCCCCCCGGCATAGCGCAGCGCGATGCAGACCTCGGCCAGCAGATCCGCATCCTGATCGAGAAAGGACACCACTCCGGCGTACTCCAGACTGCGCAGCGCTGCCCGGCTCAGCCCCGGATCCCTGCGACCGTATTCGGACAGGTAGAACACGATATGGGTGAGCTCATATCCCGCCTTTTTGTTCGGCAGCGCAAAGGTCTGCGAGGTTTCGATGAAATCATGCAGACGCTGATCCAGTCCCGGCTGGTCCAGCGTGATCCCCCGGCGCGCCAGCAGCCGCCGTGCCTCGGCCCGCTGCAGGTCGGACAGTTCGGCGCCCACCAGATCGCTGCCCTCAACCCAGGCGGCCATCTCTTCGCCCTTGCCGCCAGTAAACCCCAGATCCTCCAGATCCAGACAGATGGACAGAATGAAGCGGTAGTACTGCCGAAAGAAACTCAGCCGCCGCTCTGCTGTGTCGTAAAACGCCTCGAAAGGTGCAAGTGCCACGACCGGCACCTCTGCCCCCGTGCATTCGAGAATATTCAGCAACTCGGCGTTTTCCTTCAGCCAGAACACATTCTCCCGGCTGCGCCGTTGCCGCGCAAAGGTATCGCTCAGCACAGCCACATTGCCCCCCGGGGGCCGGATACGATCTGTCGGAAAGGCAAGAACCTGTGCCATGGAGGCGAGCTCCTTTTGTGCGCTGTGCAGTGGGTGGTGGGCGGCGGAAGGATCAGTATTGCGGGCACCCCCGGATCGGATCGGCGGTGCCCCCGCTTTTAGATGATCAGGTCATGATCATCGCCCCTGTTTATGGTGCGGTTTTTATAGGGGCACCTGCCTCAGCTGCCCGAGGAAAACAGGCCGGTGACATCCCCCTGATCGGTGCGCGCCCGGGCCTGCGGCGCCGAGCCAGAGGAAAAAAGACCGGTCAGCGCGCCGCTGGACTGGCTGCCATCCGCAACCGGTGCAGAGCCCGAGCTGAACAGAGAAACCGCCTCACCGCCAAAACTATCCGCCGCACACGGCGCGGAACCGGAGCTGAACATCTCCGCACCGCCGCCTGTCATCAGGTCCGCAGAGGGCGCCGATCCGGACGAAAACATCTCGACAGCTTCGCCGCCAAACAGGCTGGCAGCAGCAGCCTCAACGGATGAAGTAGCGGCAGATTGAACGTCATTTTTCTTGAGCAAAGCAGTCATGGAAACCTCCGAGTGTTGGGCATTATCGCCACCAAAACGCTGGCACGGAGTTGGCAATTCCAAAACCGGAATCTGCAATTTCAGGTTGCTTTTTCCGCGACAATCACTTTAACTTTGAATTGCAAATTACCGTTTAATTACAAGTATTTAAAACCATACACACCTTATGCTAATCCTTATCCACAAAGGCAGTCTTGCAAGGCCAAAAACAACAACCCTAGGTGGATGCATGCAAAGTCGCAAAACGAGCCTTTCACCCGTTAGCGCCAGCCCGCATAAGTGATTCGCCCCTCCGTGGCCAGCCCTTGCTCTGGCCCCTTGTTTGGGCGATAGATCGGCAACCCCAAATGCCCCGCCCGCACCCCTGCGGTCGCCGGGCGCGCCTGGAGATCCGACATGAAAATCGCCACGTTCAACATCAACGGCATCAAAGCCCGCGCCAATGCCCTGCCCGACTGGCTCGATGAAGCACAGCCGGATGTTGTTCTGCTGCAGGAAATCAAATCGGTCGACGAGGCTTTCCCGCGCGAGATTTTCGAAGAACGTGGTTACAACGTCGAAACCCATGGTCAGAAAAGCTTCAACGGAGTGGCGATCCTTTCAAAACTGCCGCTCGAAGATGTCAGCCGCGGCTTGCCCGGCGATGACAGTGACGAGCAGGCACGCTGGATCGAGGCCACCGTGGTCGGAAAACAGGCGATCCGCATCTGTGGGCTTTACCTGCCCAACGGCAACCCGGTGGAGCTGACCGACGATGGCAGCCCGGTGCCCGGCGGCAAATATGCCTATAAACTCGCGTGGATGGAGCGGCTGCAAGCGCGCGCCAAGGCCTTCCTGGCCGATGAGATGCCCGCACTGATGGCCGGGGATTACAACATCATCCCCCAGCCCGAGGATGCCAAACGCCCCGAGGCCTGGGCCGAGGATGCCCTGCACCGCCCCGAAAGCCGCGCGGCCTTCCAGCGGATCGTCAACCTCGGCTTTACCGAAGCCTTCCGCGCCCGCCATCAGGGGCCGGGCCATTATTCCTTCTGGGATTATCAGGCCGGGGCCTGGAACCGTAACGACGGGATCCGCATCGACCATTTCCTGCTGACCCCCCAGGCGGCGGATCTGCTGACGGATTGCCAGATCGACAAGGACGTGCGCGGGCGGGAAAAACCGTCGGATCACGTGCCCGTCTGGGTCGAACTCGACATCTGATGCCGCAGCTCCGCGCCTCCGCCCAGCCGGATCAGTCCGGCTGCGGCGCTCTCACATCGTGGCGGTAGATCCAGTCGAACTGCCCCACCATCATCTGCGGCGCCAGCCGTCCAGCCAGTTTCAGCACCTGATGCGCAGGCCAGTTGAGCGGCGGGCGCAGGTGGTATTTCCAGGCATTGCCATTGGCGGCGGCCACCACTTTTTCCGCACGAGCTCGGCGACGGTTCTGATAGAGCGCTAGCCCGGCCTGCATGTCCGGCGCCTCTTCCAGCGCGGCACACAGCGTCCAGGCATCCTCAAGCGCCAGATTGGCCCCCTGCGCCATGAAGGGCAGCGTCGGATGCGCCGCATCGCCCAGCAGCGCCATGGACTCGCCATACCAATGCTCTGCCACCGGGTGCCGAAACAGCCCCCAGAGCGCCACATCCTCGACCGCGTCCAGGAGATCCTTTGCATCGCCGCCAAACCCGGCAAAGGCGCGGCGCAGATTGTCCGGGTCGTCCTTGAGGTTCCAGCCTTCCTCGGCCCAGCCGCGCCGCTCCTGCGCAGCGACAAGGTTGACGATGGAGCCGTCCCGCAGCGGATAGGCCACCAGATGGCGGCCCGGCCCCATGAAGACCTGCGCCTCAGCCGTCAGGCCGATATGGTTCGGCACGATGGCGCGCCAGGCGACCTGCCCGGTGAAGAACGGCTGCCGCGGGGCGTTGAGTGCCGCGCGCACCCGCGAATGTAGCCCGTCTGCGCCGATCACCAGATCACCGCCACAGCCCGCCCCATTGGCCAGATGCACCATCGGCTCCGGACCGGGCTCGACCCGTTCGACCTTTTGCAACAGGCGCACCTTCACGCCCTCTTGCCGAGCGGCATCCGCCAGAAGGCCGATCAGATCCGACCGGTGCACAAAATAGTATCGCAGATCCGCCGCGTATTGCTCCAGATCGAGGCGCAGAACCTCATCCCCTTTGGCATGGCTGCGCAGCACCACAGCGCGGGCCCGCGGGGCACTCCAGGCCAGATCCTCGGCTAGGTCAAGCGCCTGCAGCACCGCCAGACCGTTCGGGGTGATCTGCAACCCGGCGCCCACTTCGGAAATCGCCTCGGCCTGCTCCAGAACCGTGACCCGCGCACCCTTGCGGCGCAGGGCGACCGCCGCCGCAAGACCGCCAATACCAGCGCCCACAATGGTGATTTTCTTATCCGTCAGTTCCATGGGTCGCCTACGCAGATTCTCCGGTCCGGTTTCCCTTAAACGAAAAACGCCGGAGCCACAGGCCCCGACGTCAATGTTTCTGCCTTCGCCGAGAGACGATCAGTCGTCGCGGTGAACTTTTTCGCGGCGCTCGTGGCGTTCCTGCGCTTCCAGGCTCATGGTGGCGATGGGGCGGGCGTCCAGGCGTTTCAGCGAGATCGGTTCGCCGGTTACTTCGCAATAACCGTATTCGCCTTCATCAATGCGCCGGATGGCCGCGTCGATCTTTGCGACCAGTTTGCGCTGGCGGTCGCGGGTGCGCAGTTCAAGAGCACGGTCCGTCTCTTCGCTTGCGCGGTCTGCAACGTCGGGAATGTTTCGGGTGTTGTCCTGCAATCCTTCGATAGTGTCGCGGCTCTCTGCAAGCAGCTCGTGCTTCCAGTTCAGCAGCTTACGACGAAAATATTCAGATTGCCTTTCGTTCATGAAAGGCTCGTCTTCGGCCGGACGATAGTCTTCCGGCAGAAACATTTCTTGCTTCATCTCGGCTCCTTCGGTCTGGCCCATAATGCTGGTCTCTTCAAATCGTTCCAAACATTGCGGCTCCCCATGCCGCAGCGTTTATCCCCTGCCGCGCAGATTGTCACTACACAATAGTAAACCAGCCGGGTTAAAAGCGACCAAACCGCATCATTGCAGCCCGGAAACGGGCACAGAGTAACCAGAGGACGCAGGACAGACATGCAATTTCAGGGCACCAAGGATTACGTTGCAACAGATGACCTGAAAGTGGCGGTCAACGCCGCCGTGACGCTGGAGCGGCCGCTGCTGGTCAAGGGCGAGCCGGGAACCGGCAAGACCGAGCTGGCCAAACAGGTGGCGGACGCTCTGGGTCTGCGGATGATCGAGTGGAACGTGAAATCCACCACCCGCGCGCAACAAGGCCTTTACGAATACGATGCCGTAAGCCGCCTTCGCGACAGCCAGTTGGGCGATGAACGCGTGCATGACGTCAAGAACTACATCAAGAAGGGCAAGCTTTGGGAGGCCTTCGAGGCCGACGAAAAGGTGGTGCTGCTGATCGACGAGATCGACAAGGCCGACATCGAATTCCCCAACGACCTCTTGCAGGAACTCGATAAGATGGAGTTCCACGTCTACGAGACCGGCGAGACGATCCGCGCCAAGCAGCGGCCGATCATGATCATCACCTCGAACAATGAAAAAGAACTGCCGGACGCCTTCCTGCGCCGTTGTTTCTTCCATTACATCCGCTTCCCCGATGCCGAGACGATGAAAAAGATCGTCGAAGTGCACCACCCTGGTATCAAGGAAAGCCTGCTGACCACGGCGCTGACCCAGTTCTACGAAATCCGCGACACCGCGGGTCTGAAGAAGAAGCCGTCGACCTCCGAAGTCATCGACTGGCTGAAGCTGCTGCTGGCCGAGGATCTGACCCCCGAGGATCTCGCGCGGGATGGTGCCGATGCGCTGCCTAAGCTGCATGGGGCGCTCTTGAAGAATGAACAGGACGTGCATCTGTTCGAACGGCTGGCCTTCATGGCACGCGGGCGCCGAGGCTGACGCTAACCAGGGCACCACTCTTGACCTCACCGCTGCCGCCCATTTCGGCGGTAGCGGCGGTCGTTCCTGCGTTTTGATGCTGCGTTTACTTATTTTCGCGATAGCTTATCCTTGCCGGGGCGTAGCCGACTGATGGCACCGCAGCATCCCGCCAGCCCGTTTTTCCGGAGACCGCCGTTTTTGTTCAGAAGAACGCATCGTGACACTGCCCGGGCGCCCCGGGTCCTGCTTGCCCTCGCCTGCGCTGCGCTTGTGGGCTGCACCGGCACCTTTGACGGCAGCCAGCCCGGCCGCGCCGCCATCGCCGACAGCACATTGCCCCCGGCCAAGGCATTCGCCGCCGCGCACCCGCAGCCACCACAACGGGCAAACCGCGATATCGCGCGGGATTTCCTGGATCTGCATTTCAATCTCGAAGGCGGCGGCACCCTGCCCGTCTTTACCCGGTTTGACGGCCCCATCACGCTGCGGGTAACAGGCGCCCCGCCCCTCGGTTTCGAGCACGAGCTGACCCGCCTTCTGGCACGCTTGCGCAATGAGGCCGGGATCGACATCACCCGGGTGAATGGTGACAGCGCCCGGATCACAATCGAAACCGTCTCTCGCAAGGCGATCCGCAAGGCTCTGCCCAAGGCGGCCTGTTTCGTGGTACCCAACGTCACATCGCTGAAGGATTTCCGCCGCAAGCGGCGCAGCCCGGACACCGACTGGACCCGGATGCGCCAGCGGGACAATCTGGCGCTGTTCCTGCCCAGCGACGTCAGCCCGCAAGAGCTGCGCGACTGCCTGCACGAAGAGCTGGCGCAGGCGCTTGGCCCGCTGAACGATCTGTACCGGCTGTCGGATTCCGTCTTTAACGATGACAATGTGCACACCGTTCTGACCGGTTTTGACATGCTGATCCTGCGCGCCACCTATACGCCGGAATTGCGGACAGGCATGACCCGTGCCGAGGTCGCCGCCCGCCTGCCGGGGATCCTGGCAAGGCTCAACCCACGCGGCCAGGGCATCCCGCCCCGCCCGCTGCCCGCAACGCCGCGCCGCTGGATCGCCGCCATCGAAACCGCGCTTGGCCCCGACACTCGCCTGTCAGAGCGTAGGCTGGCGGCCCGCACCGCCGTGGAAATCGGCCGCGCCAGCGGCTGGCGGGACCATAGGCAGGCGCAGGGGCTTTATGTTCTGGGCCGCCTGATACAGGCCGATGCCCCAGACAGCGCCCAGGCCCTGTTTGCCTCCGCAATGGAAATCCTGCGCGGTCAGCCCGGCACGGAGCTGCACCAGGCCCGCATCCGCCCACGCATGGCGGCCTACGCCATCGCCCGAGGCCAGCCCGATGCGGCCCTGACGCTGCTGGAACCGGTTCCCGAGATCGCAGCCCGCTATGAAAACGCCGCGCTGCTGTCCACGGCCTTGATGATGCAGGCCGAAGCGCTAGACCTTGCGGGGCAATTCGACGCCGCCTCCGCGGTCAGGCTGGACAGCCTTGGATGGGCACGCTACGGGTTCGGCCCGGATTGGGCCGTCCGGGCCAAGCTGCGGGAGGTCGCAAATCTGCGCCCGCACTAAGACCGGCCGGGGATCCATGGAACATATGACACAGGCGGACTGACAAGATGATCGTAATCGCTGCATTGCTGCTGGGGGCGCTGACAGGTGCACTGACGGCCCGGAAACGTAACGGCAATCTCGCCGACATGCTGCAATATGGCGCTGTCTATGCCATTGCCTTTGGTATTGTCGGGATGCTCGCCACCCTGATCATTCACCGGATGGCGGTGTAACTGCCCAGAAAGGTCCCAGATGTTTCAACCCTTTTTCGAAAACCTGCGCCAGGCCTCGGTCCCCGTTTCGCTGCGGGAGTACCTGACCTTTCTGGAAGGCATGAAAAAGGGGCTGGTGACCTACGATCTTGACGCCTTTTACTACTTGGCGCGCGCCGCCATGGTGAAGGACGAGCGCAATATCGACAAGTTCGACCGCGCCTTTGCCGCCACATTCGAAGGGCTGGAGGCACTGCCCGCCTCAGCCGTGCTGGACGCCGTGGACATCCCCGAAGACTGGCTGCGCAAGATGGCGGAAAAGCATCTTTCGCCAGAAGAACAGGCTGAGATCGAGGCGCTTGGCGGTTTTGACAAGCTGATGGAAACCCTGAAAGAGCGCCTGAAAGAACAGGAAGGGCGCCATCAGGGCGGCAACAAATGGGTCGGCACCGCCGGCACCTCGCCCTTTGGCGCCTATGGCTATAATCCCGAAGGGGTGCGCATCGGCCAGAAGGAAAGCCGCCACCGCCGCGCGGTGAAGGTCTGGGACAAGCGCGAGTTCAAGAACCTTGATGGCGACGTGGAGCTTGGCACCCGCAACATCAAGGTCGCCCTGAAGCGCCTGCGCCGCTGGGTCCGCGAAGGGGCGCAAGAAGAGCTAGATCTCGACAATACCATCCGCGCCACCGCCGAGCATGGCTATCTGGACGTGAAAACCCGGCCCGAGCGGCACAACGCCGTGAAGGTGCTGCTGTTCCTTGACGTGGGCGGTTCGATGGATCCGCATATCAAGGTGGTGGAAGAGCTGTTCTCGGCCGCGCGGTCTGAGTTCAAGCACCTGGAATACTTCTACTTTCACAACTGTCTTTACGAAGGCGTCTGGCGCGACAACCGCCGCCGCTGGGATGCACAAACGCCGACGCACGAGGTGCTGCGCACCTATGGGCCGGACTACAAATGCATCTTCGTCGGCGATGCCTCGATGTCGCCCTATGAAATCGCCTATCCGGGCGGCGCCAATGAGCATTGGAACCAGGAGGCTGGACAGGTGTGGTTGCAACGCGCGCGCGAACACTGGAAATCCAATCTCTGGATCAACCCGGTGCCAGAGAAATACTGGGACCATACCCATTCCATCGGCATGATCCGCGAGATTTTCGAGGACAGCATGGTGCCGATGACTCTGCACGGGCTGGAAAAAGGCATGCGCGAGTTGACCCGGTAAGCTCCGGCTCGCAGGCTGCACTTCACACCAACTTAAATAAATTCCTGCGTATTTTGATTTCGGACGCGGGAAACCGTTAATCAATCGTCAAACACGCGCGATTAGCGTCGATGCCCAGTTCTGCATCCCTATCGAGTACAGCCATTTAATGACCACTGGCACAAACTTTGACGGCACCGCCGGGCCGGAGCTTCGTCTTGGAGAAGTCCTTGGCGCACTCAGCCACGCGCTGGATATGACCGAAGGCCAGCCCAAGGGCCATTGCATCCGCTGCGCCTGGATCGGCATGCAGGTGGCCGAGGCGCTGGACCTGCCGCCGCAAATGCGCACCGATCTGTATTTCACCCTGCTGATGAAAGACACCGGTTGCAGTTCTAACGCGGCCCGGATCAACGAACTCTACATGATGGATGATCTGGCCTTCAAACGGACCTTCAAACGCGTCAAAGGCTGCCGCGAAGGCATGCCCTTCGTGCTGCGCAGCACAGCCCGGGGGGCGCCGCCGCTGACGCGGCTGAAGACTTTGCGCCATGTAATCGGACACCGGGACGAAATCGGGCAAGAGCTGGTCCGCAATCGCTGCGGCCGCGGGGCGGAAATCGCCCGCCGCATGCGGTTTTCCGAAGAGGTGGCCGAGGCGATCGCCTCACTTGATGAACATTGGGACGGCGGTGGGCGGCCTCTGGGCCTGCAGGGCGATCAGATCCCGCTCCTTTCGCGCATCGCCCTGATGGCGCAGGTGACGGATGTTTTTACCCTGGATTTCGGCGCCGAAGCTGCCGCGCGGGAGATGGAAAACCGCGCGGGCGTCTGGTTCGACCCCGATCTGGTCCGCGTCTTCACCAGCCTGATCCGTGACCCCGGTTTCGCCCATGACCTGCTGTCACCGGAACTGGAGCAACAGGTGTTCTCCTGCGCCCATGCCCTGCACACGGCAGAGGTGAACGAGGACTACCTTGATGAGATCAGTCATGCCTTTTCGCTGGTGATCGACGCTAAAAGTCCCTTTACCCACGGCCATTCCCAACGTGTCGCCCGCTATACCCGCATGATCTGTGAACAGCTGGGGCTGGCGACCTGCCACACCCGGTGGATGACCCGCGCCGCGCTGCTGCATGATATTGGCAAGCTGGGCATTTCGAACACCATTCTGGACAAGCCGGGCAAGCTGACGATGGACGAGATGGATATCGTCCGCAAGCATCCGGTCTGGGGCTATGACGTGCTGAGCCGGGTTGGCGCCTTCCGGCGGATGGCCGAAGTGATCGTGGCCCACCACGAACGCCCCGATGGCAAGGGCTATCCCTATGGGCTTCAGGGAGAGGCGCTGACGCGGGACATGCGGATCATGGCCGTTGCCGACGTCTTTGACGCGCTGACCGCCGACCGCCCCTATCGCGATGCGATGCCGCTGGAGGAAGCCTACAAGATCATGGACAAGATGTCCGGCACCGGCATCGATCCGGATTGCTATGCCGCGCTACAGGATGCGATCACGGCCAGCGGCTGGCCTGCGACGTCCCTGCAGGGCGAGTGCGAATGGGATAGCCTCGCGCAGTTTTCCACGAAAAGCGGCCAACAATCCGCTTGAGCGCGGGGCTTGCCCGCCCCATATCTACCTCATGCTGCGTCTCACTCCCATTCTGCTGGCCGTGCTCTATGGCCTCGTCTCCTACCGGATTTCGGTCTGGCGGACCCACCGCGAACTTGACGCCCGTTCAACCCGTCTGGCAGACCCGAAACTGAAACGGCTGACCGACCAGATGGCGGCGGCGCTGGAGGTCGCGGATATCCCCGTCTTCATCTACGAGGTCGACCCGGTGAACGGTCTTGCAGCTCCCGATGGACGTATCTTCATCACCCGCGGGTTCTACGCCAAGTATCAGGCGGGAGATGTCAGCGATGCAGAGCTCGCCTCGGTCATCGCGCATGAACTGGGGCATGTGGCGCTGGGGCATTCAAAAAAACGCATCATCGACTTTTCCGGCCAGAACGCCCTCAGGACCGCGCTGATGATGATCCTCGGGCGTTATATCCCTTTTGTCGGCCCCTGGATTGCCGGACTTCTGGCAAATCTTCTGGCAGCGCGGCTGTCGCGTGGCGATGAATACGAGGCGGATGAATATGCAGCCGCCCTGCTGATGAAGGCAGGCATCGGTGTCGAACCGCAGAAAAGCCTGTTCCGCAAGCTTGAGGAGTTGACCCAGTCGCGCGCGGGCATGGCGCCGGCCTGGCTGATGAGCCACCCCAAGACCGAACAGCGCATCGCCGCCATCGAAAGGCTGGAGGCGGACTGGGCCAAGGTCTGACGGAAGGTCATACCCCGTTTGCGTAGCTCTGCCCCGCTGCACGCCTTGCGCCCGGCCGGCAGAGGCGCCACATCTTGAGCAAACACCCGATCACAAGGCCGTTCTCATGCTCTATTCCCTGCTCGATCTTGCCCCGGTTCCGGAAGGCTCCGCCATTCCGCAGGCGCTGAAGAACAGCACCGAACTGGCGCAAAAGGCCGAAAGCCTTGGCTATCGCCGCTACTGGCTGGCCGAGCACCACAACATGCCCGGCATAGCCAGCGCCGCAACCGCTGTTCTGATCGGCCATATCGCCAGCCAGACCAGCACCATGCGTATCGGCGCGGGCGGAATCATGCTGCCGAACCATGCGCCCTATATGGTGGCGGAGGCCTTCGGTACTCTGGCCTCCCTCTATGGTGACCGGATTGACCTGGGGCTGGGCCGGGCGCCCGGCACCGACATGCAGACCGCTCGCGCCCTGCGCCGCGGCATGGGCGCCGCGGCCAGCGGCGACAGTTTTCCGCAGGATGTAATTGACCTCATCGGTTTCATGGCGCCGGAGGACCCGCAGGCGCCGGTGCGCGCCTTCCCGGGCCAAGGCACCAATGTGCCGGTCTGGATCCTAGGCTCCAGCCTTTATGGCGCGCAGCTCGCCGCGCATCTGGGCCTGCCCTATGCCTTTGCCTCGCATTTCGCGCCGCAGGCGCTGGAAGAGGCGCTGGAGGTCTACCGGCGCTCTTTCCAGCCTTCGGTCTTCCTGGACAAGCCGCACGCGATGATGGCGATCAACGTCTTTGCCGCCGACAGTGACGCCGAAGGCATCCGGCTGCGCTCCACCATGCAGCAGGCCTTTGCCCGACTGCGGCTGGGTCGTCCGGGCAAGCTGCCCGCCCCGGTGGATGACATCAACGCGCACCTGGAGCCGCATGTGCTGGCAGGTGTGAACGAGGCACTGCGCATCACCGCCGTGGGTTGCCCAGAGAGTGTGCGCAGCCAGCTATCGGAGATCATTGGACGGTATCAGCCCGATGAGGTGATCCTAACCGGGCAGATCCACGATCATCAGGCCCGGATGCACTCGTTCGAGATCGCGGCAGAAATCCTGAACGAGATCTAGCTTCAGCCCGCCAGCGCCTTGGCAAGCCGTGGCAGGCGTGCCTTTTTCAGCAAGGGGCGCATCTGCCAGCCGCCGCCGGACAGGCGGTTGGCCTCATCCAGAACGGCCTCGCCGACCGTTTGCATCCCGGCCTGTTCCTTGAGCCACAGATCATAAAGCAGCTCATCTGGGCCGATGCGTTTCAACCCTTCCTCGGACAGGGTGTGGCGCGGAAAATCCTTGGCGTTCATGGTGACGATGCCATCGGCATGCCCCGCAATGGCGGCGGCCAGCACGTGCACATCCGCCGCATCCGGCAGCCACAGCCGCGCCTCCACTCCCGGTGCGGGCGCCACAAGTGCACCGGGCCAGTTCGCCTGTAACAGCGCAACTTCGGACGCGGCCTGCGCCGCCCCTTCGGGGCCGAGTTTCAGCGCCGCGCGGCGCCATTCCTCCAGGATACGCTCGGACCAGAGCGGCGCAAAAAGCCCCAGCCGGGCCGCGCCCAGCAGCATCTCCCGCATCACCGTGGGATAAAGAACGCAAGTATCAAGGAGCAGTTTCACGCGCGATCAGTCCAGCCGGAAGAACACGGCCTTGAGGTAACCGCTTTCGGCCAGCTGTGGCATCTGCGGATGGTCCGGCCCGGCGTATCCGGTGTGAATGAGCTGCCCGCGCCGCCCGGCCTTGCCGATCCCGCGCGCCGAGGCGTTGCGGAAGCGGGTCAGATCCGCCGCGTGTGAACAGGAACACAGCCCCAGATAGCCACCCGGTGCCACCAGCGGCGCCGCCAGTTTGGCCACCCGCTCATAGGCACGCAGACCGGCCTCCAGCGCGTTCTTGGACGGTGCGAAGGCAGGCGGATCGCAGATCACCACGTCAAATTGCGCGCCTTCGCTGCCCAGCGCCGCCAGCACGTCAAAGGCATCGCCCTGCCGCGCGACAAAACGATCCTGCCAGCCCGACGCAGCCGCGCCCTGCCCCGCCAGATCAAGTGCCGCGGCAGACCCATCAACACAGGTCGCCGAACCAGCACCTGCCGCCAGCATGGCAAGGCCAAAACCGCCGACATGGGAAAACACATCCAGCACCTTCGCCCCCGGTGCCACCAGCCGGGCAGCAAAGGCGTGGTTTTCGCGCTGATCGAAAAACAGGCCGGTTTTCTGCCCACCAGTCAGATCCGCCATATAGGTGGCACCATTCATCTGAACCGGCACCGGAGCGTCTGGCGTCTCGCCCTGCAGGGTGGCATTGACATCGTCCAGCCCCTCCAGCCCCCGGGTGCGCCCTGAGGCATTCTTCAGGATCACCTTCGTACCGGTGACGGTGGCCAGTGCGGCGGTCAGCGCCTCAAGATGCGCTTCGGCCCAGGCCGCATTGGGCTGTACCACGCAAGCGTCGCCAAACCGATCAATGACGATACCCGGCAGTCCGTCTGCCTCGGCGTGGACCAGTCGATAGAAGGGCGCATCGTATAGCTGTGTCCGCATTTCCTGCGCCCGCGACAGGCGCGCCTCGAACCAGGCCTGATCAATCTGTGCCTCAGGGTTGCGGTCCAGCATCCGGCCGATGATCTTGCTGTCAGGATTGACCGAAATCAGCCCCAGCGGCCGCATCGCCTCATCCTCAAGCACTGCCAAGGTGCCCGGCGCCAGTTTCCGGGTGCGCCGGTCGGTGACCAGTTCATTGGCATAGACCCAGGGAAACCCATGCCGGATCGCACGGGCATTGGCCTTGGGCTTCAGTTTTACGCGGGGGCGCTGCGGCGCGGAGGCTGTGTCTGTCATGCCCCCTCATAGCTGCAAGGCAGATAGAGGGGAAGAGGCCGCAGCGCGCCAGTCGGTAATAGCGCGCGGTGCCGAAAGCCTAGCGATCCCGACTGCGCCAGCCGCCGCGCCGACGCGGCTTCACGACCTCGGCCAGCCCCTCACGCAGAACGATGACCATCGGGTGGTCCGGCTGTCCGTCCTCATATTTGGCAAGCAGGCGCTGCATCGCATCGCGGTTATCAATCCCTCCGGGCAGGCTCAGCGCCCAGTCCAGAAAGATACTGCGGCACTGCGACATGTCGATCCCGTCGATCCGGAAGGATTCCCGGATCAGCCCCTTGGGGTCCATCTGGTCCTGCTCACTCATCTGCGCCATTTGCACCTTCCCGATCAAGCGCCCCGTCGATCATCGCACGACAGGCCGCATAGCTGTCTTCCAAGTCCCGCTCCAAACCCTGCAGCGTTTCAAATCCGGTGCTGCGGCACAAGAACTGCGCGCCGCCCTCACCGATTGCTGCGGTATCCAGCGCCTTGGCCGACAGCAGCCGCGCCGCCGTCTGCACTGACCAGAATAGGCGATAGGCCTGCGCCAGTCTGGTACCTTCTGCGGCATCCAGCCAGCCACATGCGACGGCGCCGTCCAGACCAGTCGCCACATCCCGCGCCCCAGAACCAGAGAGCAGCGCGCCAGCCTGCGCGACGAGTTCGATATCCATCATCCTGCCCGGCCCGGTCTTGGCATCCCAGACCCCCGCCGGGGCCTTGGCCGCCGCGATACGGGCGCGCATGTTGGCCACCTCGGTAAGGATCTGCAGCCGCTCACGCGGGCCGCTCAGCACCGCGCTACGCAGGTCTTCGATATCGGCGATCAGATCCGCAGGCCCGGCGATGCTGCGCGCCCGCGTCAGCGCCAGATGCTCCCAGACCCAGGCTTCGTTCTGCTGGTAGTTGGTGAAACTGGCGAGACTGGTCGCCACCGGCCCCTGATTGCCCGAGGGACGCAGGCGCATGTCGACCTCATAAAGACGCCCCTGCGCCATCGGTGCGGTCAGCGCGGTGATCAGTGCCTGCGTCAGCCGGGCAAAATAGGGGCGCGTCGCCAGCGGTCGCTTGCCTTCGGATCCTTCATCCGATTGCGGATCGTAGATCACGATCACATCAAGGTCGGACTGCGCATTGATACGCCCGGCCCCAAGCGAGCCCATCGCCACCACTGCCGCGCCGCGCCCGGGCGCGGCGCCGTGTTTTTCGGCAAACTGCGCCTCGACGCAGGGCACCAATGCGGCGATCACCACCTCGGCCAATTCGGCGTATTGCACGCCCGCGGCCTCGGCATCGATCAGACCGCGCAGATGATGCACCCCGATGCGGAAATGCCATTCCTTGCACCAGCGCCGGGTGGTGTCGAGCTGGGTTTCGTAATCGCCTTCGGCGGCCAAAAGCGCCTCCAGATCCTGCTGCAGCTTGGCGCCGCCCGGCCAGGGGTCGAAGAAGGAGCCGCCGATCACCGCGTCGAACACGCCCGCGTTGCGCGACAGGAAGGCCGCCAGCTCGCCAGAGGTGCCGACGATATCCACCAGCAAATCCAGCAGCTGCGGATTGGCCTCGAACAGGGAAAACAGCTGCACCCCGGCGGGCAGACCAGCGAGGAAGCCATCCAGCGCCAAAAGCGCCTCAGCCGGTTTTGCGGTACGCGCCAGACGCGCCAGAAGATCCGGTTTCAACCGATCAAAGATCTGCGCGCCCCGGGCCGAGCGCAGCGCCGGATAGGTGGGCCAGCGGGCAATCACTGCCTCATCCAACCCCTCGGGCAGCGCAGGCGCCGCCGCCGGTTTTGCATCCGGGGCGAAAAAGCCTTCGGTCAAGGTATGCACCTCGGTCAGCCGGTCGCGGATTTCCGACTGAAGCTCAGCCGGATCGCGCCCCATCAGGCAGGCGACGCGGGCGATGCCATCCTCGGATTGCGGCATCCGGTGGGTCTGGGCGTCATGCACCATCTGGATGCGGTGCTCCACCTCGCGGTGGAACCGGTAGTGATCGGTAAGAGTTGCAGCGACATCGGCGGGGATCCAGTCCCGCGCCGCCAGCGCCGCCAGCCCTTCGACCGTGCCACGCAGGCGCAGGCTTTCATCGCGTCCGCCCGCGATCAGTTGCCGGGTCTGGGTGAAGAACTCGATCTCGCGGATACCGCCACGTCCCAGTTTCATGTCATGGCCCGGCACGGTGATCACACCGCCGGTGCCCTTGTTTTCCCGGATCCTGAGCCGCATGTCGTGGGCGTCCTGGATAGCCGCGAAATCCAGATGGCGGCGCCAGATAAAGGGCCGCAATGCCGCAAGGAACCGCTCGCCTGCGGCAATGTCCCCGGCGCAGGCGCGCGCCTTGATATAGGCGGCACGTTCCCAGGTGCGCCCGAGGCTCTCATAATACCGCTCCGCCGCCTCCATCGCCATGGCGACCGGCGTCACTGAGGGATCCGGGCGCAGGCGCAGATCGGTACGGAAGACGTAACCATCGCCGGTCTTGTCACTGAGCAGCGCGCACATATTGCGAGTAGCCCGCACCATGCCCTGACGCGCCTCATAGAAATCATCCGGGTCGAACCGGGTTTCATCAAAGAGGCAGATCATATCGATGTCAGAGCTGTAGTTCAGCTCATGCGCGCCCATCTTGCCCATCGCGAGGATGGTCAACCCGCCTGCAGTTTCCACATCTGCCTCAGTCATTCCCGGCAGTTTCTTGCGGCGGATCAGCGCGGCGATTTCCGACTTGATCGCCACATCGGCGCAAAGCGCACCGAAATCGGTCAGCGCGCCAGTCACCCGTTCCAGCGGCCAGACACCGCCCAGATCGCAAAGCGCCGTCAGCAGGGCCACACGCCGCTTGGCCTGACGCAGCCCCGGTTTCAGCTGATCGGGCGCCATGGCGCGGCAGTCGGCAAACACGGCCTCCAGCGCCGTCTCGGGATCTGCCAGGGCTTCGGGCAGCCAGGCTGCCTCCCGCGTGATCAGACCTTTCAGATAGGGGCTGGAGCCGCCGGTCCCGGCCAGAAGCTCAGCCACTTCGGCCGAAGCCGACGGCACCAGAGCACGGGTTTCTGCACCCAGTTCGGAATCAAAGGGGCGCGGCAGGCGGGTGATGTCAAAGGCAGCATTCATATCGGGACTCTGTGCTGCCGTGAAACCGGCGTCAATGCGCCTTTTGGCGGCGCCTGCCCACCCTCTCCCCGGCCCGCTGCACCAGGTCATAAGGGCGCGGTAATCTGGTGCCAACGACCAGGCGGAGCAGCAAACCAACCAGAGGTCTGGAATACCCCCATAACCACCCAGGGTTGTATCACGTTATAGTGAGGTGTGGCTGTGCTCCTCTCCCTTGCCCGAATGTGCCAGTAATCAGTAGCCCGTTGTCAGGAACCAGAGCCAAATGCCCACCTTTGGGGCCTTCCCAAAGGGTTTGGCTTTCGGATGTAGCGAGTATCGTACCGAGTGGCCGTCGTTCAAACCGGACCATCGATGAGCATGGCCGCGCCGGGGGAATGGGCGGGCAGCGCGCAAGAAAAGCCTATCTCTTTTGCAACGCCCATTAACCAGGCTGGTCGCCCCATCGCGGCGTAAAAGTCCAAGAAACACCCCCAGCTCCGAACTCGGACAGACCGGGCCGAGAACGCGAGAGTACCACCCTCTGGTTCTCTCTCAGGCCGTGTCGCGTGACCGCCATAAGGACAGCTCTAATAAAATCGTAACTAGTCTTTACGGAAACTTACCGTTTGGCGCTTTGGTGCCCCATTCGTGCCGCGTTCTTCACCTTAACTGTCGCTGTCGGTCAGATTGGAAACGCAACTGATGACGTGGTCGGCTCCTCCGCCGGTCTCGACATGAATGGTCGCCTTGAACACGCGACGAACCAACAGCAGCCGCGCCTTTGGCGTGGGTCGGAGACACTTTTTTGATGAGTACAGCAGAAAAACTGACAAGGCCCGGTTACCTCAGCAAATCCATCGGCCTGATGTCCACCGCCGCCAGAGCTGCCGGTGTCGATCTTGGCGCCGCCATGAAGAAAGGTGACATCACCGCAGTGGATTATGCCACCATGGTGCATCGCTGCAATTCCTCCAACTGCGCGCGGAAATGCGAACACTGGCGCAACGCAGAACCCGATGCGACCGCTGCGCCCTCCTTCTGCGCCAACCTGGAAATCCTTGAGCGGCTGAAACCCTAATCCCGACACCTATGCCCGCAGCCTTGTGGCAGCCGAACTGCGGCGCGGCCCACAAGGGCCCTTGTCCTGCCTCTCTGCAGACCTGCAGACTGAACACCTGAGACTTCCCGGGGCGGCTTCCCTGGATTGCCCCCCCCGCTCGGCCAGGGTGAGATGCGGGGCATAGCGGTATGATTTCTGGGGGAGAATACGGCGCCCCAACGGCGTGCCATGCGGGCCCCTGATGAACCGCTCTGGCACTGTCTGCACCACCATTAACCAAATATTGGCCTGTTTGAGGGCATGATCCTGCTCATTCGAGTTTTTAACCATCAGCACCACCTGACAAATATCATCAGAGAAGCCACGCCGATGAAAATCAAACACCTTGCCGCCCGTATCGCCCTTACTTTTGCCGCCAGCGCTGCCATGTCTGCCGATCTGCAGCCCGGCGATCCCATTTCCGCAAAGATCTTTCTGCAGTTGCACAGCATCGAAAAACTGGCCGGTGAGGTCGTGCCGCTGGTGTCGGCGCCGGGCCGGGACTTTCGGGTTATCGATGGCGATTCGCTGGCTATGGGCGATCTGAACATCCGCCTCGTCGACATTGATGCGCCGCTCGCGGTGCAGCGCTGCAACACGCCGGACGGGTCCTATTGGGATTGCGCCGCCCAGGCGCGCCAACGGGTGCGCTCCATTGTGAACGAAGCTGAGCGGGTGGAATGCTTTAGCACCGATCAGGATCACTATGGCCGACACTTGGCCACCTGCGATGCCGATGGGGTCGACGTCGGGGCCCTGCTGGTCGAAGAAGGACTGGCCTGGGCGCATGAGAACGACGGCCGCTATGTCCCGCAGGCCTCGATCGCGCAGGCCAATGCGCGCGGCATCTGGCAGGCCGAAACCGCTCCGCCCTGGAACTGGGACGCCGAACAGGACTGACCGTTCTCACCACGTATGCAGACCGGACCGGGGGCCAGCGCATTTTGCCGGGCGCCCCTGGCCTTACCTTTGCACAGCCCCCTTTTTGACGCCCGCGGACGCCACCTGCAGCCGCGCCACCCGGTCTGTGCGGAGTTTTCGCATTCAGCACGGGATGCCGAATTCCGGTTGCGCCCGAACATAAAACTGCGTGGTCTTCAGCCGCGCAGCCTCCCATACAGCCCATTTTCCCACCTTGCCCGCATCGGGATTCGACCTTGCAACGCGCTCCTCTTGTTGTGGATGTTTCTTTCTGCAACAGTAATGACGTGTTCCCTTTCGACTGGTGCCAGTGAAGCTAACCGAAACAGAAACCGAGCTGATCTTTTCGATCATGCGAGACCTCAGTGGTGCCTTTGACCATTGCGAGGTCCGGCGCCGTGTCGGCCAAAAGATGCTGGATCTTCTCAAGGCGGATTATTTCGCCTCTTACGTCTGGGATGATGCCGAGCAGAGGTTCGTGTCCTGCGTTCAGATCAACATGAGCGAAGACAACCTGCGCCGCTACGAAAGCTATTTTCAGTTCAACGACCCGATCACACCAACCCTGCAAAAGCGCAAGAAGGCGACGCCGGTCAGCGAAGTGATGCGCCACGACCGGCTGGTCAAGACCGAGTTCTACAACGATTTCCTGAAGCAAGATGGCCTATGCTACGGTATGGATTTCTTTGCCTATGACCGGGGCGACAACATCGGCGACCTGCGGATCTGGCGCGGCGCAAACCGCGAGGATTTTACACCACGGGATGCCCGGATCGTGGATGCCGTCGGGCCCAGCCTTGTTAACGCGCTGGTCCGCGCGCGCAGTTCCACGCAGCAAACGCCCTCCTTGCGGTTTGCACATATCGCCGATGATCTGGGTCTGACGGTGCGCGAGGCCGAGGTTGCCGATCTCTTGATCACCGGCCTCAGCGATGATGAACTCTGCGCAAAGCTGGGCTTTTCCAAGCCGACCCTGCGCTCCCACATCGCCTCCATCTTCCGAAAATCCGGGCTGAACCGGCGTACCCAGCTGGCACCTTTCTTGGCCGAGAAAAATCATCATTTGTGATGATAGGAATGTAATCCTGCCGAAACCTATCCTGTTTCCCAACCATCAGGGAGACAGGAATGACGCTGGATTTGGAACGTTTGGACGCCGTTGCAACGGTCGCTGCGCTCAAGGAAGGATCGGTTTCACCGGCGGCCTATGCCGAAGCCTTGGCAGAGCGGGCCGCGAAACACGCCGATCTGAATGCGCTGCAAAGTTTCGATGCCGGGCAGGTTGTCCAAGCGGCGGCCGCAGCCTTTGAAGCCCACCCGGAGGCGGTGCTGGCCGGGCTGCCCATCGTGGCCAAGGACAATATCAACACAACGGCCTATCCGACCTCCGGCGGTACCAAGGCGCTTTTGAGGCATACTCCGGCCACCGATGCCGGTGTTGTGCAGCGCATCACCAAGGCGGGCGGCTTCATCGGCGCCAAGGCGGGGATGCACGAGCTCGCCTTCGGAATCACTTCGAACAATGCGGTCTCCGGCGCGGTGCACAATCCGGCAGATCCCGGCCTGATCGCCGGCGGCTCCTCCGGCGGCACCGCTGCCGCTGTTGCAGCCGGGATCTTCCCGGCGGGTCTCGGCACAGATACGGGCGGCTCCTGCCGCATTCCTGCAGCACTGTGCGGAGTGATTGGTTTCCGCCCAACCACCGGGCGCTATGACAGCGACGGAGTAGTGCCGATCTCCCACACCCGCGACACTGTCGGCACCCTGGCCCGCAGCACCCGCGACATAGCCCTCTTCGATGGGGTCCTATCCGGCGATGATGCCGCGCTCGCGGAGCTTGCGATGACCGATGTCACGCTGGGCGTGCCCCGGAACATGTTCTATGACAACCTCGATCCGGTGGTTGCCGCAGCGGTCGAGGCGCAGCTTTCGGTGCTGTCGGCGGCGGGAGCTAAGCTTGTCGACGTCGATTTCGATGGCATCTGGCAGCACAACGAAGCCTTCAGCTTCCCGGTCGTTTTCTACGAGGTCATGCGTGACCTTCCTGCCTATCTGGCCGAACACGCGCCAGAGGTTTCCTTTGAAACACTCATCAAGGGCATCGGATCCCCTGATGTGGCAGGCGCCATCGGCAGTCAGCTGGGGGACGAGGCGATGCCGGAAGCCGCCTACCGGGCTGCGATGGATGTGCACCGCCCAGCGATGCGGCAGATCTACGGCAAGGTCTTCGAAGACAACGGATTGGACGCGATTGTCTTCCCGACTACGCCCCTGCCCGCACGGCCCATCGGTGAGGACGAAACCGTTACATTGAACGGTGACCAATGCCCCACCTTCCCCACCTACATCCGCAATACCGATATTGGATCGAATATCGGCGCCCCAGGCATCTCGCTTCCGTGCCCCGTTTCCTCGGGCCTTCCGGTCGGCATCGAGTTTGACAGCCTGCCCGGCAAGGACCGTGCGCTGCTCGCTTTGGCGCGGGCCGCGGAAAAATCAATGGCGCGATAGACGCCGACATCCACACAGGGAGAATAAAAATGCTGAAAGCAACAACCAAACTCTTTGCCAGCGCTGCGGTGACGCTGGCCCTTGGGACGGTCTCTGCCGCCGCCGATATCAAGGTGGGCGTGCTGGTGCCGGATTCTGGCCCGGCAGGCCTGTTTGGCCCTTCCACTCGCAACTCGGCCACATTGGCGGCCGAGCAGATCAACGCGGCCGGTGGCATCAACGGCGAGGCAATCGAACTGGTCTTCGCCGATGTCGGCGTGCCCCCGGCCGAGGCTGCACAGGCCGCATTGCGCCTGTGGAAGGGCGAAGGCGCGCAAGCCTTTGTCGGCATGCATGATTCCGCAGTACGCGAAGCACTGACCGGGCGTTTCAACGGGCAAGTTCCCTATGTCTACACCCCTGTATACGAAGGCAACTCCTGCGCGCCCGGCCTATATGTCACCGGCGAAACCCCCAGCCAGCAGCTGGCACCGGTGATCCCATATCTGGCAGCAAATGAAGGCGCGTCGAAATGGTATCTGATCGGCCATGATTACAACTGGCCGCGCGACACAAATGCGCTCGCGAAGAACTATATCGCCGATGCAGGCGGTGAAGTGGTGGGCGAGGAATACGTGCCTTTCACGGTTTCTGAATTCGACTCCTCGCTGCAACGCATCAAGGAAAGCGGCGCCGACGCCATTCTGATCACGTTGGTCGGGGGCGGGTCCGTCGGCTTCAACGTCAGCTTTGCGGGGTTTGGTCTGGATGAGCAGGCCCTCCGCCTTGGTACATTGATCGAGGAAAACACCCTTGCAGGCATCGGCGCAGAGAACGCGGACCGGCTTTTCTCCTCTTCGGGATACTTTGCCTCCATCGACTCGGACGCTGCGGTTTCCTTTGCAGCGGATTACACGGCAGCCTTCGGGGCGGATGCGCCGGCCCTGAATGGCCTTGGTCAGTCCGCTTATGAAGGGCTGATGCTGCTGGCCGCGCTCGCGAACAAGACGGGCAGCCTTGACGTCGCCGCGATGGATGCCGCCGCCGAAGGTACCACATGGAGCACGCCCCGCGGTGAAAACACACTGACCGGACGCCATATGGCGCAGACGATCTATCTCGCCGATGGCAGCGGCGGCACCTTCGACATCGTTGCCTCCTTCGACAAGGTGGCCTCCTCCGAAGCCTGCGCGGACTGAGCCTGCGCCCATGTCCTCCGTTCTTATCCTCAACCTTGCCTGGCAGATCAGCACCCTGGCGCTGGTCGCGCTGGGGCTGGCCATCGTGTTTGGCAAGCTTCAGATCATGAATATGGCACATGGGGAATTCGTAATGATCGGGGCCTATGCCCCGGTCATCACTTCCTCGCTGGGTCTGCCTGCATGGCTGCAGGTTCCGGTTTGCCTGCTGACCGTTGCCATGGTGGCCTTCGTGCTTGAGCGCACGATCATCCGTCACCTCTATGGCCGGATGTTCGACAGCCTGCTGGCCACCTGGGGCATCGCCATCCTGCTCCGCGAAGCGGTGGAGCTGATCTTTGGACGGGGCTATCAATCCGTCACCCCGCCCATCAGCGGTACGATAAGCGTTCTGGGCGCCGACTACCCTGCCTATCGCATTGCCGTCATCCTTGGCATTCTCGCAGGTTTTGTCGCGCTGTTCTGGTGGAACAGCCGCTCCAAGGTCGCCACCCGGATCAAGGCGATGGTCGGCAATCCGGACCTGGCCGAGGCTGTGGGCATCAATACCGCCCGGCTGTCGGCTGGCGCTTTTATCTTCGGCTGCTGCACCGCTGGATTGGCCGGGTTGATCCTGGCGCCCACCATCCGGATTGAGCCGATGATGGGGCTCGATTACCTGATCCGCTCGTTCTTTGCCCTTGTGGTCGGCGGTCTTGGCTCCCTCGAAGGGCTGGGCATCGGCGCGGGCATTATCGCGGGAACGCAATCCGTCCTCGGGGCCGTTGCCAATCAGACCTATGGCTATCTGGCTGTTCTCTCTCTTTCCATTCTCTTTCTCTGGCTGAAACCTGATGGTATCCGTTCTTCTTCCCGTTAGCCTGCTTCTGGCAGTGCTTCTCCTGATCCCCGTGGTGTTCGGCGACTTCACGGCCTACCAGATCGGGCTGTACCTGATCTATGGCATCGCAGCGCAAGGCATCGGCTTTCTCTGGGGCAAGACCGGGGTGCTGCCGCTGGGGCAGGCACTGTTCTTCGGATTTGCCGCCTATGTCACGGCCAGCACCCTGCGCGCAGGAAACGGACTCGGCATCGACCTCCTCCTGGCCGTCACCGTATTGGCTGCCATCGCCGTGTTTGCTTTCCTTCTGGCCACGCTGATCTTTCGCGGTCGGAAGGAAAGCGGTCCATACTTTTCACTGATCACACTCGCCTTGGTGATGATCGCCGAACAGATCGCCGGAACCGCCACGCCGCTCACCGGCGGCTTCAACGGGATGAGTGGGTTTTCCAGCCTCGGCAATCTCGATCCCTTCGGAAGCTTTTACTACGTCATCGTGGCAGCCACAGTGTTGGTCAGCCTGTTGCTGTTCATCCTGAACCGACTTCCGGTCAACCTGATCGCCAAGGCCGTGGCCGACAACGAACCGCGCCTGCAGCTGCTCGGATTTCCGACCCATGTCATCAAAGGCGCAGCCTTTGCTTTCTCTGCCGCCATTGCGGCCCTGGCCGGGGGGCTTTTTGCTTCGCATCAGGGGATCGTGACGCCCACCTCGATGGGGTTCGGCCTCTCCGCTGAAATGGTCATCCTGACCGCTGTGGGCGGCCGGTTTCACGTGCTTGGCCCGCTGATCGGAGCCGTCATCGTCGGCTGGGCCTCAGCCGAGCTGCGCGACAGTTTCCCCTATTGGGAACTATTGATGGCCTTGGCTTTCATTCTAGTGGTGCTGAAGGCCCCCGGCGGCATCGCGGAGCTGCTGGAGGCCGCATACCGGCGTATCCGGCCCGCAACGCCCGGCAGGCGCGCGCCCTCCATCGCGGCTCCGCCAAGCAAACCGACCGACACCCCCGGCGCGCTGCGATTTGACGATGTGCATCTACAGATCGGTGTCGTCCGAATCCTGAACGGCGTGACCTTTGAGACGCCCTCGACCGGCATCATCAGCGTCATCGGGCCAAATGGCGCGGGTAAGACCAGCACGCTCAACGCGATCACCGGCAACCTGCAGATCACCCGCGGCAGCATTGCATTGGGGTCGTGCAACATTCACGCGCGCCCTCCTTACAAGGCGCTGCGCAGCGGCATTGGCCGCAAGTTGCAGGTGCCCTCCGTGTTCTTTTCCATGAACGTTTCAGAAAACCTGGCACTTGCCATGATGGCCAACCGGGCACGGCTGGTGGATCTGCTGCGCCCCGCGACCCTGCACTGGCGATCGGAATCGCTGACGGAACTTTTAAAACGCCCCGCGGTGCCTCTGCAGGAAGATCTGGTCGCGCCGGTCGCACATCTACCACAAGGCCACCGTCAGTTTCTGGAATACGCCATGACCATCGCATCTGAGCCTCGGGTATTGCTGCTGGACGAACCCTGTGCAGGGCTTTCCCCGGATGAAACCGCGTTGATGACCGAACTTGTGCGGACATATCAGGCACAAACCGGCGGTCTGGTCATCGTCATCGAACACGACATGAGCATCGTTCAGGCGATCTCGGACAAGGTTCTGGTCCTGCACCTCGGGCAGGTGCTCGCCTTTGACAGCTTCGACAAGGTGCGCAGCAATCCCGAGGTTCAGGCCGTCTATGCGGGAGGCACCAAATGACCTCGCTTCTGGAAATCGACAATCTGACCGGCGGCTACCGGGACACCCATGTTCTGTTCAACGTCTCGGCCCGGATCGAAGCAGGCAGTGTTCTGGGCGTCTTTGGCCGGAACGGTGTCGGCAAGACCACCCTTGCACGACTTGTGCAGGGCAGCCTGATTGCGGGGGCTGGTGATATCCGGCTGGAAGGGCGTTCTGTCGCCTCACGTCCTTCGCATGCCCGGCGCAAACGCGGCATCGGTTACATGCCCCAGACATCAATGGTGTTCGACGATCTGACGGTCAGGGAAAACCTGACCCTCGGCAGCAACCGGGAGGGACCGGAGAGGTATTTCGACCGCTTCCCAAGGCTGGCAGAACGGCTGGACCAGCCCGCAGGCACCATGTCCGGCGGTGAGCGTAAAATCCTGGCCTTTGTCCGCGCTATGATCGAGGACACAAAGGTGATTGTCCTTGATGAACCCTCCGAGGGCGTTCAGCCGGAAAACATCGCCCATATGGCGGAGTGCCTGATGGACCGTGCGAAAGCCGGGGCCGGTATTCTGTTGTGCGAACAGAACCTCAGCTTTCTGACCGGTATTTCCGATTGGTATCTCGGCCTCGACGCCGGAACGGTGGTTCTGGACAAACCCGCAAACGAGGTCTCCATAGAGCGATTACGGTCGATATTAAGCCTATGACCGAGACTAAAATCGGCAGTTCCCTGCGCGCGCCAACACTCAAACGAGCAAATGTGAAAAGAGGGAATGGTGGGTGATAAGAGATTTGAACTCCTGACATCTTCGATGTGAACGAAGCGCTCTACCACTGAGCTAATCACCCGTGGGATCGGGTATTACCGTCAGGATCACCGCTCTGCAAGAGGGGGATATGAAGATTTTCACCAGTCTCCTTCTTTTTCGGCTTCCTCTTTTCACATCCCTCCTGCACTGGCCGCCTCAGCCAGGTCCGCCGGGCAGCACATCGCGGCGGATCATGGTGCGCAGGGTGAAGCTGGACCGCGTATTGCGGATCCCCGGCACCCGCATCAACTGCTCTTCCAGAAAGCGGTCGAAATCCGTCAGATCCTGCGCCACCACCCGCAGCAGGATATCGCGACTGCCTGTCATCAGGTAGCACTCCATCACTTGATCGAACTGGCGCACGGCATTTTCAAAGGCCTGCAGCGCGTCCTTCGACTGGCGCTCCAGCTCAACAGCGACAAAAATGGTGACGGCCAGCCCGACCTTGGCCTGATCGACCCGCGCGGAATAGCCGGTGATGATCCCGGCTTCTTCCAGCATCGACACCCGCCGGGCGCAGGGGGTGGGCGACAGGCCGACCTCTTCTGAGAGCTGCGCCAGCTTCATGCGCCCGTCCCGCTGCAGCGCGGTGACAATCCTGCGATCGATAGCGTCCATAGCGATTTCCTCCATTACTTGGCGCCATGTTAGCAAATTGCTCCAAAACCAACCACTCCTGAGGGCGTCTTTGGAAAATTTCCGAAGCCCATACCCGGTATTCTGGGGCTGTTAGTTCAGGAGCCTGTCAGTATGACCCTCACCAAAATCGCCTCTCCCGGTCACGAAGAAATCTACCGTGTCGACGATCCCGCCGTCGGTCTGACCGGCTTCATCGCCATCCATTCAACCGAGGCCGGACCGGCCGCTGGCGGGCTGCGGATGCGCGCCTATGCCACTGCGGATGAGGCGCTGGATGATGTTCGGCGGCTGAGCGAGGGCATGACCTACAAGAACGCCGCGGCGGGCCTGCCGCTGGGCGGCGGCAAGGCGGTGATCATCAGCGACCCGACAACAAGCAAAACGCCAGAGATGCTGCGCGCCTTTGGCCGGGCGATCGACAGCCTGAACGGCCGCTACATCACCGCCGAGGATATGGGCATGAGCCCTGCCGACATGGCGCTGCTCGCCGATGAAACGCCCTATGTCGCCGGTCTGGCAGACGGGGAGTTTGCCAGCGGCGATCCCTCCCCCATCACCGCGCGCGGCATCTTCAACGCCATCCGCACCGCCCGGGCGCACAAGGTCGGCAGCGCCGATCTGCAGGGCGTCACGGTGGCAGTGCAGGGGCTGGGCCATGTGGGCTGGTATCTGTGCCAGTTCCTGAATGACGCGGGCGCCGGTCTGATCGTCACAGATGTGGACCCACAGCGCATCGAACGCGCGGTCGCGGAATTCGGCGCCCGCCCGGTTGCCATCAACAAGATCTGCACCGTGCAGGCGGATATCTTTGCCCCCTGTGCCATTGGCGGCATCCTCAATGCCGAGACCATCCCCCTGTTGCAGGTCGGGATCGTCGCAGGCGGTGCCAACAACCAGCTGGCCACCCCCGAGGACGGTCAGGCCCTGCATGAACGCGGCATCCTTTATGCGCCCGATTTCATCGCCAATGGCGGCGGCATCATCAACGTAGCGACCGAGATCCTGAAAATCGCGGATCGCGAGGCCTATGTGGCCAAGAAACTTGCTGCGCTGGAAGCGACCATGGCCGAGGTGCTCAACCAGGCGCGTCAGCAGGACATCAGCCCGGATGCCGTGGCCATTGCCGCCGTGCGGGCGAAGATGGCGCAGGCCGCAGCGGCTTAAGCCCACCCCAACGATTACAGAAATGCAACAGCGGCAGCTGCCATTTGGCGCTGCCGCTTGTCAGCGCGGGTTTGCCTCCCTATTTAGGGCAGAAGACATGGGGCTGACGCCTCATGCATTTGGAGATTTTATGGAAGAGACCCGGGCATAAGCCCGTTCCCGGCACAGCACATCGGGAACGCAGGACGCAACAAGGACACTCACGGCATCGGCTGAGTGACCTCTTTCCTTGCACTCTCATAAAATCGAGACTTCCGTTGAATATCTCAAAACACGAGCAACGCGTGTTGCACGAGCTCGCCCTTGGCGGCAGCATCCATCATGAACGCAGTGAAAACGGCAAGATCCGCAGTATCATCTGCTATACGCGCGAGGGCAACGTTCTGTCGGACTGCACCCTTGGCGTCTTTCAGCGCCTGCACAAACGCCGTTTCATCCAATCGCGCGACGGCAAACCCTATCGCGCCTCGCGACTGGGGATCAAAGCCGTACGCGCGCAGCTGAACCAACGATAACATCATGACATCAAAGGAGCAGACCATGGAATTTGTGTCAGGCCACAAGGGGCGAACAGCAGAGATCACCGACCTGTTCGCCGCCTCCTTCACCGCGTCGGAAGGCGCCGACGAAGGGCAAACCATCGCTGCGCTGGTGCGCGCCCTGTTCACCACGGTGGCAGAGGAGGATTTGTTTATCTTCTCCGTGCTAGAGGGCGGCGCGGTGGTTGCCAGCATCCTGTTCACGCGGATGCGCTATGATCAGGACGACCGGGTCGTCTTTCTACTTTCGCCGGTAGCGGTTGCGCCGGATCAGCAGGGCAAGGGCACCGGTCAGGCGCTTCTGCGCCATGGCCTCAGCCAGCTGAAAAGGGATGGCGTTGATATCATCCTGACCTATGGCGATGTCAATTTCTACGCCAAGGTCGGGTTCAGGCAGATCACCGAACAGGAGGCCGCGGCGCCCATGCCCCTGTCCTACCCGCATGGCTGGCTGGGCCAATCGCTGACTGGGGGAGCCTTCGCGCCGCTGGTCGGCCCTGCCTCCTGCGCCGCGCCCTTCCGAAATCCGGAGTATTGGTAGGTATCGAGCAAAAAAAGAAAAAGGCGGCCCAAGCGGGCCGCCTTTCCTGTCTTACTGCTACCGGCACTTAGTGCGCGGTCGGGGCTGCCGATGCGGATTTCGCCTCCAGCGCGGCCTGGGCTGCGGCGGCCTCTTCGGCCTCCTCGTCCCATTCGATCGGCTCAGGGCTGCCCACCAGTGCGTGTTTCAGCACTTCGGACACGTGGCTCACCGTGATGATCTCCAGACCTTCCTTCACGTTGTCGGGAATATCCGGCAGATCCTTGGCGTTTTCCTCGGGGATCAGCACCGTCTTGATGCCACCGCGCAGGGCTGCCAGCAGTTTTTCCTTGAGCCCGCCGATGGCCAGCGCATTGCCACGCAGAGTGACTTCGCCGGTCATGGCGATGTCCTTGCGTACCGGGATCCCGGTCAGCACCGACACGATGGAGGTCACCATGGCCAGACCCGCCGAGGGGCCGTCCTTGGGCGTGGCACCTTCGGGCACGTGCACGTGGATGTCCCACTTGTCGAACTTTGGCGGCTTGATCCCCAGCTGCGGCGCAACCGAGCGCACATAGCTGGAAGCAGCCTCGATCGACTCCTTCATCACATCGCCCAGTTTACCGGTGGTCTTCATGCGACCCTTGCCCGGCAGGCGCAGTGCCTCGATGGAGAGAAGCTCACCACCGACAGACGTATAGGCCAGACCGGTCACGACACCGACCTGATCTTCCTTTTCAGCAAGACCAAAGCGGTATTTAGGAACGCCCAGGAATTCGTCGAGGTTGTCATGGGTGACCTTGACGCTCTCGGCTTCCTTCTTGACGATCTTGGTCAGCGATTTCCGCGCCACCTTTGCGATTTCCCGCTCCAAGTTCCGCACGCCCGCCTCGCGGGTGTAGGTGCGGATGATGTCGGTCAGCGCCTCATCCGTCAGTTCGAATTCCTTGGCCTTGAGGCCGTGGTTCTTCACCTGCTTGGACACGAGGTGCTGCTTGGCGATTTCGCGCTTTTCGTCCTCGGTGTAGCCCGACAGCGGAATGATCTCCATCCGGTCCAGAAGCGGACCCGGCATGTTGTAGCTGTTGGACGTGGTCAGGAACATCACGTTCGAGAGGTCGTATTCCACCTCCAAGTAGTGGTCCACAAAGGTGGAATTCTGTTCCGGATCAAGCACTTCCAGCATCGCCGAGGCCGGGTCGCCACGGAAATCCTGGCCCATCTTGTCGATCTCGTCGAGCAGGATCAGCGGATTGGTGGTTTTCGCCTTCTTCAGCGCCTGGATGATCTTACCGGGCATCGAGCCGATATAGGTCCGGCGGTGACCGCGGATCTCACTCTCGTCGCGCACGCCGCCAAGGCTGATGCGGATGAATTCACGCCCCGTTGCCTTGGCCACGGATTTGCCAAGCGAGGTCTTACCCACACCCGGAGGGCCAACGAGGCACAGGATCGGCCCCTTCAGCTTGGCCGAGCGCTGCTGCACGGCAAGGTATTCGACGATGCGTTCCTTGACCTTCTCAAGGCCGTAGTGGTCCTTGTCGAGGATATCCTGCGCGCGGTTGAGGTCTTTCTTGACGCGGGATTTTGTGCCCCACGGGATCGACAGCATCCAGTCCAGATAGTTGCGCACAACCGTGGCTTCGGCCGACATGGGCGACATGTTCTTGAGCTTCTTCAGCTCGGCGTCGGCCTTTTCGCGGGCTTCCTTGGACAGCTTGGTCTCGGCGATTTTCTCTTCCAGTTCGGCCACTTCGCCCGAACCTTCTTCGCCATCGCCCAGCTCCTTCTGAATGGCCTTCATCTGCTCATTCAGGTAGTACTCGCGCTGGGTCTTCTCCATCTGGGATTTGACGCGGGTCTTGATCTTCTTCTCGACCTGCAGGACAGACATTTCGCCCTGCATCAGGCCATAGACCTTTTCCAGACGTTCGCTGACCGAGAGGGTCTCGAGCAACTCCTGCTTGCGGTCCACCTCGATACCCAGGTGACCGGCAACAAGGTCCGCCAGCTTGGCGGGCTCGGTGGTCTCGCCAACTGCGCTCAGCGCCTCTTCGGGGATATTCTTGCGCACTTTTGCGTAGCGTTCGAATTCATCACCAACGGTGCGCACCAGCGCCTCGGTGGTGGTGACGTCGCCGGGCATCTGGTTCAGCAGTTCGGCGCGGGCTTCGAAATAGCTGTCGTTTTCCAGGAAATCGGTGATCTTGACGCGGGTCTGGCCCTCGACCAGCACCTTGACGGTGCCATCGGGCAGCTTCAGCAGCTGCAGCACATTGGCCAGAACGCCGACGCGGTAGATGCCATCGCTTTCCGGATCGTCCTCAGAGGGGTCGATCTGGCTGGACAGCAGGATCTGTTTGTCATCGGCCATCACCTCTTCCAGGGCGCGTACCGATTTCTCCCGGCCGACAAACAGCGGCACGATCATGTGCGGGAACACCACGATGTCACGCAGCGGCAGCACGGGATAGGAAGAATTGAGTGGCTCTTGCATACTCGGTCCTTTTCTTTGGCAAGACGTCCAGGCCCCAGGTAGCGGCAGCCGCAGGCGTCTCCTCTTTGATCTGTTATCTGGTGCGGTTCAGCATGTATTTCAACCGCAGCGCCTCAATCTTTGCGCTCACATTGCCCCTGCAGGGCGGCGACCACAAGGGCGCAAATGCAGGAAGGGTGAGCAAATGGTGAAGGGGGCTGCGAGCTGCCCCCGGTTTGGGCCATGCGGGTCAATTCAGCGTCGCATCAGGGTGATGAATCCCCGCTCCATCCGCCCGCCCGGCCCGGTTTCAATATAGGTTCCGCTCATCCGTGTTTCATCGATCAAGAACAGGCGCACCTCCTGCCGCAAGACCTCTCCGGTGCCGGTTGAACGCTCGGCCAGCAGGGTCAGCCTGATCAACTGATCGGCGCCGCAGGGCAGCGGCCCCAGAGACACCTCATCCAGGAACACCTCGGCATCATCCGGCAGATCACCGCGGCCGACGCTTTCGGCGCGCAGCCCCGTGCCGGGCTTTAGTGGGCCCCGGTCCTGTACAGAGATCCCAAAAAGCCCCAGCACCGGCGAATCCGCCACCAGCCTGCCATTGCGAAACCGCAGCGACAGGGTATCGCCGCTGCGTTGCGGCAGCGGCACCATCTCGATGCGCCCGCCGACAGCCGTCGACATCTCTCCCGGGCCTTTTTGAACGATCCACTGGCCGCGCAGCCCGGCAGAGCCACCTTTGACCAGATCCTCTAGCGGAATGCTGCAACCGTTAAGGCGCGGCGCCTTGAAGAAACTTGATGCCTCTGCCAGCGATCCTGGCGTGGTGTTATCCTGTGTCGCCTGCGCCTGAGCTGCCATCGAGCCGCCCATCAAGGCCGCAAAAGCCAGCGCCAGATACCACCTCATCACCATTCTCCCCTTTTGGCGGGAAACTAGTAAAAAGGTCTTCACAACTGGTGAACAAGGCATAACCGGTCGCCACGCAGGTACAGGGCAATCAGCCCCCGCCTCTTACCCGGAAAAGGGTGGTCAGCGGTCTTATACCCCCCGATTACACCGGCTCGATATCACCTTCAGCGCGGGTGTCGTGGAAGTCCTTCTGCCAAGCCTCGAACGTCCCCGCCGCAATCGCATCGCGCATGCCCTGCATGATCTCCTGAAAGTAATGCAGGTTGTGCCAGGTCAGCAGCATGCCCGAAATCATCTCGTTGGCGCGGAACACATGGTGCAGGTAGGCGCGGCAATAGTTCGAACAGGCCGGGCAGCTGCACTCTTCATCCAGCGGGCGCGGGTCGTCGGCGTGGCGCGCGTTCTTGATGTTGACCACCCCGCGGCGGGTAAAGACCTGCCCGGTCCGGCCGGATCGCGACGGCAACACGCAATCCATCATGTCGATGCCGCGCGCCACCGCGCCGACGATATCGTCGGGCTTGCCAACGCCCATCAGGTAGCGCGGCTTGTCCTGCGGCAGCATGTCCGGCGCGTAGTCAAGGCAGCCGAACATCGCCTCCTGCCCCTCGCCCACCGCAAGACCGCCCACCGCGTAGCCATCAAAACCGATGTCGGTCAGCGCCTTGGCGCTTTCCTCGCGCAGGTCCTGTTCCAGCCCGCCCTGCATGATCCCGAACAGGGCATGACCGGGCCGGTCGCCAAACGCGTCCTTGGACCGCTCGGCCCAGCGCATCGACAGGCGCATCGACTCGGCAATGCGGTCGCGGTCCGCAGGCAACGCCGGGCATTCGTCGAAACACATCACGATATCGCTGCCCAAGAGCCGCTGGATCTCCATCGAGCGTTCTGGCGTCAGCTCGTGCCGGGAGCCGTCGATATGGCTTTTGAAGGTCACGCCCTTCTCGGTCAGCTTGCGAAGGCCCGCCAGCGACATCACCTGAAACCCACCCGAGTCGGTCAGGATCGGACGCTGCCAGTTCATGAACTTGTGCAATCCGCCCAGCCGGTCGATCCGCTCAGCCGTTGGACGCAGCATCAGGTGGTAGGTATTGCCCAGCAGGATGTCAGCGCCGGTGGCGCGCACGCTTTCCGGCATCATCGCCTTGACCGTCGCAGCGGTGCCAACGGGCATGAAGGCAGGCGTGCGAATGTCACCGCGCGGCGTCTGGATCACACCGGTGCGTGCTTTTCCGTCCTGCGCTTTCATTTCAAACTTGAAAAGCTCTGACATTTCGACTTCCTGCGTTAGTTCTGTCATCTGACGACCATAAGATTCCCCTAATGCCAAGGAGCCAAGCGCATGTCCACAGACGAGCACGCCGCAAAACTGACCCTCGGTTGGGAGGAATGGGTAAGCCTGCCGGGGCTTGGCCTGCCCGCAATGAAGGCCAAGGTCGACACCGGCGCCCGCACCTCTGCCCTGCATGCCACTGAAATCGAAACCTTCGGACCGGCTGCCGCCCCCAAGGTACGCTTTACCGTCCACCCCGTGCCAGGGCAGGAAGGGCTGCGGATCCCCTGCTCTGCCGATATTATCGACCGGCGTGAGGTGACCTCCTCCAATGGCGAAAGCGAAATGCGCTATGTCATCTCGACCGATCTGGTGGTCGATGGCCACAGCTGGCCCATCGAAGTCACCCTCACCGATCGCAGCGGTATGACACTGCATATGCTTCTGGGCCGTCAGGCGTTGGGAGAGAACGTCGCGGTGGCACCTTCGGAACGGTTCTGCCAACCGGAACTAGACTATTCGGTCTATGCCTCGAAAAACATCCGCAAGGCCGCGCCGAACCGGGTGCTGCGCATTGCTGTACTCAGCCGCGAGGATAATTTCTCCACCCGCCGACTGGTGGAAGAGGGCGAAAAACGAGGCCACACCGTCGAGGTCATCGACACCACACGCTGCTACATGGACATCAACGCGCTGGCGCCCGAAGTGCACTACGACGGCAAGCGTCTGCCGCGCTATGACGCGGTGATCCCGCGCATCGGCGCCTCGATCACCCCATATGGCACCGCCGTGCTGCGCCAGTTCGAGACCCTTGGCACCTTTTGCGTCAACGGCAGCGCTGGCATTACCGCCAGCCGCGACAAGCTGCACGCCCATCAGGTACTGGCACGTCAGAAGATCGGCATGCCCGAAACCGCCTTTGCCGCCTCGCCCAAGGATACAAAGAACCTGATCGACATCGTCGGAGGTGCCCCCCTGATCGTGAAACTGCTGGAAAGCACGCAGGGTAAAGGCGTGGTGCTGGCCGAAACCAAGAAGGCCGCCGAATCCGTGATCACCGCCTTTCGCGGGCTCAAGGCAAACTTCCTGGTGCAGCAATTCGTGAAAGAGGCCAATGGCGAGGATATCCGCTGTCTAGTGGTCGGTTCCAAAGTGGTTGCGGCGATGAAACGCTCGGGCGCCGAGGGTGACTTTCGCTCCAATCTACATCTTGGCGGCAGCGCCGTGTCGGTCCGGATCAGCAAGGAAGAACGCGCCACAGCCGTCAAGGCAGCCAAGGCCTTTGGCCTCAATGTCGCGGGTGTCGACCTTCTGCGCTCGGAAAACGGGCCAAAGGTGCTGGAGGTCAATTCCTCGCCCGGGCTGGAAGGTATCGAACGGACCTCGAAGAAAAACATCGCCGGGCTGATCTATGACGAGATCGAAGACCACGTGCGCCCCGCCCCCCTGCGGGTGCGCAAACAGGCGACGGCGCGCAAGTGATCCCACTGGCGGCGGCAGGGCTTGACCGCGCGCCGCCGCCACCCGATCTTGGTTCCATACCTTTCAGACAGGATTTCCAGTTATGAGCGAAGATCAGATTACCGCCCTCTTGTCCGGCAGCCTGCTTTACATTCTCGGGGCGATCTTCCTGATCGTCGTCATTCTCAAAGGCGTCCGGATCGTTCCGCAGTCGGAAAAATTTGTCGTCGAACGTTTTGGCCGCCTGAAGTCGGTGCTTGGCCCGGGCATCAATTTCATCGTGCCTTTTCTGGATGCGGTCCGCCACAAGGTCTCGATCCTTGAACGGCAACTGCCGAACGCCAGCCAGGATGCGATCACCCGCGACAACGTGCTGGTAGAGATCGATACGTCGGTATTCTACCGCATCCTGGAGCCGGAAAAGACAGTCTACCGCATCCGGGATGTAGATGGTGCCATCGCCACCACCGTCGCCGGGATTGTTCGCGCTGAAATCGGCAAGATGGATCTGGATGAGGTGCAATCCAACCGCTCGCAGCTGATTGGCGAGATCAAGCGCAGCGTCGAAAGCGCCGTGGATGACTGGGGGATTGAAGTGACGCGCGCCGAGATCCTTGACGTGAACCTCGATCAGGCCACCCGCGATGCGATGTTGCAGCAGCTCAATGCCGAACGCGCGCGCCGGGCGCAGGTGACCGAGGCGGAAGGCAAGAAACGCGCGGTGGAACTCGCCGCCGATGCCGAACTGTATTCCGCCGAACAAACCGCCAAGGCCCGCCGCATTCAGGCCGATGCCGAAGCCTATGCGACCGGAGTGGTGGCCAAGGCGATTGCCGAAAACGGTCTGGAGGCGGCGCAGTATCAGGTGGCGCTGAAACAGGTGGAGGCGCTCAATACTCTTGGCGCAGGCACCGGCAGCCAGACCATCGTGGTCCCGGCGCAGGCGCTTGAGGCCTTTGGCGATGCCTTCAAGATGCTGAAAGGAAACAAGTAATGGCCGCTCCCTTCTGGGCACTTTGGTGGGTCTGGTGCGCTGCGGCGCTGGTACTTGGCATTCTGGAGGTGCTGGCGCCGGGCTTTGTCTTCCTGGGTTTTGCCATCGGCGCCCTTGGCGTCGGGGTACTGCTTCTTGCGATGGGCAGCGGCACCTTTGGCCTGCCTGTGCTGGTCTTCCTCTTTGCGGCGATATCGCTCATCGCCTGGCTTGTCCTGCGCCGCGCCTTTGCCCTGCCTCGCGGGCAGGTGAAGACCTTTGACACGGATATCAACGACTAGTCAAAAATCGCCTCTATCATCTGCACCAGCGCGCAAGTTCCCTGCGGTCCAAGACTGGACGCCGCTTGCCCTGTTCCCTATATAAACGGTCGGATAACCAGTCAGGGACCGATATGACCAACGCTTCCGAACCTCTTGAAGGGGCGCCGCTGATCGCGCCGTCTTCTGTTTCCCACCCGCTTTACGATGCGGTGGCAGACGCATGCCGTAGCGTCTATGACCCTGAAATCCCGGTCAATATCTACGAGCTGGGCCTGATATACACCATCGACATCAACGAAGAAAACGACGTCAAGATCATCATGACCCTGACCGCGCCGGGTTGCCCCGTCGCTGGTGAGATGCCGGGCTGGATCGTCGATGCGATCTCGCCCGTACCCGGCGTTAAATCCGTCGATGTCGAACTGACCTGGGAGCCGCCCTGGGGCATGGAGATGATGTCGGACGAGGCGCGTTTGGAACTTGGGTTCATGTAACCCCTGCCCCGTGCATCATCACAATAGTTTCATGGGATCGCGGCGCGGGTGTTACCCGGCGCCGCGATTTTTATTTCAAACCTGATTTTTTTCCGGAGAATCCCTTTGCGCCTTTCCCGTGCCCTGTCGGCCCTTACCCTGCCCGGCCTGCTCCTGTCGCTTGCCGCCACTTCTGTTGTCGCCGAAACCGCCCTGACCTATGGGCCGCGTCCGGCCTATCTGATCGACAAACTGCCCGCGGGCGCGCTGAAGGAGAGGCTGCAGTCCTGCGCCGCGCAGGTGCCGCAGCGCACGGAATTCTCCATCGGTCATCGCGGCGCACCGCTGCTCTTTCCCGAACACACCATCGAAAGCAACATGGCCGCCGCGCAGATGGGCGCCGGGATCCTTGAGTGCGACGTGACCTTTACCAAGGATCTGGAACTGGTCTGCCGCCATGCCCAGAACGATCTTCACACCACCACCGATATCCTGACCAGCGATCTGGCCGACACCTGCATCACCCCCTTCACCCCCGCAGGCGGCGGCGCGGACGCCAAGGCCGAGTGCCGCACCTCGGAGATCACGCTGGAAGAGTTCCGCAGCCTGACTCCCAAGATGGACAGCCGCGACAAGACGGCGAAGACCGCAGAAGCCTATCAGGGCGGCGTCGCCCCATGGCGCAGCACGCTCTATGTCGATGGCGCGCGCAGCATGACCCACGCTGAGTCCATCGCCCTGTTCCGCAGCATTGGCGCCAAGTTCACGCCCGAGTTGAAGGCACCGGCGGTAAAGATGCCCTTCAACGGATTCACGCAGGAAGACTACGCGCAGAAGCTGGTGGAAGAGTACAAATCCGCGAGCGTGCCAGCATCGGATGTCTGGCTGCAAAGTTTCGATCTCAGCGATGTCCTATATTGGATAGAGAACGAGCCAGAGTTCGGCGCGCAGGCGGTGTACCTCGATGACCGCTATTCCAAATCCGATGCCGATGAAGGCAAGGTGGATCCGTCCAACCCCGCGAGTTTCAAGCCGAGCATGCAGGAGCTGGCAGATATGGGGGTTAACTATATCGCACCGCCGATCTGGATGCTGCTGGCGCTGGAGGACGGGAAGATCGTGCCCTCCCCCTATGCCATCAAGGCGCGCGAGGCGGGGCTCAAGATCATCGCCTGGTCGATGGAGCGCTCTGGGCCGCTGACAAATGGCGGCGGTTGGTATTACCGGTCAGTGAAACCGGCGATCTCGGATGCCTCGGCCTATTATCAGGTGCTGGATGTTCTGGCACAGGATGTGGGCGTCTCCGGTGTCTTTTCCGACTGGCCCGCAACGGTGACCTATTACGCCAACTGCATGGGACTGTAGACAAAAAAACCGCCACCGCACAGGCACCTGTGCATCGCATCTGCCGCCGCCCCCTTGAGCCTGCCGCCGCAGGACCCTAGATTGAGGGTAACGCGCGAAACTGGAGACTTTCATGTTCGGTATCCCCGGCAAACAGGCTGTAACCATCACCCCGAAGGCTGCGGCGCAGATTTCAAAGCTGATGCAGAATGCGGGCCACGCGGGCCTGCGCATTGGCGTGAAAAAAGGCGGCTGCGCCGGCATGGAATACACCATGGAATACGTCGATGACGCCGATCCCAATGACGAGGTCGTGGAACAAGACGGCGCCCGGGTGATGATCGCACCGATGGCACAGATGTTCCTGTTTGGCACCGAGATCGACTATGAAACCACGCTGCTGGAAAGCGGGTTCAAGTTCAACAACCCCAACGTCGCCGAGGCCTGCGGCTGCGGCGAGTCGATCAGCTTCAAGGATATGCCCGGCGCCTGAACTCAGACGACTGATCACCCTAGATTACGGCATTCATTGCATGGGGCGGCTTCGGTCGCCCTTTTGTGTTTCCAATGGCCACGCCAGCGGCGTCTTGCACAATTGCTCCCTCTGCCGCGGGGTGCTACCACCACGCCACAGAACAACAAGGGAAGCGACACATGCGGCGGAAACTGGCGGCGGGAAACTGGAAAATGAACGGCACCGGGGCAGAGCTGGTTGAGCTTGCTGCGCTGGCTGAAGGCCATCCGGCGCCGGATGGCACCGACATCCTGATCTGCCCGCCCGCAACGCTGCTGTCGCGCGCAGCGGACACCACCCGCGGCGGACCGGTACAAATCGGTGGTCAGGACTGTCACGCCGCGACCTCGGGCGCGCATACCGGCGATCTGAGCGCGGCGATGCTGCTGGATGCAGGCGCGAGCGCGGTGATCCTGGGCCACTCTGAACGCCGTGCCGATCACGGTGAAACCGACGCCATCGTCCTTGCCAAGGCCGAAGCCGCCATGGCCGCTGGCCTGCTGGCCGTGGCCTGCCTTGGCGAGACCCTGGAAGAGCGCGAAGCGGGCAAGACCCTTTCGGTCGTCGGCACACAGCTGGCCGGTTCGGTGCCGGAGGGCGCCAGCGGCGCCACGCTGGTCGTCGCTTATGAACCGGTCTGGGCCATCGGCACCGGCAAGGTTCCAACGCTGGAGCAGATCGGCGAAGTGCACGATTTCCTGCGCGCCGAGCTGACCAACCGCTTTGGCGCCGAGACCGCCGAAGGCATTCGCCTGCTTTACGGTGGCTCGGTGAAACCCGGAAATGCGGCCGAAATCTTTGCCGTGTCGAACGTGGACGGCGCCCTTGTCGGCGGCGCCAGCCTGACGGCGGCGGATTTCTCTCCGATCATCTCGGCTCTGGAAAACGCCTGACCAAGAGGCGCGGCCTCACACATCAATGACAAGCCCGGCTCTGACGCAGAGCTGGGCTTTTTTACGGCCTTTGCTTACAAAAATGGCGCCCCGATCTCCCGGGGCGCCCTCACTCGTACCAACTCTTACACAACTCGGTACTCGTGAATCTCTAGTTCGTTATAATCTCCGGCCCCATTAGCGCGTTCGGGATCATCGTGCTGAGCCATGGGATATAGGTCACCATGATCAAGAAGACGAAGAGCACCGCCAGGAACGGCAGGGCCGCCCGGACCACCGCCATCATCGGCATGCCCGCAACCCCGGAGGTCACGAAGAGGTTCAGGCCAACCGGCGGGGTGATCATGCCGATCTCCATGTTGACCACCATGATGATGCCCAGATGGATCGGGTCGATGCCCAGCTCGATCGCGATCGGGAACACCAGCGGCGCAACGATCACCAACAGGCCCGACGGTTCCATGAACTGACCGCCGATCAGCAGGATCACGTTCACCACGATCAGGAACATCACCGGGCCAAAGCCCGCCGACAGCATGGCATTGGCGATATGCTGCGGCACCTGCTCGTCGGTTAGTACATGTTTCAGGATCAGCGCGTTGGCGATCACGAACATCAGCGTCACGGTCAGCTTGCCCGCATCGAACAGCGCCCGTTTGGTGTCCTTGTGGAACCAGACCGACAGCAGCGCAAGCGGCGCCTGCAGGACGGTGCGGCGCGGGCGCACCTCGGTTCCCGCCAGCGGTCCCATGTCGCGGTAGACAAAGGTTGCCACCAGGAAAGCATAGACGGATGCCACGGCGGCGGCTTCGGTCGGCGTGAAGATCGCGCCTTCCTTGTAAAGCCCCAGTTCAGGCGAATACCACGGGTAGCCATAGATACCGACCATGATGATCACGATCAGGAACAGGCCCCAGAACGCCTCGCGGAAGGAGGCGCCGACCTCGGCCCAGCCTGCCCAGTCGCCCTTGGGCATGTTCTTGATCCGGGCGATGACGTAGATCGTCACCATCAGCATCACCCCGGCCAAAAGGCCCGGAATGATACCGGCAAGGAACATCCGTCCGACCGAAACGTCGACCGATGCCGCATAGACCACCATCACGATGGAGGGCGGGATCAGGATGCCAAGCGTGCCGGCGTTGCAGATTACACCGGCGGCGAACTCCTTGGAATAGCCCGCTTGGCGCATTGCTGCGATCACGATGGAGCCGATGGCCACCACAGTCGCCGGAGAAGACCCGGACAGCGCCGCGAACATCATGCAGGCAAAGACGCCAGCGATGGCCAGACCGCCCTGAAAATGGCCGACGCAGGCAATCGAGAACCGGATGATCCGCTGCGCCACACCGCCGGTCGACATGAAGGTCGAGGCGAGAATGAAGAACGGGATGGCCAAGAGGGTGAAATGGCCTTCGAAGGCTTCGAACAATGTGCCGGCGACCGAGGCCAGCGAACTGTCCGAATAGACCAGCAGAAACAGGGTGGAGCTGAGGCCCAGCGAGACGGAGATCGGCACGCCGATCAGCATCAAGCCAACCACCATGGCAAAAAGCAGAACGACGTCCATCAGTTTTCTCCCCCCGTCTTTTCTCCGGTGGCGCGGGCGCGGGCCTCGTCCAACTCGTCCTCAACCTCGTGGCTGGCCACCAGCCGGTCGGCCTCACCGCGCCAGATACGCAGGGCAGCCTGCACAAAGCGGATCACAAGCAGCAGCATCGACAGCGGCAGGATCAGATACGGCACCACTTTGGGTAGTTTTTCGTAGGAATCCCCGTAGTTGATCAGATCCTCCAGAAACCGGAAGATCCCCACCATCGGCACGTCCTGCACCTCGTAAAAGCTTTGGCTGCGGGCCTTCATGTCCAGCCCCGTCGGGAACCAGCGCCCCGAGGTCGGCGGCAGATCCGCAAACACCGCCCAGTAATCATAGGCGCCTTTCAGCAACAGCAGCGAAAACAGCAGGCAGGCGCCAACCGCGATCAGCCCCACAACGCGACGTGCAGGCGGCGCAAGCGTGTTGACGATGGCATCCACCCCCAGGTGCGCATGCGTCTTGACCGCGTAAGACGCCCCCAGCAGCACCAGCCAGGCAAAAAGGAACACCGTCAGCTCCAGCGCCCAGAGGATATTGGAGTTGAACACGAAACGCGCCACCACATTGGCAAAGGTGATCACTGTCATCAGCCCCAACAGCAGCGCGATCAGCGTTTCTTCCAGCGTATTGATGACCCCGGCCGGGCCGGTTCTTGCCCCCGACATGCCAGTCTCCCCTGCTATGTTGATAAAATGGTGCAGGCGGCGGATCCCCACGCCGCCTGCAAAACGGGGCGCAGCACTCATCCTTGGATGGCGCGCCCCGGGGTGCGGCTATCAGAAGCCTGCGTTGATCGCCTGTGCGGCGTCGATCTTGTCCTGACCCACGTCACCGGCGAACTGCGCCCAGACGGGTTTCATGGTGTCGACCCAGGACTGGCGCTGCTCGGCCGAGAGCTGACGCACGGTGCCACCGGCATCAATGATCGCCTGCTTGGCTGCTGCGTTGACCTTGGCGGATTCAGAGTTCCGCGCTTCGGTCACTTCCGACAGGATGGTCAGGAACTGGTCGCGTACTTCCGGCTCCAGGCTGTCCAGCCAGTCCACCGAGGTCACCACCAGATAGTCGATGATGCCGTGGTTGGTTTCGGTGATCCCGTCCTGCACTTCGAAGAACTTCTTGCCGTAGATGTTGGACCAGGTGTTTTCCTGACCATCGACAACACCCTGCTGCAGAGCGCCGTAGACTTCGGAGAAGGCCATTTTCTGCGGGCTGCCACCGATCGCTTCCATCTGCGCCACCAGCACGTCCGAGGACTGCACGCGGAACTTCAGGCCATTGGCATCGGTCGGTTCGACCAGCGGTTTGTTGGCCGACATCTGCTTCATGCCATTGTGCCAGTAAGCCAGGCCCTGCAGGCCACGGCGCTGCATCGAATCCAGCATCGCCTGACCGTTGTCGGACGCCTGGAAGGCATCAACCGCATCGATGTTCTTGAACATGAACGGCAGGTCGAACAGACGGAACTGTTTGGTGAACTTTTCGAACTTGGACAGCGACGGCGCGGCCAGCTGCACGTCGCCCTGCAGCATCGCTTCGAGCACCTTGTTGTCATTGTAGAGGGTCGAGTTCGGATAGACCTCAAGGCACATGGTGCCGTTCATCTCTTCGTTGACACGCTTTTCCAGCAGCGTCGCGGCAATCCCCTTGGGGTGCTTGTCGGTGTTGGTGACGTGGCTGAACTTGACGACGATCTCGCCTTCGTCACAGGCCGCCTGAACGGCGCCAGCGGATACGGTCATCGCCAGAGCGGCGGCGGTAGCAGTCAGGAACTTCATAATAGTCCTCCCAGATTTCTCTCCATAGCCTGTGCGCAATGCACAAGCCCCGTGGGAAGGATCGCGAATCGCACTGCCCCGCTCAAGAATTGAGTCGTGATTCGGCTGATTTTGATTTTTTTATAAACTTTTCAGATAGATGCATGGCGCCCAGTTCTCGGGCGCAGGCGCCTAAATTGTAGGCTGTGCGAAAACTCGCACAGGGATCAGCGCGAGGTGTGCGGATTTCCGCACAGCCGTTAGCCCATCTTTTCAACCACTGGAATCACGCATCTGAGGCGCGGCGATAGTCCTCGGGGCGGATGCCATATCGGGCCAGTTTGTCGTAAAAGGTCTTGCGTGGCAGCTTTAGCGCCGCCGCCGCCGCCGAAGCGCGCCCGTTCTGGCGCCCCAGCGCTGCGATCAGCAAGGACCGCTCAACCTGCGCCATCTGTTCCGCCAGCCCCAGACCAGAGCCGACCGAAACCTCCTCGGGCATGCCAAGCACGAACCGCATGGCCGCCGACATCAGCGAGCGGGCATTGCCAGGCCAGTCCTGCGCCATAAGCATGGCCAGATGCTCCTGGCTGATCTCGGGCGCCGCGATGCCCGCCTGCTCGGCCGCCTGGGCCACGTAGTGACGGAACAGAACCGGGATGTCCTCGGGCCGTTCAGCCAGCGATGGAATGCGCACCCGCATGCCATCCAGGCGATAAAACAGGTCAGCATTGAAGGCGCCGCTGGTGGCCAGCTGCGCCAGATCGCTGGTGGTCCCGGCGATCACCCGCGCGGCGACGCCCTGCTCCAGACGTTCCAGAACCGCGTATTGCACCGCGTCGGCCATGGCCGGGATTTCATCCAGAAACAACGACCCGCCCGCCGCATCCTGGCACAGCGCATCAAAGGCTTCGATGGTCATCCCGGCGGCGGGTCGCTTCACAAAGGCGCCCTGCGCCCGCGGCGACATCAGGTGGATGACTTCGGCGACCTTGGAAACGCCACTGCCCGCCGGACCTGTCACCAGAACCTCGGCTCCGGTGGGCGCCACTGCGCGCACCCGCGTCCTGAGCTGCTCTGCCTGCGGGGAGGTGCCGAAAAGCATCCGCGCCGCCGGATCGCCCGCCTCCAGCTGGCGCTTCAGGCGTCTGTTTTCCAGCACCAGTGCCCGGGTCTTGCGCGCCCGCTCCAGCACCGAAAGAAGATCCCCCGGAGCGCAGGGTTTTTCCAGAAAATCAAAGGCACCCTCGGACATCGCCCGCACCGCCATCGGAATGTCGCCTTCGCCGGTCAGCAGGATAACCGGCAGTTCGGCGTCGATCTCATGCGCATAGGTCAAAAGATGAAACCCGTCCCGCCCCGGCATGCGAATGTCCGACAGGATCACGCCATCAAATTCGGGAGAGATCAGATCCTTGGCCCCCACGAAAGAGCCAGCTGTCACCGCCTCCAGGTCGTTCAGCTCAAGCGTCTGCGACAGCGCCTCGCGCACCGCCGCGTCATCATCCACGAGCAGTACCCGCCGGGTCATGCAGCTTCTTCCTCGCTCCAGGGGTCAAGTTCGACGGTAAAGACCGCACCATCGCTGCTGTTGCAGCCGCGGATGTGGCCGCCGAAACTTTGCACCAACCCGTAAGAGATCGACAGCCCAAGGCCAAGCCCCTCGGCGCTGCCCACGGCCTTGGTCGAATAGAAAGGTTCGAACATCTTTTCCGGTTCCTTGATGCCCGGGCCGATGTCACGGACATGAACGCGCAGCCGCGCGCCAGTTTGCTGTGACGGCCATTCCAGCGCGATGCGGATCGCCCGCTGGTCCTGCTCCATCATGGCGTCGGCGGCGTTATTGATCAGGTTTACAAAAACCTGGGTCAGCCGCACCTCGCCACCCCAGGCGTAGACCGGACCGGATGGCGCTGCCCAATGGAGCGCCACATGGTCCGTTTCCAGCCGCGCCGTGGTCAGTTCCACCGCCGCATTGATCACCTGCACCAGATCAACCCGCGCCATCGGTTCGCTTTCGTTGCGAGCAAAGGCCCGCAGGTTCTTGATGATCCGCGCCATGCGTTCGGCCATGCTGGAAATCCGGGTCAGGTTTTCCGCCGCGCGCTCGGGCTTTTCCCGTTCCAGAAAGGCGGCGCCGTTTTCGGCATATTGCTGAATGGCCATCAGCGGTTGGTTCAGCTCGTGACTGATGCCCGCAGACATCTGCCCCAGCGCCGAGAGTTTCCCGGCCTGGACCAGATCTTCCTGCGCCTGTTTCAGCGCCGCTTCGGCCTCTTGTCGCTCATGGACCTCGCGGCGCAGCTGAGTGTTGATCACCTGCAGGGCCTGGGTGCGGGCCTCGACCCGGGTTTCCAGAATGACATTGGCCCGGGCCAGGGTTCGGCGCCGCTCGGTCGCGAGGAACAGGAGCGTGCCGAATGCAAGACACACCGCCGTCAGAGCGGCCGCCTGCAAGGCAGCGATACGCCGCGCCGGGGCGACATCCACCAGGATCTCTCCACGCATACCGATGACCGGCAGGTCCACCGTCAGGTGCAGCGCCTGCTGCGGCAGGTAGGAGCTGCCGGACATCTGCCAGACCTCGTGCCCGCCATGGTTTTCCACCGCGAAGGAAACCGGATCGCCTCCCTCGGCCGCGCTGCCAGGCAGCCGTTCAGCCCGTCGCCAGAACAGCAATTCCGGCCGGTTGGAAATAAACACCTCTTCGTTGCGGTTGGTGAAGAAGACCGCAGGCAAGGAGCCGCGCCAGGTCTGCTCCACATCCTCTACATCGGCCACGACCACCAGCGCCCCCAGCACGCCGCCGCCGGGCGCAAAGCTGGGCGCGGCATAGAAATAGGCCCGCCGCCCCTCGGGCAGCAGCACCGCCTGACCGGTGCCAAGCGCGCCCTGCATGGCACGTTTGAAATAGGGTTGATCGGCCACCGAGCCTCCGGCGACCCCTTCGGCAAAGGCCAGAACCCGCCCCGAACGGTCTGCATAGAACACGTCGAGCGCCGCCGTCTTGTCCGCGACTTCGCGCAGGCGCCGGGCCGCCTCTTGCTGCCCCGCCGCCGTATCCAGCCCGTCCAGCACCGGATGATCCGCCGTCAGAACCGCCAGTTCCTGATAGATTTGCAACTGTGTGCTGACCCGGTCCGACGCCAATGCCAGATCCGCCGCGCTGCGCTCTGCCAGCGAGTCCAGCGCCTGCCGGTACCCATAGATCCAGACCGCAGCCGCCAGCCCTGCGACTGCACATGCAAATCCCAGCAATAGGCCCCAGCGCTGCCACATGGTTTGTTTGATCATTGATACTGCCTCATGCAGGCCAGACTATGAAACTCACCTTGCATTGACCAGCCGCCATGGCAAAAGTCGCCGCATGAAAACACTGCATCAGCCTCCGACCGATCCGGCCTTTGTGCAAGATCCCTATCCGTTCTACGTCAAGGCCCGCGACGCGGGCGCCCTGCACTATTGGCAGGATTACAGCATGGTGGCAGCCTTTCGTAAATCGGCCGTTCACATGCTGCTGCGGGACCGCCGCTTCGGACGGGAAATCCCCGCGGAGATGGCCGCGCCCGGCCCGGCCCATCTGGCGCCGTTTCTGGCTGTCGAGGCCCATTCGCTGCTGGACGCCGAGCCGCCGCGCCACACCCGCCTGCGCAAACTGGTGATGCGGGCCTTCACCTCGCGCGCGATTACCGCGCTCGAGGCGGATATCGCCCAGCTGTGCCATGATCTGATCGATGCCTTTCCGGACCAGCCCTTTGATCTGTTGCAGGCTTATTGCACGCAGGTTCCGATCGTGACCATCTGCCGCCTGCTCGGCGTACCCGAGGAGATGGCGCCGCAGCTTCTGGATTGGTCGCACCGGATGGTGGCCATGTATCAGGCCGGGCGCACGGAAGAGACCGAGCATTCCGCAGCCGAGGCATCTGCCGCCTTTTCCGATTATCTGCGCAGCTATATCGATCAACGCCGCAGCGATCCGCAGGATGATCTGATCACCCGCCTGATTGCCGCCGAGGAGGCCGGGGACAGCCTGACCACGGATGAGCTGATCGGCACCTGCATCCTGCTGCTGAACGCGGGGCACGAAGCAACAGTGCACGCCCTTGGCAACGGGGTGAAGACGATGCTGGAACAGGGCTGGGATCCGGCCTGGCTGACAGAGGACGGGATCGACCAACTGGTCGAGGAAATCCTGCGCTATGATCCGCCGCTGCATATGTTCACCCGCTATGCATATGAAGAGGCCGAGGTCTTCGGCCATACCTTCCAGCGCGGCGATCAGGTGGCGCTGCTTCTGGGCGCGGCCAACCGCGACCCGGCAGTGCTTGATGATCCAGAGGTCTTTAACCCCAGCCGCCCGGCCAAGACCAACACGTCCTTTGGGGGCGGACTGCATTTCTGCGTCGGCGCGCCGCTGGCACGGCTGGAAATGCGCATCGCGCTGCCCATCCTGTTCCAGCGCTGCCCCGATCTGCGTCTGGCAGAAAAACCCGAGTATTCAGACAGCTACCATTTTCATGGCCTCACCCGGCTGATGGTGAGCCGCTAATGGTCGGCGCCACCCGGCGCCGCCCTCCACTTCCCCTACTCCGCTGGCTCCAGCGGCAGCAGCGTGGTCGATTTGATTTCCTCCATCGACAAGAGCGCGGTCACATTGTGCACCCGCACCTCTGAAATCAGCGCCTGATAGAATTTGTCATAGGCCCGCGCGTTCTTCACCCGCACCTTCAGGATGTAATCGATATCCCCGGCCAGCCGGTGCGCCTCCTGCACCTCGGGGCGGTCGCGCAGCGCCTGCAAGAAGGATGCCTGCCACTCCGCCTCGTGCTCAGAAGTGCGGATCAGCACAAAGAAACAAGCCTCGAACCCCAGCGCCTCGGCGTCCAGGATCACGGTCTGGCGACCAATCACCCCGGCCTCGCGCAGCTTGCGGATGCGATTCCAGACCGGGGTCTTTGAGCTGCCCACCTGCTTGGCGATTTCGTCCAGCGACTGGCTAGCATCGCGTTGCAGCTCCGCCAGGATTTTCCGATCCGTGGCATCAATCCGCACTGTCATTCTAATTTTCCCTCTGCATCGAAACCTTGGTCACCAAGCCCCGAACCACGTGGAACACATGTCCTTATTTGGGCGGACGTATGGCGCTCAAATGGGAATATTTCCTATATTGAGGGTCAAGTCAAACACCAGAAATGAGGCGCCACATGTCCAGCTTTGCCCCGATCATTCCCTCTGCCAGCTCTCAGCGCGCAGATGGCATGTGCTGCCCCGAGCCGGGACAGGTTGCCTTTGCCGGCTCTGGTCCGGGCGACCCCGATCTGCTGACTCTGAAGGTGCTGAAAGCGATGCAGTCCGCAGATGTGATCCTGTTCGACCGCTTGGTCAGCCCCGAGATCATGGCCCTTGCCGCCCCCGGTATCGCGCTGGAAGACGTCGGCAAGGAAGGCTTTGGCCCCTCCATGTCGCAAGAGGAGATCTGTGACCGTCTGGTGGCCCATGCCCGTGCGGGCCGCAAGGTGCTGCGGCTCAAATCCGGCGATCCCACCGTCTTTGGCCGCCTCGACGAAGAGCTATCCGCCTGCGACGCTGCCGGGATCGGCTACCAGATCCTGCCCGGCATCACCGCCGCCTCTGCTGCGGTCGCCGCCATCGGTCAGAGCCTGACACAGCGCGGGCGCAATTCCTCGGTCCGGTTCCTCACCGGGCACGACATGCGCGGTTTTGCCGATCACGACTGGGCTGCGCTGGCGCGCCCCGGTGAAGTGGCTGCCATCTACATGGGCAAGAAGTCCGCGCGTTTCGTGCAGGGCCGCCTGATCATGCACGGCGCGGACCGGGCTACGCCGGTGACCATCGTCGAACATGCCTCGCGCGCCAACCAGCGCGTTCTAGAAACAACGCTGGACCGGCTGCCTGCCGATCTGGCTGCGGCAGGTCTGTCCGGCCCGGCCCTCACCTTCCTCGGGCTGGCGCCGCGTCAAAGCATCGCCGCCCTGCCCGACCTCGCCTCTGACCTTACCTCCGATCTGAATATGGAGCTCGCCTGATGCCCCGTCCCTTTACGCCCAAAGTGATCACCGCGAATGACCTCCTTGAGGGCGACGTGATCTATTACACCGCCAAGGACAGCTGGAGCCGCTCGCTGAGCGAGGCCGAGCTGATTACCGACGAAGCCGAGGCGCAGCTGCGCCTGCTGGCCGCCGAACGCGATGCTCTCAACGTTGTCGGCATCTATCTGACCGATGCCAAACCCGGCACGGATGGCCCCGAACCTGTCCACTTCCGCGAAGAATTCCGCCGCACCGGTCCCTCGAACTACGCCCATGGCAAACAGGAGACTCTCTCCAATGTATAAGTATAACGACTTTGACGCCGCTTTTCTGGCTGAACGCAACGCCCAGTTCCGTGCCCAGGTAGAGCGCCGCATCGACGGCAGCCTGACCGAGGACGAGTTCAAACCCCTGCGCCTGATGAACGGGCTGTATCTGCAGCTGCACGCCTATATGCTGCGGGTTGCAATCCCCTATGGCACGCTCAGCAGCGCCCAGATGCGCCAGCTCGCGCTATTGGCCGAAAAGTGGGACAAGGGCTATGGTCATTTCACCACCCGTCAGAACATCCAGTACAACTGGCCGACCCTGAAGGACGTGCCGGACATGCTGGACGCGCTGGCCGAAGTGGGCCTGCACGCGATCCAGACCTCGGGCAACACCGTACGCAACGTGACCTCGGATCACTTTGCCGCCGCCGCCAAGGGTGAACTGGAAGATCCGCGCCCCTATGCCGAGCTGATCCGGCAATGGTCCACCGACCACCCGGAATTCCAGTTCCTGGGCCGCAAGTTCAAGATCGCGGTGACTGGCGCCGAAGAGGACCGCGCCGTGACCCGCGCCCATGACATCGGGCTGCGCATGGTCTCCCGCGAAGGTGAGACCGGGTTCGAGGTGATCGTGGGCGGTGGCCTTGGCCGTACGCCAATGATCGGCAAGGTGCTGCGGGAGTTCCTGCCCAAGGCGGACCTGCTGCCCTATCTTGAGGCGGTGCTGAGCGTCTACAACCTGCTGGGTCGGCGCGACAACAAGTACAAGGCCCGGATCAAGATCACCGTGCAGGAAAACGGCATCGACAAGATCCGTGCCCTGGTCGAAGAACGCTTTATCGAGCGCCGCGCTCAGTTCAACGGCGCCGATCAGGAGCTGCTGGAAGAGATCAAGGCGCATTTCACGCCCCCCGCCCTGCGCAGCGGCGACACTGCGGCCTATGATGCGGCCTACGACAGCGATCCGGTGTTCCGCGCCTGGGCCGACACCAACCTGTCGGCGCATCGCAACGAAGACCACGCCATCGTCACCATCTCGGTCAAGGCGCATGGCGCCACCCCCGGCGATGCCACTGCCGAACAGATGCGCGTGATGGCCGATCTGGCGCAGGAATTCGGCTATGACGAGCTGCGCATCAGCCACCAGCAGAACGTGATCCTGCCGCATGTTCTGAAATCGGACCTGCCCGCGATCCACGCCCGCCTGAAAGAGGTCGGCCTTGCGACCGCCAACATTGGCCTGATCTCGGATATCATCGCCTGCCCCGGCATGGACTATTGCGCCTTGGCCACCGCCCGCTCGATCCCGGTTGCGCAGGATATCGCAACCCGGTTCGAAGAGCTGAAGCTGGAGCACGACGTGGGCCATCTGCAGATCAAGATCTCGGGCTGCATCAATGCCTGCGGCCACCACCACGTCGGCCATATCGGCATTCTGGGGCTGGATCGCGCCGGGGTAGAGAACTACCAGATCACCCTGGGCGGTGATGCCACCGAAACGGCGGCCATCGGCACACGCACCGGCCCCGGTTTCGCCTATGACGAGATCGTTCCGGCGGTCGAGCGTCTGATCGGCGCCTATCTGGAGCTGCGGACCGATGAAGGCGAGACCTTCATCGAGACCTACCGCCGCGTCGGAATGGAACCGTTCAAAGCCGTGCTTTATCCCGAAGCCCGCAAAAAGGTGGCCTAGAGCGATGCTGAAGCTCGCAGAGAGCAGCCCCAATGGGGCTGCACCGGACACCGCCCTGGCGGAAAAGGTGGAGATGCTGAATGCCCGCTACCGGCACCATTCGGCTACCGCCGTGATGCAGGGCGCCCTGCAGGATGCCGGGCAGATTGCCCTGGTTTCCAGCTTTGGCGCGGAATCGGTTGTGCTGCTGCATATGGCGGCGGTGATCGATCCCGCCGTGCCGGTGCTGTTCGTGGATACCGAGCTGCTGTTCACCGAAACGCTGGTCTATCAGCAGGAGGTGAGCGAGCGCCTTGGCCTGCGCAACGTGCAGGTCATCCGCGCCGAGGATATCGCCGAAAAGGATCCCTATGGCGCCTTGCGGTTCTCGAACACCGACGCCTGCTGCCACCTGCGCAAGACCGTGCCGCTGCAAAACGCACTGTCGGGCTATGATGGCTGGATCACCGGACGCAAACGGTTCCAGTCCGGCAGCCGCGCCGCGCTCGACTTTTTCGAGGTCGAGGACGGCACCGGACGCATCAAGGTGAACCCGCTGGCCCATTGGGCGCCCGAGGACGTGCGCGCCTACATGGAAGAAAACCGCCTGCCGCGCCATCCGCTGGTGGCGCAGGGCTACCCGTCGATCGGTTGCGCCCCCTGCACCTCGAAGGTGGCAGAAGGTGAAGACCCCCGCGCCGGACGCTGGCGCGATCAGAACAAGGAAGAATGCGGCATCCACATCGTGGATGGCAAACTCACCCGCAAAGGAGCTGACCCCAAATGACTGTAATTGTGACTGACACCGGATTTGGCCCCGACAGCTGGCAGGCCGGCTACGAGGGTGAAAACGCGCTGGACCTGCAGCCCGATGCGGATCTGGCCCCCTTGTCGAACCGCATCCCCGGCTGCGAGATGATCCGTATTCATTTCCCCAGCTTTGCTGACGGGCGCGGTTTCACCCTGGCGCGGCAATTGCGGCAGATGGGTTATACCGGGCGGCTCCGGGCCTATGGTCACGTGCTGGCGGATCAATACGCCATGGCGCGGCGCAGCGGCTTTGACGAGGTCGAGATCGATGAGGATCTGGCCGCCCGCCAGCCCGAGGACCAGTGGTTGGCCCGGGCCAATTGGCAGGCACACGACTATCAGGCACGTCTGGGACGCGGCCGGGCCGCCCGCTGAGACGGGCCTGATCTCGCGTCAGACACCCCCACAAACCGCAATTCGGGAAAAACAAAGCTTTTCCTGACCTGAATCAACGATTAATCAGAGGTGCCGGTCTACCAGACCGGCAGTGAAACCGATGAACGAGATGACCGCCGTGACCGACACTGCCTCCGAAGCCAAGCCCGCCAAGGCGACCCCGACCCTGCCGGACGCCCAGACCGTGACCGCGGTCAAGCACTGGACAGACCGCCTGTTTTCCTTCCGGGTCTCGCGGCCCGCGTCGCTGCGGTTCCGCTCGGGCGAATTCGTGATGATCGGCCTGATGGGCGATCCCGATCCCAAGACCGGCAAGCAGAAGCCGCTGCTGCGCGCCTATTCCATCGCCTCGCCTTCCTGGGATGAAGAACTGGAATTCTACTCGATCAAGGTGCAGGACGGTCCGCTGACCTCGAAACTGCAGCACATCAAAGAAGGCGATCAGATCATCCTGCGGCCCAAGCCCGTCGGCACCCTGGTGCATGACGCGCTGCTGCCCGGCAAACGCATCTGGTTCTTCGCCACCGGCACCGGCTTTGCGCCCTTCGCCTCGCTGCTGCGCGAGCCGCAGACCTACGAGGATTACGACGAGGTCATCATCACCCACACCTGCCGCACCGCAGGCGAGCTGACCTATGGCCGGGAACTGATCGAAAGCCTGAAGGACGACGAGCTGCTCAATGAGGTGATCGGTGAGGGCTTCTGGAAGAAGATTAAATACTACCCCACCACCACCCGCGAAGAGAGCGCCAAGATGGGCCGGATCACCGACCTGATCAACTCGGGCGAGGCCTACAAGGATCTGGGCGTTGAGCCGCTCAACCCCGAGAGCGACCGGGCGATGATCTGCGGCAACCTGGCCTTCAACCTGGAACTGAAGGACATGCTGGAAGCGGCCGGCCTTGAAGAAGGCGCCAATTCCAAGCCCGCGCAATATGTCGTGGAAAAGGCTTTCCTCGACTAAGCCAACACGCCTGACGCAAGCCGCCAATGGCCAGATACAAAAAGGCCGCGCCACCCTGATACGGGCGGCGCGGCTTTTCTTTTGAAACAGCGGGTTACCCCGCACCTGTGACGGGGCGCAGAGGTTACAGGTTCAGCGCGGCCTTTACCTGATCCAGCGCCGCCTTCAGCATCGCCGGGCTGTCCTTTGCCGCATCCAGCGCCGAGGTCAGAACGGTTTTCTGGGTCTGTGACAGATCCGAGTCGGCGATCATCGTGGTGACCGTTTCGTAATCAAAGCCTTCCAGCGTCAGCGCCTCTGACATGGCCTGATCGGCAGCCTGTTCCGCTGCGGGATCAGCGGCATTCCCCGCTGTGTCTGTCACAGCTTGCGTTGCGCTTTCTACAGCCTCACGGACAGCCTCATCCGCCTGCTGAGCGACGCCCTCTGCCGCATCCGCTGCTGCTCCGGCTGCTGTCTCTGCCGTCTCTTTGGCGCTTTCCAAGGCTGCCTCTGCCTCGGCGGCGGCCCCTTCGACGGTCTCCTCGACCGCGCGCTCGACCGCTTCGGCAGCCTCTTCCATCTGCTCTGCCGTGGTTTTCGGCGCTTCGCTCTCGCTGGTCTCCTCGACCACCGGTGCAGGTTCTGCCTCAGGTGCAGGCTCTGTCACGGCTGCGGGGGCGTCCGTGTTGGTCGGCGCGTTGCTGATCGCGCTGTCTTCGGTCTGGACGGAAAAGGCATAGTAAGCGCCAATCGCCACCACCCCGGCTGCTACGGCAACAATAACCGGTTTCATGATGTCTCTCCTTTGTTGTGGCCGGGGCCTGCATCGCAGCAGAGGCTCCGGCGCGTGTTCTTGCGACATTCGATACCGGCTAGCTGACGTTCCGCAGCCCCCGCCACAAGGGGCAAAAATCGCCGGACGCGTCATCGGCCAGCCGCCGCCGACAGGATCCCGGCGGATTGGCGGGGCTTTGCCGGCACCCAGGCCGGGAGCGCTTTCCCCCTGACGACCGCCCCTCCGAATCGATGCAGACCAGGCCGGGCTGGCTGCCGCCCTGCCCGCCGGGTGCCGGTGCCTACCTGCCCGCAGGCCCGACTGCGGGAGGCTTGCCCCGGTTCTGTGATGACAATCGCCTTTTTTCACGGGCGCCCGCATCGGTTCCCGCTTGAAAGACGCCGCGCCCCGGTTTAGATTTCATGCTCGAAAATCGGCAACCATCAAAGGATTGAACCCATAGCCCGCAGACCTCATAACGCGCCGCCGCCTCGTGATACCGGCCCGCGCACGAACGAAAAAATCCGCGCCCCCGAAATCCGCCTGATTGGCGCCGAAGGGGAGAACGTTGGCGTTGTCCATCCGGCCAAGGCGATGGAGATGGCAGCGGAAGCGGGTCTGGACCTTGTGGAGATCTCGCCGAACGCCAATCCGCCGGTCTGCAAGATCATGGACTTCGGCAAGTTCAAATACGAGCAACAGAAACGCGAAAGCGAAGCCCGTAAAAAGCAGAAGATCATCGAGGTCAAAGAGGTCAAGTTCCGCCCGAACACGGACACCAATGACTACAGCGTGAAAATGCGCAACGTTTTCAAATTCCTTGAAAACGGTGACAAGGTGAAGATCACCCTGCGTTTCCGCGGCCGCGAAATGGCGCACCAGAACCTCGGCCGTGAGCTGCTGGAGCGTGTGGCCGAAGACGTCAAAGATATCGGCAAGATCGAAAACATGCCGAAGATGGAAGGCCGTCAGATGATCATGATGATCGGCCCGCTGCCGCAGAAATGATCCTGCGGCCCTGACGGACCGGCCCGATCTGGGCTGAATTCCGCCTTTCTATTCCGCCCCCGGTGCTTGACTGCGCCGGGGGCGTTGTCATTGTCGCCCCTGATAAACAGCCATGCGATCAGGACGAGCCGACATGTGGGAAGAACGATTTGCGAACTCCGATGACTATGTGTTTGGAACCGAGCCTGCCCGGTTCCTGACCGAACACACCGCCTATCTGACACCGGGCCAGACCGCCCTGTCGGTGGCCGATGGCGAGGGGCGCAATTCCGTCTACATGGCGCAGCGGGGGCTTGAGACGACCGCCTATGAGTTCGCCCCCACCGCCATTGCCCGCGCCCGTAATCTGGCGGCAGAGCGTGGCGTCACGGTGGATTTCCAAAACGTTGATATCCTCACCCATGACTGGCCTGAGGATGCCTATGATCTGGTGGTCGGCATTTTCATCCAATTCGTCGGCCCCAAGGATCGCAAGGTGCAATTCGAAGGCATGAAACGCAGCCTGAAACCCGGCGGTGTGCTGCTGCTGCATGGCTATACGCCGAAACAGCTTGAGTTCGGCACCGGCGGGCCGCCCTTTGCCGAGAACATGTACACCGAGGATCAGCTGGCCGCTGATTTCGTAGGCTGGGACATCCTGGAGAACCGCGCCTATGAGCGGGAGGTGCAGGAGGGACGCGGCCACAGCGGCATGTCCGCCCTCATCGATTTCGTGGCGCGCAAACCCGCCTGACTACAGGTACCCGCATGAAAAAGGGCCCCGCAGTGCTGCGAGGCCCCATTGCTGTTCTGTCCCAGTGGCTCAGCCTGCGGCGGCGGCCACGGCGCGTTTGGTCAGGACACCGACAAGATGGGCACGGTATTCCTTGGTGCCGTGGATATCGCCCATCATGTTGGCCGGGTTAATGCGCAGATCCGTCAGAGCGTCAGGGCGGAATTCCTTGCCCAGTGCCTGCTCAGCTTCGCTCCAGCGGAACACACCCTCTTCCGACGCGCCGGTGACGGCAACCCGCACCCCGTCCGCGTATTTGGCCACGAAAACCCCCACCAGGGCAAAGCGCGAGGCAGGCTGCACGAACTTCTGATAGTTCGCGGCCTCCGGCACCGGGAACCGCACGCCGGTGATGATCTCACCCTCTTCCAACGCGGTGGTGAAAAGACCGTCGAAATAATCATCCGCCGCGATTTCGCGGGCATTGGTGATCACGGTTGCGCCGCTGCCCAGAACCGCTGCCGGATAGCAGGCCGCCGGATCGTTATTGGCAAGCGAGCCGCCGATGGTGCCCCGGTTGCGCACGGCGGGATCGCCGATGTGGCTGGCCAGCTCGGCCAGCGCGGGATAATGCGCTGCGGCCTCGGAGGCAACGGTGGCATGGGTGGTAGCGCCGCCGATTGCCAGGCTGCCATCATCTTCGCGGCAGACGCCCTGCATTTCACCAATCCCGGCAAGCGAGACCAGTTTCGACGGCATCGCCAGCCTTTGTTTCATGGTCGGCAGCAGGGTCTGGCCACCGCCCAGCGCCTGCGCGTCTTCCTCTGCCAGCGCGGCAACCGCGTCGGCAATGGAGGCAGGCTTCTCAAACTCGAAATTATACATTCCGCTTTCCTTCCCAAAGAATGCCGGGGGATCACCCCCCTTGTTCTTTTGTTCAAATCTCCCAAGGGCGCAGGGACCCGGCACATCTGCCTGGCCCCTGCCCCGGTGTTAACTGTTCATCGCAGCCCAGACGCGGCCGGGGCTGAGTGGCATATCGATATGCGTCACATCTTTACCCGCTGCCTGCAGCGCGTCCACCACTGCATTCACAACCGCCGGCGGCGATCCGATGGCACCGGCCTCACCGCAGCCCTTCACCCCAAGGGGGTTATGGGTACAGGGCGTCTGGCAGGAATGGTCCACCTGATAGAAGGGCAGATCATCGGCGCGCGGCATGGCGTAATCCATGTAGGAGGCTGACAGGAGCTGACCGTTCTCGTCATAGACGCAGCCCTCAAGCAACGCCTGACCGATGCCCTGACCGATACCGCCATGCACCTGACCATCGACGATCATCGGGTTGACGATATTGCCAAAGTCATCCGCCGCCGCGAAACGTTCGATGGTGACCTTGCCGGTCTCAGGATCGACCTCCACTTCGCAGGCATAGGCGCCCGAGGGGTAGGTGAAGTTCGCCGGATCGTAAAAGGCGGTCTCTTCCAGCCCCGGCTCCATATCCTCAAGCGGGTAGTTGTGCGGCACATAGGCCGCCAGCGTGACATCGCCCCAGGCCAGGGATTTATCCGTGCCCGCAACCGAGAACTGACCGTCCTTCAGCTCGATATCCGCATCGGAGGCTTCCAGAATGTGGGCGGCGATCTTCTTCGCCTTGGCGATGATCTTTTCCGTCGCCCGAACCATGGCAGAACCACCAACGGCGAGGGAGCGCGAGCCGTAGGTGCCCATGCCCATCGGCGTGTTGGCGGTGTCGCCATGCACGATCTCGACCATGCTTTCGTCGATGCCGATCATATCCGCGATCACCTGCGGGAAGGAGGTTTCATGCCCCTGCCCGTGGCTGTGGCTGCCGGTCATAACCACCAGACCCCCGGTCGCATTCACCCGCACCGTGGCGGATTCATAAAGACCCGCCCGCGCGCCCAGCTGCCCGACAAGGTTCGACGGCGCAATGCCGCAGGCCTCGATATAGCAGTTGACGCCCAGACCGCGCAGCTTGCCGTTTTCCTCGCTCTTGGCGCGGCGCGCCTTGAAGCCTGCGAAATCGGCAACCTCCATCAGCTTGTCCATGGTCGCGTTGTAATCGCCGGTGTCATATTCCACCGCCACCGGGGTGGCATAGGGGAATTCGGTGATGAAGTTCTGACGCCGCAGGGCGATGGGATCGACGCCCAGCTCGCGCGCGGCCTTGTCGATGACGCGCTCCAGCTGGAATGTCGCCTCAGGGCGGCCCGCGCCGCGATAGGCATCCACCGGCACCGTGTTGGTGAAGACCGCCTTCACGTTCACATAGATCAGCGGCGTCTTGTAGTTACCCGCCATCAGCGTGCCATGCAGCCAGGTCGGCACCGAAGGCGCAAAGGTCGACAGGTACGCGCCCATATTGGCGTAGGTGTCGGTGCGCAGCGCGGTAAAGTTGTTCTCCGCATCCAGCGCCAGTTCGATCTTGGTCACGTGATCGCGCCCGTGGGCATCCGACATGAAGGCCTCGGACCGGGTAGAGGTCCATTTGACCGCCCGGTTCAGCGCCTTGGCCGCGAAGGTACAGAAGGCTTCCTCGGCATAGTGGAAGATCTTGGTGCCGAAACCGCCGCCCACATCCGGCGCGATGACGCGCAGCTTATGCTCGGGGATACCCAGCACGAAAGCGCCCATCAGAAGGCGGATCACATGGGGGTTCTGCGAGGTTGTATAAAGCGTCGATTCCCCGGTGGCCCGGTTGAAATCGCCCACAGCCACGCGCGGCTCCATCGGGTTCGCGACCAGACGGTTGTTGACCAGCTCCAGCGTGGTCACATGGGCCGCATTGGCAAAGGCCTCTTCCACCGCTGGTTTGTTCTCTTCCACGAAGCCCCAGTCATAGCAGAGGTTCGAGGTGAGATCGTCATGCACCTTGGGGGCGCCTTCCTTGATGGCCTCCTTCATGTCGATGACGGCGGGCAGTTCTTCGATATCGAGCTCAATCGCCTCGGCGGCGTCGCGAGCTTCCTCGCGGCTTTCTGCGACCACGGCGGCGATGGCATCGCCCACATAGCGGACCTTGCCCTGAGCCAGAACCGGGTGCGCAGGTTCCTGCATCGGTTCTCCATGGCGGTCGGTCACCTGCCAGCCACAGGGAATCGATCCAACACCTTCGAAATCAGCGCCGGTGAAGATACGGATGACGCCGGGCATTGCGGCCGCAGCCGTGGTGTCGATGCCGTTGATCTTGCCGTGGGCCACATCCGAGCGCAGGAAATGCACATAGGCCTGATTGTTGAGGTTGATGTCGTCGGTGTAATTGCCGGTTCCGGTCAGGAACCTTACGTCTTCGCGCCGCTTCGGGCTGGCGCCGATGCCACTATCCTTTGGCATTGTCCAAATCTCCTCCCTGGATGGTGCGCGCCAGGGCGCACCTCTTGGTCATGCAAAATTGTCTTTTGTCCCGGGCCGCGCCTCCCTGCGCTGCCCGCGGCGGGCTTATGGCTTTATTCGGCAGCAATGGCCGTCACGTCCTGACCGGACGCGGCAAGGATCGCCTTGACGATGTTATGATAGCCGGTGCAGCGGCAGATATTGCCTTCAAGATAGGCGCGCACCTCGGCTTCGGTCGGCTTGGGGTTTTCCTTCAGCAGCGCCGCCGCCGACATCACCATACCCGGGGTGCAAAAACCGCACTGAAGCCCGTGGTGATCCTGAAACGCCTGCTGGATCGTATTCAGCGTACCATCCGGAGCCGCCTGCCCTTCGATGGTGGCAACCTCTGCGCCGTCTGCTTCGGCCGCCAGCATGGTGCAGGATTTGACCGCCTTGCCGTTCACATGCACCACGCAGGCGCCGCACTGGCTGGTATCGCAGCCTACATGTGTCCCCGTGAGCCCCAGCTCGTCGCGCAGAAATGACGCCAGGAGCGTGCGCCCCTCCACATCACCGCTGGCGGGCTTGCCGTTCACGGTCATCGAGACCTTCGCCATGAATTCCTCCCATTCGCTACTTTTGTTTGGCTGAATAGGAGTTAAGCACGGGATGCGGCTGGCGCGAACCCCCAGAAATGCCTCTGGCCGTAACATTTTTGCCAAACGGCAAGAAGCCGCGCGTAACACGTTGGAGATGCGGACATTTTGTGCTCTCTGGCGCAGCGTTCAGCCCCGCCCGGCGTCATCCTGTCCCGCGCGGCGCGGCATGGGCCGGGTGGGAATCTCTTTCAGCAGCCCGCCAACCCCCATGGCGGCGATATCCGCACCGCGCAACGCGACGCCGCAGATCACCCGTTCCAACACCCAGTCCGCGCCATTAAGCGCAGGCGAGCGGGCGCAGCCCGGCAGGCCGATCACAGGCTTTTCGCCCAATGCACCAAGAAACAGAAGGTTGCCCGGATCGACCGGCATGCCAAAGCGCGTCACCGTGCCCCCCGCCAGCCGCAGCGCCTGAGGCGCCACATCCAGTGGGTCCGAGGTCGCCGATCCGGTCAGGATCAGGATGACCTCTCCCGGCGCATCGGCAATTGCCGCTGACAGCTCCGCCTCGCGGTGGGGCACAACCACGCGATCTGTCAACTCCATACCCATCCGGTCGAGCCGTCCGGCCATGGCCGCGCGGCCCTTTTCGGATGGAGTATCGCCCGTAACCCGCGTTTCGATCAGGGTTGCGGTCTTGTAGACCGGGGCGCGCACCCGCAACGCCCCGCCTGCATTCCTTGCCGCTTGTCTCAGGTGCGCCTCTGGCACCCCGTAGGCGATGATCTTGATGGTGGCGATCATGCCGCCTGCATCGACCCGGTGATAGGCGGGCACGGTGGCGATGGTGATCATCGGCTCGACCGCATTCACCGCCTCCAGCTGCGCCCGGTCCAGCTCCACCACACCGCAGGTTTCGGCGTAAAGGTTCACCCGCCCCGCCCCGGCGCCGGAAATGCGCAGCCCTTGGGCGCTTGGGTCTGGGACAATGGCGTGGGCCAGCGCCTGCGCCGCCGCATCCTCGTGCATATCGCCGCTTTCCAGCCGCGCCGCGGTGACTTCGGAGAAACCGGAGGCGGCCAGATCGCGAAGATCTTCAGCGGCCAGCGCCGTGCCCTTGGCAATCTTGCGGGCCTCCAGATGCAGGGAATGCGCCAGGATCGCCCCCTCGGCCTGATCCAGCGGAACCGGGCCGAACTTCATGAGGATTTGCCACGCAGAACCGCTGTCATCTCGGCCAGGATCGACACCGCGATTTCAGACGGGCCCGCCGCGCCGATATCCAGACCGATGGGCCCGTGGATGCGCCCGATCTGTTCTGCGGTGAAGCCTGCGGCCACCATCCGGTCCACCCGTTTGGCATGGGTGCGGGTGGAGCCCAGCGCACCGATGTAGAAACAATCGGCGCCCAGCGCTGCCTCCAGCGCCGGATCGTCGAGTTTCGGATCATGGGTCAGCAGCACCAGCGCGGTGCGGGCATCAAGGCCAAGCTTTTCCACCGCCTCGTCCGGCCAATCGTCCATCAATGTCTCGCCCGGGAACCGCGCGGCGGCGGCAAAGGCCTCGCGCGGGTCGATAATCACCGGATCATAACCCGCAATCCGCGCCATGGGCACCAGCGCCTGGGCGATATGCACCGCACCCACCACGATCAGCCGCAGCGGCGGGTTGTGCACGGCAACGAAGGTCTTGCCGTCTTCCTCCCCCCCGGAGCGGTCCATGCGCAGGCGCTCAGCATAGCCATCGCGCACCAGACGGCGCGCGCCGCTCTCCAGATCCACCTCATAGGCGAGCGCGATACGGTCTTTGCGGGCCGCGACCAGCTGTTCCAGCAGATCGACCGGTAGGGCGCCGCCCACGGGTTCAACCAGAACTTTGATGGTGCCGCCGCAGGCCAGCCCCACGGCAAAGGCATCATCATCGCTGACCCCGAACTCGAGCAGGCGGTGCTTGCCATCCTCGATGGCTTCCAGCGCCTCAAAGACCACCGCGCTTTCGACGCAGCCGCCCGAGACCGAGCCTTCGATGCGGCCATCGCCGCCCACCACCAGCTGCGATCCGGCCCGGCGCGGCGCCGATCCCCAGGTCTGCACCACCGTGGCCAATGCAGCCCCGGTGCCATCCCTGTGCCATTCCAGCGCCACCTCCGGCGCGTTCTCGAAACGCTGGGTTTCCTCTGACATGCAATCCTCCCGGCGTGTCTTCCGCCTTTGTTGCCCCCAAGGTTGACGCGAAGGCCAGAGGTTTCAAGCCGAAAACGCAGCGCACAACGCAAAGCGCCCGCCGGGACCGGCGGGCGTTCGGGCATGTTACAGGCGCGGGAGGGTGCCTATTCAGCCGGTTGCAGGTTCGATTTGGAGGGCGTCAGACGCTCGGGCAGGGCAAAGGCCAGCGCGATGAAACCAAGGCCCAGAACGATGCCGAGGACATCGCCCGGCAGCGCCGTCATCCCGTCGAACTTGGATCCCGGCACGGTGCCAACGGTGACCTTGCCGCCCGCGATGCTGTCCAGAAGGCCGCTCGATTTCCACATCGGGTAGGTGACCATATAGGCCGCAGCACCCAGAAGGCCGCCGGCGATGAAGAACAGCGCATCCTTGCGCCCCGAGGCCGCCGCGACAACGCCGGTGCCGGGGCAATAGCCCGCCAGCGCCCAGCCAGCGCCCAGCATCAAGCCGCCAATTAAGACGCCCACATAGGCGGTTTTTACGGACATATGCCCCACGTCGACAAAGCCCAGCATCTGCCCCGCGAACATCAGCACCGAACCGGTGCCGATGGCCAGCAGGATGGTCTTGGCCAGATTGAGATTGGTGAGGTTCAGCATCTTGCCGATCATGTTCGGGTTGCTGGCGCCAATACGGTCCAACACCGCGCCGAAGGCCAGGCCGATAACAATTGCGAGAACGATAGACATCATGGCTCAGGCCTCCTTCTTGAACAGGATAAGGGATACGGGGATCGCAGCGGCAAAGGCCCCGGCGGCAAAGAGATAGCCCGACAGCGCGGTCTGCATCATGCCCGACATCATGTGCCCCGAGGTGCATCCGCCCGCAAGGCGCGCGCCGTAAAGCACGATGAAGCCGCCAACAAAGGTCGCGCCGTAGCGCAGGGCAACCCCGTCCCCCATATTGGCGCGCCACAGATCGGGGATGCTACGCTCCCGTGCGGGCAGGCCGCCGCGCGCCATGACCGACAGAAAGCCGCCCACCGCCATCGCAAGAACAAAGACAAAGCTGTAGTTCAGCGGGTTCATCACCGATTTGGCGTATTTGCCATTCGATTTCGCCAGATAGGCATTGGTCGAGGTATATCCCTCCTCGGTCTTGGTCACCAATTCGCTGTTCACCGCGTCGCCGATGATCCCGTCCAGGATCACGAATTGCGTTGACACGCCAATCGGTTTGACCAGCAGCACTGCCAGAAAGAAGACGAACCCCAGCAGGAGCCCTCCGGTTTTCCAGTTCATGGCCATCATCAGCCTCCCAAATTACATTCCATTTACGGAATGTAGCAGGGCGGGCGCAGGTCAGGCTTGACCCAGATCAATTACATTCGACTTTTAGAATTCGTCAGAGAAGCGCCATCAACCGCGCCTTTTCGCCCTGATCCTCGGGGCGGGAAATCACCTGCGCCAGATCTTCGAGCGAGGCAATGGAGTGGCCGGCCCGAAAACTGTCCACATGGGGCAGCATGGCGCGGATACCTTGCGCCTTGGGGGCGAAGCCTTCCCAGCGCAAGAGCGGGTTCAGCCAGATCAGCCGCCGCGCTGACAGGTGCAGGCGCTGCATCTCCTTGGCCAATTGGTCCGGGTCGTCCCGGTCCAGCCCGTCAGTGATCAGCAGCACCACAGCCCCCTGCCCCATCACACGGCGCGACCAGTCGCGGTTGAACTCATGCAGGCACTGGCCGATGCGGGTGCCACCTTCCCAGTCCTGCGCCTCGGCGCCCGCTGCGGCCAAGGCCGCGTCCACATCGCGCGTCGCCAGATGGCGGGTGATATTGGTGAGCCGCGTGCCAAAGGTGAACCCATGCACCTTCGCCCAGCCCGCGCCCTTTTGGTTGGCGACCGAATGCAGGAAATGCAGCACGATGCGGCTGTACTGGCTCATGGAGCCGGATATATCGCAGATCACCACCAGATTGGGCCAGCGGATGCGCCGTTTCGCGCGGGCGATATCTTGCAGATCGCCACCCCGACGCGCCGCATCGCGCAGGGTGCGCCGCCAATCGGCCCGCTGCCCATGCGGCGCGGCCATCAGGCGGCGCGACTGGATCGGCTGCACCGGCAGGCGCATCTGGGAAAGGATACGTTTGGCGCGGGCCACTTCCTCGGTGCTCATCTGTTCGAAATCCAAGGACCGCAGGCGTTCCTCGGAGGACATGGTCAGGGTCGCATCGATCTCGAACTCAGTGCCCTCGTCCTCTTGCCCCTCTGGCAGGTCGATCTGATCATTCGCCCCATCCAGCAGCGCCTCGGCGGCGCGTTTTTCACCGGGTTTGGCGGCGCGCTCTTCCTGCACGCCGCGCACCGCAGGCAGCATCGCCGCCATCATATGCTCCAGAAACCGCGGATCACGCCAGTAGAGACGAAAGATCTGCGCAAAGACCGTCCGGTGTTCGGGACGGGTCACGAAACAGGCATGCAGTGCCCAGTAGAAATCCTGCCGACTGGTGAAACCCGCTGCCGCCACCGCCTCGACCGCGTCCACCACCCGGCCCGGCCCGATGGGCAGCCCCGCCTTGCGCAGGGCGCGGGCGAAATGGGTGATGTTCTGGACGAGTTTCGGATCGTCCGGCAGGGAGAGTTCGGGCAGTTCAACCATCAGATCAGCACCCGGATCACGGCGTCTCCTCCAATGTCTGCTTTGCCTTGTCGAGGATGCGTTTCGCCTCCGATCCCTGGAGTTGCGCGATATCGTCCTGGTATTTCAGGATCGCGCCCAATGTATCGGCGATCACCTCGGGGCTGAGGTCAATGACATCAAGCGCCAGCAGACAATTGGCCCAGTCGATGGTTTCGGCCACGCCGGGTTTCTTGAACAGATCCTCGGTCCGCAGCGCCTGGACAAAGGCGACGACTTCGCGGCTGAGTTTTTCTGAGGCTTCCGGCGCGCGGGCCCGCAGGATTTCGACCTCGCGGGTGAAATCGGGGTAATCGACCCAGTGATACAGGCAGCGCCTTTTCAGCGCGTCATGCACCTCACGCGTGCGGTTGGAGGTCAGGATCACGATGGGCGGCTCGGGCGCCTTGATGGTGCCAAGTTCCGGAATGGTCACCTGAAAATCGCTGAGCGCCTCCAGAAGGAACGCCTCGAAAGGCTCATCGGTACGGTCCAGTTCGTCGATCAGCAGCACCGGCGCGCCATTCTCATCGGGGCGCATCGCCTCCAAGAGTGGCCGTTCGATCAGAAACTCGTCAGAGAACAGCTCCGTTTGCAGCGCCGCGCGGTCGGCGCCGCCTGCAGCCTCGGCGGTGCGGATCGCCACCATCTGCGCGGCAAAATTCCATTCATAAACCGCGCTGGAGGCATCAAGCCCCTCGTAGCATTGCAGCCGGATCAGGCGACGGCCCAGCGCCGCAGACAGCGCCTTGGCGATCTCGGTCTTGCCGACGCCAGCCTCACCTTCCAGGAACAAGGGGCGGCCCAGACGCAGCGACAGGAAAACCACGGTAGCAAGCGCCCGGCCGCAGACATAGCCCTGCTCGCCCAACATCTGTTGCACCTGATCGATGGATTGCGCCTCTGTCATGCCTTGCCTCCCCGCTTGGTCGCACCAAGAGGCCATGCGCCCAGCGCGCGGTCAAGGCTGGTCTGCCCCCGTTTTCGGATTGTTGATTTCGTTTGTTGGGCAACACTTCGACAAGGGTTAACGGCTATACACCCTGCAATGATTGACGCAGGGCGCCCGCCCTGCCATGGATTTTGGCAATGACGATAGCCCCGGCTGCACCCGATCCATTTGTGACGACGATGTGCGGTAACGAGAGGCAAGATGCAGGCGGCAAGGCAACAGATCGAATGATGCGCCACGGATCAACACAGCCCGGCACTTCGCGCCGGGACGCCAAAGGGGATGCATGATGCGCATCACCGCCGTCACCTGCGTCAAGAACGAAGGCCCCTTCCTGCTCGAATGGATCGCCTATAACCGGCTGATCGGGGTCACGGATTTTCTGTTTTATTCCAACGATTGCAGCGATAGCACCGATGACCTGCTAGATGCATTGGCGGCGCGGGGGCTGGTGCAGCATCTGCCCAACCCGGCCGAGGGGCGCAATTACCAGATGGAGGCGCTGAAACACGCGCGCCAGCAGCCCATCGTGGCGGATGCCGACTGGGTCTGGGTGGCCGATGTGGATGAATTCCTGAATATCCATGCAGGAGACCACACAATCCCCGATCTGATCGCGGCCTGCGGTAATCCCCAGGCGATTTCGCTCAGCTTCCAGTTCTTTGCCAATGATGGCGTCGAGGCCTTCGAAGACGTGCCGGTGATTGCCCAGTTCACCCGCTCGCACAACCCGGATATCTGCTGCGCCGATGGTTCAATCGAGGTCAAGACGCTGGTACGCCGCGATTTTCCGCTGCAATACTATGGCGCGCATCGCCCGTTCTTCCGCAAGGCTTTGGCCAAGGACAAGCGGCCCGTCTGGACCGATGGTGGCGGCCGCCGGGTGCCCTTCCGGTTCCTGATGGCTGCAAACCGCGATCATATCCGCAAACTCCCGGCCAAAGGCGCCCGCAGCCTTGCGACGCTGAACCACTACGCGCTGCGCTCGCTCGACAGCTATCTGGTGAAGAATGACCGCGGCGATGTGAACCGGGAAAACCGCGCCTTTGACGATACCTATTGGCGCGAACGCAATGACCCCGCCTATGAGGATCTGTCGATCCAGCGTCATCTTCCGGCGCTGGAGGCGGCGCTTGCCGTTCTGAAATCCGACCTCGAGATCGCCACCCTGCACGAGGAGGCCGTGCGCCTGCACCGTGCGAAACGCGATGAGCTGCTGGCCCAGCCCAGCTATCAGGCGATGCGCGATCAACTGCGCGCCGCCCCACCCCTGCCGCCACAGGAAGAGGCCCTGCTGCGCGACCTGGGCCTCTGGACCAAAGAGGCGGCGCAATGAGCCTCAAGGTCATCAACCTCGGCCTGCCGAAATCGGGCACCACCACGCTGGGCAAGGCGCTGTCGCAGGCGGGATACACCGTCGCCGATCACCGCCTGCGCGACCGCGAGGAAGACAAACCCGGCAAGCGGCGGATCTTTGTCGGCAGCCTCCTTTACAAGGGGCTTTATGAGCGCGGCGATCCCATGGCCTATCTGGATGGTTTTGATGCGCTGTCAGAGGTGAGCTTTATCCATGGCAAATTCTCGGTCTGGCCGCAGTTCGACTTTGCCCTGCTGAAGGTGCTGAAGGATCTCAACCCGGGTCTCAAATTCATCGCCACCCGGCGCGATGCGGCCAGTCATTCCAAATCGATCATGGCCTGGAACAACCTTGGCACCGCCCGGCTGCCCGCCAGCACGGTGCCTGGCCTGCCCATCGGATACGGCAAGACGCCCGAACAGCAGATGATCTGGATCGACGGTCATTACGAAGCACTGAAACACTGGTTCCGCGAGGATCCCGATTATTTGGAGGTCAACGTGGCTGATGCCGATGCTCAGGCGCAGGTGGGCGCCTTCCTTGGCCGTGATCTCCCCTGGTGGGGCCAGGCCAACGTCAACCGGAAGGCACGTTCCTGACCATGCGCATCGTTCTTCATATCGGGCTCGAGCATACCGGCGCCGAGCGGCTGCAAAAGGTCCTGGCCCACAAACGGGACCAGTTGCGCGGCAAGGGCGTGTTGTTTCCCACCTCTCCCGGCGGCAGCAATCACACGCGCCTGTTCATGGCGGTGACCGATCCCGATCACGTGGACCCGCTGCGCCACGCCCGCGGCCTTGCCGATCCCGAGCGGCAAGCGCTGTTGCGCGAAAAGCTGAGCGCCGATCTGGCCCGTGAGGTCAATGAGGCGCAGCCGGACATTCTGATCCTCTCGGCCTCGCAACTGGGCAGCAGGCTGCACCGGCGCAGCGAGCTGATGCGGCTGAAGGATTTGCTGACCCCGCTGTCCGGTGACATCAGCCTCGTGGCGCATCTGGATGATCCCGCCCGCCTGCTGGCGCGTAGCTATGGCGCGCAGGTACTGAACGGCCGCGCTGCCCCGCTGGAACGCGAACTGGCCCTCGTGGATCAGCCGGAGTGGTGGCAGGCCTGCCTCGCGCACCAGCCGCAGATCAGACCGCAGGAAAACCAGTTCGAAGAGACCGAAGGCGCGCCCTTCTGGCTGGATTATACGGCCTTGCAACAGCATTGGGAGAGCGTTTTCGGCGCCGGGTCCATGAGCTTCCGCTCTTACGACGAGGCGCTGTTCTACGGTCCGGAGGCCACCAAAGAGATCCGCGCCGCCTTTGGCATTGCGCAGCAGATCGGACGTTGCGGGGCCGCCACGCCGCCCGCAATGCCCGCTGCGCCCTGGCTGACGCGGGCGCGGCAGCTCAATACGCTGCTGCAACACATCACCCTGCATCAGGGCAGGATCGTACCGCCGAAAATGTGGCGCGGTTTCCTGAATGAGCTGCAGATCGACGGCGCCCCGATGGATCCGGCGCATCTGGCCTGCATCTCGGCCCGTTTTGCCGCCGCAAATCAGGCCCTTGCCGAGCAGCACCCCGGATTGTCTGCAGTCAGCCTCGCCACCCGGCCCGGTGCCCCGGATCCGTCCGCCGCAGACTGGCAAGAGGCGAACCCGGAAATGGGCTATCGCGCCTCGCAGTACCTGCTGCGCTTCATGCCGCAGATTGAGGCCGCAACCCGCGCCTCCCGACCAGCGGAAGAGGCCAAGCCGGACCCAGCCACCACGGAACCCACCGCGCAGGCCCGCAAGGTGATGACCCCGCTGGCGTTGAAAAACTTCGAAATGTTGCAGACCTCGCCCTTCCGGCCGCATGACAATCTCGGCGCGCTGGATGAAACCGCGCGTGCCGCCCCCTATGCGGAGGTGCCCCGTCGCGCCCTGGCTGCGGGCAGCAGCGGCAATGTGATCGTCGGCTGCATGAAGAACGAGGCGCCCTATATCCTGGAATGGGTTGCCTATCACCGCGCCATCGGCGTGGACAATTTCCTGATCTACACCAATGGATGCGAGGACGGCACCGCCGAGATCCTCGACCGGCTGCAAGAGCTGGGCATCCTGCAGCACCGCAACAACGACGACTGGCGCGGCAAGTCTCCGCAACAGCACGCGTTGAACCAGTCGCTGAAGGAACCGGTGATCACGCAGGCCGACTGGATCGTGCATATCGACGTGGATGAATTCATCAACGTGCGCTGTGGCAACGGCACCCTGCAGGATTTCTTTGACCGGGTGCCGGATGCCACCAACGTCGCCATGACCTGGCGCCTGTTCGGCCATAACGATGTGACACGGCTGTCGGATGATTTCGTCATCGGCCAGTTTGATGCCTGCGCGCCGAAATACTGCCCCAAGCCGCATACGGTCTGGGGTTTCAAGACGATGTTCAAGAACACCGGCGCCTATCAGAAGATCAGCTGCCACCGCCCCAACAAGTTGCAGGACGGGTTCCGCGATCAGGTCCGCTGGGTCAACGGATCGGGCCGCGACATGACGCAGGATGTACTCGACAACGGATGGCGCAACTCGCGCCGCTCCATCGGTTACGATCTGCTGCAGCTCAACCACTACGCGCTGCGCTCGGCCGAAAGTTTTCTGGTCAAACGTCAGCGCGGACGTGCCCTGCATGTGGATCGCTCCATCGGCCTCAACTACTGGATCCGCATGGACTGGAACGACCACAAGGACGTCACCATCCAACGGAACCTTCCGCGCCTGCGCGCCGAATATGACCGGCTGATGGAGGATGCGGCCCTGCGCCAGTGGCACGAAAAAGGCCTCGACTGGCATCGCGCCAAGGCCGAGGAACTGCACGGGATGGAAGAATTCGAAACCCTTTACCGGCAGGCTCTGGACGTGAAACTGACCGCAACCGAACGCGTTGCCTATGCGCTTGCGCTGGATATGGAGAGCTGAAGACATGACCGACGCAGCCACCGACCCGGTTCTGACCTGCCTGGATATGAAGTTCCCGCTGGACAAGGCAGTGCTGCCGCCGCGCGTGCGCAAACTGCTGCGCACCGGCGCCTATGAGGCAAAGGAGGCCGTGGCCGCCAGAAAGCTGATCCGCGCCGGGGATGTGGTAATGGAACTCGGCGGCGGCATCGGTTTCATGTCGACGCTGGTCGCCACCCAGACCCCGGCGCAATCCGTGCATTCGTTCGAGGCGAACCCGCAGCTCTTGCCCTATATCCACCGGGTGCATGCGCTCAACGACGTCACGAAAGCAAAAGTAACCCATGCGGTGCTGAGTGACACGGACGGCACCGCGCCCTTTTACGTGCGGCCCAATTTCCTTGCCTCCTCTCTGGCACCGATGGCCGAGGATGGCCCTGACGTGCAGCAGGTCGAGGTGCCGATGCGCGATATGAACCGGGTGATGGCAGAGCTGAGACCCAGCGTTCTGATTTGCGATATCGAAGGCGCCGAGGCAGAGCTGTTGCCAAAGATGGACCTGTCCTCGCTGCGGGCGGTGCTGATCGAAACCCATCCGCAATGGATCGGCAAGGCAGGCATCCGCAAGGTCTTTCAATGCCTTGATGCCGCCGGTCTGGTGTTCTTCCCGCGCTGGTCGCATGGCAAGGTCGCCGTGTTCCGGTCCGACTGGTAGGCCCATGCGGTTTCTGGCCATCCTGACCCTGCGCAATGAAGGCGCCTTTCTGCTCGAATGGCTGGCCCATCACCGCGCCGTGGGCTTCACCGATTTCCTCGTCTTTTCAAACGACTGCCAGGACGGCACCGACAGGATGCTGGACCGGCTCGATGACCTTGGCCACCTGACCCATGTGCGCAACGATGGCCCTTACGGCAAGGGTGGCATCCAGTTCAGCGCCCTGAAGCTGGCGGACCGGCACCGGCTGGTGAAAAAGGCCGACTGGATCATGGCGCTGGATATCGATGAATTCGTCAATATCCACGCGGGCCATGGTCAGTTGGGCGACCTCTTGGAAGCGCTGCCAGAGGCCGACGCCATCACCCTGACATGGCGGCTGTTCGGCAATGGCGACACCCTGCGCTATGAGGACACGCCGGTGACCGAGCAGTTCACCCGCTGCGCCCCCGAGGTGATCCACTGGCCCTGGCGCGCGGCGATGTTCAAGACGCTTTATCGTAACGACGGCACCTATCGCAAAACCGGGGTGCACCGCCCGCGCGGGGTAGAGGACGACAGCGCGCTAGAGCAATTCCGCTGGTTCGATTGCGAAGGGCGAGAACTGGGGCCGCAGTTCAAGACCCGCCGCCTGTTTTCCGACTACGGCCAGCCCAATCACCGGCTGGCGCAGCTGAACCACTATGCGCTTGGCGCGATGGAAAGTTTCGTCCTGAAGGCAGACCGAGGCCGCGCGGTGCATTCGGATCATATGCTCGATGTGGACTACTGGGTCGAACGCAACTTCAACACCGATGAAGATACCTCCATTGCCCGCTACAGTGAGGCGCGCGCTGCCATTCAGGCGCTGCTGCTGGAGGATGGCAAACTCGCCCGCCTGCACGAAAAAGCCGTGGCCTGGCGTCACGCCCGGTTCCGCGAGCTGATGTTGCAGGAACCGTTTCGCGCCCTCTTTGCCCGGCTATTGATGACCCCGCCCTCGCGCCCGATCAACGCGGTCACGGCGCGCACCCTGGCCGGGTTCGCAACATTAGGACGCCGGGCCGAACAGGCACTCAGCGCCCCCGCGCCACAAGCACCCCCGGAGCAGTCGGCAGACCGGGCCAACGGAGAGACCGAGACGCCCAAAGAGAGCGGCACGGACTGACCCGCGCAGAGCCGGAAAACTGGCATGAGTTTTTCTCAATTTTGCCGCATTCCGCCCCTAGCTTCAGACCCAACTACCGGTCCGTCAAAGGTCCGGAGGCAGAGGATCATGGGCATGCAGGACGGTTCAGACGCGCTTGAGACAGATCTTTCCGGGCTGAAACCAGCCCAGTGGAAAGAGCGGCTTGCTGTGCTCAGCGAGGAACTGGGTATGTTCCAGCCTCTGGGCGCGCGCCACTGCGCCGCCTTCATCGATCAGGGCAACACGCTGCTCGTGAGCTTTGAAACCATCCAGGGCATCCAGAGCCTGTCCGAACTGGCGCAACCCTTGGGCTTTGATCTGGTCCGCAACCTTGGCTGGTCGCATCTGTGCATGATTTCGGATGGCGACACCTGGTTCCGCGACGAACAGGTCTTTGGCTTTATCGACCAGCTGATCGACGACGGGTTCTTCGAGGAATTCGACAATGTCGTCTTCTACGGCGCCGGCCCCTGCGGCTATGCGGCCAGCGCCTTTTCGGTGGCGGCCCCCGGCGCAACCGTGGTGGCGATCCAGCCGCAGGCGACGCTGGATCCGCGCATGACCGAATGGGACGAGCGGTTTATCGAGATGCGCCGCACCTCCTTCACCGACCGCTATGGCTATGCGCCCGATATGCTGGACGCCGCCGATCATGCCTTTGTCCTGTATGATCCGCGCGAACATCTGGATGCCATGCACGCCGCCCTGTTTGCCCGCCCCAATGTCACCCGCCGCCGTCTGCCGGACTTTGGCGAGGCGGTGCAAACGCGGCTGATCGAGATGGATGTGCTCTATCAGATCCTGTCGATGGCTGGTTCGGGCAAGCTGACCGATTTGGCTTTGTCACGCGTTCTGCGCGCCCGGCGCAACAACACGGCCTATCTGCGCAACGTCATGGGACACCTCGACAAACGCGACCGGCCCTATCTGATGACCCTGCTGTGCCGCAACGTGACCGCGCGCCTGCGCGCGCCGCGGTTCCGGCAACGGCTGCAGAACCTGCGCAAACGCGCCGCCGAGGGTGATTTCACCCTGCCGCCGGAACGCTGATCCCAACGCGTCCCTCGCCGTCTTATAGCATGGATTTGCCCAGCACCCGGCACCGGTGACAGATCGTCCTGTCGCGGGCTTCTTTCTTCCCCTTTCTGCGTGCCTGTGCTAACGCGGCGCCATGACACAGACCACGCCCCAGACGCTGACCCTCACCCGCCCCGATGACTGGCATCTGCACCTGCGCGACGGCGCCATGCTGCAGGCCGTGCTGCCGGAAACCGCGCGCCATTTCGGCCGCGCCATCATCATGCCCAATCTGGTGCCGCCGGTGGGAACCGGGGCGCAGGCCGCCGCTTATCGCGATCGCATCCTGGCCGCGCTGCCAGGCGACATGTCCTTTGAGCCGCTGATGACGCTCTATCTGACTGAGGACACAGATCCCGGCGATATGGCCGCGGCCCATGCCAGCGGGTTGATCAAGGCGGTGAAACTCTACCCCGCCGGGGCCACCACCAATTCGGCTTCGGGCGTGCGTGATTTCGACAAGGTGCGTCCGGTGCTGGAGAAAATGGCCGAAATCGGCTTGCCGCTTTGTGTGCATGGCGAGGTGACCGACAGCGACATCGACATCTTCGACCGCGAAGCCGTGTTCATCGACCGGGTGCTGGATCCGGTACGCCGCGCCACCCCCGGCCTGCGCGTCGTGATGGAGCATATCACCACCGCCAACGGTGTGGACTATGTGAAGGCCAACGCGGCGGACCTTGGCGCCACCATCACCACCCATCACCTGATCATCAACCGCAACCACATCCTGGTTGGTGGCATCAAACCGCATTATTATTGCCTGCCGGTGGCCAAGCGCGAAGAACACCGCCTGGCCTTGCGTGCGGCGGCGACCTCGGGCGATGCGCGGTTCTTCCTCGGAACGGATTCGGCCCCCCATACCGACCCCAACAAGGAAAGCGCCTGCGGCTGTGCCGGCTGTTTCACCGCCACCAACACCATGGCGCTGCTCGCCCATGTGTTCGAAGAGGATGGCGCGCTGGACAAGCTGGAAGGCTTTGCCTCGAAAAACGGCCCGGCTTTCTACCGCCTGCCGGAAAACGACAGCACCATCACCCTGGTCAAACAGGACGCCCCCACCGCCTTCCCGGAAAAGATCGAAACCGGCGAAGGCCCGGTGACGGTCTTCGATCCCGGCTTCCCGGTGCATTGGACGGTTCAGGCGTGAGCCCGAGGCGGATCCTTGCCAAAATTCCCCGGACCGCATGCGGTCCGGTTCGCGCCCGACCCGTCCCCAATGGCGGGCGCGAAAACCTGCGTGGCATTGCGGCTGCGCATGGGGAAAGACATTCAATTTGCGGAGCTGCCACATGATCCCCTCCTCCTACCCCTCTGCCGAAGAAATCGCCCGCCTCTCTGCCCGGATGCTGCTGGAAATCGGTGCGGTGAACTTCAACACCGAAACGCCCTATACGCTGGCTTCCGGCCTGCCCTCGCCCAGCTATATCGATTGCCGCAAGCTGATCTCCTTCCCGCGCATCCGCGCGACGCTGATGGATTTCATGACCGTCACCGTAATGCGCAACGCAGGCTTTGAAGCCTTCGACAATATCGCGGGTGGTGAGACGGCCGGCATTCCCTTTGCCGCATTGGTGGCCGAGCGCATGGCGCTGCCGATGACCTATGTGCGCAAGAAACCTAAAGGTTATGGCCGCAACGCCCGCATCGAAGGCGCGATGAGCGAAGGCGAGCGGGTGCTGCTGGTCGAGGATCTGACCACCGATGGCGGCTCGAAACTGTCCTTTGTCGATGCGATCCGCGAAACCGGCGCCACCTGCGGCCACACGGCGGTGATCTTCTACTACGACATCTTTCCTGAGACGACCAAGACGCTGGGCGATCACGGGGTCGAGCTGCACTACCTCTGCACCTGGTGGGACGTTCTGGCCGAGGCCCGCGCGCAAGAAGCCTTCAGCACCGAAACGCTGGATGAGGTGGAGAAGTTCCTCAAGGACCCGCGTGCCTGGCAGGATGCGCATAAATCCGCCTAAAACGCGCAGGCAGGCCCGGCCTGCCGTTTAAGCCCTGATCCAGCACGCCTGATCCGCAGAACAGCCCCAGTGTGCTGGATACTTTATTTGGGCGTACATCCGTGCCATGCTACCCGATATAGCGTCCCGCCCTGCGGGGGCCGCAAAGATCCCCAGACACCGGGCAGCTATCCACAGGTTGCCCACAGGGATTTCCAGATGGCTTTGGGCCAGCGAATTGACCTATCTATCCGGACCGAACGAAGAGAGCCGTGATGAACGAATTGACCCCATTTGATGGCGACCAGCCCCCCGCGCCAATGCCCGAACCTGATGCCCCGCAGCAGGCCAGCGGCATGGAGGCAAACGAGCTGCCCCATTCGGTCGAAGCCGAACAGCAGCTTCTGGGGGCAATCCTGACCAACAACGACGTCTACGACCGCGTGGCGTCGATCATCAATTCCACCCATTTCTACGACCCGGTCCACACTCGCATCTATGAAATCGCCGCGGCGCGGATCTCCAAGAACGCGCTGGCCTCTCCGGTGACGCTGAAGGCCTTCATGGAAGATGATGAAGGGCTGAAGGAGCTGGGCGGCCCGGCCTATCTGGCAAAACTGGCCGGGGCCTCAATCTCGGCCTACGCTGTGCGCGACTATGCTCAGATGATCTATGATCTGGCAATCCGGCGCGAGCTGATCGCACTGGGGCAGTCGATCTCTGACAAGGCGCGCCGGGTGGATGTGTCCTCGGAGCCGAAAGAACAGATCGTCGAAGCGGAACAATCGCTCTATCAGCTGGCCGAACAGGGCCAGACCGAAAGCGGCTTCAAGTCCTTCCTGAAAGCGGTGACCGAGGCGGTCAACGTCACCAACGAGGCCTATCAGCGTGGCGGCGGCATGGCCGGGATTTCCACCGGTCTTGATGATCTCGACAAACAGCTGGGCGGGTTGCACCCGTCGGACCTTCTGATCCTTGCAGGTCGTCCCTCGATGGGTAAAACCTCGCTCGCGACCAACATCGCCTTCAACGTCGCCAAGGCCTATAAACGCGGGGTGAAACCCGATGGCACCGAAGGCGCCGTGGATGGCGGGGTGGTCGGCTTCTTCTCACTCGAGATGAGCGCCGAGCAGCTGGCGGGGCGTATCCTTGCCGAAGCATCCGAGATTTCCAGCCACAAGATCCGTCAGGGTGACATGACCGAAGGCGAATTCCGCCGCTTCGTGCAGGCCGCCAAGGATCTGGAAAGCTGCCCGCTCTTTATCGACGACACGCCCGCCCTGCCGATTTCGCAGCTAGCCGCCCGCGCCCGCCGCCTGAAGCGGACCCACGGGCTGGACCTTCTGGTGATCGACTACCTGCAGCTTTGCCGCGGCATGTCCGACAACCGGGTGAACGAAATCGCCGAAATCTCGATGGGGATGAAGGCCATCGCGAAAGAGCTGAACATTCCGGTAGTGGCCCTGTCGCAGCTCTCTCGTCAGGTCGAAAGCCGGGACGATAAACGCCCCCAACTGTCGGACCTTCGGGAATCCGGCTCGATCGAACAGGATGCCGACGTGGTGATGTTCGTGTTCCGCGAGGAATACTACAAGGAACGCGAAAAACCCGGCGATCACGAGCTGGACAAGATGGAAGAGTGGAAACAGGCGATGGAGCGCCTGCATGCCAAGGCCGAAGTGATCGTCGGCAAACAGCGTCACGGTCCCATCGGCACGGTCGAATTGTCATTTGAGGCGCAGTTCACCCGCTTTGGCAACCTCGCCAAATCCTGGCAGCAGCAGCCGGACGGCTACGAATAAAGCAGGCTTTCCCAAAACAGCTCAGCCAGAGGACATCCAATACGCATCCATGATTTCATGCAGGCCTACAAACGGGTCTGGGAGGCGCAGGATTCCGATGGCTTTGCTGCGTTATTCACCCCCGACGGGCAATATTGGAACACGCCCTTTCAGGTGCAGACCGGCCCCAACGAGTTGGCCCGTTACTGGGATCGGATTAAGCTGCAACAGGATATATGCCTGACACCCTCGGTTCTGGCCGAAACGCCCACCGGGGGCATCGGCCACTGGAACGTCACCTATCAGGTCGCCAGCGAGGAATTGTTCCAGATCTGGGCAAAATCCACTGGCACTGGCCTGCCCGACCGCCAGCCCGGCGATCCCCTGCCCCGGATGGAGCTGGACGGCACCCTGGTTGCCGATCTGAACGAGCAAGGGCTTGCCACCTGTGTGCGGATTTTCTGGCACTCCAACGCCTCCATGCCGACAGCGGCAAAAGACCGCGACTGACCGCCTGAATGCCCTGCCACAGGCGGGAGCACGCCAAGGAGGCCATGCCCAGGCCAAAGCAGGGCGAATTCCACTTGACCCCTGCGGCGCGCATGTCATGAACGGGGCATGAGCACGGCAAGACTGACAATCAATCTGGATGCGCTGGTGACAAACTGGCGGAACCTGAACACCAAGACCAACTGCGAGACCGCCGCAGTGGTCAAGGCAAATGGATACGGCCTCGATTCAGGCCGCGTCGCCACCGCTCTGGCCAAGGCCGGAGCGCGCAATTTCTTTGTGGCCATCGCCGAGGAAGGCGTCGCCCTGCGCCGCGCCCTGGGCCCCGGTCCGGGGATCTCGGTCTTTTCCGGTCATATGGAGGGCGATGCAAAACTCCTGCGCGACTTCCAACTGACTCCAATGCTGAATTCGCTCGATCAGATGCTGCGCCATTTCGAGGCGCTGCCCGGCCACCCCTTTGGTGTGCAGCTGGACAGCGGCATGAACCGGCTGGGCATGGAGCCCGGCGAATGGGGCGCCGTGCGTGATATCGCGCTGGGGCAGAACCCGGTGCTGCTGATGTCGCACCTTGCCTGCGCGGATGAGCCGGACCACCCGATGAACCCGCAGCAATTGAAAGCCTTCCAGGAGATGACCGACGGTATCGAAGTGCCCCGGTCCCTCTCGGCCACCGGCGGCATGCTGCTGGGCCGTGATTACCATTTCGATCTCTGCCGCCCCGGTATCGGTCTTTACGGTGGCCGCCCATTTGGCGATGCCCTGCCCGTGGTACAACTGGACCTGCCGGTCATCCAGATCCGCGACCTGATGCCCGGTGAGACCGTCGGCTATGGCAACACCTGGACCGCGCCGCGCCAATGCCGCATCGCAACCGTCGCGGCGGGCTATGCAGATGGACTGCTGCGCCGGATGACCGATGGCGACATCAAGGCCTATGCCGGAGCCACGCCCTGCCCCGTTGTGGGCCGCATTTCCATGGATCTGATCACCATCGACGTCACCGATCTGTCCGAGGATCCCGCCGTTCTGACCCTTCTGAACGAGCAGCAGACCGTCGACACGCTGGCCGATGCAGCAGGTACCATCGGGTATGAGATCCTGACGTCTCTTGGCGCGCGCTACGCAAGGACCTACCAAGGATGAGCCCGCTCGCCCTTCTTGCCCGTATCGGTCGGCTGGTTCTGCACATGCTTGCAGTTGTCGGCCGGGTCGCGCTTTTTGGGCTCTCGACGCTCAGCCACATGATCCGCCCGCCGTTCTACGGCAAGGAAACGCTGCAGGCGCTTCTGCACATCGGCTGGCTGTCGCTGCCGGTGGTGGGGCTCACCGCGATCTTTACCGGCGGCGCGCTAGCGCTGCAGATCTACGCAGGTGGCGCGCGCTTCAATGCCGAGGCCGTGGTGCCCCAGATCGTCGCCATCGGCATGGTACGCGAACTTGGCCCGGTGTTGGTCGGCCTGATGATCGCTGCCCGCGTCACCTCCTCCATCGCGGCGGAGATCGCCACCATGAAGGTGACCGAGCAGATCGACGCACTGGTGACGCTCTCAACCAATCCGATGCAATACCTCGTTGCCCCCCGCGTGCTGGCGGCCTTCCTGACCGTGCCATTGCTGGTGGGTATCGGCGACATCATCGGTATCGCTGGTGGTTACGCGGTGGCGGTACACAATCTCGATTTTAACGCGGCGGCTTACCTCAAGAACACCGTGGATTTCCTTGAAACGCTCGACATCGTCTCCTCGCTGGTCAAAGGCGCGGCCTTCGGCACCATCGCAGCGCTGATGGGCTGTTACTACGGCATGCAATCGGGCCGCGGCGCCCAGGGCGTCGGCAGCGCCACCAAAGGATCGGTCGAGGCTGCTGCCATCCTGATCCTCGCCGCCAACTTCCTGCTGACGGGGGTCTTCTTCTCGGTATGATCAAGCTCGACAACGTCCACAAGGCCTTCGGCTCCAACCAGGTTCTGCGCGGTATGACGCTGGAGGTTCCCAAAGGCACCTCAATGGTGATCATCGGCGGCTCCGGCACCGGCAAATCGGTGGCGCTGAAATGCGTTCTCGGCCTTATCAAACCCGACAGCGGCAGCATCCTGGTCGATGGAAAACCGGCGGATGCAGGCGACCGCGATGCCTTCCTCGCCCGCTTTGGCATGCTGTTTCAGGGTGGTGCGCTGTTTGACTCCCTGCCCGTCTGGCAGAACGTCGCCTTCCGCCTGATGCGCGGCGCACTGAAACGCCCAGCCGAGGAAGCCCGCGAGATCGCCATCGAGAAACTGCGCCGCGTCGGCCTGAAACCCGATGTCGCCGACCGCCTGCCAGCCGAACTCTCGGGCGGCATGCAGAAACGCGTCGGCCTCGCCCGTGCCATCGCCGCCGAGCCCGAGATCATCTTCTTTGACGAGCCGACTACCGGCCTTGATCCGATCATGGCAGGCGTTATCAACGATCTGATCCGCGAAATCGTGGTCGAAATGGGCGCCACCGCCATGACCATCACCCACGACATGACCTCGGTGCGTGCGATTGCCGACAATATCGCGATGCTGCACGACGGGGTGATCAAGTGGACCGGCCCCGTTGGCCAGATGGATGACAGCGGCGATCCCTACCTCGACCAGTTCATCCACGGCCGCGCCGAGGGTCCGATCGAGGCAGTGCGCTAAACATCCCCGCCGAAAGATATTCTCTCCAATCAAGGCCAGCGCCTGACCCTGGGTGGGCGCAATAAGCGCCCTCCCGTGGGGAGGGTCGGGCGCTGGCCGGGCCACAGGTGCCCCGGCCGGGGAACGCTCAACACCTTTCCCCCTTCCAAATCGGCGGCAAAGGGCACACATCTAGGCAACGCCACCAAACCGGACCCACATGATCCTGCGCCTCGCCACTCTCTCGCTCTTGATCCTCTACCCCATCGCCTGGTTCGCGCCCCTGATGCGCGCGGGGCTACTGCCGCTGTTCGGCCTCAGTGAGATCAGCGTCATCACCGGCCTGCAATCCCTCTGGGGCAGCGACGTGATACTGGCGCTGCTGGTGACCTTCTTTGCCATCTTCGCGCCCTATCTCAAGACCATCGGCCTTGCGCTGGTGCAATGGGACCTGCTCGATCCCCGCGCCCAGCCGGTGCTGCATGTCCTGGGGAAGCTCGCGATGGCCGATATCTTCCTCATCGCGCTCTATATCACCATTGCCAAAGGCATCGGCTATGTCACGATTGAGACCGGCTGGGGCCTCTACATGTTCTCCGCCTGCATCCTCGCCTCCATCGCTCTCGGCCTCCTCACCGAACGCCACCTCCGATCAGATCCGGGTCAATGACGGCGCCCCGCGCCGCCTTGCGCAGCAAGGTCGCAGATCATTGACGCGGATCTGATCACTCACACACTCGACAAGGCGCCTTCAGGGCAGACCTGCCCCTGAAGCGCTTCCCCAGCAAATCTTTCGCGCCGCGACGGCGGCGCCCCCTTTACAAATGGCACCGCTACCGCGGTGCATTCCCGATCCGATGGCACCGCTACCGCGGTGCCGGGCCCAACCGGGGCGGATCCCCAAAGGGGATCGCGCGACGGGCGGGAGCACCGCCTTCCAGACTTGAACAAACCCTGAACATGAGGCAGAACAGCCGCATGGCAAAATCATCTTCCTTCTCCTGCTCGGCCTGTGGCGCCAGCTTCTCCAAATGGTCCGGCCGCTGCGAAGGCTGCGGCGAATGGAACACCATCACCGAGGACAAGGGCCTCTCCTCCGGCGGCCCGGCCAAGAAATCCCTCGGGATGCGGCGCGGCAGGACCATCCCGCTCACCGATCTCGCGACCGAGGAAACGCCGCCACCACGCAGCCATTCCGGCGTTGGCGAACTCGACCGGGTGCTGGGCGGCGGGCTGGTCGCGGCCTCGGCCATTCTGGTCGGCGGCGATCCAGGCATCGGCAAGTCGACCCTGCTGCTTCAGGCCGCTGCGCGCTTTGCCGAGGCAGGCGTCAAAACCGTCTATGTCAGCGGCGAGGAAGCCAGCGCCCAGGTACGCATGCGCGCGCAGCGGCTTGGCCTTGCACAGGCGCCGGTAAAGCTCGCCGCCGAAACCAACCTGCGCGATATCCTGACCACGCTGGAGGCTGAACGTCCGCAGCTCGCCATCATCGATTCCATTCAGACAATGTGGGCCGACCACGTCGACAGCGCGCCGGGATCGGTCAGCCAGGTCCGCGCCGCCGCGCATGAGCTGACGACCTTTGCCAAATCCAACGGCATCTCGATCATCATGGTCGGCCATGTCACCAAGGAAGGCCAAATCGCCGGTCCCCGCGTGGTCGAACATATGGTCGACACAGTCCTCTATTTCGAAGGTGAGCGCGGCCACCAGTTCCGCATCCTGCGCGCGGTGAAGAACCGCTTTGGCCCCGCGGATGAGATCGGCGTCTTTGAAATGACCGGTGCCGGCCTTTCGGAGGTGATCAACCCCTCGGCCCTGTTCCTCTCCGAACGCGGTCAGCCCTCGCCGGGCTCAGTCGTCTTTGCCGGTATCGAAGGCACCAGGCCGGTTCTGGTGGAACTGCAGGCCCTTGTCGCCCCATCGCCGCATTCGCAGCCGCGCCGCGCCGTGGTGGGCTGGGACTCATCGCGCCTTGCGATGATCCTTGCGGTTCTGGAGGCGCGCTGCGGCATTCCCTTTGCCGGGCTTGATGTCTATCTGAACGTCGCAGGCGGCATGAAAATCTCAGAGCCTGCTGCCGATCTGGCGGTGGCAGCAGCCTTGCTGAGTGCCCGCGAGGATACGCCACTTCCCGCCGATACCGCAATATTCGGAGAAATCTCACTATCTGGTGCCCTCAGACCGGCGCCTCAGACCGAAAACCGGTTGAAAGAGGCGCAAAAACTTGGTTTCACCTCAGCCATTGCCCCCGGCGGCGGCAAATCCGTATCCGTGAAAGGCCTTTCCCAGCGCAAGGTCAGTGATCTAACCGGTTTTGTTGGCGAATTCTTCGGGGCCGGCTAAAGTCGCCGAAAGAATTTTACTGCGGGCTAACGGGCGAGGGACATGGAAGGTTTCACCATTATCGACGGGGTCGTGGCCCTGGTCATCATTGTATCGGCATTGCTTGCCTATTCACGCGGCTTGGTACGCGAAGCGATGGCAATCGCCGGCTGGGTTGCCGCGGGCGTGTTGGCCTTCATGTTTGCGCCGCAGGTCGAACCCCTGATGGCGGAAATCCCGGTGCTGGGTGAATTCATCGCCGACAGTTGCGAACTCTCGATCATCGCAGCCTTTGCCGCGGTCTTTGCCCTGGCGCTGATTGTCGCCGCCTTCTTTACTCCGCTCTTTGCCTCGCTGGTACAACGCTCGGCGCTTGGCGGGCTGGATCAGGGGGCTGGCTTCTTCTTTGGGGTGCTGCGCGGCATCCTTTTGGTGGCCATCGCCTTCTTCCTCTACAATGTGGTGATGACCGGTCAAAGCTTTACCATTGTTGACGAAAGCCGCTCTGCCGTGGTGTTCGAACGCATGATCGGAAAGATCGAAGCACGCAATCCCGAGCAGGCGCTTGGCTGGGTCACTCAGCAGTATGAGGCCCTGATCGGCGCTTGCGAAGGCTGACACGCGACCATCGCAGCACTGTGAACAGTTTCGAAAGGGCGCCCTATGGGCGTCCTTTTTGCTTTCATATCAAAATCATAAGCCCCCAACCCCGCGCAATTTTTGCCCTCACTCCGCGCCGTTGCACGGTTTGCGCGTCGATTCGCGTCTGAACAGGGCGCCCGGAATCACGCCCCAGTCACGTTTTTGAATTTCACCCGCTGACAAGGGTTAAAAGTTAACAAAACCTGTCTCTACACGGGTAAATCGTTAACAATCCCAGCCAAAATCGCCGTTTTGTCCCCAGAAAATCGTTCAAATTCTAAATTGGCCGCACCCTTGCCCCATTTTCGGCCCAATTCGGGGGCCACATAGGATCAACGACAGGCAGAAAGCCACTATCACTCAGAAGGGACACGACATGTTTCTGGATCATTTCAACTCTTTCGCTGACTACCAGCCGGTGGACATGCTGTTGGATTTTCCGATGTTCCAGAGCGCCCCCCTGCTGACCCCCCCGGCGCAGAGCCGCAGCGGCGGTTTCCTGCCCTCGACACTGGTCGAAACCGACCGTGGCTTTGTACAGGCCCGCGACGTGAAGCCCGGCGACATGATCTACACCTATGATGGCGGCGCGCAGGAAGTGAAAGACGTGAGCCATGCGGTGCCGCGCCTCACCACCCTGATGCATGTGCCCGCTGGCGCCCTTGGCAATGACACCGACCTTCTTCTGCCCGCCGATCTGACCGTTGCACTGGAACTGGACGCTGCCGAGCGCCTGTTCGGTGTGCCGCTCATCACGGCCAAGCTGATCTCCCTGTCGGGTCACAAAGGCATCAAGGCAGCCGCGCCGGAAAGCATCGGCCGTATTCACATCACCTGCGACGAAGAAGAACTGCTCTGGGCCGAAAGCGGCATGCTGGTTCTGGCTGGTGACGGTGGCCTTGACGGCGCCTTCTGCGAACTGTCGCTCAGCGAAGTGCGCCAGGTTCTGGCCAGCGAAGACGGCCGCGCCCTGGCCCTGACCGGCATGGGCAGCGAAGACGCACGCTTTCCCGCGCCCTTCGACGATATTTTTTCCCCAGCTCTGGCGGCCTAAAGCACCAGTGTTACCCCGGCTTACGACCACAGGATGCTGCGGTTTGCCAGGGATGTCGCCCCAGACTTCGCCTTTTATCCGGGCAGTAACCGGGCGCGACAAATAAAGCTTTGCCGAATTCAATTGTGATCCTTTGATGACATCCGCTGCCTAAGGCACTATGTGAGGGCCATCACTCAATCCCGGATTCGGAGCCACACGCCTTGCCGATGCCGCAGATGCCACCCGCACACCCCTTTGATGACGACAAACTCCGCGAAGAATGCGGTGTGTTTGGCGTCGTAGGCGTTCAGGACGCCGCCAATTTTGTCGCCCTCGGCCTGCACGCCCTGCAGCACCGCGGCCAGGAGGCAGGCGGGATTGTCTCCCATGATCCTGTCGAGGGCTTTAACAGCGTGCGCCGCTTTGGCTATGTGCGCGACAACTTCACCTCGCAGGATGTGATGGCCACGGTACCCGGCCCGCTGGCCATCGGCCACGTGCGCTACTCCACCGCCGGCTCCAAAGGCCAGACCGCGATCCGCGACGTGCAGCCCTTCTTTGGCGAATTCGCCATGGGCGGCGCCGCCATTGCCCACAACGGCAATATCACCAATGCCAACGCCCTGCGCCGCGAACTGATCGAGCGTGGCTCGATCTTCCAAAGCTCCTCGGACAGCGAATGCATCATCCATCTGATGGCGCGCTCCATGGGCCGGTCGATCCCCGACCGCATGGAAGAAGCCCTGCGCAAGGTCGAAGGCGCCTTTTCCGTCGTCGCCATGACCCGTACCAAGCTGATTGGTGTGCGCGACCCGCTGGGCGTGCGCCCGCTGGTCCTCGGCAAGATTGGTGATGGCTACGCGCTCAGCTCGGAAACCTGCGCGCTGGATATCATCGGTGCCGAGTTCATCCGCGAGATCAAGCCGGGTGAAATGGTGGTGATCAACGACGAGGGTGTGCAAAGCCACTTCCCCTTCCGTCCCCAGCCGTCGAAGTTCTGCATCTTCGAACATGTCTACTTCTCGCGCCCCGATTCGATTCTCGGTGGCCGCTCGGTCTATGAAACCCGCGAGGCGATTGGGCGGGAACTTGCCAAGGAAAACCCGGTCGACGCCGACCTCGTCTGCCCGGTGCCTGACAGCGGCACACCGGCGGCAATCGGCTATTCGCTGGAATCGGGGATCCCCTATGCGATGGGGATCATCCGCAACCAATACATGGGCCGGACCTTCATCGAGCCGACCGAACAGATCCGCAATATGGGCGTGCGTCTCAAGCTGAACGTCAATCGCGCCCTGATCGAGGGCAAGCGGGTCATCCTGGTGGACGATTCCGTCGTGCGCGGCACAACATCGCGCAAGATCAAGGAGATGATCCTAGATGCCGGCGCCAAGGAGGTGCACTTCCGCATCGCCTCTCCGCCCACCGCATGGCCCTGTTTCTACGGGGTCGACACCCCGGACCGGGACAAGCTGCTCGCTGCCTCGATGAGCGAGGAACAGATGGCCGAGCACCTGGCGGTGGACAGTCTCAAGTTCATTTCGCTGGATGGTCTGTACCGCGCCGTCGGTCAGTTCCAGGGCCGCGACAAAGCCTGCCCGCAATACTGCGACGCCTGCTTCTCGGGTGAATACCCGGTCACCCCGTCGGATATGATCGACCGGGGGTTTGAAATGAAGCCCGCAGCAGAGTAAGAGAGCCGCGAACAGATATAGGGAGGGCGCTGATCCGTGTGATCGGCGCCCTTTCCTATGGTTCCGGACAACCGTCCGGAAGGCACAAGCCGAAGACCACGACCCGAAGACCACGAAAGGCCATTCCTTGGACGCCCATCTTGCCCGAATGCTGACCTCTGCGCGCCAGTGCCGTTGTTGCGGTGCCACCTTTGCGCAATTGCTGAGCCTCAGTTGCGACCGGCCTGACGTGTGCCCCGATGATCTGGTGGTACAGGACAACTCCGCGGTGCTGGAAGAACGCGGCGATGTGCTGACCGAGGATTTTTGCCGCTATGGCAAACTACGCTTTGTGCGCGCCGTTCTGGCCCTGCCGCTGGCCGACAGCCGTGGCGCCGAATTCCTGCTGGGCACATGGGCCAGCCTCAACGAGGATGACTTTGACGCCTATCTCGACCTGTTCGACATGCGCGAAACCGAAAGCATGGGCAGCCGTCCGGCCTGGCTTGCCAATGCCATTCCGCCCGAAAGCGGCGCCCCGGTGGCCTGCATGCTGCATATGCGCCCTGAAGGCGAATACCCCGAACTGCAAGTCTCGGAGTCCAACAACGCCCTGGCCCGGCTACAGCAGACTGGCGTGCAGCTCGAAGAACTGTTGGAGCTTCTCTACGCCTATGGCCACGACCTGCCCTCTCTCGTCTATGACTCCTGATCCCTGATACCGCCGTGGGGCGGCCCGGCACCACGACGCGACCATCCGCCGTGACTGGCCCGCTGCCCGGGCCCATGCCGGGTCCATCCGGGCGGACGACTTCCACCAAGCTTGCAAAGCAAACACTCCGAATGACAAAGACACGTACATCGACACCGCCCCAGGTGGCCGCAACCGCAACGCAGCACGTAGAGGCCCCCGAGGGCCGCATCGCCCTCCTTGGTATTTTCGGCTCCGAAGACAATCTGTCGGCGCTGGTGCAGTTTCCCGGAGGGCGCACCCGCAAGGTGACCACCGGGCAGCGCCTCGGTCGGTCCGAGATCATCGCCATCGACAAGCGCGGCCTGCTGATCCGCTCCGGCAATACCACGGTGCAGATGACCATGCCCGGCAGCTAATCTGCCGCGCATCAGCCCCTTGACCCGATGCCTCAACAGGCCCAAAAGGCGGACATGACACAGAAACTTGCTCTTATCACCGGCGCATCGCGCGGCCTTGGCGCCGCTCTGGCCGAGGCGCTTGCCCCGACGCATCACATCGTTGCCGTGGCCCGCACCACCGGCGCTCTGGAAGAGCTAGACGACCGGATCAAGGCCAAGGGCGGCAGCGCCACGCTGGCACCGATGGACATCACCGTCCCCGAGGCCATGGCAACCCTCTGCCGCGGCATCCACGACCGTTGGGGCCAGCTGGATCTTTGGCTGCATACCGCCATCCACGCAGCCCCGCTCAGCCCGGCGCCATTTGTGGCGCCCAAGGACTGGGAAAAATCCGTTGCGGTGAACGCTACCGCAACCTCGGTGCTGATCCCCTATGTGGCGCCGCTGCTGGGCCAGACCGGGCGGGCGGTATTCTTTGACGATCCGCGCGGTGGCGAGAAATTCTTTGGCGCCTATGGCGCAACCAAGACCGCGCAGATGGCGCTGGCACGCAGCTGGCAGGCCGAAAGCGTCAAAACTGGTCCGCGGGTCGAGATCTTGCAGCCGAAGCCGATGCCCACCGCCCTGCGCGCACGTTTCTTCCCCGGTGAAGATCGCGAGGCGCTGACACCAGTACAGGATGAGGCCGCGCGCCTGCTGCCCCTGATCCTGAACGACGACTAAGCGACAGCATCAGCGGGAACCAGTCACAGCGCCGCTCCCGCCCCCGCTCTCTCATATCACAGATATACGGATCGGCGTTGGGCCGGGCGGCGCGCCTGCGCCGCGGCGCGGTTGCGCCTTATCGCGTCCGCTTCTCCTGCCCCGCAGGCGCCAGCCTGCCCGGCCCAACTGTGCGGGGGCATTCGCAGGATGCACCCAAAGCAGGCGGGAGCGATCCCGGGTGCGGGTGAAACCTGACCTAACCTGTGGCAAGCTGTGGCGCCTTTGCCCCGTTCCCCACTTCGCGCGCAGGCCTTCCGTGAAAGACTTGCCCCCTCATTCCCCACGTCCTATTCAGATCAAAACCAAGACAGGGGAACGTGATGCGCATTCTGGTTACCAACGACGACGGGATCAACGCTCCGGGGCTGACGGTTCTGGAAGCCATTGCGCATGAAGTTGCCGGACCAGATGGGGAAGTCTGGACCGTTGCCCCCGCGTTCGAGCAATCCGGCGTCGGCCACTGCATCAGCTACACCCGCCCCTCGATGCTAAGCCAGCTGGGCGAGCGCCGCTTTGCCACCGAAGGCTCTCCCGCCGACTGCGTACTGGCTGGCGTGCACGTGGCGATGGAAGATGTGATGCCGGATCTGGTCCTGTCGGGCATCAACCGCGGCAACAATTCCGCCGAGAACGCGCTTTATTCCGGCACCCTTGGCGGCGCGATGGAAGCAGCCTTGCAGGGCATTCCGGCGATGGCGCTGTCGCAGTATTTCGGGCCGCACAACGCGCAGCTCGACAACCCTTTCGAAGCCTCTGCCGAACATGGTGCCGCGCTGATCCGCGACATTCTGAAGTCCACGCCGCAGGAGCCCACCGAAGGCTACCGGCTGTTTTACAACATCAACTTCCCGCCAGTGCCCGCCGCCGCCGTCAAGGGCGCCCGCGCCGTGGCCCAGGGCATGCGCCATGGCACCCGGTTCTCGGCCCAGGAGCAGCAATCGCCGAACGGGCGGCGCTACGTCTGGATCAAGGGGGGCGATCAGCATGTGCACACCGCGCCGGACACCGATGCTTCGGTCAATTTGGACGGCTATATCTCGGTCACCCCTATGCGCGCGGACCTGACCGCCCATGACGCCCTCCACGCGCTCAAGGTTCTGGAATGACCGCACCCGATCCCGAAACCAAGATGCAGTTCCTTTTTGCGCTCCGCTCGCGCGGGGTCACCGATAGTCAGGTCCTTGAGGCCATGGAGCAGATCGACCGCGGGCCTTTTGTGCGCGGGATCTTTGCCGAACGCGCCTATGAGGACATGCCGCTGCCGATCGCCTGCGGCCAGACGATTTCGCAGCCGTCGGTTGTTGGACTGATGACGCAGGCGGCGCAGATTTCGCCGCGCGACACGGTTTTGGAGGTCGGCACCGGCTCTGGTTATCAGGCGGCAATCCTGTCGAAACTGGCGCGCCGGGTCTATACCATCGACCGCCACGCCCGGCTGGTGCGTGAGGCCCGGGCCCTGTTTGATGCGCTGCACCTGCCCAATATCACCTCGCTGGTGGGCGACGGCAGCCATGGTCTGCCGGATCAGGCGCCGTTTGACCGCATCATCGTCACCGCCGCCGCCGAGGATCCGCCCGGCCCGCTGCTGGCGCAGCTGAAACCCGGTGGCATCATGATCGTTCCGGTGGGCCAGTCGGACACGGTGCAAACGCTGATCCGGGTGCGCAAGTCCGAAACCGGCCTTGAATATGACGAATTGCGCCCGGTTCGCTTCGTGCCCCTTCTTGAGGGCCTGGGAAAAGACACGTAGATAGGGGAAAAGCCACCGCATCAGGGCAATGTCTCCTTTCCCGGACCCTGCTCTGTCGCAGTGAACAACAAAAGACGCCGACGTTGCGGCCCTGCCCGGAGCTTCCTGATCCGAACCGGCACGGGCGCCAGCTCCAAATGACGTGTTCCGAGGAGAGCGAGATGACACAGAACGCCCCCATCCTGTCCCGACGCGTGGCAAAGACCCTGGCGATATTGCCAGTCGCTGCCCTACTTGCCGCCTGTGATGGGCCGCTGGATTATGACCTGAGGGGGCAGATCGGCGCCTTCAACACCACTTCAGCAGCCAAAAGCGCCACCAGCGACCGCCCGGCTCCGGATGCGCGCGGGTTGATCACCTATCCCTCCTATCAGGTGGCCGTTGCCCAGCGCGGCGATACGGTGGCCGATGTGGCAACCCGGATCGGCCTGCCCAGCGGTGAAGTGGCACGCTTCAACGGCATGCAGCCCGGCGATACCCTGCGCAAAGGCGAGGTTCTGGCCTTGCCGCGCCGCGCGCCCGATGCGCCGGTAACAGCAGGAACCGCCCAGCCCGGCGGCGTCGACATCGCCTCGCTGGCTGGACAGGCCATCGACCAGGCCCCCGAAACATCGCCCAACCCCGGATCGGTCACCACGACCGAGCTGAAACCGACGCCCCGCCCGGCCCCGACCGAGGTGCAGGACGGCCCCGAGCCGGTGCGTCACAAGGTGGTGCGCGGTGAAACCGCCTATACGATCTCGCGCCTCTATCAGGTGCCGGTCAAGGCGCTGGCCGAATGGAACGGTCTGGGCAGTGATTTCTCCATCCGCGAAGGCCAGTATCTGCTGATCCCGCTGAAGAATCAGAGCGCGCCGGCCCGGCCCGCCGCAGAAATCACGCCACCCGGCGCAGGCAGCGCCACGCCGACGCCGCCGAGCGCCACCAAACCGCTACCGGATGAGGATATCGCCCCGGCTGCGGAAGAGGTCGCCCCACTGCCCAAGGTCGAGGTGCCGGAGCCGACGCGCAAGAATGACGCCGCCATGGCCTATCCCCTGCAGGGCAAGATCATCTCGACCTATTCCAAAGGGCGCAACGAAGGCATCGATATCGCCGGGGCGCCGGGCGCTGCGGTCATGGCTGCAGATGCCGGTACCGTCGCCGCGATCACCAAGGATTCAAAGAACATCCCGATCATCGTGGTGCGTCACTCCAACAAGCTGCTGACGCTCTATGTGAATGTCACGGATATCTCGGTGAAGAAGGGCGACAAGGTCACCCGTGGCCAGCCCATCGCCAAACTGCGCGATGGCGACGATGCCTTCCTGCATTTCGAGGTCCGCAATGGCTATGAAAGCCTGGATCCGCTGCCCTATCTGAACTGACTCTTGTCCCGCGGCGTCAGCCCCTGCGCGGTCAGTCTTCGTCGGACTGACCGCCCTCCCGGTTACCCGCGAAGTGCTGCATCCGCACAAACTCAGGCAGCCAGCTTTCCCGGCGCCGGGTCCAGAGCTCATACTCCGGCACCAGTTGATCCGGCGCGTCCAGCGCGCCGAGATGCAGCTCAATCTCATCATCTGTACGGGCAAAGACGGATGAGCCGCAGCGCGGGCAGAAATGGCGCCCCTCATAGGCGTGGGTCTCTCCGGTGACAGACACCGCTTCTTCAGGAAATACGGCGGCTGCATAGAACAGCGCGCCGTGGTGTTTGCGGCACTCAAGGCAATGGCAGATCCCCACCCGGCGCGGCCTGCCCCGCGCGGTGATACGCACCGCGCCGCACAGGCATCCGGCGGAAAACTCTGCCTGCGCCCCGGCCATGGCTCAGCTCAGCGTGACGCCATGGCGCCCGGCCAGATCGGTGAAATACTGCCAGGCCACCCGCCCCGAGCGCGCACCGCGCGTCGCCTGCCATTCGATGGCCTCAGCGCGGATCACCTCAGGATCGGCGGAAACCCCATAGGCGGTGCAATAGCCTTCGATCATCTCCAGGTATTCATCCTGATCACACGGGTGGAAGCCCAGCCACAGTCCGAACCGGTCGCTGAGCGAGACCTTTTCCTCCACCGCTTCGGAGGGGCTGATGGCGCTGGAGCGTTCGTTTTCGATCATGTCGCGCGGCATCAGGTGACGCCGGTTCGAGGTGGCGTAGAACACCACATTCTCCGGGCGCCCTTCGATACCGCCATCCAGCACAGCCTTCAGGCTTTTGTAGTGCTGATCATCATGACTGAACGACAGATCATCGCAGAACAGCACAAAACGTTTCGAGGAGCCGCGCAGATGGTTCAACAGCCGCGCCACTGAAGGCAGATCCTCGCGCTGCAATTCCACCAGTTTCAGATCCGGGTGTTCCGCGACAAGGCTACCATGTATCGCTTTGACAAGGCTGGATTTTCCCATACCCCGCGCGCCCCATAACAGGGCGTTATTGGCGGCGGATCCTTGTGCGAAGCGGCGGGTGTTTTCCAGCAGCGTATCGCGCGAACGGTTGATCCCCACCAGGAGATCCAGATCGACGCGGTTCACCGTTTCGACCGGCGCCAGACGGTCCGGGGCCACGTGCCAGACAAAGGCCGGAGCCGCATCGAAATCCGGGGCCGCCAGCGGTGCGGGCGACATCCGCTCCAAAGCCTCGGCAATGCGCGTCAATGCATCCTCGTTCATCGGGTCCTCCGTATCGATTGTTGCGCATGACAAACCATGTTCCGACCCTAGCAACAAGATGCTTTGCCGGGTGGCGGCGCGGCAAAGGGGGCGACACATGCGCGCCGCCCCCTCTCTTCTCTCGGTTCTGGTGCCCATTTCGGGCTTCTTACCTGCTGCCACGCTGCCTCATGCTCGCCCTGCCTCTTGCGGTGTGGCCGTTGTTTCAGGCCGCCTCGGCTTTTTCCATTTCCTCGGAAAAGCTCTTGAAGAACTTGGCAGCCAGTTTCTTTGCGGTGCTCTGGATCAGGCGGCTGCCCAATTGCGCCAGCTTGCCGCCGATATCGGCCTTGGCAGTATAGGTCAGCAGGGTGCCGCCATCCTGTTCGGTCAGCACCACCTCGGCACCGCCCTTGGCAAAGCCCGCCGCGCCGCCATTGCCCTGACCTGTCAGCGAGAACCGCTCGGGCGGGGCATCGGGGGAGAGGGTCACCTGCCCTAAGAATTTTGCCTTCACCGGTCCGATTTTCAGCACCACCTTGGCCTCCAGCTCGGTGTCGGAATGTTTGATCAGCTCCTCGCAGCCGGGGATCGCCTTTTGCAGTACCTCAGGGTCGTTGAGGGCCGCGTAGACCTCGTCTCGCGGGGCGTTGATGAAGATTTCGTCGCTCAGTTCCATGCTCGTTTTCCTTCTAGCAACAGGGGAATTTGACGGAGGCCAGAACCTTGGCCTGCGCGTCACTCAATTCGGGGAAAAGGCGCCGCCACAGGCTGCGGATCAGGGGGCGGGTCAACTCACGCATCTGCCGCCTCCCCGCGCTGTAGCGCCCGGCGGCGCTGTACCAGTTCGGCAAGGATCGACAGCGCGATCTCATCCGGGGTGATGGCGTGGATGTCGACGCCTGCGGGCGCCTTTACCGTGGCAATCGCCGCTTCGGACACGCCCTTGTCCTGAAGACGCTGTGACAGGGTGGCGAACTTACGGCGGCTGCCGACAAAGCCGATATAGCGCGCCTTTTGCATCAGCGCGCGGCGGAGCGCCGCCTCGTCCCCGCGCCCCTGGGTCGCGACCACCACAAAGGGCGCGCTGTCCCAGATCGGGTGTTCGTCGAAATGCTCCACCACCCGGTCGGGCATGGGCAGGTCAACCTCCTGCGGACCGGGCAGGCACAGGGTGCGGTCAAATTCGAACCGCGCTGCCAATTCCACTAGCGCCTGCGCCACCGGGCCGGAGCCGCAGACCACCAGCGCCGGAAGCGGCAGCACGGGTTCCACGAAGATGTCCAAGACGCCCTTGCTGGGGCAGCCGTTGCGGGCGTATTTGATACCGTCGCGTTCCTCGCCCGCGCTGACACCCGCCTCGGCCAAGAGCTCCTCGGGGCCGATCGACAACAGCTGCGGCGCGCCCGTCTCGATCGCCTCGCGCGCGGCGCGGCCCACGGCACCGCGCACACAGCCCCCGCCCAAGAACCCGACGACGATCTCGCCCTGCGCGTCGATCAGCGCCTTGGCGCCCGGCTTGGCCGAGGTCGCCGCCACGGTGCGCACCACGGTCGCCATGGCAAAGGGTTCGCCGGCGCTGCGCCGGGCCTCGGTTTCGCGGGCCAGATCCTGTTCCAGGCGTGGTCCCAGTGATGAATGTCCTGCCATGATGAAACTCATATCGCCCCCAGTTTTTGATCGAGGCTGGCCAGTGCCTCCAGCGTGTTGGCCGCCTCAAACAGATCCAAGTATGGCAGGGCCGCCGCCATGCCGCGTGCAATCGGCTCGTAGCCCTTCCAGCCCTTCAGCGGGTTCAGCCAGACGATCCGGCAGCCACGCCGCTTCAGCGCCTGCAAGGCTGCTGCCATATGTTCCGGCGGGTCACTGTCGTAGCCATCCGACAGGATGATCACCACTGATCGTCCATCGACGAACCGGCGCGCATAGGTCGCCGCGAAATGTTCCAGCGCGCCGCCGATGCAGCTGCCGCCACCGATGCCCTCGGCCATCAGCGTCACCCGGTTGAGCGCGCGCATCGGGTCCTCTTCACGCAGGGCATCAGCAATGCGCACAAGACGGGTGTGAAACAGATAGGCGTCCGAATTCGCATCGGCCCGCATCAGCCCCGCCAGAAACGCCAGAAAGGGCCGTGCATAGACCAGCATCGAGCCAGACACGTCACACAGGGCAACGATCTTCACGGGGCGGTCAGGACGGGTACGCCGCGCCAGCCGCAGGGGCACGCCGCCGGTGGCCACGGCCTTGCGGATGGTGCGTCGGAAATCCACCGCCCTGCCCCGCCGCGCCGCCTTGCGCCTGCGGGAGCGTTTGTCGCGCAGGGCCTGCCCCAACCGCACGGCAACCGCTTCGGCCTTGCGGATGTCTTCAGGATCCACAAGATCGCGCAGGTCCTTCTTCATCAGGTTCTTCACATCCGAGGCAACCAGCCGCCCCACGCCGTCGCTTTCCGCCTCGCCGCCACCGCTGCCACCGGGGGCGTGTATTGTGCCTGCACCCTCTGCCTCTGTCTCGCCTGCGTCCTTGCGGGAGGAGCGCATGTCATCAGTCTTGTTAGTCTTGTCGCTGGGCACGGTCTTCTGCCGCACACGGCCCGCATCCATCCAGAAACTGTCAAAGAGCGCATCAAAGCGGTCCACATCCTCGGCGCGGCCTGCACAGACGGCGCGCAGGGCGGCGCGCGCCTCTGACGGATCGCTCGCCTTTACCGCGCCAAGGGCGGCCAGCGCGGTGCCGGTTTCCGCTACGCCCAGCGCAAAGCCATGGGCACGCAGATGCGCCATGAAGCCCGCAATCCGCGCACCGGGGCCGGGATCGCGGCCCGCGAATTTGGTCACCCGGCTCATGCGGCGCGCCCCGCCAGCCGCTGGGCGACCTCTGCCGGAACCGCGCCGCGGTCGGCCTCGGTCTTCAGCAAGGTTGCCATGGCCGCCATCAGGGCCGCGGGGTCTTCGGTGAGGTCACCAACCCCAAGCCCAGCTAGGGCAGCGGCGAAATCCAGCATCTCGGCCACGCCGGGTTTCTTCACCAGATCTTCCTTGCGCAGATCCTGCACAAAGCCAACGATCTGCCCTGCAAGATGGGCACTCAGCCCCGGACAGCGCGCGTCCAGAATGGCGAGTTCCGTCTTGCGGTCGGGGTAGTCCACATGGGCGTAAAGGCAACGCCGGCGCAGCGCGTCCGACAGATCGCGGGTGCCGTTTGCCGTCAGGATCACCAGCGGGCGGCTTTTGGCCGTGAGGGTGCCAAGCTCCGGCACGGTGATCTGGAAATCGGCGAGCACCTCCAGAAGGTAGGCCTCGAATTCTTCATCGGCGCGGTCGATTTCGTCAATCAAGAGCACCGGGGGAATATCCTGCCGGATCGCCTGCAACAACGGGCGCTCCAACAGGTAGTCTTCAGAGAAAATCTGCGTCTCGGCCTCTTTGCCTGTCTTGCCGGAGGCCTGGATCGCCAGAAGCTGGCGCTGGTAGTTCCATTCATAGATCGCCTGTGCCGCGTCCAGCCCTTCGTAGCATTGCAACCGGATCAGTCGGGTGTCGCGCGCGGCGGCCAGGGCGCGGGCGACCTCGGTCTTGCCGACACCGGCAGCCCCTTCCAAGAGCAGCGGGCGGCCCAGTGTCACCGCCAGATGCAGCGCCATCGCCAGATCATCGGAGGCGACATAGCCCTGTTTTGCCAGGTCATTCTGAAGGTCGAGATAGGTCATGATTGCAACAGGAGGGCCGCCGAAACGGCCCCCCGTTCTCCCCTTATCCGTGCAGGCCCAAATCGCTCGCGATCTTCCAGATCCGCCAGTGATCGTGAGGCATGTGGCTTTGGCGCAGACCAAAGGCACGGAAGGCATCATGCACCGCGTTGGAGAAGGCCGGAACACCGCCCACGTTGGGGCTTTCGCCCACCCCCTTGGCGCCTATCGGGTGATGCGGGCTGGGGGTTTCGGTGTGGTCGGTGGTGTAGTGGGGCGTCTCAACGGCAGTCGGGATGAAGAAATCCATCAAGGTGCCGGTCTTGCAGTTGCCCATATCGTCATAGGCGATCTCTTGCCCCATGGCGATGGCAAGCGCCTCTGTGAGGCCGCCATGGACCTGGCCTTCGATGACCATCGGGTTGATCCGGGTGCCGCAATCGTCCAGCGCGTAGAACTGGCGGATTTCATGCTCACCGGTGTCAACGTCCACCTCCATGACGCAGATATAGGCGCCAAAGGGATAGGTCATGTTGGGCGGATCATAATAGCTCACCGCCTCAAGCCCCGGCTCAACGCCCGGGATGGCCTGATTGTAGGCCGCATAGGCGATGTCCTTCATGGTCTTGAAGCGCTCGGGCGCGCCCTTGACCACGAACCGGTCCACGTCCCATTCCAGATCGTTGTCATGCACCTCCAGAAGGTAGGCCGCGATCATCTGCGCCTTGGCGCGGATCTTGCGCCCCGCCATGGCGGTCGCCGCCCCGGCAACGGGTGTGGAGCGCGACCCATAGGTGCCCAGACCGTAAGGCGCGGTGTCGGTGTCGCCTTCCTCGATGGTGATACTGTCAGCCGAGAGACCGATTTCAGACGCAAGGATCTGCGCGAAAGTGGTCGCATGGCCCTGCCCCTGGCTGATGGTGCCAAGGCGTGCGATGGCCGAGCCCGTTGGGTGAATGCGGATCTCGCAGCTATCAAACATTCCCATACCAAGGATATCGCAGTTCTTCACCGGGCCCGCGCCGACGATCTCGGTAAAGTGCGTCAGACCAATACCAAGAAGCTTGCGCGTCTTTCCGGCCTTGAAGTCCTCCACCCGCTGCGCCTGCTCGGCGCGCAGATCGTCATAGCCGACAGCGGCCAGAGCCTTGTCCCAGGCGGTGTGGTAATCGCCAGAGTCATATTCCCAGCCCAGTGCCGACTGATAGGGGAACTGATCGGCCTTGATGAAGTTGATCCGGCGCAGTTCGGCTGCGTCCATGTTCAATTCCATCGCCAGGACTTCGATCATGCGTTCAATGAAATATGCAGCCTCCGTCACCCGGAAGGAACAGCGATAGGCCACGCCGCCCGGTGCCTTGTTGGTATAGACACCGTCAACGCCCACATAGGCGACCGGGATGTCATAGGATCCGGTGCAGATGTGGAAGAAGCCGGCCGGGAATTTGGTCGGGTCGGCGCAGGCATCGAATGCGCCGTGGTCCGCCGTAACATGGCAGTGCAGCCCGGTGATCTTGCCCTCCTTGGTGGCGCTGATCTTGCCCTTCATCCAGTAGTCGCGGGCAAAGGCGGTGGCCATCAGGTTTTCCATCCTGTCCTCGATCCACTTCACCGGCTGGCCGGTGACGATGGTCGCAACGATAGAGCAGACATAGCCCGGATAGACGCCGACCTTGTTGCCGAAACCGCCACCGATATCGGGCGAGATCACGCGGATGTTGTTTTCCTCGATACCCGACAGGATCGAGGCCACGGTGCGCACGACATGCGGCGCCTGGAAGGTGCCCCAGAGCGTCAGTTTGCCGTTGATCTTGTCCATGCTGGCAACCGAGCCGCAGGGCTCCAGCGGGCACGGATGGGTGCGGTGGTAATAGACCATCTCTTCGGCCACCACTTCGGCCTCATCGATGACCTGCTCGGTGGCATCCTTGTCGCCCTCCTCCCACAGGAAGATGTGGTTGTGATGGCGGCGGGGGCCATGGGCGCCCTCTTTTTCGTCCTTGATGTCTTCGCGCAGGACGATGTCCGATTGCAGCGCCTCGAAGGGGTCGACCAGAACCGGCAGTTCCTCGTATTCGACCTCGACCAGTTCCACCGCGTCGGCGGCGATATAGCGGTCCTTGGCCACCACAAAGGCGACCTCCTGCCCCTGGAACAGCACCTTGCCATCGGCCAGCACCATCTGCTTGTCGCCCGCAAGGGTCGGCATCCAGTGCAGGGCCAGCGGTTCAAGATCCTTGGCGGTCAGCACCGCAACCACGCCATCCAGCGCCATGGCGGCATCGATATTGATCGATTTCACCCGCGCATGGGCATAGGGCGAGCGCACGAAATCCCCGTGCAGCATGCCCGGCAAATTGACGTCATCGACGTAATTGCCCTTACCTTGGGTGAACCGGGCATCCTCGACCCGCTTGCGCGAGCAGCCCATGCCCTTGAGATTGTCGATCCGTTCCTGACGGTCCTCCAGATCCTTCATTGTGCGGCCTCCTTGGATGCGTTGATCTCGGCCGCAGCGGCGAGGATCGACTTGACGATGTTCTGATAGCCGGTGCAGCGGCAAAGGTTGCCTGCGATGCCGAAACGGACCTCTTCTTCGGTCGGGTTGGGGTTCTCCTGAAGCAGGCGATAGGCCCGCGTGATCATGCCGGGGGTGCAGAACCCGCACTGAAGCCCGTGATGTTCGCGGAACATTTCCTGCAGGATGTGCATGCCATCGGGGCTTGCGATGCCTTCGATGGTGGTGATTTCGGCGCCATCCGCTTGTGCTGCAAACATGGTGCAGGATTTCACCGACTTGCCGTCAATATCCACGGTGCAGGCACCGCAATGCGAGGTTTCACAGCCCACATGCGGGCCAGTGAGGTTCAGCGTCTCGCGCAGGGTATGCACCAGAAGTTCGCGCGGCTCGGCGGCGACCTCGTGCTTTTCGCCGTTCACCGTCAGGGTGATGATTTGTTTTCCCATGGTGTCCTCCCTCAGGCCCGCGACCAGGCGCGTTCAATGGCGCGGCGCAGGATGACGCCAGCCACATGTTTCTTGAACTCAACCGGTCCGCGGTTGTCCTCGGTCGGGTCGATGTCGCCCAGCATGGCGCTGACCGCATCGGCGATAGCATCGGCGCCGCAGTCCCTGCTCACCAGCGCCGCGCCCGCATCCTCGGAGAACACCGGCGTATCGCTGAGGTTGGTCATTGCGATCGAGGCAGAGGCCACCTTGCCGTCCACCTTCTCTAGGATCACAGCCGCCGCCGCCGTGGCGTAATCGCCGATCTTTCGCTTTTGTTTTTCGTAGGCCTGCCCGCCCTTTGGCACGGCAAAGGAGATCTCGGTCAGGATCTCGTCATCCTCGCGGTCGGTCATATAGGCCGCCTCATAGAAGTCACGCGCCTGTACCTCGCGGGTGCCATCCGGCCCCTGCAGGGTGAAGGTGGCATCCAGGCACTGCATCAGCCCCGGCATGTCGTTGCCGGGATCGCCATTGGCCACATTGCCGCCGATGGTACCCACATAGCGCACCTGGGGATCGGCGATCAGCAGGGCCGCCTCCCGCATGATCGGGGCTGCTCTAACCAGATCATCATTGGTGATCAGCTCGTGCTGGGTGGTCATTGCACCGATTGTTACGGTTCCACCATCCACCGCGATGCCTTTCAGCTCGGCGATGGATTGCAGGTCGATCAGATGCGGTACATCGGCCATGCGCAGTTTCATCATCGGGATCAGGCTGTGCCCGCCTGCCATGACACGGGCATCGTCGCCGTGTTCCTGCAATACCGCCAGGGCCGCGTCGATACTGCCGGGCCGGTGGTATTCAAACTCTGAGGGTATCATCCGTTTCCTCCCTGAATTCCGGATTGCGGATAGTAAAGGCGCCGCTGCCGCCCCGGGGCGAGGCTGCGGGAACGACCGCCGAGGTTGCGTTCACGAAATGCGAATGGGCTGCACGAGTTGCGAAAGCCCCGTCAGACAGGGAGTTTCGCCGCCAGGCACAACCAGAACATGCAGCACGAGTCGCGGCGGCAAATCGCAGATGTCCGACACAATGAGCAGAGCCCCGTCACGGCCCATTCGGGAGTGTCAGATAGGGAGGTGTTGGGCTGCGCTGTGACGCCCAATGGTTCCGGGCCTAAAAGTCGGCCAATGAAAAGCCGCCAGACCCGTCCGGGGGTTGGAGAGGGGCTGGAGGATGCTGGCAGAACCGCAGGCGCCCTGCCCTCCGCTACATGCCCAGCTTTGCCCGCACCTCGCTCAGGCGGGAGCGGCTGACAGGCACCTTGGGCAGCGCAGGGGTTTCATCGAAGTAACACACGCCATTGTCCTTCTTGCGCTCGAAACTGGTGACATGCGCCAGATTCACCAGATAGCTGCGGTGGGTGCGGATGAAACTGCCGGTGGCGGTGCGGGTTTCGGCCTCTGAGATTGACCAGGGACAGAATAGCTTCGCCTCGCCGCTGTAGAGCACGGTGTAGTGACCTTCGGCGCGGATGGCCGACACGCTGTCCGGGCTGATGAAATGGGTGCGCGCATCGGATTCGTAAGGTATACGCGCCTCCTGCGGCATCTCGGCGGCCTCCGCTTCTGGCCCGGTCGCCGCCGGATCGATTTCCTCAGCCACAGGCGGCTGCACGTCAGCCTGCCCGGTCTGCGCAGTTCCTTCCCCGCTCAGTCGGGTGGCGAAGGTGGCGCCGCTGAGCAGGAAACTGCCCGACAGCACAAAGGCCGACAGGGTGACCCCAAAGGCCAGCACGCCCCGGCTCATTGGCGGCACAAAGGTGGTGTATTCGGCAGATTGGGTGAAACCCGTGCCCGCCATGGCGATGAAATGCACGGCAAAAACGGCGATGCCAAAGCCAAAGGTGCCCAGCACGATATTGCGGGCGCTGCGGTGGCCATAGGAGACCTGAAACGACGCCATGCTGAGCGCGATGGAGGCGGCAAAAGCCATGGCGATCTGTGCCGGAGTATAGCTTGGCACGCACAGCTCCATCCCCGACATTCCGATGTAATGCATCGCCGCAATGCCGCTTCCCATGATGACCCCGGCCAGCATGATCTTGCCTCGTGTCCGGGTGCCGAAATGCACGATCAGCAGCGCCAGCCCCATGAACAGGATCGCCGTCAGCGCCGAAATCAGCGTCACTAGCGGATCAAAGTAATAGGCCACCGGCAGCTCCAGCCCCAGCATGGCCACGAAATGCATCGACCAGATGCCGCTGCCCAGGATCACCGACGCCGCCGAGACCACGATCTTGCGCACCGGCGCCGACATCTGCGAGGCGCCCTGCGTCAGCGACAGGCCGGAAAACCCCGCGATCAGGGCAATGGCCAAAGATGCCAGAACAAACAGGCTGTTATGACTGTAGTCGAGCAAAAGGGCCTCCCTTCCCCATGCAGCACTGCGTCAGCATATCCGCAAAATTTCACCCGCGCATAGAAAAAGACGCGCCCCGGAGGGCGCGCCTTGATGTTCTGTCAGTTGATCACTTGTCGTCGTCTTCGTCGAATTCGGCCATCAGAGGATCCTCTTCATCCTCATCATCGTAATAGCCCTCTTCGCGAAGCTTTTCTTCGCGTTTCTTCTCGACCCGGCTGACCAGGAAGATCGAAATCTCGTAAAGCCCGTAAACAACCGTGAACAGGATCAGCTGGGTGATCACATCCGGCGGCGTCACCAGCGCGGCCAGCACCAGAATGGCCACAACCGCGTATTTGCGCACCGATCCCAGACCTTCGGCGCTGACCAGACCGGCCTTGCCCATCAGGGTCAGCAGCACCGGCAGCTGGAAGCACAGGCCAAAGGCCATGATGAACTTCAGCGTGATATCCAGCGACTCGTTCACCTTACCAAAGAAGGTGATGCGCACGCCGTCAGCCGTTTCCGGCACCACCGCCGCATCCGTCGGCAGGTCATTGACCGTTCCGGACAGAAGGTTGGCAAAGATCGACGACACATCCGCAAAGCCAAGGAAAAAGGCCATCGCCAGAGGGGTGACGACGAAATGCGCAAAAGATGCGCCCAGAAGGAACATCACCGGCGCCGCGATCAGGAACGGCAAGAAGGCGTTCTTCTCGGTCTTGTATAGGCCGGGTGCCACGAACCGCCACAATTGGAAGCCGATCACCGGAAAGGACAAGGCAAAGCCGAAAACCATCGAGATCCGGAACAGCGTGAACAGGTATTCCTGCGGGCTGGTATATTGCAACGTCGGCGACGGGTCGCCCAGCTCGCGCAGGGTGGCCTCGATCGGCCCCAGCAAGAACTGCAGGATCGGCTCGGCCACGGTAAAGGCTAGCACGATCCCGACGATAAAGGCCCCCACCGCCCGGATCAGGCGGGTGCGCAGCTCTGCCAGATGCTCGATCAGCGGCGCCGTGGAGTCCTCGATATCATCCGTTTGACTCATGATTTGGTCTCTTTGTCTTGATCCGGCTCCCCGGCACCTGCCTTGGCCGCCTCCGCTGCCGCTGCGGCCTCTTCGGCCTCACGAGCCTGGCGGTCAGATGCGGCGCGGGCGGTGGCCTCCTGGATCTTCTTGGCATCAGCGGCGCGTTCGGCGGCCAGCTTTCCGGTTTCGCTGTCCGGATCGAATTTGGTCGGGTCAATCGATTTGGCCATATCCTGCGCCGCCTCTTTGACACCGTCCATGGCCGTGCCAACTGGATTGGTCGCTGCCTTCAGCCCCTGCGCCATATCCTTGACGCCCGCCTCATCGGCGGCGTCATTCATCGCGCGGCTGAATTCACGGGCCATGCCCTTGGCCTTGCCCACGAAGCGGCCGACGTTGCGGAACAGCACGGGCAGATCCTTGGGACCGACCACGATCAGCGCAACGATCCCGACCACCATGAGTTCGGTCCACCCAAGATCGAACATGGCGGATTACGCCTTGTCTTTTTCGGTCTCGGGGGTGATGTCCTTGGCGTCGGCAGCAGCGTCCTGCTCCAGTTCCTCGGTGCTGTCTTTCACGCCTTTCTTGAAGGCGGTGATGCCTTTGCCGACTTCGCCCATCAGCGAGGAAATCTTGCCGCGGCCAAACAGGACCAGAACCACGACGGCGATCAGCAGAATGCCCGGAAGGCCGATATTGTTAAGCATGTGAGTGTCTCCTTCTTGTCCGGTGCCCATCCGCGCCGGTTTTGTCTGTCATCCCCATTTTTACGGACGCGCCGCGCTGCCGGATAGATCTGGCAGGCTGTCGGGGGGCTCAGGCAGGGCAAAAATCACTGAAATCCGCATCCGCCCAAACACAACTGACAGGTTTATGTCAGTTGCTCCCTGCTAGGTCCAGCCTGTCACATCAATAAGGAGACACCGATATGACAGACACCCAGACCACTCCGGTTGCCGAAATCGTTACCTTCACCCTGGCGAACGGAATCACCCCGGCGGCCTTTGTCGAGATCAGCCAGCAAAGCGAAGCCTTTGTGCGGGCGCAGCCAGGGTTCATGTTCCGCCGCCTCAGCTGCGGCGCCGATGGCCGCTGGAGCGATCACGTGGTCTGGCGCGATCACGCGGCGGCCATGGCGGCGGCAGAGGCCTTTCCCAAGCAGCCCTTTGCCGCGGCGCTGATGCAGGCGATTGAGCCCGGCAGCATCGACATGCGCCATGAAGACATCCTGTGGCAGATGGCGGCTTGACCTAACGGTGCGGCGCGGGCCAAGGCTAGGATCATGCGCCGCACCGACCGCCTTTTTGAAATCATCCAGATCCTGCGCGACGGGAAGTTGCACCGCGCGCAGGACATCGCGGCGCGGCTGGAGGTTTCCACCCGCACCATATACCGCGACATGGACACGCTAGTCGCCTCAGGCGTGCCGGTCGAAGGGGAGCGCGGCGTCGGCTATATGGTGCGCGAAGCGATCACCCTGCCGCCCCTCACACTGACCCCGGAAGAGCTGGAGGCGCTGAACCTCGGCATGGCCATCGTCGCCGAGGCCGCCGATCCGGACCTTAAATCCGCCGCGCAGTCACTGGCGGCCAAGGTGGACGCGGTGCTGCCTGCCGAGACCATCGCCGAGGCGGATGCCTGGAAATTCGCCGTCTACCCCTTTGCCGATGCGGCGCGGGGCTTTGCCCAGATGCCCACCCTGCGGGCAGCGATCAAGGCGCGCCAGAAGTTGCAGATCACCTATCGCCGCATCGATGGCGAAATGACCCGGCGCAAAATCCGCCCGCTGCACATGGAATACTGGGGCCGTGTCTGGACCCTCACCGCCTGGTGCGAAGCGCGTGAGGATTTCCGTGTCTTCCGCGTCGATCTGATCGAAGAGGCCACCGCCCTGCCCGAGTTGTTCGTCGATGAGCCGGGCAAGCGGCTGTCGGATTACGATCCCTACCGCGACAAACAGGAGAGCTGATTACTCACCTTTGTCCTGCTTTTGGCGGCGGCGGCGGACAAGCACATAGATACCGCTGCCCAGCGCCCCGCCGATGGCCGCAGCCAGCGCAACATGCAACATCAGCGCGCCAAGGGTCAGCGGAAACAGGGCAAGCGTCATGATCACCGCCTCGGCAAAGCCGCCCGGCCCCTGATAGGAGGCAAGGGAGAACAGCGAATAGCAAACCCAGACGACCGACAGCAGGCCAGCGCCCGAAAGCGCAGCCCATAGCCTGCCCGCATCCTTTGGCTCGGCAACCGAAACAGCGGGCACCAGCACCGCGAGGACATACTCTCGCCACTTGCTTTTGCGCCCGCGGATTGCCGCCTTGCAGGCCGAAATCTCCACAAGGGCGAGCACGATCAGCGGCACGGCGTGAAACAACGCGACGGGTATGAACAGGGACACGCCCCGCGACCAGGACACCATGGACACCCCGGCGTTCTGCAGCGTGATCCAGACCAGCCCCCCTGTTGCATAGATCGCCCCAAGGCCTCCCAGCCAAGTGAGATGGGCAATCAGGCGCACCCCACGCAAATTTCTGGCGACCCAAGGCGGGATCTCTGGTTCGGTCTCTGGCTCTTCCGGCATGTTCTGTGCCTCCCGTGCCCGAGTATAAGACAACGGCAGAAACATCGGTTCAAGACGTCACCCCGTGGGGTGGCTCGGCCCGCCGATGCGCGCGCTTCACGGGAAAGTCACCTCTGCCCCGTCCGCCCATATATTGCAGCCTTGCAGCTGCTCCCCTAGCGTTTGTCCAATTGATCACGCAGGAAGGCACATCACATGGTTAAGGGAAGCTGCTGTTGCGGCGCGGTACAATTTCAACTGACCGTGCAGCCGCCGATTATGGGTACCTGCCATTGCTCCCGCTGCCGCAAGGTCGGCACCAGCGCCATCGTGCTTGTGCGGCCCGGAGACGTGCAATGGATCAAGGGCAAGGATCAGGTCACCACCTACACGCCTGAGCCGCCCTTCAAATTCATCCGCTGTTTCTGCAAGATCTGCGGCACCTCGCTGGGGGAAATCCTGGCCGAGGACGAGCGTATCGCAATCGCGGCAAGCGCGCTGAATGGCGATATCGGCGTCAGCAACCAGTTTCACGAGTTCGTCGCTGACAAGGCCGATTGGTACGAGATTTGCGACGATGCCCCGCAATACGACGGTGCACCGACATAACGCCAAGGACGGAGTGGTTCCCTACCCCTTTGGGAAGACGAAACACCGGTTGCGCGGCACGGTGAGCCAGAGGACGCGGCCCACTTCGGGCAGGAACACGTTAGGTACCGTCACCTTCAGGAGCGATCCGTCAAAATCCATGCGGAACTCGACCAGGCTTTCATGGCCAAGAAAGCGCGCCCGTTCGACCACGCCGCGCGCCGGGACGCCGTCGCTGGGGGTCGGCAAGGGACCTTTGCCCGCGCGGTCGAAATCAATGCGCACGTGCTGCGGGCGAAAGACGATCTCCACATCCGTGCCATCGGGCACACCAGGTGCCAGGAACTGGCCGAATGGCGTCTGCGCCAGCGCGCCGTTCACCTGTGCATCCAGAACGTTGACGTCGCTGAAAAAAGCCACCGCCGCCTTATCGACCGGGCGGGTATAGACGTTATAGGGCGCGCCCTGCTGAACGATCCGCCCGCCCCGCATCAGGGCGATCTCATCGGCCATGCGCATGGCTTCTTCCGGCTCGTGCGTCACCAGAAGGACTGCCGTGTCCTCTTCGCGCAAGAGCGTCAGCGTCTCGTCGCGGATGCCATCGCGCAGACGGTTATCAAGGCCCGAAAACGGCTCATCCATCAGCATGATACGCGGACGCGGCGCCAGGGCGCGGGCCAGCGCCACGCGCTGTTGTTCGCCGCCCGACAGCTGGTGCGGGTAATCGTCGATGTATTTCGACAGCGACACCTTGGCGAGCAGCTCCTCGACCCGGGCGCGTTTCTGATCTTTCGGCCCTTTCAGACCAAAGGCGACGTTATCCGCGACGCTCAGGTGCGGGAACAGGGCAAAGTCCTGAAACATCAGGCCGATCTCGCGCCGCTCGGGCGGCACACGGAACACCGTGTCGCAGATCAGCTTGCCATCGACATAGATTTCACCCTCGTCCTGCATCTCCACCCCGGCGATCATGCGCAGAGTGGTGGATTTACCGCAGCCTGACGGGCCCAGCAGGCAGGTCACCTGTCCCGCCTGAATTTGCAGGGACACATCGTCGACCACCGGGCGCCCGTCGAAGAACCGCTTGATATTGCGGATTTCCAGCCGTGGCGGGGCCATGGTGCTGAGCATTTCGGCAGGGGCAGTGTTCATGCGGCCTCGGGGCTGTTTCCGACGCTTTCCATCGGGTTTGGCGCAGATGTAGCAGCCCCCCTGTCAGGCTTCAACCCTGCGGCTGCCGCGTGCCACTGCGGCAAAGCCGACCACCAGCACGATCACGCAGATCTGCAAAAGCTGCTCGTATTTGTGCCCATCATAAAGCAGCGCCGAGATGCCCGGTGCATCGCGGAACATATAGGCCGCCGCGCCAAGTATGGCAGAGCCAAAGCTGACCAGATAGGCCCAGATTGCCACCTGACGTTTACCGAGAAGTCCCGCCACCAGCACCGGGGTCAGGAACATCGAGGCGGTACCGGATACAGCCACGGCATCAAACAGCGTCTTGTTGCCCCAAAGCGTCAGCGCGCCACCAGCAGCGGCAAAGACCACGATGGCGATGCGGCCGCCCATCAGGCTGCGCGGCGCAAGGCGCAGTTCTTCGACCACCAGACGCGCGGCCGAGCTGAGCGCGGAATCAAGCGTGGACAGCGCCGAAACCAGCAGCGACACGATCAGCATGACGAAAACCCAGCCCGGCAGCATAGTCGCCCATGTCCCCAACAGCTGGCCTTCGTATTCCGCGCCCTCAAGGGAAGCCTGAATGCCGAAAAAGCCAAAGGCGATGATGCAAAGCGCCGAAATCCAGAAGGCATGCAAAAAGCTTTTGCGGGTGGTTGCGGGATCGGCAAGAAAGCCGCGGTCCATCATCACCGGATCATGCACCGGGTAAGAGAAGACCTGCAGCGCGGCAACCACCAGCAGCACCCAGCCGTTGTGGGCGCCCGCCGCCCCCGGTGCGGTCATCACCGCAGAAATCTCAAAGCCCGGGCGCAGGATCAGCGCCACAAAGGCGGCGCCAAAGACCACGAGGAAAAGCGACATCTGGATCACATCGGTGCGCAGCGCCGCCGACAGCCCGCCCCATGCGGAATAGGCCAGCGCCAGCACACCGACCACCAGGATGGCGGTTGTCTCGGCCCCTGCCACATCCGGCAGGGCGGCGGCAAAGATCAGCCCGACGACCAGCAGGTTGGCAAAAACTTCGGACAACAGGCGCAGTGCGATCACCAGATTATAGGCGGTGGTGCCCGTGGCGCCGAAACGCTCCGCCAGCCAGGATTGCACCGATGTCGCACCCTGTGCGCGCATCCGGCCAACGATATAGCCGCCGGTCAGAAAGGAGCCGTAATAGGCCGCATAGGCCAGAGTTCCCGCGATGCCGTAGTAAAAACCCAGGATCGCCGCGTTCATCAGCGAGCGCGCGAAAATCCATGTGGTCACCTGCGACAACACCAGCGTCCACAGGGTCGGCGCCTCTCCCCGGTCAGACTGACCGCCGAAGAACCCGCCCACCGTGGCCTTGCGCGGCGCATAGAAGAGGCTGAGCAATATGATAGCGGCAAAGATGGTGGTTATGGCGATGGCCTGCATGATCGTTATCCCCGTTTTGATGGGCTTGGCGTAGCAGGCAGGCCCTTACCGCACCATATTGCCCACAGGAATGTGAAGCGGTGTCAGGGAGGAGCCGGGTAACCTGCGCGCAAAACAGGCACCCTCGGCCTCCCGGGCGCCGGATATTCCATCGTTCCTGGCTGTTGGCAGTTACTCCCCCGCTGGCAACAGGTCGAACGCAGCCTCTGCCCGCACATTGCCATTGACCAGCAGCTCCAGCCGATGCGGCCCGGGCACCAGTTTGAAGGTCGTGGCATCGCCTTTCAGCTTATGCGTCTTCTCCAGTTTCAAGGCACCGCGCACCAGTTTTGCCTGTTTCAGCTTGAACACCTTGGCCGAGGCTTTGCCGCCGGGGCGCTGAAAATGCAGCCGGTAATCGACCAGCACCGGCTGCTCCGCTGGCCCCGCCAGATCGACCGTGAAGTTCAGCGCATCGCCGATGGGCACCCCTGTGCTTTGCAGCGTGATCCTGGCCTCCACCGGCGCCTCCGGATCATATCCCAGAAGGCCCAGCGCGCCCGGGTGCCCTGCCTTCACCAGTCCACGGCAGGCGTGGCGGGTGATCCAATCCATTTCCTTGCCCATCTGTTGTCCGGCCTCCCCCCAGCGGCGCAGCGTCTCAACCACCAGATCCGGCTCTTTCTTGGCGATGTCGTTCAGGTGGTTGGCGACCGAGCGGGTGACAAAGCGCGTACCATCCCCGTGCAGCTGGTCCAGCAGCGGCAGCGGCGCCCGCAGATCAAGCCCGATCCCAAGACCCCAGGGCAGACGCGGGCGCGTGCCCTCGCTGACCAGCCGCCGCACGTGGTAATGGTCGTGCCCGGCCCAGTCCTGCATCCGTTCCAGCGTCAAATCCGGCCAGCGGTTCAGGAAGGGTCGAATGGCGAATTCCATGGAGAACCGCTGTGTCAGCGCCTCCAGCAGATCCAGTGATAGATCCGGGTGCGCTTCCAGCCCCTTGGACACTACGAATTCGCCCAAGGGGGCAAAGATGAAATCGCCGAAATCATCGTCGTTTTTGCCGGGGTCCAGCGGCGGCGGCAGGGCCGCGCGCAGCAGTGGCGCCACCTCGGGCAAGGGCGCAGCGTAATGCAGCCCCAGAACCTCGGCGATCCAGTCGATCCGCTGTTTCAGCTCCAGTTCCGGCAGGCGGGCGTTCACCTGCGCCTCGAACCCCGGCGCGTCGAAACCGGGGTCACAGGCCGCAAAAAGACCCGCCAGATAGCGGGTCTTTTCCGGATTAAACAGCTGGTCCTTCAGGGAAAAACCACTGGCCACCGCCTTACAGCGTCATATTGGTGGCGCCGCCATCCAGCAGGATGTTTTGCCCCACGATAAAGCCCGCATGCTGCGAGCAGAGGAAGGCACAGGCCGCGCCGAATTCCTGCCGGGTGCCATAGCGGCCCGCCGGAATGGTCGCCTCACGCTGGGACTTGGCCTCTTCGATGGAAATGCCCTTTTGCCCGGCCACGCCGGTGTCCAGCGACACAGCACGGTCGGTTGCGTGAATGCCCGGCAGCAGGTTGTTGATGGTGACACCGCTGCCTGCGACCTGCCGCGAGGTGCCCGCAACATAGCCGGTGAGACCGGCACGGGCCGAATTCGACAGGCCCAGCACTGCGATCGGTGCCTTCACCGATTGCGAGGTGATATTGACCACCCGGCCCCAGCCGCGCTCCATCATGCCGGGCAGCAGCGCCTTCATCAGCGCAATCGGCGCCAGCATATTGGCATCCAGCGCCTTGATGAAATCGTCGCGCTCCCAGTCCGACCACATGCCGGGGGGCGGGCCGCCTGCGTTGGTGACCAGAATGTCGGCCGCGCCTGCGGCCTCCAGCACCTTTTGCTGGCCTTCGGCGGTCGTCACGTCTGCCACCACGGTCTCAACCTCGACGCCATAGGTATCGCGGATGGTCTGCGCCGCCGCCAGCAGCGCCTCTTCTCCGCGTGCGTTCATCACCAGATTGACCCCGGCTTCGGCCAGCGCCTCGGCACAGCCAAGCCCCAGACCCTTGCTGCTGGCACAGACCAATGCGCGCTTGCCTGCAATTCCCAGTTCCATGTTCGTCCTCCATCGGGATTCTTCGTTTCCGGCGCAGACTGTGCACTCTGCGCCCGCCGTTGACCAGCCTTCCCGCCCCCGCCATGATCATCTATGACGTGATCACGGGTCAGAAATTCTGTCCGTTGTGGTCCGTTTCGTGCCATATTTCCCGGATAGGTTACACCAGCCGCTGGCGCCCGCGCCGCCCCTTCTTTGCACAGACGAGCCATACCGTGACAGCCGACCGCACCGCGATCCGATCCATTCCGGCCCATGCCGCCGCCGCCTTTTTGGTGGAGACCGGCGCCAATATGGGGGATCCGCTGGGGGTGCTGGAGGATCTGGTGCTGGACGATGTCTATATGCTCGCCCCAGGCGCCACAGCACCGCGACGCCTGTCAGTGGCCAGCGGCAGTGATGGCAGTTTCACCCTCGCCGAGGACAGCGAGCTGGGCCAGCCCGGCGCCGCGCTGCATCTTGACTGCGCGCTCACCCTGATGGCCGAGGCCGGTCCCAATGTGGATGCGCTGGTGATGGTGGAGGTCGATGCCGAAGGGCTGATCGCCGCGATCTACCTGGTGCCGATGGCGCCGCTGATGCCGCAGACCGGATATACCCTGCTGAAGGCCGAGCGCGCCCCGGCCCGGGCGCGGCTGGCGCAGATGGCCTCGATCGCCTTTACCCGGGGCACTCATATCACCCTCGCCACCGGCGCCCAGAAGCCCATCGAGGATCTGCGCCCCGGGGACCGCATCCTGACCCGCGATGATGGCGTGCAGGAGTTGCGCTGGATCGGCCAGACCACCAGCCGCGCCACCGGCGCCATGGCCCCGATCCTGATCCGCAAGGGTACGCTCAACAACGCCCGCGACCTGCTGGTCAGCCCCGATCACCGGCTGATGGTCTACCAGCGTCACGATGCGCTGGGAGCGGGCACGCCCGAATTGCTGGTCGCCGCCCGCCATCTGGTGAACGGAGACAGCGTGGTGGTGCAGGACGGCGGCTTCGTGGATTATTTCCAGCTGCTGTTTGACCGCCATCACATCGTCTATGCCGAGGGCATCGCCGCCGAAAGCCTGTTCCTGGACCCGGTGACCGAACCCGCCCTGCCCCCGGGGCTGCTGCAGCGGATCGCAGACGGGTCCATCCCGCCCCAGCGCCGCGACAGCCACGGGCTGGACGTGCCAAGCCCGCTGTTGGACCGGCCGGATCTAGTGGAGCTGCTGAAGCGGGCGTCGCTGCGGTAGCCGTCCGGCATGGTCAGCTATGCGCAGATAGCGCCCTTTGCAAGGTTGGGCGAACAATCCAAAGTCGACTGTCATGACCTCACGAAATGAGCCCTCCGATTTCTCCAAAGCGGCTATTCCTGAACAGCGCAGTGTTTGATCGTGGCGATCTTATGAAACACGGATCAGTGAGCCTATCTCCACATATGATCCTTGCCGGAGAATGTTGCAATTTCACTACGTGTAGCTTCGATCGCGCTTTTCCACTTGAAAGACCTCCCTATGTTATCCAGTTTCAACTTAAGCGGCTACAAAGCTGTACCGAAATAGTCGGAGCCGCCGGGAACCTCCAGCCAACTATACCCAAATGGCAAACTCGGCAGCTGGTTTAACCGCGTCTTAGACCGACTACTCTAAGGGCCAAGCGCGGCTATAAATGGGAGGATCACCATGAAGATAGGTGTGACATTCCAAGCCAGTAAGTCTAACGGCGATGAATATCGCTGCGAGATCGCTCTGAGCCTAACCGCTCTGATCTGGCTTGCGAGCTTCTTCGTCTAGGACGGGGTCAGGGGACTGCTTACCGGCGGTCCCCTGAATTCTATTTTGCTTTTCAGAACACTTTTTAGGACGATAGACTTTTGGACACTTCAAAAATCCCGCCGTCAATTCTACGCGAATGGGCCCAGCCTGACATACCCATAGTCGTTCGCTCAGGCTTAAAAGGTGACAAGCTCACGGCCCGCCTCCCGTACCGCGCTGACAACCGTAAATGGCTTAATAGCTTGGCGACTGGCAATCGCAGGCCCGCAATACTCTTCGACCATGTAGAGAAATCCTGGAAGCTACCTGTGAGCTGGCTCAATCGCTTCGTAGATGGAGCATTAAACCGCTATGGGCGAGTCTATGTTGTCCAGCCTTTCCGTGAAATGGAGAAATGCGCGCCAGCATGTCGAAACGCTGTAGGCCACGACTGCCAATGTTCTTGTATGGGGGCAAATCATGGCGCGGGTGACGGTGCTGGCTGGTTTGATGTGTCGGACACATTCTCGTTTAGATGGGGGCCGCAAGAAGCCGCGATCCGCCTTATGACACGGCGCTATTGATGTACTTCAGTCCGCAAAAGAGCGTGTGTGGTTAGCTTCGTGAAAATGCAGCCACACTGTTGGGGAATAAGCTGCTCTGCTCCATCTGGGCTAGGTCAAGATTATCGATGGCGATACTCAGAACAATGGTGATCGCTATCGTGTATCAGTTGTTTCTGGGGTTGTCCTTCACATATCCATAGTCCCGTATAGGGGGATAAGATTGCTGTAAAGGAAAACCTCATTGAAACCAGTTGTTGAAAATATTCTAAAGGAGGTTGAGGCAGCGGGTTTTAGTGACATTCTTGAGGCTTCCGAGCAGGATGTGAGAAAGCTATGTGAAGTTTATTGCTTTGACCTGAAGGATTTAGCCAAGCGTTTGCGCTTGAATAATCACGCTATTCAACTTCTTACTGCTCACTTGGCCCTCGATCATACGCTTAGCGTATTCCTATCGCAGCAGTTTGTGGCCCACGCTTCTATTGACGTCGAGCGATGGGCATTTGCTCAGAAAGTGGACCTGATTTACTCTCTGGGATTGATCGACAAGCGCTTGTTTGACGCGCTTCGCCAAATAAACAAGCTGCGAAACAAAGCCGCCCATCAACTCAATTTCAAGGTGAGTTCCAAGGATGTTGAGGCAGTTATCCGCCACTGCGGAGCGCCAGTTGGTGAAATTAAGGGAAGGCGTAGGTTCGCCGAGGCCTTATTGACCACTCTGCTTCAGCTGGATGGGGCGCGCGCTCATGACGTTTACAAGCAAACCATGACTTTCCGTGCGATGTTCAATGCGCGCCGCGTCTTGGATGAAACCGCTCAGGGTTCTGATTAAAGAGGGAAGGTAGTTGCGCTTTCCGCACATAAATGTCGCAAACTCAGCTTGCCGCATCAACACCCGCACTAATTTGAAGGTCCGCTTTCGCTGGAGAGGTTGGGAAACCTCACACATGCGGTATTCGAAACAGCGCGTCACATCAGAACGGCAAGTTTGGGCTGCCTGCCGCCCCTCACTCTCTGCGCCTCTCCCTCTCTTCGCGCTCCTCTCTCTGCCTGCGTTGCGCATTCAGCGCGATGCGCAGGATGGTGTCGTCCCTCTCATGCGCCTGGATGTGGCCCGATAGCAGCGCCATCCAGTAGATGCGCAGCACCGCGTTGATGCGGCGGCTGTAGTTGGGGCCCAGCTTGCGGAACCAGCGCACCATGTCGGCGTCCAGACGGATCGTCACCCGCGTCTTTGGCCGGTTGAGGCGCTGCCAGCTGTCCATACCGTGCCAGTCCTCGGGCAGGCTGTTGCCCAGCCACTCCTTGCGCATGGCCATTTGCAGCTCTTCCAGCTCTTGCTGCATTTCAGAGAAGTAGTGTTTGCGGCTGGGCATCGGCTGTGGACTGTTGGCTTGGTTTATTTCCGTCTGGGCCTTCAGCATCGGGCATTTGGGTAAACCTGGCCCGGACGCGGCGCGCGCGTTCGGCGCAACGGCCAAGCGCGGGGGCTGGGCGGATGCGGCGGCCCGGTGTACGCCCGGTGTACAGGGGGTGCACGGGGGCTGTACGGGGGGTGCCGCCTGTTTTTCTTGCCTCGACCCGCAATCCTGATATACGCGCGCTCATGCTGGATTCCGTCACAAACCGCCCTGAACTGCCGCCCGAAATCGCGCGGCGCCGCACCTTTGCGATCATCTCGCACCCGGATGCGGGCAAGACCACTCTGACCGAGAAATTCCTGCTCTATGGCGGCGCGATCCAGATGGCCGGTCAGGTGCGCGCCAAGGGCGAAGCGCGGCGCACGCGCTCGGACTTCATGCAGATGGAAAAGGACCGGGGCATCTCCGTTTCGGCCTCGGCCATGTCGTTCGATTTCGACGGTTTCCGCTTCAATCTGGTGGACACCCCCGGCCACTCGGACTTTTCCGAAGACACCTACCGGACGCTGACGGCGGTGGATGCGGCGGTGATGGTGATCGACGGCGCCAAAGGTGTCGAGAGCCAGACGCAGAAACTGTTCGAAGTCTGCCGCCTGCGCGATCTGCCGATCCTGACCTTCTGTAACAAGATGGACCGGGAAAGCCGCGACACGTTTGAGATCATTGACGAAATCCAGGAAATGCTGGCGATTGACGTGACCCCCGCCAGCTGGCCCATCGGAGTCGGGCGCGATTTCATCGGTTGCTATGACCTGTTGCGCGACCGGCTGGAGCTGATGGACCGCGCCGACCGCAACAAGGTTGCCGAGAGCATCTCGATCGAAGGGCTGGACGATCCGAAACTGGCAGAACACGTGCCTGCGCATCTGCTTGAGAAGTTCCTGGAAGAGGTGGAGATGGCCAAGGAGCTGTTGCCGACCCTTGACCCGCAATCGGTGCTGGAGGGTCATATGACCCCGATCTGGTTCGGCTCTGCGATCAACTCCTTCGGGGTGAAGGAGTTGATGGATGGGATCGGCCGATACGGCCCCGAGCCGCAGCCGCAAAAAGCCAGCCCGCGCCAGGTCTGTCCGGAGGAAAAGAAGGTCGTCGGCTTCGTCTTCAAGGTACAGGCCAATATGGACCCCAAGCACCGCGACCGCGTCGCCTTCGTGCGCATGGCCTCGGGCCATTTCAAACGCGGCATGAAGCTGACCCACGTGCGCACCAAGAAGCCCATGGCGATCTCGAACCCCGTGCTGTTCCTGGCTTCGGACCGGGAACTGGCGGAAGAGGCCTGGGCGGGCGATATCATTGGTATTCCGAACCACGGCCAGCTGCGCATTGGCGATACGCTGACCGAGGGCGAGGCCCTGCGCGCCACCGGTATCCCGTCTTTTGCGCCGGAACTGCTGCAGACCGTGCGCGCGGGCGATCCGATGAAAGCGAAGCATCTGGAAAAGGCGCTGATGCAATTCGCAGAGGAAGGCGCCGCCAAGGTCTTCAAACCCTCCTTCGGCTCCGGCTTCATCGTCGGCGTTGTGGGGGCTTTGCAGTTCGAAGTGCTCGCAAGCCGGATCGAGATGGAATACGGCCTGCCGGTGCGTTTTGAGCCCTCTCAGTTTACCTCGGCCCGCTGGGTTTCCGGGGAAAAACCGGCGGTGGAGAAATTCATCAACGCCAACAAGCAGCACATCGCGACAGACCATGACGGCGACACCGTCTACCTGACGCGGCTGCAATGGGACATCGACCGGGTGGAGCGGGATTATCCAGACTTGAAACTGACCGCGACCAAGGAAATGATGGTCTAACAACATCAATGCCCGGGCGGTTCAACATGGCCCGGGCGCGTTTCCAGACCGGCGGTGATCTGGAGACGATCGTCGACTGCGCCGTCCTGCTGAACCGCCGTTCTAAGAGGCTGCCCTGACACATTCGCCGACACAGACATGGGGTATCGTCAGCACCATCAAGGCCCAGGCCAAGGATGTGCTGAACTTTGCCGCCTATCATCTCGACGCAGGCGCGCATCGGCTTTTCCTCTATCTTGATGCCCCCTGCCCCGAGGCACGCGATCTCTTGGCGCAGCACCCGAAGATCCGGGTTTTCGACTGCGATGATGCCTCCTGGGCGCAGCGGCGCAAGGGCGGCAAACCTGACAAGCACCAGGTCCGGCAAACCCTGAATGCCACCCGCGCCTACAGACGTCAGAGCAAGGGGCTGGATTGGCTGATCCATATGGATGTGGATGAATTCCTCTGGTCCAAAGAGCCCTTGTCACAGGTGCTGGCGCGCCAGCCCGAAACGGCTCTCTGCGCGCGCGCGTACCCGATTGAAAGCCTGGCCGGAGGCGACGGCTCTGCCTTCAAGACGCAAATCCCCCGTGGTAGCGACAGAGGTGCCCGGGCCGGGCAGCTTTATCCCACCTATGGCGAGCATCTGCTCAGCGGCTTTCTCAGCCATACCCAAGGCAAGCTTTTCGTCCGTCCTGGCATGGAAGAGGGCAAGCTGCGCATCCACAATTTCTTCGTGGACGGGGAGGAAAATCCCAGCCAGGTGGTCCTGCCGGACGTCGACTTGTGCCATCTTCACGCCCGCGATTGGGACAGCTGGCTGTCGCATTACAGCTACCGGCTGAGGCAGGGCTCCTACCGATCCGAGCTGAAACCGGCCCGGCCCCGCGACAAGGGCGGTATCAATCTGCACGAACTCCTCTCGGCCATCGAAGCGGAACAGGGTACCGACGGTCTGCGCGGTTTTTTTGAGGAGACCTGCGCCGACAGCGCGGAACTGCGAGCGCGGCTTGAGCAGGAAGGCTGCCTGCGAATCCGTGAACTGCGCCTCGCGGAGAAACGCGCCAAACATTTTCCAAAATTCGCCTAAAGGGCGATAAACTCTGCAAATATGCACCGAAAGAGCGCGAAAAACCGCGTTTTCTCCTGCAAAATCAGGCTTCAATTGACGGTGCACCCGTATTTTGCTAAGTCCGCCCCGAAGCCGGAAGCTGCCAAACCGCATGACCTTGCGAAACCGGCTGACTCACACACGCGCGGGCCTGGTCAGTGTCCGCAAAAACGGACGCATATGACAAAATTCACCGATCTGAACTTGAACCCCAAGGTCCTCAAGGCAATTGAGGAAGCCGGGTATGAATCCCCCACCCCGATCCAGGCCGGAGCGATTCCGCCCGCGCTGGAGGGACGCGACGTTCTGGGGATCGCCCAGACCGGCACCGGGAAGACCGCTTCTTTCACCCTGCCGATGATCACGATGCTCGCCCGCGGTCGCGCGCGTGCGCGGATGCCGCGCAGCCTTGTGCTCTGCCCCACGCGCGAGCTGGCAGCACAAGTTGCTGAAAACTTCGACACCTACACCAAGCACCTGAAACTGACCAAGGCCCTGCTGATTGGCGGCGTCAGCTTCAAGGAACAGGACCAGCTGATCGACAAGGGCGTCGACGTTTTGATCGCAACGCCCGGTCGTCTGCTTGACCATTTCGAACGCGGCAAGCTGATCCTCTCTGATGTCAAGGTCATGGTGGTGGACGAAGCCGACCGGATGCTCGATATGGGCTTTATCCCAGATATCGAACGCATCTTTGGCCTGACGCCCTTTACCCGCCAGACCCTGTTCTTCTCGGCCACCATGGCGCCGGAGATCGAGCGGATTACCAACACCTTCCTGTCTAACCCCGAGCGGATCGAGATTGCCCGTCAGGCAACCACCTCGGAAACCATCGAACAGGCCGTTGTGGAATTCAAAGCCTCCCGCAAGGATCGCGAAGGCAGCGAAAAGCGCAAAGTGCTGCGCGCGCTGATCGATCAGGAAGGCGAAAAGCTGACCAATGCGATCATCTTCTGCAACCGCAAGATGGACGTGGATGTGGTGGCAAAGTCGCTGAAGAAATACGGCTATGACGCCGCGCCGATCCACGGAGACCTGGACCAAAGCCAGCGGACCAAAACCCTTGATGGGTTCCGCGAGGGCCAGTTGCGCATTCTCGTGGCTTCGGACGTGGCTGCGCGCGGTCTCGACGTGCCCAGCGTCAGCCATGTGTTCAACTACGACGTTCCCGGCCACGCCGAGGACTACGTGCACCGGATTGGCCGCACCGGCCGCGCCGGCCGTGAGGGCAAGGCGATTACCATCTGTACCCCGCGCGATGAAAAGGCGCTGGATGCAGTCGAAAGCCTGGTTCAAAAGACCATCGCCCGCTTGGAAAACCCTGTTAAAAAGGCACCCAGCCGCAAGTCCACCGAAGATGCCGTGGACGCAGGCAAGGATGATACCGCCGCAAGCAAGCCCAAGCCGACCCGCAGCCGTCGCGGTAAATCGGCGGACAAGGGTCAGGACGCGCCCAAGGATGCAAAGGCAGATCAGGCAGCAGACGCGGATACGGACACAGCAACCGCGCCAAAATCCCAGTCCCGCTCTGGCGACAAATCGGCCAATGCTGAAAAGCCAGCGAAACAATCGCGTGGTGGCCGTGGAGGCAAGCAGGACCGCCGCGACGACCGCAAGGTTGTCGGCATGGGCGATCACATGCCCAGCTTTATTGCGCTGTCCTTTGACGAACGCCGCGCTAGCTGACGCATCACCACTTTGACAGTTTTGACGGCTGCATCCTGAATGGGATGCAGCCGTTTTTCGTTCTCCCCTACGGCGCCTGCCAACCGATCATTCGCGGTTTGGTGACTTGCTTTGCACCTGCAGCATGGCGGCATTGATCATTTGACCGGATGTCAAACCCGCCGCAGGGGACTATGTCACCCGCAAGCAAGACAGACACATCTCATAGGTTGAAAAGTTAAATGACCCAGTTCGACAACACCCCGCTCACCGCACAGGACATCCAGGCCATCGAGCAGCGTGCCCATGCAATGCGCAGCGCGGCAATGGGCAACATGCTGCGCGCCGTGGTGGCACGCATCGGCGGCGCCGTCCACAAGATCACCGCACTGGTGCACCGCCCGCGCCACGCCTGATCGCACTTTCGAATACCACAGCTCACAAAAACGCCCTGACTTATCCAGTCAGGGCGTTTTCGTTTTCAGTCTTTGACAAGTAGGGATCAGCGCATACGGCTGATCACCACTGTTACTTCAGGCTTCTTGCCGATCTCGTTGTTCGCGGTTTGACGCGCCACACGGCGCAACTCGCCTTCCAGCTTGTCATCGTCGCGCAGGGTCTTGGCACCGGCGCGCATCAGGAACTGGTTCAGGTCCTCTTCGATCACCTCAGCCAGCGCCGCATCGGATGTTCCGGTCTCCGCTAGGCCTTTGATGTCGCACCAGGGTTCGCCCAGCGGTTCGTCTTCTTCATCAAGGATCACCGTGATCACCACGTGGCCGTTCAGCGCCATGCGGATCCGGTCACGCACAATGCCATCCAGCGCGCCGATCTTGACCGATCCATCCAGATAGGTCCGGCCGGTGTCCACATAGTCGACGATCTTCGGCCCTTGATCATCGGAAAGATCCAGCATGGTGCCGTTCACCGCCACAACGCTGGCATAGCCTTTTTCCTCAGCGATGCGCGCGTGCTGGCGCAGGTGGCGGTGTTCGCCGTGCATCGGCACCAGGATCTTCGGTTTGACCAGCGCGTGCAGCTGTTCAAGGTCGGGACGGTTGGCATGGCCCGACACGTGGTACAGGCCCGAGCTGTCATCTACGACGTCGACGCCGCGCTCCGAGAACTGGTTCATGATGCGGATCACGCCCTTCTCGTTGCCCGGAATGGTTTTCGAGGAGAACAGGAACAGATCACCGGCCTTCAGCTCAAGCCCCCGATACTTACCGCGTGCCATCTGCGCGGTTGCCGCCCGGCGTTCGCCTTGGCTACCGGTAGTGATCAGCATCACGTTGTCACGCGGCAGTTCCTGCGCGTCCTCAGGCTGGATCACCTTGGGGAAATCCTTCAGCACACCGGTTTCCACGGCGGCCTCAACCATGCGCAGCATCGCACGGCCCAAGAGGACGATGGACCGCCCTGCCCGCTCGCCCGCCTCGGCAAGGGTCTTCACTCGCGCAACGTTGGAGGCAAAGGTGGTGGCAGCAACCATGCCGGTTGCGCTCTCGATCAGTTTGGTAATCTCCGGCGCCAGTTCGGATTCAGAGCGCCCCGGATGAGCCGAGAAGACGTTGGTGGAATCGCAGACCATCGCCTGCACGCCGTCCTTGGCGATCTCGGTCCACATCTCCGGATCGAAAGCCTCACCGACCAGCGGGTTCGGGTCCAGTTTGAAATCGCCGGTGTGCACGATCCGCCCGGCCGGGCTGTCGATCACCAATGCGCCGCTTTCGGGGATGGAGTGGGACATCGGCGCGACACCAACGGTGAAGGGGCCGAGCTTGGTCACTTCGGGCCATGCCGATACGGTCTGCACCACCTTGGGATCATGGCCGCGCTCTTCCATCTTGCGGCGGGCAAGGTTGGCGGTAAAGGCGCGCGCGTAGACGGGCACCCGCAGATCCCCATAAAGATGCGAGACCGCGCCGATGTGGTCCTCGTGACCATGGGTGATGAAGATCGCCTCAAGCTGGTCAACGCGTTCCTTCAGCCAGGTGATGTCGGGCATGATCAGGTCCACGCCCGGGCTGGTCTCCATATCCGGAAACGCAACGCCCAGATCCACCAGGATCAGCCGTTCCTTGCCCGGTTTACCATAGCCATAGACATAGGCGTTCATGCCAATTTCACCTGCCCCGCCAAGGGGCAGATAGATCAATCGTTCAGTGCTCATTCGGAGTACCGTTATCCTTATTGTATTTATGGATGACCTGTAGGCCGTGCATCGTGAGGTCGTCCTCGAATGCGTCAAACAGATCCGCCGTTTGCTGGAACAAAGGCGCCAGCCCGCCTGTTGATATGATTTTCATAGGCACACCGCGCTCTTCCTTGATGCGGGTGCATATCTCTCGCACCAGCCCCACGTAGCCCCAGAACACGCCAGATTGCATGCAGGCCACGGTATTGGTGCCAATGACTTTTTGCGGTTTAGAGATGTCCACATGTGGCAGCGCAGCCGCCGCCTGATGCAGAGCCTCAAGACTAAGGTTCACGCCGGGGGCGATCACGCCACCGACATAGGCACCATCTTCGGCCACCACGTCAAAGGTGGTCGCGGTGCCGAAATCCACCATCACCAGATTGCCACCGTAGTGATCGAAGCCGGCCACCGTATTGACCAGTCGGTCCGGCCCCACGGCGGTGCCTTCATCCACGCGTACTTCGACCGGCAGCAGGCAATCGGGCTTGCCAACCACAAGGGGCCGTGTGTTGAAATAACGATCCGCCAGAACACGGAGGTTGAACACCACCCGCGGCACAGTAGAGGAGATGATCATGTCGGTGATATCCGCCTCGATCCCCTGCAGTCGCATCAGCGTGTTGAGCCAGACGTAATACTGATCCGCGGTGCGTTTCCAATCGGTGGCGGTGCGCCACATGCCGATGAACTGCTCTCCGTCATAGATCGAGAAGACGGTATTGGTATTGCCACAATCGACGGCCAGAAGCATGGGCTTGTCCTTCCTAGAAATAGACATCCGCGGCCGGGATCGAAATGCGGCCTTTGGCGGTGTTTAGGACAAGGTTGCCACTGGCGTCCACCGTTTCGAACGTGCCTTCGGTTTCCGACGTTGCGGTGCGTGCCGTGATGACCTCACCCAGCTTGGCCGCGCGGGCCAGCCAGGCGGTGCGGATCGGTTCAAATCCGTAGGTTACGAATTGCTCCTCGTATCGGGCAAAGGCCGCAGCCAGCGCCTCAAGGAAATCCTCGGGCGCGACCTGAATACCGGTCTCCGACAGCAGCGAAACCGGCCACACGGCGCCGGGCTCCAACCATTCCTTCATCGGGGTTTCCATCAGGTTCACCCCGATCCCGATGGACAGGTGGCTAACACCTGTGCCTTGTCCGACGCTTTCCAACAGGATACCGGCCAGCTTGCCACCGTTCAGGAGCACATCATTGGGCCATTTCAGCGCCAGTCCTTCGCTGCGCCCCGTCAGGGACTCGCATGCGTCATAGACCGCCAGCGAGGCCACGAAACTGCGCAACGCCACCTGCGAGGCCGGACCTTCAGGACGGATCACAAGCGTGGCTGCAAAATTTCCCTTGGGATCCTTCCAGTCGCGGCCACGGCGGGCGCGTCCCTTGGTCTGGCGCAGGGCCAGGATCCACTCGGGGCCCTGAAGCTCACCGACGATCCGCGCTGCCTCGTCCAGGGTGCTGTCCACCTCGGGCAGAACCCGTTTCCCATATCCCGTCGGCCAGGTCATCAAACGCCTCCACCTTTACGCACAAAAGGCCCGGTCATGCGACCGGGCCTTCCGAGACTGTCTGAACAACAGATCAATTTACAAGCGTTGCGGCGGCAGCCGCTGCTGCCCCGTCGATACCGAACTGGTAGACCACCCCGATCAGCATCAGCGCAGCCGATCCCATCAGCGCCAGCGTCAGCACCGGAGAGCCTTTGATCTCGACTTCACCTTCGCCGGAGCCGAAGTACATGTAGAAGACGATCCGCAGGTAGTAGAAGGCACCGATGACCGAGGCGACTGCCGAGGCCACGACCAGCCCCATCAGACCCGCATCAACACCCGCCTGCCACACGCCCAGCTTGGCAAAGAAGCCCAGCATCGGCGGAACACCGGCCAGCGAGAACATCAGGATCAGCACCGCCAGCGCCTTGCCCGGCTCGCGCGATGCGAACTGGTTCAAGGCGTTGATATCGGTGACCGGCGTGCCGTCTTTTTCCAGCATCAGGATGAAGGAGAAGGTACCGATGTTCATGGTGACGTAGATGGCCAGGTAAACCAGCATCGCGGTCACGCCCTGTTCGGTGCCCGCTGCGAGACCGATCATCGCATAACCCATATGCGCGACCGAGGAGAAGGCCATCAGGCGTTTGATGTTGGTCTGTCCAATGGCGGCAATGGCGCCAAGGAACATCGACAGAACCGACAGAACCACGATGACCTGCTGCCAGTCGGTGACCGCACCGCCGAATGCATCATGCAGCACCCGTGCGAACAGACCCATCGCAGCAACCTTGGGCGCGGTGGCAAAGAAGGCGGTAACCGGCGTCGGCGAACCTTCGTAAACGTCCGGGGTCCACATGTGGAACGGAACGGCCGAGACCTTGAACGCCATGCCCGAGATCAGGAAGACGAGGCCGAACAGCATGCCCAGCGACATGTGGCTATGCTCTGCCACCTGAATGATACCAGCGAATTTCGTGGTACCGGCAAAACCATAGACCAGCGAGGCGCCATAGAGCAGCAGACCGGAAGACAGAGCGCCCAGCACGAAGTACTTGAGGCCCGCTTCGGTCGATTTCACGCTGTCGCGGCGCAGGGCAGCAACCACATAAAGCGCCAGCGATTGCAGCTCTAGCCCCATGTAAAGCGCCATCAGGTCGCCTGCCGACACCATGACCATCATCCCCACGGTGCTAAGCGCAACCAGGATCGGATACTCAAAGGGCAGCATGCCGCGGCGCGACATGTACTCTTGTCCCATCACCAGCACCGCTGCGGCACCGATCAGAACCAGAACCTTGGCAAAGCGAGCAAAGCCATCATCGACGAACATGCCGCCGAAGGCCTCGTGCATGCCATTGCCGCCGGTTGCGATCCAGACCGCCAGGGCGACCATCAGGGCTGCGGTGGACCAGACCAGCGTCGCGGCCAGCTTGTCCTTGCCCGTGTAGACCGCCGCCAGCAGCGCCAGCATTGCGTAAACAGCCAGAATAATCTCTGGCAGGACGACGGAGAGATCAGCTTGGATCATCTGCCTTGGCTCCCTTAGTGCGAAGCAATCTGGGTCGCCGACGAGGTGTCAGCGGCGGCCAGAGAATGGTTGAAATTCGAGATCAGAGCCTCGGTCGACGGGCCGATGATATCGGTGACAAGCGACGGGTAGACGCCCAGCAGGATCGTCATCACCACCAGCGGCGCAAAGATGAACCGCTCGCGTCCATCCATGTCCTTGATGGTCTTGAGGCTCTCCTTGATCAGATCGCCAAAGACCACCCGGCGATAGAGCCACAGCGCATAGCCCGCTGAGAAGATCACGCCGGTGGCAGCAACAGCCGCAACCCAGGTGTTCTTCTGGAAGGTGCCCATCAGGGTCAGGAATTCACCAATGAAGCCCGAAGTGCCCGGCAGGCCGACGTTGCCCATGGTGAAGAACATGAAGACCAGCGCATAGGCAGGCATCCGGATCACAAGGCCGCCGTAGGCGTCGATGTCACGGGTATGCATACGGTCGTAGATCACGCCAACGCAAAGGAACAGAGCAGCCGAGATGAAGCCGTGGCTCAGCATCTGGAAAATCGCACCGTCTACGCCCTGTTGGTTGGCCGCAAAGATACCCATGGTCACAAAACCCATGTGCGCAACCGACGAGTAGGCGATCAGCTTCTTCATATCCTCCTGCACCATCGCTACCAGCGAGGTATAGACAACCGCGATGGCGGACATCCAGAGCACCAGATCAGTCATCACGTCCGATCCGACCGGGAACATCGGCAGGGAGAAGCGCAGGAAGCCATAGCCGCCCATCTTCAGCATGATCGCTGCCAGCACGACCGAGCCTGCGGTCGGCGCCTGAACGTGCGCATCCGGCAGCCAGGTATGCACCGGCCACATCGGCATCTTCACCGCGAAGGAGGCGAAGAAGGCCAGGAACATCAGCGTCTGCATGCCGCCCACCACATGGATACCCAGCACGTCAAAGCTCGCGGCCGAGAAGCTGTGGGTCAGCAGGGTCTCGATGTCGGTGGTGCCCGCGTCAGCGTACATCGCCACCATGGCCACCAGCATCAGCACCGAACCGAAGAAGGTGTAGAGGAAGAACTTGAAGGAGGCGTAGATACGCTCCTTGCCGCCCCAGATACCGATGATCAGGAACATCGGGATCAGGCCCGCTTCGAAGAACAGGTAGAAGAGCACCAGATCCAGCGCCATGAAGACGCCCAGCATCAGGGTTTCAAGCAGCAGGAAGGCCACCATGTATTCCTTGACGCGGACGGTAACATTCCAGCTGGCCAGAATGGTCAGCGGCATCACGAATGTGGTCAGCAGCACGAAGAGCACCGAGATACCATCGACACCCATCTTGTACTTCAGACCAAAGATCCAGTCGGCCTCTTCCACAAACTGGAAGCCCGTGTTGGCGGCGTCAAAGTTAACGTAGATATAGAGCGACGCCAGGAAGGTGATCGTTGTCGCCAGAAGCGCGATCCATTTGGCGTTCCGCTGACCCGCTTCATCCTCTCCCCGGAGCAACAGGGCCATCAGGCCCGCCGCAAATGCCGGGATAAAGGTGATAATTGAAAGGATGTTGTCCATCAGTGCGCTCCTCCGCCGATCGACATCCAGGTGACAAGGGCGGCAATGCCCAGCACCATCCAAAAGGCATAGGTAAAGATGAAGCCGGACTGGGCCCGGCCAGCGAGACGGGTGAAGAAGGGCACGATGCCCAAGGCCACACCGTTCAGGAAGCCGTCAACCGTCTTGCCGTCGCCCTTCTTCCAGAAGAAGCGGCCAATCGCCAGGGCGGGTTTGACAAAGATCGCATCGTACAGCTCGTCAAAGTACCACTTGTTCAGGAGGAACAGGTACAGCGGGCGCTGGTTCGCGGCCAGACGGGCCGGAAGCGAGGGGTTCCAGATATAGAACCACAGCGCCATGATCAGACCGCCCATCATCGCGATGAAAGGAGAGACCTTTACCAGCCAGTGAACCTTGTGCGCATCGTCCAGCACGGTGTTGTCCGGAGCGAAGTAAAGCGCGCCCTCGCCCGGCTTGCCGGTGAAGACATAGTGATGTTCGCCCTTTGCAGCCTCGCCATGGTCGTCCGTGGCTTCACCGTGTCCTTCAGCCGAGGCTTCAGCGTAGGGAATGCCATAGAACTTGCCCACGGTGTCAGCATGACCGAAGAAGCTGTTGTACCAAATCATGCCGGAGAACACCGCACCCAGAGCCAAAACGCCCAGCGGGATCAACATGACCATCGGGCTTTCATGCGCGTGATCATGGGTGTGCTTGTCGCCGCGCGGCTTGCCGTAGAAGGTCAGGAAGATCAGGCGCCAGCTGTAGAAGGAGGTCATCGCAGCAGCGATTACCAGCAGCCAGAAGCCATACATGGAGCCACCTGCATAGGCGCTTTCGATGATCGCATCCTTGGACAGGAAGCCTGCAAAACCGAAATGCGTGAGCGGAATACCAACACCGGTGATGGCCAGCGTACCGATCATCATCGCAGCAAAGGTGTAGGGGATCTTTTTGCGCAGACCACCATAGTTCGTCATGTCCTGCTCGTGGTGCATCGCGTGGATCACGGAGCCCGCGCCAAGGAACAGCATCGCCTTGAAGAAGGCGTGGGTGAACAGGTGGAACATCGCTGCCGAATACATGCCCACGCCAGCGGCCACGAACATGTAGCCAAGCTGCGAACAGGTCGAATAGGCGATGACGCGTTTGATATCGGTCTGAACCAGACCCACGGTGGCGGCAAAGAAGGCCGTCGTGGCGCCCAGCACGGTGATGAACATGGTCGCCTGCGGCGCCACTTCCATCAGCGGCGACATGCGGCAGACCAGGAAGACACCAGCGGTCACCATGGTCGCGGCGTGGATCAGCGCCGACACAGGCGTCGGGCCTTCCATCGCGTCCGGCAGCCAGGTGTGCAGGATCAGCTGCGCCGATTTACCCATGGCACCGATGAACAGCAGGATCGCGATCAGGTTTGCCGCGTTCCACTCGCCCCAGAGAAAGCTGAGCTGTGTTTCGGCAATCTCGGGCGTCGCCGCGAAGATGTCGTTAAAGCTGATGCTGTCGGTCAGGAAGAACAGACCAAAGATACCCAGCGCAAAACCAAAGTCACCGACACGGTTGACGATGAAGGCTTTCATCGCAGCCGCATTGGCCGAAGGCTTGCGGTAGTAGAAACCGATCAGCAGGTAGGAGGCAACGCCGACGCCTTCCCAGCCAAAGAACATCTGAACCAGGTTGTCCGAGGTCACCAGCATCAGCATCGCGAAGGTGAAGAAGGACAGGTAGGCAAAGAAGCGCGGCTTGTAGCTTTCGCCGTCTTTCCACTGCGGGTCATGGGCCATGTAGCCGAAGGAGTAGAGGTGCACGAGGCTGGAAACCGTGGTCACCACGATCAGCATGATCGCAGTCAGGCGGTCCAGCCGGATGCCCCAGGAGGTCGAAAGCGAGCCGCTTTCGATCCAGCGCATGATTTCGATGTGCTGCGTGGTCCCGTCAAAGGACAGGAAGGTGATCCAGGACAGGACCGCCGAGAAGAACAGCAGGCCCGTCGCCGTGATGGTGGCGGCCTTTTCGCCGATGAACTTCCAGCCAAAGCCGCAGATCACCGCCCCGACCAGCGGGGCAAAGAGAAGGATGGTTTCCATGACGCTTTAGCCCTTCATCACGTTGATGTCTTCCACGGCGATGGTGCCGCGGTTGCGGAAGAAGCAAACCAGGATCGCCAGGCCAATGGCGGCCTCAGCGGCGGCCACGGTCAGCACGAACAGGGTAAAGACCTGCCCCACCAGATCCCCAAGGAAGCTGGAGAAGGCCACAAGGTTGATGTTCACCGCGAGGAGCATCAATTCGATGCTCATCAGCAGGATGATCACGTTCTTGCGGTTCAGGAACAGTCCGAAGATGCCGATGACGAACAGTGTCGCCGCGACGGTGAGATAATGTTCAAGTCCGATCATTGCCTTACAGCCCCTGCCCCGGTTTGATGTCCTTGAGTTCCATCGCCTTGGCCGGGTCACGCATCATCTGTGCGACGATGTCCTGACGCTTCACGTCCTTGCGATGGCGCAGGGTCAGCACGATGGCGCCGATCATGGCCACCAGCAGGATCAGGCCCGCCAGCTGGAACAGAAGGAAATATTGGTCATAAATGATGAGGCCAAGCGCCTCGGTGTTGTGGGTATCCGTCGGTGTCGGCTGCGCCAGCAGCTCGGATGCCAGCGGCGCGCTTTCCCAGGCGCCATAGGCCATGACGAACTGCATCAGGATGACAAGACCGATCAGCAGCGCGACAGGCATGTACCTCGCCATTTCCGCTTTCAGCTCGGCGAAATCCACATCCAGCATCATCACCACGAAGAGGAACAGAACAGCGACCGCCCCCACGTAGACGATGACCAGCAGCATGGCGACGAACTCCGCCCCCAGCAGCACGAACAACCCGGCCGAGGAAATAAAGGCCAGGATCAGCCACAGCACCGAGTGTACCGGCTGGCGACTGATCACAGTGAACAGCCCGCCGGTGATGGCGCTGATGGCGAAGAGGTAGAAGGCAAAAACGCTCATGTCTCATCGTCCCTTTTGTCGTCCAGGACCTCCTGCGCCAGCTCGAGCGCGCGGGTCATGGCCGGAATGCCGGCAAAGACCGACATCTGTCCGATCGTTTCAACGATCTCTTGTTTCTTCGCGCCCGCCTCGAGTGCGTGGCGCACGGTCTGGCGCACGGCGGTATCCGCCTGCGCGCCCTGCATGGTCAGCCCGGCCAGCGTCAGAAGCAGCCGGGTCTTGGCGTCCAGACCGTCCTTGTTGACGGTCCTGCCGAACATCAGTTCCATCGCCTCTTTGGGCATGGTCGGCCAAAGCGCCTCGAACCCCTTGGGCGAGAAATGCTCAAGGCCGGGATTGAGAGCCCGGGCCATCTCGTGGGCCTGGGCCATCATGGCCTCAAAGGGGTTCTTGGTTTCGCTCATCTCTCATTCACCGGTACGGGGCGTCGATTTCCAGGTTGCGGGCGATCTCGGCTTCCCAGCGCTCCCCGTTCGAAAGCAGCTTTTCCTTGTCGTAGAACAGCTCTTCGCGGGTTTCGGTGGCGAATTCGAAATTCGGCCCTTCCACGATGGCATCCACCGGGCAGGCTTCCTGACAGAACCCGCAGTAGATGCATTTGGTCATGTCGATGTCGTAACGCGTAGTGCGGCGGCTGCCGTCTTCACGCGGTTCGGCATCGATGGTGATCGCCTGCGCGGGACAGACCGCCTCGCAAAGTTTGCAGGCAATGCAGCGTTCTTCGCCGTTGGGATAACGGCGCAGCGCGTGTTCACCGCGGAAGCGGGGCGACAGCGGCCCCTTTTCATGCGGGTAATTGAGGGTGGCCTTGGGCGCGAAGAAGTACTTCAGGCCCAGTTTCATGCCTTGCCAGAAATCCTGCAGCAGGAAGTATTTGGCGGCGCGGGTGTAATCGATCTGCGTCATGATCAGCCCCCAGTTGTCCAGCGTGCGAAGGCACCCCAGAACCAGTCGAATTTTGCAGCGAAGGAGACAAAAACCACCCAGACCAGCGAGAAGGGAAGGAAGACCTTCCAGCCAAGGCGCATCAGCTGGTCATAGCGGTAGCGCGGGGTGATCGCCTTTACCATCGCAAAGAGGAAGAAGAAGAAGGCCATCTTGCCAACCATCCAAAGGACGCCATCAGGCAGACCCGGGATCGGGGACAGCCAGCCGCCAAAGAACAGCAGCGTGGTCAGCGCGCACATCAGGAAGATGGCAATGTATTCACCGGCCATGAACAAGAGGAACGGCGTGGCCGAATATTCAACCTGATAACCCGCAACCAGTTCGGATTCCGCTTCGGGAAGGTCGAACGGCGGGCGGTTGGTTTCAGCCAGGGCCGAGATGAAGAACAGGAACACCATCGGGAAGTGCGGCAGCCAGTACCAGTTGAACAGACCCGCGTTGCCATCCTGCGCACGCACGATCTCGCTGAAGTTCATCGAACCGGTCGAGATGATGACACCAACGATGATCAGGCCAATCGACACCTCGTAAGAGATCATCTGCGCGGCAGAGCGCAGGGAGCCAAGGAACGGATATTTCGAGTTCGAGGCCCAGCCACCCATGATGACGCCGTAAACCTCAAGGCTGGACACCGCGAAGACATACAGGATCGCCACGTTGATATCCGAAAGGACCCAGCCATCGTTGAACGGGATCACCGCCCAGGCAATCATCGCCAGCACGAAGGATGTCAGCGGGGCCAGAATGAAGACGCTGCGGTCCGCACCCGCCGGAATGACGACCTCTTTGACGACGTATTTCAGCGCGTCGGCCACCGATTGCAGCAGGCCGTAGACGCCCACCACGTTGGGGCCCCGGCGCATCTGCACCGCCGCCCAGATCTTGCGATCCCCGTAGACGAGGAACAAAAGCGAAATCATGACAAAGGCAACAACTGCAAGCACTTGCGCCAGTATCAGAATGGCGATGCCGCCTGGGGTGTTAAAGAATTCAGCCATAGGTCCTCACACCGTGGGTATTCCGTTTGCCTCACAGTCGGCGACCACGACTTCAGCGTCGATGGTGCGCAGACCGCGCGGGAGGGAGGGCGAGATGGTGTAGACAGCATCTGCAGTCTGAACGCCACCCTCTTGTTTCATTTTTGTGCGCACATGACGCGCGAAGCCGTAGCCCCGGATCAGCGCATATTGCGCGGCCGCACATTCGGCATAGTCATCCAGGTCCGCCTCGGAGCGGGCACCGGACATAGCAACGTTGAAACGCACCAGATCGCCGTTCAGCAGGCTGGTCTCGACCCCTTTGTATTCAGGGGTGGACCGGTCTGCCGCGCCGGAACCGGGCACCTGCGCGCAGGCCCCCAGCAGCAAGGACGATATGAGCGCCGCGCGGATCACTCGGCCGCGATCTTGTCTGTCTTGCGGGCTTTTGCTGCGGCCGAGAGTTCGGCCATCAGCTGCGATGCACGTGCAATCGGGTTGGTCAGGTAGAAGTCCTTCACCGCAGGCAGGAAGTCGGCCTTGCCCAGCGGTTCGCCTTCGAGCGCGGCAACCTCGTTTTCGATAACCTCACCCACTTTCGCCAGATGCGGAACTTCGCCAACCATCGCCTGACGCAGCTGCGCCAGCGAGTCGTAAGGCAGTTTCGCGTCCAGCTCGGCGCTGAGTGCGCGTAGGATGGCCCAGTTTTCCTTCGCCTCGCCCGGTGCGAACCCGGCACGGAAGGTCAGCTGCGGCCGCCCTTCGGTGTTGACGAAAAGACCGTTTTCTTCGGTATAGGCGGCACCCGGCAGGATCACGTCGGCGCGGTGTGCGCCGCGGTCACCGTGGCTGCCCTGATAGACAACGAAGGCACCCGGATCGATTTCGACCTCATCCGCGCCCAGGTTGTAGATCACCTCGGCGCCATCGATTGCTGCGGCCATGCCACCTTCGGTCACGGCGCCGATGTCCATCGCGCCAACACGGGCTGCGGCGGTGTGCAGCACCAGAACCTTGGCGCCGGATTTGGCGGCGAGCTCCTGAACCTTGGCCATCACGGCCAGACCGTCCGCCTCACGCAGGGCGCCCTGCCCCACGATGATGACCGGCGCCTTGTCGGCAATGTCATGGGCGTTGGCTACTGCTGCGTCCAATGCAGCGCGGTCGGTGCCGATGTGTTCGTAATCATAGGTCAGATCCGCAGCGGCGCCGATCAGCCCGACATTGGCGCCCTTCAGCCAGGCCTTGCGGATACGGGCGTTCAGAACCGGCGCCTCGTCGCGCGGGTTGGTGCCAACCATCAGGATCGCCTGTGCCGCGTCGATATCCTCAATCGCCGCAGTGCCCACATAGGCCGAGCGGTTGCCAATGGCGAGGCGGGCATTGTCGGTGCGGCATTCCACCGAACCGCCCAGACCTTCGACGAGTTGTTTCAGAGCAAAGGCCGCCTCGACCGGGACCAGATCGCCGATCAGACCGGCAACTTTCTTGCCCTTCATGGCAGTTGCCACGGCATCCAGCGCCTCGGGCCATGTGGCGGGGCGCAGTTTGCCATCAACACGCACATAAGGCTTATCCAGACGCTGGCGACGCAGACCGTCCCAGACGAACCGGGTCTTGTCAGAGATCCACTCTTCGTTCACGCCGTCATGGTTGCGCGGCAGGATCCGCATGACTTCGCGGCCCTTGGTGTCCACGCGGATGTTCGAGCCAAGCGCGTCCATCACGTCGATGGTTTCGGTCTTGGTCAGCTCCCAGGGGCGGGCGGTAAACGCATAGGGTTTCGAAGTCAGCGCACCGACCGGGCAAAGATCGATGATATTGCCCTGCAGGTTCGAATCCAGCGTCTCGTTCAGGTAGGAGGTGATCTCCGCATCTTCGCCGCGACCGGTCTGACCCATCTGGGTGATACCGGCGACTTCAGTGGTGAAACGCACGCAGCGGGTGCAGGAAATGCAGCGGGTCATGGCGGTGCCGACCAGCGGTCCCAGATCCAGATCATCCACGGCACGCTTGGCTTCACGGAAGCGGGAGAAGTCAACGCCATAGGCCATCGCCTGATCCTGCAGGTCGCATTCGCCGCCCTGGTCACAGATCGGGCAATCGAGCGGGTGGTTGATCAGGAGGAACTCCATCACGCCTTCGCGTGCCTTCTTCACCATCGGTGAATTGGTCTTCACCACCGGTGCCTGACCTTCGGGCCCCGGGCGCAGATCGCGGACCTGCATGGCGCAGGAGGCTGCGGGCTTGGGCGGGCCGCCAACGACTTCGACCAGGCACATACGGCAGTTGCCGGCGATGGACAGGCGTTCGTGATAGCAGAAACGCGGGATCTCTACCCCGGCCTCCTCGCACGCCTGGATCAGGGTCATGGCCCCATCCACCTCAATCTCGGTTCCGTCAATGTTGATCTTGCGGAGGTCAGACATGGTCTATTTCGCCCTCAGTAAAACGCCGATCGCGCTGTTGTTCTTGATTTCCATGCGTCCGAACGCACAGAAGGATTCCGGTTTTCCGTATGAGACGCCACGGCTTGCAAACAGCGTCTCTCCCTTTGCCCGCATCCGGGCCTTTTCCGTGTCCGAGCCGATGTAGGCGCGGATTTCAGTGTCCGAATAGCCAAGGTCATTGGCCCGCGCGCGCAGGCGCCGCAACTCTCCGACGCCCTTCCAGAACCGCGCACTGAGGCTGTCGCAGTGATCGGCGATCTCTTTGGCGACGGCGACGGCAAACAACGGCTCTTCGATTTCGGCGACCGAGCGCAATGGAGGTTTCGCTAGCAGCGCCGATGGTACCAGCGTCAGTGCCACTGCAGACACAAATGACAGAACAACCCGTTTCACATGACTCTCCTTCTTTGCGGAGCGCCAATCAAACGGGGAGCCTGCGTCGTTATGCAATAACGCCGGGCCAGGATATGCGGCCATGCCGGTCACGTGTCGCAAGTCCCGTGGAAAATCGCGGTATCACCATCAAGCCGCAGATCGGCCTCGGGGTCGTAGGGATCCACGTCCCAGATGATGTCGGAAGTGCCGTAACCGGCTTCACTCAGGCAATAGGTGACGCCAGCGTGATGCGCAGCCATACGCGCGCCCTTGAAGGATTGCGACGCCTTGGAGACCTCAACGCGGAAATCGGCCCGCGTGACCTTCTTGTCCACCGGTTTCGCCTTCGCCTTGAACGCTACGCCATCATAAAGCGTGCGGTCGCTGAAAGAACTGCCACAGCCAGCCAGCACTGCCGCAGACAGCAACAGGACACCTGCGGATTTCAGTTTCCGGTTCATCGTGCCCCCTCCCCGTCGTAGCTGCACAGACCCCATGCCCCCAGACAAAGCACAGCCGCCCGGGCAGAAACGCCTGCCTGGCTGGATGTCATTGTGAGGGGAAAATTGCTCATCATGGGATCTGCTATCTGCCTGTCTTTTATTATTATTCAGCCGCCATCGCGCCCATGCGGCCCGACTTTTGCGCCTTGATGCGGTCTTCGATCTCTTCGCGGAAGTTCCGGATCAGGCCCTGGATCGGCCAGGCCGCCGCGTCGCCAAGCGCGCAGATGGTGTGGCCTTCGACCTGCTTGGTCACATCCCACAGCATGTCGATTTCTTCCGGTTCCGCCTGGCCTTTGACCAGACGATCCATCACGCGCATCATCCAGCCGGTGCCTTCGCGGCAGGGTGTACACTGGCCGCAGCTTTCGTGCTTGTAGAATTTGGACAGACGCCAGATCGCCTTGATGATGTCGGTCTGCTTGTCCATCACGATGACCGCCGCAGTGCCAAGGCCGGAACCCAGCTCACCGCGCAGGTAATCAAAATCCATGATCGCATCGCGCATGTTCTCACCGCGTACACAAGGCACGGACGAGCCACCGGGGATCACCGCAAGTAGGTTGTCCCAGCCGCCGCGAATGCCGCCGCAATGCTTTTCGATCAGTTCCTCGAAGGAAATCGACATCGCCTCTTCGACGACGCAGGGGTTGTTGACGTGCCCCGAGATCGCGAACAGCTTAGTGCCCGCGTTGTTGGGGCGACCAAAGCCCGCAAACCATTCAGCGCCGCGGCGCAGGATGGTGGGAACGACGGCGATGGATTCGACGTTGTTCACCGTGGTCGGGCAGCCATAAAGACCCGCGCCCGCCGGGAACGGTGGCTTCATGCGGGGCATGCCCTTCTTGCCTTCAAGGCTTTCGATCAGAGCGGTTTCCTCGCCGCAGATATAGGCACCGGCACCGTGGTGCAGGAAGACGTCAAAGTCCCAGCCGGATCCGGCCGCGTTCTTGCCCAGAAGACCCTTGTCATAGCATTCGTCGATGGCCGCCTGCAGGGCCTCGCGCTCGCGGATGTATTCGCCGCGAAGATAGATATAGCAGGTGTGGGCGTTCATCGCGAAAGAGGCAATCAGCGCACCTTCGATCAGCGTATGCGGATCGTGGCGCATGATTTCGCGGTCTTTACAGGTGCCGGGCTCGGATTCATCCGCGTTGATCACCAGATAGGCCGGGCGACCGTCGCTTTCCTTGGGCATGAAGGACCATTTCAGGCCGGTGGGGAAGCCCGCACCGCCGCGACCACGCAGGCCGGAGTCCTTCATTGTCTGGATGATCCAGTCCCGCCCCTTTTCGATCAGACCGGCGGTGCCATCCCAGTGGCCGCGCGCCTGAGCGCCTTTGAGCGTCCGCTCATGCATACCGTACAGGTTGGTAAAGATCCGGTCCTGGTCCTTCAGCATGTCTGCCTACCTTTGGTTGTCCTGACGCATGCGCCAGAGTTGAACGATGTTGACCCCTGCATAGATCATCCCCGCCAGCGCGAGAAAATCGAACAGAAGCGCGTAACGGCCCGGCAATCCCATCGCCGGACCAATGATCAGGGACAAAGCGAGCCATGCCAGCATGGTTCCGGCAATCACCAGGGCGATATGGCGCCCCTTGGCTGCGATGGCTTTGTCCTGTTCTGCGCTCATTGGGTCCCAATGTCTGCTCCTCCGCCCCCGGTATCAGAGGCGGAAGACGGGTTAATCTTCGTAGCGGCCGTCGTCCTTGGCCTTCTTGGCGAACTCGGTCTCTTCACCAGCGGCGAGCTGTTTGGATTGCTCAATCCAGCCATCGCGTTCGATGCGGCCCTTGAACTTGAGGCGGCTGTCGACCCATGCGATTTCGGCCTCGGTCCATTTGGCGATCTGGTCAAAGTGGAAGAAACCGAGTTCATTCAGCGTCTCTTCCAGCTTGGGACCAACGCCCTTCAGCATCTTCAGATCGTCGGCCTTGCCACCGCGGGCTTCGCTCAGCGTCTCAGGCGCGCTTTCTTCAACCGATTTGGCGGCTGCCCCTTCGGGCGACGCAGGCTCAGCGGCTTTCTTGGCCGGAGCTTTCTTCGGTGCGGGCTTTGCCTCGGCAGCCTGTTTGGCAGCCGGTTTTGCGGCGTCGGGCGCCTTCGGAGGCTGACCTTCGGCAGCGCGGCCAGCGACGACGCCGTCCTTGCCAACCCAAGGGGTCAAGATCGGAACTTCATCGCCCTGAATGCGCTTGACGCTGTCGCTCAGATCCACGGCCAGCTGCACAGACGCGTTATACTGCGTCTTGCCACTGTCGTATTCGGTGAGCGACGTCAGGCCCGATTTCGGCTCGGCCGCGTAACGCCCGTTCTGCGGCCCCGGAACAACCGGATTGCCTGCTGCCAGATCATCGAGGATCTTGGTGAAGCTTTCGGTGGTCAGATCCTCGAAGTAATCCTTGCCGATCTGCGCCATCGGCGCGTTGGTGCAGGACCCGAGGCATTCCACCTCTTCCCAGGAGAACTTGCCATCGGCGGACACGGTGTGCGGCTTCGGCGCAATCTTTTCCTTGCAGACCGCGATCAGATCCTCGGCGCCGCAGATCATGCAGGAAGTGGTGCCACAGACCTGCACGTGGGCAACGGATCCGGTCGGGACCAGCTGGAACATGAAGTAAAAGGAGGCAACTTCAAGAACGCGGATATAGGCCATGCCCAGCATATCCGCGATATATTCAATCGCGGGCTTGGTGACCCAGCCTTCCTGCTCCTGGGCACGCCACAGCAGCGGAATAACCGCAGAGGCCTGACGCCCCTCGGGGTATTTGGTGAGTTGCGCTTCGGCCCACTTCTGGTTGTCGGGCGTGAAGGCAAAGCTTTCGGGTTGTTCGGGATGCAGACGACGAAGCATTAGCGGTCAATCTCTCCAAATACGACGTCCATGGTGCCGATGATGGCAGCCACGTCGGCAAGTTGGTGACCCTTGGCCACATGGTCCATGGCTTGCAGGTGCAGGAAGCCCGGCGCGCGCAGCTTGGCGCGGTAGGGTTTGTTGCTCCCGTCCGCCACAAGATAGACGCCGAATTCGCCCTTCGGCGCTTCGACAGCGGCGTAGACTTCGCCCTCGGGCACGTGGAACCCTTCGGTGTAAAGCTTGAAGTGGTGGATCAGGCTTTCCATCGAGGTTTTCATGTCGCCGCGTTTCGGCGGGGTCAGCTTGCCACGGGCCAGCACATCGCCAGTGGCTTCGCGCAGCTTGTGGATGGCCTGGCGAATGATCGACAGCGACTGGCGCATCTCCTCCATGCGAACGAGGTAGCGATCATAGCAGTCGCCATTCTTACCGACCGGGATCTGGAACTCGAACTCGTCATAGCATTCATAGGGCTGCGCACGGCGTAGATCCCATGCAAGGCCGGAGCCACGCACCATGACGCCGGAGAAACCATAGTCCTGGATCTCCTGCTCGTTCACCACACCAATGTCGCAGTTACGCTGCTTGAAAATGCGGTTTTCGGTCAGAAGCCCGTCGATATCAGCCAGAACTTTGGGGAATTCGATCGCCCATTCTTCGATATCGTCGATCAGTTCATCCGGCAGATCCTGATGCACACCGCCGGGACGGAAATACGCCGCGTGAAGGCGGGCACCGCAGGCGCGCTCGTAGAAGATCATCAGTTTCTCGCGCTCTTCAAAGCCCCACAGCGGCGGGGTCAGCGCACCAACGTCCATCGCCTGCGTGGTGACGTTCAAGAGGTGGTTCAGGATGCGGCCGATTTCCGAGTAGAGCACCCGGATCAGAGAGGCGCGGCGGGGAACTTCGACACCGCAGAGCTTTTCGATGGCCAGACACCATGCGTGTTCCTGGTTCATCGGCGCCACATAGTCGAGGCGGTCGAAATACGGCAGGTTCTGCAGGTAGGTGCGGCTTTCCATCAGCTTTTCGGTGCCACGGTGCAACAGGCCGATGTGCGGGTCGCAGCGTTCAACGATCTCGCCGTCCAGCTCCAGCACCAGACGCAGCACGCCGTGCGCCGCCGGGTGCTGCGGACCGAAGTTGATGTTGAAGTTGCGGATCTTCTGTTCGCCCGTCAGGGCGTCTTCGAAACCTTTGGAGCCGTCCATCATTTCGCCCCCTCTTTTTCATCGCCGGGCAGGATGTATTCGGCACCCTCCCACGGGGACATGAAGTCAAACTGGCGGTATTCCTGAACCAGGCTTACGGGTTCGTAGACAACACGCTTTTGCGCCTCGTCATAGCGGACCTCGGTATAGCCGGTGGTCGGGAAATCCTTGCGCAGCGGATGGCCGCGGAAGCCATAGTCCGTCAGGATCCGGCGCAGGTCGGGGTGACCGGTGAACAGGATCCCGAACATGTCGAAGACCTCGCGCTCGAACCAGTTGGCCGAGGGGTGCAGATCGACAATCGAGGGGACCATTTCATCTTCGCGTACGGAAACCCGTAGGCGGATACGCTGGTTCTGATACATCGACAGGAAGTGATAGACCACGTCGAACCGCTTGGTCCGCTCGGGGTAATCGACTGCCGTAATATCGACCAGGGTGGAAAATTTGCAGGTCGCATCCGCTTTCAGAAAGTCGACCAGCGCCGCGATATTCGCAGGCGCCACGTCCACGTTCAGCTCGCCATGGGACACATCCCAGGACAGCACGCATTCGGGGCGCTTGGCCGCGATCTGGGTCCCGAGTTCGTTCAGTGCTTCAGTCATCATCAATTCTCCAACCAAAGCCGATCAGCGGACCAGGGTGCCGGTGCGGCGGATTTTGCGCTGCAGCTGCATCAGACCATAGAGCAGAGCCTCTGCGGTCGGCGGGCAGCCGGGCACATAGACGTCAACCGGAACGATGCGGTCGCAACCGCGCACAACCGAGTAGCTGTAGTGATAGTACCCACCGCCGTTGGCACAGGAGCCCATCGAGATCACGTAACGCGGCTCGGGCATCTGGTCGTAGACCTTGCGCAGTGCCGGGGCCATCTTGTTGGTCAGCGTGCCCGCGACGATCATCACGTCCGACTGACGCGGAGAGGCGCGCGGCGCGATACCGAAGCGTTCGGCGTCGTAGCGCGGCATCGAGGTATGCATCATCTCAACGGCGCAGCAGGCCAGACCAAAGGTCATCCAGTGCAGCGACCCTGTGCGGGCCCAGTTGATGATGTCCTCGGCCGAGGTCAGCAGGAAGCCTTTGTCCTGCAGTTCGGCGTTCAGGGCCTGGGTGACGACTTCCTTGTCGACGCCCGCCGTATTGGCTCCGGTCATCACTCCCATTCCAGGGCCCCCTTCTTCCATTCATAGGCAAAGCCGGCTGTCAGCACGCCCAGGAACACCATCATCGACCAGAAGCCTGCGTCGCTCATGTCCTTGAAGCCGACGGCCCAGGGAAACAGGAAGGCGATTTCCAGATCGAAAATGATGAACAGAATCGACACCAGGTAAAAGCGCACATCGAATTTCATACGGGCGTCATCGAAGGCGTTGAAACCACATTCGTAAGCACTTACTTTTTCCGGGTCGGGATTGCGTACGGCGAGCACAACTGCTGCCAGAATAAGAACAATTCCAAGGCCGATAGCGACGGCCAGAAACACCAGGATCGGGAGGTATTCCCGCAACATCTCTTCCACGAGTGGCTCCTTTCCGCGCGCGCGGATTCTCGCGCGCCGTCAATTGGCGTGTTGACTTGGGGCCGTGTCTACTCCCCTGCCCCCCGACCGTCAACACAGGCATTTGGTTTGGCTAAAGCTTCCTTTAACAGCGCGGCGCGGGCACATCACATAGCCCGCAAACGCATACAAATATGCATATTTTTCTATGTATAAGAAAAGAACAGCGCGCCCAAAATTTGGGCGCGCCTGAGGGAAATACTCGGTCTTTGGCAAGGCCGCGAAACCGCCTTAAAACCCGTCTCTGAGGCCCCTCTCAGACCCGTTTCAGACCTGCCAGCTGGGTTTGCGTTTGTCGAAGAACGCCGCGATGCCCTCGGAGGCTTCGCCGCCTTCCCAGCGGTCAACCAGCGCCTTGATGGTGTGGTCGATGGTGGCGTCGTCCAGACGCGGGCCCAGATCGCGGGTCAGTTTTTTCGCTGCGGCGACCGCGCCCGGGGCGCAAGCCATGTAGGGGGCGACCTCTGCCTCGACCGCTTCGGCCAGTTGATCGGCCGGAACGATTCTGGCGAGCAGCCCCAGATCGACGGCCTCGGCTGCGCCAAACAGACGGGCCGACATGAAAACGCGGCGCGCCCGCGCTTCACCCATGCGGGCAATCACGTAGGGGCCAATGGTGGCCGGGATCAGGCCCAGTTTGGTTTCCGTCAGCCCCATCTTCAGATGGTCGACACCAATCGCCACGTCACAGACCGAGGCCATGCCAACACCGCCACCAAAGGCATTGCCCTGAATGGCCCCGATCAGCGGCTTGGGCAGCGTGTTGAGCAGCATCAGCATTTCCGCCAGCACCCGCGCCTCTTTCGCGCGTGTCTCGGCGTCGGCCGTCATCTGCGCCTGCATCCAGCCAAGATCGCCGCCCGCGCAAAAGCTTTTGCCTGCGCCGGTCAGCACCACGACGCGGACCTTGTCATCGGCGGCTAGGTCCTGTGCGGCCTGTTTCAGCTCCAGCAGCATCTCGCCGGACATGGCGTTGTGCTTCTCGGGCCGGTTCAGGGTCAGGGTCGCCACGCCGCGCGCATCGGTCTCAAGGGTAATCGTGTTGAACATCGTATCGCTCTCTTTTCTAAAATCGCGCTATCAGACCACGCCGCGCATGGCGCGAGCCACCTCGGCAGCCTCATCCAGAACCCGCGCATCGAGCCCGGTGTCATATCCCAACGCCGTAAGATGCGCGTGCACCGTTTCCGTCGCCACGTTGCCCGCGGCGCCCGGCGCATAGGGACAACCGCCCAGCCCGCCGACGGCGGCATCAAACACCCGCACGCCCTGCGCAAGCGAGGCGTCGATATTGGCAATCGCCCGCCCGGCGGTGTCATGATAATGTCCGGCCAGTTTCTCGACAGGCACTCGTGCCTTTACGGCCCCTAGCATTTTCGTGATCGTTTCCGGCGTCCCCTGTCCGATGGTGTCGCCCAAAGAGACCTCATAGCAGCCGAGTTCAAACAACCGCTCAGCCACTTCTGCCACCTTTTCCGGCGGGGTTGCGCCATCATAGGGGCAATCGGTCACGCAGGAGACATAGCCCCGCACCGGCAGGTCGATCTTCTTTGCCGCCTCAAGGATGGGCACGAAGCGCTCGATGCTCTCGGCAATGCTGGCGTTGATATTGGCTTTGGAAAACCCTTCGGAGGCCGAGGCAAAGACGGCGATTTCATCCGCCTTGGCCGCCACCGCGTCCTCGTATCCCCGCATGTTGGGGGTCAGTGCTGCATAAGAGACCCCGGGCGCGCGTTTGATGCCCGCCAGAACCTCGGCGCTGCCCGCCATCTGCGGCACCCATTTGGGGGAGACAAAGCTCGCCACCTCGATCCGCCGGAAGCCTGCGCGGGACAGGCAATCCACCAGCCCGATCTTTTCCGCCACCGGAATGGCCCGTTTTTCATTCTGCAGCCCATCGCGCGGGCCCATTTCGAAGATTTCAACGCTTTGCGTCATGGCGCGCCCTCCCCGGCAATCCTGCCTTCGATATCCAGTCGCGTTGGCAGCACTCTGCCGCCAACGCAGTTTCTTCACGAGAACCGATCAGTCGTCGGCATCCTCCAGCCGCACCAGCGCGGCTCCGGCCTCGACCTGATCGCCAGCGGCGGCCAGAACTTCTGCCACGGTGCCATCACGGGCAGCCAGCAGCGAATGCTCCATTTTCATGGCTTCGAGAATGGCAAGGCGATCACCTTCCTTCACCTCCTGGCCTGCTTCGGCGAAGACCGCCTTGACCAGACCCGGCATCGGCGCCTCGATCAAGTTCATGTCACCCCCGGCAGCCGACGCCCGGTCCAGCGGATCGATCACCTCGAACTGGATCCCGTAGCCATCGAAAACGGTGATCGTGTTCCCAGCCTGCGCCATGGGCGGCAGCCGGTCGCTGCCCAGAACCCAAGCCCCACCGATACGGTTTGCCACGACCTGATCTTCGCCGATCACCCAGATCTGGCGATCCGGCCCGTCCACCTCGACCATGGCCTCGAATTCTTCGCCCTGATGGCTAAGATGGACCGAACGGTGCATGTCAGACCACAGGGTAAAGCCAGTGTCCCAACCTGTGTCGATCAGGCCCAGTGCCTGCATCCCTGCGGCGGCCTTGTGCTCGGGCTTGATCTCGGGTGCCTGCACCAGCTGATCCAGATCCCGCGCGATCAGGCCAGTGTCCACATCGCCCGCAGAGAAGCCCTCATGCGCGGCCAAGGCCCCAAGGAAGGCAAGGTTGGTCACCGTACCTCCGACCTCAGTTTCCGCCAAAGCCTGCGACAGGCGCGACAGGGAGACAGCGCGGGTGGGGCCATGCACGATCACCTTGGAAATCATCGGATCATACCAGGGGCTGATGGTGTCCCCTGCCCGCACGCCACTGTCGGCGCGGCAGCTTGCGGGGAATTGCAGATGTGTCAGCGTGCCGGTTGCAGGCAAGAACCCCTTTGGCACGTCCTCGGCATAAAGGCGCGCTTCAAAGGCGTGACCGGTGATCGTCAGCTCGCCTTGCTGTTTCGGCAGGCTTTCACCCGATGCCACGCGCAGCTGCCATTCCACCAGATCGACGCCGGTAATGAGTTCCGTCACCGGGTGTTCCACCTGCAGGCGGGTGTTCATTTCCATGAACCAGAACCCGTCGGGGCGCAGACCGTTGGAGCCATCGACGATGAATTCAACCGTACCGGCGCCTTTATAGCCGATCGCCTCGGCCGCGCGCACACCTGCGCGGCCCATGGCCTCGCGCATTTCATCGGTCATGCCGGGCGCGGGCGCCTCTTCGATGACCTTCTGGTGACGACGCTGGAGAGAACAGTCCCGCTCGAACAGATGCACCGCTGTGGTGCCATCGCCAAAGACCTGCACCTCGATATGGCGCGGCTGCTGGATGTATTTCTCGATCAGCACATCCGGGTTGCCAAAGGCCGTGGTGGCTTCGCCCTGCGCGCTTTTCAGCGCCTCGTCGAAATCCTTTGGATCCTCGACCAGACGCATACCCTTGCCGCCGCCACCGGCGACCGCCTTGATCAGGACGGGATAGCCGATGGTATCGGCAGCGCCCGACAGATGCTCGGGGTCCTGGTTCTTGCCGTGATAGCCGGGCACGACGGGCACGCCCGCCTCTTCCATCAGCGCCTTGGCCGCGTCTTTTAGGCCCATCTTGCGGATCGCATCCGCCGAAGGACCGATGAACACGAGGCCCGCTGCCTCTACCGCGTCCACGAACTCGGGGTTTTCCGACAGGAAGCCATAGCCCGGGTGGATCGCCTTGGCACCGGTCGCCTTGGCAATGGCGATGATCTCATCCCCCAGAAGGTAGCTGTCGACGGGCGCAGAGCCGGTGCCGATGTGGACTGCCTCATCCGCCATGGCCACATGTTTCGCCGCGCGGTCGGCGTCCGAATAAATGGCGACGGTTTTCACGCCCATGGCGCGGGCGGTTTCCATGACACGGCAGGCGATCTCGCCCCGGTTTGCGATCAGAATCTTGTCAAACATCTTTGTGGTCTCCGAAATCACGGACCAGACGAAAGGTCTCAACCATCATCGGTGCGTTTTGGTGAAAGCGACCCGTACGGGTCAGGTAGCTTTCGTACCCCGCCCGCCAGTGCTCCAAGTCTTTGAATTCTCCCTGAGGCGGAACCATCTCTGCCGTTACGTCGCAAAAGCGGACCTTGTCCACCTTCACGGTTTCGGTGGCGCAGGCGGCCGTTCCGTCCCAGTTCAACACGATATCCACGCGCCCCGCCTCGGGAAAGCTTTCCAGGCCATCGTCGAAGACCGACCAAGCCTCGCAGCTGACGGTCTTTGCGCCCGAGCGGATCAGGCCGATGATTTCGGCATTCAAGGCAGATGAATCGCCGGGGCGATAGCTTTGCGCAACGGGAAATGCTGCGAGGGCCTCTTCGAGGGGGATCATCGTTGCCTTACCTCACATCCGGAACACGCCAAAGCGTGTGTCTTCAATCGGGGCATTCAAAGCAGCGCTCAGCGACAGGGCCAGCACCTCGCGGGATTTTCGCGGGTCGATGATGCCGTCGTCCCAAAGCCGCGCCGAGGCATAGAGCGGGTGGCTCTGCTCCTCGAACATCTCGATGGTGGGGCGCTTGAACTCGGCCTCTTCCTCGGCGCTCCAGGCTCCGCCCTGTCGCTCGATGGCATCGCGTTTCACAGTGGCAAGAACGCCCGCCGCCTGCTCGCCGCCCATCACCGAGATCCGGCTGTTCGGCCAGGTCCACAGGAAGCGCGGCTGATAGGCACGGCCCGACATGCCGTAGTTGCCAGCACCGAACGAGCCGCCGACCAGCATGGTAACCTTCGGCACATTAGTCGTTGCCACCGCTGTCACCATCTTGGCGCCGTGGCGGGCGATGCCTTCGTTCTCATACTTGCGGCCCACCATGAAGCCGGTGATGTTCTGCAGGAAGACCAGCGGGATCTTGCGCTGGCTGCACAGTTCAACGAAATGCGCGCCCTTCTGGGCGGCTTCGGAGAACAAGACACCGTTGTTGGCGATGATGCCAACCGGGCAGCCCTTCACATGGGCAAAGCCGGTGACCAGCGTCTCACCAAAGCGCGGCTTGAACTCGTCAAAGCGCGAACCGTCCACCAGACGCGCGATCACCTCGCGGATATCATAGGGCGTGCGCAGATCACCGGGCACAACGCCAAGGATTTCTTCAGGGTCATAGGCGGGTTCTTCCGGGCTGGCCCAGTTGACGCCCAGCGGTTTGGTGATGTTGAGCGATTGCACCGCGCGCCGCGCCAGCGCCAGCGCGTGGGTGTCATCCTCGGCCAGATAATCGGCCACACCAGAGAGGCGCGTGTGCACATCACCGCCGCCGAGGTCTTCGGCGGAAACCACCTCGCCCGTTGCGGCCTTCACCAGCGGCGGACCGGCGAGAAAGATGGTGCCCTGTTCCTTGACGATGATGGTCACATCCGACATCGCGGGCACATAGGCTCCGCCAGCGGTACAGGAGCCCATGACCACGGCGATCTGAGGGATGCCTTTGGCGGACATGCGCGCCTGATTGTAGAAGATGCGGCCAAAGTGGTCGCGATCCGGGAAGACCTCGTCCTGGTTGGGCAGGTTGGCGCCGCCACTGTCCACCAGATAGATGCACGGCAGGCGGTTTTCCTCGGCGATCTCCTGCGCGCGCAGGTGTTTCTTGACCGTCATCGGATAATAGGTGCCGCCCTTCACGGTGGCGTCGTTGCAGACCACCATGACCTCTTGCCCGTGGACGCGGCCGATGCCCGCGATCACGCCTGCGGCAGGGGCCGCGCCATCATACATGCCATGAGCCGCCGTCGCGCCGACCTCAAGGAAGGGAGAGCCCGGGTCCAGAAGGTTCGCCACCCGGCGGCGCGGCAGCATCTTGCCCCGGCTTTCGTGACGGGCGCGGGATTTCTCCCCGCCTCCCATGCGCGCGGCCTCCGCCGCCTCGTTGATCTGCGCCAGCGCCTCCAGATGCGCCTCGCGGTTCTGCTTGAAGCCTTCGGAGGAAGGCATTGCCTTGGATTGAAGTTTCATACCTACATCCTTTTCAATCTTCGCGGGGTTGGCTGCTCAGCTCAACCACCCTGAATTTCAACCATCGAGACACCGCTTCCTGATAGGAACAGACCACCTCAGAAGACACATTCGGAACTTTGAGCTGAGAACAATCTATGGCCTGCGCGGCCCCCGTGGGCAAAGGAGAGATGCCGCTGGGATTCTCCACCCTTTTTGCCGCGTCAGGAAAACTCGATCGAATACGTGTGATGTCCGTTTCCAACCATTCTGTCACCGTAGACAGACACTGGCTTGCGCCCTGCCCGCCGGTGTTGAGATCGCAGAGTTGCCTGGCAGCGGAGACACAGAGCTGGTTCATGGGGATCTGCATTGCCACGTTGGGAATGCGGTTCGTGCATTCTGCCAGGAAACCCGGAGTGTCGAACGGAGGCGTTTTATCTGCCTCCGCCTGCGCCTGGCGCGGCATTGTCTGAAAAACGGCAAGTGCCGCACAAACTGCAAATAACGGCTTCATGCTTTCCCCTCGGCCGCTGCCCGCGCCTTTAGCTCCTTGCGGATCACTTTGCCGGTCACGGTCATCGGCAGGGCGTCCAGAAATGCGATTTCACGGGGGTAGGAATAGTGGGCCAGACGGTCCTTGACGTAATCCTGCAACGCTTTCTCGGTGGCCGCAGCGCCCTCTTTCAGCACCACATAGGCCTTCACGATCTCGGTGCGCATCGGGTCGGGCTTGCCAACGACGCCGACGGTTGCGACGCTGGGATGGGTCAGCAGGCAATCCTCGATCTCGGCCGGGCCGATCCGATAGCCGGAGGAGGTGATCACATCATCCTCGCGGCCCACGAACCGGAGGTAGTCGCCCTCCCAGATGCCGCGATCACCTGTGATCAGCCATTCACCGTGGAATTTCTCGGCCGTCTCCTTGGGGCGGTTCCAGTATTCCAGCATCATCGAGGCAGAGCCACGCCGCACCGCAACATCGCCCTCCTGATCAGTGGGATTGCCATCGGCGTCGATCACGGCGACCTCATGCCCCGGCACCGCCTTCCCGATGCAGCCCGGACGGGCCGGGTAATCCACGCCGCAAGAGGAGGCGACCATGTTGCATTCGGTCTGCCCGTAGAATTCGTTGATCGTAAGACCAAAAGCCTCCTGCCCCCAGGCCAGCATCTCGGCCCCCAAGGGTTCGCCACCCGATGCGACCGAGCGCAGGCCCGGCACCGCCTTCCCGGCGGCCTTCAGCATACGCAGCGCGGTTGGCGGGAAGAAGATGTTGCGTACATCTCCGCGCGTGATCAGATCGACGCAGGCCTCAGGCGTGAATTTGTCGAGCCGCGCCGCGACGACAGGCACGCCCAGCGCGAGCCCTGGCATCAGCACATCGAACAGCCCGCCAATCCAGGCCCAGTCCGCAGGAGTCCAGATGCAATCGCCCGGTTGGCCCAAGTGATCGTGGCTGATGGCAACACCCGGCAGGTGGCCAGTCAACACCCGGTGGGCGTGCAGCGCGCCCTTGGGGCTGCCGGTGGTGCCGGAGGTATATATAAGGACAGCCGGGGTTTCCGGGCCGGTCGCGGCAAAGGGCACCGGGGCGCCGTCAATGCCTGCGTCCTGCACCATCACCGCCTCGGCCAGATCACCTAGCAGCAGCGCACCCTCGGGATCGGTCAGCACGAAACGCACCCCCGCATCCCCGGCGCGCGAGGCCAGCGCATCGTGCTGAAACAGCTTGAACAAGGGCACCGAAATGGCGCCGACCTTCCAAATCGCCAGATGCGCGGCAGCACACCAGGGCGACTGGCTGAGCAGCACACCCACCCGGTCGCCCGGCTGGATCCGCGACAGAAGATAGCGCGCCAGACCATCGACCATCGCCGCCAGTTCCCCATGGGAAATGTCGCGCCGCGCGGCGCCGGTCAGATCGATCAGCGCCAGCGCATCTGCCGGGTGATCCATGGCCTGTGCCGCCATATTGAGCCGCTCTGGCAGATCCCAGCGACCATCGGGCGTCAGCCCTGGTATGCTACAGTAGTCCTGCATGGTCACATCTTCCTAAAACGCATGGCAGGCATGCGCATTTTGTGGTGCATTTCAAAGGCTCGGCACAAACCTGCTTGATCCAGATCAGAGACGTTTTCGCCTCCATGGTGCATGATCCCGGCGTACTCGAAAGAAAAGGGATCTTCCCCATGAAACGCATCGTTTCCGCCCTCGCCCTCTCTGCTGCATGCGCCGCCTTTGCGGCCCCGGCCCTTGCCCAGTCGCAAGGCGACTGGACCTTCGGTGCAGGGATCGCCAACGTGAACCCCAAATCGAACAACGGCACGTTGGCCGGGGGTGCCGCAACGGTCAGCGATGAAACGCAACTGTCGCTGACAGTTGAATATTTCATCCGCGACAACCTTGGCATCGAACTCTTGGCCGCGACCCCGTTCGAGCATGACGTCACCATCGCCGGTGTCGGCTATGCCGGTTCGACCAAGCAGTTGCCGCCGACCCTGTCGCTGAACTACCACTTCCCGACCAACAGCAAGATCACGCCCTTCGTCGGCATTGGTGTGAACTACACCACCTTCTTTGAAGAAAGCTCGCCGCTTGGCGTGCTGAACCTTGATGACAGCTGGGGGCTTGCGCTCAACGCTGGTGCGGACTGGCAAGTGTCGGACAACGGTGCGCTGCGCCTGAACGTGCGCTACATGGATATTGAGACCGACGCCTTCCTGAACGGTGCCGCGATCGGTACCGCCGAGATTGATCCGGTTGTTGTGGGTGTTGCCTACGTCCACCGCTTCTGACCCTCTGATCCGGTTTTCCGGGCGGGCGCTGGCGCCTGCCCGGACCACAGACAAGCCCGCGTGCCTTCCCTCGGTCACGCGGGCTTTCTGCTTTTACATGGTTGCCATCAGCTCGCGGCCGATCAGCATGCGGCGGATTTCCGAAGTGCCCGCGCCGATTTCCATCAGCTTGGCATCGCGGAAGACCCGGCCCACCGGATTGTCAGACAGATAGCCGGCACCGCCAAAGGCCTGCACCGCCTGGTGTGCCTGCACCATTGCCTGCTCAGAGGCATAAAGGCAGCACGCCGCCGCGTCCTGGCGCGTCACCGTGCCATTGTCGCAGGCCTTGGCCACTTCGTAGATGTAGGCGCGCGAGGAATTCATCGCCGTGTACATATCGGCGATCTTGCCCTGCATCAGCTGGAAGCTTCCGATCGGTTTGCCGAACTGCTTGCGCTCTTTCATGTAGGGCATCATCTCGTCCATGCAGGCGGCGATGATACCGCTGCCGATGCCCGCCAGAACCACGCGTTCGTAATCAAGGCCGGACATCAGAACCTGAACGCCCTTGCCCTCTTCACCTAGCACGTTCTCAAACGGCACTTCGCAGTCCTCAAAGATCAGCTCGCCGGTGTTGGAGCCGCGCATGCCCAGCTTGTCGAAATGCACCGAGGTCGAGAACCCCTTGAACTCTTTCTCAATCAGGAAGGCGGTGATGCCCTTGGAGCCTGCTTCGGGATCGGTCTTGGCGTAGACCACCAGCGTGTCGGCATCGGGGCCGTTGGTGATCCAGTATTTGTTGCCGTTGAGGCGATAGTGATCGTTGCGTTTTTCGGCCCGCAGGGACATCGACACAACATCAGAGCCAGCGCCCGCTTCGGACATGGCCAGCGCGCCGACGTGCTCGCCCGAAATCAGCCGGGGCAGGTATTTCTTCTTCTGCTCGGCGTTGCCGTTCAGCTTGATCTGGTTGACGCAGAGGTTGGAATGCGCGCCATAGGACAAGGACACCGAGGCGCTGGCGCGGGCGATTTCCTCGACCGCGATGGTATGGGCCAGATAGGACATCCCGGCTCCGCCGAATTCCTCGGGGACGGTGATACCCAGAAGACCGAGCTCACCCATCTCCTGCCACAGCTCGGCGGGGAATTCGTTCTTCTGATCGATCTCCTGCGCCATCGGCTTGACGCGCTCTTGCGCCCAGCGGTGCACCATGTCGCGCAGGGCGTTTACATCTTCGCCCAGATCAAAAGTCATGCTTGCGTTGAACATCTCGCGTCTCCTCCCGAGTCATCGCGAATTATTTGAACATGTGTTCATTTATTGCCGGCAAGCCACCACAGGTCAAGAGGTCACGTGGGGACACGAAAAGGCCGGACCCTGTCGGGGCCCGGCCAGCCGGAGTTGATTGGTTCTGAAAACAGCCTCTGCTGTGGTTCAGGCGCCCTGAAACACCGCACCGACCTCGGCGCGGATGATGCGGGCGATCTGGGCGCAGTCCTCAAGGCTAAAGGTCAGCGGAACCCGCATATCGACGATCCCCGCCAGAATGCGATCACTTTTGGGTAGCGACGGCGTCTCGGCGTAGCGCCAGCTGTCATAGCGGGAGGTAAAGGCCACGGGTTGCGGTTCACCAAACCACTTCAGCTCAACCCCTCGGGCGGCGCAGCGGCCCAGGACTTCCTGCACCCGGTCCGCAGCCCAATCCAGCAACAGAAACTGGATAGAGGAGCCGACATAGGTTTCCGCTGCCGGGCGCTCCACCACGGTAAGGCCCGGCGTGCCGCGCACCCCGGTTTCGACCTCCTTGTAGCGCTCATTCCAGCGGGCGACCTGCGCCTCCAGATCGCGCAGCTGGGGCCGCAGAATCGCCGCCCGCAGATTGTCCATCCGCCCGGAGATATTCGGGGTTTCGTATTTCACCCGTTCGAACACCTCTGGCCCCGGCGCGGCCAGATGACGGCCATAGAGCATGTAGGATCCGGACAGGATGATAGCCCGCGCAGCGACCTCCTCGTCATCGGTGATCAGCAATCCGCCCTCGCCCGAGTTCACGTGCTTGTAGGTCTGGCAGGAATAGCAACCCACCGTGCCATGCCGCCCCGAAAGGGTGCCATTCCAGGCCGCCCCCATGGTGTGGGCGCAATCCTCGATCACGGTGATCCCGGCGTCGTTGCAGAGCTCCATCAGCCGGTCCATGTCACACAGATGCCCGCGCATATGGCTCAGCATCAGCACCTTTGCCTGATCCGCCTTGGCGGCCAGATCCTCCAGGTCGATGGTCAGATCCTCGGTCACATCCACATAGACCGGCGTGGCGCCGACAGCGGCAATCGAACCAGGCACCGGCGCAAGTGTGAAGGCATTGGTCAGCACCCGGTCGCCATGTTTCACGCCAACCGCTCTTAGCGCGGTGGCCAGTGCGTAGCCGCCCGAAGCAACCGCCAGACAGTATTTCGCCCCCATCTGATCGGCGAATTCGCGCTCCAGCAGCGCGGTCTCTCCGGCCTCGTCGCCCGCAACATTGTAGCGGTGCAGACGGCCATGGCGCAGTACCTCCATCGCGGCGGAAATCGCCTCTTCGGGAATGGGTTCCTGCTGGGTGAAACTGCCAGTGAAAATCTCGCTCATGGCCTGTTTGTGAGCGCGGCCAGCTGCGGGGTCAAGGGGGAAGCCGCTGTCGCGCCCGGTTTCAGACGCGTGCGGAAGGACTTCAGATCATATGGGCAGCAATTCCGCCACCACCCCGGGCAGATCCTCATACCGGTGCAGCAGCGCCTCGGGTTTCAGCGCCGCCATGTCATCGCCTGCAGGACCGAAGGTGACCAGAACCGAAGGCACGCCCGCCGCGGCGGATGTGTTGCGGTCGGTATCACTGTCGCCAATCAGAACGGTGCGCGCGGGGTCACCGCCCGCGCGGCGGGCCGCTTCGAACAACGGCGCGGGATCGGGTTTGCGCACCGGCAGCGTATCGGCACCGACAAGCGAGGCAAAGGCATCGCGCACGCCAAGGGATCGCATCAGCTGCTCGGCCAGCGCCTCGGGCTTGTTGGTGCAGATGCCAACGCCATAGCCAGCCAGTTTCAACGCCTCGACGGCATCCATCGCGCCGGGATACAGAACGGTGTGGTGATCGATTGCGCCTTTGTACGCCTCCAGCAGCACGGGATAAAAGGCTTCGACGGTCGCGTCATCGTACTCATTGACCCGCTTCAGCCCCTCGGTCAGCATCCGTTTGCCGCCGCGCAGGGCGATCGCCGCGTCGCCCGGGCGGGTCAGCAGATCGCCATGGCCCATCTGGCGAAAGCAGGCATTAGCCGCTGCCAGCAAATCCCCCGACGTGTCCGCCAGAGTACCATCCAGATCAAAGATCACTGTCCGCATATCGTCCCCTTTCGGCGCATTTCCGCCGCATGATGTTGCAAGCCGCAACCTAGTTTGATGGCGCAATGGCTTGCGCACCCACTGTTAGCGGATAAAACGGGGGCGCTGAAAAGACAAAGAGAAACATAACATGAGCACAGCCCTCGTCATCCTGGCCGCAGGCAAAGGCACGCGGATGAATTCGGATCTGCCGAAGGTCCTGCATCCCATCGCCCAGGCCCCCATGCTGGAACACGCCATGTCCGCCGGGCGCGCTTTGGAGCCGGAGCGGATCGTCGTGGTTGCCGGTCATGGCGCCGAAGCCGTGCGCGCCGCCGTGGCCGACATCGACGAGAGCGCCGAGGTTGTGCTGCAAGAGGAACAGCTGGGCACAGGTCACGCAGTGGATCAGGCAAGGGAGGCGCTGGCCGGGTTTGATGGCGATGCGGTGGTTCTTTATGGCGACACGCCTTTTGTCAGCGCCGAGACCATCACCCGCATGATCGAAGCGCGCGCACAGGCCGATCTGGTGGTTCTGGGTTTCGAGGCTGCTGACCCTGGCCGCTATGGGCGGCTTGTGATGGACGGCGACAGCCTGGAGCGGATCGTCGAGTTCAAGGACGCGAGCGAGATCGAACGCGCAATCACCTTCTGCAATTCCGGCCTGATGGCCTGCGCATCGCAACTGATGTTCGACCTGATCGCCGAGATCGGCAACGACAACGCGGCGGGCGAATACTACCTCACCGATTTGGTGGAACTGGCCCGCGCCAAGGGCCTGCGCGTCACCGCCGTAGCCTGCGACGAGGCTGAAACGCTGGGTATCAACAGCCGCGCGGAACTGGCCCAGGCCGATGCGCTGTTCCAGAGCCGCGCCCGGGCCGAGGCGCTGGAAAATGGCGTCACCCTGATGGCGCCGGAAACCGTCTATTTCGCCTTTGACACCGTGGTCGGCCGCGATGCGGTCATCGAACCCAACGTGGTGTTCGGCCCTGGCGTTACGGTGGAAAGCGGCGCGTTGATCCGCGCCTTTTCGCATCTCGAAGGCTGCCACGTCAGCCGCGGCGCCAAGGTCGGCCCCTATGCCCGCCTGCGCCCCGGCGCCGAACTGGCAGAAGACACCCACATCGGCAACTTCGTCGAGATCAAGAACGCCGAGATCGCTGCGGGCGCCAAGGTCAATCATCTCTCTTACGTGGGCGATGCCTCGGTCGGTGAAGCCACCAATATCGGGGCCGGCACCATCACCTGCAACTATGATGGCGTAATGAAGCACCGGACCGAAATCGGCGCCCGCAGCTTCATCGGCTCCAACACCCTTCTGGTGGCACCGGTGCGCATTGGCGATGAGGCGATGACCGCCAGCGGCACCGTGGTGACAAAGAACGTCGACGATGGTGATCTGGCAATCTCGCGCAGCGCCCAGGAAAACAAACCCGGCCGCGCGCGAAAACTGATGGACATGCTGCGCGCCAAGAAGGCCCGCAAGGCAAAAGGAGGCGCGTAATGTGCGGAATCGTCGGAGTTCTTGGCAATCATGAAGCCGCGCCCCTGCTGGTGGAGGCGCTGAAGCGGCTGGAATACCGCGGCTATGACAGTGCTGGTATTGCCACCGTCAACGACGGCAAGCTGGAACGCCGCCGCGCTGTCGGCAAGCTGGTCAACCTCAGCGACCTGCTGGTGCATGAGCCGCTGGCGGGAAAATCCGGCATCGGCCACACCCGCTGGGCCACCCATGGCGAACCATCGGTCAACAACGCCCACCCGCATCGTGCCGGCGCAGTGTCGGTCGTGCATAATGGCATCATCGAAAACTACCGCGACCTGCGGGCGGAACTGGCCAAAGAAGGGATCGAGTTTCAGACCGAAACCGATACCGAAACCGTCGCGCTGATGACAGAGCGCTACATGCGCGGTGGGCTGTCCGCCGCCGAGGCCGCACAGAAAACCCTGTCACGGCTGGAGGGCGCCTTTGCACTCGCCTTCCTGTTCGACGGCGAAGAGGATCTGATGGTTGCCGCCCGCAAGGGCTCGCCCTTGGCGATCGGTCATGGCACCGGCGAAATGTTCGTCGGCAGTGATGCCATCGCCCTAGCGCCGCTTACGGACAAGATCACCTATCTTGAGGAAGGCGACTGCGCCGTCCTGACCCGCAGCAGCCTGGAGATCCGCGACGCAAACGGGGATCTGGCGAACCGCGAAATGCGCACCATTCAGATAGACGCAGCACAGGTCGACAAGGCCGGGCATAAGCATTTCATGGCCAAGGAAATCGCCGAACAGCCCACGGTCATTGCCGAAGCTATCCGCCACTACCTGCCAGTCGGCGAAGACGCGGTGCACCTGCCAGGAGACGGGATCGATTTCACAAAAATCGACCGGCTGACACTGGTCGCCTGTGGCACCGCCTTTTATGCCTGCCTCACTGCGAAATACTGGTTCGAAAAACTGGCCCGCATTCCGGTCGAGGTCGATATCGCCTCCGAGTTCCGCTATCGCGAACCACCGATCCCCGGTCGCACTGCCGCACTTTTTGTTTCTCAATCGGGCGAGACCGCAGATACCCTCGCCGCCCTGCGCTATTGCAAGGACAAGGCCGATCAGATCCTGTCGGTGGTCAATGTCCCCGAAAGCTCCATCGCCCGCGAGAGCGATCTGGCCCTGCCGATCCATGCTGGCGTCGAAATCGGGGTCGCCTCGACCAAGGCCTTTACCTGCCAGCTGAGCGTGCTGTTGATGCTGGCCCTCAAGGCCGCAACCGACCGGGGCGAAATCGGCGAAGAGGAGCTGCAGGCCCATATCTCCGCCCTGCGCGGGCTTCCGAACGTCATGTCTGCTGCACTGGAGCAGAACGAGGCGATCCGTCAGGCCTCCCTGAAGCTCAGCGAAGCACGGGATGTGCTGTTCCTGGGTCGGGGGCTGATGTTCCCGCTGGCGCTCGAAGGCGCGCTGAAACTGAAGGAAATCAGCTACATCCACGCCGAAGCCTATGCCTCGGGGGAATTGAAACACGGCCCCATCGCGCTCATCGACAACAACATGCCGGTCGTGGTTCTCGCCCCGCGGGACGATCTTTTCGACAAATCGGTCTCCAACATGCAGGAGGTGATGGCGCGCAAGGGCAAGGTGATGCTGGTCTCGGATGCCGAAGGGCTTGCCGAGGCGGGTGATGAGGTCTGGCAGGCAATCCGCATGCCGCAGGTCCACGACAGCCTGTCGCCGATCCTTTACGCCCTGCCCGCGCAGATGCTGGCCTATCACACCGCCGTGGCCAAGGGCACCGATGTGGACCAGCCGCGCAACCTCGCCAAATCCGTGACGGTGGAATGATCCGATGACGCTGGACGAGGCGCTGGCGCAGCTGCGCGCCCTGATCGAACCGGGCCGCGCCGAGCAGATGGTGGCCTATCACAAGCAGAACCGGGAGGTTCTGGGTATCCCGAACCCGGCGCTCAACGAGTTGACCAAGGGCTGGCGGCAGACCCTCACGGTGGAAGAGCGCGTCGCCCTTGCCGATGCCCTGTGGCAGACGGATATCTTCGAGGCGCGCCTCGCTGCCGCCAAACTGCTAACCCAGGCCCGGATCAAGGGCGACGACGCCGCCTGGGCGTTGATCTGTTCCTGGGTGCCACAGTTCGATAGCTGGGCCATCGCCGACCATGCCTGCATGGCGGCGCAGAAACGGCTGGTGGCGGATCCCGCCCGGCTGGACGATGTTGAGACCTGGACGCAGTCCGAACATATGTGGACCCGCCGGGCCGCATTGGTCGCCACCCTGCCCTGGGCCAAAATGAACAATCTCAAACCCGCCGATCAGGCCCGGCGGGCGCGGATCATCACATGGGCGGCAGGCTATGTGCCAGACCGCGACTGGTTCATTCAGAAAGCCATCGCTTGGTGGCTGCGCGACCTTAGCAAACACGATGCAGAGGCCACCCGTATCTTTCTGGCGACCCATGGCGATGCGATGAAACCCTTTGCCCGCAAGGAAGCCGGGAAATACCTTCGAGACGAGGCGCCCAAGGCAGGCTAATCCACTGGTTTAGTTCACCGGTCAGTTGGCCCGTCAGTTGGCCGGGCGCACCTGTAGCTCAACCAGCTCGGTCAAAGGCAGACCAAGCGCCCGCATTGCAGCGATGGACACCCGGGCGCTGCCCCCGTTTGCCGCCGGTTTCAGCGTCACCTGCACCTCTGCACCGCTGGCGCTGCGCAATACCGCCTGTTGCTCGGTGCCGACCAAAGAGGTCTCCATCCACAGTCCCGGAACCGCCGGATCCCCCAGCGAGGCGACCACCTGCTCGGTGCCGGTGAAGATTGAGGACGCCGCAGGCGCCTCAGCCTCGGACACCATATCCTCCTCCACATCATCCGGCACCGTCAGGGCGCCACCGGTTGCATCCAGCGGCGCGCCAGTCACGGGCGCTGCGGTCGGCGCCGGGGTGCTGCTTGCGGCCTGTCCACGCAGGTCGGGAAAGTCCAAATTCCCGCAACCGGCAAGCAGCAGGGACAGGGACAATGGCAGGGCGGCGGAGCATGAGACTGTGATACGCATGGCCGCAAATCTATTGGCGCACACAGATCTTTACCAGCAGGAAAATGCACTCCCCTCTTGTCGCAGGCAAGGCACCGCTTTACCTATGCAGTCATGACTGCTCCGCTGATCGATCCCTTCGCCCGCGCCATCACCTACCTGCGCGTCTCGGTTACTGACCGTTGTGACTTCCGTTGCGTCTATTGCATGTCGGAAAACATGACCTTTCTGCCCAAGAAAGAACTCCTGACGCTGGAGGAACTGGACCGGCTGTGTTCGACCTTTGTCGGCATGGGCGTGGAAAAGCTACGCATCACCGGCGGTGAGCCTCTGGTGCGGCGCGATATCATGACCTTTTTCCGCGGCATGACCCGGCATCTGGACAGCGGCGCCCTCAAGGAACTGACGCTGACCACCAACGGCTCGCAGCTGGAGAAATACGCCCAGGATCTGTTTGATGCCGGGGTACGCCGGGTCAATATCTCGCTTGATACGCTGGACGAGCAGAAATTCGCGGCAGTCACCCGCTGGGGCCGCCTGCCGCAGGTCATGCGTGGCATCGATGCGGCGCAAAAAGCGGGCCTCAGGGTCAAGATCAACGCCGTGGCGCTGAAAGGTTTTAACGAACCGGAGCTGCCCGAGATCACCCGCTGGTGCGCCTCGCGCGATATTGATCTCACGTGGATCGAGGTCATGCCCATGGGCGATATCGGCAATGAGGACCGCCTGGACCAATACTGGTCGCTCAAGGACGTGCGGCGCGAATACGAAAATCACTATACCGTGACCGATCTGGCGGAACGCAGCGGCGGCCCGGCCCGCTATGTGCGGCTGGAAGAGACCGGTCAGAAGATCGGTTTCATCACCCCGCTTAGCCATAATTTCTGCGAAAGCTGTAACCGGGTGCGCCTGACCTGCACCGGCGAGCTTTACATGTGCCTGGGTCAGGAAGACATGGCCGATCTGCGCGCGCCCCTGCGCGACCACCCGGACAGCGAGGCCCCGCTCGAAGAGGCGATCCGCGCCGCGATCAACCTCAAACCCAAGGGCCATGATTTCGATTACTCCCGGCAGACGCCCGGCGGCCAGATGTCCCGCCACATGAGCCACACCGGCGGCTGAGATGACCAGCCAAGGTTCTGGCGGCGAGGCGACGGCTCTGTATCACGCCTACCGGGCCGTCACCGCGCTGATTGCGCCCTTTGCCTACCGCAAGGTTGCCGCAAAACTGGCGGCGCAGGGTGTGTCCCCGCAGCGCCAGCGCGAGCGTCTGGGCCATGCCAGCCAGCCACGCCCCACCCTGCCGTCCGGTGCGCCGCTGATCTGGTTTCACGGCGCCTCGGTTGGGGAAAGCCTGGCCGCGATTACCCTGATCAACCGGCTGGCGGAAAAACGCAGCGACGCGCGCTTCCTTCTGACCTCGGGTACCGCCACCTCGGCTGCGGTCGCTGAAAAGCGGCTACCAAAGGGCGCGATACATCAGTTCGCCCCACTGGATGCGGCCGGACCGGTGCGCAGGTTCCTCGATCACTGGCGGCCCGATGCGGGGATCTTCGTCGAAAGCGAACTCTGGCCTGTCACCCTCAGCGCCGCTCATAAGCGCGGAACCCGGCTGGCTCTGGTCAATGCCCGCCTGTCCGACCGCTCGGTCCGCAGCTGGCAGAAACGCGCCGCTACCGCCCGTTTCATCCTGTCGCGTTTCGATCTGCTGTTGAGCCAGAACGATCACATGGCACAGAACCTTATTTCGCTTGGCGCCGATACCGCGCGGGTGCAGCCCGGTGGCAACCTCAAGGCCGGGGCTGCCGCCCTGCCGATTGACGCGGCGGCGCTGGAGGCGCTGCGATCCGAGGTCGGCGCGCGGCCGGTGTGGATCGCTTCTTCGACCCATGACGGCGAGGAAGAGACTATTCTTGCAGCGCATCGCACCCTGCTGGACCGTTTTCCCGAGTTGTGCCTGGTGCTGATCCCGCGCCACCCGGAACGCAGCGACAAGGTTGCCGAACTCATCCGCGACGCCGAGTTGACCTTCGCGCGGCGCAGCAAGGGAGAAGCGATCACCCCGCGGACGCAGGTCTATCTGGCCGACACGCTGGGCGAGCTGGGCACATTCTACGCGTTGTCGCCGCTGGTGTTTCTAGGCGGCTCGCTACGGCCCATTGGCGGGCATAATCCGTTTGAAGTGGCACAGGCAGGCGCCGCCGTGATCACCGGTCCCGGCACCAGTAATTTCACCGAGACCTTCCCGCCGCTGATCGCCGCTGGCGGTGCGGTTGAAGTGCAGGACGCACCCGGACTTGCGCATGCCGTACAGCACTGGCTGGAAGAGCCCGAAGCTCTGCACGCTGCCTGCGCGGCCGCCTCGGGCTTTGCCAAATCGCAAGCGCAGGAGCTGGATGGCGTGGCGGATCTTCTGATCGACCGGCTGGGGCTTGGGGCCAAAGGGACACATCCCGATGCCTGAGCTCTTCGTCACCAATTTCAACCGTAATTTCACCGGGGTTTCGGCCACCGCCGCCAATGTGATCCGCCAGCAGGCAAACACCCATGATCTGCGGCTGGTGGGTCGCCCCCTGCCCGGCTGCCCGGCCCCGGTTACCACGGCCGAGGCGCGGCGCCTGTGCAGAAACGCCCCGGACGGCAAACCCTTCGCCATCTGGCACGTGCGACGCAATACGGAAATGCGCGCGGCGATCTGGGCGCGGGATGTGCTGCGCCTTCCGATCCGCATCGTCTTTACCTCGGCGGCGCAGCGGCGGCATTCGGCCCTGCCGCGCTGGCTGATCAGCCGGATGGATGCGGTGGTGGCGACCACGGACAAGGCTGCTGAATTCGTTCCGCACGTGCGCGCGGTGGTGCCGCATGGGGTAGACACCGATCTGTTCCAGCCAGCAGACAACCGCGACACCGCCTGGGCGGCGCTGGGATATGGCGGAACCCGCGGCATCGCTACGGTTGGCCGTATCCGCCCGGAAAAGGGCACCGATATTTTTGTCGATGCGATGATCGACCTCTTGCCCACCCTGCCCGGCGCGGTCGCGCTGGTGATTGGCCGTGCCGCGCGCGAACATCAGGGATTTCTAAAGGATCTGAAATCCCGCATCGCTGCTGCGGGTCTAGGTGATCGTATCCTGTTTCCCGGCGAAATCCCCGCCGCAGATCTACCGCCGCTGATGCGGGCGTTGTCACTGGTGATGCAACTGCCCCGCTACGAAGGCTACGGCATGGCTCCGCTGGAAGGTATGGCCAGCGGTGTGCCCTTTGTGGGGGCCGAGGCTGGATACTACCGCGCCTTTTCGGCCCAGGGCAAAAGCGGCGTGATCGTACCGCTTGAGGCCGCGCAAGCCGCAGCCGAAGCTGCCCGCGCGATCCTGAGCGATCCGGCGCGCCATGCCCAGATGGCACGGGATGCCCGCGACATCGCCCTGCACAGTTTCAGCGCCCGGACTGAAGCAGATGGGATCGAAGCGGTCTATCAGGCGCTCTGGTCCGAAGGCTGAACGTGAAAAAGGCCCGACGATCTGCCGGGCCTTTTTCTTTCAAAAAACTCAGCCTCTATCAGGCGGCGGGCATGCGCTGCTCGACGATACCGGCCCACCAGCTGCAACCAGCCGGAATGGCCTCGTCGTTGAAGTTGTATTCCGGGTGGTGCACATCGGCGCTGTCGCCGTTGCCAACCAGGATATAGGCGCCGGGACGCTCTTCCAGCATATAGGCGAAGTCTTCGCCGCCCATGACCAGCGGCGCTTCATCGCAGTTGCCGGAGATATCGGACGCAACCTTGGCTGCGAATTCGGTCTGCTCTTCGTGGTTTACCATGACCGGATAACCGCGGTTGTAGGTGACGTCGGCCGTGCCGCCAAAGGTCGCTGCAACGCCTGCGCAGATTTCCTTGATCCGCTTTTCGGCCAGATCGCGCATCTCTTTCGACATGGTGCGCACGGTGCCTTTGATCTGAACCCGCTGCGGGATCACGTTGAATGCCTTGGAAGAGGTTTCGAATGAGGTCACCGAGACAACCACGCGATCCACCGGGTCGGCATTGCGCGATGCGATGGTCTGCAGCGCCAGAACCGCCTGAGCGGTCATCACGGTGGTGTCGATGGTCTCATGCGGTTTCGCCGCATGGCCGCCGCGTCCCTCAAAGGTGATGTCAAAGGTGTCGGTCGCGGCAAAAAAGGCACCGGGGCGGATCGAGAAGCTGCCGATCGGTTTACCCGGCCAGTTATGCATGCCGTAGACTTCCTGGATGTTCCAGCGCTCCATCATGCCGTCGTCGCACATCTCCTTGCCGCCGCCGCCGCCTTCTTCGGCGGGCTGGAAGATCACCACAACGGTGCCATCAAAGTTGCGGGTCTCGGACAGGTATTTGGCAGCGCCCAGCAGCATCGCGGTGTGGCCGTCATGGCCGCAGGCGTGCATGGCATTGGCGGTTTTGGAGGCATATTCAAGCCCGGTCTGTTCGTGGATCGGCAGCGCGTCCATATCGGCGCGCAACCCGATGACCTTGCCCGAAGTGTCGGACTTGCCCTTGATCACGCCGACAACGCCGGTGCGGCCGATGCCGGTGACGATCTCGTCGCAGCCGAATTCCTTCAGCTTGTCTGCCACCAGCGCCGAAGTGCGGTGGGTTTCGAACAGGATTTCGGGGTTCTCGTGAAGATCACGGCGCCAGGCGGTGATTTCCTCCTGAAGCTCGGCAAAACGGTTCTTGACCGGCATAGTGTCACTCCTTGTTTTTATCATGTGCGGCGCCACATGCGCCGCCGGGTTTGCTGTCGCAGGCGCCATAGGCACCCGCGAGGGTCCGCGGCCGGATCAGGCCGCGGGCATTCTGCCTTCGACGATTTCCGCGAACCAGCTGATGCCGGCCGGGATGATCTCGTCGTTGAAATCGTATTCGGGGTGATGCAGGCCCGCGCTAGGGCCATTTCCCAGACGGATCATCGCCCCGGGGCGCTCCTGCAGCATAAAGGAAAAGTCCTCACCGCCCATCAGGATCGGCACATCCTCGCAGATGCCAACCGCCTGCGCCGCGGCGCGGGCGTATTCCGTGGCCGCATCATCGTTGATGGTGACCGGCACGCCGATGCGCATTTCCAGCTCGACCGAGCCGCCAAAGGTCGCTGCCACGCCTTCGGCGATTTCCTTGATCCGCTTTGGGATCATCGCGCGCACGTCTTCGGAGTGGGTGCGGATGGTGCCGCGGACCTCTGCCTTGTCGGGGATCACGTTGAACGCCTTGGAAGAGGTCTCGGCGCTGGTCAGCGACATCACCGCCTTCTCCACCGGATCCATGTTGCGCGAAACGATGGTCTGCAACGCGGTGATCATATGGCACATCATCACCGTGGTATCGACGGTCATGTTCGGCTTGGCGCCATGGCCGCCGCGCCCGCTCAGATGCAGGGTGAATTCGTCGACCGAAGCTAGGATCGGCCCGGGACGGATGGCAAATGTGCCTGCTTCGATGCCGGGGCTGTTGTGGATGGCATAGACTTCGTCGATGCCGAAACGCTCCATCATCCCGTCTTTGACCATGGCCTCGCCGCCATTGCCGCCTTCTTCGGCAGGCTGGAAAATCATCACAGCGGTACCGTCAAAATTGCGGGTCTCCGCAAGGTATTTGGCTGCTCCCAGCAGCATTGCGGTGTGACCGTCATGGCCGCAGGCGTGCATCGCGTTGGGGATCTTGGAGGCATGCGGCAGGCCGGTCTGTTCCTGCATTGGCAGCGCGTCCATATCGGCGCGCAGACCGATGGCACGCCCCTTGCTGTCGCTCTTGCCGCGGATCACCGCAACGACGCCGGTGCGGCCGATCCCGGTCACGACCTCATCACAGCCAAATTCTTTCAGCTTTTCCGCCACCAGGGCAGAGGTGCGGTGGGTGTCGTAAAGGATCTCGGGGTTTTCGTGGATGTCGCGGCGCCAGGCTGCGACCTCTTTCTGAAACTCTGCGGCGCGGTTCTTGACTGGCATTCTCGATCTCCTCAGGCGGCGGGCATACGTCGTTCGACCAGTTCGGCGAACCAGCTGCACCCCAGCGGGATGGCATTGTCGTCAAACACATAGGCCGGGTGGTGGCACATGGCGGTGTCACCATTGCCGAGGAACATATAGGCGCCGGGGCGCTCCTCCAGCATATAGGCGAAATCCTCGGATGGCATGATCGGGTCCGTGTTGTCGACCACATCGGCAGAGACTGCACGGGCAGCTTCGACGGCGTAACCCGTCTCTTCCTCGGTGTTGATGGTGACGGGATAGCCCGGCGACCATTCGACCTTTGCCTCGGCGCCATAGGCGGCAGCGACGTTCTCCGCGATCTGGCGAACCCAGCCTTCGGCCTGCTGGCGATACTCAGTATCGAGGGTGCGCACGGTGCCCTGCAGACGAGCGGTATGCGCAATCACGTTGGAGGCGGTGCTGTCGGTTTCAAAGGTGCCGACGGTCAGGACCACGCGTTTCACCGGGTTCACATTGCGCGACACGATGGAATGCAGCGACACCACGATCTGCGACGCCACCAAAGTCGTGTCGATGGCATCATGCGGCGCCGCCGCATGGCCGCCCTTGCCTGTCACGGTGATTTCGAATTCATCCGAGGACGCCAGCAGGGCCCCGGGGCGGATAGCAAACTGCCCGACAGGCAGGCCCGGCATATTGTGGAGACCATAGACCTCCTGAATACCCCAGCGCTCCATCAGCCCGTCATCGCACATCGCCTTGCCGCCAGCGCCACCTTCTTCGGCAGGCTGGAAGATCAGCACGACCTTGCCATCAAAGTTGCGCGTCTCGGACAGGTATTTCGCCGCCCCCAGCAGGATCGAGGTGTGACCATCGTGGCCACAGGCGTGCATCACGCCCGGCGTTTTCGAGGCATAGTCGACACCCGAGGCTTCGGTGATGGGCAGCGCGTCCATATCCGCGCGCAACCCGATGACCCGGCCCGAGGTGTTGGTCTTACCTTCGATCACCGCGACGACGCCGGTGCGGCCGATGCCGGTGGTGATATCGGTGAGACCAAATTCCTTCAGCCGTTCCTCCACAAATCCGGCGGTCTTGTGAACCTCGTACATCAGTTCCGGATTCTCATGCAGGTGGCGGCGCCATTTGGTGATTTCATCCTGCAGATCGGCAAAACGGTTTTTGACTGGCATCCTGTTCCTCTTGCGTTGTGCCCGCACGGCTGCGGTTCCGGGGCACTGTCAGTCAATTAAGTTGCGTTAGCAAGTATCACAAGCAGACGAGCTGCCATGCAAAACGCGTCAAAGCGAACCAATTTTGACCTCCGAAATTTCGCCCCCATTAAATCAATGACTTAACCCGAACCAATTTGCAGATTTGCACTACTGCATTGGTTCGCCCCCGCAAAAATATTTGTATTTGCACAAAATAGCGGCCCAGGGAGTGGGCTAATGAAAACGGGCTGCATCGCCCTGCGATACAGCCCGTCCGTGTTCAGAATATGCATCAGGCGCCCAAGCACCGCGCCCTTGGATCAGGCCGCCAGCCGGTCCACCAACTGCCGCATGAAATCGTGACCAGCGTTGAACTGAGCGACGGTGATAAATTCATTCGGCTGGTGCGCCTGGGCAATATCGCCGGGGCCGCAGATGACAGCGGAATAGCCCGCTTCCTGGAATTGCCCCGCTTCGGTGCCATAGCTGACCACGTGGGTGCCATTGTCCCCGGTGATCATCCGCACCAGCGTTTCCGCTGCGCCCTCCTGTTCGGGGACGAGGCCCGGAACGTTGAACTTCTTTTCGATCTCGATTCGCGCCTCCGGGTGCACTGCCTGCATCTCGGCTTCGATGCGGCGCACCTCGGCCAGATAAGCCTCTCCCCAGTCGGCCGCGTTTTCGCCGGGCACCACGCGGAAATCCATCACGAACCGGCAATCCTTGGCGGTGATGTTATGCGCCGTGCCACCTTCGATCATGCCGACGTGGCAGGTGGTATAGGGCGGCGTGAACATCGCCGGGATCTCCTCCGGCTCGGCAGCCGCATTTTCCGCATTACGGTGGTTAGCCCAGTCGATCAACCGCGCCCCCTGCATCACCGCGCTGACCCCGGTGTGCATCAGCGAGCTGTGCACCTCAAAACCGATCAGATGCGTGTCATAGCCGATACCGCCCTTGTGGCCGGTCACCGCCTTCATCATCGACGGCTCGCCGACGATGACCGCGCCGCCCTTGGGCAGCACGGGCTGCATGGCCTCGATCATCGGCGGGGCGCCGGTGCAGCCAATTTCCTCGTCAAAGGAAAGCGCCAACTGCAGCGGACGATTTACGCCGCGCCGGTGCGCCTCGACCAGCGCCCAGATCGCCAGCGCGTCGAAGCCTTTCATGTCGCAGCAGCCGCGCCCGTAGTATTTGCCGTCACGCTCCACCACGGTGAAAGGATCGCTGTCCCAGGGCTGGCCGTCGACCGGCACCACATCGGTATGGCCGGACAGGACCACCGCCCCTTCGACCATCGGTCCGGCATGGGCAAAGACCGCAGCCTTGTGCGGCTGATCGGGATCGACCCAGCGGTGCGGCGTGATGCCATGGCTGCTCAGGTACTCTTCGACCCATTCGACCAGCGGCAGATTCGTGTCCCGGCTGACGGTGGGAAAGGAAACCAGTTTCTCCATCAGCTCCAGCGGCGTCAGAATATCAGCCACAGGATCAATACCCACTGTCGGTGGTCAGAACGAAATGGCCCGGCTCAAGCTCAAGGTACTCCGACGGCTCCGGCTTGTAATCCGTGCCGTGAATGGGCGAGGGAATCGGTTTGAAGTTCAGATCTTTCTCGCTCTTACGCTTGCGCGGATCGGCGATAGGCACGGCCTTCATCAGCGCCTGGGTATAGGCGTGCAGCGGGTTGGCAAAGACGCGGTCGCGCGGGCCGATTTCAACGATCCGGCCCAGATACATCACGCCCACCTGATGGCTGACGCGTTCGACGACGGCCATGTCGTGGCTGATGAACAAGAAGGACAGCCCCAATTCGGCCTGCAGTTCCATCATCAGGTTCAGAACCTGCGCCTGCACCGATACGTCCAGCGCCGAGACCGCCTCGTCCGCGACGATCAGTTTAGGATTGAGCGCCAGCGCCCGGGCAATGGCGATTCGTTGCCGCTGACCACCGGACATTTCATGCGGATAGCGGCGCATGAAGCTGCGCGGCAGGTGCACACGGTCAAACAGCGAGGCAACGCGATCCTGCAGTTCCGAGCCCGAGGCAAGCCCGTAGTTACGCATCGGTTCAGCCACCTGATCCAAGAGCTGCATCTGCGGATTGAGCGAGGCAAAGGGATCCTGGAAGATCATCTGCATGTCGAGACGCGCCTTGTGCATCTGCGAGTTGCTGAGCCCCAGAATATCGCGCCCCTCGAAATTTACCTGCCCCGACATGGGTTCGACCAGACGGAGAATCGAGCGTCCGGCGCTGGATTTACCACAACCGGATTCGCCGACCAGCGACAGGGTCTGGCCCTTGAACACCTTGAACGAGACGTCCTCGACCGCGTGCACATTGGCAACCGTACGGCGCAGCACCCCGCCTTTGACCGGGAAACGGGTGGTCAGGTTCTTAACCTCAAGAAGCACCTCATCGGTGCCCTTGATCGGTTCGATCTTCTGGTCCTCGACGCCCATCAGTTTCATCGGTTCGGGGTAGTCCTTACCGATCATCTCGCCAAGTTTTGGCACGGCGGCCAGCAGGGCGCGGGTATAGTCGTGCTGCGGGTTTTCAAAGATCTCGGTGACGGTGCCTTCTTCGACCTTGTTGCCGCGGAACATAACCACCACGCGGTCCGCCATTTGCGCCACAACCGCCATATCGTGGGTGATGAACATCACTGCAGTGCCGGTTTCCCGCTTCAGCCGGTCCATCAGGGCCAGAATTTCAGCCTGAATGGTCACATCAAGCGCGGTGGTCGGCTCATCCGCAATCAGAAGGCGCGGCTCACAGGCCATCGCCATCGCGATCACCACACGCTGACGCATACCGCCGGACAGCTCATGCGGGTATTGCTTCAGGCGCCGTTCGGGTTCGGGGATGCGCACCTGACGCAAAAGTTCCAGCGCCCGCTCTTCTGCCTGTTTTTTAGTCATGTTCTTGTGGATGCGCAGACCTTCGGTCAGCTGGCGCCCCACTGTGAACACCGGATTGAGCGCAGTCATCGGCTCCTGGAAGATCATTCCGATCTCGTTGCCGCGAATCTGCTTCATCATCTCCTGTTCGGCCTTGGCCAGGTCGGTGGTTTCACCGCCACGGCCATTGAACAGCAGTTCCCCACCCGCGATTTCGCCGCCGCCGAACTCGACGAGACGCATCAGGGAGAGGGAAGAAACCGATTTCCCCGAACCGGATTCGCCCACGATACAAACGGTTTCGCCCGGGTTGACGTCAAACGAGACATCCTCAACCCCGACGACCGGGCCGTCCTTGGTCTGAAATTCGACCCGCAAGCCCTTAATTTGTGCAATTGGTTGGTCCAGCACCCCAGTCGTCCCCTTATCGGTAAATCGTTATCCGCTGCATCGTTGGCAGTCTTTCAAGGCCGAGATGTAAGCTGATCATTGAAGCTTCGTCAAACCAATGGGCGGCGTTAAGCGAAATTTTGGATCCGAAGGCTTGCAATTTCCGCAAACTCTGTTTCGATACCTCCCAGTGTCTGCCCGAGCAATCTGGCGCGCAGCACCGGCCATGGCCGAAGCTGGCGCATTAGATTTCAATCGTTTAACGCGTGGGGCGGAACGACAAACCATCCGCAATCTTGCGGCAACAGGCTGGGCCACGCATCGCCCGGCCGCAAAAAGACACAAGAACACCGTTTCTGTGTTCGACAAGGAGAGTGTGAAAATGAAACTCAAGACCCTTTTGATGGGGGCTATTGCTTCTGCAGCGCTTGCTCCGGCAGCGTTTGCCGAGCGCGGCACCGACGGTCAGGTGAACATCATCTACTGGCAGGCGCCCTCGATCATGAACCCGTTCCTGTCGGGCGGCACCAAAGACGTTGAAGCCTCCTCGCTGGTCATCGAACCTCTGGCGCGCTACGACCCCAACGGTGCAATGGTTCCCTTCCTGGCCGAAGAGATCCCGACCGTCGCCAATGGCGGTGTGAGCGAAGACCTGACTTCCATCACCTGGAAGATCAAGGCGGGCCTCACCTGGTCTGATGGCACCCCCTTCACCTCCAAAGACGTGAAGTTCACCTACGACTACTGCACCCATCCCGAAGGCGGCTGCGCGCAGGTCACCAAATTCGAAGGCGTGACCTCGGTCGAAACACCCGACGATCTTACCGTCAAGGTCACTTTCGAAGGCCCGACCCCCTTCCCTTACGGCCCCTTCGTTGGCGGTGAAAGCCCGATCATCCAGGCCGCTCAGTTCGCCGAATGCCTGGGCGCCAAAGCCCCCGAGTGCACCGAGGCCAACTTCAGCCCGATCGGCACCGGTCCTTTCGTGGTCGACGAGTTCAAACCGAACGACGTGATCACCCTGTCGGCCAACCCGAACTACCGTGACCCGGCCAAACCGGCCTTCGCCAAGGTACTGTTCAAAGGTGGCGGCGACGCAACTGCGGCCGGTCGTGCCGTAATGGAAACCGGCGAATTCGATTACGCCTGGAACCTGCAGCTGGCACCCGATGTGATTGCCCAGATGGAAGCAGGCGGCAAAGGCGTTGCTGTGGCAGGCTTTGGCCCGCTGGTTGAGCGCATCATGCTGAACAACACCAACCCTGATCCGGCGCTTGGCCCGGACGAGCGTTCGGTTGTACGCCCGCACCCCTTCCTGAGCGATCCTGCGGTTTACAAAGCCATGTCCATGGCGATCGACCGCCCGCTGCTGGTTGAAATCGGTTACGGCAAAGCCGGTAAAGTGACCTGTAACTGGGTTCCCGCACCTGCCGTCTACGCAGCAGATATTGCTGGCTGTGACGTTCAGGACATCGCTGGCGCCAACAAGATGCTGGACGAAGCAGGCTACAAAGACACCAACGGTGACGGCGTTCGCGAAACTCCGGATGGCAAGCCGATGAAGGTTCTGTACCAGACTTCGACCAACGCCGTGCGTCAGGACTTCCAGGCGCTGATCAAACAGTGGTGGAGCGAGATCGGTATCGAAACCGAACTGCGTAACGTCAACGCATCCGTCTTCTTCGGTGGCGACCCGGGTTCCCCGGACACCTTCCAGAAGTTCTACGCGGACGTGGAAATGTACGCCAACACCTTCAACGGCACCGACCCGCAGTCCTACTTCGGCAACGGCCTGTGCGACAAGGCACCGACTCCGGCATCCCAGTGGCAGGGTGAGAACATCTCCCGCTTCTGTGACGAAGAGTTCGACGCTCTGCACGCTGAGCTGACCAAGACTGCCGATGCAGGCAAGCGCGCCGAAATCGGCCAGCAGCTGAACACGATGATCTTCGAAAAAGGTGGCATGATCCCGCTGGTTCACCGTGGTCGTCTGTCCGGTCAATCCAACACCCTGGGTGGCCACGTCCTGAACGTCTGGGACAGCGAACTCTGGGATGCGGCTGACTGGTACCGCATCAAGTAAGGCAGGCTAGCCTCTCCTGAGGCCCCGGTGTTCCACCGGGGCCTCTTGCCATTTACGCCCAGATCCGCTTTAGCGCGCGGGCATAATGGACCCGAGGCCTCCGGCCCTGCTTCCTAATTCTGAAATCGAACATCAAAGGCGCCCACCTGATGCTGACCTTTACAATCAGGCGACTGATCCTATCGGTTCCGACGCTGCTGTTCATCAGCCTCGTGATTTTCCTGCTGCTGGAGCTCGCCCCTGGCGATCCCATGGCGCAGGTCCCGCTGACCGTCCCCCCCGAAGTAAAAGAAAAGATGCGCGAGGCCCTTGGCCTTGGCCAACCCGCCCATATCCGGTTCTGGAAGTGGCTTGTGCAGTTCTTCTGGATCGAGCCGCAGGTCATGATTGACTACTACTTCGGCTCCAATTTTTCCGAAGGCGATCTGCGCGTGATCTCCTGGCAGACCCGCTCGCCCGTCATGGACATCGTGATCCAGCGTATGCCGCAGACCCTGTGGGTTGTCGGTACCGCCTATGTGGTGGCAATCCTGATCGCCCTGCCCATCGGGATCTACTCGGCCTACCGCCAATACAGCTGGTTCGACCAGATGGGCACCTTCGTGTCCATGGTCGGCTTCTCCGTGCCGCCGTTCTTCTCCGGCGTGCTGGTCATCGTGATCTTCTCGGTGCAGCTTGGATGGTTCCCGTCGATCTATGACACCACCTTGGTCGTTGACAGCTGGGACGCCTTCGTCAAACAGCTGCAACAGATGATCATGCCAGTCATGGTGCTGGCACTGCAGATCACCGCCCAGCTGAGCCGCTTCATGCGGGCCTCGATGCTGGACAACCTCAATCAGGACTACGTACGCACCGCCCGCGCCAAGGGTCTGAGCGAATATACCGTGGTCATGGTGCACGTGCTGCGCAACTCGATGATCCCGGTTGTCACTGTGATCGCACTGGGGATCCCAGCGATCTTCGGCGGCGCCATCATCACCGAGCAGGTGTTCAAGGTGAACGGAATCGGTCAGCTACTGATCGGCGCCATTCAGGCCAACGACCTGCCGATGGTGCAAACCCTGACCTTCATCTTCGCGGTGCTGATCGTGATGTTCAATCTGATCGCCGACGTACTGTACGGCATTCTTGACCCAAGGATCCGCTATGACTGAGCTGAGCAATCCTGTCCCGAGCAACCCGCCGCGCAGCCAATGGCTGGACGTGTGGGATCAGTTCAAATCTCACCGTGGCGCCCTGATGGGTGGGGCGCTGTTCCTGTTCATCATTCTGGCCGTGTATCTAGGCCCCATGTTCTGGGATATCGAAGCCACCAGGATCGATATCCGCGCGCGGAACCAGGGTCCAAGCTGGGCGCATCCCTTCGGCACCGACCAATTGGGCCGGGATATGCTGGCCCGGATGATGGCCGGTGGATCGACCTCCGTTTCGGTGGGCCTGACGGCCATGCTGCTGGCGCTGTTCCTGGGCTCATTCGTGGGTGTTGTCGCGGGTTTTTTCAAGAAGCTGGACGGGCCGCTGATGCGTCTCACCGACCTGTTCCTTGCGCTGCCCCTGCTGCCGCTTCTGCTGGTGATGATGCTGTTGTTCCGCGAACCGCTGAACGCGGCCTTTGGCCCCGAACAGGGGATCTTCATCCTGATCGTGACCTCGATCGGCGTGACCAGCTGGATGCCCACGGCGCGGATCGTGCGTGGCGATGTGCTGGCCATCAAGGAGCGTGAATTCGTTCTGGCGGCCCGCTCCATCGGTACCTCGGATGGCAAGCTTATCACCCGACACATCCTGCCGAACGTGCTGTCGCCGATCATGGTCTCCGCGACGCTGGGGATCGCCACCGCGATTATCACCGAAAGCTCGCTGTCGTTCCTTGGTCTTGGCTTCCCGCCGGACTTCCCAACCTGGGGCCGTCTGCTGTTTGATGCCACCGACTATCTGCAGCAGTACCCTGAGCGCGTGTTCTGGCCCGGTATGGCGATCTCGCTGACCGTTCTCAGCGTCAACTATCTGGGTGACGGCCTGCGTGATGCGCTGGATCCGCGTATCCGGGGCCGCTGAGCCGCAAGCTAGACGGGACACACCCGCACATATTCAAATAAGAACATAACCACCGGCCGCCCCAACAGGGCGGCCGGTTTGTTTTGGGGCACCCCGCCCCATCTGGATTCATTTTCTGCCAGCCCTCCGCTACCGGGAACTTTGTCCTGCAGATACCCGTCGACAACTGCGATACTGGCCTTGCTCGCTTGGATATTTCGCGCCATTTCGGGAAAAAGTTCCGATTTCCGGTATGGAGAGTATCATGTTCGAAACGTTCGGTTTTGAAGAGACCACCGCACGCCAGGCTTCTGTCCTGTTCGCGTTGGGGCTGGGCCTTGTCTTTGGCGCGCTGGCGCAATTGACCCGGTTCTGCCTGCGGCGCACCATCGACGGCAGTGACCGCCGCGAAGCCGCTGGCGTCTGGGCCATGGCGCTGGCCATTGCTGTGCTCGGCACCCAGGCCGCTGTCCTGCAGGGCTGGATCAGCTTTGACGATCACCGCCTACTCGCCGCAGATCTGCCGGTGCTGGCCGTCATCGCCGGTGGTCTGATGTTCGGTGTCGGCATGATCCTGACCCGGGGCTGCGTGTCCCGGCTGATGGTTCTCAGCGGCAGTGGCAACCTGCGCGCCCTGCTGGTGATCTCGGTCTTTGCGATCACCGCCCATGCCACGCTGAAGGGTGTTCTGGCGCCACTGCGCACCAGCCTTGGCGCCGTCACTGTTCCGCTTGGCGATTACGCGACGCTGGCGGCCCTGCCCGGCGGCGCGCTCGTCTGGGGCCTGCTGATTGCGCTCGCCGCACTTGCCATTGCCCTGCGCTCTGGCAACCGTATCCCCGTGCTGGCTGGCGCGGCTGTGATTGGCCTGCTGGTCCCGCTGGCCTGGGTCGGCACTGGCTTTGTGCTGTTTGACGAATTCGATCCCATCGCGATGGAAAGCCTGTCCTTCACCGCGCCGTCTGCTGACACCCTGTTCTACGTCGTCGCCTCCAGCGCCGTCTCCGGCAGCTTTGGCACCGGTCTGGTGGGTGGCGTTCTGGTCGGCGCACTTGTTGCGGCCCTGCTGACCGGACAGTTCAAGTGGCAGAGCTTTGAAAGCCCCGCCCAGACAGGACGCTATCTGGCAGGTGCCGTGCTAATGGGCATCGGCGGCGTGCTGGCCGGTGGCTGCACCGTTGGCGCCGGTCTGGCCGGGGTTCCCACCCTTGGCGTGGCTGCCCTGCTGGCGATCCTGTCGATCCTGCTGGGCGGCAGCCTCACCCAGGTGCTGCTCAGTGCAGACCCTTCCGGATCCGCCGGACGGCAAGCCACACCAGCCCCACAACCGGCAGAGTGATCAGCGCGGTCATCATCCCCTTGCTGAGCCCCAGCGGCCCGGCAAGGGGATAAAGCGCATAGGACGCCAGCGACACCGCATAGTAGCTGATTGCCACCACAGACAGCCCCTCGACCGTATGCTGAAGCCGCAGCGCCATATCGGCGCGGCGGTCCATGCTTTCCAGCAAGGCCTGATTCTGCGCGCTGCGCTCCACATCCACCCGGGTGCGCAAAAGCTCCCCCGCCCTGCGTGCCCGATCAGCCAGCGTCACCAGCCGCTTTTCGGTGGACTTCACCGTACGCATGGCCGGCTCATAGCGGCGCAGCATGAATTCTGCGAAGGTCTGGAAGCCTTCCAGGCGTTCCTCCCGCAACAGCCTGATCCGCTGGTTCACCAGCGCCTCATAAGCGCCGGTGGCGCCAAAGCGGAAGGCCGCGCGGGCGGCCATCGCCTCCAGCTCGGCCGAGACCGTCAGAAGGTGCGACAGGGTCTGTTCTGCCGGAACGCTGCTGCCGGTCATTTCCGCCATAATTTCACTCAGATGGGTGTCCAGCCCTCCGATGGTAGGCGACAATCCCCGGGCACGGGAAAAGCCCAGCATCGACATGGCGCGATAGGTCTCGATCTCGCACAAGCGCTGCACGATGCGGCCAATCCTGCGGCTGCCTGTTTCGCGGTTCACAAAGGCAGCAAACCGCATGTGCCCCGCCGGATCGATCCGGAAATCCCCGGCCACCACCGCATTGTCGTCCAGCACCTGCGACACCGCCATGCTTTCGGGCACCAGCCAGTCCTGCAGCTTTGATTTGATTTCCGCCGTGTCCGGACGCGGCAGGACACGCAGCATCAGTGAGGTGATCCGCTGCCCCGGCGCCTGTTCCAGCCAATCGCCAGGCAGCACCTCGAAATCAACCGGATCAAAGGGCCGTTCGCTGACACCGTCACTGTAGAGCGTGTAGCTGACGAATTCGGTGTGCTGTTCCCACTTCAGGGTGTGGCGCCCCAGCTGGGCCGCATGATGGGTGGCGCCCGGTTTCGGGTGCGGCGCGCCGTGGCGGTCCAGCAGATCGATCAGATGCGCAAGATCCAAGCCGCGGTCCCGGTGCACGGCTTCCTCGGGCTGTTTTACCGCCAGATAGATCACGGTGCTTGGGCTTTTCATGGTCGGAAAAGGACGCGCGTGCAGCTCATTGGCAAGCTGATAGCGCAACGGGTGATCCTGGATCGGGGGCATCACGGTCTCCACTGGTACAGGGCGACCATAGCCAAAACCACAAGACCTGTAAAGAATGCATGTAATTCAATACCTTAGCAGGATACAACAGTATACAACGCGGCCGCATGCAGCATAGGCTAGCCGCAGAATGTAGAAAAGGCGCCCCACAAGAGGCGCCTTTTCCGAGTGTTACAGCCCGCAGGCCTGTGGAACTGATCAGCTGATCTTGGTCAGCAGATCGTCCAGAGATTTTTTCGCATCGCCGTAGAACATCCGGGTGTTCTCTTTGTAGAACAGCGGGTTCTCGATACCCGAGTAACCGGTGCCCTGGCCGCGCTTGGACACGAAGACCTGTTTCGCCTTCCAGCATTCCAGCACCGGCATGCCGGCGATGGGGCTGTTGGGGTCTTCCTGTGCAGCAGGGTTCACGATGTCATTGGAACCAATAACGACGGCCACATCGGTCTCCGGGAAGTCCTCGTTGATCTCGTCCATTTCCATAACGATATCATAAGGCACCTTCGCTTCGGCCAAGAGAACGTTCATGTGGCCCGGCAGACGACCCGCAACCGGGTGAATCGCAAAGCGCACGTTCTTGCCCTTGGCGCGCAGACGCTTAGTCAGCTCGGAAACCGACTGCTGTGCCTGTGCAACGGCCATACCGTAGCCCGGGATGATGATGATGTTGTCGGCCTCTTCAAGAGCCTGTGCAACACCGTCAGCGTCGATCGCAACCTGTTCGCCCTCTACTTCCATCGCAGGACCCGAAGTGCCGCCAAAGCCGCCCAGGATCACCGAGATGAAGGAGCGGTTCATCGCCTTACACATGATGTAAGAGAGGATCGCACCCGAGGAGCCAACCAGCGCACCCACAACGATCAGAAGGTCGTTGCCAAGGGAGAAACCGATCGCCGCCGCGGCCCAGCCCGAGTAGCTGTTCAGCATCGAAACAACCACCGGCATGTCGGCGCCGCCGATGCCCATGATCAGGTGGTAGCCGATGAACAGCGCCATCAGGGTCATCAGGAACAGCGGCAACAGCGCGCCAGTGTTGAAGTACCAGATCAGAGCCAGCAAAGAGATCGCCGCCGCGCCTGCGTTCAGCATGTGACCGCCGGGCAGTTTCGTCGCTGCCGAGCCAACCTTGCCCGCCAGTTTACCATAGGCAATGACAGAGCCGGTAAAGGTCACAGCACCGATGAAGATACCGAGGAACAGCTCGACCCGCAGAATTGCGATCTCGACGCCGTCCTTCTTGGCCAGCAGCTTGGCAAAGCCATCAAGCGAGGCCTTGGCGCTGTCGTCCATGGCCATAACGCGGCCCAGTTCGACATGGGCGATAAAGCCCACGAAAACCGCCGCCAGACCGACCAGCGAGTGCATCGCCGCAACCAGTTCCGGCATCTGGGTCATCTGCACCCGGTTGGCCAGGAAGTAGCCGATGATGCCGCCACCAGCGATCAGCACCAGCGACAGCAGCCACAGGCCCGAACCGGGGCCGATCAGCGTGGCGAAAACCGCCAGCGCCATGCCAGCGATCCCGTACCAGACCGCACGTTTTGCGCTTTCCTGTCCCGACAGACCACCCAGCGAGAGGATGAAGAGAACAGCCGCGACCACATAGGCCGCCGTGGTAAATCCGTATTCCATCTGTTTTCCCTCGCTCTTAAGACTTCTGGAACATGGCGAGCATGCGCCGTGTCACAAGGAAGCCGCCGAAAATATTGATACCGGCCATGAAGACCGAGAGCGCTGCCAGCAGGATCACCAGGAAGGAGCCGGAGCCGATCTGCATCAGCGCGCCCAGGATGATGATCGAGGAGATCGCGTTGGTCACCGCCATCAGAGGTGTGTGCAGGCTGTGCGCCACGCCCCAGATCACCTGGAAGCCGACAAAGACCGCCAGAACGAAGACGATAAAGTGCTGCATGAAGCTGGCTGGAGCCACGAGCCCCACGCCCAAGAGCAGCGCTGCGCCGATCACCAAGAGGGTGACCTGTTGCTTGGTCTGCTGCTTGAAGGCGGCGATTTCCTGCGCGCGTTTTTCTTCCGCGGTCAGTTCTTTCGGCGCCTCGGGCTTCTTCTGCGCCGCGATGGCCTGAACCTTTGGCGGCGGCGGCGGGAAGGTGATTTCCTTGTCGAAAGTCACCGTTGCGCCGCGGATCACGTCGTCTTCCATGTCATGCACGATCTGACCGTCCTTTTCAGGGGTCAGGTCGGTCATCATGTGACGGATGTTGGTCGCATAAAGTGTCGAGGACTGCGCGGCCATACGGCTCGGGAAGTCGGTGTAGCCGATGATGGTGACGCCGTTGTCGGTGACAACTTTCTCATCCATCACGGTGCCTTCGACGTTACCGCCCTTTTCGGCTGCAAGGTCGACGATGACAGAACCCGGCTTCATCGCCGCAACCATGTCCTCAAGCCAGAGCTTGGGCGCTTCGCGGTTGGGGATCAGCGCGGTGGTGATCACGATGTCCACTTCGGGGGCCAGTTCGCGGAACTTTGCGAGCTGTGCTTCGCGGAACTCGGGGCTGGAGACGGCCGCATAGCCGCCGGTCGCCGCGCCGTCCTGCTGTTCCTCTTCGAAATCGAGGTAGACGAACTCAGCGCCCATCGATTCGACCTGCTCTGCCACTTCGGGGCGCACGTCAAACGCATAAGTCACAGCGCCTAGGCTGGTGGAGGCGCCGATGGCTGCCAGACCGGCCACACCTGCGCCCACGACCAGAACCTTCGCCGGGGGCACCTTGCCCGCAGCGGTGATCTGACCGGTGAAGAAACGGCCGAAGTTGTTGCCTGCCTCGATCACGGCACGGTAGCCGGCGATATTCGCCATCGAGGACAGCGCGTCCATCTTCTGCGCGCGGCTGATGCGCGGCACCATTTCCATGGCGATGACATTGGCGCCCTTGGAGCGGGCCAGTTCCAGGCCTTCCTCGTTGCCACCGGGATTGAAGAAGGAGATCAGCGTCTTACCCGCTGTCATCCGCTTCAATTCGGTGTCGGTCGGAATGCGCACCTTGGCGACGATATCCGATGTCTTCCACAGCGCGGCTGCGGTTTTCACGATTTCGACGCCAGCCTCTTCATAGGCGGCATCGCTGAAACCGGCCAGTTGACCGGCACCGGTTTCGATGGCGCAGTCATAGCCCAGCTTTTGCAGCTGCTTGGCAGAGTCCGGCGTCATCGCGACGCGCGCCTCGCCTTTCATTACTTCCTTTGGTGTACCTATTCTCACCTTGTCGGTCCCCCTCGTCTTGCCCGTGCCAGCAAAGCACCGGGTACGGATCGCAAATATTTTGATTATCCTGCGCAACATTTTTGCGCAAGCGTTTCGCCGCGTCGCCGCATCATTTTGCCGCGACGCCGCATGACCTTTAGACCCAGCGGCGTACCTTTCCTTCGTAGCGCGCCCAGTCCTGACGGAATGTCCGCCGCATTCTGTTTTCTTCGGGTTCGATGAATCGCCGTTCCAGAATCCAGACGAAAATCGGAACCAGCGGCAAGGACAGCACCGCGTCAAACCGCAGGATCAGCCCCGCCAGAACTAGAATATCGCCCAGATAAATGGGATTGCGGCTGCGGCTGAAGATCCCCGATTGCACCAAGCGGCTTGGTGTCTGGTGGGGAATGATGGTGGTGTGCTGGCGCCGCATCTCGACCACCGCAAGCAGCATCAGAAGGATGCCCCCCCCGACCAATATTCCACCAAGGAAATCCGCCCACGCCCCGCCAAAGGTCAGCCCATAGGGCATATAGCTGGCCTGCAGCCACGCCAGGATAAGGCAGGCAAACAACCAGACGGGAGGCATATCAATCCAGCGCATCAGGCGCACACCATCGCGATATCCGGGGCAGAGTACAAGTTCATCGAGCGCAAAGTCCTCTTATCCGGCCGACAGGTCCAGCCCGCGGCGCCGTTGTGCGCAAAGAAAAGGACAAAATGTCCAAAATGGCCCCAAAACGGCGAATCTGTTCCGGGATGCGGCATGATCCTGCACAATTCTACGGGCTTTCCTACGTATACTTTTGCATGCTGACCGGGTGCGGGGTCATTCCCACTCCATTTCCTCGAAGACCCGCCCGGCGTTCTTGGTAGCGAGTTCCTCGAAGGTATCGAGCCCCTTCCAGCGTTCCTGGTCCACATAGTAAGCGCCAGCCAGATCACCACCCTCGTCGATATGGGCGCCGATCTTCGCTCGCAGATCTGTGAGGTAGTCGTAGGTGTAGCGGCGCACCTGCGCGAGGTTGGTCGGATGGCCATGCCCCGGGATCACATAGGTCGGGTTCAGCGGCTCCATCTTGGTCTCCCAGGTTTCCAGCCAGCAGGAGGTACAGGTCCCCTCAAAGATCGGCAGCATGCGTTCGTGAAAGGCCATGTCCCCGGCAATCAGCATGTTCCATTGCGGCAGCCAGACCTGCGTATCGCCCGGGTCATGCGCCGGTCCCATGTGCATGACCTTGATCTCTACTCCGCCAAGAGTCAGGTCGTAATTGTCTTCAAAACTTAGGTTTGGCGTCACGATCCGGGTGCCTTCGGCCTTGTCGCGGTTGTAGCGCTCCATGCCCTGCAAGATGAAATCGGCCTCTTCGGTGAAGGCTTCGATCGCATCCACATGCGCCAGAATATCGACGCCCTGATCGACCCAGTAGGAATTGCCAAGCATCGCATGGCCCTGGCCGTTTTCATTGATCACCAGCACCACCGGCTGTTCGGTAACCGCTTTGATTTCATCGTGCAGCGCCGCCGCCAGACGCACCGAAGCGCCGCCGTTGATGACCACGACGCCCTCACCGGTCACGATAAATGACAAATTGTTGTTGTGTCCTGAGTTCTCGTAGGTCGGCGGCGCGGTGGCTCCGATGGCGGAAAACACATGCGGGATCACCTCGACCGGCTTGGAGTAAAGCTCGGATTGCGGGTACTGATCGGCGATGTCTTCGCTGGCCCATGCGGCGCCTGCGCTAAATGTCGCGATCAATGCAGCGGAAAAAATCGGTTTCATGGTGTCCTCCCAAAACAGCTGCGCAATAATTCACACTTATGAATATGATTGTAAATGGTCCCGGTGGAAAACCTTTGCCCAAGAGTGCCGACACGGAATTGTGACGGGACGGCTTTCTTGCCCTGCCCCGGCATGCCGTTAGGCTGGACGCAAACACGGGAGGACCGAACAACATGACATCACAAGACACGACATCGCTGGCAGGAAAACATGCGCTGGTCACGGGCGGCGGCACCGGGATCGGCCTAGCCATCGCCCGCGCCCTGGCCGCGCAAGGCGCCGAAGTCACCATCACCGGGCGCCGCCAAGAGGTGCTGGAGGAGGTCGCCACCAAGGGCCTGCACCCCATGGCGATGGATGTGCGCGACGAAGACGACATCGTGACCAAGATCCAGGCCGCCGTCGATGCGCGGGGCCCGATCCAGATCTGCGTCGCAAATGCCGGCGTTGCCGAGGGCAAAGCCCTACACAAGACCACGCTCGATTTCTGGCGCAACATGATGGCGACCAATCTGGACGGTGCCTTCCTGACCATCCGCGAGTGTCTGAAATCCATGCGCGAAACCGATTGGGGCCGGGTGATCACCGTCTCCTCAATCGCGGGGCTGCGCGGACTCAAGGGCGGTGCCTGCTATTCCGCCAGCAAACACGGCATGATCGGCCTCACCCGTGCGCTGAGCGAGGATTACCTCGGCACGCCCTTCACCTTCAACGCGATCTGCCCCGGCTACGTAGATACCCCCATCGTGGAGCGAAACATCACCTCGATCTCGGCCCGCGCCGGTGTCAGCGAAGATGAAGCGCTGAAGATCATGACCCACGCCAACCGCCACCAGCGTCTGATCGAGCCGGAAGAAGTCTCGGCGGCGGCTATGTGGCTCTGCGGTCCCGGATCACAATCCATCAATGGGCAGACCATCGAAATCTCCGGCGGCCAGACCTGATCGCAGCAATAGCCCCGCACCACATTGCGCCGCCGGATTTCCGGCGGCGTTTTTGCGTGTCCTACAGAAATACCACACGCACTGGACAGGTTTTTGAATATCGGATACAAAATCCGAAACCTTCAAGCTTGAAACAGTTCAGGCCCTTCTTTTCAGCCCGCCAGACGAGGTTCCGATGACCGATTTTGCCGCCACCAAGGCCATGTTCGACCTGCCCGAAGGGGTGATCTACCTCGACGGGAACTCACTGGGCCCCCTGCCCAGCGCCGCCAAGGACCGCGTCGCCAACATGATGACCGAGGAATGGGGCAAGATGCTGATCACCGGCTGGAACAAGGCCGGATGGATGCAGAAATCCACGGCTGTCGGCAACCGCATCGCCCGGCTGATCGGCGCCGAAGAAGATCACGTGATCATGGGGGATACCCTGTCGATCAAGGTCTATCAGGCCGTCGCCTCGGCGCTGGAAATGAACCCGAGCCGCAAGGTGGTTCTGTCGGACAACGGCAACTTCCCGTCTGACCTCTACATCGTGCAAGGGCTGCTTAAATCGCTTGGCGCCGAGTACGAGTTGCGCGTCGTCGACCCCGAGGCGGTTGCCGAGAACATCACCGATGATGTCGCTGTGCTGATGCTGACCGAGGTGGATTACCGCACCGGACGCAAGCACGACATGAAGACCCTCACCGCCAAGGCCCATGAGGCAGGCGCCCTGACGGTCTGGGATCTGGCGCATTCCGCAGGTGCCCTGCCGGTGGATCTGGCAGGCTGCAAGGCTGATTTCGCGGTCGGCTGTACCTACAAATACCTCAACAGCGGCCCCGGCGGCCCCGCCTTCATCTATGTGGCGCCGCGCCACGCCGAGGTCGCCCGTCCGGCGCTCTCTGGCTGGCTGGGACACGAGGCACCCTTTGCCTTTGATCTTGATTATCGGCCAGGCCGCGGCATCGAACGCATGCGGGTCGGCACGCCACCGGTGATCCAGTTGACCTCGCTGGAAGCAGCGATGGACATCTGGGACCAGGTCGACATGCAGGATCTGCGGGCAAAATCCATCGAACTCTGTGATCTGTTCATCGCCGAGGTCGAAGCCGCCTGCCCCGAGTTGGAGCTTGCTTCGCCCCGCGATGGCAACCAGCGTGGCAGCCAGGTCTCCTTCCGCTTCCGCGAAGGCTATGCCGCGATGCAGGCCCTGATCGAACGCGGCGTGATCGGAGATTTCCGTGCCCCGGACATCATGCGCTTTGGCTTTACCCCGCTATATATCGACGCCGATGACGTGCGTGCCGCCGTGGCGATCGTGAAAGACGTGATGACCAACGATCTGTGGGACAATGACGCCTACAAACAACGCGCCGCCGTGACCTGATCGTGAGTGGGGCAACGCATATCCTTCCTTTGTGCAGACCTGCGGGCTGGGTGGCGCTCTGGCGCCGCCTGGCTCAGTGCTGCCGGTTAAACCGGAGGACGCTTTCCTTTCCCTGATGTATAAAAGACCAAGGAACAGGAAAGATCCAATGAGCAAATGCCCTCTTAACTCTCCCTTTGACCCGGCCGAGGACGGCGCCGAAATGTCCTTTGACGGGCGCATGTCCTATGGCGACTACCTGTCGCTGGACGCGATCCTGACAGCGCAAAAGCCGCTCAGCGACGCCCATGACGAAATGCTGTTCATCATCCAGCATCAGACCAGCGAATTGTGGATGCGCCTCGCGGTGCACGAGCTGAACGCCGCCCGCGATTGCCTGCTGGCCGGTGATTCCCGGCAGGCGTTCAAGATGCTGGCCCGGGTGGCTCGGATCTTTGAGCAGCTGAATTCGGCCTGGGATGTGCTGCGCACGATGACACCCTCGGACTACACTCATTTCCGGGATTCACTGGGGCAGAGTTCGGGCTTTCAATCCTATCAGTACCGGCTGATTGAGTTCATGCTGGGCAACCGGAACAAAGCCATGCTGCGCCCCCACGCCCATGATGCGGATGTGACAGCCCTCTTGGAGAATGAACTGTCGCAGCCCTCGCTTTACGATGTGGCCCTGCGGCTTCTGTCGAACAGCCTGCCGCTGCCTGCCCAGGTGCTGAGCCGGGATGTCTCCTTGCCCTACCAAGCCAGCGACGCGGTTATGCAGGCTTGGACCACTGTTTATCAGGCTCCCGAGACCCATTGGGAGCTGTATGAGCTGGCCGAAAAACTAGTCGATTTCGAGGATTACTTCCGCCGCTGGCGGTTCAACCATGTGACCACAGTGGAACGAGTGATCGGCTTCAAACGCGGCACCGGCGGCACTGGCGGCGTCAGCTATCTGAAACGCATGCTGGAGGTGGAGCTCTTCCCCGAACTCTGGCACCTGCGCACCGAACTCTAGGCCCGGTCCCCACCGCCGGTCAGGGCACTCTCCCGCCCTGACCGGCGGTGGCTTATCCGTTGCTAGGTGCCTTCGAGCGCCCGTGCCATCAGCGCGGCAAGCTGCGAAACACGCATGCGATAAGTTGGGTAATCGGGCGCCGTATGCTTGATCCCTTTGAGAGCGGCGCAGAACACCTGCGCCACCTCTGCGGCCGTCCCGACGTTTTCGGGCAGATCTCTTTTCTGCAGCCATTCGGCATAGGCCCCAGACAGCGCCGCCTCGCCCGCCTCGATGGCCTCTGGCGCGACGCTCACACCAGCCTCGAACAGCTCCAAGCCATGCGCCGAGGACATCATCGCCTCCATCGTTGCCCCGCCATGGGCGGCAAAGGCATGCGCAACGCGGTCGGCCAGAGTGCCCTCTCCCTCCAGCGCCGCGCGGATGTCTTCGCGCGCCTGCCGGTAATAGGCTTCGACCAGAGCCGTGAAGATCGCTTCCTTGTTGCGAAAGTGAAGATAGACCGCCGGACGGGACATCCCTGCCCCACGCGCTATGTCGTCCATAGAGGTTTTGCGGAACCCATAGGCCGAAAAAGCCTGCCAGGCAGACTCGAGTATGGTCTGGGCCTTCGGGTCGGACAACATGGGATCAGCGGTAAGACGGTTCATACCCAAGGCTACTGACACTATTGCCTGATTTTGTCAATTGACACACTGACACAATTGACGCATTTTGTCACAACATCCACAAACAGAGGTCAGCCCAATGCCAACCACGCTCAGGATCAACGGAAGCGACCACGAGGTGGATCTGCCGCAGGATGTACCCCTGCTCTGGGTCCTGCGTGATGAAATCGGCCTTACGGCCACCAAGTTCGGCTGCGGCATTGCGGCCTGCGGTGCCTGCACCGTGCATATCGACGGGGTGGCGACGCGCTCCTGCCAGGTGGCGCTTGGCGATGTCTGGGGTGAGGTCACCACCATCGAAGGCGTCGGCACGCCCGAAGCCATGGCTGCAATCCAGCAAGCCTGGGTCGATCATCAGGTGGCACAATGTGGCTATTGCCAGTCCGGGCAGATCATGCAGGCCGCAAGCCTGCTGGCCGAGAACCCAGCGCCGAGCGACAGCGATATCGACGACGCCATGCAGGGGAACCTGTGCCGCTGCGGCACCTATCCCCGCATCCGCGCTGCCATCCATACCGCCGCCAAAATGATGCAGGAGGCGTGATCCATGGCCAGCTTCAAGAAAATCGCCCGCCGCAGTTTCCTAATCGGCTCTGCCGCCATCCTTGGTGGTGTGGCCTTTGGCACCTACAAGTACCATCAGCCCGCGCCCAATCCCCTGTCGCCGAAAGAAGGTCAGGCCGCACTCAACCCGTTTGTGATGGTGGATCAGTCCGGCGTGACCCTGGTCGCCCCCCGCGCCGAAATGGGTCAGGGGGTGCGCACCTCATGGGTAGCGCTGATCGCCGAGGAACTGGATGTGCGCCCCGAAGCGGTGCAGGTCATCCACGGCCCCGCCGCCAAGGCCTATTACAACAGCGCCATGATGGCCGAGGCCCTGCCCGGGCGCGGCTATGACGCCAGCAACTTCCAGCACTCGCTGGGGCAGGTCGTCGGCCATATGTCGAAATTCCTCGACCTGCAGGTCACCGGCGGCTCCTCATCCATGAAAGACGGGTTCGATCGCATGCGGATGGCCGGGGCCACCGCGCGTGAAACCCTGAAAGAGGCCGCGGCCCAGCGCCTTGGAACCTCGCGCGCGCTTTTGGATACCGAAGACGGCCATGTGATCGCCCCGGACGGCAGCCGAATCCCCTATACCGATCTGGCGGTGGAAGCCGCCGGGATCGACCCGCAAGAGGCCGCGCTGCGCCCGGCGGCGCAGTGGAAGTACGTCGGCAAGGACGTGCCGCGCCTTGATATGGTTCCCAAGGTGACCGGCACCGCGGGCTTTGGCGTCGACGTGCGCCTTGAAGGCATGAAGTTCGCCGCCATCCGGCAGAGCCCGCATTTTGGGGTGGGCAAGACCGCCTTTGACGCCAGCGCCGCAGAAACCATGCCCGGCGTGGAAAAGGTTCTGGATCTGGGCGATGCAGTTGCCGTGGTGGCAACCAACACCTGGCTGGCGCAACAGGCGGTGAATGCGATCGACGTGACATGGGAGCCCGCTCCCTACCCAGAAACCACCGATGCGATCTTTGCCGAAATCGACCGCGCATTCGAGGACAGCTCAAACTCCGTCCTGCGCGACGATGGCGATGTCGACAGCCTCCCCGAGGGGGCGCAGATCATCGAGGCCGAATACCGCCTGCCCTATCTGGCCCATGCCACAATGGAGCCGATGAACGCCACCGCGCTTTATACCGGTAACGCCTTGCAGATCTGGGCCCCCAATCAGGGCCCGACGGTGGTGCAGAAATCCGCCGCCGATCTTGCTGGATTGCCGAAAGAGGCCGTGGAGGTCCACACCACCTATCTTGGCGGTGGTTTTGGGCGCCGGATCGAGGTGGATTACACCAACCGCGCGGTCCAGGTTGCGATGCAGATGCGCGGCACCCCGGTGCAACTGACCTGGAGCCGCGAAGAAGACATGACCCACGACTTCTACCGCCCCGGCGCCGTGGCGCGCTATCGCGCGGCGGTGAAGGACGGCAAGGCGGTGATGGTACACGGCAAGATCGCCGCCCAGTCCACCACGGTGGAGGGCGCAGGCCGCATGCTTGGTCTGCCGATGGGTGGACCGGACAAGGGTCACGTCGATGCCGCCTTCAACCAACCGCTGGCGATCCCGAATTTCCGCGTCGAAGGCTATCTGGTGAAACCAATGATCCCGGTCGGATTCTGGCGCTCGGTTGCGGCGTCGTTCAACGGCTTCTTTTCGGACACCATTCTGGATGAGATGGCCCATACGGCAGGCCGCGATCCGCTGGAATTCCGGCTGGAGCTGGCCCGCGCCGAGTGGGAGCCAGCGGCACAGGTGCTGGAAAAGGTGCGCGATATGTCCGGCTGGACTGGCGAGACGCCCGAGGGCGTGGGGCGCGGTGTCGCGCTGGCCTATAGTTTCGGCACCCCCGTGGCCGAGGTGATCGAGGTGGTGGATGAGGCCGGCCAGATCCGCATCAACAAGGCCTGGATCGCCGCCGACATCGGCCTGGCCGTGGATCCCCGCAACGTTGAGGCGCAGCTGTTCAGCGGCCTTGCCTACGGTCTGTCAGCGGCCTGTTTTGGCGAGATCACCTTTGACGGCGGCGCGGTGGAGCAGCAGAACTTCCCCGATTACGAAGCCATGCGCATGCATACCATGCCAGCGGTCGAGGTCGCGGTTCTGCAAAACCAGACCCACATGGGCGGCGCAGGTGAACCGGGCACGCCCCCGGCAGCCCCGGCGCTGGCGAATGCGCTATTCGACCTCACCGGCAAACGCGCCCGCAGCCTGCCGTTGATGCACGAGTTCGACTTGCTGGTTTGAACCGGCGTGGCGAGAATATGAATAAGAAGAGCCCGCCGCTGATCCGGCGGGCTTTTTCTGCGTGCTAGCCTTGATGGTCGACAATCTGCACCTAACCGACCAACATGGTTGCACTGACTACGTGATCTCCTTACCCTTTGCGCAAATCTTCACCGACAGGATCTGAGCGGCTTGGACCAGTTCTTCACATTAGCTTTTGGATCTATTTTGTTTCTCGTGGGGTCAGTATTATGCTTGACGTCAATAAAGACTGTTTGGCTTCAGTGTGACAAAAAATCTTTGAAAATCAACCCTATATACAGGTATCTGTCGAACAAATCGCCAAGGTTTCACTTTGTGTCGATGGTCGCTTATCGTGTGTTGGCAATGGTATTCGGGACAGTGGCATTGATTTGGGGGGCCGCCGTTCTCATTGCGTCATGGTCTACCATGAGTTGACAAGTTCAATCGATGGCGGAGTCGAGATGCCCCGGAAAGCAATTCTTCTTTGGGCTCAAAGCGGACCAACGCGATTGGGAGGGGATATTTCGTTCACCCTCTCCCCCACGTTCGACTGAGACGAGCTCCCGATCAGGCCGACTTCTGCAACGGTTTTGGACGCGCACCATCCGCCCAGTCGCGCACGGCTTCGCCGAAGGCCTGGAACAGCGGGCGCGACACGGGGTCGTTCGCCGCGTCCCATTCCGGGTGCCATTGAACTGCGAGGGTAAATCCGGGCGCATCCTCGACATAGATGGCCTCGGGCGTGCCATCAGGGGCGTAGCCGTCGATCACGATGCGGGTGCCCGGCTGTTTGATGCCCTGCCCGTGCAGGGTGTTGGTCATCACCTCTTCGGCGCCGAACAGGCGGTGGAACACGCCGCCGCTGGTCAGCTTTACCGAATGGCGCAGGGCGAATTTCTCTTCCAGGGTGCCATCGGGGGGCATGCGGTGGTTCATCCGGCCCGGCAGATCGCGGATCTCGGGGTATAGCGTACCACCCATGGCGACGTTCACCTCCTGAAAGCCGCGGCAGATGCCAAGGAAGGGCTGGCCACGCTCGACGCAGGCGCGCACCAGCGGTAGGACGATGGCATCGCGGGCGCGGTCAAAGGCGCCGTGGGCTTCGGTCTCTTCCTCGCCGTATTCGTTGGGATGCACGTTCGGACGCCCACCAGTCAGCAGGAAACCGTCAAAGGTCTCAAGCAGTTCTTCCACCGAAAGGAAACGCGGATCCGAGGGGATCAGCAGCGGCATGCAGCCGGACACGTCGGCCACCGCTTCGGAGTTCATAGTTCCACCGGCGTGGGTGGGATACTGATCGTTCATCAGATAGGAATTGCCGATAATGCCAACTTTGGGCCGCGCCATGATCCACTCGCGAGTTGTTGCCTTTTGGTGACCCTAGCGGCGCAGCGCCAGGCATTCAACTCGTCAGGGTGGCGCAGGCGCTTGTTCAGGTACGCACAGGGGGCAAAGCGGTGATTTTTAACGCAATCCTGCGGTAACGCCGCGTCAAAACGAAACGGCCCGCACCCCGGAACGGGGACAGGCCGGTTCATTGTTCGCCATTGCACAAAGGCGGGAGATCAGGCCTCGCCGACCAGCCCCACGGCCTCGATCCCAGCCAGCGCCGCTGCGGCATCGTTGTCCGAGGTATCGCCGGTGACGCCCACGGCGCCCAGCACGGCGCCCTTCTTGTCGCGCAAGAGAACGCCGCCGGGGACCGGCACAACCTGACCACCATAGACGCCGTTCACGGCCGCCATGAAATAGGCCTGCTGTTCGGCCCGGGCCATCTGCGCCGAACCGGACATGCCCAGCATGACGGCGCCATAGGCCTTGCCGTGGGCGATGGCAAAGCGCCCCGGTGCGGCGCCGTCTTCGCGTTCAAAGGCCTGCACGTGCCCGCCCGCATCCAGCACCACCACCGACAGCGGCTTGAGATCCAGTTCGCGGCCCTTTTCCAGCGCCTTGCGGATGATGGTGCGGGCGCGTCTGAGTGAAATCGTCATCTGCGGTTTCCTTCTGATGAGTGTGTTTCAAAGAAAAGGTCCGGGGACAGGCCCCGGTCCGATCAATCGTATGGGTCAGCCAGCCGCCTTCAGCTCAAGCCGACGGGCGTGCAGCACCGGCTCGGTATACCCAGAGGGCTGAATGCGGCCCTTGAAGACCAGATCGCAGGCCGCCTGGAAGGCGATGCCGTCAAACCCGGGCGCCATCGGACGATAGGCCGGATCACCGGCGTTCTGCCCATCGACCACGGCGGCCATCTTCTGCATCGCCGCCATCACTTGCGGCTCATCCACGATGCCGTGGTGCAGCCAGTTGGCCAGCGCCTGAGAGGAAATCCGGCATGTCGCGCGGTCTTCCATCAGGCCGACGTTGTTGATGTCCGGCACCTTGGAGCAGCCGACGCCCTGATCGACCCAGCGCACCACATAACCAAGGATGCCCTGGGCGTTGTTCTCGATTTCCTTGGCGATCTCATCATCCGACAGGTTCTGCCCTTCCATCACCGGGATGGTCAGCAGGTCCGCGAGGCTGCCACGGGCACCGCCTGCCTTTAGTTCGTCCTGGCGCGCCAGAACGTCGACCTTGTGATAATGCGTCGCGTGCAGGGTCGCAGCGGTCGGGGACGGCACCCAGGCGCAGGTAGCACCGGATTGCGGATGGCCGATCTTGGCCTCCAGCATCTCACCCATACGGTCAGGCATGGCCCACATGCCTTTGCCGATCTGCGCGCGGCCCTTCAGACCACAGGCCAGACCGATATCGACGTTGCGATCCTCATAGGACGCGATCCAAGGGGTCGATTTCATCTCACCCTTGCGCAGCATGGCGCCTGCTTCCATCGAGGTGTGGATCTCGTCACCGGTCCGGTCAAGGAAGCCTGTATTGATAAAGGCGACGCGGGATTTGGCGGCGCGGATGCATTCCTTGAGGTTCACAGAGGTGCGGCGTTCCTCGTCCATGATGCCGATCTTGACGGTGTTGCGCGGCAGGCCCAGCGCCTCCTCGACATGGTCGAAGATCTTCACCGCAAAGGCGACCTCTTCGGGGCCGTGCATCTTCGGCTTCACCACGTAGACCGAGCCGTGCAGCGAGTTACCGCCTTCGGACTTCAGGTCATGCATGGCGATCAGCACGGTGATCATGGCGTCCAGGAAGCCCTCGCCCGCTTCGCGGCCTGCGCTGTCCAGAACCGCCGGGTTGGTCATCAGGTGACCAACGTTGCGGATCAGCAGCAGCGAGCGGCCTTTCAGCGCAGCCACCTCGCCTGCGGGCGTGGTGTAGGAGATGTCGTCGTTCAGCACGCGGGTGAAGGATTTGCCGCCCTTGCTGACCTCTTCGGCCAGATCGCGCTTCATCAGGCCCAGCCAATTGGAATAGGCCTGAACCTTGTCCGCTGCATCGACGCATGCGACAGAATCTTCACAGTCCATAATGGTGGAAAGCGCCGATTCCAGGGTGATGTCGTTGATACCTGCGCTATCGCCCTTGCCGATATTGCCGGTGGCGTCGATCTCGATAATCGCGTGCAACCCGTTGTTTTTCAGGAAAATCCGCGACGGGGCCGAAGCCTCGCCGACGTGGCCCGCGAATTGTGCCGCATCCTTCAGCGCCGGAACCAGCGCACCATCCGCGACCGACAGGGCGTCGATATCGGACCAGGAGCCAGCGGCCAGCGGGAAGGTTTCATCCAGGAACGCCCTTCCCCAGGCAATCACCCGGTCGCCGCGCGCCGCGTCATAGCCGCCACCTGCGGGCAGATCGCCCATGGCATCGGTGCCGTAAAGCGCATCATAAAGCGATCCCCAGCGGGCGTTCGCCGCATTGAGCGCAAAGCGCGCATTGGTGATCGGCACCACCAACTGCGGCCCCGGGGTATGGGCGATCTCGGGGTCGACGTTCTCGGTTTCGATTTCGAAATCATCGCCTTCGGGCACAAGATAGCCCAGCTCGCGCAGGAAGGCGGTATAGGCCACAGCGTCATGCCGCTGGCCGCGGCGTTCAACGTGCCAGGCATCGATGCGGCCCTGGATGTCTTCGCGTTTGGCCAGCAGGGCGCGGTTTTCATCGCCCATGCCATTCACAAGGCCGGACAGCCCCGCCCAGAAAGCATCGGCGCTGACACCGGTGCCCGGCAAAGCCTTGGCTTCGATAAAGTCAGCCAGCTCGGATGCGACCTGCATCCCGTGAATGTCTTTCATGTCTGCCATCGGCTCTCTCCTCGCAGGTAAACGTTGGTCAGTTTCCCCGATACAGGAAAAGTTTCCTATCGGCAACAAGGGTGGTAAACCTTTTTTACCAATTTAGGCGCAGCTGTTTCAAATCTTCTTTGCAGATGCGCCCTTTGCCATGCCGCGACAACGGGCCGAGCAATAGATGACCTGATCCCAGTCCCGCGCCCATTTGCGCCGCCAGGCAAAGGGGCGCGCGCAAACCGGGCAGGTCTTCGTCGGCAGCTCTGTTTTCTTCCTCATACGTGCCATTAAAAATCAAAACTCAGCTGGTCAGCGCCCTTCGCAGGCTTTTTGACCTGCCTGCCCCGGGTCGGCGGGGATTTGCGGCTGGCGTGTTTCTTCACGATACGGCGGGCGACGGGGCGAAATCCATCCTGCTGCCGTACAGCCCAGACCGCATCGCGCGCCGCCCGCGCCGCCGTCTGCACATCGACGATAGGGGCCGGATATGCCTGCCCCAGCAGCCGCCCAGCACCCTGCCACTTCCACGGCTCCTGCAGGAACCGGTCCGGCACCTCGGCCAGTTCCGGCAACCATGCCCGGGTAAAGGCGCCTCTGGGGTCCTGATCCAGCCCCTGTTTCACTGGGTTGTAGATCCGCAGGGTGTTCATCCCCGTAGTGCCTGACTGCATTTGCACCTGGCTCCAGTGGATGCCCGCCTCGTAATCGGTGAACATGCGCGCCAGATGTCGGCCGGTTGCCCGCCAATCGAGCCACAGATGATAAGAGGCTACCGACATCACCATCGCCCGCATACGGAAATTGAGCCATCCGGTGGCGGTCAGGCTGCGCATGCAGGCATCAATAAAGGGCAGCCCGGTTTCGCCCCTCTGCCAGGCCACCAGTCGAGCGGCATCCGGCTCCATGGGCCTGAGCCCCTCAAACGCCGGGTGCAGGCAACGGTGTTCGATATCAGGCTGGTCCTCCAGCTTCTGCATGAAGTGATCCCGCCAGGCCAGACGCGCCTGAAAGGATTTCAACGACCCGGACCAACCGGCCTTGCGCCCTACCTCTTGCCCGGCTTTCGTGGCCTGCACCACCTCGCGCACGGAGAGCGTGCCAAAGGCGAAATGCGGCGACAGGCGGGAACAGGCCGTCGCCCCCTCCAGAGGCGATGACATGGCGCGGCGATAGTGCTGGCCGCGATGGTCCAGAAAACTGTCAAGGCAGCGCAACCCCGCCCGGCGTCCGCCCGGCTGCGCATTGACAGCCCCGTCAGGCATCAGACCAAGGTCTGCGGCCGCAGGCATCGGATCGCTGTCGCAGTGTATCGCGTCGACGAAATCGGGCGCACTTACCGGCGCTTGCCCCATGAAACCGTCCCGCGCCCGCTGCCAGCCGTCCCGCGCCGCCAGCCCGCGCACCACTCCGCATTGCGGCAACTCGGTCCAGCGGATGCCGCGCGCCCGCGCCCACCCCGCGACACGCTTATCACGCGAATAGGTCCAACCGTTTCCGGTTTCCTCATGGCTGACCAGATGGTCGACAGCGTACTGCCCCGCCAGCCCTTCCAGCACCTCAACCGTATCTCCAACACGAAGAACCAGATCCGCACCACAGCGGCGCAGCGCCTCACGCAGGCCGGGCAGGCTTTGCCGCAGGAAATCATACTGTCGGGCAGAGGCATCCGGCAGCCGCCACAAATCCGGTTCGACAACATATAGGCACAGGACCGGCCTGCCCAAGGCGACCGCATGTGCCAGCGCCGGATGATCCTCGATGCGCAGATCGCGCTTGAACCACAGGATTGTCGTCATTGCCGGGCGGCGCCTCCTTGTCTGCTGCCCCGCGCCAAGGGCCGGGCGCGATTTGCGCGCTCTGCGCTTGCTGCTCCGGGCTGCATTGCATACCACTATGTTCAAGATACGCGCGCCCCTGCCTGCCGGTTCAAAACAATCCAAGCAGGAAACGCGCCGCGCCACAGATGCAAAGGACCCCGCCATGAAAGATGCCGCACCCGAAACCGCGCCCGAGACATTCTATCTGAAGGACTACACGCCCTTCGGGTTCGAGGTGCAGAGCGTCGAGCTGACCTTCCGGCTGGCGCCCAAGGCGACACGGGTTCTGAGCCGCATCCACTTTGCCCCGAAGCCCGGCGCAGAGAACCCGGAGTTTTTCCTGCACGGCGAACAGCTGACCCTGATCAGCGCAGCCGTGGATGGCGCCCCCGTGACCCCGACACTTACCGAGGGAGGTCTGACCTGCGATGTGCCAGACCAGCCCTTTGTCTGGGAGGCCGAGGTCGAGATCGACCCACAGGGGAACACCGCGCTCGAAGGGCTTTATATGTCGAACGGCATGTATTGCACCCAATGCGAGGCCGAGGGATTTCGCAAGATCACCTTTTACTCCGACCGCCCCGATGTGATGTCCACCTTCAAGGTCCGCATCGAAGGGGATGAGCCGGTAAAACTCTCCAACGGCAACCCGACCGCCAGCGGTGCGGGCTGGGCCGAATGGCACGACCCCTGGCCCAAACCTGCCTATCTCTTTGCTCTGGTGGCGGGCGATCTGGTCAACCATCCCGACAGTTTCACCACCATGTCCGGCAAGGAGGTCGAACTCAACATCTGGGTGCGCCCGGGGGACGAGGGCAAATGCGCCTTTGGCATGGAGGCGCTGAAGAAGTCCATGAAATGGGACGAGGATGTCTATGGCCGCGAATATGACCTAGATATCTTCAACATCGTGGCCGTGGATGACTTCAACATGGGCGCGATGGAGAACAAGGGCCTCAATATCTTCAACTCCTCCTGTGTGCTGGCCTCGCCCGAGACCTCGACCGATGCCAATTTCGAACGCATCGAGGCGATCATCGCGCATGAGTATTTCCACAACTGGACCGGCAACCGCATCACCTGCCGCGACTGGTTCCAGCTCTGCCTGAAAGAAGGCCTGACCGTCTTCCGCGACGCCCAGTTCACCGCCGATATGCGCTCCGCTCCGGTCAAGCGGATTTCGGACGTGATCGACCTGCGCGCCCGCCAGTTCCCCGAGGACGGCGGCCCGCTCGCCCACCCGGTCCGCCCCGAACAGTTCCAGGAAATCAACAACTTCTACACCGCCACCATCTATGAAAAAGGCGCCGAGGTGATCGGCATGCTGAAACGTCTGGTGGGCGATGAAGATTACGCCAAGGCGGTAACGCTGTATTTTGACCGCCACGACGGGCAGGCCTGCACCATCGAGGACTGGCTGAAAGTCTTTGAGGACGCCACCGGACGCGATCTGTCGCAATTCAAACGCTGGTACAGCCAGGCAGGCACGCCGCATCTGAAAGTGTCGGAAGACTATGCCGATGGCACCTACACGCTGACCTTTGAGCAAAGCACGCCGCCCACCCCCGGCCAGCCGGACAAGGATCCCCGCGTGATCCCCATCGCGGTCGGCCTGTTGGGTCCGAACGGCGATGAGGTCTGCGCCACCCGGGTGCTGGAAATGACCGAGGCAAAGCAAAGCTTTACCTTCGATGGGCTGGCCGCAAAGCCGGTTCCTTCGATCCTGCGCGAATTCTCTGCGCCGGTGATCCTGGAACGTGACACATCCAACGCCGAGCGCGCCTTTTTGCTGGCCCATGACACCGATCCCTTCAACCGCTGGGAGGCCGGCAATGCGCTTGCCCGCGAAGCGCGGGTTTCCATGGTGCTCGAAGGCGCCGCGCCGGATGCCGATTACCTGGATGCGCTACAGAAACTGCTGCGCGACGACAGCCAGGACCCGGCATTTCGCGCGCTGGTACTGTCGCCGCCCAGCCAGTCCGACATCGCCCAGACCCTGTTTGAGCGCGGCCATGTGCCGGATCCGCAAAAGATCTTTGATGCGGCGGAAACCTTTGTTCAGACCCTGGCACAGCAGCTCGCCGACAGCCTGCCCAGGCTTTATGCGGATACCACCGTTTCAGGCGCCTATTCCCCGGATGCGATAAGCAGCGGCAAGCGTGATCTCAACGGGCGCATCCTGTCGCTTCTGACCCGGCTTGACGGCGGTCAGCAAGCGGCGCGCCAGTATGAAGACGCCGACAACATGACCCAGCAATACGCAGCCCTCGCCTGCCTGCTGAAGGCTGAAAAAGGTGATGCGCAATCGCAGGCCTTCTTTGACCAATGGAAAGGCGACCGGCTGGTGATGGACAAATGGTTTGCCTTGCAGATCGCCTCAGCCGCGCCGGAAACCGCTGCGTCCGTTGCGCGCGATCTCACCCAGCATGAATTGTTCACCCTGAAGAACCCCAACCGGTTCCGCGCGGTGATGGGGGCACTGGCAGGCCATCACGCCGGGTTCCACCATGCCTCGGGCGCGGGCTATCGGTTGCTGGCCGAGAACCTGATCGCCCTTGATAAGCTGAACCCGCAGACCACCGCCCGCATGTGCGCCGCCTTCCAGACCTGGAAACGCTACGACGCAGACCGTCAGGCGCTGATCCGGACGGAGCTGGAGCGGATCGCGGGCACCGAGGGGCTGAGCCGTGACACCACCGAAATGGTGACCCGGATCCTGGATGCCTAAGGGGAACACTCCTCCCATGCCGAAAACCGCCCCTGTGGAAGACTATCACTTCCGTCGGAAGGGGCGGTCTCCCGCACTGGTTCTGGCGCTGACAGCCTGGCTTGCGGCGCTGGCCGGGCTGTATTTCTATGCGCAGGCAACGCCATGGCTGATTGCGTTGTTGTTCCTGCCGGTCATTCCCGGCCTGTTCGATCTGGTAAAGAATCCGGGCTCCGGCCTTGATGTGACGGCGGAGCAGATCGTCTGGTTCACCGGCGGCGAGCAGACGGACCTGCCGCTGTCACGCATCGCGCGGCTGCGGCTTGATACCCGGCTGGATCTTTCGATCCGCGCAACTCTGATCCTGACAACGGGCAACAAGCTGCGACTGCCGCAGCCCGTCGTGCCGCCTGTGGCCGAGCTGACCCACGCGCTGGATCAGCGCGGCATCGCCCATGAGCGGCATCATTTCTCACTTTTTTAGTATTATTTTACAGGTTTACCCTGTTCATTATACCTTTTCGAAAGGACCTCTCCCGTTTTTCCGGATCGGCTCCTTCAGTTCCCCAGAGCTGCCATTTTTGCGCCGCAATGCGCCATCAGTTTGCGAGGGACGAAGCAGTACCAATTCGCCGGAAACGAGAATGCCAAGATCCCCCTTTCAACTTTCGGATATCCTGTCCCGCCTCCCCGTTTCCCTGCCTGACCGGCTGAAACGACGCGACGCCACGACCGCCGTTGCGGCACCGGCCTCAGTGCGCGCTGAGCCAGCGGCCCACTATGCGCGTCCGGAGGATAGCCTGTCGATCTCGATCTGTACCGAGAGCGACGAGGATACCGCCTGCTGTGCCTTGCAGAAGGAGGGGCAGTTCCTTGCCCGACAAGAGCGCTGGCAGGAGCTCTCGGACCGGATCGCAGAGGCCGATCAGGCACGGTTCACCACTCCCGGCGGCATGCCCGAGGCCGAGCTTCTGGCCTATGGCGCACGCGCCGATGTGGTCAACGCGGTGGAGCATGCCCTGAATGACGGGCAGCCCCGCGATCAACGGCAGCTTATCGACGGGGTGATGGCACTAGAGGCCATCCGCAAGGATCACCGCAAAGACCCCTATCTGACCGCGCTGATCGCGCTGGCCCATATCGATATCGGCTGGGTCTGGCGAGGTCCGGGACTTGAGGAAACCGTCTCCAAGGTACACCTGCGGCGCTGCGCAGCCCATTTTGAACGCGCTGCCACGCTGCTATCGGGCATCGCGCCCGGTCTGCCCGGCAGCGCCTTCCTTGCAGCGGCGGACTGCGCGCTCTTTGCCGCCCGCCGCGCCGAAACGCTGCATGTGGCCGATGCCTATGCCCGGCTGATCGATCTGGCACCGCAGAACCACCGCCCCATGCGCGCCCTTGGGCTTCAGATGCTGCCACGGTGCTCCGGTTCCTATCCGGCGCTGGAGCTGGAGGCCCGCCGCACCGCTTCGCGCACGCAGGATATCTGGGGCTCCGGTGGCTACACTTGGGTCTATTTCGACGCCCTTGCCACCGACTCGGCAGCCGGGGCCCTGGTCGATCCGCAGTTTTTCATCGACGGTCTGAAGGACATCCTGGCCGCCCATCCCTCGCAGGATATGGCGAACCTTCTCAGCGCCTATTGCGCGGTGGCACTGGGCGGCGCGCAGATGGATGGCACCACGCCGCAGACGCCCCGGCAGGAAATCGCAAGCGCCGCCAGCTGGCTGATCCGCGACCACCTGCGCGAAGTGCATCCGCTGATCTGGGCCCATGCGGCGAACGGGTTTGACAACAGCGCCCGAGTTACCTCGCTGCGCCGCTTCTCGGCCCGCGGGCAGGCACAGGCTATGAGCTTTATCGCGCAGATTTTCCGAGATGAGATCGCCCATGGCCAGAAGATCGCCATCACACCGGACGGGCTGCATGTGACCACCGGCTAGGCGTGCGCCCTCGGGCAACGCAGCACTGTCAACAGACACAGAAAAGGCCGGGACATGCCCGGCCTTTTGCGTTGCGGCTTCATCCGGCGTTCAGGTTTTCTTGAAGGCATCCATCAGTGCTGCGCCCAGCGCGCCGGTGGCGCCACCTTTCTCCTGCGCCGGTTTCCCCTTGGGGCCTGCCGTCATCTTCCCCCGCGCAGGCGGTTTGCCACCGCGACGGTTGCCCGGCCCCTGCCCCGGACCGGCGCTGCGTTCCTTGCGGTTTTCCCGGGCCGACGCGCCGCCGTCCTTTTTCATCGTCAGGGCGATCCGTTTACGCGGCACGTCCACCTCGGTCACGGTGACCTTCACCACCTGCCCGGCTTTCACCACCTCATGCGGGTCCTTCACGAACCGGTCAGCCAGCTGGCTGACATGCACCAGGCCGTCCTGATGCACGCCGATATCCACGAAGGCGCCAAAGGCTGCTACATTGGTCACCGTGCCTTCCAGCACCATGCCCGGTTTCAGATCGGTGATCTCTTCGACCCCGTCGGTAAAGGAAGCGGTGACAAAGCTGGGACGCGGATCGCGGCCGGGTTTTTCCAGCTCGCTCAGGATGTCGCGGACCGTGGGCAGGCCGAAGCTGTCGTCGACGAAGTCTTCGGCGCGGATGCCGCGAAGAGCCGTGTTATCCCCCATGATCTGGCGGATATCCCGCCCGCAGGCCGCCACGATCTTGCGCGCCACGCCATAGGCCTCCGGGTGCACAGAGGACGCATCCAGCGGCTCCTTGCCGTCGCGGATACGCAGGAAGCCCGCGCATTGCTCAAACGCCTTGGGACCAAGCCGCGAAACTTTCAACAGCTCCTTGCGGGACTGGAACGCCCCGGCGGCATCCCGATGCGCCACGATCGCCTCGGCCAGCCCGGGGCCAAGCCCCGAGACATGCGCCAGAAGCGGCGCCGAAGCCATGTTGAGGTCGACGCCGACGGCGTTCACCACATCCTCGATCACCGCCTCCAGTGATTTCGACAGTTTGTGCTGATCGACATCGTGCTGGTACTGGCCAACGCCGATGCTCTTGGGCTCGATCTTCACCAATTCGGCCAACGGGTCCTGCAGACGGCGGGCAATGGAAACCGCGCCGCGCAAGGAAACATCGAGATCGGGAAATTCCCGCGCCGCCAGTTCAGAAGCCGAGTAGACTGAGGCGCCCGCTTCGGAGACCACCACCTTGGTCGGCGCCTTGATCTTGGTCGGCAGATTCTTCAGCACCTCGGCCACCATCCGCTCGGTCTCGCGAGAGGCGGTACCATTGCCGATGGCGATCAGCTCGACGCCGTGCTCCGCGATCAGCTTCAGGATCGATACCTGCGCCCCGCGCAGATCGTTCTTGGGCTGAAACGGATACAGCGTCTCTGTGGCCACCAACTTCCCGGTCGCATCAACCACTGCCGCCTTGACGCCGGTGCGAATGCCCGGGTCCAGCCCGAGGGTCGGTCGCGCACCGGCTGGCGCTGCAAAAAGGAGATCCTTGAGGTTGCGGGCAAAGACCTGGATCGCATCCTCCTGCGCCCGGGCGCGCAGATCGCCCATCAGTTCCAGCATCATCGACAGCGACAGTTTCACCCTCCAGGTCCAGCCTGCGACCTTGCGCAGCCATTTGTCGCCGGGCCCATCGCCGCCAGCCCCCAGAACCGCGGCCACCATGGCCTCGGCCTTTGCCACGCCCTCTTCCGGGTCGGGGCCGATATCCAGCGTCAGCACGCCTTCGTTCGAGCCGCGCAGCATCGCCAGCGCCCGGTGCGAGGGTACATCGGCCCAGCGTTCGCGATGATCGAAGTAATCAGAGAATTTGGCGCCTTCCTGCTCCTTGCCTTCGACCACCCGTGCGGTCAGCAAGGCGTCGCGCTGCAAGAACTCGCGGAGCCGACCCAGAAGGTCGGCGTTTTCCGTCAGGCGCTCGGTCAGGATATCGCGCGCACCGTTCAGGGCATCCTTCACCGTCGCCACCGCCTCGGTGATATAGCTTTCGGCCAACGCCTCGGGCTCAAGGTTGCGGTCGGCAAGGATCGCCTCGGCCAATGGTTCCAGCCCGTTTTCCCGCGCGATCATCGCCTTGGTACGACGCTTGGGCTTGTAGGGCAGATAGATATCTTCAAGCTGCGCCTTGGTCTCGGCCTTGGCAATCTTGGCAGCCAGATCGTCGGTCAGCTTGTCCTGACTGCGGATCGATTCGAGGATGGTTCCCCGGCGCGCTTCGAGTTCGCGCAGGTAAGAGAGGCGCTCGTCCAGGGTCCGCAGCTGGGTATCGTCCAGACCGCCGGTCACCTCTTTGCGGTAGCGGGCGACAAAAGGCACCGTCGCACCCTCATCCAACAACTGCACGGCGGCGCTGACCTGTTTGGCGGCAGCGCCGATTTCGGTTGCGATGGTCTGGGCGATGCGGGCGCTGATCTCGGGCGATGTATCCACGGGCGGGGTCCTCTTCCTTGGCGCGGTCATGGCGCGGGGAGACCCTTCTTAGCCTTGGCGACAGGAGCCGCCAAGGGGGTGACGAATGCACCTGCGCGCATCCGCCATTTTTCAGCCGTCAGGGCGCTCAGAAGTAGATGAAGTCATCCCAGCTGAGCTCAGAGGCACTGACATTTTCAAGCAGCACCGTATCGCCCGCGCCATAGCCAACCAGCGTGCCATCGACCACCGAGGTGATGGTGATTTCCCCCTGGGTCACAACCTGCATTTCCAGCAAGTCGACACCCACTTCGAAATCGGTGATGACGTCAGCGTTGCCGCCTTGCTCAAAGGCGAAGACATCGAACCCGACGCCGCCGCTCAGGATGTCATTTCCGGTACCGCCAGCCAAATAGTCAAAGTCGGCACCGCCGCTGATCACATCGTCGCCGTCACCGCCAATCAGGTAGTCAAAGCCATCACCACCCGTGAGAACGTCGTTACCATCCCCGCCAAGCAGATTGTCATCGCCTGCCCCGCCATGCAGCGTGTCGTGTCCAACACCCCCGTCAAGGCTGTCATGACCCGCGCCACCAAACAGCGCATCCTCGCCAAAGTTGCCCAGCAGCTCGTCACTCCCTGATCCGCCATAAACAACATCGTTGCCGCCATCGGCCCAGATGTAGTCATTGCCAAGTCCGCCATCCAGCGTGTCAGCGCCATAGTTGCTGGAGATGATGTCATCCTGGGCACTGCCGATAAGGTTGCTCGCCTCGATACCGTCGATGGTGATGAAGCGGTTGCTGTAGAGGAATGTCATCTCGCTGAAGTCATAGCTGCCGCCGGCCTCCAGGCGCAGGCCTTCGTCTTGCCCGGCAACCCCCAGCTGGATCTGCTCGATACCGCGCAGCTCTGCATCCGCGCTGATGCGGTTGTTGTCGCTGCCGGTGAATTTCAGCGTGTCGATCCCGGAGCCACCGCTCACGACGCCATCCAGGCGCCCGTCCGCCGTCTCGTGCAGGATGAGATCATCGCCGCCGCCCCCGTACAGGGAATCGCGGCCCTCGCCACCATCCAGAGTGTCACTGCCATTGCTGCCGGAGAGAAGGTCGCCGCCAGAGCTGCCGACCAGGTGATCATCGCCATCCCGTCCAAAGATGCGATCATCGCCAGCATCACCCCAGATGTAGTCATCGCCAAGGCCGCCATCCAATGTGTCGTCGCCAGAGTTGCTGATGATACTATCGTCCTGGGCACTGCCGGTGACTTTGGTCGCCAGCGTGCCATCGACAAAGATATCGCCGGTGCTGTCCAGGAACGTAATCGCGCTGAAATTGTAGAGGCCGCCAGACTCAAGCCGCAAATGGCCCGGTGTCTCCGCATCGCCCAGCTGGATCTGCTCAATGTCGATCAGCTGCGCATTCGCACCGATGGAGGCATTGTAGGGGCCGACAAACCTCAGTGTGTCGATCCCGGTGCCGCCGATCACGACGGTGTTCAGAGGCCCGTAAAGCGTGTTGTATTCGATCACGTCGGCGCTATCGGCATCCACCAGGGTAAAGTCCGATTGGTCGATATTGGCGGCATCGACGTTTTGCAGGAAGATACTGTCACCTTCGCCATAGGTCACAAGGGTACCGCCATCGACAGCGGCAATCGTGACATCGGACCAGGCCGCACCGCGTATTTCCAGCGTATCCTGTCCATCGACAAAATCGGTGATGGTGTCCATCCCATCCCCGGAGCGGAAGGCAAAATGGTTAGCACCAGCACCGCCAGTCAGCCTGTCAGAGCCACTTCCCGCGTAGAGGGTGTCGTTGCCAAGACCGCCATCGATCACATCATCGTAAGCGGTTCCGAAAAGGATATCGTCTGCGTCTGTTCCAGTTTTAATATTCGCCATATCGCCGGTGTCCTCTGTTGAATATGGTATTTGCCATGCGTCAGCAAAAACCCGCACAGGGTGCATTTGAACTCAGCAAAACAACCTTATCGAGTCTTTGATGTTTCCAATTTTTCGCTTAGGGCGAGGTGGTCATCTGGGCAGAGGCTCCTTCCCGGCGTCGAATAGCCCTGATTTTGTTATCCCGGCGGGAAAGCCACGGCCCGAAGCGATGGGCACGATCCGCGTCCATCCGGGCCGGACATTTAAAAGAGACACTTTGAACTAAACTGCAGGCCACAGGGGCGCTGCCGCCATTGCCTCTTGCTCCTCGCGCCCGGCGGCCCTAGAACGCTGGGCAAACCAGATATTAGGAGCCGGCACCCATGCTCGACCTGACATATGAACTCCCCAAGCCCAAGGTGATCTCGGGCGCCAAGCATGACTGGGAACTGGTCATCGGCATGGAGGTGCATGCCCAGGTCAGCTCCAATGCGAAACTCTTCTCTGGCGCCTCGACCCAATTCGGCGCCGAGCCGAACTCCAACGTCTCTTTCGTTGATGCGGCGATGCCCGGCATGCTGCCGGTGATCAACGAATATTGCGTCGAACAGGCGGTGCGCACCGGGCTGGGCCTCAAGGCGGATATCAACCTCTGGTCCGCATTCGACCGCAAGAACTACTTCTACCCTGACCTGCCGCAGGGCTATCAGATTTCGCAGCTCTACCACCCCATCGTCGGCGAAGGCGAAGTGCTGGTCGAACTGGGCGACGGCACCGCGCGCATGGTGCGGATCGAGCGTATCCACATGGAACAGGACGCGGGCAAGTCGATCCACGACATGGACCCGGCGATGTCCTTTGTCGACCTGAACCGCACCGGCGTCTGCCTGATGGAGATCGTCTCGCGCCCCGATATCCGCGGTCCCGAGGAAGCCGCCGCCTATATCGCGAAGCTGCGCCAGATCATGCGCTATTTGGGCACCTGCGATGGCAACATGCAGAACGGCAACCTGCGCGCCGACGTCAACGTGTCTATCTGCCTGCCGGGCGCCTATGAGAAATACCAGGAAACCCAGGATTTCTCGCATCTCGGCACCCGCTGCGAGATCAAGAACATGAACTCCATGCGCTTCATCCAGCAAGCAATCGAGGTGGAAGCCCGCCGCCAGATCGCCATCGTCGAAGCTGGCGGAGAGGTCGAGCAGGAAACCCGTCTTTACGATCCGGACAAGGGAGAGACGCGCTCCATGCGTTCCAAGGAAGAAGCGCATGATTACCGCTACTTCCCCGATCCCGACCTGCTACCGCTGGAGATCGAACAGGACTGGGTGGACGGTATCGCCGCCAACCTGCCCGAGCTACCGGACGAGAAAAAGGCCCGCTTCATCGCGGACTTCGGCCTCACCGACTATGATGCTTCTGTGCTGACCGCAGATGTGGAATCGGCCGCCTATTTCGACGAGGTCGCCAAGGGCCGCAACGGCAAGCTGGCCGCCAACTGGGTGATCAACGAGCTGTTCGGCCGCCTGAAGAAAGAAGACCACGACATTACCGACAGCCCGGTCTCCCCGGCGCAACTGGGCGGGATCATTGACCTGATTTCCTCGGACGCCATTTCCGGCAAAATCGCCAAGGACCTGTTCGAGATCGTCTACACCGAAGGTGGCGACCCCGCGAAGATCGTCGAAGAGCGCGGCATGAAGCAGGTGACCGACACCGGTGCGATTGAGACCGCACTGGACGAGATCATCGCCGCCAACCCCGCGCAGGTGGAAAAGGCCAAGGTGAACCCGAAACTGGCGGGCTGGTTCGTTGGTCAGGTGATGAAGGCCACCGGCGGCAAGGCCAACCCCAAGGCGGTGAACGAGCTGGTCGCCAAGAAACTGGGCTGAGCCAATCAAACCTTATCAAAAGGCGCTCCAACTGGGGGCGCCTTTTTTGTCGCGTTTACCCCACAAGGGCAGCGCCCCACCTAGGTCGGATACAAGTTCGACCCTACCCTCACAATCGGCTGCTTATCAGCGAAAGTTATTTTCGCGCATGCCCCTGTCGAATTACGCCCCCCCCCCTTCGATCATTGAAGGCCTTCAACGACTCTCCAAAACTCTTGCCACGCGGCTCGCTGTTCAGGAGGAATGCCTTCTTCATCATCATTGGCAATTTGCTCTGGCGTTGCCCAGGCGATGCTGAGGGTTTTCGCCGAGCTACACAGCCGTTCTGCTTGATCACTGGCGAGTTCGGCTCCTAGAACTTCAGACAGGCCCGCCTTCCCCTCTGACACCTCAGTCATTGCATCAATGTGAGCCTGCACGCCAGCACGCTCCGCGTCCTTGGGAAAGGCTGCAATGAGCGCTTCGATAGCCGCTAAGTCGTGATCTCGCTGCCCTCCGCACGCCCACTTGATCGCGATCGGCTTCAAGAAGAAGTCAAAGCCAAAGAAGATATTTTGAGGTGGGTTTGTTTGAGCCGATGCTCCAGACGCTATCAAACTCAAGGGAATTACAGTCTGTTTTATCAAGTTAATCATCGCGAGTAGTTCCGCCCCATTTTGGAAGCATTCTGAGAGCCGCTCTCGTTGCCAAAGCCACCACAAGGCAGCGACATCGTCCCTCCGGCGGTTCCTCCAGCCAATCCCTAAAACTCTGCCGGTCTACAATCTCGCTGACGTCCAAATGTGCTGCCCCTTGTCAATCCCTGCCCTGCAATGCCTCCACCCTGCCCGCAGCCCCCTGCGGTTGCAAGCCTACCCTTGACCCTTGCTGCGCTCTGGCCCAGCCTGCCGCCCAACGAACACCTCTCTACGGAGCACCCCATGAAAACCCAATTCGATCAGGCCCTTCAGGACCGCTTGGTGCGCTATGCCGCCATCGACAGTCAAAGCGATGAGACCTCGCCCTCCTCCCCCAGCACCGCGATCCAATTCGATATGCTGAACCTGATGGTCGAGGAGTTGAAAGAGATCGGCGCGCAGGATGTGGAGCTGACCGAATACGGCACGGTACTCGCCACCGTGCCCGGCACGGCAGAGGGGCCGACCGTGGGTTTCCTCGCCCATGTGGACACCGCGCCGCAGTTCAACGCCACAGGGGTCAAGCCACGCGTGATCAAGGGCTATAATGGCGGCGACATCACATATCCCGACAATCCCGATCTGGTGCTCTCGCCCAAGGATCACCCCTATCTGGCGGGCAAGGAAGGGCATGACCTGATCACCGCCTCGGGCACCACCCTGCTCGGCGCCGATGACAAGGCGGGCGTTGCCGTGGTAATGACGCTGGCGCAGCACCTGATCGACAATCCAGACATCCCCCATGGCCCCATCCGCATCGCCTTTACCCCGGACGAAGAGATCGGCCGCGGCGTCGATCCGCAACTGCCCAAGGATCTTGGCGTCGATTTCGCCTATACGCTGGATGGCAGCGATTTGGGTGAGATCATCTATGAAAGCTTCTCGGCTGACCGCGCCGTGGTGACGATCAAGGGCGTGTCGATCCACCCCGGCTGGGCCAAGGAGAAGATGGTCAACGCAGCGCATCTGGCGTCCAAGATCATCCAGACCCTGCCACAGGCCACGATGACGCCGGAAACCACCGATGAGCGCGAGGGTTTCCTGCATGTGACCGACATGAACGGTGGCTCCTCCGAGATGGAGATCAAGCTGATCCTGCGCGATTTCGAGCGGGGCGGGCTGGCCGCAAAGGGTGATCTTCTGCGCAAGGTCTGCGACGCCGTGCAGGCAAGCGAGCCGCGCGCGGAGATCACCTGCGAGATCTACCCGCAGTATCGCAACATGCGTTACTGGCTGGAGGATGACATGACCCCGGTGGATCTGGCGCTGGAGGCCTGCAAGGCCAATGGGATCGAGCCGATCTCGATCCCGATCCGCGGCGGCACCGATGGATCGCGCCTGACCGAGCTTGGCGTGCCGACGCCGAATATCTTCTGCGGCATGCAATGCGTGCACGGACCGCTGGAATGGGTTTCGGTGCAGGACATGGCCGCGGCGACGAACGTCTGCCTGACCCTGGCGCAGCTGGCTGCGAAGAAGTAACCGGCCCCACCGCGCGGCACCCTGTCGCCGCCGCAGATGTAGAGAGAATGTCACGGCCTGCGCCGCGTTCCGGCGGCGCAGCTTGACCCCTCGCCTGCATCCGCTAAACCTTCGGGCTAGTCGTCAGGAGTCCGGCATGCAGCCTTATGAATACAAAGTGGTTCCCGCCCCGCATAAGGGCACCAAGGCTAAGGGCGTGAAAACCCCCGAGGATCGCTTTGCCCACTCGGTCGAGATCACCCTTAACCAGATGGCCGCTGAAGGCTGGGAATACCAGCGCGCAGAACTGCTGCCCTCGGACGAACGTTCCGGGCTGACCGGATCGACAACCAACTGGCGCAATGTGCTGATCTTCCGCCGTGCGCTGGCCCCTGCCCCCGTACAGCAGGCCCCAGCAGAGGACACAGCCGCGGCCGCCCCGCCGCTGACGGCCACAGCTGGTGATCCCGAAGCCCCCACAGGAGCAACCCCGGTTCCCGGTCCCGGCGCAGCGCAGATGCAGGGCGACGATGGTGTCGAAGAACTCAGCCCGGTTTCGGGCGTGACGACCGCGCTCAAAACCCGGGCCAGCCTGTCAGCGACGCGCGATCTGCCTGAAAAACCGACAGGCGATCCCGAAGACGACTCCGGAACCCGCTGAGGATACCGCGCCCGCCTGGGGCGCAATAAGCCGTGCTTAACTGCTGATATCCAGCGCCAGCGCGTGAATACGCGGCACGATATCACCCAATGCCTTGTGGACCGCGCGGTGCTGCTGAACCCGGTTCATCCCGGCGAAGGCCGCAGCGCGGATTTTCACATTAAAGTGACTCTCACCCGCACCGTCATGACCGGCATGTCCGATATGGCTGTCGCTGTCGTCGACGACCTCCAGATGGCTGGGCTGGAACGCCTCTTGCAGGCGCATTTCCATTTCGCTCTTCACGCTCATTTTCCGCTCACTCTCATAAAAATTTCCCCTCCCCCCTTCTATCTTCTGCCCCTTACACTAAACTGCTTGCTCCGAGTCGAGCAGATCCGTCTAGAAGGTGCGCCCCATGAGCAAATCAGATCCCTTTGGTTTCGATATGTCCGTCCGCTCCGCGAAAAAGAAAAACCCACGCGGGCGACGTGCCGTATCCGGAGCCTCAGAAACATCGGTGCGAACCTGCGCCAAGGACGGCTGCGAGGAAGCCGGCAAGTTCCGCGCCCCCAAAGCCCCCGATGTGCTGGATGAATACGTCTGGTTCTGTCAGGAGCACATCCGGGAATACAACCAGAAATGGAACTTCTTCCAGGGCACCACAGAGGCTGAATTGAACGCACAGGCCTCCAAAGACAAGGTCTGGGAACGGCAGACCCGCCCGATGGGCGACCCGGAGGCCCGCGCCTGGGCGCGCCTGGGCATTGAGGACCCGCATCAGGTGCTGGGGGCCAATGCCACCCGCAACCCCGGCAAGAACGCGAAATCCGGCCGCCGCCTGCCCGCCACCGAGCGCCGCGCACTTGAGATCCTGGAAGCCCGCGACGACTGGTCCAAGGCTGAGATCCGCAAGGCCTACAAGAAACTGATCAAGGTTCTGCACCCGGATATGAACGGCGGCGACCGCAGTCAGGAAGAACAGCTGCAAGAGGTTGTCTGGGCCTGGGACCAGCTGAAAGAGAGCCGCAGCTTCAAATAACCGATCTACGCATTTTGTGATCAGGGCCCCACCGGGGCCCTTTTCGTGCAGGATCTGGCCGTCGTACATTCTTCGCTCTAAGCCCGTTTCAGCGCTCCCCGTATACGCTCATAGCCTCTGCCACAGCCCGCCAAACATGCATCCATCGCGGTGAGACGTCGCGCAATTGTACCGCTCAACTACCTTTCGCTTGCCCTTCTCCGTCAGATCGGGCACCAATCCCCCGAATTACGCCCCCAAGACCGCCGGGGCACAGAGATAAGGATCGACTGCTATGAGCGACGGCATGCTGGATATGAATGCGAAACCGACCGAGACCATTTCGGTCCGTGATGTGTTCGGGATTGACACCGACATGACCGTCAAGGGCTTTGCCGAAGGCTCTGACCGGGTGCCGGCGCTGGATCCGACCTACAAGTTCGACCCCGACACCACGCTGGCCATCCTTGCTGGCTTCAGCCACAACCGCCGCGTGATGATCCAGGGCTATCACGGCACGGGTAAATCGACCCACATCGAACAGGTCGCTTCCCGCCTCAACTGGCCCTCGGTGCGCGTCAACCTCGACAGCCACATCTCCCGGATCGACCTGATCGGTAAGGATGCGATCAAACTTCGCGACGGCAAGCAGGTCACCGAATTCCACGAAGGCATCTTGCCTTGGGCGCTGCGCAATCCGGTTGCCATCGTATTCGACGAATACGATGCGGGCCGTGCCGACGTGATGTTCGTGATCCAGCGGGTTCTGGAGCATGACGGCAAGCTGACCCTGCTCGACCAGAACGAGATCATCACCCCGAACCCCTTCTTCCGCCTGTTTGCCACCGCGAACACCGTCGGTCTGGGCGATACCACGGGCCTTTACCACGGTACCCAGCAGATCAACCAGGCCCAGATGGACCGCTGGTCGCTGGTCTCCACGCTGAACTACCTCAGCCACGATGCCGAAACCGCCATCGTCCTGTCCAAGGCACCGCATTACAACACCGAGAAGGGCCGCAAGATCGTCAGCCAGATGGTCACCGTTGCGGATCTGACCCGGACCGCCTTCATGAACGGTGACCTGTCCACCGTGATGTCGCCGCGGACCGTGATCAACTGGTCGCAGAACGCCGAGATCTTCCGCGACGTGGGCTATGCCTTCCGCCTGTCGTTCCTGAACAAATGCGACGAGCTGGAACGTCAGACCGTGGCCGAGTTCTATCAGCGTTGCTTTGACGAGGAACTGCCCGAAAGCGCGGCAAACGTCGCCTGAACCCGGTAAGGACACTCCCATGCATATCGGCCTGATCGGTGGAATCGGCGTTGCAGCCACGGTGGTCTATTACCAGCGGCTGACGGCGGCGATGACCGCACGGGGCCTGCCGCTGGAGCTGACCATCGTCCATGCCGATGTGCAGGAGCTGATCCGCAACAATCTGTCGGACAAACGCGCGGCGCAGGCCGAAATCTATGCCGGGCTGATCGACCGTCTGCGCGGCGCCGGGGCCGATTGCGTTGCCATCACCTCTTTGGGTGGGCATTTCTGTTTCGACGAAACGGTGGCGCTGTCGTCCCTGCCGCTGGTCTCGGCCGTCACGCCGCTGGACGATTATTTTGCGGCACAGGGGCTGAACACCGTCGGTCTGCTGGGCACCCGCGTGGTGATGAAGACGGGCCTTTATGGGCAATTGAAGAAAACCCGCGCCGTGGCGCTGGAGGATGAGATCGAGGATCTGGGCCAAAGCTATCAGGACATGGCCGTCGCCGGGGTATGCACGCCGCAAAAGCGGGCGCTGTTCCTGGATGCAGGACAGCGGATGGTCGATGGTCTGGGCGCCGATGCCATCGTGCTGGCGGGCACCGATCTCAACCTGGCGTTTGACGGGCAGGATCCGGGCTATAGGGTGGTAGATGCGCTGGATGTGCATGTGGACCTGCTGGCGCGGCTGGCGGCCGATGAAGCCGACCTCGATGAAGTGAGAGCGAAAATATGAGCAAACCGACCGACAACCCGGCAGATCCGTTCAAAAAGGCGCTGGCCGAAGCGACCAAGGTGATGGCCGACGATTCCGAACTGTCGGTCAGCTACACGGTCGACCCGGCCGGGCTTTCGGGCGATTCCATGCGCCTGCCGCAGGTCTCCCGCCGGATGACGCGCGAGGAAGTGCTGTTGGCCCGCGGCACTGCGGATGCGCTCGCTTTGCGCCACAAGTTCCACGACGATGCCGTCCACGCGAAATACGCACCGCAAGGCGAGATGGCCCGTGATCTGTACGAGGCGATGGAAACCGCCCGCTGCGAGGCGATGGGCGCACGCCACATGCCCGGCACCGCCTCCAACATCGACGTCAAGATCCGCAACGAGGCGATCCGGCGCGGCTATGATCAGATGAAATCCTCGACCGAGGCGCCGCTGGCCGCTGCTGCGGGCTATCTGGTCCGGCAGATGGCCACGGGCCGCCCGCTGCCCGAAGGTGCTGCCAACGTGGCCGAGCTGTGGCGCGGTTATATCGAGGCCGAAGCCGGTGAAACGCTCGGCGACCTCGAAGAGAAGATTGCCGATCAGGCGGAATTCGCCCGCTTTGCCCGCCAGATCATCACCGATCTCGGCTATGGCGACCAGCTGGGCGATGACCCCGATCAGCCGGATGAGGATCAGGAAGACCAAGCCGAAGAGGACGCCGAAGAGCAGCAGGATCCCGACAGCTCCGGCGAAGATGATTCCGACGACGAACAGGCCGATGCGGATGCCGAACAGGCGCAGGAGCAGCAGCAAGACGAAAGCCAGGCCCAGGTCTCGATGGACGAGATGGCTGAGGACGAGCTGTCGGAAGAAACCGAAATGCCCGATGGCGAGGCGCCGCTGGACCCGCCCCCGCCGCCGCCTGCCTCAGAAGCGGATCCCGACTACAAGGTGTTCCTGGACACCCACGACGAGGAAATCGCCGCAGAAGATCTGGCCGAACCAGCCGAGCTGGAGCGCCTGCGCGCCTATCTCGATCAGCAGCTGGAACCGCTGAAGGGCGCCGTTTCCCGGCTTGCCAACAAGCTGCAGCGCCGTCTTCAGGCGCAGCAGAACCGCTCCTGGGAATTCGACCTGGAAGAAGGCATTCTGGACGCAGGCCGTCTCGCGCGCGTTGTCGCCAACCCGACCACCCCGCTGTCGTTCAAACGCGAAAAGGATACCGAGTTCCGCGACACCGTGGTGACGCTGCTTCTCGACAACTCCGGCTCGATGCGGGGACGTCCGATCTCGATCGCGGCGATCTGCGCCGACGTTCTCGCCCGCACCCTTGAACGCTGCAACGTGAAGGTCGAGATCCTCGGCTTTACCACCCGCGCCTGGAAGGGCGGCATGGCGCGCGAGGCCTGGCTGAACGAAGGCCGCCCGCAGCAGCCTGGTCGTCTGAACGATCTGCGCCACATCATCTACAAGGGTGCCGATGTACCATGGCGCCGCGCGCACCCGAACCTTGGCCTGATGATGAAAGAGGGCCTGTTGAAAGAGAACATCGACGGTGAGGCGCTGGAATGGGCGCACCGCCGGATGGTCGGCCGTCCCGAGGCGCGCAAGATCCTGATGGTGATTTCCGACGGCGCGCCGGTAGATGATTCTACCCTGTCGGTGAACCCGGCGAACTTCTTGGAAAAACACCTGCGCGATGTGATCGCCATGGTGGAGAAGAAAAAGCAAGTGGAGCTTCTGGCCATCGGCATCGGCCATGACGTCACCCGCTACTACGACCGCGCGGTGACCATTACCGATGTCGAACAACTCGCCGGAGCCATGACCGAACAGCTGGCGGCGCTGTTTGACAGCGACCCGCGCGCCCGCGCCCGTGTCATGGGCATCAAGAAGGCCAGTTAAGAGAGCCCCGGCATGGCGCAGCGCAAGATCGAATATTTCTACTCCACCCATTCCGCCTATGCCTATCTTGGCTCCAGGCGGCTGGCAGAAATCTGCGCGGCCCATGACTGCCAACTGATCCACCGCCCCTTTTTGTTGTCGCCGGTGGTGGAGCAGGCAGGCGGGCGTCCCTTTGCCGGGCGCAGTCAGGCGCATGTCGATTACTTCTTCGGGCGCGAGATCGAACGCTGGGCCGCCTATCGCGGTGTTCCGATCATTACCTACCGTCCGACCTACCATGACAACCCCCTGACCCTTTCCAGCGGCATGGTGATCATGGCCGAACGTCTGGGGCAGGACGTTGATGCCCTTACCCATGCGTTGCTTGAGGCGCATTGGCGCGATGACATCGACCTGATGAACCCCGAGCAGCTGTCACAGGCTGCACGAAACGCCGGGCTTGCCCCCGAACCGTTGCTTGAAGGTGCGATGGCGCCCGATGTGCAGGCGGCTCTACAGGCCAATACCGATGCGGCCCTGCGGATGCATCTGTTCGGATCACCGACCTATGTGCTGGATGGGGATCCCTATTACGGACAGGACCATCTGGAACTGCTGGAATTCGGCCTGCGCCAGCCCTTCCCAAACACGACCTTTCAGAACCCATCTGTCGGCACGGCCTGAATTTCCCGGGTTGCACCCGGCCCCGCTTCGCTGTTCTCTGGCGCTGTTGACACCCGCCAACGCAGGAGGCTCCCCATGTTTCAGTCATTCGACGTCACCGCCCGCCCGGATCAGGGGCCGCCCCGGCTGCAGGCACTGCGCGCAGAGCTGGATCGGGAGGCGCTGGATGGATTCCTCGTGCCCCGCGCCGATGCGCATCAGGGCGAATACGTCGCCCCGCGGGACGACCGGCTTGCCTGGCTGACCGGTTTTACCGGCTCTGCAGGGTTTTGCGCGGCCATGGCCCATGTCGCGGGTGTCTTCATCGACGGGCGCTACCGCACGCAGGTGAAACAGCAGGTCGCTGATGTCTATACCCCGGTGCCCTGGCCCGAGGTCCAGCTGCACGACTGGCTGAAGGAACAGCTGCCGGATGGCGGTCGCGTCGGGTTTGATCCATGGCTGCACGCCACCGGCCAGATCGCCGACCTGCGCAGACAGCTGGACGGCAGCGGCATCATGCTTGTCGATTGTGAAAACCTGGTGGACCGCATCTGGGAGGACCAGCCTGCACCGCCCGCAGAGCCCGTCATCGCCCACCCCGAGGCCTACGCCGGGGAAAGCGCCGCCGACAAATGCGGACGGCTGGCCAAGGGCCTGCGCGAGGCCGGACAAGAGGCCGCCCTTATCACCCTACCCGACAGCATCATGTGGCTGCTGAACATCCGCGGATCGGACATTCCACGCAATCCGGTCGCCCATGGCTTTGCCATCCTGCACAGTGATGCGCGTGTGGACCTGTTCATGGACCCGTCGAAACTGGAGGGGCTGACGGATCATCTGGGCGCAGGCGTAACCGTACATCCACCTGCCGGTTTCCTGAATGCCGTGGGCGCGCTCAATGGCGCCGTGGCGGTGGACCGGGACAGCCTGCCGCAGATCGTTGCCGAGACTCTAGGCGGCCGTCTTCAGCCGACAGGCGACCCCTGCGCCCTGCCCAAGGCCTGCAAGAACGCGGCAGAGATCGAAGGCAGCGCCGCCGCCCACCTGCGCGATGGCGCCGCTGTGGTGGAGCTGTTGGCTTGGCTCGACGACCAGGCCCCGGGCAGCATCACCGAAATCGACGTGGTCAAACAGCTGGAAACGCTGCGCCGCCGGGACGACAGGCTGCGCGATATCAGTTTTGACACCATTTCGGGCACCGGAGCCAATGGCGCCGTGATCCACTACCGCGTCACGGTCGAGACCGACACGGTACTGCAGGACGGCGATCTGCTGGTTCTGGACAGCGGCGGGCAGTATCTGGATGGCACCACCGACATCACACGCACCATTGCTATTGGCGCCCCGGGAGCCGAGGAACGCGCCGCCTTTACCCGCGTGCTGCAGGGCATGATCGCAATCTCGTGCCTGCGCTGGCCACAGGGACTGGCCGGGCGCGACATCGAGGCCATCGGGCGGATGCCGCTGTGGCTGGCCGGGCAGGATTTCAATCATGGTCTGGGCCATGGCGTCGGCGCCTACCTCAGCGTACACGAAGGCCCGCAGCGCCTCAGCCGTGCCTCTGCGGTACCGCTGCAGCCCGGCATGATCTTGTCCAATGAACCGGGATATTATCGCGAAGGCGGCTTTGGCATCCGGATCGAGAACCTGATCGTCGCCCAAAAGGCCCCTGCCCTGCCCGGCGGAGACGCAGAGCGTGACATGCTGGACTGGCGTACCTTGACCTTTGTCCCGATCGACCGGCGGCTGATTGACGCAGATATGCTATCAAGGGAAGAACGCGACTGGCTGAATGCTTATCATGCGCAGGTCGCCCAGAAAATCCGCCCGCAGATCAGCCCCGCCGCACAGGCCTGGCTGGATCAGGCGACTGCGGCGATCTGATACCCGGCTGTTACATTGCCGGGGCAAGACATGCATACCAATGACGAGATGGGGAAAATCACATGAGCAAGATCCGAATTCGCAAGGCAGATGGCACCTGGGTGGTGCGCTCGGGCGGGGCCGTTCTGGGCGAAACCAACCGCGCATTGGAGCTGAGCGAAGAGGGTCATGCGCCGGTCATCTATTTCCCGCGCGAAGACATCGCCATGGCCTTTCTAGATCCCAGCAGCAAGACAACGCATTGCCCGCACAAGGGCGATGCCTCCTATTTTTCCATCGTAAACAAATCCTCGGTGACCGAAGACGCTGTCTGGAGCTATGAGGACCCAATCAGTGACGTGGGCGAAATAAAAGGCTATTTGGCGTTTTATCCCAGTGACTCGGTGAAGATCGAACAGATCTGAATCTGCCGGGCCAGCAGGGCCGCGTTATACGCCACAGCTTCTAGGCGGCACAGCATTTTACCGGCGCTGTGCCGTTTTCGAAGCGATTAAGAACCGATTGCAATCATTAAATTTAAACTGACCGACAGCGGTACCGCGCGACCTGCGCGTATCATTAACAATTATACAAAATTTTGGGCCGCCTATACTTCCGCGCCCTTGCCAATGAGGGGTTCGAAGCTAGATCACGGTCGGCACCTATTCCGGCGCCCACGGCCGGTCAAAGCGGCCCATCAGGACCGCCCCGATATCAGGATTTCAAAGTGGCCCAACAGCCTGAAAGCAGATCAGCCCTACAACAGTACAGAACGGACCAAATGCCGTTTTGCCTGTTCCAGAGCTTCCCCCGACCCAAAGACATTTGCGTCTCTGGCGCATTCGATTGCGTAGTTGACCAACGCTTCGAGGGCCGCCTGTTCTTTGTCCTGCTCGCTCGTTTTGTTTTGTACTTCGACCTCTTTCGGGTCGAATTTATAAGTACGCATATTTTCCCTTCCGCACCCCATTTACGCCCGTTGCCGTTAACTTTACTTAAAAAAGCGGTTCATCCAATCCAGCGAAAGAAAAAATTAATAAATGCGTGACGTAGATACATCTCAGTTGAGTGGTCGCCTGCTTCGGGTCTTTTTAACAGTTTACGATGAAATGTCCGTCAGCAAGGCGGCTGAGCAGCTGAACATCAGCCAATCCACCGTCAGTCATAACCTGGAAAAACTGCGCTGCATCATAGGCGACAAGTTGTTCGTGCAGGCCGGGCGCGGCATCGTTCCCAGCCCACGCGCGGAACGCCTGGTGCCCAAGGTCCGACGCCTGTTGGCCCAGATGGATGCGCTGGTGGACCATGGGGAATACGTCCCCGCCAATGACCCCGATCCGTTTGTGATCGCCACCAACGGCGGCGTTCTTGTCCCCGAGGTCAACCGAACCTGCACGCGCATCTGGCAGGAAGTTCCCAGAAAACGCATGGTGTTCCGCGAGCTAGGCCCCAGCGCGAATGCCGAAAACCTGCTGGAGCGTGGGATTGCCGATTTTGCCATTGCCCCCCGCCCCGAAGTCTATCCCGCGACCCTGTGCCATGCGCATCTTTTCTCCGAGGGCTTCCGGGTCTTTTACGATCCTGAGGTGCGCGGACCGGTAAAGGACGTCTACGACTACTCTGGCGCCAGCCATGCCACGCTGGATTTCGGCGGCCCCTACAAAAGCACCGTGCAGAGCGCGCTGGAGGCCCTCAACCTGTCACGCGACATTGCCGTCAGCGTGCCGAATGTCTGGCTGCTGGCCGAGGTGATCCGTGGCACCGACACGGTTGCCACCCTGCCGGCCATGCTAATAAATTCTGCGTTCCGGGGGTTCAGCAGTTCTCCGCTACCGCTGAGCGTTCCGGATGCAGAATTTGATCTGGTCTGGCATCGCCGGTTCGATGGATCATCCCGATTGGCATGGCTACGTGAGATTCTCACCGAAACCCTGAAACAGCCCGCCAGCTGAGGCACACCAGAACCGCCCCCGGGTCTTAGCTGTGTTCCTCTGCAGCCGTTGCCACTAGGGCGCGGTTATAGGCTTTCAGCGCATCCACGTGGTAGAGCACCCCAAGAAGGCGGCCCTGCTGCTCAGCATCGCTCGGCGCGGGCACGTCATCCGGAGCAACCACCGGCAAGAACGGCACATCCGCCCGGTCGAACACCGGCAGCACCGCCTCCAGCGACTGATCGGGGCGCAGCATCAGTCCCTGATCAACCAGCGGAGCGCAATCCTCTGGCGTGGCGCAGCGCGGATCCCCCAGCGGCCGCATCAATCCCCCCACCTGCAGCAGCGCCAGCAGATAGGCCTGCGGCCCGGCCGCGCAATGCAGATTGCGCCGCTCCAGCTGGGTCAGGAAGAACGACCGGTCCACCAGCCGCGAGGCCAGCGCCGTCGACAGGGAGACCGAAACCATGACGGCAAGGCCGATCTGCCAGTCTCCGGTCAGCTCGAATACGATCAGCGTGGTCGAGATCGGCGCCCCTAGAACGGCAGCCGCGACCGCCCCCATGCCCGCAAAGGCATAAAGCGTATGCGTCCCTGACACTTCCGGCAGGACCGATGTCGCGATCAGCCCAAAGGACAGGCCGGTCATCGCTCCGATCATCAGCGACGGTGAAAACACCCCGCCCCCCATGCGCCCGCCCATGGTGATGGCCACGGCAGCGGTTTTTACCACGGTGAACAGGATGGCCTGCGACAGCACCAACCCACCAGTAAGCGCCAGTACCGTCGTCTCATAGCCAACCCCGATGATATGCGGAAACCAGATCGCAATCGCCCCCAGAAGAAAGCCAGAGACCGCCGGGCGCAGCCAGCGCGGGATCGATAGAGCTGTCTGGATATCGGTTCCCACTCGATCTGCCCAAAAAATCGAGCGCATGAGCACCACGGCCACCAGTCCACAAATCAGCCCGAGCATCAAAAAGGCAGGTAGCTCCACATAGAACTGCAAGGCGCCCGGCGTGGTCAGCGTGAATTCCGTGACATCGCCATATTCCAACCGGTTGATCACCGTGCCCGCGACCGAGGCGATGGCGATGGGCGCAAAGGCATGCACAGCAAAATGCCGCAACACCACCTCAAGCGCGAACAGCGCACCGGCGATAGGCGCGTTGAAGCTGGCAGAAACTGCCGCTGCCACCGCACAGCCCAAAAGATCGCGCCCGGTGATGCCATCGGCCTTGATCCGGTCGCTAACCCAGCTGGAAATGACGCCTGCTAGGTGCACCACAGGTCCTTCACGGCCGGCCGATCCGCCGGTCGACAGCGTCAGGAAGGACGCCATGGCCGACCCAAGCCCGGCGCGGATTTCGACGCGGCCATTGCGCATTGCCGCCCCTTCGATCACATCGGCAACCGAACGCACCCGCCCATCGGGGGTGAAATTGTGCAGGATGATTCCGACGACCAGCCCACCCACGGTGGGGATCACCAGCAGCATGTACCACGGCAGATCCTGCGCGAAACTGTGCAGGAAATGAATATCCTCGGCGCCATAGATCCAAGCCTGAAAGGCGGTAATCCCCTTTCGGAACAGCAAGGCCGCAAAACCGGCAGAGATACCGATCAGCAGGGCTATCATCCAGAATTGAAACTGGCTTGGCCCGCGATGCAAAAGAATACGCCAGACATCTCGCAGCCATGCAAGACCCTGCATCGCCAGCACCTTTGCCCCGGTCCGGGAATTATGCTTCATTGTTCGCCTTCAGTTTCCTGCCCCCCTCAAAGCAGAGAAAAATTGCCAAACCACCAACACTGAGCACACAGGACCGTGACCCGTGCGTCAGCCAGTCAGCAAGGCTCCGGCGGCGGCGCGCGCTTCTTTGGTGATGGTATCGCCAGACACCATCCGGGCGATTTCATCCACCCGTTCCGTCTCGCTCAGCGGCACCACCTCGGACAGGGTCATGCCATCGGTTACGCGTTTCTGTACCCGCCAGTGATGCGCGCCCTGGGCAGCGACCTGCGGCGAATGGGTAACGACCAGCACCTGCCCGCCCGAGGCTAGGGATTTCAGGCGCCGCCCCACCGCATCAGCGGTGGCACCACCGACCCCGCGGTCGATCTCGTCAAAGATCAGCGTCTTGTCGCGATCCTCGCCGCGCAAACAAACCTTCAGGGCCAGCAGGAAGCGGCTCAGTTCCCCGCCCGAGGCGATCTTATTGAGCGGACCCGCCGGGGCACCGGGATTGGTCGCCACGGTAAAGGCAACATCGTCGTGGCCCTCCGGCCCCGGGGCGCCTGCGGTGATCCGGGTTTCAAAAACCGCGCGCTCCATCTTGAGAGGCGCCAGTTCAGCCATCACCGCTGTGTCCAGCGCCAGCGCGCTGTCGCGGCGCGCGGCACTCAGCGTCTCTGCAGCCGCTGCATAAGCCGCCTCAGCGTCGCGCAGGGCGGCCTCCTGATCGGCCAGATCCTTATCGCCTGCATCCAGTGCCGCCAGTTTTTCGCGCAGGGTATCCGCATAGGCGGCCAGATCATCAGGCAGAACGTCATGCTTGCGCGCCAAGGCACGGATCGCAAACAGTCGCTCTTCGCAATCTTCCAGATCGCCTGGATTGAAATCGAGCGCCGAGAGAACCCGTTCGACGCCATCCTGCGCATCGCCCAGTTCAATCATCGCCCGGCTGAGCGCCGCCAGCGGCTCTGCCAGCCCGATCTCCTCGGCGCCCTCGACGCCTTCCAGCCAGCGCTGCGCCTCGCCCAGCGACGGATCGGCCCCCTCGCTCAGCAGCGCATAAGCACGGGCGATATCGCCGCGGACCCGCTCTGCCCCCTGCATCTGGCGGCGGCGCGCATCCAGCGTCTCGTCCTCGCCTGGCTCCGGGTTCAGCTTGTCCAGTTCCTCAACGGCGTGACGCAGGAATTCCTCTTCGGCGCGCACCGCATCCAGTGCGGCGCGGGTGGCCTCCACCGTCTTGCGGGCCTTGGCGGCCGTCGCCCAGGCCGCACGGGTCTGCAACAGCAGGTCCGGCACCGCGGCAAAGGCATCCAGCAGGCTACGGTGGCCCTTGGGGTTCAGAAGGCCTCGATCATCGTGCTGGCCATGCAGTTCCACCAGAGTTTCCGACAGGGCGCGCAGCACCTCACCCGAGCAGCGCCGATCGTTCACCCAGGCCGTCTTGCGGCCCTCGGCAGTATTGACGCGGCGCAGGATCAGTTCGCGCCCGGCAGGCAGGCCTGCCTCTTCCAGAACCGAGTGGGCCGGATGGCCCTCGGACAGTTCGAATTCCGCCACCACCTCGCCCTGCGAGGCGCCCTGACGCACCAGTTCGGCGCGACCGCGCCAGCCCAGTACAAAGCCAAGAGAGTCGAGAAGGATCGATTTACCGGCGCCGGTTTCGCCGGTCAGCACGTTGAGACCGGCCTGAAAGTTCAACTCCAGATGGTCGATGATCAGAATATCGCGGATATCAAGCGCGCGCAGCATTACTTTGCTCCGTTGCAAACGCTGTTACAGCCACTGGCCCTTGATCGACTGGCGATAGATCTGGCTCAGCCAGTTGTTCCCCCGGTCACGCATCTTCAGACCCTGCGACGTCAGCAATTTATAGCTGTCCTCGTACCACTCTGTCGATTGATAGTTGTGCCCCAGGATCGCGCCGGCGGTCTGCGCCTCATCCACCAGACCCAGCGACAGATAGGCCTCGACCAGTCGGTGCAGCGCCTCTGGAGTGTGGCTGGTGGTCTGGAAATCCTCCACCACCACACGGAAGCGGTTGATCGCCGACGTGTAGTGTTTGTGGCGCAGGTAGTAGCGCCCGATTTCCATTTCCTTCCCCGCCAGATGGTCGAAAGCAAGATCGAATTTCAAGATTGCCGAGTTGGCATATTCGCTGTCAGGGTAAACCTCGATCACGGTGCGCAGCGCCTGCAGCGCCTGAAAGGTCAGCCCCTGATCGCGACCAACTTCGTCGATCTGGTCATAGAAACTGAGCGCCAGCAGGTATTGCGCATAGGCGGCGTCTTCGTCGGTCGGGTAGAAATCGATGAACCGCTGCGCGGCGGCGCGGCTGTTTTCGTAATCCTTGGCACGGTGATAGGAAAAGGCCTGCATGATCAGCGCTTGTTTCGCCCATTCAGAATAGGGATAGAGGCGCTCGATCTCGGAGAAGTAAAAGGCCGCGTCCTTGGAACGGCGGCGTTCCAGTTCGAACTCGCCGCGTTCAAAGATCTGTTTGGGGGTATAGCCGTCCAGCGCGCCTGCCTTTTCTGCCGCGCCACCGTCGCCGCCGCAGCCCGACAATGCAGCCATCAGAACAACCGCACCGATCCATTTGGCTCCTGCCCTGATGCCGATCATCTTTGCCTTACCTCACCGCATTTGACTCGCGGGTGTCCACCCCGGTTATGCCCGGTCTAGCACATTCAATTGGCGTGCAAAACGCCTTTAACCCACTTCGCCCTCACTTGGCAGAGATTGTCGGCCCGGGTCAAGCCTGCGGCGCCCCAGCGGTGGGTGCCGGACCACAGGGACAAATGAAAAAGGGCACCTAAGTGCCCCTGTCCGTCTTCCATCGGTATCCTGATGATTGCGCTGATCCCTGCAGGGATCAAGCGACCTTGCGGATGGCTGCGGGGATTTCCCCCCAAACCAGCCCCTGCCCCGGCAGGCGGGCCACCATGGCCGCATCACACTCTACCAGACGCACCGCGCCGGGGGTTGCGAACAGCGCCCGCAGCAGGGTGTTGGTCAGGGCATGACCAGCACGCTCACCGATATAGCGCCCCATCAGCGGCGCACCGGCCAGCGCCAGGTCACCCAGCGCGTCCAGCATCTTGTGACGGACCGGCTCATCCGAATGGCGCAGACCTTCGCCGCTTTCGACCTCTTCACCATCGAAAACAACAGCGTTCTCGCCCGGCACACCGCCAAGAGCCAGGCCATTGGCCTGCATCGCCTCGACATCAGCGCGGCGGCAGAATGTACGGCTGTCGCACAGCTCGCGGGCAAAAGCCCCATTGCGCAGGTCCAGCGTCTTGCTCTGACGTCCAATCGCCTGTTCAGCGAAATCGATGTGGAATTCGATCATCAGCCGGTCGCAGGGCAGAATGGTCGCCTTTGCGCCATCTTTTTCGACGCTGACCTCTTTCAGAACCTGCAGAACCTGCACCGGAGCAGACAGGCGACGCACGCCTTTCTGCATGATCCCGCGCACAAACAGCGCCGAGGAGCCATCAAGGATCGGCACTTCGGGTCCATCGATTTCAATCAGGGCGTTGTGCACACCACAACCAGCCAGTGCGGCCATCACGTGCTCAACGGTAGATACCGACACACCGGCGGCGTTGACCAGACGGGTGCACAGGGCAGTGCGCTCCACATAGTCCCAGCGGGCCGGGATGACAGAATTGCCCAAAGCGATATCGGTCCGTTTGAAACGGATGCCATGATCCGCCGCAGCCGGTTTCAGAACCATCCGCGCAGGCTGGCCGGAATGCAGGCCAGCGCCTTCAAATATCACCGATGCTTTCAGGGTATTCTGCACCTTGTGCCTCTTTCTTCTGGGTCCGGCCATCTGGGGCCGTGTTGCCGATGATAGGTAAGGAAACGGGCACGCGGGCTCAACTCAATCTTTGTAACGGATTGAAACATCCCTGTAACGAATAGGCAAAACACTGCCTAGATGCGCGCAACCTTCTGGAACAAAAGGAAAAAGGGCCGCCAGATGGCGACCCTCTTCACGAGATATTCTGAAAAATCAGTTGGCCTGACGGCGCAGGAAGGCCGGAATTTCGATCCGTTCCTGATCCGGATCAGTCTGCTGCTGCGGTTGCGGCGCGGCGGATTGCTGCGGCGCGTGCTGCGGGGCCTGCGGCTGCTGACGCACCGGCTGAGGCTTCGCCTCACCGCCTTCGGCAGCGCTGCCGGTCATCCGGTGGATAAGCGAATTCAGGCCAAAGCGACGCTGTTCCTGCTGCGGTGCGGGCGCCTGCTGCTGTTGCGGAGCTGCGGCGGCCGGGCGCTGTTGCGGTTGCGGCGCGGGCTGTGGTGCCGCTTGCTGCGGCTGAGCCCGTTGCGCGGCGGCCTGCAGACGCACGATAGCCTCGGGCGACGGCGTGCCCGGCGCCGGAGCTTTGGGCGCGACAAAACTGTCGGCCCCGCCTTCGGCGGCATCGGCCTGCGGCTGGAATTCCGGAACCTGCGGCTGATAGGCAGGCGGCGGCAGGCCGTCGTCATCATAGGCTTCGGTCTCAGCCGGGGCTGCTTCGGGCTGCGATGCGGTGGCGTCCAGACCTTCGAACAGGGTCGGCTCCTCGTGCGAGGCTTCCGTGGCTGCGACGACGGGCTGTTCAACCGGCTCGTCCAGTTCCAGCGGCGCGGCACGGGTTTCTTCAACGCTGACGGTTTTCTTCAACGGCGCCGACATCGGACGGCGTGCAACCGGCATGTCGGTGTTCACGTCGGAAGCATCGATACCGGTGGCCACGACGGACACGCGCATCTTGCCTTCCATTTCGGTGTCCAGGGTCGAACCGACGATGATATTCGCATCCGGGTCCACCTCTTCGCGGATCCGATTGGCGGCCTCGTCCAGTTCGAACAGGGTCAGGTCGTGAGCGCCGGTGATGTTGATCAGAACGCCGCGCGCACCGCGCAGGCTGATTTCGTCCAGCAGCGGGTTGGCGATGGCCTTTTCTGCGGCCTGAATGGCGCGATCTTCGCCTTCGCCCTCGCCTGTGCCCATCATCGCCTTGCCCATTTCGTCCATCACGGCACGGACGTCAGCAAAGTCGAGGTTGATAAGGCCCGGACGGACCATCAGGTCGGTCACGCCTTTGACGCCCTGGTACAGGACATCGTCCGCCATCGAGAAAGCCTCGGTGAAGGTGGTTTTCTCATTGGCCAGGCGGAACAGGTTCTGGTTCGGGATGATGATAAGCGTGTCGACGACCTTCTGCAGCGCCTCAACGCCGTCCTCGGCCTGGCGCATACGCTTGGCGCCTTCGAACTGGAACGGTTTGGTCACGACACCCACGGTCAGAACACCCAGCTCACGGGCGGCCTGCGCAATGATCGGCGCGGCGCCGGTACCGGTGCCACCACCCATCCCGGCAGTGATGAAGCACATATGCGCCCCGGCCAGATGATCGACGATCTGTTCGATGCTTTCTTCAGCGGCGGCCGAACCGACCTGCGGACGGGCACCTGCGCCCAGACCTTCGGTGACTTTGATACCCAGCTGGATCCGGCTTTTCGAGGCGCTTTGTTGCAAGGCCTGCGCATCCGTATTGGCGACGACGAAATCGACCCCTTCCAGCGCCTTCTCGATCATATTGTTGACCGCGTTTCCACCCGCGCCACCGACACCGAATACGGTGATCTTTGGCTTCAGCTCTTCCTGTCCGGGCAACGAAAGGTTCAATGTCATGCTCTTTCCGCCTGTGTTGATAGCCCTCCCGCAAGGGCCTTTTCCTGACTTTTCTGCGGAAATTGTACCGCAGCCTCGGAGTCGCGTCATCCCAAAAAGCGTCGGCGGCTACAAAATATGGCCCCTGATCCATGGAAATCTGCGGTATTTCGCCTAAGGCGACAGATCTAGCGGTTAAATAGCAGCTCCCCCACAAACACCAGAAAACCCCGACGCCCATAGGCACCGAATTCCTATTCTGAGTTATCGCGGTCTGGCCACTGCCCGGCCTTCAGACTCGTCGCTTAATGCGTCCGTTAACCCGAAACTAACGGTTTCGGGCGGCGCTGTCACGGGGGGCAAGGCCCACAAAGGCGACTTTTTTCAGGCTTAATATCGCCTCGCGTGCGGTGCAGGTCGCCAAAATTCAACCGGGGTGGGCGCAGGCCCTACCAATTGTCTTTGAACCACTTCACCGCGCGGCGCAGAGAGCGGGCCGGATAGCGGTCGACCGGCATTTCGAAATCCCACCATTCGTCCTGCGGATGCGCCGCAAAGAGACTGAGTCCCACGGCCGAGGCAAAACCCGGCCCGGTCGCCGATTGCGGCAGACCGTGGACGCGAAGTGGACGTCCGAGGCGCACCTGCTGGCCAAGGATACGACTGGCCAGGGCATCAAGCCCCATGATCTGGCTGGAGCCACCGGTCAGCACGATCTGCTGGCTGGGCAGATATTCAAACCCCGCCGCATCCAGCCGGACCCGCACTTCTTCCAGGATCTCCTCGACCCGCGGGCGCATGATGCCGATCAGTTCGGCCCGGCTGACGGTGCGCCGGTCGTGCTCCCAGTCGCCGGTATCCCCGCCAATATCGATCATATCGCGGTCGTCGGCGCCGGTGGCATGAACGCCACCGCAAAAGGTCTTGATCCGCTCGGCATTGGCCATCGGAACACCCAGCCCCATGGAAATGTCGCTGGTGATATGATCGCCGCCCATGCGCACCGCATCGGCATAGATCATATGTTTCTTCATGAAGACCGAGATCGAGGTCGACCCGCCGCCCATGTCGATACAGGCCGCGCCGAGTTCCTGCTCATCCTCGACCAGCGCCGCATAGCCCGAGGCATAGGCCGACGAGGCAATACCTGCCAGTTCAAGGTCGCAGCGCTGAATGCAGCGCATCAGGTTCTGCACAGTGGCGGAATCCACCGTCAGCATATGCATGTCCACCGACAGGGTCTGCCCCATCTGGCCGCGCGGATCCGACAGGCCCGAACGGTTATCAAGCGCGAAATTCACCGGCTGGGCGTGGACCACTTCGCGCCCGGCGCCATAATCCGGCACCTCGCAGGCGGCCAGCACGCGGGCGATCTCGTTCTCCGACACTTCCTGCGCCTGAAGTTCGACCTTTGCATCCAAACCGTAGGAACGCGGATTGGCCCCGGCGAAGCAGGCGATCACGTGGTCGACACGGACACCTGCCATCTTCTGCGCGGCCTGAACGGCGGTGCGGATGGCCCGTTCGGTTTCCTGCATGGCGGAGATTTCACCGAACTGCACCCCGCGCGAGCGGGTGGTCGCGGCGCCGATAACCCGGAAGCCGGATTGACCGGCAAGCGACCCGATAGCACTGTCTTCATTAGGTTGGGCAGAGCCATCAAATCGCAGGACAAGACAGGCAATCTTGGAACTGCCTACATCCAGAATGGCCACGACACCGCGCTGCAATGCCTGCCGCCGCATCTGCCGCATGGCACGCTGCGATTGATAAAGATCCGTCATCTTACAGCCCACCCCCGTTCATTTCCCTGATCCGCCACCAGTTTTCCACTGCATTTTCTGTCATCCGGACCGTCGGTCGCGCCGCGATCCGCATATCTACGGCGGCGACATCACGCTCCAGCAGATCCTTGACCTCGCTGACCACGATCACCCGCTCCAGCGCCTGCACCGGGTTGTCCTCGGGCAGCATGATCCGCTGACCGCGATCCAGAACCACGTCCCAACGCCGTTCGCCAACCCGTACCAACCCCCGCAGCCGGTCGCCAAGCGGGCTGGCTGCTGCCAGAAGCCGCATCGCCTCCTCGGCCTCGCGATTGGCCCCACGCCCGGCAATGAGCGGCAGATCAGGATGCAGCCTCCGCTGTCCCAACTCGGCCACATGCGCGCCGGTTTCATCCAGAAGCGCCAGCCCGTCGCGGCTACGCCAGATCAGCGCCGGTTTACGTTCTTCCACATTGACCTGAAGAATACCGCCCGGGCGGATCCGCACGCTGGCGGTGCGCACCGGGTCAAGTCCTTCGATCACATCGCGGATCTGGCCCAGATCCAGATCGAAGGAGCTGATCGGAAAATCGAGCGGCACCACCTCGCGGATATCTTCGGAGACGCTGGTCCCTGCCCCGTCGATGGCCATGACGTTGACCATGAATTCAGGACGCTCCTCGATCGAGGCGCGGATCGAATTGATCGTACCCTGCAAGGCGTCGCGCCGCCCTTCATCCGCCAGAAACGCGGTTCCCGCCGCAGCCAGCAGGCAGATCGGCACCCCGACCCGCAGACCGAAGCGGATCCCCGGCGTCAGCATCCAGCGCTGCAACCGGTACTTCAGGCGCGAAGGCGCCGGATCGGACGCTCCGCTGTGTTCCTTGCTCTTGCGCCGGATCAGCGACCGCATGAGGCGTCCTCCACCATCCATGCGCAAAGCTGGCCAAAGGTGATGCCGAAATGTTCGGCTTGCTCGGGCGCCAGCGAAGTCGGCGTCATGCCGGGCTGAGTGTTGGTTTCCAGGATTATCAGCCCCTCAGCGCCGCGGCTTTCGTCCCAGCGGAAATCGGTGCGGCTCACGCCCCGGCAGCCCAGTGCATCATGGGCGCGTTTGGCGTATTCCAGGCACAGATCGAAAATCTCCTGCGGCAGATCCGCAGGCAGCACATGGCGCGATCCGCCCGGCTGATATTTCGCATCATAGTCGTACCAGCCATCGGTCAGGATATCGGTGACGGTCAGCGCCTTGTCGCCCATCACGGTCGCGGTCAGCTCGCGCCCCGGGGCATAGGTTTCCACCATCACCTGATCGGGCATGTCGTCCGAGAGTTTCGGCGGCGCATTGGCGGCCTCATGCACCAGGTAGATGCCAACGCTGGAGCCTTCATTATTGGGTTTAACCACATAGGGAGGCGCCATCACATGGGACGCCTCGACCTCAGAGCGGGCAAAGATTTCGCTGGCGACCACCGGCAGGCCAACGCTGCGGAACAGGGATTTGCTGCGCTGTTTGTCCATCGCTAGCGCCGAGGCCAGCACACCAGAATGAGTATAGGGAATACGCATCCATTCCAGAAGGCCCTGCACGCAACCGTCTTCGCCCCAGCGACCGTGCAGCGCATTGAACACGACGTCAGGTGCCGCAGCCTCAAGCTGCGCACACAGATCCGGACCCGCGTCCAGTTCGATCACCTGATAGCCTTCGCCCCTTAGCGCGGCGGCGCATTCACGCCCGGAGGACAGGGACACCTCACGCTCAGCCGAGGGGCCACCCATCAATACCGCCACTGTCGGGAGTGTCCTGCTCGACTCACTCACCACAAGTGCCTCAATTCATCGGGCTTATCGCCCCTGTTTCTCGCGTCCGTTATTCGGCCGCGTTCATTATTCTGGGATCACCACCGCATCGGCGACAGAGATCCTTTTGCTTGCATCAGAAGGCAGTCATGCCGTGGGGCGCGGCAAATCACGTCCCATAGGTCATCATACTGCCCAAAGAGTTACCGGGACCTTAACGTCCTCTTTACCAACCTTAATGGATGTCTCTTTCTTGCCCGAATTTCACACACCGTTCCAGCCAAATCAAACACGTCGGGGCGAATGATTGCGAATTGCACTCACTCGCCCGCTGCAGCGTGGATTACGGGTGACACTGATGGCGCTGACACCGCTTCAGTCCGGCAGGTTTTCGCCGACCCGCATGATTTCCCACTGCAGGGTAATGCCGGAATTCTCCAGCACCTTGCGGCGCACCTCTTCTCCCAACGCCTCCAGATCGGCGGCGGTGGCATCCCCGGTATTGATCAGGAAATTCGGATGTTTCTCGCTCATCTGCGCACCACCAAGGCGGGCACCGCGCAGACCGGCATCCTCGATCACTTTCCAGGCTTTTAGATCGTGCACATCCCCCGCCTGCCCGGTCGAGGAAAACCCCGCCGGATTGCGAAAGGTGGAGCCGGCCGAACGATCCTTGACCGGCTGTGTCTCATCGCGCTTCTTCAGCTGCTCTTCCATCCGGGCATGAAGCGCCTCCGCCTCACCCCGGGGCGCTTTGAAGGTCGCCGAAACCAAAACCGCGCCTTCGGGTAAAGTGGTCTGGCGATAGGCAAAATTCAGGTCTTCCGGGCCAAGTATCTGCAGCTCCCCGGCCCGCGTCACCACGGTGGCGGTGTGGAACACATCGGCGGTATAAGAGCCGTAGCAGCCCGCGTTCATCCGCACCGCGCCGCCAATGGAACCGGGGATGGTGCGCAGGAAAGTCAGATCCAGCCCCGCATCAGCCGCCTTGCGCGCCACATGGGCATCCAGCGCCGCCGCGCCTGCGGTCACGGTGTCGCCGTCGATTTCAATCTGGTTGAAGCCACGCCCCAGCCGGATCACCACCGCGCGGATACCCCCATCCCGCACGATCAGGTTCGAGCCGACCCCCATGGGGAAGACCGCAACATCCCCAGGCAGGGCGCACAGGAACTCCCGAAGATCCTCGATATCCGCAGGCTGAAACAACACATCCGCAGGCCCGCCTACACGCAGCCAGGTCAGCTCCGAAAGGCTGCGCCCCTCGGTCAGGCGTCCACGCGCGGCAGGAAGGGATTCAGTGATTTCGGTCATGATGTGCCACTCGTTCGGTTTCCTGCAGGGTTTAAGGCAAACCCGAACGGGAAGAAAGGACTGCCGAGCTCCCGCATACCCCGCGTAGAACCCGCCATCAGCCGCGCAGGACCACCCGGCGCAACCAACGGCCCAAATAGATCACCGGATAGCGCAACACACTCATCCCTGCGGCCAGCACCGCCAGCCCCCACCATGGACCGTTTTCATAGGTGACATAGCCAAGGATCGGGATGCCGACGGCGATCAGTGCATAGGCGCGGCGCCAGTGATTGTCGTGGCTGGGTATCATGGCAAGGACATTGGCCGTCAGCGCCCAAAGCGCGGCAAGGATCAGGGACAGGCTCACAACATACCTCCCACGGCTGTAATCAGGGCGATGGTGGACAGAACAAGCCCCACAATCGGCACCGTCATCGGCACCTGAAAGGGCGCGCCAGGCGCGTGGCGTTTCAGCAAGATCAGCGCGAGGTTCACCAATACAAAGACCGACAGCAACACCGAGGACGTGACCTCGGCCAGCCGATCCACCGAGAAGAACAGGGCCGTCAGGATCACCGCCGCACCCAATACCAGCGTGGCCAGCACCGGGGTTCCGAACCGAGGGTGGGCGTGGTGGAACAGGGCCAGCGCCGGACTGCGTTTGCCCAATCCGAACAGCACCCGCGAGGCCATGACGATCTGCGCCAGGATCCCATTGAGCGCAGCAAAGACCGCGATATAGGACAGGAAATCAGGGTTCGATCCGCGCGCTGTCTGCCAGACCAGTGCCAGCGGGCTGCTGGATTGCGACAGGTCGGCCACCGGGACTGTACGAACCGCAGCCCAGCAGACCAGCGCATAGATGATCGATGTGATGGTCAGCGACAAAAGGATCGCCTTCGGCATGGTGCGGGTCGGCTCCGAGACCTCCTCGGCCATGTTGACGATGTCTTCAAACCCGATGAAGGCAAAGAAGGCCAGAACCGCACCAAGGCCAAGGCCCGCCCAGACGGTAATGCCCGGCAGGTCCTGCGGCAGGGCCCAATCCGGCGACACATCGCCGGTGCCACCGGCCCAGATCACCAGCGCAAGCCCAGTCAATTCGATCGCGGTGAATACAGCCGCCAGCGACAGGCTTTCCAGAACGCCGATCACGGCCACCGCCACCAGCGCCAACCCCATGGCGATGATCGCAAGGGTTCCATCCACGCCGGTTGCCGCCGTCAGATACCCGGCGCCGCCACGCAGCACCGCGCCGGCAGAGACGGTTCCGGCCACAACCACGGCCAGCCCCACCAGCAAGGCAAGGGACTGCGAGCCAAACCCCTGCCCGACAAAGGCTGCCTCTCCGGCAGCTTCGGGCACGCGTGAGGAAAACTCCGCATAGCTGAGCGCAGTGGGCGCGGCGATCAGCCCTGCCAAAACAAAGGATAGCGGCGCCCAGATCCCGGCGTCGGCGACGACCGCCCCAACCAGAACGTAGATCCCCGCCCCGACCATGACGCCGACGCCGTAGGCGGTCAGAAGACCAAGGCCAATACGGCGTTTCAGCGGCTCAGCCATGGCAGTGTCCTTTCGCGGGGGCTATTGGCTTTTGCTTAGCCGCTCGGGCAGCCCGTTGGCCCAGGCGCTGATGGTACCTGCGCCGAGGCAGACGACCATGTCACCGGGGCGCGCCTGTTCGCGCACCAGCCGCTCCAGATCGTCCTCGTTCAGCAGCGCCCGGGCATGGCGATGTCCGTGGCGGATCAGGCCCGCCACCAGATCGTCGCGACTGGCGCCTTCGATCGGGTCCTCACCGGCGGCAAAGACCTCGGCGATGGCGACCACATCGGCATCGTTGAAGCAGGCGCAGAAATCATCAAACAGGGAAGACAGGCGTGAATAGCGGTGCGGCTGGTGCACGGCGATGACACGAGCATTGCTATCAGCGCCAACCGCCTGACGCGCGGCCTTAAGCACGGCGGCGATTTCCACCGGGTGGTGGCCATAATCGTCGATCACGGTAACACCGTTCACTTCGCCCACCTTGGTGAAACGGCGGTTGACCCCGCCGAATGCAGCCAGCGCAGCGCGGATTTCCTCGCCTTTCATGCCCAGATGGCGCGCCACGGCCACTGCCGACAGGGCGTTGGAGACATTGTGATCCCCCGGCATCGGCAGAGTGCAGCCTTCGATCTTCTGACCTTCCGCCTGCAATAGGATGTCGAAATGGGCAACGCCCGCCTTGTAGGTCAGGTTCACGGCACGAACATCCGCCTGTGCATTAAAACCATAGGTGACGACGCGGCGGTCGGTGATGCGCCCCACCAGCGCCTGCACCTCGGGGTGGTCGGTACAGCAGACAGCGACACCATAAAAAGGAATGTTCGAGACGAAGTTGTAAAACCCGTCGCGCAAAGTATCAAAGTCGCCCCAATGCTCCATATGCTCGGGGTCGATATTGGTGACGACGGCAATGGTCGCAGGCAAGCGGTTGAAGGTGCCGTCGCTTTCGTCCGCCTCGACCACCATCCATTCGCCCTGCCCCATGCGGGCGTTCGATCCATAGGCGTGAATGATGCCGCCGTTGACCACGGTGGGGTCAAAATTCCCGGCCACCATCAGCTCGGCCATCATCGTGGTCGTGGTGGTTTTGCCATGGGTGCCGGCAATGGCGATGTTGGATTTCAGCCGCATCAGCTCGGCCAGCATCTCGGCCCGGCGCACAATGGGCAGCCCCCGGCGGCGCGCCTCGTCCAGTTCCGGGTTGCCCGGCTTGATCGCCGAGGAAATCACGACGACTTCGGCGTCTTCCAGGTTCTCAGCCCGCTGACCTTCGAAAACCAGCGCACCGAGGCTCTCCAGCCGCTGGGTGATCTTTGACGACTTGAGGTCAGACCCCTGCACCACATAGCCAAGGTTGAGCAGCACCTCGGCGATGCCGGACATGCCGATGCCGCCGATGCCGACAAAATGGATCGGGCCAACATCTCCGGGCAATTTGGTTGCGGGCGTCATGGTCTATCCTTCCTCCGCCAGCTGTTCGACCAGAGCCACCAGACGATTGGTGGCATCGGGAACGCCGACACTTAATGCTGCTTGGGCCATCTGGGCGGCCGCGTCGGGGGCGCTCAGAACGGCAGAGATCTGCTCTGACAGCGCCTGAACGTCAAGGGCGCTTTCGGGGATCAGCACCGCCCCGCCCGCATCAACCAGCCCACGCGCATTAGCGCTCTGGTGGTCTCCCGCCGCGGCGGCGAATGGGATCAGGATCGACGGGCGGCCAATGACCGAGATATCGGCAACCGACGAGGCCCCGGAGCGCGAGATCACCAGCTGCGCCTCGCTCATCCGTGCGGGCACATCGTGAAAAAATGGCTGAACATCGGCTGCAATGCCATGTTCGGCGTAGAAGGCGCTGACGCGTTCGCCATCCTCATCGCGCGCCTGATGGGCCACGCGCAGATGGCGACGGATCCCTTCGGGCAGGGCTGCAATCGCGCCGGGCACCACATCGGACAGGATGCGCGCGCCTTGGCTGCCGCCCATCACCAGCACCGACATCGGATAATCGCCCGGTGGAATATAGGCCGCGCCCGCGCGCTCCAGCACGGCGCGGCGCACCGGGTTACCCACGTGCACGCCCTTGGCGCCCTCAGGCAATTCGGTCGGCCATACGCCGCAGGCCACCTGCGCCACGCGTTTGGCAAAAAGCTGGTTCACCCGGCCCAGAATACCGTTCTGTTCATGGATCATCCGGGGCAGCCCCAGCAGCGTCGCCGCGCCCAGCGCCGGGATCGACGGATAGCCGCCAAAGCCCACCACCGCGTCGGGGCGGTCGCGCCGCATCTGCAGGGCCATGCTGGCAATGCCCCCGGCGATCTTCGGTCCTACCAGCGCCTTGGCCAATAGTCCGCCGCGGGCAAAGGTGGCCGAGGACACCTCGGTGATTTCCACCGTATGAGGAAAGCCGCCGGTATAGCGGGCGCCGCGCGCATCGGTCGACAGTTTCACCCGCCAGCCCTTGCGTAGCATCTCTTCGGCCAGGGCCTGCGCCGGGAACATGTGCCCCCCGGTGCCGCCTGCCGCCATCAATAGCAGTTTCTGTGTCATAAACCCGCGTCGTTTCGTACCTAATGCGTCAGCCGCGACCGCGGCCACGCAGATAATCTGCAATCTCACCCTGCGGGCGCGAACGGGTAAAGGCCAGCAGCATTCCCATGGCAATGCCCGTCGCGATCAGCGAAGAGCCGCCATAGCTGACGAATGGCAGGGTCATGCCCTTGGCCGGCAAGAGCCGCACCGCAACCCCCATGTTGATCATGGCCTGCACCCCGAACATGCAGACCAAGCCTGTCCCCGCGAGCCGCACAAATGTATCGCGCTCGCGCATCAGACGGAACAGCGAGCGCACAACCACCGTGGCGTAAAGCCCGATCAGCACCGTGACCAGAACCAGCCCGTATTCCTCGGCAGCAACCGCGACGATGAAATCGGTATGGGCATCAGGCAGCGACCATTTCACCTGCCCCTCCCCGACTCCAACGCCGAACAGCCCGCCTTCGCGGATAGCATTGGTGGCATAGCCAAGCTGGGTAGTGGGATCGATATCCGGGTTCAGAAAGCCGTCGATGCGGCGGGCAAAGTGTTCGGAACTGGAATAGGCCATCACACCGCCCATGACCACAACCGCCGCCATGCCAACCAAAAGCAGCATCGGCGCCCCTGCCACAAAATACATCACACCCCAGCCGAACAACGTCAGCGAGGCCTGACCAAAATCGGGCTGCATCACCAGCATCAGCACCACGCTCATGCACAGGCCAAAGGAAATCAGCGTGCCCGGCGGGCCGTTGATCTGCTGGCTCGAGGCAATCATCCAGGCCGCAACCACGACAAAACCGGGCTTCAGGAACTCGGACGGCTGCAGCGATGCAAAGCCCAGCGAATACCAGCGTACCGCGCCTTTACCGAAATCGGTCCCGAAAATAGGCAGCAGCGCCAGCGCCACAAAGGCGAGAGCAAAGCCGACGATCGCAAGCCGCCGCACCAGCGTCGGCGACATCATCGAGGTCAGCACCATGGCGACCAGAGCCGCACCGCCAAACACCGCTTGTCGCTGCACATAGTGAAAATTGCCGAACCCGTTGCGCTCGGCCAGCGGCACTGAGGCTGCAAGCCCCAGAAGCAGCCCCAGCACGAACAGCATCAGGACGCAGGACATCGTCCATTTGTCCAAGGTCCGCCACCATTTGGGAAGAATAGGTTCACCTGATTGTACAGGAACCGCACCATAGACCATCTCAGTCATGGAAACACCGCCGCTCTTTGCCTCGTGATACGCCCCGTTTTTCGGGGTCTGTAATGGAACAGTAACGCGAAACCCGTGATCAGACCAGTGTCTTGATCCCGGCGCGGCAGGATTTTGCGCCCGGGACAGCTCCCTTGCGCGAGAGGTCATTCCATGGTCGATGCCCTCATGCAGGTAAACACCGTGATTCTTGGCGCTGGCGCAGCCGGCATGATGTGCGCAGCCCATACCGGCGGCAGCACGCTGGTGGTCGACCACGCCAAGGCGCCGGGCGAAAAGATCCGCATTTCCGGCGGCGGGCGCTGCAACTTCACCAACCTTTATGCCGATCCGAGCAACTACCTCTCTGGCAACCCTCATTTCTGCAAATCCGCGATGGCGCGCTATACGCAATGGGATTTCATCTCACTCGTGGACCGCCACGGTATCGCCTGGCACGAGAAAACCCTCGGGCAGCTTTTTTGCGACGGCTCAGCGAAACAGATCGTCTCGATGCTGACATCAGAGATGGCAAAGGCCGGGGCCGAATTGTGGCTGCAAACCAGCGTTGGCCCTGTTGAGCAGCGCGATGATGGCTTTGCCCTAACATTGACCAAAGACGGCAAGGATCACCACGTCACCTGCCGCAATCTGGTTCTGGCGACGGGCGGCAAATCCATCCCCAAGATGGGCGCCACCGGCTTGGCCTATGACATCGCCCGCCAGTTCGCCCTGCCAGTGACCGCGACCCGCCCCGGCCTTGTCCCCTTCACCTTCCCCGAAGGACGCTTTTCCGCCCTGGCAGGTGTATCCCTGCCCGCGCGCCTTTCCAACGCGCGCGCCAGTTTCGACGAGGCGCTGCTCTTCACCCACCGCGGTCTTTCCGGCCCCGCGGTACTGCAGCTCTCCTCCTACTGGCACGAAGGAGAGGAGATCACAGTCAACCTCGCTCCCGAAACCGATATTTTCGCGGCGCTGCGCAGCCAGCGGCAGATCGCGGGCAAGCGCGCGATTGCCACCGAACTGGCCCGCCACCTGCCTGCCCGGTTGGTGGATTATCTGAAAGAGGCGCTCACCCCGACCTACGACCTGACGGCCCGCCTCGCCGATCAATCCGACGCCGCCTTGCAAGCCCTCTGCGATCAACTCGACCAATGGCAGCTGACACCCGGCGGCACCGAAGGCTACCGCACCGCCGAAGTCACTCTGGGCGGCATCGACACCGATGCGCTCTCCTCAAAAACCATGCAGGCCCAATCCCGCCCCGGTCTCTACGCGATTGGCGAGGCGGTGGATGTGACCGGCTGGCTTGGCGGCTACAACTTCCAGTGGGCCTGGGCCTCGGGCCATGCCGCAGGCACGGCCATCGCCGCCACCCGCTGATCGCCACCATTGATCGCGCGCCCGGATTTCCGCTTCGGAGCCACCCTCGCCTGTGACCCGGCAGTCAAATCCGTCGCAGGGGCGCCAGTCAAATTGCCGAGGGGCCCCGCCAGCGGCGGGGAGACGGCCATTTTGCTTGCGCCGCAAAGGCGGGTTTGGCAGGGCAGAAGCAGGACGAGGGTGGAACCGAAACGGATTTCCGCTTGGGTGAGCCCGAAGCCCTTAACCGTTTTCCAATCTGCGCGTGACCTCGGCGATGAAATCCTCACCGCGCTGCTCGAAGTTGTCATATTGATCGAAACTGGCCGCTGACGGCGCGAGCAAAACCGTGTCGCCCGGCTCAGCCTCTGCCATCGCCTGCGCCACTGCCTCACCCATGGTGGTGCAGACCACAGCGTCCACATCCAACTGCATGGCAAAGGTCTCCGCCTCGCGGCCGATCACATAGGCCCGACGCACCGAACCTGTGTGACCTTTCAGGGCCTCCAGCCCGCCATCCTTTTCCAGTCCGCCGCAGATCCAGCGGATATTGCCAAAGGCGCTCAGCGCCTTCACTGCGCTGTCCACATTGGTGGCCTTGCTGTCGTTGACGTAGCGCACCCCACCCGCCTCAGCGATGGTCTGGCTGCGGTGCGGCAATCCGGGATAACTCTCCAGCCCGCCTTCGATCATCCGCGGCGCCAGCCCTAGCGCCCGCGCGGCGGCATAGGCGGCGCAGGCGTTCTGATGGTTATGCGCCCCCGGCAAGCCCTGCATCGCACGCAGATCGATCGAGGCCACCTGCCGCCCCTTGCGGTATTCGCTCAAAAACCCTTTGCGGGCAAAGACCTGCCAACCCGGCCCTGTCAGCTTCTGCGCTGCCGAGATGCGGATCACACGGTCATCACTGGCGGCCTCGGACAGTTGTCCGGCCAGAAACAGCCCTTCATCCTCATCGATACCGACAATGGCGCGATCAGGGCCGCCTTCTGCGAACAGGCGCCGCTTAGCCGCGAAATAGCCGCCCATGCCGCCATGCCGGTCCAGATGATCCGGGCTGAGGTTGGTGAAGACCGCCACATCCGGGGTCAGCGCCCGCGCCAGTTCGGTCTGATAGCTGGACAGTTCCAGCACGATCACGCCGCCATTGCCCGGTGGGTCGATATCCAGAACCCCGCGGCCGATATTGCCCGCCATCTGGCTGTCGCGCCCGGCCTGCTCAAGGATATGCTGCAACAATGCGACGGTGGTGGATTTACCGTTCGATCCGGTGATGGCCACCACCTTGGGCGGCTGGTCGAACTTGTCCCATTCTCCTGTCGCGACAGAGCGGAAGAACAGCCCGATGTCATTGTCCACCGGCACCCCGGCCATCAGGGCCGCGCGCACAACCGGGTTGGGCTTTGGGTAGAGATGCGGAATACCCGGGGACACGATCAGGCTGGCGATCCCGACAAAGGCACCAGCCCGGCTCAGATCGGTGCAGGAGAACCCCTCCGCCTCGGCCCGTTCCCGCGCCTCCGGGTTGTCATCCCAGCAGATCGCCTCGGCGCCGCCAGCCCTGAGGGCCCGCGCCGTAGCAAGGCCGGAGCGCCCCAATCCCAGAACGGCGACCCGCGCCCCTTCAAACCCTCTGACCGGGATCATGACCACCCTCATCCTTTGATCAAATTTCGGCGCAGAGTGCACCGCCATCACGGCCTTTGCAAGCCGCCGCAAACCACCCCCGTGCGCGCATTTTGCGCGCGCCACGCCCCCCCCGTGACAGGCGGGCCTACCCGTCGAAGGGGGCGGGCGTTTTCCGCATGCCAAGCGTAAGACCGCCGCACAAAAAAGGAGGCCGCAGCCTCCTTTTTCGACCTTATGACGTGCAAGTGCTCAGCGCACTTTCAGCGTTGCCAGACCAATCATCGCCAGGATCAGCGAGATAATCCAGAACCGGATCACGATGGTCGGCTCCGCCCAGCCCTTTTTCTCATAGTGATGGTGAATCGGCGCCATCAGGAACACCCGGCGGCCGGTGCGTTTGAAATAGAGCACCTGAATGATCACGCTCAGCGCCTCGACCACGAAAAGCCCGCCAACGATGGCCAGCACCAGCTCGTGTTTTGTGGCCACCGCGATGGCACCCAGCGCACCGCCCAAGGCCAGCGAACCGGTATCCCCCATGAACACCGCTGCAGGCGGCGCATTGTACCAAAGAAAGCCAAGCCCGGCGCCGAACAGCGCCATGGTGAAGATAAAGATCTCACCGGTGTCCTTGACGTAGTGCACGTCCAGATACTGGGAAAAGTCGGCCCTCCCCACGACATAGGCGATCACCCCCAGCGTCAGACCGGCAATCATCGCCGGCACGATGGCCAGACCATCCAGACCATCGGTCAGATTCACCGCATTGGCCGATCCGACAATAACGCAGACGGTAAAGGGAATGTAGAACAGGCCCAGATTGATCAGTGTATCCTTGAACACCGGCATCGCCAGCTGGTTCTGCAGCTCTGCCCCGTGATAGGCCGAGGCCCAGACCGCCGCGACCACTGCGATCAGAATGCCAAGCCCCAGCCGCAGCTTGCCCGGCACCCCGGCAGTGTTCTGCTTGGACACCTTTGCGTAGTCATCAGCAAAGCCAATCAGCGCAAAGGCCAGCGTCACGAATAGCACCAGCCAGACAAAGGGATTGTCCCACCGCGCCCAGAGCAGCGTCGAGGTCAACAAGGCACCGACGATCAGCAAACCGCCCATGGTCGGGGTCCCGGCCTTGGAGAAATGCCCTTCGGGTCCGTCGTCGCGGATCGGCTGCCCCTTGCCCTGCCGCTTGCGCAGAACATCGATCAGCGGCCTGCCGAACAGGAAGCCAAAGACCAGCGCCGTCATGAAGGCCCCTCCGGCCCGGAAGGTGATGTAGCGGAAGAGGTTGAAAAAATCACCGCCATCCGACAGCGCCGTCAGCCAATAAAGCATATCAGCCAGTCCTCACTTGGTAGAATTTGCATCAGAGTTCCGGCTGCCATGACCCAAATCGCGGATGCCGTCAACGATGGAGGCGAGCTTCATGCTGAGCGAGCCTTTGACCAGAACCACGTCGCCAGCCCCAATCTGCCCCGGAAGATCAGCCTTTGCTGCCGCGCTGTCTGCGTGCCAGCCGCCACGTTTTCCAGCCGGCAAGGCCTCTGCCAGATGCTGCATCAGCGGCCCGATGCAATGGATCTGGTCAACTTGTGCGATGGCAGGATGGCGGGCAAGATCCGCATGCAGTGCGACCTCCTCCGGTCCCAGCTCTTTCATATCGCCAAGATAGGCAATCCTACGCCCGCCCTCTGCCACCGGGGTGGCCGCCAGCACGTCCAGCGCCGCCTTCACCGAGGTTGGATTGGCATTGTAACTGTCATCCAGCAGCAGGACCTGCCCCTGTGACAGCTCCACCATTTCGCGCGCGCCGCGCCCGGTCACCGGCGACCACAGTGCCAGACTGCGAATGGCCTCTGCCAGATCAACGCCCAGCGCATTGACGCAAAGCAGCGCCCCTAGCGCATTCATGGCAAAATGCGCGCCCAGTGACTGGATATGCAACTCGGCCTCAGCACCTAGGATTTCGGCCCTGGCCACGGTTTCCTCGCCTGTCACCTGCGTTGCGATCAGCCGCGCATCGGGTGCGCTTGCACCAAACCATTGCGCCGAAACGCCCAGCTGTTCCGCCCGTTGCCGCAGGACCGGGGCCTCGTCGATATCGGCGTTGAGCACGGCGATGCCGCCCGGCTCCAGCCCATCCAGAATGGCCGCCTTTTCACGAGCAATCCCGGCGACATCATCAAAGGCCTCCAGATGCACGGCGGCCACGGTGGTGATCATCGCCACATGCGGGCGGGCCTGCCGGGCTAGGGGTTCGATTTCGCCCGGATGGTTCATGCCAATCTCGATGACCGCAAATTCCGTATCCTGTGGCATCCGCGCCAGAGTCAGCGGCACGCCCCAGTGGTTGTTATAGCTGGCGACGGCTGCATGGGTACGACCTTGATCCGACAGGATCCGCGCCAGCATTTCCTTGGTCGAGGTTTTCCCGACCGAGCCGGTCACTGCCACCACGCGCGCATTGGTGCGTTCGCGTCCGGCACGGCCCAGCGCCTCCAGCCCCTTTTGCACATCCTCGACCAGCAGCAGCGACGCGTCCTCGGGCAGGCCTTCGGGAATGCGTGAGACCAGCGCCGCGCCTGCGCCTGCCTTCAAGGCCTGAGCAACAAAATCATGGCCATCTCGCGCGGCCTTCAGCGCCACGAAGAGATCACCCGGCTGCAGGGTGCGGGTATCGATTGAGACGCCATTGATCTGCCAATCGCCGCGTGCCTCACCGCCGGTTGCAGCGGCGGCCTCGGCTGCGGTCCACAGCGGCGCGCTCATACGGTTTTCCCATCAAGTACGGCCACCGCCATGCTCGCCTGTTCCACATCATCAAAGGGCAGCACATCACTGCCGACAACCTGTCCGGTTTCGTGCCCCTTGCCGCAGATGAGCAGCGCATCGCCCGGCTCCAGCATTGCAACGCCGCGCAGGATCGCCTCGGCGCGGTCGCCCACTTCAATCGCCTCTGGTGCGCCGCCTTTGACAGCGGCCCGGATCACGGCGGGATCTTCGCTACGCGGGTTGTCGTCGGTGACGATAACCACATCAGCATTGTCATGCGCCGCCTGCCCCATCAGCGGTCGTTTACCCGCGTCCCGGTCACCGCCGGCGCCGACGATGGCAACGAGACGACCCAAAACATGCGGGCGCAGCGCCTTGATCGCGGTAGCGACTGCATCGGGCGTATGGGCATAATCCACAAAGACAGAGGCGCCGTTTTCCCGGGTCGCCGCCAACTGCATCCGTCCGCGCACCGTCGTCAGCTCGTGCAGCGTTTCAAAAACGCGTTCGGGCTCTTCGCCGCTGGCGATCACCAGCCCACAGGCCATCAGCACGTTTTCCGCCTGAAAGCCGCCAATGAGGTTCAACCGGGCCATGAAAGGTCTGTCGTGCCACGAGAACCTTATGTCCTGCCCGGTGCCGTCATAGCGCTGCCCCACCAGCGAAAGATCGCCAAGGCCGCGCCCCACGGTAATCACCTCTTGTCCGCGTCCCGCCGCGATGGCGCGCATTTCGGCGCCCCGGGCATCGTCCATATTGATCACCGCGACGCCCTCGTCCGGCAGCACCCGGCGAAAGAGACCCGCCTTGGCTGCGAAATACTCTTCGAAGGTGTGGTGATAATCCAGATGATCCTGGGTGAAATTGGTAAAACCCGCCGCCGCCAGCTGCACCCCGTCAAGGCGCCGCTGATCCAGCCCGTGCGAAGACGCCTCCATCGCGGCATGGGTGACACCCGCCTTTGCCGCTGCCGCAAGGGCGCGGTGCAGAGTGATAGGCTCGGGCGTGGTGTGGGCCAGAGGGTAGCTCCAGGCGCCTTCGACCCCAGTGGTGCCAAGATTCACGGCCTCATGGCCCAGCGCCATCCAGATCTGCCGCACGAAGGTCGCGACTGAGGTTTTGCCATTGGTGCCAGTCACCGCAACCATGGTCTGCGGCTGGGCGCCAAACCACAGGGCGGCGGTATAGGCCAGCACCTGCCGGGGGTCCTCGACGACGATCAGCGCCGCGTGGCTTTCTGACAGGGGGCGGGCTGCAATCTCGGCACCGGCGGCATCGGTCAGGATTGCCGCTGCGCCCTGTTGCAGGGCAGCGGGAATGAAATTGGCGCCATGCACCTGACTGCCGGGCAGAGCCGCAAAAAGCGCACCATCGCCCACCCGGCGACTGTCGACCACCAGATCGGAAATCATCGGGTCCGCGCCGCCGCGGGCGGTCAGCCCCAGTTGGCTGAGGGGACGTGGGTCCGGTCTGTCTTGCGGGGTATTGCGGCTCATGAGGCGCCCTCACCTGAGTCAGTTTGAGGTGAGGGTTATATCAGCCACCTCGGTGGGTTCAACTTGCGGTCTCAGCCCCAGCAGCGGCGCGACCCGCTTGATCATCTCGGCGGCCACCGGCACAGCGGTCCAGCCTGCCGTGCGGCGCTCTTCGTCATAGGCGAAGACCGAAGGTTCATCCAACGTCACGACCAGCACGTATTTTGGATCCTGCGCCGGAAAGATCGAGGCGAAGGTGGCGATCACCTTGTCCTCGTAATAGCCGCCGCGCGGGCGTGGCTTGTCCGCAGTCCCGGTCTTGCCGCCCACCTGGTAGCCGGGCACCCGGGCAAAGCTGGCAGTACCTTCGGTCACCACGCGGCGTAGCATGGTGCGGGCCGCCTTCGCTGCTTCTTCAGAAAGCACACGCTCACCGTGCTGAGCGCCCCGCTGTTTCAGAACCGTCGGGCTGACGTGATAGCCGCCATTGGCAATGGCGGCATAACCCGCCGCCAGATGCATCGGCGTGGTCGAAATTCCGTGACCATAGGAAATGGTCATCGCCGAAAGCTCGGACCAGTTCTTCGGGGTCAATGGCGTGCCGCCGCTGGCCTCGACAATCTCGAATGGTGTTGGCTCCAGCATGCCCAGCTCACCGAGGAAGCTTCTCTGCCGCTCGGCGCCAATCTGCTGCGCCAGCCGTGCGGTGCCGATATTCGAGGATTTCTCGATGATCTCGGTCACCGACAACTCGTTGCCGTAGTTGTGGAAATCCCGGATCGCGAATTTGCCCCAGCGCAGCGGCCCACGGGTGTCGATCACGGTCTCGGGCGTCACCAGCCCCAGATCCATCGCCTGCGCTGCTGCGAAAATTTTGAAGGTCGAGCCAAGTTCATAAACCCCCTGCACCGCGCGGTTAAACAGCGGGCTGACCGAGGGGTCGAACCCCGAGGTGGGTGGACGCGGGCGTTCGTTGGGATCAAAATCCGGCAGCGACACCACCGAAATTACCTCACCCGTGTGCACATCCATCAGGATCGAGGTGGCCCCCTTGGCGTTCATCAGCCTCATGCCGCCATCCAGCACCCGCTCGGCGGCAGCCTGAATGGTCAGATCCAGCGAGAGTTGCAGCGGTTTATCGCCATTACCGGGGTCACGCAGGTAATCGTCGAACTGCTTTTCGACACCGGCAACGCCGATCACCTCGGCTGCCGAAACGCCTTCCTTGCCGAAACCGGCGCCGCCCAGAACATGGGCCGCGACGCTGCCATTGGGGTAAAGCCGCATCTCGCGCGGGCCGAACAAGAGGCCCGGATCGCCGATATCATGCACCGCCTGTTTCTGCTCGGGACTGATTTTCTTCTTGATCCACAGGAACTTGCGCTTTCCGGTGAAATCCTCAACCAGATCTTCACGGTCCAGATCCGGGAATATTTCGGCCAGGCGCGTAGCGGCGCCCTCCGGGTCGATCATCTGCGGCGGCTGCGCGTAAAGAGAGTGCGTCTCGAAATTGGTCGCCAGAATACGGCCCTGCCGGTCGACGATATCGGCGCGCTGCGCGGCGATGGCGCTGCCTGCGGCGCTCGCGACCGGCTCGCTTGGCTCAGAGGTCGCCAGAACGCCCATCCGGCCGATCACCGCAGCATAGGCACAAAGGAAAAACACGCCCAGAACCAAAAGACGTCCTTCGGCACGCTGGCGCGATTTCGCCTGCATTTCCTCGTGCCGCAGGCGAATGTTCTCTTCTTCGATGACATCCGGGTTTTGCCCGGCGGCGCGAGCGTTCAGAATACGGGCCAGAGGGCGCAGCGGCGTGCGGATCATGGCTGCTCTCCTGCACCGCGATCTCGGTTCAACCCGGAAACATCGACACCGTTTGCAATGCTGAAGTCCTGCTCAAGCGGGTACGACACCTCGTCCACGCGACCGAACTGATCGGGGCGCAACGGCAGAAGGCCCAGCCGGTCAAAATTCAGCTCAGCAAGACCGATCAGACGGTCGGGGCGGTTGAGATAGGCCCATTCCGCGCGCAGAACGCCCAGCCGCACCTGAGCGGCGCCGATCTCGCGTTGCAGATTGCGGGTTTCCTTTAGGACCTGCTGCGTGGCGTAGTTTTCGCGATAGGCCCAGAAGGCCAGACCAAAAACCGCCAGAGCGGTGACAGCGTATAAAAGCGTCTTCATTTCCGCGCCTCCTTTAGCTGTGGCATGCCCAGATCGCGGGCCGAGATCGGTGCAGGTGCCGCATCGGTTCGCCGCCCCACGCGCAGGCGGGCCGAGCGGGAGCGCGGGTTTTCCGCCAATTCCTGATCATCCGGACCGACCGCCTTGCGGGTGACAATTTCGAACTGCGCGGGCTGTTCTTCGATTTCGGGGGCATAACGGTTGGCACGCCCGGTCTTGCCTGCACGGTGCTGGAAAAACCTTTTGACCATGCGGTCCTCGACCGAATGGAAGGTCACCACCGCCAGAAGGCCTCCGGGTTTTAGCGCCCGCTCAGCTGCCAGCAGACCTTCGAACAGCTCGTCATATTCCGCGTTCACCGCAATGCGCAGCGCCTGAAAGCTGCGCGTCGCCGGGTGCGATTGTCCGGGTTTGGCGCGCGGCAGGCAGGATTCCACCAGGCTGGCCAGCTGCAGCGTGGTGGTGATCGGCTCAATCTCGCGCGCCTTGACGATGGCGCGGGCGATCCGGCGACTGGCGCGTTCTTCGCCATAGTAGAACAGGATGTCGGCAAGCTCGGCCTCGCTCAGCTCGGCAACCAGATCGGCGGCCGATGGGCCTTCCTGCGACATGCGCATATCCAGTGGGCCGTCCTTCATAAAGGAAAAGCCGCGTTCGGCGAGATCGAGCTGCATCGAAGAGACGCCAAGGTCCAGCACCACGCCATCCAGATCCTGCGCGTATTCATCCATACGGGAAAACACGCCCTGCTGCTGCACCAGCCGGTCGCCATACTCCCCCGCCCAAGACTTGGCCATTTCAAAGGCCAGCGGGTCGCGATCCACCGCGATCACCTGATCAGCACCTGCCTCCAGCAGAGCGCGGGTATAGCCCCCTGCCCCAAATGTGCCATCAAGCCAACGCCCGGTCACCGGCGCCACTGCCTTCAACAGCGGGCGCAGCAAGACGGGGATATGAGGACCAGATGCGGATGTGTGCTCGGTCGTCATGCCTCAGACCCCTCCGGCGCCATCAAGAAATTCCAGTGGGTCGAAATCATCGGGCAGATCTTCCATCAGCTTTTCAGCTTCGGCCATTTCGACCTCTTCATAGGTCTGCGGCTTCCAGATCTGGAAGGTATCGCCCGCCGCGATAAAGAAGGCCTCACCCTCCAGCCCGATCTTGTTGCGCAGCTTGGCCGGAAGCACCAGACGCCCAGTCTCGTCCACCGTTGTCGGCAGGGACTGGCCGTTGAACATGCGTTCCAGGATCTTGCGCTCGCGCGAGCCGCGCGGCAGGGCTGCGATCTTGGCATCGACCTCGTCGATCGCCTCGATGGTGTAGCATTCCAGGAATTTGCGGCGCTCATCGCCGTAGACGATTACCAGTTCGGGGCTGTCCCCGGGCTGCCAGTTGGGATCGCTGGCCTCAAGAACACGGCGAAAGGTGGCGGGTATCGACACCCGCCCCTTGCTGTCCACCTTATGGTGGCTTTCGCCTCTGAACCTGCGGCCCAATTTACCGTCCCTTTTTCGCGTCCCTCGCGAGATATCTGCCCCCCGAAAGTAAAAGGGGCGGGCTGATCTGCTGCCACTGATCAACCCGCCGCCTGTCCCGCTGTGCGGGGGTGTCCGACTGCGCACGCCATCTGGGGGGATGTCTGCTCGCCCGCGCGCCGGATCTCTTTGTTCGATGAAAGCGAAGGCCTGTATGAAACCTGCTTTTTTTGATTTTTACGGGGTCGTTTGGCGCCCCATCCTTGCTCTCTGTCGATGTAGAAAGGGATACTATGGGAATTCAGGGTACGGCAACTAATTTCTTCACGGCAACGTGGGCAAGCATGGGCCAAATGCCTCAATTTCCGTTAACCTTTCATTAACACTTCGGCTAAATTCCGCCTAATTTGGGCAAGGTTAATGATAAGTAACTACATATAGTGGCCACAACAACGCCCCAAAATGACCCATAGTTTCCCAGAAAAAGTTTCAAGAGACTCGCGGGGCACACCTATGTTCACGGTACACCCCCACCCCTTTCTGCAACGACCCGGGCAGGGAGAGGCGAAACACCCCTTGGCCCCATGGAATTGGGCAGATGTGATTCGCGGCGGGACCCGCAACCACCGCAGCGAGCCCATGATTTCCCACGACCCGACCTCTGCAGTGCAGCCCATGGTTTCCCATCGACCGCGACTACACGAGGGTCGGGACGAAAAATTGGGAGGTCCTAATGGGATGACATGGGACAGAGGCACAAAACCGCAGCCTGATCGCACCAGATCAAGCCGCACCCCGGCAGGCCCCGCCCGCCCCGCGCCCAGACAAAGGGATCGCATCCCACCAGCACAGAGCGGTGACGCCTCGCAGAGGCAACAGGGACCGCAACAGCGACCCATCCGGGGTGGGACATCACGGCAGAGGCAGGCCTGCACGACAAAATGAAGACACCGGACCGCCTGCGCAGCCCGGCACCTATTATGCATTCAGATAGATGTAGACTGACCGGAAAACTGGGTCAGGCCATACCGCCCTGCACCAGACCAGAGGCAATCCGGCCATAGGCCTCGGCCATGGCCCCCTCGCCCGCGGCAACAGGCGTGCCACCATCCCCCGCCAAGCGGGTCTCAAGATCGATGGGCAGCGCCCCCAGAAGCGGCAAGCCCAGCTTTTCAGCCTCGGCCGCCACCCCGCCATGACCAAAGATGTGATGATCGCCGCCGCAGTCGGGACAGGTGAAGAAGGACATATTCTCGATCAGTCCCAGAACCGGTGTTTTCAGCTGGCTGAACATGTCCAGCGCCTTGCGTGCGTCGATCAGCGCCACGTCCTGCGGGGTGCTGACAACGATGGCGCCGGTCAGCTCTGCCTTGGTGCACAGCGTCAGTTGCACATCACCGGTGCCGGGCGGCAGATCGACGATCAGCACGTCCAGCTCTCCCCAATTGACCTGCCCCAGCATCTGCTGCAACGCGCCCATCAGCATCGGACCGCGCCAGACCACGGCTTTTGCCTCATCCACCATGAAGCCGATCGACATCACCGTGACGCCATGGGCGTGCAGCGGCTCGATGGTCTTGCCGTCCGGGCTGGCAGGCCTGCCCGTTACCCCCATCATGCGCGGCTGGCTGGGACCATATATATCTGCATCCAGCAGACCAACCCGCCGCCCCTGCCGGGCAAGGGCCACCGCGAGATTGGCACTGACAGTGGATTTACCGACGCCCCCCTTACCCGAAGCGATAGCAAGAATGCGCGCCACCCCAGCGGGCTTGATCGGCCCTTGTTGCGGTTTCGGGTGGCCGCCGACCTTGAGCGAGGGCGCCCCCTGCCCGCCACCGGGTGCGGATGCCGCCGGAGCATGCGCGGTCAGCGCCGCCGTCACGCTGGACACGCCATCAAGAGCGAGGACCGCCGCTTCGGCGGCGCGGCGCAGGGGTTCCATCTGCTGGGCAATCGCCGGGCTGGGCGCTTCGATCACGAAGCGGACGGTGTCACCGTCGACACTGAGCGCCCGCAACATATCCCGGGACACCAGGGTGCCCCCATCCGGCAAGGCCAGCCGCTCCAGCGCGGCGCGAATCTGATCGTGGGTCACCGGCATGGCGCTCTCCTGTCTTTCCTGCCCCTCTTTGGGCGCCCACCCTATATAGGAGCGCCCGCGCCAGCCCAAGCGCGATTGCCGTAACGGCAGCTTTACGCATCCCAGACATAAACCGCCGCAAGAATAGGCAATTTTGCCAACCCCGCACAAAACCACACCAATTTTCCGCACACCCCCCAGATGACCCATGCAAATGCTGCATGGCAGAAATGCTGACTCTTGGGATTGTGCAGTTGCAGCATTTCCCTAAATTGGTGTTCAAGAAACGCCTTTAACGGCACACGGAAATTTACGGAACTGAGGATCTGCCCAATGGCTGCAGTAAATCACATCACCGCCCACAAGGGCTCGCTGGCCGCAAACGGCCTGGGCCTGATCGACGAGCTGAAACTGAAAATCGCGCGTTACCGTCTGTACCGCGAAACCCTGAATGAGCTCTCCGCACTGTCGAACCGCGAACTGGCGGATCTGGGGCTGAACCGCTCGATGATCAAACGTCTGGCCTACCAGGCCGCATACGAAAACGCATAACCGAGATCAGGCTCTTTTCTCCTCCTCCCTAAAGGGCCTGTGTTCCGCGGTGACATCTTCCTCCTCCCTGATGTCACCGCACCCCATACCGGGATCAAACCCGGGATCTGATACATCCGGTCTTCTCCTCCCTTTTGACCAGATGTTGTTCAGAGCGGCGACACCTCTCCTCCTCCCTGGTGTCGCCGCACCTCATACCGGGATCAAACCCGGACGCTGATACATCCGGTCTCTCCTCCCATTTGGCCAGATGTTGTTCAGAGCGGCGGCGCCTCTCCTCCTCCCTGGTGCTGCCGCACCTCATACCGGGATCAAACCCGGGACCTGATGCATCCGGCCCTCCTCCCATTTGGCCAGATGTTGTTCAGAGCGGCGGCACCTCTCCTCCTCCCTGGTGTCGCCGCACCTCATACCGGGATCAGACCCGGACGCTGATACATTCGGTCTCTCCTCCCATTTGGCCGAATGTTGAAAAGAACGGCGGTGCCTTCCTCCTCCCTGGCACCGCCGTTTTTGCATTTAACGCCCCCCAGAAATCACCCGACACCATCGCCAGCCGCTGCGCGCCCGCCCTTTTCGCGCCGCAGCCGTTGCAACGGGGCAATGGCGCGGGGGCGCTGGCAGCATCGCTGCCAGCGCCCCCGCGCCCGGATCGGATCGCAACGCGATCCGACCGCATCATTCCATTTTCAGATTAATATGCTCAGGGCAGCCAGAAAGCAGACTGGCTCCGGCACAGCTCAAAACGGCACATCGTCATGGGCGGTGACGAATTTCGCGATCACCTTTTTCACCCCGGCCTTTTCAAAATCCACTTCCAGCTTGTCACCTTCGATGCCGGTGATCGCGCCATAGCCGAATTTCTGATGGAACACCCGCTCGCCAATCGTAAAGCTGGAGGTCGCCGTCAGGTCGATCACCTGATTGCGGCTTTCCCTTGGCTGCGACAACCCGCGCTCCCCGGCCCGCGCCTGCATGCGCTTCCAGCCCGGCGAATTATAGCCATCCGCCTGCGCCATCCGTTCGTCGATTCGGGACTGCACTGGCGTACCGCCCGCCGCTGCGCCATAGCCGCCGCCGTATAGCCCCGGCGGCGTAAGCACCTCCACGTGTTCTTCGGGCAGTTCATCAATGAACCGCGAGGGCAACTGTGACTGCCACTGTCCAAAGACCCGGCGGTTACCCGCAAAGGAAATCGTGCAGATCTTCTCCGCCCGGGTGATGCCCACATAGGCAAGGCGCCGCTCTTCCTCGAGCCCTTTGAGACCGCTTTCATCCATCGACCGCTGCGAGGGGAACAATCCATCCTCCCAGCCCGGCAGGAAGACGGCCGGAAACTCCAAACCCTTGGCCGCGTGCAGTGTCATGATGCTGACCTTCTGCTCGGCGTCCTGTTTATCGTTGTCCATCACCAGGCTGGCGTGTTCGAGGAAGCCTTGCAGGTTCTCGAAATTCTCCAGCGCCTTCACCAGTTCCTTGAGGTTCTCCAAACGGCCCGGGCTATCCGGGTTCTTATCCATCTGCCACATGGTGGTATAGCCGCTTTCATCGAGGATAATCTCGGCCAGTTCCATATGGCTGATGTCGGAATCGCCTGCCATCCGCCCCCAGCGGCGCAGATCCTCGGTCAGCTGACGCAGCGCCGCGCCGCCCTTGCCCTTGATCTCACCACTGTCGACGGCCAGCCGTGCCCCTTCGAGCAGGGAAACGCCATTCTCGCGCGCCGCGACCTGGATCTTCTGCTGAGCCTTGTCGCCAAGGCCGCGTTTTGGCGTGTTGACGATGCGCTCAAAGGCCAGATCGTCCTCCGGCGAGACCACCAGCCGGAAGTACGCCATGGCGTCGCGAATCTCGAGCCGCTCGTAGAATCGCGGCCCGCCGATCACCCGGTAGGGCAGACCGATGGTCAGGAAACGGTCCTCAAAGGCGCGCATCTGGTGGCTGGCCCGCACCAGAATCGCCATCTGGTTCAGATCCACCGGATCCTGCCCGCGGGTGCCGCGCTGCATGGCTTCGATCTCTTCCCCGATCCAGCGCGCTTCTTCTTCACCGTCCCAATGGCCGATCAGGCGCACCTTTTCGCCGCCGGTTGCCTCAGTCCACAGCTCCTTGCCCAGACGCCCGGCATTGCCCCGGATCACGCCGGAGGCCGCTGCAAGGATATGTTCGGTCGAGCGATAGTTTTGCTCTAGCCGCACCACCTTGGCACCGGGAAAGTCCTTTTCGAACCGCAAGATATTGCCCACCTCGGCGCCGCGCCAGCCATAGATCGACTGATCGTCATCGCCGACACAGCAGATATTCTTGTGCCCGGCCGCCAGCAGCCGCAGCCACATATACTGCGCGACGTTGGTATCCTGATATTCGTCGACCATGATGTAGCGGAACCAGCGTTGATACTGAGACAGCACATCCGGATGGTTTTGGAAGATCGTCACCATATGCAGCAGCAGATCGCCAAAATCGACGGCATTCAATTCTTTCAGGCGGGCCTGATACTGGGCATAGAACTCGGTGCCGCGATGGTTATAGGCGCTGGCATCGGCCACAGGCACGCTCTCCGGTGTCAGGGCACGGTTCTTCCAGTCGTCGATGATCCCGGCCAGCATCCGCGCAGGCCAGCGTTTGTCATCGATCCCGGCGGCTTGGATCAGCTGCTTCAGGAGGCGGATCTGATCGTCAGTGTCCAGAATGGTGAAATTCGACTTCAGCCCGGCCAGTTCTGCATGGCGGCGCAGCAGCTTGACGCAGATCGAGTGAAAGGTGCCGAGCCAGGGCATGCCCTCGGCAGGCTGGCCCAGCATCCTGCCGACCCGCTCTTTCATCTCGCGCGCCGCCTTGTTGGTAAAGGTCACGGCGAGGATCTCGTTCGGGCGCGCCTGTCCCAAGGTCAGCAGATGCACGATCCGGGTGGTCAGCGCCTTAGTCTTGCCGGTGCCGGCGCCCGCCAGCATCAGAACCGGCCCGTCCAGGCATTCCACGGCGTCCCGCTGGGCCGGGTTCAGCCCATCCAGATAGGGTTTGGGGCGCGCAGCCATGGCGCGGGCGGAGAGGGAAGCGCCCTCAAAGGCGTCCATTTCATCGAAACTGCTCATGGGCGTGATCCTAGCGTGATTCATCTGCGCGGGAAAGGGGACGTTCACACTATGTTCACGCCTCTTTTTACCGCGAACCGCTCCCCAGTGGCGCCGCTGTCTGCGCCCGCCTGGGCCCCTGTTAGAATTCTGTAACATTTTCGCTAGACTTTCGCTGCAAAGCAGCAATTATGCGCCGCATGAACATGCACCAGGATCTGCACCTGCATTACCCCGGCCTGTCTGACCTGCGCGCAGCAGCACGCAAGCGCCTTCCCCGCTTTGTCTGGGAGTATCTGGACAGCGCCACCGGCACCGAAGCCACCCAAAGGCGCAACCGCACCGCGCTGGACCGGGTCGGCTTCCTGCCCTCCATCCTGCACGGCCCGCTTGAGATCGACCTGTCGACGCAGCTGTTTGGCGCGACGCTACCGCTGCCCTTTGGCATTGCGCCGGTGGGCATGTCGGGACTGATCTGGCCCGATGCCGAAGGCCACCTGGCCCGCTGCGGAGCCCGCAGCGGCATTCCCTACAGCCTGTCCACCGTCGCCAGCCAATGCCCCGAAGATCTGGCGCCGCATCTGGGCGAGCAAGCCTGGTTCCAGCTTTACCCCCCCAAGGACGAAGGCATCCGCAAGGATATGCTGGCGCGCGCGCGGGACGCGGGCTTCAAGGTGCTGGTCCTGACCGTGGATGTGCCGGTCGCCTCACGGCGGGAACGGCAGACGCGATCCGGCCTCACCCAGCCGCCGCGCCTCACGCCGCGCCTGCTGGCGCAGGTGGCGATGCGCCCGGCCTGGGCCATGGGCATGGCCCGTCAGCACCGGCACGAGGGCGGCATGCCGCATATGCGCACGCTCGACAAATACACCGCCGAGGCCACCGGTGAGAGCCGTTCCTCCACCGCCCATATCGGGTATCTGCTGCGCACCTCGCCCGATTGGGACTATGCGCGCTGGCTGCGCGATCACTGGGATGGTCCTTTTGTGATCAAGGGCGTGATGCGCGCCGAGGACGCGCAGCCGCTGGAGGAGATCGGCGTCGATGGGCTCTGGGTGTCGAACCACGCCGGGCGCCAGTTCGACGGAAGCCCCGCCGCCATCGAAGTGCTACCCGAACTGCGCGCCGCCACCGACCTGCCCCTGATCTTTGACAGCGGCATCGAAGGCGGCCTCGACATCCTCAGGGCGCTGGCGCTTGGCGCCGATTTCGTCATGCTCGGCCGCGCCTTTCACTTCGCGCTGGCCGCGCTGGGGCCGACCGGTCCCGACCATCTGATCGACATCCTGAAAAAGGATCTAGAGGCGAACATGGGCCAGCTCGGCGCACCGGATCTTGCCTCTTTGCCAGCGGCCAGACCGCTCAACCACACCGCCCCGTGAGCCCGCTTTCGCTCCGCGCGGCGGAAAAGCACAAAATGAGAGCGCAATCATGCCCCGCACTACCCAGTACTACGGGTATACTGCACGCCAAGATGCGCCTAACACATCGCCAGACTGAACGACCTCGGGGGAAGATATGACCGACTTCAAGAAAATTCTGATCGCCAACCGCGGCGAGATAGCGATCCGCGTGATGCGGGCTGCGAATGAGATGGGCAAGAAGACCGTTGCGGTCTACGCCGAGGAGGACAAGCTGGGCCTGCACCGGTTCAAGGCGGATGAGGCCTACCGGATCGGCGAAGGCATGGGGCCTGTGGCGGCCTATCTGTCGATTGACGAGATCATCCGCGTTGCGAAGGAATCCGGCGCAGATGCGATCCATCCGGGCTATGGTCTGTTGTCGGAAAACCCCGATTTCGTCGATGCCTGCGCCCGCAACGGCATCACCTTCATCGGCCCCAAGGCCGAGACCATGCGCGCGCTTGGCGACAAGGCCTCGGCGCGGCGCGTCGCGATTGAGGCAGGCGTGCCGGTCATTCCCGCGACCGAGGTGCTGGGCGATGACATGGACGCCATCCGCAAGGAAGCGGGTGAGGTCGGCTATCCCCTGATGCTCAAGGCTTCCTGGGGCGGTGGCGGTCGCGGCATGCGGCCGATCCTCTCCGAGGCTGAGCTGGAAGAGAAAGTTCTGGAAGGCCGCCGCGAGGCCGAAGCCGCCTTTGGCAATGGCGAAGGCTATCTCGAAAAGATGATCACCCGCGCCCGCCACGTCGAGGTGCAGATCCTTGGCGACAAGCACGGTGAGATCTATCACCTGTTCGAGCGGGATTGCTCAGTCCAGCGCCGCAACCAGAAAGTCGTGGAGCGCGCCCCGGCGCCTTACCTGAGCGAGGCGCAGCGGGCCGAGATCTGCGATCTGGGCCGCAGGATCTGTGCGCATGTGAATTACGAATGCGCGGGCACCGTCGAATTCCTGATGGATATGGAAACCGGCAAGTTCTACTTCATCGAGGTGAACCCGCGGGTGCAGGTGGAGCACACCGTCACCGAGGAAGTCACCGGCATCGACATCGTGCAGGCGCAGATCCTGATCGCCGAGGGCAAGAGCATTGCCGAGGCCACCGGCAAGGCCGATCAGTCCGAGATCCGCCTGAACGGTCACGCGCTGCAGACCCGTGTGACGACCGAGGATCCGCTCAACAACTTCATCCCCGACTATGGCCGCATCACCGCATATCGGTCGGCCACCGGCATGGGCATTCGCCTTGATGGCGGCACGGCTTACGCGGGCGGGGTGATCACCCGCTATTACGACAGCCTGTTGACCAAGGTCACCGCCTGGGCGCCGACCCCGGAGAAAGCCATCGCGCGGATGGACCGGGCCCTGCGCGAATTCCGGGTGCGCGGGGTCTCCACCAACATTGCCTTTGTCGAGAACCTGCTGAAGCACCCGACCTTCCTCAGCAATGAATACACCACCAAGTTCATCGACGAGACGCCGGAGCTGTTCAACTTCGCCAAGCGCCAGGACCGCGGCACCAAGGTGCTGACCTATATCGCCGACATCTCCGTCAACGGTCACCCGGAGACCGAGGGCCGCGCCGAGCCGAAAGCGGGTCTGAAGGATCCGCGCCCGCCGAAGGTCGAGACCGGCGCCCTGCCCTATGGCACCCGCAACCTGCTGGAGCAGAAAGGCGCCCAGGCGGTGGCCGACTGGATGAAGGCGCAGCGGCAGCTGCTCTTGACCGATACCACCATGCGCGACGGCCACCAGAGCTTGCTCGCCACCCGCATGCGCTCCATCGACATGATCCGCGTGGCACCCGCCTATGCACAAAGCCTCAGCCAGCTGTTCTCGGTGGAATGCTGGGGCGGAGCCACCTTTGACGTGGCTTATCGCTTCTTGCAGGAATGCCCCTGGCAGCGGCTGCGGGACCTGCGCGAGGCGATGCCCAACGTGATGACCCAGATGCTGCTGCGCGCCTCCAACGGGGTGGGCTACACCAACTACCCCGACAACGTGGTGCAGGCCTTTGTGAAACAGGCCGCGATCACCGGCGTCGATGTCTTCCGGGTCTTTGACAGCCTCAACTGGGTGGAGAACATGCGCGTCGCGATGGATGCGGTGGTGGAGAGCGGCAAGATCTGCGAAGGCACCATCTGCTATACCGGCGACATCATGGATCCGGACCGGGCCAAGTATGACCTCAAGTACTACGTCGGCATGGCCAAGGATCTGGAAGCCGCGGGCGCCCATATTCTGGGCCTCAAGGATATGGCGGGCCTCCTCAAACCCGCCGCCGCGCGTCAGCTGGTGAAGGCGCTGAAGGAAGAGGTCGGCCTGCCGGTCCACTTCCACACGCATGACACCTCCGGCATCGCCGGGGCGACCATTCTGGCTGCCGCCGATGCGGGCGTCGATGCAGTGGATGCGGCGATGGATGCGTTCAGTGGCGGCACCTCGCAGCCCTGTCTGGGGTCGATCGTCGAAGGTCTGCGCAACACCGACCGCGACACCGGGCTGGATATCGCCAAGATCCGCGAGATCAGCGATTACTGGGAACAGGTGCGGGCGCAATACGCAGCCTTTGAGTCTGGCCTTCAGGCTCCGGCCTCGGAAGTTTACCTGCACGAGATGCCGGGTGGCCAGTTCACCAACCTCAAGGCGCAGGCGCGCTCCCTGGGACTGGAAGAGCGCTGGCACGAGGTCGCCCAGACCTATGCGGATGTGAACCAGATGTTCGGCGATATCGTCAAGGTGACGCCCTCCTCCAAGGTGGTCGGTGACATGGCGCTGATGATGGTGAGCCAGGGCCTCAGCCGCGAAGAGGTGGAGGATCCGCAGACCGATCTCTCCTTCCCCGATTCCGTTGTCGACATGCTGCGCGGCAACCTCGGCCAGCCGCCGGGCGGCTTTCCGGCGGGTATCGTGGACAAGGTGCTGAAAGGCGAAAAGCCCAACCTCGAGCGCCCCGGCAAACATCTGGAGCCGGTCGATCTGGAAGCCACCCGCGCCGAGCTGTCCCAGCAGCTGGAAGGCAAGGCAGTCGATGACGAGGATCTGAATGGCTACCTGATGTATCCCAAGGTGTTCCTCGATTACATGGGCCGCCATCGCCAGTACGGCCCGGTGCGCAGCCTGCCGACACGGGCGTTCTTTTACGGGATGGAACCGGGCGAGGAAATCTCGGCCGAGATCGACCCCGGCAAGACGCTGGAGATCCGCCTGCAGGCCATCGGCGAGACCGATGAGAACGGCGAGGTGAAGGTGTTCTTCGAACTCAACGGCCAGCCGCGGGTGATCCGGGTGCCGAACCGTCTGGTGAAATCCACCACCGCTGCCCGTCCCAAGGCCGAAGCGGGCAACCCCGACCACATCGGCGCGCCGATGCCCGGCGTCGTCGCCTCGGTCGCGGTACAGGTTGGCCAGCAGGTGCATGAGGGCGACATGCTGCTGACCATCGAAGCGATGAAGATGGAAACCGGCCTGCACGCCGAACGCGACGCGGTGGTCAAGGCCGTGCACGTCCAGCCCGGCGGCCAGATCGATGCAAAGGACCTCCTCATCGAGCTGGAATAAGACACAAAGCCCAGACCACAAAACTACAAGCCGCAGCCCCAAAAAAGGCTGCGGCTTTTTTCGTGCCGCACGTAGGCCGGATCCACTGCCCCGCGAATGCGCGACAACGGGGAAAATTTAGCAAGCCTCCTCATTTCGCTGCTGTCAATCTTGATCCTTTGCGGGACCAGCCCAAAATAGCGGCCAGTTTTTATCCAGTTTTCGAGGTTTCCAATGTCTTCAGCGAAATTGACAGCTCCTGTAGGTCAGTCCCCACGCTCCAGTTCCGGGGATGAGGTCAAGAACAAACCAGACGACGTGCTGTTGGTGCGCAGGATGCTGGAGGCCAATAAGATCGGGCCGCTTGGCGCCTCCAAGAAGATGGATACCGGCCTGCTGAAGGCCATCGGCACCTTTCAGAAGAAAAGCGGCTTCAAAAACCCCGACAAGGTCGTCGATCCCGGTGGGCGCACCTTCAAGGCGCTGCTGCCAGCCTACAAGAAGATGAAGGCCGAAGAGGAAAAGGCCGCCAAACAACCGATGATGGAGGTCACCTTCCGCGGCAAGAAGATCCGCTGCACGCCCAAGGAATACGAGAAGGTCAAGCTGGACGTCCTCAAACGGCTGACGCCCTATATGAAATCGGTCCTGCGCAACCATGAAACCGCGCTGGAGACCTATCAGCACTATCTGGACGTGGCCCAGTTGAAAGATGGCGTGCTGAACGCCGTAGCGCAGGTCATCATCATCGAGGCCGGATCGGTCAAGATGCCCGATAACAAGCTCTGTGGCCGCTCCATCCGCGCCAGTGGCAAGCTGGAGCGGGCGATCATAACAAAGGACCTCAAGCTGATCGATGAGGCCCTGCCCGAGGCAGAAAAGGCGATTGGCGCCTTCAACGCGGACCTTTTGCGGTTTCTGAAGGAATTCACCGGCTCTGCCCGGACCACGGCCACTGTTCTGTCGGTTTCGTCGGCTGCCTGTTTTGCCGTCGTCGGGGCGCTGGCCGCCCCGGTTCTGGTGACCGGAGCGGGCATGACCGCTGGCGGTGCGGCTGTCACCTCTGGTGCCGGTGTCGGCCTCCTGCAAAGCGCCAGTCAGGAGCTTGGCAAACATGCCAGCGGTCAGAAGGTGACCGTCTGGGGTTCGATCCAGGCCATGGTGATCGATGGCACGGTTGGCGGGCTGACCGGCGGGATCGGCAGCAAGGTACCGCTCGGCTTTTGCGATGATGCCGCAAAATGGGTCGCACCCAAGCTGGCGTCCAAGGTCGCCTTCCTGTCCACCAAACAGCTTGAGAAATTCATCGCCAATTACATCGCCGGCTCCGGACAAGAGGTGATCAAAACCGTTCTGGGTGAAGCCGTGAAGGAAGTCGGCCGGATCATGAAGACCGGCAAGCCCCCGACCGAAAAGGAATTCCAGGCCATCGTAACCTCACTTCTTTATTCGGCACTTCTTGGCGGGATGGTGAAGAACCTCGGCAGCTTCCAGAAAAAATGGGCCTATAAGAACAAGGATCTTCTGCAGGGCACGATCCTGCCGGACCGGCTGGCGAAACTGGCCAAGACCAACAACATCCCAAATACGCTCAAGGCCAAGCTCTGGGCTGAGGTGATGAACAAGGTCAGCGATGAAAGCCTGAAGGTCGGCTATGGCGTGATTCTGTCCCGCGCCACCGGCAAGGAAAGCGAGGCACAGATGACCGATATGGCTGCCAAGGCCGCCGCCAAGGACAAGGCGCTGATGAAACTGGTCGACAACGAACTGGCCAAGGCGCTGAAAAAGCACAAGATCCCGGTCAAATAATCACCTCAACGGATACGCCCCAAGGGCCGTGGGGACCACTCCCCCTGCGCTCCGCATCCCGCCCGCGCTTCCGCGGCGCGCATTCCCTGGCGTGAACCCGCTCTGAATCGGCTTCAAAAGCCCCGTAGGATTGTTCAGTATTAAGTTCCAAAAACGAACCCACTTATCACACTGCAATTCCTATGGGGAGGATAGGCCGATGCTTCCGATTACATCACTTTATGCCGGCGGGGCGGCGCTCTTGTTTGTCTACCTGTCGCTTGGCGTCAGTCGCCAGCGGCTGAAACACAAAATTTCCGTCGGAGATGGCGGCAATCGCGCATTACTGATGGCCATCCGCGCGCAGGGAAATTTCGTGGAATATACTGCGCTTGGCCTGGTTCTTCTTGCGCTGAGCGAAGCACAGGGCGCACCGGCACTGGCCACGCATGCGCTGGGGGTGATGTTGCTGGGCGGACGGCTGATGCACGCGGTCGGTTTTACCGCGCGCCCGCAGATCCTGATCCTGCGTCAGGCCGGGATCGTGCTGAACCTTCTGATGCTGCTTGTGGCAGGTCTGGGCCTGATCGCGCACGCGCTTTTCTAAGGTGAGGAGTAGCTGCCTCTATACGTCGTGCCCCTGCACCGGGGCCGTGACCTCGGGGGCGCTGATCGTCTTGACGTAGACCGGCGCGGGCCGGATCGCGCCCGGGTCGACCTCAGATGCGGTTTCCGGGCTCTGTCCCCCCGCGGGCGACAGCGCCTTGGCCAGCGCTATGGTCGCGATCAGCGCGCCAATACGGGCATAATCGGCAGGTTTCATCTTAGACAGCTCCCCTCTGTTTCTTTTCGTCTGTATGAAACGCAGCAGCCCGCAGGTTCCGTCGCAGAAAATGAGAGTTTTTTCCGGGGCGGCACGATTTTCCACTTGCAGCCCCGCGGCGGAATGAATATTTCACCCCTCACCGAATGGCAGCGCGGGCGTAGCTCAGGGGTAGAGCATAACCTTGCCAAGGTTAGGGTCGGGCGTTCGAATCGCCTCGCCCGCTCCATTTGGACCACTAAAAGGCCGCCGCTTTGGCGGCCTTTCGTGTTTTCGGATTCTGGTGTTTTTGGGCCTTGCCAGCTCCTGTCGCCGCAGGGGAAGACGCCGCGAGAGACTTGCGCGGAATCGCCTTTGCGAGTACCACTTCTGCGCAAGGAACAGAGCAAGAACGACAAACGGGGCTGACAGGCAGGATGCTGACATCGGTTGAACTATGCGCAGGTGCAGGCGGCCAGGCCCTTGGGCTGGAGCGTGCGGGCTTTGATCACACCGCGCTGGTCGAGATCGACAAACACTGCTGCGCCACCCTGCGCCACAACCGCCCCACATGGAACGTGCTGGAAGAGGACGTGCGCCGATTCAAGGAAGAAGCCAGTGATTACAAGGGCATCGACCTGCTGGCCGGCGGCCTGCCCTGCCCGCCGTTTTCCGTCGCCGGCAAACAGCTGGGCGAACAGGACGAGCGCAACCTCTTTGACGATGCCATCGATATCGTCGATGCCACCCGTCCCCGCGCGGTGATGATCGAAAACGTGCGCGGGTTTCTGGACGCGGTGTTTCATGACTACCGCGAAAAGCTCAAAGGCCAGCTGTCGAAACTGGGCTATGAAACTGATTGGCGGTTACTGAACGCCTCGGACTTTGGCGTGCCGCAGCTGCGCCCGCGCGTGGCCATCGTGGCCCTGCGCAAGGAATTTGCTGGGCAGTTCAACTGGCCCGACCCGCTGCCGCACAACCCGCCCACGGTGGGCGCCACCCTGCTTGACCTGATGCAGGAACGTGGCTGGCGCGGCGCCGAAGACTGGGCCGCCAAGGCAGATGAAATCGCCCCAACCATCGTTGGCGGCTCCAAGAAACACGGCGGACCGGATCTGGGCCCCACCCGCGCACGCCGCGCCTGGGCCGCGCTTGGTGTCGAGGGGCGCACCATCGCCAATGAGGCGCCCGATCCCTTTCACAACGACATGCCGCGCCTGACCGTGCGCATGGTGGCGCGCATCCAGGGCTTTCCCGACGCCTGGCATTTCACCGGCGCCAAGACCAACGCCTACCGCCAGGTCGGCAATGCCTTTCCACCGCCGGTGGCCGAAGCCGTGGCCCGCCAGCTGCGCGCTGCGATTGCCAAGCCGAACCTTCATGCCGTGCGGGCCTAAAGCCGCCCTGACCAGTCGGAGCCAAGGGCCGCGCCCGCCCCGGCAGAAAGGGCGAAACCTGCGATGAAACAGAACCTTCCCGACAGCCTGATTCTGCCCGGACACCCGGATTATGACCTCCTGACCGAGATCGCAGGCGAGATCACTGCCCGCGCGGGCGGCGCGATGGAACTGGCCAGCCGGTTTCCCGCCATGCTGCGCACTTGCATCGACGATGTGATCATGACGCCGAAAACCGGGCGCCGCGCTTATGAGGAACTGGAAAAGACCGAAAAGACATATATCGGCACCCGCGTCGAGATCGAGCTGCGCGCCCTGTTGCGGCTGCCCCGGGGCCGCCTCGACACCGAGGTTCTGGGCCGCGACATGGATATCAAGAACACCATGGGCAGCAACTGGATGATCCCGACCGAGGCGCTGGATCAGGTCTGCCTGCTGGTGGCCGCGGACGAGGCCCGCGCGCGCTGTTACCTTGGCCTGATCCTGGCGCGGCCCGACTACCTTACTGCCGGGCAGAATAAGGATGCCAAACGCACTGTCTCGGCCATGGGGTTCGGCCATATCCTGTGGCTGCTGCGGGATCATCCCTACCCTGAGAATTTCTGGCGCAGCCTGCCCGAAGAGACCGTCACCCGGATTTTTTCCGGCGCCACCGGCAATGAACGCATGGCGCAGCTGTTCCGGCTTGTTCAGGGCCGCCCGATCGACCGCGACGTGGTCGAGGCGGTGGCCCAGCAAAAGGATTTCATGCGCCGGATCCGCTCGGACAAAGGACGCGGCACCCGCGACATTCTGGAGCGCGAGGGGATTCTGCTGTTGTCGGGACAATACGATGGCCAGCTGATCCGCGCGCTGGATCTGCCCGCCTGCCCCGCCAGCGCCTTTGTCTCTTGCCAGCCTGAAACAGAGCAGCATCGGCGCATGGCGCTGCAGGCCGGGTTCGATCTGCCCAGGGCGTGAATGCCAACCTCCCCCACCCATCGGGCAGCTCTGCTTTTCTGTACCGGCGGGCATAATTTTCCTCTTGCACAGTCTCCGTGAAGCTCCTAAATACCCGCTCATCGAATGGTAGCGCGGGCGTAGCTCAGGGGTAGAGCATAACCTTGCCAAGGTTAGGGTCGGGCGTTCGAATCGCCTCGCCCGCTCCATTCGGATCAAAACAGCCGCCCTCCGGGGCGGCTTTTTGTTTTCCGCTTTCCCGCATTCGACCAGTCATAGAAATCCCCGCAGAGGCGGCATTTTTCCCTTGCAGCCCCCCGCATGATTTCCTAAACACCGCTCACCGAATGGCAGCGCGGGCGTAGCTCAGGGGTAGAGCATAACCTTGCCAAGGTTAGGGTCGGGCGTTCGAATCGCCTCGCCCGCTCCATTTGGATACAAGAGACCGCCCTTCGGGGCGGTTTTTGTGTTTTTGGCCCCTTCCTCCCTACCCCTATCTCATAGGCCAATCCCCCCGCCGCCACCTTTTGATCAAATTCCTTTTGACGCCACCTGTAAAACGCGCCAATGCTTGCCGCATCCCTGCCCCGTGCAGTCCGCCGTTCCAGCCCGCCCCGCGCGTTTTTCTTCAAAGGAGTTCAGTCATGGCACCTGTCATCTATCCCACCACCAACCTGACCGCGACCGAGCAGATGTGCATTGACCACGCCCAGGGGATCTATGTCTACGACACCGACGGCAAGGAATATATCGAAGGTTTGGCAGGTCTGTGGTGCACCTCGCTGGGCTATGGCAACACCGAGCTGATCGAGGCGATCACCGAACAGCTGACCAAGCTGTCCTTTTCCCACACTTTTGGCGGCAAGACCCACGCGCCGATCCAGGAACTGGCGGAAAAACTGAAGACCATGGTGCCAATCGAGGATGCCTATTTCTTCTTCGGCAACTCCGGCTCGGATGCCAATGACACCCATTACAAGATGCTGCGTTACTACTTCAATGCCATCGGCAAACCGGAAAAACGCAAGATCATCACCCGCGAGCGTGGCTATCATGGTGTGACCGTCGCCGCCGGATCGCTGACCTCCCTGCCCGCAAACCTGGCGCATTTCGACGCGCCCGTTGAGGCTCTGCACATCCTGCGCTCGGACGCACCGCATTACTACACGGGCCGCAAGGGGAACGAGACCGAAGCACAATTTGTCGACCGTATCATCGACAATCTGGAGCAGCAGATCCTTGCCGAGGATCCCGACACCATCGCCGCCATGATCATGGAGCCGATCACCGGCGCCTCTGGCGTGATCGTGCCGCCCGAAGGCTATTACGAAAAACTGCAGGCGGTTCTGCGCAAATATGGCATCCTGGTCTGGGCGGATGAAGTCATCACCGGCTTTGGCCGCACCGGCGCCGATTTCGGCTGCACCACCATGGGCATCAAACCCGACCTGATGACCTTCGCCAAACAGCTCTCCTCGGCCTATTTCCCGATCTCCGCCTCCGTGATCCCCGGCTGGATGTACAAGGAAATGGTTGCGCCCTCGAACGAGGTCGGCGTCTTTGGCCACGGCTACACCTATTCCGGCCACCCTGCCGCCTGCGCCGCCGCCCTCAAAACGCTGGAAATCTATGAGCGTGACAACCTGTTTGATCATGCGGCCGAGGTCGGCGATTACATGCAGGCGCAACTTCGCGAAATTTTCACTGATCACCCGCTGGTGGGCGAGGTCCGCGGCAAGGGGCTGATCGCGGCGCTGGAACTGGTGTCGAACAAGACCACGGGCGCAACCGTGCCCGGCGGCAAGGGCGGCGCCCTCGCGGTCAAGGCCTGCCAGGACGAAGGCCTGATCCTGCGCGCAGTCGCGGGTAACGCGCTCGCCTTCTGCCCGCCGCTGATCATCACAAAGGCGGAAGTGGACGAAATGCTGAAACGCGCCAAATCCGCCGTGGACAGCACCTATGAAGCGCTGAAGGCCGAAGGGCTGATCGACGGCTAAACCCACCCTCGCGCGCCCCGGACTGCCCAAAGACCGGGGTGCGATCTCGGCCCTGCCGATCTGCGTCTCTTCTGCTGTATTTTCCCCTTACTCCCGCCAGCGCTTTGACCTGTAACTGAAACCGGTTTGGTATCAGTAATTGCAGGAGACATGCATATGGTTGAGTTGATCTATGAAGGCACGGAACGCTACGTGATGACCCAGAGCGGCATCGGCTGGTTCAGTTTTCATTTCAACCTGAAGGCCGAAGTCACGGACGCATCATCCACCGGGTTTACCCTGATGCGAAATACCGATCTTGGCATTCCCGGCTTTGATCCGATCCCCGACACCTCTCCCGATGTCTACAACGGGACTGGCCTGCAATTCCAAAGCATCACCCGCGACGGCCACAGTATCCTGACGCCGTATTCCGGATTGATCGAGGGCGTCACCGAAACCGGCAGCAATTTCACCACAACGGTCACCAATCTCAACATTGAGGCAGAAGATTTCTTCCGCGTGTCTGAAACAGACCGCAACCGGGACAATGTGAAATTGTTCAAACAGATCTTTTCCGGCGATGACTTCTTCGATCTGGGGTCCCGCGGAGACAAGGTCAAAGGCTACAATGGCAATGATGAAATGCTGGGCCGGGGCGGCGGTGACAAGCTTTGGGGCGGGCGTGGCAATGATACCCTCAAGGGCGGCGGCGGCCGTGACCTTTTGCAGGGCGATCAGGGCGATGACATGCTGGTGGGGGGCCGCGGCGCCGACACCTTCAAGTTCAAGGGGCGCAACATCGGCGATGATACGATCGAGGACTGGCGCGATGGGACTGACCTCATCGCCATCAAACACCGCAGCGTTGATGATTTTTCTGACCTGACGCTGACCCAGAATGGCAACGATGCCGTGATTTCCTATCGCGCGGGCAGCATTACCCTGGCCGATACCAATATTTCCGATCTGGACGGGTCGGATTTCCTGTTCTGATTTAAGTCTGCTTCAGGCGCATCGGCACAGGAACGAAAAACGCCTGATCTCCGGCAGGGGATCAGGCGTTTTGCATCAGCAATGCGGACGGCTCAGAAAACCTTGTAGGTCATCGTGGTTAGCGAGCGTTCGATATTCGGGATCACCAGCAGGTGGTCGTTGATGTATTTCCCGACATCCGCGTCCTTGGGGATGTAAAGCTTCATCAGCAGGTCGTATTCGCCGCTAGTGGAGTAGAGCTCGGAATGAATTTCGCGCAGGGCGATATCTTCGGCCACCTTGTAGGTGGTGCCGGGTTTACAGCGGATCTGGATGAAAACGCAGGTCGACATGGGCGCCCCTTCATTGGGTTTTCTTGAGTAACGATTTGGCCGCTAAGCTGGCACGGCGCGCAGGCAGGCGCAATCCCACAGATGCAGCTGCAACAGGGTCTGAGTTTCGACTTACGCGCTCTTGAGTGAGACAGCCCCAGCACCCTATAAGCGCAGCACCAGCCCATGGGCGCCATATGGCCCAAGGGGCAGTTTGACGAAGGATGGCCCGCAGATGCGCAGCGCTCAGATCACCCGCTCCACCGCCGAGACCGAGATTTCGGTGGAGATCAACCTCGATGGTACCGGGGCATATGACAACCAGACCGGTGTCGGCTTTTTCGATCACATGCTGGACCAGCTGGCGCGGCACTCGCTGATCGACATGACCATTCGTGCCAAGGGTGATTACCACATCGACGATCACCACACGGTCGAGGATACGGGCATTGCGCTGGGTCAGGCGCTGGTCGCCGCGCTTGGCGACAAGAAAGGTATCCGCCGCTATGGCGAATGCCACCTGCCGATGGACGATGCCCAGGTGCGCTGCGCGCTGGACCTGTCGGCGCGCCCCTTCCTGATCTGGAACGTGACCCTGCCGACGCCCAAGATCGGCACATTCGATACGGAACTGGTGCGTGAGTTTTTCCAGGCGCTCAGCACCCATGGCGGCATCACCCTGCATATCGACCAGATCCACGGGTTCAACAGCCACCACATCGCCGAAGCGGCGTTCAAGGCCGTGGCCCGCGCCCTGCGCGATGCGGTCGAAACTGACCCGCGCAAGGCAGACGCCATCCCGTCGACCAAGGGCGCACTCTGACCCCGTATCAGACCGAAATCAAACCGTGGCGGCCAGCGGCGCGCCGCGGTCCCGGCGCAGGATCCATTCCGCCAGCAGCAGATTGGGCACCCAGGCCAGCCAGCAGATAATCGGATAGCTGGCCTCGAACCCCACGGTCGCCACCCCGATCGGCAGATAGATCCGCAGCGTTACCGCCGCCAGCGTCAGTGCGGCAGATCGGATCATCCAGACCCGGTGCTGCGCGATCCGGCGGTTCCAGACGTGCCAGATCGCCGTGCCCGTCACCCACAGCCAGAGCAGCGACAACAGCCCAAGGCCCGCTGCGGCCACCGGCCCCTCTTCGGTCGTATAGGCCAGCCAGATACCGCTGGTCCCGGCCAGCAGGATCGCGACGCCGTATAAACGCCCCAGCCAGCGGTGCAGCCCCCGGCGCCGCTGCCGCAGCCTCTTGGAAAACTGCAGCGGCAAAAGCGCCAGTGAGATCGGCGCTAAGCCGATGTGCAGGTAAAGCATCACCGGTCGCTCTAGCGCGTGATGCAGCATCGCGGGCATCACCAGCGCGATATCGGCAATCAGGAACCGGTACGATCCAACCGCGATCAGCACCGCAGACCCCCACATCGTCATGACAACCCATCTGGGATAGCCCATGGCCCGGGTCTCGCTCGACATCTCATCCCTCCTTGCGCCCTTGGGCGACTCAAACTTTACACTGTCAAGTTTATATCTGACAGGCAAACTTGACGCCGTCAAGATGAAGGGCGATACCTGCTCCATGACAAAAGAAGACGTGAGAAGCCGCCATCACCACGGCGACCTGAAGGCCGCGCTGATCAAGGCGGGCATCGACCTCCTGGAGGAAGGCGGCCTCAGCGCGCTGAGTTTGCGCAAATGCGCCGCTCGCGCCGGGGTGTCGCACGCGGCGCCCGCGCATCATTTCGACGGGCTGGCGGGGTTGAAACAAGCCATCGCCGAGGAAGGCTTCCGTCTGTTCTCATCCTATCTGCAAAGCGCCTGCGACAGCGGCCCGCAGGATCCCCACGGGCGGGTCCACTCGCTGTGCCGGGGCTATCTGCAATTTGGGCTGGATCATCCCGGCATCCTCGCGGTGATTTTTGGCGATCAGGGACTTGCCGGTCTGGTCCATGGCAGCGGCAAGGAAGAGGCCGACGCCTATCTCACCTTGCGCGCTGTGGCGGCCCCCTTTGTTGCACCGGGTCAGGATCGTCTGGTGGTGGAAACCCAGATCTGGTCGCTGATCCACGGCTTCACCCTCCTTTACCTTGCCGGGGAGTTCGGCAACCCGCCCCCGCCCATAGATGAGGGACCCTTTGCGCAGGTGATTGCCCTGCTGGATGCGATGGAGCCCGCAACCGCCCCTTGACCCCGCAGCCATTTTTGGCCACTTCAAACGGGCAAGACAGGAAGGACCCCGGCAATGCTGACGGCGATCATCGATTATGAAAGCGGCAATCTCCACTCTGCCGAGAAAGCCTTTCAGCGCATGGCGCAGGAGGTCGACGCGGGCGAGGTCGTGGTCACTTCCGACGCCGATGTAGTGGCCCGTGCCGACCGGCTGGTCCTGCCGGGCGATGGTGCCTTCCCCGCCTGCGCCGACGAACTGCGCGGTCACAAGGGCATCTATGACGCCATGGTTCACGCGGTCGAGGACAAGGGCCGCCCCTTCCTTGGCATCTGCGTCGGCATGCAGCTGATGGCGACCACCGGCCATGAATACGAGGACACGCCGGGTCTGGATTGGGTCGGCGGCGATGTGGTGAAGATCACCCCCGAGGATCCGACCTTGAAGGTGCCGCACATGGGCTGGAACGATCTGGTGATCGACCATGACCACCCGGTGTTTGCGGGTATTTCCACCGGCGATCACTGCTATTTCGTGCACTCCTACCATTTCCGCGTGGCGGATCCGGCCGAACGGCTGGCGCATGTGGACTATGGCGGCGATGTTACCGCTGTCATCGGCAAGGGCACCATGCTGGGCATGCAGTTCCACCCGGAAAAAAGCCAGCACGTCGGCCTTCGCATGATCGGCAATTTCCTGACCTGGGCGCCCTGAGCCTCCTGCCCCCGTCATTTTGCCTGCAGCTTAGGCTGCGCTTTTGCGCAAAGACACCGGAGCGCAGCCATAGGCCTTGCGAAAGGCGCGGGTGAAGCCTTCGGGGGAATCATAGCCATAGCGGCGTGCCACCGCCTCGACCCGATCACCGCGCAGCATGTCCTGCCGCGCCAGTGTCAGCCGCCAGCGCCGCAGATAATGCATCGGGCTTTCCCCGACCTGCTGGGAAAACAACTCGGAAAACCGTGACACGGACAGGCCCGCCTCGGTCGCTAGATCTTGCGTGGTCCAGACCCGGCCCGGATGGTCATGCATCGCCACGATGGCACGGGCCAGCCGCGCATCAGAAAGCCCCGCCAACAGGCCCGGCTCCGCCGTGCCCACCTCGATTAGGTGCCTCAACAGCCGCACCATGGCCGCCTGCCCCAGGCTAGCCAGAATACTCTCGGCGCCGCAGCGGTGCACGGCCAGCTCCTGCTGCATCAGATCCAGCACCGCGCACAGCCCTGTCGCGTCAGCCAAAGCCACTTCGACCCGCACCGGCAATGCAGCCACCAGCGGATTATGCTCCCCGGCCCAGTCCACCCGCAGCGCAAGGCTGGGTCCGTCTTCTGCCTGCGGCACCGCCCCACCGGCAAAGAACACAAGCCGCGCCAAAGCCCCGTCCGGATCGGTATAGACACGCAGGTTTGCCGCCTCCGGCGTTGCCACCTCGACCGTCATGCGAAACCGGGCCATCAGGCTCGACAATCTGTCCATTATCTCTCTCCCGTGCAGAGTTCCGGTGTTTTTGTCAGATTTTTCGGATTTTTCAAGCGCAAATCCGTTGCACAAGGCCACCACCATCACTCACGGCCGCTTATGCGGCAGCAACATTCATACTCGGAGACCTGCTATGCTGATCCCCCGCCAGAAAACCCCGAACCTGTCCCTGCCGCTGCTCGGCGGCGGCACCTTTGATCTGTCCAAGGCAGACAGCGAACGCGGCACCGTCATCTGTTTTTACCGGGGCCTGCACTGCCCGATCTGCGCCAACTACCTGAAAGAGCTGGAAAAGAAGACCGCCGATTTCGCTGAGCGCGGCGTTGCCACCATCGCCATCAGCGCCGATGGCGAAGAGCGCACCCAGGCGATGGCCGACAAGATCGAAGCCAAATCCCTGCGCTTTGCCTATGATCTGCCGCTGGACGTGGCAAAGGAATGGGGCCTCTACATCTCGACCTCGCGTGGCACCACCTCGATCGGTCTGGAAGAGCCCGCGCTGTTCTCCGAGCCGGGCCTGTTCATGGTGACCCCCGAGCAGACCCTCTACTACGGTTCGGTTCAGACCATGCCCTTCGTGCGTCCGCATTTCTCGGAACTGGTGTCGGCCCTCGATTTCGCCATCGCCAACGACTATCCGGCGCGCGGCGAATACACCGGCGCCGTCTGATAGGCCTGCCCGATAGGCCTTACCGATAGACCGGTCTGACGGAGCAGTCGGACCGGTCCCAGAGATCAACGCGCCGCGGGTGAAGCTTCCAATCTGGCGCGTTGTTCCCGCCGGGCTGCCCTCCCGCAGTCCGGCACCGGCGTTTGCGCTAGGCGAGCCGACGCCTTCCCACGCACAACCGCAATTTCCAGCCACCTTTTCTTGACAATTTTTATCTGCCTTTGTAGCACAGCCCTGCCAGGTACCGGACTCTGTGGCCCAATGCCCAGTCGCCGTGCAGCAGATCTGCCGCATCCCAGACCCAGCGAATCACTCGAATTTTGCAACGCGAACACGGTCACGCCCGGCCCCATCTGACGCTTGTCATGCGATCAGCGATGGGTCGGCACAGGAGATGCCATGACGATCACCATCACAACCGGCAACAGCCAGGTTACCGACTTCACCGCCTATATCGAAGACTTCAGCGCCAATTTCGAATCCGCCGGGCGCGGTGTCTTCTCCAACGGCCTGGGCGGCGATTACGCCGGCGCCGAGGCACAGATCACCGACACCGCAACCCCGGATGCACAGGCCTATATCCTGCGCGATGACATTGTTTACAGCATGAGCACCCACACGCTCAGCGGGACGGTCAGCGGAATTGAACTGGGCTATGGCGCCACCGCAACCGACGCGGAGAACGGCACCCAGGACATCGCGCTGGATCAGCTGGATTATTCCATCGAATTCGCCCCCGCTGTCGATGGCGCCGATGCTTCGGCGGCGCTGATCTACGGCATGCTGGATGCGGATTTCGAACCACTGATCGATCAGCTTAAAGCGCAGAACATCCGCTTCTTCGGCTCCGGTGGTGATGACAGCTTCAGCGGCTACGGCAATGACGATCGCTTGAAGGGCGGCGCGGGCAATGACGACCTGCAGGGCAACCGCGGCGAGGACGTTCTGATCGGCGCCAAGGGCCGTGACACGCTGCTCGGCGGTGCGCAGGACGACAAGCTGAAAGGCGGGCTTGGCCGTGACGTTCTGAAAGGCGGCAAAGGCGAGGATACTCTGCTGGGCGGCGCCCACGCGGACAAACTGAAAGGCGGTGCGCATAACGACGTGCTGAACGGCGGCGGCGGCCGCGACAAGCTGATCGGTGGCAGCGGCGAGGATACCTTTATCTTCAAAGGCAACTTTGGCCGCGACGTGGTCCGGGACTTCACCATTGGTGAGGACGTTCTGGACCTCTCTGCTCTAACGGATGAGGCGACCAGCCTCGACGCCTTTGTCGATGCCGCGACCGACACGGGCAGCCGCGTGATCTACGACATGGGCGATGATGGGCAGAACGTCATCATCCTGAACGGCGTCAGCCTGGATGACCTCACGGCGGATGATTTCCTCTTCTGATCACCCCTACCTCTCCGCCAGCTCCCCATTACGGGGGCTGGCCCCAGCCGATGCCACACAGCAATCAAACATACGGCAATTGTGACGGCACGGCGATGGACAGGGCGCCCGCTTCGCGGCATATGGAACCGGTGTGAAACCCGTTCAGGCCCCGCCCCTTTGCAGATCAGACTGGAAAAATTCGACCATATCGAAGGCCGCCACCGCTATTGCGTGCTGCGGCTAAGCCAGACCCTGTTTGGCGACTGGTGCGTCGAACAGGCCCTGGGTCCGATCGCCGCCCCCGGAGGTCAGGAACGGCGCGCCTATTTCAACCAGCACGCCGAGGCGATGCATCTGTTCGAAACGGTGCGGGACCGGCAGGTCCGCCGTGGTTTTGTGCCGATCCCGGTTCAGCTTGGGCTGCTATGATCCACGTCCCGGCGCGTCCATGCGGCGGGAGATCACTTCACCCGTTTCTCAGTTGACCCGTTTCCAGGTCTGTCCCCGGCAGATCAGCCCGCCTGCGACGCACCCCTTGACGGTCAGGCGGTTGCCGTCCAGCGACATCTTGGACTTGTAGGTCTTGTCCGCATCGGGCGCCCAGATCTTACCCCCGGAATAGCTGCCGCCACCATCGGCCTTCATATCCCAGATCAGCTTCTTGCCCAGATGCGCATAATCCGCCGACACGCCGCCATTTGCGTCATAGGCGGTGGCGATGGTGCCGCAAATGCTGGCTCCACAGGGCGCAATATCCACGTGCAAATAACCGCCTTCATCGCCCTCCTCGGTCTTCCATTTGCCAGCAACCTGATCGGCCAGCGCGCCGGTGGCCAGCGACATCGCCAGCGCCAGACCCAATGTGACTGTCTTCATCTCAAAACCTCCCCGTTTGCCCCACCTTGGCGCGGCATGTGGTTTTCAGGCAAGCTTGACTTTGGGTCGCGTTGCAATCCCGGCGCCGACCGTGCCATAGAACCGGCAAAACCCTGCCGCCAGCCCGGCGGCGCCCATTGATGACAAAGGCCAGCGACATGATCCTTTATCCCGCCATTGACCTCAAGGACGGCCAGGCCGTGCGCCTTCTGCATGGCGACATGGACAAGACCACCGTGTTCAACGACAACCCCGCCGCCCAGGCGCTGGAGTTCGTCGAAAAGGGCTGCGAATGGCTGCACCTCGTCGATCTGAACGGTGCCTTTGCAGGTGAGCCAGTGAACGCCGCCCCGGTCGAGGAAATCCTCAAGCAATGCAAGGTGCCCGCACAGCTGGGCGGCGGCATCCGCGACATGAAGACCATCGAAAACTGGATCGACAAGGGCCTGGCCCGGGTGATCCTTGGCACTGTAGCGGTGGAAAACCCCGATCTGGTGCGCGACGCAGCGCGCGAATTCCCCGGCAAGGTGGCCGTCGGCATCGACGCCCGCAACGGCAAGGTCGCAACCAAAGGCTGGGCCGAGGAAACCGACGTGATGGTCACCGATCTTGCGAGATCCTTCGAGGACGCGGGCGTTGCCGCCATCATCTACACCGACATCATGCGCGATGGCGCGATGAAGGGCCCCAACGTGCAGGCCACTGCCGATCTGGCCAATGCGGTCTCGATCCCGGTGATCGCCTCCGGCGGGGTCTCCTCGCTTGAGGACCTTCGAGCGCTGAAATCCTGCGGTGCACCGCTCAATGGCGCCATCTCGGGCCGCGCGCTTTATGACGGCGCCATCGACCTCGCTGAGGCGCTGGCCATCCTGAAAGGCTGATCCCATGGCGCAGGAGCCGGGACAAGGACCAGCCATCGGACGTAATGCGCATCGCATCCTTGCGTTGCTGACCCTTGGCCCCATCCTGCTCTGGGCGCTGGCCTTTGGCGCGGTCTTGTTCCTCAGCACGGTCCTTGGCTGCACCATCAACGAAGGCTTTGCCGCGCCCTGCCTCCTCCTTGGCCGCGATATCAGCGACACGGCCTATGCGCTGGGACTGTTCGCGGCCTGGGGGCCACTTGTCTTTGCCCCCTTTGTCATGGGCGCTGGTCTTTCCTGGGCCATTCTGGCATTGATCGGCGCACTCCGGAAAAGAAAGAGCTGAAGATGCTGAAAACCCGCATCATCCCCTGTCTCGATGTCGCTGATGGCCGCGTGGTCAAGGGCGTGAACTTCGTCGGCCTGCGCGATGCGGGCGATCCCGTGGAGGCGGCCAAGGCCTATGATGCGGCGGGCGCTGACGAGATCTGTTTCCTCGACATCCACGCCACCCATGAAAACCGCGGCACTATGTTCGACATGGTGCGCCGCACCGCCGAGCAGTGCTTCGTACCGCTCACCGTGGGCGGCGGTGTACGCACCAAAGAAGACGTGCGCGCCCTTCTGCTGGCCGGGGCCGACAAGGTCTCCTTCAACTCCGCCGCCGTTGCCAACCCCGATGTGGTGGCCGAGGCCGCCGCGCAATTCGGCAGCCAGTGCATCGTGGTGGCGATCGACGCAAAGACCGTCGCCCCCGGCAAATGGGAGATCTTCACCCATGGCGGGCGCCGCGAAACCGGTATCGACGCGGTGGAGTTTGCCAAGACCGTTGTGGCCAAGGGCGCAGGCGAGATCCTGCTGACCTCGATGGACCGCGACGGCACCAAATCCGGCTTTAACCTGCCCCTGACTCGCGCGATCTCGGACGCGGTGGATGTGCCGGTGATCGCCTCGGGCGGGGTCGGCACACTTGACCACCTTGTCGAAGGTGTCACCAAGGGCGGCGCCTCGGCGGTGCTGGCCGCTTCGATTTTCCACTTCGGCGAATATACCATCCAGGAGGCCAAGGAACACATGGCCGCCGCCGGTATCCCGATGCGCCTCGGCTGAGAAAGGCCCACCGCCATGACCCTGCTGCACGATCTCGAAACCACCATCCAATCCCGCAAGGGCGCGGACCCTAGCAGCTCCTGGACCGCAAAACTCCTGTCCAAGGGGCCCGAAAAATGCGCCGAGAAATTTGGCGAGGAAGCCATCGAGGCGATTATCGAAGCGGTGAAGGACGACAAGGCGAAACTCGCCAGTGAAGGCGCCGATGTGCTTTATCATTTCTTGGTGATGCTGGCCGCCCGTGATGTGGCACTGGACGAGGTCCTTGCCGTTCTGGCCGAACGTCAGGGCCTCAGCGGCATCGCAGAAAAAGCCGCCCGCCCAAAAGGCTAACCCCTGCTCCTCCAGACCCCCGCTCTGATCCGGGTCAAGGGCCGCGCCAGCGGCCGCGCAAGGCGCGGTTCACCCTTGAGGCGGAACAGATCGGATAACACTCGCCATGGCGCTTCAGGGCAGTGCTGCCCCTGAAGCGCCTCTCAGCGGATCCTTTGCCGCCGCGCGTCAGCGCGGCGCCCGGCCCAACGGGAGCCTTCACATCTTTGATGTGACGCGCGACGGGCGGGAGCCCCCCAGCGCGCTACAGTTTCGACGAAATGATACCAGTGGCAAACCCGCCCATGCGGAGTTCACCGAACAGGCGCTGGTATTCGATCTTGGGGCAGCGGTTCTGAATCACGTCAACGCCGCGCGCCTCGGCCTTGGCGGCGGCCTCGGAGTTCTCGACGCCGATCTGCATCCAGATGGTCTGCAGATCCGGGAACAGCTCGAGCGCCTCATCCACAATGGGTGGCACCGCTTCAGAGCGGCGGAAGATATCGACCATATGTACCGGTTCATCGATCTCTGACAGGCTGGCGCGCACGGTGGCGCCGAACAGCCGCTTGCCCGCATGGCCGGGATTGACCGGAATCACCCGGTAGCCCTTGAGGCCAAGGTAGCGTGCCACATAGTAGCTGGGGCGCACAGAATTCATCGACACCCCCACCACCGCGATGGTCCGGGTCCGTTTCAAAATCTTGCGCAAAAGGTCGTCGCTATAGCTGGTCATGGCCAGACCCTACTGTGCTGCCGCCGCGTGGAAAAGCCAAATTCGCGGCATTGGGCGACGGAAAACCGACGGCAATAACGAACCGGCCAGTGAGCACATCGGCATCCCCAAAAAGAAAAAAGCGCCCGGAAGGGATCCCGGGCGCGAGGTATGGAACGAGGGACAGTGAAAAAGGTCTACGGATGTTCCGTTCCGCAGCCCTGACTTATATGTGGGTCTTCGGAACAGGCTTTTAAAGGGGCTCGATGTTCGGAAGGGCTGGCGGCACCAATTGTCGCCGCAGATCCCTTTACTCGGGGTGCAAGGCAGCAGGCCAATGGGCGTCGGCTTCGGCGATCAGCTGCGCCGCCTGTGCCCGCCACCGCGTCAGCGCCCCCTCATTGTTCAAAAGGAACAGCCGCCCGTCAACAATCACCCACAGCTGCGGGTCCCCGGCCTTCAACACGCCCCGCGCCATGGCAGAGGCGCAATAGCCACCGAACATCGGTGCATAGGCGCGCGGGTTCATTTCAAACCGGATCTGATTGCTTTGAGACGCGAAACGCCAGATGACACCTTTCCACACAACGGAATAGCGTGCCTGCCCCGCCACGGCCTCTCCGACGTCGAAAAAGGCCACCGTGTCATAACCGCCAAGCGCCACCCCTTCGCGCGCCGCAAACAGGGGCGAATCCGCCAGCGCGCCCCGGGGCGGGACGGACAACAGGACGGCAGCAACCAGAACGAGCAGGCGCAGAAACAAGAGACGACTCCACAGGATCAATTTGAGATAACCCAATTCTGCCCCATGCGTATCAGGCTGAACAGGCGTGTTACGAATAAGTGAACGCCGTGTGTCTGCGGCCACAGGGCCGGTCTGATCTCATTCGGAAAGGCGTCGGGTAAACCCCACCAGCCTGCCTCAGTCGAAAATATCTTCGATCACGTCAAAGGCCTCAGACAACACCTTTTGAAACATGCTTTTGCGTTTCTTGCGCGGCTTGCTCTTCTTCGGCTTGTAGGCGGGTTTCACCGGCGCAGGCTGGTGCGAAATCTTGGACCGCGACGCGGGCACAGCCGTTGCCGGGGTTTTGGCCCCCTTGCCCGGCGCGAGTGGCCGGGCCTTTTGCGCCGAAAGCGGCGCCCCGCAGGTTCCGCATATCAGCGTGGACATGCCACGCCCACCCGGCACAAAGGCCGATTGAACGCCGCAGTAACAACAACTGAGGATCTTACCTCCGGAAATGCTGGAATGTGCGATGCCTGCCTCCTGTCTGCTTAGGATCTTTCTCTGGAAGCATATAGGGCGATTGCCGCAGCATTTGAGACGTTGAGCGATCCGAATCCCCCGGCAAAGTCGATTTTCACCAGCTGATCCACGGTTTCCTTGGTCTTTTGCCGCAGCCCCGGCCCCTCGGCGCCGAGCACCAGCGCCACTGGGCGGTCCTTGCGCCCTTCCAGCGCCTGTTCGATGGTCTGCTCTGCCTCGCCATCGAGGCCCAGCACGAGAAAGCCCATATTCTGCAGCTCGGTGATAGTATCCGAGAGGTTGCGCATCCGCAGATAGGGCTGACGTTCCAGCGCGCCGCTGGCGGTTTTCGCCAGAGCGCCGGTTTCGGGCGCCGAGTGATGGCGGGTGCCGATCACGGCGCTGGCGCCCAGCACCTCGGCCGAACGTAGAATCGCGCCAACGTTATGCGGGTCAGTCACCCGGTCCAGCAGCAGAACCCGCGGCACTTCGGCGCCAATGCAGTTTTCCGCAAGACTGCCCCAGTTGAGCGGTTTCACCTCCAGCGCCGCGCCCTGGTGCACCGAATTGGGATCCAGCGGCGCGTTGAACTTGCGCGGATCGACCACCTCGGGTTCAATCCCCGCGGCAGCGATGGCCTCTTCCAGCTTGTTCTGGGCATTCAGGGTCACGATCAGCCGCAGTTTCTCCCGGCGCGGGTTCATCAGCGCATCGCGCACCGCATGCAGGCCAAACAGCCAGACGGTTTCGCTCGCGCCTGCCTTCTTGGCCTGTTCCTTTTCGATGACCCACTGGGGTTTCTTGGTGGGTTTCTTCGACATTGCTCTCTCCGACAAAAGGAATTTCAGGCCAGCGCAGAAAACTTGGTATTTTCCTGTTGACGCCCGTTGGTGCCGCTAGTAATCACGCCTCCACGTTAGGTGCAACACTCACCTGACAGTGGGCGACAGGCCGCAAGGTGTGGCAGGGGACTGTAACTCCCTCGCGGAGACGCACGCCTGGTTCGATTCCAGGGTCGCCCACCATCTTCTTCCTTGAAATGATTGATATTTTCATCGGGAACGATGGTGGCATCCGCCCGTATCGGGTCTAGGTCTCCCAATACAGCACTGCCCACCGCTTCAGCTCTGGCAGCCGGTTTTGCCGCGTTTCCAGCCTCATATTCCCCTTCCCCTACCCCCATAACGGGCATCGGTTTCGGGTCAGATTCCCCTAAAGGCCCCGCCCCCGGCAGGATGCAAAAAGACCCGGTACAGGACCGGGTCAATCTTCAACAATCACTGATATCCGGCAGCGGAGACCGCACCCTGAGGCGTCACTCTGCCGGGGTTTTGACCGCCTGCATCACCCAGGCCTCCAGCGCATCAAGATCGGCGTCAGCCGCCTCTGCCATGCCGCCGGAGAAATCCTTGAAAGCCTCCACATTCATACGATTGACGCCAGAAACGACCGGGATACCCATGGCGAGCGCCTCGCCAATGACGGGGCGCATGCCGCGGCCATCGGCCTCGTGCTTGCCGAACTTGTTGACCAGCAGCACCTGCGGTGCGGGTGTCTGAGCAAGGCTCTCGGTGACCTGCCCTACCGCCTGCTCCAGCGCACCGGGGTTCAAGCGGCAGCCGCGGGCCTCTGGCCCCAGAGACTGGGAAATGCGGATCACCTCATCCCCCGGCAGCACCCGCACATCCATGTCGCAGAGCTTGTCATCATAGCATTCGGTATTGGTCTGGACGATTCCCGCCAGACGCAGCCCGCGCGTCTGCAAACGCTCGGCCAGCGCAGTCAGCAGCCGGTCGGTGGCGCCGCGTTCAGTGGTCATGACATAGGCCAGGCTCATCGGGAGACCTCACTTGGTTGTGGTTCTGTTCAGCGAAACAGATCCTAGCGCGGTTTCAGGGAGTGGGCCAGAGGGGCATTTGCCGCGCCACCAGAGGAGCAGCGCGGCAAGAGAGGAGACTTAGAGACCCAGCGCGTGGCGGCGTTCCTCGGCAAAGCCTTGCACGATCCGGTCGGCAATCAGCGCCAGAATCGCCATCGCCGCGCCAGCAGAGATGCCCAGCCCCACATCCGCCTGCCCCAGCGCGAGGTAGATCGACTGACCCAGACCGGTGGTGCCGATCAGCGCCGCGATCACCAGCATGGCAAAGGCATAAAGGATGGTCTGATTGAGCCCCAGAAGGATGGTCGGCGCCGCGTAGGGCGCCCGCACATCGCGCATCATCTGCCAGCGGGTCGCGCCCGAAGCGGTCGCGGCCTCGATCATCTCGGCGGGTGTCTCGGTCAGACCATGGCGGGTGTAGCGGATCATCGGAACGATGGCATAGGCCATGATGGCGAGGAAGGCCGAGAACTCGCCAATCTGGAACACCATTAGCACCGGGATCAGGAAGACAAACAGCGGGATCGTCTGCAGCATGTCACAAATGGGACGCACTACGCGCCAGACCATGGGTGAGACTGCCGAGGCAAGCCCGATGGCGCCGCCCAGGACCGCGCAGGCAAAGACCGAAGCCCCCGACAGGTACAGGGACAGCAGCGCCCGTTCCCACAGGCCAGACAACAGGATCGTTATCAGCAGAACCACAGACAGCGCCGCCAGACGCACGCCGCCTGCAACAAAGGACAAAGCCCCTACCCCGACCAGCACAAAGGGCCAGGGAAGCTGCGAAATTCCCGTTTCCAGCATGCCCGTGGCGATCAGGATCACCACCCCCAGCGTCAGCTTGCCGCGATAGGCACAGTACAATCCTGCAAAGGCGCCTGCAGCAAAGAGCGCAAGGCTCATCCCCGTGGTCCAGACAAAGCCCCAGGTGAAAGGCAGCACCGCCTGGTCAAGCCCGATCCTGAGCGGCAGCAGCACGTAGAACATCACGCCGTTCTTGACGCTGGTCAGCAGCTCGGCATTGGCACTTGTAAAGGCCGACAGGCCCGCGTCGACACGATCCGCCGTACTGTCGAACAGCGCATAGTCGCCCGGATGCTGCAGCTGGCCGTAAAAGGCCAGACTGACAATGGCACCCAGCACAAGGATCGCCAGCGACACGCGTCCGTCATAGCTGCGGCGCCTTTCATCGGCGAGCGTGCCGCTCATCCGGTCGATCAGGATGGCAAAGATCACGATCACAAAACCGGCCAGCAGGCTGGCACCGAACTGTGCCTTGCGCATGGTCAGCAGCACTTCCCAGCCGATGTCGTCAAAACCCCCGATGACGGCAGCGATGATCACCATCGATAGGGCCGCCATCAGGCATTGGTTGACACCCACCATGATCTGCGTGGCCGCGGCGGGGATTTCCACCTGAAACAGCTGCTGCATGCGGGTGCCACCAGCCATCACGGCGGCTTCCTTGATTTCCGGTTCGATCCGCTCCAGCCCCAGCATCACGTTGCGGGCCATCGGCGGCGCCGCATAGATGGCCGAGGCGATCAGCCCCACCACCGGACCAAAGCCGAAAAGCACCAAGAGGGGCGTCAGATAGGCAAAGGTCGGCACCGTCTGCATCACGTCCAGGAGCGCCTGAACCGGCGCCCGCACCCGAGGGTATTCATTGGCCAGCACGCCAATGGCACCGCCAACCAGCAGCGCCAGCGGCACCGAGACCGAGACCAGCGCCAGCGTGTTCATGCTTTCGGGCCAGTAACCCGAGGCGAGCACAGCACCCAGCCCCACCGCAGCCATCAGCGCCATCGCCAGCCCCCCAAGGCGCCAGCCCAGCGCCACCGTGGCCGCGATCAGCAATGGCCAGGGCGTTTCGCTCAAGATCCAGCCTGCGGCCTCCATCGGATAGGCCATCAGGGCAGAAAACATTCGGGCTGCCGGTTTGATCAGGGCCAGAAAACTCTCCATCCCGCTGCCGACCCAATCGGTCGCGGGAAGCACCCAGCCTTTGGGGAATGAAACAAGCCAGGGCGCGACGCCTTCCAGCGCCAGACACAGAATGCCCACCACCAGCGCGATCAGCGCGGCGCGGCTGCCTTTGCTGAGCGTCATCATGCCGCCGGATCCACCTGCAGGGCCGCCGCCAGATCTGCCGGGTTCACCACGCCCAGCAGCGCGCCATTTTCGTCACGCACCGGCACGGGTTCATACAGCTCCATGCAGCGCGCCAGCGCCGCATCCAGCGTCATGTCGCGGCGCAAACCCGGATCGTCGGGGCCATGGGACAGATCCCCGCCAGTTTGCATGACCGAGGCCACATGAGCGTGCTGCCCCTTCGCGACATCCTTGGAGAATTCACGCACGTAATCATCCACCGGGTTCAGCACGATGTCCGAAGGTGTGCCGATCTGCACGATCTTGCCATCGCGCATGATGGCGATGCGGTCGGCCAGCTTCAGCGCCTCATTGATGTCATGGGTGATAAAGACGATTGTGGTTTTCAGCTTGGCCTGAATGTCGAGGAATTCATCCTGCAACTGGCGGCGGATCAGCGGATCCAGAGCCGAAAACGGTTCATCCAGGAACCAGACGGAACAATCCGCCACGAGGGATCGCGCGATGCCGACCCGCTGGCGCTGCCCGCCGGACAGTTCGCGTGGGAAATTCTTTTCGCGCCCGCCAAGGCCGACCAGTTCGATCACCTGCTGCGCCTTCGCCAGCCGGTCCTTCTTGCGCATCCCCTGCACCCTCAGCGGATAGGCGACATTTTCGGCCACGCTCATATGCGGGAACAGGCCGAAGTGCTGGAACACCATGCCCAGCTTGTTTCGGCGCAGCTCGATCAGCCGTTTCGGGCTGGCGGTGCGGATGTTTTCGCCGTCGATCAGAATATCGCCGCCGGTGCCCGGCAAGAGCTGCGAGATACAGCGGATCAGCGTCGACTTTCCCGACCCGCTGAGCCCCATGATGACGAACAACTCGCCCTCTTTCACTTCGAATGTGGCGTCCTGCACCGCGGGCGTCAGCCCCTTGGCGCGCAGCGCCGCGGCAGCCTCTTCGGCAGATTGAGTTTCAGACAGCGCCTGTTTCAGAGCACTGTCCGCATGGGCGCCGAACACCTGCCAGACATTCTGGCAGGTGATGGCTGGTGTCGACGTGTCACTCACGGCGCTTTGGCTCACTTCAGCGCGGCGTCCACGACCGGACGCCACTTGTCCTCATTGGCCGCCATCCAGTCGGCAACCACTTCCTCGACGCTGCCACCATCAACGTCGATGGCGCCCATCATCGGCTGCTGGTCTTCAACGGCCAACGTGTAGGACGACAGGATCTCATGCGCTGCGGGCCAGGTTTCGGCCAGACCGGACCAACCCGCCTTGAAGATGCGCGAGGGGGCAAAATCGCAATCGTTGACCGCGTTGGGGTTCGGGCCCCATGCCGGATCGGTAAAGCAGGCCTCTTCGCCCTCGGGCAGGTCGACGAACTGCACGTCATAGGCGGACATCGCCCAATGGGGTTGCCAGAAGGTGATCAGCAGCGGCGTCTTGCGCTCGGTCGCGGCGCGCAGCTCGACGATCAGCGCGGCCTCGGAACCCGCGGGAACCGCCTTGAAAGGCAGATCAAGACCGGCCATGCGGTCGGCCCCGGGGGTGCCCCAGTCGGCCGGGTAATCCACCAGACGGCCCTGCGGCAGGGTTTCGGCAGTGGCGAACTGCGGCGCGCAGGCCTTCAGCGCCTCCCATGCGGGCAGACCCGGGCACAGCTCAGCCACATGGGCGGGGTAAGCAATGCCTTCCTTGGCGTCGAGTTCCAGATCACCCAGTTCCTCGACGGTGCCTTCGGCGACCTTCTTGGCGTATTCGTCCGATACGTTGGAGGACCAGATTTCCAGCGTCGCGTGGATGTCACCATCGGCAATCGCCTGGAACTGGTTCATCATGCCGGCCGAGACGTATTCGACCTTGTAGCCCGCAGCCTTCAGCATCTCACCAGCGATATGGGTGGTGACGTGCTGGCCAGTCCATTCGTTCACGGCCAGTTTGATCGGCGTGTCCACCGCACCCAGATCGGCCGCTGCCGCGGCACCGGAAAGCATGGCAGAAGCGCCCAGCGCCAGTGCAAAAGAAGTTGATTTCATGGATGTCATCCCCGTTCTGTGGGCGCATCAGGCGGACCCGAAGTCCCGCGCCCTTATGTGATTGTGGTCGTCTGGTGTCGCGGACTGCGCAGCCCATCGGCCGCCATCTGCCGTTTCGCCACCGCCGGTCCAAGCCGTTCATCTCAGCGTATTGATGATCCAGTGTGACCGGCTACAGGACAAGGTTTTGCCTTTAATACGACCATTTGTCGAGCATTCACGGCGCTGCCGACACATTTTCTTGATTTTCCATTTAAATTTTTGGATGGAAATTCAATTTTGAGACCGGATACCCCGTACCTCCGCCTGGCGATGCACGCCTCAGAAAGAATCAGGGGCGGCACAGATGATCGGTCGCCCCTTTCTAGTTTCAGGTGGTTACAGCACCCGCGCAAGCCGCAGCATCGCTGCAGTCACCGCGCTCAGCTGTTCTGGCGTGCTGATAAAGGGCGGCATCGTATAGATGTTATGTCCAAAGGGACGCAGGAATACGCCGGTGTCCGGCGCCAGCGCATGGGCGTCATCGGCGGATACCGGATGATCCATCTCGATCACGCCAATCGCCCCCAGCACCCGCACATCCCGCACCCCTGGCAGGTCGCGGGCCGGGGCCAGCTCTGCCTGCATCTGCGCCGCGATATCTGCAATGCGCCCCCGCCAATCCTGCCCGGTCAGCACATCGATCGCAGCGCAGGCAGCAGCGCAGGCCAGTGGATTGGCCATATAGGTCGGTCCATGCATGAAGATACCGGGATTGCCGCCACCGATGCCTTCCGCCACCCGGTCATTGGTCAACGTCGCCGCAAAGGAAATATGCCCCCCGGTCAGCCCCTTGCCGAGACACAGGATATCCGGCTCAACCGAACAAAAATCGGTGGCGAACATCTGTCCGGTGCGGGCAAAGCCAGTGGCGATCTCATCAAAGATCAACAGGACGCCGAATTCATCGCAGAGCGCCCGCGCCTGATTGAGGTACTCGGGGTGGTAGAAATACATGCCCCCCGTACCCTGCACCACCGGCTCCAGAATAAACCCGGCGATGCGGTCCTGCCCGGCCTCCAGCACCCGGCGCAATTCGCCGAGGCCGTTTTGCTCGGGGTCCTCGCACCACTCCTGCCCCATCGCCACCGGCGGGCGGGAGACGAAATGCTGAACGCTGAGCGCGCCCTGAAACAGGTGATGCATGCCGGTGTCGGGATCGCAGACGCTCATCGCCTTCCAGGTGTCACCGTGATAACCCGAGCGCACGGTGGCAAATTCGCTGCGCCCCGGTTGCCCCATGGCGTGCTGGTATTGCACCGCCATCTTCATCGCCACCTCGACCGAGACCGAGCCGCTGTCGCAGTAGAAGATCCGCTGCAGGCTGTCCGGCGTGATCTCCAGCAGCCGCCGTCCCAGCTCCACCGCCGGCTCATGGGTTAACCCGCCGAACATCACATGTGGCAGGGTGTCGATCTGTGCCTTCATGGCCGCCGTGATCACCGGATGCCGGTGCCCGTGCATCATGCACCACCACGAGGACATGGCGTCGATCAGACGGGTGCCGTCCTCCAGCGTGATATGGACGCCTTCGGCTTCCTTTACCAGAAAGGTCCGGCCGGGTTTGGTGACATTGGTATAGGGGTGCCAGAGGTGTTTCTTGTCAAACTCCAGCGGGGTCAGCGGCGGGGTCATCGGGATGTCCTTCCTTCAGGTCAGCGCCATGCGGATGGTGGCAAGGTCGACATGCGCGGCGCAGGCCTCGGCCAGCGTCACCGGGGTCAGCGGATCCAGGTGCGGAAGCCGTCCCAGATGCGGCACCTGCCCGAACTGGCAGATGGTGTCCTCCACCTCGGGTTCGGGATCGCCACTGAACAGCACGCCGACGACAGGGCATCCCAGATCCTTGAGCGCCATCAGCGAGAGCAGCGAATGGTTGATCGTGCCGAGCCGTGTCGCCGCGCAAAGCACCACAGGCGCATGCCAATGGGCAAAGAGATCGAGAAACAGCTCACGCCGGTTCAGCGGCACCATGACGCCGCCGGCGCCCTCGACGACCAGGGTGCCCGCGCCTTCGGGCAATGCCAGCTCCGCCAGCGAGATCTCGACCCCCTCAGCCTCGGCCGACAGATGCGGCGAAGCAGGCAGCTGCAGCCGGTATGCTTCGGGCAGAACCTGGCGCCCGGTCATGCGCGCCACGAACGCGCTGTCGGTTTCCTCCTCAAGGCCGGACTGAACTGGCTTCCAGTAACTGGCGCCAAGCGCCTGCACCAGCGCCGCCGATATCACTGATTTGCCGATCCCGGTGTCGGTCCCCGTGACAACCAATGTGCGGCTCATGGGCGCCGCTCCAGCACCTGTGCCAGATCGGTGAACATTTCCGTCACCACCGATTTTGAGGTGTTGAGCGTAATGGACACCCGCAGCCGCGAGGTGCCCGCAGGCACCGTGGGCGGGCGAATGCCGCGAATGTCATAACCAAGCGCCTGCAGATCCGAGGCCAGCTGCATCGTGCGCCCGTCCCCGCCTGTGATCACTGGTAGGATCTGACAGGCAAAGCCGGTCAGACCGCACAGGCGCGCAGCCTCGGCATGGGCATGATCAATCACCTCCCAGGCACGGTCGATGCGCGACGTATCCTGCTGCAGCAAGGCCAGCGATGCCCGCACCAGCGCGGCATTGAGCGGTGATGGCGCGGTGGCAAAGATGAAAATCCGCCCCTTGTTGATCAGCATGTCGATCAGCACCTTCGGCGCGCAGATCAGCGCGCCCGAGGCGCCCAGCGCCTTGCCGCAGGTGTGCAGGCTGATGACGTTGGGCCGATGCGCGATGTCATGCGCCAGCCCGCGGCCCTGCGGTCCGAACAGGCCGGTGGCATGAGCCTCGTCCACCACCAGAACTCCGCCAGACGCGTCGGCCAGCGCCATCAGCTCGGTCAGTGGCGCCAGATCGCCATCCATGGAATAGACCGCCTCGACCGCGATCCAGACCTGCCCGGTGCCGCCCGCCGCGCGCCAGTCAGAGATCACCCGCGCCGCATCAGCCACATCGTTATGGGCAAAGTTTTGCGTTTCGGCCCGGCCCAGCCGCATCCCTTCTCGGACGCTGGCGTGAATCAGATCGTCATATAGCACCAGATCGCCGCGCTGTGGCAGGGTCGCGAAGATCGCCACATTGGCGTTGAAACCGCCGCCCATGAACAACGCCGCCTCACTGCCGAAAAAGGCCGCGGCCTCTTCCTCAAGCTGTTGATGTTCGCTGTCATTGCCGCGCAGCAGGCGGGAACCGCCGGCACCGACGGGCACACCCCGCTGCAACGCCGCCATCGCGGCGGCGCGCATTTCATCGCTGGCCGCAAGCCCCAGATAATCGTTCGATGAAAAATCATGCCCGGCCCGCGGGATCAGGCGGCGATAACGGTCCTGATCCGCAAGAGATGTGAGCAGCGCCTGTTGAAGCGGAAACAGAGCCGTGGCGGGATCAGCGGTGGGGTCGGCTGCGGCGATATTCATTCGCCCGCCTCGCCAATCCGCCCTTCGCAATGGGCAGCCATGGCCACCAGACCCAGCCGGTCGAACAGTTGCTGATCCTTGTCTTCCTCGGGGTTGTCCGCTGTCAGCAACGTTTCCCCGACAAAGATCGAATTGGCCCCGGCAAAGAAACACATCGCCTGCAGCTCATCGCTCATGTCGGTGCGGCCTGCCGACAGGCGCACATGGCTGTTCGGCATCAGGATCCGGGCCAGCGCGATGGTGCGCACGAATTCGATGGGGTCGAGTTTCTGGACGTCTGCCAGCGGCGTGTCGGCAATCGGGATCAGCATGTTCACCGGCACCGAATCCGGGTGTTCATCCAGCGTTGCCAGAGCAAGCAGCATGTCGATCCGGTCCATCTGCTCTTCGCCCATGCCGACGATGCCGCCCGCGCAGACCTTGATACCTGCTTCGCGCACCCGATTCAGGGTCTCGATCCGGTCGGCGAATGTGCGGGTGGTGATGATCTCGGAATAGTAACGCTCCGAGGTGTCGATATTGTGGTTGTAGTAATCCAGCCCCGCATCGCGCAGGCGGAACACCTGATCCTCCTCCAGCATGCCCAAGGTCATGCAGGTCTCCATCCCCAGCTCCCGGACCCCATGGATCATCGCCTCCAGCGCCGCCATGTCGCGCTCTTTCGGGCTGCGCCAGGCCGCCCCCATGCAGTAGCGTGTAGCGCCTGCGTCCCGGGCCTTTTTCGCCTCGGCGATCACCCGCTCCACCTCGATCAGCTTGCTGGCAGAGAGTTTTGCACCATTGCGCGCGGATTGGCTGCAATAGGCGCAATCCTCGGGGCAGCCGCCGGTCTTGATGCTCAGAAGCTTGGATTTCTGTACCTGATTGGGGTCGAACGCCTGGCGATGCACGGACTGCGCCTGAAACAACAAATCCATGAAGGGCTGATTATAGATTTTCTCAGCTTCGGCACGTGTCCAGTCCGTTCTGATCGGCGCAGCATCCAGCATCTGGGACCTCTCATTTCCATTTATAGATAATTTATCCAAGGCCACCGCCCCGCTTGATTTTTTATAGATAGTTTAGACTGGCAAATACAAGCCCCGGACTATTGATTTTCGAAACGGGTTTATTCCTTTATATTTCAGCAACTTAATTCCCTCCATCAAACGAAAGACGCGAATGAAGAAACCCTCTTGACGGCGCGGGGGCAGCTCCCCTAGGTGTGAAAGCACGCAGGGGAGTCCCGCCACGGGGACTGAGAGGCTGACAGGACGGGAACACTTCCGGCCGGTGACGCGACCCTTAGAACCTGACCCAGTTGACACTGGCGTAGGAAGCTAGGATGCGCGTCGTTGCGGCCCCGTACAGGTCCAATTCCGCGCTGCCCGAACCGAACGGTAGGTACGACCGTTCCGCGTTTCCCCGTCCAAACCTCATCTGGTGTCTTTTCCGAGTTTTGGCTTCGAGGAGCACCGCATGACCCATCAGAATTCCACGATCGCGCCCAGCGTGACCACAGGCCCGCTGCCCGCATCGCGCAAGATCTACGTCTCCGGCGACATCCACCCTGAGATCCGCGTGCCAATGCGCGAAATCGCAACCCACCCCACCGCGGGCGAGGCGCCGCTGCCGGTCTACGACAGCTCCGGCCCCTATACCGATCCCGATCACACCACCGACATCCGCCAAGGCCTGCCCGCCCTGCGCCGGGACTGGATCCTGACGCGCGCCGATGTGGAGGAATACCAAGGCCGCGATGTAAAGCCCGAGGACAACGGATTTGTCCAAGGCGACCGGCTGACACCGGAATTCCCGCGACGGCCCGCGCCCTTGCGCGCCCAGGGGGACAAGGCGGTGACGCAGCTGGCCTATGCCCGCGCCGGGATCATCACGCCCGAGATGGAATATATCGCCATCCGCGAGAACCAGTTGCGCGAGACCTCGCCCTGTCATCGCGATGGCAATGATTTCGGCGCGAATATTCCCGATTACGTAACGCCCGAATTCGTCCGCCAGGAGGTCGCCGAAGGCCGCGCCATCATCCCCGCCAACATCAACCACCCGGAGCTGGAGCCGATGATCATCGGCCGCAATTTCAAGGTAAAGATCAACGCCAATATGGGCACCTCGGCGGTGACCTCCTCGATGGAGGAGGAAGTGGACAAGCTGGTCTGGGCGATCCGCTGGGGCGCCGATACGGTGATGGATCTGTCGACCGGGCGCAACATCCACAACACCCGCGAATGGATCATCCGCAACTCCCCCGTGCCCATCGGCACCGTGCCGATCTATCAGGCGCTGGAAAAGGTGAACGGCATTGCCGAGGACCTGACCTGGGAGGTGTTCCGTGACACGCTGATCGAACAGGCCGAACAGGGCGTCGATTATTTCACCATCCACGCAGGCGTGCGTCTGCACATGGTGCCAATGACCGTCAACCGCGTGACCGGGATCGTGTCGCGCGGCGGCTCGATCATGGCGAAATGGTGCCTGCATCATCACAAGGAAAGCTTCCTTTACGAGCATTTTGAGGAGATCTGCGACATCTGCCGCCGGTATGACGTCTCCTTCTCCCTGGGCGACGGGCTGCGCCCCGGATCGATTGCCGATGCCAATGACGAGGCGCAATTTGCCGAGCTGGAAACCCTAGGCGAGCTGACCAAGATCGCCTGGGCCAAGGATTGCCAGGTGATGATCGAGGGGCCGGGCCATGTGGCCATGCACAAGATCAAGGAGAACATGGACAAGCAGCTGGAGTGCTGCCACGAGGCGCCGTTTTACACGCTTGGCCCGCTCACCACAGATATCGCACCGGGCTATGACCACATCACCTCTGGCATTGGCGCCGCGATGATCGGCTGGTTCGGCTGCGCCATGCTCTGCTATGTGACACCCAAGGAACACCTGGGCCTGCCGGACCGCGATGACGTGAAGACGGGAGTGATCACCTACAAGATCGCCGCCCATGCCGCCGATCTGGCAAAGGGCCTTCCCGGCGCCCAGCGGCGCGATGATGCGCTGTCCCGCGCCCGGTTCGAATTCCGCTGGGAGGATCAGTTCAACCTCTCGCTCGACCCCGAAACGGCGCGGGATTTCCATGACGCCACCCTGCCGAAACAGGCGCATAAGGTGGCGCATTTCTGCTCCATGTGCGGTCCGAAGTTCTGCTCCATGCGGATCAGTCACGACATCCGTGCCGAGGCGCAGAAGGAAGGCATGGAGGCGATGGCCGCCAAGTTCCGCGAAGGCGGCGACCTTTACGTGCCGGTGCAAGACACCGTGGATGCGGAGGACGCGGGGGCATGATCACCATCGCAGGCGCGGGCCTTGCCGGGCTCGCCGCCGCGCATGAGCTGGCCCGGCGCGGGGCCGAGGTGACGCTTTATGAACGCAGCGCCCACATCGGTGACAAAAGCGCCTCCCGCTATGCCGGCGGCATGCTGGCGCCCTGGTGCGAGGGCGAAAGCGCCGAAGAGGAAGTGATCGCCCTCGGCAGCCGCGCCCTCGACTGGTGGGCCCAGATCACCCCGGTGGTCCGGCGCGGCACGCTGGTGCTGGCCCCCGCCCGCGACCGGGCCGAGCTGACCCGGTTTGCCCGGCGCACCCGCGCCCATGTGGCGGTCGATGAGACGCAGATCGCCGCGTTGGAGCCGGAACTGGCAGGCCGGTTCCGCGCCGGGCTGCATTTCACGAAAGAGGGCCATCTGGACCCGCGCCGCGCGATCCGGGATCTGGCGGCCCGGGTGCAGGAGATGGGCGTGACCCTGCACCGCGGCACACCGGCGCCGACGCGGGTCACGCTGGATTGCACTGGGATTGCCGCGCCCCTGCCGGGCCTGCGTCCGGTGCGCGGCGAGATGGCGATCCTGCACGCGCCCGGGGTGGAGATCAGCCGCACCCTGCGGCTTTTGCACCCGCGCAGCCCCATCTACCTGGTGCCGCGCGCCGATCACCATTTCATGCTGGGTGCCACCATGATCGAAAGCAGCGCCAGCGGCCCCCCTACCCTGCGCGCCCTCAGCGAGCTGATGAATGCGGCCTATGCGCTGCACCCCGGCCTGGCCGAAGCGGCGGTGGTGGAGATCGGCGCAGGACTGCGCCCAGCCTTTGCCGACAACCTGCCGGATCTGATCTGGCAGGACGGCACCCTGTACCTCAACAGCCTGTACCGACACGGCTTTCTTCTGGCGCCCGCCATGGCCGCGCGCGCCGCAGACATTCTGTTTCCGGAGACAAGTGATGCAGATCATCGTGAACGCAGATCCGCGTGACATCCGCGCCAACACCCTCGCTGCCGCGCTGGAAGAGCTGGGCTTTACCAGTCCGGCGATTGCCACCGCGCTCAACGGGCAATTTATCTCGCGCGCCAAACGCGATGACACCAGGCTGAAGGCGGGCGACCGGCTGGAAGTCCTCGCCCCGATGCAGGGGGGCTGAGCGATGCGGCTATATGATGTCGACCTTTCCTCGCGGCTCTTGCTGGGCACCGCGCAATACCCCTCGCCGCAGGTCCTGACCGACGCAGTGCAGGCCAGTGGCAGCGAGGTTCTGACCGTCTCCCTGCGCCGTGAAACCGCGGCGGGATCGGGCGCAGGGTTCTGGGACATGCTGCGCCAGACCGGCGCGCGCATTCTGCCCAACACCGCGGGCTGCCACACCGTGCAGGACGCCGTGACCACTGCGCAGATGGCGCGGGAAATCTTTGGCACCCCCTGGATCAAGCTGGAGGTGATCGGCCATGGCGATACGCTGCAACCGGATGTCTTTGCCCTGGTCGAGGCCGCGCGGATCCTGTCCGAGGATGGCTTTCAGGTCTTCCCCTACACAACCGAGGATCTGGTGGTCGCCGAACGGCTTGTCGAGGCGGGCTGCGACGTGCTGATGCCCTGGGGGGCGCCGATCGGTTCTGGTCAGGGGTTGCGCAATCCAGATGGGCTGCGCGCCATGAGGGCGCATTTCCCGGAGGTGCCGCTGATCGTCGATGCCGGGATCGGGCGGCCATCGGATGCGGCGGAAGCTATGGAGCTGGGCATGGATGCGGTCCTCTTGAATACCGCAGTTGCCAAGGCGGGCGACCCTGTGGCTATGGCCCGCGCAATGGATCTGGCCATACGGGCCGGGCGGGCTGGGTTCGAAGCGCAGCCAATGGAGCCGCGTGACATGGCGGTGCCTTCGACGCCGGTCCTTGGTCTTGCAGAGTTGATGTGATGGAACGTTTTTACCTGATTGTCGGCCACGTCGGCCGACTAGAGCTACTGGTGCCCCATGGGGTGAAACTGGTGCAGCTACGCATAAAGGACCAGCCGGATGCAGAAATGCGCCGCCAGATCGCCCGCGCCCGCGACATCTGCGCCGTGCATGGCGCGCAGCTGGTGGTCAACGATTACTGGCAGGCGGCGCTGGATCTCAACTGCTCCTTTGTGCATCTCGGGCAAGAGGACATGGAGACGGCCGATTTTGCCGCCCTGCGCCGCGCGGGCGTGCACTATGGGCTTTCAACCCATGACGAGGCAGAGCTGGACCGCGCCCTATCCCATGATCCGGCCTATGTGGCGCTGGGACCGGTCTACCCGACCCTCTTGAAACAGATGAAATGGGACCCGCAGGGATTGGGGCGGGTGACCCGCTGGAAGCGCCTTGCCGGTGATACTCCGCTGGTGGCCATCGGCGGGCTGACCCCCGAGCGTCTGCCGGGTGTCTTTGCCGCGGGGGCCGACAGCGCCGCCGTGGTCACCGATATCCAACAGGCCCCCGACCCCGAAGCCCGCACCCGGGAATGGATCAGGGCCTGCGCATCATGAGCCAGCCCGCAAGATATGCCCGCCAGATCGCCCTGCCCGAGGTCGGCGCCGAGGGACAGGCGCGGCTTTCGGCGGCGCATGTGCTGGTGGTGGGCGCCGGGGGGCTTGGCTGCCCGGTGCTGAGCTATCTGGCCGGGGCTGGTGTGGGCCAAATCACCCTGATGGACCCCGATGTGGTGGAGGAAAGCAACCTGCACCGCCAACCGCTGTTCGAGATGGGGGATCTCGGTACGCCAAAGGTAGAGGCAGCCCGCCACCACCTACTACGGGCGCATCCGGATCTGCGGCTGCATGCAGATCCGCACGCACTCGACCCGCTCAATGCGCCTGCCGCCGTGGCACAGGCCGATCTGGTGGTAGATGCCGCCGACAGTGTCGCCGCCTCCTATATCCTGTCCGATTGCTGCAAGGCGCAGAGTACGCCGCTGATTTCCGCCTCGGCGCTGGGACAATCCGGCTATGTCGGTGGTTTTTGCGGCGACGCGCCATCCCTGCGGGCGGTCTTTCCCGATCCCCCGGCCAGCGGCGCCACCTGCGCCAGCGCCGGGATCATGGGGCCGGTGGTGGGCAGCATTGGCGCACTTCAGGCGCAGATGACGTTGAAAGCGCTCTTGGGACATGCGCCCTCACCACTGGGGCAGTTGATCACGCTAGACATGGCGACGCTGACCCCCGGCGGCTTCCGCTTTGACGAAGCGGAAGAGCCGGAAATCGCCCTGCCCTTCATCGCCGCAGCCAACATCCAGCCAGAGGATCAAGTGGTCGAGCTGCGCGATCCGTCCGAGGCATCAGCGCCGGTGACACCGCAGGCCCTGCGCCTGCTGCCACAGGATATTCTGAGTGCCGACCTGCCAGACGACTGCCGGATCGTCCTGTGCTGTCACAGCGGGTTGCGGGCCTGGAGCGCCGCCCGCAGCCTGCAACAGCGCGGCTACAAAAATCTGGCGCTGCTGGCAGCGGGTACCACGTGATCGAGCCTGGCACTCCGCGCATTCTGGTGATTGCAGGCACGGATTCCAGTGGCGGCGCGGGCCTCACCCGGGACACGGCAATGGCGCAGCGGCTGGGCTGCAGCGTGGCGCCGGTGGTCACAGCCGTCACCGCCCAGACCAGCACCGCACTCACGTCGCTCTGGCCCGTACCGCCCGAAGATATCACAGCGCAAATCACCGCTGCGCTGCGTGAGGCTCCTGTTCAGGCGATCAAGATCGGCATGCTGGGCACACCCGAAGCTGCCCGCGCGGTCGCCGAGTTGCTACCGCCAGAGATGCCGGTGGTTCTGGACCCGGTACTGAAGACGTCTTCCGGAGGGACGCTCGGCGACCTGATCAGCCTAGCGCCGTTGCTCCGACGGGTGACGCTGCTGACCCCAAACCTGCAGGAAAGCGCATCCCTGTCCGGGCAGCCCGTGAGCGGGGCGCTGCCTGATCTGCAACTACAAGCGAAGATCCTTATGGGCTGGAATGGAAAAACGGATCCAGCCGGATCCTCAGTGCAAGTCGCCCATACTTCGGGACCAAACGCAGTTCTAATTAAGGGTGGCCACGCGAAGGGAGCAATCAGCACCGACCATCTGTTTCAACCGGGGCGGCACAATGCATATCACGCCCCACGCCTGCCCCACGGGCACCGGGGCACCGGCTGCGCGCTGGCTACGGCCATCTCCTGCCAGCTGGCGCAGGGGCACGCGCTGGAGGAAGCCTGCGCACGGGCCAAGACGGCGTTGACCGAATGGCTGGTTCAGCAGCAAATCGATTAAGAGCATGGGAAGCGGCGGCCCGATCCGGCGCTATCCGACCCGCACTTCTTCGGCCTCCGGCATGCGGGCCATCTGCAAAGTAGCCAGCGTCTGGAGAAGGACAGCCTTGCGGATCGGTTTCTGCAGGAAATGATCCATTCCCGCCTCCAGACATTCTGTGCGGTGGCTGTCAAAGGCATTGGCAGTCAGCGCCACGATCACCGGTTGCGGGCCGTCCAGAGCGCGGATTTCCCTTGTCGCCTCGACCCCGTCCAGTTCGGGCATGGACATGTCCATCAGCACGAAATCCGGCATTTGCTCCCGGCAGAGATCAACTGCTTTGCGGCCATTTTCGGCCTCGACGCACTCAACAGGAAGCCCGGCGAAATACTTCTGGATCAGCAGCCGGTTGGTCCGGTTGTCCTCAGCCAGCACGATCCGGGCGCCGGTCAGAACCTCGGTTGCCACCGCAGGAGCGGTTTCCGTTTTCTGCTGAGCCGCTGGGGTTTGTTCCGGCTCCAGTTGGACTTCGAGCCGGAAACAGGAGCCCTGTCCGGCGGCTTGTTTCGGCTGAAGCGAAATGGTACCGCCCATCCGCTCGGCCAGGATGCTGGAGATGGTCAGGCCAAGGCCGGTGCCCCCAAAGGCACGGGTAGTGGCCGCGTCCGCCTGCGCAAAACGGTCAAAGATATGCTCGGCCTGGCTTTCGGAAATGCCGATCCCGGTGTCCTCGACCTCAACCACGAGCCGGTAGGGCGCCTCCGGATCACTGGTGACACGCACGACAACCCCGCCCTGCGCCGTGAACTTGACCGCGTTGCCCACAAGATTGACCAGGATCTGGCGCAAGCGACCATCGTCACCGCGCATGCGCTGCGGCAGGGTTTCGTCGATCTCCACCTCAACCGTCAGCCCCTTGCCGTTGGCTTTGGGCCGCAGAAGGTTCACTGCCTGCACGATACAGCTGCGCAGATCGAAATCCGTCGGGGTTATGTCCAGCTTGTCGGCTTCAAGGCGCGAGAGATCAAGAATGTCGTTGATGATTTTCAGCAGAGCATTGGAAGAATCGCGGATGGTTTCCACATAAAGCTGCTCTTCATCTGGCAGTTCCGCTTCGGCCAAAAGATCTGCCATGCCAAGGATACCATTCATCGGCGTGCGGATTTCATGGCTCATATTGGCGAGGAATTCCGATTTCGCCCGGTCCGCCTGTTCGGCGTTGAGCTTGGCCTCGTGTAGCTCGCTGTTGCGCTGGGTCAGAGCCCGGTTGGCACGGATCAGCTCTTCGCGCAGGTGCACATCGCCAGAGACATCCCAGTCGACCCCGATCATGCGCAGTCGCCCGGAGGCATCGGAGAAGGCGCAGCCCAGCGCCCGGATATGCTTTTGCTCGCCGTTCTCCAGCAAGATGCGGTATTCCGAGAGGTAATTCTTGCCATCGTGCGTAGCGCGCCAGAAGGTTTCCACGGCTTGCTGGCAATCGTCCGGATGCAGGCACTTCTTCCACTCGGAGAAATTGATTTTCCCGTTCAGCGCCTCGATCCCATAAAGGTCGGACATGCGCCGATCCCAGATCAGTTCACCGGTCTCCGCGTCCAGCTCCCAGATGCCGATCTTGGAGGTCTCAACGGCAATCTCCAGACGCCGGGAAAGGGTTTCCAGATCCCGTTCGCGGCGTTTGAGTTTCTCGATCGCGTGGCTGCGGGCATCGGCCATGCGGGTGGCAAGCGCGGTGGGCACAAGGACCAGCAACCCGCCTGCGAGCAGCAGCAACCGCAAGGTCCAGAGGTTGTCCGGCATCACCTCCCAACCGCCCTTCGGCGTGGCGGCCAGCACCCAATTGCCTTCGGCCAGCGACACATCGGTGCGCACCGGGTTGTTTTCCATCACCTCTTCGGAGCCAAAGAACTGACCGCCAGCCGCGCCCTTGCCGTCTTTTCCAAGGATCGCGATATCGAGGCCAAGATCCGGGTCGGTCAGACCAACGGTCTCGTATAACCCATCGGCACTAATGACTGCTGACAAAATACCCCAGAAGCGCAAGGGACCGTCCTGCGAGGTGAAAATAGGGAAGCGCGCCACGAAGGCCTCGCCGCCCTGTACCAATTTGACCGGTCCGGCCAGAACGATTTTGCCAGTATCGCGGGCCTGCTCAGCGGCCGCGCGCTGCGCCTTGTGCTGGTTGTAATCAAGGCCCAGCGCCGCCTCGTTGCCCTTCAGCGGGTGAATGAGGGAGATCACCAGATCGGGCGCGGCGGCAAGATGGGTGATCTGCCCGTCCCGCCCGATCATCTGCGCACTCAGATCGGAAAACCGCTGCTGTGTCATGTCCGGCTCGGTCGACATCACTGCAACCAGGCCCTGCACCAACTGAATATCGGCATTGAGCGCGCCCTCAAGCCGGGATCGGATCAACCCGACCTCGCTTTGCACATCCGCGCGCAGACGCTGGCTGTAGATGGTGGAGTTCTGCTGCTCGGCAAATATCGAGGCGCCGACTAGTACCACAATGGTCACAAGCACCGACAGGTAAGAGCGATTGGACACTCCCCTGGCCACACGGCGCAAATCTGCACGTGTATTGGAACTCACGACCATCAAAAGCCTCTTAAAATTGCAATGGGTGCCGCAAAACAACCGGCAATTCCCCTTATGGCCTTAAGTGGTTCAATAGCTCTTAACGGTAGAAATATAAACATCCCCGTTGCACCTTCACCCTACCCAACGGACGTCCGCTCTCCTTTTGGCGGTACGCCATCTGGCCGCCGCAACAGCACAGCCGCCCCCTGGGAGCAAGGACAATATGGCTGAACATGCGCTCCCATACCGATAAAACCTGTGCAAAGTGACCCAAGGGAAACACCGACAAAAAATACAGTCCGCGGTCGCGTGCCGGAAGGAACGGTATTACCGCAGTTGAATCAAATCCTTACCCGAGCGTTATCCATCCCCTTGCGAAAAACAACATATATGATTTTGAAAATTTGTACTTCCCCGCCTAACATATTCAAGAACCTGCAGGAGGAAGCGGGTTCGGAACTGTCGCAAGACAGGTTTAGGGAGGAAAAAAATCATGTCAAAAATCGTAACGCGCCGCGGCGCGCTGACAGGTCTTGCCGGTCTGGGTGCAGCGGGACTAGCCGCACCCCATATCGCAACGGCGGCGAGTCACACAAAAACCTGGAAGGTGCAGACATCCTGGCCGGGCGGTGCAGGTCTGCAGATCTTCAAGGACTGGTGCGGTAGCATCGTCGAAAAGACCGGCGGTGAGCTGGCCTTTCAACCCTTTGGCGCCAATGACGTCGTCGGGGACTTTCAGCTCTATGACGCGGTGAAGAATGGGGTTCTGGACGCGGTGAACCCCTTTACCATCTATGCCCAGGGCATCATCCCGGCGGCGGTGTTCCTGTCGTCCTTCCCGCTGGGGTTGCGCAACCCGCATGAATATGACGTGTTCTACTATGGGCTTGGCGGCCTTGATATGGCGCGCGAGCTCTACAAGGCGCAGGGCATGCATTTCGTCGGCCCGATCCACCACGGCCCGAATATCATCCACTCCAAGGTGCCGATCCGCTCGATCGACGACTTCCGTGGCCGCAAGATGCGCCTGCCCGGTGGCATGGTCGCCGAGATCTTTACCGAGATCGGCGCCGAAACCACGGTTCTGCCCGGCTCGGAAATCTTCCCGGCGCTGGAGAAGGGTACCATCGACGTGGCCGACTACGTGGGTCCGGCGGTGAACTACTCGCTCGGCTTCAGCCAGGTGACCGACTATATCGTCATGGGTCCTCCGGGCTTCATGTCGCTCTACCAGCCGGTGGACATCATGGATCTGACCGTGGGCATGGAGAGCTGGAACGCGCTGTCGCCGCAGATGCAACAGTTCGTCGAAATGGAGACCCACGTCTATTCCGACATGCACCACGCTGCGATCCAGGCCGCCGACCAGGAAGCCTGGAAAAAGTTCGAGGCCGACGGAACCGAGGTTACCCGCCTCAGCCAGGACGATGTGGAGCTGATGACCGAGGTCGCCGTCCCGGTCTGGTACAAATACGCCAACCGCGACAAATCCAGCGCCCGCATCTTCAAGACCATCCTCGACTACATGCAGTCCGGCTCGCTTGGATATGTGGACCCGGCCCTGACCGAAGGCATGTCGCTGGATCTGTAATCAGACCCCAGGCGACGCTGACCAATGCGGACCCGCACATCGCGTGCGGGTCCGTTGCTCTGACCTCAAACAATCAAAAATAACGGGGGACCCCATGCCCAGCCTCGATGTCACCTTGCCCCATTGGGCCTATTGGGTGGGACTGATCGTCTTTCCGCTGGTGGCCATGGTCCTGGCCAGGCGGCCACGGACCGGCCCCAGCAAATATACCAACGCGCTTGGCTATTTCATTCTCGTGACCGGCGGCATGCTGGGTCTGCACCGGTTCTATCTGCGCAGCCTGATGGGCCTGGCCTTCATCCCGGTCTTCATTCTGATCCTGATCTCAAACTCCAACGGCCAGGAAGCCCGCAGCGTGCTGTCGGATGCCTCCAACGTGGTGCGTCAGGCGGAACGGACGCTGGAGCGCGAAACCGGCCGGATCGAAGCCGCCGAGGCGGACCTGCCCAAGATGCGCGCGGATCTGGCCGAGGCCGAAGAAGGCACCTTTGCCAAACGCCGCGCCGAAAAGAACATCGCCCGCGCCGAACAGCGGCTGAGTGACGGGCGCGAAAGGATCGCGCAGGCAACTGAGGATCTGAAAACCGCCACCCCCGCGCTGGAAGCGGCAGGCGACAATCTGGCCTTCTGGAACAAGGTGGGCGCCTATGCGCTTTATGTGCTGCTGGCGGCGATGCTGGTCGATGCAGTGCTGATGCCGGGTCTGGTGCGCCGCGCCAATCAGAACCTGCCCGAGGAAGAACCCGAAAGCGAAGCAGAAAAGGCCCTGCGGGAGCTGGAAGAATCTGAGCGGGTCGAGGATTCCAGCCATGTGTCGACGGGCTGGACAGGCTGGATCGACCGGACATCCCTGATGGCGGGTGAATTCGTCAGCTATTGGGCGGTAATCGCGGTCTTCGTCTATTACTTCGAAGTGATCAGCCGCTATGTCTTCGGCTCGCCCACCAACTGGGCACACGAGGCGATGTATCTGATGTTCGGCATGCAGTACCTGATTGCCGGCTCTTATGCGATGCTGACCGAGGCGCATGTACGCGTCGACATCTTCTATGCGCCGCTCAGCCGTCCGAAACGGGCCTGGGCGGATCTGTTTACCTCGATCTTCTTCTTCATCTTCGCCTTCACCCTGCTCTTCACCGGCTACAAGTTCGCGCTGGACGCAAACGCGGTGGCGACCGGCAACGGGGTCATCTCGGAATGGGCGCGCGGCAATATCGGATTTGGTGAAATGCTGGGTAGCATGAGCCTGGCGCAATGGACCGATCCGAATATCCGCTGGGGCGAAATCAGCTTCAATGAATGGGAAATCCCGCTGTGGCCGATGAAATGGGTCATGGTGATCGGCGGCCTGCTGCTGGTTCTGCAGGGTATTTCCAAGCTTGCGCAGGACGTGCGCGCAATCGTGAAGGGGGCCTAAGACATGGGTCTGGAAATCGGAATTGAATGGCTGACACTCATCATGTTCGGCTCGCTGCTGGCGCTTTTGCTGGCGGGGCTACCGCTGGCCTTTGTCACCGGCGGTCTGGCCTGCGTGTTCCTCTATGTGCTTGGCGATGAGAGGGCACTGAATATCGTGCCCAGCCGGATCTTCCCGCTGATGACCAATTATCAGCTCTCGGCGATCCCACTCTTTATCTTCATGGCCTCGATGCTGGAACGGGCCGGGATCATCAACGACATGTTCGATGTGATCTACAAGGTGCTGGGCGGCGTCAAAGGCGGCCTTGCCGCCGCGACCATCATCGCCTCAACCGTTCTGGCGGCCATGGTGGGCGTCATCGGCGCTGCGGTGGTAACCATGGGCATCATCGCCCTGCCCGCGATGCTGAAACGCGGCTATGATCCGAAGATCGCGATGGGGTCGATCATGGCGGGCGGCACGCTCGGCATCCTGATCCCACCGTCGATCCTGGCGATCATCTATGCCGTGGTGGCCGAGCAATCGGTGGGTGAGCTGTTCATCGGCGCGGTGTTTCCGGGGCTGATGCTGTCGGGCACCTATGTGCTCTATGTGATCCTGCGCTCCACGATCAATCCCAAGCTTGGCCCGCCGATCCCGGTGGAAGAACGCGTCAGCTTTGCAGAGAAGATGCGCCTGATGGGCAATATGTCGGCGCCTATCGCTCTGATCGTCATCGTTCTGGGGGTGATCTTTACCGGTGTTGCTACCCCGGTTGAGGCGGCCGGCATCGGCACCTTCGGTGCCTTCATCGTTGCCGCGATCCACCGAAAGCTGGACTGGCAGACCGTGCGCGAGGCTTCGATCGGCACACTCAAGGCCAGCGCCATGGTGATCTGGATCATGTTCGGCGCCACCATCTTTGTCGGTCTCTACGTCCTCGAAGGCGGCCAGCAGTTCGTGCAATCGGCGCTGGAGGCAACCGGCTTTGGTCCCTGGGGTATCCTGATCATCATGATGATCGTCCTGGTGGTCCTTGGCATGTTCCTTGACTGGGTGGGTATCCTGCTGCTCTGCGTGCCGATCTTTGTGCCGATCATCAAGGCGATGGGGCCTGAACCCTTTGGCCTCACCTCCGAGGCGGATCTGGTGCTGTGGTTCGGGGTGCTCTACCTCGTCAACATGCAGATGAGCTTCCTGTCGCCGCCCTTTGGCTATGCGCTGTTCTACCTGCGCGGCGTGGCTCCGGCAGAAATCCCGATGACGGATATCTTCAAATCGGCGCTGCCTTTCCTTGGCCTGCAGATCCTCGGCCTGATCCTCTGCATGGTCTTCCCTGAGATCATCACCTGGCTGCCGCGCCTGGTTTACGGCTAAGCAAGACTGTCGCCCAACCGGCCAAGACACCCAACCATGAGCCGCTCCGCCCCGGGGCGGCTCATATTTTTGTGACTTTGTGCCCTTGCGGCGCATTGTCTCTGCCAATCCCCGGCCCAGCAGAGAAGCACGACCTGCTTTATCCTTCAAAATCAGCTGGTTGAATGTGTTCTTGGCCGGATTTCACGCCGCAAAGGCGCCCGCATAGACCATGACCGCAGTTCCTGTTCCAGCAAAGGAGTTTCAAATTTCGCTTGCCATACCCATCTGCTAGGGTATCGGGACAATCAAGAAGCAATAATACAGCAGGCGCATGACCGACACGACCGACCTACACAGCACCCCCCGGGGTGCAACTCCTGCACGCGACTGGGTGAAAACCCTTGCCGGCTACCGGGATCCCAACCAGCTGCGCAGCGCCTTTGAACTGGGTGCAACCGTCATTCCCTTCGTGATTCTCTGGGCGCTGGCCTGGTGGAGCCTGTCGGTCAGCTACTGGCTGGCCTTCGGCATTTCTCTTTTCAACGCCGCCTTCCTGCTGCGGCTCTTCGCCATTCAGCACGACTGCGGCCATGGCGCCTTCTTCCCCAACCGGACCTTCAGCGACTGGATCGGGCGCGTTATGGGGGTTGTCACACTGACGCCCTATGATGTCTGGCGCCGCACCCATTCGGTGCACCACAGCGCCACCGGCAACCTCGACAAACGCGGCATGGGCGACGTCCACACGCTGACCGTCGCCGAATACCGCGCGCTTGGTCCGTTTCAGCGCCTTGTCTACCGGCTGTATCGCAATCCACTGGTGCTGTTCGGCCTTGGCCCCAGCTATCTGTTCCTGCTGCAAAACCGGGTGCCGTTGGGACTGATGGACAGTGCGAAATACTGGGTCAGCGCCATGCTCACCAACCTGGCCATTGCGGCGGCGCTGCTGACGATCTGGTATTTCGGCGGCTGGCAACCGTTGCTGCTGATCTTCCTGCCGACCACCCTGCTGGCGGCCACCATCGGCGTCTGGCTGTTCTACGTGCAGCACCAGTTCGAACATACAAACTGGGACAGCAACGAAGACTGGCAGCTGCATGACTCCGCCCTGCATGGCAGTTCCTACTACCAGCTGCCCGCCGTGCTGCAGTGGTTCAGCGCCAATATCGGCATCCACCACGTGCATCACCTTTACAGCCGTATCCCGTTCTACCGGCTGACCGAAGTGTTGCGCGACCATCAGGAACTGGCCGAAAGCAACCGCATGACCATCCGCGAAAGCCTGGCCAATGCGCGGCTGCACCTCTGGGACGAAGACAGCCGCCGCCTGTTGTCCTTTGCCCAGGCCCGCCCGCTGCTGGCGGCGGCCTGATCCAGGTCAAAGCCACCCTGTAACCGCGTCTTTCACGAGCAAAGACGCGGTTCACTCAGCTTAATACTCCGAAAACTCTCGCTATTTTTCCGGATCGCCGGAAACTCTCTGTTTGCAACGCGCATGCCAGGGTTTTCCGATCTGTGGACGTGGGGTCTGATCAACATGCATCAATTGCTCGAAAAAGAAGAGGCTGCGCTGCGGCGCAGGGCATTGTTCCGGCTGCTGCGCCGGTTCGATTTCGACGCGCCGGAATTCAAGGGAGAGGCGATCTCTGATCCGGTGCCTGCCAGCATCAGCGCGGCAGAATATCAGGCAGCCTCCCCGCCCTGTTCATATCCGCGCAAAGGCATAGTCCCCGGCGAAGGGGCCGCAGCAACAGCTGTTGCAGGTCCTGCCTCATGGCGCCCTACCGCCCCGGCGCCCGGTCGCGAAACAGGGTCACCACCAGCAGGCCCGTAAGGATCATCACCACGCCGGTCAGACCGCCCGGCGTTACCGCCTCTCCCACCACTATGGTGGCGAGGAACCATGCGGTGACCGGCTCGGCCAGCGCCAGGGTAACGGCGGTGGATGCGGTGACACGGGTCAGCCCCCAGGTATAAAGCGCGTAGGACAGCGCCGTGGCCCCGACACCTAGGAATACCAACCCGGTCCAGGCGGAGGGCCCCGCCAGCCAATCGAGCGGCACCATGAACAGAACCGGCGCAGTTACCAGCGCCGCAACGGTAAAGGTCGAAGCCGCGATCACGGTCGAAGGCAGCGTGCCGCCTATGCGACTGGTGGCCAGCGAATAGGCCGCATAGCAGCCGCCCGAGAGCAGCGCCAGGATAACCCCCGACAGTGCGCCGCCCTCGCCTGCGCCCGCATAGCCCAGAAGACCAACGCCCAGAACCGACACCCCCTGCCCCATGAGCCGCAGAGGACCGGGCCTGCGCCCCTGCGCAAACCGCTCCCACAGCGTGGCCCAGATCGGCGCACTGCCGATGGCGACCGCGGTACCGATCCCGACCCCGGCCAGCGCGACCGCGTAGAAGAACAACAGGTTGTAGCTGCCGATCGCCACACCAGCGAACAGGACACCCGACAGCGGCAGATGCCGCAGGGCCAGTCGGTTCTTGGGTTGCATCAGTGCCAGCAGGCACAGGGCACCGGCGCCGAACAGCAGGCGCAGCGCCCCCACAGCAAGCGGATCACGGCCCGCAGGCAACAGGGCCTGCACTGTCCCGGTGGTACCCCAGAGCATCGCTGCCAGGATCACCGCCCCCAGCCCCATCCATCTGAAAGACCCCATGTCCGCCCCTGCGTGCTGCCTCTGCACGATCTATCGCCGCAAAGCCCGCAACTTGCAACGCAGAGCCGCCCGCGCAGGATCCCCGGCACAAAGAAAGGGCGCAGGTCAGCGACCCACGCCCTTTCGTACCCCATCGGTTCTGGGATCGGGGTGTTATCCGCCGTGTTTGGCGATCAACGCCTTGGCCTGTTCAATCAGGGCTTCTCCGTCGATGCCCTTGCTGCCGACCTCATCAATCCAGCGAGCGATCACAGGCTGTGCCTTTTCCTTCCAGCGGGCCACTTCGGCCTCGTCGAGAACGACGATCTCGTTTCCCTTGTCCTCGGCGATTTCCCGGCCCGGCGCATCGCGCTCCAGCATGACCTTGGCAGCAAAGGCCGAAAGTTTCTGGCCCGATTCCGCGTCGAGAATAGCCTTCAGATCATCCGGCAGGGCGTTGTACTTGTCGCGGTTCATCACCAGCACGATGGTCGCGGTATAAAGCGCCTCCTTGCCACTGAACTCGGTGTGGTGTTCCACTAGATCGGTCAGCTTGACCGCCGGAGTGACCTCCCAGGGGATGACGGTGCCGCTGATCACGCCCTTGGAGAGCGCCTCGGGAATGGCGGGGAGCGGCAGGCCAACTGGGGTGGCGCCCAGTTCCTTCAGCATATCGGTGATGATCCGGGTCGGACCGCGCAGGGTCTGACCTTCCATGTCTTCCAGCTTGCTCACACCGCTTTCGGTGTGGATCACGCCGGGGCCATGCACCCAGGCGCCCAGCACCTTGACGTCCTTGTACTCGCCTTCCTGTAGATCGGTTTCAACCAGTTCCATGAATGCCTTCGAGGTGGCCACCGGATCGGTCATCATGAAGGGCAGCTCGAACACTTCGGTCTTGGGGAAGCGGCCGGGCGTATAACCCACCACGGTCATCACCATATCAGCGACCCCATCAGCCGCCTGATCCATCAGACCCGGCGGGGTTCCGCCCAGCGACATGGCATCGAAATGCTCAATCTTGATCCGCCCGCCAGAGGCTTCCTCCACCTGCGCGCCCCAGGGTTTCAGGATCATCTTTGGCACGGTGGCGGGGGGCGGCAGGAACTGGTGCAGCCGCAGCGTCACCTCCTGCGCCTGTGCCATCAGTGGTGACAATGCGGTGGCCGCGGCAAAAAACGCGGCGCCCAGCAGGGTATGTTTCATCATGTTTCCTCCCAGATGATGATGAAGACCGGGGCGGCATTAGATCACCACCCCTTTGTTATACGTGTGTGGCTGTCAGTTCAGCGTGACCGGCAGATTCCGGGGGCCGCGGAAGCCGAAGCCGTAGAAATTGACTGGCTCGCTGTCCGACAGGGTCATGTTGGGGAAGCGGTCGAACAGCATCGGCAGCATGATATTGGCCAACATGCGCCGGGCAATATGTGTGCCCTGACAGAAATGCGGCCCGTTGCCAAAGGCCTGATGCGGTTTGCGCTCGCGGAAGATATTGAAGCTTTCGCCATCCTCGAAGATCTCTTCGTCGCGGCAGGCCGAGGCCTGGATGGTCATCACCGTATCGCCCTTGGGGATCAGGTGTCCGCGGATCTCGGTATCCTCCAGCACAAGGCGCGAACTGGCCTGGATCGGCGCAACCCAGCGCACTCCCTCCTCAAAGGCCTGGCCCCATAGCTCCTTGTCCTTTGCCTCGGACAGCTGTTCCGGATTGGTGAACAGCCCGTAGAGGATGGTCAGCAGCGCATCGCGCGGCTCATTGATGCCGCCGCCGATAGCGATCTTGATGTTGGAGAAGATCTGGCTTTCGGGGATCGGATCTTCGGCATTCACCATCACCGACAGGGCGCTGGGGTTGGGGTCAGCCTTATGGCGCGGGATGGCAGCGCGGAACAGCGCGTCCATTTCATCGTTCGCCGCATCGCACTGGGCAAACAGCTCATCGGTGAAGCCGAAATTGCCGGCCCCGTCGATCAGGATCTGGCTCCAGCGCTGCATGTCATCGTCGCTGGCTTCGGGGATACCCAACAGGTGTTTCAGGCAACGTGCCGCAAAGGGGCCCGCCAGCGCCGGGAACAGGTCCACGGTTTCGCCGCGTGGCAGCCCCGCGACGAAATCCTCGGCAATCTTGGTATAGATACCCTCCCAGCAACCCTTGATATTGCGCCCGGTAAAGGTCGGCGCCATCGCCTCGCGCTCCCGCGCGTGTTCGGCGCCATCCTTGCGCATCAGCGTATGCGCTCTGAAGGCCCGCTGCATCGGCGTCTTGGGATCGTTGGAGCTGAAGATGCCTGGGTTGTCCTTGACGTATTTGGTGTCCTCGGCGCGGGTCAGCATGGTGCGGCCCAGCGATTTTACCCGCACTACGGGCGCCTCCCGGCGCAGGCGCTGGTAAATCGGATAAGGATCCAGGGTCAGGTCCCGGATCGTAATCGTCTCCTCCTGCGGTGCCTGTTGCAGCATCGAAACCGTCATCTTCTCCTCCCCGAGTGCGACGTGATCCGAACGAGCCTAAAAGCTCCGGCCAAAATGAGGCAATCCGATTTTGTTGATTTTGAACATGCAATTTTTCAATACAAGAGGTGTACAAACGGGTTAGACTGCGAAAATGAAATCCAATCCCGATCCACTCAGCATTGATTTCGCTGCTTTGCGCACCCTGCGGCTGGTGCATGGCTACCGGTCGTTTTCCCGGGCGGCCGAGACGCTAAACATCAACCAGTCGACCGTTAGCTATACCATCGACCGACTGCGCCGCGCCTTTGGCGATCCGCTGTTCGTGCGCCAGGGCGGGCGCATGGTCTCGACCGAGCGCTGCGAGGAAATCGTCGCCACCTCCAGCCGGATGCTGGACGAGGTGCTGCAACTGGCCGAACCGCGCGCCTTTGACCCTGGCCAAGCAGAGGCCGAGATCACCATCTCCTGTAACTACTACGAACGCGCCACCATCCTGCCGCAACTGATGCGCAACCTGCGCCGCAGCGCGCCGGGGCTGCTCATTTCAATCCTGACCTCAACCGTGGAAGGCAAGCAACATCTGGACCGCGGCGAAAGCGATCTTCTGATCGGGCCGGTACGGATCGAGGGCAGCAATTATTTCCGCCGCACGTTGCTGAGCGAACATGCGGTCATGGTGATGGCCCGCGATGCCCCGCCCGACCGCATGCCGCGCTCCGAAGCGGAATTTCTGGCCGTTCCGCAAGTGGTTGTGAACTATGGTGATTCCTGGCGGTCCCGATTTCTGATGGAAATCGCGGCGGCGGGGAAATCGCTCAATCAGGTGATGTCGATTCCCAGCCCCGCCACCCTGCCGGAGTTGCTGGAAGGCACCGATATGATCGCTACGCTGCCCTCGCGGCTGGCCGAACATTTCAAGGATAGGGTTCAGGCCGCGCCCTGCCCCTTTCCCGGGCAGTTCGAAATCGACCTGACCTGGACATCGCGTACCCATCATTCAGCGATGCACGTCTGGCTGCGCGACCAGATCGCCCGCGTCTGTTGACCCGCGCGACCTTGGGTCATCAGCGCATCCACAGACCTTCGGATTTGATGCGGTTGCGGATCGCCTGTTCACGCCGTGGAAGGTTCGCCTGATCAAACAGCGCACGGACCTTTTCGCCCCGCCCCTGATAGATCATCCGCTTCATCGGCTCGTAGGTTTTCAGCACCTTCTTGATCCAGTTCGGGGCCGATGCCTCGTGCAGGACCTTAATGACGCAATCGGTTTCGCGCGCATAGAGCAGCGGAAACAGCCGATAATGACAGCTGGTCTGCCCATCAAGATACCCCGAAGGCAACGCATCGCGCCCACCACCAAAGGAATGGATCACCAAAGGCAGCGCGATCTGATCCAGCCAGGGATCCAGCGACTGGCCGACCAGTTCGACTGGCAGATCATCCCGGATCGAGGTGGCATATTCGGCAAAGCGCGCGCCAAACCGGCGCGGGCAAGCGCCGTAGAAGAATCCCGCGTTGAAATAAAGATAGTGCCGCCAGTATCCCTCGGGCTGCGACAGATCGAGGCTGCTTTCGAAATCGAGCCCGAAGCGGTCATAAAGTGCCCGCCAGATCCCGGTGTAGCCCGGCCCATAAAGCGTTGGCTTGGGCCAGGTCCCTTCGCAGCGCAAAGAGGCCGAGGGGCGGCTGAAATCGAACGGCACCTCGGAGAGCTCACCGGTGATCAGCGTGTCGCTATCGAAAAACACGAATGGCTCGCCCTCGGGCAATGCCTGCAAGGCCTCGATCTTGTTGCCATAGGCATAGTTTTCCCCGAACAGCTGACTGTCAAAGGGCAGGATCTCTGCGCCAAGCCTTTCCAGCACCGACAGAACCTGCTGGCTGCGCAAAGACGGATCCTTTTTCCACAGCGGACCGGGCCGGGGCGTAGCCACGAACAGGCGGCCTGTGAACCCGGGCGAGGCATGGCGGAGCGAGGCCGCAAACAGGATCGCCTCGTATTGCAACCTGCCGTTCTGAGCGACGATTACGATGTTGAAGGGCGGCTGCTCTGCCATCTGAAACCTCTTTGCCCGCCTGCTCAAGATGGCTGTGCGGGGTGCATTTCTTCAGTATAATCCCATGCAGACAGGGTCAAAACTATTCTGCCCCGCCGGGCGTGCTGGCTCTGGACGCTGTTGCAAAGGGGGCGTCTTCGCAATGCTCTGCTATGCTAAATGGCCCGTTTTGTTGAAGGCCCTCATGTTGAAGGAAAGAGTATGATGTTTACCCCCCTGTCCCGAAATCTTCTGGTTCCGCTGGCCTGTGCCCTGACACTGGCCACGCCCGCCCTGGCCGATCCGCCCTTTACCACCGCGGCAGAGGTCAAGCCGATCTTGGCAGCCACCCGCGCCAACTGGATCTCGGTCCGGGATTTCAACGGGCAGGATCTGGTCTATGTCACCCACCTGTGGTCCTGGCGCTGCGGGCTGGCACGGATCCGGCTATCGATCAACGATGGCGGCCCGGAAATCTGGCCTCTGCCGCCCTGCCATCTGGATCAGGCCGCCCCGAACGCCATTCATGAGGAAGACGGCCTGCCCTACCGCGCCTTTGCCCCAGGCAGCGTCGAGACGATCACGATCGAGCTTACCTATGATGATATGACGGTCGAGACCCAGACCGTGAACCGGCAAGGGCAACCGGCCAGCCCCTGAGCAGACGGGCCCCGGGCCAATGGCCCCGGATCAGGCCGACAGCAGGGTCACGCCGGGGATCTGTGCGATCTGTTCCAGATCTTCCTCATAGAGGTCTGACAGGGTGTCCATCAGATCCTCGGTCCAGCCCGGCAGATCGATTTCCTCTTCGATCGCCTCGTCGATGGCATATTTGCCTAGGAAGGCGGCGATCACCCGCTGTTTATGCGCCTCGGTCATGTCCCGGTGTTCATGCAGATAGGCGCGCAGCCGTTTCATGCCTTCGGTGGACATGATCGAGGACAGCAGATCCATACCTCCCGAAATCCGCTCTTCCGAATTAAAGCCCATCATCTGCCGCAGGATCTGCGCCCAGATCAGCGGCATATCCTCGTAACACCAGACGGTTATCGGCACATCCGGCACCGCGGTACGCAGGCGCAGCAGCAGGTTCGACCAGCGCAGGGTCGCCGGGTCGCTGCTTTGCAGAACCTGATCGACACGCTGCGGACTGGCATCCGCCAGAAGGGTCGGCAACAGGCTGCCGGGATCGCGCAGCCCCATATGGATTTCCAGCTGATCTTCCGGGAACAGCCGCGCAAGCGCCCCCATACGCATTTCCGCTTCGGGGTAGAAGTTATGCCCCTCAAGCGCCTGCCGCTGCGAGCCGAAGAAATGCGGGTTGGACAGGATCACCCGGTCTGCATGTTCCTGCTCCAGGATCGAATCCCAAAGGACCTCGCCAGAGTCCGGCGCCGGAGTTCCAGTCAGAAGCGCCCCCATGCAATCCTTCAGCAGGTAACGGTACTTTCCGGGACCGGGAATAGCGACACCGCGTTTCGCCGCCGCCTCCTTGTTGTTCAAAAGTGTCTTCAGCAACCGGTCTTCTTCGGTGCCATGTGCACCCACGTGGAGGATGACCTGCATGAAATCGGGGCCTTGCTTGTGCGATGATTTAACGGGTTAAAGGCTTACTCCGCCTGCGTTCAAAGGTCAAACGAAGCGCCCTATGCCCGGCAGGCGCGCGCGGCCAGTGGCCTGCACAGACAAGACGCAGGAATTGCGCATTGCTTGCGTTTTCCATCTTGCAGGCTGCGCCCAATATCGCTAATTCCCCGGCAGCGCCCCTATAGCTCAGCTGGTAGAGCAACTGATTTGTAATCAGTAGGTCCGCGGTTCGAGTCCGTGTGGGGGCACCACTCCTTCATATAAGATATTGTTTTACGTTAGCTTTTAGCCTGATCAAGGCGAGGCGTAGAACAAATTGGAGACCATTTCGCACAGCTATGTCTTCGTGAAGGAAGGTATCTACTACTTACCCCCCATATGCCGGTGGACCTCCGACAGCACTACTCTTCGGGAAAAATCTCCTACTCCCCGCGGACCAGGTCCCGCGTTATCGCTCTCTCGCGGGCAAACAGGGCTGCCTTCAAACTCCACGAAAGCTAGTATCGTCTCCGCACTCAGGATGCGGAACTCCCAGGCAACCACTTTCTTCGGCATAGTCTGACCCCGCAAGCTCCTCTCTCGTCGGAAGACGCCTCTGTCACGTATGATGTTCTGACGCTGTCGGAGGCGATGTTGACGTATCTGCGTCTCAAAGGTCAGCCGTGAACGGATCGTTCTCCTTGTCGGCTCGGCAGCATGGGCATCGCAGAGGGGCTATGGGTGGACCGATCACGCGCTGTGCTCTCCCCTGTCCCGCACAGCATTCAGAGCAAAAACATCTCAGCGCCGGACCGCGATCAAATGGACACCCCATGCCGATCAGGCCGGTCTGAGCGCCGAGACACGCGGCAGCAGTCAATGAAGCATTCACAGCTTCGTTAGTTCAGCTTTACCCTTTGTTAGACGCGTCTGCGCAATATGGGATCAATCGCATTTGCATCAAATAAGGAAATCTAAAAGTTGGCCGAAAATCAGATGCCGCATTCGCCTCAGGACAACACCTCTCAGGTTGCGCACGGCGCAGAGAAACTTGTAGAGCTCGCAAAATCCATGCCTCTGACCGATGGGGGCCGCAGGACGTCGCAGATGCTGTCCCAGGCCCTTGCGCTTGATCCCCGGAACCACGAGGCGCAGATTTTCCAGGAACGGCTGCACCAGATGTTCGTGCCGCGCTGGCATTTCCCGATGCTGGCGGATACGGCCCGCAACAGCGCCTATGCCAAGGCGATCGCAGCGAAGGTAAAACCGGGCGATGTGGTGCTGGACATCGGCTGCGGCGCCGGTCTGACGGCGATGCTGGCCGCGCGCGCCGGGGCGAAACACGTCTACACCTGCGAACAGCAGCCGCTGATCGCCGAGGCCGCAACCCGCGTCATCGCTGACAATGGTCTCTCTGACCGCATCACCGTGATCCCGAAATGGTCGCATGAGATCGTCATTGGTGAGGACATGCCAGAAGCGGCAGATGTGGTGATTTCGGAAATCGTCGACACGGTTCTTTTGGGCGAAGGCGCGCTGGCAACACTGACCCATGCCATGGGCGCTCTGGCCAAGCCCGAGGCGCGCGCCATCCCCGAACGCGGTACCCTGGTGGCGCAAGCAGTGGAAAGCGATCAGTTGCTTGATCTGTGGCGCCCGCAACGGGCGGAAGGCTTTGATCTCAGTGCCTTTCACCACTTTGCCCGCGTTGCGCAGATCACCCCGAACGATTTCGCGGCCTGCAACCTGCGCCCGCTGGGGCCGACGACGGAGCTGTTCCACTTCGATTTCACCCGGCCCAGCCTCAAACCGGCCCGCACCACGGCGGATCTGACCTGCACGGAGGCAGGCACCCTGCAGGCCGTTCTTGTCAGCTTCGAGATGGAGCTGGCTCCGGGAATCCAGGTGGACAACGGACTGGCATCTGACGGCCATTGGGGCCGAACGGCCTATCTGCTGGATCAGCCCGCCAAGGCCTGGCCGGGGCTGCAGTTTGCCGTGACCGCCCAGCATGATTCCGCACAGCTGAGCCTGTCGGTCAATGAGGACGAGCTGCGCACAAAAGTAGCCGATCAGGCTGCCGTCTGGATGCACCCGGCCTGGAACCTGCGCCCCGCACCGCAGGCGGATGCCGCTCTTGCCGCCGATGCCGCCCCGATCTGGGGGCAGACCCCTTCCAAGGGTATCGAGCATCAGGGCCCCTCTTTCCACTAGGCCCGCTTCTCACGAAGAATACCCCCATGCAGCGCCGCGGCCCCGCCCCGGCGCTGCATTCACTTGGACCGCATGTGTTTCGGAGCCAATGCCAGAGGCGCCATCCCCTTCTCACGACGGCCTCCCCGGCAAAGGCTAGGAATAATTTCCCACGACCTGCGCGGGTTGCAGGTAGCCTGTCCCGATTTCACCGGTTTGCGTTGTGTGGGCGCCCGTGCTGCCCTACACCTGTGGCAAGTCACGATTTCAGGGAGAGAGACATATGACCGATGCCCCCAGCTACGGCTTTGATACATTGCAAATTCATGCCGGTGCACGACCCGATCCGGCCACTGGCGCCCGCCAGACCCCGATTTACCAGACCACCTCTTACGTCTTTCGCGACGCGGACCATGCGGCCGCTTTGTTCAACCTGCAGGAAGTCGGCTATATCTATTCGCGCCTGACCAATCCAACGGTTGCGGTGCTGCAAGAACGTCTGGCGACGCTTGAAGGCGGCGTCGGCGCGGTTTGCTGCTCTTCCGGCCATGCGGCGCAAATCCTGGCCCTGTTCCCGCTGATGGCGCCGGGCTGCAACGTGGTTGCCTCGACCCGGCTTTATGGCGGAACCGTCACCCAGTTCAGCCAGACAATCAAACGCTTTGGCTGGTCTGCGACCTTCGTCGACACCGACGATCTGGACGCCGTGCGAGATGCCATTGATGAGAACACCCGCGCGGTGTTTTGCGAATCCATCGCCAACCCGGGCGGCTATGTCACCGACATCCGCGCCCTGGCCGATGTGGCCGACGCCGCTGGCGTGCCGCTGATCGTCGACAACACCACCGCCACGCCATACCTGTGCAACCCGATTGCCCAGGGTGCCGCGCTGGTGGTGCATTCCACCACAAAATACCTCACCGGCAATGGCACCGTCACCGGCGGCGCGGTGATCGATTCCGGCAATTTCGACTGGTCCGCCTCGGACAAGTTCCCCTCCCTGTCGGCGCCGGAACCGGCCTATCACGGGCTGAAGTTCCACGAGACCTTCGGCTCGCTGGCCTTCACCTTCCACGGCATCGCCATCGGACTGCGCGATCTGGGCATGACGATGAACCCGCAGGCGGCGCATTACACCCTGATGGGGATCGAGACCCTGTCCCTGCGCATGCAGCGCCATTGCGACAACGCCATCAAGGTTGCCAGCTGGCTGGAGCAGGATGATCGCGTTGATTATGTGACCTATGCCGGCCTGCCCTCTTCGCCCTATTACGAACGGGCGCTGGCCTGCTATCCCAAGGGCACCAGCGGCTTGTTCACCTTCGCAGTGAAAGGCGGCTATGAGGCCTGTATCAAGCTGGTCGATGCGCTGGATATCTTCAGCCATGTGGCCAATCTCGGCGACACCCGCTCGCTGATCATCCACTCGGCTTCGACCACCCACCGCCAGCTGACACCCGAGCAGCAAGAAGCGGCCGGTGCAGGCCCCAACGTAGTGCGCATTTCCATCGGCATCGAAGATCCCGATGATCTGATCGCTGATCTGGATCAGGCCCTGACCAAAGCCTGCGGTTGATCCCGCGCCGCAGTTTGCAAACACAACAAAGGCCGGGCAAATCGCCCGGCCTTTTCATATCTGGCACGTACTTTGTCCGCTACCAGTGTCATTCCAACCCCGGCACCCGCAGGTCGAAGACAACCGAGACGCTGTGTTCAAAACCAAGGCTTCCGGCCTCGACCGGCATCGACGATGAGCGGGCCATTTCCATCATCTTCATCGGACGCGGACCGCCACTGCCGCCATGTTCGGTAATCGAGCGTACCGGCCCCAGCTCCATCTCAGCCGCCTCGGCCAGTTGCCGCGCCTTGCGGATGGCATCGCGCACCGCATCGCCCCGGATCTGGTCAATGACCGCCGCGGAATCCGCAACGCCAAAGCTCAAACCTCTGAAATTATTGGCTCCGGCGGCAAGTACCCCGTCCAGAACCGGTCCCAGATTATCCAGCTCCCGCACCCGGACCGCCAGCGTATTGCTGGCAACAAACCCGGTGATCTCGCGCTGTTCCCGGCCATCGGATGTGCGCCGGGCACTCCAGACCGGATCAATCGAAATCGATTGGGTCTGCATGTCCTCTGCGGCAATGCCCGCCTCACGCAGCCCGGCAATCACCGCCGTCATGTCCTCCGACACCTGACGCATGGCTATAGCCGCCTCTTCCGCCTCGGCGGTGACGCCCAAAGTGATGGTGGCCCGGTCCGGCGCAACCTCGGTGTGTGCCTCTCCGGTGACCACGATCTGGCGCGGGCCCGCTGCCTCCGCCAGCACCGCCCCGGTGGAGCAGGTCCAGATCATCAATGATGCAAGTATCGCCTTCGTCTTCATCTCAGCGTCTCCTGTGTTGTGCCCCAAGATGGGAGCGTTTCCTTGCCACAGACAAGGGCTCTTCCCGTCTTTTCCTTTTCCTCGGCGAACTCCTGCTTTAAGGTCTGCCCGCAAGGCCAGACGGGCACTTAGCGGTCCGGGCACATGGAATTTGGATGGTTTGACCGCACTATGAAACCGGGGTTTGCTCTCTCTCTGTCTTCGGAAGGCATTGCCTTTCTGCGCCGCGCCGCCGGCGGCTGGCGCAATATTGGCAAGGTGCCGCTGAGCCACCCGGATCTGCCTCGGGCGTTGGCCGATCTGCGCACAGCCGGGGAGGCGCTGGCGGAGGGCGGCTCCACCTGTTGCAAGGTGGTGATTCCGAACGATCAGATCCGTTATCTGACCGTTGAAACCGGTACTGCCGACGCTCCCACCCGGCGCGAGATGGCGAAAAAGGCGCTGGAAGGCGCCACGCCCTACGCTGTGGCGGATCTGTCCTTTGATATCTCCGAAGACGGGCCGCTGACCCATGTGGCAGCCGTCGCCCGCGAAACCCTGGAAGAGGCCGAAGGCTTCGCGCTGGAACACGGGTTCATCCCGGCCAGTTTCGTGGCCGTACCCGGCGATATGGATTTTCTCGGGGAGCCGTTCTTTGGCGCCTCCACCGCGATCGGAGACGCCCCGATTGAGCCGGATGGCATCGCGGTTGTCGACATCGGGCCGGTCATTCCGCGGGCGCCCAAAGCCGCCGAAAAGAGCGCGCCGCAGGCCAAGAAGATTAGCGAGCCTGCCGGAAAAGAAACCGAGCCCCCCGCCGAGGCGACCCCAGTTCTCGCCGACGAAGCAGCGCCTGCAGCAGGCGCGCCGGATGAATCTCAGGAACCGGCCCCGGAGACTGTTGAGGAAAATCCAGCCGCAAAACCGGGTGTCCCTGACCAAGGCGCCGACAAAGACGCTGTTTCCGTTGTTGATACGCAGGCGCCCCCCCCCGATGATGGCAAGACCGAGGCCCAGCCTCTACGCCCCGAGGACAAGACTGCCGGGGATAAGTCCCCGCGGGTCGAAATCTCTGCGAAGGCTGGCGCCGAGGGCGCAGCAGAGGAAGACCCCGGCGAAGATCAGGGACCGGCCATGGGTTTCAGCACCCGGCGCCGGAAGGCCGACAGCGGCGCTGCGGCCCCTGCCCTCGCTGGCGCCACCCGCGCAGCACCGACGCCGGTGGCCGATCACAAGATCACCGCTCAGAAAGGGGGTCAGGGACCGCAGAAAACCGGTACCCCCGAGGGGCCTGCCGCTCCGGTCTCTAAGAAACAGCCCGACTCTGCCAGCGCGGCGCCTGCAACCCCGATCACGCCACCGCCAGGCCAGCCGCAAAGCGGCAAAAGCGAGAGCACAGTTCCGGGTTTGCTGGCCCGCCTGTTGGGACAGAAAGCCGGATCCGGAAAACCGGCACCAAGCCGCGCCCCGGCAAAACCGCGCAACATGGGACTGGTCCTGACGGTCCTCTTGGTGGTTTTCATGGTGACCGTCGCCGCGCTCGCCTATGTGTCCCCGGGCGGATTGTTTGGCCGGTTCTCGGATCAGCCCGCTGCCGAGGATACCCCCCTGCGTGGCAGCACCCCGGAACCGGCAGCGGAACCAGAGGCACCGCAGCCAGGCGATGCAACTCCGGCAGAAACCACAGTGCCAGAGATGCCGGACGAAGCACCTTCTGTGCCGCTGGCCTCCGCGGAGCCTGCTGAAACCACACCGGCAGATGTATTGACGGCAGACACCGAAGACCGGCCCATTGCGCCGCAGGTCAGCGCCCTGCCGGACCAGCCGGACCCGGGTGTGACCTTCCTTCCCGACACCGAGGACACCCCCGGTACCGCAGACGCGCAGGATCAAGCCGATATCGAGACCGCACGGCTTGACCCCGAAGCCATCGCCGATGGTGTGCTGGATGACACCGCGACCGAAACAGAACCTGAAGCTCTCAGCGCCGAAGACCGCGCCTTGGAGCAGGCCGCGCAATATGCCGCCACCGGCATCTGGCAGGCGGTGCCCGAAATCGCGCAGGTCCCGGCGGTGGTGGATCTGGACGGTATCTATGTGGCCTCGATCGACGATACCGACCTGTCGCAGGACGCCGTCGCGCTGCCACCGCAACCGGATGCGAGCACCGATGACGCCCCGGATGTCGTCAGCTCTCCCGCCGCCGCAGGCAGTGCCATCGCGCTGGATCGGCGCGGGCTCGTCGAAGCCACGCCCGAAGGCACCGTGAACCCCGACGGCGTGATGGTTTTCCTGGGCCGCCCGCCAGTCGTGCCACCGCCTACACCGGAACGTATCGATCCCGCCGTGGCCGAGGCGGCAGCAGCCGCTGAGGCCGAAGCGGCCCGGCTTGAAGCCCTGTCGCAACTGCGCCCGCGTGCCCGGCCCGCCGACCTCACCGAACAGGTGGAACGGGCACAGCTGGGCGGGCGCAGCCGCGCCGAGCTGGCCAGCCTGCGCCCGCGCATCCGCCCGGCCTCGCTGAAGACCGAAGAACAGGAAAGCCAACCCGCCACGGCACTGGCTGTTGCCACCTCTGTCACCCCGCGGGCGCGGCCGACGAATTTCTCCAATATCGTTGACCGGGCTCAGCGCAGCACAACAGCCGTGGCCACCGCCGCAGCCGTGCCTGCCACCGTCACCCCGCGCCTGCCGAGCTCGGCCTCGGTGTCGCGGCAGGCCACCATCACCAATGCGATCAACCTGCGCCGCCTGAACCTGATCGGCGTCTATGGCACCTCTGCCGACCGTCGCGCACTGGTGCGCCTGCCGAGTGGCCGCTATCGCAAGGTCCAAGTCGGCGACCGTCTCGACGGTGGTCGTGTGGTCGCCATCGGCGATGCCCGGCTGCAATACCAGAAAAGCGGCCGCAACCACACGCTGGAAATGCCCGAGTAATACTGGCCTGCAGCCGGTTCTTTCCGCCGTTCCTCCCTGCCCGCCCAAAAACTCCTCACGAAGGCATGCAAGAGCCAGTGTTGCGCTGACCACCTGGCATCATGTCCTCTACCGGACATTCACATGCGCTCCCGACATGAAAAAACCGGCTCCCAAACAGGAGCCGGTCCAATCACTCTTTACACAATCAGACCAGACCGCGAGACCGCCAAAGGCAGCCCCGGATCCGCGCCGGATTACTCGGCGGCCTGGATTTCGCCGTTGTTGATCTGCTCCTGCTCGATGGATTCGAACAGCGCCTTGAAGTTGCCCTCGCCAAAGCCATCGTCGCCCTTGCGCTGGATGAATTCGAAGAAGATCGGGCCGATCACGGTCTTGGAGAAGATCTGCAGCAGGATCTTGGTCTCACCGCCATCCACGACGCCTTCGCCATCGATCAGGATGCCGTGTTTTTTCATGCGCTCGATCGGCTCTTCGTGGCCCACGACGCGGTCATGGCTGAGGTCATAGTAGGTTTCCGGCGGGGCCGGCATGAAGTTGATGCCACGCTCGGAAATCTCGTCGGTGGAGTCGTAGATATTCTCGGTGCCCACGGCGATGTGCTGGATGCCTTCGCCCTTGTACTTTTTCAGGTAGGCGACGATCTGGCCGGTCTCGCCACGATCCTCGTTGATCGGGATACGGATGCGGCCGCAAGGCGAGGTCAGCGCGCGGCTCAGAAGACCGGTGAATTTGCCTTCGATGTCGAAAAAGCGGATTTCCTTGAAGTTGAACAACTCGCCGTAGAACTTGAACCACTTGTCCATGTTGCCCTTGTAGACATTGTGGGTCAGGTGATCGAGATAATAGAACCCCACGCCGCGCGGCTTGGATTGTTTCAGCCACTCGAATTCCTCGTTGTAGGGCGAGGTCTCATAGTACTGGTCGATGAAGTAGATCAGCGAGCCGCCGATGCCCTTGATCGCGGGCACATCCATGGTCTTGTCATCGCCTTCATAAGGCTCGGCGCCCTTGGCAACAGCGTGATCAAATGCCTTTTGCGCATCCACAACGCGCCAGCCCATCGAAGGGGCGCAGGGGCCGTGCTCTTCGACGAACTTCTCGGCAAAGCTGCCCTTTTCGGCGTTCAGGATATAGGTGATATCGCCCTGCTGCCACAGCTCGATCCCCGGCTTGGTCTTGTGGCGGCCCACCAGCTCGTAGCCCATCTTGGTGAAAAGGTCGCGCAGCTCCTGCGGCTCCGGACTGGCGAATTCGACGAATTCAAAACCATCGGTGCCTGCGGGGTTCTCTTCGCTGATGACGGATTTCGGGGCATTATGCGGGAACGGTCCCATGGGTGCTCCTCCTGATTGCGCGTTTCAATTCTGCTCTAAAGATAGCGCGTTCGATACGCAGTGTTTGCGCATTCATCGACCTCTTGCTAGGATTTCATGCGCAATGACCGCATGCTTTCCAATCTTTTCGGGAATACCACGCATATGCTCGATTCTACCGACACCCGCCTTCTGGCCGCGTTGCAGAAGAACGCCCACCTCACAGCACAGGAGCTGGGGGAGCTTTTGAACCTGTCACCCAGTCAGGCCGGACGGCGGCGGCAAAGGCTGGAGGCCGAAGGGTATATCCAGGGTTACGCGGCGCGGCTGGATGCGGCGAAACTGGGGCTCGCGGTGCAAGGATTTGTACAGGTGCATCTGGGCAGCCACGGCCCGGAACAATCGGCCAGCTTTGCCCGGCTGGTCAGCACCCGGGCCGAAATCACTTCAGCCTGGACCATGACCGGCGAGGCCGACTACCTGCTGAGGGTCTATTGCCGCGACCTTGAGGCGCTGAACACGCTGATCCACGATGTTCTGCTGACACACCCAGCCGTTGCGCGGGTGCAAAGCCAGATCGTAATGGCGCAGTTAAAACGCGATGCGCCCCTCCCGACTTAACGATACGGGAAGATTCTCACGCTAAAGATGCATTGCGCATGCCTAAAGCTGGGAACACCTAATGTCATTTGTCGACCGCCGTATTGAAACCCGCCCGTCCAGCGGAGAAGCCCCGTTCAAATTGAACGAAGTGTTCTTCTCTCGCACCGATAAGCGCGGAGTTATTGAGGCCGGAAACTATATTTTCCGGCGGGTTGCCGATTACGATTGGCCTGAACTGATCGGCGCACCGCACAAGGTGATCCGCCACCCGGATATGCCACGTGGCGTGTTCAAGCTGTTCTGGGACACCATCAAGGCCGACAAAACCATCGGCGCCTATGTCAAGAACCTGGCCAAGGACGGCCTGTACTATTGGGTCTTCGCCGTCGTGGTGCCCCACAAGGATGGCTATCTCTCCGCCAGGATCAAGCCGACCAGCCCGGTCTTTGAGGAGGTACAGACCATCTACGAGACGATGCGCCTAGCGGAAGAGCAGGAAGGCCTCTCCCCCGACGAAAGCGCCGAGATCATGATGGAATGGGTGCGCAGCAAAGGGTTTGAAGACTACGATCAATTCGCAGCCCATGCTCTGTGCGAGGAATTCAAGGCCCGCGATGCGGCCCTCGGGAACCCGGTGGACGAAACGCTGCTGGCGCTTGCCCGAATGCTCGACAACGCCCAGGTCCTGGTTGATCAGACCGAAGGTCTGGTCAAGGATTTCGACGCTATGCACACGATCCCCCACAATCTGCGGGTCATTGCATCGCGTATCGAGCCCGCCGGCGGTCCAGTCACCGTCCTGTCCCAGAACTACGGTTCCATGTCGCGAGAGATGTCCGATTGGTTCGCCGCCCATGTGATGGGCGAAAACAGCACCTTTGCCACCATCAAATCCACCGTCAACACCAGCCTGATGGTGCAATGCATCACCCGCATGCTGCAGGAGTGCGACCAACAGCTGAGCATGGAACGCCGCGCCCTGGGCGAGATCGATATGGCGCATGAGCGCGCCGTTCTGAAGCAGATCGTGAATGACCAGCTGGACCGCAAACGCGTGGGCCAGGAAGACGTCAACCGCGAAGCAGACAGAATCATGCACGCCTGCCAGGTCATGCACCGCCAGTTCCTTGGCCTCAGCTCGACCCGGGTGCTGTGCAAGATCGAAAGCGCACGCCTCCCGGAATCGGGCGAAACGTTGTCGGACATCATCGACCAGCTTGGCGTCTTCCAGCGCCGGATTTCCGAGCGGCTGGAGCGGATCGAGAAACTGTCCGGCGACATCCGCATCCACGAGAAATAACACCATGCCCGGGCCTGTCGCGGAACAGGCGCAATAGGCCCGGCCTACATCCCCAAGCTGCCCTAACCCGTTGCCAAGGCGGCTGTCGCTTGCCATACCTTCGGCATGGACGCGTTTCTCTACCAAGCCTCGATTTACCTCGCCGCCGCCGTCATCGCGGTCCCCATCGCAGCGCGCTTGGGGCTCGGTTCGGTGCTGGGATATCTTGCAGCCGGCATCCTAATCGGACCAGTCTTCGGCTTTGTCGGCTCTGAAACCCAGGACCTGCAGCATTTTGCCGAATTTGGCGTCGTGATGATGCTGTTCCTGATCGGCCTGGAGCTTGAGCCGCGGGCACTCTGGGCCATGCGGCACAAGCTATTGGGTCTTGGCGGTTTGCAAGTCCTGTTCAGTACCCTGGCCCTGATGGGCGCTGCCATGGCCGCCGGGGAGCCTTGGCAGGTGAGCCTTGCAATCGGCCTCGCGCTATCGCTTTCTTCGACCGCGATCGTGCTGCAGACCCTGTCAGAAAAGGGCCTGATGCAGACCGGCGGCGGGCGGGCCAGCTTCTCGGTGCTGCTGACGCAGGATATCGCCGTCATTCCGATCCTTGCTTTCCTGCCGCTGCTGGCGACCACCGGTGGCCCGCAGATCGGCTCCGACGGGTCGATCCAGCGCGCCGCCGAGGCCGGTCACGACGGTGGGCATGGCTCGCTGTCTCTGGTCGAAGGCATGCCCGGCTGGGCCGTGACTTTGATCACCATTGCCGCGGTTGCCTTTATCATCCTGGCCGGGATCTATCTGACCCGACCGCTGTTCCGCTTTATTCATGCCTCCAACCTGCGGGAAATGTATACCGCGCTGGCGCTGCTGATCGTTGTCGGGATCTCCTTCCTGATGACGCTGGTCGGCCTGTCCCCGGCGCTTGGTGCCTTTCTGGCCGGTGTGGTTCTGGCCAACTCCGAGTTCCGGCACGAGCTGGAAAGCGACCTCAACCCTTTCAAGGGCCTGCTTCTGGGGTTGTTCTTCATCACCGTCGGCGCCGGGATCAACTACCGCCTGTTCCTCGCCAGCCCCGGCGATCTGATCGGCCTCGCGTTGCTGGTGATCGTCGCCAAGGGGCTGGTGCTCTATTTCGTCGGCCGCGCCTTCGGCCTGCGCCGCCGGGCGCATTGGCTGTTCACACTGGGGCTGGCGCAAGCAGGTGAGTTCGGCTTCGTGCTGCTTGCCTTTTCCCGGCAGCTCAACGTTATCCCACCCGCCCTGTCGGAAAAACTGTTGCTGATCATCGCCCTGTCGATGCTGATCACGCCGCTGCTGTTCATTGCCTATGACCTGTTGTCCAAACGGTTGGGCGAGGCGCGGGTGGAGCATGCCCCGGATGAAATCGACGAGGAAGGCCCCGTGATCATTGCCGGCATCGGCCGATTTGGCCAAATCGTCAACCGGCTGGTCCGCGCCAGCGGCTTCAAGACGGTGCTGCTCGACAACGACATGGAAGCCGTTCAACTGATGCGCCGTTTCGGCGTCAAAAGCTTTCTTGGCGATCCGACCCGGCCCGAGCTGCTGAAGGCCGCCGGCATTGCGAAGGCCAAGATCCTTGTGGTGGCGCTGGATGATCCGGAGAACACCGTGAAACTGGTGGACTATGTACGGCGCAACTACCCCGATATCCACATCATCGCCCGGGCCTATGACCGGCATCACGTTTTCGATCTGTATCAAGCCGGTGCCAATGACATCGTGCGGGAAATGTTCGATAGCTCCCTGCGTGCCGGGCGTTACGTGCTGGAGCGGATCGGCCTCAGCGAATATGAGGCCGCGCAGGCGGAACAGACCTTCTATGCCCATGATCGCCTGACCATCCGCGAGCTGGCCAAGCACTGGGTGCCCGGCACTCCGGCCAGTGAAAACAAGGCCTATATCGCCCGCGCGCGCGAGCTGGAAAAGGATCTGGAGACGGCCCTCTTGGAACTGGCCGAGCAGAAGGACCAAAAGTCCTCCTGATCCCGGCCAGATCGCCCGGCTGATGGGCCATCAGCCGTCGGTAACGCCCGCCTCTGCAAAGGTCGCCATGCCGCTGTGGCAGGCGATTGCGCCCTTCAGGATCTGAATCGCCAGAGCCGCACCAGAGCCTTCGCCAAGGCGCAGTCCCAGTGTCAGCAGCGGTTCCTTGCCCAGCTTGTCCAGCAGCATCACATGCGCCGCCTCTGCGCCCTTGTGGCCCGCCACCGCATGATCGAGCGCACCCTCATGCGTTTTCAGCAGGCAGGCTGCTGCGGAACAGCAGATATAGCCATCCAGGATCACCGGAATGCGCAGCATCCGGGCCGCCGCGATGGCACCGGCCATGGCGGCAATCTCACGCCCGCCAAGACATGCCAGCGCATCCAGACCATCCTTGATCTGGGGGCCATGCAGGGCGACACCTTCGGCCACCACCCGGCTCTTGTTGGCCAGCCCGGCATCATCGACGCCGGTGCCGCGCCCGGTCCAGTCGGCTGCAGCGCCGCCGAACAACGCGCAGGACAGGGCCGCCGCGGCGGTGGTGTTGCCGATGCCCATTTCGCCCACCACCAGCAGATCCGCCGTGGGGTCCACCGCCTCCCAACCCGCCTGCAAGGCGCTGAGCAGCTCAGCCTCGCTCATCGCGGGGGCCTTGGTGAAATCCTGCGTTGGCCGGTCAAGGTCCAGCGCATGCACATCCATGCGCGCTCCGGCGAATTCGGCGAGCTGATTGATCGCCGCCCCGCCATGTTCGAAATTCAGGACCATCTGGGCGGTCACCTCGGCCGGGAAGGCCGACACACCCTGCGCCGTCACGCCGTGATTACCGGCAAAGACGATCACCTGCGGCGCGGTTATGGCCGGTCGGTCGCTGCCGCGCCAGCCCGCATACCAGATCGCAAGGTCCTCCAGCCGCCCCAGTGCCCCGGGTGGTTTGGTCAGCTGCCCATTGCGCGCCTCGGCGCCCTGCGTTGCGGAGGCATCTACTGCCGGTGCCGCACCAAGCTGGGCACGAAAGTCATCAAGAGAAGATATCTGGGGCAGCATGGATCAGCCTCGTTGCATAGGGTTACGGTACGCGGGTAAAGCGGTTGGGCACCTGTTTAACCGCTCGCCCCCCCGCTGCAAGTCCCGCAAGAGGCCCGCAAATGCGAAAAACCGACATCCGCGCAGCCGACATTCCCCTGGCGCTGGTTCTGCTGACCCGCCTGCCCCTGCCGCACCTGTCGGCAGAGACGTTCAAACGGCAATCGGCAGCGGTCTGGGCCTTTCCGCTGGTGGGCGTCACCGTCGCCTTGCCCGCCGCGATTGCGGCCAGCCTGGCCCTCACGCTTGGCCTGCCGCCGTTGGTTGCCGCCGGGCTAGCGCTGGCAGTGCAGATCCTGCTGACCGGCGCCATGCACGAGGATGGCCTAGCCGACACTGCCGATGGGCTGTGGGGCGGGTTCGAGCAGGCACGTCGGCTAGAGATCATGAAGGACAGCCAGATCGGCACCTATGGGGTGCTGGCGCTGATCCTTGGGCTGGGGCTGCGCTGGGTGGCGCTGGCCGCCCTTTTGGAGACCGCAGGCCCCTGGCCGCTGCTGGCGCTGGCCATGCTCAGCCGGGCTGCCATGCCGGTTCTGATGTACGCCCTGCCCCATGCGCGCGCCGATGGCCTGTCCCGCAGCGTCGGGCGCCCCCGCGCCCTGCCCGTTTTGCTGGGCGGGGTTCTGGCACTGGGTCTGGCGCTGCCATTCATCGCCTTGTCGCAGCTCTTGGCCGTGGCCGTGATCATGGCGCTGGTCACGGCAGGTCTTGGCGCGCTGTCGCGGGCCAAGATCGGCGGTCAGACCGGCGATATTCTGGGCGCGACCCAGCAACTGTGCGAGCTTACGGGCCTGCTGGTTTTGCTGGCGCTCTGAGGGGTCACTCGACGCCGGTGGTCAGGATCTTCAGCTGTTCGCCGCAATGCTTGCAATGGACCGCGTCGATATCGTGCCGCGTCAGGCCACAGGTAGGACAGGTATAACGCACCTTCTGCGGCTGAAAGATCGCCTGCGCCAGCCGCACGAACAGCGCCACGCCCACCACCATGACAAAGACCGAAAACATCTTCCCCGCCGGAGAGGCCATGGTGATATCGCCAAACCCGGTCGTGGTCAGCGTCGCAACGGTGAAATAGAGCGCATCCACATAGGGCGACTGGGTCTGAGTCTCATCGATAAAGAAGATCAGCACCGCCATGGCGGTGGCAAAGATGAACACGAAGAGGTTGACCCCCGCCAGAAGCGCATCCTCGTTACGGCGAAAGAACTCGCTGTCGCGGCGCAGGTCGCGGAGCAGATGGTAGGAATGGATAAGCCGCAGCGCCCGCAGGATCCGCAAAAAAGCCAGGCTGCCGGAGAACAACGGATCCAGCAGCAGGGTCATGATCACCGTCACATCGGCCAGCGTATAGATCTGCCACAGGAAGGCCTTGCGGTTACGGGCGATCCACAGCCGCGCCGCCAGATCCAGCCCGATGATAACGCCGAGCAGCTGGCTGATCGCGATCAGCATCGGGCCATGATCGACATGCGCCGTGGCAATGAAGAACAGGATCGACAGCGCATCAAAGATAATGATGCCATAGCGGAACCGCACCGCACCGGGCGAGGCGCCCTCGTAAAGGGTGTTGATGCGTTTCTTCAGGTTCTGCATGCCCGCTGTGCCCCTGCTCTACCCCAATCCCGGCTCAACAGAACATCCGGAAAAACAAAGGGCCGCGCAACCCGGCGCGGCCCTTTGTTTTTGCATGTGTCTTTCGGTGTCCGGCTGTTTCCGGCAGCCTCAGGCCGCAGCAGCGCGTGAGGTCAGAACCTCATCCACCTGTTTGGCGGCCGAGATTTCGTCACCATCGGCAACGGCAGCCACTTCGCGGGTCAGACGCTCCAGCGCCGCCTCATAAAGCTGACGCTCGGAATAGCTTTGTTCACGCTGATCGTCGGTGCGGTGCAGGTCGCGGACCACTTCGGCGATGGCGATCAGATCGCCGGAGTTGATCTTCTGTTCGTATTCCTGCGCGCGGCGGGACCACATGGCGCGCTTGACCTTGGCCTTGCCCTTGAGGGTCTTCATGGCCTGGTTGATCACATCGGGAGAGCTGAGCGAGCGCATGCCCACTTCGACCGCCTTGTTGGTCGGCACTCGCAGGGTCATCTTGTCCTTTTCAAAGGTGATTACGAAAAGCTCCAGCGCAAAGCCGGCCACTTCCTGCTCCTCGATCGAGATGATCTGGCCGACACCATGCGCCGGGTAAACCACATACTCATTGGGGCGGAATTCGAGCTTCTTCGATTTTGTCATACAGGTCTTTCCTCGCAATAAGCCGGATGCATGTTCCGGCACGACAACGACAAAGAGTGGTCACCGGCTCACTTACAGTGATCCGCGCGCCACGCGATAGTCGCAGAAAATCTGCCCGTAATGCATGAATGGGCATTCAAACAGTCGGGCAACATCTCGTGTTCTGTTCATCTCAGAGGAAGATCATACCACAAAATCGGGGTATTCGGAAGGCACCCTTACAACGCCGGGCAAACACCTGCGTGTTATAGGCGATTCGGACCTGATCCATGCGTTTCACACGCCGCCACACCCAAATGAGGCAAAAGCCCGCGAATCGCGTGAAAACCAGAGGATCAACTGGCAGAGCTCGCCTGCTCAGCCGCCCTCGCCAGGAGCTTCGGAGAAGTATTTCTCCATCTTGCCCTCTTCGCCGTCGCGGTCTTCTGCGCCGGGCATCGGGTCTTTCTTGGAGACGATCACCGGCCACATCTCGGAATACTTGCGGTTGAACTCAACCCATTTGTCCATGTCCGGCTCGGTATCTGGGCGGATCGCGTCGGCTGGGCATTCCGGTTCACAGACACCGCAGTCAATGCATTCATCCGGGTGGATGACTAGCGTGTTCTCGCCTTCGTAGAAACAGTCTACAGGGCAGACCTCAACACAATCGGTGTATTTGCAGGCGATGCAGTTTTCCGTAACGACATAGGTCATAGTGCCAGGTCCCGTTTTCTGTTTGGCGTCTAGCTAATCCAGAGCGGCGCCATCTTCAAGATGTCAATGGATGTCGCCCCTGCGGGTAAGATCAAGCGCCCTACGAGATTTCTTATCAGGGCGGCCCTTTCCCTCAAAGCGCGGATTGGCCGGAACGCTTTCCTGCTTTTCGGTCATATCGAAATACAGGGTTTGCGCCTCGGGCGCCGGTCCGCGCCGTTCGCCGATGGCTTCGACCCGGACAACCCGAATCTGCCGCCCCTGCGGAAAGGTCAGAACGTCACCCGGGGTGACGTTCTGAGCCGGTTTCGAGATCTTGTCGGCATTCAGGCGGACGTGACCGGCGCTGACCTGTTTCGCGGCCAGGCTGCGGGTTTTGAAAAACCGCGCATGCCACAGCCATTTATCGATACGGATCTTTGCCGCGCCCTCCTGCATGGCCGGATCAGTCGCCCTGTTTCAGCCCCATCAGCGCCGCGGCGAAGGGGTTGTCGGGATCGATCTTCTTTTCCTTCTTCGGCGGGCGGGCCGAATAGGTCTTGCCGCCCTGCTGCTGAGGACGTCCGCCTTTCTTGCCACCGGGTTTGCCGCCACCAGCGCCGCCTTTGGCACCGCGGGGTTTGCCCTTGCCGCCACCGGCATTGCCACGGGCGTCCTGGCCTTGCTGGCCACGGCGCTGACCGCGGTTGCCGCCCTGACGGGCACGACCGCCCCAGGTGAAAGTATAGAAGATCTCGACTTCAGGCGCCTCGACAGAGGCATCTGCCGCTTCACCCACCGGGGTTTCATTCTCGGCGACCTCAGGCACGGGTTCTTCCGCTGTAGCATCCGAACCGGTTTCCGCAACCGGCGCCACACCTTCGTCGGCGATGGCGGCGGCTTCAGGCACGACATCTGCGGCAGGCGCAGCGCCCTCACCCGCAGGCGCAGCGGCCGGGGTATTTTCCGCGTCCGCCGCAGCATCCATGACAGGCTGGCCTGCCGCGGGCGTGCCGGTTTCAGCGACAACTGCATCCGCCGGTTTGACCTTTTCGCGTTCGCCCTTTTCGGCGCGATAGCCAAGGCCCTGCATCAGGTCCGCGAATTGCTCCAGCGTCATGCCGGTGATCGACAGCATGTCGGGCTTGGCTTCGAAACCACCGCGGCTGTCTTCGGCGCGCAGCATGTCGGCCAGGCGTTCCAGCATATCGATGCGGATCATCCGCTCACCCGCTTCGCGGTAGCCGGACATGGTGTCATAGCCCTGCGGTGCGTCTTTCAGCGCGGGCACGGTCACCAGACCCGGAGGCGGTGCCTCGGGGAAGTCCTGCAGCCCGTTTGCCAGCGACCACAGCACCAGACGCAGACGCGTAGGCGCCGGTTTCAGCAGCAGCGGCATGAAGATGGTGAACTGACCGAACCGCACACCGTGCTTGCGCAGCGCGCCACGGGCGTCCTGGTCCAGATCCTTGACCTCCTGCGCGACGGTGTGGCGGGGCAGCAGGCCCAGCGCCTCGACCATGCGGAAGGCAAAACCACGGGCCAGCCCGTTCAGTTCCTCGTCCTTTTGCAGGTTCAGCAGCGGTTCAAACAGCGACTGGACCTTGCGGGAGATGAAATGCTGCAGGCGGCGTTCGACCTTTTGCGCAACCTCGGTCCCGGCTGCATCGTCGACAAAGACCTGCACGCCAGGGGTCAGCGGATCGGCACCGGCGACCAATTTGCCGATGGCGCTATCGCCCCACATGAGGCCACCCTGTTCGGTAAAATCAATTTCGGTATCGGGCGCATTGTAGAACCGGTCTGCCCGCAGATGAAAATGCGGAGCGAGCGCCTGCAAAGACGCGGATTTCAACGCCTTCGCTTCAGCACCTTCTGCGCCCTTGTCAGGCGAGAACCGGAACCCTTCGAGCCGTCCGACGAATTCGCCTTCGACGGTCACTTCACCCTTGTCATTCACTTCGGCCAAAAGGGCCTCCTTCTGCTTGAGCCGGCGCAAGAGCACGGATGTGCGCCGGTCCACAAATTTTTCAGTCAGACGTTCGTGCAATGCGTCCGACAACCTGTCTTCTACAGCGCGAGTCTCATTCCGCCAATGGATTTCGTCACGCAGCCAGCCTTTCCTTTGTGCCACATAGGTCCATGTGCGGATAAATGCCAACCGTTTGGACAAGGCATCGATATTTCCGTCCGTCCGGTCGATCCGCTTGATCTGTCGGGCCAGCCAATCGTCGGGCACGACGCCGCCGCCATGCAGGTGATTGAAGATCCCCCGCAACAGCGACGCATGTTCGGCATGGCTTATACCACGGAAATCGGGAATCCGGCAGACATCCCACAACAGCCGCACGGAAGGCGCATTGGTAGTCCGGGCCAGAATATCGGGATCCTGCGACAATGCTTTCAGCGCGCCAAGGTCATCGGCCTCGCGCGCCTTCATCAGGAATTCATCCTGCGGCGCTGCCTCAAGCGAGCGGATCAACGCCTCGACAGTACCGAATTGCAGCGCGGAGGAGCGCCAGTTCAGCTTTTTCAGCGGCGTGAAACGGTGCTCCATGATCGCCTGCGCCGTGCCTTCATCCAGCGGGCGGGCATCGCCGGTCACCCCGAAGGAGCCGTGGCTCATCCCGCGCCCGGCGCGGCCTGCGATCTGGGCCAGCTCGTTTGCTGCCAGCGGCCGCATGCGGCGGCCATCGAATTTGGAGGTCGAGGCAAAGGCGACATGGTCGATATCAAGGTTCAGCCCCATGCCGATGGCATCGGTAGCCACCAGGTAGTCGACCTCTCCATTCTGATAGAGCGCCACCTGCGCGTTACGGGTGCGCGGGCTGAGCGCCCCCATCACCACCGCGGCGCCGCCCTTTTGACGGCGGATCAGCTCGGCGATTGCATAAACGTTATCGACCGAGAATCCGACAATAGCGGTGCGCGGCGGCATCCGGCTGATTTTCTTCGATCCGGCATAGACAAGATCGGACATCCGTTCCCGGCGCACGAATTCCACACCCGGCACCAGCGCTTGAATCGGCCCGCGCATGGTATCGGCGCCCAGAAACAGCGTCTCATGGGTGCCTCGCGCCCGCAGCAGCCGGTCGGTAAAGACATGGCCTCGTTCCGGATCGGCGCAAAGCTGGATTTCGTCGATGGCGAGGAAGTCACAGCCCATCCCCTCCGGCATCGCCTCAACGGTGCAAATCCAGTATTGCGCGCGCGGCGGCACGATCCGCTCTTCACCGGTCAGCAGCGCCACCACCGACGGGCCGCGCGCCGCGACGATCTTGTCATAGACCTCGCGCGCAAGCAGCCGCAGCGGGAATCCCATGATCCCCGTCCGATACCCCAGCATCCTGTCGATTGCGTAATGGGTTTTGCCGGTGTTGGTCGGTCCCAGGACCGCCGTCACCCGTGATGCGTTTGCCATAGCACCGCCCCTGCCCCGGTCGGGGCCTAGAGTTCCTTGCCCTCGACCAAGGGCGCCAATCGGTCGAGCGCCTTGGTTACTTCCTGATGCGTCGGATGTATAGCCTTGGCGCGCAAATAGGCGGCATAGGCATTCTGGGGATCGCGGAACTGTTCAAAGATGGTGCCCAGCGCGTAGATCGCGTCGTAATTATTGGGGTTCAGCGCCAGCGCATGCTCCAGATCCGCGACCGAGGGCCCATAAAGGCCGATGACGAAATAGGCGCGCGCCCGCTCATACCAGCCGCGCGCGAATCCCGGCGCGTGATCGGTCAGCGCGGTCAGATGCTCGATTGCCTCTTGCGTGTCGCCCCGCTCCAGCGCCCGGACGCCGCGCGTCAGCAGCAGATCCATCGCGGGCGAGCCGCTTTTGCGCCACAGCGCCTGCAGCTCACGATCGATGGCAGCGGCATCGGTGGGATCGGCCACCGACAGCTCTGCCAGTAGCGTCGCCTCATCCGGGGCACCGGTTCCGACCTGTGCCAGAACCGCCGAAGGCAGGGAAAACGTGACTGTCAGTGCCGTTGCCGCCACGATAGCTTTGAGGTTCGGAACATTTGCAACCATGATGACCCTCAGTGTAACCCCGTGCATCGCATTTTCCAGTGCCGTAGACGAAAGCTTCACATAAAAGTGCGATGCCCCTGCAAATGAGCGAGGAAGACCCGATGAGCGACACCCTGAAACAAGCCGCCGCAGCCCTGAATGAAAAACTAGATGCCGCCGGTTTTGACGGTAGCGCCAAGTTCCAGATCGAAGACATGGGCGCGATCGTGCTGGACAGCGACGGTGCACGGATCAGCGACGAAGAAACCGATGTCACCATGTCCGCCGATGCCGAAACCTTTGAGGCGATCCTGTCCGGTGAACTTAACCCCACCAGCGCCTTCATGACCGGCAAGCTGAGCGTTGACGGCGACATGGGCACCGCGATGAAACTGGCCTCGGCCCTCGCCTGACCACACCGACCTGAATGATGGAGACCCGCCCTATGGATCTGACCCCTGCCCCGTATTTTCGCGATATCGCCGATGGTCCGGAAGGGGGAGAAGCCCATTGGGTGACCACCGAAGATGGCCTGCGCATCCGCGTGGGCCATTGGCTGCCCGATGGTCTGCCGCGCGAGGCGATCAAGGGCACGGTGCTGATCTTTCCCGGACGCACCGAATATATCGAAAAATACGGCCCTGCAGCCATCGACCTGGGTCGGCGCGGCTTTGCGACGCTGGCCGTGGACTGGCGCGGACAGGGGCTGGCCGACCGGATGCTGGACGACCGGCGTCTTGGCCATGTTCAGCATTTCCCCGACTTTCAGCAGGACGTCGCCGCCGTGGTGCAACTGGCGCAGCAGCTTGACCTGCCGAAGCCCTGGTTCCTGCTGGCTCACTCCATGGGCGGCGCCATCGGGCTGCGTGCCCTGATCGAAGGGTTGCCGGTCAAGGCCTGCGCCTTCACCGGGCCAATGTGGGGGATCCAGATCCCCGCCGCCATGCGCCCCGTCGCACGCATCTTAGGCGCTTTGGCGCCGCATCTGGGTTTCAGCGCAATGCGCGCGCCCACCACGACCAAGGGGCATTACGTGCAATCCGCCCCCTACGAAGGCAACACTCTGACCAATGACGCAGACATGTACCGGTTCATGCAGGAACAGCTGGAGGCCCAGCCGGATCTGACACTGGGCGGGCCAACCGTACATTGGCTGAGCGAAGGACTGCAGGAATGCGCCGCCCTGGCCCAGCGCCCCTCTCCGGCGCTACCCTGCATCACCTTCCTTGGCAGCGACGAGCAGATCGTAAACACCGACGCCATCAAGGACCGCATGCAGCGCTGGCCCGGCGGCGAGCTGGATCTGGTTCAGGGTGCCCAGCACGAGGTGGTGATGGAAGGTCCAGCCATCCGCCATCACACCTTTGACCGCATGTGCGCCCTCTTTGACCAATACCGGGGCTGAACGCCCCCGGCTGATGGGCGGCGCCGCTGATCGCTTGTGATCCCCCGCGCCGCTGCTTAGATGTCAATCGAATGGCACGGCGCGGCTGTGCCTCATCTTTTCACATGACGCTTCAAGGAGGCCCCATGTTTCAACTGCCTTTCCCCGTTCGTGACGCCAATGCCGGTGGAGGCTCTGACGCCTTCGGCAATCTGCCCGAATGGGATCTGACCGATCTTTACACCGCTGATGACGCCCCCGAACTGGCACGCGATCTGGATTGGCTGGAGCAGGAATGCAGCGCCTTTGCCGCCGATTACGAAGGCAAGCTGACCGATCTTGATGCGGCGGGTCTGCTGGACTGCGTGCTGCGCAACGAGAAAATCAACGCCATCGCCGGGCGCCTGATGTCCTATGCGGGCCTGCGTTATTACCAGCTGACCACTGATGCAGACCGCGCCAAATTCCTGTCGGATTGCCAGGAAAAGGTCACCGTCTTCACCACGCCATTGGTCTTCTTCACGCTGGAGATCAACCGTATCGAAGATGACAAGCTGAAGGCGCTGTTTGCCGCCAATGCGGATCTTGCCCGTTATGAACCCGTCTTCCGCCGCATCCGCGCGATGAAGCCGTACCAGCTGTCGGACGAGCTGGAAAAATTCCTGCACGATCTGGGCGTGGTCGGCGACGCCTGGGAGAAGCTGTTTGACGAAACCATCGCCGGTCTGACCTTCACCGTAGACGGTGAAGAAATGAACATCGAAGGCACGCTGAACTTCCTGACCGACCAAGACCGCAGCAAACGCGAAGCCGCGGCACGCGAACTGGCGCGGGTCTTTGCCGAGAACATCAAGATCTTTGCCCGCGTCCACAACACGCAAGCCAAGGAAAAGGAAATCGTCGACCGCTGGCGCGGCATGCCCTCGGCGCAGATGGGCCGCCATCTGGCCAATGATGTCGAACCCGAAGTTGTCGAGGCCCTGCGCGAAGCCGTCGTGGCCGCCTACCCCAAGCTGTCGCACCGCTATTACGAGCTGAAGCGCAAATGGCTGGGTCTTGACCGTATGGAGGTCTGGGACCGCAACGCGCCGCTGCCGATGGAAGTCTCCCGCACCGTCGGCTGGGACGAGGCCCGCGACATCGTGATGGAGGCCTATGGCGCCTTTGATCCGCGCATGGCCGAAATCGCCGATCCCTTCTTCAACAAGGGCTGGATCGATGCGGGCGTGAAACCCGGCAAGGCGCCGGGCGCCTTTGCCCACCCCACTGTCACCGATGTGCACCCCTATGTCATGCTGAACTATCTCGGCAAACCGCGCGATGTGATGACCCTCGCGCATGAGCTGGGCCATGGCGTGCATCAGGTGCTGGCCGCCGGTCAGGGCGAAATGCTCTCCTCCACCCCGCTGACGCTGGCAGAAACCGCGTCCGTGTTCGGCGAGATGCTGACCTTCCGCAAGATGCTGGAAAAGGCCAAGGACCAGAATGAACGCCGCGTGCTGCTGGCGGGCAAGGTCGAGGACATGATCAACACGGTCGTGCGCCAGATCGCATTCTATGATTTCGAATGCAAACTGCACGAAGCGCGCCGCGGCGGAGAGCTGACCCCGGATGACATCAACGCGCTCTGGATGTCGGTGCAGGCGGAATCTCTGGGTGAAGCCTTTGATTTCATGGAAGGGTACGAGACCTTCTGGGCCTATATCCCGCATTTCGTCCACTCGCCCTTCTACGTCTACGCCTATGCATTCGGCGACGGGCTGGTGAACGCGCTCTACTCGGTCTACGAGGAAAACCCCGAGGGCTTCCAAGAGAAGTATTTCGACATGCTGAAGGCGGGCGGCTCAAAGCACCACAAGGAGCTTCTGGCGCCCTTTGGCCTTGATGCCTCGGATCCCAAGTTCTGGGACAAAGGCCTGTCGATGATTTCCGGCATGATCGACGAACTGGAGGCGATGGAGGATTGATCCATCGCGTCAGGCGGGTGCCCAGCGCCCGCCTGATCGTCCGCTGTGCGGACTGAGCGGACATTGCGCCTTCACCTCAACCTTACTTGAGACATTAAGTTGGATGCAAAAGCGTTTCTGGATAGTCGGAGTGGTCGACATGGACTTAAATCAAGTATTGATCGAAGTGCAAGATTTTCAGGAGAGTATCGAGTTTTACACCAAACTTGGACTCCGTCTGATCGTTTCCGAAAGAGGCGAATACGCTCGTTTCGAAATGCCATCAGGTTCGGCAACCTTTTCGATCTACCAATCAGGTCAAATAGCTGTGGGAAACACCGTCATTTACTTTGAGGTCGATGATGTGGATCAGAAGTTCACTGAGTTGCGTGAACGCGGTATCGCCTTCAAAGGCGAACCCAAAGACCAAACGTTCAGATGGAGAACGGCCCATCTAAATGATCCCAGTGGGAATAAGCTGTGTCTGTTTCATGCTGGAAATGAGCGTCGTTTCCCTACCTGGAGGCTTTCTGAGAAGCCTGTTTCTTGAACATGCCTGTGGTAGGTGTGGGCTCAAAGCAGCCATCTGCCCCCGCGATTACTTCAACTGACTGTCCTTCGATCCGCGCCGGTTGATGCCGCCGCGCTGCGCCTTTGCTCCGTCGCGCTCTTCCTGACAATCGATGCATAGCTTCACACCCGGGCGGGCCAGGCGGCGTTTTTCGGGAATCTCTTCTTCACAATCCGCGCAATGGGTCAGACTTTCGCCGACGGGCTGTTGCTGCGCTTTCATCCGCGCCAGCTCATCGCTGATCGAGGCTTCGATCTGCTCGCTCACCGCGCCGTCGCGCGCCCATCCACCTGCCATATCACGCCCTCCCGCGTCCTGATGCGAAGACCCGCAGCCTAGGCGCCCAGACCGCGCGGGGCAAGCCGGGCGGCTGCCCCGACGTTTTCCTTGCGCCCTGCCCTGTCCGCAGTAGCCTGCCAGCAGTTTCTTTGAGCAGATTTTGGGGAGGGTATTTCATGCGAAAACTTGCAAAATGGCTGGGACGGCTGGTGGTCCTGCTGGTCGTGGTGGTGATCGGCGTACTGATCTTTGTGCCGGGCTATATCGAAAATGGCCGCAACGTAGTGGCCGATCACGATCCCTACCCCGTCAGCGACGAGGCGGCCGAGCTGCACAAGACGCTGCTGATCGGCGATCTGCATGCCGATCCCCTGCTGTGGAAACGCGACCTCACCAAGCGTGGCAACAGGGGGCAGGTGGATATCCCCCGCCTGATCGAAGGCAACGTTGCCTTGCAGGTCTTTACCGCCGTCACAAAATCCCCCGCTGGTCAGAACTATGACCACAATGAAACCGACGCGATGGACAATATTACCCTCTTGGCAGTGGCACAGATGTGGCCGATCCGCACCTGGGGCTCGCTTTATGAGCGCGCCGTCTATCAGGCGGAAAAACTGCACGGGTTTGAAGAAAAGTCGGACGGCAAGCTGCACATCATCAAATCCGAAGCCGACCTTGATGCGCTGCTGGAACGCAAGCTGTCGGGCGAGGCCGTGGTTGGAGGGATCCTTGGTATCGAAGGCGCGCATCCGCTGGAAGGAAACCTCGACAACCTGCAGGGCTTGCAGGATGCCGGGTACCGGCTGGTGGCCTTGCAGCACTTTTTCGACAACGCGCTCGGCGGATCGCTGCACGGCGCCAGCAATGCCGGGCTGACCGATTTCGGACGCTCGGTTGTACAAGCCGTGGTGGACCGGGGGCTGATCCTTGATCTCGCCCATTCCAGCCCGCAAGTGGCGCGTGATGTTCTGGAGATGACCGATATTCCGCTGGTCGTCTCCCATGGCGGCATTCACAAGGACTGCCCGGTCAAACGGAATTTCCAGGACGATCTGATGCGGGAGATCGCGGCGAAGGGCGGGGTCATCGGTATCGGCTACTGGAAAGATGCGATCTGCGATGACAGCCCTGCGGGCGTCGCCGCCGCGGTGAAGGCCGGGATCGAGGTCGTTGGCGCGGATCACGTCGCGCTGGGGTCGGATTTCGACGGCTCGGTCGAGACCACATTCGACACCTCGGAACTTGCCGCCCTCACCCATGCCATGCTGCAGGCGGGCCTGACGCCCGAACAGATCCGTAAGGTCGCCGGGGAAAACATGCTGCGGGTGATCCGGGCCCGGCTGGACTGATCCACCGCTGCGCCGGAAAAAGACAACGTTGCATCGCGCCGCCCCCTCGCCGGGGCGGCGTTTCTCGTTCTGGCCGGCAGATCTATCTCGCGGATTCAGCCTGCCGGCGCACCCGCGGTCAAATCCCGACAAAACTAATCAAGTATTTGAATTTACACATTTTTCTTGACCCACCCTTCGCTATTGCCTATCGAGGTTTCAAGATCTGCAGCAAGCCAGAATCAACGGCAGCACGCAAAGCTAGCACTCCAGCGAGGACACCCTACCGGGTCCCAGCCAGACAGCCAGCATCGCCAGCCCCCTGATTTCCAGCCAGCCACACAACGCCAGCACTTCGCCAGTGCAGCTCGATCATCCTTGCCAGCCTTTCGCCAGCCGTTGATCAGGTCGCCCCCAAAAGGTCTTTCAGCTTGCCAGCCACCGCGCCAGCCTTTCGCTGACCGGCCTAGGCCTGGACGCTACAGGCATGTACTCGTCCAAAGCTTGCGCGTTTTGCACCCAGATGCATCAGTCTATTCCCACACCGTCGCAACATGAACGGCCGCCCTGAACCAAAAAGCAGACGTCCTTGACTTAGCCTGAGCAAGGCTTTTCATGTCCATCATGACCGATCTTTCAACACAAACTTTGGATGAACTCAGCCTCGACGAGGCTGCCCGCCCCAAAGCACCGCTGGTGCCGGAAGCAACGGACGCACACCGTCACCAGGGGCGACAACTGGCAGCAATCCATCGTCATTACCTGATGGAGATGGCCCAGATCGCTGCGGTCCTGACCCGGATCGAGGCGCGGGACACCCCGCCTGAGCACCTGAAGCAGATCGTGCTTTCACTCGACATGGCTGAGAATTTCCGGGCGTTCGGATCGCTTTGCGGGCGCGAGTGCCAGGTGCTCAAGATGCACCACGATATTGAAGGCGCTGACATGTTCCCCCGAATCGAGGCTGCGGGCGGTGGAAAGTTCCGCGAAGTCATCGCCAAATTGAAGGCGGAACACGAGGTGGTTCACGAGCTGATCATCCGCCTTGGTCGTGCGGCGCATACGCTGGCCGAAAATCCCAGCGATGCAAACTTCGCCCAGGCCGCCGCGACATTCAGAAAACTGGAAGAGGTTGTGCGTTCCCATTTTGGCTATGAGGAAACTGAACTGGCAGAGGCTATCGGGTATTATCTCGGGTCGATCTGACAGCGCCGCCAAGACGCCTCAGCAACGTCGGCTTCCAATGCCATTTCGCCCGCATCCCAATCCGTGACCGAAAGAAAAAAGGGCTGCCCGCGGGGCAACCCTTTTGCATTTCTTTGCCGTTCATTCGCAGCCTGTCTTCAGGCGCTGGTCAGCATGCCTTTTTCCGACGCCAAAGCACGCATCTTGTTTTGCAGCTTCTCAAACGCGCGCACCTCGATCTGGCGGATACGTTCGCGGCTGACGTCATACTGGGTGCTCAGCTCTTCCAGAGTCACCGGTTTATCGGCAAGACGGCGCTGGGTCAGGATATCCTTTTCCCGGTCATTCAGCACATCAAGCGCCTGCGCCAGCAATTCGCGGCGCGCTTCCAACTCGTCCCGTGCCTCGTAATCGCCCGCCTGGTCGGCATCTTCGTCTTCCAGCCAGTCCTGCCACTGCATGGTGCCCTCGCCCTCGCTGCCGACAGTGGCATTGAGCGACGCGTCGCCACCGGACATGCGGCGGTTCATCGAGATTACTTCGGCTTCGGTCACGCCCAGATCGGTCGCGATCTTCTTGACGTTTTCCGGACGCAGATCGCCCTCTTCCAGGGCGCCGATACGGGCCTTAGCCTTGCGCAGGTTGAAGAACAGTTTCTTCTGGCCCGAGGTGGTGCCCAGTTTCACAAGGCTCCAGGACCGCAGGATATACTCCTGGATCGAGGCGCGGATCCACCACATGGCATAGGTCGCCAGACGGAAACCTTTTTCAGGATCAAAGCGTTTCACCGCCTGCATCAGACCGACGTTCGCCTCCGAGATTACCTCGGCCTGGGGCAGACCGTAACCGCGGTATCCCATGGCGATCTTGGCCGCCAGCCGCAGGTGGGAGGTGACCATCTTATGCGCCGCCTTGGTGTCCTGCTCTTCGACCCACCGCTTGGCCAGCATGTATTCTTCTTCCGGCTCCAGCAGCGGGAACTTCCGGATTTCCTGCATATAACGGTTCAGGCCACCTTCCGGTGTCGGTGCAGGCAGGTTTGCATAATTCGCCATTCGGTCTGTCCCTCCCAATGTTTAAGGACTTAACATCAGCGTTGTTGTAGGACGAATATGGGGAAGAGGTTCTTCCGTTTCAAGTCCTACCGATAATCACACCTTATACCGAACCCGCGATCACGGTCTGTAATCTTGATCACAGGCCTCTATCGGCGGTCCATGGCTCACCCTTTTGCGCCGCGCAACGCCTCCAGAAGGTCCTGCATATCCTGCGGCAAGGGCGCCTCGAACCGTACCGTTTCGCCGCTGACCGGATGGGTAAAGCCCAGAACCGCCGCATGCAGTGCCTGCCGCGGAAAGGCCTGAACCGCCGCAAGCGCCTTTTCGCTCAGCGCCTTAACCGGCAGCTTGCGTTTGCCGCCATAGGTCGGGTCACCAATCAGCCCATGACCCGCATGGGCCATATGCACCCGGATCTGATGGGTCCGGCCGGTTTCCAGCCAGCATTCGATCAGCGCAGCAACTGGAGGATTGCCAAAAGGTTCCACGATGCGCGCCCGCGTCACCGCGTGGCGACCGCCCTGAAACAGCACCGCCTGACGCTGCCGGTCGGTCTTGTGACGGGCCAGTTGGGTGGTCAGCTTCAGGATGTTGCCAGTCTCGAAACTGGCGCCTTTGACACCGCGCAGCCGGGGATCGTTGGCATCGGGCACGCCATAGCAGACCGCGCGGTAATAGCGTTCGACCGTGTGACGTTCGAACTGCGCCGCAAGCCCCTGATGCGCAACATCGGATTTCGCCACCACCAGAAGACCCGAGGTTTCCTTGTCGATGCGATGCACGATACCGGGGCGCTTCACCCCACCGACACCCGAGAGGTTATCGCCGCAATGATGCATTAGCGCGTTGACCAGCGTGCCCGAAGGCGTGCCCGGCGCCGGATGCACCACCATGCCCGCCGGTTTGTTGACGACGATCAGATCATCATCCTCGAACACCACATCCAGCGGGATATCCTCGGGGCCAATATGGCTGTCACTGGCTTCCTCGACGGTGACTGCAATCACCGCCCCTGCCTCGACCCGCGCCTTGGGATCGCGCACCACTTGCCCGTCAACGGACAGCGCGCCCTCGTCAATCAGCCGCGCCAGACGGGTCCGCGATAGGGTTGCCTCCTCTGGCACATCACGTGAAACCGCTTTATCAAGCCGTTTAGGCGGATTTTCCGCGATAACGAATTCTATCCGGCGGCGCTCCATGACAGATCCTTCCAAACCCGAATTGCAAGAAGAGCCGCCGCAGCTGAAGTTCCTGCGCCGACTGGTGACCACGCTGACCGTGGTCATGATTGGCGGGCTTGTAGTGGTAATCTCGCTGCTTGTCATCCGTCTGTCTGCAGACGGGCCCTCGCTTCCCGAAAGCATCACCCTGCCCGACGGCGTCACGGCCGAGGCTGTCACCTTTGGCACCGGCTGGGTGGCGGTGGTGACCCAGGATCAGCGCATCCTGATTCTGGATCCCGAAACCAGTGCGGTCCGGCAGGAAATCGAGCTGAAATAGCCCCCCCCGACACAGCAAGGCGGGCGGCCTGCGTCAGGAACGCAGCAGCACCTTGTTCGATCCCAGCGCCTCGGCAATCTGCACATATTGCGAGCGCCGCTCTTCTGCCGCTTCGGCGCTGCGCAACAGGACCGTCTGCGCCTGATCCAAAATGGTGCTGGCCTGCTGATTGACCCGCGCTGCCCGTGCCGGATTGACCGGCGTCAGCGGACGCGTGGTCCGGTCCGAGGGCGACGCCTTGCGCGACGCATAGGCATTCCCCTGCTTCCAATCCCGGTTATTTCGGGTCAGACGGTGAATGTCCCGCGCTGTGTCCCGCAGAACCTGGCGGACTTCCTCGTAATCCGAATCTTCGGGGATTTCCGCTGAAACGCTTTCCAGACGCTCCGCGAGACAATCCACCCGGTATTCCGCAGCGTCGATATCAGCGCAAAAGGCCTTGGCGGCGGAGAGGCTCGTCACCAACTGACGCAGGAACGCCGCCGAGCCGAACTCGCCCGCCGGGACGATGACCGTGTAAAGAACCGGCGCTGACTGCGCCAGAACCGGCCCCGCCGTCAGGGCCATCACTGCGGACGCTGCCGCACATCTGCTTAGGAAACTTTGCGTCATGTCACTCGAACTCCGGATACCAATACCACATGCCCTAGCCACCATCCGGCGGCGGCCCCGCAAACGGGGCATCGGCAGAAATCATGTTGAAACTGTCCCATTCCCGCGCCGTCGTTGCAAGCGCGGCATAGGTCTGTAAGCTGTCAGGAGAGTATCGTAATGATTTTTCGGAGGCTTCAATGTTTTCCCCCCGCTCTCTGACCGCCCTAGCCGCCCTGATTCTTTTTACCGCCCCCGGACCGCTTGCAGCCCAGGGCGCAAGCGCAGCCCTCAACGAAGCAAAGAGCCGCGCCGCCTGCGGTGCAGGGGTTCCGGTCTCGGCGCAATACCTGCCGGGCGGGCTGCTCAAGGTCACCTGCCGCGCCTCCAACTCTCAAGCGGTTAGCGAAACGCTGCCCGAAGCGATGCAGGGTACCGGGCTAAGCCCCACCGCCGCAGCCGGAGTGATTCTGAGCAGTGTGATTCTTCTGGTCGTGACCGGTGATGACGAAACCGGCACCACCACGACGACAACCACCACGACCATAGGCGAATAACCGCGCCCGTACCGGTCAGGCGAGCCACAGCAGTGCTGCAACGGGTTCAGATGGATCAGACCAACGCTCACCTGCATGGCATGCGGGTGATCTGCTGCCGCCAAGCCCTTGTAGCGCCTACAGGTCCTTGGGCGCGCCCATGCATGCGAACTAGCCGATCGCAATCAATGCGTTACGTGAAAAAGGGAGAGAATGGTACCGCCTCCCTGGCTTGAACAGGGGACCTCTGGATCCACAATCCAGCGCTCTAACCAACTGAGCTAAGGCGGCACTGGTGGGCGATTTAGCCTAGGTACATAGCGAGCGCAAGGGGGTTAAAGCACAGTTTTCCAGCTTTGTTCGATCAAATCCTGTCCGAAGGAATGAACCGGTTTGCTGTCGGCCAGTTCCCAGCCGAATGCAGCATAAAGCGCGCAGGCCGCTTCGTGGCTTTCATGGGTCCATAGCGTCATATCCTGATAGCCCGCATCACGCGCGAACTGCATGCATTGGGTCAGCAGGCGCTTGCCGATGCCCTTGCCGCGCGCCTCGGGCGTCAGCAGGAACAGGCGCAGCTTGGCGGTGGTATCGCTCAGCCGGACGCAGAAGATCGAGCCAAGCCGCTGGCCGTTTTCCTCTGCGATCCAGCCGCGTTCCCTTTCCGGATCATGATCCGCGCAGAAATCCCGCAGGATCTCGGCCACCAGCGGGCCAAATGTGTCGTCGAACCCTTCGTCCTGCGTGTAAAGGGTCTGGTGCCGCTCCACCAGCCAGGGGCTGTCCTCGGCTTCGAATCGGCGCAAAGTCACTTTTTCCATGGCTTATCTGACCACGATGCCCGCTTGCCTTTCAACAGGCTCCGGGCTAGCAGGATGCCTCAGGCCGTTTATGCGCCGCAGAAGGTCACCCACAGGAGGTCACGATGGGCATCAACAGCGAACGCGATATCGAAGCAAACATGCAGATCGGCCCAACCGATATCGGCATGGTCCGCATTTTCATCGAAGCCGGCGATATTGAGATCCCGATGGATTTCGACCCCGAAGAAGCCGAGGAAATCGCCGACGAAATCCGCGCCGCCGCTCAGGCAGCCCGCAGCCTGTCGGACTGACCTTGGCACCCGGACGGGCGGCTGTGTCCGTGCAGGCGCCCGCCAGATAACTGAAGCGGTGCGTCACATACCGCGCCTGAGTTCCCACCCGAGCGTGGAAACTTTACTGCTACGCAAGCCACTTAACGCCAAGTAGCTATGAAACCTCGCGACTAAACAAAAAAACGTTACTGCTTCCTTCAGCGCGATTAATTTCTTTTTGAGACTCCAGCGCGACCCTAAAGGCCATTCATTTGGATTTAGAGGGGCGCAGATTATGAACTCCGTTTTCGGCATCAACAGCTTTACCGGCCTTTATGCTGGCACGACCACACCGGATTTGGCGGCGACTGCGGAAACCACAGCCACCGATTGGACCAAAGGGGCCAGCGCCAAAACCCTTCTGGAAGAAAGCCAGAAGGTGCAGCGCGCCGAACGCCTAGAGCAGCGCAAGGAAGCGGAGGCCAACATGAAACGCTTGGAGGACAATGCGCGCGCGATTGCCTTCGCGCTAAAAACCAAAGAAATGCAAAAGGCCCTCGCCACGCTGCAACAGGACAACAGCCAGAGCAGCCACCTCATGCTTTTGATGGTCACAGACGAGGGCGATATTCACGCCTTCTTTCCACCCCCTCCAAACACCTTCGGCGCCGGCTCTGGCAACGATGCCGTGTCCTACGCTGGCGGGGTGATCAAGGGCATCGAAACCGGTGATGGATCGGACGCCGTAGCCCTGACCGGCGATGTGGTCGAGGACGTGCATACCGACCGGCAAAACCGAGGCACCGAGTTGGTCGTTTACAAATCCGGCGGGGCGCGGATGACCACGTATTATGCCAATTATTCCGCCGCCGATTCCTTGGCGATCTCAGCACAGACGATACGCAAGATTTCGACCGGTGGCGGTAATGACGCGGTCGCTCTGAATGCGGAAACGATCACGGGACTCGATACCGGTACGGGCGATGACGCGCTCAGCATCTCGGCCCGCCACCTCAATCAGGTGAACACCGGCGATGGCAATGACAGCCTGGCCATTCGCGCGGGGGTCGTGTCACGACTGGATACCGGATCGGGCGACGATGTTCTGACCCTTAACGCCACTGTTCTGGACGGCGTAAGAACCGGCGACGGCAATGATGTGGTCAATGTGGTGCTGAATGATCAATCCGGGGACGGGCTGGACTTCCCGCGGTACGCCCGCCTGCACACAGGCAGCGGCGATGACACGCTATCCTTGGCAGCGCAGGGGCATGTCACATTTGGTGCCGGGACAGGCGACGATACGGTTCTGCTGTCAAAAGGCAGCTTTACCATGGCGCTGCAGGATGGCGCGGCCGAGGGCAATGACGTGGTCACCCTTTCGGACGGTGCAGATCTGGCCCTCATGGTCTCCAGCGAAAAAGCCGCCAGCGCCACCATCGTAAAGAAGGACGATGCCCTGCTCATCAATTTTGGCGATGGTAGCTCGGTCACAGTCAAAGGTCTGGCAAACGGAGGCACTGTCGCGCTGGCCCTGCCAAGCGGTCAGGTCGACAAGATCCTGAAACAAGAACAAGCGGTCGATCTGCGCATGTGAGGATCACATCTGCTACACTCTGGGGTCGAGAACCGCCTGCAGCCGCCGCGCGGCGTCCATCGCCAGCTTGTGCGTCATCTTCTTGCGCCGGGCTGCGGCCAACTTCTCTTCCGGCCCCATGCGCACAATCTCGCCATAATAGGCATCGGCGATGATCAGACCGGTTTCATCCGGCAGGATCTCCACAGGGAACTCGGTGTCTACCGCCCAGAAATAGCGGTCACACCACTCGAGATACCCTTGCCATTTGCTGTCTGACTGGAAATCGGCGCGGCTGGATTTGCATTCGATCACCCAGATCTCGCCCTTTGGGCCCAGCGCCATCAGATCAACGCGCAGGCCGCGTGTGGGCACGAATTCCTCGACCGAGACAAAGCCAAGCGAGCGCAAATACCGCGCCACCCCGCGCGCCAGCCGCTGACCAGGCTGAAACCGCTCCAGATCATTCTCATCCACCATGGCATCAGGAGTGAACAATTCGGGAACAAAATGCAAGCCCGAGGACGGTAAAGGCAAAAACTCTTACCACTTGCCCCTTGCCGCCGCAGCGCCCGCACACTACCTAGGGCCGTGGCGGGTTCTGCCCTTCTTGTGACAGGTAGCATTCCAGTGGCCTTAAGCAATTCCGAGGGAGCTGGCTCTGTTCGGATCCTGGTCCGTTTACCTGGCGCCCACCTGTACATACAGGTCCTCGGGAATCAAAACCGCACGGTTGCCTGGTGGTCCCGCCACATTTCCACAGTATCGACCAAAGGCCCGGGGGCTGCCTCCACCTGACGCAGACGCACATACTGTCAGCCTACGCCAGCCAATTGGCGCCCCATAACGTCTAACTCCCCGGCATTCACACGCCAATACAGGTCCCGCACCTGCTGCAGAGACAAAAAAGGCGCCACTCCCGCGAAAGGAATGGCGCCCTTGATCTACACGGATTTTTCGCCAGACGGCCTCAGCTATCCATTTTCAATGCCGAGATGAAGGCCTCCTGCGGGATGTCGACCTTGCCGAACTGGCGCATCTTCTTCTTACCCGCTTTCTGCTTGTCCAGCAGCTTGCGCTTACGCGAGGCATCGCCGCCATAGCATTTCGCGGTCACGTCCTTGCGCAGCGCCGACAGGGTCTCGCGCGCGATTACCTTGCCGCCGATGGCCGCCTGGATCGGGATCTTGAACATGTGGCGCGGAATCAGGTCCTTAAGCTTTTCGCACATGGCCCGGCCGCGCATCTCGGCGCGGTCCCGGTGCACCATCATCGACAGCGCATCCACCGGCTCGTCATTCACCAGCACCGACATCTTCACCAGATTGTCCTCGCGGTAGCCCGTCAGATGATAGTCAAAGGAGGCATAGCCCTTGGTCACCGATTTCAGCCGGTCGTAGAAGTCAAAGACCACCTCGTTCAACGGCAGATCGTAGACCACCATGGCGCGGGTGCCGGCATAGGTCAGGTCTTCCTGAATGCCGCGGCGGTCCTGGCAGAGTTTCAGCACATCGCCGAGGTATTCATCCGGCACAAGGATCGTCGCCTTGATCCGCGGTTCCTCGATGTGATCCACCTTGGACATGTCAGGCATGTCGGCCGGGTTGTGCAGGTCGATCTTCTCGCCGTCCTTCATGTAGACGTGATAGATCACCGACGGCGCCGTGGTGATCAGCTCGATATTGTATTCCCGCTCGATCCGGTCGCGGATCACCTCAAGGTGCAACAGGCCCAGGAAACCGCAGCGGAAACCAAAGCCCAGCGCCGCCGAGGTCTCCATCTCAAAGCTGAAGGAGGCGTCGTTGAGAGCCAGCTTGTCGATGGCGTCGCGCAGGTCTTCGAATTCGGCGCTATCCACCGGGAAGAGACCACAGAACACCACCGGCTGCGCTGGTTTGAAGCCCGGCAGAGCCACCTCGCAGCCGTTCCGGTCATTGGTGATGGTGTCGCCGACGCGGGTGTCGCGTACCTGCTTGATCGAGGCGGTCAGGAAGCCGATCTCACCCGGGCCGAGTTCATCCACCACCTGCATGGCAGGGCGGAAGACGCCGATCCGGTCCACATGGTGCAGGGTGTCGTTCGACATGAACTTGACCCGCATCCCTTTCTTTAGGACGCCGTCCATAATACGCACCAGCACGATCACGCCCAGATAGGCATCATACCAGCTGTCCACCAGCATGGCTTTGAGCGGCGCATCGCGGGTACCTGCGGGTGCAGGCAGATGCTGTACGATCGCCTCCAGCGTCTCGTGAATGCCCTGCCCGGTCTTGGCCGAGACCTGAATGGCTTCGCTTGCGTCGATGCCAATCACATCCTCGATCTGCTCAGCCACGCGATCGCAATCAGATGCGGGCAGGTCGATCTTGTTCAGCACCGGGACGATCTCGTGATCCGCGTCGATCGCCTGATAGACATTGGCCAGCGTCTGCGCCTCGACCCCTTGGGTGCTGTCCACAACCAGCAGCGAGCCTTCAACCGCGCGCATGGAGCGGGAGACCTCATAAGCAAAGTCGACGTGGCCGGGGGTGTCGATGAGGTTGAGCACATAGGTCTCGCCATCGTCGGCCTTGTAGTCGATCCGGACCGTGTTGGCCTTGATGGTGATGCCACGCTCACGCTCGATATCCATCGCGTCCAGAAGCTGCTCTTTCATATCGCGCGACTCCACCGTCCCGGTCTCCTGGATGAGCCGGTCAGCGAGGGTGGATTTGCCATGGTCGATATGGGCGACGATGGAGAAATTGCGGATCTTTGAGAGCTCTGTCATGGTCTGGGGATATGGTTCGGATTTTGAGTTTGGTCAAGCGCGCGCGTGACGCCACCCAGCGATATTTTTAAGGGTGCGCGCCAGAAGCGGCAGCATGCAGGATAATTTCTGCCCCACGTTCTCATAATCGCGCCTCATTCCACATATTTTCTGCGAACTTGGTTTGCGAGTCCTCGACGTTCTCTAACCAAGGGCCGCGCCTGTCGGGGGGGCAGGCAGGCGCGCCCGGTCTTGTATCCGGGCGGGGCTGTTTCAGGGTCCCGGCAAAATCCCGCGCATGATTTATGGATTATTAACCCCAATTGAAAGCCAGCCAAACCTGCGGCATAGTCGCGCCAGCCGCCTGCCAGCGGCCTTTCTCGAATGACCACTGGACAGGACATGACGATGCGTTTTGTGAGCTCTTTTCTCTGTGCCGCGGCCCTGACGACTGCGTTCAGCGTACCCTCTGTCGACGCAGGCGTCATCGAAAGGGCCTGTCGTCAGTCCGAACGCGGCTATGCAAAGGCCGGGCTGTGCAGCTGCATTCAGAAAGTCGCCAACAAGAGCCTGACCCGTTCGGAGCGCTCCAAGGTGTCGAAGTGGTTTGCCGATCCGCATCAGGCGCAGGTCGTACGCCAATCCAGCCATCGCGGCGATGAACAGCTTTGGGAACGCTACAAGGAATTTGGCGCCAACGCCGCGCGCGTCTGCGGCTGATACAGCCCCTCTCAAAGGCGTCTATTCAGATCAGCGTTACGACGGTCACACCCCTCTCATGCCTCCGTGACGCGCCCCCGATTTTGCGCGGCCCACGGCCCGGCGCAGATGCTGCAGTGCCGCACAGGGGAAATCCGCTCCAATACAACCCTTGACCCCGCATCTTTCTGTCGTTGAGAAAGAAGATGCATATTTGGAGCATATTCATGTTGACGAAGGGTGTTACCCTAAGAGGGCTGGAAGTCTTTGCCGCCCTGGCAAGAACCGGATCCGTGGCGCAGGCTGCGGAAATGACCGGGCTCAGCCAACCCGCAGTCAGCCAGCAATTGCGGAATCTGGAAAAATCATTGTCCTGCGACCTGGTGGACCACAGCCGCCGCCCGATGGTGGTCACCCCGGCGGGACGCACATTTCTGGCCCGCACCGAGGCGGTGCTTGCAGAGCTGCGTCTGGCGCAAAGCGAGCTGACGGTTGTCGATCTCAGCCACCTGCCCGAACTGTCGATCGGTCTGATCGACGATTTCGACAATGATCTGACCCCGCGGTTGGTGACCATCCTTGCCGAGAGCCTGACCAAATGCCGGTTCAAGATGATCACCGCCTCCAGCCACGACATCATCCGCGCCATGGAAGAGCGCGAGCTGCACATCGCCGTAGCCGCCACCACCGGCGCCCTGCACGAAGGGCTGGTGGAACTGCCACTGGTACAGGATCCCTTTATTCTGGTGGCCCCAAAGGGGTTCATCGGCTCCTCGGATACTGGCCTTCCGAAGGTCAGCGTGAGCGAGCTGAATACCCTGCCGTTTCTGCGCTATGCACGGGACCAATTGATTTCACAGCAAATCGACGCCCATCTGACCCGTCAAAACCTTGCCTTTGAAAGCCGGTTTGAGATTGGTTCGCACCTTGCCCTGATGGCCATGGTGGCGCGCCGGATCGGCTGGGCGATCACGACGCCGCTGGGGTATATGCGGGCGGTGCGGTTCCACGATCAGATCGAAGCCTACGCCCTGCCCTTTGGTGCCGCCGGTCGGACCATTTCCCTGTTCAGCGGCAACGACTGGGCGGATCAGGTCCCCCGCGACGTGGCCAAGACCATGCGGCACTTGATCCAGACACAGATGATCGATCCGGCGCTGGTCCGGCTTCCCTGGCTGGCAGGGGCGTTCAAGGTCATCGACAGCTAAGGCCGACGTCAGAGGGCGTGCCCTGCCTCCAGATGGGAGACCAGCCCCCGCGCCGCCTGCTCGATCAGGTCGAGGCAGCCGTCGAAATCCCGCGTATAATAGGGATCGGGCACATGATCCGCGCTACTGCCCGCAGCAAAGTCGGTGAACAGCACCACGGGCGTGATCTGGTCTGCAGGCCTTTGCGCCTCGATATTGCGCAGGTTGTCACCGTCCATCGCCACGATCAGATCAAAACGCGCAAAATCCTGCGGTTCGAACTGCCGCGCCCGCAGATCCGACAGATCCAGCCCCCGCGCCGCTGCCTGCATAGGCCCGTAGGGCGGCTCTCCCACGTGATAACCCGCCGTGCCCGCGCTATCCGTCTCGGCCTGCTTAAAAAGGTCGCGGAACACCCCTTCAGCTGCGGGCGAGCGGCAAATGTTTCCTAGGCAGACGAACAAAATGCGTTTAGTCATCGGGGCACACTCCTTTTGGCAAGACAGCAATAAGAGGCTTTGCGGCGATGGAAAAGAGTGCGGAGAAGATCGTCATCCTGACTGGCGCCGGCATTTCCGCCGAAAGCGGGCTCGGCACCTTTCGCGACGAAAACGGGCTCTGGGCAAAGCACCGGATCGAAGATGTAGCAACGCCCGAAGGATTTGCCCGCGATCCCGATCTTGTGCACGCCTTCTACAATGCCCGCCGTGCCCAATCGGCCGATGCCAGCCCGAATGCCGCCCACACGGCCTTGGGTGAGCTGCAAAGGTCCTGGCCCGGTGAGGTTGTGATCATCACCCAGAATGTAGACGGGCTGCACGAACAGGGCGGCGCAGAAGATGTGCTGCATATGCACGGTACGCTTAACGGTGCCCTCTGCGCAGCCTGCGATCACCGCTGGCCCGCCCCCGCCAGCATGTCGCCCACCGACCTCTGCCCCGCCTGCGCCCAGCCCCGCACGCGCCCCGATATCGTCTGGTTTGGCGAAATGCCCTATTTCATGGAAGCCATCTACGACCATCTGGCCGAAGCGGATATCTTCGCCTCAATCGGAACCTCCGGTCAGGTCTACCCGGCCGCTGCCTTTGTGCAGGAAGCGCAGATGGCGGGCGCCCATACGGTTGAACTCAATCTTGAGCCCTCGGCCGGCGCATCCAGCTTTGCCGAAAGCCGCCTGGGGCGCGCCAGCGAGATCGTGCCCCACTGGACCGGCGACATTCTGGCCCGCGCCTGAGCCTCCAAAGAAAACGGCCAGCCCCCGGAAAAGGACTGGCCGCAATGTCTCGGCGCGATTGGCGCTGATCAGTTGTTGTGCTTCATGCCGCCGTGACCGGGCTTGCGCTCCAGATCCACCGGCACCTCAACGTTGATTTCACCGGCTTTTTCAAAGACCAGCGTCAGCGGTACCACATCGCCGTGATGAAGGGTCTGGGTCAGCCCCAAAAACATGACGTGGTCGCCGCCCCGCTTCAGCATGTGCACCTCACCCGCCGGAATGGCAAAGCCTTCTTCCACGTGCACCATCTTCATGACACCGTTGGCATCGCCCTGGTGGGTGTGCAGTTCGACCCGCTCTGCCACGTCAGAACGCGCATCGATCAGCCGGTCATCAGCGCCGGTATCGTTCATGATCTGCATGAAGGCCGCGCCGCTGGCGGACATCTTGGTCGATACGCGTGCATAGGCGTCCTCAACCATCATACCGCCCGCCATGGCGGCCCCGGCAAGGGTGACTGCGGCTGCGCTGGTGGCGGCGAAAACGAGGGATTTCAAAGACATCTTGAGTCTCCTGTAGCAAAGTCTGTCTGATTTTCAGGGTGGTTTGGATTGGAAATCAGGCAGAGATCGGCGGGCCACGCGCCAGGGCGTATTGCCCGCAGGAGACGGGGATCAGGACTGTGCGATCGAGTGTCAGGTCCTGCAGAACCGGGCGCGCCGGGATTGGCAGCGCTTGCTGCACCGGCAGCCCAGCATCCAAGAGATGCATCACGCAGTCGGGACAATAATGCGGCGCCGGCACCGGTTGGCCGTCGCTGTCCACATAGATCGCCACCGGGCCGGTGCCCGTGCAGATCACGATCTGCCCTGAGGCATCCCGTGCCCCACGCATTGCGGCAGCGCTATGGGCGGTCAGCACCACAGCAAGGGACAGGAAGATCCCGATATATATCCGCAAACGTCGCATCATCAGCAGCAGATATGCCCCCGCGCAGGGGCGACCGCAAGCGGCATTCGGTCACGCCATGAACGGCAAAACGCCGCGCTGGGATGTCCAGCACGGCGTTTTACAAAATCAGATCGGTCTGAAGTGGATCAGGCCTCAGCAGCTTGTGCCTTGGCGATCTCTTTTTTCACTTTCAGAGCGGTTGCGGACAGCTCTTCGTCCTTGGCTTTTGCCAGGAATGCGTCCAGACCACCGCGGTGATCAACCGAGCGCAGGGCTGCGGCGGAAATCTTCAGCTTGACGCCACGGCCCAGAGTCTCGGACTGCAGGGTGACATCGTTCAGGTTCGGCAGAAACCGACGACGAGTGCGGTTCTTGGCGTGGCTGACATTGTTGCCAGTCATCGGGCCTTTTCCGGTCAGTTCGCAACGGCGCGACATAGGTTCATCCTTCGTATCTGGGGCGGCCTGCCGGACAAAACTCCGAATCTGCCGCCAAATCACAAGGGCGCGGCCATTGGCTGCGCCCGAAAACTGGTTGGATGCGTTTAGGAGGAATCGCTGACAGGGTCAAGCCATATGGCAGGGTTTTATCACCCACCCCGCCGGAAAGTGGCACAGCCCAGCCCAAACCCGACCAAACCCGGCCGTGCGCCCGGGACTTAAAGGTCTCCGCACCGCATCTGGCCAGCGGGTTTATTCCAGTCCCAGCCCCTTCAGCATGTCCCGCGCGGCTGCCGCAGGGGTCTGCTCTCCCGCAGCGACCGCATCCGACAGTTCCGCCATCCGGCCCTGCGCCCAGGGCGTTTCCAGCCTTGCCAGCATGGCCTGACGCACATCCTCGGCAAACCAATAGCGCGCCTGATCCGCCCGGGTTCGCGCCCAATGCCCCGTCTCGCGCCGCCAGCCCGACAGATGCTCGATATCGGCCCAAGCGGCCTCCAGCCCCTCCCGTGCCAGCGCCGAAACCATCATCGCCTTAGGAAAGCCTTCGGGATCCTGCGGACGCTTGCGCAGCAGCCGCAAGGCCCCGGCGTAATCGGCACAGGTGCGGGTGGCGGCGGGCTTTAGATCGCCGTCTGCCTTGTTGACCAGAATCATATCCGCCATTTCCATGATGCCGCGCTTGACACCCTGCAACTCATCACCGCCCGCCGGGGCCAGCAAGAGCAGGAACAGATCCGACATCTGCGCCACCACGGTTTCGGATTGCCCCACCCCGACGGTTTCGATCAGTACCACGTCAAAACCGGCCGCTTCGCACAAGGACACCGCCTCCCGGGTGCGACGGGCGACACCGCCCAGCGTGGTCTGGCTGGGCGATGGGCGAATGAACGCAGATTTCTGGCGGCTGAGATGCTCCATCCGGGTCTTGTCGCCCAGAATGGAACCGCCCGAACGGGTAGAACTGGGATCCACCGCCAGCACCGCCACCCGCAGGCCACGTTCGACCAGCATCATGCCGAAGGCCTCGATGAAGGTGGATTTGCCGACCCCAGGCGTGCCCGACAGGCCGATCCGCAAGGCCTGCCGTTCCGCTGTGGCCAGCCGCTCCAGCAGCGCCAGCGCTTGCTCCCGGTGATCGTCGCGCCCGCTTTCGACCAGAGTAATCGCCCGCGCCAGCGCGCGCCGGTCGCCTTGCAAAATCTTGTCACTCAGCTGCGCAATATCCATGCCAAAGCCCCTGTTCCGCGCCCCTTGCAGGGCCTCTGTCCGAAAGTTCCGCCTACTTGACGCAGGCAGGCCCGGATTGTCCAGTGCCGAGGCAGGCGCATTCAGCCGCAGCCGCCGCGCCTCTGGACCCGGCACGGGTCTTTGGCGATAAGGCTGCCATGATACGCCTGCCCATTGATGACGCCCTGCCCGATCTGATCGCCGCCCTGCGCAAGGGCGGCCGCGCCGTGCTGCAGGCCCCACCCGGCGCCGGCAAGACCACCAAGGTACCGCTTGCCATGCTCGAGGCCGGTCTCTGCGATGGGCGCATCGTCATGCTGGAGCCACGCCGCCTGGCCGCCCGCGCCGCCGCGGAACGCATGGCCGAAACCCTGGGCGAACGCCCCGGCGAAACCGTGGGCTACCGCATTCGCGGCGAGGCGAAGGTCAGCAAATCCACCCGGATCGAGGTCGTCACCGAAGGCATTCTGACACGGATGCTGCAATCGGACCCGGATCTGCCCGGCGTCGGAGCGGTGATCTTTGATGAATTCCACGAACGCTCGCTGAATGCCGATCTCGGCCTCGCGCTCTGTCTTGAGGTCGCGGGCGCCCTGCGCGACGATCTGATCCTGCTGGCGATGTCCGCAACGCTGGATGCCGCCCCCGTCAGCGCCCTGATGGAGGCGCCGCTCATCACCTCCGAAGGGCGCAGTTTCCCGGTGGAGACCCGCTGGCTCGATACCCCGCTTGGCCCCAAGGCCCGCCGCACCGATGCGCTGGTGGATCTGGTTACCCGCGCCGAGGCAGAAACCCGCAAGGAAGGCGGCGGTTTCCTCGTGTTCCTGCCCGGTGAAGGCGAAATCCGCCGTGCCGCTGCCGCACTCGAAAGTCGACTGCCCGGGAATTGCACGGTGCACCCCCTGTTTGGCGCCCTGCCCTTTGCCCAGCAGCGCGCTGCCATCCAGCCCGCGAAATCAGGGCGCAAGGTGGTGCTGGCGACCTCGATCGCGGAAACCTCGCTTACCATCGACGGGGTTCGTGTGGTGGTCGACATGGGACAATCGCGCCGCGCCCGCTTTGATCCGGGGTCCGGCATGTCGCGGCTGGTCACAGAAAAGGTTACCCGCGCCGAGGCAACCCAGCGGCAGGGTCGCGCAGGACGCGTCAGCGAAGGCATCTGTTACCGCCTCTGGACCAAAGGCGAGGAAGGCGCGCTTGCCGCCTTTCCCCCGGCGGAAATCGCATCCGCAGATCTGGCCAGTCTGGCGCTGGAACTGGCGCTCTGGGGCGCTGCCGCCGAGGATCTCGCCTTTCTGACACCGCCACCCGAGGGCGCCTTGCAGGAGGCCCGTAACCTGCTGAGCCTTTTGGGCGCGCTGGATGCACAGGGCCGCATCACCACCCACGGCAAGGCGCTGTCGGCGCTCCCCCTGCATCCGCGCCTTGGCCATATGCTGCTACGTGCGGGCCCTGATCAGGCCGCCCCTGCGGCAACACTGGCCGCATTGCTGGCCGAGCGCGATCCCCTGCGAGGCGCCCCGTCCGACCTGATGCTGCGGTTGGAAGCGCTGAAGGATCCCAAGGCCTTCCAGCGCAAACGCCCCCATCAACTCGCCTTGCCAGTGGTGGAGCGGATCCGCGCAGAGGCCCGCAGGCTGCAACAGCAACAGCGCAAGGCCCGCTCTGACGCGCCGGTGGTATCAGACCTGTCAGCAGCCGGGCTGGCCGCGCTCGCCTATCCCGACCGCATCGGACAGCGCCGCAAGGGCGATACGCCGCGCTATGTCCTGTCAGGGGGCAAGGGGGCGGTACTGTCGCCCGAGGACACGCTGGCCGCCGCGCCCTTCATCGTGGCGCTGGACACCGATGGTAACCCGCGCGAAGCAAAGATCCGCATGGCGGTGCAGATCGCCCTTGCCGATATTCGCGCGCTGTTTGCCGATCAGATCCGCTGGCAGGACAGTTGCGCCTGGTCCAAACGCGACCGCCGCGTCGTGGCCCGCAGCCAGGAGCGCCTTGGCAGTATCGTGCTGGATGATCGCATCTGGAAGGACGTCCCGCCCGAGGCCATCGCCAAAGCCATGCTCGACGGGGTGCGCGATCTGGGTTTGCGCCTCAGCGGTGCTGCCTCCCGGCTGGTGGCGCGGGTCGAGTTGCTGCGCGCCGATGGGCATGATCTGCCGGATTTCTCCGACGATGGGCTGATGGCAACGCTGGACGATTGGCTGCTGCCGATGCTGACCGGGGTGAAAACCGCGCAGGACTGGAAACAGTTCGACCTTCTGCCCGCCCTGCGGGCCGCCCTCAGCTGGGAGCAGACGCAGCTTCTGGACCGCGAAGCGCCGGGCCATTTCGTCACGCCGCTGGGCCGCAAGATCCCGATCGACTACGGGCAGGAGGTGCCGGAAATCGCGGTCCGTCTGCAAGAGATGTTCGGCGTGACCCGCCATCCGGCGGTGGGCGGTGTGCCGCTGAAGGTGACGCTGCTGTCCCCCGCACAGCGCCCGATCCAGATCACCCGCGATCTGCCAGGGTTCTGGGCGGGGTCCTATGCGGACGTGCGCAAGGACATGCGCGCCCAATATCCCAAACATCCCTGGCCCGAAGATCCGACCGGTGCCGATCCAACCCTGCGGGCCAACCGGCGCAAATCCTGAGAGGTCCCCGGGCGAAAAAATCATCGCGCCGGAGCAGCGCGCCCCTGCGCGCTGCTATGCCCAACGGCGGAGGCCGCATCTTTGATGCGGCAGATCGCGGGCGGGAGCCCCCCCTCTGCTAGAGCACCGGCCAGCTCAATCCTTTGCCGCGTCCGCGCGCAGCGCAGGCAGGCCGATCCCGGTGGCCTCGAACCCGCCATCGGCGGCCAGCACCTGACCGGTGATGAAACTCGCCTTCTCTGACAGCAGGAAATTGATCGCCGCTGCGATCTCCTCTTCCTTGCCATACCGGTTCAGCGGCAGCGCATCATGATAGGCGGCAATGATCTCTGGGCTGTGCACCGCCATCGCCAGCTTGGTCGCCACCGGTCCCGGCGCCACCGCGTTGACGCGAATCCCGATCTCGCCCAGCTCTGCCGCCTGTTGCAGCGTCAGCTGCGCCAATGCCGCCTTGGAGGTACCATAGGCCACCCGCAGGGTGCTGGCGCGCAGGCCCGAAATCGAAGTGATATTCACCACCGCCCCGCCACCATCCGCAGCGAGCAGATCGGTAAAGGCCTGGGTCATCAGGAAGGGACCATCCAGATTGGTCTCCATCACCCGGCGCCACCGTTCAAAGGTAGTCTCGCGGATCGGGCCGAAATCGGCGACGCCCGCGTTGTTCACCAGCCCGTCGAGCCGCCCGAAGGCTGCCGTGATCTCCGCGACAGCCCGCTCTACATCCTCGGGGCGCGAAACATCCGCATTGATCAGGGTAAGGCCTGCCACCTCTTTCCCGGCCGCCTCCAGCGCTTCGCTATCGCGGTCCAGGATCGCCACCTGCCAACCCTCAGCCAGCAGCCCCTTCGCCGTCGCCAGCCCGATCCCGCGTGCCCCACCGGTCACTAATGCAGCTTTCATCCTTGTCCCCTCCCGCTTTCTTGCTCTGATGGCCTTGCAGCCGGTACCATGTCGAACCCTGGCGCGTCTTTGCCGCCTGCCCGGCTGTTGCGGAAAAAGTTCACAATTCAGAGACGAACTCAAGACACCATTGTAAATTCGCCTTTGGGACATATGTTGTGGTCAACCCCAAATTTACTACCATCTCCCCGTCCGGTTTCCGGCCCGGGGCAAAAGCATAACAAGAAACGAAAGCAGTTCAGGCATGACAACACTCCTCGCCAAGGCTTGGGAAGAGGTATTGCGCCCCCTTATTTTCCGCCCAAAGCGGATTCAGGTGGCAGCCCTGTGCTATCGTACCACCAAATCCGGAAAAGACGTGCTGATGATCACCAGCCGCGGCACCGGCCGCTGGATCATCCCCAAGGGCTGGCCCATCAAGGGCAAGAACGGCCCCGAATCCGCCCTGCAAGAGGCTTGGGAAGAGGCCGGCGTTGCCGACGCCCGGATCACCTCTGCCCCGCAGGGCAGCTATCACTACGTCAAGGAACGCGACAACGGCACCCGGCAGCCAGTGGAAACGCTGGTCTATATCGCCGAGGTCCAGCGCATCAAGGATGACTACCCGGAATCCGATCAACGCAAACGTGTCTGGATGCCCGCGCAAGACGCGGCAAACCTGGTCCGGGAACCGGATCTGCAGTCGATCCTGCGACAATTGTAACAGTTTTATGATGGAATCGTGACACCGGCCTTGCGCCAATGGTGACGCGACGCTACCCGGTGGCCGACTCTTTTCGGCACAGCCGTCTGGCTGGGCATTTGGCATGGGGAACGGCGACATGAGCGAAAAACCCGATAGCAAGCACTGGGAAACCCTCGACAGGGACCTCAACCGGATCTCTCAGCTGGAGCTGGCAACCGCCTATGTCTCCCGCCCCTTGGTCGGTCCCGGCATCTCGCTGGCCTTCATCGTACTGGCTGGTGCTGCGGCTGCCGTTTTCCTCGGCGGCACGCCCGGTAATTTCATCGTCATCGCCGCTGCGATCTTTGGCGCCTATATGGCGCTCAACATTGGCGCCAACGATGTTGCCAACAACATGGGACCAGCCGTGGGCGCCAACGCCCTCACCATGGGCGGCGCCATCCTGATCGCTGCCATCGCCGAAAGCGCCGGTGCCCTCCTCGCCGGGGGCGATGTGGTCTCCACAATCTCAAAGGGCATCATCGATCCCGCCACCGTGGCCACGGCGGATGTGTTCATATGGGCGATGATGGCGGCGCTGGTGTCCTCGGCGCTCTGGGTCAATCTGGCCACCTGGATCGGCGCGCCGGTCTCCACCACCCATTCGGTGGTCGGCGGCGTCATGGGCGCGGGCATTGCTGCCGCAGGCATGTCCGCGGTCAACTGGGCCACCATGGGCAAGATCGCGGCCAGCTGGGTCATCTCCCCGGTTCTGGGCGGCGTCATCGCGGCGCTGTTTCTGGCGGTGATCAAGGCCAAGGTGATCTATCAGGACGACAAGATCGCCGCCGCGCGCCGCTGGGTTCCGATCCTTGTCGCCATCATGGCCGGCGCCTTTGCTGCCTATCTGGCCCTCAAGGGTCTGAAGCGGATTATCAAGATCGATCTGGAAATCGCCCTTTTGATCGGCCTTGGCTTTGCCGTGGCAAGCTATCTGATCACCAAGCCGCTGATCGCGCGCCAGTCCGTGGGACTTGAGAACCGTAACAAGTCCCTGAAAATCCTGTTCCGCATCCCGCTGGTGATTTCCGCCGCGCTGCTGTCCTTTGCCCATGGCGCCAACGATGTGGCCAATGCTGTGGGTCCGCTCGCGGCCATCGTGCATGCGGCAGAGTTCGGGGATTTCGCCGCCAAGGTGGCTATCCCGACCTGGGTGATGGTGATCGGTGCCTTCGGCATTTCCTTTGGCCTGTTCCTGTTTGGCCCGAAACTGATCCGGATGGTCGGCAGCCAGATCACCAAGCTGAACCCGATGCGCGCCTACTGCGTGTCGCTTTCGGCAGCCATCACGGTGATCGTCGCCAGCTGGCTGGGCCTGCCGGTGTCTTCGACCCATATCGCGGTCGGCGCGGTCTTTGGCGTTGGCTTCTTTCGCGAATGGCACGCCGAGAACCGGTTGCGCAAATTCTCGCTGCAGCGTCCGGAGGAACTGCGCATCGCCCCCGAGGAGCGCCGCCGCCGCAAGCTGGTGCGCCGCAGCCATTTCATGACCATCGTGGCCGCCTGGGTGATCACCGTGCCCGCCGCGGCACTGCTGTCCGGTGTTACCTTCTGGCTGCTGACGACGATCATTCGCTAAGCCTCAGCCAGGCACGAACTCGAAAAAGAAAACCCCTCGCCGCTGGTCTGCGGCGAGGGGTTTTACATTGCAGAGACTAGGTGACGGCTCAGACGCCGAGGCACCAACGCATCACTGCCTTTTGTGCGTGCAGGCGGTTCTCGGCCTCGTCAAAGATCACCGATTGCGGACCATCCATTACGGCAGAGGTCACTTCCTCTTCACGGTGGGCAGGCAGGCAGTGCATGAACAGGGCGTCGTCCTTGGCATGGGCCATCAGCGCGTCATTCACCTGATAGGGGCGCAGCATGTTGTGGCGCCGCTCTTTCGAGGACTGGCTGTCATGCATGGAAACCCAGGTGTCCGCCACAACCAGATCGGCGCCCTCCACGGCCCTGACCGGGTCGCGTTCGATCACGACCTTCGATCCTGCCTTGCGCGCCAGACCGACGAATTCATCCTCGGGGTCCAGCTGCGCCGGGCCGGTAAAGGTCAGGTCAAACCCGAATTGTCCCGCCGCATGCAGGAAGGAGGCGCAGACATTGTTGCCGTCGCCGGTCCAGACCACCTTCTTGCCTTTGATCGGGCCGCGGTGCTCTTCATAGGTCAGGATATCGGCCATGATCTGACAGGGGTGGGTGCGGTCGGTCAGACCATTGATCACCGGCACATCAGCATATTCCGACATTTCGATCAGCACCGATTCATCAAAGGTCCGGATCATGATCAGATCCACATAGCGCGACAACACGCGGGCAGTGTCGGCGATGGTTTCACCGTGGCCCAGCTGCATGTCGTTGCCCGACAGAACCATGGTTTGCCCGCCCATCTGGCGCACGCCAACATCAAAGGAAACGCGGGTCCGGGTCGATGGCTTTTCAAAGATCAGCGCCACCATGCGCCCGTCCAGCGGCTGTTCGTCATCGGGGGCGCCTTTTGGGCGGCCCAGGCGCGCCTGCTTCATCGCGCCGGCCTGATCGATGATGCCCCGCAGGGCCGCTGCATCGGTTTTGTGGATATCAAGAAAATGGTTCATGTCTTGTCACTTTTTGTCAGGGTGAAGACGGGGGCGCATCCCCCGCCTTCGCAATTGGATCTGTAGGGTCCGCTCAGGCCGCAGCGACTTGTTTGGCCGCCTTCTCAAGACGCTGAAGCGCCTCGGCGATATCCTCGTCGGTCAGGTTCAGGGGCGGCAGGAGGCGGATCACATTGTCAGCCGCCGGAACGGTGACGACCTCGTTATCATAGCCCGCGTTGACCACATCGATGTTCACCGCCTTACACTTGAGGCCCAGCATCAGCCCCGATCCGCGTACTTCTTCGAAGACCTCGGGATGGCTGGCCACCAGCCCCTCCAGCTTCTGGCGCAGCAGGCCCGCCTTGCGGTTCACCTCGGCCAGGAAATCCGGATCGGCGACCGCATCCATCACCGCGCAGCCCACCGCGCAGCCCAGCGGGTTGCCGCCGTAGGTGGAGCCATGGGTGCCCGCGGTCATGCCGCTGGCCGCATCCTCGGTCGCCAGCACCGCGCCAAGCGGGAAACCTCCGCCGATGCCCTTGGCCACCATCATGATGTCAGGAGTAATGCCCGCCCATTCATGGGCAAAGAGTTTGCCAGTCCGGCCCACGCCGCACTGAACCTCGTCAAGGATCAGCAGAATGCCGTGTTCGTCGCAAAGATCCCGCAGACCTTTCATGCAGGTATCGGGCAGCGGGCGAATACCGCCCTCCCCCTGTACCGGCTCGATCAGGATCGCAGCGGTCTTGTCATTGATCGCCGCCGCCACCGCGTCGTGATCATTCCACGGCAAGTGCACAAAGCCCGGCAGCAGCGGACCAAAGCCCTTGGTCATCTTTTCCGAGCCCGCCGCCGCGATACCCGCAGAGGACCGGCCGTGGAAGGACCCTTCGAAGGTGATGATCTCGACCCGGTCGGGCTGGCCCTTGTCGTAGAAATACTTGCGCGCCATCTTCACCGCCAATTCGCAGCTTTCGGTGCCCGAATTGGTGAAAAAGACCGTATCGGCAAAGGTCGTTTCGACCAGCTTGTCCGCCAGCGCCTGCTGTTGCGGGATCTGATAAAGGTTGGACACATGCCACAGGTTCTGCGCCTGGGAGGTCAGCGCCTCAACCAGGGCCGGATGGGCATGGCCCAACGCATTCACCGCGATCCCGGCGCCCAGATCCAGGAATCGGCGCCCGTCGGCCTCGATCAGCCAGGCGCCTTCGCCTTTGACGAACTGAAGCGGAGCACGATTGTAAGTCGGCAGAACGGACGGGATCATCAGGATCATCCTTTTTGAAACATTGAGGCCAAAGCTGTGCATAGCCGGGCCGGAGGGTCAATACTGTAGTCGGAGGGGGTTTGTACCATCATCGCGGCACAGGGGATCAAAGGCGCCACAGGGGCACTGGGGCTGCGGTTTACGCAGTCCAGCGTCGGCGTCGAAGCGCAGAGATATGTGCACGTTTGATCATGGAATGGGTCCATAAGGGAGCTTTGCGCAAAAAGGAACCCCTTTTGTGCAGCCCGCCTGAACAATTCGGCGGCGCCGCCAGTATTCGGCCTTCGGGCCCCGCGGTAACTTCACCGTTGACCGCGCTTTTTTCCCTTGCATGTCCGCGGGCGTGGGCGCACCGATTGCGCATGAAAACTCCGACACCGCAAAATCCGATGCTGGCCGCCGCGCTGATCCTGTTGGCAACCGCCTTTATTGCGGCGACAACGCTGATGGCGAAATCGCTGGGCACCGATGCTCTCGGCCCGGCGCTGCATCCGCTGCAGATCTCGCACGGGCGGTTTATCTTTGCTTTCGTGGTGATCTCCTCGGTGTTGGCGCTGGTGCGCCCCCGGCTGACCCGGCCACACTGGGGGCTGCATATCGGACGTACCGCCTTTGGCTGGGGCGGTGTGACGCTGATGTTTGCCGCTGTTGCCTATATCCCGCTGGCCGATGCCACGGCGATCACCTTTCTCAACCCGGTGTTCTGCATGCTACTGGCGATCCCCCTTCTGGGCGAGCGCGTCGGCCCCTGGCGCTGGGGCGCGGCGGGGATCGCCTTTATCGGCGCGATGATCCTGCTCCGCCCGGCACCCGAGAGCTTTCAGCCAGCGGCCCTTCTGGCACTTGGCGCGGCAGCGGTGATGGGGCTGGAGCTGATCTTTATCAAGAAACTATCGGGGCGCGAGGCGCCCTTGCAGATCCTGTGGTTCAACAACGGCATTGGTGTTCTCATCGCCAGCCTGGCGGTGCTGCCGGTCTGGCAGATGCCAACGCCAATGCAATGGGGCGCGCTGGCGGCACTGGGCGCGCTGATGGCCTGCGCGCAGGCCTGTTTCATCAACGGCATGGCGCGCGGGGATGCCTCTTTCGTGGCGCCCTTCAGCTATGCCACGCTGATTTTTGCCGCGTGTTACGACTTCCTCGGCTTTGGCGTAGTACCGGACGGGGTGACCGTTCTTGGCGCCTGCGTCATCCTGACAGGCGCCGCCATTCTGGCCTGGCGCGAGGGACGCCAGGCAAAACCGGCCTGAGGCCGCCCTTTATGCCTTCAGGCGATAACCCCGGCGCAGCATCGACCAAGCCAGCAGGCTGATGGCGACCGTGGCGCCAATGCAAACCGTCGCACCCAGCAGCGGCGAGCTGTCGGAGGTGCCGATCACCCCGTAGCGCACGCCGTCGATCAGGTAGAACACCGGGTTGGCATGGGAAATCGCCTGCAGCACCGGCGGCAGCGACTCGACCGAATAGAAAGTGCCCGACAGAAAGGCCAGCGGCGTCACGATGAAGTTGGTGATCGCGGCCATCTGGTCGAACTTGTCCGCGAAAACACCGGCGACGATGCCCAGCCCGCCCAGGAACGCCGCGCCCATCACGATGAAGAACAGCGCGACCAGCGGATGTGCGGGCAGGATCTGCAACACCAGCATCAGCCCCAGCCCGATGGCCAGCGCCACCACCACACCGCGCGCGATGGCCCCGGCAAGGTAACCCAGCAGCATCTCAAGCCCCGACAACGGCGGCATCAGCGTATCGACGATATTGCCCTGCACCTTGGAAATCACGATCGAGGAGGAGGTATTGGCAAAAGCGTTCTGGATCACGGTCATCATCATGATCCCCGGCGCCAGGAAGGTCAGGAAGGGCACCCCCATCACATCGCCACGCTTCGGTCCGATCGCGATGTTGAAGATCATCAGGAACAGCGCCGCCGTCATCAGCGGCGCCAGCAGCGTCTGGGTCCAGACCACTGAGAACCGCTTGATCTCGCGCATCGCCAGCGTCTGCAGCCCCAGCCAGTTCACCCGACCGAACCGGCGCTCTCCCATTCCGACCCGGTATTCTGTTTCCGTCTCTGCCATGGTGCTTTCCTCGTTCCAGTCTTATGCGTGCTCCGGCGTGCCGCCCGTGCCCCATCTGCATACCTGCTGCATCCGCAGGTGCAAGACGCCTTGTAACTCGGGCCGCAGTGATTAAAATAGGCGTTTATATCGGAACTCGATGGCGGCCGCAGGATTCTGGGGCCGCTTTCAGCTTGGAAAGGCAACATATGTCCTGGACAGACGAGCGCGTCGAATTGCTCAAGAAAATGTGGGGCGAAGGTCAGTCGGCCAGCCAGATCGCCAAGGAGCTGGGCGGGGTCACCCGCAACGCCGTGATTGGCAAGGTACACCGCCTCGGCCTGTCCAACCGCGCAGCCGGTGGCGCCAAAGCCGCCGAGCCCAAGGAAAAGCCAGCAGCCGCAGCCGCTGCCAAACCGGCGCCCAAGCCAAAACCACAGCCAAAGACGGAACCGGCCCGCCCGGCAACCCCGCCGCCTGCGGCCGCCGCAAGCGCGCCCGAAACCAAGGCCGCCATTCCGGCCCGCAAGCAGATCATCCCCGCAGGCCAACCGCTGCCGCCGCAGCCTTCGGCCAATGAGATCAGCCCCGAGGCCCTGGCCAAGGTCAACGAGATCGAAAAGAAAGCCAAGAAACTGACGCTGATGGAGCTGACCGAACGCACCTGCAAATGGCCCGTGGGTGATCCCGCGACCGAGGATTTCTGGTTCTGCGGCCTGCCCGTTCAGCAAGGCAAACCCTATTGCGAAGCCCACGTCGGCGTTGCCTTCCAGCCCATGAGCTCCCGCCGCGACCGCAAACGGTAATCGGCTCCGGGCCCACTGCCCGCGTTTCGGACCATTTCCCCAATCAAAAAAGCCCCGCCGTTCCCGTGCGGGGCTTTTTATTGTCACATGTAATTTCGCTGGGCCCCTGCAATAGGGCAGCCCCGCTGCCGCTCAGTGCCCCTCAGGCGCAGAGGACTCGAAATTCGGAATGACCCGCTCCGAGGCTTCGTCCGGCTCGATCCCCGGCCAGTTGCCTTCTGCGATGTTGATATTGCCGGGGATGTCCTCTTCCCAGAAGCCCACCACGTTTTTGGTGATGTTGAGGTACAGCTTGTCATCCACGATGCGCCACAGGTTCGGGTTGGCCGGCACCTTGCCGCCCTTGGACACCCCATAGGCGCAGTGCCCGTCATACTGCGGCGCGTAGTATTCAGGGTTCTTCAGGAACATCTCGCGGTTCTCCTCGCTGGCAAAGGCAAAGCGGGCGCCGTTGTATTCGGCAACGATATCCGCCCGGCCCGGCACCGCCGCAGGCTGCACCTCGCCCACCGGCACCTGGGTGAGGCTGCGATAGGCAACCACGTCATAGCCGGAAACCGCAAAACCGGTGCCGTCGATATATTGCTCCCCTGCAAAGGCAGAGCTTCCAATTGTCAGGGCCGCGATGGCAGCCAGTGCAAAACGTTTCATGTCTTGATCCTTTCCTCATTCGGCACCGATCCGGGACATGACGTGTCACAGGGGGATCCTGCTCCACCGGTCTGCCGATCCACTACAGTCCTATCTACAATATCCGGCGCAGACCCTTTGCGAAGGGGCGCTCACGCGGCTGTGTCCCTGCGTGACCGCAGGCCGGGATCTGCACGGTTGCACCAAAAAGATTGCGCCCACACCTTCCAGTCATTGGAATTTTTGACGAGTATCCTACGTCAGAGACGTCAATCAGAACCGGGCGCGCCCTGCGCCGCCCGCCACCACACATAGAACAGGGCCCATCCACATGAGTGATACAAGCTATACCCCGCCGAAAGTCTGGACTTGGGAACAGGAAAGCGGCGGACGCTTTGCCTCGATCAACCGTCCCATCGCAGGCGCCACCCACGACAAGGAACTGCCGGTCGGAAAGCATCCCTTCCAGCTCTACTCGCTGGCCACCCCCAATGGCGTCAAGGTCACGGTGATGTTCGAAGAGCTGCTGGCCAAGGGGCACAGCGGCGCGGAATACGATGCCTGGCTGATCAACATCGGCGAAGGCGATCAGTTCGGATCGGGGTTTGTCGACATCAACCCCAACTCCAAGATTCCCGCCCTGATGGACCGCAGCGGCGACGCCCCGGTGCGGGTGTTTGAATCGGGCTCGATCCTGGTGCATCTGGCGGAAAAATTCGGGGAATTCCTGCCCGCCTCCGGGCCTGAGCGCACCGAAGTGATGAACTGGCTGTTCTGGCAGATGGGCAGCGCGCCTTATCTGGGCGGCGGCTTTGGCCATTTCTACGCCTATGCGCCGGAAAAATGGCAATACCCGATCGACCGTTTCGCCATGGAAACCAAGCGTCAGCTGGACGTGCTGGAACGCCAGCTTGATGGCAACGCGTTCATCGCCGGGGATAACTACAGCATCGCCGACATGGCGATCTGGGCCTGGTACGGCCAGTTGGTGCTGGGCCGCCTGTACGATGCGGCAGAGTTCCTCGACGTAGCGAGCTACACCAATGTGGTGCGCTGGGCCAAGGATATCGACGCCCGCCCGGCGGTCAGCCGCGGCCGTATGGTCAACCGCGCCTTTGGCGAATTGCACACCCAGCTGCGCGAACGTCACGACGCCGGTGATTTCGACACCCGCACCCAAGACAAGCTGGAAACCGAAAACAGCTGAGACTGACAGCCAGCGGACGCGGGCGCCCTGCCCCGTCCGCCCCTGCATGAAAGGCACGGCGGGTCGCCGCCGTGCCACGCGAACTGGTTACTTCAAACGCGGCGGTTTGTCCGGATCGCTGCCGGGCGCGACCGGCTGATAGACCTGCGGCGCCTCTGGCTGCGGCAGTTCAAACCGCAGACCCACCCGCGACAGGCTGGCCGCAGCCGTATCGGACGCCTGAAAAAACCCGACATCCAGCGCCCCGGCCTCGATCCCGGAAAAGGTCAGCGCCTCGCCCACCGCCTTGGCCAGGGCATCCCGCGCAGCATCCTTGGCATCGACAAAGCCCAGCAGATGCCCCTGCCCGCCGCCCTGATAGCGCACCGCCACCAGATAGGCCGATTGCGCCAGCCCAGCCGCAGTCGCCAGTTTTGTATCCAGCGCCGTCAGCAGAAGATCCGGAAGACCGGCGGGCGGCAGGAAGCTTTCGATGGCCGCCTCCACCTGATCCGGTGCATGGCCCAGGGTTTCCTCAAGCCAGCCAATCGCCTCGGCCGGGATCAGCATGGCAGAGGGGGCGACCTCAAGATTGACACCCAGACCAATCCCCTGCCCCGACAGCATCTGAACGATCCCCCGCCCGGCCAGCGCCGCATAGGGCACCGCGCGCCCGGCAAACTGCGCCAGCCGCTCTTCGCGGTCAAAGACCAGAACGAACCGTCCCTCGGGCGTGTCGAACAGGGCTGGTTCCAGCTTGTCGTTCTCGACTTCCTTTTCCAGCATCAGGAAAAGTTCGGCATCCGATAGCCGTTCGTAGAACCGCAGACGCGCGGCATCCGACGCGGGCTCTGCCTCCATCTGCGCGTGGGCCTGATCCAGCGGCGTTGGCATTGTCATCACAAAAGCTCCTTGACCCGGTGCCGCAGCGCGGGCACCAGATCTGTTTCAAACCAGGGGTGGCGTTTCAGCCATGCGGTATTGCGCCAGGACGGATGAGGCAAGGGAAAGACGCGCGGCGCATGCGCGCGCCAATCGGCCACCGTATCGCTAACCCGGGCCTTTTTCCCCAGATGATGCTGCTGCGCATAGCCTCCCACAAGCACCGTCAGCTCGACCTCGGGGAGGACGGACATAACCCTGTGCTGCCAGGTGCGGGCGCATTCCGGCGGCGGCGGCAGATCCGCCTTTTTCGCGTTGTACCCCGGAAAACAAAAGGCCATCGGGACGATGGCGATCTGGTCCCGGTCATAGAAAACATCCTCGGAAATCCCCAGCCACTGGCGCAACCGGTCGCCGGAGGCATCCGTATAGGGGCGTCCGCTGTCATGGACCCGCAGACCCGGCGCCTGTCCCGCGATCAGGATCCGTGCTGAGGGGCGGAACCAGACCACCGGGCGCGGCGCATGCCGCGTGGCCGTGGCGGCAAACCGCTGTGCACAAAGGCGGCAACCGGAAATCTCCTGCGTCAGCGCCGCACAGTCATGGAAACTTTGCCCCATCATCGTTTCCCTTTCGGAAACAAAATCGCTATAGAATGGCCCAAATTGTCCTCGCCCAGCTGCATCGACCGCTTGCTGCCTACCCATGGACGAAGAGTAAAGCAGCGGTTCAGAATTTATGTCACAATTTGACATAACAAAGCCCGATTTCACGCGTAGGACGTTAATATAATTCAGGTAACCAAACCTGATCAAATCGCCGCGATCAGAACCGTGGCACAGTGCAGCGGTCCTTTTTAAGGGCCATCCGAGGCAAGAGGCCGGACAACGGACCAGACAGGCAAGACCGGAACAAGCCATGCTTGAGTTTGAAAATGTCAGCAAGTCCTTCTGGACCGGCACCCAGCGCAAGGTGATCCTTGACCGGGTGTCTTTTCGCGTGGAGCTGGGTAAATCCATGGGCATCCTGGCCCCGAACGGCACCGGCAAGACCACTCTGATCAACATGATGGCGGGCCTTGAGAAACCAGACGAGGGCGAAATCCGACGAGGCTGCAAGATTTCCTTTCCGCTGGGTTTCATGGGCGGCGTCATCAACCGCCTGTCCGGCATGGAAAACAGCCGTTACATCGCCAAACTCTATGGGCTGGACCCGGATTATGTCGAAGCCTACTGCCGCTGGCTTTGCGGGCTTGGCGAATACTTCGACCAACCCCTTGGCACCTATTCCTCGGGCATGCGGGCACGGTTCAGTTTTTCGCTGATGCTGGCGCTGGATTTCGATATCTATCTGATCGACGAAGGCATGCCCAGCACGACCGATGTGGAATTCAACCGCAAGGCCGGCTCGATCCTGCAGGAACGCCTGCAGACAACCACCATCGTGATCGTGTCCCACCAGCCTAAAACGCTGGAAAAATTCGCCCGCTCCGCAGCCGTTCTGATGGACGGGCAATTGCATATGTTTGAAACCTTGGAAGAGGCAAAGCAGCTCTATGACTACCAAACCCAAGGCTAAGAAATTCCGCATCCGCCGCACATCGAGCGGCGCCGCCGCTGCGGCTGCAGCGCGCCCTGTCGAGGCCCCAGGCCCCGACAGCAGCGCCAAAGCCGCAGGAGCAACAACGCAGGCTAGCGCGTCTGAGGTCAAATCCACTCAGGCCACGGCTTCAGCAGGGCAAAAAGACGCGAAACCCAGCGCCGCGACCGGGCAGGCAATGTCCGGCCAGGTCAGCAGCGCGCGTGAGACCAAGACCTCCACGGATATCGACGAGATCCGCCGTGAAGGGCTGACCGGCCGTCAGCTGCGCATGGCACGGCGCGTGGCGCAGCAGCACAATCTGCCGGTTACCTCGGATTTCGAAGCCGTCCGCCTGCTCCGCCTGAAAGGGATTGATCCCTTCAAGCGTTCCAACATGCTGGAACTGGTGGTCCCACAGAACAAGGCCCGGCCAGAGGGCGCTCCGGACCCCGGCGCGATCCAGCTGCCGCAGACCGTGCCCGCCGCCAAGACGACCCTACCCTCGACCGAGCTGAGCCCGGCAGAGCGTCGCAACAAAGAAATCCAGGAAATCCAGCGAGATATCGCCAAGCGGCGGCGGCGCAAGCTGTGGCTGCTCTTGGGGCGGCTCAGCTTTTTCGTGATGCTGCCGACGCTGATCACCGGATACTATTTCTATGCCGTGGCAACGCCGATGTATTCGGCCAAATCCGAATTTCTGGTGCTCAAGGCCGACAGCGCCGGGTCGATGAGCGGTCTGCTTTCGGGAACGCAATTTGCCACCAGCCAGGATTCCACTGCGGTACAAAGCTTTCTGCAATCAAAGGAAGCCATGCTGCGGCTGGATGAAGAAGTCGGCTTCAAGGCGCATTTCACCCAGGACTGGATCGACCCGATTCAACGTCTGGACCCAGCCGCAAGCAACGAACAGGCTTACAAGATCTACTCGCGCAACGTCAAAATCGGCTATGATCCGACCGAGGGCGTGATCCGGATGGAAGTCACCGCGGCTGATCCGGTGGTCTCTGCGGAATTCTCGGACCGGCTGATCTCCTATGCGCAGGAAAAGGTAAACCACCTGTCCGAACAGAAACGCTCCGATCAGGTGGGCGAGGCAGAGGCCGCGCTCGAACTGGCGGAGACGAAACGCCGTCAGGCTCAGGAACATCTGGTGCGGCTGCAACAAAAAGGCGCGGTTCTGGATCCCGAAGGCGTGATCCTGTCACTGCGTTCGCAGATTTCCACCTTTGAGGTCCAGCTGCAGGAGAAGGAGCTGGAACTGGCCGCCCTGATGGACAACACCCGCCCCAACCAGGCCAAGGTGGCCGGTGCAGAGGCTGATATCTCCCGTCTGGAGGCGTTGATTCAGCGGCTCAACGACCGGATGACCGATGCCGCTGCTGGCGAAAACTCGCTCGCCAGCCTCAGCGTGCAGATCCAGATGGCTCAGGCTGATCTCGCAACCCGCGATCTGATGCTGCAATCGGCCTTGCAGCAAGTGGAAACCACCCGCATGGAGGCCAACCGTCAGGTCCGTTACCTGACTACCGCGGTTGAACCGGTTCCCAGCGAGGAACCCTCCTATCCGCGCAAGTTCGAAAATACGATTTTGGCTTTCCTGATCTTTTCCGGTATTTACCTGATGTGCTCGCTTACAGCATCCATTCTCCGGGAACAGGTATCCTCTTAACGCTATGAAACACATCAAAATCGCCGGGCTGACGATCGGCAATGACTGTCCTCTGACAGTGATTGCCGGTCCTTGCCAGCTGGAAACCGCCGACCACGCCCGCATGATCGCAGGCAAAATGAAAGAGGCCTGCGCGGCCGCCGGGGCGCAATATGTGTTCAAGGCCTCCTACGACAAGGCCAACCGGACCTCTTTGTCCGGCAAGCGCGGCCTTGGTCTTGACGAGGGGCTGAAGGTTCTCAGCGATATCCGCCGTGAATTCGACGTGCCCGTGTTGACCGATGTGCACACCGAGGAACAATGCGCCGTAGCCGCCGAAGCCGTGGATATCCTGCAGATCCCCGCCTTCCTGTGCCGCCAGACCGATATGCTGCTGGCAGCGGGCAAGACCGGCAAGGCCGTCAACATCAAGAAGGGGCAGTTTCTGGCGCCCTGGGACATGGCCAATGTGGTGGGCAAGGTGGAAAGCACCGGAAATGAGAATATCCTGCTGACTGAACGGGGCGCCTCCTTTGGCTACAACGCGCTGGTGGCGGATATGCGCTCGCTACCGATCATGGCGCAGACCGGCTATCCCGTGGTGATGGATGCCACCCACGCGGTGCAGCAACCCGGTGGACAGGGCGGCTCTTCGGGTGGCAAGCGTGAATTCGCGCCTGTCATGGCCCGGGCTGCCGTTTCCCTGGGCATCGGTGCGGTTTTCATCGAGACCCACGAAGATCCCGATAGCGCCCCCTCGGATGGCCCCAATATGATCTATCTCGACCAGATGCCGAAACTGATCGAGACGTTGATGGCCTTTGACCAGCTCGCCAAGGCAAACCCGATTTCGATTTGATGCCCGAAAGTGAATTTAATGACTAAACCGATCTCCCCCGTCACCCCGAACACCTGGTCCTTCCTGCGCGATCCGATGATCACGCCGACCGGTTTTCGCGAATATGACGCCCGCTGGAAATACCCCGAGGAAATCAACCTGCCCGGCATGACGGCCCTTGGCCTTGGCCTTGGCACCCAGATCCACAAACGCGGGATTGAGCCGGTGATCGCGGTCGGCAATGACTACCGCGACTATTCTCTGGCGATCAAGCAGGCGCTGATCCTGGGCCTGATGCAGGCCGGCATCCGCGTCAAGGACATCGGCCCGGCGGTCTCTCCCATGGCCTATTTCGCGCAGTTCCATCTGGATGTGCCTGCCGTCGCCATGGTCACCGCCAGTCACAACCCGAATGGCTGGACCGGCGTAAAGATGGGCTTTGAGCGCCCGCTGACCCACGGCCCGGATGAAATGGCCGAGCTGCGTGATATCGTCCTCAATGGCGAAGGCGTTGCCCGCGATGGCGGCTCGTATGAATTCGTCGATGGCGTCAAGGAAGCCTACCTTGATGATCTGGTCGGCGACTTCAAGATGACCCGCAAGCTGAAGGTGGTCTGCGCCACCGGCAACGGCACCGCGTCGGCCTTTGCCCCAGAGCTGTTCGAGCGGATCGGCGTCGAGGTGGTCCCCAGCCACAACGAGCTGGACTACACCTTCCCCAACTACAACCCCAACCCCGAAGCCATGGAAATGCTGCACGACATGTCCGACAGCGTCAAAGCCTCGGGTGCGGATTTCGCGCTCGGGTTTGATGGCGATGGCGACCGCTGCGGCGTGGTGGATGACGAAGGCGAAGAGATCTTTGCCGACAAGGTTGGCGTCATCATGGCGCGGGACCTCAGCAAGATCTACCCGAACGCGACCTTTGTCGCTGATGTGAAATCCACTGGCCTTTTTGCCTCGGACCCCGAGCTGCAGAAAAACGGCGTCAAAGCCGATTACTGGAAGACTGGCCACAGCCACATGAAACGGCGCGTGAAGGAAATCGGCGCGCTGGCGGGCTTTGAAAAATCCGGCCACTACTTCCTCGCCGAACCGGTGGGTCGCGGCTATGACTGCGGCATGCGCGTGGCGGTCGAGATCTGCAAACTGATGGACCGCAACCCGGACATGAAGATGTCGGATCTCCGCAAGGCGCTGCCCAAGACCTGGTCGACCCCGACCATGTCCCCCTATTGCGCCGACACGGAGAAATACGACGTGCTGGAACGCCTTGTTGCCAAACTGGTGGCCAAGGCTGAGGCTGGCGAGAAGATCGCCGGTCGCGCCATCAAGGAAGTCGTCACCGTCAACGGCGCCCGCGTGATCCTGGACAATGGATCCTGGGGGCTGGTGCGCGCCTCCTCCAACACGCCGAACCTAGTGGTGGTTTGCGAAAGCAGCGACAGCGAAGAAGAGCTGCGCGCGATCTTTGCCGATATCGATGCGGTGATCCGCACCGAACCGCTGGTCGGGGACTACGATCAGACGATCTGATCAAGTTGTTGACTGACTGAAGGTCTTTTGCCCGGGCCATGGCCTGGGCGACAGCCGCGCCCAGCTTTGGTGGGCGCGGCTTTTTCATTTCTGCACAGGAGCGCCTTCCGGCCCGGCTCAGTTACCCTGCAACAGCCGCAGCAGCTGGTCCTTGGCTTCCTGCTCAATCCGGTCCTTGATCACCTCGTTCAGGTCCTGCTCCGGCGCGATCTCGGTCTCCAGCTCCTCGCTCAGCTTTTCGCGCACGCGGTCCTTGGCCTCCTGCTCGATCTCGTCGATCTGCGGCTGCAGGGCGGATTTCAGATCGGGCCGGATCTTTGGCGCGCTCCACGGTCCGGTGATAGCAACCGGGATCGACAGCCCGGCGCCGCCATCCGCTCCCTGCAGGGTGGGCGTGAAACGGTAATCCAGATCCCGCGCGCCCAGACCGATCCGGCCTGCACCTTCGGCCCGGAGCCCCTTGATGATGACCAATAGATCCTCGTTCTGCAGGTTGCCGTTCGCGATCGTGTAGCTGCCAGTCAACTGTTCGAACACCGTGCTGCCGCCATTGCCCGAGCCGGAGCGCATCAGGTCCTCAAGGTCGAAACCGGTGAAAAAGCCTTTGCCTGCCTCCAACCAGCCCTTGCCGCTGAGCGAGCGCATGATCGCATCCACCGAATTGCCAACGCCCAGGTATTCGATCTCTCCCAGCGCGGCGCCATGCAAGCGGTCATAGCCCGCCGTCTGCCCAAGCGCCTGTTCCAGCTGGATATCGTTGAAGGACAGCTTGCCGCCCACCGACAGGCCGTTGCGGTTGTTGGCCACGACCTGCCCGGTCACCTGCCCGCCGAACATGGTGGCAGGCTGGGCCTTCAGCACCGCGCGGGCGCGGTCCAGACTGAATGTCAGCTTACTTTCGCCAAGGTTATACCCCGCCGCCGACAGGCTCTGGAAGGTCAGGACAGCCGTGCCGTTGAAGGCTGACAGGGCCGAGGCATCAATCTGCTCCTTGGGCCAACCATCGGGCGCACTGCCCGCGCCCGATCCACTGCTCTCGACGGGCGAGTCCAGCCCCGGAAAAGACAGCGCACCAGCCGACAGCTGCGCCGTCACCTCGGGCACATCCGCCATGACAAGATCCGCAGCCCCCTGCAGGGTGTTGCCATCCAGATCCAGTGAAAGATCGCGCAGCGCCAGACGCCCATCCGGCGTATAGGTGGCATCGGCGCCGACCACAGCAGCCTGCCCCAGCCCCTTGGGGAGAGAGACCTCACCACCGCCCAGCGCCGCAATGAAACCGGCGCTATCCGTAGTTTTCAGCGTCACCCGCCCCGATCCTGCGCCATCGATCCCGGCCCGGCCGTCGAACATCAGCACGCCGCCGGGCCCGCTGACAGTCCCTCCGACCGAAGACACCCGCCCAGTGAGGAATTCCGCAAATGTGCCGATCTCTGCCTTCACCTGAACCGGCGCCTCGACCGGGCGCAACGTCATCTCCATATCCACGGTGCCGCCGGGATCCGGCCAGCTGAGCGCCAGATCGATGGCCTTCATCTCAACCGGCGTACCTCCATGCGGCGCATAGCGCAACGAGGCCCCGGTCAGGGTCAGCTTTTCGATCTGAACCGCCAGATCGCTGCCCTCTTGCGGGGAGGCGTCAGTCTCCGCACCCGGAGTTGCCTTGGGCGACATCACCCAGTTCCCGGTGCCATCAGGGCGGGTCGACAGGTTCAGATGCGGCAGCAAGGCGGTCACTTCGGTCACCCGTACCTTGCCGCGCAGCAGATCAGCGGCAGCGATCCCGATGGACATCCGCGCTGCCCGCAGCATCGGCTCGGGTCCCGCCCACTCGGCATTCGACAGGGTCACGCCTTCGGTCCGCACGCCCAGCACCGGCCAGAGGCTGAAGCCCACCTCGCCCTGAAATTCCAGCTTGCGGCCGGTCTGCGCCTCCAGCTGCTGCGCCGCCAGCGCCGCGATCTTCTCTCCCGGCAGCATGAAGACCAGCCCGATCAACACGGCAAGCGTCAGCAAAATTGCCGAAAGAACCCGAATGATCAGCCGCATAGCACCCTCCGCTGCCTGTTTCCCCCGAGGATACAGTGCGCCCCGCAAGGCGCAATAGTGCTGATATGGCAACGCCTTGCAGCCAAGGAGAAAACAGCTCTAAGCTGTTTCTCATTAAGCAATTGCTCAAATGGATTGATTACGACGTATGCGGGACCTTTTTGAACAATGGGTAGAGGCGTGGAGCGAGAGGATCAGGTCTCCGGTTCTGGGCTCTCTCGCGATTGCATTCATCGTCAGCAACTGGAAACCGCTGTTCTTCCTGCTGTTTGCTGAGGGCCCCGTCTGGCTGCGGATCCGGTATTTCGAACACCATACCGACAGCAATAGCCTCGTTTGGTATCCCTTGGCCGCTGGCCTGGTAGCTGCCTTCCTGATCCCCTGGATCACGCTTGGTGGCGCATGGGTGGCAAGGCTCCCGAAGTTCCTGTTGCACCGTTTGCAGCAGGACGAAGGGACGCGGCGAGAGATTGAAGGCTTTCGGATTTCAGCTGAACGCGAGTCTGCCAAAGCCGAATTTGAAGACCAACGTGCAAGACGCAAAGCCCAGCGGGAAAATGAGATCATCGCTGCGGGCAGGAGACTAAAGGAGGCCGAAGAGGTCAGCGAAGAAACAAAGGAAACCCTCAAGACAGAGAGAGAGATTTTGGGAGGCCGAGAGATAGAACTCATCCCAGATGAACTCAAAGGCAATGGCCTACGCTCAACAGTATTGCGAAACATCATCAAGACACTCGGCTCCACAGATAGAAAGGTGCGAAAAGAGGAACTCCTCCTATCGATTGCACGAGGGCAAAGGTCCTCAGGCCTCGACAAGCAGCTCACAGATCAGCGTCGTGAAGTGGAAGTTCTGTCAGCCCTCGATTGGTTGGAAAACTCCGATCTCGTTTCACGAACACAAAAGAGCCTCGTAGATCAGCCTACATTCATGCTCACTGCAAACGGTTTTGAAATTCTTGATGCATTGAGGGCAACAGAAGCCTAATCCACCAACGCCCCCCAAAGGTCGTACTCCCCGGCCTCGTCCACTTCGACGGTGACCAGATCGCCCACCTTCAGGCCTTTGGTGTCCTCGTCGATGAACAGGTTACCGTCGATCTCGGGCGCGTCGGCCTTGGTGCGGCAGGTGGCGATGCCGTCTTCATCGATGTCGTCCACGATGACTTGCATGGTCTGGCCGACCTTGGCCGCCAGCTTAGCCTCCGAAATCGCCTGCGCCTTTTCCATGAAGCGTTCCCAGCGCTCCTGCTTCACCTCTTCGGCCACGTGATCCGGCAGATCATTGGAGCGCGCGCCGTCGACGTTTTCGTATTTAAAACAGCCAACCCGGTCGAGCTGCGCCTCATCCATCCAGTCGAGAAGATGCTGGAACTCCGCCTCCGTCTCCCCCGGGTAGCCGACGATGAAGGTGGAACGCAGGGTGATCTCCGGGCAGATCTCGCGCCAGGCGCGGATTTCGTCCAGCGTTTTCGCCGCCGCTGCGGGGCGTGCCATGCGTTTCAACACATCCGGGTGGGCGTGCTGAAAGGGGATGTCCAGATAGGGCAGAAGCGCGTTGTCCGGGTCCGCCATCAACGGGATCAACTCGCGCACGTGCGGATACGGATAGACATAATGCAGCCGCACCCAAAGGTCCGATGCAGGTGCCAACTGCCCCAGCGCCCGCGACAGATCGGTGATATGGCTGCGTATCTCGCCCTCTTTCCAGGGGTTCACATCGTATTTGCGGTCGAGCCCATAGGCCGAGGTATCCTGACTGATCACCAGAAGTTCGCGCACGCCTGCGTCCACCAGCTTTTCCGCCTCGCGCAGCACGGCGTGGGCGGGGCGCGAGGCTAGCCGCCCGCGCATGTCCGGGATGATGCAGAACTTGCACTTGTGATTGCAGCCTTCCGAGATCTTCAGATAGCTGAAGTGCCGGGGCGTCAGGCTGACGCCGGTGGCGGGCAGCAGATCGACAAAGGGATCGGGCGCAGGCGGCACCGCGGCGTGTACGGCATCCAGCACCTGTTCATACTGGTGTGGACCGGTGACGGCCAGAATGCGCGGATGATGTTCGCGGATATAATCCGGCTCGGCGCCAAGGCAGCCGGTGACGATAACCTTGCCATTTTCCTTCAGCGCCTCACCGATGGCGTCCAGACTTTCGGCCTTGGCACTGTCGAGGAACCCGCAGGTATTGACGATCACCGCATCGGCGCCCGCGTAATCGGCAGAGATGCCGTATCCTTCGGCGCGCAGCCGGGTCAGGATGCGCTCACTGTCCACCAACGCCTTGGGGCAGCCGAGCGACACCATGCCAAGGGTCGGCTGGTCTTTGCGCGGGGCATCACCGAACTGGGCTTTCGGGGCGAGGTCGGGGCGGAGGTCTGGCGGATTGCTGGTCATGGCTGCGCATATAGTACGCGCGTGTGGCTTTGGGAATGGATGTTTTCAGCGGGAGCACGGCCTCTTTGGCCTTGACCAGTGAGCGCCCACAGGCATTCTCCAGCCTTGTCTGCGGCCTCAGACCTCTACCTTTTCCTTCTCGGCCCGCAGGTGCAGCAGGACCTTGGCATTCTTGCAGCAGCCGGGTGCCTCTTCGGCTTTGTCATGGGCAGCGAGCCAGCGTTCGCAAGTCTCGATACCCTCGCAGGCCCGGCAGCGGTTGACCATATCCGCCCAGTCCTCGGAACTGATGCGGCCTGCCTCAAAGGCCTCGACCAGATCGGCCTCGGTGGTTTTGCCCATTAGCCCCAGAAGCCTCAGGTGATACAGCGCGTCCCCCAATGGATGCATGTCTTGATCCTCCCCAAAGGCTGCCAGATCAGGCGACCGGTTCGCGCAGATATCCCAGCAGATCGCGGTTGCGGCAGTAATTCGGAGTGTCAGCCGCCTCATCTGCACGCGCGGGTGAATGCAGCCATTTCTGGCAGGTCTCCGGATGGGCGCAGCGGGTGCAGCGCAGCACCGCTTCGGCGATTTCATCGAAATTCAGCCGCCCGGCGATGGCCTCTTCCTGAAGATCCAGCCCAACCGCCTGCCCCATTTCATCAAAAAGGGCCGCGTGCGTCTTCAGTTTAGCTTTGTCCTTGATCCCGCAATCATCCATCGCGCGTTCTCCTGGCTGCGTGTCACGCCAGAAAATACCACAGGCCCGGCCCCGGACCTTGATGCAGGTCAATCGCGTGACGCGGGCCTAGGCGGGGTTCAGATAGGCGCGCACCGCGTCCTGCACCCGGCGAAAGCGGTCGCCGCCCAATTTCTTGCCGCCATACCAGCGGGTGACGATGATCAGGTGATCTTGCAGCCCTTCCCGCTCCATCATCCGCAGGATCACCATTCCGGCGCCGCTCTCTCCGTCGTCGGCCTTGAGCGCGCCCGTCGGCAGCATCGCCGCCCAGGTGTTATGGGTGGCCTTGGCGTAGGCGCGGTCGGTTTTCAGTGCCGCCAGCACCGCGTCGACTTCGGCGCGCGACGTAACCCGGGCGCCGGTCACCGCATAGCGTGACCCCCGGTCGGCCAGGACCACGCCCAGTTTTTTCATCTCGGGCGCTGCATCTGCAGGTGATTGCGCCATGATCAATTGAGCCCGTAGCGGGTGATGGTCTGCTGCACCACGCGCACCCGGTCCGGATTGGCCGGATGGCTGCCAAGAAATTTGTCGCCAGGGTCCGGCAGGCGATAGAAGAACTGCACGCCAACGCTGGGCCGGTATCCGGCCTGATGCGTAATGATGGTGCCGAGCTGATCCGCCTCCAGTTCGAATTCCTTCGAATATCCGCGCGCACCGACAATGGCGCCCAGATCCTGTGCGTTGGAGATATCCGCAGCACTGCCTCCGGCAAGGGTGGCAAGCCCGGCCAGCAACACGGAACCCGCCACTGCGTTCTGCTGCTGGCGGGCCAGATGCGCGCGGATATGGTGCGCGGCCTCGTGCGACATGACAAAGGCCAGCTCATCCGCGTTGGCGATCTGCCCCAGCATAGAGCGGGTGAAGGTGATTACCGGGCGGCCGGACTGAGACAGGCTCTGATAGGCATTCGGCGGCGCCTTGGCGTCGGGATCGATCCGGATCAGATAGTCGCAATTCATGCCACTGGTCTGCGTCCGGCAGGTGCGTTCGGCCACCGGTTCAACCCGGCTGGCGACCGTGGCAAAGGTTGCCCGAGCTTCGGCTGGCGAAAGGCCAGATACCTGCGCCCCGGGTGTTGCCGGAGCAACCGCTCCGCCACTGGGCGGCGGGGCACCGGGAACGCCGCAGGCGCTCAAAACACTGAGTGCGCAAAGCGAGACTGTTTTCAGAATGGAGCGCATCGGCCTGTCCTTGACGTCATCGCCCGATCATAGGCCGGGACCCAACCGAGGTTCAATCGCAGACAGCCGGATTCTGCAGCCAGTCTTGCAGCCGTCAGCGGAGGTTCGCGTCACATTTCTGGTGCCCGCGCAAACACTTGCCAATCACAGCACCAAGGTGGCAACATCGGGATATGTTTACCATCGAACACGAATTCGACTCGACCGTCGTTACCCTGGTGGATGAGGGCGAGCGCCCTTTGCTGGAAGATGTGACTATCAACGCCTTTGCGGAATGCGTGACTGTGGAGCAATTCGACCCTCGCACCGACAGGGTAGAAAAGATCACCCTCTCCTACAGCCAGCTGCGCGATCTGGCCGCTGCGCTTGACCTACCCGAAGGCGTTTATCGCCTGGTTCCGGATGAGGCCTCGCCGCAGGATCCCGCATCTGGTTCATGAGCCGCGAAAGACGAAAACCTTGTCCCGTGATGTGGCGCCACGGCGCAGCTCCAGAGCAGAGGGCGCAACGCCCATGGCCCGTGCCAGTAAATCCGCGACTGCGGCATTGGCCTTGCCGTTTTCCGGCGCCACGGTGACCGAGACCTTCAGCCCGACCTCAGTGCGGGTGATCGCGTTGCGCGCCGCCTTTGGCGTGGCCCGCACCTGGATCTCCAGCCCCGCAACGGCCAGGTCCGCAAGGTCCGGTAGATCTTTCTTCTTTGGTTTTCCCATGTCGATTTGATGCCCTGCCGCCCCTCAAAACACCAGCACCAATTGCAATGCTGCAACGGTCCGAAACAAGCTGCTGTACAGCAGGTCAGGATCGCTTCAAAATACGTGAGGTTAAGTTACGCGGTTCGCACCGCCTGAGATGTGTTTGGTTGGGCCTGCGCGGCTCCTGTGTATTCGGTGTTACCTCCTATGGACAAAAAATCGATCATTCTTGATTTCCTGAATGCCGCCCTCGGAGATCCCGGTGACTTCGATTTGGGTCGGTATTTCACCGAGGAGGCGACCTTTTGCGGACCTGTCACCGGAGGCCAGATCATTCCGATGATGGAATGGGTCGAATTCAAACTCGTTGTACAGGGCTTGGTCGGACCGTCCTCCTTTGAGGTTATGAATGCGATCGAACAGGACGACTGGATCTCGATGCGCATTCGCATTTCAGCCAAGTGCCTTTCGACCGCGGAAATGATTGTCGCCTACGATTGTCTCATGGCGCGGTTTGAAGGGGACCGGATTGCTGAATACATCGGTCACATGGATTACTTCACCTTCTTCCAGGACCTTGGCTTGATCCCGCCCGGCTCGTTGCATGCCTGCCTCAGCGGCCAGCGCATGGTCTGGGAATAATTGCTGCCGCACCGCGCGCCGCGATAATCACCGAACCGCCCCTTGAAAAACACGCGCCAGCCAGCATATAAAACCTTGATGTAAAAAGGTTTCACATATGCCCGAACAGAATGCTGCCGCCCTTGATTTCCTTCTGAACCGCCGCTCCCGCCCCGCGAAGACGTTGGTCGCACCGGTCCCCAGCCGGGACGAGTTGCAGGTTCTGCTGACCGCCGCCGCCCGCACGCCCGATCACGGCAAGCTGGAGCCCTGGCGCTTCATCGTCATCGAAAAACCCGCCATGGCACGGCTTGCAGAGCTAACCACAGCCGCAGGTGAGCGGCTGGGAAAATCGCCCGAGGATATCGCCAAGGGGCGCAGCCAGTTCGAGCTTGGCCAACTGGCCGTCGCGGTGATCGAGGTGCAGACCGACAGCCCCAAGATCCCGGCCATCGAACAAACCTATTCCGCGGGCGCTGTCTGCCTTGCGCTGCTCAATGCGGCGCTGGCGGCCGGATGGGGGGCGAATTGGCTCTCTGGCTGGGTCAGCCACGACCGCCAGTTCTGCGAAGAGGCCCTGTCGCTGGCGCCGCACGAACGCATCGCCGGCTTCATCCATATTGCCACCGAAGGTACCAAGCCGCCGGAACGCCCGCGCCCGGATCTGGAGCGCATCACCAGCTGGATCAGCACATGATCTTTGACGCTTTTTTCAAGACTCTGGCCCAGACCGGCGATCCGCGCTTTCGCAGGGTTCTGTTTTTGGGTGTCGGTCTGACCTTTGCGCTGCTGATCGCCACATATGTGCTGTTCTTCTTTCTGGTGCAGTGGCTGGTCGGCCCACAGGTCACCCTGCCCCTGTTCGGGGAGGTGACGTGGCTGGACGATATCCTGTCCTTCGGGTCGATCCTTCTGATGATGGGACTGTCGGTCTTTCTGATGGTCCCGGTCGCCTCGGCCATCACTTCGATGTTTCTGGATCAGGTGGCACAGGCGGTTGAGGACAAGCATTTCCCTCAGCTCCCCCCTGCCTCTGATCCAACGATCGTGGAGGCGCTGCGCGACACGGTCAATTTCCTTGGCGTGCTGATCGCCGCGAACCTGCTGGCGCTGGTGCTTTATCTGATGTTCCCGCCCATCGCGATGTTCATTTTCTGGGGGCTGAACGGGTTCTTTCTGGGCCGGGAATACTTCACCCTGGCCGCCGCCAGACGCATCGGAATGCCCGAGGCCCGCAAGATGCGGCGCAAGCACATGGGAACCATTTGGATCGCAGGCACGTTGATGGCGATGCCGCTGTCAGTGCCGCTGGTGAACCTGGTGATCCCGATCCTGGGCGCGGCCACCTTCACCCATATATTCCACAGCCTGTGGCGCAGGGTCTGACGGCGAACAGATCAACGGTCCGGGGGCATCCCCCCGTACCGCGTTTTCTCAAGAGGCGCTATTTTGGATCGGGCAGCCGGTCGAACCAGTCGAAATCATTCACGCTGATCACTCCGGACAGGATTATTCCTGCCACGATGGCCCAGATCACGAAGGCCGCGATGGTGGTGATCACCGCCTTTTGCTTCAGATAATGGTTTTCGGGGGCGCCAGCATGGGTGCCCGGCACGATCTCACCCTTGTCACCTTGTGTCTCAAGCCGGATCGGAATGACGATCAGGAAGGTCATGAACCAGATCACCGCATACAGCACCAGTCCCGATGTAATTCCCATAGCGCACCTTTATTGTATATCCGCGCGCCGACGTCCGGCGCTGGCCTCAGGTAGCCTCAAACCTGCTCCAGTTCCACCAGGCAACCGTTGAAATCTTTGGGGTGCAGGAAAAGAACTGGCTTGCCATGGGCACCGATCTTCGGCTCGCCAGAGCCCAAAACCCGCGCACCCTGCGCCTTCAGGTGATCCCGCGCAGCCAGGATATCCTCAACCTCGTAGCAGACGTGGTGAATGCCACCAGCGGGGTTCTTTTCCAGGAAGCCATTGATGGGCGAGTCATCCCCCAGCGGGTAAAGCAGCTCAATCTTGGTGTTGGGCAGCTCGATGAAGACAACTGTGACACCATGATCGGGCTCATCCTGCGGTGCGCCGACCTTGGCGCCCAACGCATCACGGTACTGAGCCGAGGCCGCCTCAAGGTCGGGCACGGCAATCGCGACATGGTTCAAACGACCGATCATGATGTGTATTCTCCTCTCAAATCCTGTTCGACTTCCTTATGCTGAGACCAGCCAATGGGGGCAAGTGCGCCAATGCGCACGGCGCGCGCTACCGGGCGGCTGCAGAGAACACCGGGCAACCGCAGGCAATCATGGGGAAAACCCGCAGCCTTGGCATCTCCTGCATCGCGTTAACCTCTAATTAGCCTCAAATCCATAGCGTCAGTCAGTATCCCGCAAGGAGTATGAGTAATGGACGATTCGGAACTGTTTGCAGCCGCCCACCGTCTCCCGACGAAACGGCGCCCTCTTCTTGGTCTGACCATTCTGGTGGTCGAGGACAGTCGCTTTGCCTGCGAAGCGCTGCGCTTACTCTGTTTGCGCAGCGGCGCCCGTATCCGGCGCGCCGATTGCCTGAAATCCGCCCGCCGACACCTGAAGGAATACCGCCCTTCCGTCGTGATTGCCGATGTGGGGCTACCGGATGGCTCCGGCACGGAACTGATCGCCGAGATCAATCAGGGATCACCGCGGGTTTCCGTCATCCTTGGCATTTCCGGCGACGAAAGCCTTGAAGAAGAGACGCTCAAGGCTGGCGCCGACGGCTTTCTCGCCAAGCCGATCACCTCGCTGGCGGCATTCCAGCATGCGATCCTGTCGCGCCTGCCCGCCGACCGGCAGCCCGCCAGCCTGCAGGACCTGTCGGATGAAACCATCGAGCCGGATTTCCTCGCCTTTCAGGACGATATGGCCCATGCGGCAGATGTTCTGAACGAAGACCATGAAGGCAACACGCTGGACTATCTGACGCAATTCATTGGCGGTGTCGCACGCAGTGCAGGCGACAAGCCGCTCGCCAATGCCGCGGCAAGCCTTGCCCAGGCCCGCATGGCTGGCCGCCCCATCGGCCCGGATACAGCAATGCTGGCCGGAATGGTGCAGGAACGTCTCGAACGGAAAATCGCGATCTGATATGCTCGAAGTCATTCTGATCGGCTCGGCCACGCTGGCCATCGTGCTCTATCTGCAGGCGCGCCAGGCCGCCCGCGAAATCCGCCAGAACCGCGATCGCAGCACGCGGGAACAGATGGTTATCTACCGCCACGAGCATTGACCTCTGCACGGCGAAACAGGCCCCGGACCCCGGGGCCGCTATCGCCGCCTGAAGCATTTCTATCCTTTTGACCCGACCAGCGCGGCGCACCCTTCAGGGTCACCGCAGCAGGCCAAGATCATCCTCCATCTGCAGCCCCGGAAACACGGTTTGCTCCAATTCGGTCACCCCTACCCCGGTCAGGCCGCGCAGGATCCAGGCCGCGGGTGCACGCACGTCCACCGTCGGCATCAGGTCACGCCGGTCATAGAGCGCGGCTTCCTCCAACCCCGGCCAGCGCCCGTAGATCCGGCCGCCGCGGATCGCCCCTCCCGCCAGCAGCATCGCGCCACCGGTTCCGTGATCGGTGCCACCGGTGCCGTTCTCCCGCGCTGTGCGACCAAATTCCGTCATCGCGACCACCGCCGTCTTGTCCCAGACATCGGCGCCGACACCGGCCTTTAACTCCAGCACGGTGTCGGACAACCGGCCCAGCGCCGATTTCAACGCCCTGTCCTGCCGGTTGTGGGTATCCCACCCATTGATCGAAAAGGCCGCAATGCGAGTGTTGGCGCGCAATTGCTGCGCCGCATAGGCCGCGATCTTCAGATGTGCCTCGCCCCGAGCCGGTACCGGCATGGTCATACCACCCGCCATGCCCATCTGCCCGCCCTGCATGTCCTCCTCGCCAGACAGCGGCAGCCCCGGCGCCTCGCGGGAAAGCTCCAGCGCCTCGGACAAGGCGCCGTGAAACAGCGCATCATCCTCCATCAGCAGCCCGGCCAGACGTTCGGCCTGCGGGCTCATCATCAGAGCGGCATCCGGAGACCAGTCCGCCACAGGCGCCGCACCATTCAGAAGCTTCATCTCCCCCTGCCCCAGGGCAAAAGCGGTGCGCGCCTCGATCCCGCTTTGCTGCTGCAACAAGCGGTTCAGCCAGCCATCGCGCGCCTGTTCCAGCCCAGGCGTGCCCGCCTCCAGCAGGTCCTGACCATCGAAATGGCTTCGCTTGTCCCGGTAAGGTGTCGACACCGCGTGGACAAAGGCCAACTCCTCGGACCGCCACAGCGGCATCAGCGGCGACAGGGCCGGATGCAGGGCAAAGAACCCATCCAGATCCAAACCGCCGTGGTCCGGGCCGCCGAGCAGTTTCTGCCGCAGAGCGGGATAGGCAGGATCGCCATAGGGCTGCACCACGTCCAGCGCGTCCATGCCGCCGCGCAGGATGATCACCACCAGCCGCCGGTCCCAGGGGGCCGAGGCAAAGCTGACCGGCGTCAGCAGCGGGCTGGCGGCCAGCGAACAGCCAAGCGCTGCGCCGCGTGCAAGGAAGCTTCTCCGGGAATGTCTCATGATCAATCCTCCTGCTAACGGCGCTGAAAGGCCGGGGCGCTCAGCACCATAGCGACCCCTTCGGCCCGGGTTTCGGCTGCCGAGGCGGCAAACAGCACCTTGCCATCGGCAAAACTGCCCAGGGTCGTTCCGGCAAATCCGCGTGGATCGGGAAGATCGGCCACTAGCCGCTGCGGCGCCGCAAAAGCCCAGCGCAGGCGGGCCGACAGGCCCTGCGGCGTGATCCAAGCGGCATCATCCTCGCTCCATCCATCCGGCCCGGCAGGATCTTCCCATTTCTGCCCCATCAGCGTCAGCGGCGCCGCAAAAATCCGATTGAGCTGCCCGCGTTTGAGCCCCGTCACCCGGTCTGCGTCCACCGGCAGCGCCCGGCAGGCCGACGCCACGAAATCAAAGGGCGGCTTTACATTTCGCAGCTCCGACGCCCAGGCGGCGGGATGCTCCAGCAAGGCGGCGTAGACATCCGGCAGGTAACCACCAGACTGACGGAACCGCTCTGTCACATGCTCAACCAGATCCGCGTCCGGCTGGTCCGAGGTGAAATGTACCGCCAGTTTGCGGGCAATGTGCCGGGCCGTGGCCGGATGACGCGCGAGATCGCGCAGCGCCTGCAAAACCGGCTCCAACCGCCCTTTCTCTGCGCCATAGGAGCGGCCAAGGACCTTCTCGCTGCCGGGCTCTGCCAGGCCGGGGCGGAAGTTAAACCCTTCTTTGCGATTGAAACTGAGCCCGGTAAAGAGCTCCGCCAATTGCCGCACATCCGTCTGACTATAGGGGCCATCCACCCCCAACGTGTGCAATTCCAGCACCTCGCGGGCAAGGTTTTCATTGAGACCGGCACTACGTTTGCGCCGCTGCGCGACAGGACTGTTCGGCCCGACCGAACTGTTCTGATCCAGATAATGCAGCATCAACGGGCTGGTCACCACTGCGATCAGCAGATCTTCGAACCGGCCCGCAACATGAGGGCGGATCGCGGTCTCGGCATAGGGGGTTGCCAGATGCCGAAAGGCACCCCGCCGCCCCTTGGCGGTGAAATGATCCGACCAGAACAGGGTCAGCCGCTCCCGCAGGCCGTCAGACGTATCGGCGTAACGCAGCAGACGCTGGGCAAAATTTTGCAAACGGTCCGTTCGTTTCTGTTGCCGAAAGGTGCGGTAGCGCGCGTCCGCCGCCTCATACTCCGGCTGACCGCGCAGCTTGCGCCGTTCTCTTGCGAGCGCCTGAAACGTCACTGAATCGGCAAAGGCCGCATCAAAATCCTGCACCGGATAGGCGCGCGCCATCTCATCGGCGCCGGTCAGGCGCTGCAACATCGCCTCGGGCGATTGCGGCGGTGCCAGCCGGGGTGACAACCCGCAGCCAAACCGGATCTCGGCCAGTTCAGGATCAAACCGCATCTGTCATTGCTCCGGCCCCATTTTCATTTCGGGATCAACAGGTCTCGATCTCCACAGTAGGCCAGAACCTCCGTGGCACCCACACCCATCACTTACTGATACGCGAGGATTTGCCGGTTCCGTCGCAGCAGGAACAAAAAAGCCCGGAGACTATGCTCCGAGCTTTTTGAATTGTCTTGGTCAAGGCCCTTAGGCCTTACTGATCCTGCGGAATGACGCGCAGTCCCAGTTCCATCAGCTGCTCCGACATCGGCTCGGACGGGGCCGACATCATCAGATCTTCCGCACGCTGGTTCATCGGGAACATGATGACCTCGCGAATGTTGGCCTCATCCGCCAGCAGCATCACCATGCGGTCGATACCGGCAGCGCAGCCACCGTGCGGCGGGGCACCATATTGGAAGGCGTTGACCATACCGCCAAAGCGCTTCTCGACCTCTTCCTTGCCATAGCCGGCAATTTCGAAGGCCTTGAACATGATCTCCGGCTTGTGGTTCCGGATCGCGCCCGAAACCAGCTCGTAACCGTTGCAGGCGAGGTCATACTGATAGCCGAGCACCTTGAGCGGGTCGCCCTCCAGTGCTTCCATCCCGCCTTGCGGCATGGAGAAGGGGTTGTGCTCGAAGTCGATCTTGCCAGTTTCCTCGTCTGCCTCGTAGATCGGAAAGTCAACGATCCAGGCAAAGGCGAAACGGTCCTTGTCGATGAGGCCAAGTTCCTCGCCGATCACGTTGCGGGCGCGGCCCGCGACGGCCTCAAACGCCTTGGGCTTGCCGCCCAGGAAGAAGGCCGCATCGCCGACGCCGAGACCCAGCTGCTGGCGGATCGCCTCGGTGCGCTCGGGGCCGATGTTCTTGGCCAGCGGACCCGCGGCTTCTTTTCGTTTTCGACCAAAGTATTCCTCGACCTTTTGAGCCGCAACTTTTCTATCCAAACCATCACCGGAGTTCAGAAGTGCAGCGATTTCTTCCAGCTTTGCGAAGTTTTCGTCGGTCTCATGAGATTTCCAACTAGCAAGAGCTTCCATGTCAGCTTGCTGATTTTCTATCCAATTCTGCAACAGATCATACCGGACCGGGTGGTAGTCGGGGTTATCAATCTCACGCCAGAAGATATAGCCCATGCCCGGCAGACCTTCGCCCTGCGCGAATTTGTTCATGCGGTCGCAGAACTTGCGGCTGCCGCCCGTGGGGGCCGGGATGGCGCGCACTTCGGTGCCTTCCTGCTCCAGCAGTTTGGCGAAGATGGCAAAGCCGGAGCCGCGGAAGTGTTCCGAGCAATCCTGCATCTTGATCGGGTTGCGCAGGTCCGGCTTATCGGTGCCATACCACTTGGCGGCATCCTTGTAGGAAATCTGCGGCCATTCGCTATCCACCTTGCGACCACCGCCGAATTCCTCGAACACGCCCTGCATCACCGGCTGGATGGTGTCAAAGACATCCTGCTGGGTGACAAAGGACATTTCCATATCGAGCTGGTAGAAATCGGTGGGCGAGCGGTCAGCCCGCGGATCCTCGTCCCGGAAACAGGGCGCGATCTGGAAATACTTGTCAAAACCCGAAACCATCATCAGCTGCTTGAACTGCTGCGGAGCCTGCGGCAGGGCGTAGAACTTGCCGGGGTGCAGACGGGAGGGCACCAGGAAGTCGCGCGCGCCTTCGGGCGACGACGCGGTGATGATCGGGGTCTGGTATTCGTTGAACCCCTTGTCCCACATGCGCTTGCGGATCGACTGGATCATGTTCGAGCGCAGGACCATGTTGTTCTGCATCTTCTCGCGGCGCAGGTCGAGGTAGCGATAGCGCAGGCGGGTTTCCTCGGGGTATTCCTGCTCGCCAAAGACCATCAGCGGCAGTTCCTCGGCTTGGCCCAAAACCTCGATATCCCGGATGAAGACTTCGATCTCGCCGGTCGGGATCTTCGGGTTCACCAGGCTTTCGTCGCGCGCCAGCACGTTGCCGTCGATGCGGATACACCATTCCGAACGCACCTTTTCGATCTCCGCAAAGACCGGGCTATCGGGGTCAGCCATGACCTGGGTGATGCCATAGTGGTCGCGCAGGTCGATGAACAGCAGGCCGCCGTGGTCGCGGACCCGGTGGACCCAGCCAGACAGGCGCACGGTATCGCCCACGTTGGATTTGTTCAGTTCGGCGCAGGTATGGCTGCGGTATGCGTGCATTGGCTGACCTTTCGTGTCGCGGGTCGTCTCTCGGGGCATCTGTCCGGGCGGACCATCAATCGGGATATGCGCCAAAGCGGCGCGGAATTCGTCCGGGCTGGTACACTAGGTTGCGGCTCTCTTGTCAAGCAAACAGGGCGCATTCGCCCCGTCAGATGCCCGTTTTTGCCCTCTCGCCACGTCGGCGCAAAGGCTCCCGCCCCCTCTGCGCCCCATCGCTGCGCGATCCGGCCAGACGTGTTGGGCGTGGCGCCCCGCCTTCGGCGCGGCGCGGGCGGCGCTGTGGTGCCACCGCAGCGCGCCGCCCGGGGCCCTTGTCCGCGGGCGCGCGCCCGCCCTTTTCAGATCAGTTTCAGACCAGCTTTGCCGGGATCAGCCCGCGCAGGGAATTGCCCATATGAATGGATTGCGCCCCCTTCAGGTCCTCAAGGCTCAGCACCGCCTCGGCGCATAGACCGCGCTCCAACATTTCCTGCCGCAGGATGCCGGGCAGAAGGCCGCAGCCGAGCGGCGGCGTCACCACCTGCCCACCTGCAAGCGTCACAAAGATATTGGTAATCGTGCCTTCGCAAACCTCAGCGCGCTGATTGATGAAAACCAGCTCGTCGATGCCTGCCGACAGAGCTGCCCGGGCGCTGTCATAAAGCGCGCGGCGGGTGGTCTTGTGCCGTAGCCACGGGTCGTCGGCATCAAGCCGGATGTCTGCGATGCCCAGCCGCCACTCTGCTGGGGGTTCCCCCAGTGGCGCAGTGGTCATGTCAAATCGCCCCTCCACGTCGAGCGTCAGGCGGCAACGCAGCGGTGTATCACTGACGATTTCTGCCAACATCGCCTCGGAATGCCCGGGTTCGAAGGGAATGCCAAACGCCGCCGCGCTGCGCCTCATCCGGGCCAGATGGCGAGGCTGGTGCCGCCCACCCTCGCCCGGATGCCAGCCGAGCGTTTCGATCAGGCGGAAAGCGGGATCACCCTTGATGGCGTCACTGATGGTGTCGCAGGTTGCGTCGTCTGAGCGAACCGGGCTTTCCATAGCGCTTCCTCATATTCTGATGTGGCGGTGCTGTCCCAGACCACTCCGCCGCCCACGTTCAGTGTTGCCCGGCCGTCCTCCAGCATCACCGTACGGATTGCAACATTGAACGACGAAGCGCCATCCGGGGCGGCCCAGCCGATGGTGCCGCAGTAGATGTCACGCGGCCAGGGTTCCAGATCCGCAAGGATCTCCATCGCGCGGATCTTGGGCGCGCCGGTGATTGAGCCACAGGGGAACAACGCCGCGAAGATCTCTGCCAGCCCGGCATCCGGGCGCAGCCGCGCCCGTACCAGCGACACCATCTGATGCACGGTGGCGTAGCTCTCGACCGCGAACAGTTCCGGCACATGCACCGATCCGGTCTCCGCCACGCGGCTGATGTCATTGCGCAGAAGATCGACGATCATCAGGTTCTCGGCCCGGTTCTTTTCGTCCTGACGCAGGAAATCGCGGCAGCGCGCGTCCTCAAGCGGATCGTCGCTGCGCGGCTGGGTGCCTTTCATCGGGCGCGTTTCGATGAGGCCTGACGCGTCGGTGCGGAAGAACAACTCGGGCGAGCGCGACAGAAGGACCGGCAGCCCGTCCTGTTCGACCAGCACGCCGTGGCCGACCGCCTGCCTTGCCTGCAGCGCGGCATAAAGCGCCTCTGCGCTGCCATGGGCCTCTGCATCGATGGGAAAGGTCAGGTTGGCCTGATAGATGTCGCCCTTGCCGATGTTGCGGTTCACCTCGGCGAAGGCCTCGGCGTAGCGAACATAGCTCCAGCGTGGCGTGATATCCCCAAGCCCAGCTCCGCCCGGCAGCACGCCGGGCAGCGCCCGTTCGCCCCCCCGGGCGGGCGCTTCGCCTTCCGCCCGCGGACGGGCGCTGCCCTCAATGTCCTGTTGCCGCGGCTCCTCATAGACCCCGAAACAGATCAACGGCAGCCGCCGCCCGTCCGGCAGCCGGTTCGCCAGCTTTGGCTCCAGCGCGTAGCCCAGCTCATACGTGGCATAGCCTGCCAGCCAATGCCCTGCCCGCCGCTCAGCGTCGAGCGCCGCCAGCGCCGCGGGCACCTGGTCTGCCTCGTCCGCGCGGATCACACGCAGCGGCTGATCGAAACACGTCCCGGCCCCCGTGGGCCCCTGATCAAAGCGAATCCGCACCGGATCTGTCTCCTAAAGCTCTCGCCTCCTCATATATGCGTTCGCAATGCGCACAAAGGGGGCGGATGCGGCATTTTCCGATCCGTTTCCGATCCCCCTTGAACCTTTCGGCGCGGTCCCTATAACGCAGGACAATTTGGGCGCATGGGGGCGCCCGGTGACTCGACCCATATTCCGCACCCACAATCAAAGGAAGCTAGGCCATGCCAAAAAGAACCGACATCCAGTCGATCATGATCATTGGTGCGGGACCGATCATCATCGGCCAGGCCTGCGAATTCGATTATTCCGGCGCACAGGCCTGCAAGGCGCTGCGTGAAGAGGGCTACCGGGTCATCCTGGTGAACTCGAACCCGGCCACCATCATGACCGATCCGGGCCTCGCCGATGCGACCTATATCGAGCCGATCACGCCCGAAGTGGTGGCCAAGATCATCGAAAAAGAACGCCCCGATGCGCTGCTTCCGACCATGGGCGGGCAGACGGGTCTCAACACCTCTCTGGCGCTCGAAGAGATGGGCGTGCTTGAGAAATACGGCGTCGAAATGATCGGCGCCAAGCGCGAAGCCATTGAAATGGCAGAAGACCGCAAGCTGTTCCGCGAAGCGATGGATCGCCTTGGTCTGGAAAACCCGCGCGCCACGATCATCACCGCCCCCACCCGCGACAACGGCTCGGCCGATCTGGAAGCAGGCGTACAGCTGGCGCTTGAGGCGCTCGATGAGGTCGGCCTGCCCGCCATCATCCGCCCCGCCTTTACCCTGGGCGGCACCGGCGGCGGCGTCGCCTACAACCGCGAAGATTACATCCACTACTGCCGCTCGGGCATGGATGCTTCGCCGGTCAATCAGATCCTCGTCGACGAGAGCCTTCTGGGCTGGAAAGAGTACGAGATGGAGGTCGTCCGCGACAAGGCGGACAACGCGATCATCGTCTGCTCGATTGAGAACATCGACCCCATGGGCGTGCACACCGGTGATTCGATCACAGTGGCCCCGGCGCTGACCCTGACCGACAAGGAATACCAGATGATGCGCACCGCCTCGATCGAGGTGCTGCGCGAGATCGGCGTCGAAACCGGCGGCTCCAACGTGCAATGGGCCGTGAACCCCGACGATGGCCGCATGGTGGTGATCGAAATGAACCCGCGGGTGTCGCGCTCCTCAGCGCTGGCTTCCAAGGCGACGGGTTTCCCGATTGCAAAGATCGCCGCGAAACTGGCGGTGGGCTACACGCTGGACGAGTTGGACAACGACATCACCAAGGTGACGCCGGCCTCCTTTGAGCCCTCCATCGACTATGTCGTCACCAAGATCCCGAAATTCGCCTTCGAGAAGTTCCCCGGCTCCGAGCCCTACCTCACCACCGCGATGAAATCCGTGGGTGAAACCATGGCCATCGGCCGTACCATCCACGAAAGCATGCAAAAGGCGCTGGCGTCGATGGAATCGGGCCTCACCGGTTTTGACGAGGTCGCCATCCCCGGCATGACCGTCGGCCAGTGGGACGAAGCCAGCGGCGACGACAAGGCTGCCGTGATCAAGGCAATCAGCCAGCAGACCCCGGACCGGCTGCGCACCATCGCCCAGGCGATGCGCCATGGGCTGAGCGATGACGAGATCCAGAACGTCACCAAGTTCGACCCCTGGTTCCTGTCCCGCATCCGCGAGATCGTCGACGCCGAGCGCGAGGTGCGCAAAAACGGCCTGCCGATGCGCGAGGACCAGTTGCGGGCGCTGAAGATGCTCGGCTTTACCGATGCCCGCCTTGGCGCGCTGACCGGCCGGGACGAGGACAATGTGCGCCGCGCCCGTCATAATCTGGGCGTCACCGCCGTCTTCAAGCGGATCGACACCTGCGCCGCCGAATTCGAGGCGCAGACCCCCTATATGTACTCCACCTACGAAGCGCCGATGATGGGCGAGATCGAATGCGAATCCCGCCCGTCGGATCGCAAGAAGGTGGTCATCCTTGGCGGCGGTCCGAACCGGATCGGTCAGGGTATCGAGTTCGACTACTGCTGCTGTCACGCCTGTTTTGCGCTGACCGATGTTGGTTATGAAACCATCATGATCAACTGCAACCCGGAAACCGTGTCCACCGACTATGACACCTCGGACCGGCTGTATTTCGAACCGCTCACCTTCGAGCACGTGATGGAAATCCTGCGCGCCGAGCAAGAGAACGGCACCCTGCATGGTGTCATCGTGCAGTTCGGTGGCCAGACCCCGCTGAAACTGGCCAATGCGCTGCAGGACGAAGGTATTCCGATCCTCGGCACCACGCCCGACGCCATCGACCTGGCCGAAGACCGCGAACGGTTCCAGGATCTGGTCAACAAGCTGGGCCTGAAACAGCCGCATAACGGCATTGCCTCCACCGACGCACAGGCGCTTGAGATCGCAGAGGAAATTGGCTTCCCGCTGGTGATCCGTCCGTCTTACGTGCTGGGCGGGCGCGCGATGGAGATCGTGCGCGACATGGATCAGCTGAAACGCTACATCGCCGAGGCGGTGGTGGTATCCGGCGACAGCCCGGTGCTGCTCGACAGCTATCTGGCCGGTGCGGTGGAACTTGACGTGGATGCGATCTGCGACGGCACCGACGTGCATGTGGCCGGCATCATGCAGCACATCGAAGAGGCTGGCGTTCACTCAGGTGACAGTGCCTGCTCCCTGCCGCCCTACTCCCTGTCCAAGGACATCATCGAAGAGATCAAGACCCAGACCTACGCACTGGCGAAGGCTCTGAACGTGGTCGGCCTGATGAACATCCAGTTTGCCATCAAGGACGGTGAGATCTTCCTGATCGAAGTGAACCCGCGTGCCAGCCGCACGGTACCCTTCGTCGCCAAGGCCACCGACAGCGCCATCGCCTCGATCGCGGCGCGCGTCATGGCGGGCGAGAAGCTCTCGGCCTTCCCGCAGCGGGCGCCTTATGAACCCGATGCAGGCTATGATGTCGATGTGCCGATGGCCGATCCGATGACACTGGCCGATCCCGACATGCCCTGGTTCTCGGTCAAAGAGGCCGTTCTGCCCTTTGCCCGTTTCCCGGGTGTCGACACGCTGCTTGGGCCGGAAATGCGCTCCACCGGCGAAGTTATGGGCTGGGACCGTTCCTTTGCCGGCGCCTTCCTCAAGGCGCAGATGGGTGCCGGGATGGTGCTGCCGTCGGAAGGCCGTGCCTTCATCTCGATCAAGGATGCTGACAAAGGCGCCACAATGCTGGAGGCCGCGCGCACCCTGATCGAACAAGGCTTCACCCTGGTCGCCACCGGCGGCACCAAGGCATGGCTGGACGGGCACGGTGTGGCCTGCGAAGCGGTGAACAAGGTCTACGAGGGACGCCCGCACGTGGTGGACCTGCTGAAAGACGGCCATGTGCAGCTGTTGATGAACACGACCGAAGGCGCTCAGGCGGTCGAGGACAGCAAGGAAATGCGCTCGGTCGCGCTGTATGACAAGATCCCCTACTTCACCACCGCCGCCGGTGCCCATGCCGCCGCGCTGGCGATCAAGGCGCAGGCAGAAGGGGACGTTCAGGTCAAAAGCCTGCAGGGATAATCCCGCGATCAGATAGAGAATTGTCAAAGCCCCGGGTTTGCCCGGGGCTTTTTCGTTCCATCCCGGACATCGGTGCCACAAGTGCTCTCCCGCCTGTTTGTGCAGGGCTGATTTGCCGGGCGATCCTGCCACCCCGCTAAGCACGGCCCGAAAATCCCACGCAATCAGGACGGCCGTGTTGATTCAGATCATAGCCTTTGCTGCATCGCAGCGTACCCTGTGCCAGCAATGACCGGAGCGATCCGGCGCGATCTTTGGTGCCAGCGGCTGAGGTGTCTGCGATGAACACAGAAAACAAGGCGGCCGAGGGCCAGAAAACAGGCGTTCCGAACCGCCCCGCTCCCCTGCCCGAGGCCATGCCTGCAGAGGTTTCGCAGAAATCGGAGCACGATCCCGCCGCCGAGATTGGCGACTTGCTCGACAAGGAAGCGCGCTCCAAACTGGCAAAGCTGACCGGGGGTCTTTCTCCGGCGGCGATCATGCGGGTTGTCGGCGATTGGTCGATCCATCTTGCCGTGTCCCCGGGCAAGCAGATGAACCTGTGGAACAAGGCCGTATCAGGGGCAGCGGACTATGGTCGCTACTTGTTTGAAACCTCTCTTGGTTCTGACATGGTCAAACCCTGCGTCGCGCCTGCACGCCGCGACCGGCGCTTCAGCCATGACGCCTGGCAGAAGCAACCCTTCAACGCATTTCAGCAGGCGTTCCTCTTGCAGCAAGAGTGGTGGCAGGAGGCGACCACCGGCGTTCGCGGCGTCAGCTGCGAGGATGAACGCGCCGTGTCCTTCATCGCGCGCCAGATGCTTGACGCAGTCTCGCCTGCCAATTTTCCGCTGACAAACCCCGAAGTGCTGCAAAAGACCAAAGACGAAAACGGTATGAACCTGTTGCGCGGCATGGAAAATCTGCGCGACGACATGCAGGAACTGCTGCTCGGCAAACCTCTCCGCCCGGAAACGGACTTCCATGTGGGGGAAAACGTGGCGGTGACCCCGGGCAAGGTGGTTTACCGCAACCATCTGATCGAGCTGATCCAATACGACCCCACCACCGACAAGGTGAAGCCCGAACCCCTGCTGATCGTTCCGGCCTGGATCATGAAATACTACATCCTTGATCTGTCGCCCGAGAACTCGATGGTGAAATACCTGACCGAGCAGGGCTACACGGTGTTCATGATCTCCTGGCGCAATCCAGGATCCGAAGATGCTGATCTCGGACTGGACGATTACCGCAAGAAGGGACCGATGGCGGCGCTGGATGCGATTCAGGACATCACCGGCGCCAAGAAAATCCACGCGGCGGGCTATTGTCTGGGCGGCACCCTGCTCAGCCTCACCGCTGCGGCCATGGCGCGCGATGACGACGACCGGCTGGCCAGCATGACGCTCTTTGCGACCCAGGTGGATTTCACCGAAGCAGGTGAGCTGATGCTGTTCATCAACGAAAGCCAGGTCGCCTTTTTGGAGGACATGATGTGGCAGCAGGGATACCTGGATGCGGGCCAGATGTCCGGCGCCTTTCAACTGCTGCGCTCGAACGATCTGGTCTGGTCGCGGCTTCAGAAGGATTACTTGATGGGGGAGCGGCCCAAGCTCAATGACATGATGGCCTGGAACGCCGATGCGACACGGATGCCTTACCGGATGCATTCGGAATATTTGCGCAAGCTGTTTCTGAACAACGAACTGGCCACCGGAAAATACGAGGTCGGCGGCCATCCGGTGTCGCTTGATGATCTGCGGTTGCCGATCTTTGCCGTCGGCACCGAAACCGATCATGTGGCGCCGTGGAAATCGGCCTTCAAGATCGACGCGCTGACCAGTTCCCCGGTCACATTCGTACTGACCAAAGGCGGGCATAATGCCGGTGTGGTTTCCGAACCCGGTCACCCCCGGCGCCACTATCACGTTCACACCAGCTGCGACCGGGACCGCTATCTGCCCCCCGACGAGTGGCGCGAGGTTGCCGAGCGCAAGGAAGGTTCCTGGTGGCCGGAATGGGTGGCCTGGCTTGAAACCCGGTCGGGAGACCCCACTGCGCCCCCCGCGATGGGAGAGGCGCTTTGCCCGGCGCCAGGCACCTACGTGCTCATGGAGTGACGCCACCGCCCCCGACCGGGTTAGCGGGGGGATATTGCGGCACGGCGCGCTTTGCCCGATTGTAGCGGATAATTGATATCACGAGGCACTGATGCAGTATTTCGAGAGCAAGACCTTTGATCAGATCACCCCCGGCGACAGCGCCGAGCTGACTCGCGCTCTGCGTGATGACGATATCGGCCCCTGTGTCGACCTACCTGAAGACGGTAACGCGGCTGCGCCGGACGATGGGATTGCGGCAGGCGCCTGGGGCAGTGCGCTGATTTCCGAATTGCTGTCCACCGAATTGCCCGGTCCCGGCACGGTCTGCCTGACTCAATCGCTGCGCTTCCTTGCCCCGGCCCGCCTTGGCGAGATGATCACCACGCGCATCACGGTGCGCGAAACCGATCCCGAAACCCGGCATGTGATGCTCGATTGCCTCTGCACCGATAGCGCCGGTGCCGCCCTCGTCGAAGGCACGGCAGAGGTGATCGCACCGGACAAGCCCCTGCGCGTGCCACGCTCCGGTCGCCCCTCGGGCCAGCTGAGCAAGCCCGGCGCAGGGTTTGATGCGCTGATTGCCGCCACGCAGCCCCTTGATCCGATCGTGACCGCTGTGGTGCACCCCTGCGATGTCGCCTCGCTGGAGGGCGCGTTGGAGGCACGGGACAAGGCGCTGATCACGCCGGTTCTGATCGGTCCGGCCCCGCGCATAAAGGCGGCCGCCTCCGAGGCCGGTCTGGATCTGGCGGGGATCGAGATCGTGGATGCCCCGCACAGCCACGCCGCAGCCGAAATGGCGGTCTCGCTGGTGCGCACGGGCAAGGCCGAGGCCCTGATGAAAGGCGCCCTTCACACCGATGAGGTCATGTCGGCAGTCGTCAACAAGGCCACCGGACTGCGGACCGAACGCAGGATGAGCCATGTTTTTGTTCTGGATGTACCAAGCTACCCCAAGCCGCTGATGATTACCGATGCGGCCATCAACATCTTTCCCGACCTGCTGACCAAGGCGGATATCCTGCAGAACGCCATCGATCTGGCGCAGGCGCTTGGCGTTGCCGCGCCAAAGGTTGCAATCCTGTCGGCGGTTGAAACCATCACCCCCAAGATCCCCTCGACGGTCGAGGCAGCGGGCCTGTGCAAGATGGCAGAGCGCGGCCAGATCACCGGCGGGATCCTTGACGGGCCGCTGGCCTTTGACAACGCGATTTCCCGCGCGGCGGCGCAGGCCAAGGGGATTACCTCGGATGTCGCCGGGGACGCGGATATCCTGCTCGCCCCTGATCTGGAGGCCGGCAATATGATTTCCAAGCAATTGCAGTACCTCGCCGGCGCCGAAGCCGCGGGTCTGGTTCTGGGCGCGCGGGTGCCGATCATGCTGACCAGCCGGGCGGATGGCGCACTGGCTCGGGTCGCCTCGGCAGCTCTGGCGCAGCTGTTTGTGCGCCATCAACAGGCAAGGATCGCACCATGAGCGAAGCAATCCTCACCCTCAACGTCGGCTCCTCCTCGGTCAAATACGCGCTCTACGCTGCTGTGGGCGACGGCGCTGCCTTCACCAAGGGCCATATCGACCGGATCGGCCTTGGCCCGGTTCATCATGTCGATGACATCTCAGAGCCGCTCCCCCTGCCTGCTAAAGCCGATCACGAAGAGGTTCTCGATTGGCTGGTCCGCCACCTGCAAGAGCAAAGCGCGGGACTGAAGGTCATCGCCGCAGGGCACCGGGTGGTCCATGGCGGCCAGCGTTTTGCGGATGCCACAAGGGTAACCACCGGTGTCAGGGCCGAGCTGGAGCGGCTGGCTCCACTGGTTCCGGCGCATCAGCCGCATAACCTCGCCGGGATCGACGCCTTGGAACGGGCCTGGCCCGGCATCCCGCAGATCGCCTGTTTCGACACCGCCTTTCACCGCACCACGCCGCGGATCGGGCAGATCTTTGCCCTGCCCCGCGCGCTCACAGATGCGGGGGTGCTGCGCTATGGGTTTCACGGACTTTCCTACGAATTCATCGCTTCGCAGCTGCCCACCCACCTTGGGAAGCGTGCCGATGGCCGGGTTCTGGTGCTGCATCTGGGCCATGGCGCCAGCATCTGCGCCATGAAGAACCGCAAAAGCATCGCCACCACCATGGGGTTCACAGCGCTGGACGGGCTGGTGATGGGCAAACGCTGCGGCGAGCTGGACCCCGGCGTGCCGCTCTACCTGATGCGCGAAAAGGGCATGAGCCTAGAGGAGGTCGAGGCTCTGCTTGGTGGGCAATCGGGGCTGCTCGGTGTCTCGGGCCTCAGCGATGACATGCGCGATTTGCTGGAGAGCGATAGCCCCGCCGCAAAGGAGGCGGTGGATCTTTTTGTCTATCGCGCCTGCAAACAGATCGGCGCGCTGGCGGCCGCGGCGCAGGGTATCAATGCCTTGGTCTTTACCGGTGGCATGGGCGAAAACGCAGCCGAGATCCGTGCCCGGATCGTTGAGGGCTGCGGCTGGCTGGGGGCCACCCTTGATACAGAGGCCAACGCCCGCAATGACACCCGCATTCACGGTGTGGACAGCAGGGTCGGCGCCTATGTCATCGCCACCAATGAAGAGCGCGTTATCGCGGACCACGTCCGCACATTTCTGTCGGACGCACAAGCTGGCGCCGACGCCTCTGGACATGCAGCACAGCCGGGGATGAAAGATGTTTTCTAGCAGATGGATCATAGCCGGTATCGCGGTCCTGGCGGCCGGCGCCGGGCTTTATTACTACACCGCCAACGGCAATGGTGAGCTGCCCTATGGCATTACCTCGGGCAACGGTCGCATCGAGGCGGTTCAGGTCGATATTTCCAGCCGGATCGCCGGGCGGGTCGCCACGGTCGAGGTGAAAGAGGGTGATCTGGTCGAGACCCGCCAACTGGTCGCCACCATTGAAACCCGCGAGTTGGAGGCGCAACTGTCGCGGGCACAGGCGGAATACGCATCAGTGGAAAGCCAGGTCGCAGCCGCCGAGGCCGCCATTGCGCAGGCCGAGGCGCGGTTGCTGCTGGCCGATCAGGAGCTGGAACGCACCCGCGAGCTGGTGTCCCGCGGGGTCGCAACTGCCGAAACCCTCGACGTACGTCTCAGCGATCACAAGGTTGCCGAGGCCAACCTCACCGTGGCCAAAGCATCGCTTCTGTCGCAGCAGCGCGCGGTGGATGCGGCGCGTTTCGCCATTGAGGAAGTGCAGACCTACCTCGACGATGCCCGCCTGACGGCACCGACCCTTGGACGGGTACTCTACCGACTGACCGAGCCCGGAGAGGTCATCGGCGCAGGCGGACGCGTCCTGACCATGGTCGATCTCACCGAGGTCTATCTGGAGTTTTTCCTGCCCGCCACCGAGGCGCATCTCCTGTCCATCGGCAGCGAGGCCCGCATCCGGCTTGATATCGCCGATGTGGTGATCCCGGCCAAGGTCAGTTTTGTCTCACCAGTGTCGCAATTCACGCCCAAACAGGTCGAAACCGCCAGCGAACGGCAGGACCTGATGTTCCGGGTGCGGGTCCGGGTGCCACAACCGCTGGTCGAAGCGAACATCGACCTTGTGAAGACCGGGATCCGCGGCGTGGCCTATGTACGTCTGGCCAGCGAGACCCTGCCGGATTGGCCGGAGTTTCTGAACAACATCCCCCCCGAACTGACCGCGCAAGAGTAAGGGCCCGGCCATGGAGGATCAAAGCCAGCCCGTCGTCCGCGCTGCCAATCTGATGCAGCGCTACAAGGACGTGGTCGCGCTTGCGGATGTGACGCTCGACATCCCGGCTGGCAAGGTGGTTGGCCTGATCGGGCCGGACGGGGTTGGAAAATCGACGCTGCTGGACCTGATCGCCGGTGCGCGGGTCATGCAGACCGGCACGCTGCAGGTGCTGGGCGGCGACATGCGTAAGGCGGGCCACCGGCAGCGGATCGGTCCGCGCCTTGCCTATATGCCGCAGGGGCTGGGCAAGAACCTGTATCAGGACCTGAGCGTTCAGGAGAACCTCGATTTCTTTGGCAAGCTGTTTGGACAAAGCCGCGCTGAACGCAACCGCCGGATCGCGCGGCTGACCCGGGCAACCGGGCTTTTTCCCGTTCTGGATCGCCCCGCCGGAAAACTCTCGGGGGGGATGAAACAGAAACTGGGCCTGTGCTGCGCGCTGCTGCATGCTCCGGACCTGCTGATCCTGGATGAACCCACCACCGGGGTCGACCCCCTGTCGCGGCGCCAATTCTGGGACCTGATTGCCAAGATCCGGCAGGAACATCCCGGCATGAGCCTTCTGGTTTCGACCGCCTATATGGAGGAGGCCGAAGAATTCGACTGGCTGGTGGCGATGGATGCAGGCCAGGTTCTGGCCACCGGCACGGCAGAAGAACTGCGCGCCAGAACCGGCACCGACAGTCTTGAGGCCGCCTTTGTTCGCCTGCGGCCCGGCGGGGAGGGCCGCGAGTTGCCGGAGCTGGTCATTCCGCCGCTGCAAACCGATGGCGAGCGCCCCGCCATCGTGGCCCGCGGCCTGACCCGGAGGTTCGGCGATTTCACCGCCGTGAGCAACGTAAGTTTCGAAATCCGCCCTGGTGAAATCTTCGGCTTCCTCGGCTCCAACGGCTGCGGCAAGACCACCACCATGAAGATGCTAACCGGCCTGTTGCCGATGTCCGAAGGTGAGGCCTATCTTTTTGGTAAGCCGGTGAACGCCAAGGATCTTGCGACCCGTAAACGCGTCGGTTTCATGAGCCAGGCTTTCTCGCTCTATGACGAACTTACGGTGGCGCAGAACCTCGCCCTGCACGCGCGGCTGTTCCAGATCCCCAGCCAGCAGGCCACGGCGCGCATCGCGGCACTGGCCGACCGGTTCGAGCTATCGCATGTGTTGAACACACGCTCTGGCGGGCTGCCGCTTGGTATCCGGCAACGTCTGTCGCTGGCGGTGGCGGTGCTGCACGAGCCGGAAATCCTGATCCTGGACGAGCCGACCTCAGGCGTCGATCCCGAGGCGCGGGACAGGTTCTGGGAGTTCCTCATCGAGTTGTCCCGCCGCGACAAGGTGACGATCTTCATCTCGACCCATTTCATGAATGAGGCGCTGCGCTGTGATCGCATCTCGCTCATGCATGCGGGCGAAGTGCTGGTCCATGACACGCCGAACAATCTGGTTGAGGCCAAGGGCGCAACCTCGCTTGAGGACGCCTTTGTGGCCTATATCGAAGACGCAACCGGAGAAGGCGAGAGCGCCGATAGCGTGGCCCTGCAGGACGGAGGCGTGCCAGACGCCCATGATCCCCCGGTCAGGCTTGGCCGGTTCAGCCTGTCCAGATTGCTGGCCTACAGCCTGCGCGAAACGGTCGAGGTGATCCGCGATCCGATCAGGCTGGCCTTTGCCTTTCTCGGATCGGTGATCCTTTTGGTGGTGCTGTCCTACGGTGTCTCGATGGATGTGGAGGATCTGACCTTTGCCGCGCTGGATCAGGACCAGTCTCCGGCCAGCCGTAGCTACTTAAGCAGTTTCACCGGGTCACGGTATTTTCTGGAACAACCGGATCTGTTGAACCGGGAGGATCTGATCCGCCAGATGGCGGCAGGCGAGGTCAGCGTCGCCGTCGAGATCCCACCGAATTTCGGCCGTGATCTGGCACGAGGCAACACGCCCGAAGTTTCGGCCTGGCTGGATGGGGCCAATACGATGCGGGCCGGAACCGTCGAGGGCTATATCACCGGTGGGCACGCCATTTATCTGCGCGATCTGATGCTGGAGGCCGGTGTCGATCCGCAGGAACAGTCCAGTTTCACCATCGAAAACCGCTACCGCTACAATCCGACCTTTGCCAGCATCCGCTCAATGGGGCCGTCGATACCGGCCATGCTGCTGATGCTGTTTCCTGTCATCCTTATGGCCGTCAGCGTGGCGCGGGAAAAGGAAATCGGAACCATCACCAATTTCTATGTCACCCCCACCAATCGCATCGAGTTCCTGGTGGGCAAGCAATTGCCCTATGTCGCTATTGCCATGTGCAATTACCTGGTGCTGACGCTGATGGTCATCTTTATACTGGATGTGCCGCTGAAAGGCTCCTTGTCCGCGATGACGCTCGGGGCCTTGTGCTATGGCTTTGCGGTCACCGCCTATGGCCTTGTCGTGTCCTCGCTGGTCAAAACGCAGGTCGCCGCGGTTTTTGCGGCGGCGCTGCTCTCGCTGATGCCGACCATGCAGTATTCCGGCATGATCCAGCCGATTTCGACGCTATCACCCGAGGCGCAGATGATCGGCTCGGCCTGGCCTGCCTCCTATTTCATGCATCTGAGTGTCGGCGCCTATACAAAGGGGCTGGGCTGGGCGGCGCTGAGCCAAGACATTGTGAAACTGAGCCTGTTTTTTCCGGTCTTTCTGGCCATTGCAGTGCTGTTGCTGCGCAAGCAGGAGAAATAGCATGAAGGCGCTTCACCATATCTTCTGGCTGGGCACCAAGGAGTTGCGCACGGTGCTGATGGATCCGGTGATGGCGGGGCTGATCCTCTTCGTGTTCACCTTCATGGTCTATATGGATGCCACCAGCCTACCGGAGAACGTCAATAACGCCTCTATCGCCATTGCGGACGAGGACAATTCGCAGCTGTCGCGCCAGATCGCCAATGCCTTTTACCCGCCCTATTTCCAAACCCCGATCCCCATAGATGCGGATGAGATCGACCCTGGGCTGGATCAGGCGCGGTTCCTGTTCGCGCTGGTCATCCCCCCCGACTTCGAGGCACAGCTGCGCAAAGGCAGCCAACCCGAGATCCAGCTGCATATCGATGCCACTGCTGTCATGCAGGCTGGGCTGGGCGATGGATACATTCAGGCGATCATCCAGACCGAGGTCAGCCGCTATCTGGCGGGCCGCGATCCGTCCGCCGGTGCGCCGGTCGATCTGGTGCTGCGGCGGGCCTATAACCCCAATGGCAGCCAGGTCTGGTTCAACGCCTTGAATGGCATCCTGAACTACCTGACCATGGTCGCGATCATGCTGACCGGCGCCGCCCTGATCCGCGAGCGCGAGCATGGTACCATCGAACATCTTCTGGTGATGCCCCTCACCGCTTTTCAGATCGCCCTGGCCAAGATCTGGGCCAATGGGCTGATCATCATCAGCGTCTTTGCCCTATCGATGCTGGTGGTGTTCGAGGGCCTGTTGCAGGTGCCAATGGTCGGCACGCACGCACTGCTTTTTGCGGGCACAGCGGTTTACCTGTTTGCAGCGGCGGCCATCGGGATTTTCCTTGGCACCATCGCCCGGACCATGGCGCAATTCGCCCTGCTGATCATGATGACGATCATGCCGATGATGATGCTGTCCGGCGGCATGACCCCGATCGAAAGCCAGCCTGATATCGTGCAGCCCTTTACCTGGCTGCTGCCCTCGCGCCACTACATGGCCTTTGCTGAGGCCGTGGTGTTCCGCGGGGCGGATCTGTCGATTGTCTGGCCCGAACTGCTGACGATGGCTTGCCTGGGCGCGGTGTTCCTGTCCGGCAGCCTGATGGCATTTCGCCGGGCACTGGGAACCAGCGTCTGAACCGGAGGGCGTCTGCCCAGCCCCCCTGCTCCTAAACCTTGCGCCCCAGTAGCGGGGCAGCGCGTGTCAGCGTCCGATCACCGACAAGAGGTCGGGATTGATCACCAGATTGCGCACGCCATGGGCGTGGTCTTCGTCAAAGGTGTTGTAGTCCAGCCATCTGGCGACCGACTGGATGCTGACCTTGGCCACCTTGGGGCGCACCGCCCAGGTGACCTGAAAGGGCGATCCCTTCTCGTTATAGCCAGGCCCGGTGGTTGAACCCGCATAGACGACCGGCCGCCCGGTATCGGTTGGCATGTTTACCGCCTGGGTCAGGCCGTTTTTCTTTTGTAAGCGCGTGACTTTGGTGAAATCGAGCGCGGCCTCGTCATTGACCAGCACAAAGACCTGCGCCTCCACCCGCAGCTGCGGGTTCTTGATGGCCTCGCTAAGGCAGGAGCCAAGCGTCGGGCCGGGATCGACCCGCGCGGTGGTGTGCACGAAATGCACCTCAATCGTGTCGCCGGGCACCAGACTGCCGTGTTCGGTGGCTCCGACCTCTTCATGGTAAGGCGCAAGTTCCGTCACGCTCAGCTCACCGGAATATTTGTAGCCGCTGCCATAGCCGTGACCATCGCCGTTGCCAGCATAGGTGGTGAATTCCCCGCCCCGGTGTTCGGCGCTTTCGTGGAAATGAATATTGCAGAGGTTCATTTCGCTATAGGGCGGTGCGGCTTCGAAACTGACCTTGTTGCTGCCGCCCATGCTGTCGATATCGCGCGGCGCCTGCGGGCCGAACCCGGCAAACAGCGTGTTTTCCGACAGGGCCTGACGTTGCTCTGTGATCACCGCATCGGGGACCACGTGCATCTCTTCACCGTGCCCGGTCGATGTCGCATGAACGCCGCCTGCCAACAGGAAAAAGGATGAAACGGTAACCGCACGCAAATATGCTCGTGTCATGAAGAACTCCCTCGCCGATTGCTGGACCTTCGCACGCTTCAGTTCAGAATATCATTCTTAACAAAAGTATTGAACAAGGGGTTAGCGGAGCATTTTAAAGACATCATGCCGCAGCACCGTCAACTCTCTGCGGCACGGAGAAAGGTTTGACCTGTGCGGCGCTTTGGGGTCAGCTGCCGTGATCGAGCAGCAAAACCAAAGGAGCGCCAAAATGCGCATGATGATCACTCTTCTGACCCTGATGACACTCAGTGCCTGCGATGTACCCTTCGTGCCGCTGATCTGACGCTGCGCAACCGGTGCGATCCGCGCAGATGCAAAAAGGCCCCGGAAATATCCGGGGCCTTTTGAGTTTGCTACCAGACCGTCAGGTCAGGCTGCGGAGGCTTCCCGTTTTTCATCGCGTGCAAAGAAGATCAGGTAGAACACCGGCGCCGCCACCAGCGTCAGCACGGTGGCAAAGGCCAGACCGCCCATAATCGTGATCGCCATCGACACGAAGAAAGCATCGCTCAGCAGGGGCGCCATGCCAAGGATCGTGGTGATCGCGGCCAGCATCACCGGACGCAAACGCGACACCGACGCCTCGACAATCGCCTCGCGCAGCGGCCGCCCTTCGGCGCGCACCAGATCGATTTCCTCGACCAGGACGATGCCGTTCTTGATCAGCATGCCCGACAGGCTGAGGAGCCCAAGAAGCGCGGTAAAGGTAAAGGGCAGACCGGTGCCCAGAAGCCCGATGACCACGCCGTTGACCGACATCGGCACCAGCAACCAGATGATCACCGGCTGACGGATCGCATTGAACAGCAGGACCGAGATCAGCACCATGATCAGCAGGGACACCGGAAGCTGCGCGCCAAGGCTCTTGTTGGCGTCGGCCGAGCTTTCGTGCTCCCCGCCCCATTCCATCCGGTAGCCCGGCGGCAGGGCGATCTCCTCGATGCTGTTCTGCACCTCCTTGAACACTGTCGCAGCAGTGACATCCGGCGCGATATCCGCCCCCACGGTCAGGGTAAACACCCGGTCGCGGCGATGCATCAGGGTGTTCTGCACCTTGATCTCGACCCCGTCGATCATCTGTTCCAGAGGCATGAAACGGTTCGACGAGGTGGAGAAGACCAGCTGATCCATGATGTTGAACTGATCCTCCGGCGATCTGCGCAGGATGATCGGGATCTGCCGGTCGCGTTCACGGAACATGCCCGCCGTCACCCCGTCGGTGGAGAACTGCAAGGTGCCCGCGATATCCTCGCGGGTGATCCCCGCCGTCTGTGCCCGGTCTGTGGCATAGATCGGCTCCAGCACCAGTTCCTGTTCACGCCAATTGTGCCGCACGCTCAGGATACTGTCAGAGCCGTCTTTCAGCCGAACCATGGCTTCCTCCCCCAGCTGGCGCAGAACCGCCGGATCGGGACCCGAGAAACGAACCTGAACGGGATCACCGCCGCCTGGGCCAAAGACCAGACGTTTGGTGCGGAATTCCGCCTCGGGGAAATTGCTGCGCCCAAAGGCCTCAAGATCGGCCTGAAGCGCCGGGATTTCCTGCAGGCTGCTCGCGCGGATGATCAGGTGGCCATAGCTGGAGTTCGCCTTTTCCGCCGAATAGGTCAGCATGAAACGGGTCGCCCCCTGCCCCACAAAGGCCGCGGTTGATTCCACATCGGGACGCTCGGCCAACCAGTCTTCGACCCGTTGCAGCTGCGCCGAAGTGGTGTGAATCGAGGTGCCCTGCGGCAGTTTCAGATGTACGAAGAACAGAGGCGTGTTGGAGTCGGGAAAAAACGCCTGTTTGACCTGTCCAAAGCCTATGTAGCACACGGTCGTCAGGGCGATCAGCCCTACCACCACCAGCCAGCGCAGTTTGAGCGCCAGGCGCAGGCTGGCGCCATAGGCGCGGAAAATCAGCCCGCCGTATTCGTCGCCACCGCCACCAGTGCCGCGTTTGAAGAAATAATGCCCCAGCAACGGCGTCACCGTCAGCGCTAGAAGCCAGCTCAGCAGCAGCGAAATGCCGATCACGGCAAACAGCGAGAAGAGGAATTCACCGGTGGAATCCGGGCTGAGGCCGATACCGGCAAAGGCCATGATCCCGATGACAGTCGCGCCCAAAAGCGGGATCTGCGTCTTGCTGGCGGCCTCATGCGCGGCATCGCGAGAGTTCTTGCCCCGCAGCATCGAGATCTGCATGCCCTCGGCAACCACGATGGCATTGTCCACCAGCATCCCCATGGCAATGATCAGCGCGCCCAGGGAAATCCGCTCCATCTCGATGCTGAAAAGGTTCATGAACAAGAGCGTCCCGACCACGGTCAGCAGCAAGGTCACGCCAACGACAATGGCCGCGCGCATGCCCATGAACAGCGCCAGAACCACAACCACGATGGCGACGGACATCGCCAGGTTCACCAGGAAGTCATTCGAGGCCTGCTCGACCACCACGTGCTGCTGATAGATCGGCTGCAGCGACACGCCATAGGGGATGTCACTGTCCAGCTGCGCCAGCTTGGCATCGACGTTCTTGCCCACATCCACGATGTTTTCCGACGCGATACCGGCCACCCCAAGAGTAAAGGCCTCGGCCCCATTGTAGCGCACGATCAGATCGGGATCAGCAACCCGGCCGCGGTGGACCTTGGCCATGTCGATCACGTTGATCACCTCGCCCTGTACCCCAACAGAAAGACCGGCGATTTCCGAAACACTGTCCGATCCTTGCGGCGCCAGAAGCCGGGTGTCGGCATCGCCCGCATCCAGTTTGCCCGCCGGGCGAACCGAGTTGGAGGTGGCGATGGCATTGGCGATCGCCGTCAGTGGTACATTCAAGTTGACCGAAATCGGCAGGTCGGGTTCGACATAGATCGCTTCGTCCGGCAGGCCGGAGACATCCACATCGGCAACCCCATCAACCGTCAGCAGCTCCCGCCGCAGGAAAGTTGCCAGTTCATGCTTTTCCGCATCGCTGAATCCGTCTGCGGTGACGGCATAGAACAGGCCGAACACATCCCCGAAGGCATCGTTCACGAAGGGCTGACTTGTGCCTTCGGGCAGGGACAGGGCCGCATCGCGGATCTTCGCGCGCAGTTTGGTCCAGACGGCGGGAAGCTCGCTGCCGTCATAGGTCGATTTGATTTCAACTTCGATCAGGGATTGGCCCGGCTGGTTGATCGAGGTGATGATATCGACCTCGGCCATTTTCTGGATCGCAGACTCCAGCGGTTCAGAGACCTCCAGCGCCACCTGCTCTGCCGTGGCGCCCTGATACTGGGTCACGATGACAGCCTGTTTGATGGTAAAGGCCGGATCCTCAAGCCGTCCCAGCGACAGGAAACCCCAGATGCCCCCGAACAGGGCGATCAACATGATCAGCCATGTATAAAGCGGTTTTTCGATTGAGCCGCGTGCAATATCCATCTGCCCGCCCTCAGTTCGCGAAACCGGCAAAGCGGCGTACCGCCTGCCCGTCCGACAGGGCGGTGCCGCCCGCCAGAACCACCTCTTCACCGCCAGTCAGACCTTCGGTGACGGTGAAATCGCCATCCTGCGTCGGCGTCACAGTGACAGGCCGCCAGGCGACCGTGCCATTGTCGGCCCCGGTGGGGCTAAAGACCATCACACCAGTCTGCCCTTCGGGGGACACCACGATGGCCGTTGCCGGCAGGCGGATCGCCGCAGCACCGGTATTGACCAGCACCCGCACTGAAACCGAGGCCCCGGGCAGGATCTGCCGATCCTTAGGAGGCGCCAGACGGAAGGTCACCCGGTAGGTCTGCCCAACACTGCTGGCCTCGGCATCGAATTCAAGAATTTCAACCGGATAGGTGGCGTCCCAGCCCGGGAAGGAGGCCGTGATATCGACCTTTTCATCTGCATTTGCCTGCTGAAACAGGATTTCAGGCACATCCACCTTGATGTGCAGTTCAGACATATCGTGCAGCCGGACGATGGGCGTCCCGGCGCTGACCGTGGTGAATTTCTCGACCTCGCGGCTGGAGACCAGCGCATCGAAGGGCGCCGTCAGCGTCGCATGCTGCAAGGCGTATTCCGCGTCCCGCAGGGCGACCCCGGCCAGACCAGCCTGGGTTTCCGCATCATCGATGGACACCTGGCTGACCGTCCCGGTCAGTTTCTCCATCCGTGCCACCGTGCGGTCCGCCTGCGCCTTTTGCAGCCGGGCCTGTTCCAGTTTCAGCTCAAAAGGTTCCAGGTCCAGTTGCGCAACAAGCTGCCCTTCGGGCACCACGGTGCCCTGCGCCACCGGAAACTCCAGCACCTGACCGCCCACCTGAAAGGCAAGGTCGACGGATTGTTTCGCCGCCACCTGACCAAAGAACTGGCGCTCAACCAACACGCTGCCCGCCTGCGTTTTCAGCAGCTTGACCGGTTTGGCCGTCTCTTGCGCCGCCAGCGGCCCTACCTGCACCAGGGCCGAGAGGGCGAGCGCGGGCAGGATCAGCCGTGACACTCGGTGGAAGATTTTCATTCTCTGTCTCCTTTCGGATCCGGGCATCCCAGCGGGGCGCCGTTTCCTGTACTCGTATCATGTATTTTTTCACATAGCGCCGCGAACTGCGCGATCTCGTCCGTTGAAAGGCCAGAGACCTGGCGGAACAGTCGGCGGGCCTCCTCGTCCAGCTGGCTTCGCACGGCGCGGCCCTGGTCGGTCAGATGCAGCAACAGCGCCCGCCGGTCATCCGGGTCGGGCAGCCGCTGCACAAGACCCATCTCCTCAAGCCGATCCGCTGCCGCGGTGACGGACGGGGGGCCAGTCAGCAACAGTTGTGCCAGCGCCCCCATGCGCCGGGGCCGGTCCAGCCGGATCAGGATCCGGCTTTCCAACCGCCCGATCCGCGGCGCCTGATCCATACGCTCAACCGCATCGTCCAGCATCCAGTAGAGCGCATAAACGCCCATCAGAGACCGGATCTCCGGCGATAGCTGCAAGGTGTCATCGGTCATGAGGCCAGGCCCGGTTGCAAAGAGGGTGTGCACCAGCGGATCGCCGTGGTGCGGGATTCGCAGCAGATTACTTCAGTGAATGAACTTTTCATGTGAAGAAGTTCACATTCCCCGAACACTGCCCCACTGTGCCTGCTTGCCCCTGCGGCAGCTTGCGGCTGACCTTGACCTTCCGCACGCAAAATGCCCAGATATACGGCACTTTGCGAACTCGGGATCCGTTACCATGCACACAGCCGCCATAACCGGCACCGGGGTCTTCACCCCGTCTCAGATCATCACCAATGCCGAGCTGGTCGTGGCGTTCAACGCCTACGCCGACCGCATGAACGAAAAGAACGCCGAGGCCATCGCAGCGGGCGAAATGGCCCCGATGCAGCACTCTTCGGAAGAGTTCATCGTCAAGGCCTCTGGCATCGAGCAGCGCTATGTGATGGACAAGACGGGAATTCTCGACCCCGAGGTCATGCACCCGCTGCTGCGCCAGCGCAGCGATGACGAACCGGGCATCATGGCGGAAATGGGCGTCGATGCGGCGACCAAGGCTCTGGCACAGGCAGGCAAGACCGCGGGCGACGTAGACGCCGTGATCTGTGCGGCCTCCAATATGGAACGCCCCTACCCCGCGGTGGCAATCGAGATCCAGAAACTCCTCGGCATCGACGGATTTGCCTTCGACATGAACGTCGCCTGTTCCTCGGCCACGTTTGGCCTGCAGGTGGCCGCGGATATGATCCGCTCTGGCAGCATCCGCTCGGCGCTGGTGGTAAACCCCGAAATCTGCTCGGGGCATCTGGAGTGGCGCGACCGTGACTGCCACTTCATCTTTGGCGATGTGGCGACCGCAACCCTGGTGGAACGGATCGAAGACGCCAAGGGGCCGTATTTCGAAATCCTATCGACCCGCTGTGCCACCGAATTTTCCAACAATATCCGCAACAACAACGGCTTCTTGCGCCGCTCGCGCCCCGACGGGGTCGCAGACCGCCGCGACATGCAGTTCATGCAGAACGGCCGCAAGGTGTTCAAGGAAGTGCTGCCCATGGTCAGCGAGCACATCAGCACCCATCTGGCTGACAGTGGCATTGCCAGTGACGATCTGAAGCGCCTGTGGCTGCATCAGGCGAACAAGGCGATGAATGATTTCATTGGCAAAAAGGTTCTGGGCCGCACCCCGGAGCCCGGCGAGCAGCCCAATATCCTGCAGGACTATGCCAATACATCATCGGCAGGCTCGATCATCGCCTTTGCGCAGAATTCCGATGACATGGCCGACCAGGAGATTGGCCTGATCTGTTCCTTCGGCGCCGGCTATTCGGTCGGCTCAGCGATCCTGCGCCGCCATATGGGCTAAAAACGGAAAAGGCCCCGCAGTCCGTCGGGGCCTACCAGCGGGACTATTGCCCCGCAATGAAACGTCCGAGAGCGTCAGTTGCTCTCTTCTTCGAGATGCAATTTCATATCCAGCAGGACCTGTTGCAACAGGACCGTTTCCCGCAGCAAGCGCTTGGCCTCATTGACGGTGATGATGCCATCAGCGATGGCTTCCTGATATTCGCTCATCAGGGTTGCAAACCGCTGGCTCAGCGCGATCACGTCGGCATTCACCCCGCCTGTGCGCCCGACACTTTCCACGCCCGAATCGTCGGAGTGATTATAGGACAGCGTGATATTCTTCAGATCCGCGAGCGCCGAGGTCACATGCGGAAAAGAAGCAGCCCCCTCAAGTTTGGCCACGGAATCCACCGGCATGAACCGTTCCGTATGTTCGGCATTGTCTGAATAGTAACGACCCAATGTCGCCTTGGACTTGCCTGTAATCTGACAGGCGGCCTCTATGCCAACGTCCTTAACCAGCGCTTCGGTATGCTTTTTCAGGTACCTGCCGATCTCTGCCATGTAAATCTTGCCTCATAAGCCGCCCCGGGGCGGGGAATGAACTTGTTAATTTCCCATGAAGTCCTTTTAAACGAATTGCAATACTAGCGCCATCCCTTGGGTTTTCAGGGATTTAACGAGTGGCCCAGATGCTATTGTGCATCTTTGTTTGGGGTTGAAGCAAACTTTGTGAGTGAGGTTGCGCTTCAATATGAGTGGGAGAGGTCAAGCATCTGTTTCGGGTGTACGACATATCCTTCTTTAGGCGTCCTCCCCAGTGGCGCGTGCCTGTATCCATCCCTAGGGTCTATTTCGACCCGGACTGGTCGGGCTGCTGTGGGGGGGCGTATTTTGGACATCAGGGTTCGAATCCTGTGATCCGCACTGCCCTCTGCATCCCCACGATCCGGGATTATTTTGCGGTTCACTCAGCCATTGCCAAAGGGTAAACCGCACGCATGGCAAAGCTCTATTTCAACTACTCCACCATGAATGCCGGTAAATCCGCCGTGCTGCTTCAGGCCTCGCACAACTACCGCGAAAACAACATGGACACCTACCTTCTGACCGCACGTGTCGATGATCGGGCAGGCAAGGGCCGGATTGCTTCGCGGATTGGCATCAGCGCCGAGGCCGATGTGTTCTGTGCGGGCGAGGACCTGTTCGCAAAAATCAAATTACGCCTGTCACAAGGCAGCGTTGCCAGTATTTTTGTGGACGAAGCACAATTCCTGTCGCCAGATCAGGTCTGGCAACTGGCTCGTGTGGTCGATGATCTGGGGGTGCCGGTTCTGTGCTACGGGCTGCGGGTAGATTTTCAGGGCAACCTGTTTCCCGGATCCGCCACCCTCTTGGCGCTAGCCGATGAAATGCGCGAGGTGCGAACCATCTGCCATTGCGGCAAGAAGGCCACCATGGTGATCCGACAGGACGATCAGGGCCGTGCGATCACCACGGGTGATCAGGTGCAGATCGGCGGCAATGAAACTTATGCCTCGCTCTGCCGCCGTCACTGGCGCGAAGCGGTCGGGGACGGTTCCAAAACCTGACCGCCCCCGATTGGTTCAAACCGGGTTGGGCAGTTCCCGCCCGGCGATGAAGGCCGCGACATTGTCCAGAACCATATGCCCCATGTTGCTGCGCACCTCCTCAGTAGCGGTGCCCAGATGTGGCAGCAGGGTCACGGTATCAAGCGCCCGCAGCGCCTCGGGCACCTCCGGCTCGAATTCATAGACATCAAGGCCAGCCCCGGCGATGCGTTTTTCGCGCAGGGCAGCGATCAAGGCCGCTTCCTTCACGATCTCGCCGCGGGCGATATTGATCAAATGCGCATGAGGCTGCATCGCGGTGAGCACGGCCTCATCGACCATATGTCGGGTGTCAGCGCCACCGGGGACAGCCACCACCAGGAAATCGACCTGCGCCGCCATCTCTGCCAGATCGGCGCAGCGGGTGACGGGGAATCCCGGATCCTTGTCGCTGCGGGCGGTGTAGAGGACCTTCATGCCAAATCCGAAATGGCAGCGCTGCCCGATGGCGCCCCCGATGCGGCCAAGGCCGACGATGCCGACGGTCTTTCCCGTAACATGCTGACCCAGCATCTGGGTCGGGTGCCAGCCTTCCCAGCTGCCATCGCGCACGAGCCGCTCCCCCTCGCCTGCGCGGCGGGCCGACATCAGCAGCAAGGTCATCGCGATATCGGCAGTCGCATCGGTGACCGCGCCCGGCGTGTTTGTCACAGCAACACCGGCGGCCCGGGCGGCCTCTACGTCAATATGGTTGTAGCCAACGCCGAAATTCGCCAGCAGCCGACACCGCGGCGCAGGCACCGCGGCAAAGATCTCGGCATCGAACCGGTCGCCCAGCGTCGGCATGACAACGTCATAATCCCGCAAGGCACGCTGCATTTCCGCGCGGCTCAGCACGCCCGTATCGGGGCGGATATCCACATCGAACTCTTCCCGCGCGCGGGCCTCGACAGCCGCTGTCATCGGCCGGGTAATCCAAAGTTTCATCGCTCAGTGCATCCTTCCGCCCAATGGCACCGGACCATCCGGCCCGATCAGCCGGATCTCCCCGGCCTCATCCGGCAGGCCAAGCACCAAAACCTCTGACATGAACTTGCCGATCTGGCGCGGCGGGAAATTGACCACCGCCACAACCTGTTTTCCCACCAGCGTTTCCGGCGTGTAATGCGCGGTCACCTGGGCCGAGGTTTTCTTCTCACCGATGTCATCGCCGAAATCGATCCACATCTTGATCGCCGGTTTGCGCGCCTCCGGGTAGGGTTCTGCCCGCACCACGGTGCCAACGCGGATGTCGACCTTCAGGAAATCATCAAAAGAAATCTCAGCCACCGGACAACTCCTTGGATCGGTTTGCAGCAGCGGCAACCGCCCGGCTCAGCAGGGGCGGGAAACCGCTGTCCTTGTCCATCAGCACCTCAAGCGCCGCCTGGGTGGTGCCATTGGGGCTGGTCACGTTCACCCGCAACTGGGCAGGATCTTCCTCGGCCGCCTCGGCCAGCGCCCCTGCGCCCGCCACAGTGGCCTTGGCCAATTTCATCGCCAGATCGGCGGGCAGCCCCTGCGCCGCACCTGCGGCGGCCAGTGTTTCGATCAGGTGGAACACATAGGCAGGCCCGGAGCCGCTGACGCCGGTGACCGCATCCATCTGATCCTCGGACTGCAGCCGCACCGTCTGGCCGATCGCGGACAAGAGGGTTTCGGCCAGATCCATATCGGCGCCGCTGCTGCGCCCGTTGCCGATCAGGGCAGTGATGCCGCGCCCGATGGCGGCGGGAGTGTTGGGCATGGCGCGCACGATTGGGGTCTTCTCTCCCAGCATCGCCTCGTAGCTGGCACAGGAGATGCCGGCGGCAACCGAGATGAACAGGGTATCGCCATTGCCCAGCGCCTGAAGCCCCGGCAGCGCATCGCCCATCATCTGCGGCTTTACCGCGATCAATACGATGGCCGGGTTCTGCGGCAGGCCGCCGTTGATGGTCACGCCTGTCTGTTTCAGCCAGTCCGAAGGATAGGGATCCAGAACCCAAACCGAGGTTGCGGGCAATCCGCCGTCCAACCATCCGGCCAACATCGCCGAGCCCATCTTGCCGCATCCCAAAAGGACCAGCCCGCGATCCGCGATATCCGTCATGTCCATTGTCCCTGCCCCTGTGCTGTTACATCAGTTTCAGGGCACAGGTTTACGCGCGGCCATAAGCCTCTGCAATGGCGACCTGAAGAGATTCCTGAGGCGTGCGCCCGGCCCAGGTGGTCAGCTGAATGGCCGGGTAGTAACGCTCGCAATTCGACACAGCCGCCTGGATCATCGCGTCGATCTGCTCGGCGCTGGCAGATTGGCCGCCCGACAGGATCAGGCCATAGCGATAAAGCATCAGCTTGTGCTCGGCCCAATAGGTAAAGGCCCCTGCCCAGCACTGATCGTTCATCCGGTTGAGAAGGTCGTAGAGCAGCGGCAGCTTGTCCTCAGGCGGATCCATTTCGAAGCTACACACCAGCCGCAGGGTTTCCTCATATCCCGACCAGGCCAGGGTTACCGAATAGGTGCGCCATTGCCCCTCGACGGCCATGGCGATCTGATCATCGCCGATCCGGTCAAAATCCCAGTCATGATGGGAGGCAACGTTCTCAACGATGTCTATGGGGTGGATGTCGTCTTCCAGATGATGCTCGGATAGGGCCATGATGCCACCTCTCTGGTATCTAGCATACGCACCTCTTCGGGTCCGCTAGAGCTAGCTTTGCGCTCAAAGGACCGGGGAGGCATCCCCGCTCCCATACTAGATATGGTGGACACCCGGATAGGCGCTGGCAACCCTTTATTTGGGGATATCTGCAATAAGTTGTGGATGAAGCGGAAAGCCACCCAAAATATCGGCAAAGCTGTGGATAAGGTCCCGGGCGCAAATCAGGTGGCCCAATCAGGGCGCCGCGCTATTTGGCCGTTACTCCCGGGACGTGCCGCCTGCACCGGACCCAAGCGGGCTTTTCGCCCGCGCAGGCGCATGCGTATTCTGGATGGGTCCGGTCTTTAATCTTCAGTCATCAGTTTTTGGCAGAGGCCTCAAGCGCATCGAGGCGGGCTTTCAGCGCTTCGTTTTCTTCGCGGGCCTTCTGCGCCATGGCGCGCACCGCGTCAAATTCTTCGCGTGTCACGAAATCACGGTCGGCCAGCCAGCGGTCGATCATGCTCTTCATCGCGGTTTCAGCTTCTTCGCGTGCACCGTGGGCCACACCCATGGCATTGGTCATCAGCTGGGAAATATCGTCGAGGATCTTGTTGCGGCTCTGCATCGTCTTCTCCGTATCAGGCTTATGCCCTATATGGGCAACCAAAGGGCCGCGGGCAAGCCGTTGACTTCCCTTCCAGAGCAAAGGCATTCAGTCGCACATGCACGCAATGATCCAATTCCCCGACCTGTCGCCCGAAATCTTCTCGATCACCATCGGATCTTTTGAGTTCGCGCTGCGCTGGTACGCGCTTGCCTATATCGTCGGGATCCTGATCGCCTGGCGGTTGGCAGTGACGGCTCTGCGACAGCCCGCACTCTGGCCCGCGAACCAGCCACCGCTGCGCCCGCAGCAGGTTGAGGATCTGCTGACTTGGATCATCATTGGCGTGATCCTTGGCGGGCGGCTGGGGTTCGTTTTGTTCTACCAGCCGGGATACTACCTCTCCAACCCGGCCGCGATCCTGCGGATCTGGGAAGGCGGCATGGCCTTTCACGGCGGGCTGATCGGCGTGGTGCTGGCGGCCTGGATCTTTGCGCTGCGCCACGGTGTACCCCGGCTGCAGATGGCCGATCTGGTGGCCGTCAGCGTGCCGCCCGGGCTGATGCTGGGACGGCTGGCCAATTTCATCAATGCGGAACTCTGGGGGCGACCAACGGATCTGCCCTGGGGCGTCGCCTTTCCGGGACAGGCCGCGCAGGACTGTGGGCAGGCCCTGGGCGAGATTTGCGCGCGGCACCCGTCGCAGCTTTATGAGGCGCTACTGGAAGGCGCGCTGCTGGCGACACTGCTGCTCTGGCTGGCCTGGCGGCGCAGGGCCTTTCACCGGCCCGGATTGGTGCTGGGGCTGTTTCTGGCGGGCTATGGCATGGCGCGGTTCCTGGTGGAATTCGCCCGCCAGCCCGACGCGCAGTTCGTGACCCCCGGCAATCCGCTCGGCCTTGCCTGGCATGTCGGCGGCTACGGGCTGACCATGGGACAGCTTCTGTCGCTGCCGATGATCGCGCTGGGGCTGGTCTTTGCCATCGCCGCCCTGCGCCGCCAGAGGATCACGGCATGAGCCTGCTGGATCATCTGATTGCCCGCATCGATGTCGACGGGCCGATGAGCCTGGCCGATTACATGGCCGAATGCCTGCTGAACCCCCGCTTTGGCTATTATACCACCCGCGATCCGCTGGGCGCTGCCGGGGATTTCACCACGGCGCCGGAAATCAGCCAGATGTTCGGTGAGCTGCTGGGCCTGTGTCTGGCGCAAAGCTGGCTGGATCAGGGCGCGCCTGCGCCGTTCACCCTGGCCGAGCTTGGCCCTGGCCGTGGCACCCTGATGGCGGATCTGTTGCGCGCCACCCGCGCGGTGCCCGGTTTCCACGCCGCGCTGGAGCTGCATCTGGTAGAGGCCTCCCCCACCCTGCGCGAGGCGCAGGCCAAGGCGCTGACAGGGTTTGAACCGATCTGGCACGACACCATCGACAGCCTGCCACAGCAGCCGCTATTTCTGGTGGCCAATGAGTTCTTTGACGCCTTGCCCGTGCGCCAGTTCCTGCGCGATGGTACCGGCTGGCGCGAAAAACGCATCGGCATGCAGAACGGCACGCTGACCTTTGGCCTTGGCCCGGTGACCGAACAGCCCGCGCTCAGCCACCGGCTTGCGGACACCCGCGAGGGCGACCTTGTCGAACTCTGCGAAGGCGCGGCCCCTATCACCGCTGCAATTGCTACACGTATCGCAGCGCATGGTGGCGCGGCGCTGATCGTGGACTATGGCGACTGGCGCTCGCTTGGCGACACGCTGCAAGCGCTGCGCGATCATGCGCCCTGTGATCCGCTGGAGGCACCCGGCTGCGCAGACCTGACCACCCATGTGGATTTTGAGGTTCTGACACAGGCGGCACAGGCGCACGGCTGCGCGGCCACGCGGCTGACCCTGCAGGGCGTGTTTCTGGAGCGGCTGGGCATCACCGACCGCGCCCGCGCCCTTGCCGCACCGCTAGAGGGCGATGCACTCGACAATTTGATCGCCGCACATCGGCGGTTGACGCACCCCGAGGAAATGGGAAACCTGTTCAAGGTGCTGGGTCTCTACCCCGGCAACGCGACACCACCACCGGGGCTTCAGTCATGACGCTGGAAATACTGACATCGGATCTTCTTGGCCCCGTGCGGCATGGTTTTTTTACCCGCCGGGGCGGAGCATCCTCCGGCATTTTCGAGGGACTGAACTGCGGGCTTGGATCTTCGGACCAGCGTGAAGCGGTCGAACTGAACCGCGCCCGCGTTGCTGCCGCAATGGAGGTCGCCCCGGAGAGGCTGGCCCGGGTCAATCAGGTGCATTCCCCCGACGTCGCGGTAATCGAAGAGGTTGGCAACAGCCCGGACAGAGCCGATGCCATGGTTACCCGCACACCCGGGGTCGCCCTTTCGATCCTGACAGCAGATTGCCAGCCGGTGTTGTTTGCTGACCCCGAGGCCGGAGTGATCGGCGCCGCCCATGCCGGCTGGCGCGGGGCGCTGGACGGGGTGCTTTCCGCGACGGTGGAGGCGATGGTGGATCTAGGCGCAACCCGCAGCAATATCCTTGCCGTCATCGGCCCGACCATTTCGCAGCGCGCCTATGAGGTCGGGCCCGAATTCTTCGACGACTTCATGGCCGAGAACCCGGAGAACGCGCGCTTCTTTGCCAATGGCGAAGGCGACCGCTTGCTGTTCGACCTGCCCGGCCTTGGCCTGCATAAACTGCGCAGCGCCGGGGTTGCGGAGGCGGAATGGACCGGCCACTGCACCTATAGCGATCCAAAGCGATTTTATTCCTATCGGCGTGCCACCCACGAAAAACAGGCTGATTATGGCAGGCTGATTGCCTGTATCCGCCTGTAGGAAAAAGAAAACACACGCGTCCCCGATCCCTTTTGAAAATTCCCGGAGATCCCCGGCAGCCGGATTGTGACCGCCCCGGCCCCGCTTTGCCGGGGCTTTTCCATGCCCGCGCCACAATAACGTCGCATTGATTACCGATACCTGCGCTCAGACAGACATCGTTCAGAATGGACCCGGCAGGAGCAATAATGACAGCACGAACCCGTTTTATCGCTTCCATTGTTGCAACTGCCAAAAGCAAGAAAAGCAAATTGCCCTGGCACCGCGGCGTGGCGCGACGTGCATCAATAGAGCGCCGCCGCAGCACCCGCAGTGACCCGAAGGCGTTGAAAAGCGCCTGAGTTAGGGCGGAAAACTTGCCTTAACTTCCCGGCGGATTGCAGCCTCTGGACGTCTTCCCTGTGTTCAGAAAATGCAAAGAAAGACCGGCCTGGGCAGGATGCGGGGCGCGGGGTTCTTCCGTGTAGAGGTTTGCTTAAACTCTTGCGGTCACCTTCCCGCCCAGTCCGGCACTCCGGTCCGGCGCAGGTGCAAAAACGACGGTGCCTGATCAAACAGTCCGAATGCCCCGCAGCCGCGGGGCTGTGGTTCCGAAGTCGAATTGAGAAAGGCCCTGACGCTATGAACACGCCTCACTCGCTGCACCAGGCCGCTGCATCGGCAGCCGAAGCCACTGCCCTGCTTCAGGATCCCGCCGCGCTGCGCATGGTCACCAAACCGCAGTTGCGCCGGTTCGAGGTCAGCGCCCTTTTGTCCAACGGAACCGTCGCGGAAACCCGTCACATCGCGCCGGCCCTGCCACTGTTCGAAAACGCCTTTTGTGCCTTTACCCGCGGAACGCTGGTGCAGACCGATATGGGCCCCGTCGCCATTGAGGACCTCTGGCCCGGTGACATGATCGCAACGCAAACCGGGGAATATCAGCCGTTGATCTGGAAAGGTTCCACCAGCCTGGTTCCAGCGCGCGCCGATTCCAAGGGACAGACCCATCCGCTCACCAGCTTCATGGCTGACAGTTTTGGAATGCAAAAACCCATGTCCTGCGTCGTGGCCGGTCCTGCCGCGCGGCTGCTGTGCACGCCGCCGCATATGCGCCGGGATGCAAGTGACAAGAAGTTGCTGACTCCGGTTCAGGATTTTCAGGACGGCATGAATATCTTTGAAACCTCACCGCCGACCGTGGTCGATATGTTCCATCTCTGCCTGCCGCAGCACGCGGTCATTCAGGTGGGGGGGCTGGAATTTGAAACCTATCATCCCGGGCCGAATGCGTTGAAACTGGTCAGCTATCCGATCAAGACGCTATTCCTCAACCTTTTCAGCCACGCAGATGCGATTGCGGATTTCGGCCCGCTGGCCTTTGAGCGCGCAGACGCAGCCATCTGAACAACCCGCCGACGTCGCTGCTCGCGACCCGGCGCAGGTCCGGTCAGGGTTCCAGCGCCAGACGGTCTTCGAGAACGTCGAACGGCACGCCCGGCTCGTCCTTGGCACCGCGGATCACCAACGATGTCTTGACGCTTGCCACGTTCGGCGTGGTCAGCAACTCTCCGGTCAGGAAACTCTGAAAGGTGCTGAGATCGGGTGAGACGCATTTGAGGATGAAATCCACCTCGCCATTCAGCATGTGACACTCGCGCACCAGCGGCCAGCCGCGGCATTTTTCCTCGAATGCGCTCAGCTCTGCCTCGGCCTGGCTTTCCAGCCCCACCATGGCAAAGACCTGAACCTCAAAGCCAAGCTCCCGGCTGTTGACCTCGGCATGATAGCCCCGGATCAGGCCTGCTTCCTCCAATGCACGCACCCGGCGCAGGCAGGGCGGCGCGGAAATTCCGACGCGTTTGGCCAGTTCTACGTTGGTCATGCGCCCATCGGCCTGCAGTTCCGACAAAATCTTGCGATCGATCGGATCAAGGCGTGTAGTGACCATTGTGGAAGCTCCCGTCAGTTTGCGTTTCTTATATCAGCGCCGCGAAAGCGCGCAATATTATTTCACTGCGCCGCAATAATCTTTGCCCTCCGCAAGATCAAGCTGCCTCGGATAACAGCTGCGTCACGAAGGTGATGCCGGGGGTTTAAGCGCCTCTGGTCTGTCGCTATATCCTGTGGCTGACGGCGGATTGCCCGCCAACCTGCGGATTTGGGGATATGAGATGAGCGATACGCGTCACACCAAGGTACTGATCATCGGGTCGGGTCCGGCCGGATATACTGCGGGGGTCTATGCCTCCCGCGCCATGCTGGAACCCATTCTGGTACAGGGCATCGAACCGGGCGGCCAGCTGACCACCACCACCGAAGTGGAAAACTGGCCCGGCGACACAGAGGTTCAGGGCCCTGATCTGATGGTGCGCATGCAGGACCACGCCAAGGCGATGGGCTGCGAGATCATCGGAGACATCATCACCGATCTGGATCTCAGCCAGCGCCCCTTTACCGCCAAGGGCGATAGCGGCACCACCTACACCGCAGACGCCGTGATCCTGGCGACCGGCGCCCGCGCGAAATGGCTGGGCCTGCCGACCGAGGACAAATTCAAGGGCTTTGGCGTCTCTGCCTGCGCCACCTGCGACGGCTTCTTCTACCGCGGTCAGGAAATCGTGGTGATCGGCGGCGGGAACACCGCCGTTGAAGAGGCGCTGTTCCTGACCAACTTTGCCTCCAAAGTTACCCTGATCCACCGCCGTGATGAGCTGCGCGCCGAAAAGATCCTGCAGGACCGGCTTTTGAAGAACCCCAAGATCGAACCGCTGTGGTTTCATCAGCTGGAAGAGGTCGTCGGCACCGATGCGCCGCTCGGCGTTGAAGGCGTCAAGGTCAAGAACGTGCAGACCGGCGAAATCTCGGAAATCCCCTGTAAGGGTGTCTTTGTCGCCATCGGCCACGCCCCGGCAACCGAACTGGTCAAGGATGTGCTGGAGCTGCATAACGGCGGCTATGTGAAGGTCAAGCCCGGCTCCACCGAAACCTCGGTCCCCGGTGTTTTCGCAGCCGGCGATCTGACCGACCATAAATACCGTCAGGCCGTGACCTCGGCCGGGATGGGCTGCATGGCGGCCCTTGATGCCGAACGGTTCCTGGCCGAACAGGAATAAGCCAATCCCGGCATCCGGCGGCCCATACTGCCGCAGGCCGGAGCCGATGCCGAAAACAGCCGCACGCCCCCACAGGGCGCGCGGCTTTCCTGTTGCAGAGCCTTGACCCGCATCGCGGCATCCCGTCACAGTCACCGCAGGCTACACGGGGGAGAGCAACCGGTGACGCATGTGCTGTGGCAGGGCAACTGGATAATCCGCACCCGGATGGTGACCGGGCTGGTCCTGTTCACCTATGTGTTCTTCCATTTCATCAACCTGGGCCTGGCGCTGTTCTCTCCTGCGGCGGTGGAGGCCATGCAGAGCGCTCGCCAGATCATCACCCGCAGTGTGCTGGGCGGTGTCATTCTCTATAGCGCGCTGATCCTGCATGCCGGGCTAGCCCTGTGGCAACTGACCCGGCGACGCAGCTGGCGGATGACCTGGAACGAGGCGGTGCAGTTGGGGCTTGGCCTTCTAATCCCATTGCAGCTGTTGCGGCACATTGCCTACACCCGCTACGCGCATGAGCTTCACAACGTCAACGATGAGATGGGCTTCATCCTTGTCCTGATGTGGAACTCGCCATCGATCTGGTGGCAGGCACTGCTGTTGCTGGCCGTCTGGATCCATGGCTGCATGGGGCTGCACTACTGGCTGCGGCTGACACGATGGTGGCGCCGTACCCTACCCTACATGATCGGTCTTTCCGTCTTTATTCCCACCTTTGCCCTGGCTGGCGCGCTGAGCGAAGGGCGCCGGATCTACGATCTGTTTGTAGAAGGCAGCCAGCGGGCTGCTTTGATGGCGAATTACAACTGGCCCGACCAGCCGACGTTCATAAGCCTCCGAGAGAATGAAAACCTCTGGATCGGCCTGTTTCTGGCGCTTCTTGTGCTGACCGGAACCGCCGTGCTGCTGCAAAAGGCATTGCGCAAGCGCCGGGCGGTGCGGATCACCTATGTGAACGGTCCTGTGGTGAGCGCCGAAAAGGGGCTGACCCTCTTGGAAATGTCCCGCGCCAGCGGCGTGCCTCATACCTCTCTCTGCGGCGGCAAAGGGCGTTGCACCACCTGCCGGGTGGTTGTCGAAGACGGATTGGATGCGCTGCATCCCCCTTCTGATGCTGAGGCGCGCAGCCTTGCCGCCGTGCGGGCCAGCAGTACCATGCGGCTCGCCTGCCAGATCCGGCCTACCGCACCGCTGACCGTATGCCGCATGTTCCGGCCCGACGGACGGACCACACGGGCCCACGCCAGCCAGGGGCAAGAACGCAGGCTCGCCATCCTGTTTCTCGACATCCGCGGCTTTACCAGCCGTACCGAAGGTCAGTTGCCTTATGATGTAGTGTTCCTGCTGAACCGGTTCTTCGATGCCATCGTACCCGCGATCACCGGGGCCGGCGGCCACGTGGACAAATACCTCGGCGATGGGCTGCTGGCGGTCTTCGATGCCCGCTCCCCGGCTCGTTCCGCCCGCGCGGCGCTGAATGCAGCGGCCGCGATTGGTACGGCGCTGCGGACCTTCAACGCGCGACTGGAAGAAGAAGAAAGCCCGCCGGTCCGGATCGGCATTGGCCTGCATCTGGGCGATCTTGTTCAGGGCGAAATCGGCTCTGCCGATCACGCCCCGCGCACCATCATCGGCGACAGCGTCAATGCTGCCAGCAGGCTTGAGGCCGAGACCAAAGCCCTGGGCGTTGAACTGCTGGTCTCTGCCGCCGTGCTGGACGCCGCTGGTTTTGCCGCCCCCGAGAGCGCGCTGCAATCCTTCCAGCTACGCGGCGTCGCTGAACCGGTAACCGCGATTGCGGCCCTGCGAGCCGAGGATCTGTTCGATCTGCTGACTGCACAGCACGAGCAGCACCAACACCAGCATGCATAGGGCGGAACGATATTCCATGATTGCCTGCGCGGTGCGAAACGACATCCGTTTGTGAAGGAATAGGCACACATCGTCCTTTTTTCCCCAGCTCGCTAGACATTCAAGAAACCTTTGGGCTATTGCGCGGCCTTAAGCCGTCCGCGACACGGGCGCCCCCTCCCGCGCAAGTGAAGAGAGAATTCACATGACTATGTTGAGTAATTTGGCTCCGATCCCCGAGCTCTATGTATCTTATGACTCTGCCCAGAAGCTGAAGGTCGAGGCCGGTGAGCTGAAAAGCCACGATCTGAGCCCGCGCCAGATCTGTGACCTGGAACTGCTGATGAACGGCGGTTTCAACCCGCTGAAAGGCTTCCTGACCGAGGAAGACTATGACGGCGTTGTCGAAAACATGCGCCTGGCGGACGGCACACTTTGGCCGATGCCGATCACCCTGGACGTGAGCGAAGATTTCGCAAGCTCGCTGGAAGTGGGCGAAGACATCGCCCTGCGCGATCAGGAAGGCGTCATCCTGGCCACCATGACGGTCACCGACCGCTGGGAGCCCAACAAATCTCGCGAGGCCGAAAAGGTCTTTGGCGCCGATGACGAGGCGCACCCGGCCGTGAACTACCTGCACAACCACGCGGGCAAGATCTACCTCGGCGGTCCGGTCACCGGCATCCAGCAGCCCGTGCACTATGATTTCCGTGGTCGCCGCGACACCCCGAACGAACTGCGCGCCTACTTCCGCAAGCTGGGCTGGCGCAAGGTCGTGGCCTTCCAGACCCGCAACCCGCTGCACCGTGCGCACCAGGAACTGACCTTCCGCGCCGCCAAGGAAGCGCAGGCCAACCTGCTGATCCACCCGGTTGTTGGCCTGACCAAACCGGGCGATGTCGACCACTTCACCCGTGTGCGCTGCTACGAGGCGGTGCTGGACAAATACCCGGCCTCGACCACAACCATGTCGCTGCTGAACCTGGCCATGCGCATGGCAGGTCCGCGTGAAGCCGTCTGGCACGGTCTGATTCGCGCCAACCACGGCTGCACCCACTTCATCGTTGGCCGCGACCACGCCGGCCCGGGCAAAAACTCTGCCGGTGAAGATTTCTACGGCCCCTATGACGCGCAGGACCTTTATCGTGCGCATCAGTCGGAGATCGGCTGTGAAATGGTCGACTTCAAGCACATGGTTTATGTGCAGGAACGCGCCCAGTACGAGCCCGCTGACGAGATCGCGGACAAGGATGACGTGACCATCCTCAACATCTCGGGCACCGAACTGCGCCGCCGCTTGGCCGAAGGCCTGGAAATCCCGGAATGGTTCTCCTTCCCCGAGGTGGTTAAGGAACTGCGCCGCACCAAGCCGCCGCGCAGCCAGCAGGGCTTTACCGTGTTCTTCACCGGCTTCTCCGGTTCCGGCAAGTCCACCATCGCCAACGCGCTGATGGTCAAGCTGATGGAAATGGGTGGCCGCCCGGTGACGCTGCTTGATGGCGATATCGTGCGCAAGAACCTGTCTTCGGAACTCGGCTTCTCGAAAGAGCACCGTGACCTCAACATCCGCCGTATCGGCTATGTTGCCTCCGAGATCACCAAGAACGGCGGCATCGCCATCTGTGCGCCGATCGCGCCTTATGCAGCGACCCGCCGCGCCGTTCGCGAGGATATCGAACAGTTCGGTGCCTTCATCGAAGTGCACGTCGCGACCTCGATCGAGGAATGCGAACGCCGTGACCGCAAGGGGCTCTACAAGCTGGCGCGCGAAGGCAAGATCAAGGAATTCACCGGCATTTCAGATCCCTATGACGTGCCCGCGAACCCCGAGCTGAGCGTCGAGACGGAAAACGTCGATGTCGACAACTGTGCCCACCAGGTTCTGCTGAAGCTGGAAAGCATGGGGCTGATCACCGGTTGATCCCTGACTGACCCCACTCTGATTTCTGTTGAAACGGCCCGCCCTTTGGCGGGCCGTTTTGTTTTACCTGAACACCGCGACCAAAATGGATCTTTTTTGCAAGTAAATTTATCCCTACACAGGTTCAAGATTTCGTGTTTTGGAGCCCAAGTATGGTTACGCCCGTTAAGGCACATGTGTTTACCGACACCACAGCGCAGTCTTTTCTGAAGCAGGCGCCGGGGCAGCAGCCCTGCATTGGTTCGGTAGCCTTTACCTTTGGCACCGAGGTTCCGGACGACACCGATGTGCTCATCGCTTTCAACCGGTCTTCCTACACCATCAAGACGCAGGTTCCGAAAGAGCGGACGATTTTCATCGCTGCCGAACCAGATGTCATCCACCCCTATAGCTGCCGGTTCCTAAACCAGTTCGGATTGGTTCTGACGACGACGCAAAAACCGCTGGATACGGAAAAACGCAACCGGGCGGTCTGCTGGTACTGGTGGGCGGGCTTTGATTTCTCGGACAACGGCAATCATCGTGGCTATGACTGGTTCAAGACGCTGACCCCGCCGCAGAAACAGGACAAGATTGCGATCGTCACCTCAACCAAGGTGCACACCGAATATCACCGCAAACGGATGCGGTTTGTTGAAACCCTGATCGACGAGATTCCCGAGCACATCGAACTCTTCGGGCGTGGTTTCAAACCCATTGGCGACAAGGCAGACGCGCTGCTGCCCAACAAGTACAACCTCGCCATCGAGAATGGCGAAGGGCCGCATGTCTGGACCGAGAAACTGACCGACCCCTGGCTGTGCTGGTCCTTCCCCTTCTACGCAGGCTGTTCCAACGTGGACGATTATTTCCCGGTGGACAGTTATGAGACTCTGAATCTGGACGATCCGGTGGCCGAGGCCCGGCGCATGGTCCAGGAAATCCAGAACGGCCGCTGGGAAGCCGCACAGGACGCCATCGCCGCGGCGCGCGAAAAGGTGCTGGAGCAGGAAAACATCATGGTGCTGATGGCCAATCTCGCAACCGAGGCCGCGGCCCGTCCAGTTAGCTTACAGCCCAACCGCCCCCGCTATATCTGGTCCGAACGTTCCCTGTGGCCCGAGAAAGGCTGCCGGGGCAGTCTGACGGACTGGACCCTGCGCAACGCGATCCTGCTGTTCGAACCGCAAGCCGAGCTGAAGAGCAAGGGCCTGCGCCACTGGTACGAAAAGAAAAAATCCACCCGAAGGGCCCGCAAGGAAGCCAGAGCCGCAAACGCGCGCTGAGGAGCATTGCCGCCTTAGAGGCTGTCGCGCAATGCCTCCGCCGCGCGGAGGAACAGATCGCCATAATGCGCCGCCGCAGGTTTGGCGGCGCGCAGGGCGGGCAGACGCCGGGCGTAATCCTCTGCACTGATACTGCGGACCGCCCGCTCCATATCCGCCAGATCATTGCAGAGGATCATGCCCTCAGTGTCGAAGAAACCCCCGATATTCGGACAGCCCCAGTAGATCGGCACAGTCTCGCAGAGGATCGCATCGATCAATTTCTCGGTGAAGCAATTCGGCTCCTGCACATTTTCGATAACCACCGAATAGCGGAAGGAGGCAAGACCCTCTGATTTATGCTCGAAAGGCGCGTAACCACGGCCCAAAATGCGCGCATCGGGCATGTTTTTCTGCAGGTATTCAACCAGCTGATGCCGCAGCTTGTGCCCGGGATGGTCGCGTTTGGCCGAGGCGATCAACGACAGATCTAAGGTCTTTTCAAGATCCAGATCCTGCCATTCCGGCACCCAGGTGGTTCCAAAGGGCAGGAACAGCCCGTTGGGCAATCGCGCGAGAAGATCCGGATCATAGGTAAAAACGCGGAAGAACCGCCGATGGCTGAGCCGCAGCAGACGATGGTGTAACGCCGACATGATCTTCGGCTCCATCACCATCAGCGACAGCTGCGCGCGGCAATACCAGTTTAGCTGAAAATGCATCGCCGTCTTGGCAAAGACGATCAAATGATCCGCCGCGGTCAGATCGCCAACGCTGCCGCCCTGCAGCCGGTCGGGGCAGCCCAGTGGCCAGTGCAACTGCGCCAGCGGCATCTGCGGCAGCCCCCGATCAAGTTTCTGGCCGTAGGGTAGGATAGCAATCGCAGGCTCAGTCATGGCAACCGCTCCAGCATGGGAGGCAAGAGAACTCAGAACTCAATCACATGCTCCCATTTACAAATGCAGCGGAAGATCGACCTCTCCCCGCATCAGAACAAATCCCTTTCCGGCAACTTTTACCCCCGTCAGCGCCTCTGCCGGTCCCACACGGGTCACACGCGCCTGCCCCGGCCGCCCCAGCCCGTGCCCCTGTTCAGCCACGAAGCTGTCCTTGGGCATCAGCCCGTGCCTCCACAGATAGGCCGCCATCGCGCCGGTTGCTGAGCCAGTAAAGGGATCCTCCGGTGGGCTCGGCGGCGCCATCAGCAGGCGGGAAAAGGTATCCCCTGCCTCTGTGGCGCCATCCAGCGTCACCAAAAAGGGCTCCATCATGTCGATCCCATCAGCGCCGAGCTGTGCCGTCAGCCGGGCAAGGGCATCAAGATCCAGCCTTGCCGCCTCTAGCGCGGCGCGGTCCTTCAGCACGGTGACGCAAAAGGGCAAGCCGGTCGACACTTTCTGCGGCTCACCGATAATGGCTTCGGGCGGCAGGGACACTGCTGCCGCAACCAGGGCCGGATCCGGCTGCGGGCCGAACTCTGGCGCCACCTGCGTCATCTCGATCAGGTCGCCCTCGATCTGCACCGGAACAATTCCCGCGCCGGTTTCCAGCGTCACCGAGGTGCCGTTGATCAGCCCGCGATCCTTGAGCGCGGCAACGGTGGCGATGGTAGGATGACCGGCAAAGGGGATTTCGCGGCTGGCCAGGAAATAGCGCACTTTGAAATCCGCCACCTGCGACGGCCCGGTAAAGGTGCATTCGACCAGAGAAGTCTCCCGCACGAAGGCGGTGCAGACCTCCACCGGCAGGCTGGCCCCCTCATGCACGACCGCGCAGCCATTGCCGCCAAAGGGGCGATCCGAAAACGCATCCACCCAGTCAAAAGAAAACGATGTCATGATATCAAACGCCCCAAACCGCTGTTTTACCGGGACGTTACCGGCGCAGAGAGCAATGATCCAGCCGCGAAAGCCCGTCGGGGACACGACTTGCGCCTCAACAGCCGTTTTGGACGATTATTCTCCCGTTCTCTCGCGGGAGGTTTCTGGAAGCTATCCAAAGGCATGACTGCCCCGCCACCGCGGGGCAATCCGAGGGGCGCATTCGCGCTCCTAAAGGATTTGTTCAGTGCACCGTCACCGGCGACAGGTCATTCTGGCGGGCCAGAACAAAGGCCATGCGGCGGTCTGCCACCAGCGCCAGCTGTTCGCCTTCGGCGTCATGTACCGCGTAAAGCTGCTTGTGACCCCTGGCACCGGCCTGCACATCCTCGGGCAGGTCCGCAACATCAACCGCCTTGACGTAGACGATCCGCTTGCCGGTTTCGTTGAAATCAAATGGTGTATGCATGTCTCTTACCCCTTTCGAATATTGATGGTCTGAACCACGGTTTCCGGGCGGGCACGGGTCAGGTCCACGTGCAGCAGACCATTCTCCATCAGCGCCTCGCCCACTTCGACCCCGTCGGCCAGCACGAACATGCGCTGGAACTGACGCGCGGCGATGCCCCGGTGCAGGAAGACGCGGCCATCGCTGTCGTCGCGCTGACGGCCACGGATGACCAACTGGCGGTCCTCGACGGTGATGGAAAGATCCTCTTCGGCAAACCCGGCAACGGCCAGGGTAATGCGATAGGAATGATCCGAGGTCTGCTCGATATTATAAGGGGGATACCCCTCGTTGCCGGATTTGGCCGAGCGTTCCAGAAGGCGTTCAAGCTGCTCAAACCCCAGCATATGCGGGTAAGAGCCCAAGGTAAGTTTCGACACGTGTTACGTCCTTTGTTCGAAAGCGACGGATAGTCTTGCGGCCCCAACAGGCGACCGCTCTTACAGAATATGGTAAGTTCTTTTGATTACTCAAGAGCGTGGACGCATAGGTCTAGCCGAAAAGCCGTTAACGAAGTATCTTGAACCCCGCATCTTTCACCAGCCTCCGAGTCGCCAATGAACGCCCCTACCGATATCTCGATGAAGACCGACGACGTCCTCAAGGTTGAGCTTGAGGTGTTCCGTAGGCAGCACCGGGATCTGGACGAGGCGATCACCGCCCTGCAGGAACGCGGCACCGCAGATCAGCTGACCATCCGGCGGCTGAAAAAGCAGAAACTGGGCCTCAAAGACAAGATCGCCCTGATCGAAGATCGGCTGACACCGGATATCATCGCCTGACCCCGCTGCGGGCTGCCTGACACTTGGTAACGGCCCCGCCGTCCGGTGAATTCCTCCCCCCTGACGCCACGGAGCTGCGCCCAAGCAATAGCTGGTCAACCGAACAATCACTCTCGCGCTTTTTGCAGGTCGGCAGCGATGCTGCCGCAGGCAAACTCCTTGGGCCCAGCAGCGCGCATGGGCGCGCTGCGGTCACGCAAACCGGTAGCCTGGGCCCCCGGGCGTTTCCGCGCCGACACAGCCTTATTTTGCCCGCATTGCCGCATTGCACCATGCGCGTCTTCGACTATAGTGCGCGCTCCTTCCACCCCAGCAGGTCCCATGCAGGCCTGCGGCATGACAGGACCGGATCACATGCCTGAAACCACCGCTGACATCAAAGTGGGCATCATCATGGGCAGCCAGTCAGACTGGCCCACCCTGAAAGAGGCCGCCACGATTCTGGATGAACTGGACGTGCCCTACGAGGCAAAAATCGTGTCGGCGCACCGCACCCCTGACCGGCTCTGGACCTATGGCAAGAGCGCGGCAGAGCGCGGTTTGCAGGTCATCATCGCAGGCGCTGGCGGCGCGGCGCATCTACCCGGCATGGTCGCATCGAAAACCCGCGTTCCGGTGGTGGGCGTCCCGGTGCAGACGCGGGCGCTGTCGGGCGTGGATTCGCTTTATTCCATCGTGCAGATGCCCAAGGGCTTTCCGGTTGCCACCATGGCCATCGGCGCCGCTGGTGCGGCCAATGCCGGGTTGATGGCCGCTGGCATCCTCGCCCTGCAGGATCCCGCGCTTGCCACCCGTCTGGACGACTGGCGCGCAGCCCTTTCTGCCTCGATCCCGGAGGAACCCGTCGATGACTGATCCTTTGCAGCCCGGCGCAACAATCGGAATTCTCGGCGGGGGTCAGCTGGGGCGCATGCTGTCAGTTGCGGCCTCCCGCCTTGGCTTTAAGACGCATATTTTTGAACCTGGCGCCAACCCGCCCGCAGGCGATGTGGCTCACATGGTCACCACTGCTCCGTACGAAGATGAGGCCGCGCTGGCCGCCTTTGCCGCCTCGGTGGATGTCATCACCTATGAATTCGAAAACATCCCCACCGCGGCTCTGGATGTGCTGGAGCAACACCGCCCGATCCGCCCCGGGCGCGAAGCCCTGCGTGTGTCGCAGGATCGGCTGACGGAAAAGGCCTTCCTGCAGGACCTGGGCCTGCAAACCGCCCCCTTTGCCGATATCCCGGATCAGGCCGCACTGGACGCGGCGCTGGCAGAGATCGGCGCGCATGCGATCCTGAAGACGCGACGCTTTGGTTATGATGGCAAGGGGCAGGCGCGGATCATGACCGCCGAGGACGCCGCACCCGCGCTGGCCTCGCTCGCCGGTGCGCCTGCCATTCTCGAAGGGTTTGTCAATTTCACCCATGAAGCCTCGGTGATTGCCGCGCGCAGCCCTAGCGGCGAGGTCGCCTGTTTCGATCCCGGCGAGAACGTGCACCGCGACGGCATCCTGCACACCACTACCGTGCCTGCCCGCCTCAGCCAGAGCCAACGCATGGATGCGGTGCTGATGGCGGCGAAGATCCTGAACGCGCTCGATTATGTCGGCGTCATGGGGGTCGAGCTCTTCGTCACCCCCAAAGGGCTGGTGGTCAACGAGATCGCGCCGCGCGTCCACAACTCCGGTCACTGGACCCAGAACGGCTGCGCGGTGGATCAGTTCGAACAGCACATCCGTGCAGTGGTCGGCTGGCCGCTGGGCGACGGTCAGCGGCACAGCGATGTGGTGATGGAGAACCTGATTGGCGACGACGTTACCCGTATCCCCGATCTGGCGCGGGAGCGCGATTGCGCCTTGCATCTCTATGGCAAGGCCGACGCCAAACCCGGGCGCAAGATGGGCCATATCAACCGGGTCATTCGCGCGCAGAAATAACACTTCGCCAGCCGCACGCATCCGAAATTCGCCAATGGCGGGTTTCGGGCGCAGCACCGAGGGCCCGCCAGCCGGGCGTGAGAGGCTGCGCTCCCCCCCTACCCGTTTGAAGGTTAGCCTAGAAAGCGCGCTGCGATATCGCCGCTCATATAGCTGACGCGCCCGCCCGACAGGGTTGCCGCAACCCGCTGGCTGTCTTTCTCAAGGATCACCACATCGGCGCGTTTGCCTGGCGCCAACTCTCCGCGATCCTCCAGCCCCAGAACTTCGGCAGGGCCCTTTGAAACCAGATCCCAGGCCCCTGCCAGATCCAGCAGCCCGCTACGGGCCAGCATCAGCGCAGCGCGGCGCGGGCTTGGATAGTGATAGTCCGAGGCAATCGCATCACAGAGCCCCATGGCGATCAACTCAACCGCAGACACGTTGCCCTTATGCGAGCCACCCCGCACCACGTTCGGGGAGCCCAGAATGATATGATCGCCCCCGGCCCGTGCCGCCTCTGCCGCTTCCAATGTTTCCGGAAACTCGCTGATCCGCACACCGCGACCCCGCCATTCGGCCCGCATGGCCGCGTTTTGGTCATCATGGCTTCCAAGACGCACGCCCATAGCGCCAAGTTCGGCGCAGATCGCATTCAGGGCAGCAGGCACCTCATCCGATCTGGCGTGCATATCCTGCAGCATCTGCCAGTGGACCTCCGGGTTGCGCCCCGCCTTCAGCGCCTGCCCCACAAGCCGGGGCGGCTTCTTTCCCGCTGCCAGCCGGTCATGCGGCAGGTGATCATTGAAAACGACATAGCCCACTCCGGCCGCCGCAATACGCTGAGGCAGGCCCGCGTAGTCATCCAGCATATGAGTCTCGAACCGCAGCTGTGGTAGGATATCCGTCACTACCCGGTCCCGCACAGCAGTGATCGCAGCAAAGACCTGGTCGGCATAGTCCGGCGCGCGCAGCCCGCCTTCCCAGCTGTGGAACTGCGCCAGAACCGCCGTGGTGATACCGTTGGCAGCCAATTCTGCCTCGGCAGCGATCACGCCCTCGCCCATCTGCTTCATCGCGCCGCGCCGGGGGGCGAGATGGCGTTCGAACCCGTCGCCGTGCAGGTCGATGATGCCCGGCAGTACCAGATAGCCAGACAGATCCACCGCGCGACCGGCGCGATCCGCGACGATTGCCCCCTCCGCGAGAGAGAGTTCCGCGCCCGGCACCAGCCCCTCAGGCAGCAGCACATCGGCGCCCTGCAGCGTCAGTTCAAGTGTCATCAGCTCCCGGCTCCTTTGCCGCCTTGTCGGTACACGCGCCCTCATCGCACAGGCCGTCGGGCAGGCCAAGCACCGCATCAAGCCAGGTGATCTTGGGATCGAACCGGCCATGCTCCAGAAAATGTAGCGCCTGGGCGATGACCAGCGGATTGTTCATCATGAATGTATGGGTGACCGGCAGTACGATGTGATCGGCCATCCCTTTGAGCCTGGTGCTTTGAACCGAAACCTTGCCATCGTCCTGACCGGGAATGAGACTGGACCACACCGGGTTGAGCGAGCGGTTCCCCGCTATAATCCCCAAGGGGAAATCCGCAGGCGGCAGCCGGTTCGGCAGGCTCTCCGGCCCGGTGCCCAGCTGCAAACCCGCCGGTCCGTGCAGCAGGCCAAACACCTCCCAGTCGCCCAGTTCGTCCACCAGTTCGCTACCATGGTTCGGAGGCGCTAGCATGACAACGCGGCCCAGATTTTCCGGTCGGTTGTCCTGCAGCCATTGTCGCACCAGAATGCCGCCCATCGAATGGGTAATCAGATGCACCGGCTGATCGCCGCAGGCCGCAAAGGCATCAGGGAGCGTCTGTTCGGCCAGCACGGCCACAGGTTCCTCGGTCGAAGGATAGCCCGGGCTCTGCACGGTGATGCCGCGCCCCTCCAGAACCTGTTCCATCACCGAGAAGGACGATTCCGTGCGAGCCAGCCCGTGCAGCAGGATGGCGCAATCCGCCAGAGCGGGCAGAGGCAGCAACAGGGACAGCGCTGCAAGAACAGGGGACATAAGACGTTTCATGCAGATCAGATAGACATGCACCGCGCCAGCGAAAAGCCCCTATCGCGCGCGCGGTGCGCTCCAGATCACCAGGGCAATCCCGCCAAGGACCGCACAGGTTCCCAGCGCCAGCCGCAGCCCCACGGGTTCGGCCAGAAAGACAAAGCCTCCCAGAATGGCAATGATCGGGACGCTCAGCTGGATCGTCGCAGCGACCGCAGGCTGCAATTCCGGCAAAACACGGTACCAAAGCGCATAGCCCATCCCCGAGGTGACAGCCCCGGATATCACCGCCAGCAGGATACCTTCGGGCGAGACATGAAGCGATGCCGCCGCAAACAACATGAAAGGCAGCATCATCAGGGTTGCGACCACAAAATTCATCGCGCTGGCCCGCAAAGGATCGCCCGCGCCGCGCCCAAGCAGGGTATAGGCCGCCCAGCCCAGACCGCTGAGCGTCATCAGCGCAGCAGCCCCCGGCGGCACCTGCACCGGGCCGCTGGGCCAGACCACATAGGCGAGACCCGCAAACGCCACCAAGGCTCCCAACACCTGACCAGCCGTTGTCCGACTGCCACGCAGCGCGCCCCAGCCGAACATGGAAATCTGCACCACGCCAAACAGAACCAGCGCGCCAAGACCAGCATCAAGTCCCTGATAAGCGAGACAAAATCCAATCATATAGAGGGTCAGAGCCGCCCCGCCCAGCAGGGCGTCTTTCCATGCTGCGACCGGCGTCTCCCCCGCCCTCTTGCTTCGTGACCGGGCCGCTTGCAGCGCGACCAGAAGCACCAGGGCTACGGCGCCAGAAGCAAGGCGCAGCAGGCCAAAGCCCATCGCATCCATATAGCCCCAGCCGATGGCCATGCGGCCCAGAACCGAATTCGCCGCAAAGGCAATCAGGACGAGCAGAACCAGAACAACGAGTTTCATCACCGGCCTCCGTTTCAGGCCGGAATGACCCGCCTATCAGTTCAGAATACGCAGGTCGGTATCACCGTATCCGCAGGTGTAGCAACAGTCATTGCACCTTTGTGAATTGTTGAGACCGACACCCCAGTACTTGTTGCTGTCGCCGCGCACCCAGGCGCCATAGCAGATCGTCTCGCCGGTCTCACAGCTGAGGCTATATTCGCGCACATCGTAGTCGTCGACGATATAGACCTGACCGTCTCCGGGCCAGGCACGGCGATAGTCCTGACTGTAGAATTCCAGACTTACGATATGCGGATAATCGCTGCGGATCGTCCATTTCAGACTGTCCGCCTTTGCTGCCTCGACAGCTCCAAAAGTGGCAGCAACAACCGCCAGCAATGCCAATCCCTTCATCACGTCCCCCAGTGCACAATTTTTTGAACGGGTTCAGCGTACGGGACAACTTCGAAGAAAATCAAAATATTTCGATATTGGCGCAGGTCTGGAACGAAAAACGGGCAAGGAGGCACACTCGCTCCCCCAAAAAAAGAAAAAGGGGCCGCCCGAAGGCGACCCCAAATCATCCGGTTGGATGGCGTGACTTACATCATGCCGCCCATGCCGCCCATGCCGCCCATGTCGGGCATGCCGCCGCCAGCTGCGCCATCTTTCGACGGCTTGTCAGCAACCATGGCTTCGGTGGTGATCAGCAGGCCTGCGATCGAGGCTGCGTCTTCCAGTGCGGTACGGGTCACTTTGGCCGGGTCGATCACGCCGAAGGAGAACATGTCGCCATATTCTTCGGTCTGAGCGTTGAAGCCGAAGTTCTTGTCGGAGCTTTCGCGGACCTTACCGGCCACAACCGCACCGTCGACACCTGCGTTCTCGGCGATCTGGCGCAGCGGCGCTTCGATAGCCTTGCGCACGATCACGATACCGGCGTTCTGGTCGGAGTTTGCACCTTCCAGACCTTCCAGCGCCTTGCCGGCCTGAACCAGAGCAACACCGCCACCGACGATCACGCCTTCCTGCACGGCTGCGCGGGTCGCGTTCAGAGCATCGTCCACACGGTCTTTGCGCTCTTTCACTTCGACTTCGGTCATGCCGCCGACGCGGATCACGGCAACACCGCCTGCCAGTTTGGCAACGCGCTCTTGCAGCTTCTCACGGTCATAGTCCGAGGTGGTTTCTTCGATCTGGGTACGGATCTGAGCAACGCGTGCTTCGATCTCGGCCTTCTCGCCTGCACCGTCAACGATGGTGGTCTCGTCTTTGGTGATCTCGACTTTCTTGGCGGTGCCCAGCATGTCCATGGTCACGGACTCGAGCTTCATGCCCAGATCTTCGGAGATAACCTGACCGCCGGTCAGGATCGCGATGTCCTGCAGCATGGCCTTGCGGCGATCACCGAAGCCCGGCGCCTTGACGGCTGCAATTTTCAGGCCGCCGCGCAGTTTGTTGACAACCAGAGTTGCCAGCGCTTCGCCTTCGACGTCTTCGGCGATGATCAGCAGCGGTTTCTGCGATTGGATGACCTGCTCCAGCAGCGGAACCATCGGCTGCAGGGAGGAGAGTTTCTTCTCGTGCAGCAGGATCATGCAGTCGTCGAGATCTGCAATCATCTTGTCCGGGTTGGTGACGAAGTAGGGCGACAGGTAGCCACGGTCGAACTGCATGCCTTCGACCACGTCGGTCTCGGTTTCCATGCCTTTGTTTTCTTCGACAGTGATGACGCCTTCGTTGCCGACTTTCTGCATCGCGTCTGCGATCTGCTGGCCGATTTCGGCTTCGCCGTTCGCGGAGATGGTGCCAACCTGAGCGACTTCAGCGGAGTCGTTCACCGGGCGAGCCATTTCTTTGATGCCTTCAACGACTTTGGCGGTTGCCATGTCGATGCCGCGCTTCAGGTCCATCGGGTTCAGACCAGCAGCAACCTGCTTCAGGCCTTCGCGCACGATCGCCTGGGCCAGGACGGTTGCGGTGGTGGTGCCGTCACCGGCTTCGTCGTTGGTGCGGGAAGCAACTTCCTTCACCATCTGGGCGCCCATGTTTTCGAACTTGTCTTCCAGTTCGATTTCCTTGGCAACCGAAACACCGTCTTTGGTGATGCGCGGTGCGCCAAAGGATTTGTCCAGAACCACGTTGCGGCCTTTGGGGCCCAGGGTCACTTTGACAGCATCAGCGAGAACGTTCACGCCGTTCAGCATCTTGTTGCGGGCATCGGTGTCGAATTTGACGTCCTTAGCAGCCATATCTGTTTCTCCTCGAGAAAATCTGTAGTTGTCAGCGATAAAGGGGGATCAGAGAAGCCGGTGGGCTTACTCGATGATGCCCATGATGTCGCTTTCTTTCATCATCAGCAGCTCTTCGCCGTCGACGGTAACTTCTGTGCCGGACCACTTTCCGAACAGGATGTTGTCGCCGGCTTTGACGGCCATTGCGATCAGCTCACCGCTGTCTTTGCGGGCGCCTTCGCCGGTGGCGACAACAACGCCTTCGGAGGGCTTTTCCTTGGCGCTATCGGGGATGATCAGCCCGCCAGCGGTTTTCTCTTCGCTTTCGGTGCGGCGCACCAGCACACGGTCATGAAGCGGTTTCAATGCCATCTTTGCAGCTCCTTAATAGGCTCAAAGGTTGTTATATCTGGTCTGCCCCTGCTCCCCGCAGAGGCGTTATCACTCACACCCAGTGAGTGCTAACGGAGCAATAGCTAGGCAGCGGCCTGTGCCGAGTCAACAGGTTTGATGCAAGAAAATTGGCCCGCCGCACGCGAAAAATTCGGATGCCGCCATGCAGCAAAACGACGGGCAGCGCGCGGACCTGATCAAGAAAGACTGTGATCCCAGTCCGCTAACCCGGTGCGCCCCTGTTCGCTCAGCTGGTAGATGCCTTTTTCGACCTTGGTGAACCAGCCATAATGATTGTCCCGCATCAGCGTCGTGGCGCGTCCGACGCCGGTTGCCCGCGCCACCTCGGCACCCTTGCAGGCACCATTCTCAGCCAGATGTGCGGCACAGATCAGGGCATCCTGACGATAGGCCGTAACGATTCCATGGCGGGTGGCGCCGCCTGCATTCGGATCCCCGCGCAGCCGGTCGAATTCGCGCAGCAAGCGCTGTTTGCGGACCTTGGATTTGCGCGGCGCATAGGGACCGGGATCGCATTGCACCTCGACGCGGCCATCGGCCAGCACCGTGATCAGCCCAAGGCCAAGCCGACGGCATAAGGACAGGTTGTCCTTCAGCGTCCGGCGCGCCTGTTTCCCCTTTGGCTTGGGCACCGCGATATAGACCAGATCAGTGATCCCCTGCCGCGCCACGGCCTGATGGAACAGCGACAGCGAGAAGCGCAGCTTCAGCTCCACGATGACAGGATTCTCATCCCCGCGCCGCGCCACCACATCGGCGGCGCCGACCTCTCCCTTCACCTCATACCCCTGCCGTTCCAGCAGCGCCTTGATGGGGGGATATAGCTGTTCTTCTTTTTCCATGCCCGCAGCATAACCAGCGATGACAGCAAGAAAAACCACAGAAGCCAGATCGCGTCCTGCTTGTCGTGCGTGCCGCCCGCCCATAGCATGAGGGCCACAGACAAAAGGACATACCATGCGCGCCTTCCTCCTTCTTTTCCTCTGCCTTCTGCCCGGTGGGGTGTTTGCGGCCTGCGGCGGCAACGACCTTCGCCTGACGCTGAGCCCGGCCGAGCGCGAACAGATCCAGGCCGACCTCGCCGATGTGCCCTTCAAGGAAGGCAACCACTGGATTGCGACCAAAGGCACCCGCCGGGTGCATGTGATTGGCACGATGCATCTCAATGATCCCCGCATGGAGAAGATCACCAAAGATCTGAGACCACTGATCACCGGCGCCGACACGTTACTGCTTGAAGCGACGAGCGCAGATCAGGCCGCCATGCAGAAACAGATGGGGAAAACCCCATCCCTGTATCTGATCACCGAAGGCCCCTCCCTGATCGACCGCATGGGAGAAGAGGACTGGGCGCTGCTCTCTGAACGCAGCGCGGCGCGTGGCATTCCGCCCTGGATGGCTGCCAAGATGCGCCCCTGGTTTCTGTCACTGTCGCTTTCCCTGCCGCCGTGCCTCAAACAGAAGGAGCAAATCAAAGACGGCATGGACCGGCGTCTGGAGATGCTGGCGCATGAAAACGGTGTTGCGACGGCATCACTCGAAGACCCGCTGACGGTGATCGAAACGCTGAACCTGCACCCGCTGGGCGAACAGGTCCGGCAGATGCGCGCCACATTATCGATGTACGGAAACGGCAGCCCCGATGATTACCACACCATGGCGGAAAGCTATTTCGACGAAGAGGCCCGATTCTATCTCGCCTTGGCCAAGCAGCGTTTTAAAGCCGACACCAACCTGCCCGCCGCCGAGGCCGAGGCTCTCTGGGCCGAGGCGATGCAACTCCTGATCCGCGAGCGCAACCACAACTGGGTCCCGGTGATCGAGGCTGCCGATGGCGACCGCATCGTCGTTGCCGTCGGGGCGCTGCATCTTCCGGGACCGGATGGCGTGCTGAACCTGCTGGCCAAACAGGGGTATCATCTGCAACGCGCCGCGTTCTGACACCTGACTGGCGTAACCTGCATTCAGGTGATACGGGTTCCTGTGCGACCTTTCGCCCAAAACCGTGTCCCCGGCGCCTCCTGCATGGCCGCCCCGCAACAGCTGCAACGCTGGCGGGGTGACAAACCTCCCTGCCCTGTTATAAGGCGCGCAAAATCGCCCGCTATGTATAGGACTGCATCATGACCACGCTTGTTTTCGGCCACAAGTCTCCCGACACCGATTCCACCGGCTCCCCCATCGTCTGGGCCTGGTACCTGAACGAGATCAAAGGCATCGACGCCGCGCCCAAACTGCTGGGTGAACCCAACACCGAAGCCGCCTTCATGCTGCAGCGCTGGGGCCTCGAGAAGCCCGAGATCATCGCGGATGTGGCTGACGATCAGGCCGTTGTCATCGTGGACACCAACAACCCGGCCGAACTGCCTGCCAACATCAACGGCGCCGACGTTCAGGCCATCATCGACCACCACAAGCTGGTTGGCGGTCTGGAAACCAAGGGCCCGATCGACATCACCATCCGTCCGCTGGCCTGCACCGCGACCATCATGCACGACCTGATCGGCGATGACATGGCGAAGATGCCCGAAGCCATCAAAGGCGCCGCGCTGACCTGCATCCTGTCCGACACGCTGGAGTTCCGCTCGCCCACCACCACCGATCACGACCGCGCCGTCGCCGAAAAACTGGCCGCCGATCTGGGCATCAACATCGCCGACTACGCAGCCGAGATGTTCGCCGCGAAATCCGATGTGTCCTCCTTCTCCGATGCCGAGCTGATCCGCATGGACTCCAAGGAATACGAAGTCGACGGCACCAAGTTCCGCGTCTCGGTTCTGGAAACCACCGCGCCGGGCGTCGTTCTGGACCGCAAGGCCAGCCTGATGGACAGCATGACCACCGTCGCCAGCGAAGACGGCGTGGATCAGGTGCTGCTGTTCGTTGTCGACATCCTGAACGAAGAAGCCACCCTGCTGGTGCCAAACGATCTGGTCAAAACCGTCGCCAAGAAAAGCTTTGACGCAGATGCGACAGGCGACACCGTCGTTCTGCCCGGCGTGATGAGCCGCAAGAAGCAGATCATCCCGAACCTCAAGGTCTGAGTTCGAGCACATTTTCTTATGAAAAGGCGCCCCTTGGGGCGCCTTTTTTCTTAACTCGGCAATCCATCGAAACAATGCACACCGTCGGGAACGTGGTGGAATGCCTGTTTCTCGGCCAGGTACAGCGCTACTTTCGGGCCGCCGAACCGGGCCGGATCGTCAAGCGTTCCGATTTTCACAATCACCGCCTCCAGACCGTCGCGGTGGTTGGCCACATGCGTGCCGCAGCTTTCGCAGAAATCGCGCGTCACCATCGCATCGGCTGCATCACGCCGGAACTGTCTCGGGGTCCCTTGGATGTAACTGAACCCCTGTTTCGGCATCACCATGAACAAATTCGGCGCGCCGCCCGAATGATGCTGACAAGACCGGCAGTGACATTGCCCCTTCATCAACGGCCTGCCTTCTACCTGGTAGCGTAGCGTACCGCAGAAACATCCACCTTCCATTTTCATCACGTCTCTCCTTCTGGCTTTGCCACAAGATGGACAGGGGCACGTCGGCATCATAGTGTCGCATTTGACATCTTTCAGGCCAAAATGGACAAATGCCCACTATCGACACCATCATCCTTTGCCCCGATCCCTGCCAGCGCTCCAGTCTCGCGATCTCGGGCGACATGCTGGAGGCGGCCAACCGGGTTGCCCGTATGAACGGAAAGCCCCCCTATTTCACGGTCAGGCAACTCACTCCGAGTCAGGCACTTGCACCGGATGCTTCGGCGCAGCTTGTGATTCTGCCGGGGATGGGTCTTGCGACCGAACGCGAGGTGCGTGAGACGACACAAACCATCCAGTTCGCCACGCTAACTGACGCGCTGGTCAAACTGGCCGCGCCCGGAACGATCATCGCCGGGTCCTGTTCGGGCTGTTTTGCTTTGGGGCAGGCAAGGTTGCTGGACGGTCGGGTGGCCACGACAACATGGTGGCTGGCCCCTTTGCTGAAGACCATGTACCCAAGGGTCCGATTGAACAGCCGCGACATTGTAGTGGAGGATGGCCCGCTGGTCACCGCCGGGGCTGCATTCTCACACATCGACCTTCTGTTGCAACTAATCGAACGCTATGCCGGTTTCGCCGTTGCCGAAGACTGTCGTCGTTTCATGATGGCTGATAGCCGCCCCAGCCAGTTGCCTTATCTTTCGGTTGCCACTTTGCTGTCCGCAGCGCCCGATCTGCAGCAGGCCGAACTCTTCTTACGTCGCAACATCAGGCGACAGGTGAGCATTGCCGAACTGGCGGCGGCCTGCGGCATGTCTCCGCGCACCTTTTCCCGGCACCTGCAACGCGTTACCGCGATGACCCCGACGGCTTTTGTTCAGACCCTAAGGGTCACGGAAGCAATCCGTTTGCTCCGAACCCGGGGCCTGACCGCCGATGAGATCGCAGCTCGTGTGGGTTATGCTGATGCAACCGCGCTACGCCGCGCAATGCGGAAAAGAACCGGTCGGACCCTCGACAGTTTTCGGGAGGAACAATACCCGTAACCACGGCGCGGTAGATTGACCAGCGGCGCCCGGCGCCACTGGTCCAATAGATTCAGCCGCGACCACCGCCATGGCCACCACCGTGTCCGCCACCATTGCCAGCGCCACCGCCATTTCCTCCGCCGCCATTTCCGGCGCCACCTTGACCACCACCGCCGTTGCCGCCGCCATGGCCACCGCCGCCATTTCCGGCACCGCCCGCATCGGCGCTTTGACCGCCACCGCTACCCTGGCCAGTGTCACTGCCCGCGGTGCCCAACTTGCCATGCGCGCTCCGGGTCATGACGCCGTTCATCTCATCCTCGCCCGGGGTGTCTTCGGAAACCGCCTGATTTTCATCGTGATACTGGGACAGGACCTCGTCGTCCTCTTCCGCCCAGGGGTTTGCATGCGATGCGAGCACCGGATGCGCCGATGCCACAAGGACGGCCACGGCCATTGCCGGTGCAAGTCGTTGAGTGAAGGTTTTGTATGTCATTGCTATGCCTTTTCAGATCACTTGTCGTGTTCGCACGCACACACATTGTGTTTTCAGAATGTTTAATAAACCCCTACCCACCCACATCTTGCTCCGCCTAGGCGAAGACTCGCCACCAGGTCCTGTCTTGCGCCGAAACCCGCCGCATCGGGCACGGGGAATTCAAGCTGGCGCGGGGATGGGAACTCGGGCATATCTGGCGCCGTATTGCCGCGCCCGCAGTTTCACAGAGGAAAGGACCCGATCATGACCCGCATCATCGAAACGCTTGCCGAGGTTTCCGATCCCTACCGGGCGCTGTTCGTGGACCTTTGGGGCTGTGTGCACAACGGCATCACCGCCTACCCCGAGGCCGTTTCCGCCCTTCAGGCCTACCGCCAGCGTGGCGGCATCGTTGTACTGCTCACCAACTCTCCGAAACCGCGGGCCGGTGTGGCTGAGCAGCTGGCGCAATTCGGCGTGCCGCAGGATGCCTATGACACCATCGCAACCTCCGGCGACTCCGCGCGGGCCGCGATGTTCACCGGGGCCGTTGGGGAGAAGGTCTATTTCATGGGGGAATGGCAACGCGATGCGGGGTTCTTTGAACCTCTGCATGTGATCGACGCACCTGTCGAAATCACCCGCGTCCCGCTGCAGGAAGCAACCGGCATCGTCTGCTGTGGCCCCTTTGATCCGATGGCCGACCCCGGCGTCAACCGGGCTGATTTTCTCTATGCCAAGCAGAAGGGCATGAAACTTCTCTGTGCCAATCCGGATATCGTGGTGGACCGAGGCGAAACCCGGGAATGGTGCGCCGGGGCGCTGGCGCGGCTTTACACGGAAATGGGCGGTGAGAGCCTGTATTTCGGCAAGCCGCATCCGCCGATCTATGACCTAGCCCGCCGCCGCCTGGCAGAGCTGGGACAGGACATTGCCGATGGCGATATTCTGGCTATCGGCGACGGCCCACACACCGATGTTTCGGGTGCCATGGGGGAAGGAATTGATTCCCTCTTCATCTCGGGCGGGCTTGCGGCATCGGAAACCAAAACGTCGCACCAACCGGAACCAGAGGCACTAACCGCATACCTGACAAAGGAAAACAGCGCACCGACCTTTACCATCGGCCGCCTGCGGTAAACCAGAAAAGCCTTGATTTTCTGCAACTGCAAAGTAATAAAGTTGCAGAACAGGGCGCCCATGCGTCCAAAAATTTCAAAGGCATCTACCCGAGCCAGTCAACCCGGAGGGGCGCATGTTGGATAACCTGCCACGCGGAACCATCTGCATCGAAGACATTGAAATGGGCATGGTCCGCTACCTGCGGAAGGTGGTGACGGATGAGGACATTCAGAAATTCGCCGATGTCTCGACCGACCATAACCCGGTCCATATGGATGACGATTATGCCCGCGACACCATCTTTGAAGGCCGTATTGCCCATGGGATGCTGACCGCCGGTCTGATTTCCGCCGTCATCGGGGAGCAGCTGCCCGGTCATGGCACCATCTACATGAGCCAATCACTCAAATTCCTCGCCCCTGTGCGCCCCGGCGACATGGTGCTGGCCGAGGTCGAAGTGACCGACATCCAGATCGACAAACGCCGGGTCAAACTCGATTGCCGCTGCATGGTCGATGGCAAGAAGGTTCTGGTCGGCGAAGCCATGGTGATGGCGCCCTCGCGCAAGTTCGACTGACCAGGCGCGGCCCTGTCCGTAACGGCAGCACATCGCGCGCTTGCAAGCCCTGCCACAGGGCGCTAGGCAGGCGCCATGCGCATCATCCGTGACTATCAGTTTGTAGAAGAGCGGGATCGCGGCGCCTCTGCCGCGATCGGGAATTTCGACGGCGTTCACCGCGGTCACCGCTCGGTCATCGATCTGGCCCGCAAGGCGGCGCCGGAGGCCCCTCTGGGCGTGGTCACATTTGAACCGCATCCGCGCGAATTCTTTGCCCCCGCCGCGCCGCCCTTTCGCCTGATGTCCGCCGCCGCGCGCGCATCGCGGCTGGAAAAACTCGGCGTGGATAAGCTCTATCAGCTGAATTTCAACGCCGCCCTGTCCGGGCTGACCCCGGAAGATTTTGCCAGCAAGGTACTGGCCGAAGGTCTGGGTCTGAAACACGTGGTGGTGGGCGCCGATTTCTGTTTCGGCAAGGGGCGCGCCGGCACCGCCGAGGATCTGATCCGCTTTGGGCAGGATCTGGGCTTTGGCGTCACCATCGCGCCGCTGATGGAGTATTCCGAACATACCGTCTCCTCGACCGCGATCCGCCAAGCGCTGAGCGATGGCCGCCCTCGCGACGCCGCGGCGATGCTTGGGCACTGGCACCGCATCGAAGGCACTGTGATCGGCGGCGAACAACGCGGCCGCGACCTGGGCTTTCCCACTGCAAACATGTCCATCGATGGGCTGCACCCGCCCGCATTCGGAGTCTATGCGGTGCTGGTCGATGTGCTGGATGGCCCGCACAAGGGCAGCTACCACGGCGCCGCTTCGGTCGGGGTGCGCCCGATGTTCGATGGCGATCATCCCAATATCGAAACCTTCCTGTTCGACTTCACCGGTGATCTTTATGGCGCCACCCTGTCCGTGGGGCTGGTGGACTACCTTCGCCCCGAAATGACCTTTGACGGGCTGGAGGGGCTGATCGCGCAGATGGACGCCGATTGCGCCAAGGCCCGCGACATACTGGCAAACGCATGAAACGATCTGGTATCGAACGCTCCGGCCTGACCCCGCGTTTTTGGGAGAAAAAGCCGCTCGACAAACTGTCTCAGAAGGAGTGGGAGGCGCTCTGCGATGGTTGCGGCAAATGCTGCCTCAACAAGCTGGAAGACGAAGACACCGGTGAAGTCGCCCTCACCCGCGTGGCCTGCCGCCTGCTGGACGATCAGACCTGCCGTTGCGCCCATTACGAGAACCGCCACCAGTTCATTCCTGAATGTATCGTGCTGAAGCCGGACAATCTGGACACCCACGCCTATTGGATGCCGCAGACCTGCGCCTATCGCCTGTTGTGGGAGGGCAAACCGCTGCCCGCGTGGCACCCGCTGGAAACCGGCAGCCCGCACAGCGTGCATGAGGCGGGCGTATCCGTACAGGGCATGACCGTTTCCGAATTCGACACCCCCGAAGAAGACTGGGAAGACCATATCATCGAGGAGCCCATCTGATGTTTTTCGCCTCTGACAATTCCGGCCCTGTGCACCCCGAGGTTCTGGAGGCGTTGACAGAGGCAAACATGGGCTATGCCATGGGCTATGGCGCCGATGCTCAGATGGAGGCGGTACGCCACCGCCTGCGCGATATCTTCGAAGCTCCCGAGGCAGCGATCTATCTTGTCGCCACCGGCACCGCTGCCAACTCCCTTGCGCTGGCAACGCTGTCGCAGCCCTTCCAGACGATTTTCTGCAGCCCCGTGGCCCATATCCACGAGGATGAATGCAACGCCCCGGAATTCTATACCGGTGGCGCCAAGCTGACGCTGGTGCCGGGCGGCGACAAGATGAGTGCCGAGGCCCTGCGCCAGAGCATCGCGGGTGAGGAAGTGCGCGGCGTGCACGGACCGCAACGCGGCCCGGTCTCCATCACACAAGTCACCGAACGCGGATCTGTCTATACCACCGATGAACTCTCCGCCCTCTGCGCCGTGGCCAAGGACTATGACCTGCCGGTGCATCTGGATGGCGCGCGTTTCACCAACGCGCTGGTGTCGCTGAAATGCTCGCCTGCGGACATGACCTGGAAAGCGGGGATCGATGTGGTGTCCTTTGGCGGCACCAAGAACGGGCTGATGGGCGTCGAAGCGGTGATTTTCTTTGATCCCAAACACGCCTGGGAATTCGAATTGCGCCGCAAACGCGGGGCGCATCTGTTCTCCAAACACCGCTATCTGTCGGCGCAGATGCTGGCCTATCTGCGCGATGATCTTTGGCTGTCCAGCGCGCAGGCTGCCAATGATTCCTGCGCCTTCCTGGCAGACGGGTTGCAGGCCGCAGGCGCCACGCTGGAGATGCCGCAGGCCAATATGGTCTTTGCCGCCCTGCCCCGCGCCACTCACCAGCGGTTGCTGGATGCAGGCGCGGTCTATCACCTGTGGGATGGCCCGCTGGATGGTCCCGGGGATGAAATGGTCACCGCACGTTTCGTCTGCGACTGGTCGATCAGTCGGGACGAGATCACAGCCTTTCTGAACCTTCTGTAATCTGACCTGCGCCTCAGGCGCCCTGCCCTGTCAGCGCCGAGGCCAGCCGATCTGCCGCCCCTGCGGCAAAGCTGGTCCGCCTATGGGCAATCCCCATCCGGCGGCGCACATCCTTGGCGTCACGCAGCGGGCGCACCACGATCCGCTGCGAAGCACGGCCATGGGACATCGGCACCAGCGCCACACCCAGCCCGGCAGCGACCAGATCCAGCAGTTGGGCATCGTGCATGGCCTTGGCCGCAACAGGCAGAGCCTTTTCCGGGTCAGGATCCTGCAGAACCCCGCCGAACAGATCTGCCGAGGGGCAATAGGGACGCGCGATCATGGACACCTCAGCCAGATCCGCGAGGCTCAGTTCGGCCTCCCGGCTCAGCGCGTGCCCGACAGGCAGGGCTACGCCATAGCCTTCTTCCCACAAAGATCGGAACGGCATGCCCTGCGGCGCGCAGTCTTCGGCGCAAAGCACTACATCGGCAAGTGCCGCATCGTCAGTGAACTGCAGCACCGCGCCCTCCGCATCCCGGGTGATTGCCCGTAGCCCCTGTTCAAAGGGCGAAGTCAGCACATCCGCAAAGCAATAGAGACGCAGCACGGGCCGCACCCGCCGGGCCAGCCGATCCTCCATCTGGTTGAGGCTGTTCAACACCACCCCTGCCATCTGGTACAGCTCACGGCCCAGATCCGTCGGCACCAGCCCCGCAGCGCCCCTGTGAAACAACGGCCCCCCGTAATGCGCCTCCAGCCGGGCAATGGCGGCAGAGACCGACGGCTGGCGCACCTCGTTCAGCCGCGCCGCCGCGCTGAAGGTTCCGGTTTCATAAGCGGAGCGAAAATACCTGAGTGGCGCAAGATCATTCATAGGCATCAGCTATACCATGGATAGCCGATCCAGCAATTACCTATAGGCCTACGGTCTGCCAGAAAGACCCCACTCGTTACATCAGCAAGAAAGTGGAGCTTACCATGAACATCCAGACGGGCACCCCGCCATCAAATGATCAATCTCAGGGCCCTGTGATTGATCAGGTCCTGCGCCTGTTCGAGGCTGCAGATCCTGCAATCCTCGGACTTCTGGCCGAGGACATTGATTTCCGTATCGATCACTACAAGGATGAGGCCGACACCAGCTGGCAGCAGGCAAATGGCGTGAGTGAGCTTGGCGGCCTGCTGGCCCGACTGGGAACAGAGGTCTTCCCCAAGGGCACGCGTATTCTTGACCTCTCCACCACGCCGCTCGGCAATGGCTGGGCGATGACGCGTTTTGAGCAGGAGTTCTTCTACGGCGTGCGGGACGGTATGGTGCGCAGCGTCACCTATATCACCTCTCACGAGGAGGCCGGGAAGCTCGATTTCTTCAGAGAGACTGTCACCACAATCACCACATTGTGATAGAAACCGGGAGGTCCTAACGGCCTTCCGGCGCCGTTTCGCGGTCTGTATCGCTCCAAAAGGCACGAATCGCGGCTGCGGTTTCGGCAGGATGGGTGATCGACACCATATGCCCGGCGTCCGCGATCACCCCAGATCGGGCGTTGGGCAGACGGCGCAGCAGACCGTCGTTGACCACGCCGATGATAGGGTTGGTTTCACTGCCGCGCAGCAGCAGGATCGGCAGATCGAGCGCCTCAAGAACGCCCGGCGCCAGAACCCCCGGCCGGTCCTGATAGACCGCCGCGTCACAGGCCGGAACGATATGGATGGCCCGCGTCATCGCTGCGCGGGTGGTCTCGGGCAGGTCCGGCCAGCGCGGCGCGCCAGAGCTCCAGCTGCGGTTGAACAACCGCGCCGCCAGCGCCTCGTCCCCGGCCTCATAAGCGTCCAGGAAGGGCCTGTTCTCCTCCTGAACCCGGGTGCTCATTTCCGGATCATCCTCCAGCGCGACCCGGAACAGAACCGGCTCGATCAGGGTCAGGCTGCGCACCTGGTCCGGCCGGGCCAGCGCCATACGCAGCGCCACTGTGGCGCCAAAGGAATGACCAATCAGATCGATCGGCTGGCCCTTTGGCATCAGCGACAGGCCTGCCGCCGTGTTGCGATCCTGATAGTCACCCTGCCGGTCCCAATCCGGGCTGCGACCATGGGACAGCATGTCAAAGGCCGTGATGGTCACGGCCCCTTCCAGTGCCTCGCACAGACCGCGCCAGGTCCCGGAATGCGCCAGCGAGCAGTGCACCGCCAGCATCTGGCGGGGCCCCTCCCCGAAACTGCGAGAGAATACCGGTTGTGGCAGGTCGTGCGGCAGATCTTTCATCCAGGGTTTACTCCGACAGGTGCCGGTCCAGATCATCCAGCCGGTCCTGGCCCCAGAACTTGGCGCCATCACCGGTGACATAGAAGGGTGCGCCGAAAACACCAGCGGAAACCGCGTCTTCAAGGTTCTGACCGTACGTCTCAGCGCCCGCCAGAAGGCCACTGTCTGCCAAAGAGGCATCAAACCCCGCCGCCGTTAGGCACTCGCGGATCACGGCATCCTCGGCGATGTCCTTTTCCTCGGCCCAGCAGGCGCGCAGAATGCTCTGCACCAGGGCACCCAGATCACCGCCCCCTGCGTTCTGTGCTGCGATGATCGCATAGGAGGACGGCGCCGCATTGGTGGGCCAATGTGCGGGCTTCAGGTTGATCGGCAGGTCCAGCTTCTTGGCCTGACGCTCCATCTCGATCAGGCGGTATTCCTGACGGGCCGGATGACGGTCCTTCGGAGCGGTGCCGCCGGTGCGCGGGAAAAGCGCCTGAATATCGAACGGTTTGTACGTAATTTGTGCATCATGCGCGGCGGCAAGCTGCTCGAGCCTGTTTCCCGCAAGATATGTGTAAGGGGACAGGGTCGAGAAGTAGAAATCAATTGTTGCCATGTCGCTTTTCTCCGGCTTTGAACTAGGCTGGAACCTAGGCGCATGCTAAGCGGGGTTCAATATCACGAATCTGACACATTGCCGTTGCTGCCCGGGGATATCAGCCAATGCCGACCATGAACGAACCCAAGCTTATCGCTGGGAACGCCAACCTCCCGCTCGCCAATTCCATTGCCCGCCGCATGAGCATGCACCGCGGCGTCGATCAGGGGCTGGTGGATGCCCGTGTCGAGCGGTTCAACGACGGAGAGATCTTCGTAGAAGTCTACGAGAACGTCCGTGGCGAGGATATGTTCATCATTCAGCCGACCTCGAACCCGGCCAATGACAACCTGATGGAGCTGCTGATCATCTCGGATGCGCTGCGCCGCTCTTCGGCACGCCGCACCACCGCTGTAATCCCCTACTTCGGCTATGCCCGGCAGGACCGCCGCACCAAGGCCCGCACGCCGATTTCGGCCAAACTGGTGGCCAACATGCTGACCGGCGCCGGGATCGAGCGGATCCTGACCATGGACCTGCACGCGGCGCAGATCCAGGGCTTCTTCGATATTCCCGTGGACAACCTCTACGCCTCGCCGATCTTTGCGCTGGATGTGAAGCACCAGTTCAAGGACAACATGGCCGATCTGATGGTCGTTTCGCCCGACGTCGGCGGTGTGGCCCGAGCCCGCGAGCTGGCGAAACGCATCAACGCCCCCCTGTCGATCGTCGACAAACGCCGTGAAAAGCCCGGTGAAGTGGCCGAGATGACCGTAATCGGGGATGTAACGGACAAGATCTGCCTGATCGTCGACGACATGTGCGACACCGCCGGCACGCTGTGCAAGGCGGCGCAGGTGCTGCTCGACAATGGTGCGCGCGAGGTACACGCCTATATCACCCACGGCGTCATGAGCGGCCCGGCAGTGGAACGCGTCACCAACTCGGTGATGAAATCGCTGGTTCTGACAGACACCATCCAGCCGACCGAGGCAGTTTCGGCCGCGCCTAACATCCGTATCCTGCCGACCGCGCCCCTATTCACGCAGGCGATCCTCAACATCTGGCACGGCACTTCGGTCTCGTCGCTGTTCGAAGACAAGACCCTGATCCCGATCTACGAGTCGCTTTACAGCCACGTCTGACGGCCTGCACGCCCCGCTGGGTGCAGCGACCGGAAGTCCGAAATAACACCGGCCCCGCGCGAGTTCTTCGCCGGGGCCGTTTGATTACCGGGATGTGCTCAGCAGAGCCGCGCTCAGAGGCTGGTCAGTCCACCACCCAGTCATCCTCGAACGGCATATCGCCAATGGCCATCCAAGCTGCCCGTACCCGCGCAACGCGGCTGTCGGCCCAGGTACGAAACACCACATCAAACCCGGTGGCGGTTATATTCTCGGCAACCAGTTCGGCCCGCACAGCAGCCGAAGTATCCATGTCCCACATCGACATCGACACTTGCACCGCGGGCGGGCGGGCAAAGGCTTCGGAAAACCGCACGGTCTTGCGCCGCTCCCGGGCGCCCTCCCCTGTCCACATGCTGCCGCCGCTGTCGAACTCGGAAAACACCACAAGATCGCCCTGATCAATCCCGGTGCGCGGGTTTCGCAGTCTTTTCATGAATTTCCAATCCTCCGCTCGCGGGCAGCCTGACGCACCCACAACCCTGAAGCGTCATAAAACCATCTGAGCGCACAAAAGAAAACCGGCCCCATAAGGGCCGGTTTACAAAGTCTTTCTCGCTTGGCGCGGAACCTTAGAGGCTCATGTGGGTGCCAAGGGCCTCCATGTCCGCCAGAAGTTTCGCGGCTTCCTCGACGATGTCGTGGGGCTGCTCTTCTTCCTTAGCGGTCTTGTAGGTCTCACGTGCGTCCTCGATCAGCTCATCCAGGTGCGCACGGGTCATTTCATCCATCGGGATTGCCTTTTCGGCCAGAACCGAGAGCGCCTCGGAACCGATTTCGGCAAACCCACCGGTGACCACATACTCCGAAGTGCCTTGGGGGCTTTCGACCCGCAGGACACCCGGGCGCAGCGTGGTGATGGTCGGCGCATGCATCGGCATAGCCGTCATGTCGCCTTCCGCGCCGGGGATCTGAACCGCGCTCACCTGAAGCGAAGCAAGGCTCCGCTCCGGGCTCACGAGGTCGAATTGCATGGTATCAGCCATCAGGGCCCTCCTTAGGCCGCCTCAGCAGCCATTTTCTCGGCTTTTGCCTTCACCTCTTCGATGCCGCCAACCATGTAGAAGGCGCCTTCGGGCAGGTGGTCGTATTCGCCGGCCACAACTGCCTTGAACGAGGCAATGGTGTCTTCCAGCGGAACCTGCACACCATCAGAACCGGTAAACACTTTCGCAACGTCGAACGGCTGGGACAGGAAGCGCTGGATCTTACGGGCACGGGCCACGGTCAGCTTATCTTCCTCGGACAGTTCGTCCATACCAAGGATCGCGATGATGTCCTGCAGCGACTTGTAGCGCTGGAGGATCTGCTGAACGTCGGAAGCCACTGCGTAGTGCTCTTCGCCAACGATCTGCGGGTCCATCAGGCGCGACGAGGAGTCGAGCGGGTCCACAGCCGGGTAGATGCCCAGCTCGGAGATGGCACGGTTAAGAACCGTGGTCGCATCGAGGTGAGCAAAGGTGGTTGCCGGTGCGGGGTCGGTAAGGTCATCCGCGGGAACGTACACAGCCTGGATCGAGGTGATCGAGCCGTTCTTGGTGGAGGTAATACGCTCCTGCATCGCACCCATGTCGGTTGCCAGCGTCGGCTGGTAGCCCACAGCGGAGGGGATACGGCCAAGCAGAGCCGAAACCTCGGAACCGGCTTGGGTAAAGCGGAAGATGTTGTCCACGAAGAACAGAACGTCGGTACCGGACTGGTCACGGAACTGTTCCGCCAGGGTCAGACCGGTCAGCGCAACACGCGCACGGGCTCCCGGAGGTTCGTTCATCTGACCATAAACCAGCGCAACCTGCGATTCCGACAGGTTGTCGGGCTTAATCACGTTGGATTCGATCATCTCGTGGTAAAGGTCGTTACCTTCACGGGTCCGCTCACCAACACCGGCGAACACGGAGAAGCCCGAGTGCACTTTTGCGATGTTGTTGATCAGTTCCATGATGAGAACGGTCTTGCCCACGCCGGCACCGCCGAAGAGGCCGATCTTACCACCCTTGGAGTAAGGCGCCAGAAGGTCGATGACCTTGATGCCTGTCACCAGGATTTCCGACTCGGTCGACTGTTCGTTGAACTCAGGCGCCGCCGCGTGGATCGGACGGGTTTCTTCGGCTTTCACCGGGCCCTTTTCGTCAACGGGCTCGCCGACGACGTTCAGAATACGGCCCAGGGTCGCGTTACCAACGGGGATCGAGATCGGCGCGCCAGTGTCGGTGACTTCCTGACCGCGAACCAGACCTTCGGTTGCGTCCATTGCGATGGTACGGACGGTGTTTTCGCCCAGGTGCTGCGCAACTTCCAGAACCAGATTCTTACCGTTGTTGTCGGTGTTGAGGGCGTTCAGGATCGCGGGCAGGTCATCGTCGAACTGGACGTCGACAACGGCGCCGATGATCTGAACCACCTTGCCTTTTGCATTTGCCATTTGTTGGTCTCCGGTTGTCTCTTAGAGCGCCTCGGCGCCCGAAATAATTTCAATCAGCTCGTTGGTGATCACGGCCTGGCGGGAACGGTTAAACTCGATGGTCAGCTGGTCGATCATATCGCCCGCGTTGCGTGTCGCATTGTCCATCGCGCTCATCCGGGCACCCTGTTCGGATGCGCCATTTTCCAGCAGCGCCGAAAAGATCTGGGTGGATACGCCACGAGGCAGCAAGTCGGCGAGAATCGCCTCTTCGCTGGGTTCGTAGTCATATACCGCCGAGGCTTCTTCGGCTTCGCCGCCCTCGTAAGAGGCCGGAATGATCTGCTGTGCCGTCGGCACCTGTGTCACGACGTTGACGAACTCCGAGTAGAAGATCGTCGCAACGTCGAATTCACCAGCGTCAAAGCGGGTCAGGATGTCCTTTGCGATGCCCTGCGCATCGGCATAGCCAAGACGCTTGACCTCGCTCAGGTCCACGTGACCGACAAAATCGGCTTCAAAGTCACGACGCAGCGCGTCGCGGCCTTTTTTGCCAACGGTCAGGATCTTGACCGTCTTGCCTGCCGCTTTCAGCTCAGCTGCCTTTTGACGGGCCAGCTTGGCGATGTTGGCGTTGAAGCCACCACACAGTCCACGCTCGGCTGTCAAAACGACAAGCAGCTGTACCTGATCGCTTCCGGTGCCACGAAGCAGCTTGGGCGCTGCTTCGCTGTCGCCGACCGAGGCTGCCAGAGATGCCATAACGGCGTTGAACCGCTTGGCATAGGGACGGCTGTCTTCGGCAGCTTCCTGGGCGCGGCGAAGTTTCGCCGCGGCCACCATTTGCATGGCTTTTGTGATCTTACGAGTGCTTTTGACACTCGCGATCCTGTTTTTCAGGTCCTTGAGATTTGGCACTGCCTTATCTCCTTACGCGAAGTCGGCAGCGAATTCGTCGAGTACCGCCTTCATTTTTTCGACCGGCTCACCCTTTTTGAATTTGGGGTCTTCGTCGGTGATCCACTGCAGGAAGTCAGCCTTCTTGCCGCGCAGGAAGCTCAGCAGTTCGGCTTCGTACCGGCCAACGTCCTTGACGTCGACGTTGTCGAGGTAACCGTTGGTGCCAGCAAAGATGATGCAGACGATTTCCGAGTTGGTCAGCGGCGAGTACTGCGGCTGCTTCATCAGCTCGGTCAGGCGCGCACCACGGGCCAGCAGCTGCTGGGTTGCAGCGTCGAGGTCGGAACCGAACTGCGCAAAGGCCGCCATTTCGCGGTACTGAGCCAGCGACAGTTTAACCGGACCGGCAACCGAGGACATCGCGTCGGTCTGAGCCGAGGAGCCCACACGCGAAACCGACAGACCGGTGTTCACAGCAGGACGGATACCCTGGTAGAACAGTTCGGTTTCCAGGAAGATCTGACCGTCGGTGATCGAGATCACGTTGGTCGGAATAAACGCGGACACGTCGCCGCCCTGGGTTTCGATGACGGGCAGAGCGGTCAGCGAACCGGAGCCGAAGTCTTCGTTCAGCTTGGCCGAACGTTCCAGCAGACGGGAGTGCAGGTAGAAAACGTCACCCGGGTAAGCTTCACGTCCCGGCGGACGACGCAGCAGCAGGGACATCTGACGATAAGCAACGGCCTGCTTGGACAGGTCATCATAGATGATCAGGCCGTGCTTGCCGTTGTCGCGGAAGTATTCTGCCATCGCGGTTGCGGCATAGGGTGCCAGGAACTGCAGCGGAGCCGGGTCGGACGCGGTTGCGGCAACCACGATCGAGTATTCCATCGCGCCGCTTTCTTCCAGCTTCTTAACCAGCTGGGCAACGGTGGAACGCTTCTGACCGACAGCAACGTAGACGCAGTACAGTTTCTTGGACTCGTCGTCGCCTGCGGCGTCGTTGTAGACTTTCTGGTTCAGAACCGCGTCAAGAGCAACGGCGGTCTTACCGGTCTGACGGTCACCAATGATCAGCTCACGCTGGCCACGGCCGATCGGGATCATCGCGTCGACCGATTTCAGGCCGGTTGCCATCGGCTCGTGAACCGATTTACGAGGGATGATGCCCGGTGCCTTGGAGTCGGCAATGCCGCGCTCTTTGGCGTTGATGGGGCCCTTGCCGTCCAGCGGGTTGCCCAGACCGTCAACAACGCGGCCCAGCAGTTCGGGGCCAACGGGAACGTCCACGATCGAGTTGGTGCGCTTGACGGTGTCACCTTCTTTAATGTCGCGGTCCGAACCGAAGATCACGATACCGACGTTGTCGGCTTCGAGGTTCAGCGCCATGCCCATGATGCCGCCCGGGAACTCGACCATTTCGCCGGCCTGGACGTTGTCGAGGCCGTACACACGGGCGATACCGTCACCGACGCTCAGCACGCGGCCGATTTCGGCCACCTCTGCTTCTTGACCAAAATTCTTGATTTGGTCTTTCAGGATCGCAGAAATCTCTGCTGCTTGGATACCCATTTATCCGACCTCTTTCATTGCATTCTGTAGGGAGTTGAGCTTGGAGCGGATCGAGCTATCGATCATCTTCGAGCCCACTTTAACGACAAGACCGCCAATGATGCTCTCATCGACGGTTGCATTGATGGTAACCTTCTTGCCCACGCGCTCGGCCAGAGTCTTGGCCAGCTTTTCGCTTTGGGTCTTGGTCAGCGCCTTGGCCGAGGTGACCTCTGCGGTCACTTCGCCACGTGCTTCAGCCAGGCTGGCGCGCAGGGAGTCGATCAGAGCTGGCACCACGAACAGGCGGCGTTTCGCAGCCATCAGCGACAGGGTATTGCGCAAGGTGGGGTCCAGCCCCATCTTGGTGCTGACCGCATCGATTGCGGCGGCCTGCTCTTCGCGCGTCACCAGAGGCGAGCTGATCAGGTTTTGAAGGTCTTCGCTGTCAGCCAGGGCAGCTGCCAGGTCATTGATGCTGGTCTCAAGGCTGTCGAGCGCCTTGTTCTCGTCAGCGATCTCAAAGACCGCTGTGGCATAGCGCGCGGCGATGCCTGCAGAAATCGAAGCTGGTTCGGACACGTCCACCCTTCCGATATTATTTTGGCCCCGGTCTGCATACCTGCGTCAGGCAGCACCCGGGGGTGTGAGTCAGCCCACCAGCGTGGCAGGCCATCGAAATCAGCGTGGATGTAGCAGAGCGTTCCCAACCTATCAACTGCCTATAACGGTAACGGCAAAATGACCGAGTTAAGTGTTTTCAATGCCTTAGCGGAACTGCGGCCCTTTGCCCCCGCAACAGGCTACAAAAAATGAACAAGTTCTTCATCGAATTGCGATTCCTGAGGGTCAAAAAACGGCATTTGTTCCCCCTTCGTGCAGTCTTGCCGCAAAATGAGCACGCCACGCGCCAGGCAGGGCACCTGCGGGAATCACCTTTAGCATTGCGCCCTGTGCATGGCTGCGGCCATCGGCACGGGGACATGGCGCGGGTCAGGCAGGTTCTGCAACCGGGTTCGACAGCCCTTCCAGCACCCGGATCGGGTTGCTGCGTTTGACGCGGGTCATCAGCCCCTTTTGCTGATGGGTCTGCTTGCTGACCTCGACCAGGATCACCCCCCCTGCCAGCACCGCCGGCAGGCGCCGCCCCATCTTTTCCAGCAGCGCTCCGGATTTCAGCCAGAACCGCCGGGAACTCGGCAGTCGGTAAAGCGCCGCCGTATGCTGCTCGATGGTGAACTGGTGCAGCCGCAGCTGGTTTTCCAGCTGTGTCAGCGTGTAGGGGCGCCCATAGCCAAAGGGGGTTTTATCCGACCGTGCCCAGAACCCTGCTCTGTTTGGGACGATGAAAATCGCCCGCCCACCGGGGCCAAGCGCGCGCCAGGCTTCCTCCAGCAGATCCGACGGGCGTTCAGAGGTCTCCAGCCCGTGCAGCATCACCAACCGGTCCACGCGCCCGGTTTCGATAGGCCAGCTGACCTCTTCGCACAGGACCGACACATTCGGCATGCCCGCCGGCCATTGCATCACCCCCTGCGGCCCCGGCATCATCGCCATCACCCGCCGCGCATCCGCCAGATAGGGACGCAGCAGCGGCGCGGCAAAGCCAAAGCCCACAACAGTCTGCCCCGTCGCATCGGGCCACATCTGCAACAGGCGCGCCCGGATTGCCGCCTGCGCGGCCCGGCCAAGGGTACTGCGGTAGTAGAAATTCCTCAGATCCTGAACATCAAGATGCATTGCGGGCGCCTGCTGCTTGGGTCACTCTGGGGGCAGTCTAACAATGAAAAAGCGAATGACCATGCCCCTTGAGATCGTCACCGTTCCCTGCCTCTCTGACAACTACGCCTTCCTGCTGCATGACGCCGCATCGGGGCGCACCGCACTGGTTGACGCTCCGGATCCTGCCGCCATCACCGCCGCCCTGAAGAAGCGCGGATGGGGGCTGGACGAGATCCTGCTGACCCATCACCACTGGGACCATATTGACGGGACCAAGGAGCTGTGCAGCACCTTTGGTGCCTCGGTGACTGGCGCGGCCGCAGATGCACACCGGCTGCCAGATCTGGATCGCGCTGTGCAGGATGGTGAAAGCTTCGATTTGTTCGGTCACGAGGTTCAGGTGCTGGATGTTTCCGGCCACACCGTTGGCCACATCGCCTTTTACATCCCGGACAGCAACGCCGTCTTTACCGCTGACAGCCTGATGGCGCTTGGCTGTGGCCGCCTCTTCGAAGGCACGCCCGAGCAGATGTGGAACAGCCTGTCGCGCCTTGCCGCTCTGCCTCCCGAAACCGTGGTTTATTCCGGCCATGAATACACCCAGGCCAATGCCGCCTTTGCCATTACGATCGACCCGGACAACGACGCCCTAAAGACCCGCATCGCGCAGATCGACACCGCCCGCGCGGCGGGCGAGCCAACCGTGCCCTCCTCGCTGCAACTGGAATTGGACACAAATCCCTTCCTGCGTGCCCATCTTTCCAGCGTTAAGGAATCGATGGCCATGCAGAACGCTGAAGACGTTGATGTCTTTACAGAAATCCGGCGCAGAAAGGACAATTTCTGACCTCTGGCGTGTATCATTTCCGGCTTAGCAACAAGAAATGTGACCGAAAAATAAAAGAAAGCGCTTGAAGCCGGCGGTCTATCAACCAAACTCTAATACTATGAGGCCATGGTTGAGAGTGGGGAAGGATGGTAAATACGCCGCCCCGCCCCCCTCAACCCAAGACAGAGGAGCACGCCCGTGCCTTCATTCTCGAGCACATTGGAACAAGCCATTCACGCAGCGCTGGCGCTGGCGAATGAGCGGCGACACGAATTCGCAACGCTGGAGCACCTGCTGCTGGCGCTGCTGGACGAACCCGACGCAGCCCGCGTGATGCGCGCCTGCAGCGTCGACCTCGGCGAATTGCGAACGGCCCTGGTGGAATTCGTGGATGAGGATCTGTCGAACCTGGTTACCGATATTGACGGCTCCGAAGCTGTGCCCACCGCGGCATTCCAGCGGGTGATCCAGCGGGCTGCGATCCATGTCCAAAGCTCGGGCCGCACCGAAGTCACCGGCGCCAATGTGCTGGTTGCGATCTTTGCCGAGCGCGAAAGCGATGCCGCCTATTTCCTTCAGGATCAGGACATGACCCGCTATGACGCGGTGAACTTCATCGCCCATGGTGTGGCCAAGGATCCTGCATTTGGCGAACCGCGCCCGGTTTCCGGCGCTCACGAGGCTGAAGAAGAACCACAGCCGCAGGCCGCCGAGGGCGAAAATAAGGAAAGCGCGCTGGCCAAGTATTGCGTCGATCTCAACGCGAAATCCCGCGAAGGCGACATCGATCCGCTGATCGGCCGCAGCCACGAAGTGGAGCGCTGCATTCAGGTTCTGTGCCGCCGCCGCAAGAACAACCCGCTGCTGGTTGGTGATCCCGGCGTTGGCAAAACCGCCATCGCCGAAGGTCTGGCGCGCAAGATCGTGCAGGGTGAGGTGCCGGAGGTTCTCTCCGAGACCACCATCTATTCGCTCGACATGGGCGCGCTGCTGGCCGGCACCCGTTATCGCGGTGATTTCGAGGAACGCCTGAAAGCGGTTGTGACCGAGCTGGAACAACACCCCGACGCGGTTCTCTTCATCGACGAGATCCACACGGTGATCGGCGCTGGCGCCACATCTGGCGGCGCCATGGATGCCTCTAACCTGCTGAAGCCTGCGCTTCAGGGCGGCAAGCTGCGCACCATGGGCTCCACCACCTACAAGGAGTTCCGTCAGCACTTTGAAAAAGACCGCGCCCTGTCGCGCCGGTTCCAGAAGATCGACGTGAACGAACCCACGGTCGAAGACGCCATCGAAATCCTGAAGGGCCTGAAACCCTATTTCGAGGAACACCACAGCGTCAAATTCACCACCGATGCGATCAAATCGGCGGTGGAGCTGTCGGCGCGTTACATCAACGACCGCAAACTGCCGGACAAGGCCATCGACGTGATCGATGAGGCCGGCGCCGCGCAGCATCTGGTGCCCGAAGACAAGCGTCGCAAGACCATCGGCGTCAAAGAGGTTGAAGCCGTCGTTGCCAAGATCGCCCGCATTCCGCCCAAGAGCGTGTCCAAGGACGATGCAGAGGTGCTGAAGGATCTGGAGAAATCGCTCAAACGCGTTGTTTTCGGTCAGGACGATGCCATCGACGCGCTGTCCAGCGCCATCAAACTGGCGCGCGCAGGCCTGCGGGAGCCGGAAAAGCCCATCGGCAACTACCTCTTTGCGGGCCCCACCGGTGTCGGCAAGACCGAGGTCGCCAAACAGTTGGCCGATACGCTGGGTGTGGAACTGCTGCGCTTTGACATGTCGGAATACATGGAGAAACACGCGGTCTCCAGCCTGATCGGCGCGCCTCCGGGCTATGTCGGCTTTGATCAGGGCGGTCTTCTGACCGATGGCGTCGATCAGCATCCGCATTGCGTGCTGCTGCTGGACGAGATCGAAAAGGCGCACCCCGATGTCTTCAACATCCTGTTGCAGGTGATGGATAACGGGCAGCTCACCGATCACAACGGCCGCACCGTGAACTTCCGCAACGTGGTTCTGATCATGACCTCCAACGCCGGTGCCTCGGATATGGCGAAGGCCGCCATCGGCTTTGGTCGTGACCGCCGCGAGGGCGAAGACACCGCCGCCATCGAGCGGACCTTCACCCCGGAGTTCCGCAACCGGCTGGATGCGGTGATCTCCTTCGCGCCGCTGCCCAAAGAGGTCATTCTGCAGGTTGTCGAGAAATTCGTACTGCAGCTTGAGGCGCAGCTGATGGACCGCAACGTGTCGATCGAACTGACTCGCAAGGCTGCCGAATGGCTGGCCGAGAAGGGCTATGACGACAAGATGGGTGCGCGTCCTCTGGGCCGGGTCATTCAGGAGTACATCAAGAAACCGCTGGCCGAGGAACTGCTGTTCGGCAAGCTGACCAAGGGCGGTCTCGTCAAGGTTGGCATCAAGGACGGCAAGATCGACCTGCGCCTTGAAGGCCCGGGCAAGCCCCGGATTTCCGGTAACAAGCCGCCGCTGCTGACCGCAGAATAATGTATCGCACGCTTTTCGCGCTGTTTTCATCGCTCGCCGCACCCGTTGCGGCGGGCGATTTCTCATTGGACTGGCCCATCGACTGCGTGTTGGGCGACAGCTGCCACATTCAGCAATACGTCGACCGGGATCCCGGCCCCGGGGCGCAGGATTTCACCTGCAACGGCCTGACTTATGACGGGCACAAGGGCACGGATATCGCCCTGCCCTACCTTTCGGACATGCAGACCGGCGTCACGGTGCGAGCCGCCGCGGACGGGATCGTTGCGGGGCTACGCGATGGCATGCCGGATCAATACGCGACCAAGGCAAACGCTGCCGAGATCAAGGACCGAGAATGCAGCAACGGTCTGGTGCTGCGCCACGCGGGCGGCTGGGAAACCCAGTATTGTCACATGAAGCGCGGCTCCCTCCGCGTCGCCAAGGGCGACCGGGTGCCCGCTGGAACCGCCCTCGGCGAGGTTGGCCTCTCCGGCAAGACGCAATTCCCGCACCTGCATCTGTCGCTGCGCAAGGATGGCGCGGTTGTCGACCCCTTCCAGCCAGATAGCAGCGCCGCCTGCGGCACGGCATCCGGCGCCTCCCTGTGGGCGCAACCAGTTGCTTATGAGGCTGGTGGCTTCCTCGGTGCCGGGTTCAGCACCGGTGTTCCAGCCTATGACGCGATCAAATCCGGTACCACTGCGGCGAAGGGAGAGATGCTGGCAAAGGATGCGCCTGCGATGGTGTTCTGGGCCTATGCCTTTGGTGGACGGGAGGGCGACACCCTTACCCTCACCATTGACGGGCCGGGCGGCAAAATGATCGATCAGACGGCCACTCTGAAAAAGGATCAGGCGCAATTCTTCCGCGCTGCGGGCAAACGTCTGCGCCGGGCAGCCTGGCCTGCCGGGCTTTATACCGGGATTGCCCGGTTGATGCGCGACGGGGCAGAAGTGGACCGGATCATCCAGCCAATCCGGATCGACTGATCCACGTCCTTTCGTCCCGCCCTAGCGTTCGGTGAATTTCAACTCGATCCGCCGGTTCTGGGCGCGGGCCTCTGGCGTGTCGGCAGTGTTGACGGGCTGATATTCGCCAAACCCATTCGCCGCCAGCCGCCCCGGCGGAATGCCAAGCGCATCAATCATGTAGCGCACCACCGACAGCGCCCGCCCCTGGCTAAGCTCCCAGTTATCCTTGAACTTCGGATGCCCCAACAGGGTCGTGTTGTCAGTGTGGCCATCGACCCGGATGATCCAGTTGATCTCTGGCGGGATCGCAGCGGCCACGCTTTGCAGGATACGGGCAACCTTGGCGATTTCCGCCTTGCCCGCCTCCGACAGCTCGGCGCTTGCCGGAGCGAACAGCACTTCGGAGGCAAAGACGAAACGGTCACCCTCAATCCGCACACCGTCCTGGCTGCCCAGAACATCCCGCAGGCGCCCGAAGAACTCCGACCGGTAGCGCTCCAGATCCTGCGCCTTGTCGGCCAGAGCTGCCGCCTCGGCCTCCAGCCGCTTGCGCTCCTGTTCTTCCAGAATCCGGCGCTTGCGCTCTTCCGAGGCGGCGCGGGCCAGCGCGGCGTTCAGATCCTGACCCAGGTTCTGCAACTGAACCTGCTGCGCTGCATCGCGCGCCTGATAATCGTCCAGAATGGCCTGCAGGCTACCCAGCTGTTCGCGCAGGGCTGCGACCTGCTGGTTCAGCAGCGCCGCCTCGCGCTGTGCCTTGGTCGATAGCTGTTTCTGATCGGCCAGTGCCGCGCGGGCCTGCGCAAGCAGCGCGGCGCGTTCCTCTGCAAGGTTGCGCTGCCCCTCGGCGCTGTTCTCCGCCTCCTTCTGGGCATTGAGCGCAGCAAGCAGGCGCTGTTGCAGGACATCCGTATCGCTGGCCGCCGCGCGGGCGTTTTCCAGTGCTTCCAGCGCAGTCAGCAGACGTTGCTCCACCGCAGCGCGGTCCTCTGCAGTGGAACTGGCAGCGCTGCGGGCAGCGGCAAGATCAGCGCGGGCCTGCTGCAGTTGTGCCTCAAGCCCGGCCTGCAGGCTGGCAGCATCCGCCCGGACCTCGGCCAGCTGTTGTTCCAAGGCACGCCGCTCTGCGTCGGCCTTGTCTTCGGCCGCGCTCAGCGCCGCTTCCAGATCCGCCCGGGCCTTGGCGTGGTTTGCCTGAAGCTGGGCAAGCTGGTCTTCATACTGTGATTGCGTCTCGACCGAGGCCGCTTGCTGCCGCGCAAGTTCCGCTTCCAACTCGTCACGGGTGCGGGCGGCCTCTTGCCGGGCGGCCTGCAGATCTGCAGTCAGACTGGCGCGGGTTGCGTCTGCATCGGTCCGCACCCGGTCGAGTTCCGCCTCAAGGGCGCTGACCCGCGCCTCGGCCTCGGACTGGCTGACCTCCATCTGCGCCAGAACCCGGGTCAGCCGCTCGGCCAATTCGTCTCGTTCCCGCGATTGCGCGCGGGCGGCTTCCAGCGTGGCAAGCGCCTCTTCCAACTGGCTGTCCAGCTGCGCCTTGGCAGCCTCGGCGGCGGCCAGAAGGGTCAGCGTATCCTCGGCCCGCTGGCGCTGTGCCTCCAGCGACAGGGTCATGGCGGTCAGTTCGGCGTCAGCGTCTTCCAGTTTCTTGCGCAGGGCCTCAGCCGCCGCAGCTTCGGCCAGACGGGCAGTTTCTTCTTCGCTCAGCTGGTCTTTCAGATCGGCCAGCTCAGCCTCTTGCGCCGTGCCTTCCGCCTGCAAATCAGCGATCATCGCCTCCAGCGCCTCGCGCCGAGCCGCAGCCAGCCTCGCCGCTTCAACACCGGCATCGATTTCATCACGGGCCTGCGCCAGCGCCAGGTTCAAGGCTTCCTGCTCACTCAGCAGCTCAGCCCGGTCCGCCTCCAGCTGTTCCCGCTCCGCACTCAGATCCGCGATTTCAGCCGTTGCAGCCTCCTGATCGGCGATCAGGGCGGCTACCTGCGCCTCGAAGGCGGTGATGCGGCTACGCGCGGCCTCTAGATCGGCAACCCGCGCGTCCCGTTCCGAGGTGAGCGACGCAATCAGCGATTTCTGCTCGGCAATCTGTCCCTCGGCCTGCTGAAGTTCGTCCTGCGTCGTGCTCAGCGTTGCGGTGAGCGCGCCAAGCCGGGCGGTCAGAAGATTGTTCGAACGTTCCTCAAGCCCCAGCGCATTGGCCAGCGCCTGTACCTCGGACGAGAGTTCGTCCAGCTCGCTTTCCTGTCCGGTGATGGTCTCGCGCAGCACCGATTGCACCACCATGAAAATGGTCAGCACGAACATCAGCACCAGCAAAAGCCCGGTCATCGCGTCGACGAAGCCCGGCCAAATCGAGGCCTGGAACCGTTGCCCAGTGCGCCGGGACAGGGCCATGGGTCAACCCTCGTCCTGAGAGGCGGCCTTGGCTGCGCGCTGGCCGCCCCGTGGCGGAGCAAAGGCCTTGACCATCAGGTCGATATCCTTGCGCAATTCGGCCAGGCTTTCCTGTCGACCGGCCGAAATTTCCTCAAGAATGCGCAGCATCTGCACGTCGATCGAGCGCAGCCGCATGCGGCTTTCGGCATCAAGGCCCACGTCGCCATGGGCGCGCATGATCTCGGTCAGGGTTTCCTGCCCGACAGCCACCCGCTCCAAGGCCGCGCTCAGCGTTTCATTCTGTTCCTGACGCTGGTTCATGTCGTTGATACTATCGACCAGCTGCGAGAGTTTTTCCTCGACCGCGACGCGGCCCTGTGCGGTTTCGGCGAACATGCCCTGCAGGGCATCCATCTGCTCGGCCATTGTATCCAGCACCTCGGAAACGATCCCGCTGTCCCCGGCCCCATCTTCGCCCGAAGAAAAGCTGACCCGGGTAAAGGAGGACAGCCATTCTTCCAGCTCGCGGTAGAACCGATTTTGGCCGTGCCCGGCAAAAAGCTCCAAAAGGCCGACGATGAGCGACCCGGCAAGCCCCAGAAGGGAAGAGGCAAAAGCAACACCCATGCCGCCCAGCTGCGCCTCAAGCCCGGTCATCAGCCGGTTAAAGATGGTCAGGCTTTCTTCGCCCTCCTGCGGGGCAAGGCTGCGAATGGTATCTACAACCGCCGGAACCGTAGTCGCCAGACCATAGAACGTACCCAAAAGACCAAGAAAAATCAGAAGGTTGACGATATAGCGGGTGATTTCCCGGTCTTCATCGATCCGCGTTGCCACGGAATCCAGGATCGAGCGGGTCGAGGAAGAGCCAAGCTGCATCCGCGCCCCCCGCGACCGCAGGAGCGAGGCCAGCGGCGCCAGCATCGACGGCGGTCGGTCTTCGCCGCGGCTGCCGCCGCCGGCAAAGCTTTCGATCCAGCGCACCGAGCCGATCAGCTGCACGACCTGCCAGAAACAGGCCAGCACCCCAATCACAAAGACGAAAAGGATAAACCCGTTGAGCCAGGGGTTGGCCTGAAACACCGGCAGCACACGTGGCAGCGCAACAAAGGCGCCAAAACCGGCAAGTCCCAATGCAATCAGCATCAGAATGACCTGTCGGACCGGTTGGGAAAACTGGGGCCTGATCTTACCGTCTGGCTGCGCCATATTAAGGGGCTCCTGCCTCTTTCAGTGCTCTTCTCGCGCCTGAAGCCTACAAGGAAAGAGACTGCAACGCCAAGGCTTTATGCTGTGATCTGCCGCACGCGCCCCGCCAGCCAGTCCAGATCTTCATCATTCAGCCCGATCTCGGCCAGATGGCTCGCGGTATTATAGAGGTATTCGGTGTTGGGACCGCGCCCGCCCACCGCATGGGCAATGATCCGGGCCTGTTCCTCAAGGCTCATCCCGCCGCAATACTGCACATGATGGGGGGCGATCACATAGGTCACCGCGGTCACAAGATCCCCGGTGTGCAGCTCCACCTCCAGATCCCGCTCGACATAGGCCGAGGAGATCAGCTCACGCTCGCGCAGATAATCCAGCGTCTCGGTTTCAGCGCCGTTTTCCACCGCCAGAGCAAGGCCCGTGCAATGTGCCCCGGCGACCTCATCCAGTGCCAGAACCAGACCCGGTTTCTCTTCAGTGCCGCGATGGTGAACCGAACTCATGCAGAAGGAGCGCGCATAGCCCTGCAGCGTCGCGATCTCGCGGCGCGCGACGGGAAATCCCGGGTTCCACAACAGTGATCCGTATCCGAACACCCACATGGTCATGACAACTGGTCCTTTCTGATCCCTGTCTGTAAACAGCAAATCTGCTCCGGGCAAAAGAGGGTCTTTGGCATGCGCGTTGTGAAACTTCTGGTGGCTGCCGGGCTGGTATGGAGCCTGTATTGGGCCGCCAGCGCCTGGGGCCTGCGCAGCGGTATTGCCCAATGGTTCGATGAGCAGGAGCGGCAGGGTTGGCTGGCGGAATACGCTGCGCTGGAAAGTTCCGGTTTCCCGACAGCGCACCGGACGCGCATCCTGCATCCAACACTAGCCGACCCCGGCACTGGCGCCGCCTGGAGCGCGGATTGGATCAGCCTCTACAGCCTGCCCCTGAAGCCGCAGGAGGTGACGCTGCAGTTTCCCCCCGCCCCGCAGCGCCTGTCGCACTATGACAAGACAGCAGTCCTGCAGGCTGCGGACATGCAGGCGGACCTGCAGCTCGCGCCCGGATCAGCCATGTCACTGGAACGGATGTCACTGCAGGCGGCAGAGTGGAAGATATCGCGGGCGGGTAAGATCCTGCTATCCGCCCCTGCCTTTGCCCTGGACATGACCCGAACGGGGGACACGGAGAGCTATCGCATTTCGGCCCGTGCAGAGACGCTGACCCCCCGCGGCAGATTGCAACGGATGCTGATCTCAGCCGAAGAGCTGCCACCCAGCCTGACCGATGTCACGCTCGCGGCGGATGTCCTTTTTGACACCGCATGGGACCGACGCGTGCTGGAACTGCGCCGCCCGCAACCGCGCCGGATCACCCTGACGCAGGCAGAGGCGCATTGGGGCACCCTTGCCCTGCGGGCCAATGGCAGCGTGGATGTGGACGAGGCTGGCCGGATGAGCGGCAAGGTGGATATCAGGGCAGAGAATTGGCGTGGCCTGCTGCGGCTTGCAGAACGCTCCGGCCTGCTACCTGCCCGCCTGCGCGGTGGCACCGAACGGATCCTGGGGCTGCTGGCTCAGATGCATGGCCGTGAACAGGATCTCGACATTGCGCTGTCGATCACCGACGGGCAGATGTACCTTGGCCCTCTGCCACTGGGCGCGGCTCCGCGTATCACGCTCTACTGAAGGAGCCAGTCGGCATCCCTCACGGGTCTGACCCGGTCAGCGGCAGTAGGCTCCCCCCCGGTGGCGCGCCACATCCAGATGGAAGTGATCCTTGTGATAGCGATCCGCGTCAGGCCCTAGTACTGTGCCAAAGGGCCCACAAGCCGCCTTCCAGATCTTGCGCAGTTTTCTGCGGGTGCGCCGCTTCTGCCAGCCTTCCAGAACGGTGATCGTCTCACCATCTTCCAGGGTGAAGCCGGAAATATCGATCGCCTTGCCCTTGCCATGCTCCGAGATGCGCGCGCCTGGGCGGTTGTTGCGGGTGCGGCAGGAATAATGCGCAGCCACCCGCAGCGACACTACGCGGTTGCGGCGGCCAAATGCCTTTTCCACGTCCCGTTCGACCCAGCGGTTCAGCGATTTCGCCATATCGCAGGTCATCACCGATTTCTTGCTAAGCTGCACACCCGCGACCGAGGACACCCGGACCGCCGATTTCGCACCGCAGCCCGGTAGAGAGCCGACGACAGAGCCAACCGGCTCTCCCTGAATATCAATATCGCCGCAGACCGAGGTTTTACGCAGCTTGCGCCGCTTGAACAGCACCTGCTGAACAATGGCATCGGGGCGCAAGCTGGGGCGCAACGAACTGCCCGGCCCGACATCGGGCAACGTGACCACACCCAGCGCCGCCACGGCTAAGGTTTGCTCTGACATCGGCCGCCCTTGTGGCCTCATCAGCTCGGGCCCAGCCAAGGTAGAGACATCAAGTTCGGGGCCCGGTGAGGCTGCAATGCCTGCCGGGCGCCCGGCCGGACGCAGGGACGCCTCGGGCGCCGTCGCAGCGGCGGCATCGGCCAACAAAAGGCCCAGCGCAAAAGCAGCCCGGGCGATCATGTCTTCTTTGCCCGTCCGAAATCCGGTGCATCCGTATCCTGCCCGGCCTCGATGATCCCGCGGCGGATGGCGCGGGTGCGGGTGAAATATTGGTGCAGATGCTCCCCGTCGCCGGTGCGGATCGCCCTTTGCAGGGCGAAAAGCTCCTCGGTGAAACGGCCCAGGATTTCCAGCGTCGCGTCCTTGTTGGTCAGGAACACATCGCGCCACATGGTCGGGTCCGAGGCCGCGATCCGGGTAAAGTCCCGGAAACCAGCAGCCGAGTATTTGATCACCTCGCTGTCGGTCACGCGGCGCAAATCGTCAGCAACCCCCACCATGGTATAGGCAATAAGGTGCGGCGCGTGGCTGGTGACAGCCAGCACCAGATCGTGGTGATCCGCATCCATCTCATCGACATTGGCGCCCATCCCCTCCCAGAGGTCACGCAGGCGCTGCACGGCATCGGGGTCGGTGCCTTCGACGGGAACCAGAAGGCTCCACCGATTATCAAACAGTTCGGCAAAGCCTGCCTCGGGCCCGGAATGCTCAGTCCCCGCCAAAGGGTGCGCCGGGACGAAATGCACGCCATCGGGGATATGCGGCGCGACAGCCTCGATCACATGGGCCTTCACCGAGCCGACATCAGACACCGTGGCGCCGGGTTTCAGCACGCTCGCAATATCCTGCATCACCGCGCCCATGGCGCCGACCGGCACACAAAGGACCACCAGATCGGCGCCCTGCGCAGCCTCAGCGGCGCTGTCACAGACGCGATCACACAGCCCGATGCGCCGGGCAGTGTCCCGGGTTTCGGCGCTGCGAGCATAGCCCGTGACCTCACCCGCCAGACCGGCCCGCTTCATCGCCCAGAACATCGAAGAGGCGATCAGCCCCAGCCCGATCAGCGCGACACGGTTGTAGACTGGCGCGCTCATGCTGCGCCCTGCCCGGCTTTGAAGGCCTTGACCGCGGCAGCAACGGCGCGGCAGGCGGCCTCGTCGCCGATGGTGATGCGCAGCGCATTGGGCAGGTTGTAGCCCGCCACCCGCCGAACGATCAGCCCCTGCGCCTTGAGGTAATCATCACAGGCCTCAGCCTCAGCTTGGCTGGCAAAGCGCGCGAGGATAAAATTTGTGCAGGAGGTATCCGAGGGCACCCCGAGTTCAGCCAGTGCCTCGGCCAGCCAACCGCGCCATTTGGCGTTTTCCGCGCGGCAGCGGTCGACATAATCGGTATCCCGCACCGAAGCCTCGGCCGCAGCCAGCGCGGTGGTCGAGACGTTGAACGGTCCACGCAGGCGGTTCAGAACATTGATGATTTCCTGCGGGCCATAGCCCCAGCCGATGCGCGCACCACCCAGCCCGTAGATCTTGGAGAAGGTGCGGGTCATGAAGACATTGTCACGCTCAGCCACCAGCGAAGCGCCTGCATCGAAGCCTTCGACATATTCGGCATAGGCGCCATCCAGCACCAGCAGCGCCCCCTTTGGCAGGCCATCGGCCAGACGCGCCACATCGGCCGCGCCGATCATGGTGCCCGTGGGGTTGTTGGGGTTGGCGATGAACACCAGCTTGGTTCGCTCGGTGCAGCCCGCAAGCAAGGCGTCAACATCGGTCACCCGCTCATTCTCACGGACCTCGACCGGGGTCGCCCCTGCCGCCTGCGCGCTGATGCGATACATGGCAAAACCGTGCTCGGTATAAAGCACCTCGTCCCCCGGCCCCACATAGGCCTGACACAGAAAGGCGATGATCTCGTCGCTGCCAGCACCGCAGATGATCTGCGCCGGGTCCAGCCCATGCACCTCACCAATGGCGGCGCGCAGCTCAGCATGATCCGAGCTCGGATAGCGATGCATCGTCGCCGCAGCCTCGCGCATCGCTTCGATGGCGCGCGGGCTGGGGCCGAGAGGGTTCTCATTCGAGGAGAGCTTTACCGTGTTGCTCACCCCATCCACATGGGCAGCCCCACCCTGATAAAGGGCGATGTCCATAATTCCAGGCTGCGGTGTGATCTGGGTCATAAGAGGGACTCCTTGGTTCCACCCCGTTCATACCCGCGCACAACGCAATCGAAAAGCCGCAAGATGCCCTCAACAGACGCAGTGCGCTTTTTGCGCCGCCTGTCGTCCTGTGGCCGCCGACCCTGGCCTGATCAGGCTGCCCTTGGCTGGAACCGCGCGGTCGCCGGGTCCGCCTCATATCGCGCAGCCAGATCCTCGGCCCGAAGAGCCAGATCATTGACGCTGTCGATGATGTATCGCGCGGTTTCATCCCGCATCAGGTAGGAAAAATTCAGCCGCACCCAGCCGGGTTTGCGCAGCTCCTTTCCGGCCTGAAGATCCGCGAACAGCGCGTTTGAATCCTGCGCATCGATATCCAGAAGCCGATGCGCATAGGGACCTGCACAGGCGCAGCCGCCCCGCGCTTGAATGCCATAAAAGTCGCTCAGCATCCGGGTGAACAGCTGCTGATGCACGGGTCGCCCCGAAGCCCCCCGGACGGTGAAGGAAAACACCGGCAGGCGCGGCGCAGTCGGATGGCCCAAAAGGGTCAGCTGCGGATTGCCCTGCCAGCCCTCCCGCGCCATGGCGCCGAAGCGGGCCTCCCGGCGGGCGATTTCAGCTTCACCCACGGCTTCCTTGACCAGAAACGCCAGCGCGGCGCGAATATCACCGATCACGTTCGGTGTTCCCGCCTCTTCACGCGCAGCCAGATCCGCGCTGTAGGCATGATCCCAAGGCGAGACAAAGCTGACCGTGCCGCCCCCGGGCCAAGAAGGGCATTTGCGGCGCACCGCAGTGCCATTCACGATCAGCACGCCCGATGCACCGGGTCCACCGGGAAACTTGTGCGGTGAGACGACCACGGCATCCTTGCGCGCGCCCCCCTTGCCGCCCATGTCGATCGGCAGATAGGGCCCGCCCCCGGCGTAGTCCCAAACCGCAAGCGCGCCATGGGCATGCAGCAGATCACTGACCGCATCCGCATCGGTCAGGATGCCGGTCACATTCGAGGCCGCCGAAAAACTGCCGATCTTCAGATCGCAGGCGGCATATTCGCTCAACGCCACCTGGAGGACCTCCAGATCAGGCCCGCCCCCCGCCGCTTCGGGGATCTCCACGACTGTTGCGCGGCTCTCCCGCCAGGGCAGAATATTGGAGTGGTGTTCATAAGGGCCGATAAAGACCACTGGCGCGCGAGCCTCATTCACGCCCAGCAGGCTGACCAGCCGGTTGAGACCGGCAGTGGCCCCTGACCCGGCAAAGATCACCGCGTCCTCCTGTTTTGCCCCGGTGATCCGCGCGATTTCCGCGCGCGCGGCGCGACGCAGGCGGGTCATATGGGCGCCGCAATAAGAGGCCTCGGTATGGGAATTGGCGTAAAATGGAAGAACATCGGAAACGATGAAATCCTCGACCGACCGCAACGCCCGGCCGGAGGCGACATAATCGGCGTAGACCAGCGGCACCATTCCATCGGCGCCAGGGATCTGCACGCCCTCACCGATCAGCTCATCTGCCAGACGCCCTTCGCGGGCCGCATCCTTCAGGGTTTGTTTTATGGTGGCAAGGGTCATCTGTTTCTCCGCTCTTCACCACAGAAACTTGACCCTCTGGAGCTGGAAATACTCCGCCTAATTTTGGTTGATGGCACGCAAATTTGTGTCATATGATCGCTAAATGACTAACAATCTAGATCATATTGATCGCGCCATCCTGCGCTGCCTTCAGGGGGATGCCAGCCTGTCACAACGGGAACTCGCCGAAAAAGTTGGCCTGTCGCAGAACGCCTGCTGGCGGCGGCTAAAGGCGCTGAATGACAACGGCGTGCTACAGGGGGCAACCGCGCGGATTGACCGCGCGAAACTGGGACTGGATCTGGTGGTCTTTGTCATGCTGCGCACGCGCCACCATTCTGCGGACTGGCTGGAGACCTTCCGCAGGCACGTTCTGACCATTCCCGAAGTGGTGGATTTTCATCGCATCGGCGGTGATTACGACTATCAACTGAAAGTTGTTACCGAAGACATGACCAGCTACGACAAGGTCTACCAGCGCCTGATCGCGGGGGTGGAGCTGGACAGCGTCACCTCCTATTTCGCGATGGAAGCCATCGCCGAAGGACGCCCCCTGCCCCTGTGACTCACCAGGGTGATCGATCGGGGCGCAGGAAGGCAGGAAGGGCCCGGTGCGATCAGTGGCCGAAGGCGGCGTCAGGCATCCACTTCATCCGTGCGCCTTCCGCGCCCATGCGCATGTGAAGGCAAGCCGTGCCAAGGCGCTGAAAATACAAGGCATCCAGCGGATACCATCCAGCCACCGGCACTTCGACCTCGGTCATGACGGTGCTGTCGCAGGTCTGCCGCCCATCGAACTGACCAACGATCTGCCCGCCGATTTTCGCCCGTAGCCCGTCATTGGTCAGGAAATCGATATTGTAGACGCCGGGCTTGTCAAAGCGGACATAGCCGGTGATCCGGGCTACCACGTGCTGGGCCTGTTTCGACGTTAGGGTGATGTCGCCTTCGTTAGTATCCCGATGATCAAGGCCTTTCAGCGGGCGCCCGGCTTCGGATCCCTGTTTCAACGCCGCCGAAGCCTCGGACAGGGTGCGTACGTCCTGCGGATAGGCATAACGCACAGCAAGACCGGAGCGGACGCTACCCGGCTGCGGATCTGCTGGTTGCAGCTTGACAGGCGCAGCTGCCAAGGCCGTTGCCAGTGTCATTGAAGCTGCGGCCAGAAACGTGCCGAATACTGTTCTCATCTTGGTCACCTCAGTCTGATGGGCTGCGCATTCCCAATGCTCGGCCCCAAGCCTACAACTGGATACGCCAAATAGACAAATGAGAATCGGCCGCTCAGCACCATTTCGCCGCGTGAAATTGGTAGCGGCGGGTCGCAACGACTGCCAAAATGGAAAAGGAGCCGCCCGAAGGCAGCCCCTGCGCAAATCCCGAAAGGGATCCGACTTAGTTTTTGGCGTAGAATTCGACGACCAGGTTCGGCTCCATCATCACCGGGTACGGCACATCGCCCAAGGAGGGGGTGCGCACGAAGGTGGCTTTCATTTTGGAGTGGTCGGCTTCGATGTAATCCGGAACGTCGCGCTCGGCCAGCTGAGTGGCTTCCAGCAGGACAGCCAGTTGCTTGGACTTGTCGCGGACCTCGATCACGTCACCCTCTTTCACACGGTAGGAGGGAATGTTGACGCGCTGGCCGTTGACCAGAACGTGGCCGTGGTTGACGAACTGACGGGCAGCAAAGACGGTCGGCACGAACTTGGCGCGGTAGACGACGGCGTCCAGGCGGCGCTCCAGCAGACCGATCAGGTTTTCACCGGTGTCGCCTTTGACACGCTCGGCTTCACCGTAGATGCGGCGGAATTGCTTTTCGGTCAGGTCGCCGTAGTAGCCTTTCAGCTTCTGCTTGGCGCGCAGCTGGATGCCGAAATCGGACAGTTTGCCCTTGCGGCGCTGACCGTGCTGGCCGGGGCCATATTCACGACGGTTGACCGGGGACTTCGGACGGCCCCAGATGTTTTCGCCCATGCGGCGGTCGATTTTGTACTTGGCAGACGTGCGTTTGGTCACGGCTGATCTCCTTTATTTATGGCTCCGCAATTTGATCCGAAAACCGGTTCCCACTTTTCGGATTGCGGGCGCAAGGCCAGCAAACCAGATCAGCCAGAACGCAGCCGGGCAAACGGCGGCTATAAAGGGCGTTGTCCTCTTGCCTTGCGGCATGACAGGGATCCCCTTGCGGGGGCCACCAACACCAATGAAGCCGCGCTTATACAGCCAGCCCCGCCCGTGTCAACACCTGTGGACAACGGTTTCTGCCATTCAAGGAGCGAAACGGCCTAGGCCGCCTCGTGCCGCAGAATTGCGGCCTCAGATGCGGTCAGGTTGCGTCGGGCAAAGGCCCCATAGCCGAGCGGATTTTCATCAACCCCCGGCAACAGGGTCAGCAGCCGCTGCCGATCACTCTTTGACAAGGTTGTAAGGGAGGCGTTGGCGGGATGAAAGCTTTCGCTTTCCACGCCATTTGCCCAGAGCACCTGATGCTCTTCGAACAACAGGTGAATATAGGTCACTTCGCGCAGCTGGGTATCCGGGGCAACGCTGGTCCCGTTGATCAGGTCCCGCGCCGCTACCAGCACTTCGGGCGTGTTGAACAGCGCTTGCACGCGCCTGCCCCGCAGCAACAGGCGGTGTTCCGGGGAGACCAGAAGGTCTTCTTCGGGGCGGTCCAACGCCAGCGCCCCAGCGCGCACACGCACCGGACGCAGCGCGGGGTAGACGAACAGGCGGGCACCGCTCATCCGGCGCGAACCGATCCAGCGGATTGCCTGGGGACCGTTGTCACGGGTCTGTACCAGATCACCCGGGCTGAGCCGTTCAACCGGACATGTCCCGCCCGGCGTGTCGATCAGGGTCCCGGGTGTAAAACAGATCAGTCCTGTGTCGGCGCCATTCTGTGGCTGCGCCCTCTGCCCCACATTCAGTGAAAGGTGCACAACCCACAGCTCCGCATCCCACGGCGGCAGCTCATCCACAAACATCAGCAGCGGCAGCCTGCCAGCCCCGACATCGATCAGCGTTGCGGTGTATTGACGGATCCCATCGGTGACGACAAAGCCCCTGTCCGGAACCGCATCCGCCTGATCCACTGCTTCAGGGACTGCGCCGGTGTCCAGGGCAGCGCCCACCAGCCTGCGCACCGACCGCGCGGCCCTGCGCCGCAGATCCGTTTCACCCTCTGCCACTTCCAGACGCAACAACTCTGTCGGCCCGTCCAGGCGCAGGCTGTTCCCATGCCACGACCAGGCCGCCCCGATCCTCAGGGCATCGGTCGGCGCGGACGCCAGACCGTCCAATTCTGTTTGCGACCAAGAAATGACAAACGTGCCAGTAAAGCCCGTTTTCATTGCTCTTGCCTGCCTCGGTTTTTGTTATTGTGCAGAACGTACCAATGGCCGTTGTCCAGTGAAAGGTCAAAGTCCAGCCGCCGACTATCCTTGCCTACACAGCGGCAGCAAAGCCACAAATTGATCGTGAGCGCCACGATGGCAACGCACAACCTACCGCAGAAGCCACCGGTTCACACCGGTCATTCTCTCCCCCTGCCCGGCTGGATATCCTGTCCGGCGCGGCGTGCCATGCGCCAGCCCAGTAAGAGATACCAAAAGGTCAAAATTCCTGTCTGATTTTCCTTCGCCGGCCCAAGATAAAACTCCCGCAAACCACCATTTTTATTGCAGTTTTTGCGCCACCTAAACTTTGCTGATGCTCTATCATCAAATGGCGCCTAGAACCTTCGGGATGCGCGGCTTCTGACGCGACACAAAGCCCGCACCCTCCCCTTAAACGCGAATAATTTGAGCGATTTCAATGCCCTGCCAATTGTCAAAAAAATGGATAGGAAAATCTACTGCCCTGCAGCGAAAACCCCTCCAGAATACCCTGCTTACGGCCACCCGCCGCCGCAGCGCGTTTTACAGATTGTTAGCCACTGTGGCGAATAGTGACAGGGTACCCCAATGTGTGTCAGGGGTTGAACGTCGGCCAAGCCCACTCCCGGGCGATCTGAAGTGCCATAGATCCCCGATGTTAGTTAGAAGGTGATCCGGTATGACGAATGACATTGACGAAGAAACCATCAGTTCCACAGTTCCTGAGGAAGTCCCTCAGGAAGCACAGCAACCTTTGACTGCGCTGACTTTGGATGACGATCCGATCGACCGATTGCGCTTGATCAAAACCTGCAAGAAGGCAGGACTGCAGATCGAGTTCACAGAGGTCGCGACCGTCGCCGACATGCGCCGAGAACTGGACCAGAACACATTCGATATTGTGTTCCTTGATCATAATCTGGGCATGGAAACCGGGCTGGATGCGCTGAAGGCGCTGATCGCCCATGAAGACCAGGCCGACGCAATCCCAATCATGCTGACCAGCGTCACCTCCCACCATACCGCGGTCGAGGCGATGCGAAACGGCTGCGCGGATTACATCGTCAAGGAAGAGCTGACAGTGTCAGCGCTGATCAAATCCGTGACATCCGCAATCGAGCGGCGCATTTTGTTTTCCGCCCTGTCAGGAGCACAGGCCTTCCAGCGCTCGGTTGGCGAAGTGATCGAGCGGTTCATGCTGACCTGCGGCCCGGAAATGCGTGAGATCCTGAGCAAGACCCTGGCCACCCTGCGCGGCCTGAAGGCGATCGAGAAAGCAGACCAGACCCTGGATCCGGTCATCCTGTCGAATTTCACGCTGCTGGAACGTGGCTGCAAGGATCTGACGGTACTCGTCGATGATCTGGTGAGCGTGGTGGCTGCAGCCCGCGGCGTACCCGTGCGCAAGCGGCCCTTGATCAGCAAATAATATGCATCAAGCCCTGTTCCGCTAATTTGGATTCTTGCGCGCCTGCAGTGCAGTGCCAAGGCGGTACCTGGCCGATAAACACCCGTTTGCCCGGATACAATTCCCGGAGCGACCAACGCGAGACATAAGCTAACGAACGAGAGCCCTGATGCCACACCGTAGGCGCGTCACACTGCGAACGCGGATAGCCCTGGTTGTCCTGTTGTCCACTGGGCTGGCACTGACGATCTTTTCCGCCTATGGCTATTTCCACTCCTTGGAAACGGTAAAAACAGCCACCCGCGAACGCATGAAGCGGGCCGGCGACATCTACGCACAGCGGATCGACAGCGTGCTCTACATGATGGAGCTGGATACCGGAATTCTCGCCTCTGTCCCGCAAGCGGTCGGCCTCGCAGGGCTGACGCGGAAAGCCACTGCCCCTGCGCCCGACCAGACCGAGACCACAGTGACACCACCCACGGCCACACAACCCAGCGCGGTGTGGTTCAGCGACAAACAACCCAAAGCTCCGGGGGCCAGCGCTGCCCGATCCACCGAGGGTTGGACCGAGAGCGTATCGGACATTTTCCTGAAATTCCTGGGGACAAGGCCGAAATATTCGCAAGTCCGGCTCTTGGTGAAAGAAGGTAACTGGAAGGAACTGGTGCGGGTCAACCGCATTGACGAAGAGCTGATCGTCGTCCCCGCTGGCGAACTCCAGATCAAGGGAAATGAGCCCTATCTGCAGCCCATCAAAGAACGTGGCGTCAGCGAGGTGTATTTTTCAGAAGTAACCTATAACCGGGAAAACGGCCGCGTCGTTGGGCCGCCCACCATCCGGGTGGTTCGACCGCTGCAGGACAGCGACGGGGACATCTTTGGTGCGATCGTCATCAACGCCGACGCTGAACCCCTGCTGCAGAGCGCCGAACTCTCTGTTGCCCCCGGATTTCAGGTCTACGCGGTCAGCAACAACTTCGATTACATCTCCTATCACGGCGAGGCCCAAAGCTCTCCACTCGCCTTTCATCAGGATCCGGACTGGCAGCCACCGCCCTACTCCGACCGGCTTACGTCCAACGATGAAGGACCGTTTTTTGAAACCGGATCAAATGACATGGGATATCTCTCGGCCGTGCTGGGACAACAGAACGCGACGCCGTTCCGGCTGAACATTCTGACCATCGCCCCGCATGAGATCCTGATTGCCCCCGCATTTCAGGAGCTGCGCGCAACCGCCGGCCTGTCGATGCTGCTGGCCGCGATGGCAGCGCTAGCGGCCTCCTTTCCCGCATCGCGCCTGCTCTCCCCCCTGACCCGGCTCAACCACGAAATCCGCAGCAAGATTCAAAGCGCGGAACCGGTGGATTTCGAAACCAGCCGCAATGATGAGGTTTCCGATCTCGCGCTCAGCTTTTCGGAAATGATCAATACCAGAATTGAGGAGGCAAACCGCCTGGATGCCATCCTCAACGGCGCGGCGGACGGGATCATCACCATCGATGCCGATGGCACAGTCGAGGATATGAACCCTGCTGCGGAAGAGTTGTTCGGCTATACCGCGCAAGAGGTCGTGGGCCAGAACGTGACCATGCTGATGCCCACAGCAGACGCGAACATACACCATCTTCACGTGGCGCGCTCCCTGCTCACCGGGCACCCTAAACAGATGGCCAAGAACCGCGAAATCTTCGGCGTCCGCAAGGATGGCAGCCAGATCCCGCTTGGCATTGCGGTCAGCCACGCAGTCTATTCCGGCGGATCAAGATACATCGGGATGATCCGCGACATCTCCCCGCAAAAGGCCGCCGATGAAAAGGTGAACAGCCTCATCAGCGCCCTGAAACGTTCCAATGCGGAACTGGACCAATTCGCCTACGTCGCGTCGCACGATCTCAAGGCACCACTGCGGGTGATCAACAATGCCGCTTCCTGGCTGGCCGAAGATCTTGCCCCGCATCTGACCGAAGACACCCAGGAAAGCCTGGACCTGCTGCAAAACCGCGCCACCAGAATGGAGCGGTTGCTGGACGATCTGTTGCAGCATTCCAGGATTGGCCGGGAAAAGGCGAGCAGCACCTCCGTGACCGGAGCCGAGTTGCGCGAGGAGCTGACAGACCTTCTGGACATACCCGAGGGCCTCACAGTGCAGTTCTGCGACGCGTTCGACCAGATCAAGGTTCAGCGCCTTCCCTTGCAGATTGTTCTCCTCAACCTGATCAGCAATGCCATACGGCATCATGACAAATCCGATGGGCACGTCTGGATAGACCTGACGCACCGCCCCGAAGAGATTGAGTTCCGGGTCGCCGACGATGGCCCCGGCATTCCGCAGGAATACCAGGAGAAGGTATTCGAAATATTCCAGACCCTGAAACCCCGTGACGAGGTCGAAACCAGCGGCATGGGGCTCGCCTTCGTCAAGAAACATGCCGGGCTGGTCGGCGCCACGATCAAGATCGACTCGGACGGCAAATCCGGCACAACCTTTATCCTGCACTGGCCCACCGGGCCGGACACCACATCGTTGGAGAATTGATATGAACACCGTCGCCCTCCAATCCGAAAAAGCGCTTAATATCGTGCTAGTCGAAGACGATGATGGCGACGCCAAAGCCTTGCGACGCGCCTTTAAAAAAGCGAAGATTGCAAATCCGATTACACGTTTCAAAGATGGGGTAGAGGCGCTCGCGTTTTTGCGTGGAAATCTGGAAACTACACCCCCCAAAACCTTTGTCGTTTTATGCGACATTAATATGCCGCGCATGAATGGTTTAGAATTACTGGGCAAAATTAGAGAGGACCCTCAGCTTCGCAAAACGCTTATTTTTATGTTGACCACATCGGATGATGAACGTGATATTGAAATGGCCTATCTGAACAATGTTGCAGGTTATATTGTCAAAGCCCGCGCCGGACATATGTTCTTGGATCTGATGACAACCTTGGACAACTATTGGCGCGTCGTCGAAATTCCGGAAATTTAGAGCAGGCACAAAAGGAAAATTTTCAAATGCTCGACATTATGATCGTGGACGATGATGAGGGTGATCGCAAGCTGGTCCGAAGGCTGCTGCGGGCTCCGGCGGGAAAGCGGTCATTCCGGGAAGCAAGCAACGGACAGGCGGCGCTGGATTACACGGATGACAACATCGATGTCATTTTCCTGGACTACCTGCTGCCCGGCATGTCCGGCCTGGAGCTTCTGGAACATTTTTCAAAGACATGGCCAAAGGCGACGATTTTCCTGATGACCGGCCAAGGAGACGAGGAAATCGCCAAGAGCGCCATTCTGCAAGGCGCCTCGGATTACATTCCAAAATCGATCATGACCGAAACGGCGCTGAACCGGATGATCGAAAACGGCATAAAGCTCTCCAAGATGCGCTGGAAACTGGAAGAACACCGGCAGGAGCTGAGCCTGTTTTCGGATGTTCTGGTGCATGACCTGCGGGCTCCCGTCCGAGCCATCGAGTTTCTGAGCGAACAGATCATCGAGGATTTCGAGAGCGGCAATATGGATGAGGTTGCCCGGGAATTCGAAATGATGAAACTTTCGGTAAGGCGCATGTCCGAGCTGATCGAAAGTCTTGCCAGCCACATCAACCTGAATGGCCCCTCCAACCAGGAGAAGGTGTCCGTGGAAAACCTTTTTGAACGCGCCCAGATGGCTCTGGCCAAGGATATTTCGGAAAGCGGCGCCGAGGTGCGTTGGAAGGCCAACGGGCTGTCGGTGGATTGCATCGCGCCGCAGGTCGCGCAGCTGCTGCAGAACCTGATCGGGAACTCGATCAAATACGCTGGCCCTTCCAGCCCGGTCATTTCAGTCTCTGCCGCCGAAATTCCAAACGGGATCCAGTTCACGGTAGCGGACAATGGCGTCGGGGTGCCTGAAGATTTCCGCGACAAAATCTTCGAACCCTTCCGCCGCCTGCAGCAAACCGAAGAATTGCCTGGCACCGGGCTTGGCCTTGCCACCTGTCGCAAGATCGCCGAACGCCATGATGGGGAAATCTGGTGCGCCGCCGATACCGACGTCGGCACCACGATACATTTCACAATCAAACAGCGCCCCGAGGAAGAAGACGACTAGGAACGTCGCCCTATAGCGGGAGGCTCAGCAGGGTTCGCGGGCGGGTCTGTCCCGCCCCACCGTTCAGGCTGTCGTTACCGGTTAGCAGCTCTGAGCAGGCTTCAACCAGCCCGCAAATTGGCAGCAGAGGTGCTCTCCGGCATGGCATCTGCCTCAGCGCAACCGATTGTCGGCCTTCCGATATCAAAGGATCCAATCAGCGTGTTCAGCCTGCCGACGTCCTCGGTCATGGAGAGCGCCGCCGCCGTCACCTGTTCCGCCATTGCCGCATTCTGCTGCGTCACCTGATCCAGTTGCGACACACCGACGTTGATTTCACCAAGACCAGTGGATTGCTGCTGCGCTGAGTTGGCGACTTCCGACGTCAACTCGACCGTCCGGCCAATATCACCGCGGATCATGGTCAAAGCCTCGCCGGTATCATTAACCAGCGTCACTCCCCCCTCCACGTGGCCCGCACTGACATTGATCAGTGATTTGATTTCATTTGCAGAATCCGCTGACCTTTGCGCCAGCGCTCGCACTTCAGAGGCAACCACGGCAAAGCCTTTGCCGGTTTCCCCCGCCCTTGCGGCCTCCACCCCGGCATTCAGTGCCAGCAGGTTGGTCTGAAAGGCGATATCATCGATCACATTGATGATCTGCGAAATCTGATGCGATGAATCCTCGATATCCTGCATCTTTCGAATGGCGCTCTGAACCACCTCGCCCCCGCGCGCGGCCCCGTCTCTGGTGCTATGGACGATCTTGGTGGTTTCCGATGTCGCATCGGCCGACGCATGCATGCTCACGGTAATCTGCTCGACCGCAGCCGCTGTTTCTTCCAAGGTCGCTGCCTGGGATTCCGTACGCTGTGACAGATCCTCTGCCGACTGGACCACCTCACTGGCGCGAATGTTCAACCGGGAGGCCGCATCCTGGATGGTATGCAGCACATCACGCTGAGTACAGATCAACCCATTGAAGGCCTTGCGCACCGGATCGTAGCGCTCAGGGTAGTCGCTTGCCTCCGGCCCGGGGATAAGCTGTGTCAGATCCCGCGCCGCCATCCGGTCGATACCCGCCGTCAGATGCGCAAAAGCCGTTTCCTGCTCTTCCTTTTCGGCAGAAAAATGCGCATCCAGAACCAGATGGGTGTCCAGCGAAAAGGCACGAGTCAGGGCGCTTATGATCTTTGGAACATTGTGCCTTCTAAACAGACCTAAAATACCCTGGTTCCGCTCCAGAAGAAGCTCCTGAATGTGCGAAACCGCCTGCGCATAGCCGGAAAGATAGAACAAAAATGGCAAGCCGATGCGGGGGTGGATTCGGCCGATCCGATAGGCACTTGCAAAATACTCTTCGCTAAACGCGCCCGACAACAACATCTCCCAGTGTTTTTGCTGCCCAAGCTTCGCCTGATCCATCAATTCCTGATTTGGAAAAAAACGCGCCATTTCGGGATCATCCATTACGACACCATAAAAACGATCCAAAACCTGAGGCAACAGCGGAACAACCAATTCTCCGCCCTCAATCAGATATTTTTTCACGACTTCATCAAAGCCAAACTTCGACAGCGCCTCTTCGTGCTCCTTTATCATAACAGCCTCGCAACCACTGAAAACATTAAAAGATTCGGCCCCAAGCGAGGCCACCAATCTCTCACTAAATGAAATCCATTAAAAATATGCAATTTTCTATTATTTTACGAACGCATTACGGGAGCGGGATCAGCTTAAACGCGATGCGGTCGGATCAACGGGCAAGAGTGCTAGCCCATGACAGGGCCAGGGTCGGTTCGCAGCGCGCCAAACCGTTGCAACAGCGCGCCCCTGCTCGACACTCCCCAAAAAACCGGGACCGTAACCGTGGCGATTTGGGGCTTAACGGATGAGCCGAGTACTTAATCTGTCGGGAAAGGGCCGATGGCTGGGGTGGTAGGAAGCCTAGCCTTCCGAGTCTTTTCTTCCACTTAGCCGACCCGTCGCCGAACCTGGGGCGGTAACTGGGGCGAAACTCCTTTGCTTGGAAGTTCCAACAGTCTAACCTAACAGAGGTTTTGGGGAGAAAATTAGTGTCGAAAGATAGCAAGGAATTGGTTACAGCGTCTGGCGCGATCATTGGTGGTGGCGCAGCGGTAGCAGGAGTTTCCCAACTCGGAGTGGTTACCGGACTGGGTGCAACTGGCATAACGTCTGGCCTGGCCACCGTTGGGGCTGCTGTTGGCGGGGGGATGGCCGCTGGCTTGGCCCTAACCGCTGCCGCTCCCGTGCTCGGCGGTTTGTTGGCCTATACAGGATACCGCTATTTCACTGAAGAAGACGAGCCCGCTTCGGAGGAGTGAGCCTGGGGCTAGCCAGCCCTGTCTTCTCTAATTGCATTCAGCTTTTAAGGGATGCAGGAACGTGTGTTCCTCGTTCATGTCTAGCCTTCCCAACGTCTTTTTCGGCTTAGCCGACCCGTCGCCGAACTTGGGGCGGTTGCTGGGGCGGAACGCGGCTAACGACCCGCCCGGAGGCACTATATTGAGGTTAGGTTCGGTTCTTTATTCCTGGAAGCTTGGGCAGACTATGAAGTCCATCTAGCTTAGGTATTTGAAACCAAGGATCTTTTGGCAGAAACTCAGCTACATGCTGGATCATCAGTTCCTCTAGCTCATGGATCTGCCCATCAGCTTCGGCAATCTCTCGGAGCAATTGGATAATCTTTTCGCGAACCCTCTTATGATTGCAGTCTCGGCTCTCCAACGTGAACTTACGCAGTTCCTCTGTCAGATCGCGAAGAGACAACTCGTCAAGTTTTGCAGAGAATATCTGTAGGGCAACCTCAACGTATTCAGGGTTAAACCCCCAGCCCTCAACGAAATATGAGCGAATGACTTCCAGCTCTTCCTCGAGTGTCTTCCCGTCGGCTGCGGCGACTTTCAGAGCCAAGGGAGCAATTAAGTCAAGAAGTGAAGCAGCAAGCACATCAAGGGGGGTGTTGATGAACTTTGGTACGACTTCTACCCGCTCATCATCGAGCCCTTTCATCAGGCGCACGATCCCGTAGTAGGCTCCTCCAGACGCAAGACCTGCAGCGATCACCCAGCCGATAGGCGTAAAGGCGGTCGTGGTGGCGAAAAAACCTAGAAAGCCGCCGGAAGTAGTCGAAAAGAAAGCGGAAGCGATAGTGGCGGATTTGGCCACTTGTGCGCCGGTCATAGCCATCCCCGCCAAGTCCCAAAACTCGAATGCCTTGTTGCGCAGGGTTAGCGTCTGGAAGGCTTTCTCCCCGATCTCTAGCCGAGCTTTGAAACGGAACGGGTCAGAGACAACGACATCAACATGATTGAGCCGGTCGGCAAGTGCGCGGTCGTTTCCCATCCTCTTCATGCCTTTAGGACGCTGAATGGCTCAAGATATGACTTGATCCTGGCTTCCATCGCGGCTTCAAGAAAGTCGGTCTTGGCACCCAGAACGATCCCCAAGAGTAGCAAGATAGGAGAAACCAAGGGCCCGAGAACAAAGCCAATAATCGGGATACTGGAAATCAGGGTTCCGGCAATTGCACCAAACACTATGCCGAAGGTCGTGTTCGGGTAGCGCGAAATGACCGTGAAGACGACCTCAAGCACCTTCTGGCCGATTTTGATGACGGCATCGCCAACCTTGACCACCTTGGTTGCCAGTTGCAACAGGATTACCTTGGCATCTGCTGAAATATCCAGTGTCTCGATTTTCGCTTTAATATCATGGGATTTCAAGCCCAGCTGACCAAGCCATTGAATGCTTTCGCTGTTGGCATCCGGTATCTGAGTGAACATCTGTTCACCTGTATCGGGCGCTACGCCGGTAACTTTCATCTTTCTCTCCCAATGCCACTTGCAAATTCAATAGTGAAGCGAGGCAAATCCCTTTGCTCTGCGTAAGATTGAAGCCCCTATGTCGCCTTTTGCAACCCCCACCATCGGAAATTCTGATTACCCTGTAGGGATTGCATGTGGTTCATTTGGTTTTGTAATTGGCCTAGGTCAGTACTTCTCCCAGCGCTCACGGCCAAAGGCTCCGGGTGATCGCATCCGGCCAGTCGAGGGATCGTAGACGCATAACCGGGAGTTTCTGGACTTGCTGGACCGGCTTTCCTTCCAGCCCACGTCGACCACTACCTGCCCGTTCTTTTCCCAGCTTTCATAGGCTTTGGCAGGATTTAGTGTTCTCCCATTGTTGAACTCGCCATTGATCCACGAAGCGCACTGAGACCGTATGTGAGCGGTCAGATATGCTTGGACAGCCTTGGCCTGTTCCGCAGATTTCATCGTGTACCAGCCAGCGATGAAAACCGCGACCACGCCGAGAGCCGCCAACCAGTGCCAGGGTTTCGCCCTCGCCAGTATCTCTCTCTTTGCCGCGTTCGCCCCGGCCACCGCTTGCTGAGCTGCCGTGTTCGCCTTGCCCAGATCAAAGGTCTGAGGGATCCAGAAAAACAGCAATCCCGCTGCTCCGATCAGCAGTAGGGTGCCAGCAGACACGCCGACAGCTTCGACGAATGCGGTTACCGGCTGGAACACCGCGTACCAGAACCAAGCAACACATCCGGCCAGTCCAGCCCAAAATATGATCTTAAAAGTGCTTTGCATGAGCTTCCTCGTTCAATGATTTCTCGAGCCGAAAACCTGCCCAGTTTTTTGTCCTGTTGCGCCGCGTAGTTTTGAAGCGGGTGAAGACTCAACTCGGCTCTAGAAGACGATTAAGGCAACAAATATCGAAACTTGAGTTCATGGGAAAGGGTTTTGCCCGTCTCTATAATTCGAGTCATGAGTGAGCAGTTGAAACGAAACATCGGGAAGCGGGTAAAGTCCGAGAGACTTCAGAGGGGTCTCACTCAGGCTGAGCTAGCAGAAGCCATAGACAAAGCATTTGAGACGATTTCGAACATCGAAAGAGGAAAAACTGCCCCTAGTTTCTCAACGCTCTCAGATATTTCTGATGTACTCGGCATGCCCATGAGGGCCTTTTTCGAGTTCGAGGACGTTAATCTGCCGGAAGAACGGCAGGCACTGCTGCTCCAGCTGAGCACCCTGGTAGGTCAAATGGATGATGCCAAACTTAGTCAGTTCTTGAAGCTCGGGAGAGCGTTGAGCGATCCTTGAATGTTATCCTCTCAGTGGGCCGTCTGGCTGTCGGGGATCGGCTTATTCTGAAGGAGAAAGGCCCACCGCCATCCTGAGGACAGAGGTGAGCCAAGGTTTAGTTAGCAAGCAAAGGGCTTCAGTTTCCCTTCAGCTATCAGCTGTGCAGTCGACCGACGGTGTAGTGGCGACCATCGGCGGGGATGAACACCGTAGTCTCGGTTCGGTCGGCATGGTCGAGGTCATCCAGACTTACGCCTGAGTGGGTCTCGAACTCTTCGAACTGGTCAACTCCGTAGTGGGCAGGGTCCAGAAAGTAGGCCTGGCTACCGTCGACGGCGATGATTTCGAATGCGGCATCAAGTTGAGTGGTCATGAAATTTCCTCTCTTTGGCCCCCGTAGCGAAGGCAGACGGTGAAATCCAAGATCGGTACGGGCTCCTTGTTATTGTTATTGTTGATCCTCCGGGCGGGGAGGGCGGGTTACGTACCGTTATCGATATCAGTTTGCAAGGGTTATTTTAGCTAAACGCGAACTCCGAAAAAAAAGCAAAGTGGAAGCCCCGGCAAGCACGAAGCCAGCCGGGGTTGTTTATGGGACTTTCCGGGTCAGCACGTATTCCGCCAGCCAAGCCCAGTAGGCCGCAGCGTCGGCGAAGCCTTGAGACCGGGCTGCGACGTCCTCAGCCGCCCTACGAGAAAGGCCGCCATCGTATTCAGCGATAGCGGCCCTCTCCTCGAAGTCGTCAATGTCAGGTATCGTCATCCCGGCAGCCTCATCTGATCGACGATCGACCGCTTCTGCTCGTCACTTATGCCAGCGGCGTAGATCCCATAGGTCAGCCCGTTCTCAGACCGAGCCGACTGATGACCTACAAGGCTAGCCGTCCAGTGCTCAGGAACACCGGTGCGCTCGCACTGGGTCACGAACCACTTTCGGGTGGAGTGGAACACCAGTCCGGGACGCTCAAGACCCAGCCGCCGTCGAAGGGCCGCAAACCCCTTGGTGACATGGCCGACCGTCAGATCAGGAAACAGAAGCCCCGCTGACGGTAACTCTCGAAACACCTCGTCCAGGATAGGGTGAACAGGAACCAGCCGCTCCGCCGCATCGGTCTTCAGTAAGCGTAGTTCATTGGGGCGAACATGGACGAAACACCCGAGGTTGCCCTTGGCTACCAGATCTTCCCTCAACAGCCCGACCGCTTCCCCGGCCCGCATTCCTGATAACAGGCAGGTCAACAGCACCGGGTTTAACGGGTCCCGCGCCGCCAACAGCTGAGAGACTTCCTCATCGGTCGGAACGGCATAGGGGCGAGGACGGACCTTCTGATCGAACCTGACGGACCTGAAGGGGTTGGTCTCCAGTTGTCCCTCGTAGACGCACCAGTCGAGCCAGTGGTTCACTTGTGACCAGATCCGCTTCTGGGTTCGCACCGTGATCTTGACCGTCCCGCCCTCAGAGAACGCCAGCGCCCGGTCGAGGCTCAGCCCCTGTGTCTTCTCCGATCGTCCGATCAGCGGAGACAGCTTGGCGATGGCACCAAGGAACTCCCGCCCATCATCGCGGGTCAGACTGCAGACCGACCGGTCGCCGTATCGGCTAGCGAACAGTTCGACCGAGTAGCGCACCGACTTGAACCCACCGGGCCGAAGCTCCTTGCAGCGGGCGTGAAGGTAGGCTCTGCTCTGGTCTACGACTGAAACCTTGGTCGGGGTTACGACACGGTGGAACTCCGGCGCCTCGGTGACTCCTGAGTGCTCCAGAGTGGCCCGTAGGTGATCAAGAGCGGTCGTCGGGTTGTCGGCCCATCCAGGAGACCTCTGGCCGCCTGAGAGGGCTGTTTCTGCCCCTGAGCGAACCTCTGAAACCTGGGTCTCAAAGCGGGCGTTCAACTCAGCGGCCCGGACGCGGGCTACGGAAGTGTCACGGGTCTTCAACGATTGCTTCAGGACCGGCTGACCGAGAACCAGTGCAACGTCCTTGGGGTAGTGGCGTCTGAACAGCCAAGTATGGCCCTTCAGGTACGCATAACGTATCTGAGCAGACATGCGTCTCCTCCTTATTTCTTAGGTGTTTGGGGGTGGACCCGAAGGATCAGGTCAAACTCGGGTTCGCCGTACTCACCGGCCAGCGGTCCCGTCAGGCTGTAGCCGCCCACGCAGTCATCGAAGACGTAGTCGACCCGGAACAGATGCTCGGGCCAGTCCTCGTCAGCGCGGATGACCACGATGTCGTCGGGCTGCAGCTCAGTCATCGCTCCTGCTCCAGACATAGACGACCACGATCAGGGTCAGCGCCGCGACAGCAGGGTGAGAGCGGGAGGCGATCCAGAAGACCGTGGTCAGGACAGCCTTAGGGGGCGGGTTAGACAGAAAACCCCCGGCAGCATTGCCGAGGGTGCGAAGGTGTTTCATTGGTCAAGCTCCTGTGATTGCTTCTATTTTAGATGCATCAAAGGGCTCGGTTTTTGATTGGAGGTGGCGAACGGCTATAGTGAGGCGAAAAGCCTTGGCCTCCCAACATAATTTACTATTCTGGTGAGAAAATGTTGACGTTCCGGGGTGAAGTTCCACGCCCGTATATTTGGAGTATCCATTTGGCCTACGCGAAAAAGACATGCTGGAGGTGTGGCTGGACAGATATTCAGCCTAACATGATCCAGCGCACTCGGTATGTAGATGTTGCAAAAGGCCGCAACAGCGTCAGCGCTGCTACCATTGCCGGAGCAATGTTAGGCGACAAGACAAGTGGAAAGAAGGTTCGGAACACAATTTTCAATACCGGACAGCGGACCTACCAAAGGAAAGTAATGTCATGGTTCTGCCATGAGTGCGCAACCAAAGAGCCAAAGGTAGCTTCCGGCAGCGGTCTTAGCACCTTCAAGATCATCGGTATCGTTCTATTTATCATCCTCTTTTTCCCTACGCTCCGGGACTTCACTATCGGCTTTTTTTACGGTGTAACAGAAGAGTTCAGCACAGGCAGTATGCAAGGCTCATCTTCAGAGGAAACCTTCAAAACAACTCCAGAACTGCCTGAAAATGTAGCGGCCAAACAATCTGCAGGTGAGGTTTCTAGTGTGTCGCCGCCTTCGGGCGTATCAGGCGACCTGAGCTCTACCTCTGCAACTAGAATGGCTGCCCCCCTATACGATACTGACTTTTTCGGTGGGGATATCTTTCCTTATGGAATAAAGAATATGCTCCTAGAACAGTGCTTGGATTGGTGTCTGGAAAGCGCTGAGTGCAAAGGCATCAGCTTCGTACCAAGTAGGCAGGAGTGCTACCCGAAAAGAGAAATCACCACCGGTCGAGCCAGCCCCGGAGTGATTAGCTCACTGCGGTTTTAATGATTGTGAAGTCCGCTAGCGCTAGAAGAGGTACACCCATATCGTATCCAATTGACGTAACCGAGCTTTCGGACCTGGTCATGAAGTCAAACGACTTTGCTGATCTGAGTGAACAGCTAGACGTATACTGCCCGTTTGAGGCTCTCTCTGTGGCCAGATTGGAGATCCGGCATTCGAATTTTCTCGCCGATTTGATCGATCCTCGCCGACCCCATGGCTTTGAGGACACATGCACAAGAGCTTTTTTGGAAGCGCTTCTCGCTTCTGCAGATGAGTTGACCCTCTTGTTGAAATTACATCTTACCGATCTGGGTGAGATCGAAGTTTTACGTGAGTGGCGAAATATCGACCTATTGCTACGACTTCCGGGTAAGTCAGCTAGCGAAGACCTGGTCTTTGTTGTTGAGCTCAAGGTTGAAGCAAGCGAAAGCAAAGGGCAGCTAGAAAAATATGAGGGTTCTGTCCGCGAGGCTTGGCCAGAAGCGCAGCATTTTTTCTTCTTCCTGACTGCAAAGGAGGATGTCGCCAGCATGCCTAACTGGGTGAATGTTGAGTTCTCCTCGTTGGTACGAAATCTGGAAGCCGCCAATAACGGTCGCATAGGCGAGCAAAAGGCGCGCATGATGCTCGAATCCTACACACAGATGCTGCGGAGAAGATACTTGGAAGATCAGTCACTTGAAGATCTAGCTGAAAAAATTTGGGCCAAACATAAGAATGCACTCGAATTTTTAGCAGACCGGAGACCAAACCCAGCGCATGACCTAGCACGTCAAATGGCGGAGCCTGAAACTGTTCAGGTGCTCAACGATGCCCTTAAGGAGAACCTCGTAGGGTTAACCATGACTAGGGATTCTAAATCCGCCCGGTTCATTCGGCTTGCTGTCGTTCAATGGGATCAAATTCAGGGTATGCTCTCAGCAAACTCCTGGACGCCCTCGAACAGAGTCCTGCTATGTGAAGTCGAAGTTTCAGAGGCAAACGTTTCGGCAAGAATGGTCATCGGGCATGGGGACCAGGAACACAGGCAAAACATCTACGACGCACTCAAAACCGGCGCAGCACTACCTGAAAGGGCCCGCCCCCTTGCTCCAGAATTTAGCCGTGTTGTGTCTAAGTCTCTAAGAAGTCGGGCCCAGATGTCACGGCTTCTCGAAAAAGGTTATGATGAAGGGGATGTCAAAAAGCTCCGCGCTGAGATTTCAGAGTTCTATTGCGAACTATTGCCAAAGTTCAACAATGCTCTAAGATCCCTCCCTGCTGTAGAAAATACCTAGTATTTCCCGTCCCCAGCCCGGTTTCCGCCCCTGGCCTCACCAAACCGCCCCAAGTTCGGCGACGGGTCGGCTAAGCCGAAAAAGACGTTGGGAAGGCTAGACATGAACGAGGAACACACGTTCCTGCATCCCTTAAAAGCTGAATGCAATTAGAGAAGACAGGGCTGGCTAGCCCCAGGCTCACTCCTCCGAAGCGGGCTCGTCTTCTTCAGTGAAATAGCGGTATCCTGTATAGGCCAACAAACCGCCGAGCACGGGAGCGGCAGCGGTTAGGGCCAAGCCAGCGGCCATCCCCCCGCCAACAGCAGCCCCAACGGTGGCCAGGCCAGACGTTATGCCAGTTGCACCCAGTCCGGTAACCACTCCGAGTTGGGAAACTCCTGCTACCGCTGCGCCACCACCAATGATCGCGCCAGACGCTGTAACCAATTCCTTGCTATCTTTCGACACTAATTTTCTCCCTAAAACCTCTGTCTAGGTTAGACTGTTGGAACTTCCAAGCAAAGGAGTTTCGCCCCAGTTACCGCCCCAGGTTCGGCGACGGGTCGGCTAAGTGGAAGAAAAGACTCGGAAGGCTAGGCTTCCTACCACCCCAGCCAACTTCCTTTCACTGATCAAACCAAGGCACCCGAGGGACCCGTAAACCCCGAACTGCCCCCGTTTTCGGCCCCTGTGTTTCGGCGTGATGTTAGCGGCTTCAGAACGGGTGTTCAGGGTGGATCGGAAGGCCCCCAGTAGATCGCTGGAGGCCACCGCCACAGGTTAGAGCAGGTCGTAGTCCACACCGTTCGCCCAATGATCCCAGTCGTCGCGCTTGTTATCCGCCGCTGACCCCTCGATCAGATGCTCTGGCCGACAGCACAGTTCGTTGCCGCACCTATGCCGAACCATCGTCGTCGCCCCGATGACCGCCCCGTTGACGACACAGTAGACGAACCTCGCCGCCGCCACCTGCCGCCCTCGGAACCGTATTTTGGGCCGTCCCTGAGTGGCTTTTACCCAGCAATTTGCGCAGTAGCTCTCCAACCTCCGTTTCGACCATAAAAATAAGGGGTTTGGCGCACATTTTCGTTCCTATGTTCTTCCAGGGCACACTAATGGAGAGAACACACGAATATTTCGCCGATTTCATTGCCCTCAGCCAACCCAAGTTCGCTCTCTCCAAGGGCCATGAAGCATCAGTCGGCGGCATGATTGATTGGAGAATAATAATAATGACAATCAACAAGCGCACTGCCCCCACCACCGAAGACATCAAGCACGTTAAATTCCTAGCCGCAGCCTACGGTAGCCAGATCGTTCGCCGCGATAACAAGTTCTACGACATCGAGCATCTGGGCACACCGCTGTCTCGCGTGGACGTTGAGACGAAGATCCTGAACCTGATTGCGGAGGAGCATCCCGACATTTCTCCAAACAATGCGATCCTCAAGTCGCTGTTCAAGTTGCTCATCGACACACGGCACACTGACCGGGCGCGCAGCTTTCAGGTTTGGAGTGGCTCCACCATCTGCGAACCGGGCAATCCTAACCGCATCGTTATGAAGCGGGGAACGGTTTCCGCCAACACCTGGAGCGAACCAGAGTACCGGAGCCTCAAGGTGAACTCCGCTGACCTCGATGTCGTTGGCGAATTCTTTGATCAGTTCTTTCAGAAAGAGCAGGATCGCGAAGCATTCCTGAACTGGACGGCTTGGGGTCTGCAGAACGAAGGAGACAAGCCAGCGTGGGCGCCGTTCCTCTACTCACGTGGCAAGGGCACTGGCAAAAGCACGACCTCTCGCATCCTCACCGAGCTTTTCGGGGTCCGTAACTCGGTCACGTAGAACAACATCAGCAAGCTTACCCAGCAGTTCAACTCGACTGTTCTCACGAGCAAGCTGGTGATCTGCGAGGAAACTCAGATCAAACCAGGGTCAACTCAGGCGAACGCCATCAAGACCTTCATCACCGATCCGCACGTGCTTATCGAACGGAAAGGTCTCGAGGCTGAGCGGGCCAAGCAGTGCTGCTGTTTCCTGTTTACTTCGAATTACGCACCAACGTGGATGGAGGAAGGCGAACGGCGGTACTTGGTCATTGACGTAAACCACGATGGCCGGTCGGGTGGCCCTCGAGCCAATGAGTTCTCATCGCTTGTTGGTCGAGTGCATGAGTTCTTGGACGAACCGGCAAACGTGGCGAGGCTCTATAACGCGCTGATGCAGCGGGAGCTTCCTGAGAACTTCAATGCCAAGAGCCTGAACATCGCTGACCATCAGACGCCGATCATGAAGCGGCTTCAGCAAGCTAGCCGCCAGACCATCGTCGACCAGCTTGAGGAACTGCTCAACGACTCCGGCCTTGTTGTTCTGCCTGAAGCGGACGTGGTTGAGTTCGTTCGTAAGAATCTCAATGCAAACATGAACCAAACCAAGCATCTCATGGATGACCTCGAATGGGAGAAAACCAAGGTCAAATGGGGTGGCAAAGACTTTGCACGAGCGATCTGGGTCAAGCCTGGCTACTGGATCGAGCGTGGGAAGATCTATGGGCCTGACTTCGAGCCGGTGCGCGTCAGCGACTATCTCGACGGCAACGGTCCATTCGGAGAAGTGGAGATCATCGAATGAAGGATGTGTACTTCGAGCTTCAAGACGATAGCGAGCTTTGGCTGCTGGACGTCATCAACAATCACTACGAGGAGGCCCTTGCGAGGGCCAACTCCCTCCTAGCGCAGACGGTGGAGGATGAGAACGGGTGCTGGGTAAAAGCCACTCAGGGACGGCCCAAGATACGGTTCCGAGGGCGGCAGGTGGCGGCGGCGAGGTTCGTCTACTGTGTCGTCAACGGGGCGGTCATCGGGGCGACGACGATGGTTCGGCATAGGTGCGGCAACGAACTGTGCTGTCGGCCAGAGCATCTGATCGAGGGGTCAGCGGCGGATAACAAGCGCGACGACTGGGATCACTGGGCAAACGGTGTGGACTACGACCTGCTCTAACCTGTGGCGGTGGCCTCCAGCGATCGACTGGGGGCCTTCCGATCCACCCTGAACACCCGTTCTGAAGCCGCTAACATCACGCCGAAACACAGGGGCCGAAAACGGGGGCAGTTCGGGGGTTGCGGGTCCCTCGGGTGCCTTGGTTTGATCAGTGAAAGGAAGTTGGCTGGGGTGGTAGGATTCGAACCTACGATACACGGTACCAAAAACCGCTGCCTTACCACTTGGCTACACCCCATCGGTGAGGCGCTGTCTAAAGTTAGTTGCGGGGGGGTGCAAGAGGGTTTTTGAAAAAATCTGACATCCTTTTTCCAACACCGCAGACGCCCCCCCTTCTCGCCCCTTATTTCATTGTATTTTCAGAAGTTTGCAGCAAAATCACGCCTTTGCGATCACCACCCTCAACGGCTTCATGCGCTGCGGCGGCCTCGGCCAGAGGAAAGATTTTCGCCACGGGAACCGACAGGGCCCCAGCCTCCAGGGCGCGATTCAAACGGGCGATCGCCGCCTCGCGTTGGGTCGGCGTCAGCAGGTAGACCAGAGCCATCTCCAACGTGACCGCCTTGAACATCAGCGGATAGAAGGGCAAGGCGGGTTGCATCACCTTTGCCGAGCCATAGGCCGTGATCCGGCCGTTCGGGGCGATCACTGCCGCGTCCACTTCGGCGTTGGCGCCAAACTCCACCTCGACGATCAGATTGACGAGCTGGCCGTGATTTGCAGCGATGATCTGGTCGCTGAGGTCCGTAGCGCTGTAATCCAGCACCGCGTCGGCCCCGGCCGCCAGAACACGGTCTCGCGCAGCTGCGGAACAGGTCGCGATCACCCGCGCACCGCCCCATTTGGCCAATTGTACAGCCAGAAGACCTACGGTCCCTGCCCCGCCCTGCACCAGAACGGTTTTGCCGGAAACCTCGCCACCGGAGAACACGGTATGACAGGCGGTCAGCCCCGGAATGCCAAGCGCGGCACCGGTTTCAAAATCGACCGTGTCAGACATGGGCACCGCCTGCTCCTGCGGCAGGCAGATCTCGCTTGCGGCGGTGCCATAGGCGCGCTGCCACTGACCGTTCCAGATCCAGACCCGCTGCCCGACGCGCGCCGGATTCACGCCTTCGCCGACTTCGGTGATGACGCCCGCGCCATCGCTATGAGGAATGATTGCGGGAAAGGGCAGTTCGGTGACACCTGCCCGTGCTCCGGCCCGCGCTTTGACATCGGAAGGATTGACGCCGGAATAGGCCAGCGCGACGCGTACCTCGCCAGAGGCAAGTTCGGGTGCTGGCAGGGTTTCAAGGGACAGGACCTCTTGGGCAGGTCCGAAGGCGCGGTAAACGACGGCTTTCATGATGGGGCTCCATTTTCTGTGTCAGCCCGGAACGACGTCGGCCCGGACCTTTGACAGACAAGGAGCCTCAAGACGGCCACAGACACAAGGCGGTTCCCACAAAAGCGCCGCCCCGATGAACAGAGACCCACAGATTTGCCGGGTGGCAGGCAGCAAGCGCCTCCCCTCGCTTCAGCGTGGTGCTCTGGATCAGAGAGGTATCAGTCCGGGACACCCGCCATTTTCAGCGCATGCCCCCATTCCTCTCCGGCGGGTCCTGCCGCAAGCGGCGTGTAGTTGTGATACCGGCTCATATTGAACATTGGCGCGGCCTTCAGAAGATCCTGAACCGTATCGCGGGCTTCAGAGGTGCGCCCCGACATCTGCAAAGCAATGGCCTTGGTCCCCAGACTGGTCGGATAGGAGGCATTTGCCTCAAGCGACCGGTCCGCAAGCTCGATCGCACGCCCATAATTCCGTGCGGTCAGGTTCGCGACTGCGGATTCCGCGTCGAAATAATAGCGTTGCGGCCCCAGTGGGGACAGCCGTCGCGCGGCATCGGTCAGTTGCACCGCCTCGTCCGGGCGGTCCTGATAGGCCCGGGTGGTACCTTTGAGCAGCAGGGCCAAGGCTTCGTTTGGATTGTCCTTCAAAGCCAGATCATAGGAAGTCTGCGCCAGATCGAAATGGAACAGCAGATGGCTGGAAATCACGCCCTTCAGCGTATGCGCCAGCGAGAAAGACGAATCCGCGCTGAGCGCCGAGGTCGCAAGCTGTTCCGCAAGATGGATATCAAGTTGTCGATCGTTGGAAAAACCCTTCTGGATCCGCAGCACGTGCCAGAACCCCATCCATGTCAGAGCAAGCGGGTGCTGCGGGGCCCGGCTCAGCAGCACGTTCAAAATTTCACGTGCCTTTTCAAAGGAAGCGGGGTTCATGTCCTGCATCAGGGAAATCGCGCCCATTAACAGCGTGTGCCCCTCCAGCCCTGCCAGCGGCTTGAAGCCGATAAGGCGGATCGATTCGCCCACCACCGTTTGACCGATTTGGCGCGTGGCATCTCTCAGGGCCGCGCTTTGTCCCGCCATCAGGTCCGAGAACGGCCCCTGAAAGCTGCGCGACCAGATCACCTTTTCGCGCACCGCATCGTGCAACTCGATATCCGCATTCATCATCTGCCCGCGCACATGCACCACACCAGACACCAAATAGTTCACCCCAGCCACCTGCGAGACCTCGATCGGGCGGATCCGGTTCGGGTCGAATTGCCGCGAGGCCAGATAAGATGTCACGGTGAAAGCCTGACTGCGTGCAAGGCAGCGAGACAGTTCTTCGGACAGCAATGAGCCCAGGGGCGAGGTGTCCTCGCCCGGGGTGTGCTGCACGAAGGGCAAGACCGCGATCGGAGGCAGAAGATCATTATACTGCACCCGACCGGTTTGCCCGATTTGCCCAGCGCCGCCGGTGGGCTGCCCTGTCTGCTTTGCCTCGAAGTCCGCGCGCATCTGGGCCAGCCAGCTTTCGAACCGGGTCTCATGCGGCAGTTCGAAACCCTCCATGAACTCGGCCTGATCCTCGGGCTCAATGAACTCCACCCGTGACAGGTCCAGAGTAACGCGTTCCCGGTTAGCTGTGATCGCCTGGGCCGCTTCCGGTCCCAGATGGCGTTTTAGCGTCGATAATGCCGTCCTCAGGCTGGCCTTTGCTTGTTCAGGTTGAGCAAGGCTCCACAAAGTGTGTTCTAAAAATGCTCTTGTTCGGATACCCGATGCTGAGGTCGCCAAAAGGGCCATCAAGGCCTGATGCTTGGCCCCTAGGGGTACGCTGCTGCCATCCGACAGAAATACACCGAACGCGCCGAACTGATTCAACTTGATCAAATTACACATTAATCCACCTAATCGACCGTGATCGCAGGATCAAATTACAACAATGCGACGCAAAGATGTAGTGAAAAATCACCTTTTCAAATAAATAAAGATAATTGAATTGAAATTTACATGTATCAGGTTTCTTTAAACACGCATAGGAATAGTAACGGAATGAATTGCCGCCAAGCCAATAAGCTGGATTTTCCGAAAAAATTCGGATTCTCCGCCTTTAACCGCGCCCCAGACGACGCGGGGCGCGGCTTCTCTTAAAAACATAGTTTAACTTAGGCCAAATTTACAAGGAGGCAAGTTACAACGGGATAAACCGGTAACCGTCCCCTTTGCGCGCGACCTGACCCAAACCACCCTCTGGTAGATGGTAGCCAATCACACGCGTCTGCTCGTGAGCCAGTTGATCCAGCAAGCTCATGCGGGCAGCAGCGGCCATGGCTGCATCCTGGTCGGATCCCACGTGCCAATCGGGTCTTTCAAAGCTCACGTGGGAATTGCCGATGGCATCGCCAAGCACCATCACGCTCTCGCTGCCTGACCTGAGTTCAAAGGACATATGGCCCGGCGTATGACCATAGGTCGCCCGCGCCGCGACACCGGGCAGGATTTCTTCGCCATCGCGGAACCGGGTGATCTGGTCCTCTAGAATCTCCATCCGCCGAAGCGCCCCGGCGGCCATGGTAGCGCGGGCCTCGCCGATCGTGTCAATGGTGCTGGGGTCGAACCAGAAATCCCATTCCTGCTGCCCGATGAAATGTTCAGCATTGGCAAACAAAGGATCATCGAAATCGTCCAGAACGCCCCACAGGTGATCCGGGTGGCAATGGGTGAACACCACATGGGTGACGTCCTCGGGGGATACACCTGCCGCCTCCAGCGCGGCGGGCAGTTGCCCCGCGCTGGCCTGGAAGGCCGGGCCGGACCCGGCATCGAACAGTACAACGCGGTCGCCCTGACGCATCAGCGTCACGTTCAGCGGAGGCTCCATCGGATCCTGGGCAACGCCGTGCCGGGTCAGGATGGGCATCAGCTGCTCTGGCGACTGCTCGGGAAACAGGAACCCCTGAGGCAGCACCAGGTTCCCATCCGACAGTGTCTGAAGGGACATATCGCCAATCTTCAATTGATCGCCGCCCGAGGCTGCAGCAGCCGATGCCATACCAGCAGCAGATCCTGCCAACGCCATACTGGCCCCTGCCCCTTGCAGAAATTCTCTTCTGTTCACACCCATTGCACCTGCCTCCCAATAATGCATCTGCGCAAATATCCGGCCGCCATGGCGCAGTTATATTCACGTACGCGAATTTATATAATTTGGGGTTTAGCAATGTAAAGCCGGGCGCAGAACACCGGGAAAAAAAGACGCGGCTGACAAACAGAAAACCGGCGCGGATCACCCCGCACCGGTTCATAGCAGATTAGCTAAAGAGCGCGCGTTACTGGCGGCTCAGCTCTTTCCATTTGCCATCTTCGACAACCGAGATCACGATATCGTCCGCACCACGGTGATCATCAGCCGCATAGGTGATCTTGCTGTCGGTCAGCTCATCATAGAAATTGAGGCTCTCCATCCCCTTGATGAAGCTTTCCTGCGTCAGATCCTGCCCCGCGGCCTCAAGCGCGCGAATGACCGTATCCGCTGCGGAATACCCCAGCATGGCAAAGCCACCGGCCGGCTGACCGAACTTTTCCTCATAGGCCTTCATGAATTCGGCCGGCACCGGATCTTCGGCGCGAGCGATCAGGCTGACCCAGCCAGCTGCCGCGTAAAGACCATCGGTCACACCACCGGGAACGGCAGCAACCACATCAAGGAACCCGGCCGACGTGTTGAGGAATTTCACATCGGTCCAGCCCAGTTTCTTGGCGGTGCCGACTACGGTGATGCCCTGCCGCACGCCCAGCGCCAGTGTCACCACGTCACAGCCAGCGGACTTCAGCTTTGTGAGCGAGCCGACAAAATCCAGCTCATCCGGCTTGTGCGAGGTTTCCGCCGCATAGGTCAGGCCCAGCTCTTTGCTTACATCCTCGGTGCTTTCCTGAATTTCCTTGCCGAAATCCGACGGGATATACATCGAGCAGACTTCCTTGGCCTCGAATTCACCGGCCAGATATTTCACGCCCACCTGCACCTGATCGTAGTAGCTGGAGAAGCCGATGAATTTGTTGTGCATCGGTTCCTGAAGCATCTGACGCGCGGCGGACAGCGGGCTGATGTTCGGAATGCCCTTGGGGTCCAGCAACTTGAAGCCAGCCACGTTCATCGGTGTGCCCAGCGACAGAAGCATGGCAAAGGCCTTGTCCCGGTTCAGCAGCTTGTTGTAGCCCTGCATCGCGCGCGGGATCTGATAGCCGTTGTCCTCGACGACGAACTTGATCTGGCGACCATGCACACCGCCTGCGGCGTTGATTTCGTCAAAGCGCAGGTTGGCGCCATTGACCGCCGGCACGCCCACCGCAGCAAAGATACCGCTGAGGTCATTCACCGAGCCGATTACGACTTCGCTGTCCGTAACCCCCTGAGTGTCAGCCTGAACAGCCGTGGCCCCGGCAAGGGCTACAGCCGCCATCGTCAGCGCAGATGTCAGTTTTTTCATTTTCGCTTCCTCCCTAAATAACTGTCCGGCGTTCCTTGTCGCCGCCGCTAGTACATGTCGTCGATTAGTGCCTTGTGCTTCTTCTCCACAAAACTGCGTTTCAGTTTCATCGTTGCGGTCAACTCGTCGTCCTCAGCCGTCAGAAGAACGTTGATCAGGCGGAAATCCTTGATCTGTTCGACCCGTGCAAAGTCCCGGTTCACAGCTTCGACCTCTGCTCCGATCAGCTGTACCACCTCCTCCGCGGCACAGAGCGATGCAAAGTCGCTAAAGGGTATCTTGCGGTCCTGCGCGAATTTCTCAACATTTTCCTGATCGATCATGATCAGACAGGTGAGATATTTGCGCCCGTCCCCGATCACCACCGCATCCGAGATATAGTGGCTGAACTTCAACCGGCTTTCGATTTCGGCCGGGGTGATGTTCTTGCCGCCTGCGGTGATGATGATGTCCTTGATCCGGCCGGTGATGGTCAGATTGCCCTTGTCATCCAGCCTGCCGACATCACCCGTGCGCAGCCAGCCATCGGTGGTAAAGGTCTCGGCGGTCTTTTCATTGTTGCGCCAGTAACCCTGGAAGTTGTTGAGCCCCTTGGTCTGGATCTCCCCGTCTTCCGCGATACGCACCTCGACCCCCGGCACCGCGTGCCCCACCGTTCCCGGCGCGTTGGTGTCGAAAGTGTTGATGGTGGACAGGCCGGCGTTCTCGGTCATGCCGTAGCCTTCGATCAGCGGCACACCGATGGACCAGTACCATTCCAATAGCTCGGGTGAGATCGGCGCGGCGCCGGTTCCGCCGCGGCGCATCTTGTCCATGCCCAGCATCCGGCGCAGATTGCGCAGAACCGCAAAATCCCAGAAGGCATAAGACGCCGCCACGCCCGAAGGGACGGGTTTTCCGTACATCACGTATTGCGCCCGCTTGCGCCCGGCCTTGACCGCCTGATGGAAGGCCATACGGCCAATCGGCGTGGCTTCCTGCGCCAGAACCAGGACCCGGGAGTAGATCTTTTCCCAAACCCGCGGCACCGCGAAAAAGGTCGCCGGAGAGACCTCCTGCATATTGTCGAACACGGTTTCCGGGCTTTCGGCGAAGTTCACCGTGCTGGAAGCCGCGAGCGGGAAATAGACCGACACGTTGCGTTCAAGGATGTGGCACAGCGGCAGAAAACACAGCTGATCGTCTGTCTTGTAGACTTCCAGCGCCCGCGCCCCCGCCTCGGTCGAGGCAAGGATATTCTCATTGCTGAGCATAGCGCCCTTGGGCATGCCCGTGGTGCCCGATGTATAGATCAGAAGCGCCGTGTCCTCGGGCTGGGATTTGGAAATTTCAGCCTCGAAGGTGCCGGGATGGCGCGCTTCATAGGCTTTACCCAGCTCGTACAGATCCTCGATGAAAAGGCATTTTTCATGATCCAGATCATGCAGCCCTTCGCGTTCATAGATGATGACCTTGGCCAGCCCCGGAACCTGATCGGCGATCTCAAGGTACTTGTCGAGCTGTTCGTCGTTTTCGACAAACAGGAACCGGCTGTCGCTGTCATTGACCAGATAGGCCAGCTGCGAGGCAGAGTCCGTGGTGTAGACGCCAGAGGCAATCCCGCCAACACCCTGAATACCCAGATCGGAGTAAAGCCACTCGCGCCGGTCCTCACTTAAGATCGACACCACCTCGCCGCGTTTCAGACCCAGCGACATCAGGCCAAGGCCAATCCATTTCGCGTGATCCCAGTAATCGTTCCAGGAATAGGCTTTCCAGATGCCCATATCCTTTTCGCGGTGAGCAGTTCGGTCGCCCAGCGCCTGACAACGCAGCTGAAACAGTTTCACGATGGTGTCACAGCCGTCCACCAACACCGGGCGCTGGCCCGGCTCTGCGTTGAACGAAACGCCGTTGAGAACCACCTGCGGGTGTGCGGTCTGTCCAAGGTTTTGCATGTTCATCCCTTCCCCCCTCATCGCCACGTCTTCTTGCGTTTCCAGCGTTTCTCTCCGCGCTGGCCTTCTTCCTGGTGGCCCAAATAAAAGGCCTGGATGTCCTCGGACTGCATCAGGCGGTCGGCGGTGCCGTCCATCACGATGCGGCCGATCTCCATCACATAGCCCACGTCCGCCAGTTCCAGCGCGATGCGGGCGTTCTGTTCCACCAGCATCATGGTCACGTGTTCCTCGGCGTTGAGCCGCCGCAGAATGGCAAAGATCTCCTGCACCAGAAGCGGCGAAAGGCCTAGGCTGGGTTCATCCAGCAGCATGATCTTGGGCCGCAGCATCAGCCCACGCCCGATCGCCAGCATCTGCTGCTGGCCGCCGGACAGCGTCCCGGCCTCCTGGTCGCGCCGTTCGGCGAGGATCGGGAAATAGTCGAACACCATCTCCCGGTCCTTTTCGATCTCGGCCCTGTCCGACCGGGTGTAAGCGCCAAGGCTCAGATTTTCATTCACCGTCAGCAGCGGGAAGACCTCGCGGCCTTCGGGCACGTGTACGATGCCCTGACTGACGATCTTGTGCGGCTCCTGCCCCTGAATCGGTTTGCCATCGAACAGCACTTCGCCCTTTTCAGGATCCATGATGCCCGAGATCGTTTTCAGGAGGGTGGATTTCCCGGCGCCATTGGCACCCAGAACGGTGACGATCTGCCCCTTGTCCACCTTCAGCGACACGCCCCGGATTGCCATGATCGGCCCGTAAAAGCTCTCGAGGTTCTTGATTTCCAGCAAAGGCTCTCCCATCAGACAGCCCCCGCGCCAAGATAGGCCTCGATCACGGCCGGGTTCGACTGCACCTCAGCCGGGGTGCCTTCGGCCAGCTTGGCCCCATCCGCCAGCGCCAGAACGCGGTCGGACACGCCAGAGACCAGCCCCATGTCATGTTCCACCATCAATACGGTGATCCCCATCTGTTTGCGGATATCATCAATCCACCAACGCATGTCCTGCGTTTCCTCAACCGAAAGTCCCGAGGCAGGTTCATCCAGCAACAAGAGCCGCGGCCCCGAGGCCAACGCCCGGCCCAGTTCGACCACCTTGCGCACGCCATATGGCAGGCCAGCGATCATCTTGTTCCGGTAGGGCTGCAGGTCGAGGAAATCGATCACCTCCTCCACGGCCTCGCGGTGGCGGTGCTCTTCGCGGCGCACACGCGGCGCAAAGAACAGCTCTTCGATCAGCGTGGACTTGCGGTGGCGGTGCCGCCCCACAAGAAGGTTCTGCAACACCGTCGCGTGATCAAAGAGTTCAATGTTCTGAAAGGTCCGCGCAATGCCAAGATCCGCCACCTCGTCCGGTTTGCGATCCAGCAGGTTCTGCCCGTCGAAGGTGAAAGAGCCCGCATAAGGTTCGTAGAACCGCGAAATCAGGTTGAACACGGTCGACTTCCCTGCCCCGTTCGGGCCGACGATGGCGTAGACCTCGCCTTCCTCGACCGAGAAGGACAGATCGTTCACAGCCACAACGCCACCGAATTTCAGCGTTGCATTCTTGATCTCCAAAAGGCTCATCTCAAACGCTCCGTCTTCAGGTAGGTTTTCTGGCGACGGAACATGTCCTTGCGCGCAAAGGGGAACAATTCGAACCATGTCCGGATCTTCAGCCAGCGGCCGTAGATGCCCATGGGTTCGAACAGGATGAACAGGATCAGGATCATGCCGAAGACGCCGGTTTCCAGCCCCGGGATGGCGACGCCGCCACCGATCACGCTGTCTTTGAGGATCGACAGACCCTGCGGAAGGAAGGCCACCACAACTGCGCCGAAGAAGGCCCCGTGAATGGAGCCGAGGCCGCCAATCACGATCATCATCAGCAGGGTGATCGAAATCACGATCGAGAAGGTCTCGTTGTTAAAGGTGCCCGCATAGTATCCCATCAGCGCCCCGGCCCAGCCGGTGATCATGCAAGACAGGCCAAAGGCGGTCGCCTTGGTGCGTGCAATGTGAACGCCCATAGCAGTCGCCGAGACCTCACTGTCACGCACCGCAGCAAAGGCACGGCCCAAAGGCGAGCGCAGCAGGTTGCGGTAGAACAGTGTGCAGATGATGGTGACGACAAGCACCAGATAGTAGAACCGGGTCGGCATCGACCAGCGTTCAATCTCGAACCCGAAAATGGTGATCATGTCCGGGAACTTGCCCGACACGCCGCCAGTCCAGGGCTCAAGAAGGACGATAATGTCATCGGCAAGGATCGACAGGGCAATGGTCGCAATCGCCAGATAGATCCCGTGCAGCCGCAGGGCCGGAATAGCGATCACGGCGCCGACGATCCCGGTGATGATACCGGCCAGCGGGAAAGCCAGAATGAACGGCAGCCCCTGTTCGATCAGGATCGTGTTGGCGTAGCAGCCGATGGCCAGAAACGCCGCATGGCCAAGGCTGGCCTGACCAGTCTGACCGGTCAGCAGCATCAGACCCAGACCGGCAATCGCCCAGATCAGCACGTTGGTGACTTCGCCGATATAGAACTCGTTGATCAGGAACGGCAGGCCAAAGGCAATCAGGATCAGAAGGCCATAAACGCAGGCCGTCCACATGTCGGGGAACAGGCGGATATCCTGTTCATAGGTGGTTTTGAAATGAATGCGCATGGGATCAGACCTTCTTCACTCGGACTTGGCTGAACAGGCCGTGCGGACGGAACACCAGCACCGCCAGCAGCAGCGCATAAGGCGCGATCTGCGAATAGCCCGCCGCAAGATACCGTGCTGCGAAGGGTTCGATCACACCCACGATCAGACCACCGGCCAGCGCGCCGGGGAGCGAGCCGAAGCCCCCGATGACAGCCGCCGCGAAGGCCTTGATGCCCAAGAGGCCGGCGTTGGGATCAATGGCGCCCTTTGAGGCAAAAAGGATCCCTGCCACTGCGGCGGTTGCCCCCGCCAGCCCCCAGATAAGCCCCTGCACCCGGCGCACCGGAATGCCCATGAAATAGGCCGCCATCTGGTTCTGACTGGCCGCCTGCATGGCAAGCCCCAGCTTGGTGCGCTGGAAAAACTGATAGAGTGACCATGTCAGCAGGAAGGTGACCACGATCACCGCGACATCCGCCATGCCCAGCACGACGCCGCCCAGTTGCAGATCGCCCAGCGCAAGCGGGCTTTCCAGCGTCTGCGGCTCGTGCCCCCAGATCAGCCCGGCCACGAAGCGCAGCACAAAGCCCAGCGCAATGGTCAGGATGACAACTGCGGTCTGGCTCTGCCCGAACAGGTGCCGCAGAATGAAAAAGTCGAGCAGATAGCCAAGCACCGCCATGATCGAAATCGCCAGCGGCGCGGCGAGCCAGAATGGCAGGTCCATGTATTCTGCATTGGTAAGGCCAAGGGTCACAAATGCCCCCAGCATCATGAAATCGCCCTGAGCGAAATTGACCGCTTCAGTCGCTTTGTAGATCAGCACAAATCCGAGCGCGATCAGGCCGTAGACACAGCCATTCGCGAGCCCGCTGACCAGGAGCTGCAATACTTCCAAATTTTCCTCCCCCCGCCCGTCATGAGCGGTTCCTGACCCGGTCATTGCCGGGCGAATGCGCCTTATTTTACTGGGTTTTCGCTGCGCCTCCTCAAGCGGCGGAAACCCTTGGCGTCTAAAAACAGACTACTGAGTATGTTTTTCCCCTGTCAATTGCTAAGACCCAGCGTCAAAATGGCAAAATGCGGCTATATTTTGAGCATATGCCCCCCTATTGTTCGCTCCGCGCCCGATGGTGTGCAGCAGCGATCAAGGATGGTGAAATGGCCCTTCCAGCCGCGCCGCCCCGCAAGCAGACAACGTCAGGCGATGCATCATGTTAGAACAGATCAGCGCATCCAAAAGCGAAATTCTTGATGCAGCGGCCCATTGTTTCATGACGATGGGCGCCGATTCCGCATCCATCGACGATATCGCGGCCAGCCTTGGATCGACCAAGGGACGGATTTATCATCACTTTCCCTCCAAAGGTGCGCTTCTGGCTGCGGTACAACTGCGCGCCGCGCGGTTCACCTATCAGGCGGTCAGCGCAGTGGCCGATGATGCCCTGCCTCCGCAGCTTTGTCTGGAACGGATGGCCCGCGCCCATGTGATGGAGGTGCTGCGCTCCCTGCCCTACCACAAGGTGATTCTCCAAACCTATACCGGCGCGCGCGCCAAAACCTCCAACGCGTTTGAGCTGGGCATGCAGGCGCAGGTGCGAGCAGAGCACCGGCAGTATGCCGAACTCTTCCGCGACCAGATCGCCCGGGGTATCGAGGCAGACATATTCCCCGAGCGCAACCTGACGGTCACGGTTGCCGGGCTGATGCTGATGCTCAACTCACCGGTCTTCTGGTATCAGCCGGATCGCGGCGCCGGGCAGGAGTTCCGCAACACCATCGCAGACGATCTGGCAGAAATGGCGCTGGCCAGCCTGCGCGCCTAAGCCTCGCAAATCTCCCGCAAGGCTGCGCAGAACCGCGCCGCAGCAGCAGAGAGCTGGTGTTCACTGCGGATACACAGCCCCACCGGACCCAGCGTGCTGTCCGTGTTCAGCGGCAGTAATGCCAGCACGCCCTCCTCCAGATCGGCACGCACCACACCATGACTGATGATCCAGATCGCCCGATGCTTCAGCGTGAACCGGCGCCCAAACGTGGCAGAAACGGTTTCGATCGGGAAACGGGGCACCGTCATCCCCTGCTCCAGAAACATGCGGTCCACCAACGGCCGGATGATCGACCCTTCCGAGGGCATCAGTACCGGGAACCCCTCAAAGGCATCAGCCGGGACATGCGGCAACGCCGCCAGCGGATGATCATGGGCGACGACCGCGACCACCCGTTCGCGGAACAGCGGATCGAAATCCAGCCCCACCATGTGATCGGGCGCGGGCAGACGTCCCACCACCACATCCAGATTGCCCCGCCGCAGTTGGTCCAGCAGGTATTGATTGTCCCCGGTGCGCACGGAAAACCGGCTGTGGCTACCCTCGGTACGCAGCGCTGCCAGGGCATCCGGCACCACTGTTGCTGACACGGTCGGCAAAGCGCCAATAGCCACCCGTGGCCCTTCTGCCTCGTCCAGCCCCTGCAGCATTGCCACCCCGTCCCGTGCCAGCGCCAGACTGCGCCCGGCGTGGTCGCGGAACATCTCGCCATAGGCGGACAGGCGGATACCGCGCCCGTGCCGCTCAACCAAGGGCTTGCCGACCACGGCCTCCAGCTCCCGCAGGGTGCGGGTCACCGCAGGTTGGGTCATGCCCAATGCCTCGGCCGCCTGGGTGACGCTATCCTGCCGGGCGACCTCGACGAAGACCTCAAGATGGCGCAGCTTCAGCTGTGCAGACAGACGCATACCATTTCCAATATGAAATCATGCAATTCACAGCATTATACAGTCCAATTTAGATATGCGATAGTACATACCATATGAACGAGGGAGGACCGGATGACCGACAGTCGTTACGATCAGGGCATGACCGTGCGCCGCAGCGTGCTGGGAGATGCGCATGTGGATCGCGCCGAAGCTGCCAAGACCGACATGGACGTGGCCTTTCAGACGCTGATCACCGAAGGCGCCTGGGGCACCGTTTGGGCCTCGGACGGGATCGGCCAGCGCGAACGGTCGATGCTGACCCTGGCCCTGCTGGCGGCGATGGGAAATTTCGAGGAAATCCCGATGCATATCCGCGCCACCGCGCGCACGGGCGCCAGCCGCACCGATGTGATCGAGGCGTTTCAGCACGTGGCGATCTACGCCGGGGTGCCGCGCGCCAACCATGCGCTGAAACTGGCCAAACAAACCTATGCGGAAATGGATGCCGAAGCCGCCGCATCCCCGGCATCCAAGACCTGAGGAGGATAGGACAATGACGAAATCGACACAGAACATGGCTGAATTCTACCAGCGCGACCGCCGCTGGCACCCGCCAGCCTATGACAAGGACTACAAAACCTCGGTGGCGCGCTCGCCCAAGTTTTCGCTGATCAGCCTGGAAAACACGCCGAGCGAAATCACCGGCCCGCGTTTCGGTCATGGCGACCTGGCCCCCACCGACAATGATCTGATCTCGAACTACGCCAAGCAGGGCGAAAGCCCCATTGGCGAACGGATCATCGTGCATGGCCGGGTGCTGGATGAAAACGCCCGCCCGGTTCCGAATACTCTGGTCGAGGTCTGGCAGGCCAACGCCGGTGGACGCTACCGCCACAAGAAAGACACCTATCTGGCGCCGATCGACCCGAACTTTGGCGGCTGTGGCCGCACCATGACGGATGAGGATGGCTATTACTATTTCCGCACCGTGAAACCCGGTGCCTACCCCTGGCGCAACTGGGTCAACGACTGGCGCCCGGCGCATATTCACGTTTCGGTCTTTGGCAGCGGCTTTGCCCAGCGCCTGATCACCCAGCTTTATTTCGAGGGCGATCCGCTGATCAAAACCTGCCCCATCGTGGCGACGATCCCGGATCCGGACGCCATCGACCAGCTGATCGCGCGACTGGACCGCAACGCGACCATTCCGCTCGATACCATCGCATACAAATTCGACATCGTGCTGCGTGGTCGCCGCTCGACCCTGTTCGAAAACCGTCTGGAGGGGAACTGATGCAACAGAAGCTTGATTATCTGAAAGAAACCCCGTCGCAAACCGCAGGCCCCTACGTCCATATCGGCCTTGCGCCGGGTGCTGCCGGTTTCCAGATCTACGATCAGGAACTGGGTCAGGACATCGCAGGCCCCAATGCCGCAGGCGAGCGGATCCGGATTGAAGGACTGGTAATCGACGGCATCGGATCGCCGGTGAAGGACGTGCTGCTGGAGGCTTGGCAGGCCAATGCCGCCGGTGTCTATGCCCATCCCGAACATCCCGGCGAGGTCGAAGAGGGCTTTCGCGGCTGGGGCCGCGTGATCACCAACTTTGAAACCGGGGAATGGGCGTTTGAGACCGTCAAGCCCGGCCCGGTTATGGGCCGCAACGGTCAGATGATGGCGCCGCATATCAACCTCTGGATCGTGGCGCGCGGCATCAATATCGGCCTCAACACTCGCCTTTACTTTGACGACGAGGCCGAAGCCAACGCGACGGACCCGGTGATCAACCTGATCGAATGGGAGAAACGTCGCGAAACCTTGGTCGCCAAGCGCAGCGAACGTGATGGGCAAACGGTTTATCGTTTTGACATTTGCCTGCAAGGTGACGATGAAACCGTATTCTTCGACATCTGAGGAGGGACAGAGTTGAGCAAACCCTGCATTATCTGCGTGGCCATCACCGGCTCGGTACCGCGCAAGGAACATAACCCGGCGGTGCCGATTACCATCGCCGAGCAGATCGAAAGCACTCAGGAAGCTTTTGAGGCAGGCGCCTCGATCGCCCATTGCCACGTGCGCAACGACGATCAGACGCCGACCTCGGACCCAGAAAAATTCGGTCGTCTGCTGGAAGGGCTGAACAAACACTGCCCCGGCATGATCGTGCAGCTGTCCACCGGTGGCCGCTCCGGCGCAGGCAAGGAACGCGGCGGCATGCTGTCGCTGCGCCCCGACATGGCGTCGCTGTCAGTGGGGTCCAACAACTTCCCCACCCGCGTCTACGAGAACCCGCCGGATCTGGTCGACTGGCTGGCCTCCGAAATGCGCACCTATGAGGTAAAGCCCGAGATCGAAGCCTTCGACCTCAGCCATATCCATCAGGCGGTGAAGATGAGCCGTGAAGGCGCCATTCCGGGCAAGCTCTATGTGCAATTCGTCATGGGCGTGAAGAACGCGATGCCGGTGGACAAGGAAACCTTCGATTTCTACGTGCAGACGGTCAAACGTCTTGCCCCCGATGCCGAATGGTGCGGTGCCGGCATTGGTCCGGGTCAGATCATGCTGAACGAATGGGCGATTGCCGCAGGCGGTCACACCCGCACGGGTCTCGAAGACAACCTACGCATTGATCGCAACACCATGGCGCCGTCGAACGCGGCCCTGGTCAAACGCGCGGCTGACCTGTGTGAGAAGTACGAACGCCCCGTTGCCACCTGGCAGCAGGCGCGGGAAATTCTGGAACTGCGCCCGGCCTGAGCCGGGCGCAGCCTGTTCACGCGGAGTTGTTCTTGGGGTCTGTTTCTCGCAGGCCCGCTTCAAACCGCCTATACAATACGCAACGGTCCGATCTGATCAGGCCGGACCGTTGCGTCACCTCTGCCGCCCCCCTTGCGGGCCCGGCGTCCTCGGCCTACATCCCCCCTGCGCGCGGCACCCCGTTTCTCTCGAGCCGCTCCTCCCTCGGCGCTGCCTATTCTTAGGCAGGGGGTTGCCGCGCGCGTTCCTTCTCCTTCTCGTGTCACAAAACCATTGCCAAAGACCGCTACCAGCCGGGGAACACGGACAGGAGACACCCCATGCTGCACCCCGCCTTTGCCGCCCCCGGAGAGTTTTTCCGCGGCAATCTGCATTGCCATTCGAACCGGTCGGACGGGGTTCTGGATCCGGCAGAGGTCTGCCGCCGCTACAAGGCGGAAGGCTATGATTTCATTGCGCTGACCGATCATTTCGTCGGGCGGTTTGACTATCCCATCACCGACACGCGCGACTTTAGGGACGCGGTCTTCACCACCCTGCCCGGCGCCGAACTGCATTCCGGCGCCATGGAAAACGGTGAGCTGTGGCACATTCTCGCCGTCGGCCTGCCCGCGGATTTTGCGCCGTCCCACTCGCCTGACTTTCACCCCGTTGAAGGCCAGGAAACCGGGCCGCAAATCGCCCGGCGCGCCCGCGAGGCCGGGGCTTTCGTGACCATCGCCCATCCGCACTGGTCGGGCATGACACTGTCGGATGCGCGCAGCATAGAAGCGGCCCACGCGGTGGAGATCTACAACCACACCTGCGCCGTCGGCACTGATCGCGGCGAAGGCGGCCATGTCGCCGACCTTCTGCTCTCTGATGGGCGCGACCTGAACCTCATCGCCACCGATGACGCTCATTTCGCTGGCCCCGATCATTTCGGCGGCTGGGTCATGGTCAAGGCAGAAGCCAACGAACCCGATGTGCTGCTAGAGGCCTTGAAGGACGGGCATTTCTATTCTTCACAAGGGCCCGAGCTGAAGGCTGTGGCGCTGAACGGCGGGCATATCGATGTGGCATGCAGCCCGGCATCCTCTGTCATCGTGCAGGGACATGGCTCTGCCGCAACGCTGCAGCATGGCACTGCCCTGACACAGGCACGCATTTCGCTGGACCGTCTGAAAGACAGCCCTTGGCTGCGGGTTACCGTGATTGACCGGTCCGGCAAGCGGGCCTGGTCCAATCCGATCTGGCGCTGACGCGGATCGTACCGACAACGCGCAAGAACCGACGCTACTCCGCGCCGGTTTCCTTTGCACAGAATTCGCCGGACAGATCTTTCAGAATTGGACAATCTGGCCGGTTGTCCCCAGCGCAGCAATGCACCAGTTCAGTCAGTGTATCGCGCATCGCCTGCAAATCGGCGATCTTGGCTTCGATCTTGCCCAGGTGCTCCTGCGCCAGATGTTTCACATCGGCGCTGGCGCGGCTTTCATCCTCATAGAGCGCCATCAGCATTCGGCAGTCTTCGATGGTAAAGCCCAGAGCCCGCGCCCGCCCCAGAAAGGCCAGCTTATGCAGGTCGGTTTCGGCAAAACTGCGATAGCCGTTGGCGCTGCGCATGGGTTTGATGAGGCCGATGTCCTCGTAATACCGAATGGTTTTGGCAGGCAGCCCTGAACGGGCTGCAACGTCTCCGATATTCATGATGGTGCCTCCTTCATCCCGGTGTCGCATAGGGCGCTATCGCAGTCATCCCTTTCATCTATAGTCGGTCATCGCCCGTACAAGCACCACCAGACAGGCAGGCGTAAAAGGCATTGCAGATCTTCCCCTCCGAAACGGCCACACAAGCCCGGATGACGCAGAGCTGCACGCAAGCGCCGGTTTTATACAATACGCCCTCTTGCTGGTGAAAATCCGTGCAACAGGGGTGCTTGCGCCCATAGTGTGGCGAATGTAACGCTGGCAAAAGCAGGGCCAAAAGGTCCGCCAGCGCATGATGCCTCATGCCACAGAACACCCGGCCCGTCGGCCGCCAGACAGAAGCGAAGGAACCCAAACATGATCCGCACCCGTGCCGCCGTTGCCGTTGCTCCCGGCAAACCGCTTGAAATCATGGACGTGAACCTCGAAGGCCCCAAAGCGGGTGAGGTTCTGGTAGAGATCAAGGCCACCGGTCTGTGCCACACCGACGAATTCACCCGCTCGGGCGATGACCCCGAAGGCATCTTCCCCGCCATCCTGGGCCACGAAGGCGCAGGCGTGGTGATCGAAGTCGGCGAAGGCGTCACCAGCCTGGAAGTGGGCGATCACGTGATCCCGCTTTACACACCTGAGTGCCGCGAATGCGAATACTGCCTCAACCCGAAAACCAACCTCTGCCAGTCGATCCGCACCACACAGGGCGCCGGCCTGCTGCCCGATGGCACCACCCGGTTCTCGATGCTGGATGGCACCCCGATCCATCACTACATGGGCTGCTCGACCTTCGCCAACCACACGGTTGTGCCGGAAATCGCGCTGGCCAAGGTGCGCAAGGACGCACCCTTTGACAAGATTTGCTACATCGGCTGCGGCGTCACTACCGGCATCGGCGCGGTGATCAACACCGCCAAGGTCGAAATCGGCTCCACCGCCATCGTGTTCGGTCTGGGCGGCATCGGTCTCAACGTGATCCAGGGCCTGCGGCTCGCGGGTGCTGACCAGATCGTGGGCGTGGACCTGAACCCCGGCAAGGTCGAAATGGCGACGCATTTCGGCATGACCGATTTCGTCAACCCCGCCGAGGTGGAGGGCGATCTGGTGGCGCATCTGGTTGAACTGACCGGTGGCGGCGCCGATTACACCTTTGACGCCACTGGCAACGTGCAGGTCATGCGCACCGCGCTGGAAGCCGCGCACAAGGGCTGGGGCGAAAGCATCATCATCGGCGTGGCACCTGCCGGAGCCGAGATTTCCACCCGTCCCTTCCAGCTGGTCACCGGCCGCAGCTGGCGCGGCACCGCATTCGGTGGCGCCTCGGGCCGTACCGATGTGCCGAAGATCGTCGACTGGTACATGGACGGCAAGATCGAGATCGACCCGATGATCACCCACAAGCTGTCGCTGGACGAAATCAACCACGGCTTCGACCTGATGCACGAAGGCAAATCCATCCGCGCCGTCGTGGAATTCTGAGACAGGCCAGCCCGGTTACCAATCAGCGCCGCGGGTCCCTTGGGCTCGCGGCGTTTGCTTTGCCGCTTTCACAGCTGAGCAGAAGCCCTGTATAGAGGGGCCGGTTCACCGCAAGACAGATGAGGCAGAGGCGTGAAGTTTCAGGCCACGGATATTTCACAGACAGCCAGTGCTGCGACGGTCATCTTTGACGCGCTACGCAAGGCCATCATCCAGGGCGATCTTGCCGATGGCGAACCGCTGCGCCAGGAAGAGATCGCCAAGGCGTTTCACACCTCCCGCTTTCCGGTGCGCGAGGCCCTGACCCGGCTGGAACAGCAGGGGCTGGTCAGAACCCAGCGCTACAAGGGCGCGGTGGTCGCCACTTTGTCGATGCAGGAGGCGGGCGAGGTTTTCGATCTGCGGGCCAAGCTGGAAGCCGATGTGATCCGCCAGGCGGTTCCGAATATGACACCGGACACCCTGCAAAGCGCCGAGGCCTGTTTGGAGAAATTTGCCGCCTCGGACGATCCTATGATCTGGGGGCAACTGAACCGCAAATTCCACGGCGCCCTTTATAGCGTCAGCGGCATGCCCTACCACATTCAGGTCATCGAAAACGCCATGGACCGGGTGGACCGCTACCTGCGCGCGCAACTGGTGATGAGCGGCGGCGTCGACCGGAGCACCGAAGAACACCGCGCCATCCTGCAGGCCTGCGCGACAGGAGAGGCGGAGACCGCCGCGCGGCTAACCTTTGCTCATATTCAGGATGCCAAGGCCTCGCTTCAGGCGCAGTTGCAATCCGCCACCTGAAGCACGGGTTCGCCCCCCATTTCCGCGTGGCGTCAGATCAGCCGACGATCATCAGCTCCTTGGGGAAGGTGGTCAGCGTGCGGCAGCCGTCCCCGGTTATCAGCACGTCATCCTCGATCCGCACGCCAAACAGGCCCGGCCCGTACAGACCCGGCTCATTGGTGTAGACCGTGCCTGCGGGCAGCTCCTGCTGATTGCCACGCATGATATAGGGTGCTTCGTGGACATCGCGGCCAAGCCCATGCCCGGTCTTGGTGCGGATCCGGTCGGCATAGGGCGAGGCTTCCAGAACGCCGGTCACCACATCATCAATCTCATGCGCCGTGACCCCGGCCCGCGTCACCTCCAGCCCAGCCAGATTGGCGCGCAGCACCGTGTCATAAACCGCGCGACCTTCGTCACTGACCTCGCCAACAAAAACGGTGCGGGTAATATCGGCGCAGAAGCCGTCCTTGCGGCCGCCGAAATCGAACAGCAGTGCATCACCGGACTGTACCTTGTAATCGGCGCGCGCGTGCGCGTGGGGGCGCGCGGAATTGTCCCCGGCCGCAACAATAGGGGTAAAGGCCAGGTCGTCGGCGCCTTCGGCAAACAGAGCCTGGATCAGCGCACTTTCGATCTCTTTCTCGGTCTGGCCGACACGCACGCCTTCCAGAACCCGATGCAGCGCACGCTCTGACAGGCTGATAGCCGCCTCAAGCGCAGCGATATCAGCCGCCGTCTTGATCATCCGTAGTCCCGAGATCTGACGTTCGGCATCGATGATTTCGACATCGGGCATCGCCTGTTTCAGCGCGTGATGCACAAAGACCCGCATCACCTGTCCTTCGACGGCCAGCCGGGTCATCGGCAGATGCGCCGCCAGCGCCGCAAAGGCCCCGGCATAGCCATCCTGATCGCGCCAATCAAAAACCGCCCCATCAAAGCCGACCTGCTCCCAGGAGCCAAGTTCAAGGTTCGGAACGATCGCGGCCGGTTTGCCTTCGGCAGGTATCACCAGAACGAAAGGTCGTTCATGGCTCATGAAACTGTGACCGAGGGCCCGCGTGAAATTCGGCCCGGGCACCAGTGCGATGGCCTCCACCTTTAGGGCAGCGGCAAGTTGACGGTAGTCAGCCAAGAGTTGCGTCATCGATTTCAGACCTCGCGCGTTGATGATGTCAGACCAGTGGGGTCTGATCGTTGCAGCAATGCCTCCGTGATAACATCGAAAATTTGACATTGGAAACAAGGCGTTCCCCGCGCGCCCGTTTTCGGGATCAAACTGCGCCCCCGTCCCCGCCCCTGCATCCTCGCGCCCAGAGACATGAGACCGCCTTGGGACTGCCAACATCCTGCAAACGCCTCACAAAGCCGTTAACCATTTGGTAAGAACTGGCGCAAAAACGCTACAAAGTTTAATAGAATTGAGCCAAATGCGGCGGCAAAGCCACTATTCCCACCGCTTGAAAGAGTTTCATGTTACTTAAAATGTAGACATAAGACCCAAAATTGACGCATTATGCCCACAATAAGGCCGCAAAGACGGCCGTTGGGCAAGACGATACAGGCAATGAACCAGGTGACCCGCTTTGGCGGCGTTGTCCGGTCTATAAGCGAGCAAAAAAATGAGTAGTGTTGGATATATTTCCCGCGATATGACGGGAACGACCGTACAGGGTGTGTTTGCTGAAGGTACGCCGGCCCACCTGAACGTCTCTCAAACAAAAGACATTTCCCTGAACCTTGGCCGATCCGCGGTCGAAAGTTACGCACGGCATGGCGCCGATCTGCATATCGTGCTGGCCGATGGCCAGACCCTCGTGCTGGACAACTTCTTCAGTTACGGCGCGACCGGTGGCAAGAACCTGTTCCTCAGCGCCGATGGCCAGTTCATCGAGGTTGTGCTGGAGGACAAGGCCGATGGCATGCTGTTTGCCAGCTACGAAACACTGGACCTCTCCGGGAAATGGAGCGCCTATGACGAACTGGTGTTCCTGGATGTCGACCGCATCGAACCGGTGATCGCCCCGCTGGCAGCGCCGCTGCTGGGTGGTTTTGGCGCCGCCGGTGTCGCAGCGGCTGGGGTAGTCGGCACCGCCGTACTGGTCACAGACGACAGCGAGACTGGAACGCCTCCGGGCCGCGGCCGGGTGCCCACGGTGGACGACCCCGATGCGGTCTACCCTATCGCCGGCTCGACCAACGATCCGGTCGTGATCACCGGCACCGGCACCCCAGGCTCTGAGGTGCGGGTTCTGATCGGCGGCCATACGGAAACAGTGACCATCCGCGATGACGGCACCTGGACGGCGACAATCGCGATCAACGATCTGCCGCCGGATGGCAATTATGATACCACAGTCGAGGTCACCGACCCGGACGGGAATGATTTCAACCTAGACGGGCCGACGGTGATCATCGACACCACCCCGCCCGAGGCCGAGGTCACCAGCGGCACCCAGTCCACCGGTGATATCGTCAATGCGATCGAGCAAGCCGATGGCCCGGTCATCACCGGCAACGGCGAGCCCGGCGCCCGTCTGAACGTGCGGATCAACAACGTCACCCAACGCACCACGGTCAACGACGATGGCACCTGGTCTGTCACCTTTGATCCTGCCGATATTCCCACTGGCGAATACGAGACCGCCGTGCGGATCCGAACCACAGATGAGTTCGGCAACCGCAATACCTATCATGATGTGCTGGTCGTCGACACCATTGCGCCGCCCATCGGCATCGACACCGTCGAAGGTGACGATAAGATCAACTTCATCGAACTCTTTGACGGCGTGCGCCTGACCGGAACCGGCGAAGCTGGCGCCTCAATCTCTGTTGATTTCCAGAGTGTTACGCGAACCACAACCGTTGCGAACGACGGCACTTGGTCGGTAATCTACGGCGCCGAACATATCGCTGACGGCGTCTATGACAGCACCATATCTGTGACCTCGGCCGATGCAGCAGGCAACAGCGCCACCGAAACCCATACGGTGCATATCGACACCGAAAACCGCGTCACGATCAACACGCAGGTGGGCGATGATCATACCATCAATGCCTCCGAGCAAGCCGCTGGCGTGACCCTGACCGGCATGGCCGATCCGGGCGCAACAGTTGCTGTCACCTTCCAAGGTATCAGCCACACAGTCACCGCCGCAGCTGACGGCAGCTGGTCATCGGCCTTCTCCCCGGCCGAGATCGGAATCGGCACCTATGATGCCACCGTTTCGGCCGTTGCAACGGACACCACTGGAAACGTCTCAACCGTCACCAAAACCATTGGCGTCGACACCGAAACCGCGGTGACAATTGATCCCGGACTGGCAGGCGGTGACAATATCGTCAACGCTGCCGAAGCCGAAGTCGGCGTCACCCTGACCGGTGTCGCAGAGCCCGGAGCGGAGGTTTCGGTTACCCTAGCGGGCGTCACCCGCGACGCATTGGTGGATGCCTCCGGCAACTGGAGCGCAACCTTTGAACCGGGTGCCATCCCTCCCGGTGAATACGACAGCGCCGTCACCGTGGGGGCCACGGATATCGCCGGAAACACCGCCTCCGCCTCCTCTGCCTTGCGGGTAGATACTGTAGCTGGCACCGTCACTATATCGCCGGATCCGGTGGAACTCGACGATATCATCAACGCCACCGAACGCGCAGATGGCGTCGACATCAGCGGCACCGCCACCCCTGGCCTCCTGGTTACCGTCGGGCTTGGCACTGCCAGCAACCAGGTTGTTGCGGATGTGAACGGTAACTGGAGCACCACTTTCCTGGCGGGTCAGATCCCACAGGGCAACGCAGAACTGCCGATCACTGCCTCCATTGTCGACAGCGCCGGAAATACCGCCAGCGCAACGGATACAGTGGCGCTGGACACGCTGGTCGACCCATTGACGGTTGCCCCGGACCAGACCGCCGACGATATCATCAACCTCGCCGAACGCGCGGCGGGCGTCACTCTGCAAGGCACCGTGGAACAGGGATCCACCGTTCAGGTCACGATCGCTGGCGTCACCCATGCGGCGACGGTGGATGCTACCGGCAACTGGAGCGCCGATATTGCCGCTGCAGACCTGCCCGAGGGCGACTATACCGCAACCGCAACGATCACCGCGACGGATGGGGCCGGAAACGTCCAGTCCCTGACCGAAAGCTTCACGGTCGACACCAGCTACACTACGCCGGATGTGGATGCCGTGACCTTCTCCAGCAGCGATGTGCGCCGGATCAGTACCGAAGGCGCAACCGACAGCTACACGGTGAATGCCCTTAATAGCGATGGTTCGGTCACAGCCCCCACCGCAAGCGTCGATCAGGACCCGGTGTTCGGAACCGAGTTCACCTTCTCGACCCCAGTGTCGGACGGCACCCATCTGGTGATTACTAGCGAAGATAGCGCTCAGAACGCGTCCAGCACGCTGGTCGTTCTGGAGGACAATGCGACCAACAGCGGCGCGCTGGATCATGCGGGGCTACCGCAGTTCAATATCGATGCTCTGAACCTCGACTATGCTTCCGACGTCTCGCTCAGCCTGACCGAGGCCGACATCAAGGCGCTGTCGGGCAATTCCGACACTCTGACCGTGCATGGCGGGGCGGATGACACGCTGACCGTTGCCAATGCATCGGCCGCAGGCGTCGAGGCCGTCGATGGACAGATCTACAACGTCTACACCGTCGGTGACGATGGCACCAAACTGCTGGTGGACCAGGACGTCAACGTTCTCATCTGACGACATGTTCCGGCGACGGGTTTTCCCTGCCGCCGGAACCAACGACAAGCCGAAAACCGGCGACGCAGAAGAAGGGCAAAGGGCAGGATGCACTTGGGACGATCCGCTGGAGTGATTGCGCTGTTGTGCAGCCTGTCGGCCTGCGCAGAGCAATCGCCGTTCCTGCTGGGCGGCGGTGACGATGCCGTTGCCGGAACCTCCAGCAATTTTGCGCAGACCGAGGGCGAGAACAGCTCCGAGGTGATTTCGGCCCTGATGCAACGCAAGTCCCTGCTGGAACCCAACAGCGTCTATCGCCGGGTTGGGGATGCCGCGATCGAAGCGTCCTCCCGCGCCTCCGAAGCCGAGTTGATCAGCGCCAAACTGCGCGCCGAGGCAAAATCCAAGAACTGGCTGCCCACCATCGGTCCCTCTGTCAGCCTGACGGACCTTGGCGATCTGGTGGCCGGGATCCTGATCGAACAGATCCTATTCGACAATGGCCGCCGCAAGGCAGAACGCGCCTTTGCCGCCGCCGACGTCGAGGTCGCGGCCGTCAATCTGTCAATCGACATCAACACGCGGGTCCAGACTGCAGTTGGTCTATACTCTGCAGGTCTGCGCGGCGACGAAAAGGCCGCTTATCTGGACCGCGCCATCCGCCAGATGAGCGAGTTCCGCCGCATCGTGAAAGGCCGTGTCGATGGCGGGTTGAACGATCAGTCCGATCTCAACGTGGTGGACAGCAAGATCAGCGGGCTGCGCACGGCGCGGGCCACCGCGCAGGACGCCGCCGCCACCGCGCGGGCCGAGCTTCAGGCCATGACCGGTCAAAGGTTCCCGGAAAAGCCTGCCCGTATGGATCTTGGCACCCCGCCGCAACAGACCGCCTTTCTGGACGTGCTGAAAGCCCAAGCCGAAGCCGATCGCGCGATTGCCGAGGCTAAGGCTGGCCGCGCGGGCCTGTTGCCGCAGATCGCTGCTGCCGGGAACGCCACCACCGATGGGTCCGGCGCCGGTCTGACCCTTGATCTGGCGACACCTCTTGGCCTTGGCACGCCTGCCGCCCTGAAGGCGCTCGAAGCCAGCAAGGAAGCCGCCCGCCGCACCATTGGCGAGGCCCAGGAAGACGCCCGCCGCACCTATTCCCGGCAGATGCAGCGTCTTGCCTCATATATCCGGCAAGAAAGCGAAACCGCTGCCCTCGCCCGTGCCAGCCGCGAAACCTATAAGCTGTTCAAATCTCAATACGAAGCCGGTCAGCGCCCGGTAATGGAGGTCGTCTCCATCTACGAAGAGCTGATACGCCGCGAACAGGCACATATCGAAGCCAAATACGAAGTCATCCTGATCCAGTTGGAACTGTCGCGGGATATGGGTCTGTTGGCAGATGGGACTAAAATATGATCAGGTTCCCCGGAAAATTCAGAAGACCCAAGAAGGCCGCGAACGCTGAGTCTGCGGCACAGCCGGTGCCGATCTCCCCTGCTCCGGAGCTGTCTGCCTCTCTGTCCCCTCCCCCGTTCACCGCCTCTGCGCCGGAGCCGATGACTGTCAGCCCTGCGCTGGAACCGGCAGCCGACCCGCTGCCGCTGTACCCCGAAGACATGCAGATCGCCGCAACCGGCGCCCCTGACCCCGCGCCGTTGGGCGACACTGCTGGAGATGCGCCGCTACAGCCGGAGATCGCCCCGGAAAATGCCGATGGTGCCGCCGAACAGGCAACCAAAGCAACGGCCGCCGGTGCTGATCAACGGATCCGGCACCGGGCCGAGTTGATTTCAACGCTTGCCGCCCTCAAAGGCGCCGAAACTCAGACCAGCGATATTGCCAGCTTCCTCTGGCGCGACGGCAAGGGCGACACCTCGCCCAATGTTCTCGCCAAGGCGCTCGGCTCTGCAGGGCTCAAGGCCCGGCTGCAAAAGACGAAGAAAATCACCCCCGGCCTCTGGCCCGCTCTGGCGATGATGCAAGGCGGGCAATGCGTTCTGGTCCTGGAGCAGACCGGTCAGTTTCTGACCATCTATGACACCAGCTGCCCCGACAATCGCACCGAAGTGCCTCTTGGCGACTTCAGTCCCTATTTCACGGGACAGGTTCTGACTGCCCGTGCCTCCGTGTCGCAAATGGCCGCACGCCATACCCCGCAGCTGGAAAACAGCCATTGGTTCTGGGGCGAATTCCCCAAATATCGCCGCCAGGTGGGCGAAATCATGCTTGGCTCGCTGGTGGCCAACGTGCTTGCCGTCTCGGTCGCGTTGTTTTCGCTGCAGGTCTATGACCGCGTCGTGCCGCACCAATCGCATGCAACGCTGTCGGTTCTCGCCATCGGCGCCTTTCTGGCCATCATGCTGGAGGCGCTTCTGAAAGTGGCCCGTGCCCGACTGACGGATACCGCAGGCCGCCAGATCGAACTCTCGGTGCAGCACAGTCTGATGCGCCGGATCATCGGCATGCGCTCGGACAAGAAGCCCCTGCCGCCCTCAGGCCTGTTTGCCGCGATGCGCGATTTCGGCTCGGTCCGTGAATTCTTCACCTCCTCGACCATCTCGACGCTGGCCGACATTCCCTTCATCGCGGTGTTCCTGCTGCTGGTTTCCTCGATCGCAGGGCCGATTGTCTGGGTGATCGTGCTAGGCGGGCTGCTGATGCTGCTGCCGGCCTACTTCATGCAGAAACGCATGATCGCCCTCACCCGTCAGACCCAAGGCGCCAATGCCAAGGCCGGGCGCCTGCTGCACGAGGTGGTGACCGAACTCGACACTCTGAAAACCCAGCGCGGCGAGGACCGGGTTCTGCGGCTCTGGGATGAACTGAACGTGCTGTCCTCCCATTCCTCGACCGAGCAGCGCCGCCTGTCCAGCGCCCTCACCTACTGGTCTCAAGGTGTGCAACAGGCCACCTATATCGTCGCCGTGGTGCTGGGTACGCTGATGGTGTTTGCCGGGGAATTCACCGTCGGCACCATCATCGCCACCGGCATCCTGACCAGCCGCACGCTGGCACCGCTGACGCAGTTTGCCGGCACGCTGGCGCGCTGGAGCAACGTCAAGGCTGCCCTCGAAGGGCTGGAGGCTATCGCCACCGCGCCCCAGGAAAACGACAGCCAGCGCAGCTATCTGCGCCGCGATACCCTCACGGGCCGGTTCGACCTGCGCGAAGTGGTATTCCGCTACGATCCCGATGCCGCCCCGACGCTGGACGTGCCCGCCGTGGCGATCCTGCCCGGCCAACGTGTCGCCATCCTTGGCGTCAACGGCTCCGGCAAATCCACTCTGTTAAAGCTACTGTCCGGTCTTTACGCACCTGAAAAAGGCCGCGTGATGGTCGATGGCACCGACATCAGCCAGATCGACCCGCGCGATCTGCGCCGCAACATCGGCTATCTCAGCCAGGATGTGCGCCTGATGGCGGGCACCCTGCGCGACAACCTAAACCTTGGCCAGCTGGAACGCGACGACAGCCGCCTGATGGAGGCCCTGGATTTCGCCGGACTCGGCGCCTTTGTGCGCAGCCACCACAAGGGGCTGGATCTGGAAATCGGCGATGGTGGCGGCGGTCTGTCGATCGGCCAGCGCCAGTCCATCGGATGGGCACGCCTGTGGCTGCAAAACCCTGCGGTTGTCCTGCTGGATGAACCGACGGCGGCGCTGGACCAGACGCTGGAGCGCACCATGGTCAGCCGCCTGGAAAGCTGGCTGGAGGGCCGCACGGCAGTCATCGCGACCCACCGGATGCCGATCCTGTCGCTGACCAACCGGACCCTGATCCTGCAGGCCGGGCGCATGGTCGTGGACGGCCCCCGCGATCAGGTACTTGCCCATCTTGCGGCGGGAGATAAGAAATGACAGCCACCAGCCACTTTGACCTGATGGAAAGCTCGCGCAGTTCAAGCCGGATCATTCATCTGGTTGGGGCGGCGCTGGTGATCTTCCTCACCTGGGCGGCCTTTGCCTCAGTCGATGAAATCGTACGCAGTGAAGGCCAGGTCGTATCCTCGTCCCGGGCGCAGATCGTACAGAACCTCGAAGGCGGCATTCTGGGCGAATTGTTCGTCCGCCAGGGCGACGTGGTGCAGGCCGGTCAGGTGCTGGGCAAGCTGCAGGACACAAAATTCCGTGCTGCCGCTGACGAACTGCAGGAGCAGATCGACGCGCTGGAGATCAAGCAATACCGGCTTGAGGCCGAGATGAGCGGCGCTTTTGAGTTCAATGTCCCGGCCCATCTGACCCAGCGCTCTCCTGAAATTCTGGCCTCTGAACGCGCGCTGCTGAAGGCACGCCAGACGGATTTCAACAGCCGCCGGGAAAGCGCGCATGCCATCATGACCCAGCTGAACGAGGAGCTGGAGAACCTCAAACGTCTCTACAAGACCAATATCGTGGCCCTGACTGAGGTCAACAAGGCGCAGAAATCGGCCACCGATGCCGCGGCCAAATACAATGAAATCGGCACCCAGAACGAGCTGGACCTGGCCGAGGAATACTCCGAAGCCCTGCGTAAGCTGGCCTCGCTGCGCCAGGAGCTGCGTCTTGCGCAAGACCAGCTGAACCGGACCATCATCACCGCGCCGATGTCTGGCATCGTCAACAGCCTGGCTGTAACCACCATCGGCGGCGTGGTGCGCCCCGGTGAAGAGATTTTCGAGATCATCCCGCTGGGTGAAGAGCTGTTCGTCGAAGCCCGTGTGAACCCCAAGGACATCGCCAGCGTGCAACCCGGCCAGGACGCCACGATCAAACTGTCGGCCTATGACTATACGATCTATGGCGCGCTGAAGGGGAAAGTGGATTTTGTTTCGGCGGATACCTTCGAGGATGATCGCAACCCCCGGGCAGAACCGTTTTACCGGGTGACTGTACGGGTCGACAGATCCGGCTTCACCCAGCGCCAGCAATCCATCGAGATCCGCCCCGGCATGCGCGCAACGGCAGAACTTCAGACAGGTTCCAAGACCGTGCTGAATTACCTTCTCAAACCGCTCTACAAATCACGTGAAGCGTTCCGTGAACCCTAAGACTGCGGCGCCTTTGCCGCGTATATCTGTATGGTCAAATATTTCGGGACTATCTGTCCCATAGGTGAACTGCCCCTAGCCGGTCTTCCCTCTGCGCAAGTCCCGACCTCATTCTGCAGGCGGGCATACGCGAAATTTCTTTTCGCGCGCAGGCACGGTTTCCGGATCAACCGGCCCGTTGCATCAATGTCCGCAGTGTGCCGTCCAGAACCGACCCGAGGGACACTCTTCTGGATCCGATGGCCGCCTTTGATGAAATCACCGACACCAGTCGTGGCGCGTGACCTGCGGTAACCTCGAACACCGGAGAGCCTGAAGCGCCGTAATCAACCCGGCAGGACATCACCAACGTCTGGTGCTGTTTCGCCAGCACCTGGCATCCACGCTCAAGGTTGGGTCTGGTCGCCCGGGTATGCGAATAGGACAGAACCCCGACCACATCCCCCCGGTCGGCATGCCACGACAGGTCCAGAGGCCGGATTTCGCGGGCACTGATCGGGCTATTGAGCCGCAGCACCGCCAGATCGCTGCCGATCTGCGCCACGCCGCCGTTGCCGGTCCGGTAACCCGGATGCAGAACCGCCTTGGTTACAGTTCGCGACGCCTTCACCCGTTGTCCGTTCAGGCCAGCTTCAAACTTGATTGTCCTGGGGTCTACCCTGCGCCCTGTTGACGGATCGAACAGGCAATGGGCCGCCGTCAGCACAAGGTTATTCGCAATTAGGGATCCGGTGCACATATTGCGCCCGGCAATATTGAGACGGCCTACGGCCTCCCAGCCCGGCATCGAATTGACGCTTGGACGAAGCTCATCGGCTTCGGCGCCGCCGGACAGCCCGAAAGACAGGCAGACCGCCGCTATCGCAGCTCTTAGTCTCATTGTCATCCACTCCACTTTCCACACCTGCATCCTGTTGGAGGCCTGCGGCTGGAATGCGGCTCAATCTTGCGTGGACTGGACGAAATGATGGACAGAATATGACGCGGTAAACAAACCCTTAACCCCCCGGCTTTTCCCTCTTCAGCATGAACAATTCCTTTGGAAAAGCCTAACAAAGCTTGCGGATTGTCCGAAAATTTTAGTCAAACGCCCAAAAAATATGAGTGAATTCTTCGTCTATAGGGCGTGAAATAGGGGGGTGAGAGGAAACTTCTTGTCAATAAAGTCGCGAATCCGGGGGTGAATCGCGGGGAATGTGGCGAATCTTGGCCCGCTTCCACCCCGTTTAACGGGCCAGGTTCAGGCGATCGTGCCACGCCCCCGCCGCATTGCGTTAAGATATCGCAACATGGACCGGCGGGAGGCTCTGCAGGGAAAAATCAACCGAGGCGAGCACCAGTCTGCGGATCGAACAGCACCGCCCGCTCCAGGCTGATGGCAAAGTCCATGGTGCCCTCAAGGATCATAGCGTAGCCTGAGGTCCCGCGCGCCAGCACTTCCTTCCCGTTCCAGGTCAGAACACAAAGCGTGTCTGCGCCGGTCGCCTCGGTCACGTCGATCTCGCAGGGCACCACCTGCCCCGAGGCTGCAATGGAGGACTGGGTGATCATCTCGGGGCGCAGCCCCAGAACCAGTTTCTGCCCCATCCGTCCCTCAAGCTGTGCGGCATGGGCGGAAAGGTCCAGGACGACGGTCTGATCCACCCCTTCTGCCCGCACGGTGATTTCCGCCACCGGACCGCGATCCGAAGGCTGCGGCACCACCTCGATGAAGTTCATCGGCGGGGATCCGACCAACCCGGCCACGAACATATTCGCGGGCTGCTCGTATATTTCCGCAGGGCTGGCCAGCTGCTGTACCTCACCATCCTTAAGAATGGCGATCCGGTCAGCGAGGGTCAGCGCCTCGATCTGGTCGTGGGTAACATAGACCATGGTGGCGTTCAGCCGCTTGTGCAGGCGCTTGATCTCGGTGCGCATCTCAAGCCGCAGTTTGGCATCCAGATTGCTGAGCGGTTCATCAAACAGAAACACCTCGGGATCGCGTACCAGCGCCCGGCCCATGGCGACCCGCTGCCGCTGACCGCCGGACAATTGGCCCGGTTTGCGGTCCAGCAGGTGATCCATCTGCAGCATCTTCGCGACCTCCAACACCCGCTCCTTGCGCTCAGCCTTGGGCATGCCGCGCATCTCAAGGCCAAAGGCGATGTTCTGTGCCACCGTCATGGTCGGGTAAAGCGCGTAGGACTGGAACACCATGGCGATGTCGCGGTCCTTCGGGTGCACATCGTTGACAACGCGCCCGCCGATGCTGATTTCGCCCTCAGTCACGCTTTCCAGCCCGGCGATCATGTTGAGCAGCGTGGATTTCCCGCAGCCCGAGGCACCAAGCAGCACAAGAAACTCTCCATCCTGAAGATCGATCGACACACCTTTCAGGACTTCGACCGTGCCGTACCGCTTGACCGCGTTGTTGATTGTCAGAGACGCCATGTGACTATCCTCATCCTTTGACCGAGCCAGCGGTAAGTCCGCGCACGAAATAGCGGCCCGCGACGATATATACGAAAAGCGTGGGAGCTGCGGTGATCAGCGCCGCCGCCATGTCCACATTGTATTGTTTGACCCCGGTGGTGGTGTTCACCAGGTTGTTCAGCGCCACGGTGACGGGCTGCGCACCGCCGGTGGTAAAGCTGGCCCCGAACAGGAAGTCGTTCCAGATCTGGGTGAATTGCCAGATCACCGAGACCACGATGATCGGCGGCGACAGCGGCAGAATGATCCGCCAGAAGATGGTGAAGAACCCGGCGCCGTCGATGGTGGCCGCACGCACCAGCTCATCCGGGATGGTGACATAATAATTGCGGAAGAACAGCGTGGTGAAGGCCAGGCCATAGACCGAATGCACCAGGATCAGCCCGTAGACCGTGTTGGTGATGCCAAGCCGTCCCAACGTCTGCGCCATCGGCAGGATCACCACCTGAAACGGTACGAAACAGCCGAACAGGATCAGGGCAAACACCAGATTGGCGCCGCGAAAGCGGAACTTGGTCAGGGCAAATCCGGTCAGCGCCCCCAAGAGGGTCGAAATCGCCACCGCAGGTAGGGCCATCCGCACGGAGTTCCAGAAATAGGGTTCAAGCCCGGTGCATTCGACGCCGATGCAGGCCTCGCTCCAGGCGTGGCGCCAAGCGGTAAAGTTCAGCTCGTGCGGCAGGGCCAGCAGTGATCCGCTGCGGATCTCTTCCAGCTCTTTCATCGAGGTACCAACCACCACATAGGCAGGCAGCAGAAACCAGACGGCGAACAGGATCAGCACGGCCCAGAGAAGCCCTCGCAGCAGCATCTGCTGGCCGGGCCGCGCCGTGGACAGGCTCAGGTGATCAGACATGTTTTTTGCCTCGCAGCTCGGAGTAGAGATAGGGCACCATGATCGCGGCAACCGTTGCCAGCATCACCATGGCCGAAGCCGCGCCGACCCCGATCTCGTTGCGGCGGAATGTCATTTCGTACATGAAGTTGGCCGGAAGGGTGGAGGCGTAGCCCGGCCCGCCGCCGGTCAGCGACACCACCAGATCGAAGCTCTTGATCGCCAGATGCGCCAGGATCACCACCGCGCTCATGAAAACAGGGCGCATCGAGGGCAGGATGATGCGCAGGTAGATCTGCCAGGGAGAAGCGCCATCAAGGCTGGCCGCCTTGATGATGTCCTGATCGACGCTGCGCAGGGCAGACAGGAACAGGGCCATCACGAAACCGGCGCTTTGCCAGACGGCGGCCATTACCAGCGCGTAGACCGCAAGATTCTCATCGACGATCCAGCCGAACCGGAAACTCTCCCAGCCCCAACTGCGCACCACGGTTTCCAGCCCCAGCGAGGGGTTCATGATCCATTTCCAGGCAGTACCGGTGATGATGAAGGAAATCGCCATCGGATACAGGTAGATCGTGCGGATGAACCCTTCGGCGCGGATCTTCTGGTCCAGCAATACTGCCAGAAGGCAGCCGATGACGATGGCCGCGATGATGAAGAGGGCGCCAAAGACGAACAGGTTGTCGATGGCCACCGACCAGCGGTCCATCTGGAACAGCCGTTCGTACTGGCGGACCCCGGTCAGGGTATAATTCGGCAGCATCTTCGATTTGGTCAGCGACATATAGCCGGTCCAAAGGATGAAGCCGTAGACAAAGAACAGGATCGCCGCAAACCCCGGCGCCACAACAATCTGCGGCAAGAGGCGTGCCAAACGGTCCATCACAGTGGCAGAGGGACGGGTCACAACGGAATTCTTTCGCTAGACTGCGGGAGGTGACGCTGCGCGGCCCAGTTTTGTCGGGGCCGCGCAGCAGATCATGCAGCACAGTGGCTTACATCGCCAGCTTGATGGATTTCACCAGCTTTTCGGTCGCCTCGGTTGAGGACATGTCCGAATTGAAATGCGCGGTCACCACGTCGATGAAGGCACCGCGGATGGCGCCGGCCTGCGCAATTTCATGCGCCATGGACCCCATCAGCGTGCCGCCTTCGGCTGCCGCAACCATATCGTCCATGGATTTGATCGCGCAGGCATCGAATTCGCCGCGCGGTACATCGGTGCGGGCCGGGATCGATCCTTTGTAGAGGTTGAAGGTCTCTTGGAAGTCGGTGCCGAGGATCAGCTCAGCCAGCAGCGCCTGCCCTTCGACATTGTCATCCCCGCTGACGTTGAACATGGCAAAGCTGTCAGAGTTCAGAAGGTAACCGCCATCGGACGGGGTCGACGCGCAGATGTAATCCTTGCCCGGCTCCAGCCCCGCAGCGGCGAATTCGCCCTTGGCCCAGTCGCCCATGATCTGCATCGCAGCCTCGCCGCGCATCACCATGGCTGTCGCCAGGTTCCAGTCGCGGCCCGGGAAATCGGGGTCCACGTAACCGCGCATCTTGCGCATCTGGTCGAACACCTTGACCATCGTGTCCGATCCCAGCGCCTCCATGTCGAGATCAACCAGCGCCTTTTGGTAGAAGTCAATGCCGCCAACGCCCAGAACCACGGTTTCGAAGACCGTCGCATCCTGCCAAGGCTGACCGCCATGGGCCAGCGGGATGATCCCAGCAGCCTTCAGCTTTTCTGCGGTCTCGTTGAATTCATCCCAGGTCTTGGGCACATCGGCGCCGACCTTGGCCAGAACCTCGGGGTTGGCCCAGATCCAATCGACCCGGTGCACGTTGACCGGCACGGCCACGTACTGACCATCATATTTCACGATGTTCTGGATGGTTTCGGGCAGCACCTTGTCCCAGTTCTGCGCCTCGGCCACAGCGTTGAGATCGCCAAGCGCGCCTGCCTCGGCCCATTCCTGAATGTTCGGCCCCTTGATCTGCACCGCAGCCGGGGGATCACCTGCCAGCACGCGGGCGCGCAACACGGCAGCCTGCGCATCACCGCCACCGCCAGCGACGGGCGCATCGACCCAGGTGCCACCGCGCGCCTTGAAAGCTTCCTGAAGCGCCTGAACCGCCTTTGCCTCACCACCGGATGTCCAGTAATGCAGCACCTCGGCCTTGGGTTCAGCCATCGCGGGCGCGGCAACGGTCACGGCCAGCATCGAAACAGCGCCCAAAAGCGCCTTTGCAACTGTTTTCATTATTTCCTCCCAGATCGTGCCTGTCTCCTCAGGCACCTGATGGCTCACTCTACCGGACCTTGTGCCCGCGCGGTCCATTCAATTTGTTGCGATTTGTTGCGTTCTTCCACACAGTCAGGACCGATACGATACAAACTGTTACATACCCTTCCGTCGGTCCCGCTATGATGGTGGCTCCGACATACGACCAAGGATACCCTGCCCCGTGCCCCGCGTGCATATCGTCGAAGATGACAGCGAGATTTCCGATCTTCTGTCCACCTATCTGTCAGGCCGTGGATTCGACTGTCGCGTCTCTGCCTCCGCCGAAGCCGCGCAAGAACTGGCGCCGCAGGAGTTCGACATCTACGTGATCGATGTCATGCTGCCGGGACAGGACGGGCTGTCGCTGTGCCGCTGGCTGCGCGAGCGATCAGAGGTGCCGGTGATCATCCTGTCGGCCATAAAAGGCGACACCGAACGCATCATCGGGCTGGAGCTGGGCGCAGACGACTATCTAGAAAAACCGTTCAATCCGCGCGAGCTACTGGCGCGGATGAACGCTCTGCTGAGGCGCAGCAAAGGTCCGGGCGAGCGTAGCATGCTCACCGGACAGGTGCGGTTTTCCGGCTGGATGCTGGATTGCGCGCGGCAGAAGCTGCACAGCCCCGCGGGCATGCTGGTACCGCTCAGTTCGACCGAGTACCAACTGATCACGGCGCTGATATCTGCCCTGCCCGACCCGGTGTCGCGCGATGTGATCGGCCGCGACATCTTTGGTGTTGAACTTGGCCCCGAGGACCGGCGCGTCGATATCCTGATCAGCCGCTTGCGCAAGAAACTCTCTGCCGCCGCACCGGACGCGGATTTCATCAAGACCGTGCGCAACCGGGGCTATCAGTTCTCGGCGCCGGTCAGCGACTGACGGATGCGGCTGCGCTCCCTCCTGATCCAGGGTCTGGGGCAATTGCCCGGATCTCTGGCCCAGCGCCTGCCGCTGTTGGTGGCGCTGTCCTTTGTGGCCGGGATCGTGGTGGCGGGCTGGACCTCTTACCGCATCTTTGACCGCCGCTCTGCGCTGCTGATCGCCGAAACCTCGGGGCCTGCGATGCTGCAGATCCTGCGGCAGGCAAGTGGGCCCGATGGCGCAACGTCGGGCAGGTTGCCGCCCTATGAATGGCAGCGCACGCCCAGCGGCTTTACCGCCGAGGCCGCCCATACGGTGCCGCTGATCCTGATCCTCGACGGTCGCCGCCTGCGTGCCGCAGCTGTGTTCGACACGCCGCCGAAATTGCCGGACATCCTACGCGCGGCTAGTGAACCGCAATCGCCCGAACGGCGTCTGGGCGACCTCTCGCGCGCGATCACCCGTCAGGACAGCGGCGCCACCCTGTCGCTGTTCCAATCTGACGGAACGGTGCTGTCGATTGCCGCCCCCAGCCTGTGGCGTCCGCGTCTGGAAGAAACAAAGGTCGCGCTGATCGGGCTTGCGGGTTTCCTCTTGGGCATGGCCGCCATCATCCCGCTGGCGCTGAACCTTGCGGCGCCCTTCCGGCTTTTGGCCCGGCGCGATCCAGCAAAGCTGCCGCCACTGGCGTCAAGCGAGGCCATTCAGGTACGCGACCGCATTGATCTGCTGAAGGAACGCTTTGCCGAGGAGCAGGCCCAGAAGGTGCGCGGACTGGCGGCGATTTCGCACGATCTGCGCACGCCCGTCACCCGGTTACGCCTGCGCAGCGAGCTCTTGGAGGATGAAGAGTTGCACCAGCGCTTCAGCGCCGATCTGGACGAGATTTCCGGCATTATCGACGGTGCCCTTGATCTGCTGAGCATCCGCCACCAAAGCGAGCAGAGCCACCAGTTCGCGCTCTCCAGCCTTGTCGAAAGCCTGGTGGATGATTACCGCGACACCGGGCGTGCGGTGCGGTTTCTAGGTCAGCCTCCCCTACGTCTGCCGGGGGTTCCCACCGTCTTTGGCCGCAGCACTCCGGTGGACATATACACCGGCGGGCAAAGCCTGATGCAGGGGCAGCCGGACAAGCTGCGCCGCGCGCTCAGCAATCTGATCGACAACGGGCTGACCTATGGCACCGAGGTCTCGGTGTCGATTTCGGGTGCCGGATCCGGGGCGCTTGATGTCATTGTCGAGGACGACGGGCCGGGCATCCCGCCGGACCGGATTGCCGCCATGCTGCGCCCGTTTTCCCGGGGGCATATCGGCGGTGGCGGCGTTGGGCTGGGACTGGCGATTGCCCAGGAAATCGCCGAGCTGCACAATGGGGAGCTCTTCGTCGAGAATACCCGGACCGGGCTAAAGGCAACCCTGCGACTGATGCGGGGACCAGTCCTGCCAGAGTGACATCAGGCGGCTGGCAGGTGTTGCAGGTCCCGCCTCTTCAGAGACTGGCGTGCCAGATCTCCATACCCGGTGCGAACATATCCGCGGCCCTCTTCACCCGTCAGCCCGTGCACGGCGGCCAGTTCAGGGAAGAGATAGAGCAGTTCGCGCAGATCCTCGGCAGAGAGCCCGCGGATCGCTTCGGGGCCAGGCCAGAAGGTTTCAGTCGCGATGCCTTCGGCAAAGATCACCTCGTGCCGCTCGGTCATCAGGTGCACATAGGTGACCGGTCCCGTCACCTCTGAGAGCTGGCCGCAATTCTCGTCGACCTCCGCCAGCAGTTTCGCCGACAGGAAGCTTTCGCCAAACGGTGTCTCCCGGTCAAAGGTGCGGCGGTTGACCAGCAGGCGGTGTTGCGGCGACAACAGCATCGGTCGCTCTGGCCGCAGCAAGCCATCCGGGCGCAGGCAATAAGGGCGCAACTCCGGTCGCAGCGCCAGCTCGGCCGGGCTCAACTCGCGTTTGCCAACCCAGATCACCGGCTGAAAACCGTTGTCGGCGGTCTGCAGCAAATCCCCTACCCGGATCCGCCCGGCAGGCACGGCGCCGCGGCTGGTGGCCAGCAGGACCTCTGGCGTGAAACAGGGAATGCCCGCAGACATCAGCTGGGCATGGGATGAGATATCCCCGGGGGCAACGCCGCTCAGCACCAGTTTCTCACCGCCCGGGAAAGACAAAAGCGCGTTGCCGAACCCATCGTCCGTGACGGTGACATCAATCGTGCGGATGGCCCCATCCGGCCCGGTGCCACCGGTCAGCTCAGAGACATCAAGCTGGTCGTTGAAGAACGAGTCGCTGTCATCGTCCCCCATGTCGAAGTCGCCAATGGTATCGACGCCGCCCGAGGTGGTCAGCACCATCTGGTCATAGCCGGCGCCGCTGGTGATGGAATCATCCCCGGCACCCATCTTGATGGTGTCATCGCCCGCGCCGGAATCGATCTTCACGCCGCTAGCATCCGCCGAAGCATCAACCACATCGGCCTGATCCGTCAGGGTCAGCGCTTCGATCTCGGAAAAGGTAATCGTGTCGGCGCCGTCGGTAATCGTCCCGGCTTCATTGCCGGTGTAGGTGACCGAAACGCCCGTAGTGACAGCCGACATATCGACTGTGTCGTAGTCAACCCCGGCCTCGCCGCCCGTGAGGGTGTCATTGCCAAAGCCGTCGGACATCTGAAAGACATCCGCATCGGCCTCACCGAACATCAGGTCATCCCCGGCGCCACCTACTAGCAGGTCGTTGTGGTTGCCACCGTACATCGTGTCGTTGCCGTCGCCGCCTTCCAGCGTATCGTTGCCATCGGTTGCAACAATGCTGTCGTTACCAACGCCGCCGACAAGACTGTCATCCCCGGCCGAGTTCTTGAGCGTATCGTCGCCCTCGCCGCCGATCAGCGTGTCATTGCCGGTGCCGCCATCCATGGAATCGTCACCGGTACCACCATCAAGGCTGTCGTTGTCATTGCCACCGTAAAGGGTGTCGTTGCCCTCTCCGCCTTCCAAGGTATCATTGCCATCGGTCGCAACGATGCTATCGTTGCCAACGCCGCCGACAAGGCTGTCATCCCCGGCCGAGTTCTTAAGCGTGTCATCGCCTTCGCCACCGATCAGCGTGTCATTGCCGATCCCGGTGGTCATGTAGTCGTTGCCAAGACCACCTTCGATATAGTCGTCGCCATCGCCACCGGCCAGCGTATCCGCACCATCCCCGCCGATCAGAGTGTCGTTGCCGATCCCACCTTCCATGAAATCGTTGCCAGCCCCGCCATCAAGGCTGTCATGACCTTCCTCCCCGAACAGGGAGTCATCCCCACCCTGGCCAAAGACCACATCGTTACCATCACCTGCCAGAACCGTGTCATTGCCTTGTTCGATGGTGGTGACGACCGCATCGTCGATCACATCACCCGATAGTGTGAAACCGGCCAGGCCGTCGCGCGTTTGCAGGGTGAACTCGATCGAGGAACGGTCTTCGAAGCCGGCCGAGAACCAGGCGTCCTGATCGGTGTAATCGTTCAGCTCAGTCCCGGTCGCGGTGACCATATTTCCATCGATCGAGGTGTTGAGCGAGGAATCCGCCGACACCCCGAAGGAGGTGAAGCTGTTGCCATCAATGATGACCGCCTCTGCATCGCCCGCGTAGCTGTTGTCATCCACATCGTTGAATGTCGCAGTCGAATTCAGGTAGATCGGGTCGCCGGTTACCGGGTCAAAGAATTCCAGGCGGAAGGTCGCCCGGTCCCCCGGCTGATCACCGTCCAGCAGGACCTCTGCGCCCTCTGCATAGCCGAATTCGACCCACATGTTCGGGTTGGATTTCTCGACCAGAACCAACCTGCCCCAGACCGTGCTGCCGTCCTCCAGGGTTGCGATGTCGCTGAAAACGGCGTTGTCGCCAGAAGAACCGGTCCAGCCATCGTGAGACACGCTTTGAAGGTTGCTGAGCTTCAGCTCCAACGGGCTGGCATCGATGCCCTGGTCGAAACCGTCACCCATGTCGCCAAAGATAATATCGTCGCCGCCACCGCCGTCGATGACATCATCACCCTCTTCACCGGCAACCGTATCATCACCGAGATCGGCACTCATCGTGTCATCGCCGGTGGTGCCGCCCATGTGGTCGTTACCCTTACCGCCGGTAAGGGATGCAACGAGGTCGGATAACCAGTCTGGTTCAGCCATGGTGTTTTCTCATTCTCATGCGGTTCGGGTCAGAGGCAGTACAGGAAACGGTTTACAAAGGTCCGCAGTAGCACCAGCGGCAACATCTACAGACATGTCGGTAAAAAAACGTAAATCAGCGCCAAGGTCTTTGTATTCGGCTCAGTATCCATCGGCACTGCGTAGGGGCAGATCCGGCTCATCACAGGTTCTGAGATGCCGCTTGCGGCGCCTCCCCGAAATACACACCCCGACAGCCTGCGCAGCTGCCGGGGTGTCTCGCTTTAACGAGGCTCGCATCGCCAAGCCGACGCTCAGGCCGCTTGCTGTTCCGCGTCCGAAGTGCCTGCGAAACGCTGCAACAGGTCGGTCAGACGCGAGGATTCGCTCTGCATTTTCTGACTTGCCCCGATCGTTTCGTGGACCATGGCCGCGTTCTGCTGCGTGACCTGATCCAGCTGTGCAACGCCGACGTTGATCTCTTGCAGGCCCGAGGCCTGTTCAGTTGCAGAGGAGGCGATGGAGGACACCAGCTCAGAAACCTCGGTGACGCTCTTGACGATCTCGCTCAGCGTGTCACCGGTTGCCTCTACCAGGCGTTCACCTTCCGCAACCTGTTTGGCGCTGCTGCCGACGAGTTCCTTGATATCATTAGCTGATTTGGCCGCCAGATGGGCCAGACCGCGCACCTCGGAGGCGACAACAGCGAAACCGCGGCCCGCTTCACCCGCCCGCGCAGCCTCGACGCCAGCGTTGAGCGCAAGCAGGCTGGTCTGGAAGGCGATATCGTCGATGACGGTGATGATCTTGGTGATGCTTTCCGAGGTTTCTGCGATCGAGCTCATCGCCGCCTTGGCCTCCTGCATGACCTGACCACCGCTTTCGGCGCGGGTGCGCCCGGCCTTGGCCTGCTGATCAGCAGCCTGTGCCTGTTCTGCAGCCGATTGTACGCTGGCCGACAGCTGCTCCAACGCGGCAGCGGATTCTTCCAGAGTAGCGGCTTGGGTTTCGGCACGCTGCGACATTTCATCGGACATCGAGGACAGGCTGCGGGCGTTTTGATCCACAGCGCCGGCACTGATCCGCAATTCCTCGACAAGATCGCCCAGCGCCGAGGCCAGATCGTTGAAGTCGATGCACAGCATTTCATAACTTTCACCCAGATCGACCCAGTCGCCAGAAGGAATGCGCTGCTGCATGTCACCACCCTTCAGTCGCGCCATCGACGAACTGAGGATCTGGAACAATTCCACCCGGCGTGCATTCTCGTGCTGGTTTTTCTGCTCGGTCACCTGCGCTTCGGCAAGCCGGTCACGCAGCCCGGCAAGATTGCGGGCAATCTCCCCGACTTCATCGCCACGATGGGTATCCGCGATTTCGCTGCTGTAATCCTCGTCCATCAGCCGCTTCACCGCACGAGCGGCTTCGACGATGGGACGACTAAGAAGCACACCGAACACCAGCGCCATGAACAGAGCACCGGCCATAGCGGCAACGCTGATACCGAGCTGCAAAAGACGACTGCGCTCAATCAGTTGAGTGATTTCGGCTTCGACCGCCTGTGTGCGCTCACCCATCGTGTCCTGCAGGCCATTCACGGTATCACGCAGGAGGGCGATGGCCGGAACGATCTCGGCATAGGCCAGATCCCGCCGTTCTTCGGGTGCAGCCCGTTCAAGAGCCGCGGTCGTTGCGGCAAAGCTGTCCAAGGTCGGCGTCAGAGTCATCACGGTCTTGAAGACATCCGGTTGCCGTGCGCTGGCGATGGAAACATCGACGAAACGACCTTTGGCGGCTTCGACTTCGGCAACGACCTCTTCGATGTTGCCGCGCAGACCGGCCAGACCGGCATTATCGCCGCCGGTATAGGCCAGAAGATCGGCCAGCCCCTGTTCGATATCTTCTTTCATGTCGTCCAGGCTTTTCAGCTGAGCGACCACGAGGCGGGATTGATAGATGCTTTCGGTGAGACGGTTACTTACGAGCCAGGATGTCACGGCAATGGCCGCAAGCATGGCAACAAAGGTGCCGCCCAATAAGAAAACCTGAGTGCGCAGAGAGAAACGGTGCATAGTTACTTACCTATTTGGAGCCTTCACAGAGCGCTCATAGCCGTGCTGTTGCAGGACAACACACGCCCTGGAGATCTTCACGCTAGGTAAAATTAATGTATATCCGGTTACCCCCGCCCCTCTGGAAAGGTGAATCAAACGGAAAACAGGTTCAATTTTCCGCATTCATTCCGTTTTCTGAGCAGCCGGGCGCCCCCCCTCAATGGCCAAGAATTTGGTTGAGGAAACCCTGGGTCCGTTGATGTTGTGGCGCAGAAAAAAACAGCTCTGGCGTGTTTTCCTCGATTATTTTTCCCTCATCCATGAAGATCACCCGATCCGCCACCTGCCGGGCAAATCCCATTTCATGGGTTACGCAAACCATGGTCATTCCGGTTTCTGCCAGCTCGATCATGGTGTCCAGAACTTCCTTAATGACCTCAGGGTCCAAGGCCGACGTCGGCTCGTCAAACAGCATCACGCGGGGCCGCATGCACAGGGCCCGGGCGATGGCCACCCGCTGCTGCTGACCACCGGACAATTGCCCGGGATATTTCTCTGCCTGGTTCTCGATATGCACCTTTGCCAGAAAACTGCGGGCAGTGGCCTCGGCCTCTTCTTGCGACAGGCCCCTCACGGACATTGGCGCCAGAATGCAGTTTTCCAGGATCGTCATATGCGGGAACAGGTTGAAGTGCTGAAAACACATACCAACCTCGGACCGCACCTGCCCGATATTCTTCAAATCCGAGGTCAGCTCGGTGCCATCGACGACAATCTGCCCTTCCTGATGGGCCTCCAGCCGATTGATGCAGCGGATCAGCGTGGATTTACCCGATCCTGATGGCCCAGCGATGACGATCCGCTCACCCTTCTTCACCGTCAGGTCGATCCCCCGTAGCACGTGAAAGTCGCCATACCATTTGTTGAGACCGGAAATCTGGATCACGGCCTCTTCGCGCGCCTCAGTCTGTGCCGGATTGGTCAGTGTCGGATTGGTCATGTTCTGCCTCTGAAAAGCCTTTGAAGTGCGGCGCGCGCTTTAGCGCCGGTGGTTCATTCTGTGTCCGCCTCACGGCCCGATACCCGCAGGTAGCTATCCTCCCCGGCCAGCACGAAACGCATCAGCAAGAGCTCCACATCCGCGCTCCTGCGGCTCTTGAAAGTCTCCAGCATGCGGCGGTGAAAGGCGACCAGTACCCGGTGCGCCTGGGTGTCGCGCAGGGTTGCCATGCGGACCGCCTGTATCTGCACCATGTAGCGCTGGATCGTGTCGCGCAGCTCGGCATTCGGAACCGCCATGACCCAGGTCCGCCGGATATCCTCGGAGGCACGGTAGAGCGCCTCTATGTCTCCTGTCTCAAGCGTGCTTTCAGACAGGGTAACGGCCTGCTGCATCCGCTCGAAATCATCAGCCGTCAGCTCATGCGTGGCGAGTGCGGCAGCCCGGGGCTCCAACAGGCGTCGCAATTCAAAGATTTCCAGAATCTGTCGCGGCTCCAGCGTTGGCAGGGTGAAGCCCCGGGTGGTGCTTGCCAGATAGCCCTCGTGCGTCAACCGCATCAGGGCATCGCGCACCGGCATCCGCGACACCTCGAACTCCGCTGCAATGGCGGTATCCACCAGACGGTCATCGGGGGTCAGCTCACCGCGCTGAATGCGCCCCAGATAGGCATCATAGATCACATCCTTCATGTGCCGCTTGGGTGTATCCGACATGTGAGCCCCTACTTTCGTATACAGAAACAACAAACTAATCCCTTTATACACAGCCATATAAGGCCTGAAAAGGTTTATACTTAAAATAAAAGCTTGAAGCCGTATACTGATTCTGACTACCGTAGACGATAAGCGCGGAGCCCAATCAACCGCGCAGCTTGCTTCAACAAGGGGGGTTTCCCATGACTTTCAAAACTCGAATGCTTACCGGACTGGCCGCAGCGGCCTTGGTCGCGGTATCCGGCCTTGCGGCAACCGCGCAGGAGACGCTCAAGATCGGCTCTTACCCGGCCAACCCGCCTTGGGAGTACAAGAACGAAGACGGCAAGTTCGAAGGCTTCGAGGTCGACATCATCAACGAAATCGCCTCTCGCATCGGCGCCGAAGCCGAGATCAGCGGACTCGACTTCCGGGCGCTGTTCGTCGCTACCGCCTCGCGCCGGGTGGATGCAGTGATTTCCTCGCTCACCATCACCAACGAACGGCTTGAGGCGCAATCCTTCACCCAGCCTTATTTTTCCGGCGCTCTGGGTGTGGGGACCAAGGACGGCGCAGGCATCGCCAGCGTTGCGGACCTTGGCGGCAAGCGGGTCGGATCCATCGCGACCTCCTTCCCTGAAAACTGGCTGAAAGAGCGCGAAGGTGAAATCGGCTATGCGTCCTATTCCAGCTACGACAGCACCGCAAACATGCTGACGGATCTGCGCAGCGGTCGTATCGACGCGGCCGTCAATGACATCGTCGGCCTACGCTATGCCTTCAATCAGGAACACATGACCGGCCTGTCCATTGCGGCCGAGATCCCGACCGGCGACAAATTCGCCATCATGATGCCCAAGGGATCGGAACGCCTTGAGGCCTTCAACGACGCGATTTCAGAGATGAAGACCGATGGCACCATGGCGAAGCTTTACGAGAAATGGTTTCACGTTGCGCCCAAGGCCGACAGCCTGACCGTGACCCCACTGCCAGTCCCGACCTCGGCAGACTAAACGTTGGGCGCAGCGGGGGATGGGATCGCCCACCCTCGCTGCGCCTGCCGGGCCAACCCTTTGGCCCAACGTCCTACAGACAGCAGAGTATCACATGGAAATTTTCGATATCTTCTTCAATCTGGACGTGATGCAGCGCGCCTTTCCCATCCTGATGCGCGGCCTGCTGAACACGCTTCTTCTGGGCGCTTCCGCAATTGTGGTAGGTGGCAGCCTTGGCGTGCTGATCTGTCTGGTCCGGCTTTATGCCGCGAAACCCTTCCGGCTGCTGGCCACCTTTTACATCGACCTGTTGCGCGCGATCCCCGTGCTGGTGGTGCTGATCCTCGTCTATTACGCCCTGCCCTTTGCCGGGATCGTCTTTTCTTCTTTCGTCGCGGCCACCATCGCCCTGTCACTGGTGCTGGCCGCCTATACCGCCGAGGTGGTACGCGCGGGCATCGAAGCGGTACCAAAGGGCCAGTTCGAAGCCTCCGAGGCGCTTGGCCTTTCGTTTCTCACCACCATGCGCAAGGTCGTGCTGCCGCAGGCCTTTCGCATGATGATCCCGCCGCTGGCGTCATATTGTGTTGCGATCATCAAGGACACCTCGCTAGCCTCGGTGGTGGCGATGGATGACCTCCTGAAACAGGCAACTGATGCGCAGGCGCTGTTTGCCAACCCGACCCCGCTGTTGCTGGCTGCGGCCATTTATGCCGCTTTCCTGTGGCCCCTGGTCCGCTTCACCAGCTGGCTCGAACAACGCTATAAACGTGGCTACCGCTAATCCCCGGCTGAGCCATCCCACTCCCGGCGCCCCCGGCGCCCAATCCCATTCCACGGAGAAGACCATGTCCGCAGTTTCCGGCGGCGGCGACGCCTACCTGTTGTATCATTCCATCGGCCACTACCCCGAAAAAGAGGCCGACCTGTCCCGCGGGCTGACTGATTTTGCCCAGACCTGGGCCGCCTTCGACGACGGACAATGGGGCGAGATCCTGCACAAGCGCCAGCAGTTCATCGACCTCTGGGGCCAGCTGATCAAGGCACCGCAAGGCACCCTTACCACGGCCGAGAACGTGACCGCCGCACTGATGTCGGTGATCGGGGCCCTACCTGCCGAAACACTGAAAGGCAAAAAGGTCCTGGTGGCCGAGGATGGCTTTCCGTCGCTGCACTTCCTGCTCAGCGGTCTTTCCGAACGCTACGAGTTCGACCTGCAGACCGTTGCCATGCGGCAGGGCGCCCATTGGGTCGAGGATGACGATATTCTGGCCGAATGGGACGAAAACGTCGGGCTGGCACTGCTCACCTGGATCAGCTCCACCAGTTCACACCGCAGCGACATTGAACGTCTGGCCGCCCATGGCCGCAAGATGGGCAGCCTGATCGGCGTCGACATCACCCAAGGCGCCGGATTGCTGCCTTATGACGTGGCCAAACCCAAGGCGGATTTCGTGATTTCCACCAGCCTCAAATGGCTCTGTGGCACGCCGGGCGCCGGTATTATCTACGTGGATGAAGGTCTACTACCCCAGTGTGAGCCGGACCTGCGTGGCTGGTTTTCGCAGGACAACCCGTTCTCCTGGGCGCTGGATGCCTTTTCCTTTGCCCCGGATGCGCGCCGGTTCGACAATGGCACCCCCTCCTGCCTGCCTGCGGTCGCCAGCCTGCCCGCGCTGCAATGGCGGATGCAGCAGGACGATGCGGCGTTCGTGGCACATAACCGCGCCCTGTCGCAGCAGCTGTGCGATGGTCTCACCTCTCTTGGCCTGAGACTGGCCAGCCCGCTGGATCCTGACAAGCGTGGTGGCAGCCTGATGGTTTCCCTGCCGCAGGACACCCCGGCGCCGGAGGTGCTGGAACAGCTACGCGCCCAGCAGATCTATATGGATGCACGCGGTCAGATCCTGCGCATGTCCCCGGGAACCATCACCACCGAAGAAGGCGTTTCGCGCGCCCTGCAAGCGCTTGGCAGCCTGCTGACAAAGGCCGCCTGACACCACACACGCCTCACCGCCGCCGTGTCCACGGGCGCGGCGGCGGTCCGGGTCGGCCCTGTCAGGTCGGAAACCCGTAATCCTGAACGATCTTCCAGATGGTGCTGTTAACGTCCTGAAGCGTCGCGATCGTGCGTTCGATCTCTTCTATCGCGCGATCATCGACATCACTTGTCTGCCCGATCTTCAGCCGGTCCTTGCGGTCGGAAATGCGCATCAGAATTGTCCGCGCCATGCCCGCGTCCTTGTCAAAGGAATAGATGCAGTGATTGTACCTGTTCCGCAGGGCCGACTGGCGCATCATCAGCTTGGTCGCCTCCAGCACCCGCCCCCGCAGTTCTCGGTCACAGCGCTCCAGCTTGACCAGGCGCTCGACCAGTTCGACCCGGGCGCGGGTGGTGTTGAGCGTCAGAAAGATGATCAGCGCCGCTTCGGTATCCGTATCGGTCAGCCCCGCAATCAGATGGATGAACAGGCTTTCGGTATTGGTCCAGGTGTAGTTGAGGCGACCGATCAACATCAGCAACTGAGAAAAGTTCTGATCGGCCGCCAGAGTCATCCGGTCCTAGCCTCACTAAAGTATAGCCCGGCAGCCTCGGTCCGGTTCCGCACGCCCAGCTTCTTCATGATATTGTGCATGTGCAGTTTCACCGTGTGCTCCGAAACCGCGAGATCGGCCGCGATCAGCTTGTTCTGCTTGCCCCGCGCCACAAGACGCAGGATCTCGTTCTCGCGCGGAGTGAGGTTCGCGTCGGCGCAGCGGCAGCCGCCGGTGACTTGCTCGCTCACCCGGGAAGATGCCTGGGGCCGCACCTTGGCTAATAGCGCGTTTGGAACGCAGCCCTGGTCCAGGATCAGCAACCGCAGCATCGACAGCCAGCAATCAAGCTGCAGGTTCATCGGCAGGAACCCGAAACGGCCTAGCTCCTGCCGTCCGCGCACGTGCCGGTAGAACTCGGCAGCGACATCATCGTCGTGATAGGCCAGAACCACCCGTTTCGGAGCCAGCAGTTTGACGGCATCAAGGCCCTTTTCGATATCCTCTTCGATGACCTCCTGCTCGACAAGCGCAAGGGAGGTTGGACCGGGAACAGTCATGCCCTCGGAATGTTCGAGAATCTTCAACTGGTCGATGCTCTTCAGCCGAATAAGCTGAACACCCGCATATTCCTGCTTGATCACACGGGCACATTGTTCGGACAGGGTCGCCCCCCCGCCTAGGATCGTAATAGACTTTACACTCATAACACTACTCCACAACCCATCGAGGTCGGGACCGACTGCTCAACAGTCCGGCTTCAAATGTTGCAATATTTTTTACATCGGGTGTCTGTCGCAATCCTCAACAGCAAGGGTGCGGTTTTTGTCGCCGGTAATGTCAGCTTCCCCCATCGGGATGGCCCCCCGGCGCTGTTAGGCGCGACCACCTCTGAATAAACATTACACAAATCGAACCAAGAGGTGAAATTCTAATTTATATTAACCTTTAGACTTAACGCGAAGCCGCCTGCCCCGGGGCCGAGCGCCCTGCATCAGGAAAATCTTAACGTTATATTAACTAACATTTTTTCAGTCGACGCGACGCTGACCATCCTCTTGACAGCCGCTGACCTGGGTCCTTTGTGGAAAGGGCTTGCTTCTGCTGAAATAGACCGAATCGGTAGTAGCCCCCTGCCCGACTTTCCGAATCCCACTACAAACTTTGCCCATTTGTTCTAAGCGGAAAGAAACCACGCCGGTTCGAGCATTAATATTTCATCCAGCTATTTTTTCACCCGGTCCACGCGCACTCTGGTCCAGCGCTTATTGCAGCGCCCGGAATGCCAATGCCTGCTGAAGGCGGCGTTCCCCGAAGCCAGCTGGACACACATGCCCGGCTGAACTCAACCGCCCGGAGATGGCCGTTTTAGAGATGACTGACGGTCGCAGCGGGCAAACCGACAAAGGACCCAAAGCAATGTCTATCAAAAACAATCAAACCGCGCTCGGATGGTTCAACAACAGCCCGGTGACCTATAACGACAACGGCGATCAGGAACAAACCCAGGACCAGGACCAAGGACAAGGTCAGGGGCAAGCCCAGGGCCAAGGTCAGGGTCAGGCGCAGTCCCAGGAAAGCCTCAACCTCAACGGTAATGGCAACGGCAACCTGAACCTCAATGGCAACGCCAGCCTGAACGGCAACGCCAACGGTAACGCCAATGGCAACTGGAATTACGATTACAACGAGGACGTCGATTCCAACACCAATACGGACAGCAACACCAACAACAACAACACCACGACGACCAACAGCGACACCAATATCAGTCGCACGGCCACCGACAGCTCCCACACCACCGATACGGACGTGGACGTGGATATCGATATCGATATGGAAGGCTACATGCCCAACGATGACGACTTTGCCGACATCGACGTGCAGGGTGGCTCCTCGATTGGTGATGTGCTGATGACCGAAGACGGCGATATGCACTACGACATCGGCGATGACGTGAACCTGGAAAACCTGCTCAACAATGCGCTCAACGGCCCGGGCAATGATGTCGGCACCGTCAACGTCATGAACAACAAGCTCAATGACAACGACTCGCTGCATGATCCGGATGTCACCAATTCCGGCGCCGGCTTCAACCAGAATGGCAGTGCCACCGGTGGCTCGGCAGAGGCTGACGAAGGCATCGCGGCCGAAGGTGGCAGCGGCTCCAGCGGCGGAGACGCCGGTTCCAGCGGCGGTGACGCGCTTGGCGCAGCCTTTGGCGGCTGGTCGCAATCAGACGATGTCGAATCCGGTGATGGCGGCGGCGGCGGCGCAGCCTCTGCTCAGGGCGGCGCCAGCGGCGCGGCCGATGCCACCAGCGTGAATGTTGGCGTCGGTGTCGGTGCAGCGGCCAGTGGCGCGGCTGCAGGTGCATCAGCGGTCGAAGGTGGTATTGACCTTGGCCTGCTTGACTTCCTGGAAGGCGGCGATGCGGCTGCGGCGATTGCGGCGGCCAGCTCTGGCGCCATGGCCGGAGGCGGCGGGATCGCTGCGGGCGCACATTCCAGCGCAGCCTCTGGTGCGGCTGGTGCAGCCGGCGCAGCCGGTGGTGCAGGCGGCGCAACCGGCAGCGCGGTTGGTGGCAGCACCACTGCAGGCGCGGCCCATTCCTCGGTGATCGGCGGCGACGCAGCAATGGCCGTCGGTGGTGACGGCGGCAGCGGCGGAAGCGGCGGCATGTGGGGATCGCACAACGGGGATGACGGCTTCGTCACAGGCGAATCCTATGCCTCGGCAGATGCGATCCTGGACACCACGGCGTTCAACCAGTCGATCACCATGGGTGCAAATGTCCTTGGCAATACCGTGGACATGACCACCGTCGGTCACGATCTGAACTCGACCTACACCCTGACCGGCGAAGACGACGGCTGACCCCACAGCCGGGGGTGTCGGACAACGTGCCGGCACCCCACTAGAAACCGGCCCGCGCGGCGTATCTATCGCGCGGGCTTGCCCCGAAACTCTTTTTCCGTATCGGTAGCGTCCGCCATGTTTATGGACAAGACGACAGAAGCGATCGCATATTTTATCGGCCTCTTTCAAACGGTTACCGAAAATACACATTCACGTATTGAATATAGCAGCTTCCGGTTCCAACAAAAGAAACAGATGCTCGACCTGCTGCAGGAACACTCCGCAGCCCGCGATTTCGTCTACGGCCCACAGGGGTACGCCCCGCAGGCTCAGGATGCCACGCCTTACAGCCTTCCGGCACCGACACCCGCGCCCCAGGCGCCGCAGCCTCTTCCGCAAACCTCTCTGGCACCGCCTGATGTCCACCTGCCGTCAGGCGCCTTGGCGCCTCCGCTGGAGCAGGCCAGTGCTGCCGGGCCGAGCGGCGCCCTGCCGCCAGTCCATGCAGCACCGCCGCCGGGCGCTTCCGTACATGTTACATTGCAGGTGAACACGCTGGTGGATCAGGACAATCTGAACATCTCCGCAGAAACCGCTCAGGGCTTCGTGCAGACTCAGAGCGAGAACCTGATGGAGCTGCAAGTCCTGGCCGCGCGCTTGCAGGTGCTGGATCCTGAGGCCGTCACCCTCGCTACCGATCAGTTTTCCAGTCAATCTGCCGATCTGGCAGAGGGGAACGACCTGCCAGGTCCGGCCGAGGTGGGCGAAACGATCGTCACGCAGATCCTCGACCGCGCCGATGATGCTGAGGCGCAGACACCGGCCGCTACAATCCATATCGCCACGGGCACATCCCTGCAGGGTGTGACAGTGAACGGTGAGGCAGAGCCGGAGCTACCCGCCTGGCAGGACGCACTGCCGCAACCCCTGCAACCCGATGCCGAAACAGAAACGGACGAAACACCACAGGCGGCCGACACCCCAACCCAGACCACTGGCGAGAACCTCGCTCTCAACGAAGCGATAATCAGCGGCGGTGGCGTCGATGCGGCCGTCATCGCGGTCGGGGGCGACGTGGCCAGCCTGGATGTAATTTCGCAGGTCAACGTGCTGCGGGATGACGCTGCGCGGCCCGAAGAGGACAACCAGCTGATCAACGCAGCCAGTTTTGACGGACAGCCGACAGAAACCGCCCCGCCCGCAACCGGCAGCGCGGGCAGTCTGCCCGGTCTGGTGACCCTCGCCTGTATCGAGGAGGACCTGATCACCTATGACTGGATTCACCAGATCAATATGATCCGGGATGAGGATACGGTCTCCTTCACCACCTCCGGCAGCGAAACCACCCTGTCCACCGGTGAAAACCAAGCCATCAATTTCAACTTCACCGGCACCTTTGGTCAGGCCTACGACCTGATCCTTGTCGCCGGTGACATGATTTCGCAAAACATAATTTCGCAGACCAATATCCTGCTGGATGAAGATTTCTGGCTGTCCCATCCCGCACCGACCCCGGCTTCTCAACCCGCTGCAGCCAGTCAAAGCTCCGACAACGCGCTGATCAATAGCGCTTCGATCACCCATACCGGAGAAGACCAGATCAGCGCCCTCACCGGGGACTTCCGCGCCCTGCTGGATGGGTTCGACCCCGAAGCGCCGGATCTGTCGCCGGTTCTGAACAGCGGCCTCTGGGCCCCGCAGGAGGTGCTGAGCGTCCTTTATGTCGGCGGCGACCTCATCCAGATGCGCGAGGTCACCCAGATCAATGTCCTCTCCGACAGCGACCTGATCGACATTCCCAACGCCCCGGACGGCCTCGAGGCCCCTGAGGCTCCGGGTGATGCGGCGATGTTCAGCACAAGCGCCAATGCGACCGTAAATCTGGCCACGATCTTCGACAATGGTCTGCCTTCTCATGTGATGTCGGGCGGATCGGTGTTTTCGGACGCGGTCTTGTACCAGGCCCAGTTGATTTCCGGCGATGCGCCGCCCACCGATGTGCGTCTTGCCCCCGGCCCCGAAGCGCCACTGGCAAGCGAAGCGGTTGCCTTTCTGACCGATCTGAATGCCACCGGAAACGCCGCGGATGCGGATCACACAGCCGCGTCAACCGCGGTTCAAGACGATGCGCCCGCACATCTGGATGTCATGCAGACGATGCTGGCCTGAACCAATAGGGACTGAGACCAGGGACGAACACACGGACGAGAAACAGGGACGAAACACAGGGGGAGTGTCATGAAAATTACCAAATACGATGCACGCTGCGGCACCGAGGAAGAAGAAGCAATCGACAACCAAAAAGATCTGCAGGTCTTGCAGGCAAAGGCCGCAGCCTCACTAAAATCTGGTCGAACCGCAGGCTTCCCGCACACCGTAGCCACGGCTCCGCAACAGGAAGAGCAAACAAGCACTCTGACATTGGTCACCGACGATCAAGACCAGCAAAAGCTGGAACGGTTCGGGCCGGAGCAGCCGGAGGCCAAACCGGATCCCGCGCCCTATTGCCTGGAACGCCACATGCGCCGACCCACCGAGGAACCGACACCTCCCAATTCGGGCCACGAACCTGCCGCAAGCGATAGCCCTCCCTCTCTCGCAATGCCGCAACCTACCCCGGCAGAGGCCGAGATCACACCTGAGACGTTGAAGGCTGCCGACCCGGAAGTCGCGCCCGAAACCACGCCCTCCTCCAAACCCCGGCCAGCCCCCAAGGCCGGGCCGATTTCTCAGGCCTTACAGACTGCCAGAGCGAAACAGAAAGCCCCCGAGGAAGGCCGCATGACCCCACCGGCCCGCGGGCTGGGCGGGACAACGCTGGAGGGGCAGATCAATACCCGTGTGCGCAAGCAGGACGACGCCGCAGAGCCCCCTGCCAATGGTGGCGGCAATGGCGGCAACGGAGGCGGCAATGGCGGCGGTGGCGGGCCTGCACGGTTCCACCGGCGGCTTGGACCACAGAACTACGAAAAGAGCCTGCGCGAAGGCGTCGTGGCGGTCCGGCGGAACATGGGCTTCGTGATGCTGATGACCTGCGCCACCAATGTTCTGGTGCTGGCCATCCCGCTTTATCTGTTTCAGATCTCCGACCGCGTGCTGACCAGCCGCTCGGTGGATACGCTGATCATGCTGACGCTGGTGATTGCCGGCGCGGTGATCCTTCAGTCAGTCTTTGACGCGGTGCGACGCTTCATGCTGATGCGCACCGCGGTCGAGGTGGCTGCCCGCCTTGGCGCGCCGATCCTGAGCGCGGCGGCGCATGCCTCGCTGCATGGATCCGGGCGCGAGTATCAGGCCTTGGGCGATTTGCAGCAGGTGCGAAGTTTCCTCACCTCCGGCACGCTGATGTCCTTTCTCGACGTGCCCTTTGCGCCGATCTTTATGGTCGCGATCTTTTTGGTGCACCCGCATCTGGGCTATATCGTTGCGGGAACGGCAATCGTTCTGCTGGTGATCGCAAACGTGAACCAGAAAATGACCGCGCGCCCCTTTGCCGAGGCGAACCTGGCGCAGTCAAAAGCGAATATGCACCTCGATTCCATGACTCGAAACAGCCAGATCATCAACGCGCTGGCGATGATCCCCGAGGCGGTCACCATCTGGGGCCGCGACACTGCGGCTTCGTTGACCTCGCAGGTCCGCGCGCAAGACCGCAACGTGATGTCTGCCACCCTGTCGCGCGGCGTGCGGCTGCTGACACAGGTCGGTATGCTGGGATGGGGCGCCTATCTGGCGATTGCCGGGGAGATTACCGGCGGCATGGTGATTGCAGCCTCGATCATTGCCGGCCGGGCGCTGGCCCCGGTCGAAGGCGCCATCGAAGGCTGGAACGCCTTCCTGCTGTCGCGCTCGGCTTATGGCCGGATTTCCAACCTTCTCACCCGCTCTGCCCATCAGTTCGAACGGCTGCGCCTGCCCGATCCACAAGGTCGGCTGGATGTGGAGCGGCTGCTATATGTCCCGAACGGCACCAAACAGGTGGTGCTGAACGCTGTCGGATTTTCGCTGGAACCCGGCGATACGCTGGCGGTGATCGGCAATTCCGGCGCGGGCAAGACGACACTGGGCAAGATGCTGGTGGGGTCGATCCTGCCGACCTCGGGCAATGTCCGGCTTGACCTGATGGATCTGCGAAACTGGGAGCCGCGCCAGCTGGGCGAGAACATAGGTTACCTGCCACAGGACGTGCAGCTGTTCCCCGGCTCCATCAAACAGAACATCGCCCGGATGCGCGATGATGCCACCGACGAACAGATCCACCGCGCTGCAGTACTGGCCGACGTGCACAACATGATCGCGTCACTGCCGCAGGGCTATGAAACCATGGTGGCAGCAGATGGATCGCCCCTGTCGGGTGGACAGAAACAGCGTATCGCCCTGGCCCGGGCCTTCTTTGGCAATCCGCGGCTTCTGGTTCTGGACGAGCCGAATTCGAACCTGGATGTCGCGGGTGATCAGGCGCTGGCGCGCGCCATTCAGCACGCCAAGGAGAACAAGATCACCGTGGTGGTCATCACCCAGAAACCAACGCTGCTGAGCGTTGTCGACAAGATCATGCTGCTGTCGGACGGCAATGTCGCTTTGATGGGGCATCGCAATGAAGTGCTGAAGCAGCTGGCCAATTTCCAGCAAGGCAACGCCCGTGGTCCCGAAGGGGGCACCACGCCCACACAAGGGGGGAACGCGCAATGACACAGACCGTCGATCTCATGGAATGGCACCACGAGGTGCCCCGCTCGATCCGCAAGCATGTGATCTTTGGCATCGCGCTCTTTGCCATCGCCTTTGGCGGCTTTGGCACCTGGGCCTTCCGCGCGCCGCTGGCGGCGGCGGTGATTTCACAGGGCAGCTTCGTCGCCACCGGCCAGAACAAGATCGTCCAGCACCTGGAAGGCGGCATCATCGAAGCAATCCTTGTCTCCGAGGGCGACCGCATCAGCAAGGGCGATCAAATCATCCAGCTGAAACAGACAGCGGCGCAGGCCGACCTGCGCGAAATGGAGTTCCGCAAGGCGCGGCTTGAGGCCGCCGAAGCGCGGGTTCGGGCCGAATATGATGAGGCGGAGGAGGTCACGTTCTCCCCCCGCCTTCTGCAACTGGCCAAAGAGAACCAGCAGGTGGCCCAAATCGTTGAGGATCAGCGGCTATCCTTTGCCTCGGCCCGGCACATGCAGCAAAAGGAGCTGGAGATTCTGGAGAATGGCATCGCCTCGCTTCAAATCCGCAGCAAGGGCTACAAGGCGCAGCTGGCCGCTTATCGCGCGCGGGGCGTGAACCTCGGCGAAGAGCTGAGCGATAAGGAAGCCCTGCTGGAACGCGGCCTGATCCGGCGCCCCGAATTCAACTATGTGCGCCGCGCGATGCTGGAGACAGACGGCCATATCGCACGGATTGAATCAGAGGTTGAAGAAATAGAACGATCCCGGCTTAAGTTTGAGCTGGAGATCGAAAAACTGACCACGGAACGTCGACGCAAGGCGCTGGATGAGCTGCAGGCGGTGCAGGCCGAGTTGGACACGATCCGCGAAAAGGCCCGCAAGGCCAAGGACGTGCTGTCCCGCTCGACCGTGGTGGCGCCCGTTAACGGCACCATCGTACGCCTTTACTACCACAGTTCTGGCGGCGTCATCGAAAGCGGTAAGCCCATCGCCGAGATCCTGCCCGCCGATGCGCCCCTGCTGATCGAAACGCTGGTGCCGCGCACCGATATCGACAGCATCCGCGTCGGACAGGTCGCGGCGGTACGGCTGTCGGCGCTGAACCGGCGCACCACGCCGATGCTGACCGGTCACGTGAGTTACCTGTCGGCGGATTCCATCACCGATACCTCTCAGGGCATCGCCCGCGAGGTCTATGTCGCCCATATCGATCTGTCGTCAGCGGAATATGCGAGGGTGTCGCACTTCGCGCCGGTGCCTGGGATGCCTGCCGACATCATGATCGAAACAGAAGAAAGGACCTTCTTTGAATATCTGATCAAACCGGTGAAGGACAGCATGTCACGCGCATTCCGGGAGCAATGATCCCGTGGCTTGGTCGCAGAAAGACACTGTTTTCAATGCCCTGTTAACCGGCGCGCGGTAAATCTTCGGGTGAAAGCAGGACGATAGCATTTATCGCCCTGTCTGCCCTATGAACCAGCGCCCGGACATTCGCATGACGAACAGACGCCTAGAACAAAAGCACGTGACTCCGCAAAGCGAAGACGCCGGCCTGTTCAAGCGTGAGCTGCGCGATGTGCCTGTGGAGCTGATCCCCGTGGTCAACCGCAACAACCGGGGAGATCTGCTGATCAAGGGGATCGTCCGACCCGACGCAGAGATCGAAGTGCTTTTTGCCGGCCGCCGCAAACCTGAGGCAGCAGGCCTGCTGCATCGGATCAAGAAACTGCGGGAACAGGGGCTGCGCACGGCGACAAACGGCCACGAGGCCATGATGCAGATCCGGCGGCTGCGCCTGCCGGTTCAGGTACGGGGCAACTGGCGTATCCGATTTGAACCGGATGAAGAGGGTTGGGATCTGAAATGCTACCAGCTTTTGGCAGCTCAGTGGGCGTTTACTGACCACAAAGGCTTCAACGTTCTGTGCGGCTTCCCACCTGAAGTGCCTGATGACAGGCTACAGGACCGGGCTCGCGCTGCGCGGGCACATCTTGCCGCATCCCGGGCGCGTGTGGCGGAACGGCATGCGCAAAGATCGGACCGTATGACCGAGCAAGGCTGAGCCATCCGAGCCCCACACCTGATGGGCGGCGATCCAAAAAACAATGTTGGGCGGCTGACCTCTGACCTCCAGCCGCCCGTCCGGCGCCTTATTGCAGGGGCATTGCAATCGGGCGCAACGGAGCCGCATCCGCACCGCGCAGCTTGAGCGAGCCTGCCACGAAGGCAAACTCGTAAACCTTGGAGGCGGACAATTCTTCCAGATAGGCGAGTTCGATGATCGGAACGCCCACCTGCGACAGAAGGTAGGTATGCACCGGCACGTAATTGCCTTCGACCTCTGACGGGAAGGCCTCAAAGCTCAGATTGTCGGCGCCGACGATCATCGCACCGGATTCTTCGGCAAGGTAGCGCGCCGCTTCCATGCCAAGACCCGGCGGGTTGTGCGAGAACTGGTCAGCCTCTTCGTAGACCTGCATGCGTCCAGTCCGGATCAGGACCACATCGCCTTTTTGCAGTGCAACTCCCTGCGCCTCCAGCGCGGCCTCTAGATCCGCCTGCGTGACGCGGTAGCCTTCGTTCAGCATCTCCACACCCTTAACCGCGGCGACATCGATCAGCACGCCACGGGCCACGATGGGGGGGATCGTCTCTGCGCCGGTGACCTTCCAACCGGTATCGCCCAGATGTTCATCCGCACTGAAATGGTTGAAAATCTCACCGTTGAGACCAAAGTGGTTCAGGGCGTCGATATGAGTGCCGGTATGGGTATACATCGACACCGCCGATCCGGTGTAGCTGACGTGTTCGCCGATATCCCGGCCAACGCCCAGCGGGTCATCAATCGCGGCGCCCCGCGGGGTATGGGTCATCCAGAACTGATACCGGGGATCGCCCGCCGCGTGCCAGCCAGGCATGCCGATGAAATACTCGACGGAAAGGTCGAAAACCTGCCCCCCCGCAACACGGGACAGGATCGCTGCCCGAGTGTCTTCGGTCATCAGGTTCAAGGCGCCAAGTTCATCCTTGGGTCCCCAGGGGCTGGTGCCGACGGTGGGGGTACTGTCACCGGCATAGCCGGGCGCGGCCATGACAAGGCCAAGCGTGGCCGCCAGTAGAGTTGTGAAGCGCATTGCGATTTCCTCAGGTGCTTTTCGAATCCGGAAAAGCATCGCCTGGGTGCCTGATGCGAAAAACCGTGCGCTTTGCAATTGAGTGTTGATACCACGTCAGCAATGGTGACCCAGCAGATTGCGTCACATTGCATGCAGCAGAAAAAGCGCTCCGCCTCTCCTATTGGTCTGTGGCACCCATTTCACGGGGCCACATGCCATCTGGAAATCCGCGATGCGCTGTCTCTCTCCAAGTTATTCTGAGTGTTCCCCCAGAGCCAGTGCCAGGTTGCACAGGATCTCGAACATGATGGAGACCCCGAGAAAGGCGGTCGCGCCGCTTTGATCGAAGGGCGGCGAAACCTCGACAAGATCGGCGCCCACAATGTTCACCCCTTTCAGCAAACGGGCAACCTGCAGCGCCTGGAACGAGTTCGGGCCGCCGACCTCGGGCGTACCGGTACCCGGTGCGAAGGCCGGATCGACGAAATCGATGTCATAGGAGACATAGGTCGGCTGCGAACCTGCGATCTCGCGGGCTTCGGCCATCACATCCTCTGGGCCACGGGCATGGAACTCCTCGATCGCGATCACCCGCACGCCCACCGCATCGGCAAAGTCACGGTCTTCGCTGTCGTAGGTGGTACCGCGAATGCCGATCTGCACGACCCGTTTTGGATCCAACAAGCCCTCTTCGATGGCGCGGCGGAAGGGCGTGCCATGGGTGTACTGGGTGCCGCCGAAGTAATCCTTGAAGAGGTCCGTGTGGCTGTCGAAATGGATCATGCCCAAGGGGTCGTTTTTACCCAAGGCTCGCAGAATTGGCAGGGAGCAGAGGTGATCTCCGCCGCCGGTCAGGGGGATGACATCGGCGGCCACGACCTGATCGTAGAACTGAGTGATCCGGTCCATGCTGTCATGCAGGTCCGCCGGGTTCGGCCCGACATCGCCCAGATCGGCGCAGTTCACCATCTCGAACGGGCGCACACCGGTAGCGCCGTTCTGCGCCCGGATCATTGTCGACATGTCGCGCAGCTGGCGCGGTCCGTGGCGTGGGCCGGGGCGGTTGGTCGTGCCGCTGTCCCACGGGGTTCCGATCAGGCCGACCTGCACGTCCTTCAGGCGCGGATCATCAAGCGACAGGTGCGGCAGGCGCATGAAGGTCGGAACACCGGCAAAGCGCGGCACATCGAAACCGGAAACCGGGTGGAAGAAGGAGTCAGTCATGGGGGGTATCCTTGATCAAAGCATGACGCTGCCGCCGTTGACGCCAAAGCATTGCCCGGTGATGAAACCGCTTTGCGGGCTGGCGAGAAAGACGACCATATCGGCGATTTCGCGCGGCTGGCCAAAGCGCGCGAGCGGTGTGTCGAGATCCTTGGCAATGGCCTCGGGGCTCATGTTCTGGGGGCTGGTCATATCCGTTTCCGTCGAGCCCGGCGCCACTGCATTGACCAGGATTCCCGGCGCCAGTTCGCGCGCCAGCGTCCGGGTCATGGTGATGATGGCGCCTTTTGAGGCGGTATAGGCCAGCATGTTTTCGCGTCCCAGCAGGCCAAGATCACTGGCGATATTGATGATCCGCCCGCTGTCCGTTCGGCGCACAAAGGCGCGGGAGGCCAGGAAGCTGCCGCGCAGGTTCACCGCAATGACCCGGTCGAAATCCGCAGCCTTGGTTTCGGCCAAGGGGCTTTCGCGCAGGATCCCCGCGTTGTTCACCAGAATGTCGGGCGCACCAAGGGCCTTGCAGGCCGCGTCGAAAAACCCCTCGACTGCCTGCTCATCGGCGACATCGGCGCTCATGGCAAAACCGCGCGAGCGTTGGTTGATGGCGGCCAAAGTCGCATCGGCTTCGGGATCGTCATAGTGGCAGAACCCGACCTCCGCGCCGAGATCTGCAAGCGCGAGGCAGATCGCCCGGCCAATACCGCGCGCGCCGCCAGTGACTAGCGCGGTCTGGCCTTGCAGGCTCATGCCATCACCTCGCCCCGGTCGACGTTGATCGCCTGCCCGGTGATATTCGCGCCGCCATCGCTGGCAAGGAACATATAGGTCGCGGCCATATCCGCCGGTTCCATCAGCCCGCCGATGGCCTGTGCAGATACGATCTCTTGCAACAATTCCTCTTCACTCTGCCCACTGGTCTCGGCCAGTTCGCGCAGGGAGTTCATCGCAGGCCCGGTCTTGACCCAGCCCGGGCAGACGGCATTGACGCGGATGCCGCGCGGGCCGAGCTCCTGCGCCCATGTGCGCATCAGCCCCACATTGGCGTGTTTGGAGGCGACATAGGCCGAAAACCCGCCCACTGCGGTCTTGGCCCAGATCGAGGCGGTGATGATGATCCGCCCACCGTCGTTGATCCGGTTCACCAGCGTATCGGTCACATTCTGGGTGCCGGTGATATTGATCCCGACGATTTGTTCAAAGGTGGCGTTGCCGTCGGGGTTCTTGCCGGTCAGGGGCGTCGGGCGTTCCAATCCCGCATTGTTGATCAGCACGTCCAGTTTCTCGATATGGGCCAGCGCCTGTGTCACCGCTGCGGCGTCTGCGATATCGCATTTGATCGCCTGCACATTGCCGGGCATCTCTTTTGCAGCGTCAAAGATCGCATCGCTGGACGACAGGATCGTCAGATCAGCGCCTGCCTTGGCAAAACCCATCGCCACGCCATAACCGATGCCGCTGCTGGCGCCTGTGACCAGAACGGATGTGCCGGAGAAATCGAAACTTACGCTCATGCTGCGCCTCCGTCTGTGTTTGGCTTATTCATCCCGGTGCCCTTCTTCGCGCATCAGCCGCATCAGTTTTTCTTCCAGTGCACCGTAGCCCTCAAGGCGCACGATGCGTTCCTTGTCGGCGATGCGCGCGCCGTTCTTGAAGCTCGGGACAATCTCTTCCTTCAATCGGCCCGGGTGGCTCGACAGGAAAACGATCTTGTCGGCGAGAAAGATCGCCTCTTCCAGGTCGTGGGTAACTATGACCATGGTGGTATTGGTCTTTTCCGCGACGTCGATCATCAGTTCCTGCATCAGCCAGCGGGTTTCGGCATCAAGCGCGCCAAACGGCTCATCCATAAGCAACACTTCGGGATCATTGGCCAGGGTGCGGGCAATGGCCACGCGCTGGCGCATGCCACCGGACAGTTGCGACGGATAGGCGTCGGCGAATTTGGACAGGCCAACCAGATTGAGGAAATGCTCGGCGCGTTCACGCCGTTCCTGTGTGGGCACGTCGTTGATCTTCATGCCGAATTCGACGTTCTTGCGCACCGTCAGCCAGTCAAAGGAGGTATAGGCCTGGAACACCATGCCCCGGTCACGCCCCGGCCCGTCGACCTTGCGCCCGCCGACGACAATCTCGCCCTCGGTTGCGGTTTCAAGCCCAGCAATCATGCGCAGGATGGTGGATTTGCCACAGCCAGACGGGCCAAGCAGCACGCAGATGGAGTTCTTCTCGACGGAGAATGACACATCCTGCACCGCCTGAAGTTTTTGCCCGCGCCCGATGTCGAACGCCTTGGACAGGTTCGAGATATCAACCAGCGTTGCGGTCATCAGCGTTTTTCCTTGAGATAGGGGAACAGGCCACGGTGCAGCGCGGCAAAGAGAAGGTCGAACAGCAGGCCAAGGGCGCCGATGACGATGATACCGGCGAGGATCTCATCGGTTTTGAGGAAGCGGCGCGCCCGCATCATCATGGCGCCGATGCCGGTGGTGGAGGCGACGATCTCGGCGATCACCAGGTAGGTCCAGGCCATCGCCAGCATCTGACGCATCGCCACCACGATATCGGGCAGCGCGGCGGGGAAGACGACTTTCAAAACCACGACATAGCGGTTCGCGCCCAGTGTCAGCGCGGTTTCGATCAGCTCTTTGCGCACGTTCTTGGTGTGATCCATGATCAGGGTGATCAGGAAAAAGATGACCCCGATGAACAGAAGCGCCAGTTTGGGGGCTTCGCCGGTTCCGAACCACATCAACAGGATCGGAATAAAGGACGGCGCGGGCAGGTAGCGCCAGGCCGACACGAAAGGCGCAAAGATCGCCTCGATCGAGGCAAAGGTGCCCATCATCACACCCAATGGCACCGCGACGGCGCAAGCCATGGCAAAGGCCACCAACACGCGGGTGATCGACACCAGCACATCGCTGGCGAAATCGCGCGCGGCAAACAGATCATAGGTGGCGCTGAACACCTTTTGCGGCGAGGGAACCAGAAGGTCATTCACCAGTCCGGTGGCTGCTGCCAAGGTCCAGACGGCAAAGAACACGGCCCAGATGCCAAAGGCAGACAGCATGCGCTGGCGCCGGGTGACCGGCATGCGGATTTCCAGAAAGCGTTTGGAGCGGGTTGGCGAGGGCACTGGATTACCTCCTGTGGCGGAAGGGGCAGAAGCACCGACAGGCGCTTCTGCGCGTGGCGTTAGTTGGCGGTCAGCGACTGACGGTAGCCAGAAGCGGCCAGATCACCCATCAGGCTACAGTCGATCCCGGCTGCGGCGTCGACGGTCTTGTCCATCAGGCCCAGCTTAACCCACCAGTCATTGGTCAGGGCAACGGACTCGGCCATGGAGCCATTGGCCATGCCGAAGGGCGGCTCGCCATCCAGAACACCGCAAAGCTGCGCGGATTCATCAAAGTCGAGCATGTAGATGCCGCCTTCAAAGCTCTTGCCGTTGGTGCCGATCACATAGCCGATGTCCTCTTCCGGCCATTGCAGGAACTCTGCCATCGCCTTGTTGGTTTCGGCCACGTTCTGGTTCCAGTATCCCAGGCCATCCCAGCGTGCCTTCAGCACCGCCAGCGCCACATCGCGTTTTTCAGCGATGAAGTTCTTGTTCATATAGAGCGCGTCCATGAAGATCCCGGTCTTCAGGACCTCAGGGTCGGCGGTGTTGACGGCGCTTTTCGATCCAGGGCTGGCCTCCAGCACCTTGGAGATCCAAGGCTCGTACATATAAGCCGCCGCCAGATCACCCGACAGCATCGGACCCACGGCCTCGTCTGCGTTGAGGTTCACCCATTCGACCTGATCCGGGGTAACGCCCAGCGTGTCCAGCCAGATGCCCATCAACAGGTGACCGATATAGGCCTGCGGCGCCGCGACCTTCTTGCCGGGCAGATCGGCCGCCTCAATTTCAGGGGCCAGGATGATGTGGTCGACGCCGTAAGAGGGGTTGAGGAAGGCCACGTTCACCACATCGGTGCCGCGGTCGACAGTCAGCGGGGTGTAATCCGCGGTGCAGCCGTAAACGTCGAGCTGCCCTGCCGCGAGGGCCGCATGCCCGCCCAGCGGATCTTCGAAGATTGTGATTTCCAGATCGTGGTCGGGGATCAGGTTGTTCTGGCGGGCAACCTCCAGCATCGCGTAGCCCGGCCAGGACACGCAGACGCCAACCTTGACTGTAACAGCGGCGGCAGCACCTGCCCCCAGGCCCAGTGCCACCGCGGCAGCTGAAGCGAGTTTAGTAAAAGAACGCATGGCTATTCCTCGTTGTTCGGTTTCGGGTGCAACTTGGTAAAAACCGTATCCCGTAAAAAACTTAATGCAACTAATTTTTTAAGTGGACTAACCTATGCGGTGTTTGATTAGATGGCCCCGTAGCAGCAGAAAACCGGAGTATCCGACCGTGGGTTTGAGAGAACGACAGAAAGAAGACCGTCAAAGGCGCATCGTCGAATCCGCCCGGAAACTCTTTTTAAAACAGGGGTTTGAAAAGACGACGATCGAAGTGATCGCAGATGCTTCCGGGGTGTCCGGCGTCACCGTGCACAAGTATTACGGCACCAAGGCCGGCATACTTCTTGCCATGGTCACGCAAAGTGACGCGCAACTGATCGACCGGCTCGACCGTGAACTTGCCCAAGAATCGGGCAATCTGATCGAGATTGCGGCAAAGTTTGCATCGATCATCGTCGATCACGCCATGTCCAACCTGGAAAAAGAGATCTGGCGTCAGGTGATTTCTGCGGTGACTCTCAATGGGGGATCGCCGCTCAGCCAGACCTATTTCGAACTGGATCAGGAACTGGCGCAGGTGCTGGTGCGCAGAATCAAGGCCCTGCAAGAGGCGGGGGACCTGCCGCCCTCGGTCGATGCAGACGGCTTGGGCAAGGCGCTGTTCCACCTTCAGAACGCTCGCTTCATCCAGTTCATCAGTTCGGACGACATCAACAGTGATGAAATCGCGCGCCGATTCCGCCGCGATCTTGAGGCGCTGTTTTCGCTCCACATCGCAACGTCCTGACCGGCGGATAGCCCGGCCCACGGCAAGACCAGACAAGGATTCACATGTTTCTACATCCCATCAAATGGCCCCATGGCAAGACATGTGCGGCCGCAATCACCTTTGATATCGACGCCGATTCCCTGATCCGGGATGCCTGCCGCGATGATGCAGAGTTGCGGCTCCAGCCGATTTCCATGGGGCGCTACGGGCCGACGGTGGCGGTTCCCCGTATTCTGGAGACCTATCGCCGACTTGGCCTGACCCAGACTTTCTTTATGCCGGGCTGGGTGATGGAAAATTACCCAAAGACGGTCGAGGCCATTCTTGAAGGCGGGCATGAGATCGGCCATCACTCCTGGCGCCATGAGGATCCGATGGGGCATTCCGATGCCGAAGAAGCGGAACTGTTCGAACGCGCCCTAGAGGTGCATGTCAAACTGACGGGCCGCAAACCGCGCGGCTATCGCGCGCCGGTCTATAGCATCACGCCTGCGATGGTGGACCGGCTGATCGCGCATGAATTCCTATACGACAGCTCGATGATGGCGGATGAACTGCCCTACCTTGTCAAAACAGGCACAGGCAGCATCATCGAGATGCCGCCGCATTGGGGGACCGACGACTGGCCGCCCTTCGCCCATTTTGCCGAGATCGACTACCTGATGCCCGTTCGCGGCCCGCGCGAGGGGATCGCGCCGTTCTTTGAAGAATTCGAGGCGATGTACGAAGCGGGAGGGTTCTGGATGCCGGTCCTGCACCCCTTCCTGACCGGTCGTCTGGCGCGCTGGCGCGAGATGGAGCGTCAGTTGGAGGCGGTTCTGGAACGGGGCGATGTCTGGTTCGCGCCTCTGGAGCAGATCGCCGGGCACGCGCGAGACAACAGCAACACTCTGAGAACGGAAGTGATCGGATAAAATCCGGCGCGGTTCCAAGTGAGTCATTCTGAAAGGGCGCCGCCGGTTTGCGTGTCGGTGGCCCCACGTCGTCGCGGTGCGCCAGAGCTGGCCGTGAAAGAGGTTCGGGCCGCAACAGCCGTACCTGTGCTTGCGGTTACGCGCATCCTTTCGGCGACAAGTTAATCCACAAAATGTACACAGTAATTCCGCAAGAAAGTCAATTATCGCCAAAAGAACGCTAGCATAGAGTCCCCTTGCCTACTTGAAACATCAGTATCCAAGGAAAAAGACCATGACCCAACCAATCCGCATTCACGGCTTCCCCCTGTCCGGCCATTCGCACCGCGTAGAGCTGTTCGCAAACCTTGCCGGAATTGAGCACGAGATGATCACCGTCGATCTCGCTGCAGGTGCCCATAAGGCAGAGCCGTTCCTGTCCCTGAACCCCGCCGGGCAAGTGCCGGTGATCGAAGACGGCGACACAGTGATCGCTGACTCCAACGCCATCCTCGTTTACCTGGCGCGCAAATACGCACCGTCCTTCCTGCCCTCTGATCCGGTTCTGGAAGCCGAAGTACAAAAGTTCCTTACCCTCGCCGCCGGAGAGATTGCCTTTGGCCCGGCAGCAGCGCGTCTGATCAACGTCTTCAACGCACCGTTTGACGCAGAATTCTGTGCGGCAACGGCCGCAACCGCCTTTGGCAAGATCGAAGCGCATATGGAAGGTCGTGAATTCCTGGTGGGCACCGAGCCGACCATCGCCGACATCGCCATCTATTCCTACAGCGCGCATGCGCCCGAAGGTGGCATCTCGCTGGAAGCCTACCCGAACCTGCGGCGCCTGCTGGCCAATGTCGAAGGTCTGAAAGGCTTCAAAGCCATGCCCGTGACCAAGGTCGGCCTCGCAGCCTAACCCCCGGGCACTGCCCATATCACAACAACAGATACCCCGGAGGGTCCGATGTCTTCTTCTGTCTCAAACGTATCTTCGCCCTTCCACGAAGGCGAACAGGAAATGCAGCGCCGCACAGGTAAACGCGCGGCAATGGAAGTCTTCGGCCGCCGGGTTATCCGCCCTTTCATGCCGGATCAGCACCGGGAGTTCTATGCTCAGCTTCCCTTTATCGTGGCCGGTGCCGTTGATGCAGAGGGCTGGCCCTGGGCCACCCTGCTGACCGGTGCCCCGGGCTTCATCCGCTCCCCCGACGCCGAGCATCTGACAATCAGCCTGTCCGCTGCTGAGGGCGACCCCGTTCATTCGGAATTGCGCACCGGGGCCCGGCTGGGCCTTTTGGGGATCGAACTGCACAGTCGCCGCCGCAACCGGGTCAATGGCCGCATCGCCTCCCTGTCCGAAAAGGCGCTCACCCTGAAGGTGGACCAGTCCTTCGGCAATTGCCCGCAGTATATCCAGCTTCGCCAGCTCGAAGCGGCAGACATCCGAGACGTCCGGCGTCAGTCAGAGCCGATCAAAGATCTGCAAGGACGCGTCCGATCGCTGATCGAAGCCGCCGATACTTTCTTTGTCTCCAGCCATATCCCGCCAGGCGACACTCCTGAAAGAGAAGGGGTGGACGTCTCCCACCGCGGCGGTCGGCCCGGTTTCATCCACGTCGAAGGCAATACGCTGACCATTCCCGAATTTCCGGGGAACAACTACTACAACACGCTGGGAAATTTCCTGCTGAACCCGCGTGCTGGGCTGCTGATCCCGGATTTTGCAACCGGGACCCTGTTGCAGCTGACCGGAACCGTAGAGCTTCTGGAAGCGGATGATCCCGTCATCTCCTCCTTCCAGGGGGCGCAGCGCGGCTGGCAATTCACCTTCCATCAGGGCCTTTGGACCGAGAATGCGCTGCCCTTCCGTGCAGGCCAAGGGGCCTTTTCCCCCAACACGCTGTTGACCGACACCTGGACCGATGCAGATGCGCGCGAAAAGGCCGAAGAGCACCGCAACGCTTGGCGCGCCTTCAAGGTGTCCCGCATCGAGGACGAAAGCGCGGAGATCCGGTCCTTCTACCTTGAACCGGCGGATGGCCTGCCGCTTCTGCCTTTCGAGGCCGGGCAGTTCCTGACCCTGCGGGTGCCGCTTCCCGGAGAGGACACCCCATTACTGCGCACCTACACCGTCTCTTCTGCGCCCGGGGAACCCTTCTACCGGATCTCGGTGAAGAAAGAGGAACAGGGTCGCGTCTCCCGCCACCTGCACGAAAAAATCCAGAGCGGCCACCAGCTGGACGCAAAGGCGCCGCGCGGCGGCTTCACGCTGGATGCCTCTGCCACACGCCCCGCAGTCCTGATCGCAGGCGGTGTCGGGATCACGCCGATGGTTGCGATGGTGCGCCATGCCCTGCGCGAAGGTCTGCGCACCCGGCATCGCCGCCAGATCACGGTGCTGCATTCCGCCCGCAACACCAAGGTCCAGGCCTTCGCACGAGAGTTGGATGAACTGGCGCAGGCTTCTGGCGGACAGATCCGCTACCTGCCGCTGGTGTCGGAAAAACCCGCCAAGGGCGCTGCGAAAGGTCCGGTCTGGAAAACCGGCGTCATCGACGATGATATCCTGCGCCAGGCGCTGTGGCTCGACGATTTTGATTTCCACCTTTGTGGACCCGAAGGGTTCATGCAGGCGATTTATGACAGCCTTTTGAGACTGGGCGTCCCAGACAGCCGCATCTTTGCCGAGGCGTTTGGCCCGTCATCGCTCGTCCGCAAGATAGCCACCGCACCTCAGCCTGTGGAACCTGCCGCGGAGCAAGCGATCGTGCGCTTTGCGAAATCCGGGTTTGAAATGCCATGGCAACCAGAAGACGGATCCTTGCTGGAAATGGCCGAAGCCCATGGGCTGACGCCGGAATTCAGCTGCCGCTCGGGTACTTGCGGCATGTGCAGCACCCGGCTGAAAAGTGGCGCCACCACCTATAAGACGGCCCCGTCTATCACCCCGCCGCCGGGTGAAACACTGCTCTGTTGCTCGGTTCCGGCCAGAGGCTCTGACACAATCGAGCTCGACTTGTGAGCGGAGGTGCATGATGGCGGAGTTGCAACAGCCTTTGGACTGACATTTGACAGCTCCTCTTCAGCCATTCTCTGCTCCTGCCGGTCGGTTTGCGTTGCATCTGTTCTCAACCAATAGACCCCAGCGGGATCAGAACCGCAATCTGGCGCCTGCCCATAAACACGCACCCACGCCCAAAAAACAGGCATCATAGGGACACCACAGAGGCGCCACTGTCGTCAGGCCTTGTGCTTAACCAAGTGTCTGGCAACGGTTAGGTATGACGAGTGAAGATAAATTTTTCGACGAAATGTGTCGCTCAAACGGTGTGCGGGGTCCCTATGACCGCTACCATGCATGGTTCAACCAGCAGGACGTTGTGCGCCTTGCCCAGAAATCCGAAGAGGCGGAGCGATTTTTCCGACGCACCGGCATTACATTCAATGTCTATGGTCAGGATGATGCGGAAGAACGGCTGATCCCCTTCGACCTGATACCCAGGATTCTATCGAACCGGGAGTGGAGCACGCTTGCCCGCGGCGTTGATCAGCGGGTGCGGGCGATCAATGCCTTTCTGCACGATATCTATAACCGGCAGGAAATCCTGCGGGCGGGCATCGTGCCGATCTCTGTAATTGCGCAAAACGATGCCTTCCTACCGCAGATGATCGACTTTACTCCCGCTGGCGGCGTCTACACCCATATCGTCGGCACCGACATCGTGCGCACGGGCGAGAATGAGTTCTTCGTACTTGAAGACAATGCTAGGACGCCTTCCGGGGTCAGCTATATGCTGGAAAACCGCGAGACGATGCTGCAGATGTTCCCGGAGCTGTTCAGCCAGATCAAGGTGCAGCGGGTCAGCGACTACCCCAAGAACCTGCGCGCCTCGCTTGAAGCTTCGGCGCCGCCGAATTGCGAAGGGCGTCCCTTTGTCGTGGTGCTTACGCCGGGAATTCACAACTCGGCCTATTACGAGCACAGTTTTCTCGCCGATCAGATGGGCGTTGAGCTGGTCGAGGGGCACGACCTGCGCATCATTGACGGACGGATCAAGGTCCGCACGACACGCGGATATCGCACCGTCGATGTGATCTATCGCCGGGTCGATGATGATTTCCTTGATCCGCTGACCTTCAATCCCCAGTCCATGCTGGGCGTGCCGGGCATCATGGATATCTATCGCGCGGGCAACATCACCATCGCCAACGCGCCGGGCACGGGGGTGGCTGATGACAAGGCGATTTACAGCTACATGCCCGAGATCATTGAATTCTACACCGGAGAAAAAGCGATCCTGAAGAACGTGGAGACGCATCGCTGCTCTGAGCCGGACAGTCTGAAATACGTGCTGGATAACCTTTCCGACCTGGTGGTGAAGGAGGTGCACGGATCGGGCGGCTACGGCATGCTGGTTGGCCCCGCGGCCAGCAAGAAGGAAATCGAAGCCTTCCGGGAAAAACTGATCGCGCGCCCGGCCAACTATATTGCCCAGCCCACGCTGAGCCTGTCGACCGTGCCGATTTTCACTGAAAAGGGCCTGGCCCCGCGCCATGTCGACCTGCGGCCCTTTGCGCTGGTTTCGCCCAAGGAGATCAACATTACGCCGGGCGGTCTTACCCGCGTTGCCCTGACCGAGGGCAGCCTTGTGGTCAATTCAAGCCAGGGCGGCGGTACCAAAGACACCTGGGTCCTGGAGAGCTGATATGCTGGGAAAAACTGCAGGCGGTCTTTACTGGATGTTCCGCGGGCTTGAACGGGCCGAAAACACCGCACGTCTGATCGAAGCGGGGTTTCGTATTGCCCTGACGCGCTCCACGGATCCAGCATCGGACTGGCGGTCGATCATTGTTGCCGCAGCGCAAAAACAGGGCTTTGACGCAAGGCATCTCGAATACACCAGCCAGAACGTCAGCGATTATTTGCTGCGGGAGCCAAGCAACCCAAGCTCGGTCCTGTCGGTGATCAAGGCAGCGCGAGACAATGCGCGACTTGTCCGCACCGCATTGACCACCGAAGTCTGGATTGCCGTGAACGAAACCTGGATGGTACTGACGGATCTTCTTAAAACACCTGTGTCCGAGGCGGACCTGCCGCAGACGCTTGAGGCGATCCGGCATCAATCTGCCCTTGTGCGCGGGGCCTTGCACGGCACCATGCTGCGTAATGATCCCTATAACTTCTGCCGTCTTGGCACCTTTATCGAACGGGCGGACAGCACCGCGCGGATTGTGAATGTAAAGTATCACGCACTTCTACCATCGCCGTCCTTCGTCGGAAGCAGGCTCGATAATGTGCAATGGGAAATGATCCTGCGCTCGGTCTCGGCGCACCGGTCCTTTCGGCACGCGTTTGACGATGATTTCAACGCTGCCAGCATCGCAGAGTTTCTTTTGCTCGACGAACGCTTCCCCCGTTCACTGGCGTTCTGTGCCTGCAACATCACCTCGAATCTTGCGGCCCTCTGCCCCACCGGAGGCGAGGAAAGTGGCAGCCTGAAGGCAGCGCGTGCCTTGCAGGCACGGTTGCAGCACCGCGACATCGGATCCATCTTCGAAGACGGACTTCACGAGTTCATATCGCAATCGATCATCGATATCGCCGACATCGGTACGAGGATCGAACAAGAATACAGGTTCATCAGTTAGATGCGCATCAAGATCGCCCATAACACCACCTACATCTACGATCATCCCGTCTCCGGCGCCCTGCAACAGGTTCGATTGCAACCTGTCGACGGCCCCCTGCAACAGGTCAGGAACTGGGATATCGATGTGGAGCACGGCAGCGTTGCGGCAAGCTATCGTGACCATCACGGTAACCGCGTCAGCCTGATCTGCGCGGACGAAGGGGCAACCGGGTTGACCATCACCGCCCGCGGCGAGGTGGACACCGAGGACAAAGCCGGGGTTCTTGGCCCTGTCTATGGCCGCGCCCCGCTTTGGTATTTCCAGCAATCCACCGCTTTGACCAAGGCTGGCCCGCTGATCAAAGCGATCGCAGATGGCGTGCCGAACCAAGGGAGCGAGCTGGAAAAGATGCACCTGCTGTCCGCGGCCGTCCTTGGCGCCGTGCCCTATACGCTCAATGAAACCCACACCGAAACCAAGGCGGAAGAGGCTGCGGGTCAGGGCAGCGGTGTCTGCCAGGATCACGCGAATATCTTCATTTCCGCGGCTCGCCTGCTGGGGTTTCCGGCGCGCTACGTCAGCGGGTATCTGGTCATGGACGACCGGATCGATCAGGATGCCAGCCACGCCTGGGCTGAAGCCCATATCACGGGGCTGGGATGGGTCGGCTTTGACGTCTCTAACCAGATCTCACCGGACGAGCGCTATGTGCGGCTTGCCATTGGACGCGACGCCCATGATGCTGCGCCAATCTCAGGCCTGCGGATAGGGCACGGTGAGGAGTCACTCATTGTATCTTTACAGGTGCAGCAGTAAGAAAGTTTCGCGATCTTGATCTGTTGGTGACCCCCTATGACTTACTGCGTGGCGATGCGGCTGAACCATAGCCTTATTTTCATGTCGGATACGCGCACCAATGCGGGTGTCGATAACTTTGCCTCCACGCGCAAGATGTTCACGTTTGGCGTCCCGGGGGAGCGCAGCATAACGATCATGACGGCGGGCAACCTTGCAACCACGCAGGCCCTAATCAGCCTGCTGCGCGAACGTACCGAAGCCGCCGATGAGCGTGATCCCGGAATTCTGAACCAGCCCACCATGTTCCAGGTGGCCCGTCTGGTCGGCTCGACCCTGCGCGAGGTGATTTCCTACAGCACCCCTGAGGGGCAGCAATCGTCGGATGCCTTCAGCGCCTCTGTCATCGTCGGGGGCCAGATCAAAGGCGGCGCGCCCACGGTGTTCCTTGTCTACCCCGAAGGCAATTTCATCGAGATTTCCGAAGACACGCCATTTTTCCAGATTGGTGAAACCAAATACGGAAAACCCATTCTCGTGCGGGCCTTCGGACCGGAAATGTCGACAGAGGACGCGCTGAAGCTTTTGCTGGTTTCATTCGACTCCACCGTCAAATCAAACCTCTCCGTCGCTCCGCCGTTCGATGTGCATGTGTATGACAACGACAGCTTTGATCAGACAAGTATTTCCCGGATTGAAATCGACGATCCGGCCTATCAGGCGATTTCATCGGGCTGGGGACAAGCGCTGAAAGAGGCCTTGGACGGGTTGCCTGCCTACAGTAAGCGCCGCGCGATCGCCCTCGTAGATGTTGTTTTCTGTTTCTTTGAGAAGGAGCCGTCCAGATAAGGAGGGTTCTTATGGATGATATAGTACAAAATTACGTAACTTGTCACAGTGCCGAAGAAGGATATGGCGGACGTATCGATGTTGTGACTGGTCCAACTGGTCGGCGTCGGTGGCCGGAACATGTGAAGGCAGAGCTTGTTCTGGAGAGTTACCGTGATGGCGTTTCGGTTGCAGATGTCGCCCGCAAGCATGGTATCTCCGCGCCCCAGCTTCATTCCTGGCGTCGCGCTGCCCGTGAGGGGGTTTTGGCGATGCCTGATGACGACATCCTTGGCTTGGTGCCTGTTGTCGTTGAAGGGCATGACAGCGACAGTCCTGTCGCCCCTGTGAACGCGAGCGACAGCATTGTTCTGGAGATCGCGGACGTGCGGATCTTGGTGCCAGCAGAATTTGCTCCCGACCATCTTGGGCAGGTTCTTTCTGCCATCAGGGCATCCACATGATCCTGCCAGGAGGGGCGTACCATGTGTATCTGGCAACGCGGCCGATCGACTTCCGGAAGGGGCACGCGGGTTTATCGCTGGTGGTCCAAACGGTTCTGGGGCGTGATCCGTACAGCGGAGCGATTTTTGTTTTTAGATCGAAGCGCAGCGACAGGATCAAGGTTCTGGTTTGGGATCAGACAGGTCTGGTACTGGTTTACAAACATCTGGAAGGGGGCAAATTCCAGTGGCCCCGGCCGGCTGACGGTGTGATCAGGCTGACGCCCGCGCAGTTCGCGGCCCTGTTTGAAGGGTTGGACTGGAAGGCGGTGCGTGCAGAGCGTCGCCGTCAACCCAAGTGCGCTGGATAACATGCGGCGGGGTGACTCATGAGGGCGAATTCTGCAGCGCAAGCGGGCATGGCAGTGTATAATAGGCCATGCCTGCCTCAAGCCAAATCAGCCCTGAATACGTTGCCGATCTCGAGCAGCGATTGGCCCGTGCAGAGGCGGCCAACGCGGCTCTGACCGAGGCCAACGCACGGCTGGAACGGCTTTTGTTCCAGTCCAGGCACGCGCGGTTTGGCTCAAGCTCGGAAAAGGGTGATCCGGATCAGCGTAATCTCTTTGCGGAAGATATCGAGATCGCGGAAGGGCAGTTGGCGGCCGCGGGTGAGGCCGCCGATAAAGCGCTCGGCAAGGCGTCCCGGCACGCGTCTTCCACAAACCGGAATAAAGGGCGGCTGCCGGAGCATCTGGAACGTGTCGAAGAGGTCATCGAACCCGCGAGCACGTCCTGCCCCTGTGGGTGCGGTGAGATGGTTCGGGTCGGGGAAAATCGCACCGAGCGGCTCGATGTCGTGCCAGCCCGGTTCAGGGTCTTGGTCACCGTGCGTCCCAAATACATGTGCCGGGCGTGCAAGGGCACATCCCACGCGCAAGCCCCGGCGCCGGAATTCCTTGTGCCGCGCGGTCTTGGGACAAACCGGTTCGCCATCCATGCTGTCGTATCCAAATTCTGCGACTACCTCCCCTTCTACCGACAAGCCGAGATCTGGCGCCGGGAGGGGATCGAGATCGATCGCACCATGCTGGCCAATTGGGCGGGACGCGTCGCATTCCACCTCGCGCCGCTCATCGACGCCTTGATCGACGACCTGAAAGCGAGTGACTATCTCTTCGCAGACGAGACCACGGTCCCGGTTCTGGCCCCGCGCACGGGAAAAACTCGGAAGGATTATCTCTGGGCCGTGGTCCGCGATCAACGGGGCTGGGGAGGAGGCGATCCGCCAATCGTGGTGTTCCAGCATTCCAGAAGCCGAAGCGCCAAAACCGCTCAAGAGATCTTCCGCGACTTCCAAGGGCGCCAGCTGACCGTTGATGGCTATGCCGGATACGATGTCTTGTGCGATCCGAAGAAAACCAATGACCCTTGGACGATGGCCTATTGCTGGACGCATTGGCGACGCCGGTTCGTCGAATATAGCCGCACGACACACTCCCCGATTTGTCTGGAAATGACCAATCGCATCGCGCAGCTTTATCGGATCGAGGCTGATATCCGCGGCAAAGCGCCAGACGTCCGGCGCGCCGTCCGGCAACAGCTCTCTAAGCCCATCGTGGATGCCCTGCGTCTCTGGCTGGAAGGGCAACTTGACTTGCTCTCTTCCAGCTCGGATCTTGCCCGCCATATCAGGTATGGCCTCAAACGGTGGGTGGGCCTGACCCGGTTCCTTAATGATGGTTGCATCGAGATGGATACGAATGCAGTCGAGAACGCAATTCGCCCGATTCCTCTTACAAGAAAGAATGCACTCTTTGCGGGAAACGACGACGGGGCGGTCACATGGGCAAGCATGGCATCGCTGATCGGCACTTGCAAACTGAACGGCATCAACCCGCAGGCCTATCTGGAAGACGTGCTGGACAAGATATTGAATGGACATATGCAGGACGACATCAAAAGCCTGATGCCATGGAACTTCAAGCCGAACGGGTCAAAGTACTCATGAGTAAGATTAAGGACCTCGAGCGCAGCATCGAGGTGATCGCAGGGCAGGTTACGGCTCAGCAAATGATCATGGAGGGCGTCATCGTTGAAGCCCTGCGCATGAAAGCAATCGACGAAGCGCAAATCATGGCGCTCCTCACTCAGGGCATGAACGTTTTTGAGAGTAACAAAAACATGAACAAGAGCGAGACCTTCGGTGCAATTGGCACCCTGACCAGCATTACTGACACCATCAAACGCATGAAAGACGCGAAGCTGATCGGCTGAGCAACAACGACAACCCAAGTATCGTCAAGACAAAACTCGGAGGGTCATCAGCCGGCGCTTACTGCCTACAAGATCTAAGGCCCCGAACGCCTGAACCCATATTCTGTGCATATTCGCCATCCATAGGGTTCCGGAATGACCTCCAAAACCTGTTCCCGATCACAAGGATTCAGGCGGCCCGTCACCCGTGAATTACAACATGCGCGGCCACAAACCGCGCATCTGCCCCCCTTTCGTGACATTGCTGCGCAATGCACTGCCAAACAGCGATCAAGATTGTTTTGGGGAGGCTCAAGGATCGGCGGCGCGCGCGCACTGATACGACAAAGGCCCGAAGACCCTTCTGTCAGCAACCGCACTCGTCGCAAGCTTTTCTATTGATTATGCGCCCTGCCCCAGCGGCGAGCCACAACCGTCGGCAGGATGCGTGTCAAAATTACAAATACGGCGCCCACATCACGGTAAAAGCGAAAACTCGACTTTACCCAAGAAATTAATCTGAAGCAGTATCGAATCGCTAACGCGGCCTTTTTGCCGCAGCTGTCAATTGCTTAAATCCTACGGCAAATTTCGCAATAAATGACACCACCACGCGTTGATTCAAACCACCCATACGGGAACAAATTTGGCAAAAAGTGGAAAGCCACACCATATTCAGTATGAAGCAGAGGCTGCCTGCACCAATCTCCTTATTTTGTTGAAAATTTTATTAGACTATGGCAGGCTTCTTATCCGGAGGTCGTATAGACAGCTGAACTGGCAAGTTCAAACCGTCGGAAATATCACGCACTTCCATTTCGCATTTATGCCGATTGTTGCTTTTTTCTCTGACACTTCTTGGGGAGGAGTGGATTTGCGTACCAGTATCATGCCGCGTGTCGTTACACGAAATCATAAAGTTATCCTTATTGCCGGCGGGGCCGGTTTTGTAGGATCAAACCTGTGCAGACGTTTAATTGATGAAGGACACGAAATTATCTGCGTCGATAATTTCCAAACTGGAAACAGATGCAACATTGCACCGTTTTTACAGCATCGTCATTTCCGCCTCATCCAGCATGATATCTGTGATCCGTTAGATATATCAGGGCCTGTAGATGAAATTTACAACATGGCCTGTGCTGCCTCACCGGACAGATATCAAGAAGGCCCGGTCCATACCTGCAAAACCTGTTTTCTGGGTGCGCTCAATTTGCTTGAGCTGGCCCGCCGCAAGAAGGCGCGGATATTGCAGTCCTCCACCTCGGAGGTCTATGGCGATCCGGAAATTTCCCTGCAGGATGAAAGCTACCGCGGCTGCGTCAACACCTGCGGCCCCCGCGCCTGCTATGACGAAGGCAAGCGCGTGGCGGAAACATTGTTCTGGGAATATGGCGCCCACAATGGGGTTGAAACGCGGATTGCACGGATCTTCAACACCTATGGTCCCAACATGGACCCCGAAGACGGGCGGGTTGTGTCAAACTTCATCGTGCAGGCCCTGAAAGGCGAGGATCTGACCGTCTATGGCACCGGCTTGCAAACCCGCTCTTTCTGCTACGTGAGCGATCTTGTGGATGGGTTGATCCGTCTGATGGCTTCGGATGAGAAGATGCCCGTGAACCTGGGGAACCCCGGTGAATTCACCATGCTGGAGTTGGCCGAAAAGGTCGTCAAAATGGTGCGGTCGCGGGCAGGTGTCACGTTCCGGCCGCTGCCGCAGGACGATCCCAGACAACGCAAACCCAATATTACCCGCGCCAAGACGATCTTGGGCTGGTCGCCAAAGGTGAACCTCGACGAGGGGCTAGCAGCCACAATCGAGTGGTACCGTGAGCGATTGGCGGCAGATCAGGAAGCGGAGGCACCAGCAGGACAATGACCCAAGCTTCCTCAATCCTTGTTACGGGCGGCGCCGGGTTTATCGGCTCGCATAGCTGCAAGGCCTTGAAAATGGCAGGGTATCTTCCCGTTGTCTTTGACAATCTATCCACCGGGCACGCAGAGGCCGTTCGCTTTGGCCCCTTCGTAAAGGGCGATATACGCGACCAGGATGCGGTTGCGGCCGCGATCTCAAAGCACAAGATCACCGCGATTTTGCATTTTGCAGCCTCCGCCTATGTTGGAGAGAGCGTCCAGCACCCGAACGCCTATTACGACAACAACGTCGGCGGCATGATCTCCTTGCTGAAGGCTGCAAGCGCGAACGGCATCAAGCGGATTGTATTCTCCTCAAGCTGTGCCACCTACGGTGTGCCGGAGACATTGCCGATCATCGAGACAACGCCGCAACGGCCGATCAATCCATATGGCCGGACCAAGCTGATTGGCGAGCAGATGCTGGAAGATCTCGCCCATGTGACGGATCTGACATTTGCCTGCCTGCGCTACTTCAATGCGGCGGGGGCAGATCCCGAAGGCGAGCTGGGCGAGCAACATGATCCCGAAACCCACCTTGTCCCCCTTGCTCTGATGGCAGCGTCGGGGCGACGCGAGGTCCTTTCGATCTTTGGGGATGACTATCCGACACCCGATGGGACCTGCATTCGCGATTATATTCACGTGGCGGATCTGGCCAGGGCGCATGTTCTGGCCCTGCAGCACCTGATGCAGGGAAAGCCATCGATCAAGCTGAACCTCGGCAGCGGCAGGGGGCATTCGATCCTTGAAATCGTGCGCGCCATCGAGGCCAAGACTGGCCGGAAGTTGCCCATCCGGATCGAACCTCGTCGCGCCGGTGATCCGCCGTCGTTGACTGCAGACCCTTCCCGCGCCGCCGAGGTGCTGGGGTTTCGGGCCGAGCTGTCTTCGCTGGACCAGATCATTGAAGATGCGGCCCCGTGGTTCGGGCTGAAATGCAATGTCGCAGCGTGACCCCCGATATCGCAACCTGTCCCGTGTAATCGTGGGACGCAAACGGGTCCTGTTCTGGGCCCTGCTGGGGATATGGGCGGGCGCGACCCTGTGGTTCTGGACCTGGTGGTTCTCGCCTGAGCACATCGCATCACCCTGGCGGTTTGCCCTTGTGACCGGGCTGCTGGGCTGGCTGAGCTTCCTGCAATGCTATTTCGTCTATTTCGCGTTGCGCGCAGTTCGCTCCTGCGCGCCCGATCCAGAGCCTGGGCAATTCCGCGTGGCCATGATCGTGACCAAGACGCCCTCAGAACCGTTCGCGGTTGTGCAGGCCACGCTTGAGGCGATGCTGGCGCAGGATTATCCGCATGACACCTGGCTCGCGGATGAAGACCCCAGCGCCGACACCATAGATTGGTGCGTCCGTCACGGCGTGAAGATTTCCAGCCGCAAAGGAGTGGAAGAGTATCATCAGGCAACCTGGCCAAGGCGCACACGCTGCAAGGAAGGCAATCTTGCCTATTTCTACGATCACTGGGGCTACGCGGAATACGATATCGTAAGCCAGCTAGACTCCGATCACGTGCCGCAACCGGGCTACCTGCGCGAAATGTTGCGCCCCTTTGCAGATGCGGATGTGGGCTATGTCAGCGCCCCATCCATCTGTGCGTCCAACGCCTCCCGGAACTGGGCGGCGCGCACGCGTCTTCACACCGAAGGAGCGTTTCACGGGGTGCTGCAGGCGGGCTATACCGCCGGGTTTGCACCGATGTGTATCGGATCCCACTACGCCGTGCGGACCCGTGCCTTGCAGGAGGCTGGCGGATTGGGGCCTGAGCTGGCCGAGGATCATTCCACAACAATGCTGATCAATGCGGCAGGCTGGCGGGGGGTGCATGCGCTGGATGCGATTGCCATCGGCGACGGCCCGGCAACGGTGGCCGATCTTGCGACCCAAGAGTTCCAGTGGTCCCGCAGCCTGGTGACCCTGTTGCTGGTGCATACGCCGCACTATCTGCGACAATTGCCACTGCGGCTGAAATGGCAGTTCCTGTTCTGTCAGATGCTCTATCCCATCTTCGGCGTGACTTTCTTGCTGATGTACCTGCTGCCCATTTTCGCGGTTGTGTTCGATGTCCGTTACGCGGAAATCACGTTTCCTCAGTACCTGCTCCACGCGGTGCCACAAATCGCGGCCTTGCTGCTGCTGGCAAGCGCCCTGCGGCGGCTGAAGGTTTTCCGCCCCGTGGATGCCCCCCTTATCAGCTGGGAACGGACCCTGTTCCTGATGCTGCAATGGCCCTGGGTATTGTGGGGCTGCATTTCAGCCCTACGAGACAGCCTAACAGGGCGCTTTGTCGATTTCCGGATCACCCCCAAGGGCGATACCGGGCCAACCCGTTTGCCGGTCAAGGTCTGGGCGGTCTATGCGATTCTGGCTTTAGGGTGTATCCTGCCGGTATTGCTGGCGGAACATCTGGAACAGGCGCAGGGTTTTTATCTCCTGACGTTGTTTTCCGGGAGCCTTTATACCGCCACACTGACCGTGACGGTGTTGAGACATTTTTACGAGAACGGATGGCCCGTCAGATTACAGTGGCGGGATGTTGTAGTGCAGACGGGGGTTGTGGCGACCACAGCGACATTGCTGTTCAGCGCCTTTACGATCCGCGCAGCAGAAAGCGCCTATGCCCTGTCGATTGGCCTTGAATCGGTGCAAATCGTCGACGTGCAGGTCAACGTCGCAGGGGCTGGCAGCGCACATCGAGATCCGTTTGGATATAGGTTTAATTTTGACTGGGGTGATGAACGCACCCCAGCGTGGTGACCGAAGAAACCCAGTGCGGTGACCACAGTATAGGAGGACCGGGTCTATGAAACGTTTCAAACCAGTCTCTCGCGCGAGGCGCATACTTGCTGCGATTGCAATCGCGGGATCTCCCCTCATCCTGTCCGCTGCGCCTCTTCCTCCCGGCAACATGCCCTATGGCGCATTTGACCCTGAGGGAGATTATAGCGACGAACCCGATGCGGTGATTGAGCATGTCTTCCTGCCCTGGGAGGACGTGTCGCTGATTTCCCTTCTGGATGCCGATGAATATGCGCTGGAACGCGGGCGCGCCCTGATGGTCACGATCGAACCCTGGACCTGGACCGTGGACGAACGCAACACACCGGAATTTCTGCGCAATGGCATCCTGAATGGCTATTATGACGCCAATATGCGCGGCATCTGCCAGGTGCTCAAGGATCTGCAAAGCCCGATCTCTGTGCGGTGGGCGCATGAAATGGAGCGCAACGAAGGCCAATTCATTTGGTCAGATTGGGATCCGGAAGACTATATCACCTCGTACAAGCGGATGATTGACATCTGCCGTGATCAGGCCCCGGACATCACTGTTGTCTGGTCGCCCGCAGGGGATGACGGGCTGGAGGATTATTACCCCGGTGACGACTACGTTGATATTGTAGGCCTGTCGATTTTCGGTCTCGAGCAATGGGAGATCGATATTCTCGGCGGCGCGCGCAAGTACCAACAGTGGCTGGACGAAACCTATGCTCGTGTAGAAGTTTTCGGCAAGCCGGTCATCGTTGCAGAGCTTGGCTTTGTCGGCAGCGCCGCCTACGTGGCGCAATGGGAAGGGGAAGTTCGGCAACCACAGCCCGACAAACCGCTGTTGTCCGGTGTGGTCTACTTCAACCAGAAAGAGGTCTACCCCTGGCCAGATGGATATGGCTTGCCGGATTGGCGCCTGGAAAACCGAGTGATCGGCGACGATCAGGAGGTTGGCAACTAGCAAAAATTCGCCACTCACAAAGCAGCCACAAATCAACCATTGCTTAACCATAAGCATGCCTTAATTTAGCGCATCAATGGTGGGGAAACCACCGGAGCAAGCTAGGGGCAGCGAGCAATGTTTATGAAGACAGCGACCGATTGGGTGTCTGCGACGCTCAGTGTTGGGTTTATTGTGGCAATCACTGCGATCCCAATGACTGCAGCCGCCGAGGCAGAACAGCAAAGCGTCGAGAATGTTTATGCTTTCAACTGGATGGCCAATGGCAAGAAGGTGAGCAAACGCGAAGCACGTGCACGTCAGGCGGCGCGGCGGGCCTCTTGGATGAGCACGCGCGGCGGGGCCACGTGGATTTGTTCTCCGGCAGGGTTTGGCCAGAAGTCACGTTGCTATCGCGGCTAAAGCCGTGATCGCCGCGATCCCCGGTCGAATCTAGACCAACATCTTTCTAAAAGATGACCTCTCCGCTTTTGCGGAGCAAGTCTGCCGCCGACACGGGAGGTCTGCGGCGCGCGCCACATGCGGTGCACAACCCGGCCAGGCTGCCCCCAGTGGATCTGGCACCCTTTTCTTTCAATCAAGCATCTGTCAGTCCGGGCTCCGGCCCCTGCACATCATCGTTGAGCCAGCAGCGCTCCGATGACCCTGGGCTGCATCACGGTATCCTGACAGGGTTCCGTATCCGGCAAGGTCCGGCAGGCATTCCACAAAGCTTTCAGGGTGCGTGGCCCTGCATACCCGTCTAGGGGGCCAACAGCCTTGCCTTGTTGTTTGAACCTGGATTGCAGGACGAAAATCGCGAAATTCGGGTTGCTGGCAAAGATATCCATGCCGAAGTCGGTGCTCTTCAGGTCTGGTCGACTTTTGAATTCTGCGAGAAATTCGTCATACAGGTCAGACCGCCGCGTGCCCGCCAGCTTCAGGGTAAACTCCAGCCGCTCCCGGTCCGCCTCGTCAAGAAGGTGGGAATAGCGCTCCAGATATCTTGCAGCCTGTTTTGGTGACTTTCTGACATTGAGCCGGTTACCGTCGCGGACAAGCTGGATCAGGAATTTAGCCGCCTCGGGGTTGCCATCCTCTGACGCCTGTTCAAGCATGTCGATCGCATCTGGACCGCTTGCGCGCATATTGATGCCGTATAGCTGTCGCAACGCCTCCAGCTTAGCGATACGGGGTTCACCTGCCGCACGCGCCTTTTCGGCAAAGGTTTCGAATTGCCCGCGCCGGTCCTTTCCAAGGTATCCGAACATCGCCCCCTCAGCCAGGGTCGCCCAGGCCGCGCCAGTGCCCAGCTCCCCGCTTTGGATCAGCAGGGCCTTTGCGGTCTTGCGGTCTGTCTGACGCCACATCATATCCGCGCCAAGTTGGAGCAGGCCTTCGCCATTGCCCGCCATTGCCGCATCTTTGAAAAGCGCGGTCGCGCGGGGCCGGTCCTTGGGTAGGTCGCCACCAAAGAACAATAAAGTGCCCAGAGCCACCTTGGCCTCAGCATCGCCAATATCCACGGCGCGTTCCAGCAACTGCACACCGGTGGCCAGATCTTGCTCAATGATCCGGCCACTGATGAGTTGTTCCCCCAGGATGCGCATTGCATCCGGGCTTCCCTTCTGCGCTGCCAAGCTCAGATAGTCGCGCGCCTTGCCCGGGTCAGCAGGTGTTCCCAGGCCCCACAAAAGCGCCTGCCCCAGCGTTTCTTCTGCGAGCAGATTGCCCTTGTCAGCGGCCGTGCGCAGCAGGCGCACTCCCCTTTCAGGGTCCGCCTCGACATAATAGCCATCGAGCAGGACTTTGCCCAACACCGCTTGCGCTGCCGTGTGATCGGCCGCCGCTGCCTGTGAAATCAGCGCCATCCCCCGATCCTTGTCCTGGGGCAGTCCCCTGTTGCCATAAAGGAGGATTTCACCAAGCTGGAGTTGAGCGTCAACGGCGCCCGGGTCTGCGACAGCCTCTTGCAAGGCGTCAAACTCAGTTGTTTGGGCGTGAATGGCTGGCCCGGTGGCGCTGAGAATTACAACAAGACCGATGCCAATTCGTTTCAATAGAGGAGGACGTACGGACATTTCCCTTCCCTCACTATTTACCCTTTTATTAGACGCCTTTGAGGCCGCCTTTGTCAAATGAATCCAGATCCGGCAAATGTATGATCCTATGGTAGCGGGAGACACGCGCCGCTCTATTGGCTTTTCTAAACGGTTCAATTTCACAGCCCTGCGCAGAGGCGCAGAGGCGATCCAAACTCAACTGCTTTAGCAATGGTATGAGGCTGAATGAATTACCGGGCCGCATCCTACCCAAATACAGAATGCTCAGGCGACACCAAATTTATAGTGCGCTAGTTTTCCCGGCTGGAAACGCGCAGGGCTTCCAGCTGGCTGAGGGTCCGGTCAAATGCCTGCCCCGTCGGGGTCAGGGTCAAATCGTCATTGACGAGGTTCAGATGCGGAGTGTGGCCATTCCAAGTGTAGGGATTGGCGGCGAACCAAGCATGTCTTTCCACGAATGGCAGGCCTTCCATCATGCGCATGGCATCTTCAACGAATTTGGCATTTTTCCGATAGGTCGCGGATCCGGGTCGGTGCCAGTCAACATAAGCAAATTCGGTTACCCAGATCGGGCGATTGTATTCCGCGTGAACAGCTGTCAGCCAGTCGCGAAATTCCCTCACGCTACCGTTGGTGGAATAGTAGTGCACCGCCATAAAATCGACACGCAGCCCGCGCGCCTCGACTTGGTTCATGAAGCGGCGTTGCCACGAGTTTTTCCCCAGCGTTCCGCCCTGTGTGGTGGCCGGGCTGCCTAGGCGCAGACCACGCCGTTCCAGCTTGGGCCACAATGCGGCCGCGCGTGCAACGGACAGTCTGCGTTCGCCGTCCGGTTCGTTGAACCCCAGCAGATGCCGTACGGGCAAATCTGATTGTATTGGCTTGTTCACATCCGACACGTTGTGGATCATGGGCACGAATTCCACACTGCGTCGGTGGCGGCGGCTGGTATACATCTGATCGGGTCGCCAGTTGTAATACCACCCGAGCGCCGGCGTATCTTCCAGCCATTTCAACATGGTATAGCTGGAATTTTCCCAGGCTCCGACCCCTGCCTTCTCAGCCTGCGCTGATCCAACAATCATCATGGCCATAAGTGTCGCAAACACATAGCGCAGCATGAACCCGCCTCTCCAAGTTGCTGTCAACTCAAGCCGCCTGACGCGACTTGGGGTTCAGGCGGTCTAACGCGTTAGAACGGCCATTCTTGGGCAAGAAGTGGGTATAAATTGTTAACTGTGACGCTCGTTTTCTCTCGTACATTCCTATTTTTACTTACTTTTTTAGGAGAATACTGAAGGGTTTCTTGCCGGGATGAGAATTTCGATCCCGTTTCACAACCCCTTGGACCCGTTTTGGCCCATCTCATCTGCCTCATTGCCGCTGTGAAGCCTTGTCGCACGGAAAAGGGTCTTAGCCCAGTTCCCCGAGACCAGGACTGAATGGTTCCTTGGCTGCTGTGACAGGTAAGCAGCACCACCGCGAGGCAAACGCCTATTCGGCTTCGGATACGTCGCCTCTTTCGGCGCCCCGATATCCCGCCAGTCAGGCAGACCATCTTGAAGGCGCGCTGGCGGCAATCATCGACTTGGTTCAAAACGCAAAAAGCCCTTCTGTGGAAGGGCTTGATGAGAACACGCATGAGTATCCAATTAAGGTTGGTTGCGGGAGCCTGCTGCCGTCGCCATCTACCTCAACCATCCTGCCATGTTTGATCCCATTTGGTGTGAAGGAAGCGGATTGTTCAAAGTTGGAACCCGTGGTCAAATTGTGCCCCGGTGGACTTCGCTACATTGTCCTGAGAGCTAAAAGGTATTTTCGACCTGCTCTTCATCGCAGACTATGCCGGTCACAATGTCTTCCTGTGCAACCCCACAATACTCGTGATGCATCCTAATTCTGCTAGAGCACTGCGACATTCCAGAACAGGCATTCCAGAATAATAGACCGAAGTATTTACCCCGGCCCATCTGTTTACTTGCACTTTGAAGGACCAAATCAGTTTCAGGCTTCACTCAGGCGCACGGTGAGCTCCTCCAGGAACTCCAAGCAATCCTCTATCTGGCTGATCTCGACGAATTCATTGGGCTTGTGCGCTTGTTCGATCGAACCGGGCCCCACAATGACAGAGGGGATACCGCCGATCTGTTCGAACACGCCCCCTTCGGAGCCGTAAGATACCTTACCGCCATATTCGGGCATCAGATCCGCCAGCGCGCGAAAACCGGCGCTGTTGCGGGCATCGTTCATCGCCGGATAGGCAAAGATGCGACTGAACGCGATGCCGCACCCGGGCGCACGCGCTTGCATTTCGGCGTTGATTTCACCGGCGCTTTCAATCAGCGCCGCCATCTCTCCCTCCGGGTCATTCTCCCCGATCGAACGCAACTCGAAGGTAAAGCTGCAATGATCCGGGGTCACGTTGGTGGCCACTCCACCCGAGATCATGGTCGCCAGCAAGGTCGCATGAGGCACGGTGAACTCTCCGTCAAACGGCCCCTCGGTCTCGTACGCTGCGGCCCGTTCGGTAATCAGCTGCAACACCCTGCCGGCGTATTCCACCGCGTTCACATGGCGCGGGGAGAAGGACGAATGCCCCGAGGTGCCGGTAACAGTGGCTCGCATGGCGATCTTGCCCTTCTGGCCAGTGACCAGCTTCATGTCAGAGGGTTCGCCAATGATGGCAAACTCCGGCGGCACCGGCAGCGCGGCCAGATGGCGGGCGATATCCGGCGCGCCAAGGCAACCGACTTCCTCGTCATAGGAAAAGCACAGGTACAGCGGACGCTTCAGATCTGCTGCAGCAAAGGCAGGCGCGGCGGCCATGACACAGGCCGCGAAACCCTTCATATCGCAGGCGCCGCGACCGTAAAGGCGCCCATCACGCTCATCCATGGAAAAGGGCGGCGTGAGCCAGGTCTCCTCATTGGCAGGAACCACATCGGTATGACCAGACAGCACAACCCCCGGCTGGTCTTCGGGGCCGAACCGGGCCACCAGGTTCAGTTTCTGCCCGCTCTCGTCCGGCAAAAGGGTGATCTCCGCCCCCAACTTCCGGAAATGGACCGCCATATGTTCGATCAGGGGCCGGTTCGGATTTTTAGACACGGTATCAAATCCGATCAGCGCCCGCAGGTGCTCTTTGGCCTGCTCCAGTTGTGGATGGCTTGGGGCGATGGCTCGCGCTGGCTGGCTCATGAGATCAGGGCCTTTCGTTCTTTGGATTTCTGGATTTCGCGGCGCACGGTCAGGCCCACCACAAAAACAATCAGGGCAGCAAACACCCAGGTGATCGGGGAGGACAGTAGAATGCCCGGCTCTCCGCGCGAAAGCGCCAGCGCACGGCGCAGGTTCTCTTCGATCATCGGTCCCAGAATAAAGGCGATGAGGAAGGGAGCAGCCGGGATATTCAGCAGGAACATGGCAAAGCCCACGCAGCCCATCACCAGGAGTACCGTAACGTCGAACATGCTGGACGAGATCGAATAGATCCCGAACAGGCACAAAAGAAGCACCGTCGGCGTCAGCAGGGTCTGCGGAATATGTGCAACATAAGAGAACATCCGCATCGTCAGCTTGCCTGCCCCGAACAGCAACACCGAGGAGAACAGCATGCCGATGAACAGCATGTAGATCTCGTGCATGTTGGTCTGGAACAGCAGCGGCCCGGGGGTCAGGCCCTGGATCATGAAGGCTCCGAGCATCACGCCGGTGATCACATCACCGGGCACGCCCAGCGCCAGGAGCGGGATCATGGTCGCCCCGCAGGCACCGTTGTTGGCGCTTTCGGAGGCTGCAATGCCTTCCAGCTCTCCCTTGCCGAAGTTCTTGCCGTTTTTCGAACTCCGCTGCGCTTCGCCATAAGAGAAGAACGCCGCAGCCGAAGGGCCGATGCCCGGGATCGCCCCCATGATCACACCAATGGAACTGCCGCGCAGGATCGACTTCAGCGAGCTGAGGAATTCCGCGCGACTGACCTTCTGATCACCCAGCTTAGCGGTCTCCTGATCGGGGGCCGCCCGCATGACGATCATCTTGATCAACTCGGGCAGGGCAAACAGACCGATCAGAACAGGCGCCACCGACAGTCCCGCCTGCATGTCATCGGTAAAGGCAAAGCGGAAGGAACCGTACATATCCTCTCCCGCAGTGGCCAGAAGCAGGCCCATGGCGGCTGAAACCAATCCCAACAGCAGCGAATTTCCCGACACCCCGGCAACCGTGGTGAGGGCAAATAGCATCAGCATAAAATATTCCGGGGGCCCCACGTGCAGCGCAAGCATCGCCAGCGGCGCGGCAAGGAAAATCAGCGACAGGTTGGAAATGAAATCGCCGGTAACCGACGAGTAGAGCGCCATGTTCAGCGCCTTGCCCGCCTTTCCCTGCTGCGCCAGCGGATATCCATCCAGCGCGGTGCAGGCGGCCGAGGCGGTGCCCGGCGTCTTGATCAGGATAGCCGAAACCGAGCCGCCATAAGTCGACCCCTTGTAAAGTGCCACCAGCAGCAGGATCGAGGGGACCGGCGCCATGTAGAAGGTAAAGGGCAACGCCAGCGTAACCGCCATGGTACCAGTCATGCCCGGTATGGCGCCGATGATCACACCGCCCCAGATACCTGCGACCATGATCAGGAGGTTTTCAAGCGTGGCGACCGCCTGCAACGCGATCAGAATGTCATTCATCATGGTGTCAGTCCCTTCAGATCCCGATCGCCGTCGTCAGCATCCCTTTGGGAAACTGCGTGCCCAGCGCCTGCTGGAAAAATGTCAGAAGGAGGAGCGGTCCGAGGATGGAAATCGCCAGCGCCCACAGGACGTGACCGCGTTCACCGGTGAGCAGGATGCACAGTCCCGTCAGAGCCATTGCCGCAATGGGAAATCCGGCCAGCGGCACCACCAGAACAAAGCCCGCAAAGGCAGCAGCGGCGCCCAGCGCCCGAAGCACCATGGTGGCAACAGGAGCACCATCGGTCTCGATCAACTCCTCGTTTGGCAGGCCGCGTCCCAGAACTGCCTGTACAATGGCCAGCAGGCCGAGACCGGTTCCGATAAGTGCCACCGTACGCGGCCACATATCGGGCGGAGGGGCAAATCCGGGAATGAATGCGGGGCGCGGCACATAGACCGGGATCAGCACGGCGGCCACAAGGGCAAAAAAGGCTGCGATCAAAAGGCCGCGAAAGAGAGGTTTGGTCATCGCTCGATCTTTCGCTGTAGGAGGAACAGCCCCGCCCGCCCGAATGGAACGGGGCCGCTCCGGTCTTGTGAGTGAAAGCGCTGGAGGCTTATTCGGCGGGCAGGTAGCCGAACTTTTTCGCCAGGCCGTTGAACAGTTCGTACTGCGCCTTGGCATAGGCGGGCATGTCCACGGCGCCCACCGTCGAGATTGACCCGCGGCGTTCGGCCAGCGTCAGCCAAGTCTCATCTGTAGCCACTTGGCCCAGCACGTCCTGCCATTTGGCAATCACGTCTTCCGGCAGGTCCTTGGGTGCATAGAGCGCGCTCCAGCCGGTGACTTGACCAGCCTGCTCGTATCCCAGCTCAGCCGCGGTCGGGACCTCGGGCAGCTTGTCCATACGCTTGGGAGCAAAGACCATCAGCGGCTTCATGCTTCCGCTCTCGATATGCGGCATCAGCGAACCCGCCGAGATCGCCAGAAAGTCCACGTGACCGCCCAGCAACGCGGTCGCCAGTGCTCCGCCACCCTTGTAAGGCACCAAGGTCGCAGCAGTCAGCGGATCCAGACCAGCATCCGACAGCAGCGATTGCACGGTGAACCCATCGATTGCGGTCGCGCCGGAGGCCGCATAGGCCATGCGGCCCTCGGACTCTTTTACCGCGGCAACCAGATCTTCCGCGCTGTCATAGGCGGCATCGCCCTTCACCGCGAGGATCATCGGCGTAGCTTCCAGGCTACCCACGAAGGTGTACGCGTCCCAATCGACCGAAGCCTGCGGGTTCACGGCCGGGGTCAGCGCCATACCAACGCGGGCCAGCAGCATCGTGTATCCGTCCGCATCCGCTTCGGAAACGAACCGCGCGCCGTTCATGCCGCCTGCGCCAGGCTTGTTCACCACGGTCACCGGCTGTCCCAGATAGGGCTTTGCACTTTCGGAAAGGGCACGGCCTGCCAGATCGGAGGCACCGCCGGGGCCATAGGGAACCACCAGGGTCACGGCCTTTTCGGGATAGTCAGCTGCCATGGCAGCGCCAGCGACCATCGAGACGGCCAGAGCAAAGCCTGAGATGAATTTTTTCATGGTATCCTCCCACAAAGCGGCCGGGAGCCCGACCGGAGTTTACGATGGGGATCCTGTTCCACAGTATTCAAATATTGACAAGGATCACCTCTAGTATGCAAAAATTACATACTGAGGGGAGCAACAAGATGATCAAAGTGCGAGAACTCGAGGCTTTTGATGCTTTCATGCGTCTCGGCAGCGTGCAGACTGCTGGTGAATTCTTGGGGCTGGGTCAGCCAGCCGTCAGCCGCCTGCTTAGTGCTCTTGAAGAGCACGTGGGATTTCCTCTTTTTCTCAGGAAACGCAACCGCTTGGCCCCAACACCCGAGGCCTTTCAATATCACATGACGGTGCAGCGTGCCCTCGCCGCCATGCGCGACATTGAAGAGGAAGCAGCCGCTATCGCGAATAAGCAACTCGGCCATCTGGTGATCGCCGCCCAACCAGTATTCTGCGATACGTTTCTGCTGGATGCCATCGCCGTATTCAGCCGCAGTCACCCCGGTGTCAGCATCCGCCTGGTCGATGTCGGAATGGAGGAAATGATGCGCATGATCGCCGAACGCAGTTGCGATCTGGCGCTGGGGATCACCCTGGAGGCCGAATCTTTTGGCGCCACGGTACGCACGCTGGCCCGCTGCGAAGCGCGCTGCATCCTGCCGGTGGATCACCCTTTGAATCAGCCGGGTGAAATCCCCCTGCCCCGCCTGCGGCGCGAGAGCTTTGTCGATCTGGCCCCGGGCAGCCCACTGCGCACCCGGGTCGATTACCTCATGCAGACCATCGACGTGCAGCGGAACATCACCGCCGAGATGCGCAACCTGCGCGGTGTGGTCAAACTCGTGGAAATGGGATTAGGACTCGCCATCGTTGATCCCGTGGCCTGCCGCCTGTTGGATCCGGCCCAGGTGGTTGACCGCCCGCTCCTGCCCTCCATCGCTTGGGACATCGCCCAATTCACCCCCCGCGACCGCCCGCTCAGCGCGGTGGGCCAGGCGTTTTCTGACGTGATCGCCACCGAAATCGCGCGCCTGCGTAGCCAAGGCTTGGTGCTTTGAGCGTAAGCGTTGCATCTGCCCCCGACAACGGCATCTAGCTACCACACCCGATGGCTGTCATATTGGCGCTCAGCGCCAATATGAAACTGGATATGCTAGACTTTCTCAGCCCAAAGCGGCCCCGTGCCTCATGACCACTCAAGCAGTGTCAGCCCATGCATTTCCGGGTGGCAAGTGGACATTCTCTGCGGTTGCGAGAGGATCGAACGGCCGGTTTGGGCCGCAGGGGGTCAATGTATCGTGTCTGGAGCGTCGATCCCTCCTCTGCGTCGGCGCAGGTCCGCTTCGAGCCCATTTCGACCTTGCCCTACTAGTGCGCCGCCTTTGAATCGTCTGGCGCGAACCGGACCTTCGATCAATGCTAAGCAAAAAGTTGCCACTGCGACTAGAAAGTTTGTTGGCTCCGCCGGATCTCGAGTGCGCTCGAGGCGCGCGCGTTCGTCGGTGAGGAGATTTTTCAAAATGCCCATTTTAGACCGCAGAACCTTTGTCCGTGCCAGTATTGCTGGTGCAACGGCACTAACGCCCGTGGGGCGGGTCATGGCGCAGACGGGGTCGCTTCAGGACGTCGGAAGCCTCTTCGTGGCTTCGCCAAAGGCTACCATCTATACTGCTCGAGAAATCGTAACGCTCGACCCGGCACGGCCCGTCGCGGAAGCGGTCGCAGTCGTGGACGGGCGCATCCTCTGGGTTGGCAGCCTTGAGGATACAGTCGCGATCCTCGGCGATCAGTCCTACGAGGTCGACACGACCTTCGCCGATCACGTGATTGTTCCGGGCTTCGTGTCCCAGCACGATCACCCGGTTCTGGCCGCGCTCAGCATGTCGTCCGAGATCCTGTCGATCGAGGACTGGGTCCTGCCGACGGGGACGGTCCCTGCCGTGAAGGACAAGCAGGACTTCATCGATCGGCTGACTGCCGCTGTGGCTGCGCGGTCCGATCCCGACGAACCTGTACTGACCTGGGGCTACCATCCTTCCTTTTACGGACCTCTGACGCGGGCCGAACTCGATGCTATCAGCACGACCCGGCCGATCCTCGTCTGGGGGCGTTCCTGCCACGAGTTCTTCCTCAACACCGCCACGTTGGAACGCGGCGGTCTCACGCAGGAGGCATACGACGCCTTTTCCGCCTCGGCCGGGGAGCAGAGCAGCTTCGAGGACGGCCATTTCTGGGAACAGGGGATGTTCGCCGTTCTGCCGTACATCGCCACCATGGCTGCCAGTCCCGAACGGCTTCAGGCGGGGCTGGAAATCGTAAGGGACTACATGCATTCGAAGGGCATCACGATCGGCAACGAACCCGGCGGCATCCTTTCCAGGCCGGTGCAGGACGGTGTGAATGCTGTCTTCTCTAGCCCCGACATGCCATTCCGCTGGTCCTTCATGCCCGACGGCAAGAGCCTCGTCGGGATGTACGACGATGACGCACAGGTCATCGCCGAGACCGAAAAGCTCGCCTCCTGGTACGGCGGCATGACGAGCACGACATCGAAGCAAGCGAAGCTGTTCGCCGATGGGGCCATCTATTCCCAACGCATGCAGGTGCGCGAGCCCTACCTGGACGGTCACAGCGGCGAGTGGATGATGGACAGGGACGTCTTCGAGCGCGCCTTCCGCATTTACTGGGATGCGGGGTACCAGATCCACATTCACGTGAACGGCGACGAGGGCCTCAACCGCGTCCTCGACACGCTCGAGGCCAACCTGCGGCGCAACCCGCGCTATGACCACCGCACGGTGATCGCCCATTTCGCGGTGAGCGGCGCCGACCAGGTGTCCCGCATCAAAAAGCTCGGAGCGATCGTCAGCGGCAATCCCTACTATGTCACGGCGTTGTCCGATCAGTATGGCGAGGTCGGGCTCGGCCCCGAACGCGCGAACGAGATGGTGCGTCTCGGCGACCTCTCGCGCGCGGGTGTCCGGTGGTCGCTTCATTCCGACATGCCGATGGCGCCGGCGGATCCGTTATTCCTGATGTGGTGCGCCGTGAACCGTCTCACCACCTCGGGCCGCGTCGCTGGCTCCGATCAGCGGGTGACGGTCGAGGAGGCGCTGCGCGGCGTCACCATCGAGGCTGCCTATTCGCTGAAGCTGGAAGACGAGATCGGGACCATTTCTCCCGGCAAGCGCGCGAACCTGACGATCCTCGATGCGAATCCTCTTTCGGTCGATGCAATGGAAATCCGCAATATCGGCGTCTGGGGCACGGTCATGGAAGGGCGCATGCTTCCCGCAGGAGAGCCAGAGCGGAAGGCCTCGCTCGAACTGCCGGGAGGACCGCAAGTCAAACAGGAATTCACGGAGGCCGCCCTCCATCATGCGCTGACGGTCGCCCATGGCGTGCATTGATCCAAATCTGCGAGGGAGCGCATATGAATGTTGAACGCAAAGTACTGGCTGTCTTGTTCATCGCGGTCGGCGCAACGATGACCGGCTGTTCGCAGGATGAGGCCAATGGCGAGCAACCGGGAGCAACCGGCCTTTCCAATCCCGCCGCGGTCTACTGTGTCGACAAAGGCGGCACTTATGAGATCCGCCGCGCCGATGACGGTTCAGAAACCGGCGTCTGCATTCTCGCGGACGGAACCGAAGTCGATGCCTGGGCTTACTTCAGGGATCAGTAAACCGACTGGTGACGAAGTTAACAGCTATGCAGCCATCCATGGCGCCGTTGAGTAACGGCCAGTTTGGGTCATTCGCAAAATATTGGATGTCTCCCTGCATGGTCTGGAAAGTCCCGCTTGCCTTCCGTCAAATGATATTTGCAGACTGCACTTGCGGCGAAGGTCTGCTCTTTCCATTGCTCATGCAGCATGTGAACGCCGCCCAGCTGCCAAATCCCGCGACTTTGCAAATGTCACTATCTGCGCTTCGCTGACTTCTGCACTGATTGCAGCATCGCCCTGGTCAGCTGAGCGGAGCCGAAGGTCCGCTCTTCGGAAACCTCTCGCGCCTGCAGCAGAGCCTGCGCTGCGCCCTTCTGGAAGGTCGTATTTGGGCTCTTAGCGGACATTCGCCCCCATGTGCAGCTTTGCCGACACGACTCAAGGCCCGGTGTGCGGACAGACCGGACTTTGATATGTGCGGCCAATCGCGGGTTGTCTCAGGTTTCAAGCCGTTTTCTGCGCATTGAGGCCTCGCCGTGTTCAGCAGCCATTCCCGTTCTCGCGCAGCGCCGCGACGCGCTCCTTGAGGGCCTCGTTCATCAGCACATAACCCGGCTCGATCGCATCCAACTCGGCGAAGGAGATGAACAGGCCGGAAAACACCTCGGTATGGTGCAGTCGCGCGCAGGTGGGGGACAGGCTTTCCAGATCAAACCGATGAACGCCGCGAAAGATACCGGCCGGGCCGCCACCCCACACCAGGCTCTTGCCTCGATCGTATTCCATCAGGTGCGGGTTCACAGTCACTGCGGTTCCGTTGGGCTTCTCGACGTGAACGGCAAGTTGCTCGCCGATCTTCATCTCGCCCTCGACACGAACGTGATATGGGTTCCACTCAGGATAGGCGTCGGTGTCGGCCAAGATGTCCCAGATCACATCGGCGGGTGCCGGAATGTCGATCGAGGTGTTGATTTCAAGGCGGGTAAGGCTCTTGGTCGTGCCGGCCTGCAGTGGGAGGGCGGCACTGGCAATTGAGAGCGATGCAATGATGTATTTAAACATGTCAATATTATTTCCCTTGGTTGGATTCGATATGGTCTGTTTGCCTGCCGGGCGGTCCGGATTATTGAAAAATTCCGCCAAATGCCGAAGAGGATGGCAGGGCCGGTACTCACTCCTTGGCGAGGAACCTCGCAACGAGACCGGGCAGAAAGCGATTGAGCCGCATCACGAGCCTCGACTTGCCCGGCGCTACCAGCGTCGCGCCCTGCGCAACACCGGCGATGATGGCGGCAGCCATGTCCTCGGGAGAGAGCTTGCCGTGGCCCCGGCCCGCGGTCATGTCGGTGGCGACGACTGGAGGGATCACTTCGACCACCGCGATGCCTTTGCCGCTCATCTGATGTCGCAGGGCGCGGGTGAATGAGGACAGCCCCGCTTTCGTCGCCGAATAGACCGGGGCCGAGGGCTTGGGGTGCAATGCCACCAGCGAGGTGACGTTGACCACCGTGCTGCCCGGCCCCCGCAGGAAGGGCATGAGCGCCAGGCTCAGCTTGATCGGACTTGCAAGGTTCAGGGCAATCTCGGCGTCGATGGTTGCCGGCTCAATGAAACCTGTCAGCGCGATCTCGTTCTGGATACCCGCATTGTTGATCAGGATGTCAACGCCCTGCCCCCATTCCTCGATCGCCCTGACGAGGCGAGCAATTCCCGCGTCGGTAGCAAGGTCGGCGGCAAGCGGCTGGATATTACTCCTACTTGCCTTGGGAAGCGACCGCGCGACGGCAATCACCTCGTCGCCCTGCGCGGCATAGGCATTCACCAGCGCGGCTCCGATTCCACGGCTGGCGCCGGTTACGACAATGGATTTCCGAATATACTGCATCGTGTGCCCTTTCGATGTGAATGGACAAGACTCTCGCTATCGGGTGTCTGGATTTATTGAAGTATTGCGCCATCTCCCGCGAAAACACACAGCCGCAAACCTTGGCGGGATTGTTCAATAATCTCCGGTGCAAGGATGATAGAATGGCGCTGGATACTCTGACACAGGACCAGGTCGAAATGGAACAGTTTACCTACTCCGGGCTGGTCGCTCTTCTGGCTCAAGCCATCGCTGATCAGGCCCCCGAGCTTCTTGAAGGCGCCACCATTGCCGACCCGATGAGAGGTGCCTTGGCTGATGTCGGCCAAAAGCAATCGCTCGTGCAGCGCGTTATGGAGCGCCACGGTCCGGGATTGCTGCTTAGCGTCGGACAGTACCTTGATACTGCAGCGGAAACCCCGGCCCTTACCGTCATGAGGCGCTCGGCAACTCCACGAGTGCTGGCCGAAAAGTTCATGCGCCTTGAACGCTACTACCACTCCTCTCACAATACCTGGATCGAAACGCATTCCAGCGCTTTTCTGTGTGTGCGTACCAGCCGGGACTGTCCTGCGACGGCAGGAGAAAACTGCCTGATCGCCGGGCTTCTTCTCGGCCTGGTCATGGCCATCGGAGCGCAGGAGTGCCGGTTGGAAATTGGCGGAAAATCCTTCAGGTCGCACGACCTGCGCGATGCCACATTCGCACCGGAAACGGAGACAGCGCGCTGCCACATCACCTGGACTGCGTTGAACGGCCCCAGCGACCAAGGACCGCCGACCTTGCCCGGCGCGGGCGACGCGCGCCTATCTGATCGTCTTGCCGCATTGTTCGAAACCGATCTCGGCCGTTCCTGGAAAAGCTCCGATGCAGCCAAGCTGCTTGCCCTGTCCGACCGATCTATGCAGCGGCGCCTCGCCGGTGAATCCCAAAGCTATTCGCGCGTGCTTCGGCGCGCGCGGATGAAGGCGGCTACCATTTACCTCGTGGAAACCGATACCAGCCTTGCCGAGATCGGCTATTGCTGTGGCTACGCCGACCAGGCCCATTTCCAGCGTGATTTCCTGCGCACGGCAAATGTCACGCCGCGCCAGTTCCGTCTTGTCAACCGAGACGCCGAAGGGGTGGTCTGATGATCCCGTATCGGACTGCGTCAGTCATGAACCACTTCTGACAACCATCTGCTAGGTTCCTCGCCTCGCCAGATGAAAAAGCGGTAGACTGGGCTCCACTGCCGACATTGAGGGCAAAATGCCGCGTTTGACAGCTTGAATGTCCGGTTCCGGGAAGTCGAGGCGCGATTTGTGCATGTGCGGCAACGAGAGCCAACCTCGCTTCGCATCGGTCACTTTGGGCTGGGAGCGGGCCCCGGTGTGACTGACAAGGGCGGGTGACAGAGTGTTTCGCGCAAAATCACACGCCGCATTGCCGCTGGTCCGGTTGGAGCCCCAACCGGTCAGCCCAGTATGCTTTCAACGCATCTCTTGTCGACCGTGCCAACAGATAAAAAGACAGCGATGTATTCAGTATCCGTGCTCGTCAGGGCGCGTTTCACTACCGTTGAGACATAGCGAGAAACGTAGTCCTCTTCTCCGCCCTGTACGGCATCAGGGTCACAGACTGCAAGTATCAACTCCATACCTGGTCTTGCCCCACTGAAGTGGTCCGCCGTTATGTTTAGGAAAACGGAGGGCCAGAATGGCTACGAAACGACACAAACCAGAAGAGATTGTCACGAAGCTGCGGCAGGTTGAGGTACTTGTCGGACAGGGCGCGACACGCGTGGATGCGATCCGCGAAGTTCGCATAACTGAGCAAACCTATTATCGCTGACGCAAGCAATATGGCGGTATGGGAACCGACCAGCTCAGGGAACTCAAACGCCTCCAGAAGGAGAACGAACGGTTGAGAAAAGCCGTCTCGGATCTGACGCTGGACAAGCTGATCCTGGCAGAGGCAGCAAAGGGAAACTACTGAGCCCCGCTCGCCGCCGTGCCTGCATCAATCACGTCCGCACCCGGTTCCGGCTGTCCGAGCGGCGCGCCTGTCGTGTCCTGGGGCAGCACCGATCCACGCAGAGGAAGGTGCCGCAAGGCCGGGCCGACGAAGCACGGCTGGTCGCGGACATGATTGAGCTGGCACGCCAGTTCGGCCGTTACGGCTATCGTCGCATCGCGGCTCTGCTGAGAGATGCGGGCTGGGAGGTGAACGACAAGCGCGTCGAGCGCCTATGGCGGCGAGAGGGGCTAAAGGTGCCAATGAAACAACCGAAGAAGGGACGGATCTGGCTGAATAACGGATCATATGTCCGGCTGCGCCCCGAGTATCGCAACCACGTCTGGAGCTATGACTTTGTTCATTGCTGGACCGATGATGGAAAGGTCTTCCGGATGCTCAACATCCTAGACGAGCACAGCCGGGAGTGCTTGGCGATCTAAGTGAAACGCAAGCTGAACTCGGGTGACGTGATCGACGCCTTGAGCGATCTGTTCATCATGCGAGGCGTCCCGGTTTACATCCGGTCCGACAACGGCCCTGAGTTCGTAGCTCAGGCCGTCCAGGATTGGATCAAGGCCGTCGGCGCCAAGACCGCTTACATCAACCCGGGTCACCCTGGGAGAATGGCTACTGCGAAAGCTTCAACGCCCGGTTCCGCCCCTCTCGGCAGCATGCGTTGCATGCGCCTGCCGGGCAATGGATGAACTGCTGAACGGGGAAGTCTTCTACAGCCTCCGGGAAGCGGAGTCCCTGATCGAACAGTGGAGGAAACACTACAACACGAAACGACCACACAGTGCTTTGGGCTACCGCCCTCCAGCCCAGGAAACCATCGTACCGATGGACCCAAGACTGATCATGCACTAACAATTAAGCTGGACCACTCAGGTGGGGCCGACCACCGGCGCTTTCCCGCGCTCAAAGCCCGACACTCAAACTGAACGATAGGGCAAACGCGCTGCGCGATTCTTTGGTGGTTTGCCACCACAATCTCCCTGCATTCAACGACAGAGTTGCACGCCCCGAAATATCGGCGTTGATCCCTGCGCCAAGGCCAACCGCCAGTCGCGTATTCCGCAATGCGCCGGTGCTGTTTCCGGTCCAGCGGACTGCGGCGACATCCCCCATTAGCTGCGGTGTGAAGCGCCAGTTGCCGAAAGTCCAGTCAGAAACAGTCAGGGTGTTTTGCAGCGCGAGACCATGATCACCGTAGACAGAAACATCGCCAAACCGAACGGCGTTGCCTGACACCGCGTTAAATTGCTGTGATTGCAACAGCTTGCCTGTCGCTATCTGTCCACGCGCCGCAATCGACCATGTCCCACCCACCGGAAGCGCCATTGACTGCGAGAACCGCGGCCGCAGGATGGCATAGTCAGCTGTGGCCCCTGACCTTGCGGCATCGAACCGGGCGTCGGAATTTCCGCCACTAAAGTCACCAGGGCTGAGCAGCAGATCCACCCCGTAGCTGCGCTGCCCCCGCTCGAGCCTCCGCGCGCGGCTCCAACCGGCCTTTAGATAGGCCAGGTCTACATCCGTTCGCGAAACTGGAATGCCCGCGAATTGCAGCTCGTATTCCTCGCTGGAGACCTCAACGCCGACATACCAGTCCTGCTGCTCTCCGGCATTCGTGCCAAGGCCTGGCGCGTGATAGGTCAGGCCAAAGCGCGCAGTCGACTGGACCTGACGGAAAACCCCCGAAAACTCGTTTTTTGGCTTGGTGTAATAGGCCGATGCCTGGAGCCTTCGCCCGCCCCGCAGGAAATGGCTGAATGTCAGCGTATGAGCGATGGAGGTGGAGTTGCCCGGATCCGCACCCAGATCGTACCGCAGCACATCTCCTCTCCCCAACACATTCCCGAAAATCGCGCTGCCATTCAGGTTCGTACTCGCTTCACCGTCAAAAACGTCCGTGCTGAGCCCAAGCGTGAAGTCATAGGGTCGTTGCTCTTGCGTCACCAAGGTCAACGCCGTGGTGGCGGGCTCCTGGCCCGGCGCCGAGACGAGCCGCACATCACGATAGGGATTGGCGTTCAGCAGCGCGACATCCGCTTCCAGGATCTCGGCATTGATGGTCTGTCCGGGTTGCACGCGGATCGCGCGGCGGTAGCTTTCGGCCTCGAAGTATTCCGCACCATCCACGGCCGGGGCCTGCGCCAAGAGCGAGGGCTGCACCAGAATCGCCACGGAGCCATGGGTGATGTCCTGTTCCGGCAGGGTCACCAATGTGAACGGATAGCCCGCATCCCGGAAGTGCAGCCGCACATAGGCCACCAGCCGGTGGAGGCTTTCCAGTGAGGCCGGGCGGCCGATGGCGTCTTGCAGGCGCGCGGCCAGGGCGGCCTCGTCGGGCGCCTCGAGCCGCTGAGAGATCTGCACCCCGGTCTGGCGGCTGGCGGTGGTGCCCGGCGCACGGGCCACCAGGGCCAGGCCGTTGAGTCGGGGCAACAGGGCCTCTTCACCCGATAGGGCCCCAAGCTGCGGTGCGGGGCCTTGCTGCGCCGTGACGGGCGGCGCGGGCACAAGGGCTAGCAGCGCACCGTAAAGGAGGGCCAAAAGGCCCGGGGTCTTGGTCATTTTCATTGGTCTCAGTTCCCGCCCAGCGTGGCGCCGGTGGCCAGTTCGCTCATGATCAGGGCATGCATCGCGGGCGGCACGTTGCCCGGAGAGAAGTTGTCGGGGTGAAGGCGCTCCATGAAGAAGGCCAGTTCCGCCTCGCGGTTGGCGGCTTCGGATTGGGCGATGCCGCTTTGCACGCCGATGATGGCCGCGGTCAGGAAGATCCCACCGGCCACGCCCGCTGTCGAAGCAGTGACGGTGCTGCCGAACACCGCCGACATCTTATTGAGGGCGAGGTTGGCCGCAACGACAGCCGCTTTGCTCGAAGCATTGCTCGTGATGATCGCCCCCAGGGGCGCTGCCTGTGCCGCCGTATGGGCGACATAGGCGATCGGCACGGCAGCCGCGCCGCCGGCGAAGCCTGCGACACTTGCCCCGCCGCTGATCGCCAGCATCTGGTCGCCCAGATCGCGGGTGTAATTGCCCAGCACGCCGTCCAGCACGTAGCCAGCCGGAGCCTTGGCGACCAGCCCGCCCAGGGTAGCGTCCTCCGAGGCGCGCCGGGCGTCATCCTGTTCCTTGGCCGCGACCAGGTCCCAGTACATCTGGTTGGCCATGCGACGCGCCCGGTATTCGTAGCGCCCACGCAGCAGGGTTTCGGCCTCGGTCAGGCTGCCGGGATCGGCATTGACCAGCGCCTGAATGTAACCGTCCATCGCCTCCATCAGTACGCTGCCTGCACCGGGTTCGGCCAGCGCCCGCGCCATAAAGGCGTCGCCGCTGATCCTGCCGTTGCGCAGGTCGTCGATCAGGTAGATCATGTCGGTGCTCAGGGCGCCTGTCTGGATGCCGCCGATCAGGTAGTTCGAGAAGACCTCAACCAGGGTATCCGAGGGCTCGGTCGTCAGATCGTCCATCAGGCCCGCCGTCAGGGGCGAAACCACGTCGGGTGCCTTGGTCAGCGTGTATTCGACGTGGCTGAGGTCGCAGACCCCGTCCACCATGACCTTGCCAAGGGACTCGCAGGCCTCGGGGTCGACGATCTGTCCCTGGTCGTTGGTGGCGATGAAGTTGTCCATCACGACGCTGGTCGTGGTCGATTCCACCTCGGTGTCGATTTCGATGAGCTCGATGATCTGATTGTTCTTGGTGATCACGTCGCCCAGCTCTCCGACATAGGTGATGTCGTACTTGCGATCCGCATCCGGGTCCTCGGTCCGCCCGTCCAGGGTCACCACCACCTGAAGCACATCCGCAACGTTGTTGCCGGGGATCACGCTGAGCGACTCGTCGCCGATATAGGCCAGGCCCAGGCCGTTGCCGTTCACCAGCCGCCCGCCGACCAGCGTGCCGCCTTCGTAGACGAGACCGGGGTAGAGCTCTTCGCGCTGGTAGTCCGCGGCCAGCTCTCGCAGGATGTCATGGGCGGCGATGTAGATCTGCCGCTTGGTGACCTCCATCGCGCCGCGGTCGACGCGGATGAAATAATTGTCCATCGGTTTTTCGCCATTGGCAAGGACTGCGGGTTGATAGCTGAATGCCACCACATCTTCCTTGCGCCCGTCCGGCAGGGAAAACTCGCTGAGCAGATATTGCGGACCATATTGGACAAAGAGGTTCTGCAGAGTTTCGCCGTTCTGCAGCCCCTCCACCGTGTATGTGGCATTCGGCCTCTCGGCGTAGGCCACGGTCACATCGCTCATATCGATGGTCAGGGGCGCTGGCCGCACGTTCACATCGCCGATAACCTGACTCAGGACCTCGTAGTTGTCGTTATGGAAACCACCCGTGACCTCATAGGTGCCGACATTGGCATGGGGATCCGCACCTGCACTTAAGAACCCGCCGCCATTCAGGACGTCCTCCAGCGTATGCCCTGGCGCCATGTTGCCGATCTCGATCTGCACTGGGCCTGCGTCGCCATAGGTCCGGTTCTGCTCCGGTACGATTACCGTGATACGGCGCGGAATGATCGTCAGAGTGCCCCGCGCAGGGCTGGCCAGTTCATAGTTGTTATCCTCAATCAAACCGGTGACGGTATAGGTGCCCACATCCGTCAGGGCATCGTCATGCACGCCGTCGAAGCTGAAGCCGTCAATATCCGCCAGCGTATCCCCATTCACCAGTCCAGAGACCGTCATGTTCGGCGTACTGGTGTTGCCGAAGAACCTTTGAAAGCGCGAGATATAGCCGCGAACCTTTCGGCGTGTGACGGTGGCGGTCCCTGGTGTCACATCGGCCAACCTGTAGTTGACCACATCCGACCCAAGCTGCGCAGTGATCGGGCGGCTTTGCCCGGCATCAAGACTGCTGTCAGTGATTGCAGAGGCGTAGCTCAGCCCCAGATCGTGAATACTGTCCCAAGACCGCAAGCCCGTGGCGGTGGTCCCGGAGACCTCGAACGCGCTGTCGCCATAGGCGCGGAACGCATCGCCAACGCTCAGTTTCAGTTCAGCCGGGGTGACCGTCAGAGTGGGCGTATTTGCCGAGGCTAGTCTGTAATTGGGATTGGACAGGCCCGTGATGTTGACCGCGTAGCCATCTGTCACCACATCGGCTTCGGCGGCAAACCCATCAGAAGTTGCTTGCAACGAACCAAGGTCTGCCAGTTGGTCCTCCAGTTTCAGCCCTACGGCGTCAAAGCTTAGCCCCGCGCCATCCAGGAGGTCGCCATATTCCTTTGACAGGTTCTCAGCCGTGATGGTCAGCGGAGCGGGCGTGATGGTCAGCGCGCTGCCACTGAGGCGCGGTTCAATGGTGTAATTCCGGGCCGAACCACTGACCCGCACACCATAGGTGCCGACATCCGATGTGCGGTCCGCATCCGTTGCGAAGCTCAAATTGACGTCGGACGCGTCATCTCCATTGCGCCAATAGGTCCCGGCGGTGGGCGTTGCAGAAAAGACGGGATTATCCTCGCCGTATTCCCGGCTGGTCGCGTCGACCGCCAGGCTGAGCGGCGCAGGCGTGATATTCAGGCGCCCCGGCACAATGCTCACATCGTAGTTCGACGCACTGCTCCCCGCCGCCGAAGCCGCGCCAGAAATCGCGTAGGTGCCGACATCGCTGGCCACCGTCGCAGCAGTGCTTTGGTTGACGGTGAAATCCTCTTCATGGGACGACCGTACAAGCCCCTCGAAGGTCGGATCGAGAAATCTATTGGTTTCCCCATAAATGCGATTTCTGTCGCGCAGGCGGATGGTCAACGGGCGCGGCGTCACAACCAGCTCGTCAGTGGCGCCATTATCGACGAACCGGTAATTTCCGAAAGTTCCTGCAGCAAAGATCGCATCGTATCGGCCAACGTCCGGTGTGCCGCCCGCACCCGGCACCGCTGCTTCAGCATTTTGCAAACCAAGACTGTGCGCCGTATCCCCATTACGAAAACCCGTGAAGGTCACAGGAATGCGGAAATTGTCCCCATATGTCACTGTGGTTGTGACCGGAGAGGCAATCAGCTCCGCCGGTGTCACCGACAGCTTACCCGGCACAAAGGAAAAACCGGTATAGGTGGCAGAGGTCAGCTCCAGATCACCGTGGCCAATCAAAATCTCGTAGCTGCCAATATTGCTTTCGGTATCTGCGGCGACGGACAACGCGGGCGCCCCGGTGGTTACCGCGTCGAAGGTGTCGCTGCCGACCAAACCCTCGACCGAAAAGGTCAGCGCACCATTTGCGCTCCCGTAGGCGCGGCTGACATCATCTGCCGTCAGCGTCAGCTGCCCCAGCCCCGACAGGTAAAAGATCCGGCTGGTACCATCCGCAGGCAACCCCGAGGGCGGCGCGGACGCATAGCTTTCCTGCGTGACCTCGGTCAGAGACAGATCGGTCGCGAGGGTCGTCTGGGACTTGTTGGTAGAATAGGCCAGCAGGCGTTGGTTCGCACCGGCATCCAGCCCGGCAAAGGCGCTTGCAGGCGCCTGACTTTTGATGTCGCCGTTGGTGGAGGCCAGCACAAGATCCAGCGCACCCGTGGTCGTCGGAGCGGAGAGATCGAAGTCCACCCCAAGGGAAAGGTCACCGTCCGTCACGATGGACAGGCCGGTCAGGTCGGTGCCAGCTAGGCTGCCGTTGACGGTCAGCCCATCCCCATCATTCACCAGCGTCAACGCGCCAGAGAAGCCCCCGCTCCCGGCGTTCAGCAGATTGACTTCGCCGATAGTATTGGCTGCATTCCCGAGGTTCACGTCACCGGAAATCGCCGTGCCGAAATCGAGGTCGACCGCCTGCGCGGAAAGAGCAATCGAGCCCAGATCGACAGAAGCAAGGCCCGCACCGCCAGAGGCCCCGATCGAAATCCGGTTGGCCGTGATCGGGTTACCGCCAATCCCCGAGAAACCGGGGAAGGCCGAAGGACCTTGAATGCTGCCCTGGGCCAGCAGCGACAGGTCCCCCTGCTGAAGATTGATCATCTCCTCAAGGATAATGTCTTGTCCAGCTGTCAGGGTCAGGTTGTTGGTACTGCCAGCGGTCGTCTCGACCGGAGCCCTACCGAAGATGCTGCCGCTTGCCTGGAGGACGACATTGGTTGTCTCAAGCAGACCCTCGACAGTTTCTGCCAATACTTCGGATCCGGCAAAATCAGGATCCCACACGCCCGAGCCCGGTTCCGGGGTGACGGTGCCGCTGCCCGTGTCGACGACGGCTGCTTCGCCCTGCATACGCGCGTCAACAATCAACAGATCGTCCGGGTCCAGAAGCAAAGTACCCGCGCTGCCCGTTTCCGCACTGAGATCCACCGAGGACGGTCTGAAATCCAGCCTCTCCCGCCCGGAGACCTCGGCAAACCCGCCGTCGCCGCTATCGGTTCCGCCGATTGCTTTGATACTGCCCTGAAACGAGGTCAGACCGTCAGACCACAGAATAACCCTGCCACCGTCCGCTTCCTCGGCACTGGCCGACACATCGAAGACTGCCGTCTCTCTCACCGTCAACGTTTCGGCATTCTCGATCGCGGCATCACTCCCCTGGAACCCACCACCGGCATAGATCTCGCCGCCGGAGCCATCCTGATTGCGGGCCTCCTGGGTGCCTGACACCTCCAGGGATCCACCACCCGAACTCAGCAGGATACGGCCATTCTTGCGCTCAACGCCTGTCGCACGCACGGTTCCGCTCTGATTGATCGCAAGATCGTAAACCGACCCGCCAGCGGCCTTCAGCTCTGCCTGCGCAGCCTTGATAACGCCCTGATTGTCTACGCCGCGACCGCCAATCTGCAGGCCTGTATCAATGTGCAGAATCTGGTCATCCGCAGGCCGCAACCATGCCGCGGTCCCCGCGCCAAGCGCCGCGGTCCCGGCCTTGGCTCTCAGGGTGCCAAAGTTTCCGATCCGCGGCGCGACCAGAACCACATCACCCGCCTCGCTTTCGATCACACCCCGATTGATGACGGCGCCAGAGCCATCGCCGCTGAGACGCAGATCGCCCCCACGCATGAACATGGAATCCTCGATATCCAGAGTGGAGGCCACGAAACCTCCGCGCGATGCGATCCGGCCCGTCTCACCGATAACCACACCATCCGGGTTCAACACAAACACCTGTCCGTTCGCTGTGAGACTGCCGTCGATCTGCGAAGCCCCTGCCCCGCCTGTCACCCGGTTGAGGATAGCGGCATGCTGACCCGGCTGGAGATAGGAAACCGACTCCTGCGTTCCGACGTCAAAACTCTGCCAGTCTATAACGGCCCGATTGCTTCTCTGACGGATCGTTGTGACCCCGCCGCCACCTGAAGAAATCCGAGCACTGCCCGAGGTGACTGCACCGCCTTTTGGCCCAGCCAGAGCCTGCGCCCCGGTCATCGCGCACAACATTGCGACCATCGCCACATACGATGCGCAGTTTCTCAGATAAAAAGCATATGTCATCAATTCACTCAGGCAAAATTTCAAAACTCGCAGGTTTTTAATTTTGCCTTGAATTTCAAACAATTCCCATTTGGGGACCCCGCTGTAATTTAACGGGCCAGAGCCTCTGCCAGTGGTCCGCGGCGATCTGCTGCCGGGATCTCGTAGTCTGCACCGGCAGCGGCAGCCAACAGCCAATCCCACTCGGCCTTGATCATCGAATGGCCCATCCCCTTGATGATATGCAGCGTCGCGTGCGGCGCTTTCTCCGCAAGGGCGACCGCACCTTCCACCGGGTTCATCCGATCACAGTCCCCCTGGAACAGATGCAACGGCACCTGCAACTCCGACAGATCGAAACCAAGGTTGCGCCCGATGTGACGATGTTCCTGGATGACGCCGTCAAAGCCCGACGCCGTGCGCTCTTCGAGCATCATTTGCACGCTCTTCAGCAAGCTCGGCGCCCGCAGGATCGCTTTTTCATGATCGCACGTCGCCTCGGCGATGGCCTTTTCTGCGAACTTGCCGGGGTCCTGAATCACCGACTTGCACAGGAATGGGATCAACCAGCGCAAGACCAGCGGAGAGCGGCGCCCAATCACTGCGGAAATCTTGTGGAGATAATTCCCGGCGGCGCTTCGCTCGGCCTCCCGGTCGGGATTATGAACCGCTGCCAGCACAACCCGGTCACAGCGGTCCTGCAACGCGGCAGCAACATTGAGCGCACTGACCGCGCCAAAGGAATTGCTAATCAGCGCGAACCGGTCGATCTCGAGGGCCGCGCACAACAGACGCACATCCTCTGCATCCCCGGCCGCCGATTTGCGCCGTATGAAGGTCGACCGGAACGTTCCCGGCCGACAGGGAACGATCAGCCGCGCACCAAGGCGGTTCAGCACCGCCTCGAACACCTCCGGGAAACGCAGCACATCCAAACCTACCCCAGACAGTGCATCGTAATGAATGATCGGATAGGCACCCGCAGCGCCAAGCGCGAAATACTCGATCACGCCCCCCTCGGGGCGTTCGATCTGGCAACGCACCGCAGATCGTTCGGTCTGAGAGAAATCAGCGTCAATGACCGACAGCGGGTTCTGCAAGGCGGCGCGGATCAGTTCGGCCTGTCCTGACAAGCCGAGCGTCTGGCAGATATCCTTGAGGTAGGTGCGCGCACTCTCATAGCTCAGGTCAACGGCCGTTGCGGCCTTGCGCAGGTCTGCATGTTCAAGAAAGGCCCCAAGGAACTTGCGCCGCCCCGCCGTGAGCCCGTAAGTCGCACCAAGGTTGGCTGCAATACGCTGCGGGTCTCGTGTCAGACGCAGACGTGCCCAGACTACCCGCGCAGGCAACCCGAGCTTTCGAACCAGATCAGGCCCCAGCAGGATTTCCTCTGCCGGATCATCTCCTTTACCGGCAAGACGCATTGGGTTCTGCGTCGCCGCGTATTGGCTGCGGAGCGTTTGCGGAAGAACATCTCGCGCCAGCCCTGCGCTATCGTCCCCGTCTGTAAAACTCCCCGCTGTGGCATCGGTAGAAACCGACTCCGGCGGCAGTTCGTGGCCATCGCTATCAAAAAGCTGAAAAGACAACGACAGGCTGGCCAGAAGCTTGCGCCCAAGATCACTTTCATCCCGCGCGGCGCTTAGACGATCCGATATCTGCATGGCGCGCTCGACATGCTGCCGCAGATCCTCCAGCTGCTCCGCACTCTCAACACGTGCCACATCCCCCGCTGCCATGAGAGCTTCAATCCGGCCAATCATCTCGGCCCAGCGGGAATTGTCGAGGGCGACATCGTACACCATATGCGATAGCTGTGTCATGTCGGCCTTCGAACGAGGATCAGAAGAAGAAAGCGCAGTGTCGGTGCCCGGTTTGGACATACTTGGTTCGGTCTTGTTCACGGGGCCTCCCAGCCAAAGCTTCCCGGCCGCCACGGGGAATCCAGTCATGCGGGCGGCGCCGACCCTAGCAGAAGCGCATCCCAAATGCCCACATGGCTAATGTCCAGTTAGGACCGTCCGTGAAGACGGCCCAGTTTGCGAGATCTCAATCGCCTCTGCGATCGCAAGAGCATCCTCAAAATCAACACCCAGATACCTAACTGTGCGGTCCATCTTGGTATGTCCCAACAGCAGCTGGATGGCACGCAGATTACCGGTCTTTTTGTAGATCTGTGTCGCCTTGGTGCGACGCATCGAGTGCGTGCCATAGGCACTTGCTTCCAACCCTATCGATATAACCCAGTTGCGGACAATCCGAGCATATTGGCGGGTCGAGATATGAAGGCGCTCGTGAAATCGGCCTGGCCAGAGGTATTCGGAGCCAACCATCAGCGGGTCTAGCATCCATCTGTAGAGACATGCCCGCGTGCCTTCTGAGATTTCGAAGCGGACAGGTTTCTGCGTCTTGCTTTGCAGAACCGACGCGCGTTCCTTGATTTTGCCGGATGTCATAACATCCAAGACAACCCGACGTTGACGCGGGCAGAATACCATACGATGCAGCGACGCCTGCGGGGTATGGAAAGAGCCCACCTTGACTGACGCTGCCTAGGGAACGAAGGTCCACCAAGCGCAGGAAGTGCCCTCTGCAAACTTGGCCGTTTTACGCAACCAGCTGAGGGTTTGTGCTGCGGTGCAGTCCGCTGTTTCTGCCGTTCACTGCGACTGCGAGGGTCTGAAGCCGTGATCTCACACAGTGCGGACGAAACAGCCGCTCAGATGGTGGCCCAAGATGCCCATTCGATTGAGGTCTGCCAGGACCCAAATAAAAATGAGCGATAGCAGACGCTGCAAAGTCGGATTTTACGTGTGAGGGCAGAAGGTTCTGTAAGTTCTGATCTGCGGTTCGGCCAGTACCCGGTTATGGCCGCGCAGTCCCTAATGGCCGATGCCTGCTACGACTGTGAAGGCCGACCTACAAGATGACTTTATGGCTGCATTTGTCACCCGGATCTCTGATGTCGCGCACATGCCTAGAATGGGTGCTTTGAGAGGTAACGTCCTTTGGATCGGATGCGCACGGTATCTTGCCTCTGCTGTCACCTGGTCCCAAAGTGCAATAACACTCATCTGGAGGAAACCGATGCCTGTCTTGAACCGCTTCGCCGAAATGTTGCCAGAAGTTTCAGCATGGCGGCGCGATATCCATGCCCATCCCGAATTGCGTTTTCAGGAGCATCGAACGGCGGCGCTTGTGGCATCGAAACTCAAGGAATTTGGCTGCGATGAGATTGTGACGGGCTTCGGCGCAACCGGTGTGGTCGCTGTGATCAACGGCAAGTCAAACACTTCGGGCAAAACCATCGGGTTTCGCGCAGACATGGACGCCCTTCCGATTCAGGAAGCAACAAATTTGCCTCATGCATCGACCGTTCCGGGGAAGATGCACGCCTGCGGGCATGACGGGCACACATCAATGCTCCTGGGCGCGGCGAAATACCTGGCCGAGACGCGGAATTTTGACGGCCGGATAGTCTTGGCCTTCCAGCCCGCCGAAGAAGGTGGCGGTGGTGCGCGGGCGATGATCGATGCCGGGTTGATGGAGCGATGGGGTGTCGAAGAAGTCTACGGCATGCACAATATGCCGGGGATGCCCATCGGCGAATTTGCGGTGCGCAGCGGGCCTCAGATGGCCTCGCCGGACAAGTTTGAGATCATCGTGCGCGGAAAGGGTGGCCATGGTGCCATGCCACACAAGAGCGTTGATACAACATTGGTGGCGTCGCAGATCGTTGTGGCCCTGCAATCAATCGCATCACGCAACATCGATCCCATCGACAACGTGGTGGTCTCGGTCTGCGGCTTTCGGACAGAAACCGACACATACAATGTAATCCCGGATTCCGTTCACATGCGTGGCACGGTTCGGACGTTCGAACCCGGGGTTCAGAAGCTGGTGCGGGCCCGCATCGATGCGCTGGCGACGGCCACCGCAACTGGCTACGGCGCGGTTGCTGAAGTCACGCATATCTCCGGCCCACCTGCGCTGGTGAACCACGCGCGGGAAGCGGATCTTGCCGCAGAGGTTGCCCTCGAGGTCTCTGGTGTAGCGTATCGTGATCTGAAGCCAATCATGGGGGGAGAGGATTTTTCCGAGATGCTCCTGGAACGCCCTGGGGCATACCTGTTCATAGGCAATGGCGACAGTGCCGATCTTCACAACCCGTCCTATGAGTTCAATGACGAGGTCATTCCCTTCGGCTGCAGCTGGTTTGTCGCAATGGCAGAACGGCGCATGCCGCTGGCATAGACATTACGGCCGGATACCTTGTTGATCGCCTCGCTGGCATCTTATCGCTGCCTGGCAGTCAGTTTTCCGGTGGGTGAGATCGCCACTGACAATCCCAAAGGTTTGTATAGACTTAGCCGCCCGCCCTACTCCGTGCCTTCTCAATAGATCGGGAACCTGGGGATAAAGCTCAAAACCGTGCTACTACATCTGGAAGATGCTTTGCCATTGTTCGGTCTGGCTGTGCCTCATTGGTAGAACACAAAAACGCCGCTGCCCTTTCGGGTGCGGCGTTTTGCGTTATTTTTGGTTGCGGGAGCGTGCAGCCGTCGCAATCTACCAAATCCGAACTGCTATGTTTGAACCCTTTGGTACCTAGGTCATTCCCGCCCCTCGCTTTGCCAGCGACAAGCGACAGGAAATGGCTGCTCTACAACCTGATCCTACGGCAGCAGGCCAACAATGCACTAACAAGAAAACCGAACCACCCGATGGTTGCACGCCAAAATCATTGTGCTGCCCTCACAGCCCGCAGAACTTCCTCCAGGTGATCGGCAGGATAGCCAGGGGGTATCTCAATGGCTGCCGTTCCGATACTGATCCGGCAGGAGGTGCTACTTGCAGTCTCGTGGCCATACTCGTGAGGAAGCTCGGCCAGCCGCTGGACCGCCGGAGCAACGAACTCGACAAAAGCTGGGCTCTTCCCGGAAGTGTCGGCCTTCTTAACCCAGAGAGCGACCAGAGATTTGTTGGTGCCGATCTCCTCAGCCGTCTCACGGATTCCGGCTCCAGCTAAGATCTTTCGAACAGCCTTGGCGCGGAGCGCGTCTGGCCATTTCCGCCTCCTGGTTGGGGAAACGGGGACCGTGATCCCCCACACTTTCACTTCTTCCGGCATCATTCCATCCAGAATTACCGCCTCCTTTCTTCAGGTGGCGCCAGTATCTCAAACCCCTTATTTCATTGAAACATGGGGTCTTTGCACCGCTTACCCTCGAACTGCACGACCTCGCGCCCCGCCCCACCGAAACCCGCGATCCATGCCGGGCGTAATTCGCATCAGCCGGGTTTCCGGCGGGTGCCCTGCTCCAGCACCGCGTTGCGGCGTGCCGCAATAACGCCGCGCCCACAGGATTCGAGGCAGCACTCAGAGCAGAACAGCCGAGTTCAATGAAAAAAACTCCTCAAGAGTCAGTCACACCGAAAGTTTGTGTTTGCGCAACGTTCTGAGCTCCCGACCGGGATAGCTTTTTCTCAAACAGCAGTCATAATGGAAAGGAACGGGACATGCTGACGAGAAGAGCCGCATTAATGGGGGGCGCAGGCGTTGCCGCGCTGCCGCTTCTTGCAAAGGCTGCCAAAGCCGAAGAAATCATGGACACCTCCATGGCCCCGCCTGCCGACCTGTCGAGCCTCAAGCGGATCAAGCGGAGGCTGGTCCGTCCGCCGATGGTCCACGAGCATGAACAGGTGGCCCCTGCGGAACCGCGCATCGTCGAATTCGAGATGCAGATCGTTGAAAAGGAAGTCGAGGTCGGCGATGGTGCCTATCTTCAGGCGATGACCTTCAACGGATCAATTCCGGGGCCTTTGATGGTGGTACACGAAGGCGACTATGTCGAACTGACGCTTTATAATTCGCCCGAAAACCTGATGCAGCACAACATCGACTTCCACTCTGCTACAGGTGCCCTTGGCGGCGGGTCGTTGACGCTGGTGAACCCTGGCGAGAAGACCACATTGCGCTTCAAGGCAACCCGTCCGGGAACCTTCGTCTATCACTGTGCCCCGGGTGGCCCGATGATCCCCTGGCACGTCGTCAGCGGCATGTCCGGCGCAATCATGGTCCTGCCGCGCAACGGTTTGAGCGACCACAATGGCGAGCCGGTCCGTTATGACCGCGTGTTCTACATCGGAGAGAATGACTTCTACATTCCGAAGGATGCGGACGGGAGCTACAAGCGGTTCGAGGATGTCGGCGAAAGCTATCCCGACACGCTGGAGGTGATGAACGGACTGATCCCGAGCCATGTCGTATTCAACGGCAAGATCGGATCGCTCACCGGCGACAACGCGCTTCATGCGGCGCAGGGCGAGAAGGTGCTGTTTGTCCACAGCCAGGCGAACCGGGATACCCGACCCCACCTGATCGGCGGCCACGGTGACCTTGTCTGGGAAACCGGCAAGTTCAACAACCCGCCGGAGCGTGACCTGGAAACCTGGTTCATTCGCGGTGGCTCTGCCGGTGCTGCGCTCTATGAATTCCTCCAACCCGGTGTCTATGCCTATGTGAACCATAATCTGATCGAAGCGGTGAACCTTGGCGCGACGGCCCACGTGGTGGTCGAGGGCGACTGGAACAACGACCTGATGGAGCAGGTACAGGCACCGGTCGAGTATAACGCGGCCTATGAAGGCAGGACCGCCCTGCCATAACGGCCAAGCACAATCAGTGATGATGATGGGGGCGGCCAGAGTATTGGCCGCCCCGCTATGGTTCAGGAGTTCGGATATGAAGCAAATTGCGCTTTCGGTTGGTGCAACCGGTCTGGTCGCGCTTGTCGCCCTGGCAATGTGGCCCGCGCAGGAAGCTGCGCCCCCGCCCTTTTACCCGGTTGAGGTTGTGGACGTTGAGGCAGGAGACATTGACTACCGCCCATTCGGGAATTTCGAACAGGCGGGAAAGGCACAGACCCCACGAGAGATTCTGCTCAGGGTCGAGGGATTTTCAATCATGAAATTTCAGGTCAGCCGAGAGCAATATGGCGCCTGCGTGGAAGCCGGTGCCTGTACTCCGGTTCCCGCCGAGGGAGTGGGACTGCCGCAGACGCAGGTGAACTGGCAGGATGCCAGTGCCTTTGCGGCCTGGTACTCCGACGTAACCGGGGATGTGTGGCGCCTTCCGACCGACCGCGAATGGCAATTGGCAGCAGCTGAACGCTATGGGGATGCGGTCGCGGATCCCGGCGATCTGGATCCGGGTGAGAGGATGCTGGCCCGTTACAAGGCCGGGGTTTTGTTGCGCGGCACGGCCAGCCCGGCACTGCGGCCTGCCGGGGGGTTTGGAATAAATTCCAAAGGGGTGGCTGATCTCTCCGGCAACGTCTGGGAATGGACCGGCGGCTGCATGGAAAACGGAACCCTGAACCCGGACGGCTACATCGCGTCGAGCGAACCCTATTGCGCGGTTCGCATTGCGGGCGGCCTGCATCGCGCGGCCATTGTCGATTTCATCAGAGATGCCCGTTCAGGGGGATGCGCCGTTGGCCTGCCCCCGGAACACCTGGGGTTTCGACTGGTCCGGGAGCCATGAGCCAATCAGCGTCTCTTCCGTGTTTGACGCTCAGAGCGGAAAGGGGGAAACGCCGATCACCAGACTGTGCAGGTGCAGCGCGGCAACCCAGAGGATCAGGCCGAGGGCGGCGCGCATAACCAGCGCCCGACCATTGACCGCCAGCCAGCTGCGATCTGCCAGTGACATTAGCGACAGGATTGACGTCGCCGCAAAGAAGCTGGCGGCTTGTGGCCCGAGTTCCCGCCGCGCGCGGGCATCGAATGCCGGGATCGCGGCAAGGGCCATCACCGTGAAACTGCCGAACAGGATGACATGAGCAAGGTCGCCATTGGGGACAAGATGCGCCCCGGCCCAGAGCGCGAGAGCGACAAAGAGCGGGTGACGCGTGATGGAGGCGAAGCCGGGATTTGCCGTATCGAAAATCGCCTTTCGCTTGCCGCCGAGTGTAAACGGGTTCGACAGCCCGCTCCCACAGGTCACCAGAACGACAGAAAGCGGCATCAAGACGTTGGGCACCCACCGTGACCACAGCATCTGTGGCCAGAGTTCGACATAGGGCGCCCGGCCCGCAGCCACGATCACCCAGACCAGTAATGCGAGGGACAGCAGCCCGTAGGCCGAGAAATACACCCGCCGCCCGAACGCGCGGATCAGCCGCTCGCGCAGTCCCCCAACACGCGGCAGAAAATGGCTCGCGACGAAGACCCCAAGCGCAAAGCCGTATTCTGTCCAGTCGGTCATTCGGTGTCGGCCTTTTCCATCAATCGCACGATGTGACATGCGAAGGCGTACGTCGCCGGAAGGCCGATGACCAGCCCCCCGGCGGCCGATTGTGAGGGCGTCAGCACCGGCCAGCCCAGCCAGGATCCGATCAGGGAGGCAAAGAAGAGATTCACCGCCATGGCGCCGACACCGAACGGATAGAGTGCGGCGACAAGTTTTGGTGAGGGCCTCATCGGCGGCTCACCAGCATCTGCACCGCGACCAGCGCCAGGATCAGCGCGATCGATCCGACGAAGAACCAGAACTCCGCAGTGTCTGTCTGCGGTTGCGGGATCGGGCGGTCAAAGGCCTCGGCAATGGCCGTACTCGGCAGGGTCAGGGCGACGGCAAGGATGGATTTCATTTCAGCTCTCCATGGTCAGAGTTTGATAGATTTCAGGCAGAGCGCGCGGCAGGCGCTCGGGATGGGGCAGCAGTGTGAAACCGGCGCGGCCAAAGATCCGGGCGAACCAGTCCTGCCCGTCCTGATCGACAATGACCCCATGCACCGCCTGCCCAAGGGCGCGGGCCTCACGGACGGCCATGCGGCTGTCCTCGATCCCGTGCTGGCCTTCGTAGTGGTCAAGGTCATTGGGCTTTCCGTCGGTCAGCACCAGCAGCAGACGCCGCGTCGCGCCTTCCTCGGCCAGTTGGGCAGAGACATGGCGGATCGCCGCGCCAAGACGGGTGTAGTGGCCCGGGGTCAGCCCGCCGATCCGCGCTGTCACGTCGCGCGACATCGGTTCGGCAAAAGCCTTTGCCCGGTGCAGGAAAACCCTGTCACGGCGCAGCGAAGAAAATCCCCAGACGCCAAGCTTGTCTCCGGCTGTGTCGATGCCTTCGGCCAGCGACGACAGCGCCTCGCGCGCCACCTCGATAACGGAGGTGTCGCCGATCGCGGCCTCGGTCGAGCGGGAGCAATCCATCAGGATCGCCACCGAAAGGTCGCGCGCCGTAGGGCGGCCCGCCTGCCAGACCCGGTCCGATCCTTCCTGTCCGCAGGCAATGTCGGTGCGCGATGTGACCAACGCGTCAAGGTCCAGATCCTCGCCGTCGATCTGGCGCGGCAGGACCACCCGGCGGGGGTGCAGCGGCGCGAACTGCCGTTTGACCCGTGCAACAAGGCGCGGATCGGGCGCGTATTCCGCGCGCGGTTTGGCCGGGGCCTCCAGCACGCGGGTGTGGCCCTGCATGTAGTCTCCGGTGCGGCGGTTCCATTCGGGATAGGTGAACTTGCCCGCCAGCATCTCGTGATCGGCGTCCTGCGGCGACAGGTCCAGCGACAGCCGCAACCGGGTCGCCGCGCGCTTCATGTTCTCGGAAAAGGTCAGGTGGTCCTGATCCTCGGCGGCCTTGGCAGCGTTGTCCTGATCATCGTCATCGACCATACGGTTGATATTCAGGCTCTCGGCCCAGGACATGATCGTCTCAAAGCGATGAATGATGAATCCATCGTTGCGGTTGGCCTGATCGCGTTCCTCTCGTCTGGCTTCCTTGCGGCTGGGAACGGCAAAAGCGGGGGTCTGGCCCGGCTCTTCTGCCGCTTCGGATGCGCCCTTGCCAGCGGCACGCGGCAGGAGGCGCAACCAAATCGGCACAGGGGCATAGCTGCGATAGCCGCGCGGGGCTGGGGCGTCTATTTCCTCGATCCCACCGCGCTGGCAACCGATCTGATCCAGAATCATTCGCTCCATGGATGCTTCGTGGCGCGGCAAGGCGCGGCGTTCCCGCAGCGCGCAGGCTTCAAGGCACAGTGCGCGGTAGGCGTCCTGAAGGCCCGGACAGGCCGCAAAGGCACGGTCCATCGCAGCCGCGTTTGCGGTGATCTGCGCCAGATCGTTGCGGTAGGGATCGTCCTGCCGTGCGGGGATCTCGGCAAAGGCGGCGATGGCCGCGAGCCACAGATAGGCGGCGCGGTTCAGCTCGTGGGTGGAAAAGACATCCATCACAGGCGGCAGACGCAGGCGGTCGCCATCGAAATCCGACACATGGGCCATCTCGCGCGGGGTACCAATCCGTCGCAACAGGCCGGGCCGATGATCTGATGAGGCAAGCGGCGCCGCCACGATTTCGACCCCTGCCGATCCGCCAAGCGCGCGCAGCAGCGCGGCAAGGCTGGGGCGTATGGCATCGAAACGCACGGCGCGCTCCACATCGATTGCGGCCTTGCGCGTGGCCATGTCGTGCCAGAGGTTGCCGACGGTTTCCTCCGGCTCCATGAGGTCGAGAACGTGGATCATGGCGTCACCCGTAGACAGCGCTGGCAAGATCGCGCAGCGCCTGCTGAACGTCCGGTTCGTCAGACAGCGGTTCGATGATTGCGGCCTCAAGCGCCCGGTCGACGGGCATACCCTTGGTGATCATCGTGGCGGCGTAAATCAGCAGGCGGGTCGAGACCCCCTCCTCCAGATCCATGCCCGACAGGTTGCGGATGCCAGCCGCCAGCCGGACCAGCGCCTTGGCCCGGCTTTCATCAAGACCGCTTTCGCGGGCGACCACGGGCGCCTCCACCTCTGGCGAGGGGAAGTCGAAGCCGATGGAGACAAAGCGCTGCCGGGTCGAGGGCTTCAGCTTTTTCAGGATGTTCTGGTAGCCTGGGTTGTAACTGGCCACGAGCATGAAGCTGTCTGGCGCCACCAGTTCCTCACCCGTCTTGTCAATGACCAGCCGACGGCGGTCGTCGGTCAACGGGTGCAGCACGACGGTGACGTCCTTTCGGGCCTCCACCACCTCGTCGAGGTAGCAGATACCGCCCTCCCGCACCGCCCGTGTCAGCGGACCATCGACCCAGACGGTTTCCCCGCCTTTCAACAGGTAACGCCCGATCAGGTCAGAGGCGCTGAGGTCATCGTGGCAGGCCACGGTGTGCAGCGGCAGGTCCAGCCGCGCCGCCATATGTTCGACAAAACGCGTCTTGCCGCAGCCGGTCGGCCCCTTCAGAAGAAGGGGCAGAGCGTTGGCATGGGCCATCTCGAACACCGCGCATTCATTGGCAACGGGCGCATAGAACGGCAGGTCGGGTTTATGCAGGTCTTTCATCGGATCACTCTCCCGGAACGGCCACAGGGCCGGGTTTGACCACCTCGCGGCGCACCACGAGCATGGAGTAGATGAAGAGGATGGCGCCAAGGACCACCGCGATGCCCGAGCCAAAGCGCATCAGGTAGAAGAGACCCAGCTGGTCCTGCACATCCATGTAATAGTCGCCCACGATGCGCTGCATGTGTGTCTGGATCGTCCCGGCAAAGGTCAGCGTGAAGGTCATGAATGCCATCCCGCCGGTCATCAGCCAGAAGCTCGCCATATTGAGCACCTGATTATAGGGCGCGCGGTTCCGCAGCAGCGGCATGGCATAGCTGAACATCGCGAGGTTCAGTGCAACATAGGCACCATAGAAGGCCAGGTGCCCGTGGGCGGCGGTGATCTGCGTGCCATGGGTGTAGAAGTTCACCCCGTGCAGCGTGTGCAGGAAGCCCCAGACGCCCGCACCAAAGAAGGCGACGGTGGAAGATCCGAGCGACCACAGCAGCGCGGCCTTGTTCGGGTGGTTCTTGCGCCCTTTCCAGACCATGACAAAGGCAAAGGACATCATGGCGAAGAAGGGAACCACCTCGAAGGTCGAGAAGATGGAGCCGATCCACTGCCAGTAGCCCGGGGTGCCGATCCAGAGGAAGTGGTGGCCGGTGCCGAGGATGCCCGAGAACAGCGCCGTCGCGACGATGATATAGAGCCACTTCTCGATTACCTCGCGGTCAACGCCCGTCAGTTTGAGCATCAGGAAGCCGAGGATCGCGGCCATGACAAGTTCCCAGGTCGCCTCGACCCACAGATGCACGACCATCCACCAGTACATTTTATCAAGGCTGAGGTTGTCGGGATTTATGAAGGCGAAAACCCACAGCAGGCAAAGCAGCCACAGCCCCATCATCAGGATATTGGTGATCGCCGTCTTGCGCCCCGCAAGGAAGGTCAGCGAGACATTGACGAGAAAGATCACCGCGGCGACGAGAATGCCGAACTTGACCCAGAGCGGTTGTTCAAGGAATTCGCGCCCGCCGTGAATGCCGCCAAGGTAAGAGCCGACGGCGCCAAGGGTGCCGACCACGAGAATGGCGAGCTGGATATAGGCCAGCTTGACCGAGAATATTTCGCGTTCGCTTTCCTCGGGCACCAGGTAATAGGCCGCGCCAAAGAAGCCGAGCAACAGCCAGACGATCAACGCATTGGTATGGATCATGCGGATAACGTTGAAAGGCAGGATCTCGGATAGCGTGTTCGGTGACACGTAGATCCAGCCGGCCAGCAGCCCGCCCAGCACCTGAATGCCGAAAAGCGCCATGGCCACAAGGAAGTAGGCGTAAGCTACCTTTTGAGATTGATATTTCATGGTTGTTCTCCTGACGCGCAACGTGATCCGAAAACCGATTCCCACTTTTCGGGTTGCGCTTGTCTCCTGTCCCTCGATCAGCCCGCGTCGTTCGGCGGCCAGTTCTGGGTATCGGTCTGATCAGCCCAGCGGAGGAATTCGGCGAGCCCGCGCATTTCCTCTTCGGTGAGCTCGAAATGCGGCATCTGACGACGCCCCTCGATGCCCGAGGGCTGGGATTTCATCCAACCGTCGAGGATCTCATAGGCAAGTTCCGGATCGTCCTGCGCGCCCCAGCGGGTCATCACGTTGCCGACCTCGGGGGCGAAATAGGCGCCCTCGCCATGCAGGGTGTGGCAGTTGATGCAGGAGTTGCGCTCCCACACATGTTTGCCCAGCCTGACCTCGTCGGTCAGGGGCATTCCGGCCGTGGCCTCGTTTACGATATAACGGTGGCTATGCGCCGTCAGGGCCACGAACACGACGACGAAGAAAATGGATCCCCCGTAGAACACGTTCCTGGCCCGCGATTTGGTAAGTATTTCTGACATGTCGCGGTCCCGACAAATTGTTGCGGATACCTGACGTCTATGGGGGGTGGCGTGGTCGCTTATTGCGGAATCGCAAAGAACGAGCCGAAAGATGCGCGCAGCATGTCGGTATGAAAGGACCCGCCATGCGCAAGCCTGATTTCGATGACCCCGATCTGGCGCTGTCCGAGCTGTTTGCAGCTTGGCCACAGATGGCGGCCGTATTCTTTGACCGGCGCATGCTTTGCCCTGGCTGTCCGATTGCGCCTTTCCATGCGCTGACGGATGCCTGCCTTGAATATGATCTGGACGAGGATGCGTTCAGGGCGGAATTGGCTGCACTGATACCGAAAGTTTGATCCGGCAGAGCACAGCCTGTTCGGTTTCAGCCTTCCATGCCGCTCAGGAGGACAAGCCGGTGCGGGTCCGTGACAACGATATGCTTGCGGGTTGAGCGAACGACACCGTCCTTTTGCCAAGCGGATAGCAGGCGACTTACTGTATGCAAGGTGGTGCCGGTCATTTCGGAAATGTTCTGGCGGGTCACGGGAAAGGCGATCTCGATCCCATCCGCGGTCTTGCGGCCAGTCTGATTGACCATCCGCAAAAGAGCACAGGCGACGCGTTTTTCCACCGCCTGGGTCGCCATCTCGGTGAGTGTTTCCTGGATCTGGCCCAGGCGCTGCCCGAGGGTCTTGTAGCTTTCACTCGCGAAGCCCGGAAACCGCGATGTGAAATCCTCCCACACGCTGGTTGGCCAGGACAGCGCAATGGATTCGGCTGCTGCGATGGCTGTCGCCGGGTAGGTATCCCGCTGGAGCGCAGGGGCGATGCCAAAGAGCTGTCCCGGCGAAATATGCAGCACGATAATCTGGTCGCCACCGGGCGTCGTCCGCACAACGCGCAGGTAACCATCAAGAAGAAGATAGAACCGCTCGGCCTCATGCCCCTCCCGGAAAATCTCGCTCCCCTCTTCATACCGACGCGAAACCGCATGTGTCAGGATTTCGCGGATCTGTCCCCTCTCCAGAAGCGAGAACGGCGGCAGATCGGTCAGCAGGCTTTCATCGAGCTTGGGCACGTTTTGTGTCCGGAGTTTGTTTCAGAGCAACGTTTGGCGTCTCCCCATAACGCATATCAGGGGCAGAGAACGCAACCGGACAAATGAAAGGATGTTCCGATGCTGAAGAAACTGATGCTGACCGCCTGTGTTGCCCTTGCCGCCGGAGCTGCTGGTGCGGAGACCTTCGAGGTTAGAATGCTAAACAAGGGCGATGTTGGTGCGATGGTCTTCGAACCTGCCTTTGTGAAGGCTGCGCCGGGCGACGTGGTGAGGTTCATTCCCACCGACAAGGGCCACAACGTGGAGGCCATCAACGGCATGCTTCCCGAGGGCGTCGAGGGCTTCAAGAGCAAGTTCAACAAGGAGTTTGATCTGACCGTCGAGGCGGAAGGCGTCTATGGGATCAAATGCACGCCGCATTACGCCATGGGCATGGTCGCCCTGATCCAGGTCGGGGATGCGGTGAACCTGGATGGCGCGAAGGTCGTGAAACAGAAAGGCAAGGCAAAGGCCCGGATGGCCGATCTCATCGCTCAGGTCGAATGACCGAAATGCCCGTGTCAACTGACCGAAACGGGCGGTGCCGGAGGTGCCGCCCGATTGCTTTCAAAGGGGTATGATCAATGAAACCGCGGAATGATTTTCAGGGGCCACCGCTGTTCAGCTATGGCTTTCGCCCTTTCTTTCTTTTTTCCAGCATCTTCGCCTGCGGGGTAATCCCGCTCTGGTGGCTGGTCTGGCGCGGGTATGTGAACCTTGGCGGATATTTTGTTCCGGCAGACTGGCATATCCACGAGATGGTTTTCGGATACGGTGCCGCCGTGGTCGCCGGCTTTCTGTTCACCGCGGTTCCCAACTGGACCGGAAGAATGCCAACGCGGGGCTGGCCACTGGCGTTGCTGCTGATGCTGTGGCTGGCTGGGCGAGTGGCCGTCGCGGGCCTTTTGCCTTTTGCTGCGCCCTGGATTCTGGGCATCGACCAGATGTTCCTGTTTGTCGTTGCCGCTATGATTGCCCGCGAAATCGTGGCGGGCCGCAACTGGAAGAACCTGAAGGTGCTTGTCCCCGTATCTCTGCTCTGGGGCGCGAATGTCCTGTTTCACATCGAAGCGCTGACAGATGGTGTTGCTGACACCGGTCGGCGGCTTGGCATTGCACTCCTGATTTTCCTGATCATTCTGATCGGCGGGCGGATCGTGCCGAGTTTCACCCGCAACTGGCTGGCACAGCGGGGCGCGACGCGGCTCCCGGTCGCGTTCAACAGGTTTGACGGGATCTGCATTATCGCCGGTCTGGCCGCCTTGCTCAGCTGGGCAGTGGCTCCCTTCGATCTGGTGAGCGTGTTCACAGGTGGCGCTGCGGCCATTCTGCACCTCTGCCGCCTTGTGCGGTGGCGGGGGCAGAACACTTGGCGGTCCCCCTTGTTGCTGATGCTGCACATCTCCTACCTGATGGTGCCGCTCGGCTTTGCATCGATTGCAGCGGGTTCTCTGGGGATCGCAGAGCTTGCCGTCACTGCCCATGTGTTCGGCATCGGGGCAGTTGCAGGTATGACCCTGGCGGTGATGATGCGGGCCACCATGGGGCATACAGGCCGCCCGTTGGTCGCCGGGAGCGCGCTAAGTCTGGCATTTGCAATGATCTGCGCCGCCATGCTTGCCCGCGTTTCCGGGCAGGAATTCAGGATCGAAAACTTGGATGGAATTGATCTCTCAACCATGTTTTGGACTGTTGGCTTTGGCATTTTCCTGTGGCGTACGGGGCGCTGGATGACGAGGCCAAAAATCAGAAGGAAACCAGTGTCAAACGTAAGCTTTGTATCTGGCCCTGCTTAAGGCTCGAAGCCGACTTGCGGCGTTTCGGCGACCGGTACGCTATCTTTATGGTCGTCCGGTCGGTCGCCGGATGACTGCAGACTGAGATGCCCTTTATGCAACAAGAAACATTGCGCGCCTAGCGACGGGTTAGGCGACCAGACCAGCCATTCGCTGCGCCTGGGAAAGCGAGGACACGTAGGAGGCTAGGAACGCTGGACTAAGCTGCCGACTGAAATCAGCCAAGGCAACCTGGCCATGCAGGAGAAGGTCTTTGCATATCTGCGCACGGCTGCCGCTCGCTCGACGTCCCAAATGTGACTGCACTTTGCCTAGCTTGAACCCAAGAACATTCCGCTTACAGTTTATCGTGAAAGTCGCTCAAGTATCGGCAAAGCCTACATTACTTGCGGCCTGAGTGGCTCGCATAAGGCTGCTCAATGTCGGCATCCTGACGCTGCTAAGCCAAGACTTCTGTGCCTGACGGATCGAAGCGACCGGTGAGAGGCCAGAAGGTTTCGCACCGGCAGAAACTAACACTCGCTGCTATGTCTATGTCCAATCCTGGCTGCCTGTTTCTTGTTCGTAAGTGGCAGCAGATGCCATTGGATCGGGTTGGCGCTGTCCGTGCTCCGCCATAGCGCGGTCCGGTGAAGAAATTATAGCAAAGGGCATTAATCCGCCTATTGTTTTCGCTGCGATTTCAACTCCTTCGTGATATACCCTATAGTAAACATGTAATCTGTAAGAGGTTCACATGCTCCACCAGAAGGTTTCGCCGCCTCGAACCGTTACGCTTGAGGACGGTACTGTCATGACACGGGAAGACCTGCCTCCGCAAAGCACCAAACGCTGGACCGCTTCCCGTAAGGAGGCCGTCGTACAGGGGGTGCTGTACGGGTTGCTTCCGCAGGAAGAGGCCAAGCGCTGTTACCAACTAAGCGATCAAGAGCTTCGAAGTTGGATATCCGCAGCTCAGACGCATGGCACTGACGCGCTGAAAGCGACCCGATTGTGGGTGTACCGCTGAGCATTCACTAGCCGCCATTTGCATTTCTAGTGGCCGGATAAACTCCAGAGCCAAGTTGTTTTAATCGATTGTCCCTCAGCGGCTGGCGGTATGGTGAGATTGTGGAATGGCCATGAAAATCCTGGTTATCGAAGATGATACTCCCACGCGGCAGTTCCTTTCGAACTTGTTGAAATGCGAGTCTTTTGGAGTGCGAGCGGTATCATCCGCTGAACAGGGCCTCTCCTTGCTAAGCCAAGAGCTCTTCGATCTGATTGTGCTGGATCTCGGTTTGCCGGGCATGACGGGTCTCGAAATGTTGCGCTACGTAAGATCTTCCGAAAACGATACTCTCGTCCTCGTTTTGTCGGGTGATGACTATCTTGATACCAAGGTGCAAAGCTTCAAACTTGGCGCCGATGACTTTCTGTCCAAGCCATTTGTTCTCAGGGAATTACCTGCTCGGATTCGTGCCTTAGGCAGGCGAGTGCGCGCTCCAATAGGCCCCAAGATTAAGGCAGGAGGCATTTCTTTGGATCCCGAGGCCGGCAGCGTAATTTCCGATGGGCGTAAGATGGTTCTAAGTCGGACAGAATATCTGTTTCTGGAGCTTTTGATCCGACACGTGGGAAACATTGTGACTCGCCAGATGCTCCTGACCCGGATGTATGCGGAAAAGAACACCCCGCAGGAGGATATCATTGATGCCTACGCGCACAGGCTGCGTAAAAAGCTCGCGAGGACGTTCAATGGAACCCTCCGACTTGTGACCGTTTGGGGTCAGGGGTTTGTCCTCGAAGTTAACACTATCAGTCTCGGTGATGACGCTGATAGCGGGATGCTGCGCGCCTGACCTTGCCTCCCAGAACCTGGTCAAGAACTTCCTTTCTGGCGACAATCGGCATCAAATATTATACTATAGACACCCAATTGCGGCTCCACAGAGCATCTTTTGTGGCTACGGTCTAAAAAATTGAGAATGAAAGACCACTTCACTCCCGCTGGCTGGAAAGCCCCAAACATTCAGTATCCGGAGCACGGCACCTCATTCGAATGGCCGCTTCGGGCTGCTAGCGTCATCTGATGGCGGGGACTAGGTGCCGTATCGCTACGCGTCCCTTGCCGCAGCGCCGCAGGTCCGGTGAGAGCCCGAAGCTGTCTCATTGACCCCAGATACAGTGGCACAAAAAATGTGCTAAACTTCTCTCCAGTACCAGGGGAGAGACAGAATGACTGACGCACAGAGCATTTCAGATCACTGGGGCAAGGGAGATGTATTTTCCAAACTTCTGGATACGATGAAGTTGGCGGGCATCGACCCGCACTCACTAACAGTCGAACAACTCGCACCAGTGGATCACTTCCATGCAAGAGGTTTTCCGGCAACCGTCGAACTTGCTGATGCGCTGCCAATCAAAAAGGGTGATACGCTCCTCGACATCGGTTCGGGGCTCGGGGGGCCAGCGAGGTACCTATCAAAGCGGTTCAACTGCAATGTCGACGGCGTGGACATAACGGCTTCTTTTGTGGATGCCGCAAACAAACTGAGCGCGCTCGTTGGTATGGATGAAGCGGTGAAATGCCAACACGGTGATGGACAGAAACTACCTTTTAATGATCAGGCATTTGACGGTGGCTACACTCAGCATGTCACAATGAACGTACCCGACAGGGAAGTATTTTTTGCTGAAGCCTACCGGGTGCTGAAGCCTGGTGCTTTTTTTGCGCTTACCGAGCACGGGCTTGGAGAGGTTGGTGAGCCCCACCATCCGGTGCCTTGGTCAGCAGACGGAAGCGGAGCTTACCTGATGCGCCCTGCCGATACCGTTGCAGCGCTGGTGAAAGCCGGTTTCACCGACATAGAGGTTACTGATACCGGCGACAAATACTTACAAGGCTATCACCAAGCCATTGAAACTGCAGAAAAGGGCAAAGCTCCTATTTTTGGAGTGCATATCTTGCTGGGAGGACAAGCGCCGCAGATCGTGCGAAATGCAGCGCGAAACATCGCCGAGCGCAGAACCCACCCCGTCCAGATCATATGCTTTAAACCCAAATAGGTGGGGGCTGAATGGTTGGTTCGGGGCTCGCTTTGTCCGCTTGCCTTCCGTCCAATGGTATTTGCAGACTGTACTTGCGGCGAAGGTCTGCGCTTTCCATTGCTCATGCAGCATGGGATCGCCGCTCAGCTGCCAAATCCCGCGACTTTGCAGAGGTCGCTATCTGCGCATCTCTGCCGTTCGTGATCAGCGCAGCGAACTTCCGGTTTCCGCCCTTAGCGCCAGAATGGGAAGTTCTCCCACACATAGCAAGCACGCCCGCTTCGGGCTGAGACCAGACATCCTGAGCCAAGAGCACGAACGGCGGCTCCGGGCTGAGAGCGGACATATATTGCACTTATTGGACCTGGCGGCAAATACTGAGCGCTCAGAACAATCAGAAGCGCGCCCAAAGCCCTTGCGGGGAAAAGCGCAGGCCGTGTTCTGCCTAGGGGCCGATCTACCCGGACATCTGGAGTGTCCAGTTGGTGGATTTAAACGAACTCGAAATAATCCCAGATCTGCCCCTGCAACACAGTTTGGTCGAAACTGATGGTGATGGCATCACCGGTTGTGCCAAAGCCGATTTCGAAATTGCCACTACTGGAATCCCGGGTGACATGAATGCCTTGCGTGGCCATTGCAGCTTCTATTTCCTCGGCGCTTGCCGTTGAGGTGTCAACATCGACACCAAATCCCTGCAGGCGTAGGATATCGCCGCCGAAACGCTGCATAGTGATGAGATCGGTGCCACCCGCTACGTTCTTCTCGAAAATGAACAAGTCAGCGCCGCCGCCGCCCTGCAGGAAGTCATCCCCACGCCCGTCTATCAGTGTGTCATTGCCAAAGCTTCCAGAGAGCGTGTCATTGCCACTCCCGCCAATCAAGCGGTCGTTGCCCTCACCGCCTTGCAAGACATCCGATCCACGGCCGCCGGACAAGACATCCCTGTCGCCGCCGCCCTGAAGCCTGTCGTTGCCGCCACCACCAATCAGCCGGTCATTCCCGTCATCACCGCTCAGCACGTCACGGCCGCCGCCTCCAGATAGCTTATCCTTACCAGCCCCTCCTTCCAACGTGTCCTTGCCAGCTTGACCGAACAGCCTGTCATTGCCACTGCCACCAAGAATTTCGTCGTTCCCGCGCCCGCCTTTCAGAATATCCCGGCCACCCAGACCTTCGATGATATCAGCCTGAGACGTGCCGTTATAACGGTCGCGCCCGCTGGTGCCGGACCAGCCGTCTTCGATTGCGAACTCACCATTCACCAAAGGGTTCAGGGCAGTGAGATCCTGCTCGGTCCAGTTCTCGACAAAATCTTTTACCGTCGGTCCCTCGCCGTTGAAATCGATGGTTATGCGATAGGCGTGCGGCACAATGACCGTCACTTCTTCGATCTCGATATTCGCTGTGCTCTCGACCCAGGCGACGTTTTCGTCGGCTTGCGACAAGGTCAGAGGGTCAGGCCAGTCGCCAATGAAATCAGCTGTGACCGATCCCGTGGCATCACTGTAATATGTTAGGCGAAAGACCCCCTCGGGCAGAAATGTTGCCGGAGTGGTTTCGGCCTGTCCAGTCAGGTAGTTTGTGTCTGATAAACCAAAATCAAACCTGGCGCCGCCACCGGCAAAGAATTTCAGATCTACATCGGCAAATGTGTATTCAATCAGGCCATTCAGGTCCTGAAGCGTGACCTCAACTGTCATGCGTATAAAATCCTGTCAAACTAGGTTACCGTAAACACTCAGAAAAAGAATTCGTCGCAATTCGAAGATACGGGCATTGAGTTGTCTAGCCAAACGCTTTTTGCCTGTAGGAAGGCTCAAACGTCCATAGACACCGAGTTGACGGTGAACATGAACCGCGGCCTCGGCAGCGCCGAGCTTCTTTGTTGTGCCTGTGCAACTTCAAGCATGAGGACTGAGATCTCGCACCTGTTTGGCTTCCCATGCGTCGCTCGGCTCACTGCAATGACCGCTATGGGCTGACTGCCGTTATCTGGTGGTCCACCCGACGCATCATGGCCGCGTACCTATCTTTGCAATGCTGCATGCCAGCGTCGAGCCTAGTATCTGCTCGTTGTGACCGGAGCATTCTACGTCTCGTGTGCGAAGTGGTTCGTTGTTGCCCTTGCTAGGTCCGTCATTGTGCGGGCAAGGCCATCCATATGCCCGCAAACATCAACGCTCCGCCGATATTTACCCACGTATGCCAAACCGCATACCGGAAAGGCAGCGCTTTTTGGGCGTAGAATGCCGTTCCAACGACGTAAGCGACGGCCCCGGCCACGATACACCACAGTGTCGCAATGGGCACATTTGTGAGGTCAGGCAAGGCGCTCAATCCAAGTGCGCCCAGTCCGAGGTAGGACGCTGTTGACCATTGCGACTTGACTGTGTCGTTTGTGATTTTGTTCCAGACAGCCACGACAGTCAGGCCCCAGCAGATCCACAGCAGGGTCATCGTCCACGTGGTGCTTGCCAGCACGAAAAAGGGTGTGAAAGCGCCAGAAATGCTGGGATAGATTGCAGCGTGATCAATGCGTCGCAATAGTTTGCGCCGGTGATGCCAAGTGGAAAAGTGATAGGCGGCGGACGCCAGATTAGATGCCAACGAACAAAGCAAGTAAATTACGACGGCAAGAACTAATTTGGGCTCGAGGCCACTGATTGATTTGGAAATCAGAAAACCGCCCGCCGTCAGGATCAACGCCAGTGCGATACCATGCATGACAGCGTCGGCTCGTCGGTGTGTTTGGTTAGGGGTTGGATATGTCGTTTTTGTCACGTCGGTCCCGGAAAAATGGATTGCTGACGCTACATCCGGGCCTACAGAGTGTCCATGCTTCCGGGGCGTCAGTTGGTGTTGCCTCAATGTATGAATTTGACTGCTTTGCCCGCGCTGCCTCCAGTTGATCGGATAGCCACACTGCACTTGCGGTGAAAGTCAGCTCTCGCGGGCGGCATCGCAGCAAAAGCTGCGGCGGGTTGTGTCAAACGGCTGAGTTTGTAAAGGTCGTCTCCTTGCACTTTCCTAACTAGGGGGCTGAGCGGATCTCAGGCTGCAGGTTGACCCAAGGTTTGTAGCCCTGGACCTGCATCAGGCAAAACAAGTCGGAAACAAGCGCCATCCTCCTCGCTGCTTGCCGAGATCGTGCCGGACATGTCTCGGATCGTGCCAAAGCTGATAGAAAGCCCAAGGCCAGTGCCTTTACCAGGGCCTTTAGTGGTAAAGAAGGGGTCAAACAGCTTGTCCAATATCCCTTCTGGTATCCCACCGCCTGTGTCGCGGACTTCTATCACGTGGCCCTCATCCGCGGCAAAAACACTTGTTATGGAGATTTTTCCCTTTCTTGCCTCGCTAGCTTCGATGGCATCGCGCGCGTTGCTGATCAAATTTAGAAGAACCTGCTCAAATATGACCTTTTCCCCAAGGACAATCGCTGGTGTTTCGGGTAGGTCCAGCGTCAGGGAAATATCTAGGGTGTGCAGCTGAGTGCGTGCCAGAGCTGAGATCTCTTGCAGGCTGTCGCGTAGATCGAAGGGGCTGTTCACTCCCTCAGCCTTTCGGCCGAAGATCCGCATGTGGTTGATGATTTGCGAGGCCCTTTCTGTCTGCTCACCTATGCGGATTAGCTTGCTTCGCAGATATTCAAGATCTGCTTTGTCCTTGTCGATGCGTTTGACGCAATTAGTGGAAGCCATGCGGATGACACCAAGGGGCTGGTTAAGTTCATGTGCGACGCCGGTGGCCATTTCACCTAGGGTGGCCAGTTTGGAGGCGTGGATCAATTGATGTTCCGAATGTCGCAAATCGGTGATGTCCTTGGCCGAAAGCACGGTCCCGATTCCGTCCACATAGGATTGTACGGTCAAAAGAATGCGGTCGGGTTCACGGCGGATCTCATGCGGGAGTCCATGGCTACGACGAAGCTGCTCCTCTACCCAGGTTTCAGGGTCTTTGATGCCAATAAAGGCCGCCTGCTTCAGGCCGGTTTCCAGAAAACTGCGCAATGTGAATTTGTCGGGCAGGAGTTCTAGGAGTTCCGTGTTGAAGGATCGGAAGGCCGCATTCAGGAATAGAACCCGACCGTCTTCGCCAAAAATTGCGACCTGTTCCTCGACTTGGTCGAAGGCCGAGATGAGCCGCTGTTGTTCCTGCCGGGCCAATTCGACCGCTTTCATTGCATTCTGGAAAACTACCGTGGCACGGGCCATATCGCCTATTTCATCCGGGCGTTCGGTGTCTGGAACCTCCATTGTGTGGCGTCGCTGGGAAATGTCACGCAGGCAGCCGACAAGCACCTCGACCCGGGCGCGTTTTGCCAAAAGCTCATCCTGCTGATCCTGCAGAATGCCGCGATCACGGGCCAGGGTCTGCGCCATGTAGTTGAAGCACTTGGCCGTGTCCGCCAACTCATCCCGGCCCTTGACCTTAATCTGGCTTGCCAGATTGCCGCGGGCAATGTTGAGAGCACCCTGCCGCAGCCACCGCAGTTGTTGTGTCAAGATGGTCCCGAGGCAAAAGCCGAAGACTGCCACCAGCGACATACCGATTACGGCGATCAAGATGTTCGAATAGAGGGCTTGCGCCAGTTCCTGTTCTACCGTCCGGGTCGACAGGCCAAGTTCAATGGTGCCGAATTCAGTGCCCTCCACTTCGATCGGCAAATCGATGTCGATCACATGATCTTTTCGGGCATCGTCAAAACTGGCGTCCCTCACGAAAGGGGCTGCAAGAGCAGCTTCAACGCCGCCCTGGGACAGCACCATCCCCGAAGGGTTTCTGACGCGCAGGTAGGTCAAATCTTCGCTGGACACCGCCATGTCTATGGTGGCGTCCAGCGTCGCCAAGTCCGTTGCGATTACCGCATCTGCAACCGTATTGGCAAAGACACGGGCAGTTGCTTCCGCCCGCTGGTAAAGCTGTGTCGCGGCAGATCCTCCAAGTGCGAATTGGTTGATCCCAATCAGTACGGCCATAACCGTGAGCTCGATGAGAGCAATCCCAAGGACCGTTTTCAGCCGGAAGGACATGCGATCTCTCCCACATGTTTAATTCCCGTCTTTTCTCTGTCCATGCCAAGAGACCGCACATCATCCCAATCGGAATCTTTTGCAGAAACAAATCCCTTCATGCCGACACCCAGCACCAGATCCGGGTGCGTGGACGCCATGTTCACGAGCGCTGCTTGAATCTTTTGCGCCAGCACTGGCTCAACACTCCCATGGGCAGCAATAGCGTGGGGGGTGAAGCCGTCGGTTTCGTGTATGATCCGCAACTGAGTGCGAACCTCCGGATCTAGAGCATTCCAGGTGCGTGTCACGCCTCCGCCTGCGGCCATTAGTCCGGCGGCGACGGCCCGATAAACGCTGTCATGAGATTTGACGTAAGTGGGGGTGTAAGTCACGTTGACCCGCCGTAAGGAGGCGCGGTTGAGAATGCTCGCCCCAAAAGCGCCGGGCGACGGAAAGGCGATTTTCTGACCATCCAGACTGGTAATTTCGGTGAATTCAGAATCTACGCGTGCGACCATCACGCCCTTTAGCCGCTTGCCCTCCTGATGGGCGATCGCACGATAGGCCGCTTCGTTTGAGAAGATCGCGTAGTGCATTGGGTTCATGTAAGCAAAGTCAAATGCACCTGCAGCCAAGCAGGCTTCAAAGGTGGGTATGTCTTTTGTCGTGCGAAAACGGAATGTCGTGCCCGTCTGACGGCTCAACGCATCCAGAAACGGGCTCCACATACGTGCGAGGCGACTGGCGGATTGCTGGGGCACAATGCCAAAGGTGATTTCCTTGCCGCTTGGGGTATCATCTGCTTGGCCCGGGGAAGAAAGAACTATGCAAAGGGCTGTGATCAACGCTCCAAGAGTTTTCATGCCGTGCCTCCGCTGGTGTGAACGTTGGCTGCGTGCACTTCCTTTGTTATGCGCTGCACTTTCTTAAGCAGGTCTTCACCCGTTTCCGCCCAAGCGGGCGGCGCTGCCGCGGTTCCGGCTTTTTCCGCGCCGATCCGCACGGCAGAAATCAGTTGATCGGGATCGAGCGGCTTGGACAGAAAGTCGATTGCTCCGGTCTGCTGAGTGGACTTCTGTGCCGAAGGATCGCCACTCAGGACCACGAAACTCAGCTCGCGTTCCGGGAAACGGGCCTTTGCTCGCGACATTAACTGGAACCCGTTCGACGTATCGCCCGACGGGTCAACAAAGTGAACATCCGTCACAACAACAGAAATGTGCGGGTACCATTCCAGCACTTCGAGGGCCATATCGACACTGTCCGCAATGATGGCGCTCCAACCTTCGAGGTCGACAATGTCCTGCAGTTCTTCAAGCGCATCCCTGTCATCGTCCACAACTAGAACAGTCAGGGTCGGTGTGGCTTCGTTCTGTGTACCGAAAGTCATCTTTAACTCCATCCGAGTGTAAGCGTTCGGCTCACTGTGAGTTAAGTATGCAATCGCACACAATGTAATTTTTCTTCTTCTATCCTTATGAATTTAGATGACATATTCCAATGGATAGGAGGCTCTGCGCAAATGCATAACGCCCGATGCCAAGGGGAGCTCTAAACCGCGCCCGTAATGGCCTCGATTAGATCGTCGGGATCGATAGGTTTAGCGAAACATGCCACAGCGCCCAAAGACATGGCCTCTTCGCGCGAAGATTCCGCGCCATGTCCGCTGACTACAAACATGGCACCCTTGAAACCCATCTCCTTGAGCTGGTGCAGAAACTCTAGGCCACCGACATCGGGCATCTTGAGATCGGTAACAACTGCGTCAAAGTCCGTCTCAGCGCATTGTGCGAGGGCATTCGGCACCGAATCCGAGACCGATACATCCAAATCTTCAAGCTCTAGGGCTTCTTCGAGTTCCTCCCGTAGAAGGGGTTCATCATCGACAATGAGTACATGTGTCATAACGCTGCTCCGCACCTATCACATCAAACGCTAACATGTGGCGTACCAAGACAGTCAGATCTTTGGGAGAGGCGCAGCGCAAAAACGACTAGGAGAACGAATTCCAGTTCTTGGAAACATGGCGTTATGAGTTCGGGGGTACGGGCATCTGTCCTTTTCTGAACCTAACCGGCTATTGGGACAGGAGTACTGATCTTGTCTAAGTCGTCAAAAAGCTAATTCTGGCCGTGGAAGTACGACTGAGGGCTGGCCGTATAGTTCTGGAACTCCCCGACAGTCTTGCAATCATTCGGCACCCTGAAGACTGATGGTCGTTGCTCAAGTCACTTGAAGGAAAAGACTATTTCCTCAGCTGTATGCGTCCGTTGAAACTGCTCTGACGGTGTCGGTCTGCTACCGATAATGTCCATGATCGGTAATGGACATCTTGAGGCACTCCATGGCGGGAAAGAAAGGGCAGAAGAAGCGGTTCTGGTCTGACGAGGAGAAACGCAGGATCTGTGGGCAGGCGCGCGCGCCTGGCGTTTCCGTGGCGCAGGTTGCACGTCGCTATGCGATGAATTCGAACCTGCTCTTCACATGGCTGAGGGATCCGCGTTTCGCGTCGGCCGACCACGAAATCTCCAGCGATCCCGGGGATGGCGATCTCTTCCTGCCGGTTGAAATCACCGAATTTGCCACCGAGCCTGACCCGCGAGCTGACCTTGCCGGGACATCGCGTTCGACAGATGCCCGTGTTCTCGCGCAGCGGGTCGATATAACGCTCTCGGACGGGCGACGGGTCGTGGTGGAAGGGCCAACGGCATTGTCGGCGGTTCTCGGGCTGGTGAAGGGCCTGATGGCATGATCCCGGTTCCGAGCAATACGCGGGTCTGGCTGGCTGCCGGGGTCACGGATATGCGACGGGGGTTCAATACGCTTGCGGCGCAGGCCGAGAAGACGCTTGAGGAGGACCCGTATTCCGGCCACCTGTTTGTGTTCCGCGGTCGCCGGGGCGATCTGTTGAAAATCATATGGTGGGACGCGCAAGGCGCATGCCTGTTCTCGAAACGCCTAGAGCGCGGGCGCTTCGTCTGGCCTGCCGCCAAGGACGGCAAGGTTAGTCTCAGCCCATCGCAATTGTCGATGCTTCTGGAAGGCATTGACTGGCGCATGCCGCAGAAGACGTGGCGCCCTCTTACCACTGGAAACTTTCCATAGAATCCAACATCATAACCTTCACTTGCGCGCGGCTAACCGGTATAAATCCAGCAATGCTGGAGACGCCTCAATCCCTTCCTTCCGATCCCGATGAGCTCCGCGCCCTCGCGGCGCAGCTGCGCGATCTGGCCAAGTCCCAGGCATTGAAGATTGAGCAGCTCGAACACCAGCTGGCCGGTCATCGCAAGGCGCGGTTCGGAGCCAAGTCGGAAAGCTTGGATCAACTGGCATTCGACCTTCACGAGGACGCCGAGATCGCCACAGCCGCTGCGGCCCAGCAGGAGGAACCCAGTCAGGGCGGTGGGAAGGTCGATGCGGGAAAGCGCAAGCACAGCCGTGCCCCGCTGCCCGACCACCTGGAGCGGCAGTCCGAGGTCCTATCCCCGGGCGAGACCTGTTCCGACTGCGGCGGACCCTTGCGGGCCCTTGGCGAGGATGTGACGCAAGAGCTGGAATACATTCCGGGGCGGTTCGTGGTCCGCGAAATCGTGCGCCCGCGCATGGCCTGCAAATGCTGCGAGACATTCGTGCAAGCGCCGCTGCCGAGCCGCCCGATCGAGCGCGGGCGCGCTGGCCCCGGTCTGTTGGCGCATGTGTTGGTCGGCAAGTATTGTGATCATCTGCCGCTCTACCGGCAGTCCGAAATTTACGCCCGCGAGAAGGTAAATCTTCACCGGTCGACGCTGACTGATTGGGTTGGGCGATCGACGGCACTCTTGGCACCTCTGGCCGACCACATCGGCAAGCTGGTAGCGGCCGGGCCCGCGCTCTTCGCCGATGATACCCCCGTCAAGATGCAGACCGGGGGCAAGACGGGCAAAGCCCAGACCGCGCGGATGTGGAGTTATGTCCGGGACGAGCGGCCTTGGTGCGGCCAGGCCCCGCCCTGCGCGTGGTACCAGTTCAGCGTGGATCGCAAAGGCAAACATCCCGCCGCACATCTCGCGGCGTACAAGGGCACCGTACATGCCGACGGGTTCACCGGCTTCAACGGGTTGTTCGGCGAGGGTTTGGCCAGCGAACAAGCCTGCATGGTGCATGTGCGGCGCAAGTTCGTGGATGTCTTTGAACGAAACGGCTCCACCATCGCGAAGGAAACCATCAAACGGATCTCCAGGCTCTATGCCGTCGAAAAAGATGCACGGTACAAGCCGCCCGAAGAACGTGTCGCCCTGCGACAGACCAGGGCCAAGCCCATCTTCGACGACCTGGAGGCCTGGCTAAAGAGCCAACTGCCGAAAATCTCGGGGAAAACCAAACTGGCTGAGACCATCCGGTATGCGCTCAGCCGCATGCCCAAGGCACGGGCCTATCTGGAAAACGGCCAGTTGGAATTGGACAACAACATCTGCGAGCGGTCAATCAGGCCGCTGACTCTCGGGCGGAAGAATTATCTGTTCATGGGGTCCGAAGGCGGCGGCAAGGCCGCGGCGATTGCCTACACTCTCATCGAGACAGCCCGCATGAACCGCGTCGATCCGGAAGCCTGGCTGACTTGGGTGCTAACCCACATCGCCGATCACAAGATCAACCGCATCGACGAACTTGCGCCCTGGAATTGGCAGCCAACTTGATGTCAACGGCGGTCACGCCGGACGGATACCCTCAGCTTTCCTGATGCTTCCCTCAATTTCAAACTCGAGACTGGATATGTCGGCATCAACCCTGGAAGTGATCTTTCTAAGCTGATCCAAACTATAGTTCACAGAACTGAAGCCAAAATTTGAAGAAACACCTTTCAGCGCGTGGATCAACCGGTTGCAAGTAGCCATGTCTCCGCTCAAAATTCCTTCTCGCAACTGAGTGACCATAGTCTTTGCATCTTGGTCATACTTGTCCAGAAGGCGCTGGATTTCATCCACACCGACAGCTGCAACCATGCAACTGAACTGGAGTTCATCGATCTTCTTGCCTTTCAAAGTCAGGCCCTCACTTGATCGCTGTCAACTCTTATCGAAACATCTGAGTGTTGCTCCAGGTACACGGCTTTAATTCTGTTCTTTGCAGCCTCAAAAGCAAAGACGCAATCAGGATCAAAGTGCTTTCCTGATTGTTCGTGGACGAAGGAACGGACTTCTTCGAATGACCATGGCTCTTTGTAAGAGCGCTTGGTTAGCAATGCATCCACTACGTCAGCCAATGCCACAATTCGTCCAGCCAGGGGGATATCATCACCGGCTAGTCCGCTTCCATACCCACTTCCATCCCATTTCTCGTGATGGGTCAATGCAATTTCGAATGCCATCTTAATGAGGTTACTCTCGCCTCCATCAAGTATGTCAGCCCCAATCGTTGTATGTTGCTTGATAACTGCCCGCTCGTGATCGGTGAGCGTACCAGGTTTGCTCAAGATGGCATCAGGTATACCTATCTTGCCTATGTCATGCAGCGGTGCCGCTAGATACAGCGTGCGGCAGAACTCCTTGTCAGCGCCCAAGTGCTCCGCAATAATTTTGGAGTTCCGCGCTACTCTTGAGACATGTTCCCCCGTGCCTCCGTCGCGATACTCTATCGCACGCGACAGGCGCCAAATTAGTTCCTCTTCTCGCCGGGCGATCATTGCCGTTGCTTTGTTTACCTCACGGCTCAGATTTGCCGCCCGTTCTTCAATCTCTATGCGTGCCTTCCGCAACTCAGTCAGGTTTCGGACACGGACCTTCAACTCTTCAGGGTCAAATGGTTTGTTTATAAAGTCGGTGGCTCCAAGTCTTATTGCTGACAGGCGAGTTTTCCGCTCTTCATCCGAGGTCAGAATTACTATTGGCACATGCGTGTACTCATCAAGAGACCGAAGCTCAGACATTAGCTCCAACCCACTTATTCCGGGCATTTGGAGGTCCACTAGCAGCAGATCAAACTGTTTTTCGTAGAATTCCTTGAGAGCTGCTTTCGGATCGCTAAAGGCTTCGATATCTTCCCATCCATCATTTCTTAGGATGGCTGATACTAGATCAATCGTGATCCGTTGATCATCAACAACACCAATTAGCAAGAAGGCCCCCGGGAAACTATACAAACCGCAACTGCGTTGATCGATGGCTACCCTACAAATACTCTCATGGGGTTAACACTCGGTGCACAAATCCTTGCGCCTTTCGAAACGCCCGCGTTCCATCCCATTGCTGACCTTGCGGGTGCGTTGTGAGGAAGGGGGGAGGGGGAGTAGGCGAACTTGTTTTAGAGGACGTTTCCCATGGTCACTTTTCGTTCTGCATATGTCCTGGGAAAATTGTTGCCCATATGCTTGAAATAATGGAGTCTTCCTGATCAGCCCCACCTGAGTGGTCCGGTTTGATTGTTAGTGCATGACCGGTTGGATCTCACCCCGTTTCTGGTCCAGGCTTCATGCGACCTTTCGGGTTTCCTTCAGTTGGGACGCAAATTCGCTCGGCGTCAAGTTTCCGAGCGATGAATGCGGCCTGGTTTCGTTGTAATCTGTTCTCCAGTTGTTGATCCGGGTTCGAGCGTCGGCCATGGACAGGAACCATGACGCGTTAAGACATTCTTGGCGGAGGCGGCTGTTGAAGGCCTCGATATGGGCGTTGTCCGTTGGTTTTCCAGGCCGGGAGAAGTCCAGCTCGACTTTGTTCAGGTAAGCCCATTGGTCGAGCAGTCGGCCGGCGCACTCCGGTCCGTTGTCGACTCGAATGCTCCTGGGTTTCCCCCTGACCCGTGCCAGCCGATCCAGTTCATCAATCACCTGGTAGGCTCGGAACGTCGTCCTCGCAGCGGTCGCGAGAGCTTCTCTCGTAAAGCAGTCCACGATGGTCAAAATCCGGAACGGTCTTTCGTCGAACAGCCGGTCCGACATAAAGTCCATCGCCCAGACATCGTTCATGCCGTCGGCGTCTGATCGGCCGGATCGGTACCGGCAGGCACGCCGTCGCTTCGGGCTGCGCGTTCGGATCGACAGGCCCTCTTCGCAATACAGCCGGTACAGGCGCTTGTGGTTCACGTGCCACCCTTCGCGCTGCAGCAAGATATGCAGGCGGCGATACCCGTAGCGGACGCGGGCTTCAGCCAGTTCTTTCAACCGCATCCGCAGTTCCACCTCTGGATCGCGCCTGGATTGGTATCTGTGAGAAGCCCGCCCGAAGCCCATGGCCCGGCATGCCCGACGCTCTGACACCTCGAACACATGCTGATAGTGGCGGACAACCTCGCGACGTCGAACAGGCTTCACCACTTTTTTCGCAGAGCATCCTGCAGCATCGTCTTGTCCAAAGTCAGTTCTGCGACCAGCCGTTTCAGCTTGCCATTCTCGTCCTCGAGCTGCTTCAGCCTTCGGATCTCCGACACACCCATCCCGGCATAAACCTTCTTCCAGCGATAGAACGTCGCTTCGGCGATGCCCAACTTCCGGCATATCTCGCCGACCGTCGTTCCAGCTTCTGACTGCCTCAATGCGAAGGCAATCTGTTCGTCGTTAAATCGTTTCTTCGGCATCGGTACACTACTCTGTTGCCAGAAATGTACCCAAAATTTCGCACTCAGCTTGGACCAGTTTCAGGGGGCAAGACCAGGCCTGCTGCCGTAGGATTAGGTTGTAGAGCAGCCATTTCCTGTCGCTTGTCGCTGGCAAAGCGAGGCGCGCGAACTACCTAGGTACCAAAGGGTTCAAACATAGCAGTTCGGGTTTGGTAGATTGCGACGGCTGCACGCTCCCGCAACCAAAATATCACAACAATTACAATGCGATAGCGCCCCAAGGGGCGCCTTCTGCGTTTGTAGCCCTGGAAGTGTGGAAGCACTCTGGAAGCACGCGGGGACAACTCGCGCCGTAGTAAAACGGCAACAGGCACTTGCGCCGGTAAACGACTTCGAGACACTGCACGCCTGAGATCAACAGGGAACCGAGGAGCAGAAGAAGCCGATTGGCACGACCGGCCCTAAGCCGACCTCGACGCAGCAAGATCAGATCGCCGAACCTACTTCGCTGCGTTACCACACGACAGCTCCAAGCCCTATTAGCTTAGTCCACTGGAAGTTTTGACGATCGCTATTCGTATGGTTTTTCGCGGCAGTCTGCAATTTCCTTACTGGCGCAGAGTGCCATTTTGACAGGCAGGCCCGCTGGATCGTAGGAGGGACCATGAAGAAGATCGCCGGATTTTTCTTGTTGTTTTGCATTGCTGCGGTCACACTGGTCTTCTTCGCTTTGTCCCAGCCGTCTCAAATGACGCATTATGCCGCCGAAGACCTTGTAGGATTAACCTGCGCAGAGCTGAGCGCACGGCATGACGACTTCATCTTCGAATATCATGATGCCGAAATTGCCAACTATAGGCGAACAGGTGGTTTTCAGGATGATCTGGGCCTGCCGCAGGAAGAGACCTTGCCGTTTATCGTTCTCATGAGATGGTTCATGCAAGACAACGAAATCATTGAGGCGGATCTCGTGCATTCTTCTTTACCTTCGAAAACACTCCAAGGCACGAAATTCTATTATGAAATATCTGCTGCATGTGCCTCAGCTTCCCCGTTGAGGGCGGTTGACGTGATGCAGCAAGTGGCAACGAAACTCAATCTGATTGATCCGGCCGTGTCTCCATAAGAGACATTCCTATCAGATATGGGATCGCCGTCCGGCTGGCAGATTTCACGACTTTGCAAATGTCACTATCTGCGCTTCGCTGACGTCTGCACTGATCGCAGCATCGCCCTGGTCAGCTGAGCGGACCCGCAGGTCCGCTCTTGGGAAACCTCTCGCGCCTGCAGCAGAACCTGCGCTGCGCCCTGCTGGAAGGTCGGAATTGGGCTGACAACTGCCCTTTAACTCGCAGGTTCTCAGACAGAATTTCTTAATCCTCCCTGGCTAAGCTCACCTCTGGGAAAACGATATCTGACCGCTCTGGCCCTATGCGTTGGGACTGAGCCGGGCGGAGTGTTGCGTTGCAGGTGCAACACACTGCTTCAGCAGTAATCTGGTACTTGGGGTGTTTGCGATGTCAACAAGTCAAGAGGTTAAGTCAGATGCGCTATCACGGCTCATCGCCGAGCACGTGCGTGACAGTATTATCCTGATGGATGCCCTAGGTCGGGTTGTTTGGGTTAACCCAGCCTTTACCGAACTCAATGGTTACGCCTTGGAAGATGCGCTGGGTAAAAAACCTTCGGAGTTGCTGTGCGGCTCCGCGACCACGCTGGAGAGCAGTAAGGCACTTGCCAAGGCTACCTCGGAACGGAGTGTCATCCGGGTTGACGTTGTCACCTATAAACAGAGTGGGCAGACCTACGTAGCTGAAACCAAACGCATTCCAATTGTTGATCACGATGGAGAGCTGATTCATCTTGTTGATATTCAGCGAGATGTTAGCGAAGAGCGAGCGCTCAAACAGGATAGCATTGACTTCAAAGCCTATCAGCGTGCGCTAGATCTGCAGGCGATTGTTTCGGTTACGGATGCACGGGGAAAAATTACCTTCGTAAATCCCAAATTTACTGAAATCAGCGGCTACAGCGCGGAAGAACTCATCGGTAAGACCCACCGTATCGTGAACTCCGGGTACCATGACAGATCACTCTTTGTGGAAATGTGGCGGACAATTCGAAGAGGAGAAACCTGGCATGGTGAGGTGTGTAACCGTAACAAGGCAGGAGATATCTATTGGGTCGATACCACCGTTGTACCAGTTCAAGGCCCAGACGGTAAAATTCTACGCTATGTGTCGACCCGGTATGACATAACCGACCGGAAACGGTCAGAACTTGAGCTTGAGCGCCTCGCCCTTACTGACGGCTTGACCGGACTAGCCAACCGCACCCGGTTCTTGTCCATGCTGAAGGAACTGCTCGCTACAGAGGACGGTTGCGGCCTGATTGCACTGATCGACCTTGATCACTTCAAGGTGCTCAATGACAGCAAAGGTCATTTCATCGGCGATCTGCTTCTAAAAGAGACAGCCTCGCGCATGAAAGAATTCGTCGGCAAGTATGGGACTGTCGCACGGCTAGGCGGTGACGAGTTCGGCGCAATAATACATTGCGATGCCGTAGCACGCGCGCCGAAAGCCTTTATTGATACCATGCATAAGAAGCTGAGCGAACCTACATCGCTTGAAGGGGCTCCATATGTCCCTTCGTTTTCACTAGGGGTAGCTCAGTACCCGCAGGACGGGGCGTCCGCGGAAATGCTTTTGACCAATGCCGACATCGCGCTTTACGACGCGAAGCGAAACGGACGCGGTGCGTGGCGGTTTTTCGACTCTTCGGCACAAAAGCGCATTGATCATAGAGAGCGCCTTGAGGCCATTGTGGTGGATGCATTGGCGAACGAGGGCTTCACTATTGCATTGCAGCCGATCTGTAGTGTCACGAAACAGGAACATGTGGGTTTTGAGGTGCTGGCCAGATTGTTCCATGATGGGATATTCGTGCCGCCGGATCAGTTCATTCCGGTCGCCGAGGAACAGGGTCACATCCCTGCAATCGGTAGGCTGGTTCTTGAGAAGTCATTTGCCTTCTTTGGTGAAATGAAAAATCATGGCCTGCACCCCGGAAGGCTGGCTGTCAACGTATCACCTGCGCAGTTCCGCGAACCGGGATTCGCAGAAGAAGTTCAGGACCTGTTGTTTCGGTATTGCATTGCTCCGACGGACCTTGTTCTGGAGATCACAGAGACTGCACTAATCGGACGCTCCAAAGAACTCGTGGAGAAAACTCTGCGCCGATTGCGCGCAATGGGCATCAGCATATCTCTGGATGATTTTGGAACGGGGTTTTCGTCTCTTTCTCATTTGCGCGACTTTTCCGTTGATGAAATTAAGGTCGACAAAAGCTTCGTTCAGGATTTGGAAGCTTCGGCCGGAGACCGCGCACTTATCAAGGGCTTGGTAGAACTTGCGCATTGCCTGGATCTAAGCGTAGTGGCTGAAGGCGTGGAGACGCTGGCGCAATTCGAGTATGTCCGCGACCTTGGCGTCGATTTTGCACAGGGTTTCTTCCACGCTCGGCCACTCTCACCTCGCGAGGCGGAAGAGTTCTTATCCCAGTCACAAACCTCCAGCATGCTTCAGATCGGGTAAATGCTGTGCCAGCGGATTGCTAGAAAACTAGTAGAGCCGCCAGATCACCGTGCGAAGCAAAAAACGAGCGGATTAGTATAGCAGAGCGTCGGTCAACGGAGTGGAGACTCGGCAGCTCTTTGACAACTTGGTCAAGGCCTTTCAGGCTCGCGTCTGCCCCGTCTTTTATGTCGTTGGGCCAGGCGAAACCCATTGACCAATTAGGGAAGACTTTTCGGTCTACTTTGCCATGGAACAGTCTCAACAATCCCCTGTGGCGGCCATCCATCTTGATGCGTTCGAAACAGGCATCGACCCTGCTCTGATCCCCCTCAAGAACCTGCAAAATCGAGCCCTCATGATAGAGAAGCAATCCGCTTATACCGTCCGACTGATTGTTTCTACGCGAGACGGAAAGAATGGCGTTCAAGTCCTCGGTTGAGAACATGTGACTAGCAGCACTCAGATAGATTGTCCTGTACATTCCGCTCCCCCAAAATTCCGTAAATTTATCATAAATATTGCATTGTGTGAATGGATGCGTCGTTACGTAATCTCGATACACGCAACCAAGGATTTTGGGTCTCGCTTCCTGAGTGAGATGCTGAACTGCCGATTGCGAGCAGCGCAGATGCTCATCCAGACTAGGCATTGTTGCTGCGGACGTCGCTGCCGCGATGGGAAAAGCGGTACTGCACGGCCTGGCCGTTTTCCATGCCCTTCTCGGCAATCCTATCCTTTTGGATATACGCCCTATCCTTATGCAAAATTCCGCAAGACACGGCTTGGTAACGGTTTTGTGTCACGACTTGCGGAGTTTTTATGATTTTGGTCCGAAGGGGGCATGAGTATGGACAATGTAGCAGCGCCGCAGCTGTCGAAGGCGCGAAAGCTGTCCTTTGCGAACTTAAGCACCAAAACCAAGGTTCTGGCTGCGGTAGCCGCTCCATTGCTGCTGACACTTGGTATCGGTGTCATTGCAAAAGTGGACCTCAACAAGATGTCAGAAACATCTGGCTGGGTGAGGCATACTCAAACCGTTCTTGAGGAAGCTGACGCCATTGTCGCGTCCGCTGTAGATATGGAAACCGGCATGCGAGGCTACCTCCTTGCCGGCGAAGAGCAGTTTCTTGCCCCCTACAACGCCGGTGAGGAAAAAGCCTATTCCACACTGGCTCAGCTCCGTGAGGTTGTAAGCGATAACCCACCTCAGGTTCAGCGTCTGACCGAAGCAGAAGATGTACTCAGGAAATGGCAAACTGAAGTTGCCGAACAGCAGATCAAGCTACGCCGCTCGATCGGAAATTCCGAAACCATGGTGGATCTGGCGCGCCAAATCCAAAAAGCCGAAGGCAAAGTCTACTTCGATGGGTTTCGCGGTTTGATATCGGAATTTATTCTGGCTGAGCGAACCCTGCTCGACCAGAGGTCGGAAGAATTCTCCCAACTGATGGAATTTGGCACCCCCACCACGGAAAGCATCGAAAATGCCGTGAAATGGGTCAACCATACCCATACAGTTATCGGCGAAGCGCAGAAAATTCTTGGCGCTGCCGTGGACATGGAAACCGGTATGCGTGGGTTCCTGCTCGCTGGTGACCCTGCCTTCCTCGAACCCTATGAAGCAGGTCAGCAAAGCTTTGAGACGCTGGTGACTGAGCTTTCCGAAACGGTCAGCGATAATCCCGCTCAAGTCGCGCGCCTTGCGGAAATCAACAAGACAATTTCGGAATGGCGCACCAATGTTGTTGAGCCGATGCTGGATCTACGCCGCGCGATCGGCAACTCAGAAACCATGGATGACATGGCGAGATTGGTTGGCGAGGCCCGAGGAAAGTTCTTCTTCGATCAGTTTCGAGAGCTCATGGGAGAGTTCATGTCGATCGAACATGCTTTGATGGAGGAGCGCCAAAAAGCCAATGTTGCGACGGCAAAAAGCGCTGAAATCCAGATTTTGGGCGCAGTTGCTGCGGCCATCTTGCTGGGGTCCGTCATCGCTCTCTGGGTTGGAGCCAATATTGGGAATGCAGTACGAGCAATCACCCAATCAATGGGTCAACTGGCCGAAGGGGATACCTCAGTTGAAATCAGGGGACAAAGTCGTGGCGATGAAGTCGGTGCGATGGCGCGCGCACTCGACGTCTTCCGCAAAGCCTTGATCCGCGAAAAGGAACTGGAAGCCGCGCAAAAAGTAAAGGATGCCGAGCAGGCGGAGGTGGTTCGTGAACTCAGCAATCGCCTGTCTGATCTGGCCCAGGGTGACCTAACCGCGCAGATCCAGCGCAACTTCCCTGCTGACTATGAGCAACTACGCCGTGATTTCAATTCGACGGTTTCCACCTTGAGTGCAACAGTGACAGAGGTCATCGAAACCTCTGGGAGTATCCAAAACGGTGCGGCTGAAATCAGTCAGTCCTCCGATGATCTGTCCCATCGGACAGAAAGTCAGGCTGCGACTCTCGAAGAAACCGCTGCTGCGATTGACGAGCTAACAGCTTCAGTGAAATCGGCTGCCGATGGTGCTCGCAGCGTTGAAAACATCATGGGCGAAGCCCGCACTGAGGCTGAGAACAGCGGCAAGGTTGTTCAGAGTGCTGTTGCTGCAATGACAGAGATCGAGGAATCCTCCACCCATATCGCTCAAATCATAAGCGTGATTGACGACATTGCCTTCCAGACTAACCTTCTGGCCCTAAACGCTGGGGTCGAGGCTGCAAGGGCCGGTGAGGCTGGACGGGGGTTTGCAGTCGTTGCTTCCGAGGTCCGTGGCCTGGCGCAACGGTCCGCCGATGCGGCAACCGAGATCAAGACGTTGATCACCGACAGCAGCAAACAGGTAACACGTGGTGTGGACCTTGTGGGCAAGGCGGGCGAAGCGCTCACCAGTATCGTTGATCGGGTCAGCCATATTTCCCAGCTGGTCAGTGACATCGCCGAGGGCGCAGTTGAGCAATCCACAGCACTCGGAGAAATCAACACCGGCGTTGTGCAACTGGATAAGGTGACACAGCAAAATGCAGCCATGGTGGAAGAGGCCACTGCCGCAAGCCACATGCTCAAAAGCGATGCCACCAAATTGGCCGAGCGGGTCGCCCACTTCAAGATCTCGGGTGGAGCAAAGGTCACGCCCATGTACGCGGTCTCGACGACACAGCCGACCCGCCACGGAAGTGACGACTGGGAAATGGGTGAAGCCGTATCGGCGGCCACCGCGCATGGAAACGCAGCCTTGGATAAGTGGCAGGACTTTTAGGGCTCACTCGCAGCCGAAATACGGCCAGCGAGGTAAGGTTCATTGAATACACAGAGTGTCCCGCACGGTTCGCCTAGATACAAAACACAAATGTTCCAAAGTCCGCTATCTGCGCATTGCAGTCGATCGTGAAGGGCGTAAAAACGCCCACGACCGACTATGTCAGCAGCTCGCCACCCGATGTCGCCAGAGGCAACAGGTGGCAGCGACAATACAGTTCCAGAGCTGATTGCTGCTGCTTTGATCGCGAACTTCACCTTCACATGAGCCGCCCACTCTCATCCGCTGTGTCGAGAGACAGGAGTGCCCCATCAGGCAGTGGTCGCTGCAATTGTTGGGCAGCCTCAATGGGCGAATTTAGCCAGAGGTCCCACTCACCCGGCTCCATCAAGATCACCGGCATAGCCTTCGGATGGACCGCAGCGACCTCGGCATTTGGCTGGCACGTCAGAAAGGCAAAAAGATCGTCCTCTGTCTCCCCATCCTTGACCTTGCGCACCGAGCGCCAACTGCGCGTCTCGATCCCCGCGAAGAACATCGGGCGATCTGGATCGGCGCAACTGAACCACTGATTGCCCCCTTTGACCGGCTCGGCAAAGGAGGTGATCGGCACCAAACAGCGATGCGCAGGTCCCAACCAGCGTTGCCAATGGCGCGAGACCAGGTTTCGCACGTTGGTGACGCCGGGATCTCGCTTCGTCTTCAGCACAAAAGCAGGGGATGGCATTCCCCACCGCGCCTTGACCAGTTCCAACCCGTCGGCTGAATGCCGAATGATCGGCGCCAGCTGGTCGGGGTAATAGGAGCCACTTCCCAAGTTCCCGGCGCGATCCACGAGGCCGGGGAAGAGGTGTCTCATGGCGTCTTGAGATCTGGTGTTGCTGTAGAGGTTGCACATATCGCCACGCTGCCGCCGTTGGCTTCGGTTGGTCAAGGTTCCAAATCCTGCGCGATTGGCTTACCCCCAACGCGACACAATAGCGAATTCGGCCCGAAGGTTCGAATAGCCGTAAGCGTCGGAGTGGACGAGGTGTTGATCTGCCGTTATGTCTAACAGACATAGGAGTTCGTGATCGACTGCAAGGGCTCCCCCGCTGTCGTTTGGCAGTTCAACCGCAAGGGTGAATAGCGAAGAGGTTGTCGAGGTAGCCAAGGGGTCCAAATGGGCCCCTTTGGTGTTTTTAGAAGCGGCGGCCAAGGACGAGAGCCAGAACGCGGAGTGTAGCCTATCTCGGCGCAAAAAGCACCATTCGCAAAGTTGTGGTTTCTCCGTGGGCCCAAGGGGGGGGAACGGCCCACAGCGGACACTCATCCTCGGGCCCGTCGCTGCAACGCGGCGTCACGAAAGCTGACATTGGTCTGTTTAGCAACGAAACCTACTCATGGTCTTACTCTATACGGAAACACCCGTTGTTCGCCAAGATTTCGGCGCGTCCTTCGCGATATGATGGCTGTGAAACTGAAGGGCTGCATTCTCAGCTGAACCCATATCAGTTCAGGTGACAAGAAATCTCTTACACAGACGGCATTCCGATCTGGTCTTGCGGAAACCTCAGCGCGTCATGCAGCTGCGGGCTGATCTCCTGAGCATGTAGGCCACCCTCTTTTAACAACCCAAGTTTTGCCGCCCGTTGAACAGTTTCCATGTCGTTGCGTGTGCCCAAAGCCTTGCGAACCCGCTGCATGTGGTTGTCAACGGTTTTGGGGTTTTCGCGCTGGATTTCATACAGGATCTCCTTGACGCGCAGCCCCTGCGCTTTCAAGCGCAGCACCTTCAGGTTCATTTCGCTCAAGCCCATTTGGGTGATCACGTCGTTGGACCAGTCGCTGCACAGGTGCAGGTGATTGGCAAGCGCCTGGATTATGGGCCGGTCCCGGTTGAATCGGGCGTCGTGTTTGACGATGTCTCCGGACGGATCGAATAGCCCCACGATCCCTCTGACCCCATTGGCTTCCAGTGGAAGCACCACACCGGAGGAAACAAAGTTACGCACCCCGCCAACGACACGGGCAAAATTTCCAGGAAGTTCATCCTCGTCCAAAAGGCGGTAGAAACTGGATTGCAGGATGGGCTTACGGGTGAGAGCCCCCATCCGCATGCCAAAGTCATCCAGGGCATAGTTGTTTCGCTGATAGATTTCGCGCCATTCGTCGGGCAGGCCTGAACGTTTGGAAACATGGTTGTTGTGAATGGCGTGCAACGACCGCGTGTCTAGAAAAAGACCGTAGTTTACGCCGACATAGCCGTATTCCGCCGCCATGAAGCCTGCAAAAAGCTGGTACTTTGCATCAAGTGTTGGCGCTTCGGTAATGTCGTTAATCAAGTCAAGGGGGGCAGGCATAGTTCAATCTTCAGGTTTCTTGCGGCGTTGTCACCTAAATCCGCAGATTGAAATAGCAATTGCTTCCAAGATGTTAAGGGGGAATTTGTTCGTCACACCCTCAGTTCAACCTTCGGGTGTAGCCGCTTCATTAGGGCTCGTCGCTCGCGTGATCTGGGCGCCGACCGACTGGGGAAAAGGGATGAACAGACACTGCAGCCCTAAAGAAAACCAGCATGAAAGGTCCTAGGCAAGCAGATCCTTTCACGCCAACACGCTGCCGCATGCGACAATATGAAGGCTATTTGCCTTCGGCCCGCAGAGGCCCCTGGTTCCAGTCCACGACCGCCTGAACATCCCACAGCATATCCATGTATTGCTGCGCCTTTCCATCCTGAGCGAAATACAGGACCTTTCGCGCATAGGCCGGCCCGGCATCGGAATGGACAAAATCCGCAACCGCGTCACGTTTCCGGTTCATCCAGCGTTCGCAGAGGATAGCTGCCGGGCTGATCTGGGAGCCAAGAAAACTCTGGCTCTCTTCCAATGCAGAAACCGGCAGGTCGGTCGGGGTTAGGACAGTGGCCTCTTTCGTCATCAGAAAGCACAGCTCGGACTCGTCTTCAGAGGCATCGAAGGCACCAAATGTCGGTTGGATCTCGGCAACGACCGAAAGCCTATCATGCATAAAATCCGTGGTGGACATCTCGACGGCAGCATCTTCGAAAAAGGTGGCCTGACCAATCATCAACACGCGATCCTCGTCTGGGTGCTCATCGAATACGATGATCAGCATCTCGTTGTCTTTCTGATAGCGCATGGTCCACATCGTACGCGGATCCGCGTCGGAAAAGGAAAACTCCTCCTTCCAGAGCGCGCAGCCCGCTTCATCAATTCTACCATCTTCAGGATCCATGACGACCAGGCGTTCACAGCGATAGCCCTGCGCTTCATAGGTGGCGCCAATTTGCGCGACGGATTGGGTGAAAGTTGCACCGTTGATGGTTGCCAGATCTGCGGCAGAAGCAGTGCCATATGACAAGGTCACTGCCACGGTTGCCGCAAGAGATCGATTGAATATCATCAAGGTATTCCTGAAAATTGGATGGAAAAGGAGGGCCGGCCATGGGTTCCCCCATGGCTGGCGCAAGCCTCAGATCATTTTGAAATCTCGCCCAGATCAATCGGCACGCAGTTGCCGGAGTGCTGGCCCTGCTCGCTGTGGGATACATTTAGTTCAAGCGTTTCGTGAGAGAGCGACAGGGTCAGTTTGGCGTTCAAACGCATGACCTGTTCAGACCCGGTATCGGTGGTGGTCTGTGGCCCCGATCCCGGTGGCAGGGTCAGGCGTAGCTGCTCGTTTTCGATTGTGATGGTGCCATTGTCGGCGTGAACCATCGCAAACCGAAAGCCCCCGGCCTGACAGGCAAGCGCTTGTGGGCGAGAGAGAGCCAGTGCCTGTTCCGAGATCTCCGGAAGTTGCGACAGGCGCACGAAACCAGAGCTACACACAGCGCCGATTGCATCCGGTGCGTTCAGGTCGCATTCAAACCCATAAGCCTCAAACCGCACGCCCTGCCATCCATCGACCGGCTCGCCACATACGCGCACGTTCTGATCAACCGGTACGACTTCGGTTGTGGCCTCTTCAGGCCCAAGGTGGATCGGGCTGACCTCCTTGTCCTGCATCCACTCCGCAGGTCCCAGCGCAAGGACCGCCCCACAGTCCGGTGACACCTCGGGCACGGACACCACCGGGGCGACCCGACCAATGCTGCGGGCGAATTGGTCAAGCACTTGGAATTGATCTACAATAGTATTTGGATTGCAGGCTTCCTCGTTCGAAGGCAGGAAGTCATGCGCCAGCCCCAGCGACACTGAAGCAAGCTCCAGATCGCGATCCACGCCCACGGTGAAAACCCGCCGCCCTTCATAAAATCGGATATAGCTGAAGTCTTCCTCGGATTGGGCAATTCCGGTTGAAAGATAGGGCATGAACCGAACCGGCATGGACAGGTCGTAAACCGGATCGGCCAGGTCTGGCCCGCCAAGGAACTGAACGGTTTCATCGTGCAAGCAAACCTGCACGCGGGACGCGTTCTCGGTGTCACAATAGAAGATCTGAGTTCCGTTGGCGCCGCAGTCCGAAAATGCCGGAGCCGCTGCGGCGATCAACATGCCACTCAACAGAAAGGGTTTCATCTGCGTTAGCCCCCGAAACCGGCAACATTGCCTTCTTTGATCCATGCGCTTGAACATTTGCCCCAATAGGCCATGTTCGGCGGCCATTCCTCGGGCGTCATGGAGCACGCAGCCAGACGTGCCTCATAGTCAAGCTGGGCCATATAGCCACCGGCGCCGTCGCCCTTCTCGGGATCGATCCAGATGATGCCCGAGTAGCCGTCTTCATAGGCACACTCAAACGCAGACCCCAGATCAGACGGGAATGCGTAGCCCAAGATCGCTGCGTCATCTGTTGGCGCAGCATAGAGCGCGATCTGTCCGTTTTCGGTGCCTTCATTGCTTAGGACGCCTGCGACCTCGCGACAGTCATAGCTGCCATAGGGCGTGGCACCGGTGATCGGTTTGCTGGGCTGATAGAAGGCTGCGCTATCGGCGCTTGGGCCAGTCCGCATCGTATTCATCGACACGCGCCGCAAGGCCAGCAGGTCTGGGATTTCTGCCATCAAGGCTGGTTGCATACAATTGAGACTACGATCAGGGGCGGTCCCGCGTCCGAACAAGTCCAACCAGATTTCGGCAGTTGACGTATCGTCGGTATCCATAGCGGTTTTCACACTCAGAACGGCTCTGCCGCCTTCATGTACAAAGGAAAATTCATGCACGTCCCAGGGAAACCCGCCCGTGCCGGGCGTCATGCCAATGGGAACATCTGCCGCCAGATGATAGATTGGACCATCCGAGATCTCCGGCGTCACATGGAGTTCTAAGACGGGATCTCCCGTTTCAGGATGCTGGCTCGCGCAGACCTTGATTTCGTCCGCGTCCTCGGTCAGGCACAGCACCTTTGTCGCCAGAATATCGTCGCAAAAGGCCTGGGCCGTGCCAGCAGAGTACAGCAGACTGATCCCGAATATCGTCAGCAATGATCGCACGTTCATTTCTCCTTCGAGGTTGGGGCGTAAATCGCCGCATCGTTCAGCGCGGCAAGCGATCCGCTCACTGTGCCGAATGTGCAGGCAAACGAAGATGATCCGCCGCCGTCCTGGATCTGGTTCATGCCACCGACCTGCCCAGAGACATACACCTCGTAGCTCGCACCAGGACCGCGCAGCGTGGATGACGCCGAGTCGCTTGCCGTCAGCCCCGTTACATCCCCCAAGGGAACGCGGACTTCGGCAGGCAGGTCGGGCTTTTTGTCGTATGTCAGTCGGGCCTGTTGCGGTGTCCAGCACAGGGACAGATGCCCCCCGCCCGACAGGGCGCAGGACAGCGCGAGACTTTCATCCGGCAGGCAGTCCGCATAACCAAGGGCGGGAGCGAAGGCCAAGACACACAATAGCGAAGGACGCATGATACCTTTCATCCTGCAAAAGCCGTACATGTATCGGGGGTGACCGACCCTTCGGGGATCCAGCCTGCGGCTGTCTCGGTCTCGACAAACTCAAATCCCCCCCAACTTTCGAACCGGAAATACACCGTATCGCCGCCTGTGATGGAGCCAGTGGGATAGCTGTCACGCTGACCAATGCCGCTGGTCATGGTGACCGGGGCACCTGTGTATCCAACACAAGAGGATTCAAATTGTGACAGGGTGGGCAACAAGTCGACATCGTCCAGCTTTCCAATCAGCGTCGAGGCCAGGTTGCGGCCTTTGGTGTTGATCTTGCAGCTGTAGCTGGTTTCCAATTTCTTGTGCGCGCTCACCATACGCTGATCCCAGTCATCAAGACTGGGTTTTTTTGTAGAACAGACTGCATCAAAAACGGACTTACCCAGTGTCGAGCCAAAGCAATAGCCTGCCCTGTCAAAGGCCAGGTTCCGCAAGTACCACGCGTCCTCACACAGGGCGCTGGCCGTGCCAGCCGTGCAGACCAGTGCTGCGGTTAGAAAGAGTGTTTTCATCTATCGTCTCCTTGGAGAGCTGTGCGTTGACCCCCGACTTGCGCCAAGGGGAGAGCTTGGCAAATCGTCGCCTTATTGGGTTCTCTGAAGATAGGCGCCATCCACCCATCCCGTGGCGCAGGGGCCGGTGTAGGGCCTGCCAAGGTCCTCTGGACGCAAGAAACAGCCCGTCAGCCCGTTTGTCGGAATGGCAACAGCAATGAATTCATTCGCGAGATCAATGATATCGACGGTCTCGCCAGGCTGTAGCATCCACCAGATCGGGGTCGCGGCCCCGGGGCGCGCCGAGGCATAGACCGGCACACCTTCTGCTGTCGCTTCCATGTCAGTCACCCGCGCCATCCCCACCGTGTCCACTCGGGGGATGATTTCATCCTGGGAAAAGAAGGCTGCAATTGGGCCGCGCGCGTGCTGGGCGGCCCAAAGCCCTTCTGGATCGGCATATACGGTTTCTGATGCGCATGTGGTTTGATCTACGCGGTCCCGCCAATGGGGGGATTGCAGCCACATGGCGGAGCTGCCCGTTTCGGCAACCGTTTCAGTCATGTCATCCCAGGGAAGCTCCATATGCAGGGTCACGGGCTCTGCCAGGTCCGTGCTCCAGAAACCGATTTCCAGCTGCACCTGATCATCCTCGGACCAGCGAAACCAGGTTGTGTTGGCATCCGCGATCAAGGGGGCGTCATAGTACTTATCGCCCGACGACAGGGCATGGCGTGTCAGGGCATAGCTTCGATCCCGTGCGCAAACGGTAATCTGTTCGCGAAAATCCGCGCTGTCTGTCGCGCATTGGAACAAAACCGTGCCGCCACAGACGGATTGCGCCGTCGCTGCATTGCTCCAGCCGACCACCATGAAAACAGTGGCCACCGATAGGGGGAAGCGGTGCATGAGAAAAGCCCTTATTGCGCCGCTTGGATCAGTTCGATGAGCGAGGACAGGTCGCTATTTACGGTGCCAGCGTCACAGGGAATATCGGCAATCAGCGCGCCGTCTTTCAGCACGTTGATACCGCCCATCTCCGAGGCACCTGCCGCGCGTTCGCTGCCCCACCAGACCTCATAGGCATAGCCACCGCCACCTTCAAAGGTCACAGATTCGCTCATGAAATCCCCCATGCCATTCCAGGGCATAGCGGTGACGGTCGCTATATCTTGCAGGATCTCTTTTTCCACCGTTCCATTGGATTTGAAGAACCCGTAGGCGGCCTTTGTGCCATTGGCCCAAACTGCATTGCAAACCTCGACACCGCGCGTGCCTCCTTTCAGCGTGCATGAGAACATTTCAGTGCCGTCAAGTTCGCAGAACTGCCCGGCCTGTAGCGCACCTGCGCTGAACATCATCGCAATCGAAAGATAAAGCTGTTTCATTTTATGTCCTATCCGAATGGCCATGTTGAATATTCAAGTGGTTTCCGGCGCCGCTGCTGCCGACTTGCGCAGCCAGTAGGCGCTGGCGGCAGCACCGGCCGAAGCGACAGCAATGATGACCAGCGCCAGAACCGGACGGAAGTAGACCCAAGCAATCGCCATTGTTGTGCCGCCAACAACCAGCGTGAGGGCAAAGCTGATCAACGAGGTGACAGAGGCAGTGATCCACCCCAGAAAGGGCAGAATGCTGGCAATGACATCCACTACGCCGAAAAGCGCCTTGAAGCCGAGAAACAGCAGCACCATCAGACCAATGCGCAACATCCACGTCTTGAAGGTGTTGCTAGCAACTGCCGTCTGGAACATTTCCTCTGCAGTCCTCAGCCCCTCTTCGACCAAATAAATCTTGCGCCCATTTTGTGCAGTGTAGGGGACCAAAGTGTCGCCACGCTGCACGCCAACCACGCTGGCCTCGTCAATTGTTGAGGCCTGATAGCTCACCCGTATATCGCCAAGCTGCGGAGCCGCGACATCCGCCCCGAAGACGAGCTGTCCGGCGACCAGCTTGACGGGCTTCTCCAGAGAAAGGGCGTGCGAGACCTGCCGCGCCTGTTCAGCGTTCAACAGCACCGGCGTTGCACCGCCCAGATCGGAAATCTCATCATTTACGGTAAAGGCGCCGATCACGCCCTCTGGCTGGCGGATAACCTTCGATGCGATTGGCATCGGCGGGTTCATATGCCCGTCGGGGATCCGAAACTCTGCCCCACTTGCGGGCGCATCTGTCCAATCCAGGTGATAGGTATATTGCGTGGTCTTTTCCTGCGAGCCGCCCAGTTTTGTGTCCGTTTTGGTTTGCTTTTCTTCAATCCATGCAAATTGTTCCACCTTGCGTTCAAGACGCACGGTCTGTGCAGGGGCGATCACACCCAGCGCCACATCGGCCAAGGGCATCGCAAGCGCAAGCGGGCCGTTTATGTGAAGAAGGCGAGCTTCGTTTTGCGGATCAAGCACTGCGCTGTCCACCGAAACGACCTGGGCTGCGCCTTCGGAAAGCGCCCGCGCTGTGCGCACGGCGTTGCCTTCGTTCCAAAACAGAAAATACACAGCGATACCTACAAGGCTGATCCCGAGCCCGATACCTTTGATGGCGTTTTTCAGCCGTGCGAAAAATCCGACCTGTGTCGTTTCAGTGAATTGAGACACTTTTCAAACCTTTGTGGAAACGTGATGGGTGGTTTAGGAGGCTTTGCCAAAACCCAGAGTTTTGATGACTTCTGCCACATCGGCCATGCTCGGCCCCACAGCGATCGGCGCATCAGGTACCCCCAGCCAGTCATTGATTTTCTGGGCGGTCAAAAGATGGCGTTTGCTTGTGGTGTATCCATGGGATAGTGGAACGCGATGCCTGTTTTGCGCAGAACCTGTGACCACACAGAGCCTGTAGGTATAGCTGGCATTCAGCCTGTTGTTGCTGCGCTCATTGCGTTTGAGATCAACATCGGCCTGTTTGACATCATCAAGCGCAATGGTCTCTTCGCGGGTTCCGTGCAGCATGGTTTTACGCATTGTCAGCACATTCCTGGAGCGATCAAACACAACTGCTGTCTTATGATAGACCAGCCACAAAATACCCCCACCAATGAAAACAGCCCCCAGAGCAATACCCCAGCCGGCGATGAAACCGGTAACAGCAGCGCTCAGGCTGATCCCCATGATGACCAGAAGGATGATGCACAACACAGTCGCAATTACACTGGTTGTTCCCTTCAGGATCAGACGATCAGATTGGTTCAGGTCGATTTTCATATGGTGGGTCTCAGATACGTAAAGAACTTTTTTCAAATTGGCGAACACCGTTCTATCCGGGATAGGTCCCAAATCTGTGAAACGGTATACTCGTTACACAACTTAGCAACGCGTACAGGTGTCGCCTGGGAGGCGCGAACGAGGGAGATTATCGCACCTACTAGGCACCCTGCTGCGAGGCATAAATTGCTTACAAAAGCTCCGGCTGGTGCCCGGTATTGGTTACCAGATTGTGGGTTTAATTAACGTTTCCGGCTGCGCGGCCCTGTGGTTCCGCAGCAGGTGAGGTCGCGTTTGACCTCTCTGCGTTTGCCCGTGCAGCATCATGCGCAAAGGCAGATGCTGTCATCGTCAACGCGAGGGCTTGGGAAACGAGCGTGATTTTCATGATATTTTACCGATCTAACTCTTCATCAGCACCTGATAGACATGTGGCAGGGAACGAAACACATGGATTTTTCCCCATATTTCCGGCAAACAGAATCTATGTCTTGGCAGCCACGCACAATGCCGTCAGTCATTTGAAAGACGCTTCCAAAAAGATTGCATTTGCAGGTGTCTGAGGTGGATCAGTCTTGGAGGAGCAAACAAGCGACCAACTGCCGTTACGGAAAGGGTAACGGAAACGGAACTTCTATGCAGCTTGCTCCCCTCCAGTTCCTACGCAAATGGTTTAAGTGACTGCTTTTGGGCCTGGACCAAACGTAGGAGCGGGTGCAGCGAAAGTCAGCTCTCCGCCCCTCTTTACAAACGTCCCCCATCCGGGTCCCGTGAGATCTGAGCCAACCGCGCCTGGGCTTCTGGTTCCCACTGCTCCCGCAAGCCGCGCACGTATTCCGCATCATCCTGGAGTTTCTGGCGCTCTTTCGCGAGAACGCGTTTCACTGTCTGGGCCACCAATCGGGCGATTCGAGCGACCAGTCGCCTTGCCGGGCGGATTTCCTTCAATTTTTCTGCGCGACCATGCTCATCAACCGGCGCAGATGGTCCCCAAGAAAGTTTCGGTTTGCTACCGGGCATCGCATCCTGCCAAACAAGCGCGCCATCGGCAACGAGCTCTAATCCGACCTCCATGGCCTCTGAGATGGCCTCTGCCTCCGCAACCTTCAGCTGCACCCTCTTAGCCGCCTCTGCCAGTTTCTTCTCTTCAATCCGCCGCGCCGATTGTGCTGCCATCCCTGCAGCCTCTTCGTTTGCGCGATGCTGGGCAAGAGATTGCACTTGCTCATGAAGATCGGCCTCTCGCTGTTGCAAAGCAGGCAACGCGCCCTCCATGTCCTCCTTTTCCCGGCTGATCCGTGCCGTGTTTTCTTCCTCAAGTTTCCGTGCGTCACGCTTCTGGCGGAACTTTTCCGCAGCCGCTTCTGCCCTCTCCTCATACCCCTGCACTATCGGCTTCAACGATCCGATCTCGGCCTCGATCCTTTTCTTCGTGGATGATGCGGCGGCAGCCGCTTTTTCAAACTGCTGAGCTTTTTCCTCCGCCGCATCGCGGCGGCGGGTCGCCTCTGCAGTTTCTTTCGCAGCCCGCCGCTTGCGGGCCTGCGCCTCTTTAATCGCGCGCTTGCGCGACTTTTTGACCGTGGCCTTGGCCAGGTCCCGGCCGTCCTCGACGGCCACCTTCGCCGTAGCCTCGGCTGCGTAGAGGATACGTTTCTTTTCCTTTTGCGCCCTACGGCGCTCTTCCGCGCGCCACTGCGATGGCGCAACATGTTCCTTCTTCGCGGGCAAGGGCTTGCCCTCGGCCCGCGCCTGGCGCCGGGCCTCGGCACGGCGCTCCCCTCGAGTGATCCCAATTTTCGCAAAAGCCGCACCCGCCATATCTTGAGCCCGCTCATAATTTTTGAGCAGCGGGTTTTCCGATGGCTGCAGCAGGATTTGATGGCCACGATTGGCGGATGTTTTTTCAACCCAGACCGCAACAACAAAATGGATGTGCAGGGCTTCTTCATCCATATGCATCGACGCGTAACGCAGCTGACCATCAGGGAAACTCCGACGCAGGAACTCAAGCGCGGTCCGCTTGAACTCCTCCACACGTTCCGGATCCCACTGAGCCTGCCCACTTCCGCCAAACCAATCCTTGTTGACGGTCAAGATCCCTTCCCTGAGAGGTCCCTCCTTGCTGGCACGCCACGGATTGACTGGCCCCGCCTCCTCAACTCTGCGCGCCTCCGATTTCCGTGATTTCTCCTGGAGTGCTTCAAGATGCTGCTCAAAGTTATGCTGCTTCATCTGTGCAATTTCGTCACGGATGACCTGATCCCAATTCTCATCACCAACAAGAATCTCGTTGGCCGTTGTGCGGCCCAAATCAACATGCCCCAGATCCCCACCGCGGCGTTCATCGTGGAACCTAAACCGGCGCAGCGTATGAGGCAAAAGCCCAGAGAACCGCAGAACGATGGGCGGCTTTTTCAGATTGACAGGCTGGGCTTGGGTAAACTGGGGCTGAACGGTCATCTTACTGCTCGGATCTATTTCTCTGATCCGATTCTGCGCGAAGACGAAGAAAATCCCGATACACTTTTTTGAATTTGTGAGACTTTTACTCACTAGGCAAGTTGCAATCCCAGGCTGAGCCCTGGAATTTCAACTTACCTGTTCGCGAGGGGGATACCCCCGTCGATCCCCTCCTCGTCAGCTTGTTATCGGCCTTCGCCTCTAAAAGCTTCCTGCGGCCAGCAGCCTGCTGGACCCGCCCTGCCGGGGGCCACGGATGCCTTATTGTTTTTCGATAATCTGGGTGGGGAGAAGGTTCTTCGGCGGCGTTTGGAAGGCGGTTCCTGATCACTTATGCGATGAACACTAGGTCAATCTTCGCCGCTGGGCTTGGCGCTTGCATCCAATCCTATTTCAATCAAACGCCGGATGGCCTCGTTCTCTGACTGAAGTCTTTGAGCGAAGCGAAAGTCTGCGATGCGAGTTGCCTGCTCTTCAGTCAGGTTAACCAGCTTTTTGATCGGGTATACAGTTTGCTTAGCCATAAACCCCGAATAAGCGATATGCAGTATATTGACAATACCTCAGAATAACGCATATGCTCAATATGCGGGCGGTAGAGGTGTCGTTACCACCTCTCCGCCCTAATCACACTGATCTCGGGTAAGGAGACCACTATGACTATCGCAGCTGTTACCACGCGCGTGAGCGCGGCAAAAGACCTGCACCCTGCATTGGCGGCCCCGATTGCCGACCAAAGGGACACCCCAATCTTCCGGACATTCGCTGAGATGATCGAAGCCGTAGATGCGGCGATCGAGATGGAGCGCGACCTGTCACATTCCATGAGCTGGGATCCCGCAAGCAGCGGTTTTGTGGAGGCGGCGGAGAACCAGTGGCAAGACTGCCTGCGGCTGGCGTCGGATATTTTTTCCGCCCCGACTACCTCGGCCAATGATCAGCCGTTGCAGCGCATGGCCATGCTGATGCACTTCCTCATCGAAGCGCAGAACCCGGACGAGGCTTTGCATTTCCAGCGGCTGATGTATGAGCATCGGGACCTTTTCACCACTTCAGTTCCCGGTGTCCGCCAGGCGCTGAACCGGGCTGCCTGGCACGTTGATGCCATCGTGGAGATGGCCGCGTCGACGCTCGACTGCGTGCAGATCTAACACGGCCCCAATTTCCCCTGACAACACCTGACCCCGCAGCGGACCTCCCCGCCTGCGTCCGTCATGTCCTGTCCAATTCCGGATTTTCACCGGCTGACGCATTGCGCGCCTGCCGTCCCCTGCCCTTTTGCCTGACTGGAGCTTTTCATGACCCAATCCGCAAAACCCACTTTCCCGCTTACCATCCACGCGCATTGGCGCGAGACCGCCGCGAGCAAGGGCTTTGATATCCTGCAGCGTATCACAGACCGTTACCACCTGCTGCTGCGCTGCCGCAGTTGCGAGGCAACACACATGAGCAAACTCTACGTTCTGATGAACAACCAGCCCCTGTGCCCACACTGCATTGAAGCGCGATGGCGAGAAGAAGCCTCCGCAGCAGGTTTAACCTGGCTGGGGCGCGACCCCGATGACCGTCATGTCGGCGTCTACCAGGCGCCCTGCGGGCATGAACTGCGTCGGCAATTCGTGCTGATCAGACGGATCGCTGCCGACGACTGCGCCCACCGGTGTGAACACTGTCATCGCGACAAGGAAAAGAAGGAAGCACTCGCGCAAGGCTGGACCCTGATCGGCCCTGCAAAGGATCGCGGCCCAAACTATCGCCGCTATCGCCACAGCTGTGGCCATGTGCAGGAGGTTGCGCGGGTGAACATGCGGTCAGGTCGCTTCAATTGTGAAGCCTGCGGTGAGGGTTGGGCTTCGGCGCCGAGCTACATCTACTGTATGCGCTTTGAGCTGCCCAACATGGCGCCGCTTGTGAAGCTGGGTTTTTCCCGGAACCCGGAAAGCCGGTTGCATTATCAACTCAAGCGCAGCCCTGATCTGCGGGCCCAGATCCTGCGCAGTGTTCCTGTTCAGAGTGGCCACACAGCACTGTGCCTGGAAAAGACGATGCACGCGACGCTGAAGCGCGATCATGTAGAGAGCATCATTCCGCCAGGTCACTACAGTCAGTGGCTCCGAGTGAAGTCCGAGATCTATTCCTCCGACCTGCAGTCCATCATTCTGGGCATGCTCGACGCTCTTCCCCCAGTCGAAGTCTGATCTCTGCCCCCATCCAATCTTTTCACCGGCCCTGGCCGATCCTGAACTCATGGAGGACACCCATGTCCAACACACCGACCTGGCACCCTTATGCCCGCTTCATTCTCCGCCGTCTCCAGCATGCTGAACGCGACACCAGCTACGACGCCGAGGACGAGAACCGGAAAATTCCGGCGCAGGAGCTACCAGCGCAGACCCTTTTGGAGGCACTTGATGATCTCCCGGCAATGCAACGGCTCGACAACGAAGAGCTGTATACACTGAGCGAGACAGGGGCCGATGGCTGGGCGATTGACGCTGATGGCAATGACATGCCGCAGCACTATACTGCGCCCAGCACAATCCTGATGTGCCTGCGTCTGGCCGCCACTTTCGGCACACATCAGAACTTCTGCGCAACGTCACTCGCACCGCATGGCGTCATGGTCATCAATGAGATCCCCACAAGCCAACTTGATATCGCATGTACGCAGATCGGCCGGGTGTTTCTACCGCCGAGCTGGACGGCCCAAACCTATGCCGCTCGAAGAGGCGAAGAACAGGTGTTGCAGCTGATCCGTCCAACGGTCGGTAGAGAGGGCACGATCTGTCTCGCAGGTATGCGCGACTTCGAACACCGCCTTCTCGGATCACTCGCCCAGCCCCATCCACTGCTTGTCCTGTGGCCGGAGGGGCTGCGGCTTGATCCTGATCTGAAGCGCATCCTGCCGAAGCCTGTTCGACTGGCGCCTGTTGATCCGGAAATGATGTTGATGCTGCTGGAACAGACCCACAGCACCACAGGCAAAATCGACCGTGCGCGTGTCGCGCCGCTGCTGCCGCACAGTGCAGCACTGCAATCGATGGACGAGCAGGTCCTCATTGCCGCCCTGCGCGCGCCGAATGCTGGGGCTGCAGCCAGCAAGCTGGCAGAGATCCTGCAGGCTTCGCAAGCCGACAACGGAGCCCTGACACTCACCGACATCAAGGGGGCCTCCCCTGCGCACCAAGCGGCAAGGGACATCGTCGAAGACCTGAGGGCATGGCACGACGGCAAAGCAAACTGGACCGAGATCCCGCATTCCCTCCTGATCAGCGGCGAGCCAGGGGTTGGCAAATCCGTACTCGCGCGGGCCATCGCGGCCTCGGCCGACGTCCCTCTCATTGAAGCTTCATTTGGCGGCTGGCAGAGCTGCGGACACCTCGGCGACATGCTTGGCGCCATGAGAAAAAGCTTCACCGAAGCCACCCGCAATAAGCCCTCGGTTCTCTTTATCGATGAGATCGACTCGGCAGGCGCCCGTGATACATCCGACCGTCATGGCAGCCACTACAGGCGCAATGTCATCAACCAATTCCTGGCGGAGGTTGACGCACTGATGCGGGACGAGGGTGTGCTGCTAATCGGTGCCTGTAACCATCCAAACAATCTCGATCCTGCGATCCTACGCTCAGGCAGGTTCGACCGGCATGCCGAGCTTGACCGCCCGCCCCTCGCGCAGATCCAGCACATGCTGGAACGCGCCCTTCCCACGGACCACAACTCAATCGAACTGGCTCGGGCCTTCGCAGGTCAGACGCCTGCAGAGATCGACGCGAGCTTGCGGGCGGCTCGCGCAAGCGCCCGGCGTGCGGGACGCAGCTGCGATGCCGCCTGGGTATTGGCCCAGATGCCGAAAGAAACGCCACGGGCCAAGGCACGCCAGCGCCGCATCGCGATCCATGAATGCGGTCATGCCCTGATGGCCACACTGCTCAGCGCCGCTCCGGTTGAACGTGTGACAATCTCGAAGAATGGGGGCCAGACCATTCGGCCATCTGCCGTTTACGAGGGAACCCTTTGCGAGTTCGAGGACGAGATGACCATCCTGCTTGGCGGGCGTGCCGCCGAACGGATCCTCCTTGGAGACATCAGCGCTGGCGCCGGTGGCGGGGATGGCAGCGATCTTCAGCAGGCCACGCAGGTGCAGCTGGCCTGCGATCGCGAAGTCGGGCTTGGCATTCACGGCAACGGCTGGATGGGACCGGCAGTCATGAAGCATCTCACTCCGAATGAGCGTGATCGCCTCCGGGTCAAACTTGACCGGTTTGAACGACGAGCACAGAGCCTCCTTGATCCGCACCGCGACCAGCTGGCACGTCTGGCCGAGCATTTGTTGACCGTCCGGGAGATGGATACCGCAGATCTGCGCCCCTGGCTGGAACACCTCGCACCGTCAGCAGCCGAGCAGGTCGACTCCTCTACGGCCACAATCCATCCACAGTAACAAAAAACGGGCTTGCCGCTTCCACTGTGGCAAGCCCACCGCTTTGCATCCGGCTCAATAGGATTCACGGAACTGTTTGCGGGATATCTCGCTCTGAAGAATCTGGCCCTGAAGATGAGGGGCAAACCATAGAGAATCTCCCCGGCAAATGGATGCTGCCCACCTGGCGACCGTGCTGCAATCTCGATCCTTGGCACGACATGTTCGGAAATAGTTTTTCCAATCAGGAGTTCTATATATTTTTCAGCTGGTTATCCCCAAAATCCGGAGCCGGAAACTGACTTTGCTCTCCAGGAATTCCCCCACCGTCTGGTACTCTGCTCACAAGGAAACGAGCAGATGACGAGCCGCCCATGACACAACAAATTCTCCCGACGACAATCGGTGCCATCACAGAGGCCCCTCAAAAGCGCCGCCCAATTTCCCTTGCAAAAACTCCGCGCGGTCTTCATCCTGAGATTGTGGCCCTGGTGCGCGCAATGGCGCGTCGTCAGGCACAAGCTGATTTTGCCGCCCTGCGCGGCGCTTGAACTGAAGCTTTAACCTCCCCGAAGGAAGGTGCCACATGAACTACTCTACCCCCTCTCTCCGCGTTGCGCTTTACGCGCGCTATTCTTCAGACCTGCAACAGCAGTCTTCCATCGAAGACCAGCTGCGCCTGTGCCGGGCATATGCAGCCCGCGAAGGCTGGGAAGTCGTTGCGGAGTTTTCCGATGCGGCGACCTCTGGGGCCTCTCTAATGCGCCCCGGCATCAAACAGCTACAGGGCGCGACCGAGATGGGTGCTTTTGATGTCGTCCTCACGGAAGCCTTGGACAGACTGAGCCGCAATCAGGCCGATATCGCCCGGCTACACCAAACCCTCAACTTTCACGACGTGCAAATCGTGACTCTGTCCGAGGGCGCGGTCAACGAGATGCATATCGGGCTGAAAGGAACAATGAATGCCATGCTTCTCAAAGACCTGGGAGAGAAGACACACCGGGGCCTCTCTGGCCGCATCCTAAAGGGCAAGTCGGCTGGTGGTATAAGTTACGGCTACCGCCCTGACCGTGAGGTCCTGGGCGACGGGACCCTGTCTACTGGAGATCTGCGGATCGAAGCAGGTGAGGCGGACATCATCCGCCGGATCTTTCACGACTATGCCGAGGGTCACTCCCCGCGCGAGATCGCGGCACGCCTGAACCGTCAAAACGTGCCTGGACCGAAGAGGGGCCAGGGATGTGGCAATTGGAACCCGTCGACGATCAACGGCAATGTCAAACGTGGCACGGGGGTTCTGAACAACGAGCTCTATATCGGCCGCCGTGTCTGGAACCGGCAACACTTTATCAAGGATCCGGCCACGGGAAAGCGCCAAGCACGCATGAACCCTCCCGAGCAGTGGATCACCGTTGATGTGCCGGAACTTCAGATCGTCGATCAGGACCTGTGGGAAGCCGTGAAAGCCCGGCAAGAGTCTGTACGCGAAGCTCTCAACCCGACTGGAGCGCGGAACACGCGCCGCAGAACGGAAGAGGCACGCCGCCCAACCTATCTGCTCTCGGGCCTGCTGCGCTGCGCGGAGTGTGGCGCCAGCTATACTCTCATCAACAAGACCCGCTACGGCTGTGCTGCCAGCCGCAACAAGGGCGACGCTGTCTGCACCAACCGCACCACTATCCGCCGAGACGCCGTCGAAGAACGGGTTCTGTCCGGCCTGCGTCACCGCCTGCTCACCCCTGAACTCGTGGAGGTCTATGTTGCGGAATACAAAAGTGCCTACAAAGAGGTCACTGATACGGCTGGCGCGACCCGGAAGGCTGCAACCACGGCCCTCGCAGGCATCGAAAAGAAGATCGCAGGCCTCATGGCAGCAATCGAAGATGGCCTCTATACGCCAATGATGAAGGAGAAGCTGTTGGACCTGGAGCAACGCAAGCTTGAGCAGCAGCAGATCCTAGAAGCTGCGGAGCTTGCCCCCACCCCGCCGATGACGCCGGAAGTTGCAGAGCGGTTCAAGACGCAGGTGAACAATCTCACCACCACACTGAACGACCCGGACCTGAAGACGCGTTCGACGGAGGCTCTTCGGGGATTGATTTCCAGTGTGCGGATGGAACCGGACGGATCTGCGCCTGGGAGTCACCGGATGCTTCTGGAGGGTGATCTGGCAGGTATTCTGGCCTGCGGGAGCGCTCAAATGACCAAGCCCCCGCGATTTGCGGGGGCTTGGTCGGAAACGTTGGTTGCGGGAGCAGGATTTGAACCTGCGACCTTCAGGTTATGAGCCTGACGAGCTACCGGGCTGCTCCATCCCGCGGAGATTGTTGGTTATGATCGTTAGAGAGAATTTATTTTGGTATTTACTAGGTTTGGCGGTGACCTACTCTCCCAGGGCTTAAGCCCAAGTACCATTGGCGCGACGGCACTTAACTTCCGGGTTCGGGATGGGACCGGGTGTTTTGCTCGTGCTATGACCACCAAACCAAGAAAATACCAACAAGCCTGCGGCTTGTTGGATTTTCTTGGTTAGCGGCAGGCAGGGTATTTGCAGAGCAAATACCCGTTGCCGCACCTGAGTTTTGTCACGAAGACATTTCCACAAGCGCGAGGCTTATCTATCAACGTTTTGTCCAAGTTATGTTTTGCTTTTTGGTGTTTACGAGACTGTCTGTTACTGGAACAGATCAAGCCTATCGGGCGATTAGTACCGGTCAACTGAATGCATTGCTGCACTTACATCTCCGGCCTATTGACGTGGTGGTCTTCCACGGCCCTCAGGGATACCTTGTTTTGAGGGGGGCTTCCCGCTTAGATGCCTTCAGCGGTTATCCTTTCCGATCATAGCTACCCTGCACTACCGTTGGCACGATAACAGGTCCACCAGTGGATCGTTCACCCCGGTCCTCTCGTACTAGGGGCAACTCCTCTCAAGTATCCTACACCCACGGCAGATAGGGACCGAACTGTCTCACGACGTTCTAAACCCAGCTCACGTACCTCTTTAAACGGCGAACAGCCGTACCCTTGGGACCTGCTCCAGCCCCAGGATGAGATGAGCCGACATCGAGGTGCCAAACACTGCCGTCGATATGGACTCTTGGGCAGTATCAGCCTGTTATCCCCGGCGTACCTTTTATCCGTTGAGCGATGGCCCTTCCACTCGGGACCACCGGATCACTATGGCCGACTTTCGTCTCTGCTCGACTTGTCAGTCTCGCAGTCAGGCTGGCTTCTGCCATTGCACTCAACGAGCGATTTCCGACCGCTCTGAGCCAACCTTCGCGCGCCTCCGTTACGCTTTAGGAGGCGACCGCCCCAGTCAAACTACCCGCCACGCAGGGTCCCGGATCCGGATAACGGACCGCGGTTAGACATCAAGAGTGCGAAGGGTGGTATCTCAAGGGAGGCTCCACCGGAACTAGCGTTCTGGTTTCGATGCCTACCACCTATCCTGCACATCACAATCCTGATGCCAGTGCGAAGCTGTAGTAAAGGTGCACGGGGTCTTTCCGTCTAACCGCGGGAAGCCTGCATCTTGACAGGCAATTCAATTTCGCTGAGTCGATGTTGGAGACAGCGGGGAAGTCGTTACGCCATTCGTGCAGGTCGGAACTTACCCGACAAGGAATTTCGCTACCTTAGGACCGTTATAGTTACGGCCGCCGTTTACCTGGGCTTCAATTCGGAGCTCTCACTCCTCCTTTTAACCTTCAGGCACCGGGCAGGCGTCAGACCCTATACGTCGTCTTACGACTTCGCAGAGCCCTGTGTTTTTAATAAACAGTCGCCACCCCCTGGTTTGTGCCCCCGGATCCAAGTTGCCTTGAACCCGGGCCTCCTTCTCGCGAACTTACGGAGGTATTTTGCCGAGTTCCTTCAACATCGTTCTCTCAAGCGCCTTGGTATTCTCTACCAGTCCACCTGTGTCGGTTTAGGGTACGGTCTGATGGAGGGCTATTTCCAGGGACTGCTCAGCAGCCCAACCAATCCGATAAGGCTGAACTACAGTCGCAATCCGTCACATCCTCCTGGCCCAGGAATATTAACCTGGTTCCCATCGCCTACGCCTTTCGGCCTCGGCTTAGGGGCCGGCTTACCCTGCTCAGATTAGCTTTAAGCAGGAACCCTTGGACTTTCGGCGAGAGTGTCTCTCACACTCTTTGTCGCTACTCATGTCATCATTCTCGCTAGTGATCTCTCCACCGGATGGCTCACGCCCCGGCTTCATCGAAAGCCTCTTGTCTCCAATCTTCCCGAAGGAAGTAAGGAGACATGAGACTATGTCACACTACGCTCTGCTACCATGCACTATGTGCATCCTCGGCTTCGGCTCATGGCTTGAGCCCCGTTACATCTTCGCCGCAGGACAACTTATTTAGACCAGTGAGCTGTTACGCTATCTTTAAAGGATGGCTGCTTCTAAGCCAACCTCCTGGTTGTTTTGGTCGTCCCACCTGCTTTCCCACTTAGCCATGAATTGGGGGCCTTAGCCGGAGGTCAGGGTTGTTTCCCTCTCCACTACGGACGTTAGCATCCGCAGTGTGTCTGCCATCTAGTACTCCCGGGTATTCGGAGTTTGGTTAGGATCAGTAAGCCTGTGGGGCCCCATTACCCATCCAGTGCTCTACCCCCCGGGGTATTCGGATGACGCTCTACCTAAATAGATTTCGCAGAGAACCAGCTATCTCCGAGTTTGATTGGCCTTTCACCCCTAGGCACAGCTCATCCCGATCTTTTTCAACAGATGTGGGTTCGGTCCTCCAGTGCGTGTTACCGCACCTTCAACCTGGCCATGCCTAGATCACTCGGTTTCGGGTCTGATCCCACGAACTCATTCGCCCTATTAAGACTCGCTTTCGCTGCGCCTTCGCCTAGCGGCTTAAGCTTGCTCGTGAGACCAAGTCGATGACCCATTATACAAAAGGTACGCTGTCAGCCCTCAAGGGGCCTCCAACTGATTGTAGGCGTTCGGTTTCAGGTACTGTTTCACTCCCCTCGTCGGGGTGCTTTTCACCTTTCCCTCACGGTACTGGTTCACTATCGGTCAGTAAGGAGTACTTAGCCTTCGAAGGTGGTCCTCCGATCTTCAGACAGAATTTCACGTGTTCCGCCCTACTTAATACGTCCATCAAAGCTTCCTGTACGGGGCTATCACCCGCTATGGCTGCGCTTCCCAACGCATTCCAGTCACTTATCTGGCTCGGCTGGTCCCCGTTCGCTCGCCGCTACTAAGGGAGTATCAATTGATGTCCTTTCCTCCGGGTACTTAGATGTTTCAGTTCCCCGGGTTTGCTCTTAAAACCCTATGTATTCAGGTTTTAAGTACCTGGTTCAGCAAGATATTGGCTACCGTGGTAACAATATCGAACTGTCAGGTGGGTTCCCCCATTCGGAAATTCATGGATCAAAGCCTATTCTCGGCTCCCCATGACTTATCGCAGAGTATCACGTCCTTCATCGCCTCTTACTGCCAAGGCATTCACCAAACGCCCTTCTCGCGCTTGATCTGGTCCAGAAAGAGACAGTCTTTGACAACTGTCGGATCCGGAAGCTGGTTCACAACCGGATCATCTGTCTCTGAACCAAAAAGCATACTTTCCCGCTCTTCCATCCTTATGCCTGTGATGTCGGTCGCAGGCGGACGAAAGAACAATGCATGATCGGGTAGATCATGCGGGTTAGTGTACTTGACTTGGACAACTCCGTCGTTTCGAACCGGCATACCAGAAGGCGTCTGAGGAAACATGACGTATCTTCCGGCTTGCCTCACCCCGAAGGGATCGGCACCAATCCGAGATCATCCCCACACTCGGGGCGATCAACGGTGTTGTTGATTTTTCTCTCTATACGATGTCAAAACTGCGTCCGATTGGACGGATAAGAACCACTTGCGGTGCTTATCGATCTAATCGGGGAATGGTGGGTCGAGGAGGACTTGAACCTCCGACCTCACGCTTATCAGGCGTGCGCTCTAACCACCTGAGCTACCGACCCATTCTAAATGGGGCCGATTGCAAAGTGGTGGAGCCTAGGAGGATCGAACTCCTGACCTCCTGAATGCAAATCAGGCGCTCTCCCAGCTGAGCTAAGGCCCCTTGCTGAACCTCAGGGGTCTGAGGCTCGACTGTCTGAAGAGATATGAGGACGGCTCGGTCCTGATGTTGACCGGCTTTGTTTGCCGATCTTCTGCTAAGTGATGCACGAGATTAGCAAGCTAATCTGACTAGCATCATCCTTAGAAAGGAGGTGATCCAGCCGCAGGTTCCCCTACGGCTACCTTGTTACGACTTCACCCCAGTCGCTGAGCTCACCGTGGTCCGCTGCCTCAAAAGTTAGCGCACGGCCTTCGGGTAAACCCAACTCCCATGGTGTGACGGGCGGTGTGTACAAGGCCCGGGAACGTATTCACCGCGTCATGCTGTTACGCGATTACTAGCGATTCCGACTTCATGGGGTCGAGTTGCAGACCCCAATCCGAACTGAGACATCTTTTGGGGATTAACCCATTGTTGATGCCATTGTAGCACGTGTGTAGCCCAACCCGTAAGGGCCATGAGGACTTGACGTCATCCACACCTTCCTCCCGCTTATCACGGGCAGTTTCCCTAGAGTGCCCAGCCGAACTGCTGGCAACTAAGGATGTGGGTTGCGCTCGTTGCCGGACTTAACCGAACATCTCACGACACGAGCTGACGACAGCCATGCAGCACCTGTCACTCGGTCACCGAAGTGAAAACCAGATCTCTCTGGCGGTCCGAGGATGTCAAGGGTTGGTAAGGTTCTGCGCGTTGCTTCGAATTAAACCACATGCTCCACCGCTTGTGCGGGCCCCCGTCAATTCCTTTGAGTTTTAATCTTGCGACCGTACTCCCCAGGCGGAATGCTTAATCCGTTAGGTGTGTCACCGAATAGCATGCTACCCGACGACTGGCATTCATCGTTTACGGTGTGGACTACCAGGGTATCTAATCCTGTTTGCTCCCCACACTTTCGCACCTCAGCGTCAGTATCGAGCCAGTGAGCCGCCTTCGCCACTGGTGTTCCTCCGAATATCTACGAATTTCACCTCTACACTCGGAATTCCACTCACCTCTCTCGAACTCTAGACCGATAGTTTTGGAGGCAGTTCCGGGGTTGAGCCCCGGGATTTCACCCCCAACTTTCCGATCCGCCTACGTGCGCTTTACGCCCAGTAATTCCGAACAACGCTAACCCCCTCCGTATTACCGCGGCTGCTGGCACGGAGTTAGCCGGGGTTTCTTTACCAGGTACTGTCATTATCATCCCTGGCGAAAGAGCTTTACGACCCTAGGGCCTTCATCACTCACGCGGCATGGCTGGATCAGGCTTGCGCCCATTGTCCAAGATTCCCCACTGCTGCCTCCCGTAGGAGTCTGGGCCGTGTCTCAGTCCCAGTGTTGCTGATCATCCTCTAAAACCAGCTATAGATCGTAGACTTGGTAGGCCGTTACCCCACCAACTATCTAATCTAACGCGGGCCGATCCTTCTCCGATAAATCTTTCCCCCGAAGGGCGTATAAGGTATTACTCACCGTTTCCAGTGGCTATTCCTTAGAGAAGGGCACGTTCCCACGCGTTACTAACCCGTCCGCCGCTCACTCCGAAGAGTGCGCTCGACTTGCATGTGTTAAGCCTGCCGCCAGCGTTCGTTCTGAGCCAGGATCAAACTCTCAAGTTGAAATGCGATTGCTCGCATATCCTTGACGTTCGAACCTCTGCACATCTTCACCAGGAGGCTAATCCTGATGAAAGTCTCTGTTTGTGTGCTTGGTTTCAAAAGAAACCGAAGCCGTACAAACAGTGAAGCTGACACTGGATCATCGGAACCTAAATTCCTACCAGCGCGATATACAGACGTTGATCCATCGAAATGAACCAAACCGCCCACATATCTCTTCAGTTATCTATCAATGTCAAAGAGCAACACCCAGCGGCCAAAACAAACAGATGCGCCAATCTCTCAGCGCGCCCGCCTGCCTCATCCTCAAA